>CANMSE010000002.1 GCA_947500555.1 uncultured Fulvivirga sp. | reverse complement strand
AAGACACTGAGTTCGGCAGCGAAGAGGACGCGAGTTGGCTCAAGAAGTCCTAAGTCGTTCAAGAAGCGACAGAAGAGTAGGTTAAAGAACATCAAGTCACCGAACAGTAGGTACAACAACCTGAAGAAGCTACCAAAGATAGAGCGCAAGAAGTTCAACAATAAGAAGCGTAGAAAGAAGAACTACAAGCGTAGGACCAAGAGTCGTTACAAACCTAAGAAAAGAAGAAGGTGAAAAGGGCATAGTTTTTAAAGACATGATGCCTTAAAAATATATTCCCTTATGTCCAACCTCTTATTTAAAATTTCAAGGAAAAATTAGAAATGATTTTATAGTTTCTAAAAATATTATCATATTGCCTTCCCCAATCAATATAAAAATTATGAAAAAGCTACTAGCTCTCGTTCTCTTCTCTTTTGTTCTGTTTTCTTGTGGTGATGACGATGAATCAGATGAAAATGGAATTGGAACGCTAAGCGTTTCTTTAGGGATAGATATAAAGTCTAATCCTATTGGTGGCAGAAATGAAGAGATTATTCCTTTAGAAGACTTTGTAGTAGTTATACAGAATGAAGATGGTAGCACATTTCAACAATTTGATAGAGCTGGAGATCTTCCGCCTGAAATTGAATTACCAACTGGAATATATCGTGTAGTTGCATACTCTGATAACGAGGCAGTAGCTGAATTTGAGAATCCATATTATTATGGACAATCTGAATTGTTTAGCATAGATAAAGAGGAATTGAAGGTAATAACAGTTACCTGTACTTTGGCGAATATGATGGTGACTGTGACTTACTCTGAAAATGTAATCAACACATTTGACTCTTATTCTACTACTGTGCAGAGTGATGCTGGTGGACAGGTTGTTTTTAATGAAACTGAAACCAGAGAAGCACACTTCCAGGTTTCTCCTCTTTCTATTGAAGCGACATTAACTTATAATAAAACCGATGGTTCGGTCTTAACTAAAACTTTTACTGCCTCAATTACTGACCCTCAACCAAAAACTCACTACGATATTCAGGTTGACGCTGTTGTTCAGGATGGGCAGATTGTTATTAATTTGATATTAGATGAAACAGTAGAAGTAATTGAAATTCTTTTGTCAGAATCGAACTGTAGCTGTCCAGAAGGTCAAGGCTGTGTAGATCTTACTAGTTTGGGTGGTGATATTCGATGTGTAGAGTTATGTGACATTAATTCATGTCCAGAAGGTATTAGCTGCATACCAACTGCAGAAGGTCAAGCAGTTTGCCTGGATTTGGGAACTTGCGAATCTAATTTTGATTGTCCTGATGGGTATGGTTGTTATTTTAATAAGTGTTTTCCTAACAATGGAGATATTGATGTAGATAATGATGGATATTTCAATACTTTGATTGGAGGAGAAGACTGTGACGATTTAGATGATGCGATCAATCCAGCAGCTGTTGAAATTTGTGGAAATGGGATTGATGAAGACTGTGATGGAATAGACGACATTTGCTCTCCTGATTCTTTTGAACCTAATGATAGTTTTGCCACAGCCTCTAATATTGATTTATGTAGTCAAATTTCCATTTCTTTAAATACTACTGATGATAACGATATTTTTGTTTTTGATGCTGTTGAAGGTGTTTCACTGACCATTTCCGTGTCAAGTGTTCCGGATAATATTAGAATTACTCTTCAGTTGTATAATTCAGGCCTGGATTTTGAAGATATAGTTCAAGGTGGAGTAGGAGAAGATATTTCCATGATAATTCTTCCGAACTATAGCGGTGTTTATTACCTCCAAGTCGAAGATAATTTTGACAATGTGAGTTCAGAACTCTTTAACTTAGAAATTTGCGATAATTAACGATGAAAATGGGAATTGTTTAATCATCCCCATCACCCTCTTCCTTAGCCTCCTCATCAGTTTCAGGAGTCTCATCTTCATAAACGATGCTGATAGGGAAGTCATTACCATGAACAAAACCTGTTGGGTATTGTGCCTGCCCACCATATTGCTCACTTAATTCGGGTACACGCTCTTCCATATAGATTTTAAGTTCATTTACAGTTACCTTCTCATCGCCAGAGTCTGCTTCACCATCTAAAGCCTCAAGTAGAGCATAGGTAAAGACACCATGCTGAAGAACCTCAAATTCTGAGGCAAACTGTTGCGTACCACTAGAGGCTATCATCACTACTCCTGAAGCTCTCGCCAATTGTACTATAGCTTTTTCTTCAGATGCAGCAGCTCTCACATTGATAGATTTAAGTGCTCCACCAGAATGGCAGGCATCCATTAGTATCAACTGCTTTTGGGATTTGACCTGCGCAAGATATGTTTTTAACTCGCTGGCGGAAATACCTTTCTCCTGCAGTTGAGCAGGATCGCCATATAGTTTGGTAATATTAGTAGGTACCAGGTAATACTCATTGTCATTGTCTTCATCTAAAGTACCATGTCCCGCATAATAGAATACAAAGACATCTTCAGGTTTTGCTTGTGAAATGATAGACTCAAAACCCTTTAATATATTTTCCTTTGTAGCTTCAGTATCATAGATCTCCGTTTTACGAATACTTCTGAACATCTTACTGCCATTTTCTATTACTTTGGTAGTAAAGGATTTTGCATCAGGTTGAGCATAGTTTAAGTTGTAGGCGGGGTTTTTATATTTATTGATTCCCACTGATAATATGTGCAAGTTGGTTGTGGCGATAATATCACCCACATATTTAACCTTCAGGTGATCACCTCTGGATTCGATTTTCTGATAGTTTTTAACGACTATCTTAAAGTCATTTGCTCCATTGGTAAGGTTGACATGATAAGATTTTTTGATTCGTTTTCCAGGGGTTCCATTGGCATCAAATTCATCATCGATAATTATGAGCTTATTATTTTGGTAAACATTTACTTCTTTAATGCCTCCACCTCCATCATAAATATCAGCTTCTAATTCAAGCGTTTTACTTTGAGTTTCGTACTTACCTCCATGATAATCCAATTGTTTGAACTCTCCGAAGGCCAGGGTATTAATATTGAAAAATGCAGCTGAAGGACGGTTGAGTTTAGTCAGATCAAATATTTTTTCACCTTCACCTTTCAATATGTCTATTACTCGTCTATTCTGTGTCACACTCTTTACGAGAATTTCAGGACGGAAAAGTATATCGAAGTACTGCTCGGCAGTATAGAATTCAGCGAGTTTTTCAATTCCTTGATTAACATGCCAGCCAAAGTATTGACCACCTTCAGAACTACAGCTGAAATACCCAGAAGGTGTCCAAACAATCCATTCTGCGCCTTCTGAAACAAACATATTGGCAAATGGAATAACGGTAGCCCCTAAATTTGCATGAACTTCTTCTATATCTCTATAGGTCTTATCACCAGTATCCCTTAAGTAAGATATGACTCCCTGCCAGGCTTTTTCAGAAGGTTGATAGGTGAGCGAATCTATTTCTAGAGATTCGAAATAGGAAATCCAATCTTGAGCCTCAAAAATGTCTCTCATACTAGGAAGATCTCCCTTATCAGCAAGGTTCCATATTCGTATTGTCTGATCTTCACTGCCAGAAGCCATGTAACGTCCATCCTTGCTTACAGTAACTGTTCTTATACCTGCTGTGTGGCCGAGAAACTCTTTTTGCATCTCTCCAACATTATTATATTCTTTTAATGAGAAGTCACTACCTACAATTACATGGCCATTACTCATGACTTGATAATCCAGTATACGCCCATCTTCAAACTCATCGTTTTGTATTATATTGCCCTTAGCTAACTCTATGGTATAGACTCCAGTTTGATTAACCTGTTTGTTGGCTACGTCAAGAAATTTATTTTCTGGTTTTCCAGGGTTAGCACTAATGCCGAAAGTTGTAAAATCAAATTTGAACTGATAATGATATCGCTCATTTTTGGATTGCTCATTGGCAATATACAGTTGTAAACCTTCTCCAAAGCTTAAGTCCCATATAGTAGCTCCATGACCTTTTATCGTTTGTTGATTACGGCCATTGATAGGGTTCCATATGTATATAATATTGTTGTTGCCTCCTGCTGTAGCAACTAAATAGTTGCCAGAAGCTGATTCAGGAGAAAAATCTGCACTGAAAACGGTATTATCATGGCCATTGAATTCAGCGAACTTATTACCGCTTGGCACTGAATAACTTACACCGTTACCGGCCACATCCATTGCCACCAATATTTTTCCATCATGTGAGAAAGTGAGCGCGTTAACTATGTTTTTGACGTTGTCAAACTCCTTTACAACCGTACCGTCAGGTTTCCATAAGATTAATTCGCTATTTAAACTACTTGAGGCTATAAATGTACCATCTGGTGAATAGGCCACTTTGTTAACTATATCTTTATGACCTTTTAGCTCTCTGGGAGTAAACTCTTTAATTCCAGCATCAAGCTTTTGTAGATCAAAGACCAGAACATTTCTTTGATCTGAAGCAACAACTAGTGATTGAGTTTTATTGTTAAATGATAATCCTGTTACACGGGTACCAACGGAGAGGTTTGATACTTCGGTCATGTTATGAGTTTCCTCTACTTTCCAAACTTTAACCAAACCATCATCACTACCACTGGCCAGATATTTGCCATTTCCTGTAAAATCGAGACTGTTTATGACATTATTGTGACCCTTGGCAGTACCAACCTGCTCGCCTTTTTCAATATCAATTAGGATTATATGATTCCCTTCTTCGGAGGCCACAGGATAACCGGCCGCTGCTATATATTTTCCGTCAGGGCTTATGGCAGAAGCGTAAAACATTCCTTCTGGTCCCTTACCTATTTGGGATTCAAATTTTTTGACTAACTCGCCAGTACGAGCGTCCCAAACTCGTATTGTTTTATCCTCAGAAACAGAAACTATTCGATTTCCATCTGGGGTAAATAGAATGTTAAATATTTTTCCTGAGTGCCCGCCAGAATTGATTACAATCCTTGGTACTCCAGATTCTGCCATTAACTTGTTGGTAAAAGCGAACAAGAGACTAAAAAAACATAATCGAATAAGTCTCATAATGGGACGATTTTTTGAAAAATTTAGACTAATGAATAACAAGTAAAACTAGTTATTTTTAAGTACTTTAAAAAGGTATTTGGTAACCTACAAATACTTGGCTGCGAAGAGCTTATATAGCATATAGATGAAAAAGAGATTTAGTTCAATTTTGTTGTGGTCAGTTATATCGGCAGCGTTTATTGGACCGGGTACGTTGGCAACTGCTACAGCTGCTGGATCAGCATTTGGGATAAGCTTGATATGGTCACTTGTTTTTTCAACAGGAGCATGTTTGTTGCTACAGGAGATGGTAGCCCGTTTGGCCATAAATACAAATAAAGATCTTCTCACGGTTGTAAATGAACATTTCGAATCATCGATATGGGTAAAATTTATAGGGATTTCTGTAATTCTTGGTTGCGTAGCATATCAGGCAGGCAATATTCTTGGAGCGGTTAGTGGCCTACAGCTCATTTTTGAATTTAATAAATATGTTGTCACACTACTTATAGGTCTCATGTGTATAACACTCTTGTGGTTTGGATCAATCAAATCAATAGTCAAGATTCTTGGTTATCTCGTAGCACTTATGGGCTTTTTATTCATTCTTCTCAGCTTAAAGACTGACATCAGCTCTTATGCTTTGATGGATTTCGCCCCTTCAATTCCAAAAGGTAGCTCGTTTATAGTTCTCGGTTTAATAGGCACGACAATAGTACCTTACAATCTTTTTCTAGGCTCAGGGATAGCCAAAGGGGAGTCTTTATCAGAAATGCGTTTTGGGCTTACAGTCTCAGTTGTTTTTGGTGGCGTTATTTCGATTGCAATCTTAATAGTAGCTACCAATCTTGAGGGGGGTAGTGGATTTTATCAAGTGGCTGAATATCTGGGCAACAAAGTTGGGTCTTGGGCTTATTACTTTATGGGTTTTGGTCTCTTTGCAGCTGGAATTACGTCTTCATTAACTGCGCCTCTGGCAGCGGCAATTATTGCCAAAAGTATTTCTTCAAAAAACTCAAAGCCTCAGTATTACAGACTCACCTGGATATTGGTCATGTTCATAGGACTGCTATTCGGACTTCTTGATGTAAAACCAATGCCAATCATTATTGCTGCTCAGGCGCTTAATGGCTTTGTATTACCAGCTGTAGTTTTACTGATTCTGCTGTTAATTAATCACTCTAATTATATTGAGCCAGAGAATCAAAATGGGTGGTTATTAAATATTCTTGGACTACTGGTTCTAAATATCGTTTTGCTATTGGCGATGAACGGGTTATTCAAAATTGCTCAGAAATTCATTTCAATAGACTTTTTAAATTCAAATATTCAATACCTTGTATATCAAATAATTTCTACTCCATTTATACTTTTCACGATATATAAACTTTACTACTTGAAGAAATCAGTCTAGTACAATAAGTACGTTGTCGAGTTCAATTCTGGAGAGTTCCTCTAGTTCATTATTTTCAAATGAACTAGCCATAGATGATAAATCAATTTTTACTTTAGGTTTATAGTTGACATAATCTGCTATCCTTACCCCATTTATCACCCGCGTATTAATGGCTTCTCTAAATCGCATGCCACCACCTTCTGTTTTGTAACTGTAAGCCAGGTAATCTATAAGACTGTTTTTCTTATTAATCCAGTAAATAAAAATGTCATCAAAATCTTTGCCTCCACCTTCTTGCTTGAACGTTATTTTAACTTTTTGATAAATTTTTCCTCTGACTTCTTCTTCTCCTAAATATTCTTTGATAACTGCTTCATCATTTAATCTGAAAGGTAATAGCGCAAAATAAAGAACGGAGTTAATAGAGTTTGTGTACTTGAAGGCCATGCTATCAATCACTTCAGTTTTTGAGCCATTTACTTCCCTTATAAAACCATCGTTGGTCACCTCATCTCGGATAATACCCAACGAATCTTTCCACAACCGCACCATTTTAAAGCTTCCGCCATTCTGTTCTAAGCCATATTCTCTATCTCTAAACTCAAATTCTATTTTAGCATTGTTAAGAAGATTACTTCCGGAAGCCATAAGTGTACGGTCAATGATTTCTTGTGGGTCAGGTGAACTTTTGGTACAGCCAATAATAAAAATTAGAAGAAAAAAATATGGTCTTTTCATTTGTGTATATAATTGCTAGATGATGTAATCATACGTAAGATTGCACAAATTAGGTATTACATTTAATCACATATGACAGCAATCGGACAAAACACTTTGATTTGTTTGCTTGTTCAATCACTTTTGAGCCCTTATTATAATCTTCGATAGATTAATGACTGGTAAAACGTTATATCCCTTAAAATTCAAGTCAATCCTAAAAGACAAAGTTTGGGGAGGTAATCGTTTAGAAAAACTACTTAATAAAAAAATTAATAGTTCAAATTGCGGTGAAATATGGGAACTCTCAACAATGACGGGAGATATTTCTGTTGTTGAAAATGGCCCGCTGAAAGATTCTATCCTTACTGATCTAATTGGTCAATATCAAGCTGATCTTGTAGGAGGTAGAGTTTTTGAGAAATTCGGAACAGTATTTCCGTTGCTCGTAAAATTTATTGATGCCAATAGAGACCTTTCTATCCAAGTCCACCCTAACGATCAGCAAGCAAAAGAGTATAATTCTCTTGGGAAGAGCGAAATGTGGTATATTCTTCATGCAGATGAAAATGCAGAGCTCATTAGCGGTTTTCAAGAGCATGTCAGCCGAGAACAGCTACTAGAGCATCTTAAGGAAGAAACTATTGAAGAAGTTTTACATCACGAAAAAGTAGCCAAAGATGATGTATATCATATGCCGGCAGGAAGAATTCATAATATTGGTTCCGGGATGGTGATTGCTGAGATTCAGCAAATGTCTGATATAACCTATCGGATCTATGACTTTAATCGTGCTGATCTGAATGGAAAAAAAAGGCAGTTACATGTAGAAAAGGCTCTTGAGGTATTGGATTTTGAGGTGGTTGAAGATGGTAAGGTGTCTTATGAAAGAGAAGTTAATCAGTTAGTCAATCTAGTTTCTGAACCATATTTTACCATAAATAAGATCACTTTCGACAGCACAGTAATTAGAAACTACGCAGAGTTGGACTCCTTCAAGATATATGTATGCTTAGGTGGGGAAGTTGAATTAGAAATTAATGAGCAAATAACCATTATGAAGCTGGGTGATGTATACCTATTACCTGCAGTGTTTGAAATTGTCAGTCTCGAACCAAAAGCAGAAAGTATTCTTTTGGAAGCATATATAGAATAGCATTTGTATTCCTGTTCCTAAAATGTCAAGCTATTGACATCATTCTCTTATTAGTTCAGTATTTGCAACTTAATTGTTAACAACAAAGTTGTAGCCGGATCATTAATATTTAAATCAATGCAAGATCACGACATACTGACATATGAGAGACAGCTAAAAAAAATTCAGCAAATGATAGCTGAATGTGCCAATCACAGAGCTCATGAAGTGAATGCTCCATTGGCCAGAATCAAAGGGTTGGCGAATATTTATTACAAAGAAACAAGTTGTTCAAATCGGGAAGAGCTGGTTGGACTGATTTCCGAAAATGCAGATCAATTATCTTTAGCAATATCGGCTTTCAACGATTTGTTAAATGACTGTTTGTGCAAAGAGAAAATAGCGAAGTATCAAACCAGTAGTTTTTAAAATGGAATCAAATAGCACTAAATTTATCTTATGATTGATTTAAGAAGCGATACGGTAACCAAGCCGTCATTAGGTATGCTTGATGCTATGATGTCCGCCAAAGTTGGTGATGATGTTTTCAATGAAGATCCAACCGTCATTGAGCTTGAGCAGTATGCTGCACAGTTATTGGGAACCGATGCCGCTATCTTTTGTCCGTCTGGGACAATGACAAATCAAATAGGTATTAACGTTCTTTCTAATCCATATGAAGAGGTATTATGTTATAAAGGAGCTCACATCTATAAATATGAGGGAGGTGGAGTTGCTGGTACAAGTGGGTTATCCTTTCGGTTATTAGAAGGCGATCGAGGAAGACTATCTTGTGAAGAGATAGTAAATAATATCAACCCTGATGATATCCATTTTCCCAAAACAAGCATAATAGAAATTGAAAATACAGTAAATAAAGGAGGAGGGTGCTACTATACGCTAAGTGAGATTGAAGGTATTTTTAAGATTGCAAATGAGTATAATTTGAAAATGCATCTGGATGGAGCTCGTTTGTTCAATGCACTTATCGAAACTGGAGAAAACTCTGAAGACTATGGCCAATATTTCGATACCATTTCTATTTGTCTTTCTAAGGGATTGGGCGCACCAGTTGGGTCTCTTTTGGCGGGAAAGAAAGAATATATAAATAAGGCCAGAAGAGTACGTAAGTTTTTAGGTGGAGGAATGCGGCAAGCTGGGTATTTAGGGGCAGCGGGTTTGTATGCTCTGAAAAATAATATTGATCGACTGAAGGAAGATCACAGGAAAGCCCAAAGGTTAGCCTCAGCTTTATCAGTTTGTGATTATATAGAGGAGATTTATCCTGTTGAAACTAACATTGTGATTTTTAGATTAGGATCGGGTTTATATACAGAGGTGGTGCTGGAAAAGCTAAAAGCAAAAGGGGTGTTAGCGGTGCCATTCGGCAAAAGTGAAGTAAGGTTGGTTACACATATGGATGTAAGCGAAAGTCAGATTGATGAA
The DNA here is from genome assembly GCA_947500555.1 of uncultured Fulvivirga sp. Lineage (GTDB taxonomy): Bacteria > Bacteroidota > Bacteroidia > Cytophagales > Cyclobacteriaceae > Fulvivirga. Next base: position 1,048,331 of record CANMSE010000002.1, on the reverse strand, counting down.
TGCTGTGAAGTTTTTACTAGCTTGAAAATCTAAAACTAGAATCTACTTACAATATAAACTCCAACCATTATCAGTAACGAATACATAACAGTGGTTAACTCCAGCGGGTCACCTCTAAAACTAACAGCTACTAATGTAGAGATCATCGGTTGGAGGTAAATGTAGATACCTACAACAGATGAGTTAACAAATTTGAGTGCCCATACATTTAACAGATACACAGAGAAAGTGGCCCCCACAATTACATAGGCTATACTTAACCAAGCCTCAATAGGAATATTATTCCAATTGGCCTGAGTCAATTGCTCGTACCCAAAAGGTAACGTGAGAAAAACACCGAAAAGAAAGATCCATTTAATTACAGTTATCGGCCTGTATTTTGACATTAAAGGTTTAACAACAACTAAATAAATCGCATAACTTGTTCCGTTCAGTAGAATGAATAAGTCTCCTAAAAACGTACCTTCAGTAAGAGAAATACCGTCTTTTGTAAGTAATAAATAGGCACCTAGTCCGGCTGTTATCACCCCAATTATTTTGGAAAAAGTGAGCCGCTCTTTCCCAATAAAATAAGCAGCTATTAGAACCATTATTGGCGAGGTGGTCATTATCACCGATGCATTAATTGGATTGGTCAAGCTTAACCCTTTGAAGAAAAATAATTGGTTAACTGCTACGCCAAAAATTGCCGATATGAATAATAGAAGAAAGTCTTTTCGGCTTTGAATCTTTTCAGACGTCACCAGTAAACTAAAAATCCAGAAGAGTGCAGTTGCGACAGTGATTCTTAAAAGTATAAACCCAAAAGGCTCGAGATATTGAGGGAGTGCTACTTTGGCAATGCTGTAATTAGCACCGTAAAGTAATGCTACCAGAAACAATGCACTATGTACTTTTAGATTTTTGGGCACTCGCAAAAGTATCATTTTGGTTCTTGAATTTGATACCTTAGTCGTTTAATACTTCCGCTTATGTTTGATCTCAATTTACCTTTAGCAGAGAGGTTAAGACCTACCAATATTGATGAGCTAATAGGACAAGAACATCTTGTAGGAGAGAAGGGGATATTACGTAAAACCATAAAGTCTGGAATAATTCCTTCAATGATATTATGGGGTCCGCCAGGTGTTGGGAAGACAACTATTGCAAATATTATTGCTAATCACGTAAAGTCCCCTTTCCATACTTTAAGTGCAGTAAGTGCCGGAGTTAAAGATGTTAGAGAGGTTATTGAAAAAGCAAAAAGGCAGGGTAAAACCATTCTATTCATAGATGAGATTCATCGATTTAATAAATCGCAACAAGACGCATTATTAGGGGCTGTAGAAAAGGGCACAATAACACTTATTGGCGCAACAACCGAAAATCCCTCTTTTGAAGTAAATTCTGCTTTGCTATCTCGTTGTCAAGTTTACACATTAAAGGCGCTCACTGAAAATGATTTATTGAACCTTATTGCGGCTGCTCTTGCCAATGATATCAAACTCAAAAAGAAAACCATAGAACTCAAAGAACATAAAGCTCTATTAAATATTTCTGGAGGTGATGCTCGAAAGCTCCTCAACCTTCTTGAGTTGGTAACAGATTCCTTGGGAGAAAAGGTAAAAATAACCGATCAGGTAGTCATAGATATTGCTCAGCAGCGAGTGGCGATTTATGATAAGTCAGGAGAACAACATTACGATATTATTTCGGCATTTATTAAGTCCATCAGAGGTAGTGATCCTAATGCTGCGGTCTACTATCTTGCTAGAATGATTGAAGGAGGTGAGGATGTCAAATTCATAGCAAGACGACTTCTGATTTTGGCTTCTGAGGATATTGGCAATGCAAATCCAACGGCTTTGGTTATTGCTAATAATACTTTTCAAGCGGTTGCGGTTATTGGATATCCTGAGTCCAGAATCATTTTATCGCAATGTGTTACTTATCTGGCCTCATCTCCTAAAAGTAATGCGAGTTACATGGCCATCAATAAAGCCCAGCAACTGGTCAAGGAAACTGGCGATTTACAAGTCCCAATGGCTATTAGAAATGCTCCTACTAAACTCATGAAGGAAGAGGGATACGGGAAGGGGTATCAATATGCCCATAATTACGATGGAAATTTTACAGAATTTGAGTTTATGCCAAAGGAAATAGAAAATAAAAAACTCTATGATCCTGGTAAAAATGCAAGGGAAGAAGAGATTAGAAAGCGACTGCGTTCTCTTTGGAAGGATAAGTATGGGTACTAAAGCTAAAGGTGATTGGCACTACCTAGTTTTTCCAACACCTGATTCTTATACATTCTTCCAATCGGAAGTTCATGATTAGGCACTTCTATTGCGGATGCCGAATAACTTATTATTTTATTAATAGAGACAATAAACGAGCGATGAATTCGCATGAAAAATTCCTCAGGCAATTTCTCTTCTAGATAGCTTATTTTTTGATGACTAACTACATCTTTTTCTTTGGTCCTGACACGGATGTAATCCTTTAGACTTTCGATGTATAATATATCATCTAATTTTACTTTAACCATTTTCTTGTCCGCTTTAAGGTAGATGTAACTATCCTCATTTTTTGAAAGATTAATTGTTTTCTGAGAGACAGAGCTTGGTTCGGCACCATTAATTTTTTGTATGGCAACTAAAAAACGTTCAAAAGAGATGGGTTTTAGTAAATAATCGACAACATCGAGTTCATAACTTTCCAGGGCATAATCACGATACGCAGTGGTCAAAATAATATTTGGAGGTTTTTTTAAAGCTTTAACAAAATCAATACCTGTAAGTTTTGGCATTTGAATATCTAAAAAAATCAAATCAACTTCCTTACTTTGGATTAATTCAAATGCTTTAAGTGCATTACTGCAAGTAGCCACTACCTCCATGTAATCTAACTTGTTGACATAGGATTCGATGATCTCTATTGCCAGTGGTTCATCATCAACAATAAGACATTTAATCTTCATTATTCTTTAGTTCTACTTTTAAAATAACCAGGTAAGATTCTTTGGTATCCATTATTTTAAGATCATAGCCACCCCCATATAGTAATTCTAATCGTCTTTTGACATTTTTGAGTCCGATGCCTTCTCGATATTCTCGTTCGTCCTTGGTTTCTTCATTACTCTTACTGTTATCTACTTTTAATGTTAGTAAATTATCTTTGACAGTAATATCAATACTTACCCAGGAGTTGTCCGTTTCACCGCTTACACCATGCTTAAAACAGTTTTCTATAAATGGCAGAATAAGCATGGGTACAATCTGAGTATTTCCTTCAACATTCACGTTGAGCGAAACGTCCAAACGTTCGCCATAACGCAGCTTTTCCAGTTCCACATAATTCTCGACCAGCTCTAGTTCTTTATTAAGAGGAACCCTTTCTGTGTTGCACTCATAAAGCATATAATTCAGAAGATCTGATAACTTCAATACGATTTCTGGTGCTTTTGATGACCTTTTTAAGGTGAGGGCATATAGGTTATTCAAAGTGTTAAATAAGAAATGAGGATGAACCTGAGCTTTTAGAAACTTCAGTTCAGCTGAAAGCTTTTCTTGTTCAAATTGTTGAGCTACCTGTTGATTGCGATACCATGATTTGAATATTTTTATCAAACTACATACCACAACGACAGGGTAGATGTAGGTGGCAGACTTCATTATTTTCTTAAAATTCCAAAATGGTCCAAAGTCATCATTTGGATATAGAAATGGGTTTTCGATAAAAACTGCAAAACTCCAATTGATGGCTCCTGCAATTGTGATAATTATGGATGTCCATATGAAGAATTGTATAGGCTTATTCTGTAGCAGAAATCGAGGAATAAGCAGGTACATGGTAATGTACGAAGCAAATAGCTTTGGTGGAAGAAATAAGAATTGCGATATAAACTCTTCAGTATAATTTTCGCTAAAGCTGCCCCACAAGATTGCAAAAAATGAAACAAAGCAAAGCCAGAAGAGGATGTGTTTAACCCATCTTGGAATGGAGGTATATATTGATATCAGCTTATCCTGCATTATGATCTAATATAGACTTAACTGCAAAAATAACAGGTAAGTTGTTGTTCATCATTTTCTTAGACAGACAACAGGTATTCGATGACTAACGTTCTAGAAGTAAATATGACGATGTACTCTTAATGCTTGGATACTAGTATGACAATATCATTATTTGCAAATTGCCGTATAGATTTTAGGGAAGAGAAATAAATGAAACAACTCGTATTTGAACACCATCCTTTTTTTCTGATTTTATGCTTGTTGGGAGGACTCATTTATGCCTTTCTCCAGTATCAAAAAAAAGGACCGTGGTCACCTTTAATTAATAAAATCCTATTCACTTTGAGGGCTATAGTAGTTTTTTTAGTGGCTATTTTTTTGGTTGCCCCAATTCTTAAGCAAATACTAAATGAAACAGAAAAACCAACGTTTGTAATTGCCATCGATAATTCAGCCTCTTTAGCTGCCACTAGAGATAGTACTCAATTAAATGCAATCTTAAACAAACTGAAAGCTAAAGGTGATCAACTTCTAGCTAAAGGTTTTGAAGTGGATTATAGATCATTTAATGATGGATTGGAGATAGATCAAGTATCATTTGATTATGATAAAACGAATATTTCAACCTTGCTAGAGTCAATTGAAAGTACTTATGAAGGTAGAAACTTAGATGAGATTTTATTGGTTTCAGATGGAATCTATAATGCAGGTTTGTCGCCAACATTTGGTAATTATGGCTTTCCTGTAAATACACTAGCTATAGGTGATACTATACCTAAATCGGATATCTCCATACATAGCTTATTGTTTAATAAACTTTCATATCAAGGAAATAAATTTCCGATAGTTGCTCAACTGAAACAAAAAGGATTTGACAATCAGCTTGTGACAGTGACAGTTAGACTTGATAATGAAATCGTAGGGTCTCAACAGATAAATCTACCGGACGAAAATAGATTAAAGGAAGTCAGATTTTTGATTGACGCCACAAATAATGGGTTTCAGAGATATTCAGTAACCGTTAGTAATAAAGAGGGTGAACTAACTTATAATAATAACAGAAAGAATGCATATGTAGAGGTAATTGAAGGAAAGGAAAAGATAGCTTTGTTTGCCACTTCTCCACATCCAGATATCAAAGCACTGAGATCAGCAATTGAAAGCAACACAAATTATGAATTTGAACAATTCGTTCTAAGTAATCCTAAAGATATAGAGAGACTTAAAAGTAGTCCAAAGAAATTTGATTTAGTCATATATCATCAACTTCCTGATCGAACAAACAGGTATTCTTCACTTCTTGATGAGATTGATAAAATGCCCTTTTCCAAACTTACTATTGTGGGCCCCCAAACTGAGTTGAGAAGCTTAAATACTTCTTTTGTAAACATATCTACTACTATTGGGGAGTATGACAACGTCAATGCATCTTTCAACGCCAATTTTGAAAATTTTAATTTGAGTGATGAACTACAATCCTCTTTTCAGCAATTACCACCAATTACAGTACCCTTTGGCAGATATAACTTCTCATCTGAAACTAAGGTGATACTATTTCAACAAGTTGGTAGTATTACGACAACAAAGCCACTATTGGCAGTACGGAATGTAGATAATAAAAAGAGTGCTCTATTCATGGGTACAGGTCTTTGGAAATGGAAGCTGACTGACTATGCCAACCACGGCAATAATAACCTATTCAATGAGTTAGTCACGAAGCTTGTTCAATATCTATCTACTAAAGATGATAAACGAAAATTTAAAGTGTATCCATTCAAAAATGAATATAGTACAGGTGAGGCGATAGTCTTTGAAACGGAAGTTTATAATGATTTATATGAAGAAGTCTTTGATAATAAGATTGAATTGAAACTTACAGGTCAGGATGGCAATGTGTTGGAGTATGATTACATCACGAGTAAAAATAACACCGAGTACAAAGTAACAGGAATAGATGAAGGTGTTTATGAATACGAGGCATCAACAACACTTAATGGAAATCTTGAAAGGGTAAGAGGTCAGCTTATAGTCAAAGAGCTGAATTTAGAGACAGTTAATCTAACAGCAGATTTGTCATTAATGAAAAAATTGGCGGAGGAGTCTGGAGGGCAGTTTTTCAAGGAACATGAAATAGATGATCTTGGTGTAGTTCTAGAGCAAAAAGAAGCTACTGGAGTCATACATAGTAGCGAGGAGCTATTACCATTCATTAACTTAAAATGGATTCTGTTTTTATTAATCTTTTTGATTTCTTCAGAATGGTTTCTAAGAAAGTATCACGGGACCTATTGAGGCTGTGTTTTGCATAAGTGTCATCATTAACTAAATTTATAGTTGATGAAATATATCATTCCGCTTTTACTTCTATTATCAGCTTGCTCCAGTCATCGTCAAGATGCTGAAGATTTCTTTGAAGCAGAAAACTTTGAACAGGCACTTTTCCATTTTGAACAAGCGCTCAAGTTAAATCCGAATGATTGGACTTTGACTTATAACCTTGCTCGAACCTATGAGGAACTTAATGAATTCGATAGAGCTATTCCTTTATATGGAAAGTGTTTAGAAAAGAGCTTAAATGATACAAGATTTATTTAGGCCGTGGTCGATGCTATTTAAAAAGTGGAGATACAAGTAGTGCTATAATGGATTTTAGTAATGTTCTGGATATTAATAATGAACATTTCGATGCACTTTATTTTCGAGCTCAATGCTATCTAAAAGAGTATTCATACCTGCGTGCTATGTTAGATATTAATAGATGTATCAAACAAAAACCAGATCACTTGAACGCATATTATCATAGAGCCATAGCACGCTCACAAATGGGATTAAATAGTATGGCGCTAAATGATTTTAACTACATCATTAAAAAGAAGACAAACTTTAGGCAAGCCATTTTTAACAGAGGTATTGTACATCAGCGATTAAGGCGATTTTCCCAAGCGGTAGCGGACTTTGATAAAGCCATTAAGCTTAAACACTTGAATGCAGATGTATATATACGCAGAGGACTGGTGCTTTACGAACTAGGGAAGGTCAATAAAGCATGTAATGATTTTAAACAACTCAGACAATTTGATGAAGTAAAGTCTAAGCAACTGAGAGCTAAATATTGTCGACTGTTATAAACAAAAAAAGCTGCCCAATGGCAGCTTTTTACTTTTCTTATAAGATATTATTCACCTTTCTTTTCTTCTTTTTTAGTCGATTTTCCAGGCTTCTTTACTTTTAGTTTCAATTCTTCGCTTTTTCCATCATGATCAGCAATAATGGTTGAGCCTTCTTCCATTTCACCTTTCAATATTTCTTCCGCTACGGGATCCTCAAGATATTTTTGAATTGCTCTGTTCAGAGGTCGTGCACCATATTGCGGATCATAACCCTTTTCAGATAAGAAATCTTTGGCTTTAGCAGTTAACTCTACGTTATATCCTAAAGTCAATATTCTTTCAAACAAAGTACCCAACGTGAGATCTATGATTTTGTGAATATGTTCTCTTTGTAAAGAATTGAAAACAATAACATCATCCAATCTATTCAAAAATTCAGGGCTGAAAGCCTTTTTCAAGGCCCCTTGAATAGTTGCTTTCATCGCGTCATCATCATTCTTTCTAGGACCAGCTGAGAAACCAATTCCAGATCCAAAGTCTTTAAGATCCCTGACCCCAATGTTAGAAGTCATTATAATAATAGTATTTCTAAAGTCAACTCTTCGACCTAATCCATCAGTTAAAATACCATCATCCAATACCTGAAGCAGGATGTTGAATACATCAGGATGCGCTTTCTCAATTTCATCTAAAAGTACTACACTGTAAGGCTTTCTTCTGACTTTTTCAGTAAGCTGTCCGCCTTCTTCATATCCTACATATCCGGGAGGTGCTCCTACAAGTCTTGATACAGAGAACTTCTCCATGTATTCGCTCATATCTATCCTTACCAGTGTATCTTCTTTATCAAAGAGATAGTTAGATAAAACTTTTGCTAACTCAGTTTTACCGACACCTGTAGGCCCCAGAAATATAAAAGAACCAATTGGTTTTTGAGGGTCTTTAAGTCCAACTCTCGTTCGTTGAATAGCACGAGTTAATTTCTTAATAGCTTCATCCTGTCCTATAACTTTTCCACTAAGCTCATCATTCATGCCAAGAAGCTTATTACTTTCTTTTTGAGCAATTCGTTTGGTTGGTATTCCAGTCATCATACCAATAACGTCAGATACATTGTCTTCATTGACAGCATATCTTTTAGTCTTGGTTTCATCTTCCCATTTTACTTTTGCCTGCTCCAGTTGTTCAAGCAGTTTTTTCTCTTTGTCTCGTAGCTGGGCAGCCTCTTCATACTTCTGACTTTTAACTACTCTATTTTTTTCTTGTTTGATATCTTCAATAGCAGCTTCAAACTTAATTATCTCATCAGGTACATGTATATTTTTGATATGAACACGAGCCCCTGCTTCATCTAAAACATCAATGGCCTTATCTGGCAGATATCGATCACTGATATATCGATCTGAAAGTTTAACACAAGCTTGTATTGCCTCATCAGAATAATTTACATGATGATGTTCCTCATATTTGTCTTTAATATTGTTCAGTATCTCAATAGTTTCTTCTGGAGTAGTGGCATCGACCATAACCATTTGAAATCTTCGGGCCAATGCTCCGTCTTTTTCAATGTACTGCCTGTACTCATCAAGTGTGGTTGCACCAATGCACTGAATTTCACCTCTTGCTAACGCTGGTTTAAACATATTGGAAGCATCGAGAGAACCTGACGCACCTCCAGCACCGACAATGGTGTGAAGTTCATCTATAAACAAGATTACCTCGGGAGATTTTTCCAGTTCGTTCATTACAGCCTTCATGCGCTCTTCAAACTGACCACGATATTTTGTGCCGGCAACTAAAGAGGCCAAGTCAAGAGTAACTACTCTTTTACTGAACAATACTCTAGAAACTTTTTTCTGAACTATCCTTAATGCCAAGCCTTCAGCAATAGCAGTTTTACCTACACCTGGTTCTCCAATAAGAATTGGATTATTTTTCTTTCTTCTACTGAGTATTTGTGCTACTCGCTCAATTTCTTTTTCTCTACCAACAATGGGATCAAGCTTGTCATCTTCAGCAAGCTTAGTTAGATCTCTGCCAAAATTGTCAAGTACCGGAGTTCTTGATTTTTCTCCTCCCTTCTTTTCCTTTCCACTTCCTGCACTCGAACCAAATAATTTTGATGAGTCGTCTTCAGGATCGTCAGTATCAGATGATGCCATTGGATTGTCAGTTTGATATTCTAAAAGTTCTTTTACCACATCATAGCTCACATCAAATTTCTCTAATATTTGAGTAGCTATATTATCTTCATCTCTCAAAATGGAGAGAAGCAGATGCTCTGTACCTATAAGTTGGCTTTTGAATATTTTAGCTTCTAGGTAGGTGATTTTTAACACTTTCTCTGACTGGCGAGTCAGAGGAATATTAGCTAAATTTTTCACATCTGTAGAAGCTGTCCCTTTAGAAACTTTTTCTACAGAAGATCTTAATTCATCTAGCGAGATCCCTAGTTTTTTTAATAAACCTACAGCTACCCCCTCACCTTCACGAATCATTCCCAGAAGCAAATGTTCTGTGCCAATATAATCATGGCCAAGCCTAAGGGCCTCTTCACGACTTAATGAGATAACTTCTTTTACTCTATTTGAAAATTTTGCTTCCATATTTAAGCAATTGTGGTGTCTATGTAAATGTATGATTTCTACAAAATAATTACCATCGCTCAGAAAGTAATTATTAAGATGTAACGAAATACCAATTTTAAATGTTCATTCGGTCTTAGCCGATTTGGTAACAATGTAGGAGGCATTTGGGCCTTCGTTCATTAGTAAGTCGACAATGCTCATATTAGCAACAAAGTCTTTGCCAAAAACCTGCAGATATTCAATCGGCTTGTATAATGACCTATCGCGGAATGATTCTTTTGGGGTTATTAACGATCTAAGATCAGAAATATTGGATTTTGGTCGTTTTTCGAAGGTTTTTGTAAGCTCTACATTTCTGTCAATCTGAAGTAGTTTCAGACACAATGTCAGGAATTCGTAATTGAGGTCTAAAAGTAATGCAGGTGGATTCTCAAAATGCTTGGAAAAGTATTCTGCAAAATACTCAAAGAATGGAGCCTTACCGTACGCGGACTTTATAGATCGCCAATGCTCATGGTTCCATCTTTGACTACTATCTACTTTTAGGTCCTTCATTAAAGTTTTACTGTTGGATTTCTCTACAGGAATAGTCAAAGCCTGCACATTATTGGCCCCAAGAATATAGCACCTATTCCTGTAAGTTTGCTTTTGAAAGTTTTCGTATTGCTCAATCGTTATAGTGTCGAATAAACTAATGCAACAGAAAAATTCTATTGACGGCAAGTACTGACTCTCAATAAGTACTCTAGACATATTCATCAATATTTCCCAGGCCTTCACGAATAATCTCAGGTTCCGGGGAAGTACAGTCTATTATGGTAGAAGGCACATTTTTTCCCATGCCGCCATCAATTACAATATCTACGACATTTTTATATTCCTCGTAGATGATTTCCGGATCTGTAGTATACTCCAATATTTCATCGTCATCTTTGATTGATGTGGTGACCATTGGATTTCCCAATTGACTGACAATCATTTGAGTAATATTATTATCAGGAATCCGAATTCCTACAGTTTTTTTATTGACACTTAGAATTTTAGGAACGTTTCTATTAGAATCCAAAATGAAGGTAAAAGGACCGGGAAGTGCCTTTTTCAATAGTTTGAAAGTACGTGTATCGATCTGCTTGGTATGTTCTGAGATCTGGCTAATATCATGGCAGATAAAAGACAGGTTAAAATTCTTTGGACGTAAGCCCTTAATTTTTGTGACTCGATCTACAGCATTTCTGTGAAACAGATCGCACCCGATACCATAGATCGTGTCTGTTGGGTAAATAATTACCGCACCACCTTTCAAGTTTTTTACGATCTCATCAACCTTTCTTTTTTCAGGGTTATCAGGATGTAATTGGACAAATTCTGCAGCCATAATGTCTCGTATATCAAACAAAGGTATAAAATATTGCGATTTGGCTTGATTTGCAATAATTGAAAATTGTCACCTTTCGTTAAATGATCATACTTATCTTTGCGCATTATTACGATTGAACTATGAATAAAAGGAAGATCACCATTGTGTTCATGTTGGTATTTACGATTTTACTATCATCATTTTCATTCTATGCCTACCAGATACTTTTTTCAGCTAACTTTTTGGTAGATGGTGAGAATAGAATACTGATTATAGAGGAAGGTGAAAGCTTCAAGTCTTTGCAGAACAAGCTGTATGACGAAGAATATGTAAACGATTTAGTAAGCTTTAGCTTTTTGTCACGGTTAATGGATTATGATACGGCTGTTAAACCCGGCAGATATTCTATAAACCCGAATATGACTAACCTGGAAGTGATTAGGTTGCTTCGTGCGGGCATACAAACTCCAGTTAGAATTACCTTCAATAACATACGCTTAATAGAAGATCTTGGCGAGCGAATTACAGCTAACCTGCTTATAAACGAAACTGATTTTAATGTTGCTCTGCTGGACTTCATAAATAAAAATGAGGAATTCGATCAGTTCAATAGCATAAGCATGTTCATTCCTAATACCTATGAGGTTTATTACAATATATCAGGACCTGATTTAGTGGAAAGGATGTACTATGAGTATAAAAAATTCTGGAATGATGATCGGAAGTCAAAGGCAAAATCGTTGGAGTTAAAACCTACTGAGATATTCACTCTCGCTTCTATAGTTAATGCAGAAAGTGTTAAAAGGGAAGAAAGTAAGATCATAGCAGGCCTCTATATTAATCGATTGAATAAAGGGATAGCATTACAGGCAGACCCAACGTTGGTGTTTGCATCTGGAGATTTTAGTTTGAAACGTGTTTTAAATATTCATAAAGCGACAGACTCGCCTTACAATACTTATAAATACCAGGGCTTACCTCCAGGACCAATAAATATGCCGCCAATCTCTGTCATTGATGCAGTGCTCAATTATGAAAAGCATAATTACATTTATATGTGTGCTAAAGAAGATTTTTCAGGTTATCATTACTTTGCGGAGACTCACAGAGAGCATGTGAATAATGCTAAAAAATATCAAAGGCAACTTTCTATTGAACAACGTAAAGCCAGATTGAGAGCGAATTAATGTTTCAGCACGAGACAAAAATACGAGTGAGGTATGCGGATACGGACCAAATGGGCTATGTCTATTATGGTAATTATGCCAGGTTTTATGAGATAGGTAGAGTGGAGAGTCTTCGAAGCCTTGGGTTGACCTATAAGGAGCTGGAAGAGCAAGGTGTGATGATGCCTGTACTTGAAAACCATTCAAAATATCATGCTCCAGCTTTGTATGATGAATATCTGACCATCAGAACTAAGATTGAGAAAACACCTTCGGTGAGAATTATATTTCATTATGAAATAGAAAATGAGCAAGGGAAACTAATCCATCAGGGAGAAACTTTGTTAGTGTTTGTGAACATGGCAACAAACCGCCCTTGTAGGATGCCTGAAGTAATGGAAAAAGTGTTGAAACCTTATTTCAATGAAGGATAAAATCGTTCATTTTATAAAGAATACTGAGCTTTACAAAAAGCTCATTCTCTTTCTTAAGCAGTTTAAGTTTAAACGTTATGAAGGCCTTACTTTATATGATGTTATCACCGTATTTATTCAAAAGATTACAAAAGATGAAATCATTGATAGAGCCAATGCAGTAGCTTTCAATTTTGCTTTGGCAATATTTCCAGCCATCATATTTCTTTTTACACTCACACCTTACATTCACGAGTTTATTCCTGAAGTAAGTAGAGAAAGTATATTACAGTTTATTGAAAGCATCATGCCGGAAGCTATGTTTGAAACCGTAAAACCGACAGTAGAGGACATAGTAGGGCGTACTCGGGGAGGGCTACTTACTTTTGGAGCTTTGTTTTCATTATTTTTAGCTACCAATGGAATGCTTTCTCTGATGAATGCATTTAACTCAGTTTACAAAACCATAGAAAAGAGAAGTTACATTAAGACACGCTTGGTGGCTACAGCACTAACGTTTATGCTGGCTTTTGGACTTGTTTTGGCAGTTATCCTGTTAGTTATTGGCAATATAGCTTTAGACTTTCTGGTCGAACTTAACTGGTTCAACATTGATGCCTATTATGTTTATCTCTTTCTTATCCTCCGGTTCGTAGTCATATTCATAGTTTTCTTTTTGGCCATTTCTTTCATGTATTACTTTGGGCCTGCAGTTCACTACAATTGGCGATTTTTCTCTATAGGCTCTTTTGTGGCCACTATTTTATGCCTTGCTGTTTCATATGGATTCTCTTTTTATGTATCCAATTTTGCTACCTATAATAAGCTCTATGGATCTTTAGGCTTTTTGTTAGCGCTTATGATTTGGCAGGAGATACTCAGTATTGTTTTGTTAGTGGGGTATGAGATCAATGCAAGCATTCATCAAGCATATCGGTTGGCAGCTGTAGAGGAAAGTCCACCGAATTAAAAAATACTTTCGAGTATTTGGCATAAATAAATAATAAACTACATTTGCAGACCATTCGGAAAACGACTGATCCCGATAGCTATCGGGACGACCTAGAGGAGTGGCAGAGTGGTCGAATGCACTGGTCTTGAAAACCAGCGTGCCGCAAGGTACCGGGGGTTCGAATCCCTCCTCCTCTGCACGAAAAACCCTGACAACATTGTCAGGGTTTTTTGTTTTATTACGTTTAAGGCTTTATCCAATAGTCTCATTTTTTTTCAAATACTTGATAATTATTCCCAGCTGCCCTAAATGATAAATATCATGATGCAGCATTCCATTAATTACAAAACTGTATTTGTAATTCCCCTTAAAATCCGTGTCATAATACTCTTCATCGAGAAATTCATCATCTTTTGATTCTAATAAATTAATCAATTCGGTTAGAGTCTGATCATATTCAGATTTGATGTACTGCCATCCCAATGGTTTGAGTTTGTCATTAGTCAACCAGTTTTCCTCACAATCATCTGTTTTACTTCCCTTACCTGTCTGAACTTTTAAAATTGTTTCTTTTCTCCATAATGTCAGATGCGAAATGATTTCTGCAATACTGTGTAAGCTGGCAATTGGTCGTGTGAAAACCAAACCCTCATCTATTTGATTCAATTTACTAGTAAATGTGCTGCCAATCCAAAGCTTTCCATTTTGGACATCTTGATATTGCTTAATAATGTTTTTGATTAAATGTCTCATTCTAGTAAAAGGCTTAGTACATATTATTTTCTAACATTCTTCATTCACAGTGGGAAATTCGGTTACGATTTCTTCAGGAGCATAGCGCCTGTCACTTTCATTTCCTTGGCCGAATTTGAATAACACTTCATCTAAATCATGCATAATAATTGTATCTAATTCTTGTAAACCGTTTTCATATACGATGGATATTTGGTTATATAATTTTGTCATAGAATGAATTTCGTATGGATCAGATCCACTCCAGAAATCAATAGTTTCCCCATTTATAGTGATACCTCCTGGAGCATCTTCACATGGTTCAAAAACGACACTTTCGCCATCTATTTCTGAAATTTCATACCAGTTTTCGGGGATCCCATCCATAATTTTATGAATCTCGGTACAAGGTTCAAAAGCAATATTTTCAAGATATTGAGCCGCGACAAGAGCTGTTATTTCTTGCGTATTTGGTAGTTCGACCTCCCATATCATTTCTTTTTTAGAGAAAGTATAAGTCTTTCCTTCAGCCAATATTGTAATCAATTCCTCTTCTTGTTTTACTTCCTGAATGTCATAACGGGTGCTATAAAAAGAGATTTCCCAAAAATTTACATTATCTAATTTTTTCTCAATGGCTACATCCCATTCACTATAAGAACAATCTTCCATGTAAATATAGCCGTCATCGTTTTTTTGAAGAGAAAAGTAATTCCCGGCTAACGCTTTTATTATTTCATTTTCAGAGACACTTAATTCTATTTCTTCAAAAACTTCTTCAACATCATTTTCAGAAGTAGAAGTATCGGTGGCTGCTTCCAATTTGTCTTGATTGGTATTCTGCCCACAACCTATTGAAAATAGTAGTATAATTAGGTGAGCTATGTAGTTCCTGACTTTATTTGTGTTTTGCATAGGTTATAACTTGTAGTTGGAGCAATATAAAGATTTTTTTGAGTAAGTGCTTCAGTGATAGTAGGACTATAATTTTGAAGTATTCATTTTGAGCCTGTGCAAATGAAATAGAAAATTCCGCAGGAATTTCTAGCGTAGACGAGAACAAGCAGTTATTTAAAGCCATTGTTAAATACAGTTATTTATTGGTTTTCAATATTCCTTTATAAAAACTATCTAAATACAAAGAGTTGTGCGTGTCATTTTCATAAAATTCTTTGGTCAATTCAATTTGCTCATTTGCTTCAAGCTCTTTAATAAATTCTTCTATTTTGCTTTTATGAAATTCAGGTACCGGTTGATAGGTAAGGTGTATTCTAGTTGCTTTTACTTGATTTTTTTCTTTGAATTTCTTCACGACTTCTCCATTGCTATACCAAATTGAAGGGTCATACATATGAATAATCTCGAAAGGGTGTTTAAATGAAAGTATGTAACCGCCAAAATAGCCTCCATATGAGTGACCAATCAAGGTTTCATAATTATTTGCAGAATAATTTTTATTTACATCAGGAATTAATTCCTTGGTCAAATAACTATAAAAGTTCATTCCGTTTCCAGAGTTAGAATCATTATACCATGTGGAGTCAATTTTCTCCCCGTCATATTCGATTCTAGAATGACTAAACGTGAGGTCTTGCCCTCTTTTGTTTTTCACTTCAATATGCGGTATTCCAACAATAATAGAATTTTGAATTTTTTTATTAGCTCCTAAATCGAATGAGACGTTTTTTATTAAGTGGAATCTCCATTCAGCATCAAAAACATAAATAACAGGATAATTTATCGAATCAGAATAATGAAGTGGTAAACTAATCCAATAGTCTCTACTCTCATTTAAGAATTTTGATTCTATTGTATGTTTTATGGTTCGACTTACACAAATAGTGTCCTGCGCATAGATTTTAAGGTTTATTAAAAAAAGAATAAGTATTGTTAAGTTTCTAAGCATTGAAGTTTGCTGTTATATTGGACAAAACTGATATATCAGTTTTGTCCAGACTAAAAATAATACTTTTCAGTTCAAAATGGTTAAATTATTAATACTGTCAGTGTCTGATTTTGTGACAATTTAGTAGGTTAGAGGCACATCGTTAGTGATTGACTACTTGCCTCTAGTCATTCTAACCTCAAAGTCCGTATTTTAAGGTTGGATTAAGTTTCAAAATAATAATATCAATGTATTACATCACGCTGTTCATCCAATGGTGTTTTATTTTTTCAACGACTGCCCAAGTCATAGCTCCGAGAGAGGGTCAATGGCAAGGCATGATTGAATATGCTGACGAAGATGTACCGTTTGAGTTTAATATAACTTTGGTCGATGACATACCTACAGTTACCATAATAAACGGAGAGGAGAAAGTTCTTATTAAGAATGTTACCGTCAAAGAGGATAGTATTTTTATTCCACTCAATCCGTTCGATGCACTAATCAAAGCAAAATTTAGTGAATACAGCATGGAGGGGGAGTGGAAAAAAGGGTACCGTAAAAAAGGAATACCATTCAAAGCCACTTATGGAGTGCCTCGATTTAAACCCAGCCGTTCCAAACCTAGGCTCTCGAAAAAATGGGAATTAGAATTTAAACCAGCAACACGCAATCCTTATCCGGGAGTAGCTCTGTTGGAAGTCGTAGATCGTCAAGTGAATGCCACTATACTCACAGAAGTAGGTGACTTTAGATACTTTTCAGGAGTAATGAAAGGAGATTCTTTAATCACTTCTTCGTTCGATGGAGCACACGCTTTTTTACTTAAAGTGCGTTTGTCGGGAGAGACAATGAGTGGTAATCTACATTTTGATTCCGGATACAATGAGATAGTAGAAGGTATGGTCAATGCCGAGGCAAACATTCCATCACCATTTGCTGAAGTGCCAGAAGGTCATCGGCCTTTTTATGATATTTTATCTGCTGGTGATCCTGATGTAAAGGTTGATGAAGACCAGTATTTTGACAAAGTTCTTGTAGTTCAGCTTTTTGGAACCTGGTGCCCAAATAGTATGGATCAAACCAATTTTTTGGTAGACTGGTATCATGAAAAACCTGAGGGAGTAGAAGTTTTAGCAGTGACCTATGAGCCAAACTTTACCACCGCTTATGGTAATCAGCGAATAGCAGATTACAAAGAGATTATGAATGTGCCTTATAATATTACTCTTGGTGGAGAGTTGAGCAAGGGACAGGCGGCACTTTCATTACCCTATAAAGATAAGATCAATGCTTTCCCCACATTGGTTTTAGTTGATAAGAGCGGGTTTATTCGCTATGAGTTTTCTTATTTCAATGGCCCGGCTACAGGGGTATATTACAGGCAGTTTAAAGATCAATTCAAAAAACTGATAAGCCAACTTGTGATGGAATAAAAAAAGCAACCTGTTAGGGTTGCCTTTCCCGGTTTAAGGTTTTGGTTTTGTAATACTAAACCGCTTCTTTTAATTTTTTTATACCATTTTCCTTTTCAGTATTAAGCTCAATTTTCAAATTCTTTTGGCCCATCTTACACTGACCATCAAATTTCGCTCCTGATTCTACTGTCAATTTATTGGCATATATATCTCCGCTCACTTTACTGGTTGGCTTAAGTATTAACAGGTCGGTAACTTCTACCTTGCCTTTTACTTCTCCTTCAACTTCTGCCACCTGAGCAAGAAGTTTTCCTTCTATAACTGCTGATGGCCCAACTGCTACTTTAGATTTAGAGATTACATCACCTACAACTTTACCCTCTATTCGGATATTGCCGAAGGTCTCGATATTACCAGTAAAAGTGGTGCCTTTACCAATTATGTTATTGGAATTCATAATTTCGGCAGTGGCTTGATTTTCTTTATTAAACATGAATTATGCTGTTTTTAAGTATTTGGCCGCTAAACTAGGCGCATGATCTGTAATAAGCAAAGGTCAATCGTCAGAATATCAAATAGTTAGTTAAATGTAAGTAGAATAGGATGAATGACTTTACTATTAATTATCTGATCTACTAATGAAATATAATAACGATGGAAGATAAGCAACACACCTTTTTTGAAAACGTCTATGAGGTCGTAAAATTAATACCTAAAGGCCGTGTAACCTCTTACGGTACGATAGCCAACTATCTGGGAACAAAGGGTAGTGCGAGAATGGTTGGTTGGGCCATGAATGCTGCTCATGGATTGTCGGATGTTCCCGCTCATAGAGTGGTTAACAGAATAGGAGTACTTTCTGGTAAAAATCATTTTTCATCTCCAAATGAAATGCAAGAGAGACTTGAGGCTGAGGGCATCAAAGTGGATGATGACAGAATAATGGATTTTGATGAAGTGTTTTGGGACCCCATGCTTGAATTACTATAATTAGAAAATAATTATCAAATAGCTTTTGAAGCTTCAGTACGGGAAAAATATTCCCATATCGGGACGAATATAGATAGAAAAATGCTTTAATTGGCAAATTTTAGCCCTCAGGCTTCCTGGCACAGCTATTGCCTTAAGGTTATCACATGATTTTTGGTTGATTTAAGTTGCTGTATGTGTTTTAGTTGGTTTTAATATGTACAGCACGAAGAGCCGCTCATTCCGAGCGGCTCTTTCTTTTTAGAAGAGCTAGTCCAGCAAATGTGATCAGGCCATTGACCAAAAGAATTTCAAATCCGAATTTATAACCGAACAACAATTCTTGTGAATAGATATTTAGAAGATAAGCTAAGACTGGAGACAGTAGACATACTAGTGGAACCCAATTATCTCGAAGCTGGTAGTCAGTAAATAATCCAAAAGCATAGAGGCCAAGTAAGGGACCATAAGTGTATCCAGCTGCCTTAAATACAGAACTTATTACAGCTTCATTGTTAAGCGATTTAAAAACGAGAATAACGGCAAACAGAACCACCGAAAACCCGATATGAATCATAAGTCTTTGGAATCGCTGTTTATCTCTAATTTCAGCAGTATTCTCGGGAGCAAAGTTCAAGAAATCCACACAGAAGGAAGTGGTCAAAGAAGTAAGAGCAGAATCAGCACTTGAATAAGCAGCAGCAATAATTCCTAATAGGAATACAACACCTATAAATAAACTAAAATGCTGTGTTGCTAACAATGGAAATAGGTCATCAGTTTTTCCGGGTATTGTGATGGCATTTGCATCAGCATAAATGTATAACAATGCCCCAAGGCTCAGGAACAGGAGGTTAGCAACAACCAGAATTACTGAAAACCAGAAAACATTCTTCTGAGCCTCACCAATATTTTTACAGGTAAGGTTCTTTTGCATCATATCCTGATCCAGGCCTGTCATGACTATGGTTATAAATGCTCCTGATAAAAACTGTTTGAGAAAGTGGCTACCTAATTTCCAATCAGTAAAAAGTACTTTGGAGTATTTACTTTCAGAAATGACATTGACCATTTCAGAAAAAGTAAAATCCATTTTGCTGGCAATACTATAAATGACAGCCACTACTGCAGATAGCATAAATAAAGTCTGTAAGGAGTCTGTCCACACTATGGTATTTATACCACCCCTGAACGTATACAACCATATAAGGAGAATAGTAACGGCCACTGTTATCTCAAACGGTATCTCCCAGGCGTTGAAAAGAGTTAATTGCAATACTCCCGCAACCAAAAATAATCTAAATGAAGCACCTATAACTCTACTCAGTAGGAAGTAGAAAGCTCCGGTTTTATAGGACCAAAACCCAAACCGTTGCTCAAGGTATTGATAAATGGAAACTAGGTTTAAACGATAATAGAGTGGCATCAGTATAAGTGCAACTACTGCATAGCCGGCTAAATAACCTAAGACCATTTGCATGTAGGCAAATTGAGTATCACCTACCCAACCTGGTACTGATATGAAAGTCACTCCCGATAGTGAAGCACCTATCATTCCAAATGCGACCAGGTACCATGGTGATTGCTTATTGGCAGTAAAAAAAGTGGACGAATCCACTTTCTTAGAGGTTAATAATGAAATACCAATTAATACTAGAAAATAAGTACAAATGACTGTTAGAACAAGATAAGGACTCATGCTAGAGTGAAATGAGATTTAAAAGTATATTTTTTCTACCTTTGCCAAGGTAAATAAAACTGTATGGATTTCGGATATAATTACGAGGAAGAAATAGAAGTTTTAGAAGAAGTTGAAATCGTTGACACCAAGAATTTAGTTGTTTTTAATGATGATTTCAACACCTTCGATCATGTGATTAAAACCTTGGTTAAGGTTTGCAGGCATTCTGTAGAGCAAGCTGAACAGTGCGCCTGGATTATACATTACAATGGAAAGTGTACAGTTAAAACAGGTACATTGATTGATCTTAAGCCTATGAAAGAGGCAATTTGTGAGGCAGGCATTGACGCACGTGTACTCTGATAGTAATTCATGATCTGTTGGTCTGATCATGGATCCGTTCTCTCCTAAAAAATATTACTATTTAATTCGCCTTCAATTTTTAGGCTTTCGATATCATGGTTGGCAGGTTCAACCGGGTGTTAAAACTGTGCAAGGTATGGTAGAGAAAACCATTAAATATGTATTGGGAGAAAGTGTAAAGTTCAAGCTACTCGGTTCGAGCCGTACCGATGCGATGGTCTCAGCTAATGATTTTCCCGTTGAACTATTTTTAGAACAAAAGCTTAGTGAAACATTTCTTGATGATTTTAATATCAATCTACCAGCCGATATAACAGCAAAGTCTATAGTGCCTGTTAGTGATCAGTTTAATGTTATCAAGGATGTTCGTTTAAAAGAATATCATTATTGTCTGACTTACGGGAGCAACAAACAGGCGCTCAATGCTCATCTAAAGGCTTATATCAATTATGAACTTGAGCGTCAAATGATTTGTGAATCAGCACAGATCTATGTTGGGGAGCACAATTTTAATGCGTTTTCGTACCCATACGAATCTGGAATTAATAAAACCCGAACTATTGAAGGCTTTGAGGTTGCAGAATCTGAACACTCGAAAGAGCTACTTTTCAAAGTAAAAGGAAAAGGATTTATGCGTCATCAGGTGAGACTCATGATTGGGGCACTAATCGAAATAGGTAAAGGAATGAAGACCAAAGGTCAATTAATACAATCACTCAATAGAGGCGATGATTCTGTAGGTATAAATAAAGCTCCAGCTTCTGGTTTGATTCTGCATAAAGTAACGTTCGAGTAGTCTGGTCTTATTATCTTTGTGATTTATGGAGTATCCGTCAAAGCTTATAGAAAGAGCAATTGAAGAAATTGCCAAACTTCCTGGAATTGGTAAAAAAACGGCATTAAGGTTGGCTCTGCACATGTTGAAGGAACCGGAGGCTTATACTCATTCATTGAGTGAATCGCTGGTCGAATTACGTACTAAAATCCAATATTGTAAGCAATGCTTGAATATGTCAGACACTGATCTCTGTGGCATATGTGCCAGTCATCGTAGAGATTCATCGATTATTTGTATCGTTGAAGATACCCGAGACGTTCTCGCTATTGAAAATACATCACAATATACTGGGTTATATCATGTATTGGGAGGTGTAATTTCACCGATTGAAGGAGTAGGTCCTGATGAACTCAA
This sequence comes from uncultured Fulvivirga sp., assembly GCA_947500555.1. Classification (GTDB taxonomy): domain Bacteria; phylum Bacteroidota; class Bacteroidia; order Cytophagales; family Cyclobacteriaceae; genus Fulvivirga. The sequence continues at coordinate 1,026,510 of CANMSE010000002.1, read as the reverse complement.
TATAGACCAATTGCTAAATAGAATAACTGGAAACACAGAAATAAAAGAGATTATTTTTGCCCTTAGCCCCACTATGGAAGGCGATACAACGGCTTTCTATTTAACTAAAAAGCTGAAGCAATACGATTTGAATATTAGTACTATAGCAAGGGGGATACCCATAGGAGGTGAGTTAGAGTATGCTGATGAAATTACCCTTGGTCGGTCAATCGCAAGCCGAACAACTTATAAGCAGGATTAAATTAGTTCAATATTTAGCAACTAACGGCCATTCTATATATTTTTGGCTCAATTTTCTAACCATTGATCAATACAGTAAATGAACTTATCGGACCGAATAAGTAACCTCGAAGAGTCGGCTACATTAGCTATGGCGGCTAAAGCAAGAGAACTAAAATCTAAAGGTGTAGATGTCATTAGCCTTAGTTTAGGTGAACCGGATTTTAAGACCCCAAAGCATATTCAGGAAGGTGCGAAAGCAGCCATAGATGAGGGTGCTTATTTTGCCTATCCACCAGTGGCAGGCTACCAAGACTTGCGAGAAGCAATTGCTAATAAGTTGAACATCGAAAATGGTATTCCTTACAAAACAGAAAATATTGTGGTATCCAATGGAGCCAAACAGTCGATTGCTAATGTTATGTACTCATTGGTGAATCCCGGTGATGAAGTAATTATATTTTCACCTTACTGGGTAAGTTATTCTGCTGTTGTAGAATTGACTGAAGGAAAGGCAGTCTTTATTAATGGCACAATTGATAATGAGTTTAAGGCCACGGCAAAACAGTTAGAAGAAGCTATTACTTCCAAAACAAAAGCCATTATTTTTTCTTCCCCTTGTAATCCAACGGGATCGGTGTTTACCAAAGAAGAATTGACGGCTATCGCTGACGTAGTGAAGAAACATGATATTATAGTTATTGCTGATGAGATTTATGAACACATCAATTATACAGGCAGCCATGTGAGTATTGCTGCATTACCGGGTATGTTCGACCGAACAGTGACGGTCAATGGATTTGCCAAAGGGTTTGCCATGACAGGTTGGAGAGTAGGTTATATTGGAGCCCCAACCTGGATTGCAAAAGGATGTGCCAAAATGCAGGGACAGATTACTTCAGCCAATTGTTCAATTGCTCAACGAGCGGCTTTAACAGCCATTACGGGTGACCTTACTCCAACCAAAGAAATGGCTGATGAATATTTGAAAAGACGCGACCTGGTATATGAGTTGCTTAATGATATAGTAGGGGTGAAGGCCAATCTTCCAACAGGGGCTTTTTACTTTTTTCCTGATGTCAGTGCGTTTTTCGGAAAATCATTTGAGTCCTACGATATAAATAATGCAAGTGACCTTTGCATGTATATTCTTGAAACAGCTCATGTATCTTTAGTTACAGGAGCGGCATTCGGAGATCCTAATTGCCTTAGACTTTCTTATGCAGCTTCAACAGAGAATCTAAAGGAAGCTATAAGAAGAATCAAAGAAGCATTAGCGAAACTTTCATAAATGTCATATTCTAATTTCAATCAGGTTTTTCAAGAGTTCGATAATCAACGTGTGCTGATTATTGGTGATGTTATGGTTGATGCCTACATCTGGGGTGCTGTAGAACGAATTTCCCCTGAGGCTCCTGTTCCTATTGTTCGTTCTACAAAGCGGGACTACAGACTAGGTGGAGCTGCCAATGTAGCTTTGAATGTATTGGCATTGGGGGCAGTTCCTATTTTATGTGCAACTGTTGGGAATGATGAGGGAGGTAAAAAAGTTTATGAGCGATTAAAAGCTAATGATATTTCTGATGAAGGTATTGTAAAGAGTTCTGAGCGTCCTACAACCGTAAAGACCAGAGTCTTAAGTGGGCATCAACATATTGTTAGGGTAGATGAGGAGACGGATAAAGTGCTTTCTATAAATGAGGAAGAACTGGTTTGGGCACGAATCGAAAAGATATTACCATCTTGTGATGTAGTCATATTTGAAGATTATGACAAAGGAGTAATCACAAAAGGTATTATTAAAAAAACGGTGTCGTTGGCTAAAAAACATAAAATACCTTCAGTGGTTGATCCTAAGAAGCGAAATTTTTTAGAGTATAAGGGGACCACCCTTTTTAAACCAAACCTCAAGGAGCTCAAAGAAGGACTGATGATTGAGTTTGATAAGTCTGATCAACAAGAAATCGAATCTGCTGTACAGCAATTGATGGATAAACTTGATTGCGAGGGTTCGCTGATTACATTATCAGAACGTGGGGTCTTCATTAATTTTAGGAACGAAAAGCATCATATACCTGCGCATCTGCGTGAGATATCGGACGTCTCTGGGGCTGGAGATACTGTTATAAGTATCGCAGCTCTTTGTGTCTCTCTAGACCTATCTCCAAAAGTCACTGCAGCACTTTCTAATCTGGGAGGAGGCTTAGTTTGTGAGCATATTGGTGTGGTACCTATTGATCGCAATGATCTGCTTCAGGAAGCTAATAAATTGAATGTAGAAATATAATGGCCTAAAACAAAACAACCCCAAAGCACCTGGGCCTCGGGGTTGTTTCGTGTCTATAGTTGGCTTTAATGACTCTAAGTAAGTCATTTACTTACAAACCTGCCATCTGATGTCGCCAGCGTGCAGTATAACAAGATTAAATAACATATATGAAGATCAATACTCGAATTGATCTTCCAGAGTACCTAATTCTTCCAGATCAGCAATGATTTCTTCATCAAGAGGGGTGTCTTTTATTACGTTATAATTTTCCCAGAACTCTTTATTATATCGTTCATCTTGATATTGCAATCCATACCTTCTCATCTTTTCTGTTCTTCCTATTCGCTCATCAGGCTGAATTTCAATATTATTGATTAATAGTTCCTGCTCTAACTGGGTTTCAAATTTCAACTCATCAGTTGCTTCATTGTACCAATTGATTTGTGATTTAAGTGTGATTAAACTCAAATACATTTTGCCGAGATATCTTTTAAAATCAATTGTTTTTGTATCAGATATGTACTTGCTAATTAAGTCTCCCTTTTTCCTCAAAACCTCGGAAGCAAATGTTCTTTTATATTCCATCCGTACAATACTGTAGTTTTCTACATCTACATATAATTTAACATACATGGTGCCTCCTCCCTCAGGCACAGGAAAACTGCCAGTCGATTCATGTACTTGTCTGCCATTATACATGGTACTCTGCCCGCGTTTAAAGCTATTAAAGAATGCTTCTTGTGTTGGAAATTGTCTATACCGCACATTGTTATGGAGCAGAAGGTCTTCCAGTAGATTAAATTTTTCGAAATATCGTGTAAAGCGATTTGTGTAACCAAGACTCTTTCTTACCTCCATCAAAGCCACTCGTTCACGAAGTCGATCTTTATTTTTTGGTGCTGAATAGTCTTCATCATATATTTTAACAGCTGCTTCCAATAAAGAGAAGTATTTGCCCCCTACCTTTTTGAGGTCTCTGTAAAAACCATCCATTATAAATGGCTCGTTCGGATAGTTTTTATCAATGTTGGAAATTGCGGCACTTACTATATCTCCTCCTGTAAGTGAATCCTGTATTACTACTTCATCCAATACTTTAGAAGATTTTTCCATTCTAAAGACTATTGTATCCTGATTGACAAAATTTGAAATTTTGGCAGAAATATTTGTGTAACCAAGCATTCTCACCACCATATTGTAATCCTTGTAGATGTAAGGAATGTGAAAATCGAATTCACCAACAGTATTTGAGACTGTACCTACAGATTTGCCATCTATACCTATCGAAGCGAATATGATTGGTTCTTCTGTTTCCTGATCAACTAATTTACCTGATATGGTAATTGTCTTTTGCGCTTGCAGCACAAAAGGGAGTAAGATTAAAAAGCCTATAACATAAAGCCGCATAAGGAAATTGCCAGGTTTCTGTAAAGTAACTATTAAATATGACTACGAAACCACAGATAACCAATAGATGTTTGGTAGAATAATAACTTGAACATCAGCGATGCAAGGTTTAACTAACAAAAACGCTATTTTGAAGAGTTTATTTGCATATCCAACTATGCAGGTTCAAAATTATTATCTCTAAATTGTACATTAGTTGATCATATTGTATGAGTATAATAGAAAGAATACCTAAGTCTTATCGAACTGCATATCTATTGATATGTAGCTGGTATGCTTTTAACTATGCTTTGAGTACCATTATTGAGTGGCAGGTTTTTAGGCCATATACTACCAGCGTGCTGTGGAATGGTTTATATATGTTTGAGGCGGTCTGTATTTTTATTGCTCTTACCTTGTTATATTCTTATTGGCTGATACATCAAAATCTTGTTTTTCAAATTACAGGTCATGTTTTAGGTCTAATACTCTACTTCATGAGTATGAGCTACATTTCATACTATTTTGACTATTACCTCGATGGCCTGGTATATTTTGACGATTGGAAGGAGTATATGCTCAACCTTTTGAGTTGGGATGCCATGCGATTCTATGATCAGTACATCATTGCTGTAGCTATTTTTTATATCATCAGATACTTTGAATATATCCAGCGAAAGGACAAGGAAAAGAGTCAGCTTGCGTTAAAAAATAAAGAGATGCAGCTGGCTTTACTCAAATCACAGATTAACCCACACTTTCTATTTAACACACTAAATTCCATAAGTACGTTGATAGCTTCAAGTAAGGAAAAAGCCAGGAAGGTAATAACCCAACTTTCTGATGTATTTCGATATGCATTGGATTCACATTCAGGAACGATGGTCAAATTGTATGATGAGCTTGATTTTATAGAAAACTACGTTAAAATTCAACAGGTCAGGTTTGGTGAGCGTTTGAAGTATGTTACGGAGATAGATCAATCCTGTACTAGCATGGAGGTACCACCGATGATATTACAGCCCTTGGTTGAAAATTCGGTAAAATATGGGATTGGCCCCAAAGATGATGGTGGAACAATAAGGCTTATTGTCAAACCTGTAGACGAAGGTGTTTACTTTGAGGTTTCTGACAATGGTTTGGGGACTAACGCTGCCAAGGTATTAGACGGGAAATCAAGTGGTATAGGTCTTCAAAATTCAGAGAAAAGATTAAAAAGTATTTTTGGCAAATCCGTCAAATTTATTGTTGCTCCAAGGGAGGATGGATATACTGTAAAGTTTACCATTCCACCTATTGAGACATATAAACCTAATGATCACCAAGAATACCAACTAATTGAAAATTTAAAACCAACAACAACCAATGAAGTTTGATTGTATAATAATTGATGATGAAAAACTGGCTCGTGATTTATTGATAGAATTTTTAGAGCCACACCCTGATATTGAGGTAGTTGCTCAATGCTCTAATGGGAAAGAGGCCGTGCAGAAAATTGAGGAATTGAAACCACAATTGATTTTCCTAGATGTACAAATGCCAGGTATGGATGGATTTGATGTCTTGGAGGCAATAGAACACAAACCTTATGTCATATTTACCACTGCTTATGATCAGTATGCGATCAAAGCGTTTGACAAAAATGCAATTGACTACTTGCTCAAGCCCCTTGATGAGGACCGCTTCAATGTCGCAATAAATAGAGCTTTTGAAAGGATAAAAGAGGATGATAATAACGTGGAGGAGTTGATATCTAGTATTCGAGGTTCAATAGGAGGAGCCGATAGCTACTCTACGCATCTTTTTGTACAAAAATCTGAAAAGCTATTAAACCTCGAAGTCAAAGATATTATCCATTTGGAGGCTTCTGGTGACTATACTGTCCTAACTACCAAAGGAGATCAGTTTCTAAGCTCTTCCGGGATCGGCAAACTCGAGGGAATTTTGGATCCTGAGATCTTTATTCGAATCCATAGGTCAACAATTATTAATCTCAGTTTTTTAAAGGAAATTGAAAAGCACTTTAATGGTGGTTTGATAGTTAAAATGGAAAATGGAAAAACATTTCCTGTCAGCAGAACCTATGCCAAGCAGATACGCAAAAAAGTGGTTTAATTAGAATATGCTAGCTTTTATCAGGCTAATCTCTTCGGCCGTACATGATACTGAACTAGTCATATATACTTTGATGTAGTCTACAATATCTGTATTCAAATCTGATGCTTCCAGAGATGATAGGTTACTTAAGATAGTCTTTTTATCACCTTCAATATGCTTTTTCATTCCTAAATAACGGGGTAGACTATTTTCTATATATAGTCTTAGGAACCTGATCTCTGGATTTACCTTATCAAGCTTTAGAGCTGATTCCAGTAAGTTCAGAGCTTCTTTGATTGAACTGATCTTTGTAATAGGATTCCATGAATACCTGGCTATCAAGGCTTTTGCCGCTGCCTCATAAGCCATTATTGTAGGGGAAGCTCGATTTAAGTCGGTAAGCTTGTTGTAAAAGGATAAACATTTATCCATGTCGAAATCTGTATAAAAAAGCTCTTCCCTGATGGTAACAACGCTGCTACTAGTCTGACCAACTGAGGCTGTGACACTGAAAAAAACCAAAAAAATAGCTACAAGTTTCATAATCCTTAATACAGTAAAAGATAGAACGAATCATAACCGGAAAAGTTAGATTATCAATTAAAAACAATTGCCAGGATCAATTGAAGCCGCTGATCAAATGATTCTTTTGACCCCATCTATTATTTATTAGATTTGCCGATTGTCTTATCAACTAACAAGCTATGCAAGCATTAAATGATTTTCTTGTTCTTATTGACAGTTTTATAGGTAGCGCATTTTGGTTTCCATATGCACTCTTAGGAACAGGAGTATTCTTTACCTTTTATTTGGGATTTCCACAGATAAGGTTTTTTAAACATGCTGTTAAAATAGTTTCCGGCAAGTTTGATAAAGCAGATTTGCCAGGTGATACGTCTCATTTTCAAGCCTTGGCTACTGCTCTTTCTGGTACTGTAGGCACAGGTAATATAGCCGGAGTGGCTTTGGCACTTCACCTTGGAGGGCCAGCGGCACTTTTTTGGATGCTGGTTACTGCCGCTGTAGGTATGTGTACCAAGTTTGTGGAGGTTTCACTATCTCATAAGTACAGAGAGAGATTAGATGATGGGACTATGGCTGGTGGACCCATGTATTATATGAAAAATGCCAATTTCCTATTCAATGGAAAAAAGGTGAGTCTTAAATGGCTTGCGGCAATTTTTGCCTTTGCAACCGTTCTATCCTCGTTTGGTACTGGTAGCTTACCCCAGATCAATAGTATTTCTAGTTCGTTGTTAGCCACATTTGGTATAAATCAAATGTTATCAGGAGCAGTATTAGCTGTGTTGTTAGGACTGGTTATTATAGGTGGAATCAAAAGAATTGCGGCAGTTACATCCAAGCTAGTACCAGCAATGGCTATTATATATTTCATCGGTGCCTTTGCTGTTATCCTTGCCAACTTGGATAATATAATACCTTCATTTGTTTCTATCATCTCAGATATATTCACAGGTTCAGCAGCAGCTGGAGGATTTATTGGCGCCAATTTGGCCTTTGCTTTTAACAAAGGGGTAGGTAGAGGCCTTTTCTCCAATGAAGCAGGTCAGGGTTCAGCTCCTATAGCACACGCCAGTGCTAAAGCTAATGAGCCACTTTCTGAGGGTATGGTAGCTATCCTAGAGCCTTTTATTGATACGATCATTATCTGTACTGTAACAGGTTTAGTGCTATTATCTTCTGGTGCTTGGAATGAAAAACATCAAAATCAATTTGACTTTATTGATATTGAAATTTTAACTAATCAATATTCAGAGTCTAATGAAAATGATATAAAACGAATCTATAATCATCTCAATAATAATTCTGAGGAGCAGCTGTATAACGGTTCTTTAAAAGTAGAAAATGGAGTCATTTTGAATGATGACATGACGTTTTTGCATGCGCGCTCTTTTGCTGACGGTATCAAAGTTTTTAAAAATGATGGATTGCTGGATGAAGAACTTTTTACGGGTTCTGTAAACATTACTCAGGGTAAAATTGATGATGAAAAATCATTAAAATTCACTGGAAAATCATTGGTTCACTCGGCACCTTTAACCGCATTAGCTTTTAAAAGAGGATTTTTTGGCGATTATGGTCAATATATAGTTTCAATTGGCTTATTACTATTTGCCTTTAGTACTGCAATCAGTTGGTCGTATTACGGAGATAGAGCAATGACTTTTCTTTTTGGTACCAAATCAGTAGTTTATTATAGAATCGTGTATGTGGTCGCTTTCTTCTTTGCCTCCTTTGCGGATACTACCATCATTTGGACCTTATCAGCGATCACTATTGCAGTGATGACCTTACCCAACTTAATAGGGATCATTTGGCTAAGGAAAGACATGAAGAAGACCATCCGCGAGTATGGTGATTTCTTTGAAAAAGAATTTCCGGGACAAGACCACCCAAAATTCAAGTAAGAAATAAATGAAGGAGAGAAGTAAAAAGGAGGTATATACCTCCTTTTTACTTCTCTTGAAATTTCACTACTATCCGTACAGAACTCCTGATTTTTGTTCCGGCTTTTTCGGCTGGTCGCCAATTGGAACCTTCAGTTACGAGACGTAACGCTTCAGCATCTTGCCATTGGCCTAGACTTCTTTTCAATTCCAGGTTCGACTTTGATCCATCAACTTCAATATCAAAAGTGACTACTACTTTACCTTTTTTCGAAGATTGGTTTTCAGGATAAATAATACTTTCATTCAGGTACTTTTTATATGCTCGTATTCCTGTTATAGGTGCAGCACTGATGTATCCTCTTTCTATAGGTTCTACACCATATCCAATAACAACCACTTCACTCAATTGCTGTTCATCAGAACTCATCTCAATATTAATAACAGAACTTGAACCTATCTCAACTTCTTTAGTCTCTAAACCTATAAAACTTACTACTAACTCCTCTTTTTCAGAATCAATACCTTCAAGTTCAAAATTACCTGCTTGATCAGTGACAGTTCCTCTGGTATTACCTTTCACAACTACATTAACACCGGGCAGTGGGCTACCATCCTCTGAAGAAACTACTTTACCTGAGATTTTTCTTTCTTGAACACCACCACTACTTCCAGCAATACTATTATCAGAAAGTGATTTAACTTCAGAACGAGCTCTTTTTTTTGAAGCTTTACTAGCGGCCATCTCAACCATGGGTTCTGCAGTTACTTCCTCCATTTCATTTTCTTCTTCTTCTATAGTTAGGGCATCAACTTCAAAAACATCATCTGCCTCGATTACAATATCTTCTTCATTAACCTCTTCTATTTCAACTTCATTAGGAACCTCTTCCAATATCATTACCGATTCATTATTGACAGCAGTATTATTTTCTTGTTGCTCTTTTGACTGTGTAATTACCTCCTCAGTTTTTTCTTTAGCTTGAGCTATCAGGTTTTCTTTAGCCAAGAAAGAAGAATCTTCGACTTTCACCTTATCTTCTAAGGGTATTGGAGCCTGCGCTTGTTTTTCTAGACCATTGTTTTCTTCTGCTAATGTATTTATTGAATCATTCTGGGTTAAATCCCAAACCAAATAAGAACTGAGTACAAGGATTAGTACAGATGCAGCTATTTTTAACCAAAAGAAGGTAGGGTCATTTTTTTCTTTGTGGATTCTATCTTCAAGTTGCTTATTTAGTGAAGTTAAGTCAGCTAGGACGTCTCCATCATACCCTTCAAAACCTTCAACTGCTTCGCTATCAAAAGGTGAATTAAGCATAAGCCGCTCTACCTGATATTGTTCATCTGCGGATAACTCCCCCTTTTGGTAAAGGCCAATGAGCTCGGGAGTTAATTTATCGATATGGTTTTTACTATCACTCACTTTGTTTTTCCATACATATTTTCAAATTCCGCTTACCATTTTGGATGTAACTCTTCACTTTTTTCAATTCAAAACCTGTTTTCTCTACTATAGTGATATACGGAATCTTTTTTAAAAAGAATAACTCAACACATTGCCGTTGTTCATTTTGCAATTGATTAATACATTTCTCCAATTTAGTAAGATCATCTTCTAAGTCTTCTTCATCAATAGGATGCAGTTGATAGGAAGATTCCATAAACTCATTCTCAATAGTTAATGTTTTAGCCTTTTGTGATCGAAGTGCCATAAGACAATGATTCTTCGCAAGTACATAAAGCCAGCTTTTGAAATTTTGAATTTCATGTTTTTTGACTGCATCTATCAATTTTTCGAAGATATGCATTACGGCATCTTGACTTTCTTCTTTGTTTTTGAAGTATTTCAGGCACAGGCAATAAACCAAATGCATATAAGATTTATAGAGAACCCCTAAGGTTTCCAAATTCCCATTTTTTTTGTAGGTCGCTATTTGTTCTTGTTCGCTGATTTTATGCCCGTTTACCCTAAACTAACTTTTTTTTTACAACCTGTTTATGGAATTTGAAATGCTCCTGCATCCTGATATAAATGTTTAACAAAAATTTGATAGCCATGAAAACGAAAATGTTGTATTGTTTACTATTGATAAGCCTTATGTCGATCCAGGCTATCAGTCAAATCAAAGTATCAGGTAAGATAACTTCTTTAGAAGATGGCGTACCGTTGCCAGGAGTAAATATTGTAGTTAAAGGAACGACTATAGGAACTATCTCTGATTTTAACGGAGCTTATGAGATTGCAGTGCCAAATGTCAAATCTATTTTGGTCTTCAGCTTTACAGGGTTGGTTACGGAAGAGATCAAAGTAGGAAAGAAGACTGTAATTGATGTAGCTATGTCTACTGATGAAGTAAAATTGAGCGAAGTGGTCATACGGGCTACCGGGAAAGCTGCTAAAGAGAGAAAAGTATCATATGAGATGGCTGAGGATCAGGGTTCTGGTTCTCCTCATGTAAAAATGAGTTATGTCAGACCTATTCACGAAAAAGAAAGCAATACCGAGGAGTATGCTGAAATAACTGAAAATGGATTTTTAAATCCATTTGATCATCCTCTCTCCACTTTTTCTATCGATGTTGACGCGGCATCATATAGCAACGTAAGAAGATTTTTGAACCTGGGTCAAATGCCACCTAAAGATGCGGTAAGAGTAGAGGAAATGATTAACTATTTCAATTACAGCTACAAGCAGCCTACAGGTAAAGACCCATTTTCTATTAATTCGGAATTAGCTTCAAGCCCCTGGAATGAAGATCATAAGTTAGTTCATATTGGTCTTCAGGGTAAAGACATTAAGATGGATAATCTACCTCCTTCTAACCTTGTTTTTCTTATCGATGTTTCGGGTTCTATGGGGCAAGCTAATAAGTTACCTCTTTTAAAATCAGCCTTTGCAATGCTAATTGATAAGCTAAGACCAGAAGATAAAGTGGCTATGGTGGTATATGCCGGAGCAGCCGGGGAGGTGCTGCCGTCAACAAGTGCCAGTGAAAAAGAAAAAATACTGGATGCTTTTGATAATCTAAATGCAGGAGGGTCTACTGCAGGAGGAGCAGGAATAAAATTGGCATATAAAATAGCTAAGAAAAATTTTATTGAGAATGGTAATAACAGAGTTATTCTGGCTACTGATGGTGATTTCAATGTAGGTGCGTCTAGCGATAAAGCGATGGAAGAGCTTATAGAAGAGCAGCGGGATGGTGGAGTATTTCTAACTGTTTTAGGATTTGGAATGGGTAATTATAAAGATGCCAAAATGGAGATATTGGCAGATAAGGGGAACGGTAATTATGCCTATATCGATAATATACTGGAGGCTAAGAAAGTGTTGGTCAATGAATTTGGTGGTACTTTGTTTACCATAGCTAAGGACGTTAAAATTCAAGTTGAATTTAATCCCGCAAAAGTTCAAGCCTATAGACTTGTTGGGTATGAGAATAGACTACTTGCACCAGAAGATTTCAACAACGATAAAAAGGATGCGGGAGAGCTAGGGGCAGGACATACTGTAACCGCATTGTATGAGATAATACCTGTGGGAGTGAAGAGCCAGTTTGTGGTTGATGATTTAAAGTATCAGACAACTAAAATTACTCAAGGGGCTTCGTCTACATCTGAAATTATGACCGTAAAATTAAGGTATAAAGAACTAGATGGAGATAAGAGTAAGTTGATTGTAAAAACAATCAATGATTATGATAAAAGTATTGATTCTACATCAGACAATTTTAGATGGTCTGCTGCGGTCGCTGCTTTTGGGATGCAGCTCAGAGACTCTGATTTTAGAGGAATTTTGACATATTCTGATATTCACTCATTAGCAAAGTCAGCTAGAGGAGAGGATGAGGAAGGATATAGAGCTGAATTTATAAGAATGGTAGAAAGTTGTAAGCTGCTTGCTAGGAAATAGATAGCAAGGCTCAATTGTATTTGTTTCTGATAGAAATAATAGTTCTCAACATTTTTAAACTGTCAGATATCAAATTTACTTTTGAGCCTTCTTTTTCCTCCCAGTGTAATGGAAGTGTTTTAATATTGATATTCATGCTTTGGAGTTTTAATAATACCTCCACATCATGAGCAAATCCGTAATCGGTAAGGTTTTCAAAAGCTTCTTTTGCCACTTTGGTTGGGTACATTTTAAATCCACACTGGGTATCTCTAAAGGTAAGGCCCGTAATTTTCTGAAGAAGTTTATTAAAAACTAATCCAATGTTTCTTCTAATCCATGAAGATTCAACAATGTGATCATCAATTCCCTTTTCTCTTGACCCTATAAATACTATATCTGGTTTTTCCAGATTCACGTTATAATTTTTGATCCATGAAATTAACTCATGTGGTCTGGCAGCCATGTCAGCATCAATTGTTAAGCACCATTCAGAATTTGCATTTTTTATTCCTTCTCTTAGTGCCGCCCCTTTCCCCTGGTTTTTTTTCAATGAGATTTTATTTGCTATACCATCATTATTCTCATTTAGTGATTCGCAAATAGTGCCTAGAACCTCAGCAGTATTATCAGTACTCCCATCATCAATAAATAGTACGTTATAAACTGCTCTCGATTCTTCGGTTTTAAAAAAATCTTCGAAAACTTCTTTTGTAAATATGAGTCGATCAACCTCATTATAACAAGGAACTATGAAAGTTAACTGAGGTTTATTCATTTCTTGCTATACAATAAACGGAAGTTCCAAAAGGCAGTCGCATGACCAGTGATAATCTGATTTCCAAAACACCGACTAAATATAGTATTTCATTGATAATCGGGACTTTTTTTAATTCGTCACTCTCTATTTCTTGGCCACTCTTCTTAGCAAGCTTTGAAAAGATCAATCTTGAAATATAGGTAGGAAAGAAAAGGTGCGAAAAAAAATAGTTACCCTTCTTTACACTGTACCCTTCCTTTGAAAAAAGAGTTTTGAATTCCGAATTGGAATAGCGTTTGTAATGACCAAGAAAAGCATCTCTATCACTCCATAGTGATTGACATGCCGGAACAGTTGCTATAATGTAACCACCCTTTTTCAATACACCTTTGATTCTTTGAAGAGTGATCTCGGGTTTTTCCAAATGTTCTAGAACATCCATTAAGAAAACTATGTCGTATCGATTATCCTCATTTTCTATTCTATCTAAAGCAGTAATGTCTTGAAGTTGAAGTATTACCTCACTATTTCTATTCCTACAATTAACAAGAGCTTCAGCATAACCATCTATTCCTGTGAATGTTCCTTTGTCATACCTTTTTTGAAGAAAAGAAAGGATACTTCCATTTCCACACCCGATATCAGCACCTAACATATTGGATGGAAGGGCTAAATTTTTGATAACTTTTTCTAAAAAGTACTTTCTGTTTTTATGCCAAAAATGTAGGTCTTCTGTTTGATTCAGAGAATTCAATGAATCCAGTGTAAAATGCATGTCGAGTTTTTCGACATTTTTGGATACTTGAATATTATTTTCCTCTAAAAATCTTTCCGTATCCATTTAGTTTTTGTTTCTTAAACTCTGGCAAATCTAAAAAAATAATTTGGAGTGAAATACCCAAAATTAATCAAGATTGAAATAGGAGATAGACAATGCTCCGATGAGCCTTTTAGACCTATTGATTCAGAATGTTTTCAACATGCAAAATGTTTGTTTTCGAAAAATGGATAGCAATTAGAAATGAAGTATAAATTTTCCAAATATGACCTTTCGAAATGGGCTATTTTGATTTTAGGTCTCGTCTATGTTGCGAGCTTTTACAATAGGTATATCCAAATAGATGAGAATTTTTTTGCTGAACAAGGATATTGGTTATTGAATGAAGGTGAGGTCAAGCTAAAGAGCATTCCTGGTATATTGAGTTGGGATACACAATTTTTTGTTTATCATAAATTGCTGGTTTGGATTTCCGCATCCTTAATCTACCTTGTAGGGTGGTCGATTTATACTTTTAAGGTTTTTAACCTTCTTATTTTTCTCATTTTTTTAGTGACATATTATCACTTCATCCAGAAGAGATTAAGTAATAAGGAAGCTATTTTATCACTCATTTTATTTTTGACAATCCCATATATTTTCATAAAGTCATTTGAGTTTCGCCCTGAAATTATAATGATGACTTTAACTTTTGTTTCATACCTGTTTATTGAAAAATACCTTAAGTCAAATGAACTTATATTAGTTATTCTCTCAGCCATTTTTGCAGGATTGGCTTTTCTGACACATCTGAATGCTGTTACAGCCTGTGTCGCAGGAGCTCTTACTCTCTTGTCATTAAAAAAAAACAAAGGGTTTGTAGTATTTTCAGTTACAGGTATTTTGGTATGTTCTATATATTTTATTCCTATTGTAAATGGAGACTTATGGTCTTCTTGGTTTTATGAGTTAAAAAACTGGCCCACACATAATTTTAATGAAAATGTTGAAGGAGGATTTTGGGATCTAATAGTAAACGTTTTAAATAAAATAGTATCGGAGCAAAAACGATTTTTCTGGGATGAGACAGTCATTCCAATAAGTGTCATATTTTTCTTTTCATTAATAGTTTCCTTTAAAAAGATTAGACAATACAATAATGGAGTGCTTATTTACACCTTCATCTTAATTCTATCTTTAGCCATAGTGGGCAGTCATGTTGCCCCAAGGTATTTGTTGCTCTATCTGCCATTTATGGTATTGATTTCAATAGAGTGTTATTCCCAATCCAGTAGATGGATAAAAAATGTTATTATGGGATTGATCTTTATTCAAAGTTGTATTTTGATAAATACAACGTATAAAGTTTTTAAAAATAATAGGCCTTACTCTAGCACTCATAGAGAATTATTAAATTATACAGTCAAAAATCACTCAGAAATAATTGGTCCATGGGAATTAATATTCAATGAAATTGGCAATCATCAAATCTATAATTTTAAAACTTATGAGTATCAAGAGTTTTACAATGGTAAGAAATTCACGCAGTTAGAGGTCTTAGAAGATTTAAATCGGAGAGGTATCGAATTTGTAATTTTAGATGAGCAGATGAAAAATGATAAGGTATTTCATTGGTTTAGAAATTGGGAGATTATCGAAAACCCTTATTATATAATTGAAAAAGAATTGAATGGTTATTTGATTTTAAAGAAGGTTAAATAGTAGTTTGTTGTAAATCATCAGTCTTTGTAAATGTTATTTAACTCTCTAGAATTTGGGCTGTTTCTTCCTATTACTTTTCTGGTGTATTGGTTTTTTGTTCGTACAACCAAAAACCAGAATTACTTCATTCTCATAGTCAGTTATGTTTTTTATGGATGGTGGGATTGGCGTTTTTTATTTTTGATACTGTTTAGTTCGATTGTAGATTTTTATGTCGGCAAAGCATTATCAACTGAACAAAATCAAAGAAAAAGAAAGGCACTTCTTTCATTAAGCATACTGGTCAACCTTGGATTCTTAGGTTTCTTGAAGTACTATAATTTTTTTACTCAAAGCTTTGCTGATGCATTTCAATTTTTAGGCCAGCCTATAAATATAAGCTCACTGAATATTATATTACCCGTAGGTATTAGCTTCTATACATTCCAAACACTGAGTTATTCTATAGATGTTTATAGAAGTAATTTGAAACCAACTCACGATTTAATTGCTTTTCTGGCCTTCGTTAGTTTTTTTCCTCAATTGGTAGCTGGTCCAATAGAAAGAGCCACCAATCTATTGCCACAATTTTATTCGAAGAGAAAGTTTAATCTCAGCGCTTCTATAGATGGTATGCGCCAGATATTATTTGGATTGTTTAAGAAAATGGTTATTGCCGATAACTGTGCTGTATTTGTAAATGATATCTTTGGAAATTACGCTGATTATTCAGGCAGTACTCTGCTCATTGGAGCAATATTCTTTTCATTTCAGATTTATTGTGATTTCTCGGGGTATTCAGATATTGCTATTGGCACGGCACGCTTATTTGGATTTAACCTAATGAGAAATTTTGCCTTTCCATATTTTTCTCGTGATGTAGCAGAATTCTGGAGAAGATGGCATATTTCATTGTCCACATGGTTTAGAGATTACTTGTATATACCACTGGGTGGTAGCATAGGAGGTTTATCTAATAAAATCAGAAACACGCTCATTATATTTTTAGTAAGTGGTTTTTGGCATGGAGCTAATTGGACATTCATCTTTTGGGGTCTTTTAAATGCGCTATATTTTCTTCCATTACTACTAGCTAAAAAAAACAGAAAGTATACAGACACAATTAGTCAAGGGAAATTATTTTCATCGTTTAAGGAGATACTATTAATTGTAAAAACATTTTTATTAACCACATTCGCTTGGATATTCTTTAGAGCTGAGTCTCTTTCTGATGCTTTTGAATATATCAAATCAATGTTTTCAGAGACATTATTAGATAAGCCTCAATTACTATCCGGTAACAACCTCCGTCCGTTGATAGTATTCATTCTTGGATTAGTAATTGTCGAATGGATTCAACGCGAAAAACAACATGCTTTAAACTTTGATGGAATGAAGTTGCCAAAAATCCTTAGGTGGGGAATTTACTATGGTATCATATTCATTATTATCATATATGGAGGGAGTCAGCAGGAATTTATTTATTTCCAATTTTGATTTAGGATGAAGAATTTTCTTATTAAAGGGGTTGTTTTTGGCGCTGGTCTACTACTTTTTTTGGCTGGGAAATACTTCTATGACCTTAATAATTTTACGACTCTGCAAGAACTTAATTCTGCATTAGAACAAAAAACTGATGTTATACTATTTGGTTCAAGTGTAAATCGGCATGTAGCTAAGACGGATGCAGATAAACGTATCTTATCTGAAATGCTAAATGACGATTTAGAAAAGCAGAGTGTTCAAGGAATTTCACATCCTGCCTATAATTCAGAAATGTACCTGACCCTATTAAGACATGTTACTTTCGAGACGTATTCACCATTAGTCGTTGTCCCAATTAACTTGCGTTCTTTTTCACCAGAATGGGATTTGAGACCTAATTATCAATTCGAGAAAGAGCGTAACTTATTAAGAGGTAACCTATTCTGGAACTTCTATTCTAATATTGAACCTATGAATTTCAATGAGTATTATAACACAGAAGTGTATTACGAAGGTCAGATTGTAGGAACTGTGTATGAACTTACTAAGAAATCCAATCCTGATTCAATAATCTCCAGGAATGGATTCATTTTACATTATATGCAACCTTTGAAAAGAAGCCATAGAAAACTAGTTGCTCTTGAAGAATTAGTGAAATTGTCAGAAGTCAATAATTTTGAATTACTTTTCTACATAACACCAATAGATTACGAATCTGCTAACCATATTGAGGGGTTCAAAAATAGAATCATTGAAAATATTGATGAAATTAAATCAGTTCTTGATGATAGCCTTATTCTTGACTTGTCTTTTTCACTTGAAAAAGAATTCTTTGATTATGAATTAATCCCCAATGAACATTTAAATATGAATGGGCGAGCCAGAGTGTCTAAAGAGATAAGTGACTTTGTTAAAAATATTAATTCACTTTAAGTCCAAGCCAAGACCTGATACGATGTTTTATCTGGCTGGTGGTTTTATTGACTACATCAAATTTGAAAGCAGATTTATACCAAAAGCTATTGATGACTTCACCAAAAAACCTCTCTATGCCAGGAGCACTTTTTCTTAGGTAGACCCATTCATATGCAAAATCAAATCCTGTAATTCCCGGTTTCTTTGGGTTGCTATCAATAGCATAAATGTCTCCATTCTTTTCAATGAAATTTCTTATCTGAGGATCCCCATGGAGCAGTTTTTTACTATGAATTTCTTTAAGAGTATTGACTATATCAGGATAATTCTGCTCTTCATTTAAACATGGCTTCCCGTCAATATAATGATATATTAACCAAGAGTTTATGACCACACCAAACACCCTCTTTTCAGCGGCTAAGACGGGAATAGTGGTTTTTATTCCATTGTCATTTAGAATACCCATGCCTAAGAGGTTTTTGAATGCTTCTCCAGAGCGAAACAAGCTCATTAGCCTTATCCATATCCTGTCATTCTTTTCAACAGGTATTTTTAAGACTAATTGTTGAGAATTGAAGTTTATCAGTGAGACTTTACTGCGTTGGTTTGCTTTTAGAGTCGAGACTAACTTATACTTACTTGAGTCAATAGAATCAAATAGTGCCTGAGCCTCTTCTTTTGAAGTCCCAGAAGGCACTAGCAACCTCCACTCGTTATATTTGAAAATCTTCATGTATGATAGCTTGTCAGTAATGTGACAATACTCCCTTTTCAATGATTAATCTATCTCAACAAATGTTCATTTTCCATGCACTTACGTTATTAACAATAAAATAAGAACCTGATCTCATAAATCAGTCCATAATTACTATTTTTGATGAACATGTCTGATTCCAAACGACA
Source organism: uncultured Fulvivirga sp. (assembly GCA_947500555.1). GTDB lineage: Bacteria > Bacteroidota > Bacteroidia > Cytophagales > Cyclobacteriaceae > Fulvivirga. Next base: position 1,007,715 of record CANMSE010000002.1, on the reverse strand, counting down.
AAATTATACGCAAAAAGAAAAGGAAGAAGTCTTTGATACAGAATTTCTGCCTCATGTCACTTCAATGTATAACTTTGCTTATCGCTTAACATTTGATGAAGACGATGCCAAAGACCTGGTCCAAGATACCTATTTAAAAGCATTTCGATTTATTACTTCATTTGAGAGAGGCACTAATGCGAAAGCCTGGTTGTTTCGAATAATGAAAAATAGCTTTATCAATGACTTTAGAAAGAAGAGTAAAGAGCCCGCAAAAGTTGATTATCAAGAAGTGGAAACTTTTTACAACTCAGATGATGTTGATAAGGCGATAACAACTGATTTACGAGTAGAGACAGTGCAAGATATGATGGGAGATGAGATCTCTAATGCACTTAACTCTCTTGATGTTGACTTTCGAACGGTTATAATTCTTTGTGACTTGGAAGGTTTCAAGTACGATGAAATGGCAAAAATTCTCGACATACCAATAGGTACTGTTAGGTCTAGATTACATAGAGCAAGAAATCTCTTAAAAGAGAAACTCAGAGATTACGCTAATAAAATGGGATTCAAAAATTAGAACTATATGGATTCAAATTCTACAGATTCTTTTGACAAGAGCGAGAGTCAACCTGATCACAACGAATGCATCAAGCTACTCCAACTAGTGCTTGACGATGAAGCAACTGCCAATGAACGAAATATTTTTGAAAAACATGTTTGTAACTGCATGCCCTATTTCGAAATATACGAGGTTGACAAAGCCATCAAAACACTAGTTAAGAAAAACTGCTGTGGCAAAGAGATACCTGAAGACTTAACAGCTGCTATTAAAGCCAAAGTCTTCCAAAAAGCAGATTAAGCTATGCGTAAAGGTAAGGCAATCATTTTCTCAGCTCCATCAGGGTCTGGAAAAACAACTATCGTAAAACACTTACTCAACACCAATAAGAAATTGGGGTTTTCCATATCTGCTTGTACTCGTGATAAAAGAGGTAGAAACGAACAAAATGGAAAAGATTATTACTTCTTATCGCCCAAAGAGTTTAAAGAAAAAATTGACAATGAGGATTTCGTAGAGTGGGAAGAAGTTTACGCTGGTAACTTCTATGGTACATTAAAGTCTGAAGTACAGAGAATCTGGGATGAAGGCAATCATGTTATATTCGATGTGGATGTCAAGGGAGGGTTGCATTTAAAAGAGTACTTTGGTGAATCAGCTCTGGCAATATTTGTTAAAGTACCCTCCATAGAGATATTGAAAGAAAGACTATCAGATCGTAAAACGGAATCAGAGGATAGTTTATCTCAAAGAATATTCAAGGCAAAGTTTGAAATGACTTTTGAAGATAAGTTTGATGTCACGCTTATTAATGAAGATTTAGAAGAATCTTTAAAGAAGGCGGAGACTATGGTTAATGAGTTTTTGACAAACTAATTATGATGTTGGCCAGAGCCGCCTTTATTATACCATTTCTTTTCATATCAGGACTGAGCTATGGCCAACATGATGTTAACCTCGGCCTTTATTTCAACAATTATCTCACTTCAGAAGAATTCAAAAGTAATATCACCCGCAATCCAATTGGTGTCGCTTTTCTTTTCTTAATCAATAAAGAGGAGAGCCGTTTTCAGTACGGAATTGAAGTAGGTATCGGGCTATATTCGGGTAAAAAATATTATTATCGAACAGTCGAAGAAGGTTTTCCTGACAACATCGAATATCTATATGAAGAGAATGGTTTTGTAAGCTATCAGATAGTTGGTAGATATCGCTTAAGGGAGGCTAAAAAAATAATTCCATATCTGGAGGCTAAAGTAGGTGCGAGTACGTTCTTTAGTGCAATAAGGACAATGCAAGTATCGGAGATATATGACGATCAGTTTCATTTTCATGATACTGCCCTAAATATTGGGACGGGTATAGGAAGCACATTCAGTTTAGGAGAAATATTAACTAACAAGAATTGGAAGCGAGATTTGTACTTTGATTTAACTGCTACTTATGTAATAGGGTCTGATGTCCGCTACAGGAATTCAAAGCGAAGTGAACTGGTAGAAAGCTTTGAAGCAAACTATCGCAACTCCACCACCAGTGCCTTGCATATTAAATTTGGATTTATTCTCTCATTTTAAAATCGATGTAAGTTGAGTAAAATGAAAATAGGTCTTTTTTTTGGCAGTTTTAACCCAATACATATTGGACACTTAATAGTGGCTAATGTTATGGTTGAGAATACAGATTTACATCAGGTTTGGTTTATTGTATCTCCCCAAAATCCATTTAAAAAGAGAAATACTCTGCTCCATGAATTTGATCGAATTGATATGGTTAATGCAGCTATATCTGATAATTATAACCTAAAGGCATCTGACATTGAGTTTAACATGCCGAAACCTAGTTATACGATCGATACATTGACTTACTTGAGTGACAAACATCCAGATAAGAATTTCCAATTGATTATCGGAGAGGATAACCTGAAAACATTTCCAAAATGGAAAAATGCTGAAAGAATACTTGAACACTACGGATTATTAGTTTACCCAAGACCTAATGCGCAACCTTCTGAGCTAATTCAACATCCTAATGTACAAATGATTGAGGCACCGATGATAGACATCTCAGCCACTTTCATCAGAAAGAGCTTACAAAATAATAGATCAATTAAGTATTTAGTGCCTAAAAATGTTGAGGAATTGATACATGCTAAAAAATTCTATGTTTAGGATTACTCGAAGGATTCTAATTTTATTTTGTGTTACCCTAATTTTTGGAGCGTTTAATCACTTAGCTGCTCAGGGTATTAAAGGGACCATTAAGAATGATGAAGGAGAGATTCTGCCCTTTGCTACTATTTATGTTAAGGAACTGGGTACTGGAACAGCCACTAATGCGGATGGGAATTTCGAAATTAGAATGGCCCCGGGAGAGTATTCCTTGGTCTTTCAATATATAGGTTACAAAGCTAGTGAACGGCAAGTGCAGGTAGCAGCTGAGTTTGTTGAGCTAAATATTACTCTGAAAACTCAGGTTGTTGTTTTGAAAGATGTGGTAGTTCGGGCGGGAAAAGAGGATCCTGCTTTGACCATTATGCGTAAAGCAATTGCAAAGAGTAAGTATCATACTCAGCAAGTTGATAGGTACACTGCTAAAGTATATATGAAAGGAACGGGCATGTTGAAAGACTCCCCTTTTTTCCTGAGAAAAACTTTGGAGAAAGAAGGCGTTGAAGAAGGGCGTGTTTTTATTAATGAATCCGTAAGCGAAGTAGAATACATTAGACCGAATACCTATAATGAAAAGGTTATCTCTGTCCGAAGCAGTGGTGATGATGATAATGCAAACCCTAATGTCTACATCTATGGCTCATTTTATGAGCCTGAGTTAGCTAATAGTATCTCACCGCTAAGTCCTCGTGCTTTTTCTTACTATCGTTTTGTATATGAAGGAACCTATAAAGACCGAGGATTTGATGTAAGTAAAATTCGAGTAATACCAAGGTCAAAAGGAGACAATGTTTTTGCCGGGACTATTGAAATAGTGGAAGATTATTGGAGCATATATAGCGTCAATCTCAACACTTCGCGTTTAGGAATAAATTTCAACATCAAACAGTTTTATGAACCGGTTGAACGAAGTGTATGGCTGCCCGTTACGCATGATTTTTTTGTAGATGGAAAAATCTTTGGATTTGCTTTTGAAGCTAAGTATTTGGCGACCGTAAGTGATTATGTGGTGGAGGTTAATAATGAGCTTAAAAATAATTTTGAGTTAGTAGACGAAAAGATTGAAAAGGACCTGGCCGAGAAAATAGAAAAAGAAACGCCAGATATTAAAAATCAGGAAGTTGAAGAAATGCTTTCTTCAGGTAAGGAAGTAACTCGAAAGCAGTTAAGAAAACTTATAAAAGAGTATGAAAAGAATGAGTTAGAAGAAGCTGATATGACAAATGTAGAGTCCATTCGAAAGTTTGATGTTGATTCTGCCGCTTACACCAATGATTCCATTTTTTGGGCTAAGCTCAGACCCATCCCTCTTTCTATTGAAGAAGTTGATGGTTATGCCAAAACAGATAGTCTGGCTGACATAGAAAGAGAGAAAAAAGAAGGTGATACATTGAAAACTAATGATAGAGATAAGTTTAGACTTCTGGATATTTTAACCGGAGGAAGATATAAGGTTGGAGAGAAGGCCTATTTGGAGCTTAACAATCTCAATTCTCAATTCAATACAGTAGATGGTTTTGATGTCGATACGAGGTTAGATTTTAGAAAAACCTTTGAATCTAAAAACTGGCTAAAAGTTTCACATACAAGTAGGTATACCTTTTCTCGAGAAGCTTACAATGGATTACTGGAATTGCGATATGATTTTGGAGAAAAGGAGACAAGAAACTCATTCAAAGTTTATGGAGGTAGATTCATTAATCAATTCAATGCTGATAGACCTATTCACCCTTTGGTGAATAGTATCACAACATTGTTCATGGAGCGCAACTACATGAAAATTTATGAGCGTGATTTCAGTGGTTTTGGGTACTCCAAAAAGCTTTCAGATAAATTAAAGCTAAGCTTCATTGGTGAATTTAATCAAAGGAGGCAGTTGTTTAATGTAAGCTCGTATAAATTGGTTGATCGCTCTCAACGTGAGTATTCTCCTAATGCACCAGTTGCAATTGAATTACCAAATACATCCTTTCCTGACCATCAGGCGGTTACTGCTGAACTTTCTGCTGATTATGAGCCATGGGTAAAATACAGAATCTATAATGACAAAAAAATTAGAGTTAATTCTTACGCTCCTAAATTTCGAATGATGTATAAAAAGGGATTATCTGATCTGTTTGGTAGTGATGTTGATTATGATCTATTGGAAATGGCCTATCGTCATACCTTCAAAATTGGTATTCGAGCACTTGGAGATGTCTCTGTAAAGGCCGGCAGATTTCTAAATGATAATGAAATGTTCTTTATGGACTATAAGCACTTCCTTGGTAATAGAACTCCATTTGCTACTGCTGATCCAGTGGGCAGTTTTAGAATGCTTGACTATTATACTTTTAGTACTCAAGATGAATATTTAACAGCCAGTTTTCATTACCAAATGCGAAAATTTTTGGTAACCAGAATGCCTTTAGCTCGAGTTATTGGAGTCCGCGAAAGTTTCTTTGTTAATCATTTGGCAACTGATAACTCAATGAATTATACAGAATTAGGATATGGTATAAACTATATTTTTAGAGTTCTTAGAATAGAAGCTATTACTAATTGGGTAGATGGAAAATATAATGATTGGGGAGTTAGGATAGGAATTGCAGCGAATTTAGATGAGATGTTTTAGTTCTTTGCATTTTTAATGATCGTGACGAGCGTCACCAGCACCCAAGCTACCTCCAAAATAATGAAGGGCCAATATTCCAGCATAATTGAAGCGATACAGGCAGTAGAGCCACCTACAAGATTTAGATAAAGATACGTATGGCTTGAAGCGGTAACTTTCTTAGATGCATTAAGAAAATATGCCAGAAGCATTAGGAAAACACCTACCGTACCAACCCAATCAACAAGAGTCATTAAACAGTCATGATTTCTTCCTCTTTATGAGAAAGTATTTCATCGACTTTTTTTGTGAATTCATCTGTTACGCTTTGAACCTGATCTTCAGCTCGCTTAATCTCATCTTCAGAAGCTCCTTCTTTTTGTAGTTTTTTCAACTCGTCATTTATTTCTTTACGAGTATTTCTAATACTTATTTTTCCTTGTTCACCCTCTGCTCTAGCCTGTTTTACCAAACCCATTCTTCTTTCTTCTGTCAATTGAGGAATATTAATGATAATCTGCTCGCCATCATTTTGAGGGTTTAAACCTAAACCACTGTTGATGATTGCTTTTTCTATCTCCGGGATGATAGCTTTTTCCCATGGCTTGACAAAAAGGGTTCTTGCATCCGGAGAGGTCACGGAGGCGGTTTGATTTAGAGGAGTAGAGGAACCATAATACTCTACCATCACGCTATCAAGCATGGCAGGGCTAGCCTTGCCAGCTCTTATTTTACTAAGTTCATTTGTCAAATGGCTAATGGCTTTCGTCATCATTTCTCGACATTCATCAAGATACATTTGTATTTCTTCCATCGTCTTAAGTTTTAAGCTCTAATTAATCAATGTGCCAGCCTGCTCTCCTTCAAGTATTTGCATTAGGTTGCCTGGCTTATTCATATCGAAAACGATAATTGGTAAATTATTTTCCTGACAAAGCGTAAAAGCCGTCATATCCATAATATTCAGATTTTTTTCATAAGCTTCCTGGAAAGAAAGCTCTGAGTATCTTGTTGCACTTGGATCTTTTTCTGGGTCCGATGTGTAAACACCATCGACCCTGGTACCCTTTAGAACAACATCAGCCTGAATTTCAATCGCTCTTAAACTTGCCGTTGAATCAGTAGTAAAATACGGATTACCAATGCCTGCACCGAATATCACTATACGTCCCTTTTCTAAATGGCGCATTGCTCTCCTTCTAATAAAAGGTTCGCAAACCTGCTCCATTTTTATTCCTGACATTAGTCTGGTATACATGCCTGCAGATTCCAGTGCACTTTGCAATGCCATACCATTTATCACAGTGGCCAACATGCCCATATAATCTCCTTGTACACGCTCAATTCCAGATTTTTCCGCCTGTACACCTCTGTAAATATTGCCACCACCTATTACTATAGCTACTTCAATACCTGCGTCAATTACCGCTCTAATCTCTTGTGCATACTGTTGTAGCATCTCAGGATCAATACCATACTGACCGGATCCCATTAAAGATTCGCCACTAAGTTTAAGTAAGATTCTTTTATATTTCATGTATAGGCAAGTGTTGTCAAAAATTTAGCAAATATAAGAGGTTGACTGGAAAGATGTTGATCAAAACAGGACAAGTACCTCATTTTTTTCAACACTGTCTCCTTTTTTAACTTTTACGGCTGTAACAATCCCTTCACCAGGGGATTTAAGAATGTTTTCCATTTTCATGGCTTCAAGAATCATTATAGGATCACCCTTTTTCACCTCATCGCCTTCTTTAACCTGTATTTCCAAAATCAATCCAGGCATAGGAGCCTTGACATCATTGACTTTGGCTGTGGCACTCATATCCATTCCAAGTTTCTCGAGAAGTAAACTCAATTTATCCTGAAGTGCTATTGATATTGGCTTACCATTTATTTTTAAACTGACTTCGTTTACTTCTCGGTCTATTTTGACAACTTCTACATTAAACGATCGTCCCTCACTAACGATATGATAAGATCGATCACTCAATTTGCTTACATCCCAATCAAACGGATTACCGTCAATTTTAACTTCAGACTTTTCGATACTTACCTCGAAGGTCTTATCCTTTAATTTTGCTTTGTACATAATTCATCAGATAGATGCCAAATATAGTATTTTAGAAGAACCTTCACTTTGGTTAGGAGTCATTTAATTCTTTGACTGTGATACTATGTCAATAGTTCTATATTTGCACCAAGGGGTGCCGATAATAAAGGCTGAGATTATACCCATGATCCTGATTCTATTGGGGTCGTACCTGATCCAGATAATGCTGGCGTAGGGAGGTATGTTAAATTGTTTAAGAGAATCCCCTCTCTCTTAGTTTTTTAACTAAAAAAGTAAATTTATCATGAGAAGTATTCTCACCATTTTAACGTGCATGATTTTGCATGCAACCAGTTACAGTCAACACCAGCTTTCATTAAAAATTGTTGACGCTGACAATTCCAAACCTTTACCTGGAGCTAATATTCAATTGAATGAAGAAATTAATATTTCTGATCTTGATGGTAATGTTATGTTTAGAAGAGTTTCATCAGGAGACTATTCCTTACAAGTAAGCTATATTGGATACGAAACTTTTGAACAGGCTTTAAGTATCTCAACGGATACAGAATTAGAAGTAAAACTGAAGTCCGCAGCTTTTATGACTGATGAAGTCATTGTTTCCGCTACTAGAGCTTCTGAGGGAACGCCAATGACTTTTACCAATGTCAATAAGGAGAAAATTGAAGCTCAGAATTTTGGTCAGGACTTACCTTTTATTTTAAACTATACACCTTCACTGGTGGCGACATCTGATGCAGGTGCTGGAATAGGTTATACCGGACTGCGCATCAGAGGTAGTGATGCCACGAGAGTGAATGTTACTATAAACGGAGTCCCGCTAAATGACAGCGAATCTCAAGGGGTGTTTTGGGTGAATATACCAGATATTGCTTCTTCATCTGAAAGTATTCAGATTCAGAGAGGTGTAGGTACCTCGACTAACGGAGCAGGAGCGTTTGGCGGATCTGTTAATTTACAGACCAATACCAGGAAAGCAGAACCTTATGCTGATGTTATCAACTCGTTCGGGTCTTTCAATACCAGAAGGCATACTGTAGGTTTTGGTACGGGTATGTTCAAAGAAAAATGGTCATTTGATGGAAGGCTATCTAAAATTGCCTCAGATGGGTATATTGACAGAGCAACTTCAGATTTGGAATCCTATTACTTTTCAGGAGGCTACTACGGGGATAAAACAATGGTTAAAGCAATAGTTTTTGGAGGAGCTGAAAGAACTTACCAGTCTTGGTATGGTACTCCTGAAGCGGTTATCGAAAATGATGCTGAAGGAATTGAGGCAGTAATAGCTAATAATGGACTCAACGAAATACAAGCAGAAAATATGCGAAATTCTGGAAGAACATTTAATTGGTATTTGTATGATAACCAAGTTGATGATTATCAACAGGATCATTATCAATTACATGTCTCTCAAGAATTGAATGATAGAATGATAGCTAATTTGTCAGGACATTATACCTACGGTCGAGGCTTTTTCGAACAATTTAGATATGATGACGATTTCGAGGATTATGGACTTCCTAATGTGATTATTTCTAATGATACTATTGAATCGACTGATTTAGTTAGGCGCAGATGGCTTGATAATCACTTCTATGGCATTACATATTCTTTAAATTATCAAGCTGATAAGCTTGATTTGGTGATTGGAGGTGCCGCAAATAGATATGATGGAGATCATTTTGGAGAACTTATCTGGGCAGAGTTTGCTACTAACTTTAATATTGAAGACAGGTACTATTTCAGCAATGGGATAAAAGAAGACTTCAATACTTTCATTAAAGCCAATTATCAAATCAACGATAAACTCTCGGCATTTATAGATCTCCAGTATAGAAATATAGATTATAAATCTGAGGGTTTAGACAACGATCTTCAGCGTATAGACATAAATGCTGATTTTGATTTTTTTAACCCTAAGCTGGGCGTTTATTATAATATATCAGCTACTGACGTGTTGTACGCCTCATTTGCTGTGGCCAATAGAGAGCCAGTAAGGAGTGATTTCATTGATTCGCCAATAGAGCCAAAATCTGAACGTTTAAACAATCTGGAAGTAGGCTATAAGAAAAGGAAAAGAAATGCTCAATACGGAGTGAACTTTTATTACATGGATTACAAGGATCAATTAATTTTAACTGGTGAATTGAATGATGTAGGCGCTTCAGTCAGAACAAATGTAAGTGATAGCTATAGAGCTGGCATTGAACTAGAAGGAGGTATTCAATTGAGTAAAAAAATAACCTGGCAAGCCAATTTGACTTTAAGTCAAAATAAAATCCAGGAATTCGATGAAATTCTATATGATTACGGAAGTAGTTTTGATGAGTTTAATATCATCAATAACAGATACTCAGATACTGATATAGCTTTCTCACCAAATGTCATTGCCGGATCGCAGTTGACATTTAATCCAATAAAAAATGCTGAACTCACCTTACTAACCAAATATGTTGGAGACCAGTTCTTAGATAACACTTCGAATAACGATAGAAAAATTGATGCCTATTTTGTAAATGATCTACGACTTGGCTATTCTATTAAGTCATCTTACTTCAAAGAACTCAGAGTTTCGTTATTGATCAATAATTTGTTTGATGAGCTTTATGCTTCCAATGGTTATAGTTTTGGTTATTTTGGAGGGCAGGATTTTGAGGTAAGAGAAAATTATTACTACCCGCAAGCCACAAGAAATTTTTTAGCCACGCTAAGTCTTAGATTCTAGCTGTATTGTCACCATCAGTATTTACTTTTACTTAAATTAAATACTGATGGTAGCAGATATTTCTAAACCTTCCAATTTTTCCATATCTGGATTTATCCAGGTCATCAGGCTTTGGAATCTTATAATCATTGCGTTGGCTCAGTATTTTACGGCCTTCTTTTTACTTTCAATAGATGGAGTAATTTACAACCAGCAGCTTTTGCTACTTTCTCTGTCCACAGTGATTATTGCTGCTGCTGGTTACATCATCAATGATTATTATGATATAAAAATTGATCTGATTAATAAGCCGAAGAGGGTAGTAGTAGGAAAAGTATTGAAAAGAAGAGTTGCTATGATAGCTCATACCGTTTTAAATCTAATCGGGATAGGAATAGGATTTTTTCTTTCCTATCAAATGATGGCGATAAACTTCATGAGCGCATTGTTGCTTTGGGCTTATTCAAATCAGTTCAAACGTATGGTGTTGGTGGGTAATTTTTTAGTGGCATTCCTTACCGCATTATCTATTTATGTGGTGGCCTTTTACTTTGACCCTTACAACACATTGATCATTGCCTATTCTCTTTTTGCTTTTTTCTTTACTCTAATTAGAGAGATTATAAAGGATATAGAGGACCTTAAAGGGGATGAAAATTTTGGTTGCCGAACATTACCAATTGTTTATGGTATTAGGTTTACCAAGAACACCATCTATATTTTATCAATCATTTTAATGACCACATTGTGCCTCTTATTCTATAAAATGATCGGGCTGCATATGATGTTAATGTGTTTGACATTGATTATTCCGGTTGGGTATCTTTTTTATAAGTTATCCAAAGCAGATACCACAGCTGAGTTCAACTTCCTAAGTAATTATTGTAAATTTATAATGCTCATTGGCATCTCTTCAATGATTCTTTTCTACTAATATTTCTGATGATAAACATTGCAATATTTGCTTCAGGTAATGGCTCCAATGCACAAAAGATAATTGAGCACTTTAAGGGTAATAGCTTAATTACAGTTCAGCTTGTATTATCAAATAATAAAAATGCTTTTGTTTTAGAAAGAGCAAATAATTTAGGTGTGATCACACATGTTTTCACCAGAAGTACTTTTTATGAGTCAAAAGAAGTATTGGAATTGCTTGGTCACCATAAGATAAACTTCATTGTACTGGCTGGCTTTATGTGGCTAATCCCTAAATATTTGGTCAAGGCATTTCACAAGGCTATTGTTAATATTCATCCTGCGCTTTTACCTAAGTATGGTGGCAAAGGCATGTATGGCGATAATGTGCATCGGGCAGTGAAAGAAGCAGGTGAAAATGAGTCTGGCATTACCATTCACTATGTTAATGAAGCTTACGATGAGGGGGATACCATTTTTCAAGCAACTTGTGAAATTAGTCCATCTGATACCGCACAAGTGATAGCCTCTAAAGTCCATGTGTTGGAATATCAACATTATCCTGAGGTTATTGAATCTGTGATTAAGAAGTCGTTTAAAAATTCCTAGATTTGCGGCTTTAAAATTAAAAAGCCACTACAGTCGAAATGTCATCAATAAAGATCAAGTCAGCACTTATATCTGTCTATTACAAGGATAATCTTGAGCCAATTGTTAAGCTTCTTGCTGATAATAATGTCCAGATATTCTCCACAGGAGGTACGCAAAAGTTTATTGAAGATTTAGGAGTTGACGTAACCCCAGTTGAGGAAATGACTACTTACCCTTCGATATTTGGAGGAAGAGTTAAAACACTTCATCCAGCAATTTTTGGAGGTATTTTGTACCGAAGAGAGCTGGAATCTGATGTAAAAACAGCTGAAGAATATAACATTCCATCAATCGATTTAGTCATTGTCGACTTGTACCCATTTGAGGAGACCGTATCAAGTGGTGCTTCCGAGTCAGATATTATTGAAAAAATTGATATTGGAGGCATTTCGCTTATTCGAGCAGCTGCCAAAAATTATAAAGATGTTTTAATAGTTTCCTCTCGTGAGCAATATGAAGAAGTAGAGGAAATATTAGAACACAAGAATGGTTCGACAGATTTAGAAGACAGAAAGAACTTTGCTGCTAAAGCATTTGATATAAGCTCTCATTATGATTCTTCTATCTTTAATCATTTCAATGAAGAGCAAGGCATTAATGTTTTCAAGCAGAGCTCCAGAGTTGCAAATACTCTGCGCTATGGAGAAAATCCCCATCAGGAAGGTACTTTTTATGGCACCCTTGAAGAAATGCTAGAACAACTCAATGGTAAAGCACTATCATACAACAACCTTGTTGATATTGATGCCGCAGTGGCAATAATTGAAGAATTTGAAGAAACAGCATTTGCAATCCTAAAGCATACAAATGCTTGTGGTGTGGCTACAGCAAATACTGTTAAAGATGCTTATGAAAAGGCATTTGCTGCCGACACTATTTCAGCTTTTGGTGGAGTACTAATTACTAATCGGACAGTTGATATGGCTGCGGCAGAATCAATGCACTCTTTGTTTTTTGAGGTATTGATCGCACCTAATTTTAATGATGATGCATTAGAACTGTTGAAAGGAAAAAAGAACCGGGTGCTATTGAAGCTGAAAACAAAGCTTAAAGGGAAAAAGCAGTTTAAAAGCTTGTTAAACGGAATTATTGAACAAGATAGAGATTTGAAAACAGATAGTCTTGACGATCTGAAAACAGTTACCAAAAAATCTCCTTCTGACTTTGAAAAGGAAGCATTGATATTTGCGAGTAAACTAGCCAAGCATACTAAGTCGAATACCATCGTGTTAGCCAAAGATGGTCAGATGTTGGCCAGTGGTGTAGGGCAGACCTCAAGGGTTGATGCTTTAAAGCAGGCTATACAGAAAGCGAAAGTATTCGGATTTGACCTAGAAGGATCGGTTATGGCTTCAGATGCTTTCTTTCCATTTCCTGACTGTGTAGAAATTGCGCATGGTGAGGGAATCAAGGCTGTAGTGCAACCGGGTGGTTCAATAAAAGACCAAGATTCGATAGATTTTTGTGATAAAAATGACATGGCTATGGTATTTACCGGAGTGCGTCATTTTAAACACTAAAAATGTTTTTATATTTAATTCATTAAGGAAACTAATTCGTAAATTTCCAAACTTAGATAAAGTCATTTTATAGCCAACTAACATGGGATTGTTTGATTTCTTCTCCAGTGATATAGCCATTGACCTGGGAACAGCCAATACACTTATAATCAGTAAAGACAAGATTATCGTTGATGAACCTTCGATAATCGCTCAGGATAAAAATACCAATAAAGTATTGGCAATTGGTCGTAATGCCATGCAGATGCATGAAAAGACTCATGACAATATTAAAACCATTCGCCCTCTAAAAGATGGTGTGATTGCTGACTTCTATGCAGCTGAGCAGATGATTAGGGGAATGATCAAAATGATGGACACAGGTAAGAGGTTTTTCCCCACCTCTCATCGGATGGTTATTTGTATTCCTTCAGGGATTACTGAAGTGGAAAAAAGAGCGGTACGTGATTCAGCGGAACATGCCGGAGCAAAAGAAGTATATATGATTCACGAACCAATTGCCGCAGCAATAGGAATTGGTATAGACATTGAACAACCTGTAGGTTCTATGATTGTTGATATTGGAGGAGGTACTACGGAAATTGCTGTAATTGCGCTTTCTGGTATCGTTTGTGATCAATCAATTCGTGTAGCTGGGGATACTTTTAATAGAGATATCCTTGATTATATGAGAAGACAACATAATCTATTGATTGGAGAAAGATCTGCAGAGAAAGTTAAAATTGAAGTTGGGTCTGCACTTACGGAGTTGGATGATGGGCCTGAGGATTATGAAATAAGAGGTCGCGATCTGATGACAGGTATTCCGAAAGTTATTAAAATTTCTTATTCTGAAATTGCTTTTGCTCTTGATAAATCAGTTTCAAAAATTGAAGAAGCTGTGTTGAAAGCATTGGAAATTTCTCCTCCAGAATTATCTGCTGATATCTACGATAACGGTATTCACCTTACTGGAGGCGGAGCTTTACTTCGAGGTTTAGATAAGCGCTTGGCGCTAAAGACTAAGTTACCTATTCACATCGCTGAAGATCCTTTGAGAGCAGTTGTGCGTGGTACTGGAATGGCCCTAAAAAATCTGAATGATTTTAAGGCTGTTTTAATGGTATAAGTTTCTTATCTGGAAGATATATTGTGAATGCAAAGACTATTACTGTTTTTAATCAAATACAGGGCATTTCTCTCTTTTATGCTGCTGGAAATGGTATGTCTATGGCTAATTGTTGAAAATAATAAATATCAGTCAGCTAGTTATTTTAACTCTTCGAACAAAGTTAGTGCTACACTATTATCCACGTCTCAGGGAGTGCGGGATTTTTTTAATCTTAATGATGTCAATGCCACGCTGGCAGCAGAAAATGCTCAGCTAAAGCGGCAAATTGAACAATATAACCAAAGTCTTTACAGTATCAATGTTCGTCAAAATAGGGATGAAGATATTCTTAAAAAATACGATTTTATTTCAGCTAAAGTCATAAAGAATTCAACTCGAAAATTTGAGAACTACATCACGGTAGATAAAGGACTTAAACACGGAATAGAGCCAGGTATGGCAGTCGTTGACCATCGGGGGGTGGTTGGTAAGGTAAAAACTGCTTCTAATAACTACAGTGTCATAATATCAATCTTACATGGTAATATGTTGGTATCTTCTAAAATAAAAAGGACTGGTGATCTATGTACCACTCAGTGGGACGGCCGTGATTATCAAAGAGCTCAGGTACTATATCTACCCAGACACATCAATTTGAATGTTGGGGATACTGTTGTGACATCAGGTTATAATGCCATTTTTCCTGAAGGCGTACCTGTTGGTATTGTAGAGTCTTATGAAATTCAAGAGGATGCTCTCTTTCATGATGTCCAAATAAAATTATTACCAGACTTGAATAGCCTATCTTATGTCTATCTGATAAAAAACAATCTGCTCATAGAACAGGATTCAATTGAAAATGTGACTATAGAATAGATATGACGGCAAAACCCATTTTTCAAATTACATCATTTTTTCTGTACGTTCTTGTTCAAGGGCTGCTATTGCAAAATGTTGTGGCTTTCGATGTAGCCTTCTGTTTTGCATATGTGGCTTTTTTACTCTGTTTACCAGTAGATTCAAATGCTCTACTTCTTTTGGGTATGGGATTTTTAACAGGGTTATCTGTTGATATTTTTTACGATAGTGTGGGAATGCATGCAGCAGCATCTGTTTTGATTATGTTTGTTAGAAACTACTGGTTGAATACCATTACTCCTCAGGGTGGGTATGATATTGGCGTTGCGCCTAATATTGATTTGAACGGGTGGCAATGGTTTTTGGGGTATATCTTACCATTGATTTTTCTTCACCATACGGCTTTGTTTTTTATAGAGTCAGCAAGTTTTTCACTGTTCTGGTTTACACTATTAAAAGTATTTGCAAGTACAATATTTACCGTTATCGTAATCGTTATTATTCAATTCTTGTTCTACAGAAGTAAGAGATATTGATGGATAATTCAAGAAAATATATCGTCCAACTGATAATTATTCTTGTAGGTATTACCTTCCTTACTAAGTTATTTTCTATCCAAGTATTAGATACTAAATATGCTAAGGCAGCAAATAGTAATATTATAAATAAGGTTATTGATTATCCATATAGAGGAATTATTTATGATCGGAACGGAGAGCTTATTGTTTACAATACACCTCAGTATAATTTAACGGTTATTCCAAATGATGTTAAAAAACTAGACACGATTAAATTTTGTGAAGTATTTGAAATTACAAAAGAAGAGTTTGATGAGAAGATAAATGCAGCTAGAAGGTTTTCTTATGTCCAACCTTCCATTTTTATTAAAATGCTTTCCAATGAAGATCTGGCCAGGGTGCAAGATCATCTTGTCGATTTCAGAGGCTTCAACGTTCAGGCTAGAACAACGAGAGCCTATACCAAACCAGTTCTATCCAATGCACTTGGGTATGTAAGTGAAGTTTCGAAAAGGCAATTAGAAAGAGATACAACAAACTATTACCAACAAGGAGATTATATTGGACAAAGTGGGATAGAGGCATATTATGAAGAATATCTTCGAGGTAGAAGAGGTGTTAAGTATAAGATAAAAAATGTTAAAGGTATTGAAAAAGGAGATTTCGAAGATGGAAAATATGATACACTTTCTATACCAGGCGAAAATCTGACTACCACAATTGACCTAAGACTACAAGAATATGGCAAGGAATTATTAGAAGGTAAAGCTGGAAGTATAGTGGCTATTGAACCTTCTTCAGGAGAAATACTATCTCTTGTCTCTGGGCCATCATATGATCCTGGGTTATTGACTGGAAGAAAATATAGCACAAACTTTTCCGCCATTAGTCTTGATACAGCGAAACCTCTCTTCAATAGGCCGCTTATGGCTCAATATCGACCTGGCTCTATATTCAAAATTATTCAGGCGCTTATCGCATTGCAAGAAGGCGCAATTAGTAGAAGCACTTACATCCCATGTATTATGCGTCCAATGAAATGTCACTATCACGGACCTGGAGAAACACTTGTAGGAGCAATTACTAATTCCTGCAATCCTTATTTCTACAACGTAATGAAGCGAGTAGTTAATACAGGGTTATCTGAAGACTCTTATGAAGATACCAGATTGGGTTTGAGCAGTTGGACGGAGAATGTAAAAAGCTTTGGTTTAGGTGAACCTTTAGGAATCGATCTGCCCAATGAAAAAACTGGCCTGGTTCCAAGTGTAGAATATTATGATCGGGCATATAATAATCGACCATGGAAATACTCTAATATCTATTCAATAGCTATTGGTGAAGGAGAGAATCTCGTTGTACCCATTCAGATGGCCAATTTTGCGGCCATTGTGGCAAATAGGGGATATTACTATATTCCACACCTGGTCAAATCAATCGGTAATAGCGGTCAACCTTTGCCACAGTATCTGGAAAAGCATTTTACAACGGTGGACACCAAACATTTTGATGTAGCTGTTGAGGCCATGGCAGAAGTTGTAAGGTCGGGTACAGGGCAGTACAGAGCTAAGCTGAAGGATATCGAGGTATGCGGAAAGACAGGGACAGTTCAAAATGATCCAATGCCAGACCATTCGGTATTTATAGCTTTTGCCCCTAAAGACAATCCTAAAATTGCAGTATCTGTCTATGTGGAAGATGCAGGGCAGGGAGCTCGTGCAGCGGCTTCTATAGCAAGTCTAATGATTGAGAAATATTTACTTGGTGAAACAGAAAGACCTCATATTGAGGAGTTTGTTAAAAAAGGAGAATTTTTGTATTGAGCACCAGGGACGACATATCGAATAACATAGACTGGTTGACAGTCATGCTCTTTTTTTTTATTGCTCTTCTAGGTTGGATGAACATTTTTGCAGCTGTCTATGATGAATCTGCTAATCAGAATATTTTTGATATGTCCCTGAATAGTGGTCGCCAATTGATATTTCTTGGTTCCTCTATCATATTAATTATTGCCATCATGGTAGTGGACTACAAGTTTTATGACACATTTGGTTATTTTATTTACGGAGGGATAATCTTTTTGCTGGTTTTTGTGCTGTTATTTGGAAGAGAAGTCGCGGGTTCCAAATCATGGTTTGAACTAGGTCCTATGCGGCTGCAACCTTCAGAGTTTGCGAAATTTGCTACCGCCCTTGCAGTAGCCAAATATATGAGTTCATCAGGTTTCAGAATAGACAGATTATCAAAGCAAGTCGTTCTTTTCGCGATTGTTGGAACACCTGCCATCCTGATCATTTTACAAGGAGACACGGGCACCGCACTTGTTTATAGCATTTTTGTACTTGTGTTTTTTCGAGAAGGCATGTCCCCTATATTACTGATTTTAGGCATTGCATCAGCTATTATTTTTGTTCTTACTCTATTAGTATCAAATCATCTGTACCTGTATATAGGTATAGTTGTTTTGGGTGCGATTAGCATTTTACTTATTAAGAAAAAAACCATAAAAAAAGTTGGTCTGGTAATAGCCGGAGGACTAATTGTTTCAGGTGTTATTGTTAGTGTTGATTATGTGATCTCAGATGTGCTAAAACCTCATCAACAGAATCGAATTAAGGCATTGATTAATCCGGATGGAGATCCGTTGGGTTATGGATGGAATGTAACCCAATCAAAAATTGCCATTGGTAGTGGAGGCTTTTCAGGAAAGGGGTTTTTGAAAGGCACTCAAACTAAGTTTGATTTTGTACCTGCTCAAAGTACGGATTTTATATTCTGTACAATTGGTGAAGAACATGGCTGGTTCGGTAGTTTAGTTACTATTGGTCTATTCGTGGCGCTGCTGTTAAGGATTATTCACATAGCGGAACGTCAAAAATGGCGCTTTTCCAGGGTTTATGGTTATAGTGTAGCGTGTATTTTCTTTTTTCACTTTGCTGTAAATATTGGAATGACGATAGGGTTGTTTCCAGTTATTGGCATTCCTTTACCTCTTTTTTCTTATGGTGGTTCTTCCTTATGGGGCTTCAGTATCCTACTGTTTATCCTTTTAAAATTGGATTCACATAGGACTCAGGTGCTCGTGCATTAACTCAAACGCTTGTCGATTAATTCTACTAATTCTTCAAATTCCTCACCCTCGATATTCCAATGTGGAAACTCTTGATATATGTAATCCATTGCTTCTTTTTTGGACTGGCAATTATCAATAAAGTCTAAAGTCCTATTCATAGTTTCTTCATCACCGCTGAATAGGGAATTCTGAAACATAAAACGCTGATTTATACTCAAACTAGATTTTATATTGTTCAATTTTTTATTTTCTAACGCTTCACCGATTGTAGTTTCGGTACTGGCTAGTACCTCATTAATTGTAGGGTTATCTTCTTCAGCTTTAGCAGTCGGTTCATCAGCCTTTTCATTTTCAGCCGGCTGTTCAACTACATCTTTGGGCTGAGCATCAGAAGTTTGTGCTTCACCGTAAATGTCGGTCTCACCAAGCGACTCAATTTTATTAAAAGCATCAAAGAAACTATCAATATCTTCGGGACCAGACTCTATTTCATGTAGTACCTCACTTAAAAGAACATTGTACTCTTCCAATGAAATATCTTTCGATGGACTAGCCTCAATCTTGGAAATCAAAGCATCCATAATATTCTTATTAACCTTAATGTATCGACCGGTCTGCACTAAGGTATCTGTAGATAAGGATCCTGAGTAATGTTGAGATAAGTGAGAATAAAAATCAAAGGGTGAGAATATGAGTAAAATGCTTTCTTCAATAGCATGAAGTAACAACGGTTTGAAGTCCTTTTCTGAAATGGATATGTTTTTTGATAAAACATTCATAAAAGAAACCATAGCACTTTTGACTTCTTCAGAATCATAATCGAAAAACTTGCTTTTAAGCTGCTCTCGCTCTTTTTGCCACTCTTCAAACAAACCCTTAATTATGAAAAGGTTCACTTGTTTTATATCTGTCAAAGATTTGATTTCTTCTCCATTGATCTTCTTCTTTTTTGAAAAGAATTCACCAATCAATTTATTGGTTACTCGAGCACTATAATCTTTTATTCCTTCTCGATTTAGAATGTTATCCATATTATCAGTAGACTTTATCTATTTCGTTTACTTTGCAAGGAATGAAAATTACTATAAAAAATCTCAATAACCTTACTGTCCAAAATAACGACAATGAAAAGACAGTGTTATCCGTTCTACAAGAAAATTGTGTTGATTGGATGCATGCCTGCGGAGCGAAAGGCAGGTGTACAACTTGTAAGATGATCGTGGATGAAGGTATAGAAAACCTATCGTTAATTACTGAAGCAGAGGAGCGGTTTTTGTCTATGGGGAAACTTGACATAAAAAAGGAAAGATTGACTTGTCAAACGCGACTATTAAAGGGTGAAATAAAAGTAGTTGTGCCGAACCATTCAAAACTTCCTCATATGAAGTATAGTAATTGATAATTGCAGCTTGATAAAATAGTATAATTTTACTCCATGTTCGTTGAACCACATTTAGGTAAGAGCAATAAATCCGGTTGGATAGAAGTAGTATGTGGCTGCATGTTTTCAGGTAAAACTGAAGAACTCATACGTAGACTAAATAGGGCGCTAATTGCTAAGCAAAAGGTAGAAATCTTTAAACCGAAGATTGATACCAGGTATGATAAAGAAAATGTGGTGTCACACAATGAGACGGCCATTCGATCTACCCCAGTGAATTTCGCTAGCGATATATTATTATTGGCTGGCGATTGCCAAGTCGTAGGTATAGACGAAGCACAATTCTTTGATGAAGCACTCGTTGATGTATGTAATCAATTGGCAAATAACGGAAAGAGAGTGATAGTAGCTGGGTTGGATATGGACTATGAAGGAAAACCCTTTGGACCAATGCCTAACTTATTGGCTGTTGCTGAATTTGTGACTAAAGTACACGCCATTTGTACAGATACCGGTGAGTTGGCTTCTTTTAGTTATCGATTATCAGATGAAGAAGGAAAAGTACTTTTAGGTGAACAGGAGCAGTATGAGGCGCGAAGTCGAAAAAGTTTTGTAGAAGGAATGAAGAATAAGAAATGAGATTACTTTTCCTTTTACTGTTTTTAAGTATTCAAGTGACCATTCAAGCCCAGGGAGATATTCCATTAGGTACTTGGAGAACACACTTCTCGTATAATAAAACATTGAATGTCGTAGATGGAGGAGAGAGAATATACGTATCGGCAGAGAACGGGATTTTCTTCTATGACCAATCTGACAATAGTATCAGTACTATATCAAAAATTGATGGGTTGCAAGAGGATAATATTTCGGCAATAAACTATGATAAAAATAATCAACAACTCATTATTGGATACGCCTCAGGCAATGTTGATATAGTTGCTGATAACGAAATAGTGAGCCTGGACCTTACTACAAACTCTCAGGTGCTGGGTTCGAAAAAAATAAATCATATTTCAATCACCAACGAGAGAGCCTTTATCTCAACTGATTTTGGACTGCTTAATGTTGATTTGGCTAAACAAGAAGTTACTGAGATATATAGACAGCTAGGGGCTTCAGCTGAAGAAATAGGTGTGAATGCCTCGGCAGTTTTAGCCGACAGCATTTTTCTGGCTACTGAGAATGGTGTGATGTCCTCTAATATTAGTAACGGGGTTAACTTGTTTGACCCTAATAACTGGAGAAGGTACGATGTAACCACAGGAATAGAGCAGGTTAATATCAATGAGATTGAGACTTTTTCGTCTGGTATTATAGCTGGGATTAGCGGACAGGGTTTGCTTAGTTATGAAAATGGTAGCTGGAATTTACTTTCTGTATTAACAGGAGATACGTTTAAATCCTTGAATTCAAATGGTATTGAATTAATTGCAGTTACTGAAGATGATGTGAATGTACTTGATGAATCATATACACTATCTACCATTAACGATGATATAATCAGTTCTGCCAATGATGCTATCGTTTCAGATGGAACAATTTGGATTGCTGATGAAAACAATGGATTACTAACCAATATCACTGGGACATTTACTTCATTGAAGCCAAGTGGACCCAGATCCAATAAGATTTTCAATTTTTACTCTTCCAGAGATCAGGTTATAGGTGTGTCTGGAGGGTTTGATTCTGATAGACTCCCTTTACTCAATGAGGATGGGTATTATACTTTCTCAGAAGGTCAATGGATTAATTCAAATGCAGAAGCAGAAAGTTTTGAAACTTTTAATGATATCACCGATGCTACTTCTGTTTCCAATAGAATATACCTGTCATCATTTGGCCAAGGAGTCTTAGAGGTTAATGGTGATGGAACATCTACCATTTTTGATGAGTCCAATTCCACACTTCAAAAAACAGACATAAACGATGGAACTACCTATGTGAGTGCATTGGCAATTTCCAGTGAAGGGCTATGGGCTTTAAACTATGGTGCATCAAGACCATTAAACCTATTTTCCGAAAATAATTGGCAATCATTTTCCTTGGTTACCAGCGATATCTTGGATGTTGTCAATACAGTTCAATACCTATGGATGATTGTAGACCCAAAAGTAGGCGGGGGTATTTTGGTTTTTGATAAAACATCTCAAGAATCTCGATTTTTAAATGATCAGGATGGTAATGGAGGCTTGCCATCCAAAAACGTGAATGCACTTGCCGTAGATGGAGATGGTTTGGTATGGGTTGGAACCAATGAAGGAGTTGCTTTCTTTTCGAACTCAAACGATATTATTAATGGTTCGGTAGATGCCATAATACCTATATTTGAAAATAGACTTTTATTACGGGATGAAATTATAACATCTATAGAAATTGACCCTGGTAATAGAAAGTGGATTGGGACACAAAATGGAATGTGGTTGTTTGATGCCGATGCTGACAGACAGCTTCTTAACTTTAATGTTAATAATAGCCCATTACCATCCGACTCAATAATTGCGATTGAAGTTCTGGGTTCAACAGGAGAAGTGTTTGTTGGAACTCCCGATGGCATTATTTCTTACCGGGCAGATGCCACTAATTCTACCAATGAGCATGGAGATGTGAAAATATTTCCTAACCCGGTGACGAGTGAATTTAATGGAACTATTGGAATCAGTGGTCTGGCATTCAATGTAGATGTTAAAATAACCGATGCTAGTGGCAAGTTAATTTGGAATACTAAATCTGCCGGAGGGACAGCAACATGGGATGCCCGTGACTATAATGGAAGAAGAGCTGCCACTGGAATATATTTTGTTTTTAGTTCTTCTGAAGATGGTGAAGAAACTTTTGTTGGTAAAATAGCAGTCGTCAATTAAATGCTTCATAAAACACGCGGTATAGTATTCAAGTATTTCAAATACCGTGATACATCAATAATTGCAAAGATATTTACGGAAGAGTTTGGCTTACAGACCTACATCGTTAATGGGGTAAGAAGTTCAAAATCAAAAGGGAAGATCGCCTTTTATCAACCTTTAACACTCCTTGAGCTCGTTGTCTATAAAAAAGCAAATGCGGATATCAACCGTATCTCCGAGATAAAATGTTCGTATCCGTTAAAATCTATCCCTTTTGAAATAATCAAATCTTCTATCGGTGTCTTTCTCGCAGAGATCCTTTACAAAACCATAAAAGAGGAGGAAGGCATAAAAGATTTGTTTGATTTCGTTTATCATTCCATAGAAGTGTTGGATAGTTTAGAAGTCAGCTATGAGAATTTTCATCTTCAGTTTTTAATCAAGCTATCCCACCATTTGGGATTTGGTATTTCTGGAGATGAGCAATTTCCTCATCTTGTCGATGACCAAATTATTTCGGATGTTAATAAACTCATTATATCCGCCTATAATGATCAGGTGAAAATTACTTCCGCTAATAGAAGAGTAATTCTGGATGATATATTATCTTTTTACAAATCTCAGGTAGATTCATTTCAGGACATAAAATCTATTGGTGTTTTAAAAACTGTTTTGAACGAAAGCTGAATTGATCAACAAAATGCTTTTCATTTACCAAGTTCAGGACTAATTTTGCGATCTCAAATCACTCTTGAAAGCTACTCTGGCTTCAAGAAAAAATTTAACACTGAGTGTTTGGTAACTTCTTAAGAGTTACTATCTTTGCAGTCCTTTTGCGGAAAAACCGCAAGAGCAAGAGCATTATTACGCTTAATAAAGATTAAAAAATGTCTGGTATTATAGGAAAGAAAATCGGAATGACTAGCATTTTTAGTGCCGATGGACGAAATGTCGCATGCACAGTTATAGAGGCTGGTCCTTGCGTGGTTACGCAAGTAAAAAATGAGGAAAGGGATGGTTACAAAGCCGTTCAAATGGGCTTTGGAGAGAGAAAGGAAAAAAACACTCCTAATGCTTTGAAAGGACATTTCGCAAAAGCGCAAACAACTCCTAAAAAGGAAGTTATTGAGTTTAGAGATTTCCGCGAAGAATTTGAAGGTCAAATTCAGCTGGGTCAAGAAATTAAAGTTAGCGATGTTTTCGCTGAAGGAGATTTTGTTGATGCTGTTGGTACTTCAAAAGGTAAAGGTTTCCAAGGTGTTGTTAAAAGACACAACTTCGGTGGTGTTGGTCAAGCAACTCACGGACAGCACAACAGATTGAGAGCCCCGGGTTCTATTGGTGGAGCATCTTATCCTGCTAGAGTTTTCAAAGGAATGAGAATGGCCGGCCGAACTGGTGGTAATAGAACTAAGTTGATGAATTTGAAGGTGATGAAAATCATGCCTGAGAAGAATTTGATTTTAGTTAGTGGGTCTGTACCTGGAGCAAATAATTCAACTGTAATTCTTGAGAAATAATGAGTATCTCAGTAATAAACTATAGCGGAGAAGATACCGGCAGAAAAGTAACTCTTTCTAAAGAGGTATTCGGTATTGAGCCAAACGACCATGCGATCTATCTTGATGTCAAGCAATTTCTTGCTAATCAAAGACAAGGTACGCACAAGTCTAAAGAGAGAGCAGAGATTTCTGGTTCAACTAGAAAAATCAAAAAACAAAAAGGTACTGGTACCGCTCGTGCTGGTAGTATTAAGTCGCCTATTTTCAGAGGTGGAGGTAGAGTATTCGGTCCTCAGCCAAGAAATTACTCTTTCAAGTTGAACAAGAAATTGAAAGAACTAGCTAGAAAATCAGCACTTAGCTATAAAGCTAAAGATAAGAGTATATCAATTGTTGAGGATTTCACTTTTGAAAGCCCGAAAACAAAAGAATATACTAAGATGCTTACAGCTATGGAGTTAGCTAACAAGAAGACTTTATTGGTTCTTCCTGATACTAATAAGAGTGTAGCATTGTCTGGAAGAAATATTCAAAATACTAAAGTTGTGAAGGCAGAGTCTTTAACTACTTATGATGTATTGAATGCAGACAATCTGATCCTTAGTGAAGGATCAATTGAGAAAATTGATAACCTATTGAAGAAATAAAAATGAGCGTTTTAGTAAAGCCATTGGTTACGGAAAAGGTTTCTGCTTTAAATGAAAAAGGTAAGTACGGTTTTGTTGTAAATCGTAATGCTAATAAAGTAGAGATTAAGAAAGAAGTGGAGAAGATGTACGGAGTTACTGTAGAGAGTGTTAATACCATGAACTACTTGGGTAAGTCTAAATCAAGATTCACTAAGTCTAGGGTTATCACGGGAAGAGCTGCTTCCTTTAAGAAAGCTATTGTTACAGTAGCGGAAGGTGACATAATCGATTTTTATAGCGAGATATAATTTAGCAGAAAATGGCGATTAAGAAATTTAGACCGGTTACACCCGGACAGAGATACAGAATGGCTCCGGCCTTTACAGAGATTACTACAGATACTCCTGAGAAGTCTCTTTTGGTAACTAAGAAAAGGAGCGGTGGTAGAAATAACACTGGTAAAATGACCATGCGTTATCTTGGCGGTGGTCACAAGAAGAAGTCCAGAATTATAGATTTCAAAAGAAATAAATTTGATATTCCAGCGACAGTGAAGTCTATCGAGTATGATCCAACAAGATCAGCTAGAATAGCCTTATTGTACTATGCTGATGGAGCTAAGACCTATATCATTGCTCCTGAAGGTTTAGCTGTAGGGACACAAATTGTTTCTGGAGAAAATGTAGCACCTGAGGTTGGAAACACGCTTCCATTAGCGAAGATTCCATTAGGTACTATTATCCATAATGTTGAGCTGAAGCCTGGTAAAGGTGGAGCGATGGCACGTAGTGCTGGTTCTTATGTTCAGCTTACAGCTCGTGAGGGGAAATACGCAACAGTAAAATTGCCATCAGGCGAGACTAGAAGAGTACTTGTTACTTGCCTTGCTACTATTGGTTCTGTATCTAACTCAGATCACATGAATGTGAATTTGGGTAAAGCAGGAAGAAAAAGGTGGTTAGGTAGAAGACCTCGAGTAAGAGGTGTAGCGATGAACCCTGTTGATCACCCAATGGGAGGTGGAGAAGGAAAATCTTCTGGAGGTCACCCAAGATCTCGAAATGGCTTGTATGCTAAAGGAAAGAAGACAAGAACTCCTAAGAAGTATTCAAATAATCTAATCATTAGTAGAGGTAAGAAATAATGGCAAGATCACTAAAAAAAGGGCCTTACATTGATTTTAGGCTAGAGAACAAAGTAGAAGCCATGAATGATTCAGGCAAAAAGTCTGTAATCAAAACCTGGTCAAGAAGGTCAATGGTTTCTCCTGACTTTGTAGGTCACACATTTGCTGTTCACAATGGCAATAAATTTATACCTGTATATGTAACTGAAAATATGGTAGGTCACAAACTTGGTGAGTTTGCTCCAACTAGAAACTTCAGAGGTCACATTGGTAAAAAAGATAAAGGCAGAAGATAATTATGGAGGCATTAGCGAAATTAAATAATGTACCTACTTCTCCTCGTAAAATGAGGCTTGTAGCTGACTTAATCAGAGGGGAGAAAGTAAATAAGGCGTTAAACATCTTAAAGTTTGAACCTAAGCAAGGGGCGGCTAGATTAGAGAAGCTTTTGATTTCTGCCATAGCTAACTGGCGACAAAAGCATGAGGAGAAAATCGATCTTGAAGAGGCGGATCTTTACGTGAAGTCAATTAATGTCGATAGTGGCAGAGTATTGAAGAGGCTAAGACCTGCACCTCAAGGTAGAGCTCATAGAATCAGAAAAAGATCAAATCATGTAACAATGGTTCTTGCAAGTTCGATTGAAGTTGGGCAAAAAGAAGAGACTAAAGAAAATAAAGAAGATAAATAATGGGACAGAAAGTAAACCCAATAGCGTTTAGATTAGGTATCGTTAGAGGCTGGGATTCTGCCTGGTACGGTGGAGATACATTTGCTGATAAGTTGGTTGAAGACCATAAAATCAGAAAGTATGTCAAAGCACGTATTCCTAAAGGAGGTATCTCTAAAGTAATTATTGAGCGTACGCTTAAAAGAATTACACTTACAGTTCATACTGCCAGACCTGGTGTTGTGATTGGTAAAGGAGGATCTGAAGTTGATAAGATCAAAGAAGAGATCAAGCAGTTGACAGGTAAAGATGTCCAAATCAATATCTTCGAAATTAAAAGACCTGAACTTGATGCGAAACTAGTTGGTGAGTCAATCGCTCAGCAGTTGCAAGCAAGGATTTCTTACAGAAGAGCTATGAAACAGGCGATTGCTTCTTCAATGAGAGTTGGAGCTCAAGGAATTAAGGTTAAAGTGTCAGGACGACTTGGTGGTGCTGAAATGGCAAGATCTGAGCAGTATAAAGAGGGTAGAATTCCGTTGCATACGCTTAGAGCAGATATCGATTATGCCATCAGTGAAGCGAATACTGTTTACGGTAAGATTGGTATTAAAGTATGGATTTTCAAAGGTGAGGTTTACGGTAAGAGAGATCTTTCTCCGAACGTAGGAGCATCTAGTCAACAAGGTGGTGGCCCTGGTGGAAATAGAAAACGAGGTGAAGGTGGCCCACGAAGAAATAGAAATAATAAATAAAGTTGTACTACGGACAACCGTAGTCTAAAGACATAAAATATGTTACAGCCGAAAAGAACTAAATTTAGAAAACAGCAGAAGGGTAGGATCAAAGGTATAGCTCAGAGAGGTCATACTATTGCTTTCGGTGCTTTCGCTATCAAAGCTATGGAGCCAGGTTGGATCACTTCAAGACAAATTGAAGCTGCTAGGATCGCTATGACCAGAGCTATGAAAAGAGAAGGTCAGGTATGGATTCGAATTTTTCCAGACAAACCTATTACTAAAAAGCCCGCTGAAGTAAGGATGGGTAAAGGTAAAGGTGCCCCTGAATATTGGGTAGCTGTTGTTAAACCTGGTACAATTTTATTCGAAGCTGGTGGAGTAAAGAAAGAACTAGCTCAAGAAGCTTTAAGACTTGCACAGCAAAAGCTTCCATTAAAAACGAAATTTTCAATACGTAGAGATTACGTGGAATAGAATAGAATATGAAAAATTCAGAGATAAAAGCATTGAACTTCGATGAGTTGAAGCAAAAGCTGTCAAGCGAGCAAGAAGCTTATAGAAAACTAAAGTTTGCTCATGAGATTTCTCCTGTAGAGAATCCTATGAAAATCAGAGATACACGTAAGCTAATTGCAAGACTACAAACTGAGTTACGAGCCAAAGAACTTGCTAAATAATACAAGAATGGAGTCAAGAAAATTAAGAAAAGAAAAAGTAGGGCAAGTGGTAAGCAACAAAATGGAGAAATCTATTACGATTGCTGTTCACAGAAAAGAGAAGCACCCTATCTATGGTAAGTTTGTTAACAAAACTACCAAGTTTATGGCCCATGATGAGAAGAACGAGTGTGGAATTGGAGATACAGTGAAGATCATGGAGACACGTCCTTTGAGCAAGAGCAAAAGATGGAGATTAGTTGAAATAGTAGAAAAGGCTAAATAAGATGATACAGCAAGAGTCAAGATTAAGTGTAGCGGATAACAGCGGAGCCAAAGAGGTTCTGTGTATTCGAGTGCTAGGAGGTACTGGTAAAAAGTATGCTTCTGTAGGCGACAAAATTGTTGTTTCTGTAAAGTCAGCGATCTCTTCAAGTAGCTTAAAGAAGGGTACTGTTTCAAGAGCAGTAGTAGTAAGAACAAAAAAGGAAGTGCGTAGAAAAGATGGTTCTTATATAAGGTTTGAAGATAATGCAGCGGTATTGTTATCTGCTACAGATGAACCAAGAGGAACACGTATTTTCGGACCTGTTGCTAGAGAATTGCGCGATAAGCAGTTCATGAAAATTGTATCATTGGCACCCGAGGTTCTTTAATAAATAGGAAAATGGCAAAGTTTAAAATAAAAAAGGGAGACACTGTAAAGGTAATCGCTGGTAACTCAAAAGGTTCTGAAGGCGAAGTACTAGAGGTTATTACCTCTAAAAGCAGAGCAGTTGTTAAAGGTGTAAATGTTGTTACTAAACATGTAAAACCTTCAGCTACTAACCCAGAAGGGGGTATTGAAAAAACTGAAGCAGCTGTTCATATAAGCAATTTGATGATGGTCAATTCATCAGATGGCGAGCCTACAAGAGTAGGAAGAAAATTAAATGATCAGGGTAAACTTCAAAGATACTCTAAGAAAACAGGAGAATATTTATAAGTTATGGCAAGTCCTAGATTAAAAGAAAAATATAGCAACGAAATTATTCCAGCTTTAAAGGAAAAATTTCAGTATTCTTCTGTCATGCAAGTGCCGAAGGTTACTAAAATATGTATCAACAAAGGTATTGGTGCAGCGGTTGCAGATAAGAAATTAGTAGATGTTGGTGTTGAAGAGCTGACCGCAATTACTGGTCAAAAAGCAATACCTACTATGTCCAAAAAGGCGGTCTCTAACTTTAAGTTGAGAGAAGATATGCCAATTGGTGCAAAGGTGACATTAAGAGGGCAGCGTATGTACGAATTCCTCGACAGATTAGTGTCGGTTGCTTTGCCAAGGGTAAGGGACTTCAAAGGTATCAGTGACAAAGGGTTCGATGGAAGAGGAAATTATACATTAGGTGTAAAAGAACAGATCATCTTTCCTGAGATCAGCATTGATAAAGTGAATAAAATTAACGGAATGGATATCACATTTGTGACTTCCGCTGAATCAGATGAAGAGAGTTACGAACTGTTAAAGGCTTTCGGTATGCCTTTCGCTAGTAAAAACTAATAATATGGCAAGATCAGCAGTAAAAGCAAGAGAATTAAAAAGAGAAAGGTTAGTTGCAAAATATGCAGCCAAAAGAAAAGCTCTCAAGGAAGCGGGTGATTACGATGCGCTTGATAAATTACCAAGAAATGCTTCTCCTGTAAGATTACACAATAGATGTAAGCTTACTGGTAGACCGAAGGGTTACATGAGAAAATTTGGTATTTCTAGAGTTACTTTCAGAGAAATGGCTTCTGAAGGCAAAATACCAGGGGTTACCAAAGCAAGCTGGTAATTCTCTAAATTTTATTTTTATAGAAAATAATAATTAGTATCTTTGCAGGCCGTTTTCGGGGGTAGTAGAGATACTTTAGAATTTATAAAGAAATGACAGATCCAATAGCAGATTATTTAACTCGTTTGAGGAACGCTATAAAAGCAAAGCATAAGGTTATCGATGTGCCTGCTTCAAATATTAAAAAAGAGCTTACTAAAGTTCTTTTTGACAAGGGGTATATCCTTAATTACAAGTTTGAGGATACAACCAATCATCAGGGCAATATCAAAATAGCCTTGAAGTATGGTGAAGACAACAAACCTGCAATCTATAACTTGGAAAGAATTAGTAAGCCAGGTCTTAGAAAGTATGTTCAATCTGACTCTCTTCCAAGAGTATTGAACGGTCTTGGTGTTGCAATTATGTCTACTTCTAAGGGTGTTGTTACCGATAAAGAAGCGAGAGATATGCAAGTTGGGGGTGAAGTTTTGTGTTACGTATATTAATTAATAAATAGACATCAATGTCACGAATAGGGAAAAAACCAATAAAGCTAGTTGATGGTGTTTCTTACTCTTACGATGCTAAAGAGGGTGTTGTAACGGTAAAGGGACCTAAAGGCGAGCTTAAACAAAATATAGACCCTGCTTTCAAATTGGTTGAAAATGAAGGCGAACTTACTGTTGAAAGACCTACTGAGCAAAAAAGACATAAAGCTCTTCACGGTCTTTACAGATCTCTTATAAACAATATGTTTGAGGGAGTAAGCCAGGGTTATAAGAAACACTTGGAACTTGTGGGTGTAGGATATAAAGCTACAGCACAGAACAATGTGCTGGAACTTAGTGTAGGTTATTCACACAATATCTGGATGTCCATTCCAAAAGAACTTAGTGTCTCGGCTGAAACTCAAAAAGGTCAAAATCCAATCGTAACACTTGAAGGTTTTGATAAGCAATTGATTGGCCAGGTGGCTGCCAAGATTAAATCATTAAGAGAAGTTGAGCCTTACAAAGGAAAAGGTATCAAGTTCGTTGGTCAGTATGTTAGACGTAAAGCTGGTAAGCAAGCTGCTAAATAATTAAGAACATGGCGTTTAATAAGATAAGAAGAAGACTTCGCATAAAGAAAGGTATTAGAAACAGAATTCAGGGGACTGCTGACAGACCCAGACTCTCAGTTTTTAAAAGTAACAAGGCAATTTACGCTCAAATTATTGATGATAGCAAAGCTCATACATTATCGGCTGCATCATCTATTGAGCTAGGTTCTAAGCTAACTATCGAGACTTCTAAGGAAGTAGGTCAGAAGATTGCTGAAAAAGCATCTGCTGCTGGCGTGAAAGAAGTTATTTTCGATAGAAATGGCTATTTATATCATGGAAAAGTAAAAGCTTTGGCTGATGGTGCCAGAGAAGGAGGTCTTAAATTTTAAAGTATTATGTCTCAAAGTAATATAAGATCAGTTAAAGCGAGCGAATTAGACCTTAAAGAAAAGGTAGTTGCCATCAAGAGAGTAGCCAAAGTGGTGAAAGGTGGTAGAAGATTTAGCTTCTCTGCAATTGTAGTAGTAGGTGATGGTAATGGTGTTGTTGGTTATGGATTGGGTAAAGCCAATGAAGTTACAGATGCTATTACTAAAGGTATTGATGATGCAAAGAAGAATTTGGTAAAAGTTCCAGTTATTAAAGGAACTGTACCTCACGAAGCGCTAGGTAAATATAGTGGTGGATTTGTATTGTTGAAACCAGCTTCTCCTGGTACAGGAGTTATAGCAGGTGGTGCGATGCGTGCGGTTTTAGAGAGTGCTGGAGTACATAATGTATTAGCAAAATCTAAAGGCTCATCTAACCCTCACAATGTGGTAAAGGCAACATTTGATGCTTTAACTAATATGAGAGACCCATTCACTGTTGCGAAAAACAGAGGAATATCTATGTCTAAAGTTTTTAACGGATAAGATTATGTCAAAAGTTAGAATATCACAAGTAAGAAGTGCAATTGGAAGACCTGAGCGTCAGAAACGTACTATTAAAGCTTTAGGATTAGGTAAGATAAATAAAACTGTTGAAGTGGAATTGACACCACAAGTAAACGGTATGATTAATAAAGTGAGCCATTTGGTATCTGTAACTGAGATATAATTATGAAACTCAATACATTAAAACCTGCAGAAGGTTCCGTAAAAGGAAAGAAAAGAATAGGTAGAGGTCAAGGATCTGGTAAAGGTGGAACTTCTACAAGAGGACATAATGGTGCTAAATCAAGGTCTGGTTACAGTAGAAAGAAAGGTTTTGAAGGAGGTCAAATGCCTCTTCAAAGAAGAGTACCCAAGTTTGGTTTCACTAGTCCTAACAAAATTGAATTCAAGGCAATTAATCTAAGTACTCTTGAAGAGTTGGTTTCAAAGACTAAGGCTAAGTCCATTGATATAGCACTTATCGTTGAAAATGGATTAGCTGGTAAGAATGACTTGATTAAGATTTTGGGTAACGGTGAGTTGAAATCAAAAGTAGATGTAACAGCTCATGCATTCTCAGCATCTGCTGCTAAGGCGATTGAAGCTGCTGGAGGAAAAGCTACTACGCTGTAATTATGAAGAAGTTTTTTAGTACCATAAAGAATATTTTTTCTATTGAAGATCTCAGAGTGAGAATCTTGAATACCATTGGTTTTTTAATGGTTTTCAGGT
Source organism: uncultured Fulvivirga sp. (assembly GCA_947500555.1). Lineage (GTDB taxonomy): Bacteria > Bacteroidota > Bacteroidia > Cytophagales > Cyclobacteriaceae > Fulvivirga. The sequence continues at coordinate 974,964 of CANMSE010000002.1, read as the reverse complement.
TAGGATCTTTTATAGTGTTGCCGGGAGTTGATCCTGAAGCACTAGGCGGAGGAGCTTCTGGTGGTATCTTTGATCTTCTAAATACGTTTTTAGGTGGTTCTTTTAGTAGAGCATCTATTTTTGCTCTGGGTATTATGCCCTACATCTCTGCTTCAATTGTTATTCAATTGTTGACAGTAGCGGTACCTTACTTTCAAAAATTACAGAAGGAAGGCGAGTCAGGTAGAAAGAGGTTAACACAGATAACAAGGGTTTTAACCATCGTTATTACTGCTGCACAGGGTGGAAGTTATCTGGCAGTTACTATTCCACCAGAGGCAATACTATATTCACCTGCATTTTTCCAAATTGCGTCAATGGTAATTTTGGTTGCAGGAACCATGTTCTGTATGTGGTTAGGTGAACGTATTACTGATAAAGGTATTGGAAATGGTATTTCCATGCTGATTATGATAGGTATCATTTCGAGATTTCCCGGCTCAATTGTGGGAGAGGCTGTCTCTAGAGGAATGAGTGGAGCTCTAATGTTTGTGTTGGAAATCGTAGCACTCTTCTTCGTTGTAATGGCTACAGTTATGTTGACTCAGGCAGCTCGAAGAATTCCGATACAATATGCCAAGCAAGTTATTGGGAATAAGTTGTATGGTGGTAAAAGGGATTATATTCCATTAAAAGTAAATGCATCTGGCGTAATGCCAATTATTTTCGCTCAGGCGTTAATGTTTATACCGTCTATGATTGCGGGGCTGTGGAGAGATAGTGATATAGGAGCGTATATTGGTAGTACATTCTCAGACCCATATAGCTGGCAGTATAATTTGGTGTTCGGTTTATTGATTCTTGTGTTTACATTTTTCTACACGGCAATCACTGTTAATCCAAATGATATAGCAGACAACTTGAAAAGAAACGGAGGTTTTATTCCAGGTATTAAACCAGGCAAACAAACTTCAGAGTTTATAGATCAAATATTAACAAAAATTACCCTTCCAGGATCAATATTCTTGGCGATAGTTGCCATCCTTCCAGCATTTGCTGTACAGGCTGGTGTGAGCCAAAGCTTTGCTCAGTTTTTCGGTGGTACTTCACTGATAATCATGGTAGGTGTAATTCTTGACACATTGCAACAGATAGAAAGTTATTTGTTGATGCGACATTATGAGGGAATGATGAAGTCCGGTAAGGTAAAGGGACGTTCTCAAACTGCTGCAGCCTAGATTCTATAATGATTAATTATAAGTCTAGAGAGCAAGTTGAGTTAATCAAGGAGAGTGCTTTAATTTTAGGAAAAGCACATGGGGAAGTAGCAAAACACGTTAAGGTTGGTGTTAAAACCAATACGCTTGACAGTATTGCAGAGGAGTTCATCAGAGACCACGGGGGCACACCATCATTTAAAAATTTCAATGGTTTCCCTGCATCACTATGTATCTCACTTAATGAGAATGTAGTACATGGTTTCCCGAGCGATTACGAACTGAAAGATGGAGACATCATATCAGTTGATTGCGGTGTTTTTTTTAAAGGATTTCATAGTGATTCGGCTTTCACTTATCCGATAGGTAAAGTAAAAGAAGAAACGATGAGCTTGTTGAAAGTGACAAAAGAGTCACTTTATAAAGGAATTGAAAAGGCTGTATTTGGAGGTAGAATCGGAGATATTGCTAATGCTATTCAAAAACATATTGAGCCATTTGGTTACGGTATTGTTCGAGAATTGGTAGGGCATGGAATAGGAGAAAATTTGCACGAAAGTCCTGAAGTACCCAATTATGGTAAGGCAGGTAAAGGACCAAAATTGAACGAGGGGTTAGTAATAGCCATCGAACCTATGGTCAATTTGGGAACTAAAAAAGTTGTGCAAGAAGCGGATGGATGGACGATTAGAACGGCAGACAGAATGCCTTCAGCTCATTATGAGCATACAGTAGCAATTTTTAAAGATGGAACTGAAGTCTTAACGACTCATAAGTTCATAGAAGAGAATTTTAAATTTTAATATGGCAAAACAGCAGTCAATTGAGCAAGATGGTACAATAACGGAAGCACTTTCTAACGCTATGTTTAGAGTAGAGTTAGAAAATGGTCATGAAGTTATTGCGCATATATCCGGCAAAATGAGAATGAACTATATTAAGATATTACCGGGTGACAAAGTGAAGTTAGAAATGTCGCCTTACGATTTGACAAAAGGAAGAATAGTATATAGATACAAATAAATACACCGATGAAAGTTAAAGCATCTGTAAAAAAACGTAGCGCTGATTGCAAAGTGATCAGAAGAAATGGAAAGGTCTACGTTATTAATAAAAAGAATCCAAGGTTTAAACAAAGACAAGGCTAAGCTATGGCACGTATTGCAGGAGTTGATATTCCAGATAACAAAAGAGGCGAAATCGCCCTTACCTATATCTTTGGTATAGGTAAAAGTACCGCACAGCGAATTCTAAATGAAGCTGGTATTGATCCTAATAAAAAGGCTCAAGACTGGTCTGATGAGGAGTCTAATGCGATTAGAACAATCATCACTGAAAACTTCAAAGTGGAAGGTGTACTTAAGTCAGAAGTTCAGCTTAGTATCAAGCGTTTAATGGATATCGGCTGTTACCGAGGTTTGAGACATAGAAAAGGCTTGCCTTTGAGAGGTCAAAGAACTAAGAACAACGCAAGAACAAGAAAAGGAAAGAGAAAGACTGTAGCTAACAAAAAGAAGGCTACTAAATAATAATTAGTGTAAGCAGAAATGGCACAAAAGAGAAAAGATAAGGCAAAAAAGCGAGTAGTAGCTGTTGAAGCTATTGGTCAGGCACATATCAAGGCTTCGTTCAACAATATTATCATCTCAATGACTAATACTACTGGTCAGGTGATATCTTGGGCTTCAGCTGGTAAAATGGGCTTTAAAGGTTCTAAAAAGAATACTCCTTATGCTGCTCAAATGGCAGCTCAGGACTGCGCTCAAAAGGCTCATGATCTTGGACTAAGAAAAGTTGAAGTTTTTGTAAAAGGACCTGGTGCTGGTAGAGAGTCAGCAATCAGAACAATCCAAAATACAGGAATTGAGGTTACTACAATTAGGGATGTAACACCATTGCCACATAATGGGTGTAGACCTCCTAAAAGAAGAAGAGTTTAATTTTACTATTAAGAAAGAATAAGAAATGGCAAGATACAGAGGTCCGAAAGCGAAAATTGCTAGAAGATTCAATGAGCCAATATTTGGTCCAAGTAAGGCGGTAGCTAAAAAAGCTTACCCTCCTGGCCAACATGGTAGAAACAGAAGAAGAAAGCAGTCTGAATATGCAATCCAGTTAATGGAAAAGCAAAAGGCTAAGTACACTTACGGTGTGCTTGAAAGACAATTTGCTAATTTATTCGATAGAGCTTCAAGAAAATCAGGTATTACTGGTGAAATTCTTCTTCAATTATTGGAAGCCAGATTGGATAACACTGTTTTTAGATTAGGAATCGCTCCTACTAGAAGAGCAGCACGTCAGTTAGTTCTTCACAAACACATTACTGTGAATGGTGATATTGTAAATATCCCTTCAGTTTCTTTGAAAATAGGTGATGTTATTGGTGTAAGAGAAAGATCAAAGTCTTTGGAAGCCGTAACAGATAGTTTGGCTGCCACAGCTGCGAAGAGATTCCCATGGTTAGAGTGGGATGGAAGTGAAATGAATGGCAAAGTGGTTTCTATACCTCAGAGAGATGATATCCCTGAGAATATTAACGAACAGTTAATCGTTGAACTTTACTCTAAGTAATCTATTATTTAAAAATTATCAGTCTCGATTTTATCGGGACTAAAACTTAAAAGCTAATAATAACTATGTCAATTTTAGCATTTCAAATGCCGGATAAAGTCGCTATGGAAAAGGCGGACGATTTTCACGGTATATTCACGTTCAAACCTCTTGAAAAGGGATATGGTGTAACTATAGGTAATGCCTTGAGAAGAATATTGCTTTCTTCATTGGAAGGGTATGCTATTACAGGAATTAAAGTTCCTGGTGTATTGCACGAATTCTCAACAATAGAGGGTGTGGTAGAAGATGTTTCTGAAATCATCTTAAATCTTAAGATGGTGAGATTCAAAAAAATTGGCGATTCATTCGACAATAAGATCACAGTATCTATTAAGAATCAAAAAGAATTCAAAGCTGGTGATATTTCTAATTTCACTTCAGCGTTTGAAGTACTTAATCCTGATTTGGTCATTTGTAATCTTGATGAGTCTGTAGACTTTGAAATTGAGTTATCAATTGATAAAGGCAGAGGATATCTTCCTGCTGAAGAAAATAAGCCAGCTGATCAGGTTTTTGGTTATATTCCAATTGACGCAATCTTTACACCTATTAAGAATGTAAAGTATAGCGTTGAGAACACAAGGGTAGAGCAGAAAACTGACTATGAACAGTTGGTTATTGATATTGAAACTGATGGGTCTATCCATCCTGAGAAAGCATTGGAAGGTGCGGCTCACATTCTTATTCAGCATTTCATGTTGTTCTCTGACAAGTCTATTGAATTAGAAACGGAAAGAGCGGGAGAGATTGAGCAAGTGGATGAAGAGATGCTTCACATGCGTAAGCTATTGAAAACTCAATTGAATGATCTTGACCTTTCTGTAAGAGCTTACAATTGTCTAAAAGCAGCTGATGTTAAAACTTTAGGAGATCTCGTTAGACTTGAAATCTCCGACATGATGAAGTTTAGAAACTTTGGTAAAAAATCGTTGGCAGAACTTGAGCAACTAGTTCAGGATAAGAACCTTACTTTCGGTATGGATCTATCCAAGTATAAACTTGATGAAGAATAAAGAGTAATGAGACACGGTAAGAAATTCAATCATTTAAGTAGAACTACGCCACATAGAAAGGCTATGCTTTCAAATATGGCTTCTTCTTTAATATCTAGTAAAAGAATCACTACAACTGTAGCTAAAGCTAAGGCTTTGAGAAAGTTTGTAGAACCTATCTTGACTAGAGCGAAAGAAGATACTACTCACTCTCGAAGAGTGGCATTTTCATACCTTAATGATAAGGAGTCAGTAAAAATACTTTTTGACGAAGTAGCGGCTAAAATTGGCGATCGTCCTGGTGGTTACACTAGAATTCTCAAGACAGGTAACAGGCTTGGTGATAATGCGGATATGTGTATCATTGAGTTGGTTGACTATAATGAGTTAATGTTAGAGGAGAAAGGCGAGGCTAAGTCTAAAACAAGAAGAAGCAGAAGAGGCGGAAAACCTTCTGCAGCGAAGAAGGAAGAGACTCCTAAAGCAGAAAAAACAGAGGAAGTTGTAGAAGAGCCAAAAGCAGAAGCTGTTGAAGAGGTGGTAGAAGAAGTAGAAGAAGTAAAAGCAGAAACTACTGAAGAAGTGACAGATGATGCTGAAACAGCAGAAGAAGCGACAGATGAAGTTGAAGCGCCAAAGGCTGAAGACGACAAAGAAGATGAAGAAAAGAAAGACAACTAGCAGGTTGTAGTTCTAAAAAATAGAAGGGATTAGATTTATATCTAATCCCTTTTTTTATTTTTGTGCCAAACGAAATTTGATGAATCAAACTCCAAAGCAAAAAGCCTATTTACTATTAGAAGATGGGCTTCTCATAGAAGGAACAGCCATTGGTAAATCTGGAACTCAAGGTGGCGAGATATGCTTCAATACAGGGATGACTGGTTATCAGGAAATTTATACTGATCCATCTTACACCGGACAAATTATAGTTAATACTAACTCTCATATTGGTAACTATGGTGTTATCTCAGAGGAACAGGAGTCTGACTATCCTAAAATTAGCGGTATTGTCGTTAATGACTACTCTCCAATACATAGCCGTGAGCGATCTGATGAAAGCCTGCAGGCTTATCTAGAAAGACATAATATAGTTGGAATTGCAGATTTAGATACTAGAATGCTAGTCCGACATATCAGAAGTAAGGGGGCAATGAATGCTATTATTTCTTCGGAATTAAATCCCGAAGAAATGGAAACCGAGTTGAAGAAGGTGCCTTCTATGGATGGGCTTGAGCTATCATCGAAAATATGTACGAAAGAGAGGAAATTCTTTGGAGAAGAATCAGCTGACTTAAGAGTAGCTGTTTTGGACCTGGGGATTAAGAATAGCATTTTGAAAAATCTTTCAGCTAGAGGTGTTTATTGTGAAGTGTTTCCGGCAAAGTCTACCTATGAAGAACTTAAATCATTTAATCCAGATGGCTATTTTATTTCTAACGGACCCGGTGATCCAGCTGTAATGGAATATGCGGTTGAAACAGTAAAGCAGATACTAGCGGATGATCAGCCTCTTTTTGGGATATGCTTGGGGCATCAAATTATAGCAAGGGCTTGCGGAATAGGAACATTTAAAATGCATCATGGGCATAGAGGATTAAATCATCCTATTTTAAACCTTAAGTCAGGTCTTAGTGAAATTACCTCTCAAAACCATGGATTTGTTGTTTCGGCTGAAGACATTGAAAAATCAGATACTGTTGAGGTTACTCACCGTCATTTAAATGATGACACTGTAGCTGGTATCAAAGTAAAAGGTAAAAAGGCCTTTTCCGTTCAATATCACCCGGAGTCTTCACCAGGGCCTCATGATAGCCGATACCTCTTCGATCAATTTATAACATTAATAAAAGAATCTAAAAAGTAGAAAATGAGTGTAATAGAAAGCATATATGCGAGACAAATCCTTGATTCAAGAGGAAATCCAACCGTAGAGGTTGATGTTGTTACCGAGAACGGAATTTTGGGGAGAGCGGCCGTACCTTCAGGAGCGTCTACTGGCGAACATGAAGCAGTAGAATTGCGCGATGGTGATAAGTCTAAATATCTTGGAAAAGGAGTTTTACAAGCTGTTGAAAATGTAAATGGTGACTTAGCTGAAGAGCTAATTGGCTTTTCAGTATTTGATCAAAGACTCATTGATAAAATAATGATTGAGGCTGATGGTACTGCTAATAAAGCTAATTTGGGAGCCAATGCTATTTTGGGTGTTTCACTTGCCGTGGCTAAAGCTGCAGCGGCTGAATTAAATATGCCATTATACAGATATATAGGTGGTACTAATGCTTCTATATTACCGGTACCAATGATGAATATCATTAATGGGGGATCACACTCTGATGCACCTATTGCTTTTCAAGAGTTTATGATTCGTCCTATAGGAGCACCCACTTTTAGTGAAGCTATTAGAATGGGAACAGAGGTATTCCATAATTTGAAAGCTATTATAAAAGAAAAAGGGTTGAGTACTGCTGTTGGAGATGAAGGTGGATTCGCACCAAATTTTTCAGGAGGTACGGAAGAAGCACTTGAAAGTGTTCTTGAAGCTATAAAGAAGGCCGGTTATAAACCAGGTACTGATATTACCATAGCCTTAGACTGTGCATCATCAGAGTTCTATGAAGATGGAAAATACAATTATGCTAAGTTCGAAGGTGAAGGTGGTGCAGTTAGATCTAAAGCGGAACAAGTTGCTTATCTAGCTGAATTATCAGAAAAGTATCCTATAGATTCTATTGAGGATGGATGTGATGAAAACGACTGGGAAGGATGGCAAATGCTTACTGCAAAGATTGGTGATAAGTGTCAACTAGTAGGCGATGATCTTTTTGTAACCAATGTTAAATTCCTGCAGAGGGGTATTGAAGAGCAAAGTGCAAATTCTATTTTGATCAAAGTAAATCAGATTGGAACATTAACAGAGACACTTGATGCTATCGAAATGGCTCATAAGGCGGGATTTACAGCAGTGATATCCCATAGATCTGGCGAAACTGAAGATTCTACTATTGCAGATATTGCTGTCGCGACTAATGCTGGTCAAATAAAAACCGGTTCGGCTTCAAGGTCTGATAGAATGGCAAAATATAACCAACTACTTAGAATTGAGGAAGAGCTTGGAGAAACTGCTTTCTTTCCTCAACAGAAATAATTACTAAATATTGAATATGGAGCAGCATTCTCTTTTACATAAGAATGCTGCTCTATTGCCTTATAGAGCATAACATAAGAAGCGATTTAGCGTAATAATTCTTATATTCAAGTATATTTTTTAAACTCATAGCCTATGAAGCTCCCAAAATTCACAAAGAACTTCTATTTTTTATTTGGCTTCTTCTTTCTTATTTGGATGTTATTTATTGATTCCAATGATATTTATACCCAATATCAATTGAATCAAAAACGAAAGAATCTTGAAAATCAGAAAGAGTACTATCAAAAGAAAATAGCTGATGTCAAGGTCGAAAGAGACGAGCTATTTAGCAGCGATAAAAAGCTGGAAAAGTTTGCCAGGGAAAAGTACTTAATGAAGAAAGAGTCGGAAGACCTTTTTATTATTAGAGAGGAAGAATGAGGAAATTGATTCTTTTAATTTGTCTGCTACTCAGTACAACACTACTGCTGGCTCAAACTGATCAAGATGTAAGCAATGGCAGTCTAAAAGATAGAATTTATGTAGGTGGAAACCTCGGATTACAATTTGGTACCATTACTAATATTGAAGTATCGCCAGTAGTAGGCTACCGTTTTACGAACGATTTTTCCGCAGGACTGGGCATCACATATATTTACTTCAAGCAGGAGATCAGCGGTTTTGAAGACTTCGAAACTAATATTTACGGATATCGGTTGTTTGCTCGACATAATATTCAACAGCAGTTCTACGCTATGGTTGAGTATGAGAATCTCAGTTTGGAGAGATTCAGTGTAGTAGATGGCCGAAATATAGAGCGTGAATGGATTCCTGGAATGTTTTTAGGCGGAGGGTATTTTCAACCGATCGGCTCACGTGCAGGTTTCAATATAGCTGCCCTGTACAATGTTCTTTTTGATGAAGATAAATCTCCTTACAACAGCCCTTGGGTTTTCAGAGTTGGAGTGACATTGGGTTTTTGAGATGAGGGAAAAAGTTTTAATATCATTTCTTTTAATTGCTTTGCTTGATCTAGCCAGCTGCTTGGGTGGTGAAGAGGTTCTTGAAATCACTAGCATAGAAATTGAAACCATTGATGGAAATTGGGACAGAGTCATGAAGTTCGATATGAGTTCAGGAATTCATTTTAGACTTAATACTGATGAAAGAGTTATATCTTATAAAAGCACAAGTTCATATGAACTTGTGGCTTTTGGTATTGACCCTGATATATATGTGAGATACCCTATTGATTCAAACTCACTAGAATTAATACCTAATGCTCCTATATTACTTGATAAAGACACATTAAAAGCAAGTAAAAATATGTTGGCAAATCCAGATGTCAGATTAAATACCTATTATTGGCAAACCTCTAGCAATGGGACTATGGTCTTCGGACTTAAAGATGAGATCACTAAAAGATTGAAGTCTACTACATTAGACTATCAATTTATTGTTAAATGTGAAACTCTAGATGGACGGAAATTTGAAGATGATGTGCGGGTAGAAGTGGTGTTGCCTTAATTAAGTTGCTGTCCTTCAAAATAATTCATACCTTATCTCTATGAAGAGGCTATTTTATTTATTCCTTTTTATAACCACAGCCACTCAAGCTCAAACGCTCATTAGTTTTCAAGAATTAGGTCTGAGCTTCGAAATTCCAAATGGCTGGAATGGGCAGTTGCAAGACGAGTTCTACATTATGGGACACGAGACAATTCCCGGTCTGATGATATTATCTCAAAATTCTAGTACTAGTTCATCTGAATTGAAAGCTTTAGCCATGGAAGGAGTTTATGATGAGGGAGTCCAGCTCAAGCCAGTGGTAAATTTTGAGTTGAAGGGTAATAATAAAGTGGAGGGCTTTTATGAAGGCACTTTCAATGGTTCACAGCACAGGTAAAGTGCTTTGCTATCGGACTTATAAATAGTAAAGGTAGCGGGATGAATATATTGATATTGACTACCAAAGAATCATTTTCTGATAAACATATTTCTGAGGCAAAAAAACTGGCTAGTTCAGTGGAGTTTTTTCAATCCAGCGATACTCAAGCAACTTCAGATTGGAAAAATGATATAGTAAACACTCAACTGAAATATATGTATACCAATACAAGTACTGATTATTCGGGAGGTCTGTCAGGGACTTCAGATGAGGTAGTGATTAAACTATATTCAAATGGAAGTTTTTACTACTATTCTAATTCAAATTCTAGTTTTTCAGCACAAAGTGGTTTTGGATATGTTGATGCAACCAAGAGTAATGAAGGAAATTACGAGATATACAGTATTGGAAATGATACCTATCTGGAACTTACCTTTACAGACGGCAAGATTTATGAGTATACCTTAACAAAATCCTCTGAAGGAGGAACATTGCTAAACGGCAGCAGATATTTTGTCGTTGATATTGATCGTTAGTGAATTATATTTTTAAAATGTGCTCGACCTTAGTTCTGAACTACTTATCTATGAATAAAACTTATAGCGCGTACTTTTTTAACTATCAGTTCCACATTACAACGCCCCTAGTTTTTTAGGGTTGGAGTGACTTTTGGGTTTTGGTAATATTTCGATAAAAATCTTGCATTTTCTATTTCTCAAATAATGAAATTGTAGCTTTGCATTGACTTCAAGTTATTATGTATTTGAGAATATTACTATCAACTTTACTGATTCTAACAACTCAGTTGACTTTTGCTCAATTGACAGTTGAGATTGAACCTTCGAGTTATACTCACAATAATTCGAGTTTTACTGTTAACGGTAATTTTTCAACGTTAGTTAATGACCTTGATATTAGTGATTTAGAATTACTAAATGCTAATTCAACTAATCTAAATATTGACGAAAGTATTGAATATGTAGGCGATATTAATAGTGGACAAATAAAGAACGTAAGTTATATAGTTTCAAATGAACAATTTTCATTTGTCTCAAATTCTAATGACAGTATTTTTAAAATTGATAGTCAAGGAATTATAATTGATTCTTTTGGAGGTAATGGTGTTGAAAATGGGAAGTTTGATGGTATTAGAGGAATGGATATTTATAATGACAAGATTTATGTTATTGATCGCATTAATGATAGGGTACAGATAATTGATTTATCTGGTAACTATGTTGAAAATTTGAATATTGGGGGCGATTACAATGACATTGCAGTCAATTCAAGCAGTATTTATCTTTTGGCCTCCTCTACTTTGATCAAGATATTTGATAATGAAGGTAATTTTATAAGAGATAAAGTAGCTATACGGAATTCGAAATTGCGTCAGACCTTTATAAGTGTTTCTAGATTAAATGACCAAATGCTACTGTTAGGTACTCGTGAAGCATTCAATCCACTATTTGCAGATTGGGTTAACAGAAGATATTATATTGACACTTTTGACAATAATGTGGTGATAGGAAGTGTCACAATTGCAAGAGCCATTAGTAGTTTTGCAGATATCACAGTTGATAACAATTTCATTTATGTACTTGATGGAATGAGGTTAATGAAATTCAACTTGGATTTAAATTATGGAGGTGATTTAAGTATAGATTTTAATCAATTAAATAGTCGGGTTATTAATATTACTAGTATTGGAAGTCAATTATTAACTACAGAAAAAAATAGTGAATCAATTCATTTATTAAACCAAAAATCATTTTTTGAGTTTGACGTTCTTCCTGACGCAGATATGAGTGTATCTGCTTCAATACCACAAGACAGGGTGAGTGATTTAGCTGGTAATAATAATGAAGCTTCAAACTTAATTGAAATAATTTATGATGGGATTGAGCCTGAAATAGTAATCACTTCTTCTTTATCATCCCCTACGATCCAATTACCACTTGCTTTTGATCTTGAATTATCAGAAGAGTCCACTGGTTTTGCTTTTGAAGATATTCGAATCAATGAGCCATATCTAGATGCTAATCTAACAGGCTCAGGGTTGAATTATCAATTAGAATTATGGCCCGCAGCCAACACTAGTTATTCTGTTAGTGTATTGGATAGTGCTTTTGTAGATTTAGCGGGTAATTACAATAATGCCTCTAACATATTATCAATTGAATATCTTAGCGATAGGCCAGCGGTAGAATTAATTTTTCCAGAAGAGTTTTCTACGGATACTATTGTTTCAGTTCAGTTGGTCTTTAGCGAACCAGTAACCAATTTAACTTCAGATGCATTTTTAGTAGAAAACGTAACTATTTTAAATGACTTTATTGACACTAATATTTATGAATCTGTTGAGCTTGATGTATTACCAGACTTATACTTTCAGTCCCTAACTCTATCGTTGAAAGATTCGGCTGTGGTTAACTTAACTGGGCATCCCTCATTTCCTTCTAATGATATAAGCTTATTATACGATGTTGACAAGCCTCGTGTTATCTTTCAAGAATATGGGAGTACTGCTGAGGAAACGATAGAAGTGGTATTCCAAATTATAGACAATTCTAGCCCTAAAGATTTTTCTGCAAGCGATATAATAATTGAAAATGGCGTTTTGCTGAACTTAGATCAGCCTAGTAGCTTTAGTTTTGTTGGCAGTACTTTCAGACGAATTTCTAGAAATTATTATCTTACCCTAGAAACTCAAGCGAATGATACTCTGAAAATAATCATTCCTGATAATGTTTACTTTGATGATGTTGGTAATGGAAATATAGGTGATACATTATCAATAGTAGTTGACAAAGTAAGACCAGAGATTAGTTTAACGACTGAAAGTATTTTCTCTACACTTGACAACACTCAAATTAATGTTCAACTAAGCGAAAATATAGATTTTAGTTATTTTCAATTCAACATTGATGGTGGTACTATTATCTCCATGGAGGGAGAGGGCCTAAACCGATTATTGAATGTACAGTTCGGTGAGAATTCAAGCGAAATAACAATGTACTTACGTGAGAATGCTATTTTTGATCAGGCTGGAAATGGTAATTTAAGATCCAATGATTTGAAAATTGTGTATGATCCGATACCACTGGAGTTATCTTTCTCTTCGTCTGTTGGAAATCTAATCGGTGATTCCAATATTGATAGTTTTGATCTCACATTGACGTTCTCAGAAGAAGTAATGAATTTTGAAGTTGATGATTTTATAATATTTGGTGGGGTGATAAACTCATTTGATATGATCAACGGGACCAATTATATTGTAAGCATTGGACTTGATGACTTTGAAGAAAGTGTGGTAGAAATATACATTGAAGAAAATTCGTTGAGCAAGCTAAGCGGTTTCGGCAATCCTTTTTTTGAATTTTTTATACTGATTGACAAATCAAGACCTGTTACTGAGATTAAAACTTCCATGGGCAAAGAGATGATTTCTGGAGAAACAGAAATTGAAATAAATTTTGATGATCCAGTATTTAACTTTCAGTCAGATCCAATTTCTTGTTTGGCATTTAGCGGTGATTGCTTTACTGAGTCAGATATCATTGTAGAAGGAGGCAATATCAAGGATTTCAGTGGAGATTTGGGTAGATATAATTTCGTATTAGAACCGATTGCGAGAAACATTCAAGTAAGTATCCCTCCAAATGTTGCCTTTAACATAACCAATATTGGAAATATGGCTTCGAATATTCTTAAGTTGACTTACAAGGATGGTGCCGTGGTGGTTGGAACACTAGAAGAAGGAGCGAAAGGGATATCATTTTGGATTGAACATAGCATGAAAATGAATGTATATAGTCCTACCAAATCAACAGTTCAAATTTTGGATTTGAACGGGAAGGTAATGTCATATGAAAAGGGCGAAGGAACATGGACAAAAAACCTGATGTTTTTGAATGAAGGTGTTTATATATTAGTTGTAGAATCTCAAAAGGAAGTTTTGCTGGAGAAGTTCTTAATTAACAGATGATTAAAAAGAAAAGAGTTTTTGCAATCTATTTAGTCTTAGCAATCTTCTCATGTAGTGAAGAAGATGCGGAGCCTACCTTACCAAATAGTGATTTTTCTATAGTTGAACCAAGGTTTATAAATGGGAATGCTCATATCTTTGATCGTGAAGATGAAGTTCAATTTGAAAATTTAAGTTCAAATGCAATCCGTTATGAATGGAAATTTGGAGATGGCGAAGTTAGTAGTCTCAAAAACCCAAAACATCGGTTCAGTGAGGTAGGAGAGTATGAAGTAAAGTTAACTGCTTACAGCGGTGTAGGGGCTTCTTCGGAAAGCTCACTTTTGATAGTAATTGCACGTAGAAAATTAACTGAACTATGGATAGTGAGCAGTCAAGTGGACCTTCCTTCAAGGGCGTTTATGTTTTTAGGAGAGTCCGATAACTTAGAAAATTCATATTTAATTAGTTTACCTAATTCTTTCGGAAACTCTCAGCTACCATTTGGTGGGCCGATAAATCTAAATGAAAATTTTACTGATTCTGATTGGTTTTTGATGCTGATCAAAGACAATCCTCCGTTAAGCTCATTTGACATTACTGACGAATTGATTTTTGGGAGTACTTTTAATCCGTTGATTTCAACAGCGATTTATGATGGAAAAGAGGGGCAGTTTGTATTAAAAGAGGGAAAGAATATCAATGGTGAGAATGCTGGTGATATTGAATTTAGAATTCACTTCGAGCTGCGCGAATTTTAATTGATATTTTATATATCAAACCTTGTCTGCTAGAGTTGAATTTTAAACTTTTCTGATAATTCCTTCAAATCAGCAACTACTTTTGCATTCAAAGGAATACCATTTCTAGATCGCTCAGTTTCAAATTCTCTCTCAGGGTCACCAGGAATTAGCACCTTCTTTCCTTCAACTGACTTAGTTTCTCTAAATCGACTGATCCAATTATCCATGTGCGATTTGAACTCGTCAGCTGGTCTAAATGCATCAATCCGCATCGCTCCAAGAAAATGCCCCAGGCCTTCTCCTACCGGATTTTCCGGTAATGGTAGAAAGCTTACAAATGGAGGTGCCCATGGCCCATAGTTAGCACCAGAGAATACTGCTGAGAAAATATCTACTATTGAGCCTAACGCATAGCCTTTATGACTTCCATGCTCACGGTCTCCTCCAAGTGGCAAAAGTGCTCCTCCTTCCTTCAATTCATTTGGATTTGTAGAATTACTTCCATCACTTTTCTGAATCCAACCCAAGGGAGCATCATCGCCTTTGCGTTGTAGTATCTCCAATTTTCCATTTGCTGCCGTAGTCGTTGCTAAGTCTGCTACAAAGGCAGGTTGATTGTTCGTTGGAATACTTACCGCGATTGGGTTGGTACCCAACATACGTTCAGTTGCAAATGTAGGAGCTACCAAGGGACTTGCGTTTGTCATCGCTATTCCTACCATATCTTTTTTCAGGCCTAGCATCGCATGATAGCCAGCGATGCCGAAATGATTAGAATTTTTTACACTTACCCAACCGGTCCCTACTTTTTCGGCTTTCTCCATGGCGATTTCCATAGCTCTTGGTGCCACAACAAGCCCCAGGCCTTTATCACCATCCACCACAGCAGTGCTTGGTGTTTCATGAACTACTTTTATATTGGGTTTTGGATTTACTCGATCAGTTTCCCAAAGCCTGACATACCCAATCAAGCGCGCCACCCCATGAGAGTCAATTCCTCTCAGATCAGCTTTTATTAAAACATCGCATGCAAGCGAAGCGTCCTTTTCAGAACAGCCCATAGAAAGAAAAATACTTTTGGTAAATGAAGCTAAGCGCTCAACGGAAACTATCTCATCCATTTTCCTATTGTGTTATCATTTCAGTTAAAAACCCTTCTTTTAAGGAATAGGTAGAAACCCTAATCTCACTAAATGTATATCGGGATAATATATAATTAATCAGACACGAAGCTACAACAATCATATCAACTCGCATCTCGATCATCCCTGGAATTTGCAGCCTTTCGGCTCTGGATAATGATATTAGCTGTTGGTGTTGTACTGCGTATGCCTCGAAAGTCAATGGTAATTCAGCTTGCTCTGCTGATAGATCTATTACAGATTCTGCTGTATACATTTCACTAAGGGTATCGAAAGTACCTGAAGAACCAGCCAGAACGGTGGGAGTATATTTATTCAGTGCTATAAATAACTCTTCTAATTCTTTGGCTAAAAAGAGTTCAAGAGCCTTTATCTCAATTGGCAGAATCGGATCACTTTTATGGAATTTTTCAACGAGTCTCTGCCCGCCAATTTCAAAACTACGTTTCCATTTTATACCACTGTTATCCCCGATTATAAATTCTACACTTCCACCACCAATATCCATAACGAGCGAAGGATCAACACCTAATTTCAGAGCATAGTTGACGCCCTTGAAGATCAACTCTGCCTCTCTGTTTCCATCGATAATTGATATCTCAACTCCAGTTTCTTTCTGAATTTTTATTTTAAGTACTTCACCGTTCGTAGCATTTCGAAAAGCACTTGTAGCGAATGCGTATATTTTTTTTGCACCTTTCGTCTTCGCAATTTTTTTAAAATCCTTAAGGGTACTAATTGCTCTTGCTTCAGCGTCAGGTAAAATGATGTTTTTGTTTATCCCTCCAGCACCTATTCTTACCGCTTTTTTAATCCGATAATTGATAGTGGGTATATTATCTTTCACAGTGACTATCATCAGGTGAAATGTATTTGTCCCGCAGTCGATTATACCTATTTTCTTATTCAACTATTTATAAATTTATAAGCTGCTTTTAAGATTGATATTTTGAAATGGCTATCAGCTATTTGACTGCCTTTTACTTATATTTGATTTTTAAGCCAATTTTAAAATCATCACTGCTAATCCCAAAAAAAGATACTTAAATGTCGACTAAAAAAGAGAAAATTGAAATTTTAGAAAAAAAGAATGCAGAATCTTTATTAGGTGGGGGAGAAGCTCGAATAGAATCTCAACATAAGAAAGGAAAACTTACAGCCCGAGAGCGAGTTGAACTACTATTAGATCCAGGTTCTTTCGAAGAGATTGGAAAGTTTGTAATGCATCGCTGCAAAGACTTTGGGCTTGAAAAACAACATTTTCTTGGAGATGGAGTAGTGACTGGTTATGGTACAGTTAATAACAGGTTGATATACGTCTTTTCTCAGGATTTTACCGTCTTTGGCGGTTCTCTATCAGAGACACATGCAGAAAAAATCGTAAAGATTATGGAGTTGGCCATGAAAAATGGAGCTCCATTAATTGGTTTAAATGATTCAGGAGGAGCGAGAATTCAAGAGGGAGTTGTTTCTCTGGGAGGATACGCTGATATATTTTATCGAAATACATTAGCCTCTGGCGTAATCCCACAAATATCGGCCATTATGGGCCCTTGTGCTGGAGGAGCAGTTTATTCTCCAGCTATTACAGACTTTATTTTGATGGTTGAAAATACTTCATATATGTTTGTGACTGGGCCTAACGTTGTCAAAACAGTTACTCAGGAAGACGTGTCAGCAGAAGATTTAGGGGGAGCCAGTACACACAGTACAAAAAGTGGAGTTACACATTTCTCTTGTGCCAACGAAGTAGAATGTATTAATAATATTAAGGCCTTATTGAGCTATATGCCTCAAAATTGTGAAGATGACGCTCCAATGGTTGCTTATGAGTCAAATGGAGATGAGAAAGTCAAAGCACTTAATGATATAGTTCCTGAGAACCCCAATCAGCCTTATGATATGCGTGAGGTTATTGATGGTTTGGTCGACCCTCAGAGTTTTATGGAGGTACATAAAAATTTTGCAGATAATATAGTGGTCGGCTTTGCCAGAATAGGAGGTAGAAGTATTGGAGTAGTGGGTAATCAACCGGCATCACTTGCTGGAGTACTTGATATTGATTCGAGTACGAAAGGAGCAAGATTCGTTCGTTTTTGTGATTGTTTTAATATTCCTCTGCTTGTACTTGAAGATGTCCCAGGATTTTTGCCTGGTACCGATCAGGAGTGGAATGCCATAATAACTAATGGTGCTAAGCTACTCTATGCGTTTAGTGAAGCTACAGTTCCGAGAATAACAGTAATTACAAGAAAGGCTTATGGTGGGGCTTATGATGTAATGAACTCGAAGCATATAGGTGCAGATATGAACTATGCATGGCCTCAGGCTGAAATTGCTGTTATGGGAGCAAAAGGAGCTGCTGAAATAATTTTTAAGAAGGAAATAGCAGAAGCTGATGATTCAGAAGCCAAACTTCAGGAAAAGGTGGATGAGTATACTCAAAAGTTTGCCAATCCTTACAGGGCAGCACACCGAGGTTATATTGATGAGGTGATCATGCCTGAAAATACAAGAGCTAAACTTATAAGAGCTTTCAAAATGCTTGAAAATAAGGTGGCTACTCTACCAAAGAAGAAGCACGGTAATATCCCATTATAATGAAGAAGGTAGCAATAGTAACTGCTGCCAGTCAGGGAATGGGACTGGCATGTGCCAAAGAACTAAAATCCAGAGGTTATCATTTGGCATTAATGGCAAGAAGTGAGAAAGTACTTCATGAAGCCAAGTCACTAGACGCTGTAGCTTTACAAGGTTCAGTATCTAATGTGGAAGACCTTTCTAAATTAATAGACCTGACTATCAATAAGTATGGTCAAATTGATGCTGTAATCAATAATACTGGACATCCCGCTAAAGGACCACTTTTGGATTTAAAGCCCTCGGATTGGCATGATGGTCTTGATTTGATCTTGATGAATGTAGCTGAACTAGCAAAGCTCACTGTGCCTATCATGATTAAAAATGGCGGAGGTAGCTTTGTTAATATCTCAACATTTGCAGCATTTGAGCCAAATAAAGCATTTCCAATCTCTTCTGTGATAAGAGCTGCTTTAGCGGGCTATACTAAGCTTTTTGCTGATGAATACGCATCTCAAAATATAAGAATGAACAATGTACTACCCGGCTATATAAACAGTTATGAGGTGACAGAAGAAGTGAAATCCATGATTCCGATGGGTCGGTCAGGAACTGTGGAAGAGATTGCTAAGACAGTGGCATTTCTCATATCAGAAGATGCCTCCTACTTAACCGGTCAAAACATTACTGTAGATGGAGGTCTGACAAGAGCAATATAATTTATGGATAAGAATAGCAGAAAATTTCTCGATAAGTATTTAAATAATGCATCACCCACTGGTTTTGAAAAGTCTGGTCAAGAGATTTGGTTGGATTACATTAAGCCTTATATAGATGAATATATCACTGATACTTACGGTACAGTTGTGGGAATTATTAATCCTGATGCTGATTATAAAGTAGTCATAGAGGCACATGCTGATGAAATATCTTGGTTTGTCAACTACATCACTGAGGAGGGTTATATCTACGTCAGAAGAAATGGAGGATCTGATCATCAAATAGCTCCTTCGAAAAGAGTAAATATTCATACTAAGAAAGGAATAGTAAAGGGAATATTTGGTTGGCCGGCTATTCATGTTAGAAATGGTAAGACCGAAGAACAACCTTCTTTAAAAAACATCTTTGTTGATATTGGGTGCAGCAGCAAAGAGGAAGTTGAGAAGCTAGGGGTACATGTAGGGAGTGTCATGACTTTTGATGATGAACTCATTGACTTAAATAAAAATTTCTTAGTAGGACGAGCTCTGGATAATCGGATAGGTGGTTTTATGATTGCTGAAGTTGCCCGAATGCTAAAGAAAGAAAAGAAAAAGTTGGATTTCGGCCTTTACATTGTCAACGCAGTGCAAGAAGAAGTGGGCTTGAGAGGAGCTCAGATGATTGCAGAACGTATAAGCCCTGATGTGGCAATTGTGACGGATGTATGCCATGAGACAACTTCACCAATGTATAATAAAATAGAAAGCGGATTTCAAAAAGCTGGCCAGGGCCCAGTACTAACTTATGGGCCAGCGGTTCATAATAATGTACTCGATCAGATAATAAAAGTAGCAGAGAAAAGTAAGATTCCGTTCCAGCGAGCTGCTGCCTCAAGAGCGACAGGTACTGATACTGATGCATTTGCATACTCAAATCAAGGAGTAGCTTCCGCATTAATATCGCTGCCTCTAAAATATATGCATACAACCGTTGAAACAGTACATAAAGAAGATGTCAGCAATGTGATAAAGCTTATTCACGCTTTTCTTCTTCAACTTAAAAACGGGCACGATTTTCGTTATTTGAAATAAAAACTAATTTAAAGTTCATAAATTCCTTACATTCAGACATTTGAAGTAACTGAATCCTTCAATTAACAAATAGGGTTTAGTAAGTTTGCAGAATGAATTTTGTAAGTAAACAGAGCAATCTAATGAAATCAATCAGGATAGTATTACTTGTTTTTGCAGCGAGCATGTTGTTTCAAGCTCAAACACAAGCTCAAAATAGACCAGAACATGAGTTGCATTCAATGATGATCTACAACTTTTTGAAGTATATACAGTGGCCAGGTGATAAAAATACTGGAGACTTCGTTATTGGTGTTCTAAAGGATGATGACGTATACAATACCTTAAATACCTGGTATGGAAATAAGGAGAGAGGCGGTAAGAAGTTTATCATCAAGAAATTTAACTCGGCTGCAGAAGTTTCAGGTGTTCAACTTTTATATGTTGGTACAAGTGCCAGTAGCCAATTCGAAGACGTGCTAGGCACTTTAGGGTCAAGTGCAACACTAACTGTGTCAAACAAAAGAGGGCTTGGGGCCAAAGGCAGTTGTATAAACTTTAAAGTACTAGATGGGCGATTAAAATTTGAATTAAATCAAGCAGCCATGTCTAATGCTAGCTTGAGAACATCAAGTCAATTGACAGCGATGGCAATTTTAATCTAATTATAAACTTTATTCTCAAAAAGCCATCCGCTAGCTAGCGGATGGCTTTTTTGTTTATGATAGAACCAATAGGTTTGACATGTGAGACTTTTTAAAGATCAGATGGGGTGCGAAGTTAAAAGTCCTGAAAGACCACTCAGGATAATTTCCCTGGTGCCATCTCAAACAGAGCTTCTTTTTGAACTCGGGCTTGATGTAGAGATAGTCGGTTTAACAAAATTTTGTATTCATCCGAATGAGAGCGTCAAACAAAAGACGGTTATAGGAGGAACGAAAAATTTTCGTTTTGACGTCATCGATAAGTTAAAACCAGATTTGATTATTGGTAATAAGGAGGAGAATTATGAGTCTGGAATCAACAGATTAAAGGAGAGATATCCTGTATGGATGAGTGATATTTCTAC
The DNA here is from genome assembly GCA_947500555.1 of uncultured Fulvivirga sp. Classification (GTDB taxonomy): domain Bacteria; phylum Bacteroidota; class Bacteroidia; order Cytophagales; family Cyclobacteriaceae; genus Fulvivirga. The sequence goes on along the minus strand of CANMSE010000002.1, from coordinate 953,872 downwards.
TTTAGATAAGGCTTATGATATGATGATCAATCTTGGTGAAGTAGTCAATAGACAGGAACGAGCTAAACAACTGGTGTCTAAAATATCTCAATCATTTAGCGAGCTTCAAGATTTTGAAAAAGTTAATGCTCTTTATTTTATTTGGGATAATCCTAAAATGATTGCTGGCCGTAATACTTTTATAGATCAGATGTTAAAACTTTGCGCCTTTAATAATCTTGCCATCAATAGTCGATACCCTGAAATAACCGATCTTGAAATCGAGTCATTGAAACCAGATGTAATTTTATTGTCTTCAGAGCCCTTTCCTTTTAACGAGAAACATATTCAGAGCTATGAAAAGAGGTTTCAGGCAAAAGTTATTCTCGTTGACGGAGAGTTATTTTCCTGGTATGGAAGTCGGCTTCTTAGAAGCGCGGCATATTTTAAGCACCTTCGATCACGTTTAGCTGCACCTTCTTAAGGTCTTCCCAAAACCGAGGATATGATTTACTTACAACGGAAGGATTCTCAATTTCCACTGAACTTTTCATGACTAAAGGAGCAAAAGCCATTGCCATTCTATGATCGTCATAGGTATTGATGGTGACGGTATTAGTTTTGACTTCATAGTTTGGAATTAGCTCCCAGTTTGAGTCATTTTCCTTTAGTTGGGTTCCTATTTTAGAAAGCTCGTTTTGTAAAGCCTGAATTCTATCAGTCTCTTTAATCTTTAGGCTCTCTAGTCCGGTAAATGAACCCTTGATATTTTTGGCAGCACAGATTACTGTTATTGTCTGAGCTAAATCAGGGCAATCTGTGAAGTCGTATTCAAACTCACTGACGTGTTCAATTTTTTTGAGTGTTACACCATCATTATCAAAATGGCTTTCCACACCCAAAGGTCTCATGATATCTACAATGACACTATCACCTTGTAATGCTGGCAATCTTAAATCTTTGATTCTTACTGTAGAATTACTACTTAATGCTACAAAGCTGTACCAGTAGCTTGCTGCTGACCAATCTGGTTCTATTTTATAATCAACGGCCTTATATTCCTGAGGGCCAACAGTAATGATATTTTTATCAAATGTCGAATGAACTCCAAAGCTTCTCATGATAGATAGAGTAATTTCAATATATGGCCGACTTCCAATTTTTCCAGTCAGCTCAATTTTAAGACCTTTTTTAAGAAGTGGAGCAATCATCAGTATGGCCGATATGTATTGACTGCTTACATCACCTCTAACTTGAATCCTATCCTTGCCAAGATCTATGAAGCCTTTAAATTTTAATGGTGGAAAACCCTCTTTGGTTATATAGTCAATGCGGCCCCCCAGCTCTCTCAATGCCTCAACTAAAATACCTATTGGACGCTCAAGCATTCTTGTTGACCCTGTCAATACTTTGGTTTGATTTGTTATTACTAAATAAGCAGTAAGGAAACGCATGGTTGTACCCGCATCAAGAACGTCCAATTCCTTTTCCATGGACAAAAGTAAACGTTGCATTGTCTGTGTATCTCTAGCTTCAGAAATGTTTTCTAAGTTCGAGCCTCCACCTGCAAGAGCACTAATTATTAAAGCTCGATTCGCAACACTTTTGGAAGCTGGCAAGGAAATTGTTTCAAGATTAAAGTCATCTTGGTGCTTTAGAATAAGATTATTGATGGTCACCGTTTTTATCAGTAAAAGTTGTGAACAATATTAGTCCAAAATGCGTATATAATGTAGCCTCAAGGGGTTATTGTCTATAGAAAGAACATTAAAATTATGAAAACTACAAAGAAATTGGCTTTGCTTTTTGGGGTAGCAACAGGAGCAGCCGTAGCCGTTATGGCATTTGGGAAAACCGGAAAAAAAACTAAGAATTTATTGGTTAAAAAAGAGGCTGAAGTTAAGTCTTTAGAAAAAGACCCTTTTGATGGTGAAGTAAACTATATCTGATTAAGATAGTCCAAGGCATGGATTATTTCACTATCCGTTACTTTAACATCCCATTTGACCTTTCCAATACCTTCAAGTAGAACAAATAGCAGTTCACCTGCTTCATTCTTCTTGTCTTGACTCATCAATTGCAATAGGACTTCATAAATTCCTCTGTCTATTGTTTTTTTACCAAATACAGAAGTTATTCCTTGTGTTATTGACACCAGCTCGTCTTGTGTCAGTGTTTTTTTTTGATAAGATAAATGAGCCTCACATATCATACCGATAGCAATGGCTTCTCCGTGTAACAACCGTGACGCACTTTCTAAGTAGTGACTCTCTATGGCATGACCAATAGTATGTCCGAAGTTTAATGATTTCCTCGCTGCTCGCTCCTTGGGATCATTGTTGACAATGGTATTTTTAATGTTGACTGAATGTTTGATTACATGAATCCAGTCAGATTTTTGCCAATCGTCTTTTGTCAACTTTTGCCACCCTTGATTATCAGCAATCAAGTTGTGCTTTATTACTTCTCCATAGCCAGATCTCAACTCTCTTTCCGGTAATGTTTTTAGGAAAGTAGGATCTATCAACACTTTGTCTGGTTCACTAAAAAGGCCGATGTGGTTTTTAAAATGATTAAAATCAATTCCAAGTTTTCCTCCTACACTTGCATCCACTTGGGAAAGTAATGTGGTAGGGATATTGATGAAATGAATGCCTCGTTTGTACGTGCGAGCACAAAATCCACCCATATCTCCAATGACTCCACCACCTAGATTAATTAGTAAGCTTTTACGATCAAATTGGTGTTTGGTTAGTTCCAGCCATATGGCTGAGCATGTATCAATTGACTTGTAGGATTCACCAGAGTTGATCTGAATAATCAAGGCATTCTTAACAGTAATTAAGGGCAGGCAATGTTCTCGAGTATTTTCATCAACTAAAATAGCTATTTGACTGAAAGTATTTTCCGAGAGGAAGTCATGCAGTTTTTGGTCTATAGAAGTTGTGAATACTATTGATTCCACTATAATTTGATAAGATGATTAGAAGCGAGCTAAGATATTTTAATATTAAAACAAAACAACGTCTTATGGGTTATTTTATATCTTTGGTCCACTAAATTTAGCCTATGCAATTAGCATCGAATATTTCATTTGATGATACTTCCATCGCATTTGAAGCGAAAAATACAAAAGCCTTAAAAAAGGCAAATTTCCTATTCAGTGTAGTCAATAATCCGCTAATGTCATCCTTATCTACAGGATCGGTTAAGTTAGCAATGACTTTACGCCTTCCTATAAAGGGTATAATTAAGTATACTATTTTTGAGCACTTCTGTGGCGGAGAGACTATTTCTGAAAGTAAGCTTACAATAGACACTCTCGGCAAGTATAATGTGGGGACTATTTTGGACTACTCCGTTGAAGGTGAAGATGATGAAAAGTCTTTTGATCATACCCGTGATGAGATTATCAGGACAATTGAAGTAGCCAAAAACTCAAGTCATATTCCATTTAGTGTTTTTAAAGTTACAGGGTTGGCATCTTCAGAATTGCTAATAAAGATTCAAAAAGGGGTTGAATTGAATTCTGAAGAAACTTCCGCTTTTGACAGAGTGAAACAACGAGTGAATGCAATCTGTGAAGAGGCTCATAGCGCCAATGTGCCCATTCTAATTGATGCAGAAGAAACTTGGCTTCAAGACCCTATAGATTCTTTGGCGTATGAGATGATGAAACAATATAACGGTCAAAAATGTATCGTCTATAATACACTACAGATGTATAGAACGAATACGATGGAGGCCCTAAAAAAAGCATTTCATTACGCAGCAATGAGCAATTATTATTTAGGAGTAAAATTGGTTCGTGGGGCTTATATGGAAAAAGAACGTGAACGGGCAGAGGAACATGGCTACTCAAGTCCAATTCAACCTACCAAGGAGGCTACGGATATCAATTTTGATAAGGGGTTAGCTTATTGCATTGATAACAAACAAAGAATATCAGTAGTATGCGGCTCACATAACGAATATAGTAACTACTACCTTGCACTACTTATGGAGAAGCATGGTATGAAGAATAATGACCCTCGTGTTTGGTTTGCTCAACTATATGGTATGAGCGACAATATTTCATTCAATTTAGCGAAGGCTAATTATAATGTGGCCAAATATGTGCCCTATGGACCTGTCAAATCAGTCATTCCATATTTGTTGAGGAGAGCAAATGAAAACACTTCAGTAGCCGGACAAAGCAGCAGAGAGCTTTCTTTAATAAGGAGTGAGATCAAGAGGAGAAAGTCGAACTCATAGTTCCAGAATAACGAATTCTACCCTTCTATTTTTCTCTCTACCCGCTTCAAGGTCGTTAGTTTCTCTAGGTTTTGTTTCTCCAAACCCAAATGAACTTAGCCTTTTTTCTTTAATACCATTTTCAGTTAAATACTCTAAGACTGCTCTTGCACGATCTTCAGACAATTTTTGATTGTAATCATCTTTACCTATAGAACAGGTATGTCCATCTAGTTGAATTTTGATTTTTTTATTATCCTTAAGAAAAGTAACTACCTTATTGAGCTGTGGTGAGGATTCGGGTCTTAGAGTTGCTTTATCAAAATCGAAATAAATATTATCAAGTGAAATTCGCTCTCCTACTTCAATTGGAGACATTAAAATATCCTTGTGCAAACTATCACTTTCATAAACAGAATGTAAATCCATGGGTTCATGTTCTACAGAAACATAGTCTTCTCTGGAAGCATTGAGTTCATAAACAGCACCTATCGGTAGGGCAAAACTGTAATAGCCATCCTGTTCAGTTGTAATTTCAGCTTCGATATAATTGTTTGTATTATTTAGGAGTGAGATATGAGCCTGATCGAGGGGCTTCAAAGTTTTTCTATCCAATACTCTTCCATGCACCGTAATGATTGGTTCTGGTAGATGCATAACAGGCAATTCAATTCGATAAATATCGGCATAGTCACCAGTACCATTAACGTAATATGCATATTTGCTATCATACTCTAATTGAAAAAATATTTGATCATTTTCATTGTTAATGATAGGACCAAGATTTTCAGGCTCTGACCAGTTTTTCCAGGTGTCATCTAGTCTGTGGGATACGAATACATCACTGCCGCCAAAACCTAAATGTCCCTTGGAAGAGAAATATAGCGTTCGACCATCAGGTGCTAAGAATGGTGACGACTCTTCATCAGAGGTATTTATGGCTTCACCTAAATTAATTGGTGTTTTCCATATACCCTGTTCATTTACAAGGCTTACATACAGATCTCTCTTACCATAAGACTCCCTCCGATGTACTGACATAAGGATTGCTTTCTGATTTTGACTCATGAAATAGTTTGCATAAGGAGAGTAGTTTTCCTGGTTTTCAATATTTATATTTTTTATGCTTGATATTCCACTATCCAGTTTATATGCCAGAGACAGCCCTTCGGTCATTTTTCTTTTTCTATATCTATTACCAAGTAAGAGTAGATAACCGTTTTTATGAGGAATAATCGAAGAAATAAAATTAGGGCCATCAGTATTCAATGGTGCACCAATATTGGTGGCTTGTTTCCACTCCCCATTAGTATCTTTTTCAGCATACCAAATATCTTCCGTGTCCTTCTGTCCACCAACATTATTAGGGTCATTTACCCGACTAAAAAACATGGCGTTGGCATCTGGAGTAATTAGCGGTTTTAGGTCCTTGTATGGACTATTGACTTTATCACTAAGTTTTTCAGGAGATACTGCAGCGTAAATTCCTTTGGCAAAAGAGACATCAATTTTAATAGGAATTTCTGAGTCTGAAATGGCTATAGCGTCTATGCCGTTATGTCCAGGTACAGTGCTCCCATCTATTTCTACTTTAATGGCTACCACCTCATAACTTGTTTCCTCCATAAATAGATTTAGCAGCCGACCGTTGATCGGAATGGGTTTAGGGTTGAAAACATTGACAAGGTACTCTCTGCCATTTGCATCATAAGCGAAAACCTTTGAGATTGCCGTGGGGTTTAGTGTTTCTGCTATGGCTATTTGTTTAATTTTAATAGGTTCTTCAAATCCAACCTTTATGAAGTCTACTCCTTTTGCTCTCTTTGGAGCCCAGGCTCGCGTAGAACCTTTACTTCCAGGGTATATATTAGGTTCCCCCAGTACTTGTTTGGCTTTGTGAGATTCATCACCAAGTAACACCAAATGACGTGATGCAGTCCATTCAGACGAAACCTCGATTACCTCATTTGCCCAAAAAACTTTTTGAGCTGAACTATTTAAAATGAATAATAAGGAAATAAATAGTAGGAAGATTATCCTCATAGATCAATAACGTGATTTAGCAGGAGCGTGATTGGCAAATCTATAAGCCAAATTTATTTCATAAGTCCCAATTCCTCGGTCGTTGTACCTGAGAGATGAAGTATTCCAATCATAACTGAAAGCTACTTTGAATAAGGCAGTTTCAAATTCAGTAAGCAATATAAATGAGTCATTGACGCGGTACCAGCCACCGAGTCTTGCAATTGCGTATTTAGCTTTTCCATCGCTGAAAGTAGTCAGTTTATAGCTTAAATAACTGCCAATATTGTTCTGAGTTGTTTCGTCCTGATGTGCTATGAGGTAATTGATGGAAGCTGTAGCTTTTGATGATAGATTAAACACCAAACCACCATGATACTTCCATAAAAGTGGAAGAGGCTCATTTTCTGATTCCAGTAAAGACTCATTAGGATTATTAAGGTGAGAAACTGATAGTCCGGAGTTTGCACTATTAAGCAGTCTTTTGCCATCTTGTATTGGAGTCCACCAGTAGAAAGCACCAGCATTAAAATCCAGGAAAGTCCTGCCTTGTAAAGCCGAAGCTTCCGAAGGAGAAATAGATGCATCAAAACCAACGAAGGGATTGTATTGTTCTCCCCATTCCAATCCATCAGGGTCTATTCGCTTATTAATGGCTCCAACCTGTAGACCAAAAGTTATCAGGTTGACATACCTTTTATCTAATGGTAGATTATAGGCTCCGGTTATATTAGCTCCAGTTGTTTTGAAGTTGTTGTTCTCACCTGCTAAGTCATTATAAACTGAAATTCCAAGAGCTCCAATATGGCCTAAAGGCTTTGTGTGTTTCGATTTGTAATAGGGTATAATAGCAGAGAACTGGCTGGTTGTGTATGGAAATTGTAAATTATTCCACTGGGACCTGTGACTGAAATTGATGGTAACATCTTTCTCAATTCCTGCCAGAGCTGGATTTAGGTATAAGGTACTATTAAAAAACTGCGAGAAAACAGCATCTTGTCCAGAAGAATTTAAAAAACTGAACAATAGAAGCAGACATACAATTCCCGTTCTTAACCACTTACCAACCATATTATTTTACGAGAGTTACTGCTCCCGTTTTTTCAAATGACTCACCATTATTGAACTTACCTCTTACAATGTAGGTAAATACATTATTCTCTTTATTCTCGCCATTATTTTGGCCATTCCAACCAGAAGACTGTGCGTCTCTCAAATTACTTGTACGGTATACAATTTGTCCCCAACGATTATAGATCGCAAACTCGAATCCGTCCTGAGAAATATTTTCACCGTATATTTTGACAGAATTATTATCCTCATTTAGAGAAGTGGGATTAAATACATTAGGAATAAAGAGGTTTTCATTCTCACTTACTTCAAAAGCAAAGCTAAAGCTGTCAGAACAATCTCCTTTTGACGTTAGTAGGGATACATTGTAAATTCCTCTTTGAAGGAATGTATGTACAACTACACTACCAGTGCTTGTTGAGCCGTCATCGAAATCCCAATCGTAGCTATCTGATTCTGAATCGGTAGCTGTAAATGTATACTCCACGTTGGCTAAAAGAACACCATTCTCTGGTGCTGGATCAATTTCAAATTGAGCACTGGTGGAGTAAATATTTGTGATGCTATTGAATTCGGTAATTTCACAACCGCTAAATACCTCAAGTGTAAATTCTAACTCTAACTCTTCCTCATCGGAAACATAACGAGCTCTTTGGCTATTTGCATCTATTAACATTCCAGAACCTGAAGTGGACCATAAATAAGTATAGTTGAAACCAACAATATTATTATCTAAAACAATTTCATTTCCGACACATGCACTTTCATCAATAATTATTGAACCAGTGGGTACAACACTTTCTAAAACCACACCTAAACCACTTACAGTACCTTCACAAAGACTGCCACCAGTAACAGAAATTAAACTATATTCACCAGGTTCAGTCACCTCTAAATTGACTGTAGATTCATTAGCCAGATTTGTAATTATATTCCTATTCACTTCAATTGAATAAGTCCAGGGACCTTGACCTGTAAATTGAAGCAAGAGATTTACTGGATCACCGCAGAATTGCTCATTTCCTGAAATTGTAGCGGTTGGAGGAGCAGAAATAATAACTGAAACTTCTCCGGAGACCGTACCTGAACAGAAATTATCAGATACGCTTATTAATTCATAATCACCTTCTGTAGCATCAAAAGTATAAACATCATTAGACGATTCAACAGTTATGGGAGATCCATTCTTGGCATATTCAATTGTCCATGGGCTATTACCAGTTAATATTATTTCTAATGGTACACTTCCTCCTTCGCAAGAGCTTATAGATGTCTCAACAAAAGTGGCTGTAGGTATTTCATACTCATTTATTGTCGCAGAACCACTTGTCGAGCCGGTACAATTAAGATCATTCACTGAAATAAGCGAATAATTTCCAACAGGTAAGCCAAGTTCAATACTATTTTCCGTAGCATTCAATTCAAACTGATCGATTCCATCAGTATAAGTAACTTGCCAAGGACTTGTTCCAGTAAGGTCTATAGTTACTATACTTGTTTCATCATTACATACTGTAGCATCACCACTTATTATTGCAGTAGGGAGCTCAAATTCACTTACCACAGCTTCTCCACTAACAGTACCATTACAATTTGCATCAGATACACTCAACAAAGAATAGTTGCCACTATTTCCGTCAAACACATATACATTCTCATTAATCGTTAAGGGTATATTTACCGTGCCATCAGAATAGATAACGTCAAATGGAGCATTACCGGTAAATGTAATTGTCAATGGCAACGTATCATCACCACATACCGATCCACCACCAGATAAAAAGGCAGTAGGTGTTTCAGCTTCTGTTACCACTGCATTTCCAGAAACGGTTCCTGAACAATTTCTGTCATTAATGCTTAATAGAGAGTAATTTCCTGCTACTGCTTCAAAAGAATAACTGTTATCTTCAATAGTTACACTAGTATTTACTGACCCATCTGAATAAGTGATGTCGAACGGAGCTGCCCCGCTAAACTGAATAGTAAGTAGAGCAGTCTCTTGACCACATACCAAACCACCGCCAGATAATGTAGCTGTAGGAGTGTCGAAAGTGGTAATTATAGCTTCACCATCAATAATAGCTGGATAATTGATATCATTTGCTTCTACTAGGGTATATGTACCTGCAATCGCCTCAAATGAATATTCACTTGAATTGACAATAATCTCTGTATTTTCGATTCCATTCGTATAAATAACTGTGAATGGAGCTATACCTGTTAGAACTATTGAAATTGTTGATGTTTCACCTTCACATATCTCTCCTCCGCCTGATAATGTAGCAGTTGGAATTTCAAAACCGTTAACAGTTACGACATTACTCTCACCCCAATAATCTTCACAACCTACGAGTCGCGCACAACGGATGAAGTAAGTGGTTTCGAAAAGTAAACCAAGTTCTAATTCAGTAAGATTCTCTGAACCTTCAATCATAGCCCAGCTGGTATTCCCAGGGGTGTTAGGTACATCTTCAGTGCTTTGCAACCAGACATATTCGAACCCAAGTTCGGCATAAGGACTTGACGGCAATTCAGTATTGATGATGGTGTTAGTTGCTTCGGGATTGTACGGGCCATTAAAAGCGATAGTACCTCCCGTGATGGAAGCAGGTGTACACGGATTGACTTCCACTTCTACACTAGGTGTTTCTCCCCAATAATCGTCACACCCTACTAATCGTGCACAACGGATGAAGTACGTAGTTTCAAAAAGCAAACCGAGCTGTAGTTCAGTAAGATTTTCAGAACCTTCAATCATAGCCCAGCTGGTATTCCCAGGGGTGTTAGGTACATCTTCAGTGCTTTGCAACCAGACATATTCGAACCCAAGTTCGGCATAAGGACTTGAGGGCAATTCAGTATTGATGATGGTGTTAGTTCCTTCAGGATTATAAGGGCCATTAAAAGCGATCGTACCTCCTGTGATGGAAGCAGGTGTACATGGATTGACTTCGACTTCTACGCTAGGTGTTTCTCCCCAATAATCGTCACACCCTACAAGTCTAGCACAACGAATGAAGTAAGTGGTTTCGAAAAGTAAACCAAGTTCTAATTCAGTAAGATTCTCTGAACCCTCAATCATAGCCCAGCTGGTATTCCCAGGGGTGTTAGGCACATCTTCATTGCTTTGCAACCAGACATATTCGAACCCAAGTTCGGCATAAGGACTTGAGGGCAATTCAGTATTGATGATGGTGTTAGCTCCTTCAGGATTATAAGGGCCATTAAAAGCGATAGTACCTCCTGTGATGGAAGCAGGTGTACACGGATTGACTTCCACTTCTACACTAGGTGTTTCTCCCCAATAATCGTCACACCCTACGAGTCGCGCACAACGGATGAAGTACGTAGTTTCGAAAAGTAAACCAAGTTCTAATTCAGTAAGATTCTCTGAACCCTCAATCATAGCCCAGCTGGTATTCCCAGGGGTGTTAGGCACATCTTCATTGCTTTGCAACCAGACATATTCGAACCCAAGTTCGGCATAAGGACTTGAGGGCAATTCAGTATTGATGATGGTGTTAGTTCCTTCAGGATTATAAGGGCCATTAAAAGCGATAGTACCTCCTGTGATGGAAGCAGGTGTACACGGATTGACTTCCACTTCTACACTAGGTGTTTCTCCCCAATAATCCTCACACCCTACGAGTCGCGCACAACGGATGAAGTACGTAGTTTCGAAAAGCAAACCGAGCTGAAGTTCAGTAAGATTCTCTGAACCCTCAATCATAGCCCAGCTGGTATTCCCAGGGGTGTTAGGCACATCTTCATTGCTTTGCAACCAGACATATTCGAACCCAAGTTCGGCATAAGGACTTGAGGGCAATTCAGTATTGATGATGGTGTTAGTTCCTTCAGGATTATAAGGGCCATTAAAAGCGATAGTACCTCCTGTGATGGAGGTAGGCTTACAGATTTCTTCTGTTATGCATCTCTGTGCTGGATTATCACTAGCTGTTGATGTTCTTGTTGATCCGTTTGGACTTGTAAGTGTCCAAACTAGATTGCTTCCATCAAACGGAACCTGAAATATATCGACTTGTCGACCGGGCAGAAAGATGAAAGGCTGTCCCTGATCTATTGGGCTAGGAGTAAACTTATTTTTGCTGCTAATTGGAATAATAATGTTGATGTCATTGTCATTTAAATACCCAAAATGCGCTGTGTACGTACCGTCTGCATTTAGATCAACGCACTCGAGGATGGGGCTAATTTTCTCAGCAGGTGGACATAAATCTTCTGCGTTTATATTCACATCTCCTCTTCCCGTTCTATCCGCTCGAAACCAGTTGAACCAACCAGAAGCACTAAATTCGTTGAGATCTTTTCCTCCAGCACTTAAGCCTATTTGGAAAGGGTTACCCATATGTGTGAAAGTGACGACATCGTTCTGATCATCTTCACCTATTAAATAAGAGTCATTTGAATTTAAAACATAATAAACCCACGTTTCTGTCAGATTTTCATCTTGTCCCAATTCTTTCTTGGGATTAACTATATCTGTTGGATCATATTTAAGATAGACTTTCCAGGAAGTACCATTTTTAGTTCCACCTCCTGATCTAAGATTTAAGCTACCATATACCTCCGCACCGTTCTCATCATGAAGCATTTGCCCTTCTGTAAAATCGAACCTTGCGGTACCTTCCTGAAATAAATCGGGCATCCACAATGAATGAATAATGGAACCATTGCTGGTAGAAGATGATACCTCATAAAGCTTTTGCTCTATACTAATATCATTGCAGTTGACAAAATCAGGTATTTCGAGATCAATAGGACATATTCCCGACCAATTAGCGTTTGCAATAAACTCTCCATAACCTGGGCCATCGCCACTAGAATTACAACCGGATTTAACCCAAATGCCCGAGATACAAAGATTTAGAAATTCATTTGTACCTGAGAAAGTCTCATTGGAACCACTTAAATCATCAAACTTTTGAGTTGATCCATCTCCAAATTTTAATACAATATTTGAAAGGTCTTTTGAAGAACTCACCTCTACTGATAAATGATCATCACTAAATGAGGTAGATATTACAGGTAAACAGTTACTCTCATCACCTTGAGCTAGTGCTGTAACTGATGTTATATGCGACAGAATGAAAACTGCACCAGCAAGGAAACCAAATATAGACTTTTTCATTTCTAAAAACTTACATCTTAAATAGTGGACAAAAGTACTAATATTCTTTAAGAAAATGGTATATTCTAAAGCATAGTAGACGTATATATATGAATCGAGTCATAATAGTAACCAAATGTTACATCAAAATATAGAGGTTATTTTCAGTTCAGTTTTTCATTATGGTTATTAGAAAAAGGATATTACTTTATCTTTGCGCCTTTATTTAATAAAACGATGCGATGCAATTGAGTGAACAGGAAATTGTAAGACGAGAAGCGAAGTCTAAACTAGAAGAGTTAGGAATCAATCCTTACCCTTCTGAAAAATTTGAGGTTAATGTTTCTGCTAAGGAAATTTTAGATAACTACGAACGTAGAAAGATAGACTATAAGAATATTTCAATTGCTGGCCGGATTATGAGTAGACGAATTATGGGTTCAGCTTCTTTTGCTGAAATTCAAGATTCAACTGGCCGTATTCAGATATACTTAAGAAGAGATGACATTTGCCCCGAAGAGGACAAAACCATGTATAATACAGTATTTAAAAAACTGTTGGACATAGGAGATATTGTTGGCGTCCGAGGATATGTATTTACTACACAAACAGGAGAAATATCTATCCATGTAACGACTCTCACGGTCTTGTCTAAATCTTTAAAACCTCTTCCTGTAGTTAAAGAGACAGAAGATTCAGACGGTAATTTAGTGAAACATGATGCTTTTTCAGATCCTGAGTTAAGGTATAGACAACGTTATGTTGATTTAATTGTCAACGATCATATTAAGGATACTTTCATTAAGAGAACAAAATTAGTTAACTCAATGCGTGACTACCTTAATGACAAAGGTTATCTGGAGGTAGAAACACCAATATTGCAACCTCTATATGGTGGAGCTGCAGCGAAGCCTTTCAAAACTCATCATAATTCGCTTGATATGACTTTATATTTGCGTATTGCGAATGAGTTATACCTCAAAAGACTGATTGTAGGTGGTTTTGACGGTGTTTATGAATTCTCAAAAGATTTTAGGAACGAAGGCATGTCTCGTTTCCATAACCCTGAATTTACTCAGGTTGAGCTTTATGTAGCTTATAAAGATTACAACTGGATGATGGATTTAGTGGAAGAGATGGTTGAAAAAGTGGCTATTGATCTCCACGGGACTACTGAAGTGCAGGTTGGGGAAAACGTGTTGAATTTTAAGAGGCCTTGGAAAAGATTCACTATGTTCGAGGCTATCGAACATTTTACGGGGATTGATATTTCAGAAATGGATGAATCTTCCTTGCGTAGTACCGCAAAGGAACTGAACGTGGCCGTTGATGATACCATGGGTAAAGGAAAGTTGATTGATGAAATTTTTGGTGAAAAATGTGAAGGACAACTTATTCAACCAACCTTTATTACTGATTACCCAGTAGAGATGTCTCCCCTGGCAAAAAAGCATAGGAGTAAAGAAGGTTTAGTTGAACGCTTTGAGGCTATAGCCAACGGGAAAGAAATATGTAATTCATTCTCTGAGCTCAATGACCCCATTGATCAACGTGAGCGATTTCAGGAACAATTGGAATTGGGAAAACGAGGTGATGAAGAGGCAATGACCCTCGATGAGGACTTTTTGAGAGCTTTGGAATACGGAATGCCTCCTACTGCTGGATTGGGTGTTGGTATTGATAGATTGAGTATGATCATGACCAATTCAAACTCTATACAGGACGTTCTTTTCTTTCCTCAAATGAAACCTGAGAAAAAAGTGGCTATGGCTACAGATGAAGATTTAATGGGTTTGGGGATAAGAGAAGAACTACTTCCTATTATTCGAAAACTAGGCCTAAATACAGTAAATCAAATTAAGGAATCAAACCCCAATAAGCTTTTTAATGATGTATGTGGGACAAGGAAAAAGCTAAAGTTGGAAGCTAAAAACCCTTCGTTTGAAGAAGTGAAAAGCTGGATAGGTTAAAATTGTTGATCGAAAAAGCTCCTGTTTCGATCAATCTTCAAGTCTTGAAGAAGAGAAGATTTTACATGAATAGAAAAGGTATAGTTGGTTTGTGCACCAAAGGGAACCCAATTGAAATCCATTTGCCAACAATGTAAATCTCGTGTGAGTCCTATCGAAGTTGCAATTAAATCTTTTGCTTCAAAATCATAACCTGATTGAAAGTTAATTTTCCATTTTTCAGTTAATGACAAGTCTCCAGAAAATCGCATTGATTGTGTGGTATTAGATTCCTGGAAACCTCTTTTATTGTAACTTAGGCTATAGTTGATTCTTAAGCTCCAAGGGATGTTAAAATCCACATAACTATGAGGGTTATTCAAAAGAAAGTCTTTGTCAGCCTGATTCAGGTCAGAGTTTTGAATTTTTTTGTTTGTAACACTTTCCTTATCACGACCTTTAGGATTCAAGTTGGTGCCGAGAGCTATAGTGGCAGATGTTAACTGTCCAAGTCCATTACCACTTGTCCACGCAAAACGATCTATTCTGCGATCAAATATTTGTGTGCTGGTTTCTGTTGTAACCACACTGTCTATTACATAAGTATAAGGATCTACTGTTCCATTGAAATTAATGGTTAACTTATTGTTAAACACTGATGTATTTGCTCTTAAACTTATGTTACCTAATTTAAATTGCTCGGCAATAACATTGTAACTGGTACTAACACCAAAATTATTTAGTAGAGGTATTTTCTTTGATTGATTAGATGTATCGCTCTTATTTTTAACCTTCATTTCAAGAGTATTATTTAGAGAAAGTCCAATGGATGCACTTTCTCCCTGGCCAGGTCCGCCATAAACAAACCCCTGATATCTTGATCTTAAAATCTCTTCCCCTTCTTCCGTAACCAGAGTCTGATAGTAACCGAAACTCTCCCTGCTAAAGTCAGGTGTATAGTTAAATGAAATTGTGGGATTCATAACATGTCTAATTGCCTGAATATTACCTTTTTTAAAAAAATAGGTTCCGTAGAGACGAGTATTTAGACTAGTACCCATGCTGTAGGTAGAAATTCTATTGAAACCGTCTAGAGTATCAGAAACTACAGGACTATTGTTCTCATCAAGTTCCCACTGAAGTTTTTCAAAGTACCAAATTTCATCATAGCTGAATGAGGGGCTTGCCGTAAAATGTTTTAATGCCTTAAAGGAAGTGCTAATAGGTATCGTATGCCTTATTCCACGCCTGGCGTTCTTAAGGAATGTACTGAAATTATCAAAGTCAAAGGGTGCAATACTATCCTGAGTTTCGTCTACACCAATTCTACCTACATTATTAGTTATTTGATTAGTACCGGCCATTGTATATCGTAAGTTTAGCTTCTCCATCCATCCAGCTGAAGATCCTGTACTACTGGCTAAAGGATAAATATTACCCATGTTGAGTGTTAAAGATGGGAGTAATAGATCAACTTCCCTAGTTCGTATATCTTGATTATGTCTGGCACTAATGCCGAGTGTAAAAGGACTATTTCCAAAGGTTTTTGAGTAGGCCACGTTAGAGCTTAACTGCCTTGTCGTGTTGTCAAATCTTCCACTATTTGGATCTGCATTGAAACCGATAAAATTGTTTTGATTGTAGGTGGAGGTTGCTGCATTTATACTTCCACTGAACCGACTATTACCTTTACTTTGTGGACTATGGCTCCATGCAAGTCTAAAATCATTTTGTTTGGACTCATCTTCAACCTGATCACTCAATCTAATTTGAGTATATGAAAAGTTAATATTTCCACCAAAAGCATAACGTTTACGGTAAACTGAGTTGAATTGGACACCATGACCCCCTTTTGAATATAAGTCCCCCGTTAATGAAGCTTTGAAGTAATCACTTATATCAAAGAAATATCCGCCACCACGAAGAAAAAAACCACGCCTAGCCTCTTCACCATATGTGGGAATAATTACTCCGGATGAGGCTTCATTTTTTGCTGGAAACATACCAAAAGGTAACCAAAGAGGTGTTGGCACATCATTGATTTCTAAATTAGCTGGTCCGGAGACTATCTTATCATTTGGAATTGCCTTGGTGCGTCTTGCTCTTATTCGAAAATGTGGATCAGCCAGATTGCAGGTAGTATATGAGTTGTTTATGCTGAATAATTCATCTTTAGAATTCTTGTAAACAGTTTCTCCATGTAGATAACCCTCTCCCTGTTGAGTAACCACCTGAGATATTTTTGCCCTGCCAGTTTTGAAATTGTAAATTATATCCTTGGTTTCGTAGACCTCATTACCATTTTTGAATACAGGAAAGCCAATCCTTCTTCCTGTAGAGTCAGTCTGACCTTGAGCTGATAAAGTGTTGTTACCATAGTCTATTGTGATGTTTTCAGCTTCCAACTCTATTAGGCCATACTTAATCTTTGCATCTCCATAAAGCATGACAATTTTCGAATCAACAGAGAAATTGATAGAATCTTTGGCCGAGTAATTGATTGTAGTTTCAATATCTCCTTTTGGAGGAGGTTGATTACTTAAAGAGTCTTGATTACTCAAATTGGTAGAATCCAAAGTAATCAGAGTAGGATCAATGGTTGATGAATCTGATTTTAAAGGAATTTCATTTAAAACCCCTGGAGTTACATTTAATTCTTTTTCAGGAGTTTGAGCATGTGATTCGAGTATGAAAAAAGTGCTAAAAACAATGAAAAAACAAAATTTGAAGAAGAAAGAAGGGTTCAATTTGTACGACCTATTTTTCGCAATTAAAGAAAAATTCACAACTTTGTTCAAAGTTATTGTAATAACGCAGAAGAAGCGAAAGAATGTGAAGAATATTACCATCGTAGCCGTTTTCTTAGCAATAACCTTGCTAACTTCATCCACCTCATTAAGAAGGTCTGATTTCAAAGTTAAAACTGTCGTTATTGACGCTGGACATGGAGGTCATGATCCTGGAACTCATGGAAATTTTTCTAAGGAAAAAGATATAGCACTCGAGGTAGCTCTGCAGGTTGGCAGCTACATTAACGAGTATCTTCCTGATGTCAAGGTCATTTACACCAGAAACTCAGATAAGTTCATTGAGTTGGAACAACGTGCAGTTATTGCAAATAAAAATAACGCTGATGCTTTCATATCAATACATGCCAATGCGGTGTCTAGAAACACAATATATGGTACCGAAACATATGTTATGGGACCACATAAAACAGAGGGAAATTTTGAGGTCGCGAAACGAGAAAACAGTGTTATTCTTTACGAAGACGGTTATGAAGAAAAGTATGAAGGCTTTGATCCTAACTCTCCAGAATCACAAATTTTATTTTCATTAACACAAAGTGCGTACATAGAAAATAGTCTGTACCTTGCCAGCCAAATAGAACATCAGTTTGGTAAAAGAGCTGGGAGAAGAAGTAGAGGTGTAAAGCAAGCCGGGTTTTGGGTATTATGGAGAACGTCCATGCCCAGTGTATTGGTGGAAATAGGTTACCTCACAAATCCTAAAGAAGAGAAAGAGCTAAACAGTAAATCTATTCAAGGAAATATAGCTTCTGGAGTTTTTCGAGCTTTCCGAGACTATAAAAATGAAATAGAATCTTTAAACGATTAATGTGAAAGTATCCAAAGAATTTAAGGTTGGCTTGTTCATGGTTATTGGTATAGCCACCCTCTATTTAGGATTTAATTACTTAAAAGGGAAGGATTTCTTTTCAAGCAATGATAAATACTATGCTGTCTATGCCAATGTTGACGGCTTGAATGTCTCAAATCCTATAATGATCAATGGATTTACCGTTGGTCGTGTTAGCTCAATAAGATTGTTGCAAAATGATGGAGATAAAGTTCTTGTTGAACTAGATATTAGAGGAGATATAGTTATTGGTGATTCAGCTGTAGCTACACTCAATAGCGATTTTCTGGGTAACAAATCTATATCCCTTACAGCGGGTGACATATTAAAACCGATTGAATCAGGAGATACGTTAATAGCCGTTTTGGATAAAGGAATTGCAGACATTCTTGCAGAAAGCGCTCAACCTGTTGCTAATAACTTAGAAGCCACTATAAAAAAAATTAATGGTGTTTTAGATAAACTAGGGGGCGCAGGAGGTAAAATTGATAGTATCCTTACTGATTTTCAGGCAGCTAGCTCCGTTTTGAAGCCGACAATATTGGATACTAAAAGACAATTGAACGAAGTGTTATTGACCTATAATGAGCTCGGTATAAATGTTAATTCTTCTTTAAACGAGGTCAAACCTGCATTAAAAAACTTCAAAATAATTACTGATTCATTAAGATCATTAGAGTTAAATCAGACAGTAGCTAGGGCTAATAAAGCTCTCGAAGAATTGAGTATAGCGATTGAACATTTCTCTCGAAGTGAGGGAACCTTGGGCAAGCTTATCAATGAAGATTCTTTGTATAATAATCTCAATAACGCAATAATAAGCTTAGACAGACTCTTAATACACTTCGATACTAATCCTAAGCACTTTCTGGCCCCACTTGGAAAGAGTAAGTCGAAAATAGAAAAGGATAGAAGGAAAGAAGCCAAGGGTAACTAAACTCTTTCTTTAGGTCTCAATTTTTAATTTTAAGATTCCCTATTATTGTGCCATTGCAAAGGTTTGCATCGCTCAATGGTTAATTATTTCTGTAACTTATGGATATAGAGTTCAATAAAAATGAAGATAGTCTGAAGCAGCTTGTTTATAAGCTTGCCGAAAAGGAAAAAAAAGTGAAGCTAGGCGGAGGTGAAAAGAAGATTGCCAAGCAGCATGAAAAGGGAAAACTAACTGCCAGAGAGAGAATAGACTATTTGACTGATGAAGATTCTGAATTTTTAGAGATAGGACTTTTTGCTGGTGAAGGCATGTATCAAGACGTGGGCGGTTGCCCATCAGGTGGAGTTGTTACGGGTATAGGGTACGTTCAGGGTCGACAGTGCATGATTGTTGCAAATGATGCCACCGTCAAAGCTGGAGCATGGTTTCCAATAACTGCTAAAAAAAACTTAAGAGCCCAGGAAGTGGCAATGGAAAATAGGTTGCCCGTTATCTATTTGGTTGATAGCGCTGGAGTGTTCCTACCTATGCAAAATGAAATTTTTCCTGATAAAGAGCATTTTGGAAGGCAGTTCAGAAATAATGCGAAGATGTCTTCATTAGGTATTGTTCAGATTGCCGCAATTATGGGCAGCTGCGTGGCCGGAGGTGCTTATCTTCCAATCATGTCCGATGAAGCTATGATTGTAGATAAAACAGGTTCTATATTTTTGGCTGGCTCTTATTTGGTTAAAGCAGCTATTGGAGAAACTATAGATAACGAAACCCTGGGTGGAGCGACCACTCAATGCGAAATTTCAGGTGTAACCGACAATAAGTTTGATAATGACGAGGCTTGTTTAGATTACATCAAATCCATTTTCAATAAAATTGGAGACTTTGATAAGGCTGGTTTCGATAAAATTGCAGCTGTTGAACCTAAGAAAAACCAAGAAGAACTTTATGGGATCTTTCCTGAAGAAAGGGTCAAACCTTATAATATAGTTGATGTCATAGAACGATTAGTAGACAATTCGGAATTTGAACAGTACAAAGAATTATATGGTCAGACGATTGTTTGTGGGTACGGGAGAGTAGACGGTTGGGCTGTAGGAATAGTGGCTAATCAGCGTAAAGTTGTAAAAAGTAAAAAAGGCGAAATGCAGATGGGCGGAGTTATTTATTCTGACTCGGCAGATAAAGCAGCTCGGTTTATCATGAATTGCAATCAACGTAAGATTCCTTTGGTGTTTTTACAGGATGTAAGCGGTTTTATGGTGGGTAGCAAAGCGGAACATGGTGGAATAATCAAAGATGGAGCCAAAATGGTAAATGCGATGGCTAATTCGACAGTACCAAAGTTTACGTTTATATTGGGAAATTCTTACGGAGCAGGTAATTATGCCATGTGCGGAAAGGCGTACGATCCCAGACTTATTTATGCTTGGCCTACATCACAACTAGCGGTTATGAGTGGAGCCTCGGCAGCGAAAACCCTGCTTCAGATAAAAGTAGCTACCCTAAAAGCTAAAGGGGAAGAAATCACTCCAGAAGCTGAAGAAAAGCTTTTAAAAGAAATTACAGACAAATACAATGAAGAGTTGAGTCCTTACTATGCGGCTTCCAGGTTGTGGGTTGATGGCATAATTGATCCTTTGGAGACACGCAAGGTTATTTCAATGGGAATTGAAGCTGCAAATCATGCTCCGGTCGAAAAATTCAATGTAGGAGTAATTCAAACCTGATCTTTGAATTTGATAAAATAGAATCCTATTTTCAACATTGTATAATTAGATCAATTTGAAAGATAAAGAATTCAAAGCATTGGTCTCTTTACTAGATGATGATGATGGACAAATCATCTCGCATGTAGAAGAGAAAATTAAATCACTAGGGCAGGAAGTTATCCCATTTTTAGAAACTGAGTGGGAAAGTAATCTGAATCCTGATGTACAAAGAAGAATTGAAGACTTGATACATTTTCTTCAATTTGAGCTATTGAAAAATAGATTGTATGAGTGGAGCCAAACAGAACCAGATAATTTATTGAAAGGGTTATGGCTGGTAGCAACTTACCAGTATCCTGATCTTGATTTTGTAAAACTTAAACAAGAGTTAGAACAGATATACTATGAGGCTTGGTTGGAGTTTAAACCGGAAGCACATCCGGTTGATCAAGTAAAATTACTCAATAGTGTGTTGTTCGGAAAGCTAAAGTTTGGTGCTAATACCAAACATTTTCATTCTCCTGGTAACTCTATGATCAATGTAGTATTAGAGTCTAAAAAAGGAAATCCAATAAGTCTTTGTGTCATTTATATGTTAGTAGCTCAACGCCTCAAAATGCCAGTTTATGGTGTTAATCTTCCAAACCTGTTTATACTAACTTATACAGATGAGAATCATCATCAGTTTTATATCAATGCCTTTAATCGAGGGCTCATTTTCTCAAAGGATGATATTGATAATTACATTTCTGAATTAAGGATCAACCCGGAAGATAGTTACTATGAGCCATGTGATAACCTCGAAATAGTAAAGCGAGCACTAAGGAACTTAATGAATTCATTCGAGAAACTTGGTGATCATGGTAAAACTGAAGAAGTAAAGGTGCTTTTACATGCTATTTCAGGCGATAATATCTCAGATCTTATTTGATCATACAACCGATAGGTCGAGTCGATTGTGTGCTGGGTGAACCACCAGAAATAAGGCTTTGAATATTCTTTTTTAAGTACTGGTCTTTCACATCACTCGCTACCTGAGGGTTATTATCTATGGCACCTTTATAAAAAACACTGAACCCATTTGAACCGGACTTCAGCAGGTACACTTCTGGACTCTTTCTGGCCTTAAATGATTGCATTATTTTACCATCCTTATCTGCGATGTAAGGAACATTTATTCCCCAGGTAGAAATCTTGTTTTTCATTTCTTCTGTAGACTCCTTATCATCTTTATGACTATTGACTAATAAAAACTGCACTTCATTATTGAAGTCAGAAACCAACTGAGTAATTCGTCCTTCATAATATACTGAATAGGGGCAGACGTTGCTAGTAAAAATAACTACCACAGCTTTTTTTGACTTATAATCATTGAGAGAGACTGACTGGTTAGACCTGACATCTAGTCCTTGAAAATCCTTAACCTGACTTTTTGAAACAGTAAAAATTCCGATTAGCAGAATGGTAATTATAGCTTTCATATACTTCAGTCAATGTTGTAAACCAACACATAGTCACCCACTACATGGTAATCTAATTTATACTTTTTTTGACAATCAGTTACATTTAGGTGACCAGTAATCGTGCCATGCGATGATAATTCAAAAGGCTCAATAAACATGTGATCGTTGAAAACCAGTCCTTTTTTTGAGTATATTTTGTAAAGAGCCTCTTTGGCACTCCAAATAACACATAGCTTAGTAATATCGTTTTTTGAATATTCAAGCTCTTTTTTTGATGAGAACTTATGGGCGATTAGCTTAAGTTTCTCTTTTGGTTGCTCAATATCAATGCCCACATCAAGATGATAGTCAATTACAGCAGCAACATAAGGGTATGAATGGCTTATGGAAAGTTCGGCCGATGCATTTTTTAATATTGGTTTTCCATTTTCATTCTTAAATATCCCGTCATAATCAATACTCATATGAGAGGCTAGTTTTCTAACCACCAATCTAGCCGATAACCACTCTAGTCTCTTAGTTTCATGTTTAAAGGCAAGTAACTTATTCCTTTCTTCATCAGCAGGGTTCAGTTGCTTTAATAATTCTACCTCAGTCTCATTAATAGACCACAGAGCAATTGATCGTGATGCAGTAATTTGTTCTATTTTGGTTAAGGGCATTTGATTAGTAGAGGATTACCTGCTTCTTTGCATAAATTTAGTAATTAATCACTATCGTGAGATGAGTCAAATAAAAGTCAGCAAAAAAGATACTTATAAAGGCCATAATGACTCTATCTATACCTTAGAAAAATCTCAATTTGACCATATTTTTTTTTCGGGTGCTGGAGATGGGATGGTCGTTAGCTGGGACTTGCAAAAACCTGATAAAGGCGAGTTAATTGCTAAACTACCCAATTCGATATATGGGCTTCATTATCTTAAAAACGCTAATTTATTAGCTGTAGGGCATAATTATGATGGTGTTCATTTCATAGATTGGGAGAATAAGAAAGAGGTGGCGTCTTTGAAACTTACTTCAGCTGCCATTTTTGATATAAAATCATCTGCTGATTTATTGATTGTCGGTGATGGTTCAGGTGTAGTTACATTCATTGGATTGAATCCTTTAAAAATAGTACACTCTTTAAAAGTGGCAGAACAAAGCGTTAGGACGATTGCTGTCAGTGCTTTAAATAATGAATTGGCTGTTGGTACCAGTGATAATCAGATTAAAATATTTGACCTTACAGATCATACTCTAAAATATACCTTAGAAGATCATACTAATTCAGTTTTTACGTTGAGTTATTCACCTGATGAACAAATGCTGTTAAGTGCAGGCAGAGATGCACATTTGAAAGCATGGGATGTTAAAGGTGGATATATTTTGATGGATGATATAGTTGCCCATATGTTCGCTATAAATAATATCACTTTTAGCCCAGATGGCAAACATTTTGTAACTTGTAGCATGGATAAATCGATTAAAGTATGGGATGCTGATCGATTGAAATTACTGAAGGTAATCGATAAGGCACGTCATGCTGGACACGGTACATCAGTAAATAAACTGCTTTGGTCTTCTCATGAAGATTTATTGGTTAGTGCGAGTGATGACAGGGCAATATCTGTTTGGGATATTGAGTTTTAATTTTGATAGTTGGTTTGTAAATAATAGAGATGAAAATTACCCCATTAGAAATAAGGCAAAAGTCTTTTGAAAAAGCTTTCAGAGGATTGGATAAAGACGAGGTAACGGCTTTTCTAGCAACTTTATCCACTGAGTGGGAAAAACTTCTGGATGAAAATAAAGAACTTAAAATAAAACTAGAATCTTCAGAAAAAGAGGTTGAAAAACTACGTGAGGTAGAGAATTCACTTTTCAAGACGCTAAAAACAGCTGAAGATACTGGTGCTAACATGATTGATCAGGCTAATAAAACTGCGGAACTCCATATGAAAGAAACGGAGATGAATGCCGAAGCAATTATGACAGATGCGAAAACAAAGGCCAGAGATATGATTGAGGAGGCTGAAATGAAGTCAAAAAATGCTGTTGATGACATGGAAGACCGGCTTAGGTCCATGGCTCAAATATATAAGACGCTAGAAAATGTAAGAGAAGATTTGCTCTCCGATATTAAGACATTTGCCACTGAAGCAATTGAAAAAACGAATCGAGTTAAATCTCAGGTAAAAAAAGTAGATATTGATGAGGAACTCCTCAAGCTTAAAAGAGATAATTCTTTCTCATCAAATAAGTTAGATCTACCCATGGATGTCGCAGAAGAGGTAAAGGATATAAAATCAGAGGCGTCCCAAGTTGAATTACCATTAGAAGAAAAACAAGAGAATACCATGGAGAGTGATTCTAGTAAGTCATTCTTTGATGATCTGGAATAATGGGTAGAATAAGTTTAGAAGGGTTGTCTTTCTATGCCTATCATGGCTATCATGAAGTTGAACGTGAAAATGGCAATCATTTTGAAGTAAATATCACTATAGAAACGGATTTTAGTGAGGCTGCTGAGAATGATGATTTAACTAAAACAGTCGACTATGAGATGATATACGCCATTACGAAAGATGAAATGGAAAAAACATCAAAACTTCTCGAACATGTGGTGCAAAATATAGGTAAGCGTATATTGAGAGAAAAGGGCATCAATGAAGTTGAAGTCAGTTTATCTAAATTCAATCCTCCTATTAACGGAGAATGCAAGCGTGCTACGGTAACACTAAAACTAACTAACTAGACTTTTTAACAAAAGTAAATCCCCTGGCATCAGATCCCTCATGAAAATCTACCTCTAAATCCAGTAGATACATCATGTGTTTTTTTTCAACCAAGATTGGAATACCTGCAAGTTCATATTCCTGATCGCCTTCTTTCTTTTTATCAAATCCTAAAAGATAGCTAAATCCACCACATCCGCCACCTCCTTTAACACCGATGCGTAGCTTATATTCTTGAGGAATATTTTTATTATCAAAGATATTTTTGACTTCTTCAGCGGCTTTTTCCGTTATTGTTACAGGTGTTATTACCTCCATTTTACAAGTGGGTTATTTTTTTCTCAGCTACTTTGTTAATTTCACTGTCATTAACACAAAAATACATCGTTCGTTATAACTAACATATGGAAGCACTTGTTGAGTTCGGTAAAATAATAATTCCAGCAGGACTGGTATTGTATGCCATGTACCTGATTGTAAAATCATTTATCAATGCTGAGTTGGATAAGAAACGGCTGGAAGTGCGCAGTAAAAGTATTGAAACTGTTTTGCCGAATCGTCTACATGCCTATGAGCGAGTTTGTCTTTTTTTGGAGCGTATAAGTCCAAATCAACTTATAGTAAGACTTAATAATGGAGATTACACCTCAAGGGAGTTTCAACAAATACTTCTTAATGAGTTACGCGAAGAATACAACCATAATGTGTCTCAGCAGTTATACATGAGTGAAGAATCGTGGGAGTTAGTTAAATCTGCTAAAGAGGATTTGATCGTTATGATTAATGAAGCAATGTCAGGTTTACCAGCTGATTCTACAGGAGTTGATCTTTCAAAAGCAATTTTTGAAAAATCAATGCAGAAAGAATCTGATCCAATACAGCATGCTCTCTTGACGGTTAAAAAAGAAATTTGGGAGACTTTTTAATAAGTGGTCTATGAAAAATGTAGAAGGCAATAAATTTTTTGAAAGAGCCAAGTTAAAAGCTACTAGCCTGATTGAAAATAATCAGCGATTGAAGCAACTATTTGATAACTCCAAAGAGAAGTTATCAGAAATTGATGTGAGTACGGTTAGTTCTAGTAAGCTGGTGATACGACTTAAAGTTTTTTTAAGAATGGTCAAGGCTTATGCCAAAGGAAGCTATCGAGACATTGAAACTAAAAATATCCTGTTAATGCTGGCGGCATTGATTTATTTTGTCACTCCGCTTGATTTGGTTCCGGATTTTATACCTATTACAGGTTTGCTTGATGATTTTACCGTGGTACTTTGGGTTTACAACAAATTGCAGGAGGAAATAGATAAGTTTATCGCCTGGGAAGAGGGTTTTGAAAATGCCTAAGAAAGCGCTGATAGTCGGAGCTACCGGACTTATAGGAGAGCAGCTTTTAGGACTACTTGCAGAGTCTGATAAATACAGTCAAATAACCGTTCTATCAAGAAGAAATATTGATTATCCTCAACCTAAAGTTAAAGTGGAGGTGGTAAATTTCGAGAGCTTAAACCCGGAGGCCGATTTTTGGGAAGCGGATGATATTTTTTGCTGTTTGGGAACAACAATGAAAACAGCTGGAAGTAAGGAAGCTTTTCGACAAGTCGATTATGAATACCCGTTAAGAGTAGCACAACTTTCTAAGAATAAGGGTGCAAACGGTTATCATATTGTTTCTGCTTTGGGTGCTGATCCTAGTTCGAGTGTGTTTTACAATAAGGTAAAAGGCGAAATAGAGGAGTCTATCAATTCCATTGGCTTTGATGAATACCATATTTACCGTCCTTCATTACTTTTTGGCGATAGAAAAGAGTTTAGGTTTGGTGAGAAGCTGGGTATTTATTTCGCAAAAGCCATTGGTTTTCTCATGGTTGGACCATTGAAAAAATATCGTGGCATTCATTCAGCTAAAGTAGCTAAAGCTATGTTCGCTAATGCTCAGAAAAGTGAAAGTGGCTACTTTATTCATGAATCAGCAGAAATGCAAAAGTATCAGGCATGATTGCAGTAATACAACGAGTTTCTGAGGCTTCGGTAATAATTGACCAAAGTTTAAAGGGTCAAATTGAGCTTGGGTTGATGATCCTGCTTGGTATCGAGGAAGCTGATATTTCAGAAGATATTGATTGGTTAACAAAAAAAATCGTAAACCTTAGAATCTTCAATGATGAGAATCAGGTAATGAACAAAAGCGTACGTGATGTTAGTGGTGACATTCTGCTCATTAGTCAGTTTACTTTACATGCCAGTACTAAAAAGGGGAATCGGCCTTCTTATTTGAGGGCAGCTAAACCTGATATTGCTATCCCGATTTACGAAAGATTTATTGAAGTGTTAGAAAAGAGTTTAGGAAAGTCAATTGCCACAGGAGAGTTTGGAGCAGATATGAAAGTAGGTTTAGTGAATGATGGCCCTGTTACTATAATTATTGATTCCAAAGACAAAAAATAATAGCAAATGACCATAGATGAAGCCCAGGCTAAAGTTGATGAATGGATAAAAACCATTGGAGTACGCTATTTCAATGAACTCACCAATATGACTATTCTTACGGAGGAAGTAGGGGAGTTAGCCAGAATCATGTCCAGAAGATATGGGGAACAATCAGAGAAAGAATCTGATAAAGACAAAGACCTTGGGGATGAAATGGCTGACGTACTTTGGGTGCTTATTTGTTTGGCAAATCAAACAGGGGTGAATCTAACTGAAGCCCTCGAAAAGAACTTTGAAAAAAAGACGGCCCGTGATTCGGACCGTCATATTAGTAATGATAAGCTGAAATGAATTTATTCGTGTCTCAACGTATCGGTTGGATTAGAACTTGCTACTTTCCAAGTCTCTGATGATACTGTGAGCAATCCTAAGATCATTAATATCATCAGACTCGTTACAACAGGCATTATACCAATACCATCGGAGTAAACATTTTGCCTTGAGATAATAACAGAATACAATATATATGAGATAGGAATTGAAATAAGAGACCCAATAATCATAAGCTTAAAAAAATCTTTGGTTAGTAGATAGGTAATACTGGTTATTGGTGCGCCCATTACTTTTCTTATTCCTACTTCCTTTGCTCTTGACTGAGTACTAAAAACGACCATGCCTAATAACCCTAAGCAAGAAACTGTGATGGCGAGAAAACCAAGAAAGCCAAAGATTTTTAAAAGAGTCGAAAAGATGTCAAATGCCTCGTCAATTTCGTCAGAGAAAAACTGAGCTTCAAATTTTTGATCACTTAGCTTATTCCATTCTAATTCTATTTCGGTTATTGTTCTGCTTACATCATTAGAGATAATTTTCACGTTAGCATAATAAAAATTGTTAGGATTATTTCTTAAAATGAGCGGATCAATTTTTTGAGATAGATTTTGAAAGTGAAAGTTTTTAACTACCCCGATAATTCGTAGATCAGTACTGTCATTTATTTTCACAAACTCGCCAATGGCTTGATTAGGGTTGCTAAATCCTTTTTTAAGAATAAAGTCTTCATTTACAATTGTAAACTGTTCATTGGAAGCCAGTGATTGTTCGAAACTACTTCCCGCAACTAAATCAACTTCCAGGTTTTTTAAGTAATTATGGTCAATGAACATTTGAGTAACACTCATTGAGTCCTCTTTATTTGGTAACCAAATACGATTATTGGAATTAACCCCTAATATATCCGATGACATAGAAACTTGTTGAACAGCTGCAAGCTTGTCCAAACTTGCTCTGACTAATTCAGAGTCTGCATTTTGCAAAGGAATATCTAACAGATTCTCTTGTTCAAACCCCAGGTCATAGTTTAATATGGTGCGATATTGGTCTAATATCACCACCACTCCCATTATAAACCCAAAGGAAAGAGCAAATTGAACGACTAATAAAGTTTTTTGTATACTGACTTTACCTAAAACATGTGATTTTGCTGTCTTTTTCAAAGCCGTTATAGGCTTGATTCTTGCAAAGTGTATTGCGGGGAAAATTCCTGCCATGATGCCTGTGGAAGATGCAAAGGCTATAGCGTAAATTATAATTGTCGGTGTAATTTGAAAATCAAGAGACTTTCCATAGGTGAGCAATGCTTGAAATTCATATCGAATCATTGAGAAGATAAAGAAGGCACCTATCAATGAAATTAAGGAGATAATAATGGTCTCGAGAAGAAATTGAAGAAAAATTTGTTTTTTAACTCCGCCAACAACTTTCCTCATTCCAATCTCTTTTGCTCTGTGAAGTGCCTTGGCAGTAGAAATATTGGCATAGTTAAAACAAGCGGGTAAAAGTATTAACAACGTGACAAGTACACTTATAAAATAAATTTCCGTGCCCCATGCCGTACCAAGTTCGTTTCTGGTATCACTTCCCAGAGGCACCTCATCTAAATGTTGGATTTTAAATGAAGCAGCGAATTGGTCTATTCTTTTATAATTATCTTCTCCAATTTGGTTTAAGGTAGTTGATAATGCTTCAATGTTTGTTTTTTCAGGAAGCAGCATGTAGGTGTAGTTATCATCGAAATACTTCCAATCATTAAGATTAGTGTAAATTTTACCTTTTTCAGTAAGGTTGATAAGAGTTTGGTAAGGTAAAAGAGCCTCAAACCACATGTGAGAGTTATTGGGAACATCTTTTAAAATACCGTTTACAATGTACTCACCCATATTACCGAGGCTGATCGTTTGACCTATAGGATCTTTATCTGAAAATAGCTTGGTGGCATATGATTCTGTGATCAAAATACCATGAGGATTCTTTAATGATTTGTCACCTTCAAGTAACTCAAATGTGAATACGTCAAGAAAATTATCATCAACAAAGAGTCCATTTAGCGGAATCCTCTTACCCAGAAATTCAGCTTCTCCATACAAAGACTTATTTATTCTGGTTGTCTCACCAAACCCTGCATGATTATCCTTTAAAATACGTGCAAGAGGAGCTGGTGCAGAGGCATACAATCTTGTACGAACTTTATCATCTGTTTTAGAAACAACTCTATAGAGTTGCTTTTTATTTTCATGAAAGTCGTCATAGGTATTTATGAATGATATCATAGCAATAAAAAGCAGGCCAATGGACATACCTGCTGACAGACCTAAAATATTGATAATGGTAAATAAGGGTTGTTTTTTGAGACTTCTAAAAGCTACCTTAAAATAATTTTTTAGCATGGGAATGTTATTTTGAGTTTTTGAAAATGGGTGTATTGAATGGTTCTTTTTACGCTTGACCAAAGCGTATGAGAAAAGTAGACTTAATGAGTCTTTCCAGTATTGAGTTTTAGCTTTAAAGGAAGAGTATTCATTAGTGTTGAGAATAAATTCTTCCTCCATATCACCTAAGATATCTTCTGTGTATTCTGCTTTACAGAACTGATTAAGCAGCCATTTTGCTAATTGTGGAGGATATGTTGGCTTTGAACTCATTTTGAAAGACCGAGGTTAACCTGAGATTCATTCCATAAAGATTCACGCAGTTCCTTCATAGCCGTTAATGCAGATTTAGCATCAGCAGTTAGCTCGAAATAACGTTTCTTTCGTCCTCCTCTTTCAGCAGTAGCTCCACCTAGAAATGAAGTAAGATAACCTTTGTCCTCAAGTCTTGAGATAGTAGAATGCAATGCTCCAATACTAATGGTTCTATTAGCACGTTTTTCAATCTGCTCCCTGATGGAAACACCATAGGCGTCATCACCAAGGGTGGCAATGGTAAGTAAAACCAGTTCTTCAAACTCTCCGATAAATCCTTTCATAGTTCAAGGATACGGAGGACTTGATAATTAGTTTCTATTTTTAAGAACTAATTAATTCTGTATTGCTTAGAACTTAAATTCTTTTTTTGGAATTGTATATATTAAATACAGATAATGATAACTGAATTAGAGATAGTAGCTAATGCTGCCAAAGAATATTTAGATTTATTGATGAAACCTTCATTAGAACAAATAGGTGGGCTTATTGGAGATAAACTAGCAGTTATTAGAGATAAGAATAGGATAAAATTGGTCCAAAATGTTCATCAGTATCATCTAAAAAAAGGCATTACAGAACCAAAAAAAATTAGAGTTAAATATATCTCCCAGGTATTTGAAGAAATCTCATATGAAGAAGATGAGAAGATATTTGAGTTATGGACTATACTTTTGGCAAAAAGCACCGATCTTAATGAAGAGTATGATTTGAATCCTATTGCAATATCTATATTAAAACAATTTGGCCCATTAGAAGCAACCCTTATTTGTAATCTTAATGTAAATAGTTCTGTATGTATGGATTTAACAAGTAAAAAATATTCAGGTGATTTAAATACTAAAGTAGCAATTGATAATCTTAAAAGGCTTGGTATAGTAGACTATAAAAACTATAATAGCAAAAAAAGGAGTCTTCCTAATTTTCTTGTATTAACTGAATTAGGCAAAATGTTTATTTCCTTAGTCACTACCCAAGAACCCTCTGAAAATTAGATAGTCAACTCACCTTCCACTAACCTAGGTAAGATATCATATTCATCTCGCTTAAGGCAAAAGGCAATATCCATCACAATATCTAATTTATTTAATCTACGCGCATGAGAGGACTGTTGAATTTGACGAAGTAAATCGTCTTTCATATTTAAATAGCTGGCTCTTGCCAAAAGGGGTGCATCTGTTTCATAATCAAAATCTCCAAGAATAAGATCAACCAATGCACCGGCAAATAATGAATCCTCAAGATTGACTTTACCTTTCCAGCCAGCACAAAGAATAAGTACACTTTGCTGTTGATTTTTTAAATGATTGGCTACGGTGGAGATATTGAGGAAAGAGCCAATGACCACTTCAATAGCCTTTCGTGACTTTTCGATAGCTACAGTACCATTTGTTGTGGTGACAGCCACCCTTTCACCTTTCACATGATCTTTCATATAGTCAAAAGGAGAATTGCCTAAATCAAATCCATCTACTTTCTGACCATTTCGTTCACCGGCTATCAGATAACCCCGACTTTTCATTTGCTCACAACGCTCAAGATTTTCAAAGGGTGTTATACTTTTTACTCCATTAGCCAATCCCGTTGTCATACATGAAGTAGCTCTGAGTATGTCGACAACAACAACTACTTTATCAGTCACATCATATAAATGGATAAGGTCCGGGCTTAGACAAACATCAACAGTTTTCATACAGGCAATTTGGTTAAGGATGCAATATTACTAAAAGTACACTTTATAGTCATTTAACTTCTTTTAACACTGATAACGAAATGAGGATGAAGGATAAAAGTATAATTGTATGACTCATAGTCAACAAACTCAAACAACAACACTCATGGTCAAGAACTATTTTAAAATTGCGCTAAGAACATTTTCAAAGTCAAAACTTACCTCACTAATCAATATTGGCAGTTTGGCGGTTGGTATTGCTTGCTGTATCATCATTATTTTATTTGTGAAAAATGAGTGGACTTTTGATCAATTCCATTCAAAAAAAGACAGAATTTATCGTATTTATGATTTGGTAGAATCTCGCGGTCAGGGGCTGCAAACCCAGGTTTATACGCCATATAATATGACCCGACTAATGGCTGCCGATTATGATGAGCTTGAAGCCTACTCAACATTAAGCTCATTCAGTCAACAAGTGGAGTATGAGGAACAAAACTTTGCTGAGACCATTACTATGGTCTCTGAGGGGTTTTTTACCATATTTGATTATCCTATTCTTTCTGGTTCAACCAATAAGGTATTAAATGGATTAGATGATGTTGTCATTACTAAAGCTATTGCAGAAAAATATTTCGGAACCTCTAATGCTGTAGGTGAACAGTTGAGGATGACACTCGGTGAAGAGAATAAATCTTTTACCGTAAGAGCGGTATTGGATGAAATTCCATCAAACAGTAGTTTAAGATTTGATTTTTTAATCTCAGACGAGAACGCCAGACTGGTTTATCCTGATCCCATGATTAATACCTGGCATATGATCAGCGGAGTTAACTATGTGCTCTTAAAAGAAGGAGTTGATCCATCAACTTTTGAAGCGAAATTGCCAGCTATGGTAGATAAAGTTTTGGGAGAAGATAGAGAACGACAATTCAGCATTCATTTACAACCTCTGACAGATATACATCTAAACAATGAATTTCCAGCAGGTTTTGCTACAGTCAGTGATCCCAAATACACATTTATTCTAACGGGTATCGCTTTATTGATATTATTGTTAGGCTGTGTCAATTTTATGATCTTATCAGTAGGCAAGTCTGCAGCCAGAGCTAAAGAAATCGGAGTTAGAAAAGTGGTGGGAGCCAGTAGAAATCAGCTTAGTCGACAACTTATTTCAGAAGGTGTTTTATTAGCATTGTTCTCTTTGATCATTGCTTTAGGTATAGCAAGACTGGCACTACCAATGTTCAATGAACTTGCTAATAACAATTTAAAAATGAACTTAACCTGGGACAATGTCTTAATTTTTTTGGGTTTAGCACTTATTGTCGGATTGATGGCCTCCTTGTACCCAGCTTTCGTAATTTCTTCTTTTAGACCTTCAAAAGTTTTAAAGGGGAATTTGGGTGAAGGCGGTAAAAAGCATTACTTCAAATTATTTTTGGTAACTGGTCAGTTTGTGTTATCCATATTTTTAGTGTCAACCACAGTTCTTATGCAGAAGCAATTACATTTTCTTCAAAACAAAAATTTGGGATTTGATGCTGAGCAAGTATTAAGCATACCTGTGGGAGCTCCAGGAGCTAGAGGGTTGAGGGAAAGTATTAGTCAGGGTATGGAAAGGGCACAACTACTGAAGACTAAACTAGCCTCAAATTCAGATATAATGGATTTAGGAATTTCTGCTCAAAATTTTGGAACTGAAGGTTGGATTCAGTTAGGGTGGAATGAACCCGATACTGAGGAATTAAGACAGTTTAGAGTCAACGTGGTAGATGCCGGGTATATTCCATCGATGAAAATGGAATTACTTATGGGAAGAAATTTTGAGGTTGATAATTTGTCAGATCAGAGAAGGGGAGTAATTGTCAATGAGGCCTTTCTAAGAGAGTTTGATATAGATGATCCCATTGGCGCTAAAATACCAAATCCTAATGCAGCAGATCATGAGATTATAGGGGTTGTAAAAGACTTTCACTTTGCTTCGTTGCATAATACTATAGAGCCACTCATATTAGTTCAAAATGTAGAAATTGGCTTTAGTGTAGCCACTACTGCCAGTATTGAGGCGGATCCTGCTCCAAAGGTCGTTGTAAGAATAGCTCCAAATGCATTTGAAGAAGTAATTGAAGCTATTGAAAGTGACTGGGTAACTGTTTATGGTGATGAGCCCTTTGACTACACTTTTATGGATGATGGGTTGAAACAACAATACGAATCTGAACAGAATCTTGGTAAGATAGTCTCTGCAGCAACTACGATTGCTCTGATAATAGGATGCATGGGCTTATTTGCTCTGGCTACACTAACAATGAATGCTCGTATTAAAGAAATAAGTGTACGCAAGGTACTGGGAGCTCCAATGAAGAATATTTTATATCTCCTTTCAAGGAGTTATATAATTATCATTCTGGTCGCATTGATTATTTCTGTTCCGATGACGATTTATTTTGCTGAAAGTTGGCTGAGTGAATTCGAATATCGTATTCCGGTAGGTATAGACTCATTTCTTTTGGCAGGTTTTGCCACTCTAATCATTGCTATGATCACTATTGGGTACCAATGTCTGAAAGTAGCAAGTGCCAATCCAGCAAGGACATTGAGTGCGGAATAGAACTATTAAAATAGTAGAGCAGAGTCAGAATTGAAGATGTCAGCCTTCACTTGAACCTGACTTTTGCTCCAGCTTTTGAATTTTATCTAAGTACTCCTGCTCTTTGCGGATCATTTCCTCTTGAGTAGCCTGCAGTTCTTCCATGTTTTGGCGCATTTCCTCTTCCTGACTTTGCAGATCTTCAGCTTGCATCTTCGATTGCTCCAAAAGCTTTTTAGTGGTGTAATTGATTTTTGCAGAAGATACTGTTGAGGCTATATTTTCCGCAAGCTTCTCTACAAATTCAATTTTATAGCCTTCAATATCATTGAATGAAACGAGTTCCAAAGCCCCAAAAACTTCTTCATTTAACATGAGAGGAACTATAAGAATGGTATTAGGATTAGCTTCACCTAGCCCTGAAGTGATATTGATATAGTCTTGTGGTACCTCTTTCAGATATATGCGATGCTTTTCCAGCATTGATTGAGCTACAAGACCTTCCCCGAATTCAATTCTCTTCTTAAGCCATTTTTTTCGGTCATAAGCATACGCACCTTTTAATTCTATAAACTTGTCGTCTTCATTATCGTCATTAATAAGGAATATGCCTCCCTGGACAACGTTCATATATTTGACCAAATTGCTTATAATTTCAGAACAAAGTGCGTCAAGATTTTCAGCATCAGACTGCAATAATTCCGCAAACTTTGCCAATCCTTCATTCGACCATCTTCTACTCATCTCTTCATTCTTAGCTTTTTTCAAGCTATCGCGCATTTCTATTAGAGAATGACCTAGCACATCTTTTTCTCCTGATACTTCAAAGTCAGCTTCCAGGTTTCCTTCCCCAATTAGCTTTGAAAAATTGGCCTTTTTATTCAGTTCATCCATGAGAACATTTACCGAATTGGCCATTTGCCCTAGGCGATTTTCGCTACTCACATCAAGCTTATTGTCCATATTAATATCTCCCTTAGAGATATCTTTTAATATGAAGCTTGTAGATTCTAATGACTTAACTATATCATTACTGATTCTGAGAATCACTAAAGAAAGGAGTAATAGTCCAACAATAGCTACGGCAATTGTCCACCAAAATGTTGCGTTAATAGAATCTGTAATTTCTGAGTAGGGAACTATAATGCCCACAGACCATGGAGCATTAGATCTTCCGACAGGTATAGGAGCGATTGATATGTATGCTTCACCATTAAATTCATCACTATAAGCAGAAAAAGATACAGCTTCACCTGTTTTTACTTTTTCCATAAGGTCAAAGTCAACTTCACTATAGTAGTCCAGGATGCTCAATGGATTGTTGGTAAGTTCGATATTATCATGTGCTACTATCGTACCATCATTAGATGCTAAAAAGGCATATCCTTGGTCGTACCCTTCGATGTTGGTCATTTGACTATACTCTTCCAAAGACATATCTGTACCTAGTACTCCTAAAGCAGTACCGTCTTTGCTAATCAGTGTTTTGGTAGGTGAGACGGCTAACAAGGTCCCGCCATTGTCTAAGTCATAAGAGTCAAATTCATAAGGCTCTGTTAAAACCTCACCTTTATCTGTAAGTAGTCTATAATACAAGCCATCCAAAACAAAACCCGACTCATCTTTTCTTTCCTCTGAAGTTTTAATCTCGCCATTATCCCAGTAGCAATTAATACTTAATCTTCCATAATCGTTTGTCCATGCACTATCAATGTATTGTAATTGCCAGCTCATCCATACTGCTTCATACTTAGGATATTCTTTAAGTACATTCTTCATTAACCTAAACTGCATTTCTTCTCTCTGTGCTTTAGGTAAATAGATGTAGTCCTGCATTATCAGTGTCATGGCCCTGGTGATCGCCATGTCTTCGTCTAGTTTTGCTTTGATGTCATTGGCCTTATCAGAGGCATAGGTATCAGCTAGTTTCTTTGCCTCTTGAATAGCATCTTTTCGTAAACTGTAGATCGTATAACCCAAGGTGATGGAGTATATAATCACCGTAAGTCCCAAGATGAAGAACATCATCTTCTTTTTGATGGTCAGGTTTTTGAACATGAAAACAAAGGTAATGTAATTTAGAAATTATACTTTTCGATGTAATGAAAGATGCCATTTTGAGTCTAAACTACAGTCTCAAATAAAATGTAGCGGTATAAATCTGGTTGTTGAGTGACTTTACTCTTGTGCATTTAGCTAAACCAACGGCAATTTGCTCACTTCTGCCTTTAATTTTCTATTTCTAACAGCGATGAAAATTTCAGTTTCTGGTGAAGCAAACTCCTTCTTTACATATCCTAAACCTATTCCTTTAGATAAAACTGGAGATTGCGTCCCGGAAGTTACTCGACCAATTTTATTGCCATCGGCATCCTGTATTTCATAATCATGCCGAGGAATACCACGATCGATCATTTTAAAACCAACCAGTTTTTGAGTTATTCCTTCCTCTTTTTGCTTTTGTAAGGCTGCTGAATTGGTGAACTCTTTAGTGAATTTAGTGATCCAACCTAATCCCGCCTCTAAAGGCGAGGTCGTATCGTCAATATCGTTGCCATATAAGCAGTAACCCATTTCCATTCTAAGGGTATCTCTTGCTCCAAGTCCTATTGGCTTAATATCAAATTCTGCTCCGGCTTCCATTATTTTATTCCAGATCATTTCTGCCTCATGGTTATGAACGTAAAGCTCAAATCCTCCTGCCCCGGTATATCCTGTCGCTGATATGATAACATGAGGTGCACCAGCAAAATCACCTACTACAAAATTGTAGAACTTAATACCGGATAGATCAACAGATGTTAGTTTCTGTAAAGCCTCTACCGCCTTTGGGCCCTGTACGGCAAAAAGTGAGAAGTTATCTGAAATATTCTTCATCTCCGCACCTACATCGTTTTTGGATAATATCCAATTCCAATCTTTCTCAATATTAGAAGCGTTGACAACCAATAGATATTCTTCCTCCTTGATCTGATAAACGAGCAGGTCGTCTACAATTCCACCATTGTCATTAGGCAAGCATGAGTATTGAGCCTTTCCTATTTCTAATTTTGAGGCATCATTGCTTGTTACTTTTTGAATAAGTGCCAGAGCATTAGGGCCTGAAACCAGAAATTCACCCATATGGGAAACATCGAATATGCCCACCCCATTACGAACTGTCATATGTTCTTCAATGTCAGAACTATACCTGACAGGCATATTATAACCAGCGAAGGGGACCATTTTGGCTCCTAGATTTTCATGAAGGTCGTTAAGGGCGATTTTTTTCAATTCCATAGTTTCAAAATTTCAGATTGCAAATGTATCGATTTAAGACAATTTTTATTTTCATTGTTGTAGTCTATCTGACAATAAATGAGTAACTATAATTTTCAAAACGTGTTGAAAGATAAAACAGAAATAAATCAACTATGATAAGATCAATTCTTCTAGTGTTAGCCCTAAGTTCAAGTGCTATAGCCCAAAATGATGAGCCAGATGAGCTAAAATATTGTCTATTTGATGGAAACATTGGTTTAGGAGGATATGATCCAATAGGATATTTCGAGAAAAATGCAGCTATTGAGGGTGATATTGATATTACGGCAGAACATGATGGTGTGGTCTATCAGTTCGTAAGTGAGGACAATAAAAAGAAATTTTTAGCGAGCCCTGATAGATACTTACCTCAGTTTGGTGGTTGGTGTTCTATGACTTTGGCAATGGGTCAAGCAACTACACCCAAGTATGATAATTTCATAATCAAAGATGATAAACTCTTTCTTTTTGAGCGAACCTTATCGGTTAATGGAAAAGAACTTTGGAAACAAGACCCTGAGTCAAATAAGAAAGTGGCTTCTGGTAATTACAACCAGTATAAAAAAACAGGTAAAATCAATTGAGATTTATAAGTGTATTTATTTTCTTCCTGACGGGAGTACTTTTTATTAAATGCACTCCATCTGCAGAAACCTATAAGTTCGCTGGAAGTTTTGAAGAACCGCAGAATGAGCTTTCCCGAGTTATTTCTGCAACACTAACTACACACTTAAAAGATAGTATTTACGTAATGCCTGGAGTATTAGGTTCAGCAGGTTTAGACTCTCTTGCAAGAGGTTCGCTGGACTTCGCTATAGCCGATAATTTTTCGCAGTTAGGTGATAACATAAGCTCAATTATTCCACTATACTCTCAAATATTGCATGTTCTTCATAAAAGGGATTTGAACTATAACTCAATAGAAGAGTTACTTCTTAACAAGAAAGTATATGCTGGATCTAAAGGATCTGGGACGTACCGTTTTGTTCGAAATCTTATGCGTCACTATGGAATAAGTGCAAGAAGAGTGACTTTCCTATCGGATTTGGAGTTGTTCGAAGCAGATGTAATTTTTTCGTTTACAGACTTGTTGTCCAATGATGAGCTTCGAGATTTGAGCGCATATCAACTCTTTAGTTTTGATGATGTGGATCAGTATGGAAAGGGTTCATTGGCCGAAGGCATATGCACTATCTATCCTCAATTTGAACCTTATATTATTTCAAGAGATGTTTATGGTGATTATACTGAGACACCCATTCTTACGCTCAAGGTGGAGGCAATAATGGTTGGTAGAGCTGACCTGCCCAATGAGTTAGTTTACAATGTAGTGAAGGCCTTAGATGAGCATAAACAAGAGATCAATAAAATTAATCCTCTTTTGTATGACTTTTCAGGATCTTTTGAAGCAGCTGATCTGAATTTCAAACTTCATGAAGGTGCCCGTAACTATTTAAATAGATATGAACCCACCTTCCTCGAAAGATATGCTGAAGTATTCAGTGTTATAATTTCCATTTTCGTTGCGTTAGCCAGTACAATTTTTACGGTGACTAGCTGGCAGCGAACAAAGAAGAAAAATAAGATTGATGTTTACTACCAAAAAATGGTGGCCATACGTTCTGGTATCGATCAGATTAGTAGCAAGAATGCAGGACAAAAATTGATTACTCAAATTAAAAGTATTCAGGAAGAGACTATTGAGTTGGTAGTCAAAGAGAAACTACTTGCTGATGAAACGTTTACCATTTTTTTGAATTTGTCTAAGATGGTGACTGAAGAAATTGAGCAAAAGATTGATAAGTTGTCTTAATAAGTCTCTTCAGCAGTTCTTTTTAGCTCAGAATAGTTAGCCTCAACTGAAGAGTATTTTTCACTAGATACCAATTTTTCAAGCGATTCCAGCGCTATTTCTGCTGAAGTGTTTTGCTGAATGATACCACACTGATAGATATAAGCTTCTAATAGTTTTATAGAACTAGGATTGACTTCTACTGCATCAAGCAACTGACTATAGGCCTCAAAAGGATCAGTCTTACCAATAAAACGGGCAGCCGCTATTGTTGCTTCTTCATAAAAGGGATTTTTACTATAGAGATATTGATAATGCTTTTTAGCTTGAATAGTATCGTTACTAGCTTCAGCTATTATTGCTGAATAATATGCCTTTTCAAGATTTCGTTCTTCTGTAAATTCAACACCCTGATTTATTTTATTTGCCAAACCTCTTATTTCTCCTCTTGCTGCTAACATATTCAACTCAAAAAACTGTATTTCCTCAAAAAGGAAGCCATCAGTTATAGTGACGTCAGTTAGTAAAGAATATGTATTCACAGCTTTATCTACCTGGTCCATGCTCCAGTATTTTTTTGCTTGATCTAAAATAGCTTGTGCCCTGTAATTATCATCCGCTATACTACTTGCCAGAATCTTGAACAACACTGAATC
The DNA here is from genome assembly GCA_947500555.1 of uncultured Fulvivirga sp. GTDB lineage: Bacteria > Bacteroidota > Bacteroidia > Cytophagales > Cyclobacteriaceae > Fulvivirga. Next base: position 913,562 of record CANMSE010000002.1, on the reverse strand, counting down.
CAAGTCATCAGCTTTATACTTCAAATAAAAGTATTTATCGTTATCAGCCCATTCGGAGTAATCACCTCTTTTAGATTGTAAAATCCATAGCATTTTACTTGCTATTGCTTCTAGTTCACTATCTGTAGATTGAGTTAATTCAAACCATAACTTACTAGCTCTATCTATTTCCCTATTTTCTGTCAACGCAATGGCTAAATGAAGTTTTGCTTCTCCATAATTTCTATCCATGGCCCACTGAAAGTATTGACTAGCTATATCCGGAGCTCCTTGCTCTAATGCCCACAAACCAACATCATCAAAGTATTTGGAGGCAATTTTTTTGCTTGTATTGGCCATCCAATTCAGTTTTCTAAATGCTTCGTTTACTCGTTGGTTTTTATAAAGGTGCAGACATTCTAGGTACTGAATGGCTTCCCGATAATTTATATTAGCGCTGTAATCAGCCAATGTGTTTAAAAGACTTATATCAAAGGTGTCTTTTTTAAATAATGCGTTTATAGATGCATTAGTTAGTAGAGTAGCATCAATAGGAGATAAAGCTGAATCGCTAAGCTCAAATGAATAATCGGTATTTTGACCGTTTACGTTATTCAATACTAGCCTATTGTTAATGCTGACAGGATCGCCTTTTATTTCAAACTCCTTTAGTAAAGAGTCAATGCTAATTTTGATTTCATTTTTTGCCAAAATAGCGAGTATATTACTTACACTGCTTCCTTGTTCAGGAGCTAACTTTGCAGCTTTATCAAGATAATATATAGAAGAATCAGTTACATGAGTCGAGCCATAAATAAGGCCAAGCCTGTTACAGATAATATTGCTTTTATCAAATGTCTCTTTTGCTTCTAAAGAAGTAAACAACGCATCAAAAAATCTACTTTCATGCTCATACAATCCCACCAAATTGATAAATGCCTGCTCGCTTGGCCATTTACTAATCGCTGCTTTGTATCTGACAATCGCTTTTTCTATTTCGTTCTCACGCTCATGCAATATCGCTAAGCTATAGTTTGATTTATGGTTGTTGAGTGCGTATTCTGCTGCCTCTCGATAATATTTTTGTGCCAGCAATTTTTCACCATTCTTTAAATGGTAATCTGCAACAGCATTGTAATTTGATGCTGCATTCTGAAATACAGGCACTTTCCAGTTAGCCTTAAAAACAAATGCTAAAACTATGATCAGTCCTGCAAACCGAAAAGTGAAATAAGGCATGCTCGTGGGCTTATAGATAACCTTATAGATGGCTAAATCACTTTTCAGTAACCCCGAAAAATTGGCCAGTATATATAAAATGAAAATTAGCCCATAGGCCATGTGACTGAACAATATGAAATCTCTAAAAATCTCTAGTCCTGCATCATTGCCTATGGCATAAAAATGGGCAATGGTTACAAAACATATTATGGCAATAGCCAGGTAGACTATACCGCCTGAAGGTATAAACTTCATGACATAACTATATTGATTTTCTCTATGACGAAAGCCCCAAATACCTAAAACGCTGCTCACGCTTAATAGGATAAAGATGTTGAGATAGAGAATGTCCCAATTTACAACCCCTGATTCATGCAAATAGGCTAAAACAACATTTCCAAGGAATATTAAACTGATAATCAAAAAGTGAAATGTACTGTTCTTTGTTGAGTTTGCTTTTGTTCCAAATAGAAGGTAGGCAAATCCTGCAATAATTTCGTGACCTACTCCCATGATAAATATCAGTGAGAGTATAGTGGCAGGAGTTGTCAAAGATGTAGCCAGATAAAAAAAGGGACTTTGAATGGTTGATGAAAAGAAAATAAAAAGCCCAAGAGTAATGGTTAAACATAAAAATGTAGCAAATCTGGTGAGCAAAGAAGTTCCTGGCCTTATACTATTGAAAAAGTAAGCTGTGGGGAGATAGAGTACAAATGCAGCTATTAAACCTATTTTTTCATTACTGTCAAATAGAAGTAATAACTCCAATTTCAGGCTGACCAGAAAAAGAGCAAATAAACCTATACCAATGTAAAACCAATAACGACTAAGTGAAGAAATTATAGCTATTAAGGTAGTGGCTGCAAACGCAATTAAGGCTAAGAAAACATAATATGACCAAATAGGTATTTGTATGGAGGTTCCCGAAAACTTCTGATAAAAAAGTGGGCTTTCTACAGTTTGGGTAAGGTTGAAAGGACCAATTTGAATTTGATCAATAATTACGCTTGCCTTATCACCTTCTGCTAAGATGTTCCAATCGAGATTAAAGTGAATACCTAATACGTGATTAAGAAGCATCCAAGCCAGGGATGCGAAAAAAAGAACCAAGAAAAAGAGAAGAATATAACAATAAGTTTTTGGCCAATCCTTCCAGAAAAGTATTAATTGCATATCACTCCATTACTTTTGGAACTCTGAAATAGTCAGAATCCTTTTTAGGCGCATTTTTCAATGCTCGCTCATGACTTAAATGTGGTTTCACTTCATCTTCTCTTAACACATTTAATTCCTGAGACATGGTTGTAAGCGGAGCAACACCTTCAGTATCGACTTCTTTGAGTTTTTCAACCCAATTGATGATTTTGGTCATATCGGCCATCATGGCCTCAGCTGTTTCTTCATCAAACTCAAGTCGAGCCAAGTGTGCAGTTTTGGTGAGTATTTCCTTATTTATCTTCATCGAGATACTTCTTCAATTCCTGATCAATAATGGTAAATGTTTGCTCTTTTAACGAGTTGAGATCATCTATTTGCATTCCCTTAGTTTCTAAAGGTTTGTGAAAAACAATCTTCATCAAGTGTTTGCTGGGCCACCACTGACCATCAGGTAAAATTATCCAATTATGAGGAATAGTAACGGGTACGATGGGAATTTGTTTTTCTATAGCAGTACGAAAAGCACCATCTTTAAAACGTGTCATTTCAGGTGGTGTTTTAGTAAATATACCGCCCTCCGGGAAGATTATTAGGTTCTTTCCATCCTCGATTGCCTGCTTTGATTTCACTAATGTTTGATACCGACTCTTTAAGCTATTTCGGTCAACGGTTATATGCAGTTTGCGATACATGAAACCGAAAAGAGGAATTTTCTCCATATCATTTTTACCTACAAAAACAGTATTTATTTTATTGAGTCCCATCGTAGGGATATCCAGATAAGAAAAATGGTTTGGACAAAATATATACTGTTCACTTTTGACGGGTTCAAAATGATATTCAAGTTCATATTTAAAAAAAGTAAGTCGAAAAAAGATAACAGCCCAGATACGATTTAAAATACCTACCCAGGTAAATTTTGAAGGAATAAGAATTGGGATTATGAAAAAGGGGATCAACAAAAAAAATAGGATCGTAAAAACCAGTAGGGTGTAACTGGTGTATAGAAATCGTATTATTTTCATATAAAAATTTATGGGTGTTCTTTGAGGAGTGCAAAATGAAAAATTATTAAATCGTTAACTAAATTTTATATATCTATTTCACGAAAAAATTTACTATTTTCATAGTTTAAAATACTCCAAAATCATGATTATAAGAGCGTTACTATCTTCTTTTATATTATTGTTATTATTCAATTTCAGTGCTTGTGACAGTAGTGATGATCCAGCAGTTAATGAAAAAGATCGAGTTACTGCCTTATTAGTTGGCAATTCAACAATTGGAAGTACATGGATCTTGAATGATGCTGATGTAGATGGAGTAAATTATTTTGATGAGTTTGAAGGCCTAACAATAACTTTTAATGAAGGAGGAGGACTTATAGCTGAAAATGGTAAAGAGCTATTTGATGCTTCAGATAGCTGGGAGTTAAATGATGCAGCTACGCAATTAACTCGTGGAGACGGACTCGTAATAGATATTAATGAAATTACGAATGATCAATTAGTACTTGAATTCGTTGTTGATGAAACGATTTTTGGAAGTGGGAGGTCTGAGTCCGTAGCCGGAACAAATACATTAACTTTCGGAAGACAATAAATTCATGACGCCCCCTCCACCTTTTAGCTATACCTATTCACCTAACATTCCGGAGCTTTTATTGGGTTTAAATTGCTCTTTGGCAATAAGCACTTACCAAACTGGTAAAGTGGTTATTTTTTCTCCTAAAGATCAAAACCAACTGATTCAATTACCGAGGAATTTTGATAAGCCAATGGGCATGGCTATTAAAGATAGCCAATGGGTAGTAGCCACTAGAGATGAATTAATATTTACTGCCAATGCTCCGGGAATGGCAAAGAATTACGCTCCTAATCCCAACGTATATGACAGTTTGTTTATCCCAAGGGTGACTTATCACACCGGGTCATTGGATCTGCACGATATAAGTTATACCAAAGAAGGATTAGTTGGCGTCAATACAATGTTTAGTTGTTTATCAAAATTTGATGCAAACTTAAGCTTTGAAAATATATGGCAACCTCATTTCGTCACTGACTCTAAGCCGGAAGACCGTTGTCACCTGAACGGACTGGCTGTTGATGATCAGGGGGAATTAAAATATGTAACAGCCCTTGGTCAAGGTGATTCGGCAAGAGAATGGAAAGAAGGGATGTTGAATGGGGGTATTTTAATGGATGTTGAATCCAACTCAATAATTGGAGATAAACTACCTGTACCACACTCACCAAGAATATATAAAGATGGATTATGGATGTTGCTTTCAGCTACAGGAGAAGTTGTGAAAGTAAATTTGAATGATGGCAAATACGATGTAGTTACAAAACTCAACGGCTTTGTTAGAGGTATGGATCGCATAGGAGACTATCTTTTTGTAGCCACGTCCAAGTTGAGACCAAATAGCTCACTCTTTAAAGAAGCTCCGGTAGCTCAGAAATCGGTGGTTTGCGGAATCTCTGTTATCTACATACCCACTGGACAACCCTGCGGCCATATTCTGTATCAAACATCTGTAGAAGAGTTGTTTGATCTAAAAGTATTACCTGGGTTGATGAGGCCAAATATATTAAACCACTCTAAGCAGATGCACAAAACATCTGTGATTACCGAAAAAGAAGTTTTCTGGGCCAACCCGGAAGTGAAAGAACAAGAAACACCTGCACAATGAGTAATCTTAATCAGCTATTACTAAAAAGACTTAAAGCCAAACACACTAAACTTTCAAGAAGATTTTTGAAAGGTGTTGAAGAAGGAAATTTTCAGACCCTGTCAACCAGAAAACGCTACAATGTGGTTGAGCGACTCAAAAGGCTTGAGAAACAAATCAAAGGTATGGGTCATCGCACGGGCTTTGGCATAAATCTAAATTTTAGGCATTGGGCAGTAGCTTTGGCCTTAGGTGTTGTGGTGACCACAGCTAATGCACAGAAAACTAATAAGAATAGTTGGGCTCCAAAAAAATCTAACAGCGAAAATCCGAGCGCAGGAATTAACCCTTTGGCTCAAAACGTTTTCTTTAATGAGATTCAGCAGTTGGGAGAACCCTCACTTGTTGACCTCTTAATAGGAGATATTGACGGAGATGGGGATGATGATGCTATTTATGTATCATACCTGAACCCTCCTGTTCTCTTGACCAACGATGGAGGCTTCTCATTTACTCCTTCCGATATTGCAATCACCAATCAGGCACTTTTTAGGCATGCCGAACTAGGTGATTTTGATGGAGATGGAGATTTAGATTTTTTGATGATACATGGCCCATATGGCTCACCAGCGGTTGAGGTAATCTTAATAAATGATGGAAGTGGTAATTTTGCCGAGCAACCCGCAACCGTTGGTATACCTGACGATTTTGATGACAACAATCTTATCTTTTTTGATTTTGATGGCGATGATGATTTAGATTATATCTATAGAGATGAATATGCGAGTCCACCTGAAATTAACGTATTTGAAAATGTAGGACTCAACTTTGGCTTGCTTTCAACGACTCTTGGCAATGGTAATCGGGGAACATTTGAACTCTTTGGTGTTGCAGATATGGATGGTGATCTTGATCTCGACATTGTTTACAGAGGAGAAAATACAACAACTTTTTTGCGGGGCATCCGGATCTTGACCAATGACGGAAGCGGTACTTTTACAGATACCGATGGTTTTGAATATATTGTTAATAACCTTGAAATGGGCCTGGCTGATATCGATAATGATGCGGACATCGATATTGTTATTGCTGAAGGAGCCAACCCCGATGTATTAATTACCCCGCTGATTCAGACTGCTGTAAATACATTTTCTCCAGGGACTCCAATTACAGCTGCAGGAGCTCAATTTCCTGATGAGCTTGATGTGGTTGATGTTAATAATGACGGTAATGCAGAAATCCTTTTGCAAGGTGATGTTAACAGGCAAACCCACTTTTTTGAAAATCTTGGATCTGCAACTTTTGCTTCAGAGAGAATTTTACCTGTTGTAATGCTTCCCGCAAATTTAGATGGCAATACAGATGGAGACTTTTTCATTGGTGATGGCAATCTTGGAACCTATGAAAATCAGGGGTCTTTCACATTTGCCAGTAATCCTGACTTACTTGTAATAGGTGCTTCATATGATACTGATGCGGTTGACATAGATGATGACGGAGATATAGACATTGTACAAGGTGGTATCCCTCGAGTATGGTTGAATGATGGAAATGCTTCGTTTACTTTGAGTCAGGAATTGAAGTCATACGAGCATGCACAACAAGTTTTTGGAGACTTAGATGATGATGGTGACCCGGATATGGTTGTTATTGCTGATGGTAATGCTCAATATATTGGAATGTACGTTTGGCGATCAGATGCTGGAACACTAGCACTGGTTAACGATATAGGCGCAGGTGTTTTTGATGTTCAGGATTTAGTAGTGGTTGATTTAGATGGAGATCTGGATCTTGACATTGCCGCCATTGTTAAGGAAGGTCTTTCGCAATACTTTTTACGAACGTTCCATAATGAGGGCGGATTCAGCTTTATTCAATTTGACAACTATGCTATTAGCGCGACCGATGATAATTTGAGTTTATCAGCAGGTAATTTTGATGCTGATTCAGATGTTGATATTGCTTTATACAACAATGGTGTTATTAATATTTATTTGAATGAAGGAGGCTCCTTTACCAATAGTAGTACTATTGATCCGAGCACTACTTTAAGTGCTTTTTCACTCCAGTTGGGAGATTTAGATGGAGATTTGGATTTAGATATTTTTGCTTCCAATACAGAAGAATATACTTTAAATAGCTTTGTCTTTTTAAACAATGGCTTAGGGGTCTTTACTGAAGCTCCGGCCGTTGTACCAGCCTATGGCTATCAAGCTGCATTGGCCGATATGGACAATGACGGTGATCTTGATATTATCACCACAGATTATGGAACTGGAATTAACATTTTTACCAACGATGGCGCTGCTAATTTTACCAAAGATGATATCAATTTAGGAGCAAGCGATGAATATGGTGTGCCGGTATTTGGTGATTTTGATGGTGATGGCGATCAGGATTTGGTCATTGGTGGGTATTACACAGCAACAAGAGTTTTCTCAAATGAATCATCTATTTGTACTCCTATAAATATAAACCCTGACATACCTGTACTAGTAGATTTAAATGATGAGTGCGCGGTGACTCCACCAACACCTACTGCAACAACCAATTGTTCGGTAATTTTTAATGGTGTTGCAGATGTTACATTCCCAATTACAACTCAGGGCACTACCGTTGTAACCTGGACGTATGATGATGGGCAGGGAAACACAACAACCCAAACTCAAAATGTTATTATTGATGATGTTACAGATCCAATCGCTGTTACTCAACCTGCAATTGTAGATCTGAACAGAGCTGGTAATGGCACACTAGCCGAGGCTGATGTTGATGGAGGATCTTCAGATAACTGTGGTGTTGTTAACTTATCCTTAGACAGAAATAGCTTTACGTTAGCTGATTTAGGAGATGTGCAGGTTACCTTGACGGTTGAAGATGACAATGGAAACTCCACTAGTGATAATGCTACTGTAACCGTTGTAGCGAATCCAATTTATTATGACTCTTTAGCTCTTGTTGATTTATTTAATAACACAGGAGGAGCCTCATGGAATGACAATTCAGGTTGGTTAAGTGGGAATTTAGATTCATGGGCTGGCGTTACAGTAAATGGAGATAGAGTAACAATACTTGATTTAAGTGACAACCAAGTAACAGGAACAATTCCTGCTACATTCAATGACCTGACTGCACTAACCACGGTCAATTTGAGTGGTAACGAAATAGATCAATTTGATACAGACTTATCCGGTCTTTTAAATCTGACTTCAATCAACCTATCAAATAATAAGTTAGATTTTGGAGATTTGGAGTTACTGGGTGGTGTGAGTGGATTAGTCTTTGATCAACAGACGACTGACGATTTAGCTGCAAATGATAGTATTCCGGTAGGTACAGATATATCGTATTCATTCATTATTGATGGCTCAAATAATGCTTATCAATGGTTTAAAGATGGAAGCCTGCTGGATGGTGAAACTGCTAATACAGTAAATATTACCTCAATAGATAGAGCTAGCATGGGGGAATATGTTTGCGAGTCAACCAATACAAATGTTCCGGGCTTAACATTGACATCCGCAAGCAAACGCGTGACTGCTACAGCAGTTGTTGATGGTCAATTCAAAATTAATGATACTGATCCTGTAGATAATGGAATTGTACGATTATTAAGGGTAACGGATAGTGGAGGGTTCGATTCTACTGCATTTGATTTATTAGTACCGGCCGACAATGGAACATATTCTATGCCTAACATTGCACTCGCTGACTATGTACTTGTTGGTTTTGCAGATACAACTGTACACCCGGACGCCATCCCTACATACTTTTCGAATACTGTTTTCTGGGCCGAAGCAGATACACTAGTACTCGAGGCTGATACTTCCATTGATTTGGTTTCGGTATTTAGTACGAATCCAACAGGAGGAGGAGGTATGTTTTCAGGGACTTTAGATGAAGAAATACCTGATGGTGGACGTATTGAGGCTAGAGGTCGAGTTAGAGGGGTAGGTGTAACTATGCGTAGAGGAAGAAGGACTTCACGTGAAGAGGGTACCGGAGAATTAGTTTATTATGTATATACAAATGACAACGGGGAGTTCAATATTGATGGCATCGATGCCGGAGAATATAATTTAGATATTCAGTACCCTGGGTACCCAATGGATGAAGATTCGTTCTTGGATATTACCATTGGTGACGGACCTAAGGATAGTGAGGTGGTTGTTGAAGCTCTTGTTGATAATGGAGTAATAACCGTGACTCAGTTAATCATTCTCGGGACAAATGAACCTGAAAATGGACTTGTGCTTTTCCCTAATCCTACAAGTGATTGGCTCAACATCCAAGATGCTGAAAATAGATCAGACCTTAGTGTAGAAATATTTAATACCTCCGGGACAAGATTGAAACAGTTACTGTTTACCAAGGAAGGAAGTGTTAGTGTCAATGACTTACCTGTTGGGCAATATATTGTGAAAGTATTGAGTGGCAGTGGAGAAGAATTACTGACTCGAAGAATACTGATTGAGAACAGATAATAGTTAATGATTACCTCTAAGTATTGATTTTAATCTTTATTTATATTGGATACTCTGGGAATTATCAATAAAGAAGTCTGTCTTCCATCAATATAGTCAACACCATTCTTATCGAAATAGGCTTCTTCTTCTAACATTATCCTGATTTCTTTGTCCCACTCTTTTATGAAAGTCGCAGCATTAAGTTCTATGCTGTAAGCGGTGTTAAAGTGTAGGGGATAATCTCCGGTAACGGGCACACCACCTTGCGAGTCCCACATGCCAAGTGTTGTTCCTGCTGCATGACCGTGATATCCAATTGGATGAGTATAGATAGACGGTTTTATGCCTTCGGCAAGAGACTCTTCTCTTGATTTTTTTAATACTTCATTACCTGTTCTCCCTTCTTTAAAATTATTAGTGAAAATATCTTGTAAGCGATTACCTCGTCTGAAAGCTTCTTTTAAAAAGTCTGGCGCTTCAGTTTCACCCGGTTTCAAAATATATGCATGTTGCTGGGTATCCGTATTTAATCTCAAATAGGTAATTCCAAAATCGCAATGAATAAGGTCCCCTGGTTGAATAACATTCTTTTCTGGTCGTTTTGAAAATGATCGTAAATGCTCAAATGATTCTTTATCACCTCGCTGTACTGATACAGTTGGATGAAACCAGGTGGTTAGCTTTAGTTCTCTGACTTTTTCTCGCATCCACCATACTACATCATCTGTTGTTGTTATGCCCGGATGAATGACTTTTTCAGAAAAAGCCTCATCAATAATATCATGTGCTATTCGACAGATTTGCGGATAGATCGCCATCTCTCGTGGAGATCTTGTCTCTAACCAACCTATAGCGACCTTTTCGGCACTAACTATTCGACTTGTATATTTTTTCCCAAGGCTCGTTTTCAATTCTTCAAGGTCAGTAGCTACAATACCATCAGCCAGTCCGAAATATTTTGATCGGTTAATACCAATTTTCTTCGGATCACGCTCTTCGATCAATTCTTTCAGTCTATTCCATTGATTGGGTTGAACCTCTTTATTCCAGGCACTTTTAAAACTTGATCCCACGTCATATCTGGCTACAGCCAGGCATTCGATACCGTTTTCACTACCCTGATCATACATAACAAGAATAGTTCTTCTTCTTGCAGCCAACCAGGTAGCGGGTAACAAAGTCTTAATGATCGGGTCTTCATTGTATTCCCTGGAAACCACTAACCACATGTCTATACCCTCTCTTCTCATAATAGTTGGTAAAACAGTTCGAAGCCTTTCTTCTAAAATTTCATCGATCACTTGAGCGCGATCTTTCATGCTTAGAATTTTGGGATAACCCGTTTGAGAGATAGTTTCAACGAATGTGGTAAGAAGTATTATGGTAATAAGAGATATCTTCATGCTTTAATTAATCCAGATCAATTTTACAGCGTTGACTGCCTAATAGTTTAATTGCCTCATCTACATCTAGATTCATTTTTGTTTCATCCATTCTTTTATTGAAAGACTTGTTAAGTTCTTTTCTGGTCATTGCTTCATAAAACCTTCTCACTTCTACAGTCTTATCAAGAATTAGAGGCGGTACAGTAGCCAATTTATCATCATCACCTTTAGCAACCATTGTAACGTAGGAGGTATTGGTATGCTTTACACTACCTCTTTTGACATTTTCTGCTATTACCTTTATTCCAATAACCAAAGAGGTATTACCAACAAAGTTTACTGAGGCGTGAAGCGAAACCAAATCTCCGACTTCAACCGGTTGTAAGAACTCTACTCCATCAACTGATACTGTTACACAATAATTACCTGCATGCTTACTCGCACACGCATAGGCAACTTTGTCAATGAGCGATAATAAGATGCCTCCATGAATTTTACCACCAAAATTGGCGTATGAAGGAATCATTAATTCCGTAATTGTGGTTTTCGAATAGTCTACAGTCCTTCCAGGATGATTTTCCATTCTTCAAGATAATGAAATATTCAAATAAAGCATGATGTATTCTCTATGACAATAATTCAAGGAAACTTTTCTGTAAATTAAATGGTCGTATTAAAATGGGCAATAAGTCCTAAAAACTAAATCCAAACAAGGTGAAAAGAGATAAAGTAATATTTTATGTGGCTACCGGATTGATGTCAGCATTAATGCTTATGTCTGTATTTATGTACTTCACTAAACATGATCAGATAGCTTCATTTTTCGAATTTTTGAGTTATCCGTCTTACCTGGTTTATCCTTTAGCTATCGCCAAGTTATTGGGTCTAATAGCTATTTGGACCAGATTATCGACTACACTGACATACTTTGCCTATGCAGGATTTTTATATGATTTTATTCTCGCTCTTGTCGCTCATTTATCTGTTTCAGACGGAGAACATAACGGAGCGATCATGGCTCTGGTAGTTTGGACAGTTTCTTTTATTTATTATAAAAAGAATTTTGCTTAAGATCTAAATTATTGTAGTCTCTGAAGTAAATCTAGCATCTCCCTTTGTAGAGTACTTGTACGATCTTTTCCATACCAGGTATGTGCTTGAATTGCGAATTCATCATAGGTTAATTTTCCAGACTTCATTTCTCTTAAAATATCTTGAACAGGTTTGGGTCTTGGTCCCCATTGTCCCAATTCATTTAAGTCATTATCCATGATCACTAGTTTGGGAATTGATCTGCCGCCATCAGTAAGATAGGCATCCATCACATCCAGATTCTCATCTCGAAGAATCAGCCGGAGGTCGATTAGGTCATTGAGTTCTGTGATCTTGTTAAGTATAGGAATATTCTGAGCTGCATCACCGCACCAAGCTTCAGTAATTACTAACCATTTTTGTTTAGAATGAATTTTTTTAATGGCTGACTCCAGTTCAGGTGTGATTTTTGTGATTTTATCCCACTTGTTCATTCGCTGGACGTTGAGTTCAGTATACTCCAGCATTTTTTCTGAATGATTATCTCCAGTAGTTTTTTGTACGGCTAATAGTCTGGTTATCAGCTCACGATATTCTTTGTAAGTAAGTGCGTGTTCCCAAAGCAACTCATTTATAACACTTTCTTTTTGTATTTTATCTTCCATAATTCAAAAACCAAAAAGCCCCACAAATAGTTGTGAGGCTTTGAAGTAATAACTAAAAAGTCAGCCGTTCGACAAAGTTGTCACGCGGCCTCTTTTACTTCTGCTAACTGAACTTCTTTATTATCTACAAGCTTAATGATTCCAATCTTATCCAGTACTTTGATTACCAGGTAAGTGGGATCAATCTCATGCCATCTAAATCCTCCAAAATTGGCTCTATTGCCGTGTTTATGGTGGTTATTATGATAACTCTCGCCCATCATCAAAAAGTCAAAAGGAAGAAAATTCCTTGAAGTGTCACCTACATCAAAATTTCTGTAGCCATACTTATGTGCAAACCAATTGATGATAGCACCGTGAATAGGAGACATTAAGAACTGTAAAGGAAGTAACAACCATAGCCACCAAACTGTAGCAAACTGCCAGTAGATTGCAACATAAACTGCTCCCCATAACAATCTTGATACCCATGAACGAGCAAATGTGTCGAAAGATGTCCATTCTGGTGCACCTGAAGAAAAGCGCTCATCAACAGTCATTTGTTTACTTGTAATAGCTGAGTAAATGGTTTTTGTTTTCCACATCATTTTAAATAGACTTTCGTCATACTTAGGAGAGTGTGGATCATTTGGAGTATCTGCATAAGCGTGGTGCATTCTATGCATAATCCCATAACCATAAGCACTTAAATAATTAGAGCCTTGGAAAAACCAGGTTAGTACAAAGAATATTTTTTCCCACGTTTTGCTCATAGTAAATGCTTTATGAGATGCATAACGATGTAGGAAGAAGGTCTGAAAGAATAGCGACAAGTACCAGTGCGCTATAAAAAATGTAAGTATAACTGCCATTTAAATAGTAATAATGTTTTACAGGTGAGATTTATGCTCACCTATTAGTTATAACAACCAATCTGCTCGGTTGTGACAAAAAAGTTTAATTATTTTTTTTAAGCTCGCTATTAAAATGCTTAATCAATTCTTTAGGATCATCCTGATGACAGGAATTTTTGAATGATTCGAAGAAATTAGAATTAGAAATATCTGATTTAATTTTCGAGGTTTCTTGATTCAGTTTTGATTTAGCTCGACTAAACAACTGCCGGCAGTTATCTTTCTTTTTATTGAAGACTTCTTGAAGATCATCGTAATCAAAATCAAAAAACTCACGTAGCACAAAAATTCCTTTTTCTAAAGGTTCAAGTTTTTTGTGAATGACGTTCAATGCCGAAGAAACTTCATTTTCAAAATCAAAATTGAAAAGTTCTAGCTCTTTATACTTATCAATCAACTCTTGTGGTTTGATTGATTCCAGGCATTCGTCTTTCTTTCTTTTAATTGCATTGAGATGATTTATACAATTATTGGTTACCGCCTTAATCAAATAGGCCTTTGTATTTTGAACTTTAGTTGTATCTATCGTCAACCATTTCAACAGAGTATCCTGTACGATATCTTCTGCATCCGCAACGGAGCCTAAAATACGTTGTGCAATACTTTGCAGTACCGGCTGATAAAGTGCTATGGTTTGACTTTGATTCATCTGAACGACAAAGGTAGGACTTAATATTTATACTGACAGTTGTTAGGCATCAAACATCTTATTAGTCAGATGATTAAATCGCCAGAAAAGAGTAATAGCCACGATAGAGAGACCAATGAGAAGGCCATACCATATACCTTCAACCCCCATACCTAACTTAAAGGCGAATATATACCCGATAGGTAGTGCCAATACCCAATAGGCAATAAATGTCATAATGGTAGGAACTTTAACATCTGTTAGTCCTCTTAAAGCTCCCAGACTCAATACTTGAATACCATCTGATATTTGAAAAAAACCTGCGATAATAAGCAAGGAAGAAGCTATTTCAACTACGGCCACATTATCGATGTAAAGAGAAGGGAGAAAATATCGCCCAAGAATAAATACGGTAGCACAAACACTCATAAAAATGATTACCATCCCGTAAAGTGTGAACCCGGCCGTACGAAGGGTATGTATATCTTTTCTTCCTAATTGATTACCCACCCTTACTGCTGCAGCTGAAGAAAGGCCCGATGCCATCATATAACTGATAGCGGCAAGATTTATAGCAATTTGGTGAGCGGCCAAAGCCTCAGTACTAATCCAACCAATCATAATAACGGCACAACCAAATGCACCAACTTCAAATATAAATTGAAACCCTGCAGGTAAACCTAATCCCAACATTTTCTTAAAAATCATTTTATTGTAATTTCCAAAACTGAAGCCCTTTCTAAACACGGCATATCTCTTATCAGAATAAACGTAGTAAGCCATCCATATGGCAAGAATTACTCTTGCAATAAATGAAGCATAACCGGCTCCGAGTAATCCGTAGGCATCGAAACCGAGCTTTCCATAAATTAATATATAGTTCAGGATTACATTGACCAAGTTCGATATTATTACAATGACCATCGCCATCTTAGTATCAGACATACCTTCAGTAAACTGTCTGAATGTTTGAAAGATCATTAATGGGATTAGCGAGAAAGTGATAGTATTAAGATAGGGTATAGCCAAATCAACAACATCAGACGGTTGGTTCATTACCTTCAACAGAGGAGCTAAAAATAGTACTATGGTAAGAAGAGCAATGCCAGTGATGAGATTAATGGCTATAGCATGTTTTAAATAATCAATAGATTTTGCTGAGTCGTTTTCTCCATCGGCAGTAGCTACCAAAGGTGTTATGGCATAACTAACTCCGATCCCAAAAAGAAGTAATATATGAAAGATCACATTCCCCAATGAAGCTCCTGCAAGAGGAGTAGCACCCAATTGACCTACCATAACACTGTCCGCAACACTAACGAGCATATGCCCTAATTGACTTAGCATTACCGGATATGCTAAGTGAAAATTCCTATTAAAATGCTCGCGGTAATTTTGCTTGCTCATAACAAACGGTCTGCTTTTAGTATTCCTGCTACACTCATGCTATCGGTTATTTGACCATTCATGACCATATTTACAACTTCCTTGAAAGGGATTTTTTTTACTTCTAGATCAGATTCAGTTTCTTCTAATTGGGAACTGCCTTGAGTAAGATCTTTAGCTAAAAAAATATAAGCCACTTCATCAGTAACTGAATTAGACGTATGCATTGTCATTATCATTTCCCACGACTCAGCTTCAAGCCCTGTTTCTTCTTTCAGTTCTCTTTTAGCAGCAATAAGAATGTCTTCATCGAGCGGTGCTCCACCTTCAGGGATCTCCCATGAGAATTGATCTAGTGTAAAACGATGCTGACCAACAAGCCAGGTATTTCTATATTCATCAATCGCAATAATTCCAACAGCTTGATTCTTGAAATGAACCTTACCATAGATGCCCTTACCGCCACCAGGGTTTATCACCTGATGCTCAATTACTTCAATCCAGGGATTGTCATATTTTGTTTCTGATGCAGTGGATTGCCAAGGCTTATTTTCATTCTCCATATTGCAAATCTATCATAACTTTTGATCTCAAATCAATCCCATTTACATTTGTCAGATGTTAAAATCTTCGTTTACAAAAGATAAGATTGAAGCAGGTTGCGATGAGGCTGGGAGAGGCTGTTTGGCAGGTCCTGTGGTGGCTGCTGCCGTCATTCTACCATTCAAATACAAACACAAGCTATTGAATGACTCAAAGCAACTATCAGAAAAAAGGAGATTAGAAATTAGGAGAGATATTGAAAGAGATGCTTTGCATTGGGCGGTTTCTTTTGTGGATAATAATGAAATAGATGAAGTGAATATTTTGAATGCATCTTATCTGGCGATGAATAGAGCTGTGGATAAATTGGGTAGACAACCTGAACTGCTTTTAATAGATGGTAATAGATATAAGCCGCATAATGGTATTCCTTTCGAATGTATAATTAAGGGTGATGGAAAATTTTTATCAATTGCTGCAGCATCAATTTTAGCTAAAACATATAGAGATGAGTATATGGAAGAAATTGGTCTTTCTCATCCTGAATATGCATGGCACCAAAACAGAGGCTATCCAACAATTCATCATCGGGAAGCGATAAGAAATTTTGGACTAACACATTTTCATAGACGTACTTTCAGGCAATTACCCGAGCAATTAGAATTATTCAACTAAAATTCATGTTTGTTTCTTTAGACTTTGAAAATCAATCTTAACCTGCTATGTGCCTTATTTTATTTGCTAAAGACATACATCCTAAGTATAAACTTATAATAGCAGCAAATCGTGATGAATTTTATCAACGCCCTACTAAATCAGCTCATTTTTGGGAGGAAGACGGAAGTATCATAGCGGGAAAGGATATGGAAGCTGGTGGAACCTGGATGGGTATGACCAAGTCAGGAAGAATCAGTATGCTTACCAACTATCGAGATTTGTCAAACATTAAGACAGATGCTCCTTCTCGCGGTCATCTTGTTTCTGATTTTCTGAAGAACGGGTTGGAGTCTGAAAAGTATCTGTCACAGATAGCTTCTAATGGTGAGGATTACAATGGATTTAATCTTATATCTGGTACAGTTGATAAGCTCCATTATTATGGGAATTATCAAAATGGAGTTCATGAAATAAAGAATGGAACTCATGGCTTGAGTAATGCTTTATTGAATACAAACTGGCCAAAGGTTGAAAAAGGTAAGGCTCAGTTGAGCGAGGTTATATCTAGAATCTCTTTTGAAACGGATGAATTATTTGAAATTCTAAGAAATGACATTAAGGCAGCAGATGAAAAACTGCCAAATACAGGAGTAGGCTACGAGAAAGAAAAGATGTTGTCGCCAATGTTTATCAAGAGTGAGAACTATGGGTCGAGGTGCTCTACAGTAATTACCGTGGACTCTGACAATGAGGTGTTTTTCAGTGAAAGAACGTACGATACCAATAATTTTTCTTACAATACGGTTCAATTTGAGTGGCAAATTTGAGAATTCATTTTTCTTTTATAACTTAGAGACCGACTGGTCGGATTGTTATGAATGAACTCAATACAAAAGATAGAATAATTCAATGCTCAGCTGAGCTTTTTAATACCTATGGTTATCATGCCTGTTCATTGAATCAAATAATGCAGGCTACGGGTCTCCAAAAAGGAGGTATTTACAATCATTTCAAGAATAAAGATGAGATAGCTGTAGAGGCCTTCAATTATAATTATCACCGGGTTATTGACCGGTTCAAGAAAGTGCTGGATAAGGCAAATACGCCTACAGAAAAGATTATTGCCGTAATAGATACATTTGTCTCTTTTATTGATGAACCAATCGTAAAAGGTGGAGGCTGTCCAATTTTCAATACGGCTATGGATGCTACGAATACCCATCCGGCATTAAAGGAAAAAGCTAAAGCGGGTATTAGAGGCTTAAAGAGGTATGTTGAGATAAAACTTGATGAGGGCATCCAGGCCGGAGAAATAAGATCTGATATTGATATAAAAAAAATAGCTGCATTAATGGTTTCCACTTTAGAAGGAGCCATTATTATTTCACGGGTTGAAGAGAATAGAGAATGTCTCAATTATGCATCGGAATACGTAAAAGATTATTTCAAAAAAGTACTGGTAAAAGTTGATTCCCTGAATTAGTAACTGAAGAAAGAAAATTTTTTGATAATTAACAGACCGAACGGTCTTAAATATTTAAAAATATGTCGATAAAAAAAAGTAAAATCCCATTGTCACTTAGGTTTGTGGCCTGGGCATTCCCTAAAGTGGAGAAATTAGCACCTTGGATCGCTGAACGTTGGTTTGTGCGAATTTTCTTTTCAACAGCTAAGTACCAGTTTCCCAAGGCTGAAATTGAAATGGCTAATAAAGCCAATAAGTACAATATAGAATTTGAAGGGAAGAAGGTTCAAGTATATGAATGGGGTGAAGGCAAACCAATATTATTAGTACATGGCTGGATGGGTAGAGCCACCCAATTCAGATTATTTGTTCCGGCTTTTGTAAACGCAGGTTTTAAAGTAGTGGCTTTTGATGCTACAGGACACGGTAATTCTGAAGGAGGAAAATCTCATTTGATGGAGTTTAAAGGAATCATTCAAAGCCTACAAAATAACTATCGAAATTTTGAGATGATTGTTGGCCATTCTTTAGGAGGTGTTGCCTCGTTGCATGCCGTTATAGAAAGTTCAGTAAATAAATTAGTAATGATAAGTAGCCCCACCATTGGTTCATTTATAATGGAAGAGTTCAGAAAAAAAATAGGGGCTTCGGCCAATATGTTGAATTACTTTGAGCGATACATCATTGAGACTTACGGTCTTCCATTTGAGCACTATTCTGCTTCTTACAATATCAGTCGCTTAAAAAATGTAGACTTATTGCTTATTCAGGATGAGAATGATCGTGAAGTGTCTATGGAAAATGCAACTATTATAACACGTAAATACCCCGAGGCAAGCTTGGTTACAACTAAAGGGCTAGGGCACACAAGAATTCTTAGAGACAAATTTGTCATTGACACCGTGTTGAAGCATTCAAGGAAAATCCGGTCTGAACAAATATTAGTTTCACTTCAACAATGATAAGCTGGATTTTATACACTTGCCTCTAATAATCACCGCTTAAGTAAATATCACTTATATCACTCTCTTATTTGCGTTCTTTGAGGGAAGAGTTAATTTTAGAGTATAATTTCTGCAGATGACTAAGATTATAGAGACAAGTGAGATATCGAAAATCTATCAGATGGGTACCCAGACGGTAGAAGCTCTTAAGTCGATTTCCATACAAATAGATAGGGGTGAGTATGTTGCGTTTATGGGGCCGTCAGGGTCTGGAAAATCAACTCTAATGAATATCATTGGTTGTCTTGATACGCCTACAGATGGCACATACATATTAAATAACAATGATGTAAGTGATTTAACAGAGAATGAATTAGCAGTAATAAGAAATCAAGAAATTGGGTTTGTGTTTCAGACCTTTAACTTATTGCCCAGAGCCTCTGCATTGGAAAATGTAGCGTTACCACTTATTTATGCTGGATATAGTAAGTCAGACAGAGAAGAAATTGCATTAGCGACTCTCGATAACGTAGGGCTTTCAGATCGTTCTGATCATAAACCAAATGAACTATCGGGAGGACAAAGGCAGCGTGTAGCTATAGCCAGAGCACTTGTAAATAATCCAAGTATAATCTTAGCAGATGAACCGACTGGTAACCTTGATACTAAAACATCATATGATATCATGGAATTGTTTCAAAAACTGCACGATACCGGAAATACCATAATAATGGTGACTCATGAAGATGATATTGCCCATTATGCCCACAGGATTATTAGACTACGTGATGGATTGGTGGAAACGGATGAGATAAATAAAAATGTCACGCGTGCCGATGAACAAAAGGCCGCTATTTCCGAGTAATATCCATGAAGGTTTATACTAAAACTGGAGATAAAGGTACTACATCTCTTTTTGGAGGTACCAGAGTTTCAAAAGGTCATGATCGGATAAATGCCTATGGTACGGTCGATGAACTTAATTCTTATATTGGCCTTCTGCGAGATCAGTCAGTGAATGTAAACAGACATGATTTTTTAATTGAGATTCAGGATAGACTGTTTACGTTAGGTTCTATTTTAGCTACTGAACCAGGAAATACAAAAGTTAAAGTTCCCAAGTTTACTCAAATGGATGTTCAGGGCTTGGAAGACGAAATTGATAAAATGGAGTCCTCACTTGAGCCAATGCGAAACTTTGTACTGCCTGGTGGTCATCAATCAGTTTCTTTTTGCCATATAGCTCGTTGTGTTTGCAGGAGAGCAGAGCGACTTGTCATAACACTGCAAGAAACAGAAGATGTGGATCAGTTGGTAGTTCAATATCTCAACAGGCTTAGTGACTACCTTTTTGTATTGAGCCGAAAGATGACATCCGAACTCAATGCTCCAGAGACTCTCTGGATTCCAAGAAAGTAAATCAGAGGTTTTACTCCTCCTGATAATTTCTTATTTTTGCAAACCTAACGAGCGTTAGTAACGTAAATTAATCAGTTATGATAGACACACTAAATATCCCCATCCAGAGAACACAAAATTCAAGACTTAGCCAAGTTGATTTTAATAATGTTCCTTTTGGGAAGGTCTATTCTGATCATATGTTCACAGCTGAATATGAGGATGGAGAATGGAAGAATTTGAGGATTGAGCCATATGAGGCTATACAAATAAGCCCGGCCAGTCCAACTTTGCACTACGGGATTTCAATTTTTGAGGGATTGAAAGCCTTTAAAAATGGTGATGGTAGTATCAACATCTTTAGAGCTGATAAGAATTTTGAGCGATTGAATGTTTCTGCCGATCGCATGTGTATTCCTCAAATACCAGAGCAAATATTCTTTGATGGTTTACATGCACTATTAGAGCTTGACAACGGTTGGGTGCCGGATGCTGATGGTACGTCATTATACATTCGCCCGTTCATATTCTCAAATGATGATTATATAGGTATTAAACCTTCTGAGAGTTTCAAATTTATGATTATCACTTGTCCGGTAGGAGCTTATTACTCTAAGCCAGTGAAGGTGAAAATCGAAGATCATTTTGTTAGAGCAGTAGAAGGTGGTAGCGGTTATTGTAAAACAGGATGTAATTACGGACCGGCTATGTATCCAGCTAAACTGGCTCAACAAGATGGTTATGACCAACTGATTTGGACAGACGGAAAAGAACATAAGTACATCGAAGAGTCAGGTACTATGAACATCATGCTGGTGATTGATGGCAAACTGGTAACACCTGAGTTGGGCGATACTATTCTTGATGGTATTACTAGAGATAGCGTAATGCAAATTGCTAAAGATTGGGGAATGGAAGTTGAGGAAAGAAAAGTCGAAGTTGAGGAAGTGATTACTTCGATAAAGGAGGGAAGATTAACGGAAGCTTTTGGAGCAGGAACTGCTGCTACTATTGCACAAATAGAACTTATTGGTTATAAAGGTGAAGACTTTCAATTACCTCCTGTTGAGGGACGAGAGTTTTCAAATAGAGTATTGAAAGAACTAGATGGTCTTAAGCTAGGCCTTATAGAAGACAGATTTGACTGGATTAGTAAGATCTAATAATTCAGGTTTTAATTAATTTTTTAAAGCCACTCAAACCTTGAGTGGCTTTATTATTTTTATTTGTTTCGTAACAGACTTGAACAATTATATAGACGTTTAATTAGCATGCGAACTACTCTGGTAACGATAATCATTTTCCTGTTATCATATGGGTCGATTGTTGCTCAAAGCTCGCTTATTCTCAAAAAGAGAAATAAAGTCATAGCGATATTTAAAGAAGGCGATCGATTGAGATTTCAGCTAACAGGAGAACGCTTTTATTATAATCATATGATCACGGGTTTTGCCTTTGATAAGGTTAGATTTAACTACTTTGACCTTCGTTTGGAAGAAATAGGTATTCTACATGTTAAAAATCCAAAGAAGAATATCGCTAATGTCATTTACAGGTTAGGAATTCAAGGTGGTGTATTTTTTCTACTCATAGACCAGTTAAATCAGGTTGTCATAAATGGTGATGACTTTGGCCCAAGTGATCAAACATACCTTATCAGTGGCAGTATGATAGCTGCGGGTCTTCTTGCCAGATTATTTGTAAAGAAAAAATTCAAAACTGATGGTACTAAATATCACCTTGAATTGAGATGAAGTAAAAGAAATAGCTCAAGTCGTGAGACCTCTACCATCGCATTTATTAGCTTTGGCCGAAACAAAAAAATAATTCTATGACAACAGACGAGTTGAAAGACTTGAAGGCCCGAGTAGAGGCTTTGAGGAGGTATCTTTGACTACGATAAGAAACTTGCAGAAGTAGAAGAGGAGGAGCTTGTTACTGCACAGCCGGGTTTTTGGGACGACCCAAAAGAAGCTGAAAAAATTCTTAAAATAATTAGATCAAAAAAAGTTTGGACTGACAGCTTTAAGGAGGTCAGTAGCCTCTTTGGCGACCTGGAAACTTTACAGGAATTCTATGAAGCTGATGAGGCGACCGAAGAGGAGTTGAATGCTGAATATGAAAAGACACTCAAAGCTGTAGAGAATCTTGAGTTCAAAAAAATGCTCAGTGGTGAAGAGGATCAGTTTGGAGCATTGCTTGAAATTAACCCGGGAGCCGGAGGCACGGAGAGTCAGGATTGGGCAGATATTCTCAACAGAATGTACATTATGTGGGGTGAAAGGAATGGTTACTCTGTAAAGCAAGTGGACTACCAATCAGGAGATACTGCAGGTATCAAATCGGCAACCTTACAAATTGATGGTCAGTTTGCCTACGGTAATTTGAAATCTGAAATTGGTGTGCATCGGTTAGTTAGAATTTCACCCTTTGATTCAGGTGGACGAAGGCATACCTCGTTTGCATCTGTTTATGTGTCCCCGATTATTGATGATGATATCGAAATTGATATTAATCCAGCCGATGTAGAATTACACACTTCCAGGTCAGGAGGAGCTGGTGGTCAAAATGTAAATAAAGTAGAGACTAAAGTTCAACTTACCCATAAACCGACTGGTATTGTAGTAGTTTGTCAGGTGGAAAGATCTCAATTAGCTAATCGAGAGTTGGCTATGAAAATGCTTAAGTCACGACTCTATCAATTGGAGTTGGAAAAAAGAAATGCCGAAAGAGATAAGGTTGAAGCCGGGAAAATGAAAATTGATTTCGGGTCACAAATCAGAAACTATGTTCTACATCCGTATAAGTTAATCAAAGATGCACGAACAGGTGTAGAACGAACGGATGTGCAAAATGTGTTAGATGGTGACCTGGATGACTATATAAAGGCTTTTTTACTTGGTAATGTTGATGAAGAAAACGCCAATAGTTAAAGCATATTTATTGATCCATATATAATGTTAGAGTGAAAGCTCTAATCATAAATGTCTAAACATAAATCTAAAACCTATTCTTTTCAATTTTGGTTACTCTGCTTTAGCTCGTTCCTATTCTTTGCGAGCTTTAGTATGCTTATTCCTGAGCTGCCAGATTACTTAACAAGCTTAGGAGGAGAAGACTATAAAGGGTACATAATAGGTTTGTTTACTATAACTGCTGGCTTATCGAGGCCATTTAGCGGCAAGCTTACAGACAAGGTAGGCCGTATCCCCGTTATGGTCATTGGGGCAGCGGTATGCTTTATATTGGGCTTTATTTACCCATTGGTCACCACCGTATTTGGATTTCTCCTTCTTCGATTATTTCATGGATTTTCTACTGGGTTTAAGCCTACTGGTACAGTGGCCTATATTGCCGACATCGTGCCCATTGATAAGCGTGGAGAAGCCATGGGACTTTCCAGTATGTTTGGTACCATTGGTACTGCAGCGGGATTTGGGATGGGGAGTGCAATAGCCAGTACCTTTTCTTTGAACACTCTATTTCATGTTTCTTCAGTTTTTGCAATTCTTTCTGTTATTATCCTTTTCGGCATGAAGGAGACAGCACTAAACAAGGAGAAGTTTAGGTTAAATCATCTACTAGTTAACTGGAGTGATGTTTATGAACCCTCAGTCTTACTGCCAACGTTGATAATGGCCCTCGGCTATTTTTCATTTGGTATTGTATTGACCATTATACCTGACTTTAGTGTTCATTTGGGTATTGAAAACAAAGGCCTGTTCTTTAATATCTTCACGGTTTCTTCTTTATTAGTTAGAATACTGGCGGGAAAAGCTTCGGACAGATATGGAAGAGAGAATGTAATGATTGTATCGCTGGTTTTGTACGTAGTAAGTATGGTGATAGTCGGTTTGTCTACTACAACTTTTAGCTTTTTCGTTGGAGCTACATTATTTGGATTTGCTACAGGTATGAATTCACCAACTATATTTGCCTGGGCTACAGACCTAAGTCCGGAAAAGTATAGAGGTAGAGCTATGGCAACAGTATTTATTGGGTTAGAAGTAGGCATCATGGGTGGTGCTTTCTTTTCCGGATGGTCTTTTGATAATGATCCTGCCAATTTCCCTTTAACGTTTTTCATAGGAGCGCTTTCAGCTGCCATTGCTTTGACTTATCTGATTATTCGAGCCAGAAAAAGGAGAAATGTAAAACATGCAGCTTAACAAGTTATTCAAGTACTCTTTCTTTGTTGCCAGCATGATAGAAGTGCTGAGAAATGCTATGGGCTGGTCTTTTGAGCATTACAGCAAGCCACTTATTATATTTACCTTGCTACTGTATTATGTTACGTCAGGGGTGAAGAGAGGTCTTATATTTTACCTGATAATAATGGCACTTATCTTCTCATGGCTTGGAGATTCTCTATTGATGTATCAACAGACTAACTCAATGTATTTTATTGGTGGGCTGAGTTCCTTTTTACTGGCTCATATTTTGTATTCTATCTCATACTTCAAACTTCGATGGACTGAAGCGGTAAACCCCTTACTGCCCACACAAAAATTAAGGCATAGTATAACCCTAATACTTGTCGGTGTTGCTTTAGTATCGATACTATCTCCAAACCTCGGTGATCTAAGACTTCCGGTTACTATTTATGCAGCTGTTTTAGTATTTATGACCATTACTGCCTTATTGAGATATGGATACACTCCTATCAGAAGCTTCTCATTGGTTTTTGGTGGTGCAATTTGTTTTATGATCTCTGATTCTCTTCTGGCCATCAATAAATTCATGGAACCTCTGCCATATGCTGGTTTTTGGATCATACTTACTTATTGCCTGGCTCAGTTTATGATTGTTGAAGGGATCATAAACCATCAGGAAAAGAAATAAAAAAGGATGTCTCAAAAGGTTGGTTCTACATTATAAAAGTCATTCTGACGAAGGAAGAATCTTGCTTAGTTTTTAAATCACATAATTTTAACTTAGTCAGATCCTTCATTTAATTCAGGATGACCAACCTTTTGAGACAGCCTTTTAAAGTTTACTTTATGATCAAGAGATCTTTCTAACTTTTCCTGAACCTGATGAAGAAGAATTAATTTTATCAGGATTTCCTCTGTAGTAAATACTACCGCTACCGCTTATTCTGGCATCGATTGATTTGGACACGTTTACTTCAATTTTTCCTGATCCCGAAATTCTGGCCTCACAGTTTTCTACCTGCAATTTTTCTCCATATATAGAACCCGAGCCACTTATGCGAACCTCTAAATCAGTAGATGTACCGTCTATTTCCATTTTCCCTGATCCCGAAATACTGGCATCAATGTAGCGGGCATCAACCTCTACTTCCATTCTCCCCGAACCGCTCACATCAAGTTCCATGTCTCGTGTAGATATTTTATTTTCAGTGTAGATTCTGCCAGAGCCAGCTACATGAATTTTATCAAGTTCTTTAACTGTGATATAAACATCAAAATTTCCAATATCGCTCCAGCTAAACCAGCTATCTGAACTCCTTGTTTTTATTACTAAGCGACTGCCTCTTACTTCCGTAATGATTTTTTCCAAAGTATCTTCACGTCCTTTGAGTTCTACTTTTTGGTTAGACCCTTGTGTGATATAGACATTGCCCGAAGTACTTAAAGTGATGCCATCAAATGTCGGAAGATCTCTAACTTCTGAACGTTGAGCGGTGGCTAATGAAGTGATAAAAACGAAAAGTATAAGTCCTAATTTTTTCATAGTAAGATAGTGTTTGTTTAAAGAGACATTTTTGATTGTAATGGTTGCATTTACCAAGTCCATTTTAATAGAATTATTATTTACGTAAAACAATCTTTTTAGATTTGCGCCAATGTTGTATTTATTACTCTGTGTGCTTGCCAACGTTGGCATTTTCATTTGCTTTCGTCAATTCAGAACATATGGTCTAAATACTTTTCAGGCAATAGTTTTTAATTATATCACCTGTGTAGCAACAGGATTAGTTTTTTTTGGAAACTCTTCAGGTTGGAGTAGCGTGTCTTTTCAGGAAGAATGGGTTTGGTTTGCAGCTTTTCTAGGTATTATTTTCATAGTAGCATTCAACCTAATGGCCATTACAACTCAACGGTTTAGCATGACCGTTTCCTCTATTGCTGCTAAAATGTCTTTGATTATACCAGTATTGGTGAGCTTATTTTTTTTACAAATACAATCCAAAGAATATAGTGTATTAAACTACTTCGGTATGGCGACTGCAGTTCCTGCAATAGTGATGAGTTCGCTGAAAAAATCTTTACAGGGGACTCGTTTTTTAGGCTTTGGCTTACTATTACCCCTTTCAGTATTCTTACTGGGTGGATTTATTGATGCTTCTATTAACTATGCCAATTTTCAGTATCTGAACCAGGATACAGAACCATTATTTCCAATTTTGATATTTAGCTCTGCCGCTTTAATAGGGATTGCAGTGCTGTTTATAAGAAGACAAAGGATAAGTCTAAAAAACATTATAGGAGGGTTAGCCTTAGGTTCAATTAACTATTTCTCCATGTATTTCTTAATTCGTGGGTTAACTTCATTGCAGAATGATGGCGCGTTGTTCTATCCATTATTAAACATTGGTATTATATTGATAAGCGCTCTAATTTCGACTATTATCTTCAGGGAGAAGCTAAACCTTATAAATAGAATTGGGTTGCTTTTAGCCATTTTAAGTATTGGCTTAATTTCCTATCAAGAATTAATAGGTATCCAATGATTACGGATTATTTGACCATATCTAAATCTGGCGAAGGGATCTTTAAAGATCG
Organism: uncultured Fulvivirga sp.; assembly: GCA_947500555.1. Classification (GTDB taxonomy): domain Bacteria; phylum Bacteroidota; class Bacteroidia; order Cytophagales; family Cyclobacteriaceae; genus Fulvivirga. The sequence continues at coordinate 886,322 of CANMSE010000002.1, read as the reverse complement.
TGGTAGTAAATTTATCGGGATTGCCCGACCTGTAGAATCCGAAGATGACGTTAAGGAAGTACTTGAAGAACTGCGAAAAGAATATTATGATGCTCGACACCATTGTTATGCCTATGTTCTTGGAGCTGACAGAAGTATTTATCGTGCCAATGACGATGGAGAACCTAATCATTCAGCAGGAGACCCTATTTTAGGGCAAATTAACTCAAAGGAACTGACCAATGTACTTGTAGTTGTAATCCGATATTTTGGAGGTACAAAACTCGGTGTGAGTGGATTAATTAATGCTTACAAGTTGGCTGCTGAAGAGGCTATTGATAATTCTGAAAAGACCAGAGTTGTCCTTAAGCACGATTTTGAATTGAACTATTCATATGAAGCCACAAATGAAGTGATGAGACTGGTGGATGATTTAAAATTGGATGTTGTAGAACAAAAGTTTGAGAAAGAATGCTTTCTCAAGGGTAAAGTTCAAATTGATAGAGTTGAGCAATTGAAAAGTAAAGTAGAGTTATTGATCAACACAGGATCCACATTAAGACTCACTATTTAGCTACAGCTTCCAGATAGCCTTGCTTCACCAGTTTATTATACATACAAACACATACCCATGCGTCTGTGGCTGCATAAAATATCTGTTTTTCAGTGAGTTCATCTTTCTCCCAGTTGGATACCTGAGCATTTTTAGAAATTCTAAAACCTAAAATGATGGCTGTGAGCTTCCTAAGTCCATTACTCTCAATTCCTATTTCTTTGACGAGCTGATTCAATTCTAAAAAACCTCCGGGCTCCATATTTCTTAATTTTTTGAGATCTTTTAAATCATCTCTAAGTGCAACCCCAATTTTGAGCGTATCTTGTGATTCCAAAAAGGACTTTAACTTATTGGTAATCCCAGTTTTATTTACCCTAATGAGGTAAGCGTCATTTTCTGTTGATATCTGAATCAGAGATATGTTGTTAAATTCTCCTTTTTTAAAAGCAGGTTTACTTTCAGTGTCAAAACCAACCACGCTTTCTTTGTTCAGAACCTTTATTGCTTCATTAAGTTGACGCTCGTTTTCAACTAAATGGACTTCGCCTTCAAAGCGATCGAGTTCAAGTTCATTAATCTCCTCATTTGATATCGTATTGGCGAACATTCTACCCTTCCTTATTAATTCGCCTTATTTTGATATTGGCATAACCATATAAAATAGTCATGAATGGACTTATCATATTGAAAAAGCAATAAGGTAAGTAGGTGAAGGTAGCTACTCCTAAAACGGTGGACTGATATGCTCCACAGGTATTCCAAGGAATGAGAACTGAAGTCACGGTTCCAGAATCTTCCAGTGTACGAGATAAATTTTCAGGAGCTAATCCTCTTTCCTCAAATTCTTTTGAGAACATTCTTCCTGGTACAACAATAGCTATGTACTGATCTGAAGCTGTAAGATTAAACGTAATACACGTGCCAGCTGTAGCCGCTATCAATGACCCAGTAGAGTGTGCTACACTTATGATTGAATCCGCAATTCTTCGTAACATACCATTGCTCTCAACAATACCACCAAATATCATGGCACATACTATAAGCCAAACAGTAGACAGCATTCCTTCCATACCCGAAGATGTTAGTAATTCATCGACCATAGCATTTCCAGTTTCGATATTCACCTCTGTAAACATGGCTCTCAAAATTGCTTCGTAGCCACTGACTAAACCAAATTCGGTACCGCCAACCACATATGAAATAATCTGAGGTTGAAAGATAAGTGCTATAACTGCAGCCAGAATAGTTCCGATAAAAAGTGCTGGAAGAGCAGGCATTTTTTTAACAATCAAGAAAATCACAACTGCTGGCACTATAAAAAGGAATAAATTGATTTCAAACTTTGAGGCAATGGCTGTTTGTACCTCAACAACAGACCCTAAAGTAGTGCTACCATCTACAGTGAATCCCCAGATTAAGAAAATGATTAAAGTGATTATGATGGATGGCCCAGTGGTCAAGGCCATATACCTGATGTGTGTGAATAGATCTGTTCCAGCCATAGCAGGGGCAAGGTTGGTAGTGTCTGATAATGGTGACATTTTATCACCAAAGTAAGCCCCTGAAATTATAGCTCCAGCGATAACACCTTCATGAAGACCAAGTGCTTGTCCTATGCCCATGAGTGCAATACCCATTGTTGCTGCTGTAGACCATGAACTACCTGTAGCTATCGAAACCACTGCACTCACTATGCAAGCTGCAAATAGAAATATGGTTGGGTTTAAAATTTCCAGGCCATAATAAATCATTGCAGGTACTACCCCACTTATGAGCCATGTACCTGCCAAAGAACCGATCATTAATAAGATTAATATTGCCGACATTGCAGAACTGATGCTTTTTACAATACCCTTTAAAATTTCTTCCCAACTATAGTTTAGTCTTATTGACATCAAACCTGCGAATGCAGCAGCGAAAATAAGGGCCATCTGATTGGGGCCATATGACGCATCATCATTGAAAATGTAGACATTAGATGACAATAAAATGATTAAGAAAATGAGAGGTAGAAGAGAGAGGCCTAGTGAAGGCTTAATATGATCTTTATCCATCGACACTTTTCAGTTAAACTCCGAAGTTATGAAATCGACATTAAAAAGCAGTATGGATTATCTAATACGAACAAATCAAGTCAGCCTATTGCAGCATCAGGTTAGCCAATTTTTCTCCCATAGAGCTTCCTATAGCAACACCCATTCCTCCCAACCTTACACCTAAATAAATATTATCGGAGTGCTTCTTTATCACAGGAGTTTTGTTACTTCCAAATGCCATGATACCAGCCCATGTATGCTCTACCTCAAATGTATGATTGGGAAGTATCGTTTTTTCTAGTTGTCGTTTTAATTCATCAACTATAAACTGGTTAGTACTAAAATCAGTAGTGGTCTCCCCTTCAAAATCTAAGTTTCTCCCACCTCCAAATAGCACTCTTTTACCTTCATTACGAAAATAATAGTAGCCTTTATCAATATGGAAAACACCTTTAAAAGGCAGGTTTTCGATTGGTTTAGTTACCAGGACAATACCTCTACCTGGTGAAATATCCAAATCAGGTATCAAATTATCTGTAAATGCATTGGTACAAATGGCTAGCTTATTTGCATTAAACTCTATTGTAGTATCTGATACTGTGTTCTTAGCAATTACCTGAGTCTTTCCTTTTTCTGTATTAAACGAAACGACCTCAGTTCCAGTCAGGATAGAAATACCCATTTGTTGTGCTTTGGAGATCAAAGCTTTCATCATATTTCCAGTATGTAATTGTCCCTCATACTGGTTATAGATCAAAGCTTTGACTTTGGATTTCTCAAACCTAAATTGGTCTATCTTATAATTCTGTAATTCAAAAACTGGCTTATCAAACAGTTTGGAAAGCAATTCATTAACCTCATCAATTCTGTTCAGAAACGATAATTCTTCCTGTCCGATTAATTCATAACCTCCATAACCATGATAATCAAGATTTTTGTCACCAACTCGTTCTCGTAATTTTTTTAACCCTTCCCATCTTTGCGTGACCAATCCCAAAGTGCCATCGGCTCCCAATATATCAAAATCATCTAACAATTCGGTAAGACTTCCAAAGCATGCAAACCCAGCATTCTTAGTGCTTGCGCCAGATGGAAATGAACCACGTTCGAGAATCAGAATACTCGCATTTGGCAGATTTTCTTTTAATGAGATAGCCGTTGATATACCTACAATTCCACCACCAATTACAATGAAATCATAATCAGTAAATGATTCCTTTTCCCAATAGCTTAACATAATAGGCTGAATTAACGATTTTTAAAAATGTTTCGCCAGTATTGAGTATCTTTTCGATCTAACAAACTAAGAATGAACACCACTAAAATTGTCGAGAAAGCAAAATCATCAAAGTTCTATCTTTGGCTACTTAATGTTGGTCTTACCAGAATGATCCCATTCAATAAACCCCATGGGTTTAAAGTGATTGAAATCACTGATACCAGTATTAAGACTAAAATACCTTACAAACAGCTAAATTTCAATCATATTAAAGGGCTACATGCCTGCGCTTTGGCCACATTATCTGAATTTAGTACAGGTTTTTTGATGATTTCCAGATTGGACCCCAAGAAGTATAGAATCATTTTAAAGACATTGGAAATGGAGTATCATTATCAGGGAAAAATGGATGGAGTGGGAAGTTTCGAAATTGATAATCAATGGTTGGAAACAAATATCTATGAACCTTTGAAATCCAATGATTCAACAGTTGTAATATGCGAAGTTAAAATTCATGATACTGACGGAAATCATTTAACCACAGGCAAAGTGCACTGGCAGGTTAAATCATGGGATAAGGTCAAAACCAAGGTGAGCTAGTTTGATCAAATCGTAAGCAATTTGTAAATTGTGTTATTATGAGAAAAATAGACGAGCTTCTTACAGAATATGGCGAAAGCCATCAAAATGAAACTAATAAAGCTATTCATTGGATTTGCGTCCCTGCTATTTTCTTCAGTCTGGTAGGTTTAGTTTGGTCGATACCAAGTGGGTTTTTGCAGAGTAACGTGACTGCAAGTCCCTATGCAAATTGGGCTACTGTTTTGTTGGTGCTGGTGTTGGCTTATTATATCGCTTTATCTTTGCCATTGGCATTAGGCATGGCCACTTTCTCATTTTTATGTTTAGTACTTACTCATCAGGTCGATCAGCTATCTTTTGCACCTTTATGGGCGATTTCTATCGGAATATTTGTGTTGGCGTGGATTGGCCAGTTTTATGGACATAAAGTCGAAGGTAAAAAGCCATCCTTCTTTAAGGATGTCCAATTTTTAATGATTGGACCTGCTTGGTTAATGCATTTTATTTTCAAAAAATTAGGAATTAGATACTAAGTCTTAATGATTAGTCAGCAGGTGCCTGAGGGCTATAAATTTGAATTTGAAGAATATCTATTTAATTCTAAAGAACACAGAAAATCCCAATCTCCGAATAATTGGAAAAGTTTCTATCTGCTTGATAAGAAGCGAAAAATAATAACTGCATCTTGGCATTTGTACGTGAGTGATAATAGATTACTTAGTCCATACAGAGGTACTTTTGGGGGGTTCAGTTTCAGTCAAAGACTCTCACTAAGAAAACTGTGTTCCTTTATTTACGATGTAAAGCATCTCTTGGGCGCCAAATTGAATGATAAATGGAAGATCATTTTACCTGCTCAAATTTACGATGAAAAGAAATTTATAAAGTCTTATCAAGCCTTGGCTGATAATGGGTTCAACGCTGCCAACACTGAAATTTCGGCATCTATTAGAATTGGCGATCGACCTTTTGAAAGTATTATTCATTCCAGCGAAAAAAAGAAACTAAGGCGAGCAGAAAAACAAGGGTGTCAATTCTTTTGTGAGGAAGAAGCCTCATACGAAGCTATCTATGAGTTGATAGCAACCTGTAGAAAAGAGAGAGGTCTTGAATTATCACTTTCCAGTGAACAACTAAGTGCAATTGTTAAACAAATCCCTCAGTCATTCAGGTATTATTCAGTAAAAGAATCAAATGATTTAATTGCAGCGGCTATTTGTGTAAATGTTGCTCCTGACATTCAATACGTTTTTTATGGAGGACACCTGAAGCAGTATGATAAACTAAGCCCTGCAGTCATGCTTTATGCTGGGATTTATAGCCAATTACAAGCAGAACGTTTTAGACTGTTAGATTTTGGCACTTCACCGATTAACGGAGGAACTGATTTTGATCTTCTGGATTTCAAAGAATACCTGGGGGCAGATTTAAGCCTAAAAATCACTTTCACCAATTAACATGAATAAGCCTTTGGTAAGTATCATTTGTTTATGTTACAACCATGAACAATTTGTGGAAGCTGCTATTTTATCTACTCTTAAACAATCATACAGCAACATTGAGGTAATAGTGGTTGATGATTGCAGCACAGACAATAGCAGACATGTTATTGAAAAAATAACCAAGAAATACCCACAAATAACGACTCTTTTTTTAGATGAAAATCACGGTAATACCAGAGCCTTTAACAAAGGGTTGAGATTGGCTTCCGGAGACTACATAATTGATTTAGCGGCAGATGATATCCTACTTGATGATCGTGTTACCAGAGGATTACAAACATTTGATAAATTGGATGAATCTTATGGAGTTAACTTTACCAATGCTGCCATTATTGATAAAGATGCACTAATATCAGGTCATTTTTATTCCATCAATTCTTTAGGTAAGGCGTTGTCTTCACCACCAGAAGGAGATTTATATGCCAGTTTGATTCAACGATTTTTTATTTGTCCACCTACAATGATGAGTAGAAAAGTAGTTTTTGAATCGTTGAATGGCTATGATGAATCCCTGACATATGAGGATTTTGATTTTTGGGTGAGGTCATCAAGAAAGTACAAATACTGCTTTACAGATGAGGTACTTGTACATAGAAGAAAGCTAGCCGATTCCTTGTCTTCTAAGCAATACACACGAAACAGTGTTCAAATGCGGTCTACTTACCAGGTGTGTCAAAAAGTAAAAGCAATGAATGTAAATACTAGTGAAAATAAGGCTCTAAAGAAGAGAATATACTACGAGATGAGACAATGTATCAAAGTGATGAATATACCTTTGTTACTCGATTACGCTAGACTTTTATTGAGTATTTAGCGCCTGTTATCACTATCTTCTAACATGCTGATATAACTTTTAAATCTACTGACAGCAATAGTACCTTTTTCTACAGCCTCTTTAACCGCACAACCAGGTTCATGAATATGCTTACAGTTATGAAATTTACATTCTCCAATTAAAGCTCGCATTTCAGGAAAATAATCTGAAAGTTCTTCCTCTTCGATATCCATTAAACCTAACTCTTTTATTCCTGGAGTATCGATAATGAACGTACTATTTTCAAGCTCAAACATCTCAGCAAATGTAGTAGTGTGGACACCTTTTTCTGCAAAATCAGACACTTCAGAAGTACTTAGTTCCAATTCTGGGGAGATACAGTTGATGAGTGTAGACTTTCCAACACCTGAATGGCCTGATATCAATGTTTTTTTTCCTTCAAGATGCTCCTTGATGATATTGATGCCTTTGTTATTAGTAGCTGATGCTTTCAAACAACTTATACCTATCGATTCATAAGTATTGATGTATTCCGCCAATAACCTTTCACTTTTTTTGTCTAGCAGATCAGTTTTATTGAAGACTATGATTTGTGGAATTCTAAAGGCTTCAGCTGACACTAAAAATCGATCTATGAATCCAAGTGACGTTTTTGGATAGGCTATTGTTGCAACAAGCATTGACTGATCAATATTGGCAGCTATAATATGGCCATGATTCTTATTCTTTATCGATTTACGAATGATGTAATTTTCGCGTGAATGAATCTCATCTATGACCCCTTCAAATGTTTTTTCAACTTGTTGGAATTCGACATAATCACCAACTGCAAGCGGATTGGTTGTTTTAATTCCAGAGAGACGTAATTTTCCTCGTGTCCGGCATCGATAAATTACATTATTAACTCCTTTGACTTCATACCAGGAACCAGTCGATCTTAATACGAGCCCTCTCATGAAGTGAGAATGTTTTTACAATAAGCTACTACTTTTTCAGTAGCGCCAGTGTTGTCGAAAACATAGTCTCTATTCACTTGACCGGCAATTTGAAGTGTATTCTGATCATCGAATCGTCTGAACTCTTGTCTCAATTGAGTTTCATCGCCAATGGCTACTGCTCCTCCAAGGTTAATTAAATCCACAGCTTCATTGAATTTAGTATAGTTCTTATTGCCAAAGAATACTGGTATACCAAATGCAGCAGCCTCCAAAATATTATGTAGACCTGAGCCAAAAGCGCCACCTATATAAGCGTAGTCTCCGTAACCATAGAGGCTAGAAAGTAAACCTATATTATCAATTATTAGCACTTGCTCTTCACCGCTCATACCTTCAATATTTGAGTAGAGTAGAGTTTTTCGCAAACATTCGTGCTGTATTATTTTTTGGCAACGACCATCAATCTCGTGCGGGGCAATAATAAATTTCAGATTACTTTCATTAATGAACGACATTAAAACCTCAAGGTCTTCAGGCCAACAGCTTCCAATAACCATTACTTTGCTTTCACCTTTAAACCTTGCTACATAAGGCAAGTCTTGTTTCGAAGAAACAATTTTGGCAACTCGATCAAATCGTGTGTCTCCGGCAACACTCACATTATCAATATTATTTTTGTTTAAAAGAATCTTGGAGGCCCTATTCTGAACAAAGAAATGACTTATTTTTTTAAGTATACTAGAGTAAAAACCACCATATGATCTAAAATAAATCTGTTTTGGCCTAAAGATGGACGATACAGATAGGATAGGAATCTGAGCTACATGTAGGTTTGAAATGAAATGATACCAAAACTCATATTTGACAAAAATAGCTAGTACAGGTCGAGTAATGTCAATAAACCTTTCAGCCTTTTTTTTGGTATCCCATGGAAGATAAAAAATGTAATCGGCACCAACATAATTCTTTCTAACCTCATAGCCAGATGGTGAGAAAAAGGTAAGAAGCACCTTATGATTTGGAAACTCCACTCTAAATCGCTCTATAATAGGTCGACCTTGTTCAAATTCACCTAATGACGCACAATGAAACCAAATTAGGGGGCTGGTATTGTCTGAAAGGCACTGCTCTATTTTACTTGATAGTCGTTTTCGACCTTTGATAGCCTTTCTAGCTTTCTTGTTGAAAGGTGCAACTATGTAAATGATGAGGCGATATAGTAAAATAAAGAGCCTGTAAAATAATTTGGCCATTCTACAAAAGTAAAAACCCTCTGCTTAGCAGAGGGTTTTTAAGAAAGAAATTTATTTTAATTTAGTGAGAAGCCAGGTAGCTAGCAACACCATCTCTGGTAGCTTGCATTGCGTCTTCGCCTTCTTCCCAGTTTGCAGGGCATACTTCACCATGTTTTTCTACATGATGCCATGCATCAACGACTCTAATCATTTCAGATATATTTCTACCCAATGGTAAGTCATTGATTGTTTCATGTCTAACTATACCTTCTTTATCTATGAAAAAAGTACCTCTGAAAGCGATAGGTGCACCTTCAAAAGTTAATTCACCTTCTTCATTATAATTCCAATCGCCAGCAAGTACACCAAAATTTGAAGCAACTGTTTTTGTGGAGTCAGCAACCAAAGGGTATTTAACTCCTTCGATTCCTCCGTTGTCTTTTGAAGTCATTAACCATGCGAGGTGAGTTTCCTCAGTGTCGCACGAACATCCAACCACAGCCACTCCACGCTTTTCAAATTCAGCAAGCTGCTCTTGGAAAGCTAAGATTTCTGTTGGGCACACGAATGTAAAATCCTTTGGATAAAAGAAAAACATCACTTCCTTCTTACCGATGTAATCTTCTAATGAAAATGAATCTACAATTTCCTCTCCGTTAATAACAGCTGATGTATTGAACACCGGAGCTTTTTTTCCTACTAATGACATAGTTTTTATTTCTCTTTTATGTAAAAAATTCAATAAATGACTAGCTCTTTCTAATCAGGCTGCAAAGTTATTAAAGGCTGGGCTCGAAGCCTAGTTTTGGTTACCAAGCTTGAATAATAAATATCTATGCAGTAATAATTTTTAATTATATATTTGATTCTTCACTTGTCTATAAATTTTGAAAATACAGTCTTATGAACTACAAAATACTCAGTAAGTGTTCGGCACTAGCTTTACTCCTAAGCCTTTTTACAACTAAAGTAAATGCTCAAGAAGAATTTACTGAACTTTTAGAGGCTAGTCAGAGAGATGCGAATAGCTTAGTTAACGGATATATAAATCCATTTTTAGAGGCATTTAGTACTGGACTTGGCAGTAGTTGGATGAATACAGCCAAGGCTCATAAAAGTGCTGGCTTTGATCTAACTGTTACTGCAAATGCTGTTTACATACCAGATGATGAACTATTTTATTCTGGAACATACGAGAATTTAACACTTATGCCGTCAGCATCCGGATCAGAACGCGCACCAACCGTGTTTGGGACTAATAATGACTCAGACATTCCTTCTTATAACTACAACTATACTACAGAAGAGGGGCAGCAATTTGAAGGTACATTTGATGCGCCTGAAGGGATAAATCTTAAAGATGAAATAGGTATTCAGGCTATTCCGGTGCCAATGGCTCAGCTTGGCATTGGCATAATTAAAAAAACTGACATTAAAATAAGATGGACACCCACAATTGATGTAGGGGACAATGGGGAATTTAAGTTAATTGGTTTTGGAATAATGCATGATATTAAGCAACATATTCCAAAACTGAATAATCTGCCATTTGATTTATCAGCTTTTGTAGGCTTTACAGATATGTCACTGGAGTATGACCTTGCTGCAGAAACCGATGAGTCTGATAATGTTAATACTGAGAATGGTACAGCTGTTTTCGATGTGAACACATGGTCTATTCAAGGAATGATTTCAAAGAAATTTTCTGTTCTTACCCTGTATGGTGGTTTGGGCTATAATATATCTAAAGCTTCATTGGCTATGAAAGGTGATTATACTATTACAGATGATAATGGTGATTCTGATGTGCGGATCAATCCTATCTCTCTTACTTCCTCTACCAATGGACCAAGATTGACGGCAGGGTTTCGATTAAAGCTTGCGATAATTACCCTTCATACAGATTATACATTACAGAAGTATAATACACTGTCTGTTGGGGTCGGGTTTAGCGTAAGATAGACTTAAACTATTTACCCCTGTATTCAGGCTTTCGTTTTTCTACGAAAGCGGCCATCCCTTCTTTTTGATCTTCTGAAGAAAAAGTAAGGTAGAAGTTCTTTCGCTCAAATGTAAGTCCTTCGTCAAGATGAGTCTCAAATGATCTGTTAACAGCTTCTTTGGCAAGTTGAGCAGCTATAGGGGACATTTGAGCAATCTCCTTAGCCAATTGAGAGACCTCATACATATACATTTCAACAGGTACTACTTTATTAACAAGGCCGTATCCCATAGCTTCTTGTCCAGAAATAAATCGTCCGGTTAGTACAAGTTCCATTGCTTTAGCTTTTCCTATGGCCTTCGTCAATCGCTGCGTTCCACCAGCCCCAGGCATAACACCAATTTTTATTTCAGGTTGTCCAAATTTAGCTGTTTCACTGGCGATGATCATATCACAAGTCATTGCCAATTCACATCCACCACCGAGTGCGAAACCACTCACGGCAGCGATCAGAGGCTTTTTGGTCTTACGTATCTGGTCCCATGTGCTGAACTGATCAATTTTGAGCATATCAATAGCGCTTTTATCCGCCATTTGCTTAATGTCAGCGCCAGCCGCAAATGCTTTTTCATTTCCCGTTAGGATGATAACCCTTACAGAATTATCATCATCCAATTCTTTTAATGCATCTCTAAGTTCTCCCATAAGTTGAAGGTTGAGAGCATTTAATTCTTTCGGACGATTAAGTTCGATTAATGCAACATGTTTATCGAATTGACTGTTTACTTTTATGAATTCCATAGTGAGAAGATTTGTGGCAATGATAAGAAAAGCCACCTCTTTTGCAAAAGGTGGCTTCACAACATAATAGACAGTTGATAAAAAAGTGCTATGTCGCGATTAAATACAGTTAAAATGGCTTTTGTAACCCTAATAATCCATAAATAATGAAAAAAGTGCTATTCGTATGTCTTGGAAATATTTGTAGATCGCCTTTGGCGGAGGGTCTCGCAATAAAGATTTCAGCAGAATTAGGTATTAGTGATCAAGTGACATTTGATTCTTGCGGTACTGGAAATTATCATATTGGAGAGCTACCTGATGAAAGAACAAGAAAGAATGCGAAACAAAATGGACTGGAGCTAACAAGCCAAGCAAGGCAATTTGATAAAAAGGATTTTAGAGAGTTCGATTATATTTTGGCTATGGATTCAGCAAACCTATCCAATATTAAAAAAATAGACATGACTAACCAGTTTGACAAGATAATGGGTCTAATGAGAGATTATGACCTTGAATTTAAAGGGCAGGATGTGCCAGACCCTTATTTTGGAGGAGAACAAGGGTTTCAAGAAGTGTATAACATAATCGAAAGATCGGTTCGCCAATTCCTTACCGCTGAATTTCTAAATGGAAAATAGAGCCCTGTAATTATTTCTTGACGTCTGTTCGAGTAATATATTTTTACCTGTTCTATATTTTTCCACTGTTTCTTTCTGATAGTTTTTTATGGTAATCAGAGTTAGACCAGTATTATATCGGATATCGAAGTGGTCTTTCAAGACTTGTATTAATGCACTTAGTTTATCCTCTCTGAAATCAATTACCAAAGAAAAAGAGATAGCTGAGTTTTGCATAATGTTGATTTTAATATCAAGTAAAGCCAATTCTTTAAAAATGAGGCTTAGGTTCTCTTCATTTATAAATGTATAATCCAGAACAGTTAATGACACCAAACATTGATCAGCTTTAATGATAATGGTTGGTATTGTGGACTTGGTATCACAATTATGAATAATAGTTCCTGGCCTTTCTGGATGATCAAAGCTTCTGACAAATAATGGAATATTCTTATTAGCCAGTGGTTTGATAGTTTTAGGGTGAATTACAGATGCTCCGTAGTAGGTCATTTCGGCTGCTTCCTGATAGGGTATTTCGAGAAATAGTTCTGCATCCTCGATTAATTTCGGATCGGCATTTAATATGCCGGGCACATCTTTCCATACTGTCATTGATTCAGCATCCAAACAATGCGCAAAAATGGCTGCTGAAAAGTCTGACCCCTCACGGCCTAATGTTGTAGTCTTGCCTTCAGAGCTCCCTATGAAACCTTGCGTTATAATGACATTCTCTTGTAGTAATGGTGAAAGACGTGTGATATTGCCTGCCGATGATTCCCAATTAACATGCCCATTACGGAAATTATCATCAGTATCAATTAGTTTTCTCGCATCCGCCCAGGCAGCTTGTAATCCCAAATGTTTTAAATAAGATTGAATTATTGTTGACGAGAGAATTTCTCCAGTCGAAACTACCTGATCATAGTGTTCATCATAATCTGAAATGGATTCAAGTGCTAATTTTAAATTATTAATGATTACCGCAACCTTTTTGTGTATTTCATCTTCACTGGGAAAGAGCTGAGAACAGATATTCTTATGAAATGAAACAAACTCTTCTAAGCTTTCAATATTTCCACTTCTCGCCTCACCTAAAATTCTCTCTAACAGATTGGTAGATTTTCCCATGGCGGAAACCACTACTATGAGATTATCATTCGAGTGATTTTTGATGATGGCGGCCATATTTTTTATGGCTTCAGGATCTTTTATTGACGCTCCACCAAACTTAAAAACCTTCATATTATACAAACGATTGAATGATTGATTTAATCTTCTAAATTTGCACGAAAATAGCAGTTTAATATCCGTTTTTTAAAGTCTGATTAGCTTTTATGGAAGATTCCCGAATTGCATTGCCCATAGGTACTACCCTTGATAGATACATCAAGAAAAAACAAGATGAGTTTCAATTTGCTACCGGTGAACTATCTCAGCTACTTAGGGATATAGCTTTAGCCGGAAAAGTAGTTAACAGAGAGATCAATAAGGCTGGGCTAATTAATATTATAGGAGCAATCGGAACTCAGAACGTTCAGGGAGAAGATCAGCAGAAACTTGATGTGCTTGCTAATATTAGGTTCACCCGTGCATTGTCAAAAGGGGGAGAGGCCTGTGCCGTTATTTCTGAGGAGGATGACGAAATTGTTGATTTAAATAATAATGGCCGATATGTAATCGCAATTGACCCATTGGATGGATCTTCAAATATTGACGTGAATGTATCTATAGGTACTATCTTTTCAGTTTTTAGGAGAGTTACCCCTGTAGGATCGCCAATCCAGGAAACGGATGTACTTCAAAAAGGAGCTGAGCAGGTAGCAGCTGGTTACTTATTATACGGGTCATCAACTATGCTCGTATACACGACCGGTCATGGTGTTAATGGATTTACCTATGAACCTTCTTTGGGCGAGTATTTTCTGTCGCATCCTGATATGTCGATACCAGAAGATGGAAAAGTGTATTCTATTAATGAAGGGTCTTACACAAGCTTCCCGAAACCTGTCAAAGAATATATAGAATTTTGCAAGCAGAATAATTTTTCTGCGAGGTATATAGGATCTTTAGTGGCAGACTTTCACCGAAATCTATTAAAGGGTGGTATTTATATCTATCCTCAAACGGCTAAAGATCCTAATGGAAAGTTGAGATTGATGTACGAATGCAATGCACTTGCTTTTATTATTGAGCAGGCTGGGGGTTTAGCTTCTACAGGCAGGCAAAGAGTCTTAGATATTGACCCTAAAGAGCTCCATGAGAGAGTTCCTTTCTTTGTAGGCTCTAAAAATATGGTTGAAAAAGCTATAAGTCTCTTCAAATAGAACCATATTTCTTTCGAGTTTCTATTTTTTGCAACTCACGATTTATGATTAACTCAGCAAGTTCATTACCGATTTGATTAGACTCAGAAATTGCAAGAATTTGTTTCACCTTACTTTCTGATATATCTATTCTATAAAGTGCATTTACGAGCCTTGACATATCTGTATCTAAAAAATGATTCAGAATTCTTATCAATGCTAATTTCAGGTCTTCTAAACTACTTTTCTTGAGAAGCCGATCTGATTCAATCCCTAAGTCTTTCGATATGAGTCTCGCTAATTCAGAATTCGCACTCATTTTATCCCTTCGACTTATCCTTACTCTTGCTATCGGTCTGTTTATCTTTCTCTTCAGCTTTTTCAGTCAACATATCTGGCGCAAACTTCAGCATACTTCCATACCAATTCACAAGCTTTTTGATATCTGAAACATATACCCTACTTTCATCATAATCTGGTATGATATGTTTGATGAATGCCTTGAGTTCATCACTGTCTGAGGTGGGAGTAACTCCGGGATCGTCAGCAAATTCTTTGTGAATTTTTGAGAATACTTCTTCAATGGGTATAGAACCTTCCTGACTAGTTGTATAGATAGAAATATCACTTAATACAGATATACGCTGAGTTGCACCAGCTACCAATTTTGCTTTTTTGTCATCTAGAGACTCTAATATCACACCAGTTCTAGTTGGCTTTATAACCTTAAATAATCCTCCTTTTCCAGATACTGAGGCAATTTCGCTGTAATCCATTATCAAAGTATTTAATAAGCCGCAAAACTAATCTTTTTTATGAATTGAGTTCTTAATTATTGTGTCGATATATTCAAGAATTTGTTCCCTGCCTTCTTTATTTATCGAAGAAGACACAAAAGATGGCGGCAGTTCAGCCCAGTTGGCTTTCAACGTTTTTTTATACTTGGCTACGGATGACTGTGTTTTATTTTTTGATTGTTTATCAGATTTGGTGAAGATGATTGAGAAAGGTATAGCTTTTTCACCCAGCCAATTGATGAATTCGACATCTATTGCCTGCGGATCTAATCTCGAATCTACTAATACAAATACATTCAAAAGATTTTCTCGATTCAAGAGATAATCATGGATCATTTCACCCCATTTTTCTTTGTCTGTTTTAGACACTCTGGCCCACCCATAGCCTGGAAGGTCAACGAGGTACCAACGATCGTCTAATAAAAAGTGATTGATCAACTGAGTTTTTCCAGGTCTCCCGGACACTTTAGCCAACTTTTTATTATTGGTCAGCATATTTACAAGAGAAGATTTGCCTACGTTTGATCTGCCAATAAAAGCCACTTCGGGGAAACCTGACTCTGGACACTGATCAAGATGACTACTGCTTTTAACAAAGGTGGTTTTGTATACTTCCATAGACAATATCTTAAATTGCTAAAATTAATCCAATTAACTATATTTATTCGTTTAAGTGCAAGGATTGATTTTTTCGACTTAAAGTAATACTTGAATTCAAATTAAATTTTATTATTGCTTAATTATTCGGATATTAAGCATTCGTCTGAAGAAGGCGTATTTTTTTGACTAAGTCACAGACTTGAAATAACATTGAAAATGTATCATAATGTCAGGCTTCTTTTTTTGGCAACTCTATTTCTTGGAGTATGCAATAGCTCTTTTGGCCAAGAGGATGGTAATAAGGAATTAGCCAAGGAATATGTTAGCCAGGCAGAGCTCATGATGGAGGCTGCTCAGCCCATGGTTGACGTTAGAGACATTTATGTTTTAGCCGCTGAGGCTGATCCTTCAAATATAGTTGCCAATTGGAGAGCTGGGGATTTTCATATTAAAACTGTGGGTAAGAAAAATGCGGTTAAGTATTTTCTTCAAGTTTTGGAATTAGATCCGGAATACCGTTTCGATATAGAGTACTGGATCGGGCGAGCATACCACTTTGGGCTTGAGTTTGACAAAGCCTTAGCATTTTATTCCAGATACCGACAAAAATTAATTGATCGTGATGGTTATAGAGGACGCGATCGTGTTGAACTGGCAGATGTTGATAGAAAAATATACGAATGCCAAAATGCGATTGAATTTGTAGCTAACCCTGCTCACTATTCTGTTGTGAATATTGGTAGCGCCATAAATAGTGAGTACGAAGAATATGGTCCTGTGCTAAATGAGGATGAGACAATCTTAATTTTTACTACTCGTAGAAGAGATGGTAACTTAAATGAAAATGTATTTTCTGATAATAAACCTTACGAAGATATCTTTATAAGTACTAAGCAGGGGGATAATTGGAGTCCGGCTGAAAACATTGGAAATATTGTCAATACACCTTTTCATGATTCGAACTTGGCACTTTCTGCTGATGGTAATCAATTGTTCTTATATAAAGATGATAATAACGGGGATATCTATGAATCTGATCGAAAAGAGGATGGAACATGGACGTTTCCACAACCAATGAGTGAGAGTATTAACTCTGAGGGTTTTAAAGAAGCTTCTATTTCCATTTCGCCAGATGGTAATATTTTATTTTTTGCCAGTGATCGACCAGGTGGTCAGGGAGGCATTGATATCTACTACAGTATTAAGGATAGAAATGGTGAATGGGCAAGATCTAAGAATCTTGGAAGTATGATCAATACTGAGTTTGATGATGATGCTCCGTTTATCGATTATGATGGTAAGACACTTTATTTTAGCTCCCTGGGAAGAAAAGGAATGGGGGGATATGATATTTTTAAATCAGAATATGATAGTGCTGCAGGCGAATGGATGGAACCACAAAATTTGGGCTACCCTATCAACACACCTGACGATGATATATTCTTTGTAAGTACCAAAGATGGTAAAAGAGGCTATTATGCTTCGGTTAGAGAAGATGGATTGGGTTTTACTGATATATACATGGTGACCATCTTACAAGAGGATGAGGTTGGAGAAACTATAGCCGCTAAAGACATAGAACAAGTAGATACCACTCCTGCGGATTCTTCTCAAACAGATATAGTGGCAGTTGAAGATAAGACGGAACCAATGCAGCCTGTTGTACTCTTAGTCAGCGTCATGGACGAGTCAGGAGAACCGCTTGCTGCAAAGACGAGTTTAGTTAGTTCAGACAATGTAATGGCTGGAAAAACTAACAGGGGACCAGGTCAGTTTGAATTTAGAGTAAATTCCATGGAACCAAAGGTGTATAAACTGTCGGTCGAAAATTCGGGATTCATTTTTCAAAATATTGATGTAAGGCTGCCCGGTGTATCAACATCCGAACAGGTGATTGAACGAAAGGTAAGGATGAAAAAGTTGAGGGTTGGCCGAAGGTCTGTATTAAGAAACATCTATTTCAATTTTGATAAAGCCACTTTTAAAGATGAGTCGTTCAACGAGTTAAATAAACTTCAGGGGATGATGTCCGAAAATACAGGACTTCAAATTGAGATATCCGGGCATACCGATAACATCGGTGCTGCTGCTTACAACAAACAGCTTTCACAACGAAGAGCGAATGCGGTAAAAGACTTTTTGGTTGAAAAGGGAATTGATGCCCGTAGAATTACAGCGGTTGGATATGGCGAAGAAAAGCCATTAGCCAGTAACGATGACGAAAAAGAAGGCCGAGAGTTGAATAGAAGAGTAGAGTTTAAGGTCCTCGGAGGAAAATAGAAACAATCTCAACTTATTTATTTCTTATTTGTTCATATCTAGGAATATCCTTGAGTCATAAGGATATTTGCAGAATATAAGCTTAATTGGTGTTTTATGGCTGTAGTACCGTATAAGGAGAAGCAAGCAAGTAAGAAAGAACAGGTTGCTGAGATGTTCAATAACATTAGCCACAAGTATGATTTTCTTAATCATTTCTTGAGTCTGGGGATAGATATTTTATGGAGGAAAAAGGCCATAAAGTATTTAAAAAAGGATAAACCAGAGCATATTCTTGATATCGCTACGGGAACTGGGGATTTTGCTATTGAAGCTTTAGCTCTAAACCCGAAGAAAATTGTGGGAGTTGATATCTCTGAAGGAATGCTGGAAGTGGGAAGGAAAAAGATGCAAAAGAGGGGTTATGATGGTATCATCGATTTACAAATGGGTGATTCTGAGAAACTATTATTTGAGGACAATACCTTTGATGCTGTAATCGTTTCTTTTGGAGTAAGAAACTTTGAAAATCTTGAGAAGGGTCTAGCGGATATGAACAGGGTGCTGAAAGCAGGAGGTAAAGCAGTTATTTTAGAATTTTCAAAACCAACAAAATTTCCCTTTAAGCAGATATACAACTTTTACTTTAAAGCAATTTTACCTAAACTTGGTAAACTTATATCCAAAGATAATGCTGCCTACACATACCTTCCTGAATCTGTAGAGGCATTTCCGGATGGACCTAATTTTCTTAAAGTATTAGAAAAGGCAGGATTTAAAAATACTCAATGGAGATCACTAACATTTGGCATAAGTTCAATTTACATAGGTCAAAAATAATATTGACTTTCTTTATTATCTCTTTTTCGGGGTATGTGAATGCCCAGAGAAAGGTAGAGATGAACAATCCAAATTATGATGATCGTTTTCTAAGTTATGGTTTTCTTATTGGAATCCATACTACATCTTACCAGCTCAAATATTCTGACGAATTCGTTAACAGAGATTTAGACACTCTTTATTCAATATCTCCTTCATGGTCTCCAGGCTTTTCACTCGGATTTATTGTTAATATGAGGATGTCAGAATTCTTTGATGTGAGAATCTTACCTAAAGTATCTTTTTACGAGCATCGACTGGAATACCTTAGCCTTGATGCACCAACAATAGATGAGTTGGTAGAAACAACAGTCGTTGAACTTCCAGTTCTCTTGAAGTATAAATCTGAAAGGAGAGGCAACTTCCGAATGTATATGGTGGGAGGGGTGAAACCTGGTTTTGAAGCGTCTGGAAAAAATGATGTTGATGAAGTAAGTAAAGAGAATATTGATATCAGAGCATTTAATTTATCACTGGATGTTGGTTTTGGTATTGATATGTATTATCCGCTATTTAAATTCTCTCCGGAAATTCGATTTTCCAGAGGGATAACCAATATGCTTGGCTCAGATAATAATGATTTGAGTGTAGGAATTGATCGCCTTAACACAAACACAGTCACTCTATATTTGCTATTTCAATGATTGGCAAAACAGTATTTATTTCAGGAGCTACTTCAGGTATTGGTAAGGCTACCGCTGAATTGCTAGCAAAGGAAGGCTATAGGCTAATTTTAACCGGCAGAAGAGAAGAAAGACTTGCAGAACTAGAGACGAGTTTAGGGAAAGTGACCAAGGTCTTGACCTTAGCTTTTGATGTTAGAGATAGAGAGAGGCTAACAGAGTTAATTGCAGAACTTGATCCTGAATGGAAAACTATCGATGTTTTGATCAATAATGCAGGAAATGCCCATGGACTGGATTCAATACAAAGTGGTAGTATCGATGATTGGGATGCAATGATTGATATAAACGTTAAGGGTTTGCTTTATTTATCAAAGGCTATTATACCAATAATGATCGAAAGAGAATCTGGACACATCATTAATATAGGCTCAATTGCAGGTAAAGAGGTGTATCCTAATGGTAATGTTTATTGCGCCTCTAAACACGCAGTAGATGCCATAAATAATGGTATGCGCATGGACCTGAATAAACATGGTATAAGGGTTAGCGCCATCAATCCTGGCCTAGTAGAAACAGAGTTTTCTGAGGTGCGTTTTAAGGGTGACAAGGATAGGGCAAAGAGCGTGTATAAAGGATTTTCTCCATTAAGGGCTGAAGATATTGCTGACATTATATTATTTGCTATCACGCGACCTAACCACGTAAATATTAGCGATCTTATTGTTCTGCCCACTGATCAGGCATCTTCAACTATCATTAATAAGCAATTGAGCTAATACTTCTGCATCAATGTTGTGTTCACCAGAGAACGTAGTGACCCGGGGTTGTACATCAAGCTTATCAGATAATACTTTCATTTCATCAAGCCTTTCTTGATTGACATAGGGATCCTCTGATCCATAGACATAATGTATCTCCTTGTTAGCAAATATTGCTGCAGAACTTTCAAAATTCATATCAGGAGGAAACACTCCGGCCCAAAGAATTAATTTATTAAAAGTTACAACTCCTGATGAGGCCCATCTTGAAACGGTGGCAGAACCCTGAGAAAACCCTAATAGTACTATCTCAGCTTCGTTCGGGATGGCTTTTTTTAGACTGGTATATAGACTGTTGAGGTACGATAAATAGTTATCAATGTCTGTTAAGCGATCTTCCTTTGTCATCCAGGTAGCACCTACACGTCCACTGAAACCTTCCAGGTAAAAACGTGAAAGTCCTTCCGGAGCAATAATGCACGTTTCTCCGTCAGCAAGTGAAGTGAATTTTTTGAGAAAGTATTTCGCTTGCTGCCCGTACCCATGAATCACAAAAATAACTCGTTTGCAATTGGCATTTAGTTCTCCTAATTGAAAGTAACGAGCTGTATATTGAAATTTTGAGTATTTTTCTTGCATAAAAAAAGAAGCAGGCCTTCTCAGAGAAAGCCTGCTCTATTATTTTTAAAATACTTATAGATCAGCGTTTGAAACCTAAAGCGCTACCTCCACAGAATTGTGCAGAGTTATCAAAGGTATACTGTATATAGTATATACCAGTTGTATTACAAGGGTATGCTATCGCTGATAAAAACTGTCCCTGAAATTTACTGCTCGCCACTTGATTTCTATTACTATCAAATAAGCTAACGATAATACCATCAGTTGATTCTCCTGTTGCACAAACATTGATCATATACTGAGTGCCTTTAGTGAAAACGTAAGAATATTCCACTTTCGTTTTAGATCCTCCTTGCCCATCAATTTTGTAACTCT
Organism: uncultured Fulvivirga sp.; assembly: GCA_947500555.1. Classification (GTDB taxonomy): domain Bacteria; phylum Bacteroidota; class Bacteroidia; order Cytophagales; family Cyclobacteriaceae; genus Fulvivirga. Next base: position 864,940 of record CANMSE010000002.1, on the reverse strand, counting down.
TCAGGAAGTTAAACCCGGAGGCCAATTTTGGTATGCATGAGTTAGTATATTCTTCTGTATTGCATTGAGCTTGCGCGCTGTTTGCTATAAAAAACAAACCTGCAATTAAAATTGAATAAATAGCCTTTTTCATATTCTGATTATTTTCCACTAACTAATTACGTTTTTTCTTATGTCACTGATAAGTGTTGTGATGTTGTTAATATTCTCATCAGTAATTTTGATCTCACTAGTACTATTATCTTTAATCACCATCACTCCATCTACTATTTCAAAAGTTGATTCTTTATACGTTTTAACAATCTCGATTTTATCGTACTCCGCTTGCAACTTCTGCATGTCTTCCAAAAGTGATGCCATATTTTGATCAACCTCTTTATAGAAGCTCAATAATAATACAATGTTCTCTAGAATTATTTTCTGCTCACCAATGGTGTTCTTTAATTCCTGATTGCCAGCATCTTTTTGTGCAACCTGGCAAGTAATATGCATAGCCTCAAGCCAACCACCAGTTAAAAGGAGTACACTCAAATTAGCCCTGTCTTGCTCTTGTAAGTAGTGATTTATACTATTGAAGTTTTGGGTTGTAATCAATAATAAAGAATCCAGATTCTTGCTGTTTGTAGCTAACCTGCCTATTGTTTCTATATCGAAAAATTGACCAATACTTAAACCATCAGCCAATTCTTTTATAGCTGCCATATAATCAAGACCATCTTGATTTTGCTCGTAAATGTTAGTATATCCCAAATCGGTACCGTAGATACCCAAATTGAGAGATTTGCTGTAGTTACTGTTGTATTTTGATAGATTATCAGAAGAATTTAAAAAATTCTTGTCATACTTAGTACCTGACTCTTTGAGAAGAACCGAAATTTCTAATGGTGAAGGTATTTGTTGAATAATACTACTAATAACTTCTTCCGATATAGCAGGACCTTCTACAGTAGTAGAGTCGAGACTATCCAGAAAAGCTTGTTCATCAGGTTTTTTGCTTGAATTACATGCAAAAAATAAAACAGCTACTAAAAATGCTAAATTCCTCATATTCGCAACATTAATGATCTGAACAAAATTATAAATTCATTTATCTATAACAAACATTATTATTTGTTATTCGGGGTCAATTGAAAGCCAAGTGAATTAACTCTTTTTCTTACTAAACTTAATCTTACCCAAAGAGTCTAGTCCTTTTCTTAATGCTTCAAAATAAAGCATCAGATACAGAAAAAGCGTCATTATCCAGATGATGATTAAATTGAAGAAATAGGTATTAAAATATACGCCTGCAAAGTGCTTTTTAGGAGCAAAAAACTGAGCTCTATAATCAAGAAAGTGGCTGGGTTTATCAGGTTCGTTGAATATTGGATTAATTTGTTGAATTAACTCACCTCTATACTCTATAATTCTATCTTTTTCAGCAACATTCATTACAAGGTCAGCCAGACTTTCATTGTAGTACTCATTTTTTGAGTCATTTAAATTATAGTCATAGCCTTCATTATTTTCAAAATAATAGACCATTTGATCTTTCTTTGCTACTGCTTTATTGTAAGTGCTCTGATAGTGTTTTTTGTAGTTATTAAGATAATTCTCGAGCGATTTACTGGTCTCCTCTGAGAAATTTTCAATCGTAAGATTGTTTAGATCCATATTTTCAAGTCCGTCTCTAAAGGACTCATCAACTAGGTTGTTTTTGATGATTTTTAAGTCTTTCTTCAATACCTGGGTTAACGAATCATTTGAATCCTTATAATTGTCATTGATAAACCGTCTTTTTTTCTTTAATTCTTCAACGAGGTAGGCAGCCTTGAAATCAGCCACTGACTGTGTTTTTTCTAAGTCGTAATAAGGGGCCTGATAGTCATTATTTTTGAATTGATGAACAGCCATTGCTTCATAAGCCCACCTTGATGCCATCATATCTGCGACTATTGGTACTTTGCCTTTTGTACTTAATACTTCATTCAGCTTATCAAAACTGAATAGTAAGCCACTTAAAATCATTTGTGGAATAAGTAGAAGAGGGATCATCACATACACCGTGACAGCTGAATTAAAAGCACTTGAAATATTAAGCCCTAAAACATTCGCTAAACATGAACAGGTGAACAGGGCAAACCAAAATGCGAAGGTCATACCATGTATTTCCAGAATTAGATGTCCGATAAGAACAAATGACATTGTCTGTATGGCAGACATAAGAAATAGTATAATGATTTTAGAGACCAAATAACTGTTCCAACTAAGATTGAGAAACGATTCTCGCTTTAGAATTTTCCTGTCTCTTATAATTTCTTCCGCACTTACAGTAAGACCCATAAACAGAGCTACAATTATGCTCATAAGCATAAAGGCAGGAACATTATCGTTAAACCTAAAGATATACTCATCTCCAAATGGACTACTCTTGTATTTGATAATAAACGCTAAAATCAAAGCAAGTAAAGGCGCTTCCAGCAAATTAATTAACAGGTACTGCCTATTGCTTAATTTGCTAAGCATATCACGTGTTGTGAAGATGATGCTTTGCTTGAGTTTGTTTGGTATGAATAAAGAATGGGCTGGTTCTTCATTAATATCTTCTACAATATCTATTTTAAAATGCTCATTGTACCCTTCATGCCACTGTTGCGGATTTACCTTTCTTTTATTAGTTAGCTGACCATATTCGTCAACTACTTTAGCCTCAATGATATTGAATATCTGCTCAGGGTTTACGTTACCGCATGTTTCACACTGCCCTCTTTGGCTATCGACCTGGTTGGAAGCTTTTTTGAAATAAGTAACAGCTTCTACAGGGTTACCATAGAATACGGGGAACCCACCTGTGTCCATGATATACATTTTACTAAACATCTTATAGATGTCAGAAGAAGGTTGGTGAATTACAACAAATATCAACTTACCCTTCAATGATAACTCTTTGAGCAAGTCAATAACATTTTCAGAGTCTCTTGAAGACAACCCAGAGGTGGGCTCATCAACAAACATTACTGCAGGTTCTCTAATCAGCTCTAACGCTATATTTAGTCTTTTTCTCTGACCTCCACTAATCGTTTTATCTAAAACACTACCTACTTTTAAATCCTTTCTTTGATCTAGCCCTAGGCTTTCTAAAACGTCTAGGACACGCTTATCTAAATCAGATTCTGAAAGGTTAGCAAAACAAAGTTTTGCATTGTAATAAAGGTTTTCATAAACCGTAAGTTCTTCAATCAACAGGTCATCTTGGGAAACATAACCAATAACGCCATGTATACTATCTTTTTGTGAATTTATATCAAAGCCATTGATCTTTACACTACCTATGGTAGGTTGTTCAATTCCAGCTAGAACATTCATTAAGGTAGTTTTTCCAGCTCCACTAGCCCCCATAATTCCAATGAGTTGTCCTGGCCCTTCAGATATAATCACATCTCTAAGCCCTAAAGCACCATTAGGGAATCGGAATTCTTTTATATCTGCATTGAATGAAAGTTTAGCAGTTTGAAGTTCCTCATTAAATAGGGCGATGAGATCACTATAGTAGAGAGCTGCACCCAACTGAGTTTTTACAGTACTTCCATGAGAGAATAGGTACACTCTATTCTTTTGCATGATAAATCCATTAAGTATCACCTGGTCAGAACCTACATACTTAGTGAAATACATGTCTACACTGTTGACCTTCAAAAATACAATACGGCCATCCAGTTCGCTATAGAAATGCTTAGACTTAATGCCAAGCTCTTCTAGCTCTTCCTTCGATTTTGGTGTGTGATCGTGTTCCCCTTCACCATCAACAAAAAGAATATCGGCAAAATTTAATTCTTCCTTAGTCGTCTGGATAACAAAACTTTCAATGAGTTTATATTCGTCTTTAACAATATTGAACACCGTGCTAATGGTATCAATAATTTCCATTCGTTGAGGTGTAAAATTCTTATCAGAACCAACTAGTTCTAATATTTTTATTAGAACAACGACTTTTTGTTTTTGAGTAAGGGTTTTGTTGATCTTCTTGCATAGCCCGAGTGTTTTAACTGAGTCTCTTACAGAAGTTAGCTTACGTTTTTTGGTGCCTTCAGCTTCTTTTTCTTTACTACCTTCTTCGCTGTATCCTGAAAATTTATCGTATAGCTCAAGGTACTCTTTGACCGAATCCTGATCAAGTTCTTGTTGAAAAAAGCCAATGACGAATTGTCGTTCCTTCTCCGTAACGCCACCATCTTGCTTAGTAATGATTGCAAATAGTTGCGTAAGTGCCTTTAATATTTCTTCACTCATACGATCAGGCTGCTAGCAAAATTGATTACAGCAAAAAATCTTTATATAAATTTAGTATGTCTTAAACTCAAAAGGTAATTCTACAAGCTCTGAAAACTCTTCACCTGCTTCCTCCATATCTTCATCATCTTCATGAAAATACCATTGAATTGTCATTCCGTCAATATCCTCAAGTGCTGAAAGCACGTCAAGTATAAGTTTGCTGGAAGCTGTGTTGAAGTATTCTAATTTGAATACAAAGTCTGTGCTTGGATTAGGGTCTTGTGAATAGGCGTCAATCCAATCCAATATAGGTTGATAGAATTCAGCAGAATCTTCAGGTAGACTTCTTCCTGAAATTTCAAAAATACCGTTGCCTTTATCAAGAATGATTTTTGGTGTATCCTCTGCGCTTTCTAAATTTAATATGTCCATTATTAGTGCTTTTTAAAGTCTTAAAAAATTATAGTCTGTCAATTGAAGTTCTTAGGCAAAAGAATGAATTTTTACCATCACCCAAGTCAGTAAATTCAAAACCAAGTTTATTACCTGATTTTCTTGCCATATCTACAAAACCAAGGCCTGCTCCACCCTTATCAGAGATTTCAGTACTTTTTATTATACTTTTATAGAGTTCCTTGAGCCCATCTTTATCAAGCTCATTTATATTCTCTAGCTTCTTTTTCAGGCCATCTATATTTTCGTTTAGAATGGGGTTACCAGAAATAATCACATACTTATCTTCTTGTTTACCAATCATGAAGACTGCAGAATGATTGTCGGAAATGTTATCGGCATGTTTTACAATATTCTGTAAGCACTCCACCATAACGTTAAACACTTTGCGTTTAACAGCGGATTCCTCTCCAGATGAATCCATATTTCTTTCAGCCATTGCCAGTACGGACTTGGTGATTTCCTGAGTGAACTCACCTTCATAGACCAGAATAAGGTCGTTTTCCAGCATGGTTTTGTGTAAATCAAAAATATACTTCATAAGTCTTAAAGCGTTTTATTCAGTTCTTAACAAGTAAGTGTTATATAATTTAAATTTTGAATTTCTTTTAAAGCCTGTCAAAATACGACATTTAATCAAAAATCTACAATTTTATACCTATTAACAGTACATCATCTGTCTGTTTTTCGTCAGCTCTCCATCCTTCCCAACTTTTATCAAATTCTTCATGAGCCTCTTTCATAGATTTTTTGTGAACTTCCATCACCTTTTCTCTTAATCTTTTTGGGCCATATTTACGATTGTCAGGTCCTCCAAACTGATCAGGGAATCCATCTGAGCAGAAGAAGAATGAATCCCCTTCTTTAAGCTCAATTTTGTGATTGGTAAAATTCGTTTGATTTTTATAAATGCCCCCGCCAATGGCAAACTTATTGCCCTTGATCTCCAGCATTTCATTATCTTTTACCACATACAATGGACGGTGAGCACCTGAATACTCGATTACGCGTTTTTTCGTATTTATTTTACATAACGCGATATCCATTCCATCTTTAGTTTTAGAGTCATCCTGATCTTGTCTAAGTGTGGTAGTCACTCCCTCATCTAACTGATCCAAAATAACTCCTGGGTCAGTAATTTTTCTACTGCGAACAATATCATTAAGCAAGAAGTAACCTATTAAGGATAATAATGCCCCAGGTACGCCATGCCCTGTACAGTCGACAGCAGCAAAATAAATCTCATCACCAATTTTTACATACCAGGGAAAGTCACCACTGACAACATCTTTTGGTTTGTACAAAATGAAAGAGTCAGGTAATACTTTGTTTATGACATTATTGTTCGGAAGAATGGCATTCTGTATACGCTTAGCGTAATTGATACTATCTGCAATTTTTTTATTTTTATTCTGTATTTCAAGCTCAATTAACTTTCGCTCAGTGATATCATGAGATACTACAAGTACAGATTCTAACTTTTCATTATCGTCAAATTCAGGGATGGCATTCACTTGCATCACTCGATCTCCCATGTCGGATGGAAAATCCATCTCTGAAGTGACTTTTTCACTTGTAACATTTACCTCTTCTACAATTTCGAGCCATTTGTCAAGAACATTTTGTGAAAGATCTGCTTCCATGATTTTCTGATTTAGAAAACTGGAAGGGCTTTTCCCTGTGTATTCTTCGATTACAGGATTGATGTAAGAAATAGAGTCTTCTTCAAGCCTGGTTATCAAATCAAGAGAATTTTCTGAAAGCGCCTGCATTTTACTTCGCATGCGTTGCTCTTGTTCTGCTCGTCTTCTTTGAGTGATATCCTGAGAATTAACAATTAGTCCATGAATTGCGGGATTAGACATAAAATTTGTACCTGTTGATTCAATCCATATGTAATTCCCTTCTTTAGTTAGGTATTCATATTGTACAGTAACTTGTTCATTAGGACGATCAAGTAAATCTTTGAACATCCCCTTAAAATCACTCAAGTGTTCTTTGTTAACCTTGTCAGCATCTTGTGAGCCCATCATTTCTTTCTGGGAGTAACCTAATATTGGTTCTACTGACGGACTGATATATCTAATGGTCTCGTCTTCTTCATAGATAGTAATGACCTCAGATGCATTTTCAAGCAGCAACTGCATCCTGTTTTGCGTTCTGTTCACCTCTTCAATCTGCTCTTCTAGTTTAGAGTTAGATTTTTGAAGCTCTTCTTGAGTAGCCTGCATTTCCTCAGCATTTTGACGAAGTATCTCTTGCTTTTCTTGAAGTTCAGAACTCATTGTTTGTGATTCTTCTAAAAGCTTACGTGTTCGCTCATTTACTTTTATATTAAATACTGTTCTTGCAAGAATCAAACTCAACTCTTCTACAAATTTGACCTTACTACTATCGAATTTTTCAAATCCGGCAAACTCAACCACACCATATACCTTTTCTTCAGTAATTAAAGGGACTATTAGGATGCTTGTTGGTCGTTGATCTCCCAGAATACCCGAAGTGATAGAAACGTAATCATGAGGGATCTCAGTTCTCAATATGGTATCCTGCTCAGCGGCAGCCTGACCCACAAGTCCCTCAGCAAATTTAAAACTCACTTCCAGATGCTTTTTTCGATTGTAGGCAAAACTAGATTTCATTTCTAAGAAACTGTCACTTTGATCATCATCATTTACAACATAGAAGGCTCCTTGAATAGCATCTATTTTTCCTATTATGTATTTTATGACTGCATCTCCAAGTGGTTCAAGGTTATCATGGGCTCTCAATATTTCACCAATCTCTGCAACGCCAGTAACAATCCAATTTCGTTCTTTATCGCGTTTCTCAGTTTCTATTAGATTGTTACGCATATTAACCAAAGCCATACCCAAGGCATCATCGTCATTGGCCAGTTCGAAATCAGCTGAGAAATTACCTTCACCAATCTGTTGTGCGAAATGAGCAGTGTTTTTAAGAGTTCCTACAAGATGGTTGACACTAGTGGCCATATCACCAATTTCATCAGAAGTTTTATTATCTATTTTTTCCGGCAGAATACCACTACCAACTAGCTCAAGAGTCTTTTTAAGTGAAAGTAATGGGTTGGTAATGTATTTGGAAAAGATAAGTGAAATGAAGGCAGCCAAAAATAATATGACCACACCAGAAATTAGAAAGCTGAGAAATAAACTATTAGCATCACTAAAAATTTCTTGGGTGTCAATTTTTGTAACTAACCCCCATTGAATATTTGGAATGTATGTCCAATAGGCCAAATTTTCTTCACCTCTGTAATCAATGTTGGCTCCACTGCCTTCCTGACCTGTAACAGCGTTCTGAATGGCTTTTGAAGCGACATCGCCTAAGCTTAATATATGAAATGCACCATCTGGTTTATTTCTGGGCTTATTTAAGTAGTTGATTCTTCCACTGGTAGAATCTAGTCTGGCAATAATAACTTCGCCTGTAGCTCCAAGACCAGTGGTATCATTGATTGCCCGATATACTTCACTCATCTGGATCTCAATTAGAATAATTGAAGACTCCCCGTTTGAGTGAGATAAGGGTGCTCCTGCGAAAATGGAATAGCCGGCTTCAGTTTCTGCAATATTGCTGAAATAGATATCTCTTGCTGAGTTAGCCAATGTTGCTCCATCTGGATCTATAAAATTGGTTCCTGGCGATATAGAGGAAGAAGTAGAATATTTAACTTTTCCTGTAGTTTCTGTTATAAGAATATTCTTATAACCATAGGCACTCTTTATTTTGTCAATAAATACCTGAACGTCATAGCTTGGTGCTGCTGGGGTTGGTTGAGCATCAAATGCGAATGGATCATTTTCTGTTTCACCGTTAAACGCATCAAAATCATCATTGACTGCAAACGGATCTTCACTTGTTGGCTCATCTGAGGCAAATGGGTCATCACCAAATCCAAAATCAAGTCCACTGCCTGATGATGAAGATGTTGATGCAGCAACTCCTTCGACAAGATTTTCATTCTTCTGCAATAGATGAATATTAGCCAACAGATTGTCAAAATAAACTCCCAGTTCTCCAGCTTGGGATTTACCTATCACGCTGAGGCTTTCACTATAACTTTCCTGAACGGCATCTCTGTTGAGACGATATGACAAGAAACTAATGGCAATTAAAGTAACCAAGACAATGCCTATGACCAGGCCTGTTATTTTGGTGCTTATAGATATTTTTTTAAACATATATTTATATGCTTTTATGCTTTTTTACTTCCTTTTTTATTATCCTCTGTCGAAGTTTTAGCGACAGTCTTCTTAGTTCCTTTTGTCGGCTTTTGATCTTCTTTGTTAAATAGTCGATCTGTAATTACTCTAAATGCTTCATCAACCGCTTTTACATGACCATCATTAATGGCTGTAAATGATGCAATTTCGACTACTCCACACAGGCTTTTACCATAATGCACTGGACTTATCATTAAGTGTGTAGGCGAGGCGCCTCCGAGTCCAGATACTATTTTGACATAACCCTCTGGGATATCATCTATGATAAGCGACTTACCTTCTGCAGCTACCTGACCTACAAGACCTTCACCAAATTCAAAAGTCGGACGCTGACTTTCTCCAAGACTCATGGCATATGTAGAATTCATTTGAAGTACTTTTTTGCTTCCATCCTTTTTCACCATATAGAAAGCTCCAATGCCAGCATCCAGAGATTTACATATCTCTGTAAGACCTTCGGTAAGAATCTTTTCTTCAGATTTAGTTTTGCTGGTTACAAGTCCCTTTAAAGAAGATATATCGAAGTTCTTTTCTTCATCCTCTTCTTTGATGTTCTTTTCTTCACCCTCATTTTTATCACTTTCTTTTTTTTCTATGTAGATAATCTCCATACCCTTGTTAGCGAATAGGTATAGTAAAATACCTAAGCCAGCAAGAAGAGTAAAACCCGTTACAAGGTATAGTTTAATGAATATGGACTGAGCACTAGCTAACTCAGATATTGCCAAAGCTTGGGCATCATATACCAACTCATTCTGTAGTTTAAATAGTGTATATGCTGTGAAGATTACACAGATAATATAAACTAACACTAATGATATGCTCAGTTGCCGCTGATCTAACTTCATTATTTGTACTGTTTATGTAATTGTTTAAAAAACTCTACAATCTCATCAATTTTAAGGACATGATCAATTGTTGTCAAATTCATGGCGGCTTTTGGCATAGTATCTATCATGCATTCTGATGGCTCTTGAACTATTGTCATTCCGCCTCGATCTTTTATATATTTCATACCTAAGCCACCGTCTTTATTTGCTCCGGAAAGTAAAATACCAATGAGCTTATCTCTGAAAACATATGCCGTAGTTCCTAATGTAATATCAATTGCCGGTCGTGAATTATTTACCATATCTTCTGTCGAGAGGCTGAAAAAATGCCCTAACTCAGTCGACATATGATAGTTTGATGGTGCCAAATATACCTTTCCTTTTTTTATATGCTCTTTATCAAAAGGTTCAACTATTTCTAAAGTACTCTTTATTGAAAGTGCTTCGACAAAACCATTTCTTACATGCTTAAGTCGATGCAAACACATGATAATTGGCAAAGGAAAATTAGTCGGTAAATTGGAAAGAATCTTCACAATACCCTGAAAGCTCCCTGCTGAGCCGCCAATTACTATGGCTTTATAGCGATTATCTAATTTGAAATCAGTCACCGATTAAAGTCAATCCTTAATTTTCTTATAAACCTTTTCCTCGTTGTTGACGATAATGAACTTATTGGCTATATCGCACCATATGAGAGATTCTTTAGAACCAATAGCGAGATAACCATATTTAAATAAGCTTTCGTGAAATTTTTTCAGGACCTCATTCTGTAAGGTCTGATTAAAGTATATCATCACATTCCGGCATAAGACCAAGTCAAACTTATTGAAGATATCACCATTTACCAGGTCATGCTTTCGAAAGGAAACATTATCCATTAAGCTCTTATCCATTACAGCCTTACCATTTTCAACGGTGTAGTAATCTTTAATACTTGTAAGGCCCTGGTAACGGATGTAGTTCTTTTCGTTGAGCTCCATATTCTTGAGATTATAAATCCCACTTTTAGCTCTTTCTAATATGTTTGTATCAAGGTCAGTTGCTATGAGTGAAGCATTTTCCAGGAGACCCATCTCTTTAAGCATTATCGCCATAGAAAAGACTTCTTCACCAGATGAACAGCCCGCATGCCAGATTCTTATCTTTTGGTGATTCAATAATATACCTGGGATAATATCGTCCCTTAGGATTCGCCAAAATGAAGGGTCACGAAACATTTCCGTTACGTTCACGGTGATCTCGTTGAGGAAATCATCCAAAAAAGCGGATTCATTCAATTTACGCATCAATGCGTCCATTGACATATTATTCATTTCCAGAATTCTGGAAACCCTTCTTTTAAAAGAAGACATGGCGTAATTGGTGAAGTCATAACCATATTTGGTTTTCACCACCTCTGTAATCTTTTTAAGGTCTGCAATATCAATTTCCTTCATCACTCGATTTGCTTAGAGGTATCTACAATTTTTCAATTTAGCAAAATTCATTAATTATATATTCATAATCTAATAAGACCTAGGTCCAAATTGCTAAGAATGCATTACTATTATTATCACTGTATAACTTCTTGACTTCCACCTTTATTTTTTTATCATCTCGCTTCAAAATCATATCTAGAGACTTTCCTTCCTCCATAAAAATTAAAGGCTCTGTAAATATATCCTCAATATTACTGGCATTGCCTACTTCTTCAATTGCTTGCTCACTAATGTCAGATATGTTGCCTTTGTCATCATAGACAATCAGGCTAACAGACAGTTTAATAGCGTCTAATAAATTTTGACTGTCATTAAGCTTTTTGTCCAATTGATCTTGAGTGATTTCAAGAGCTTCAAGATTCATCTTTAACTCTTCTTCAACTTCCCTGAGTTCTTCAAAAGTATCTTGCTGTTCAATAATGGCTGATTGGTCTTTTTCAAACTGAGTAATAATTTCTATCACCTTAAATATATTCCCACTTTCATCTACAGAAGGAGTGAAGTGTGATTTTAGTTCTATTGTACCTCCCTCATAAGTCTTTTTTTCCAACCAGCCCGACCACTTATTTCCTTGGACTAATTCATTTAATAAAGCTTCAGATCCGTGGAGAACCATAAATGATGCTTCATTAATAGATGACATGTTATACCCTAAAACTTCATTGTATTTGCCATTAGATGATAAAAGTGCGCCATCTGCAGAAAACTCAGCCATTCCTAAAGACTCATTAATGGCTTCTAACTGAACATTTACGCTCATTTCTTTTCTACTCATTTCTTCCTGAGTAGCTGTCAACTCTTCCATATTTTGACGCATTTCTTCTTCCTGCGCCTGCATTTGTTCAGTCAGTTGCTGTGACTCTTCCAGTAGCAACTTAGTCTTTTGATTTGTTTTAACTCCTGCTAAGGTGGATGCTATACTCTCACATAATTTCTCGACAAACCGAATATGATACTCTTCATACTCATTGAATGAAGCTAATTCTACAACTCCATAAATATCTTTTTCGACCTTTAGCGGCACCAGTAATATGGATTGAGGGTTTGCGTCACCCAACCCTGAAGTAATTGAAACATAATTCTCAGGGACATCGAGTAAATAAGTAGTTTTTGCCTCAAGGAATGTCTGCCCAATTAGACCTTCCCCCAACCTGTAAGTTTTAGTATCGAATTTTTTTGTATTAAAAGCATATAGAGAAACTAATTCCAAATGTCTATTGGATTCATCGGTGTCATTTAACAGGTATATACCAGCTTGATTGGAGTCAGTATATTCTACTAAATTGGATAGTATATTATCACTCAATTTTTTGACATCATCACTTGCTCTAAGAATATCAACAAATTTAGTAAGTCCCTCAGTAGTCCACTGACGTTCTTCATCCTCCTTCTGGCGAGTTTTCATCTGGTCTCGCATTTTGATTAGAGCACGTTCAATACTATTATTTTTTAGAACTACTTCATTAAACTCATCCGTGTGGCTATCTAATTCCCCTTTTTCTATTCTCTCTATAAACATCCGCGAACTTTCTAGGTTTTGTGAGAGGTGATTGATACCCTGAACTATTTTGCCAAGCTCATTATCATAGTTGTAATTCAGCGTAGTGCCTATTTCTCCTTGACTTAGATTTTCTGCTGTTTTTGCAACTTTCTTTAAGGGTTGAAATATATATTTTTTGCATGCAAAGAGTACAAGAACAATACATACTGAATTAAAAATCAAAAAAAATAGAAGGACATAAAAAAGGGTATTTACCTTTTCCTTATTTTGATTTGTTAAGCTTTGAACAAACTGTTGATTTTTCTGAAGTAGTCTTCTCCTATTCCTATTTAAAAATTGCTTGGCTTCAATGGCTGATGTTGGAGACTCTATAAAAGCTAGTGCATTAGAATAAATAGGATCCCATAATTCTAAAGATTGATTTAGTAATTGCTTATTGACATTTTCAACAGGTTCAACATAATTATCGCCTCCGGGTAAAACTCCACCTTTTTCAAAAGTTTCAAGTATCAGGTCATGCTCTTCAAGAGCTTCGATCAATTCATTTTTAACACTCTTATCATCTTCTATCTTTTCGATTAAAAGCATAATCTTCTGTGATAGCATTCTTGTTTTTCCAGCTGCATCAATATTCATGGCATCTCGTTCCAGGCCATCTACATAATATTTAATAGTGAAGAAATTGATCATTGCCAAAGCTAGGAAACCAAGAAACATGGAAACTATGATCTTAAAAAGTGAGATATTTTTTAATAGGTCACTCATTATCTATGGCCTATTGATATAGTTGTAATAACCACTTAATTTTTGAAGCAGATAGCGCATTAGATATGCAATGTTTAAAGCCAATTAGCGAATTTACAATATCCATGTTAAATCAAAAGTAAAAAGTTAGTGATCATAAATTATCCTTGCCAAAAGAGAAAGGTAATAATACTTCTGCAGAACTTGTTTTGACCCATCGTTCAGTATCAAGTTTAAAAATGACTTCAATATTTGAGTTTTGCTTATGCTCATACTCAAGCATTACCTGCCTACACATACCACACGGTCCTGCAGAACGATATTCACTAGTATCTTTTCTTCGAGCTACCACTGCTATTGTTAGAATTTTCTTATCAGGATGTACCGCTCCTGACTGAAATAGGGCTACTCTTTCTGCGCATAAACCGGCAGGATAAGATGCATTTTCTTGATTTGACCCTGCAATAACTTCTCCCGACTCTAGTCTTAGCGCAGCTCCAACAGTAAAATTTGAATAGGGAGAGTAGCTCGAAGACAAGGCCACTTCAGCCTGATTCACCAACTTCTTATTTTCCTGAGGCATTTCTTCAAGGGAGTTGTATATGGTATAATCTGATGAATTTTGTTTCATCTTAGTCCTAAATGTTGATTTGGACGAGCAATATACACTACCTCAATTTGCTGAAAAATTTTTACTGCCAAGAATTGTACTTTGCCGTGACTAATTGGTTTATTTGAGGCCGCTTAAAAATACGACTTAAATGAAGATGATTTTGGTGTTAGGGGCTGGACGTTCGGCTACCTCTTTGATTGAGTATTTGATTAAAGCCTGTGATGAAAATGGTTGGAAATTAAGAGTTGGTGATTATTCTTTAGCTCTGGCAAAGGAAAAGTGTAATGACAGCAATGCTGAAGCCTTTCAGTTTGATATAAATAATGAGGAGCAAAGATCTAAAGAAATCAAAGCAGCAGATATGGTTATATCTATGTTGCCAGCAAGTTTTCACCCTATTGTAGCTCGTCTTTGTGTGAATCATAAGGTGCATATGATCACGGCTTCTTACGTTTCTAAAGAAATGAAAGAACTGGATGCAGAGGCAAAATCTAATGGAGTTTTCCTATTGAACGAGTGTGGCTTAGATCCGGGCATTGATCATATGTCTGCAATGCAGGTGATAGATAAAATCAGGGATGCAGGGCACAAGCTCACAGTTTTTGAGTCTTTTACTGGAGGCCTTCTTGCTCCGAATATGGAAGATAACCCTTGGGAATACAAGTTTACCTGGAATCCAAGAAATGTAGTGCTGGCAGGTCAGGGGATTGTCAAATTCATTCAAGAAGGAAAGTATAAGTATATACCCTATCAAAAGCTTTTTAGGAGGACGGAACAGGTACATATTCCTGGCCATGGTTATTTTGAGGGATATGCCAATCGCGATTCACTCAAATATTTGGATGTATATGACCTGAGAGGAATATCAACCATATACAGAGGTACATTCAGAAGACCGGGTTTTTGTCGTACATGGGATATTTTTGTTCAACTCGGAGCTACTGATGATACCTATCAGATGGAAGGAGTCGAATCGATGACTCATAGAGCATTTTTGAATTCCTTTTTATCATACAATCCACATGATTCTGTAGAACTTAAACTGGCTCATTATCTAGGGCTGGATATGGATGGACCTGAAATGCATCGTTTGCGTTGGGCTGGTATTTTTGATGATGAGCTTATTGGATTGAAAGAAGGGACACCGGCTCAGTTATTGGAACATATTCTCAAAAAGAAGTGGACGCTTAATCCTGATGACAAAGATATGATCGTAATGTGGCATAAATTTGAGTATGAGGAGGGTAATCAAAAACGTGAAATTCATAGTACATTGATTGCTACAGGTGATGATTCAGTCAGTACAGCTATGTCCAAGACCGTAGGTTTGCCAGTTGGGATAGCCGCTAAAATGGTGCTGAAAGGAGAGATAGAGGAATCAGGAGTTCATATTCCTATTAAGCGCAATATCTATGAGCCTATTCTTAAAGAATTGGAGACGTTAGGCTTTGAGATGACTGAAAAACAAGTCTCATAACGTTTTTAGAATTTTAGTTGCTCTGCTTTTGAATCCGGCAGATCCATAAGGTAGTTGGTCTTCCAGTACTATTTTTAATTCGTTCTTTAAATCTGGTTCTTTTTGTACAATATTATTTAGTACAGTCATTGCAAAGACTTTAACTGCAATCGGTTCATCACCTGAAGTCAGCACATTAAAACATATTTCTGTCATTTGGCCCCATAAAGATTTGGGTAACTGGATGTCTTGCAAAACACGTAAAGTGTTCCTTTTTACTGCTACATGAACATCACCTTCCAAATTACTTATTAAAGACTTTAAGTGAGGTGAAAGCAGTTCAGGGTGATTGTCAATACACTTGCTCAAAGTCATCGCAGCTCTCTGAGACACTCTGTAAATGGGTCCTGTAAATAGTGCTACAAGAGCAGAAAATCTCGCTTTATCCCTACCTATATAATTAGCAATATACTCAGCCTGGGCCTTAGAATGTTCTTTTAAAAGTTCTTCCTTAATATTCATTCGCCATAAAAATGCATTAATTCAATCAAAACTCTATTTTTAAATTTATGGATATTGTCATCTACATTTTTTCGGGATTATTATTGTTGGTAGGTTTTATAGGATGCTTGCTGCCAATTATTCCAGGGCCACCATTAAGTTACATCGGACTTCTACTATTGCAGCTGACTGATGAACCACCTTTTTCAGATGACTTCCTAATTACCTGGTTTATAATAACAGTCATTGCGCAGGTACTGGATTATATTGTACCTACTTATGGAACGAAAAAATATGGAGGAAGTAGGGCAGGAGTTATTGGTTCCATCGTAGGATTAATTGGTGGCTTATTTGTATTTCCACCAATAGGTATAATTTTAGGGCCGATGGTTGGGGCACTAGTAGGTGAATTGCTGATAGGCAGAAATACCAAAGATGCATGGAGATCAGCTTGGGGATCTTTTATAGGCTTTTTGTTTGGAACAGTAATTAAGTTAGTTGCTTCTTCAGTTATGTTGTTCTACTATGCCAAAGCAGTTTATCATTTGTTTTAGGCAAGATTATCACCCATCATATCCAACATCTTCAATCAATCCCCCACCTTCTGCGGCTTCTACGGCTAATTCATCACAACGCTCGTTCTCTTTAAGTCCTGCATGACCTTTCACCCAGATGAATTTTACTTTATGTTTCTTATAAGCAGGTATAAAAGCCTTCCAAAGGTCTACATTCTTTTTGTCTTTGAAGTTTTTCTTTTCCCAGTTCCATAGCCAGCCTTTTTCAACGGCATCTACCACATATTTACTATCCGAGTAAATAGTGACTGGTGTTCCAGACTTTTTTAGAGTTTCTAGCCCTTTGATTACTGCTAAAAGCTCCATTCGGTTATTCGTGGTATTCTTGAAACCCTCACTCAACTCTTTACGATAAGGTTTACCATTGACATTGGCTAACATTACAACACCGTAACCTCCTGGCCCTGGATTCCCTTTTGCAGCCCCATCTGTGTAAATTGTGATCATATTATATAAGACCGATATGCGTTTTGAAAATTTTGACTGCGATGGCCAACAATATAATACCAAACACCCTTCTTAAGACATCAAAACCTGATTCCCCTAGCTTGCGCTCTAACCAATTAGTCGATTTAAGCACGAGATAGACAAAGGCAAGATTGATAACAATTCCGACTAAAATATTAGGAGTTGTATATACTGAGCGCACAGATAAGATGGTGGTTAATGTACCGGCACCTGCAATCAATGGAAAGGCTAAAGGTACAATCGATCCAGACTTACTATTCTCGCTCGATTTAAAAAGGGTAATTCCTAAAATCATTTCCATAGCTATAATGAACATGACTATAGCACCAGCCACAGCAAAAGAGCCAATATCAAGACCAAAAAGTTGAAGGATGCTCTGTCCTAAAAAGAGAAAAGTCACCATTAAGACACCAGAAATGATAGTCGCTCTTCCTGAGTGAATCTTACCTTCTTTCTTACGTAAATTGATTACTATAGGCACTGAACCTAATATATCGATAACCGAAAACAAGATTAGCGTAACCGAGAATATATCTTTGATTGCGAACATGGCGCAAAGCTAGTTTAATTCCTGTTGATCTAGGATTAATTCTAAGTAAGATTTTTATCAAGAAATGATAATAACTTGTTGACCTCTTTAGTTTTTAGAGCTGGAAAATTGGCAATACGTAAGGTGTTTTGCTTCCACTCTCCATAGCCATTTCCTAAGATCATATCACTTTCTCTTGCCAGGCTTTTTAAAAGTTCGAGTTCGACAGCCTTTCCCTTAAAAACTAAAACCGTGTTAGATCTTATTTTTTTATCTTCTACCAAAGGAGATAATTTGGTTCTGGACATAATGAGCTTTAGATACTCATCAGCTCGTGAGTTAAGTTGGTTATCAATTTTAGAAATACTCTGACGATCATTTAAAGACCGCATTAACAAATAGATGCCCAGTACATTTGGTGTATGCGTGGTCTGTTGTTTTCGACCATTAATGATAATGTTGGCCAAACTATTGTAATGATCAAATCGATTTTCATTCAGCGCTTTTTCAACGGCTTTTGACGAACAAATCATTACAGCCATACCCGCTGGTAATCCAAAACACTTTTGAACAGAGGCATACCAAATGTCTGCTTTATCAAATTGAAGGTATGTTCCACCCATAGAGGATGTCGCATCAACAGCGACAATGTGGTCAGGATACTTATTTCTTATTTTGGTAATTCTTTTATTAGAGATAGCACTCCCGTTGCTTGTCTCATTTTGAGTAATGCAAATGACACCGCTTTCCATGGAAATGTCGAGCTCTCCCAACCTTAACTCCTTATTTAGATCAAAACGATAGCCAATAGTTGTTGATTTCAATTTTTGAGTACGATGAAACCATTTTTCACCAAAGCTGCCATTATAGAAGTGGTAGCTATACCCTTCATAAGCTTGAGCAATTATTTGCCAGCACTCAGTGGCAGATGAGATGATAAAAACCTCATAGTCTGTCGGTATATCAAGTTTTTTTTTAAGGATTGAAGTGGTCTCAGCCATCAATGACATAAATTCATCACTGCGATGATTTATACTGACAATACCACTTGAATAAGCATCCGCAACGTATTCAGGAATACTGTCATAAACCTTTGAAGGACCAGGGTAAAAACTGATCATGACCTTTTACTAAGATGTAGCAGTGCCAGGTGGTAACCGTCTAAACCCAGACCTGTAATCACACCAACACAATTTTTGCCTGTTAAGGAAGTATGCCGATACTCCTCTCGTTGATAGATATTGCTGATATGAACTTCGAGTACAGGAGTTTCAATAGATGCTATCGCATCGGAAATGGCTACTGATGTATGTGTATATGCTCCTCCATTGAGTATGACGCCATCATAACTAAAGCCCACTTCTTGTAATTTATTGATAATCTCACCCTCTACATTGCTTTGATAATACTCTATTGTAATACCTGGAAATTCAGTTCGCAGAGTGATAAGATATTCTTCAAAAGATGTAGCCCCATAAATCTCAGGTTCTCTTTTGCCTAATAGATTCAAATTGGGTCCGTTGATGATAAGTATTTTCATAAGACAATAGTAAAACTACAATTTTATCTCTTTTGCCAATTATAAGACTATGTATTTCAAGGTATTTAGTCTTTAGAAAATAAGCTAAATTCAACCCAATGAATTGGTCTGGTCAAATCAAACAGTTTAAAAATTACCTTAAGCTGGAACGTTCGCTTTCTGATAATTCCGTGGAGGCTTACGTCCGAGATATTGAAAAGTTTTCGGAGTTTTTAGAGCTGACAGACCAGGTAGTGGATCCTATTAAAGTTTCGACAACTCAACTGCAAGACTTTTTAGCTTACATCAATGAGTTAGGTTTGACACCTCACTCACAGGCACGAATGTTATCTGGAATAAAGGCCTTTTACAAATATTTGATTTTCGAGGATATTACCGATACAGATCCTACTGCCCTTATTGATGGACCTAAACTAGGGCGAAAGCTTCCGGACACCCTTAGTTTTAATGAGATAGTAACATTATTTGAGGCGATTGATCATTCCAAGCCTGAAGGCCAGCGCAACAGAGCAATGCTAGAAGTGCTTTATAGCTCAGGACTCCGTGTTTCGGAATTAATAGACTTAAGGTTGACTAATGTCATGGAAGATATTGGATTCTTAAGAGTAGTGGGTAAAGGAGATAAGGAACGCTTGGTACCTATAGGGTCTGATGCTTTGAAATACCTGAATATTTATAAAAATGATATTAGGGTACACCTGGACATTCAGCCAGGTCATGAAAACTATGCTTTTCTCAATAGGCGAGGGAAAAAACTCACTCGTGTGATGATTTTTACTATCATAAAAAATTTGGCTAAAGCAGCTGGAATTGAAAAAAACATAAGCCCTCATACATTTAGGCACTCATTTGCTACACATTTAATTGAAGGAGGAGCTGATCTGCGGGCAGTTCAGGAAATGTTGGGGCATGAGTCTATTACAACGACTGAAATCTATACTCATTTAGATCGTGACTACTTACGACAAGTAATTCAGGATTTTCATCCGAGGAGTTAAGTGGGCTTCTAATTTTCATCTATTTTTGTCATTCGAAATAACCTGTGACCGTGTATAAATTTCTAATTCGTCCTATTCTTTTTCTCTTTGATCCAGAAAAAGTGCATCACTTTACATTTGCTCTGATTAAGTTTTTAGCAAAAATTCCAGTAGTAAGTTCAATGTGGAGGTCAATGTATAATGTGAATAGTCCATCCCTTGAAAGAGAATTGTTCGGATTGAAATTTCCTAATCCTGTAGGCCTTGCGGCTGGCTTTGATAAGGATGCCAAGCTTATAGATGAGCTGGCATGCTTTGGTTTTGGCTTTATAGAAATTGGTACAACTACCCCTATAAGTCAGCCCGGGAACGAAAAACCAAGACTTTTTAGGTTAAAAAGAGACGGTGGTATCATTAACAGGATGGGGTTCAACAATGAAGGGGTAGAGGCCGTGGTTGCACGCTTAAAGAAGAGGTCTTCAAATGTTTTGGTAGGCGGCAATATTGGCAAAAATAAGGTTACGGCAAATGAAGATGCCTTCAAAGATTATGAATTTACCTTTAATGCTCTTTTTGATCATGTCGATTACTTTGTGGTTAATGTTAGTTCACCTAATACACCAAATCTACGAGCACTACAAGATAGGAAACCATTAACTGAAATATTATCAAAACTTCAGCAACTAAATAGTCAAAAGAAGGTTGAAAAGCCACTTTTGTTAAAGATTGCTCCTGATTTAAATGAGGAGCAACTGCAAGATATTGTTGAAATCGCAAAAGAGGTTGATTTAGATGGGCTGATTGCGACTAATACAACAATTTCGAGAAAGGGCCTGTTGACAGACTCACAAACTGTTGAAGCGATAGGTGCAGGAGGGTTAAGCGGAGCACCTGTGAAAGATAAATCTAATGAAGTCATTAGATTTTTGAGAAAACAATTGGGTAAAGAATTTCCCATTATTGGTGTAGGAGGTATAATGTCAGCAGCTGATGCTTTAGAAAAACTTGATGCTGGCGCTTCACTTATTCAGGTTTACACAGGATTTATTTACGAGGGCCCATCTCTTATTAGCAGAATAAATAAAAAAATTGCTTCATTGTAATTTAAATAGTTAACACACTATCAGCCACTTGCGAGAGAAGTCAACTTAATTGCATTCTACATTTTAATATATTTCATAGCTTTGTATTTTTGACAGAATGGCCAAAAACACCTATAAATCCAATACATTCAAGCAACAGAAAGAGGAGAAGAAGAGAAAGTTGAAGCTGAATCTTGGATTTTTACGAGATAGGAGATTTCAGCTGGCCTTAGGCTTTTTTCTTATCTTAAGTTCGCTATACTTATTTGTCTCATTTATTTCGTACCTGTTTACTGGAAAAGCAGATCAAAGTGTAGTTGAAGCGATCAATGAAACTGGTGTCATTCAATCAGGGAGAGAAGCTGAAAACTGGTTAGGACTTTATGGAGCGATTGCTTCGCATAAATTCATATTTCTTTGGTTTGGTTTGGCTGCTTTTTTTACTCCTCCTTTATTATTTATTCTTGGATATAAGATTGTATTTAAGAAAGAGATAATCTCTGCTTCCTCAACTTTCACATTTAGTTTATTTTTCACTCTCTGGCTTAGCATCCTGCTAGGATATACTGTTTATAATTCTGATGGTGTCTCAGAGTGGGGGTTTTTAAGCGGGGGTATTGGTTATCAGCTGGCAATCTTGCTGGAAGGGCTTATCGGTTGGGGTACTATTTTGGTTTTGGTTTTCGCATTTCTAGTCTTTGTAATTTTCTTTTTCAACGTTACTACCCTAATAGGTCTTCAGGATAAAGTGAAAGAAAGTGTTGAAGAGGTTGAGAAAAATCTGGAAAAAACTGTTGATGATATTCAATCTGAAGAGTTCGAAGATGACGGAGATTTATTTGAAGATACTGGTGAGGAACCCGAAGACCAAAGTGAAGAATGGATAGTTAAGAATAAGAAAGAACTAACCGAAGAAAAGGAAATAGTTCTTGAAACTAAAAAGGAAGACCCGCCAAAGCCTAAAAAAGCCGAAGCCAAGCTGGAATTGGCTGTAGAGATACCTGAACCTGAACTGAAAGAGGATCCGGAACCTGTTTTTGAAGTTGGTGAGGAGGTAAAAGAGGAAAAAACGGCTAATACCCAAGAAAACTATGAT
Source organism: uncultured Fulvivirga sp. (assembly GCA_947500555.1). Classification (GTDB taxonomy): domain Bacteria; phylum Bacteroidota; class Bacteroidia; order Cytophagales; family Cyclobacteriaceae; genus Fulvivirga. The sequence goes on along the minus strand of CANMSE010000002.1, from coordinate 842,596 downwards.
CCAACATTGGATTTAGGGTCTTATCAATATCCAACTCTAGAATTATTAGATGCCCATGATTCTGGTAAAGGTCAGGTGACCAAAGAAGAATTAGAGCAGAACAAAGATAAGATCATAGAAACACTGGTCAATTTCAAGATTGGCATCAATAGTATAAAAGCCACTATTGGCCCTACCGTCACACTTTATGAAATTGTTCCTGAAGCTGGTATCAAAATATCAAAAATCAAAAACCTTGAAGATGATATTGCTTTGAGTCTTTCCGCTTTAGGAATTCGAATTATTGCTCCAATCCCTGGAAAGGGTACAATAGGAATAGAAGTACCTAACAAGAATAGTGAGATGGTAGGTATTAGATCCGTACTCTCTACTGAGAAGTTTATGAAGAGTGACAAAGAACTTCCTGTTGCTCTGGGTAAAACCATATCTAATGAGGTTCATGTTATTGATTTAGCTAAAATGCCGCATATATTAATGGCAGGAGCTACAGGTCAAGGTAAGTCAGTGGGGTTGAATGTTTTACTTACATCACTCTTATATAAGAAACACCCGTCACAACTCAAGTTTGTTTTAGTTGATCCTAAAAAGGTAGAATTGACGCTTTTTAATAAGATTGAAAAGCATTTTTTGGCTATGCTTCCTGATGGAGAAGAGGCGATTATCACAGATACTAAAAAGGTCATAAATACACTTAACTCGCTGTGTATTGAGATGGATAATCGTTATGACTTGTTGAAAGAGGCTGGGGCAAGAAACCTAAAGGAATACAATGCAAAATTTGTAAAAAGGCGTTTAAGCCCTGAAAAAGGACATCGTTTTTTGCCTTACATTGTTTTGGTAATAGATGAGTTGGCAGACCTCATGATGACTGCAGGTAAAGAAGTTGAGACCCCAATTGCCAGGTTAGCACAACTGGCACGAGCTATTGGTATACATTTGGTTGTAGCAACTCAACGACCTTCCGTAAACGTGATCACAGGTATTATAAAAGCCAATTTTCCAGCCAGACTATCATTTAGAGTTACTTCCAAGATTGATTCAAGAACTATTTTGGATACAGGTGGTGCAGATCAACTAATAGGTATGGGAGATATGTTGCTTTCTCAAGGTTCTGATCTTACACGTATACAATGTGCATTTGTGGATACACCGGAAGTGGAGCGTATTTGCGATTTCATTGGAGAACAAAGAGGTTATGAGTCGGCTTACATGCTTCCTGAATATGTAGGTGACGCAGATAGCAGCGCAGTTGGTGAGGTGGATTTATCGGATAGAGATGCTTTATTTGATGATGCAGCCAGACTTATTGTCATGCATCAGCAGGGAAGTACATCATTGATTCAAAGGAAATTGAAACTTGGCTACAATCGGGCTGGAAGATTAATAGACCAGCTGGAAGCAGCTGGAATTGTAGGGCCTTTTGAAGGCAGTAAAGCACGCGAAGTGCTTATTCCTGATGAATATAGTTTGGAACAGTTATTGAATGAACTGGGCTGATTACATAAAATTAATAAGTACAATCAGAATTGAGAAAATGAAAAAGATGTTAATAGTGACTTTGCTTAGCTTATTTGCTACTTCAGTTTGGTCGCAGTATGATCAAAACGCACTAGCTATTTTGGATGCAATGAGTGCTAAATACAAAAAAATCCCATCATATAGTGCAAATATAACCTCAAGCCTTATCAATGAGACGGAAGGCTTAAATGAGAAATTCAGCGGAAAGATCTCTGTGAAAGGTGAGAAGTATAAATTGGAGTTGGATGAACAAGTGGTTATCAATAATGGCACTACTGTTTGGACATATTTGCCAGATGTCAATGAGGTTAATATAGATGATTATGATCCTGAAGATGATGAAATTTCACCTTCAAAAATTTATGATGCTTATAAAAGTGGATATAAGTATATTTTACTAGGTGAGCAAAACGTGAATGGCAGGTTATCATCTGAAATTGATCTTGTACCCAATGATAAGGATGCCCAGTTTTTTAAAATAAAACTTTTTATAACACAAAAAGATAATAGTCTTACCAGTTGGACTATGTTTGATAAGTCAGGAAACAAATACGAATACAGTATTAAAGAATTTAAGACCATTGATAATCCTAAAGATTCAGACTATACCTTTGATGCTTCAAAATATCCAGGGGTTGAAGTGATAGATTTGAGATAAGATAATCTAAATGATAATTTAAGGTCGCTGAGAAGCGACCTTTTTTTATTTTTACAATTATGAACAAACAACAACTTGTTGATCAGATTAGGAAAAAGCAATCTTATCTCTGTATAGGTCTTGACACAGATATCAACAAAATCCCTACTCATTTGCTAAAGGCAGATGATCCAATTTTCGAATTCAATAAACAGATTATTGATCAGACGCATCAATATTGTGTTGCTTATAAGCCTAATATTGCATTTTATGAAGCCATGGGGCCTAAAGGCTGGGAGAGCCTTGAAAAAACACTAGAGTATATACCCAAGGACATTTTTACAATAGCCGATGCTAAAAGAGGTGATATTGGCAATACATCAAAGTTATATGCAAAGGCCTTCTTTGAAACGATGAACTTTGACTCGATTACCGTAGCGCCATATATGGGAGTTGATTCTGTAAGTCCGTTTTTAGAGTTTCAAGATAAGTGGGTGATTCTCCTAGCTCATACTTCCAATTCAGGAAGCCATGATTTTCAACTTATTGAAGCTAAAGACGGACAAAAACTTTACGAAACGGTAATTTTAAAAAGTCAGGAATGGGCTTCTTCTGAACAACTGATGTATGTAGTGGGTGCAACTCAAGCGGATCGAATAGGACATATAAGGGAGCTTGCCCCAAACAATTTCTTCTTGGTACCTGGAGTAGGAGCTCAGGGAGGTAATTTGGAAGCTGTTAGTAGGAATGCAATGAATAGTGATTGCGGACTGCTGGTTAATAGCTCTAGAGGAATTATCTATTCTTCTTCACAAGAAAATTTTGCTGATGAAGCAAAAAAATCAGCAGTGATCTTACAAGAAGAAATGGCCCTGTATCTCGAAAAGTACATGAACTGATGCAAGAGGCCTTTTTGCATTATGTTTGGCAGTATCAATACTTCCTGATGGAGGAATTACAAACTACAGAAGGGCAAGTTTTATCAATCAAGTCTACGGGGTTTATCAATTCCGATGCAGGCCCTGATTTCAACCAGAGTAAAGTATTAATAGACGATATTGAATGGAGCGGAAGCGTTGAAATACACCTGAAATCTTCGGACTGGTATCTTCACCACCATCAAGAAGATAAGGCATATAATAACGTCATTTTACACGTAGTGTGGGAGTATGACAAAGTAGTAACAAGAAGTGATAAAACTCAGATTCCTACATTGGAACTAAAAAATAGGGTGAGGAAGGACTTATTAGAAAAATATAATGACCTTATAAATTTCCCAAGAGAACTGATTCCTTGTCAGCATAGTTTTAAGAAGGTGGATGACATCACCAAATACTCAATGATGGATAAGTTAGCCCTGCAGAGATTGTCCTTCAAAGCTAATGGTATTCTAGAAAGACTTAAGCGTAATAAAGGTAATTGGGAAGAAACGGCATATCAATCGCTCTTCAAGAGTATTGGGTTAAAGGTAAATGGAGATACTTTTGAACAGCTTGCTGAAAGGGTGCCTTTTAGTTTAATTAAAAAATATTATAATCAAAGAAATGATATAGAATCTATACTCTTTGGAATGGCAGGTTTTTTAGAAAAGAAATTAGTGGATCCTTATTATGAGCAATTACAACAAAAATTTCAATTTCTAGCACACAAACATCAAGTAATCGAAAAGCTGGATGCGGCACAGTGGAAATTTATGCGATTAAGGCCAGCGAATTTTCCCACGGTGAGGATAAGTCAACTTTCTACTATCCTCAGTGATTGTGAATACCTGTTTAATAAAATCATTAAGATTGAAAATGTTGCAGATATCCAAAGCTGGATTCAAAGGCCACCAAGTGAGTATTGGCAACAACACTATAATTTTTGCTCTCCATCTCCTAAGAAGTTAGGAGGATTAGGACAAGCCACACTAGAGACTATTCTAATAAATAGTATTGTGCCGATATTAGTTGCTTATGGTAAAGAGGTCGATGATCAATCTTATGTTGATCGAGCAATTTCTTACTTAGAAACAGTTAAGCCGGAGAATAATAAAATAACAAGAGTTTATAAATCTTTAGGGCTTTCGGCCAAAACGGGTTTAGACTCTCAGGCAATGATTCAATGGTACAATGAGTATTGCCAAAAAAAGAAATGCCTTAATTGTGCGGTGGGAACAGCCATTCTTAAGGGTTAAATGGATATCATATTTACCATATTGAATCTCAGTTTTTTGGCATGGCTATCCTTTAGATTGTATAAGAAGGATAATCAACTCAGGCCATATTTTTTTCCAGCCTTATGCCTCAAGTTGGTCTCGGGGTTACTACTTGGCTATTTATATTTATCATATTATGATGATCTTGGTGATACTCTAGTATTTTTCAAAAAAGCCAATCAACTAGTGAATTTAGCTTATTCAGAACCCATTGGTTACATCGAGTATGTATTAAATTCAGATATATCCATAATAGATATAGGTTTGTTAGGTCAGCCTAGAGCGCTATTTTTTGTCAAAATAACGAGCTTTTTCAGTCTAATAACTCGACAGAGTTATTGGATGACGTCACTCTACTTTTCTTTCTTTTCATTTGTAGCAATATGGTATTCAGTACGAGTTCTAATAGCTAAGTATACATATCAAGAAGCCATTGTATTTTCTTTCTTTTTTCCCCCTTCAGTCGTTTTTTGGTCATCAGGAGTTATTAAAGAGAGTGTAGCTCTGGGGGCAATAACCTTATTTGTTGCTGCTACGCTCAAATTGATAGAAAATAAAGGAGACTTTAAAAACCTTATCATCCTACTATTTTCGGCAGTAGTTCTGTGGAAAATTAAATACTATTATGCGGCTGTCTTATTCATGGTAACCACGGCCTATGTATTGACTACTTTAGCTATTCAGCAGTGGGCGTATTTGAAGAAAGGCAGGGTAAGGATCACTTTTTTTTACCTCCTGATATGCTTTTTTTTGCTGGCTGCAGTTACACTCTTGCATCCCAATTTTCAGTTAGGAAGATTTACCAGTGTTGTGGTTGATAATTACAATCAGTTTGAATCAATTTCTCAAAAGGGAGATTTTATTGAATATGATGGATTGACTAAAGATTGGACAAGTATTATCTATCATTCTCCAAAAGCTCTTTTCTCAGGACTTTTTCGGCCGTATATATGGGAGAGTTCAGATGTATTAAAACTTCTTTATAGCTTTGAAAACGCCTTTTTTCTTATTTTAACCATTTATGTTTTTTTTTGCTTTCCTCGTAAGATTTCAGAAAAGGATTATTTGGGTATTTTATCAATACTTATTTTTTCAGTCATTCTCATCATATTTCTGAGTCTTTCAGCTCCAAATTTTGGTACTTTAATCAGGTATAAAACGGGAGTTATGCCCTTTCTATTTTTGTTGGTGACGGCTAACAACACTTATATTAAAAAGGTCATGCAATTTATTTTTAAACGAAGTAGTTAACCTAACTTTGCAGAAAATAATAAATACATGAAGAATCCTGTCATAATTTTTGGAGCGAACGAGTTAGGAAAAACTGCTAAGGCAATTTTGGAAAGCAATGAAGTAGTCATTTACGGATTTCTTGATGATGATAAAAATCTTCACAATCAAGAAGTAGAAGAAGTGACCGTATTGGGTAGTACAGATGATGATGGATTCTTAAAGTTGATCGGAAAAAAGAGCGAAGCTTTTGTTGCTTTTGATAATAACAAGGTCAGAAAATCTACGGTTGAGATGCTTAAATCTAAGCGAAAGGTGATGCCTGTAAATGCAATTCATCGAGACTCTAACATTGCACTTTCTGCTCATATCAGCTACGGCAATTTCATCAATGCTGGAGTGACCATTGGCAACAATGCTAAAGTTGGCAATCATTGTATTGTTCATAGCGGAGCTACCATTGATTTTTCATCGGAAATAGGAGATTTGGTTCAAGTCGGTGCGGGATCAATAGTAGGTTCAGAGGCTAAAATTGAAAATGAAGTTTTTATTGGAGCAGGTGTAACTATAGTGTCTGGAATCTCCGTTGGTAAGGGGGCGAGAATAGGAGCGGGTTCCGTAGTTGTAGCCGATGTCGAGGAAGGTGAGACCGTATTTGGGAACCCTGCTGTAAAAGTTAACCGTTAGTTAACACCGTTAATCGATTTTTCGATTTCAATTCTATTATTAAATACCTATCTTTTCCAATTGAAGTAACATTATGGGAAAGATTTCTGAGTCCGAACTTATACTTAACAAAGATGGTAGCATCTATCATCTCAATCTGAAACCTTCTCATATTTCAGATATTATACTCACAGTTGGCGACCCTAGCCGCGTGTATATGATAAGTCAATATTTTGATGATATTGATTTTGAAATGAATCGAAGAGAGTTTATAACCCATGTGGGTAAGTATAAAGGCAAAAAGGTCACAGTGATGAGTACTGGAATGGGAACTGACAATGTCGAGATCTTCATGACAGAGCTGGATGCCCTTGCTAATATTGACTTCAAAAAAAGAGAACCAAAGCAGCGTAAAAAGAAATTAAAAATTATAAGAATAGGTACCTCGGGCGCTATGCAGGAAGATATACCTGTTGGGTCTCACCTCGTTTCCGATTATGCAGTAGGATTAGATACACTTATGTGTTTTTATAATTTACCACAGTCTGAATTTGAGACGAAAGTGGCGATTCAATTGCAGAAAGACACTAAATTACCTTTCACTCCATATGTAGTCAGAGGCTCAGAAAGCCTTCGAGAGCAGTTTGGCGAAGGTATGATAGTTGGAAATACTGTTACATGCCCTGGATTTTATGCTCCCCAGGGGCGTGAACTTCGCGCTGATCTTAAAAATCCTCAGTTACTAGAGGCGCTTAACTATTATCATGAAGAGGGTTTTTGGTTAACAAATTTCGAAATGGAAACGGCAGGATATTACGCTATGGGTCGATTACTTGGCCATGAAGTGCTAAGTGTCAACGCCATTATTGCCAACCGTATAAAGAAAAAGTTTTCTAAAAACCCCAATAAAATTATTGAGAGTCTTATCAAAAAGGTTTTAGATCAAATATGAAAGTGACTGCTTAGGAAGCTAGGCTGTTTCTCATATCCCGGATTTGAGACCTTGCAATAGAAGGGTCATAATTGTTGTAGAATCCTGATAAAATTTTGTGAGCGATGTGAGACATAATCAATTCTTCATCGGACTTGCCTTCCTTACCAATCCAAAAAACACGTTGAGGGTGTTTTTTCATATCTTCTACATATGTTTTCGCATGTTCGTATTGATCGTCACTGTAAGTCAGTGTAAATGTAGTTTCTACAGTCTCCATGGCTTCATAGTTTTATTCTCTCAACCATACGCAATTGATGTGCCAATTAAAATAGCCCTATATTCTCATTTTATAGATTTGTTATTGTAAGCACCGCTCGATTTCGGTCAATTTTGTTCGATCGCGGAATGGGGGAACAGTTATCAAAATCTACTAAGTTTGCAGATTATTGGGAAGGTATGAAGGAATTTGAAATGCATACGATGCCGAATGGTATTCGCGTTTTACATAAGCAAGTAAACAATACAAAGATCGCCCACTGCGGTTTTATGCTTGATATTGGAAGTAGGGATGAGTCCGAAGAAAATCAAGGGATAGCCCATTTCTGGGAGCATATGGCTTTCAAAGGCACGAAACGAAGAAAGGCTTTTCATATCCTCAATAGAATTGATTCTGTAGGAGGTGAGTTAAATGCGTATACCACTAAAGAGAAAATTGCCTTTTATGCATCAACACTAGACACGTATTTTGAAAAAGCATTTGAGTTGCTTACGGATATTACATTTGATTCGATCTTTCCCGAAAAGCAAATCGAAAAAGAAAGGAATGTCATTTTGGAAGAAATGTCCATGTATTATGATGCTCCAGATGATGCAATTCAAGATGAATTTGATGATCTCATTTTTTCAAACCATCCTCTGGGGATGAATATTTTAGGCACTTCTGATAGTGTAAGATCATTTCAAAAGACTGATTTTCAGACATTCATTGCTGATCATATCAACACTGAGAAGTTAGTGTTTTGCTCAGTAAGTAACCTTCCTTTTAAGAAAGTATTGAAACTTGCCGATAAATATCTTAGTGAGATTCCATCATACTCAGCCGTAAAGGAGCGGAAACCTTTTGATAAATATATACCTGGTATAAGGTCTGTAAAAAGAAATATTACGCAGGCACACTGTGCCATTGGCCGAAATGCTTATCCTATTACCTCCGATAAACGACTACCATTTTTTATGTTGGCTAATATTTTGGGTGGCCCCGGAATGAATTCAAGATTAAATTTGGCTCTTAGAGAGAAACATGGTTTTGTTTACTCAATTGATGCTACCTATCAATCTTACACAGATACAGGCTTGTTTGGTATTTTCTTTGGTACCGAGCCCAAACAGTTAAAACGCAGCATCAAACTGGTTAATAAAGAGTTTAAAAAACTGAGAGAAATACCATTAGGAACATTACAGCTACATACTGCAAAAGAGCAGTTGATGGGACAGTTGGCAATGTCTGATGAAAATAATACTAGTTACATGCTAATGATGGGAAAAAGTATTCTTGATCTCGGCCGTATAGACACTTTAGATCAGATATTTGATAGAATAAAAAGTGTTTCGGCCAAAGAATTACAAGATATAGCCAATGAGATGTTGCAGGAGGATGAACTTAGTATGTTAACATTTATACCCAATTGACAAGTGGACTTTATAGATTTAAGTATTCAAAAATACGCTGAACAGCATACGCAAAAAGAGCCTGAAGTATTAAGAGAACTCAATCGGGAGACATATTCCAAAGTGCTCCAACCACGAATGCTTTCCGGGCATCTGCAAGGGCGGGCGCTGAGTTTTTTTTCTAAAATGATACGACCCCAATTTGTTCTTGAGATAGGTACTTATACAGGCTATTCGGCTATATGTTTGACAGAAGGTATGCCTGAAAACGGAAAACTAGTGACTATAGATGTGAATGAAGAACTTGAAGAAATGGCTTCAAAGTATTTCGTCAAATCTGGTACAAGTAATATTATTGATCAACGAATAGGTGATGCTCTACAAATCATACCAACACTTGATATAATTTGGGATTTGGTTTTCATAGATGCTGATAAAATAAACTACTCCAACTATTATGATCTTGTTATTGACCAAACTTCAAAAGGTGGATTTATAATTGCTGACAATGTACTTTGGAGTGGAAAAGTCGTTGATAAAAAGAGCAATGAAGACAAGGATACCAAAGCCTTGATTGATTTTAATCAAAAAGTACATGCCGATGTCAGAGTTGAGAATTTTTTAATGCCTATAAGAGATGGGTTAATGATTTTAAGGAAACTATGAGATTATATTTTTTAAGCTTTTTAATATTTGTATCAACATTCTCACTAGCTCAGTATAAAGCTACTGTGCCTTCTAAAATGGAGTTTGCCGGAATAAAGCTGCGCATAATGGATGATGCCCGAAAGGAAATTCAGAAAGACGTTGATGCTTTGACCGCCAGCCAGAAGTATTTCGAAATCAAGGCCGAAAGAGCCAGAACCTACTTTCCAATTATTGAAAGAATATTTAAAGAAGAGGATTTACCAGATGATTTTAAATATCTCTGTCTACAGGAGAGTGCATTAATTGCAGATGCAGTTTCATCATCCAATGCTGTAGGGTTCTGGCAGTTCAAGGACTTTACTGCTGTTGAGGTAGGCATGAGAGTGGATAAATACGTAGATGAACGAAAAAATATAGTAGCCTCTAGTCGTGGAGCCGCTAAGTATATGCATAAGAATAATCAATACTTTGATAATTGGTTACACGCCTTACAAGCCTATCAAATGGGGGCTGGTGGAGCAATGAAAGTATTAAAAAAAGGCCATGAAGGTGCTAAATCAATGGTTGTAAATAAGAAGACCTATTGGTATGTCAAGAAGTATTTAGCGCATAAAATTGCTTTTCAAGGAGCTACTGATAAACCAGGATTAGTACAGGTAAGTGAGTATTATAATGCCAATGGAAAAACCATCAAAGAAATCTCAAAGGATACTGGTTTTGAAGAAGAAGAGATTGCGGATTTCAATAAATGGATTCGAAAAGGTAGAGTACCAGAAGATAAAAAATATGCTGTGATTTTACCTACGGCAAATGAGCAGGTACTTATAGCTTCTGCAAAAGATCCTAAAGAAGTAAAAGAGAATGTTGTGGATTACTCTTTCGATAAGCCCAATGAATTTCCGAAGATTGATGATCTTATAGATGCCAGAGCGGGTAAAATAGTTGAGATAAATGATCTACCAGGCATTGTTGCAGGAAGAAGTGACAGAATACCAGATCTTTCTAAGAAGGCAGCAATTTCATTAAGTAAATTTCTAAAATATAATGACCTTGATATAGATGAAAAACTGGTTCCTGGCCAGGTCTACTACATGAAATCTAAACGTGGCAAAGCCAAGGCACATTATCATATAGTACAGCATGGTGAAACACTCTGGTCTATCTCACAAAAATTTGGAATTAAACTCAAAAAACTAAAATCTAAAAACCGAATAGTTAAAGATGTAGATGTTAGACCAGGTAGAGTATTATGGCTTCGATTCATTCGGCCTGAAAGTGTGGATATTGAATATCGTGAAATTGAGAAACCTATTGAAGAAATCGATCAGGTAAAAGTTGAGCGTAATATTGAAAAAGAGGCTAAGTCGAATGTAATTGATACCAGTCAAAATGTTATGAGCTTAGATACAATGCAGCTTGAAGAAACAGTAACTGAAACGATCGAAATTAACGAAGAGCCTGAACGTGTTGATACTGAAGAACAAGTGGTTTTGGTTGATAATACTATTTCTGATTTTGATGACATGGAAAATGAGCCAGAGGGGATACTTAAAACCCATGAAGTTAAGCTGGGAGAAACTTTTTATGCCATATCAAAACTCTATCAAGTGGCAGTTCTTGAGTTACTCGAATGGAATGAGCTAAGTATTTCTGACAAACTGAGCGTGGGCCAAAAATTAAGTGTTTATGTGACCGAACCTGTGGAAGTTGAGAAGGAATTGGTAAAAACCAATAAATATCATGAAGTGACTGAGGGAGATACTCTTTATAGTATATCTAAAAAGTATGGCATAGCGATTCAAGATATTCTCAAATGGAATGATAAAAGTGATACAAGTATTAGCCTTGGTGATAAGTTGATAATTGATAGTAATAAATAGAAATATGGTACATGTCCAAGATTATTTAAGGTTAATGTCGTAAATTTTCAAAATTCTAGAAAAAGTTAATAAGCCAACTTTTTTGTACATTGGAAAAAAAAGTTTTTAATTGTGAAGTGTAGTTCGATTATTTCGACTAATGTTTGTTGTTATCGTTTAACTTCGCTTTTGATTATGTATAGTACAAACTTAACCTTATAGAAACTTGCCGAATTCAAAGCCTATAGATTTAGTAATGCTTGTTGATGATAATGACACTGACAATTTTATCAGCAAGCGAATCATAGAGATAACAAAGTTTGCAAACAGAGTTGAGGTGAAGAATTCTGGTAAAAGTGCCCTTGATTACCTTAGGGAGAATCAAGATAACATTGATGAACTACCTAATCTGATTTTTTTAGATATCAATATGCCAATTGTAGATGGCTTCGTCTTTTTATATGAGTTTGAGAAATTCAATGATTCAATAAAAGATAAGTGCAAGGTTATCATCCTTTCTAGTTCGGATAATAAGAGGGATATTGATAAAATTGTGAACAATAATCATGTCATAAAGTTTATTACCAAACCTCTTACGGAAACCGCTTTGGAAGAGGTTAAGGTGAATAATTTGTAAAACTTTTCTCAACCAATTTTATATTAATATTTTATTATGAACAAATACTTACTTTTCCGAGTAGTTGGTCTTATATTGTTAACTGTATCCTTTTCAGTAAATGCTCAGGATAATGAATCTGATTTTGTTCCTATATCCAAAGATTCTGCCTGGACAAACGGTGGGAATGTAGGGCTATTTTTTCAACAAGTTGCTTTGGATAATTGGGCTGGAGGTGGAGAGAATGCTATAGCCTATGGAGCTGAGGTAAACCTTTATGCAAATAAGAGAAGAAGGAATCATACTTGGTTTAATAGCTTTCAGGCAGGATATGGGATAGCCAAAATTGGAGATTCAGATGCCATTAAGAACAATGACTTTATAATAGTAACAAGTCAGTATGGTAGAAATCTGAAAAACCCAAAGTGGCAGGTTGCGGGCGGCATTGATTTTAGGACTCAGTTTGATGATGGATTCGATTTTGGAGGGTCAGCTGATGGGTCGGACTCACTTATTTCTACATTTATGGCTCCAGGTTTTCTTACTTCTTATGTAGGTTTTACTTATAAGCCTAATGATGCATTCTATGCTACGATATCTCCGGCAACGCAGAAAATGACTTTTGTCTTAAATGACGAATTATCTGATGTGGGGGCATTTGGTGTTGATCCTGGTGATAAATTCAGATCTCAAACTGGGTGGAGTGTTATCTCTGCTTATCAAAAGGAAATCATGACTAACGTTAATTTAAAGGCTAATTTACTTTTGTTCGGAGCGTATGAAGAACCAAGTCATGTAGATGTAAACTTTGATCTTTTCCTCAATTTTAAGGTGAACAAATACATAACTACCAATTTTACACTTCAGGCAATTTATGATCATGATATTCAAATCCAAGATGGAGATAGTGCTGGTCCACGGCTGCAGTTGAGAAATGTGTTAAATATAGGATTAACCTATAATTTTGGAGAGAAGAAACGCGAGGAATAGGATCTAAAAATCCGGATCTAACCCAAGCCTATTCTTAAGCTCATTTAGAATAGGCTTTTTTTCTGCCATAAAATCGAACTTTTCACCGTTGGTATATGGAACCTTTGACTTTTCTTCTTCCTTAAGCTCAGTTTCTAATTTAAGGTGCCTGTTATTCAGTTTCGACTTTAAGTGAGTTATCAAATCAGACCGAAACTTATCAAGTATTACCATTTTCACCGAGTTAGTAAAGGTGATGATAATTTTATGCGAATCTTCCAATCTTATCTCTTGCTTCAATACGGCATATTCAGAGTCACGTCCAGCTGCTTTGGTAGATTCAGCGTACTCTTCCCACACTTTTTTTAATTGTTCCTCATTGAACGAATCTTCGCCATATATTTCATCCTCATCTTTTGTATTGGCCTTTTTGCTTTTTTCCTCTTCCTGAGCCTCTTCTAAAATTTGATTGAGCTTTGGAATTTTAGTTGTAGACTTTAATTTTTGGGGGGTTTTAATCTCTATTTTGGAGGGAGGTTTTACTACTGTTTCTTCCAAAACCTCTTTGGTTGGCATCTCGGCCTCTTCAGAAGATTTGGAAGGGGGTTTACCCACTTCTTCAATTCTAGCTTTGGACTGGGCTAAGCTTTTTTTTTTAATTCATCACTACCAGAAGAGGCAAGACTTACTGCTGAATTGATATGAGCCAACTTCATTAAAGCAAGTTCAACATGTAAACGTTGATTTTTAGAGCTTTTATAGCTTAAATCGCACCTGTTAGCAATATTCAAGGCCGTTAGCAAAAAGGATAATGAGGACTTATTAGATTGCTCAATGTACTTACTTTTAGCACCATCTGGCACTTCCATTAGTTGAACAGTAGCATTGTCCTTACTAACCATAAGATCTCTGAGATGCTCGCTAAGTCCAACTATAAAATTATGCCCATCAAATCCTTGCTTCAATATCTCATCAAACGTTAGTAACGTTCCTGATAAATCTTCATTTAGTAGATGGTCGACCATTTTGAAATAATATTCATAGTCGAGAATATGTAAGTTATTGATTGCCGACTGGTAAGTAACGCTCCGGTCTGATGAGAAAGTCACTATTAAGTCAAAGATTGATAGTGCATCGCGTAATGCGCCATCTGCTTTTTGAGAAATAAGGTGCAAGGCCTCCTCTTCATAAGTGATACTTTCTCTATCAGCAATTTGCTTGAGATGATCTGCTATGTCAGCAACCTGAATTCTGTTGAAGTCAAATATTTGACAACGCGACAAAATAGTAGGTATAATTTTATGCTTTTCAGTGGTAGCTAGTATAAAAATGGCATAGGAAGGAGGTTCTTCAAGCGTTTTTAAAAAAGCATTGAATGCCTGTGTGGAAAGCATGTGAACCTCATCAATAATGTACACTTTGTACTTACCATACTGAGGAGGATACCTTACCTGATCAATTAGGTTTCTTATATCATCAACTGAGTTGTTTGAAGCTGCATCTAGTTCAAATATGTTTAACGCATTTCCATCATGAGACTCGTCAAACTCATTGATCATTCGAGCCAAAATCCGTGCACAGGTAGTTTTACCTACCCCTCTTGGTCCACAAAAAAGTAACGCCTGAGCCAGTTGGTTGTTGTCAATAGCATTTTTTAATGTAGTGGTAATATGCCCCTGACCTACGACTTCATCAAAGCCTTTGGGTCTATACTTTCGTGCCGATACAACAAACTTTTCCATTCGCTCGAAGTTAATAACATCTGACGAAAAGACTAAGCCAAAGGCCTACAATACTTTAGTGTTCCACATAAAATGGAATTTTAGCATAGCTCGTGTTTTCAGCTCCCCAATTAAGATCTACCTTGACTTGATGCAGTCCATTTTTCAGAGTGGAAATATCAATGTAAGTTATAATACCGCGGTTACCGGTATTGAGATGTTTGTGAAAAAACCATTGATGCGTATTAATTAGTGAATCATCCAGCGACACCTTAAAAAAGTTTTTAAGACATGCCAATTTATACTCATCTGATTCAACTTTTTCAATAGTCTTATCACAAACGGCCCTTATAGAGTCATTAAAATTACTTCTATCTGATACAAATAATCGAAGGGAATTGGTGGAAATAATATCACTTTGAATAGTAGCCTGAACATGCTGGATCCCATCGTTCATATTGTCATAATTACTGATTGATACTGTATTCTCCCAACCCCCACCATAAAACTCCAGTTGACTTAAGTTACTTGCAACTGAATCACGCCCTGCATTTTGAAATATAATAGCAATCGTGATGGTGGTGAATAAAATGAGGAAAGTTATTACTTTCCACTTTTTGAAATTACTAATAAGCAGATAATAAATATTTCGATAGAGTTTGCTGAAAGTGACTAAACTGATGAATCGATAAATGGGGTAATATACAACATTGACATATTTGATTCTTTTGATCAAACCTAATGACAGAAAGTCAAACATATAAATTAACCCTAATGTACTTAAGGTTCTACCGTATATTGCTATTACCTTGCTGAGGTTAGAGTCTTCTACAAATGCTTCAGTAACTGTAAAATCTGTAAATAGTATAAAGATGTAAACTGGAAATACTATGGCTAATACTATAAAAAAATAAGCCCCCAAAATGCTCATAAACATCAGGTAATTAATACTAAAAATAGAGCTACTTATTTTCTCAAGTTTGATAACCTGTTCAGTAACATCGGGGATATTGTCAACTACCTTTTCAAACTTTTGAGCATATCCTAATCGATCCTTATTGATTCCGTTGGGAAATACATAGCTTAAGCCTACCAGCCCGATCCATATACCTCTTATAAATAAATGGAGGCCTAATCCAAATATCATCCAATATATTCCGGTGGTTAAAACTGCTATGAGATTATCAATATCTGTACTTAGACCAAATATCTCTCTCGAGAAATAGAAACGAAATTCTGTCAAATACTCGGGAAGTTGAATCAGGCCAATGAGTACAATACCAGATATGAATATTTCCGGCTCCCAACTACCATGTTGAGTTTTAACCAGCCATTTGGGAAGTACACGTTTTTCCATTCAACAATATAAAATCAAAATGGACTATATACCAAAAAGGGGGTTAGTTTTATCATATTATCAAATTGAATAATAGGTAGAAAAATTTGTTTATAATTTATTTCCTCTGACTATCAGGCAGATACCTTAATTCGGTGTAAAAAATGAAATAATTATTTGTCTTTATCAAATAATAATATTTTATTGTTCTCCTTAACCAACTAAAACTTTTATTCAACCACTATCCCTTTGATCATATAAGCATCTAATTCTTTAAATTATAACTCTGATTTTTATAAGTAGCTCTTGATACTTTCAAGAAGATTAATGCTAATTGAGTAGTGAGTTTTATTGTGTCGAGTGAAGTTTATGACAGGTACAATGACCATAACTATGTTGCTAAGTGTTTTGAATGTTGTGTCTTATACGACTCAATCTCACTTGGTTATTTCATTGACTAAAACACAATGCTTTGGTCAATGCCCTGCTTATGATTTTGAACTTTATGCCGATTGTACCGCTAAGTTTAACGGAAAAAATTTCACTGAAAAAATGGGCTTTTGGGAGTCCACAGTTACAAAGGAGCAACTCAATGCATTGATTAGCGAATTTGAAAAAGCTTCTTTTTTCACATTTGAGGATAGATATTATAAGGAAATCTCTGATCTACCGACAACATACATATACTACTCAAATGGTAGTATGGAGAAGAAGGTTATGGATTATTATGGAGCACCTGTGGAGCTCAAAAATTTAGAACTTAAGGTGGAAGAGCTTATTGAGCAACTTGAATGGAAACCAACAAAAACCAACTAATATATTTTACAAAAACCAATAAATTATGAAGAACAACTACAATATTGTCTGGCTTCAGTTTAAGGTACTAAGCTTTTTTGTGGTGGCCTGTATGTTGAGCCTGGCTCGACCAGTGCAATCACAACAAAAATTGCTTGGTGGTGCCCAATGGGTGGCAGTTCAGAATGATACATGTTACACTTCTGGAAAAAATGAAAACAGTCGAGTTTTCAATTCCCCCTTTTGGAAAAAAATTGGGCAAAGAGGTGGGCAAATGACTGCATCTGAGCAAGTGGAGTTCATGGGAATGAAAACAGCTACAATCAATATTCAATTCGGTGCGGGATTTGATTTACTTGGTGCTGACGCTCAGCCTGCAAGAGATGCATTCCGATTCGCAGCCGATATCTGGGAGACAGAAGTAGTTTCTCCGGTGCCAATTATTATAGCTGCAGATTTTGCAGTTCTTCCTGCTGGTGTGCTTGGTCAAAATGGTTCGCCAAGTATTACCAATGTACCCAATGCCCCAGACCCTACCACCAATTACACTTTAGCACTTGCTAATGCTATAGCAGGGTTTGATCTTGCTCCAGGAACACCAAATGGCAATCAAACCTACAATACAAACTTTACATTTTATTTTGGAACCGATGGTAATACACCGGGCGGTATAACGGATTTTGTGACTGTTGTACTTCATGAAATAGGCCATAGTATGGGTATTTCAGGAATCTCAAATGGAGGTGCTGGTGTGGGTAATAATGGAGGTGCGAACCCCAGGTCTTGGGATTTACTAGTTGAATTAGGTGATGGAACTCCAATATTGGATTTGGGTTTTGGTACCCCTGAACAACAAGCAGCTCTAATAAGTGGTGATCTATTTATAAATGGACCTCTTGCTGTTGCAGCTTTGGGAGGTACGAGACCAGAAATATGGGCTCCTAACCCCTTTCAGGGTGGTTCGAGTTACTCACATTGGGATGAGTTTGCATTCCCTGCGGGAGATATTAATTCCTTAATGAGTCCACAAGTTGGCTCAGGAGAGTCCAATTTTAATATAGGCCCGATTACCAGAGGTGTTCTGGCAGATCAAGGCTGGCAGTTGTCTACTGATCTTGCATCTCAAGATGTGGGGGTTGTGGCGATCAATACACCATTCAGTGATTCTGATCTTGGTGCTTCTGAAACGGTTGAGGTAAGCGTAAGAAACTTTGGTATTGAAGGAGCCGCAAATTTTGATGTTTCTTATAGCATAAATGGCGGATCAGTGATAACTGAAACCTTCACTGACAGTATTCCTGCTATTTCAGTAGCTACTTTTACGTTTTCCACACCAGCTGATTTGTCATTAGATGCTACAAGTTATATCATCGATGCATTCACTACTTTAAGCGGTGATCAAAACACTTCCAATGATTCAATTTCTGCAACAGTTAGTAATCTTATTGCAGATTTTTCAGTATCAGATACGGAGATTGATTTTGGAAAACTTGGGGTTGGAAATGAATTGGTGAAGTCTGTTAAAGTGTTTAGTATTCCTTCTCCACAACTTTCGGGAGAGGTGGATATACAAAGCATAGACATCGTAACGTCTACATCTGGAATATTTGGCTCTCCGGATTTAGTTAATTTGCCTATTGAAATTGCCCCCGGTACAGACTATGATTTGAGATTTTCTTATTCTCCAACAGCTATTGAACCAGATACCGCTACAGCTACAGTTACAACCAATGCTGGTGTTTTTGAAGTTCTACTTGTAGGTGAGGGTCAGGAGCCATCTCAGATTTCCGTTAGTCCGGCCTCTTTGTCTGCCTCTCTTGAGGTTGGTCAAACAGAAACACAGACTATCACAATAGGTAATACTGGCGCAGCGGACCTCAATTTTTCTTTATCATTTGGTGATACTATAGTAGTACCTGATATGAGTGCTATAGCTGCACCTTTCAAAGGGAATAAACTTGCTGCACGCGGTTCTGCGTCACCTCTGAAAAAGGGCAACAAAAAGCTTCAACTTAGAAGTGCAAATCCTTTCGAGTTGGCTGGTGCCGAAAATGCTGTTTATACTATAGATGATGGTAGCAGTGAAAATAATATAGGCCTCAACTCATCAAATGAATTGATGTGGCTAAATGCATTTCAAACCGTTGCTGGAGCAGAGGTTATAACCTCTATTTCATCTGCTGTAGCAAGTGGAGCCGCAGAAACACCTGCAAGGTTTATTTTGTATGATGATCCTGATAATGACGGGGACCCAACAAATGCAGTGTTTTTAACTGAAACCAGTGGTATCTTGACCAATCCAGGAGAAGATGTATTTACTACGGTCGACATTGTGCCTACTACTGTGAGTGGAGTTTTCTTTGTGGCAGTTTTGATTGAGGAAGATCCGGCTATTAATGCGTTTCCGATGCCGCAGGATAACAATTCATCACCTCAACGTTCTTCTTGGGCGATTTCAAATAATGTCGTGGGTGAATTTGATGTCTTTGATTTATCAGCTAACAGCTTACCTCCTCTTTTGATAGATGATGCTAACCCGGATGGTAGCTTGGTAGGTAATTGGCTATTAAGGGCTGATGGACAATTCTTCTCTGCTACTCCGCTTTCAGGTACTGTTGCACAGGGAGAGGAAACTACTATTGAAGTCACCTTTATTGGTTCATCACCTGGCACTGTTACCTCATCAATTATTATTAGCAATAATGACCCCTTAAATTCAGAGGTGGAAGTGCCCATAACCATGGAAGTTGAGGGTGTGGCAGTAACGGCTTCTCCAGAATCGCTTAATGAAAGTTTAGACCAAGGAGATGTGTCAACACAGACGCTCACATTAAGTAATGCTGGTTCTTCAGATGTTACATTTAGTATAGAATTAGACGATTTAGGGTTACAACCACCTTCTATTGATGTTATTTCAGCCCGTGGCTTTAATACCATAAATAGACGACAATCAGCTTATACAGGCCCACTCTATACTGGTACTTCGGCTATTATGCCCAAAGACATAAAGGTAAGTGCGCTGGGTGAAATTCAGTACGAAACTGGCTTTGAAGATTTCCTACTGGGAGATATCAATGGTCAACAAGGCTGGGCTGGACAGTTTGGTAACTGGGCAATAGAAACTTCTAATCCACAAGCAGGTAGTCTCCAGATGAGATCTTTGTCTGACGGATTTGGACAAACATTAGCCTTTTCACCGGTGGTAGCAATTGGTACGGATCCTATTTCTTCCGTGTCGATGGATATTAATATCCAGGGAACTGGAGTTACATGGGCAGTTACTCCTCAATCGCCTACAAGCGGCAGCATTAATACAAGGTTGATTTTTGAATCTACCGGAGTTGTTACCGTTGTCGTGCCCGACCCTGTTACCGGTAATGGTGTTCTTGTGCCTACTGGTGCTAATACTCCTGAGGGTTACTTCAACCTAAGAATCGATGTGACCAGAGCTACAAGTGAAGTTGCTATCTATATTGACAACGAGTCAATATTTGAAGGAGCAGGTTTTGCTGGAGATATTGAACAAGTTGTTCTGCTCTCACTTATGGAGATCTCAGGGCCTACTTTTGATCTAGATAATCTTAGAATTATTGATGGCAATAGTGCTGATGATTCAACTCCGGCAATTTCGCCAAGTACTCTGGCTGGAGTGATACCAGCAGGTGGTTCTACGGATATCGATGTATTATTTGATGCTAATCGTGATTTTGGTACTTATAGAACGGATCTTATCATTACTTTAAATGATAATCCGGCAATTCCACCTCTTGTGGTTGATGCAACATTGAATGTGATAGGTGATCCGACTATAGCAGTTGATCCTACTGTAGTACAAGAGATCTCTGATTTTAATAAGATGTCCACACGTACTGTAACAATTACAAACACAGGTGGAAATCCATTGGAATACGATTTAGAAGTAATCGGAGCAGATATTGGTGTAACAACAGAGGCTATGTCAAGCAGGCTCGATGGTATCACTTCTCAAAATGAGAGAATACTGGATGCGCGCGTTAGTGAAAAGTTAAGCCGCGATAATATGGCCTCATCAAATCTTAATTTGATTTCTAACGAGACATCAGAAGAAATATTCATAACCGTAGGCGATGTATTTTTCTCAGAAGATTTTGAAGGGGGTACATTTCCACCTGCAGGATGGACAACTGTTGATAATGAAGGTACAGGTGTTAGTTGGGGCTTTACCGGTGACGCTGGAGAAACAAACTATTCAGGCTCTGGAGATGCAGCTACGGTAAGTAGTGATATTTTCGGACCAGCAGAACATGATACTGAGTTGAGAACTCCTATAATTGATGTTACTGGTAAGTCTAATCTCGCATTAAAATACAGTGTTAATTATCAAAACGTAGCAGGACTAGATTTTCTAGACGTTGATTTGTCTACTGATGGTGGTACAAGCTGGTCTACCCTTTTAAGTTGGAATGAAGATCATGGTGCTTTCAGAGCATTACCTGGTGAAGCTGTAACGCTTGAACTTGATGATGCTATTGCCGGGGCCACTGAAATTATGATCAGATGGCGATACTATGATCCTAATACAGGAGATTGGAATTGGTATGCTCAAATTGATGATGTAGAATTAGTGGAGAATAGTGAAGTATGGCTCGCCATTGATAACGCATCAGGCACCGTTCCTGTGGGCGGTTCTATAGATGTGGAATTAACATTTGATCCTACAGTGGTAGACCCAGGATTCTATGTAGCAGGAATTATAGTTAATAGCAATGCAGTTAATACACCGACTGTTGGTGTAGTAGTTAGCATGCAAGAGCTGAATGCCGCAGAAATTACTGTAAATCCTGAGTCTTTAGAACAAGAGTTAGTAGCAGGAAGATCAGCAACTCAAACCTTAAGTATTTCTAATACCGGTGAAAGCGCGTTAGACTTCAGTTTTTCATCTTCCTTTCCAAATGTTGGTGAGGCTACTGAAAGTATTTCATTAAGCGATGGTTTTGATAACTCAAAAACTAGAAGTCGCAATTTGAATGCATTAGGTAATACCTCCATAAAAGCACCAAATTCTGGAGCACTGGTAGAAAATACTTTTGCTATAGAAGATCCGGTGGACTTTTCTTCCGTATTGTATTCAACTAATTTTGAAACATTTGCTGAAGGTGATATACTTAATCAGCAGGGTTGGGCTGGACAGTTTGTTAACTGGGTGATTGATACCAGTAATCCTGGTGGAGGAGCGCAACATATACGAAGTGTATCTGATGGTTTTGGTCAAACATTGGCCTTTAGCCCGGTGGTTCCTATTGGGACGGAGGCATTTTCTTCTTTCTCCGCATTAGTAAATTTACAGGACACAGCGGTAACATGGCAACTCATCCCTCAAGCTAATACGGCAGGGTTTCTCGTGACACGACTGATTTTTAATCCTGATCGCACTGCGAGTGCGGTAGTCGCGGATAACGGTGGTGAAGTACAGCCAATAGCTGCCGGTATTCCGCAGGGTTATTTCGAAGTGGCTATAGAAGTGGAAAGGGCCACTAATTTATTCACTATCTATTTTGACGGTATAGCGGTATTCTCAGGTGAAGGTTTTGCAGGAGACATCGAGCAACTAGTTTTACTAAGTTTGATGGAAGTAGCTGGGCCTACTCTTGATCTTGATAATGTGCAGCTAGTGGACGGTGTTATACCAGATCCGGTTGTTTCTGTTGCACCTATAGCTGGTGTAGTACCTGCAGGTACTACTCAAGATGTAGAGGTCACATTCAGCGCTACTAATCTAGAAGGAGGCGTTTATGAGAATGATTTAGTGATCCTAAATAATGATCCTGACAGCTCTCCTCTTATAGTACCAACAACTCTTACGGTCATTGACCCGCAAATAATTGCAGTCAGTCCTGATCAACTATCAGATACTCTGGCAATTGGTGAGATGTCTACTAAGATACTGACTGTTTCAAACGAAGGTGTCGCTGACTTGATCTTTGATATTAATGTGGTAGGGGATTTAGTAATTCCAGATGCTATCCATGCTGATAATGAGGTATCAACGGAGTGGCAAAACGATGTTGCAACTGTTGAGAAAAAACGGTTTGACGATGAAGGTTCAGTTACTATTGAAAATAACTCTTCAGTTTCTTCAGTACGCACCGCTACTGTAGCCATAGTCTATGAAGATTTTGAAGGCGAGACTTTCCCGCCTGAAGGATGGAGTTTTGTGGACAATGAAGGAACAGGTGTGGTGTGGACGACCACTGCGAATGCAGGAGAAGGAAATTATAGTGGTTCTGGAGGGGCGGCAACTGTCAGTAGTGATGTTTTTGGTGAAGCTGAGTATGATACAGAATTATGGACGCCTCAAATTGATGTAGATGGACGAACCGGAATTGTATTGGAATATGATGTTAATTACCAAAACTTGTTAAACAGGGACTTTCTGGATGTAGATATTAGTGTTGATGGAGGAAGCAGTTGGACAACCATGTTAAGTTGGAATGAAGATCATGGAGCTTTCCGATCAACACCTGGAGAAGCTGTTTCATTAGAACTGGATGATTTTATTAATGGAGCTGGGTCTTTCATAGTCAGATGGCGTTACTATAATCCTCTTAGTGATGATTTTGATTGGTACGCCCAAGTTGATAATGTTGTGATTGGTGTGCCTTGGCTAACCGTGATGAATGCAGCTGACACAATTCCGGGAGGTTCATCTGTGGATGTAGACGTTAAGTTTGATGCAGGATCATTATCTCCTGGTTTATTCAACACTAATATTGTTGTTTGTAGCAATGATCTGAGAAACCCTCAGGTGACAGTTCCTGCTTCTTTGTATGTGCTAACACCACCATCAATAGAAGTTGTGCCTGATACCATAGCTCTTACTTTGTTTGAAGGGTTTGAGACAGAAGCCCCTTTTAGCATAAGCAATAATGGAGAGACAGCACTGGACTATACCATCAGTAGCGTGCCATCTTTTGTTAGTGTTAATTCAGGTGGAACAGGGACTGTGTCATTTGGCGCAACTAGTGAGGTAGTCATTGGAGTAAGTGCCATTGATCTTGTACCTGGCAGTTATATCGAGGCTGTAGAAGTATCAAGCAATGATCCTGTGAATTCTACTGTACCGGTAGTAATAGATTTAACAGTGTTGGAATTTGTTATACTGGATTTGGAAATGACTGCGGTTTGCTCTGACAATCCTGATTCTGAAAGACGATGGGAGGTTAATAACCCTAATATCTTCGATGTTGATGCCTTCTGGTTTATTGTAGGATCAAGTGTGAAAGATAGTATAACCTTAGTGCCTGGTATCAACTACTTTACTAGCCCTACTCAAACGGATAGGCCTAATACTGTTAAGCTTAGATGGCTTGATGAAGATGGTATTTCCAATGATGTACAAGTTGAAAGTGATGATACTGCTTGTCTTGTTGAAAGTTTAAATCTTACTTCAGTTTGTAGTAATAATCCTGATATCTTCAGAAGATGGAGAGTGCGTAACCCTAATCCTTTTGAAGTTATGGTTACCTGGAATGTTGTAGGTACGACCCAGATAGGAATAATATATGCTGCTGGTGATGATGATACCTTCTTTTACACGGAGGCAGTATCAGGTGCAAATACTACAATTATCAAATGGTTTGATCAAGATGGAAATGAGCAACAAAAAGTTAAAGCTTCAAGTGGCGAAATTTGTGATATTGACAACTCATGTGCTGGAGGCGAAGTAATAGCTTTCAATCAGGGTTTCAAACAGAATGGTAAGCCAATTTCTAATAGAAGAAGTGATGCCACTAATGCAGTAGGTTATCCTGAGCAAGGTGATGGTTATAATTTTGTAAGCCTTGGTTTTGGAGGCTCTATAGATATTGAGTTAAATACTATAGTGGTTGATCAGCCAGGAAATGACTTTGTAGTTATTGAAACTTCTTTCAAAGATGCTAAGAGGTCTTGTGAAGATTATCCTGAGTCTGCAGATGTTTATGTATCTGAAAATGGAACAGATTTTCTTCTCGTAGGTAATACTTGCCGTGATGGATCATTTGATATTTCAGTTGCCGGATTGATGCAGATCGAATTCGTAAGAATAGTTGATACATCAGACCCTACTATGTTTAGTGCTAACGCAGACGGATTTGATGTAGATGGAATAGCGTGTATTAATGCTCACTATTCTCAGGCTACAAGTTTCGTTATGCAGTCTGCTGAAAACAGTGTTCCTGACGAGGCAAACGATGTTGGAGTTATTACATTCCCTAATCCATTCAAAGAAAGAATGGCCGTGAAAATGGAAGTAGAAGAAGACGGTGTTTATGAGCTTTTAGTTCATGATTTATTTGGTGCAGAAGTATATAAGGGTGAAATACGATCCAGTTTTGGTCAGCTCAATGCTGAGATAGATGCTGTCGGTTTTGCTGCAGGTACTTATACACTTACGATCATAGGAAAAGATAATTCTGTAAGAATTTCCCATCTTATGATGAAGAGGTAGTTTGAATCAGTTAGTAAAAAGCCGATGCTGTTACAGCATCGGCTTTTTTTGTTTGAATCAGTTTGCCTTTTTGTTATATCCTAGACCGTCAAAAGATTATCAAAAATCCCACTTTAATCCGTTAGTGAGGGAATACACCCAGTTATTGATGGGAATGATGGGGCGGTCTTCATATTGCGCTGAAAATGAAGTACTAAATGAGAGATTATTAGTTAGACTGAAGGATAGTGACACATCCCCACTGAACCTATTCCTAAATAGGTCCGATGATTCATCATAACCTCCTTGGTAGTAAACAATGCCGTTAAATCTGGCTATATTATTTATTAAAGTTTGAAAACCGACATAAGTTGAGTTTTTGAGGATTTCCTTTTGGATAAGCCTTGAGGGTTCTGCTTGTTTCCATTGTTCATATTCATACATTACTCCAGTTCCTATATGTAGCTTATGATTCCCGGCTCTGGCTACTGCCCATCTAACCCCACCTCCTATTAAGCGCCTGAGAGGCATATTTCTACCATCGTCATATTGAATTTGAGTAAATGTCTCATAGCTTAATTTTTTTTTGCGTAACCAGTTAATTCTGAAATGGGTAAAACCAGTACTTATTTCAGCCCCACCAGTTGAGGTGAAGTAGTTCAGGTTGTTTATAAGAATATATGCGTTTTCATTAGAGACATAGACCAGGTCAGCCTTAGCTCTTAGTCCTTTAAAGGTCACTTCTTTCTCGGCTGTGGTACTTTGGTTATTGATATTAAAATCCAGATTAATATTACCAAGGAAAAACCCTGAGGAGTCAGCGTCTATGTCTCCTTTATCTACTTTTAGTATTTGCGCTCTGGTACTAAAAGATAATAGTAGAGCCACAATTATTAGTTTAATTCTCATCATCCGTTGCGAAATTAACTAACAGAAAAACTTTGGTCAACTTAATAGAATATTCATCAAGAACTAATTTCGTTCTATCTTTGTATTCGTACACACGTTGTACATCTATTGGGGCCGACCGGTTTTGACAGGATGAGTGATTACGTGGGTAAGCATGCAGGCTCATGGGGTGAGAGCCTTAAAAGATAGTCCTTTATTTCAATTGGCGAATCTAATTACGCCATGGCTGCCTAATCTCGAAGTTTAGTAGAGATTAACGGGTCCATCGCCAGACGCGGTGCCCCAGCCACATCCTACAAAACCTACGTTCTGCTGGTTTTGATTTAGGGTGTCGATATGCGGAACTAGCGCCTACAGGGTTGTGATGTAAGTGCGAAATTAATTGCAACTAAGGTTTAGTCTGAGGTTGTTACCGCCTTGGCGAAACTCGAAAACTTAAGTGTAACTAAGCATGTAGAAGCTACGATAGTTGCCTTCACTGGACGAGAGTTCGAATCTCTCCGGCTCCACGATTAAGCGCTGGCTGACGCTAAAAGTTTAAAAACCACCAAGCTTGCTTGGTGGTTTTTAATTTTTAGTAGCTGTGATGGATTCACAGCCTAGGGTTCATCTACCGGACTGGAGTAATTAGAGATCAACGCAAGTTAATTTCTCTGGCTCCACTCATCCTACGAAGCTTCTTCAATAAAATCTTATCGTGTGAAAATCTATTTCTACCGTATGTAACACACGCCTTACCTAATAACTTTAAAAAGCATGAAAGCATAACCGATTTTAGAGGTGCTGAATACGAAATCTATGTCTAAGGCATAAGAGGTGAAAATCATCCTAATTGAATATTCAGAAAAGACTGAATATTTATTATAAAGCTTTAATTTTCATAAGTGTTAGTTGATGAGTTATACTTTTAATTTTAATACTGTGGAAAGCAAAATTAAGAATGGTTTGAAGTCTCTTTTGTCAAATGTGAATGGAGACATAAAGAAAGTGCAGACAATTATTGATGCTTTTGTTACAGAAACCCCCGGTCTTTTCAAGGTCATAGAAGAGAGTATAAAGCAAGATGAAATGAGCAAAGCTGCTGAATGTATTCACAAAACTAAGGTGCGGTATGGCTGCTTTGGATTAAATGAGGAAATGGAAAGATTAAATGTTATTGAAAATCAATTGAGTGAAGGTATTTCTACACCATCACATCTTGAAACTATACAACAGTTTAATGACATAAATGAAAAAATTATGACTGTTTTAAAAAAACCTGACATTATTGAGGCGAACGATCAGAATATTAAAGGCTCATCACTAGAAGGAAAATTGGTTTTAGTGGCGGAAGATGATGAAATAAATGCCATGGTCTTCGAACTATTTATCAAAGAAACAGGGGCATCAGTTTTGTTGGCCGGAAATGGTAATGAAGCTTTAAAATTAGCAATTGAAAAAAGACCTGATTTTATCTTTATGGATGTACACATGCCATTTTTTAGTGGTCTTGAGGCGATAGCCGAAATAAGGAAGCAAGGTCTGGATTGTCCTATAATATCATTATCTGCATCTACACGACTTAATGAAAAACAAAATTCTTTAGATGCGGGGGCAGACAATTTCCTGATAAAGCCAGTTAACAGAGAATCTATCAATGACGCACTCATGAAATATTTGAGTTAATGTTTCAGACATTGAATATAAAGTTCATTGTATTATTATGCGTATTGACTCTTACCATCTGTCCTTCAACATTATTTGGTAAAAGCGATCTAAATAAGTACTCCAAGGACCTAGAGCGAGCAGAATCTTACCTTCAACAAGGTGATCTTATGAAGGCTAGAAAATTGGTAGAACAGATTATCTCGATCCCGGATGATAACACCAATTCCCTTTTCAAGGGATATGCCTATAGAATGTTGGCAGAAACGAAAGCTATGGAGTCGAATAAGACAGAGCAAATAGATTTATTGCTTCTTTCGCTGCAGTATTTTAAGAGCGCTGGTAACTTAAAACAAGAAGGGGAAACCTCGAGGCTTATCGGTCATTTCTTTATTCAGGCAGGCTTGTATTCTTCTTCAAAAGAATATTTAAATCGAGCGAACCAAATAGCGACCAACTTAAAAGATACCATATTACTTTTGGAAACTGTAAGTAACCAAGCTCAATTTTTATATAAATATCATCTCTATGATTCAGCTATTGCCCTCCATAACTTTTCCTTGGGGTTGGCAAAGAAGGTAAATTATAGGAGAGGAATTTATGAGAATTACAATCGGATATCATATAACTATTGGGAAAAAGATCAATATGAAGAGATGCTTGATGCAATGCAATTTGCCAAGCAGTATGCACCAAATCAAAGTGATACACTTGGCATTATGTTTAGCGATCTCGGACTAGCGCATGTACTAAATGGAAATCTTGATTCAGCTGGCTATTACTTAAAGCAGGCGCAAGAAAAGTTAGATAATGGAAAGAATTTGGAGCAAATAATGTACGTCAAGAAGTACTGCTCAATTCTTCGTGAAAAACAAGGCAGATTAGAAGAATCACTTAGCTATTTAAAGGAGTATAATAGACTGTACCAAACGGTCTATTCTGAGAAGCTAAATAAATCGCTGGCCTATATTCAGACTGAATACCAAAATCGTATTGACGAAAAGGAAAAAATAGAATCTAAAAAGGACAGACAATTACAGGCTATAATACTTTTAGTCGGAGGAATTTTGCTTCTATTGATGCTTCTTTTAGTAAGAAAATTGTTTCAGTTGAACTCTGATAACTTAAAGAAAAAAAAGAAACTCGAAAAGACGTTTAGTCAGCTGAAGATGAGTAGAGAGTCTTACAAACAGCTCTTTGACAGTAACCTGGGGATTGTGATGACACATGACCTCGAGGGCGTTATTACCTCAGTTAATAATGCTGTGACTAAATTATTGGGCTACGAAAAGGATTTCATTATTGGTAAGTCCGTTGAAGACTTTCTTCAGGCTGACTACAAGGCTTTATTTGCGAATTACTTGAAAGAGATAAAGTCAGTTGGTATGAGCAATGGTTTTATGAATGTAGTTGATAATAAAGGTAAAGTCCATACTCTTAAATATAGAAATGTCATCGCCAAAGATCCTAATGGTGAACACTTTGTTATCGGCAGTTCATATGACCAAACTGAATTTAACGCAACTAAGAGCCTGGCGCAAAAAATTCAAAAAAGAATTGTAGGTATAGCTAGCAACTCACCCGATTTGTACGTATTGCTTGACCTATCTGGTAAGATTAGGTATGTAAATCAGAAAGACTCTTTCTTAAATCGAGATCATCAAGGGCAAAATATATTTGACATATTAAAAGGCAAGCAAAAGCGTGTATTCTTAAGCCATTTTGAAAAATGCCTAAATACTAATTCCTTAGTTCTATTTGAAGATAAATATGGCAGCAGCGATGTCCTCGGGAAACTAATACCAATTACTGATAGTGAGGATAATAAGGAAGTCATAATTATTCTTACGGACATCACCGAGTTAAAGCATAATCAAAAACAAGTTGAAACACTTTCAACTGTTCTTCGAAAGAGTCATGTAGGTGTGATAATAACAGATGTGAATGAAAATGTGACGTGGATTAATGATGGCTTCACGGAAATCACAGGTTATCAGTCGGAGCAGGTTTTAGGTAGAAATCCAGGTGCTTTGCTATCTAGTCCCAATGCTGATCCGAATATAGTAGAATACATGACCAAAAAGGTTGAAATGGAGCAACCATTTAAAGCTGAAGTACTTAATTCGGATAGTGAAGGAAGAGACTACTGGGTTAAGCTAATGGCAGAACCCATTTATGATGAAGGTAATTTCAATGGCTACTTCTTTATTCAAAGTGATATAACTAAAGAAAAGTTTATGATCACAGAAATAATCAAAGCCAAAGAGGAAGCAGAAAGGTCCAATAAACTAAAAACAATTTTTTTAGGCAGCTTATCTCATGAGGTAAGAACGCCATTGCAAGGCATACTAGGTATTACTGAGATATTGGAACAAGGGAATTTGTCATTAGCTCAACAGCAAGAATACCTGAATTTGGTAAAAACCAGGTCTCGTGATGTCCAAAATATAATTGAAGCGTTATTAGATATTGCTAGTCTTGAATCTGGAGAAATTAAGTCATCAGCTACGGAGTTTGATCTGGGGGAATATGTAAAATCTGTGGTCCATGATTTCAGTAAAGAGGTGTTGTTTATTGACCCGTCTTTGAAGGTAGAGTTTGTTAATCAGCTGACTTCAAATAGAATGGTAGAAATAGATCAACAACATCTGAAGCAGGTGCTTAACAATCTTCTGTATAATGCTTCCAAATTTTCAGATGATGGAAAAATTGAGGTTAAATTGATACGAGATGATTATTTTTTTAAAATCAGTGTTCGGGATGAGGGCATCGGAATAGAACCTGATAAGTTAGAGGATATTTTTACGCCTTTCAGGCAAGCTGATGAAGGTTTTAGCAGATCAAAGGGTGGTATAGGTCTGGGGTTATCCATTTCTAAAAAAATGGTTGAGTTGTGGGGAGGGGAAATTAGTGTAACATCAGAACCTGGAAAAGGGAGCACTTTTAGTATAAACATTCCGGATCTGGTTACAAAACCTCAGGTCTCGTGATTCGCAAAATATTACATTTTGGTGTTACGGAACTCAATAATCCAAATGCCGACAGAGGCATTTTGTTTTCCAATTTTATTTCCTTGTTGGGTGCGGTGATCACCTTCACATTGTTCATACTACAGGGCAGCCTTATTGCATGGGACTCTATTGCATTCAGCAGTCTGGTAATGTGTGTTTTTTTCTTTGTACCCTATCTATTGAATCATTTTTGGCGGGGTCTTTCAGGAAGGGTATTTCTTAGTTTTTATATTCCAACGGCAATTATTGCTGCTTCTATTTTTGGCAAGCTAACTAACAACAACCCTGAAGCCAATTTCGAGACTCAATTTTATGATTATCGATTTTTTTTAATGGCCACAGGCATGTTGGCCGTTGTTTTATATGATAGATCAAATCGTATCTGGAGAAATATTCTTTTGGGGTATGTCATGCTTTGTTTAGCGTTATTTGACCCACTGCATAATATGTTTGGAGTAGGGTATTTTCAAACTGATCATCGTGATCCTACCTATTACTTTACAAACATAGTGGTATTTCTAGCTTTCCTCGCGCAGGCAATCGGCATGTTGTTTTTAAGGCAAAAAATCGATTCAGATGAAGAAGAACTTAAAAAACTATCACTAATAGCGGAACAAACCAATAATGCAGTTTTTATTACTGATAGAGACTTTAAAATCTTGTGGGTGAATCATGCGTTTGAAAAAATAAGTGAGTTCCAATTAAGTGAAATCAAAGGCAAGACAATATTTGAATTTTTACACCATGAAGTAACCAGTCAAGTGACCATTGACTATATAAGAACTAAAGTAACTAAGAAGGAAGCATTTGTTTGTGAAATAAATAACCGCAACAAAAGTGGAGAAAGCTATTGGTCACGAATGAATTGCCAGCCGTATAATAATAATCAAGGAACATTTGAAGGGTTCTTTGCTATTGAACAAGATGTTACAGAGACGAAGAAGTTTTTAGTGGAATTGGAAAAGGCAAAGGAAGAAGCTGAAAATTCAGACAGATTAAAAACAATATTTTTAGGCAGTCTTTCTCATGAAGTCCGTACACCGTTGCAAGGTATTCTTGGGTTTGTCGAACTCCTTGAATCCGAAAACTTAAAAAACCAGGATAGACAGGAGTATCGGAGTATCATTAAGAAAAGGGCTATAGATATGCAAAACATTATTGAGGCCTTATTGGATATTGCTAGTCTAGAATCGGGAGAAATTAAGGCTTCTCCTAAACCATTTGATTTAGGCCAAGAAATTTCGTCAATTTATGAAAAATTCGTATCAGATTTTGAGCTGTTAAATAAGCCTCTGAATTTCAGGCTTGAAAATCACATTGATGGCAAAAATCCAGTTAAGGTAGATCAGCAACACCTTGAACAAGTGACGAAAAATTTGCTGCACAATGCTATCAAATATTCGAATGAGGGTACTATAATACTAATGTGCGAAAAGAATGATAATTTTTATTTTATAAAAGTCATTGATCAGGGTATCGGTATTGAACCAAATAAATTGGAGAGTATTTTTGAGCCATTTCGTCAGGCACATGAGGGGCTTAGTAGGTCCAAAGGAGGTATTGGCCTGGGTTTATCCATCTGCAAGAAAATGGTTGAACTATGGAGAGGACAGATTGATGTTACCTCCGAACCAGGAAAAGGAAGTATCTTTAGTTTTAGTATTCCAACGTTTGTGGGAGAATCAGACAGATAAGATAATGATTAGTGAGCACCCTATTCCAGCTAATGAAGTGAACAGACTTCAAGCTTTGCTTGAGTATAATATTCTCGATTCAGAAATAGAGGAAGAGTTTGAAAGGATAACAGAGCTTATTTCTATTATATGTGAAACACCAATTTCACTAGTGACTCTTATAGATGAAGACAGGCAGTGGTTTAAATCTAAAAGGGGGTTGGATGTAGTACAAACAGCCAGGATAGATTCTTTCTGTCAGTATACCATTATGGATCAATCTATCATGGAGGTAGGAGATGCTACACAGGATCCCAGATTTAAGAACAACCCTTACGTGATAGGCAATCCGAAAATCCGATTTTATGCCGGATCGCCATTAATTGACCCCGATGGACATGCCTTGGGCTCTTTATGTGTTATAAGCCCAGAACCAAAAAAATTAACATCAAAACAAAAAAAGGCATTAGAAATACTGTCCAAAGAAGTGGTTCTTCAAATAGTGGCAAGAAAAGAACGTCATGAACTTAAAAAAGCAAAAAAAGAGGCTGAAGAAGCCAATTTGTTAAAAACAATATTGCTGGGAAATCTCTCTCACGAAGTACGTACCCCCTTACAAAGTATATTAGGTTTTTCCGAAATTTTAGAGACCAGTGAGCTCAATAAAGTTGATAGAAAAAAATACTTTTCTTACATCAGGCAACGTGCTGGAGAAATGGAAAAGATCATTGAGTCACTATTGGAAATGGCCAGTTTAGAGACAGGTCAGATAAAAGCCAATCCTAAAAAAATTAATCTTAAGGAATTTGTTAATGGGTACTATACCAAATTCTTATCGGAGAATTTCACTGGCAAAAAAGAGGTTTCATTTGACTTGCAAAATCACCTTCAGGAAGAAAAGACCGATATTGATGAACAACATCTTGTACAGGTTTTGAATAACTTGCATTATAATGCAATTAAATTTTCAAATAATGGTAGTATCACTTTGATCGCCAGACCGAACGATACAGAAGTTGAGTTGAGTGTACAGGATACTGGTATAGGGATTTCCCAGGAAAAGTTGGAAAGCATATTTCAACCTTTTCGACAGGCTCACGAAGGATTTAGTAGAGCAAAAGGAGGTATAGGGCTAGGTTTATCAATTTGTCAGAAATTGGTGGATCTATGGGGAGGAAGCATACGAGTGAGTTCTAAAATTGATGAGGGAAGTAAGTTTACAATCACCATTCCATTATCGACAAAAGATTGAAAGGAATATTTAAATATTTTAACTCCTTAGGCTTAAAACCTGAAGACTCAGGCCTCACCATTATATCCAAAAATATATTAGTTTATCTGGCATTGCTTATGTCAATTGGAGGTATTGTTTGGGGAGGGTTATCACTTT
This sequence comes from uncultured Fulvivirga sp., assembly GCA_947500555.1. GTDB lineage: Bacteria > Bacteroidota > Bacteroidia > Cytophagales > Cyclobacteriaceae > Fulvivirga. Next base: position 808,729 of record CANMSE010000002.1, on the reverse strand, counting down.
TTTTTGGCCTTTACATCCAGTCTCTTATACCTTTTGGTTATATCATTATATCTGCTGTCAATCTATTTTACTTTGCCAAAGTAAAGAATTATGAAATATCAGTATTCATCCAGATTTTGGCCAGTATGTTTTTGCCTTTCATGTTACAGTGGTCTTTGGGTGGGTATAGTGCTTCGGGATTAGTTTTATTGTGGTCCATATTGGCATTAATTGGCTCAGTTGTTCTCATAGGAGGTAAATTGAGTTATAATTTTCTAGCCTACTTTGTTATTCTGGTAATGCTTTCTGTTTATTTCGAACCACAAGTGTCTTTAATACGGCCAACCATATTGACACCTGAGGTGTCAAGAATACTGTTAGCTATCAATTTTACTTTGGTTATTTCTATCTTCTTCATTCTTACCAAGCTGAAATTTGATCTGGACGTTAAAGTGCAGAAAGATTTGCAAAATTTAAATGAGTTCAAAAATAAGAGCCTGGAAATTGAGAAGGATATCAGCAAGCGCTTGGAGATAAGTGAAAGAAGATATCGTAATCTAGTTGAGGAAAGTAGAGTTTTCATATGCACTCACAACACAGATGGTATTATTACTACGGTTAATAAACCTGGAGCTGTTATGCTGGGATATGAGCAATCTGAACTTATAGATAACAATATTTCTCTTTTCATTCCAGAAGAGTATAAAAACGATTACGAGTTCTACCTGGAGTACATACAGAAACATGGCATGTTCGAGAGCTTCATGACCGTTATTACCAAAAAGGGTGAAAGACGAGTCTTGCTTTTTAGAAATGTACTCATTGAAGAAGAAGATCAAAAACCATATGTATTAGGTTCTGCTCAAGATGTAACAGAGTGGAGAAAATCAGAGTTTAGGGAAAATCAGATTAAAAAAGATCTTGAGTTAATCATTTCATCTATGGATGATTTTGTAGTGGAGTTTGATGAAAAGGGCTGTTTTAAAAATCTAATTTGTAGAGATGAAAGCTTACTTTTTATGCCGGTGGCTTCTTTTATTGGTAAGTCAATAAAAGAAGTATTTACGCATGCCCCCGAATTTGCTGATGAAGCTCAGCGATTATATGATGAAGCTATTGAAACCAGGGAACCACGTGTTATTCAAATTGAGGATATTTTTTCTGAAACACCTATATTTTATTCTGCCAGACTCAATCCTTTAATTGAAGAAGATGGCACCTGCACTAGATGCACAGGTTTGGTCACTAACATAACACATCAAAAAATTGCAGAAAATGAGTTAAATGAAGCATTCAATATGCAGTCTGTAATAATAGAAAGTCTTGAAGGGGGTGTTCTTGTAGTGAATGATACGGGCAAGATTCAACTTGTGAATCAGGAGTTATGTTCTCTTTTAATGATAGAAGATTCACCTCATGATTTATATGGAATTAGTAGCTTAGAATTTATTGATGGTCGTAAGAAATTGTTTCTTAAACCTCAAGAATTTATAGATCGACTAAGAAAGGTTCTTGATAATAAGGAGCGAGTTCTGAATGAAGAAGTAGTAATGGCCAACGGTAGGGTGTTGGAACGTGATTTTATACCTATCTATTTGGATGAAGATTATAAAGGCCATATGTGGCATTATCAGGATATCTCGAAGAGAAAAGAATTTGAACAAGCCTTGAGGGGTTCTAAGGAGGAAGCTGAAAAAGCAAATAAGCTCAAAACTATATTTATGGGTAATCTTTCCCATGAAGTTAGAACACCACTTCAGGGGATTCAGGGTTTTACAGAAATATTAGAAAATCCGGCATTGCCTGATAACAAGCGGAGTGAGTACTTAAAAATAATTAAATCCCGAACAGCAGACCTTCAACATATCATTGACTCACTCTTAGATATGGCAAGCTTAGAGACAGGAGAAATTAAGTCTTTCCCTCAACGAGTTGATATAGTTAAATTACTACAAAATATTTGCAAAGATATTGGACAGGCTCACTCAATGGAAATGAGTGATAAATCTATAGATTATAAATTGGATCTGGATCTGCCGGGAGAGTCTTTTGCTCATGTTGACCCGCAGCACTTTAAACAAGTCTTGACCAATTTGGTCAGAAATGCTATAAAATTTACTGATGCCGGAGAAGTTAGTATTTGCGCATTTCTTGATCAATCAGAATACCATATAAAAGTCAAAGACACGGGTATTGGAATACCAGGTGAAAGCCTTATCCATATTTTCGAACCATTCCGTCAAGCCCATGAGGGTTTGAGTAGATCTAAAGGTGGAATTGGTTTGGGTTTATCTATTTGTAAAAAAATGGTAGAACTATGGGGTGGCTGTATTTCGGTATCCTCTGAATTAGAAAAGGGTAGTTGCTTTACCATATCGATCCCGGTAGTAGTCTAATCCTAAATAATCATAATAATGCAATGAATCAACTGTAACTGGCTGATTAACAGATGTATTGGGCATTTTATTACATGTGATTATATTCTTCTTTGAACCATTTTATTTTAACTTATCTATTTACATTAAACAATAAGCACAAATTAAGGTTGTTATAATTATAAATTTAAATTTGTAGCTATGTCTAAAAATAGAACCAACAAGTTTATAGATACTATTGACGAATGCCTTACTAATGGCGTCAATAATGGCATATTTCAAGTCTCTTTAGAAGACGATAATTTAAATGGTCGAGATGTGACCATCAACGGGCGTACAGTGGTCAACTTTGGCTCTTGTAGTTATCTTGGATTGGAAGTTGATGAACGGCTAAAACAAGGAGCTATCGATGCAGCTCAACGCTATGGAACACAGTACTCCTCTTCACGTCTGTTCTCAGAGTGCAATTTATATGATGAGATAGAAGATCTCTTCTATCAGATTTTTGACGAGAACCCTTCTCTGCTGGCGGCCACTACTACACTCACGCATATGGGTGCCCTGCCTGTTCTCGTTCAGGACGATGATCTCATCATACTCGACCATCAGGTGCATGGTAGTGTACAAATAGCCGTGCAATTAGTAAAAGCCAGAGGCACTAAAGTCGATATGATAAAGCATAACCGGATGGATATGCTTGAAGATTTAATCAAAGAAAATCCAAACAAGTACAATAAGATTTGGTATATGGCTGATGGCCTGTACTCTATGTATGGAGATTATGCTCCCGTTGGCGATCTGATCTCGCTGATGGAAAAGTATGGCAATTTCCATGTGTATATTGATGATGCTCATGGAATGAGTTGGGCTGGTAAGAATGGCAGCGGATACATTATGAGCCAAACGCCTTTACATCCTAAAATGATACTCACTACTTCTCTGGCCAAAGGTTTTGGTACTGGAGGAGGGGTAACTATTGTTAGTGATCCGGAAATAAGAAGGAAGATAAAGACTTGCGGAGGTTCTTATACCTTTTCCGGGCCAATACAACCTCCGATGCTTGGGGCCTCTATAGCAAGTGCTAAAATTCACCTGACTGATGAAATTTATACCTTACAAAATGAGCTTAAAGAAAAGATAGATCTTACAAGAAGTATCATTGATAAGCATGAATTACCATTAGTACTGCCTTCAAGCTCCCCCATTTTCTATTTGGGTTTGGGGCTTCCAAGAGTTGGATATAACATGGTAAAAAGACTCCTTAATGAAGGATTTTATACCAACATAGGTATCTTCCCGGGGGTTCCCGTTAAGTGTTCTGGTTTACGACTAGCCATCACCAACGGACAAACAAAGGAGGATATTAAAAACGTATTGGATGCGTACATCCACCATTTCCCAAAGGTCTTGGAAGAGGAAGGGCAATCGGTGGATGATATTAGTAATAGTTTTAACCTTCCTTTTGAAACTACCAAAAAGAGATATCAGCCGGATATACTCCAAGACGATGAGTTGCCGTTCGACATTCAACATGAAACCACCATTCATAACATTGATAAACAGCTTTGGAACGACCTCCTTGGAGACAATGGTACTTTCGATTGGGAGGGATGCAGATTTATTGAAGAAACTTATAGCGACAATCCTGAGCCAGAAAATAACTGGAATCTTCATTATTTGATAATACGGGATAAGGCTACTTTAAAACCGATTTTGGCCACTTATTTTACAGAAATGCTATGCAAGGACGATATGGTAGCATCAGCAAGTGCGTCTAAAAGAATTGAGGAACTAAGAGAAACGGACAAATATTACCTTTCTTCTAAAGTTATTATGATGGGCTCACTATTGAGTTTAGGTGAGCACTTGTTTATAGATAAAACATATGTTCATTGGAAAGAGGCGATGATCAAAATGATAGATATCATGAATGATACCAAGACTGCAGTAGGAGCTACCATGGTACAATTAAGAGAATTTGACAGAGATGAAACAGAGATTAATGATTTTCTAATTAAGGAAGGTTTTATTAAAGCAGAGATGCCAGAGATGCACACTTTGGAAAATATTAAATGGGACACAGTAGATGAATATATATCCTCCTTTTCCAGCGGGTCTAGATGGCACTTCAAAAAGAAGATATTAAAGAAGTCAGAATTTTTTGATGTTAAGATTCTGCAAGATTATGATTCAAAAAAGTCAGGAGACTTTGAGAAATGGTATGATCTATATAGTAATGTAAAGAATAAAAGTTTCAATATAAATACGTATGCTATTCCTGAAAAATTTATGCAAAAAGTAGCTGAGCACCCTAACTGGGAAGTCATTGAACTTAGAGTTAAACCAGAATTTTCTTTACAAAAAGGAGAGAATCGTTTAGTTTCGGTAAATTTTTGTTATAAATCAGCGAGAAATAATTATACATTGTTTGCAGTTGGTATTGACTACGACTATGTAATAGAGCATGGTTGCTACAGACAAGGGATGTTTCAGTCAATTCTTAGAGGTAATCAATTGGGTGTTGATAAGGTCTATCTGGGCATGGATGCATCTGTAGAGAAAAGAAGATTTGGAGTTAAAGTACTACCCAAAAATGCATATATTCAAGCTGACGATAATTTTAACTTTGAAATGATCGGATCCATTCATAACGTAGTTCAAGAATGAAAAAAGATTATAAAAACTTCAATTACTCTTCTCATTGGAGAGAAGATGATAGTAGGATAATCTTTTTAGAATACAATCCAAATTTGGTGATTGATATGGTTGTGGCCAACGATATTGTCAGATCGAGATTGGGATATGCTGATAATAAGCCTCACTATATATTGATTGATTTTACGAATGTAAAATCAGTTACCAAAGAGGCCAGGGACTATATGAACGATCCAGATGGGGGATTAAAGGGAATAAAAGGAGGAGCTTTTTTATCTAATAATGTGGTAGGTAACCTCTTTATTAATCTTTACCTGAACATCAATAAACCGTCTGTTCCAGCCAAGTTTTTTAAGGATAAAAATGATGCTATAGACTGGCTTAGAAAAATTATAAACGAAAACGAAACAAAGTAAATGAAATCGATATCGTCTCAATATGTGACTTTCGAATTTGAATCAGAATCTAATATTGTAAAAGCAAGCTATAATCCAGGGGTAATAATTAATCTTGATGCCGCGAAATCAATTGTAGACAATCGCATTGAAGTGACAGGTGGTAAACCTCATTATTTTTTTATTGATTTTTCCAATATTCGTCAAGTGACGGCAGAAGCTAAAAAATACATGCAAGCACAAGATTATGGGTTAAAAAATATTTTAGCCGCTGCTTTTGTGGCGGATAATCCAATTGCCAGACTCATTGCTCAAATTTATGTCAAAACACAAAAAAAATTTGATGCGAGATTTTTTGAAAGCAAGGAGGATGCATTAATGTGGTTGAAAGCATTATCTTCAAAGAACAATACATAAATAAGTATAGGAAACTTAAAACTATTTATGTCTAAGAAAAGTGAAAATGTAGATAATTCACTGACTAAACTTCTGGAGTTTAGTGAGGCTCTTTTAAGAGAAGATTTCACAATAAGAATAAAGACTCCGGCAGATGACTCTATTCAGGCTAAAATAAGTGCTAATTTAAATACATTCCTTGATCGTCTTCAGATCAGCGAAATGCCAAACCTGGAAGAGGCTGGGTCACAACTGGTAGACTTTATAGAAGTGATTAGTTCATTTGCCAATAGAGATTTCACTAGAAAGCTTAAAATTTCTGACAGTAGCAATGTTATTGATGCATTGGCTACGGGTATTAATATTTTGGGCGAGGAGCTTGAATATAGTACTGTTTCTAAAAAAGAGCTTGAGGCGGAGAGAGACCAACTAAAAATTCAGAAAGAGAAAGTCGAAAAGGCTAGTAGGGCGAAAACAGTCTTTTTAGGTAATCTATCTCATGAAATAAGAACTCCTCTTCAAGGTATTTTGGGGTTCTCAGAAGTATTACTTTCTACCGAAACTTCAGAAACTAAGCAGCAACAGATTGGAATTATTATGAAGCGAGCCCGAGATCTTGAAGAGATTATCGAGTCGTTATTGGATTTGGCTACGCTGGAGGCAGGTGAAATAAAGCCGAACCCTGAGATGATAAATGTTTCTAATAAACTGGATATATTGTTTAATGAGTATTGTAATGAATATGCGCATGAATTAACTCAAAAGGATTTGATTATCAAGAATGAACTTGGAGACGATATAATGACATTTATTGATCCGGTTCATTTCAGGCAGGTTATTCTCAATTTATTGAATAACAGCATGAAATTTACTGAAGAAGGCACTATAGAACTCTCTGCAGAATGCTCTGCAGAAGAGATAATCATCAATATAACTGACACAGGTATTGGGATTTCCAAAGAACATGCAGCGCTTATTTTTGAACCATTTCGACAAGCCCATGAAGGATTCAACCGAAAAGCAGATGGAATAGGATTGGGGTTGCCTATATGTAAATTGCGAGTAGCCTTATGGGGTGGTGAAATTAATCTAGTTTCAGAAGAGGGGAAAGGGAGTACATTTTCTTTTAGTATTCCACGCCAAAATATATTTTAATATACAGTTTTTAATATTATGCTTGTTATGTTCATCGCTCAAACCTATATTCAATAATGCATATTAGAATTCTATTGAACTCATTATTCAGAGCAATTTATGGATAAGCTTACGTGTGCCATACTAGAAGATGATTTGATATCTATGACCATGCTTCAGGGTCTTGTGGAAAAGACTGGTATGCTTGAAATCAAGAATTCATTTGATTCAGCTAGCGAAGCTATGCTTTGGCTCATGGATAATCATGTAGACCTGTTATTTCTAGATGTTGAAATGCCAACAATGTCAGGATTGGATATGTTGAGGTCTTTGAGCTATAAACCTGATGTTATTATTGTTAGTGGTAAATCAGAATACGCAGTGGACGCTTTTGATTTAGCCGTTACTGATTACCTGGTAAAACCAATTTCTGACTATGCACGCTTTATTCAGGCAATTAATAAGGTAATAACCAAAAGGAAAAAAGCGACTGATTTAAACTCATCGGATGATTATCTTTTTGTAAAAGTGAATTCACTATTACTCAAGATAGACATTGACTCAATACTATGGATCGAAGCTTTTGGCGACTACATAAAAATTCAGACAGAAGAAAAACTCCATACCGTTTATTCAACGTTGAAAAAACTTTCAGAAAAGCTTGATTCTAATGTTTTTGTGCGGATACATAGGTCCTATATAGTTAACGTAAAGAAAATAACTAACATAGATCCTAATAATCTTGAGATAAATAAAAAAATCATTCCGATAAGTACTACCTACAAAGATGATCTTCTCAATAAGATTAGTGTCCTCTAATTAAACTGAAGCGGTAAACTTTTCTTTTTGTGTAAAAGACTGATAGTAATTGTTTATAAATGTTGTCAGACCAGAGGTAGCATTGTCTAGCTCGTCTGCACTTTCCCTTAATTTTTTACCTATCATTTGTACCTCATCCAAGGCTATTAGATCATGGCGGAGTAAGTTCATTACTCCTTGAAGACGGGCTAAAGGGCCTCTTACATTATGGGAAGTTTTGAAAGCGATCATTTCAAGCATCTTTAGCATATGCTCTCTTTTCTTTTCAGCAAGAACCCGCTCTGTAATGGGTAAGGCCAATATTAAGAAGTAATCAACACTACCTTTATCTGAAACAATTGGATTAATAAATGCATCAAACCAGCACAACTTATTTTTGCTTAACCTACTCTTAATTTCACCACGCCAAATGTTTTTATTTTTTAAAGTACTTTTAACCTCTTCGAAGAAATTAGCTTCATACCCAGAAATTAGTGATTGAAGGTTCTGGCCAATGATATCCTTAAGGGCTAGTCTTGAAATTTCTTCAAATAAACCGTTGACTTTTATAATGTTTCCTTCAGTATCCGTCATTATGGATGCTATATTGGCATCAATAGCTTTTAGATAATAGTCAAGCTCCATAGTCTTTTGTTTCACAATCCAATCCAACTGCTCAGTTTGAAGTTTTAAATCGAGATTGAGATTTTCAGCTTTGGCCTTATCGGTATAGCACTTTAAGTGATGGGTTATTCGTACTTGTAATTCCTCCAAATGATAAGGTTTTCTAATATAGTCTATGGCTCCAGCTTTTAATGTTGCTATCACATGGCCCTTATCAATTATATCTGAAACTACGATGACCGGTATACTAGCTCCATTTTTCTTAAGTTCTTTAATCAAGTTAATACTGGCATTTTTTGAAGAACTAAGATTAATAATAATAATATTATAACTCCTTCGAACCATTGACGCCATACAGGATTTATGTGAAGTAACAATGTCAACTTCTAACTCTACATCCTCTAAATGACTTTTCAAGATGCTTGCTTGAGTTATACTGTCTTTTACGATTAGAACTCTATTATTTACTTCCATGATTCGACACTTATTATAAGTTAAGAGTTACTAAGAAAAAAAATATAGATCCTATTCTGATTTTTATTAGGTGAGTTAACTGATCCACACGGTCAAACTAATGTTTTGCACGATATGATCTTAAAAATATAAGTCAACTTATAAAAAAATATGCCTTCCAGGAATGTAATGACAGATTTCTGCTATTGTTATAGCATTTTTCAAGAGTATTCTTAGTTTAAAATCTTATCGTGTAAATAACCCTTTCTACCGTGTGACTTTTGTGGGTAATCGAAAAATCTCCTACACATATAAGGTATACTCTATATTCGAACCATGATTATAACAGTATTAAATAATAGAGAGTATTCAAGCAGTCATCAACCTTCAACAAAAATTGCAAGAGAAATGACAAACCAAGGGAAGCGAGTTTTGCTTATAGACCTTAATCCGAAATCTTTCCTTTCTACCTATATGGGAGTTTCTGGTTCTGTACCGGGTATGGTTAAGGTGCTTAGAGGAAAGTTATTAATGCAGGAAGCAATAGTACCAACTTCTGAAGGTGATATTATTCCTTCTGATACCAATCCACATCATTTAAAATCTTTATTCTACTCAGATGAGAATTTACCTCATTTTGAATGGGTTGTAACTATGCTTGACCAGTTGTATGATAATGTGATTATAGAGTGTCCTACGGATATGACATTTATGACATTGAACGCTGTGCATATAAGCAGCAGTGTTTTGATCAATGCAGCTGATTTAGCTGACTTGGAAGATTCTGAAGATTTTACCCCTAATATTTTGGACATATGCACTCGACTAACAGATATGAAACCTATATCTGTGGATAATACTAAAGAAGTGCTGGAAAGCATAGAGCATGGTTCATCAATAGGTAGTAGAGTAATTGTCATTGAGACCAATATGGAGTTGGAGTACATATCAACTGGATCAAATGACCGGCTTACTTCTGATTCTGTCAACAGTCATTTGATTGAGGAATATATTAAACACTTAAACTAAGATTGGAAATGAAGAATATAATGAGAAAAAGTGAAATAGCTATGAGTCTCATCCTTGGAATATCAATCTTGAGTATTGGGATTCTCAGCTTCATATTCCCTAATCAGTATGTGATCGCTGCTCTAACTGTGAATTCCTTAATTATGGCCTTTCTTTTAGCCAGGTCTTACAAGAAGAAGTTGAGTTATCTGCTTAGTATAACCGAAAGTATTAATAATGGAGAGCTTCCAGAAGAGAAAGAAGATCAGCACATTGCTGGCCTCACCACACCGTTAAGGTCGCTGCATTATAAAATGGAAGAGACCGTAGACTTTGTTAAGAACCTTGGTGATGAAAACTATACATTCAAATATATAGATGCAGAAAGTAAAGTGGGTTCAACATTAGTTAACCTGTCAAAACAACAAAATGAATATGCGCAAGAGGAGCGAAAACGCAGTTGGAAAAATGAAGGACTAGCAAAATTCAGCGAAATTTTGCGCATGGATGATCAGGATACAAAAGCAATGAGCTATAGTATCTTAAGCAACCTGATCCAATATACAGAAGTAAATCAAGGTGGATTTTTCATAGCCGATGAAGAGGATGGAAAACGTTACATGGAGATGACAGCGTGCTATGCCTATGACAGAAAGAAATTTATTGATGTACGAATAGGAGAGGGGCAAGGACTGTTAGGTCAGGTGATGTTAGAAAAAGAAACTATATACCTCACAGATATACCGTCAGACTATGTTCATATTACTTCCGGTTTAGGTGAAGCAACTCCTAAAAACGTCATCATAATTCCCCTAATTTCAAATGATCAGTTCTATGGAGCTATTGAGCTAGCGTCATTTGATATTCTGGAATCTTATAAAGTAGATTTTCTTAATGAACTAGCTGAGAATATAGCTGCAGCTGTGGCTTCCATTAAGATTAATGAGAATACCAGAAAATTATTACAGGAATCTCAATTGATGTCTCAGGAGCTGCAGTCCAGGGAAGAGGAGATGAAGCAAAATATGGAAGAGCTTCAAGCTACCCAGGAGGAAATGACAAGAAATCAGGCCGAGTTGAATGGATTGTTTTCAGCCATTGACTTATCTCAGGGTCTGGCTGAGTTTGATGAGCACGGACTTTTACTTTCAGCTAATGATAAGCTCTTACAAACACTTGAGTATTCTACAGATGATCTGAAAGGAAAACAAACAGAACTTTTACCCGAACGAGGTTCAGATGATTGGATCCAGTTGAAGCAGGGTAAGAATGTTCGGAATGAATTTAGAATAAATACAAAGTCTGGAAGAGAAGTGTGGTTAAATGGTGATTATTCAGCGGTTTTGAATAGCCAGGGGGATTTCAAGAAAATCCTTATGCTATCTACAGATGTGACTGCAAGGAAAGCTAAAGAGGTAGAATTTGAGCGCCTTTCTCTAGTAGCAAATAACACCGACAATTCTGTGATTATAACAAATGCGGACGGTTTTATAGAGTATGTGAATGACGGCTTCGTTAGGTTGACAGGTTATTCTCATGAGGAAATGATGGACAGACGTCCTGGTGACGTTTTACAAGGTCCGGATACGGATCCAGAAACTATACAGAGAATTAGTGAACAATTGAAAAACAAAGAATCTCTTTACGAGGAGATATTGAACTACGACAAAGAAGGTAATTCCTATTGGATATCATTGGCCATAAGTCCTGTATTTAATGCTGCGGGAGAGCTCGATAAATTCATCTCGATACAAGCTAACATCACTGAAACAAAAGAGATAGCGCTAGACTACCATTATAAACTAGAGGCTATCGGTCGATCAAATGCGGTTATTGAGTTTGATATGAAAGGTAATATACTTGAAGCCAATAAAAATTTTCTCAGCATATTCGGCTATTCTGCAGAAGAAGTAGTAGGAAAGCATCATAAGATATTTGTGACCCCTGAAGAAGCCGAAACAAAAGAGTACAAAGAATTTTGGGAGAAACTTTCATCCAAAGAATTTGTCAGTGATGAGTTTAAACGTATTGACAAAGAGGGTAATGAAATATGGCTTAAGGGGGTATATAACCCAATCTACAATCTACAGGGCGAGGCAACGAAGGTCGTAAAATTTGCTACTGATATTACGCGTGAGCGAAAGTTGCAAATGGAAACAGAGCAGCAACAAAAAGAGATTACCTCCCATCTGGAAACTATAGATAAAACTATTGCTTCATTAGAGTTTGATATGGAAGGAAAAATAAGCTATGTCAATCAGGTATACCTGGACATGTCAGGCTATAGCAGAGAAGAATTATTGGGCAATAACTATGAGTTCTTGCTGCCAACGGATGAGGTTGATAAACCTCAAACTCAAATGATGTGGACCAGCTTAAGAGAAGGTAATTTTTTTAATGGTCAATTCAAGCAGCAGTCTAAAGCCGGTGGTGCCATGTGGCTTAGTGGTGCATTTAACCCTATTACGGATAAAGAAGGAAAACCACATAAAGTTATGATGTTCGCTCAGTTCAATACCAGGGAAAAAGAAAAGTATGATGACTTGTGCCAAATGTTAAGTGCCTTCAAGAATTCTACACCTATGGTAGAATTTGATAGTGAGGGTCTTTTTAAAAGCGGCAATGAAAAGTTTATGGAGTTAATGGGCTATTCGAGATTAGAAATGAGAAAACAGCCTATTGATTTTTTCATTGATACTACGGGAGTTAAGAAAAGATTAAAGTCATTATTTAATGCTGAAACTAAAGAAGAGATACTCACTTTGGTTACGAAAAATGGAGAGAAAAAAATATTCAGGATAACGTTCAATCCGATAGAAAATATTGAGGGTGAGGTAGTTAAGACTGTAGCTATTTTAGCTGAAGATTTGACTCAGATTGAAATTGTATCTAACTAAGATTTGATTATTTTCAATATCAAAATTTTACAATTGAAAAAAAAATATTATAATATTTTATAAGCTATAATGATTATTAAAAGGTATAAAATGTTAAATTAAACATCCAATTTATTTTAATAATTACATTATGTGAATGTTAACTCAATAATTTGTTTAATTATCTATTTGTAAATCAGCTACTTATACTTTGATTATTTGTAGATAAAGTTTGGCTTTAAAACGTATATGATTATATCCATCATCAATCAGAAAGGGGGTACAGGTAAAACTACTACCACTATTAATTTAGGGAGAGCTCTAGCGGAACTTGGCGAACGTGTTCTTTTGATAGATATGGATCCACAGGCCAATCTTACCTATTCCTTGGCGGTTCATAATTCAGAGTTAACCATCTTATCGTTACTAAGGGATGAAGTAACCACCGAAGAGACAATGGTTGAAGGAGAGTATGTTGATATTATACCTGCGGATAATAGTCTTGGCCAACTTCAAGCTGATTCAGGTAATCAAGCCTCGAATCTGGAAGAAGCCCTTTCTTCAGTCTATCACGACTATGATTATATACTGATTGATTGCCCACCATCCATATCATGGCTTACCATCAATGCGCTGACAGCAAGTAGTAAGGTATTCATTCCTATGCAGCTTGATGTATTCAGTATTCAGGGATTGCGGCAAATTATACAGACAGTCGATGACGTGAAAGCAGAGCATAACCCAGAACTGGAAATAATAGGAGTATTAGCCGTCATGGTTGATTGGCGTAAAAAATTAACAAAGGAAGTATTGAATCATGTGAAAGAAGAATTCACTGTCAAGGTTTTTGACTCCTATGTTCACACCAATGTAAAGGCGGCTGAGGCCCCATCATTTGGATTAAGTGTATTGGATTACGCTCCAAATTCTTCTAGTGCAAAAGATTATAGAAATGTAGCTCGAGAGCTAATACAAAGTATTAAAAAATCAAAAGAATTCGAATCTAACAATTAACTAAACACAAATTAAAAATGGCTTTAGGAAAAAATCTCGGTAAACAAGGAACAGCACCTGATGGTGAAAAGAAAAAAGGTAATAGTAAGACCGCAGTTAAAGCATCATCCAATGGTAACGGAAAAGCTTCTGAAGAAAACCTGGCTGAAGCGGATGGTCATATTAGAGCAATAAACAGTGCATTTGCTTTGATCGAATTTGATCCTAAAGGCAATATAGTTCATGCTAATGACAACTTCTTAGAAGTTATGGGTTATACCCTTGAAGAGATCAAGGGGAAACATCACCGAATATTTGTGGATAAAGACTATAGCAAATCAGATGATTATAAAAAGTTTTGGAATGATCTCGGAAAAGGAGATGTCAAAACAGATGAATTTAAACGATTTGATAAAGAAGGCAATACCGTGTGGTTAATGGCCTCTTATGCACCTGTTATAGATGCTAATGGCAAGGTAAGCAAAGTAGTAAAGATTGGTTCGGATATCAGTGAGCAGAAGAAAGCCAGACAAGAAGCGGATCAAGCTCTTGAAGAAGTTCAGGCTCAGGAAGAAGAATTGAGGCAGAACATGGAAGAAATGACTGCAACCCAGGAAGAGATGAAGCGAGTTCAAAATCGTTTGGCACAAACCTTAGAGCAAGCGTTAGATTCTGTGGTAACAATTGATTCAAATAAATTAATCACTTTTTATAACAAGGCGGCAGAAACCATGTTTGGTTACACCAAAGATGAGGTGATGGGCCACAATGTTAAGATGATCGTTCCTATGGAGCATCGTGCAAATCACGACAATTATGTAGATAGCAATATTAAGACAGGAGTAAATAAAGTAGTGGGGGCTGGTAGAGACCTTGAAATGGTACGCAAAGATGGCTCCAAATTCTGGGGGAATCTATCACTCAGCAAGGTAGAACTAGGTGGAGAAACTCAATATACCGCTTTTATAAAAGATATAAGTGAGGAAAGGAACGCCCAATTAATGTCTAAGCAGCTTCAAACTGCTATTGACACGGGATGGGCCTCTATAGAATTCAAGCCAGATGGTACCATAATCTCAGCTAATAGAAATTTTGCTGAAGCACTGGGCTATCATGACCAAAGTGAATTTGTAGGGAAACATCATAGAATTTTTTGCGATCAGGAATATGCCAGATCCACCGAATATTCCACTTTTTGGCAAAACCTTGCCAATGGTAAAATTCAGTCGGGAGAGTTTAGAAGGCTAAAACCCAATGGAGATGAAGTTTGGATTAACGCTTCTTATACTCCTGTTACGAATCAAGCGGGCGAAGTGGTAAAAGTTATAAAGATAGCCTCCGAAATCTCAGATATGGTTGCCGCCAGGGCTAAAGGTGAGAACATTCAATCAGCAGTGGATAGTGGTTGGGCATATATAGAATTTACTCCTGACGGAACTATTCTGGAAGCAAATGATAATTTCGTCAGTGCCATGGGATATAATAATGTAGAGGAACTAAAGGGACAGCACCATAGGATATTTTGTGAAACCAGCTATACTTCCACTCCTGAATACGCTCAATTTTGGAAAAACCTTGCAAGCGGTGCAATTCAAAATGGAGAATACTCCAGGGTGAGGAAAGATGGCCAGGCAGTGTGGCTTCAGGCAGCTTATGCCCCAATAAAAAATGAGTTGGGACAAGTCGTGCGGGTTATTAAAATAGCTGCGGATATCTCAAAAGTTAAATTCCCTGTACTTAGAGTAAAAGATATAGTTAATCTCATGGCTGAAGGTGACCTTACCAATGACTTCGATATTTCAGCAGATGGTTATGTTCAGGAAATGGGTGATGCCCTCAATAAGGCGCTCGAAAATTTGAATGTTCTATTAAGTACTATTGATGATGGGGCACAGCAAGTCGCCAATTCCTCAGAGAGTATGCTGGAGCGTAGCCAGAGTATGAAAAGTAATACTACTGAAGTAGCTTCCGCTATCTCCCAAATGTCAAAGGGTGCTCAAGATCAGGCGTCTAAAACAGATGAATCTTCGAAGCTGGCAGAAGAGGTGATGGCTTCGGCAGAAGAGATGGAGAAAAGAGCAAACTTGATTAATAAAGCTGCTGAGTCGGGACAGAAAAGCTCGGAGAGCGGACTTAAAATTATTAAGACACTTGTTGAAAATATGTCTGGTATAAGCTCTTCAGCAGGTCTTACAGCCGACTCTATAAAGGTACTTACTGAGAGAGCCGATGAAATTGCAAGAACACTAAATGTCATCACAGATATTGCTTCACAGACAAACTTATTAGCACTTAACGCAGCCATTGAAGCTGCTCGCGCGGGTGATGCAGGTCGTGGATTCGCGGTCGTAGCTGAAGAGATAAGGAAGTTGGCAGAGGATTCCCGGAAATCGGCCGTGGACATCGAGAAAATCATCCAGGATGTTCAAAAAGATACTCAGTCTGCAAGTAAGGCCATTGAAACTATGGAAGGTAGTGTGAAGCAAGGTAACTCAGCATCTGTAGAAGCTGAAAGCATCTTCCAGGAAATAGCAGGGTCTAGTGAAGAAACATTTAAGTATTCATTGGAAATTCAAGAAGCTACGGCAGGGCAGAAAAAATCGATAGATACTGTTGTTAAAAATATCGAGCAGATAGTAGTGGTTGCTGAAGAAACGGCAGCAGGTACGCAACAGGTGGCTAGCAGTTCTCAGGAACTGGATAACAGCATGGAGGAAATAGCCGCAGCAAGTGATGAATTGGCTTCTGTTGCTACAGAATTACAAGCTGGTGTAAATCAATTTAAATTGAAAAAATAGAAACTGTTATGGCAAATACAAAAGAGTTAAAGGATGATAAATCTGAAGAGAAGGAGCAGTTTCAGGAGACTCAGCAACTAATAGTTTTTAAGCAAGGAGCGGAAGAGTATGGCTTGCATATAGATCAAATAAAAGAGGTTGTACTTACCCCTAACATCACCAAAATGCCACAGACTCCAAACTTCGTAAAAGGAGTGGCTAATATTCGAGGTAATATTATTGGCATTGTTGATCTGGAAGAGAAATTTGGTATTAAGGAAGCTACCACTACCGCTGAAGCCAATAAAGCAAATAACTATACCTTGGTCATAGCCAGCGATGAATATAAGGTTGGGCTTCTGGTTACTGAGGTGCCAAATACACTAACCGTTAAATCGGAAAGTATCGAACAATCTGTAAATATTGTGCACGACAATAATGTAGAAGCAGATTACATTCAGGGCATTGTGAAACTGGATTCCAGACTAATTATCATGATAGACATTTTCAAAGTACTGAATGAAGATGAGTTTGAAAACCTTGCAACCGCTCAAGATGCTACAGCCTAACCTGACATTGGAGCGACAAGTCATAAAAATGGGGGAAATAGCCGTAGCTACTTTGCCCGGAGAGATTATCTGCTATGGTCTTGGATCATGTGTGGGAGTCTTTTTATATGACAAATTCAAAAAGGTCGGAGCAGGTGCTCATATCATGTTACCTGGAAATATGATGCGACCTGAAAGTGATCGAATGTTAGACAAAATTATCAAGGACCTCTACGCATTAGGAGCTAGACAATTGACACTTAGGGCTCGCCTTGTTGGTGGTGCTGATATTATGAATATTGATGCTTACAATATCGGAAACAGAAATGTCGATTATGTAAGACAAAAGATGAAAGAGGAAGGAATAATGATTCAAAAAGAAGATGTAGGAGGTAAAGAAAGTAGAACCGCAAAACTCAATATTGAGACAGGTGCTCTACTGATTACAACCTCTGAGAAAAAAAAATATACAATATAAGATTAATACCATGAGCAAAAATGTACTTATAGTAGATGACTCTCTTTATATGCGCACATTGATTAAAGATGCGTTAACGGAGGGGGGTTTTAATGTAGTAGGCGAGGCCGCTAATGGCGAGGAAGCCATAGATCTGGCTTTCGAACTCTTGCCGGATGTCATTACACTGGATAATATATTGCCTGATATGATCGGTACCGATATCCTTAAAGTTTTCAATGAGGAAGGGTTGAGTTCGAAAGTGATCATGATAAGCGCTGTAGGGCAGGACTCCGTGATAAGTGAAGGTATGAGTCTGGGGGCGCTTGATTATATTGTTAAGCCCTTTACTTCTGAAAAATTGGTCTCAGCAGTAGCCAACGCTTAGAATACCGAAATTGAAAAAAATAAAAACACTACTGATAGAAGATTCTGGTCTGATGAGGATCATGATATCTGATGCATTAAGAGCTGATGCATCTATAGATGTGGTGGGTACTGCCAACAACGGTAAAGATGGTATTGGGAAGGTAAAAAAGCTTAATCCAGATGTGGTTGTAACCGATATGATGATGCCTGAATATGATGGACTCTATGTGGTGAAGGAAGTAATGAAGCAGCAGCCTACTCCGGTGATTCTGTTAAGCTCCCTCGATAAAACTACACCGGAGATATTTGATGCATTAAATGCAGGAGCTTTTGATTTTGTAGATAAACCTCAAACTAAGGATTCCGGTGCATTTAAAGGAGCTTTGGGTAAACTCATTGAACAAATTAAGGCTGCCTCAGGGCTTGACTCTAACATCCTAAAAAGTAAAGATGATAGAGTAAATCATAACCTTCATTCTTTTGAGAGCAATCTGCAATATGATATTATGGCAGTTGGTTCATCAACCGGGGGCCCGAGTGCGGTTGAGTCTTTGGTTACCAAACTACCTGCTAACCTGGCCATTCCGGTTGTAATTACTCAACATATGCCTGAACGTTTCCTTGTGTCCTATGCCCAACGATTGTCAGCCATTGTTCCATTGCCGGTACGAATGGCAAAACGTAATCAGCAAGTGGAACCAGGTGTTATCTATGTCGCTCCTGGAGATGGCAATATGATGATAAAGCGAGGAAATAATGGTGCACCTGTTTTTGCATACAGCAAGACTAAATATAAGGAGTTTAACAACCCCTCCGTTGATTGTCTCTTTGAATCTGTAGGCGATGAATATGGATCAAAAGCAATAGGAATAATATTAACGGGAATGGGCAAAGATGGAAGCAATGGTTTACTGAATATTAAGAAAAAAGGAGGTTTAACTATCGCTCAGGATGCTGAATCATGTGTGGTAAATGGTATGCCAAAGGCAGCTATCGATATTGGAGCAGTAGATTATGTAGTTGGACTTAAGGAAATACCTGGGTTCGTAATGAGTTGTTTTTAACTCAGAACATAAAAAATAAAGCTTAAACGCTATGTCAAAAGAAGAAGAGTACAAAGAGATATTTCTAGCAGAAGCTCTCGAAAATCATGAGGAACTGAACCGTCTGCTCACACAGCTGGAAAAAAAGCCTGATGATAAAAAATCAATAGATGCTATTTTTCGAATTACTCATACATTGAAAGGCAATGCCGCTGGCATGGGGTTCAAAAACGTTGGAAATTTTGCTCACGTACTGGAAGATCTTTTTGGAGAAGTTCGTGAAGGAAAACTGTCATTGGATGATAGCATTTTTACAACCCTTTTCAAAGCTATTGATACATTAGGAGAATTAGTCAATGCTGTAAAAGATGATAAAACAGTACGTTTTAGAGGTATAAAGACAAAGCTTGAGGTATTACTTAAGAATAGTAAAGAAGAGGAAACCGAAGAAACTGAAATAAAAGCAGAGGAAGTAAAAGAGAAACCAGAAAAAGCTAAAAAACCTAATTCGAAGAAAAAAGAACCTGAAACTGAAATCAAACCTAAGTCATCCGCTAAAACAGCGCCTCCCGCAGTGGAAGACGCTGAAGTAGTGTCAATAGATGATAGTAAGCAGCAAGAGAAGTCTCAACAACCTGAAGAACCAAAAGATACTAAAATAAGCTTCTCAGATTTAGTACAGGTGCCAGTAAGAAAGCTCGATAACCTTCTGAATCTGGTGGGAGAATTGGTCATTGAGAGAGATAGAATCATTGCGGCCAATTCAGGAATGGTTAATGCCAATGAATACGCAAGATTAAACAGGATATCTTCTGATCTACAGTATTCTGTAATGGATGTTCGACTTGTCCAGGTCGGGTTCTTATTCAATAAGTTTCATCGCGTAGTTAGGGATGCGGCTTCATCTGAAAAGAAGAAAGCCACTCTTAATTTGTCGGGAACGGAAACTGAGATTGACAGAAACATCCTTCAGATAATTAGTGATTCATTAATTCACCTCATTCGAAATTCAGTTGGGCATGGAGTTGAAACTCCTGAAGAACGCAAAAAGGTCGGCAAAAAGGAAGAAGGTGTAATTACACTAAATGCTTATAGTGAGAGCGATGTTGTGGTAATTGAAATAAAGGATGATGGAAAGGGTATTGATGCATCTACAGTAAGGAAAAAAGCCATTAAAAATGGATTGGTAACGGAAGAGGACGCGAAGCAAATGTCTGATAAAGATATTGTTTTGATGATTTTTGAACCAGGCTTCAGTACTATGGAACAGGTTACCTCAATTTCGGGTAGAGGAGTAGGTATGGACGTGGTGAAGAAAGCCATGGATTCGATAGGGGGTGATATTTCAGTTGATACTGAACAAGGTGTTGGTACAACAATCTCATTGAGATTGCCATCTTCGATGGCTGTAAAAGGGACATTGCTCCTTGAGCTATCTAGTGAAACCTATGCTATCCCACTATCCTACACCGAAGCGGTTGTGTCATTATATAAGGCTGATATTCATAAGGTTTCAAATGGCTTGGTAGCCACTTACCTGGGGAACACCATCTCTGTGGTTTTTCTCAAAGATGTTTTTGGTCTTAACCAAAATCAATCGGTGTACAATGAAAAGTTACTTCATCGCAGTTATGATGAACTCCATCCCGAGAAGAAGCTGGACATTGTAATAGTATCCTATAATAACAGAACAGTAGGAATTGTGGTGGATAAACTGCTGCAGCAAAAGGAGATTGTTGAAAAACCATTGATGAAACCTTTTGACAAGGTCAAACTTGTTAATGGAGTCACCATTATGGGAAATGGTCATGTCTGCCTGGTCTTAAATGTGTCGGCTATATGTAATATGATTTTTTCAAAAAGCTTTTCATCCAAAAGCACTGTTTCAAATTTTTAATCTAGATAATAATGCTGAAAAGTAAAGAAATAGAAATAATGAGAGAGGTGATCAACCTGGGTCATCATGAGGCGGCTACATCATTCTCTTCATTGACAGGTCAGGCAGTAGCTATTGAGAGTACTCATATAGAATTCAGCAATGATCATGACTATATAGCGGAGAAATTCGACCCTTCAAAAAAGCTGACTATACTTCAAACCGATATTATTGGAGAGATATCAGGTGCTAGCTACTTAATTTTTGATGAAGAAGAAAAGACAATAATTGCCAGAATGAGTTTAGCAGCTTTTGGTAACAATAGTTCTTTAGAGGACTCCGTCATTTTAAAAGAGATCGATAATATACTTTCTGCCACTGTTATTACACAACTCTCCAATACACTTGAAGTCAAAATTTATGGGGATGTGCCTCAATTTTTTGAGGTCGAGAATATACATGACCTTGATGAGGTAATGCAAAAAAGTGAAGATGAATATTATCTGCTTGCTCATACAAACTTCATGTTTGAGGGGTATAAAATGATTTCGCCAATGTTTATATGGAAAATGCATAAAGATGTAGCTCAATTGATAAAAACTGAACTTCAATAGTATGGTAAACCTGAGAGATATAGGGCGTAGAGCCAAGGTACTTTTGGCTATTCAGTTAGTGGCAGCCACGAGTGGAATAGTTTTGATCCTACTTGGTGTAAGTAAATATGTGTTGCTGTTATCGCTTATCTCTGTATTTGCTTTTTCTATTTTGATTATAAGTCTTTTGGCTCGTAGAGCGAGATATGTAAGAAAGGTAGCCGAGCAGTTGGACAATGATCAACTTCCTGATTTGACCAAAGAGGATGAAACTAAAGAGACCACCAAACACATATTATCACTTCACCAGAAATTGGAAGAAACTGTGGATTTTGTCAAGAATCTCGGAGAGGAGAATTATGAGTTTAAACATATAGACCCGAGTAGTACTGTAGGGTCTACACTGGCCTCTTTGTCGGAAAAGCAGCATGACTACATAGAAGAAGAACGTAAGCGAAACTGGAAAAACGAAGGCTTGGCTAAGTTCAGTGAGTTGTTGAGAATCGACAATCATAACCTTGACCAGATGAGCGATAGAATGCTGGCCAACTTGGTGAAATATACAGACGTGAACCAGGGAGGGTTCTTTATAGCTCATGAAGATGCTGATGGTAGCCGATATATGGAGCTCACGGCTTGTTATGCTTATAATCGAAAGAAGTTTACAGAGTCAAGAATAGAAGAAGGCCAGGGGCTTTTGGGACAAGTGATGCTAGAAAAAAGTATTATTTATCTGACCGATATTCCAGATGACTATGTCAATATCACCTCCGGATTAGGAGAATCGACACCACAGAATGTAGTTATCATACCATTGATGGTTAATGACAAGTTCTATGGAGCAATTGAGCTGGCCTCTTTCAACGCTTTAGAAACTTATGAAATTGATTTTTTGAGTGAGCTAGCTGAAAATATTGCTTCAGCAGTAGCCTCCGTAAAGAATAATGAAAATACCAGGTTACTATTAGAGAAGTCTCAGGAAATGTCTCAGGAACTTCAATCCAGAGAAGAGGAGATGAAGCAGAATATGGAAGAACTGCAAGCCACCCAAGAAGAGATGACAAGAAATCAGGCAGAACTTAAAGGCCTGTTCAGAGCTATTGATTCGTCACAGGGGTTGGCTGAGTTTGATTCCAATCGAAATTTATTGACTGCCAACGATACTCTGTTGGAAGGTTTAGGGTATACGCTTCAACAACTTCAAGAGCATCAGGAAAATCTTTTGCCTAAGAGAGATTCCGAACATTGGTTGCAATTAAAAGAGGGACAAAATATTAGACTTGAGTTTGAAGTAAGAACAAGCTCCAATCAGAAAATATGGTTGAGCACAGACTACTCCATAGTTCTGGACAATAAAGGCGACTTTCAAAAGATTCTGATGTTATGTACCGATGTAACGGAAAGAAAGTCCAAACAAGCTGAATTTGAACGTCTTTCATTGGTGGCAAACAATACTGACAATTCTGTGATTATTACGAATGCCATGGGCATTACCGAATATGTGAATAGAGGCTTTACACGTTTGACCGGCTATACGCCCGAAGATATGATTGGCAAACGCCCTGGATCGGTACTACAAGGAGAAGATACAGATAAAGAGACCATAGAAAGAATAGGTGAAAAGCTGAGAAAAAAAGAAGCGCTTTACGAAGAGATACTCAATTACGATAAATCAGGTAACTCCTACTGGATTTCCTTGGCAATTAACCCGGTGTTCGATGCAGATAACAATCTGGATAAGTTTGTTTCTATCCAGGCTAACATTACAGAAACCAAGGCTAAGGCATTGGACTTCCGTCATAAACTAGACGCTATAAGCCGCTCTAATGCCATAATCGAATTTGATATGCAAGGGAATATCCTTGATGCAAATGAGAATTTTCTAAACATTTTCGGATATACATCTGAGGAGGTTATAGGAAAGCACCATAAGATATTCGTTACAGAAGAAGAAGCATCGTCAAATAATTACAAAGAATTTTGGGAAAAACTTGGAGAAAGGGAATTTGTAAGTGACGAGTTTAAACGAATAGGAAAGAATGGCAAAGAAATTTGGCTTAAAGGTATTTACAATCCTATTTATGATATAAGAGGTGAAGCTATAAAAGTAGTAAAGTTTGCTACTGACATCACTTTAGAGAGGGAATTGCAACGTGAAAGCTTAATACAAACGGAAATAAAATCACATCTAGAAACAATAGATAAGACTGTAGCTTCACTGGAATTTGATATGCAGGGTCAAATCAGTTACGTCAATCAGGTTTATTTGGATATGTCTGGATATTCCAGTGAAGAATTAGTTGGTAAAAACTATGAGTTTTTGCTTCATGAAGATGAGCTGGATAAACCACAAACAAAGATGATTTGGTTGAGCCTCAACGCAGGAAACTATTTCAATGGGGAGTTTAAACAGAAGTCAAAAGTCGGGGAATCGATGTGGTTGACTGGAACTCTTAATCCTATTTTGGATACGACAGGAAAGCCTGTCAAGGTAATGATGTTTGCGCTATTCAATACTCGAGATAAAGAAAGGATACTTGATTTGACACAAACTGTAAATGCACTTAAGAATGCTATGCCAACCATAGAACTCAGTAAGGATGGCATATTTAAAACAGCAAATGATAAGTTCCTTACAGAATTTGGATACAAACGACTTGACTTAAGGCAAAAGACACTAGATTTTTTCCTTGACAAAGAGATAATGACTAAAAACGAAATCAATTTGTTGAGTGATAAACTTGGTGCCAGTGATCCATTTGAAGAGATACTACCTTTTGTGACTAAACATGGAGATAAAAAAACGATCAAAGCTATTTTCAATCCTGTGTTTAATGAGGATAATATATTGATCAAAACTATAGTGGTTTTAATAGATGGTAAAACTGTGTTGGCACATAGTACAAAGCAATGAGGATAGACATAACGGAAGAAGAGATAAATTCACTCACGGCTGCCATCATGCAACGGCATGGTATAGATTTTACGTGTTATGAGCCCAAATCTTTAAAAAGAAGAGTGCTGAGATCACTTTCCGTTTTTAAGTTGAATTCTGTACATGAGCTTTGGGTCAAAGTTCTAAAGGAAGCTGGCTTTGTTCATTTATTCGTTAATGAATTGTCTGTCGGTCTTACTTCTATGTTTAGAGACCCACCATTTTGGGTTAGCTTAAAAACTATATTACCAGCAATACTTGAAGAAAAAAGAAGAATAAAAGTCTGGCATGCTGGCTGCTCTACAGGTGAGGAAGTATATACTTTCAATATATTACTAAAGGAATTGGGTCTAGATAATAGGGTGACCTCTTTTGCTTCTGATATGAATAGCGATGCATTAGAGCAAGCGCAAAAAGGAGCTTATCATGTTTTGAAACTAGCAGATTACGAGCATAATTATAAAAAATATAATGATTCAGGATCTCTTTCAGACTACTACTCTAAAGAGGAAAAACTGGGGTTGATGGATAAATCTCTTGTCAGGAATGTGAAATTTGACTTGAATAATCTCATTACCGATAAGAACAATAACAAGTACGATATCATTTTTTGTAGGAATGTCATGATCTATTTCGATGGTGAGGCTAAGAAGTTAGTATTAGATAAGTTTTATGAATGCTTAAATCCTGGCGGCTTATTAATTATAGGCTTTTTTGACGCTTTAGTGCCAATCATAGATAAAACAAGATTTGATTTCTTTGACTTGAAACAGAAAATTTTTAGAAGAATTAATTAACTAATAACATAATCATGAATGACGTTGTAAGAAGGAAGCTGAATATTTTGATCTATCTCGCAAAAGTGGATGGTAAATTTCATAAATCAGAAAAAGCCCTGTTAATGGACTTTGTCAATGAGAATAAACTTGATCCAAAAGAGTTCAAATTACTTGTGGAAAATCCTGAGGAGATGGCTCCTGAAAAAATAGTTGACAAAGAAGAGATGATGTTTCTTGCATTAAAAGTGATGAAAGCAGATAAAGAGGTGCATGAAACTGAACTTGAGTTTTGTAAGGAACTTGCTGGGAAATTGGGCGTAAAGCCAGGTATTGTGGATGAGTTTGTTAACAAAGAGCTTACCAGAGAAGCTTTTGATAAGGAAGTTGGAAACTGGTTATAAGAGTAGAACCCGATTTACTTCACATTAGAATGGTCACTCTAAGAGTGGCTATTGTGACTTCTCCTCATAGATGATGATATGCAGGCCATCAGGATCTCTCAGATAAAGATATTTTGATCCCCAAGGCCGATCTATGGGCCCTCTGGATTCCCAAATACCCTCTAGTTTGCTTGCCCAATATTGGATAGTATTTGTTCTAATCTGAATATCAATCTTGTCACTTTCGATTGATTTATTGAAAGCAGACTGATAGTAACTGTGATTTGGTTTTATTTCAGAAATTTCGATAAATGCGCCAGCTCCCTGCAAAGAAAGTATACATCCCCTGGAGCCATTCCCATCATCATACTCTTCGACAATTTCAAGTTCCAATATAGAATGATAAAATTCTCTTGCTGCATCAAATTTTTTTGTCCGAATGACTGATTTTAGGCTTGCTAATTTATGATCCATGAGTAATTGTTTTATATTCTAATTAACGTGAGTTCGATTTAAAATAAATAAAAATTGTCTTTCAGACTAGTGTCCGGATTCAGAGTGACGAATAGTTAGAGCTAAATTATCGCAAAGGATTTCTCGGTCACCCTACGCTAGACTCAAGGTGCTTTCGGGTGATGAGTACATTCAGTTAGCAAGTCATCCCGTAGGGATCTTAGCCATCATGAAAGTCTCAAACCTATGTTAAGGGCTAAGATTTCTCCGCTGTGCTACGAAATGACAAACAAGGAGATTTCTCATTCGCCAGTTATCAAATCACCCTTAAAAACTCAGTGATTGGTTTGAAATACCGACCCATTTAGGAGATATCTAAAAGACATGATGAAATCTTATACTTTCTTTAACAAATATGTCATTGGTAGGCTCATAGTCGGTATTCGCCTTAGCTTTAGTGATGGTGCGGTGATGTTTGGGTAGGTTTTTCCTTGGTTTTATGAAGCATACATTGAATTCATGTTAGCTACATATTTGCGCAATCGTTTTTAATATTACATCCTTCATGTAGTCCACATCTTCCTGTGTTCTATTCGGATTTCCGAAATACGCTCTCAAATAAGTTTTGCCTCTTAACTTTGTGCCGGTGATGAATATATCACCAGCATTTTCTATCTCAGCAACTGCTTTTTGATTGAGGCTCTCATTTTGCTCATCAGATAATTCCTCATTTTTATATCTAAAGCACACGATGGAAAGTGCGTGATTTGGCTCCACCTCAATATGATCATGACTGGATAATAATTCAGCAAGGTAATTGGTAAGCTCAATGTCATGAGCTACAAATTGACTTAGCTTATCTGTCCCATAATATTTTAGTGTGAACCAGACCTTCAAAGCCTTAAATTCTTTAGATAATTCGATGGTATGTTCAGAGGACTCCCACCGGGTACTCTTATTTGCTGTATACAAATAATCAGGGTCGAAGTGGATCGCCTTAGGAATGTCTTTCAAAAGAATGCAGCTGGCTTCAAAAGGGACATACATCCATTTATGTGGGTTAATGATTACGGAATCAGCCAGTTCCACACCATTAAATTCCGCTCTTAATTTGGGCAAATTCCGTGCAGGTAAACCATAAGCGCCATCAACATGATACCATAGATCATATTCCTTAGCCACAGAAGCAAGTGCTTTTAAATCATCTATTGACCCCGTATTGGTAGTACCTGCATTCCCGATTAATGCGAAAGGTTGCAAGCCTGCATTAATATCCTTTGAAATGGTAGTATTTAGCTCTTCCAAATCAATTTTAAAATTTCTATCAACTGAAATTTTTCTTAGATATGATCGTCCAAGTCCCAGGAAAACCATAGCGCGTTCTATACTACTATGCGTTTGATCTGAACAATAAACAACCAGTTTTTTAGAATGATAAAAACCTTCCATTTCTCGTTGCGGATACTTGGAGGCTAAAGCAAAATGAAGTGCTAAAAGATTTGACATGGAACCACCAGAAGTAAGCACTCCCTGGTTGAACTGAGGTAATCCAATAAATTCTGCTACCCATTTTATAATCAGCTGCTCCATTTCATTGGCTATTGGAGAGTTATTCCACTTAAGTGCATTTTGATTGAAGTAGGACTTTATGAACTCAGCAAT
The DNA here is from genome assembly GCA_947500555.1 of uncultured Fulvivirga sp. Taxonomy (GTDB): domain Bacteria; phylum Bacteroidota; class Bacteroidia; order Cytophagales; family Cyclobacteriaceae; genus Fulvivirga. Next base: position 781,171 of record CANMSE010000002.1, on the reverse strand, counting down.
TGCTGATACATAATTGCCACTACCAGTAATATAGGCGGCAAATCTCGGGTCTGTATTTCTATTCAGGTAAGGGATAACTTCCTGCTCCAATGAAGACAGTAGCTCAGATAATGGACTAGATTTTGATGGTAGATGATGGTCTAATGCATCTTTTACCTCTTCAGGGTCATTTGATTTAAGGATAGGCTCTTGACTATGCTGAGTTTCCAATCTCAGCAGTAGATCAACGGTTTCATTAATGGCTTCTTTTAAGTCTTTTGGGTTCATGGAAATGAAAATTAATTACTTTAAGTGAAAATCAATTCATTTTTAAAAGTTTGAAAGTTGGTTGTGATACTTGTTTATTGATATGCTAAAACAACGTGGATATATGGTTGTTAAAGATGATAAGATGAAAGAACAAGAAAAGGAGATTGGTAAAGTAATGGTGATGTCCGATGAAGAGTTAGAACAACTCAGGGATAAAATTACGACAACACCCTCGACCTTAACTTATGGTCACCATGCGGGAAGCGCATTAATAAAGCCTGAAGATAAAGGAAAAATAAAAGGCCAGGCTCTGGCGGCTATGCATGAGCAAAGTCAAATGCAACTCGCTAAGATTTATGATCAGGTGAAAGTACTGGTAAAGCAGGCTGAAGAAGTGCAAAATCGAGTTGAAATTTCAGAGCAGATATACACGGCCGAAATGAAATTCAAGCCTTTAATCGGTCATGAATATCATCTGTATGAAAAAAAGGACGGGACTCGTTTACTATCTGTGATATCACCTAAAGAATGGGGATCCAACCTACCATTTAAAAACCACATGGCTTCAGTAAAATTATTATCTGATCACACTTGGTTAAGGCTAGATGAGTAGATTTAGTTTATATCAAATAGTGAAACAAATCTGGCTGATCATTGACATATTCATATCTAAATTTCTTTTTTACCATTCTATCCATCAAAGGAGCCAAATCAGTTTGATTTTCCAACTCGATGCCTATCAAAGCTGGGCCTCTGTCGCGGCTATTTTTCTTGGAATATTCGAAATGAGCTATATCATCATTTGGCCCTAGTACATCAGTTAAAAACTCACGTAATGCCCCTGCTCGCTGAGGAAAGTTGACTATAAAATAATGCTTTAATCCTTCATACAACAATGACCTTTCTTTAATCTCAGCAGTTCGGGTAATGTCATTATTGCTGCCACTTACTATGCATACGACATTCTTTCCTTTGATCTCATCTTTTAGGATTTCCAATGCTGCTAAAGACAATGCTGCTGCAGGCTCCACAACTATCGCTTGCTCGTTGTATAACCTTAATATCTCTCCACATACATGTCCTTCTGCAACCGTGATAACCCGATCTAAATTTTTCTTGCAAATTTCGAAGTTGAGAGTACCCACTCGTTTGACGGCAGCACCATCTACAAATTTGTCTATAGAGTCAAGCGTGATAACCTCACCTCGTTCCAATGATTTTTGCATGGCGGGAGCTCCTGCAGGTTCTACTCCAATGATTTTTGTATTTGGAGAGAGTTCACTGAAATAGGAAGAAACACCTGCAGCTAACCCGCCTCCTCCGATAGGCAAAATGAGATAATCAATTGAGCTTGAACTATCATCCAAAATTTCCTTACCTACTGTTCCCTGTCCTTCTATTATTTTTTCATCATCAAAAGGAGGAATAAGTACGGCACCAGTTTGCTTAGAAAACTGCAAAGCTTCAGCATAGGCATCATCAAAAGTGTCTCCTATCAACACTACATCAATACTATCCTTACCAAACATTTTAACTTGAGTTACCTTTTGACTTGGAGTAGGGGAAGGCATGTATATCGTTCCGTGTATTCCCTTTTTTCTACAAGCCATAGCTACACCTTGCGCATGATTTCCTGCACTGGCACACACTACACCATGTTGTAATTGGGTTTCAGAAAGGCCATGAATTTTGTGATACGCCCCACGTATTTTGTAAGACCTGACCACTTGCAAATCTTCACGTTTCAAGCGAATGTTTGCGTCATAACGTTCAGATAGCAGCGGGTTCTCCAATAGGGGAGTGTGAATAATCACTCCCTTAAGATTTTCTGCGGCTCTAATTATATTTTCTATGGCTACCGATATCGTACTGATGTTTGGCATCGACTTTTTATTAGTTCTCAGGTCTTAATTTCCTAACCTCACTGCCTGCTCGCCACATTTCTGATTCTCTTAACTCTTTTAGTTCTTCTTCCAGTTTTACCCGATAGTCTTCCTTGCTATTGGAATCAATCGATCTTTGAGCTTCATTTCCAGCAGCTACTTCAGAATACAATTCTTCGAAGACTGGTTTCGAAGCATCTTTAAATTTTTTCCACCAGTCAAGGGCTCCTCTTTGTGCGGTAGTTGAACAGTTGGCATACATCCAGTCCATACCGTTTTCAGCCACCAGTGGCATGAGTGATTGAGTAAGCTCTTCAACTGTTTCATTAAATGCTTCAGAGGGTGAGTGTCCATTGGCTCTTAACACTTCGTATTGAGCAGCAAATATTCCTTGAATAGCTCCCATGAGTGTGCCACGTTCACCAGTCAAATCACTGTAAACCTCTTTCTTAAAATTGGTCTCAAAGAGATACCCGGAGCCAACGCCAATCCCTAGAGCAACTACGCGTTCTTTAGCATTTCCTGTAGCATCTTGAAAAATGGCATAGCTGGAATTTAGTCCACGACCTTCTAAGAACATTCTACGGAGTGAAGTCCCCGAACCCTTAGGAGCTACTAAGATTACATCCACATCGTCAGGAGGGATAATGCCTGTGCGTTCTTTATAGGTTATGCCAAAACCATGTGAAAAGTAAAGCGCTTTACCTTTTGTTAAATGCTTTTTTACAGTTGGCCACAATGCTATCTGGCCGGCATCTGATAACAAAAACTGAAGTATAGTTCCCTTTTCACAGGCCTCTTCAAGTTCAAAAAGAGTCTCACCCGGCACCCAGCCATCACTCACTGCCTTGTCCCATGTTTTAGAATCTTTTCGCTGACCCACAATCACGTTGAAGCCATTATCTTTTAGATTCAGTGCCTGCCCCGGGCCTTGCACTCCATAACCCAATACGGCAATGATTTCATTTTTCAATGTTTCACGTGCTTTATCTAACGGGAATTCTTCTCTTGTTACTACCTCTTCGGTGACTCCACCAAAATTAATTTGTGCCATAGTTTAAGTTTTTGTTTGAGATTTGAGTCGTGAGTCATTAGTATTGAGTAAAATCATTCTTCTCAGTACTATTATCTCACTACTCAGTACTATTTGTTAAAATTTATTTCTGTTGATTGTGTTTCTAAATCAGTTAAATACTTGGAGAAGGTACTGTAAGTCCTACTTAGTGATACCCTTCCCGATCTTACAAAACCCTGAATGTCAAATGGTTCCAATGCTTCAAAAAGCTCATGCGTTTCTTCCTTTGTACCAGTCTTCTCAATGACTATAAACTCGCCAAGAATCTCCCTAATGAAAGCATTGTGACCTTTTATGACTAGGTTCAATAATTTATCATCTGCATTTTCGTCTCGCCTTATTTTATACAGAGCAATCTCACAGTAAATAGTATCATCATCTTTAAAATGGAAGGCTTTAAGTACATCAACTTGCTTCTCTATTTGTTTGACTACCTTAATAGTCAATTCCTCAGTTTGCTGAATGACTATGGTAAATCTGTGAATACCTTTGTATTCAGATTCGGAGGCTGTAATACTTTCAATGTTAATATGCCTTTGAGTGAACAAAGAAGTTATTCTGTTCAGAAGACCTATTTCATTTTCTGTGAATATGACTATCGTAAAACGTTGTTTCATTACTCTAATCTTATTTGATCTACTGATGCTCCTGTAGGCACCATAGGGAAAACATTATCCTCTTTTTCTACCATAACTTCTAAGAGATATGGGCCATCATGTGCAAACATTTGCTGAATGGATTGATCCAAGTCAGTTCTGCTCTCCACCGAACTAGCTTCGATTCCAAAACCCTTGGCTATTGCAACAAAATCCGGGTTAACTAACTCTGTCGAGGAATAGCGTTTATCAAAGAATAGTTGCTGCCACTGCCGTACCATTCCTAGAAATTCGTTATTTAGAATTATGATCTTAACTGCTGCTTGTGATTGAAAAATTGTGCCCAGTTCCTGAATAGTCATCTGAAATCCACCATCACCAATTACTGCCACTACTTCTCTATCAGGTGCTCCAAGTTTAGCTCCGAGTGCAGCCGGAAGGCAAAACCCCATGGTCCCTAAACCTCCGGATGTAATATTACTTTTAGTTTTATTGAACTTCGCATAGCGGCAAGCCACCATTTGATGTTGACCAACATCAGTAACAACAACAGCGTTACCATCAGTTTTTTCATTGACTCTTCGTATCACCTCTCCCATGGTTAATCCTGGCTTTTCCGGATTAAGCTCTTGAGAGATTACTTTATTGTATTCTATCTGAGATAATGCATTAAACTTCTCTAGCCAATCAGTATGCTCGTTTGCCTGACATTGAGCTGTTAGCAATTGTAAAGATTCTTTGGCGTTGCCAATGACGGCCACTTCTGTCTTTACATTTTTGTCGATTTCTGCAGCATCTATTTCTAAGTGAACGACCTTGGCTTGTTTTGCATAAGTGTTCAGATTACCCGTAACACGGTCATCAAACCGCATACCCACAGCTATTAGAACATCACATTCGTTCGTAAGCTTGTTAGGCCCATAATTGCCATGCATACCCAACATCCCAACATTTAGCGGGTGATCTGTTGGCAAAGCTGATAGACCTAAAATGGTCCATGCTGATGGAATTCCAGTCTTTTCTATAAAAGCTTTGAACTCTTTTTCTGCAGCACCCAATATCACTCCCTGTCCAAATAGTACAAAGGGCTTTTTTGCTTCATTTATTAAGTCAGCAGCTTTTTTTATTTTGTCCTCATCAACTTTTGGTTGTGGATTGTAACTTCTGAAGCCCTTGCACTTTTTGTATTTAAATTCCAGTTCAGCAAACTGAGCGTCTTTAGTAATGTCAACCAATACTGGTCCTGGTCTACCGGAAGTTGATATATAAAAGGCTTTAGCAATGGCCTCCGGAATTTCTTCAGCTTTAGTTACCTGAATATTCCATTTAGTTGCCTGCATAGACAAACTAATGATATCGGTTTCCTGAAAAGCATCAGTGCCTAAAAGGCTGCTGGCTACCTGACCTGTTATACATACCAAAGGAGTGCTGTCTATTTTGGCATCTGCCAATCCAGTAATCAAGTTAGTAGCTCCTGGGCCTGAAGTTGCAAAAACAACTCCAGGCTTTCTAGAAACTCTGGCATAACCCTGAGCGGCATGAATCGCTCCTTGCTCGTGCCTGGTGAGTACATGTTTTAACTTATCCTGATAGCCATAAAGTGAATCATAGATGGGCATAATTGCTCCCCCCGGGTATCCGAATAATAAATCCACACCTTCGGCTAACAATGATAAAATAGTTGCCTCGGCACCAGATATCACTTTCTTTTCTTGGTCTATTTCCTTGATTACTGTTTCCATACTATTCATCGGTTACACATCCCTTAGATGCTGATGATACAAATTTTGCATACTTATATAATGCACCGTTTGTTTTTCTCAGAGCTCTGGGTTTCCAGGCCGCTCTGCGTTTTTCTAATTCTTCTTTTGAGATCAATAAGTCTATGGTATTAGCTTTCGCATCAATTTTTATTTGATCTCCATTTCGGACTAAAGCAAGAGGCCCACCATCTTGAGCTTCCGGAGTGATGTGACCTACAACAAAGCCATGAGTTCCACCAGAAAAGCGACCGTCAGTTATAAGTGCTACATCATTCCCAAGGCCTGCACCCATGATTGCTGCAGTAGGTTTGAGCATCTCCGGCATTCCGGGACCACCTTTTGGGCCTTCATATCTTATGACTATTACTTCTCCAGATTTTACTTCTCCGTTACTTAATCCATCATTAGCTTCGAATTCACTATCAAATACCCGTGCCGGACCGGCAAATAGCTCACCTTCCTTCCCGGTTATTTTTGCCACAGATCCTTCAGGAGCTAGATTACCATAAAGTATTCTTATGTGACCCGTGGGTTTTATCGGTTCATTGACAGACTTTATTATTTCTTGTGTTGCATGTAGATTTGGTAGCTTATTTAGATTTTCGGCTACAGTTTTCCCAGTGACGGTCAAACAGGTACCATCAAGCAACCCTTCTGAAAGCATCATTTTCATAACTCCGGGTATACCCCCGACTTTATGCAAATCTTCCATAAGGTATTTACCGCTTGGTTTTAGATCAGCTAAAAAGGGAGTTTCTGCACTGATTTTTGTAAAATCCACGAGACTGAGCTCTACTTCAAAAGCTTTAGCGATAGCCAAAAGGTGTAATACAGCATTCGTTGAACCACCAAGAACTGTAATCAATCGGATGGCATTTTCGAATGAAGCCTTAGTCACTATATCTCTGGGCTTTAAATCATTCTCGATTAGTCTAGCGATAGCATCGCCTGCACTTTTACACTCCTGTTTTTTTTCTTGACCAATGGCAGGATTTGAAGAACTATATGGTAATGCCATTCCCATCGCTTCAATAGCAGATGCCATAGTATTGGCAGTGTACATTCCGCCACATGCCCCTGGACCAGGACAAGCATTCATTACAACACCATCATAGTCCTCTTGTGATATTGAGCCAGCAATTTTTTGACCTAGAGCTTCAAAAGCAGACACTACATCTAATTTTTTGTTTTTAAAGCATCCCGGAGCAATTGTTCCACCATAAATAAGTATTGCTGGTCGATTTAACCTGCCCATAGCTATCATGGCTCCTGGCATATTCTTATCACAACCAACTACTGAAATTAGACTGTCATAAGCCTGTGCATTCACTACTGTTTCGATAGAATCTGCAATAATATCTCTGGAAGGTAGGCTATAACGCATACCAGGTGTACCCATCGAAATTCCATCGCTAACGCCTATAGTATTGAAGATTAGCCCAACCAGGTCGTTGGCCTGCGTACCTTTTTTTACAGTTGCAGCCAAGTCATTTAAGTGCATATTGCATGGATTTCCTTCGAACCCTGTACTTACAATGCCTACTTGAGGTTTTTTCAAATCATCATTTGACAAACCAATAGCATGAAGCATTGCCTGAGCGGCAGGTTGAGAAGGGTCTTGGGTTACCTGTTGGCTATATTTATTGAATACTTTAGCCATTAGTTAAACAATCGTTAAACCCTGGTATTGATTATACCTAACTTTTTGGCGATACATCAGGTATATATTATGTCCGGCAGAGCCTTCCCAGTCTCCTTTAAATTGTTCGCCATTTAACGAGGCTATTGGTGCTACTTCAGATGCGGTCCCTACAAAAAAGGCAGTATCTGCCTTATATACGTCATCTGCCGTAAAATGCTCCTCAACTACTGTAATTTCTAATTCTTTAGCTAATTCGAAAATGGTTGCTCTGGTAATGCCGGGGAGAATATTTCCTGCTGGTGGAGTGTACAGAATACCATCCTTTTCATAAAAGAAATTGGCTCCGGGTCCTTCGGCAACATTACCATGCATATCCAGAAGAAGTGCCTCATCATAACCTAGTTGTTTGGCCTCAGTGGTTGCTAAAATTGAATTTGTATAGTGCCCTACAACTTTGGCTTCAACATGACATGATTTTGGATTAGGCCTTTGGTAGGAAGATATCATAACATTCAGAGGATTGTCTCCCAAGTACTTTTCCCATTTCCATGCAGCCATAAATAAATGAGACTTATCAGTGGGCATCAAAGACATATTAGCTCCATTGTAAACAAGTGGTCTTATATAGGCATCAGCTAAATCGTTTTTGTCCAGTAATGTATAGGCAATATGTGTAAGTTCTTCGACCGAATAGGGTAATTGGATATGCATTTTTTTAGCAGAATGAGTAAGTCTCTCGAAGTGCTCTTTTGCTTTGAAAATATTTAGTCCACCAGTGTTCTGATAAGCTCTAATACCTTCAAATACACCGTTGCCATAATGCATGGTTTGGTTATAAACCCCTGTTTGCGCGTCCTTGGCTGAAATCCACTTTCCATCCAGAAAGACTATTGTTTTGTCGTTGTAATACATATCAGTTGCTTTTACTTCTTTTAAATTTTATGGCATAAAAAAAGCGCCATCCTTTTGGGGATGGCGCCTGAAATATTATTATAAATTAATATCACGAATCCCCTGTCGCTGTCAATCGAATGACGCTAATGACAATCAGGGTAATAATGATATTTGTGTTTCTCATTTCTTTTTAAAGATTTAAATATGCGCAATAGTTGTTGACTATTGCAATATTTTTTTTCTATTTCTTTCATAGCTCAAGAATTGACCAGTGCATTTTGCTTAATTAGATCTACGACTTTGTCACCCACTTCCTCAGTTCCTTTGGCATTATCTTCCTGAATATCTTCGGTAACAAAACCGTCCTGTACCGCTTTATCGACAGCTTTTCTTACAGTTTGACTTTCTTCACTAAGACCGAAGGAGTATTCCAGTAGCATGGCAGCAGATAGTATAGCTCCAAATGGATTGGCAATGTTTTTACCAGTTGCTTGTGGATAAGAGCCGTGTATTGGTTCAAATAAACTTGAAGTAGTGCCCACCGAAGCGGATGGTAGCATTCCGAGGGATCCTGAAATCACAGACGCTTCATCGGTGATGATATCTCCAAACATATTCTCAGTGAGAATAACATCAAAAAAAGCAGGGTTTTGAATGATCTTCATAGCCGCATTATCCACAAACATGTAATCCAATGTAACTTCAGGATAGTCTTTAGCTAAATCCTGAACTGTCTCCCGCCATAACCTGGAGGTGGCCAATACATTGGCTTTATCAACTAATGTGACATGTTTTCTTCTATTTCTAGCAGCTTCAAAAGCGAGTCTGCTCACTCTTATAATTTCCTCTTTTGTGTAGGTGCAAGTATCAAAGGCGCTGTTACCATCTTCGGCTCTGCCTCTTGGCTGACCGAAATAGATTCCACCAGTAAGTTCTCTAAAGACTACAAAATCAACTCCTTTTATGATCTCTTCCTTTAAAGGAGAAATAGGCAGCAAAGCATCATAGCTTGATACAGGTCTTATATTGGCAAATAGTCCAAGCTTTTTACGCATAGCAAGAAGACCTTGTTCTGGACGAATTTTAGCCTTCGGATCATCATCGTATTTTGGGTGGCCTATGGCCCCAAATAGAATTGCATCAGCTGATCTGCAGACCTTTTCTGTCTCTTCTGGAAAGGGGTTACCGGTTTGGTCGATAGCCACAGCACCTACAAGCCCTTCTTCAATACTGAATGAATGACCAAATAGGTCTGCAATTATCTCAAGGACCTTCACGGCTTGTCTGGTAACTTCTGGCCCAATTCCATCACCTGATAATACTGCAATTTTTTTATTCATCTCCGTTTATCTACTTGTTTCAAACTCTCCAATAGCTTTCTTTTTACTGATTAAGAAATCAATGTCATCATAGCCATTTGTTAAACAGTATTTTTTATACTCATTGATTTCAAATTCTTCTTGATAGTCTGAATCTTTAATCTTTATGATCTCATTTTCTAAACTCACAATCACCTTCGTATCAGGATCTTTTTCTATTTCCTTGAAGAGTATTTCCAAAAATTCGTCACTTACCTGCACAGGCAATAGCCCATTATTAAGTGCGTTATTTTTAAAAATGTCAGCGAAGAAACTCGAGATTACTACTTTGATGCCGTAATCATAAATAGCCCAGGCGGCATGTTCACGACTAGACCCACAACCAAAGTTTCTTCCAGCCACTAAAATTTCTCCTGATAACCCTTTATTCAATATGAACTCAGGATTTGCCTGTCCATTTTGGCTATACCTCCAATCTCTAAATAGATTATCTCCGAACCCATCTCTGGTCGTTGCTTTCAGAAATCTAGCTGGGATGATTTGGTCAGTATCCACGTCTTGCAAAGGAAGGGGAATACAGGTCGATTCAAGTGTGGTAAATTTATCCATGGCCTAATTCAACATTTCTCTAACATCTGTGATATGTCCTGTAAGTGCAGAAGCCGCAGCTGTCAACGGACTAGCGAGCATTGTCCTTGCTCCAGGGCCTTGGCGACCTTCAAAATTTCTATTTGAGGTAGAAACGCAGTATTTCCCTTTTGGGACTTTATCCTCATTCATTCCTAAGCAAGCCGAACAACCAGATTGTCGCAATTCAAAACCGGCTTCTTGTAGAATTTTATCCAGACCTTCTTCTATAGCCTGTTTTTCAACTTGCTTTGATCCTGGGATGATCATTGCATTCACATGACTAGCTTTTGTTTTGCCTTTCACCAATTCAGCGACCAATCTCAAATCTTCAATTCTTGAATTGGTACAGCTGCCGATAAATACGTAGTCTATTTTTTTGCCTAACAGCTGACTTCCACCTGAAAGGTCCATGTATTCCAATGACTTTTTTATGCTTGCATCACCATTAAGAGAAGGGATCTTTTCGGTAATTCCAATTCCCATTCCGGGATTGGTGCCATAGGTAATCATAGGTTCTATGTCATCAGCTTTGAAGTAATACTCCTGATCAAATTTTGCTGACTTATCAGTTTTTAATGAAGCCCATTCTTTCAATTTCTTTTCCCAATCACTGCCTTTAGGTGCGAAAGGGCGATTCTGAAGGTATTCGAAAGTAGTTTTGTCAGGAGCAATCAAGCCGCCACGTGCTCCCATCTCAATGCTCATATTGCAAATAGTCATTCTGGCTTCCATAGACAGAGATGTTATAGCTGATCCACAAAACTCAATGAAATGACCTGTACCTCCACTCGTTGATAATTGGGAGATGACATAAAGTATTATGTCTTTTGATACTACTCCATTTTTTAGTGAACCATTAACCTCAATTTTCATGGTTTTAGGTTTGTTCTGAAGTACACATTGTGTAGCTAAAACCTGTTCTACTTCACTTGTACCGATTCCAAATGCAATATTTCCAAATGCGCCATGAGTTGAAGTATGACTATCCCCACATACTATCGTCATACCGGGTTGTGTAATACCTAATTCAGGACCTATTACATGTACGATTCCCTGATATGGATGACCCAATCCATAAAGTTCAACTCCAAATTCTTTACAGTTGGTTATGAGTGTATCTACCTGATGTTTTGATAAGGCATCCTTTATGGGTAGATGCTGATCTTTAGTCGGAACATTATGATCCGCTGTAGCAATGGTTTGTGATGGACGAAACACGCTTACACCACGTTTTTTTAAACCAGCAAATGCCTGCGGACTGGTAACTTCATGTATAAAGTGACGATCTATATAAACAACCTGCGGTCCATTTTCTATGGAATGTACCACATGATTATCCCAGATTTTATCGAATAAAGTTTTAGGCTGCATTTCTTTAAATTAAACGGTAATATGAGCGTAAGCTCCAACCAATTCTTTTAATTCAGGATCATCAACAACATTGATATCATCTGCCAAACGAAGAAACCTTTGGTAGGTCTCTTCCAATTCGCTTTTGTTCAAAACAACACCTATTTGCCCTAACCTAAAGTTTAGCGCTGCTCGTCCACTTCTTGCTGTCAAAATAATACTTGACTTATTTACACCCACTTCTGCAGGATCAATAATTTCATAGTTATCTCTGTTCTTGATAACTCCATCTTGGTGAATGCCGGACGAATGTGCAAATGCATTGCTTCCCACTATAGCTTTGTTTGCCTGAACAGGCATATTCATAGTTTCAGATACAAGTCTGCTAATAGGATAAAGGTTTTGGGTATTGATATTGGTATCAAAGTTTAAACCTTTATGTTTTCTCATTACCATGACCACTTCTTCCAATGAGGTGTTTCCCGCTCTTTCTCCTACACCATTGATGGTACATTCTATTTGTCTTGCCCCATTTTGAATACCGGCAATACTATTTGCTGTGGATAAACCGAGATCGTTATGACAATGTGTAGAAATGGTCACATTTTCAATACCGTCTACATGATCTACCAGGTATTTGATTTTTTGGCCGTATTCTTCAGGAAGACAGTAGCCCGTTGTATCAGGAATATTTACTACGGTAGCCCCAGCTTTAACAGCCTCTTGGATTACTTGTGCTAAAAAATCATTGTCCGTTCTACCTGCATCTTCGGCATAGAATTCTACGTCATCAACAAACTTCTTGGCATATGATACACAGTCTCTTGCTTTCTCTAGAACTTTTTCTTTCGATATTTTCAGTTTAGTAAAAACATGCTGATCTGAAGTCCCGATTCCTGTATGTATCCTGGGATACTTAGCTTTCCTAAGTGATTCAGCGGCACATTCGATGTCTTTTTTTACAGCACGGGACAACGCACACACTGTTGCATTATTAACAGTTTCGGCTATGGCTTTAACCGATTCAAAATCACCTGGACTGGAGATAGGAAATCCCGCTTCTATAATATCTACACCTAGTTCTTCCAGTGCCTCTGTAATGATTATTTTTTCTTTTTTATTTAGACCACACCCCGGTACCTGTTCCCCATCTCTAAGTGTTGTATCAAATATTTGAACCTTGCCCCCCATTGATAATTATTTTTTATAAAATGACTTCAAACCAAAAGTATTTGAATGATTCATGGGGAGTTGTACCTAATATTTTATTAATTACGATTTCTAATTTGGTTTTTTGTACGTTTATTTATCTTAATATATAATAATCGTTTTTTTAATTACGATGTCAAAAACTAGTTCCGATACCTTATATCAATTGATAAAATCTCTTAAAAAGAGCGAGAAAAGGTATTTCAGACTCCAATTTCAAACTCAGGATGCTGAAAAGAAGTATTTGAAACTGTTTGAGATTATTGACGAGCAATCTGAATATGATGAGCTGGAACTACTAGAAAAAGCTTCGAATGTAAAAAGAGAACAGTTGTCAAATTTGAAGGCTCACCTTTATAAGAAGCTGCTACAAACGATTAGGCAATACAATCAAAAAAGCGTTATTGATATACAGATAAGGGAAATGATAGATCATGCCCAACTATTATTCAATCGAAGTCTATATGATCAGTGTGTCGATGTTCTGAAAAAGGCGAAGAAGCGTGCTAAAAAAATTGATAATCTAGAACTGCAGCTTGAAATTCTAAAGTGGGAAAAGAATATGCTGATGCAGACTATTGGATCAGATAATGAAGCCAGAGTGAATAGAATAATTGAAGAGGTAAGGGATGTAAACCAGCGAATAAATAACGTAAATACCTTTACTAATTTATCAGCGAAGCTGAATTCCATTTACACTAAAATTGGTTTTATAAGGAGTAGAAAGGACTTAGAATTGATTAATAGTTTAATAAAGAAAAACCTGCCTTACTTTGAAGAAGAACTGCTTTCCACCAACGAGAAAATTAATCTTTATAGCCTTTATACAGCTTATTACTTTTTCATTCAAGATTTCAAAGAAGGATATAATTATGCATTGCAATGGGTGCAATTGTATGATGAATACAAAGAATTGAGAACCGGTAGAATTGAGGGGTACTTGAACGCTCTAAACAATTTGATGATTGCTCAATATAAGTTAAATGAATATAGAGGGTTTGTAGAAACAACGCGAAGACTTCGCGAAGTGCGGCATTATCCTAAAAATCTGACCAACGAAAATATCCGATTGAAGCTGCTCAAATATACTTACGTTCACGAGTTTAATCGAATATTTATGCTCGGGGATTTTGGTGCAGGTGTATCATTGATGAATAAAATCAAACCAGGTCTAGAAGATTTCATTGAGCAGTTAGACAATCACTCAAAAATTATATTATACTACAAGGTGTCTTGTCTGTACTTCGGGAATGACAACTATAGCCAAGCTATTTTATGGCTTAATCGAGTAATTAATTCTGAGCAGGCCGATTTACGTGAGGATATTCATTCATTTGCCAGAATTCTTAATCTGATAAGTCACTATGAACTTGGCAACCTAGATGTAATAGACTACTACATCCGATCGGCATACCGTTTTATGCTTAAGAAGGATGATTTATACTTATTTCAGAAGGCCATTTTAAATTTCATTAGAAAATTAGCAGGGGAGTTTAGAGAAGAAGACTTAATACCCGAGTTCGAAAAGTTATTGGAATTGCTTAGGCCACTGCAGAATAAACAATTTGAGAAGAGAGCGTTTATATATTTTGATATTATATCATGGCTGGAAAGTAAGATTTCCGGAAGACGTGTTGCTGAAGTAATTGCTGAAAAAGGTCAATTACTTTTAAACAGATAATTATTAAATGCTCAGAATAGCCTGGTCCGAAATATATAATCATCCATTACCTGAAGGGCACAGATTTCCTATGGAAAAATATGACCTGCTCCCACAGCAATTGTTACATGAAGGAACTGCAACTGAGATAAACTTCTTTAAACCACGAAAGCTGACAGAAGCTGAAATTCTTTCCACTCACGATAAATCTTATTGGCACAAACTCAAAACAATCTCTTTGTCTAAGAAAGAAGAACGAAAGAGTGGATTTCCATTGTCGGAGTTGATAGTAGAACGGGAGATAACTATTAATGCCGGCACAGTGCAAGCCGCAGATTATGCTTTGGAATATGGAGTAGCAATGAATATAGCAGGGGGTACACATCATGCCTACACAGACAGAGCCGAAGGGTTCTGTTTTTTAAATGACATTGCTATTGCCGCTAATTATTTGCTAAATGATAAAAAGGTAAAACAAATATTGGTCGTTGATTTGGATGTACATCAGGGTAATGGTACTGCGGAAATTTTTCAGGAAGATCACAGAGTTTTTACTTTTAGTATGCATGGGGAGAAAAACTATCCCCTTCATAAAGAAAGATCAGATCTGGATGTAGGTCTTAGAGATGGGACTAATGATAAAACTTATCTTTCGCTACTTGATAGACATTTAAAAAAATTAGTATCCGAAGTTCAGCCAAATTTTATCTTTTTTCAATCAGGTGTTGATGTGTTGGCGACAGATAAGTTGGGAAGATTGGGGCTAACTATGGATGGATGTAAAAAGAGAGATGAAATGGTGTTGAAGACGGCCTATCAGAATAATATACCCTTAGTTGCCAGTATGGGTGGAGGTTATTCTGAGAAAATCAAAGATATTATTGAAGCTCATGCGAATACTTATCGGTTGGCCCAAGAAATTTACTTCTAATCTTTTAGAAAGGACTTAACTCTTGTCGCTGTGATAACTGGGTTCTCTTCCATTGGAACATGGCCTGATTCCAGAATGACTAGCTCGCTACCTTCTATATTATTATTAAATTTATAAGCATTTTCTAAGGGTACCCATTCATCATATTTACCCCATAGGATTAATGTTGGGGCCTTTATTTCAGATAGTCGCTTGTGGTTGTACCCCATGTTTATTCTTGCTCTATCAATAAAAGCCTGTCTATTGCCTGGTGCCAGCGTTAGTTCATAATATCTATCAATTAATAGGTCATTGATTTTGGAGTCATTGTAATAAACATCTTGAATATTTTTTTCAACGAAAGACCTTGGGGTAATACTTTTTAGCAAATCTGCAGTCAGATCATTTCTTGCCAGCTTGAATACAAACGGAATCTCACCTGAGGGATAGCCTGAAGCATCAATCAGTACTAGTTTACTTACTTTTTCAGGATGTGACAATGCATAACTCCATGCTATACCACCACCTAAAGAGTTCCCTGCAACATGCAACGAATCCAGGTCAAGTTGATTAACAAATTCATTAAGAAAGCTCGTGTAAAAATCAATTGAGTAGTTTCCATCAGGGTGTGCGCCTGTAAGTCCAAAGGCAGGGAGATCGAGACGAGTGATGGTAAAGTGATTTTTTAACTCTTCTACCCAACCATCCCATGTGTGGAGTGACGAAGCTGTTCCATGAAGTAATAGTAGGTGTGGACCTTCACCCTCTTGTCTATAATGTACCTTCTGTCCATCAACCTCGATGAGTTTTGATTCCTTATTCGTATATTTTTTGACTAGTTCATTAAAAGGAATATCTGGTTGTTTTAGAATTAAAAAGACTGCAATAATTGAAACAGTTAAAACCCCTATAGGTAAGAGCAGCCTTTTAAGATACATTGTATGAATAGATGGTCAACTAAACCTTAAAAATAGCTATCAATCTATTCTTGAAGCTTGTATATCAAGAAATTTTTCGATCCAAGTTTTCCCTTCATCATATGACCGATCAGCCCTCCAGGAGAAGCTTTCTTCTTCTATTTCATAAAAGAATATCCGCTGAATATACTTCATGCCTCTTGGATCAGTACCTTCAACAGTACCTTCCAACTCCATTTTATCATTGAAATTTCCCGTCATAAGCCATGTAGCATCTCTACCAGCGTTTACAGGTATAAATGTCATATGCCACTCTTGTTTTGCAGGATCATAGCCTCTTATGGCTGGACCATTCCAGGTACCACCTATATCATTGGAGGCAACCCACTCATCTTGAATGCAAAAACCATTGAAACCGTACCAAAAAGTCCAGGTAGCAGGTGGGTAAGGGCTGTATCTTTTTGGTTCAAGACTCACTAGCATCTGCCCGGTGCCTTTCCATTTCCCCATAAACCTTTGCCAAAGTAGATTTTCCATTCTGGCTGTTGGGTTCAGGCCATCAGGTTTTCCATTGGCTAACTCAGAAAGCTCAACTCTACTTTTCC
This sequence comes from uncultured Fulvivirga sp., assembly GCA_947500555.1. Classification (GTDB taxonomy): domain Bacteria; phylum Bacteroidota; class Bacteroidia; order Cytophagales; family Cyclobacteriaceae; genus Fulvivirga. The sequence goes on along the minus strand of CANMSE010000002.1, from coordinate 764,469 downwards.
AAAATGAATCAGCACGTGTGATCATTTCATTTTGGTCGTGATTTTCCCAAGCTTCTTTAGCATTACCAGCAACGTTGGAGAATAGGTATAGCGATCCATTGATAATTTTGTAGGACAGTGGATCTATAGGTATTCTAGACTGAGCCCAACCAACTTCCTCTAATTTTTGCGCCATTCGATAAGCACACCATCCTCCATACTTTGGGGCGTATTTCTCCGGATCATTCTTAAATGTTTGTTTATTTTTATCGGAGCTAAAGAGGTAGCGAATACCTTCATAAGTTTCTGAGTGTTTCTCTTCTCCGATTTTAGGTTCAGTTTCTGTAAAATATGTTGTTACGTCATAACTGTTTATAGCGATGTTATTCTCGTCAATATTATGGAACCATGACTTGCCCGATTGCCCATAACCTGATAGTGTAATGAAACCTATAAAAATAATGTAAATAGATCTGTGCATGTTTTTTATGACTATGCTACAGGTATACACACAATTATTCGTTCGAGATAATTATGTTGTACAAAATTTTTAGGAAATCCCAGCTCTTTTAAAGTATTCCTTTGGTGTAACTCCTTTATACTTTTTGAAATATTTATTAAAGGTAGTTTTTGAATTAAATCCTACTTCGGTTGCAAGCCCTAGATAGTTTAGATGTGCGTGGGCTTCATCTCCTGCAAGGTTAATAAATTGTTCAATTCGATAATGATTTATTAAATCATAGAAGTTGGAACGGAACTCTTTGTTAATTGCCTTGGATAAAACTACATTATTAGTTTTGAGCTTTTGGGATAGTGTAGCTAATGATAATTCTGAATCGAGGTAAATGCCACTGTCAAGCTCGTGCTTTAGTTCTTCTGCAATTTTTTTTAATTGTTCTTGATCTTTAATATGTCTTTCGTGATTTCTTCTAGCCTTTATTAAATGGTCTCCAAACTTATTAGGGTGAAGTACAAGATAATATGTGATCCCATAAGTAAACCAGGATATGGAGATCCAGGTTATTTGGTACATGTTAATTGCAAAAATATAATTAGTATTAAATGATACTACAGCTATGAAGAATAACACTAAAATACCTGCATATATCTGATTCGATAACTTATAGTGCCCTGCTTCAAAAGGTATAGAATGAGAGTTGAAAAACTGTTCCTGTTTCTTAAAAAATTGGTACGATTTAAGGCAATAAAATAGGTTATGTGCGAGTGCCAAAATAACAACGGTGTTAATGTATAGTTGCCATGAGGCGGTGGTAGTAAATGACAAATACTCTTCAAGTGAGAAGGTGAATTGGGGTATAACGGACAATAAGTGAATTAATGCCGGAAGTAAATGAATCCCAAATTTAGAAGCTGCCATTTTCGTCTTAAAAGAGCTAAGCACAAAAAAGTAAAATAGAGGGCCGTAAAGGAATAGAATCAGATCAGTCAATATTGTCAGACGCAAATCAATTGAGTCTTCAAAAAGGAATAGAGTTCTCCCAATAAGCGTAATGGAAACGATAGAAAGTAGTGCAATTAACCACCTAAAGTCTCCGCTTTTCTTTTTTGAAAATTTAACTATGACTAAGGTCAGGAATAAACCTTGAAGACCTCCCACAGCACAAAGAAAAATCGAAACGTAGAAAACCATTTCTCAATGTTACTCAATTTATGAATTACTTTTAAGGTGCGTAAATTGATCCGTTTAAGACTCTAAAATAGTTCTAGGTTACATTATGTCAAATAAATACAAGGTCACAGTGAACGATATTTTAACGGAAATATCGTTTCTAGCTTCAAAAAGCAGTGGGCCAGGTGGTCAACATGTAAATAAGGTCAATACTAAAATGACCTTGAATTTTGACATTCAAGCCTCATCGATTCTTAATGATGAACAAAAGAAAATTATTCTTGACAAGTTGGCTTCCCGAATCAATAAAGAAGGGAAGCTTAGTGTTACTGCTCAGAACAAAAGGTCTCAACTTCAGAATAAGGAAATGGCATTAAGAAAGTGTGATAAGCTACTGGCCAAAGCCTTTGCCATAAAGAAACCAAGAAAACTTACTAAGCCTAAAAAATCAGCCATACTCAAACGACTGGATGACAAGAAAAAGCACTCTGAGAAGAAAAGTATGAGAAGAAGGCTAGAGTAATTATCTAAAGGATCGTATACTCTCAATAACTACACTCATCAGTATTAATGAGCCTCCAAGAATAGTGCTCCAACCAGGAATTTCATTCAAAAAAATGACACCTAATATGATACCATAAATAGGTTGAGAACTGCTAATTATACTAGCCGTGCTCACTGAAAAATGTTTAAAACTCATTACAAAAAGTGTATGACCTATAGCTGTTGTGACTAAAGCAAGAGTGGCTACCGCTGGCCATTGCGAAACAAAATCATTACTTGAATAAATAAGTAGAGCCGGAGACAGTATGACAGTAATTACTATCAACTGAAATAACATTAATGTAGATCCAGAATATTTTTGAGTTCTTTTTTTCAGAAGGATATTTCTCAACGCATATAATAGTGCTGACAGTAGGCCGAAAACAATGCCTAAGCTATTACCATCTTGTAAATTGAATTCTGGTGCTAAAAAGTAAATACCGGTCAAAACCAGTATTGCCAAAAACACATGTGATAAACGAAATTTTGTTTTAAGAATGAGAGGCTCTAAAAAAGCTGTCATTGCTGGGTAGGTGAATAGAGACAACATACCTATTGCAACCGAAGAATATTGAAGTGAGAAAAAATAAGTAATCCAGTGCCCTCCCAGCAAAATTGCGCTTATAAATATAGGAACAGCGTCACGCTGAGAATGGATAGTAAATTTTACTTTCCAAAACCAGCAAAATAACCCTAAGAAAAGGGCAGCCAAAAAGCAGCGCCACCAAATGGTGACCGGTGGAGGCATGACAATATATCTGCCTAGAGCACCTGATGTGCTCATAAGTACCATGGCAAAATTTAGTTCTAGAAGTTGATTGATATGGCCTTTACTGTTTTGCATGTACTTAGCGCGAAGTTAATCTAATCATTCAAACCTCACTCCAATAGGATAGTATCATGGTTGAAACGAAAGATTATAAATCATAGAGAAAACTTTATTGGCATATTAGAAAAAATCCATTTCTTTTGTGCGCCCCATAGGTAATTTGATTGGAGATAAACAATGGCTCATCCGCAATGACAGTAAATCTTACCAGAGAGAAGGAGCAATTCGAAGAAATCTTTTCATCTCATTATGTTTCACTCTTTAAAAAGGCTAAGTACTTGATAAGTGACGAGATAATTGCTGATGATATTGTACAAGAAGTATTTTTAGATTTCTGGAATCGTAAAGCGTGGCAAGGGATAGAAGTAAAAAATGAAACTTATTTGAGTCGTGCCGTAGGCTTTAAATGTATAGATCATCTTAGAAAGAATAATTCTATCACTGAAATAGAGTTATCTGATGATATCGATGATGAATCGGACTTACTTGCTGAAGTTGATAGGGAATCACTACAAGAGCAAATAACTAGGGCTATTAATAAGCTCCCTACTCAATGTAGAGCTGTTTTTTTATTGAGTAAGTATGAGCAGTTAAGCAATCAGGAGATTGCCTCACAACTGGATTTATCGGTGAAGACAGTTGAAAATCAGATGACCAAAGCGTTCAAGGTTTTGAGAAAAGAGCTTTGGCCTGACTACAGAGCTTTGTTGATGCTATTTTTCTAGCTTCAGACAATAATTGAAAAATATTTCATCTTCGGATAGGGGTGATGATTAAAACTTACGACTATGATTTTAGAAACATAAAGAATCATGGATCACCTCAATCTAATTCAAAAAAAACTCACTGGAAGTTTAACTCCCGATGAGGATGCCAATTTTCAAAATTGGCTCACTCAATCTGATCAAAACCTACAGGAATATAAACGATTCCAATCCGTTTGGAACTCCATCAAAATCCCACAATCAAAAGAGTTCATCAATTTAGAAGAAGCCAAAGAGAGGTTTTGGAAGAAAGAATCCAATAGAACCAAGGTACGTACACTACCTCCTTATTGGTTCAAATTGGCCGCGGCTATTCTCTTACTTTTTGTGAGCGGTCTGCTGTTATCAAGATTTTGGTTCTCACCTGAAGTCATTAAACTAGTTGCTACCGATTCGCTTATAGAAACTCAATTACCTGATGGTTCGAACGTATGGCTTTATAAAGATTCGGAATTAATCTATTCGGATGACTTTAATTCAGACCATCGCAATATCACTTTAAATGGGCTGGCGTTTTTTGAGGTCACTAAAAATGAAGAACGTCCGTTTATTATTTCATGTCTGGATGGAGATATAACGGTGGTTGGAACTTCATTTGAAGTAAAATCTTATCCTGGTGATGATAGGTCAGAAGTCAGTGTGACTACTGGAATAGTGTCTGTTGATTTTGTTAAAGGTACCCAACCAGTTCTTTTGAAGAAAGATGATAAGATTGTGTACGATAGATCTACCAATCAACTTACCAAAGGACGAATAGCTGATAACGAAGTAGCCTGGAAAACCGGAGATATTGTATTTGACGATACGTCTATAGATGATGCCCTTAAAATCCTGACTGAATATTTCAATATGAGCTTTATGCTCGAAAATAAAAGTGCTTGTATGATTACAACCACTTTTAGGACCCCATCTATTGAGGAGGTCATAGACGAGCTTAAATTTCTTCTCGATGCTGATATTAAAGTATCAGATAATCAAGTGATCATCAAAACAGCCGACTGTAACTGATATGAAATACATTTTACTAGTGTCATTTATACTGCACGGGTTTCTTATAAGTACGGCTCAAACGGTGGAATTGGATCAGCCGATTAAACTTAGTGCGAAAAGCATGACCATTGAGGAAGCACTAAAAGAAATTAAGGATAATCTAGAAGTAGAATTTTCATTTGTAACAAATGATATAGACCATAAAAAGGGGATCAGCACACTTGATTATGCTACATTGGAAGAGCACCTCTTACAGATTTTAGGCGATGATTTTGAATTTAAAATTAAGGGAAGTAAAATTCTCATAAGAAAGAAGTCCCAAACTCAAAAAGAGGCCTATATAGTTAATGGTTATGTACGTGATAGCCAAACAGGAGAGGAATTAATAGGAGCATCTATTAGCAATAGTGCCGGGAATTATGGTGCAATCAGCAATGTGTATGGTTTTTATTCTCTTCGTTTGTCTTCTGAAGAACAGATGATTAGATGCTCATACTTAGGGTATCAAAACTTAGAAGTGAAGCTTAACCTGCAAAGTGATAGTGTTATTAATTTTAATTTGGACCCGCAAGAGTTAGTACTATCCGAAATAGTTGTGAATGCAGATCGGCAACCGTCTAATGTTGAGTCCCTTCAGATGAGTGCAAATACTCTTAGTGCAAAGCAAATAGAAGAGATTCCTGCTTTTCTTGGTGAGGTGGATGTGATCAAAAGTATTACCTTATTACCGGGAGTAACTACCGTAGGTGAAGGTTCGCCAGGTTTCAATGTTAGGGGAGGAGATGTAGATCAGAACTTAATACTATTGGATGAGGCGCCAGTTTACAGCTCAGCTCACTTGCTTGGTTTTTTCTCAGTTTTTAATGCTGATGTTATTAAAGATGTGAAATTGTATAAAGGTGGAATACCATCAAAATACGGTGGCAGAGTATCATCAGTATTAGATGTCCGCCAAAAAGAAGGTGATATGAAAGCCTTTCATGGTAAGGGCGGTATTGGGATTGTTTCCAGCCGACTGACACTTGAAGCCCCAATAGTCAAGGACAAAAGCTCTTTTATAATTGCCGGACGTAGAACCTATGCAGATTTGATTTACAGAACTGTAAGGCCGAGTAACGATAATTCTGCTGTCTATTTTTATGATTTAAATACCAAAATAAACTATCGTTTCAATGATAAGAATAGACTCTATTTATCAGGATATTTCGGTAATGATGTGGCGAGACTTGGTAATGATGTAGGTTTTAAATGGGGTAATAGTACGGGTACACTACGCTGGAATTACGTTTTGAACCCATCTCTTTTTTTAAATACTTCATTGATCTATAGTAGGTATAATTATCAACTGAATGTTGATGATTCTCCCGAAAAAATCACGTGGGAATCGTCAATTAATAATTATCATTTCAAACCAGAGCTAACCTGGTTCCTTAATGCTCAAAATACGCTTGATATGGGAGCGCAAGTTTCTTTGTTTGAGTTTCAACCAGGAGAAGTTACTGTTAGCGGAGATATAAATGCAAGTTTCAAGGTACAGAAAGAGAAAGCTTTGGAACTCGGAGTTTATCTTGGAAATGAACAGAAAATTGGAGACAATTTAACATTACGTTATGGACTTCGATATTCCAGGTATCATTTTCTTGGATCTTTGGATGTATACACCTACGATCCTACTCTTCCTAGAAGAGAGGAAAATATTATTGATAGCGCAAGTTATAATAACAATGAAACTATCAAGTCTTTTGATGGTTGGGAACCTAGATTCTCGGCAGCGTATCAGTTCAATGCAAATAACTCCATTAAGGCCAGCTATCAGAGAATGTATCAGTATCAGCAATTGGTTTCAAACACAACCAATGTTACACCTTTTGATGTTTGGAAATCAGCTGGACCATACATACCACCATTAACTAGCCAACAGTTTGCCTTTGGCTACTTCAAAAGCTTAAGAGACAATACATTCGAGATCTCAGCAGAAGTATATTATAAAACGATGAATGATTTAATTGACTATAAAAATGGGGCAGATCTTATCCTTACTGAAAATATTGAAACGGAACTGTTGACTGGAAATGGTCGAGCTTATGGACTAGAGCTTTTCTTTGAGAAAAAACTGGGTCGATTAAATGGTTGGTTGGCCTACACATTAAGTCGAACCGAAAGACAGGTAAAAGGAGATATTCCGATTAATAGTATCAACAATGGAGAATATTACCCTTCTGATTATGATAAGACACATGATGTATCCCTTGTGATGAACTATAAAGTGACACCTCGCTGGACTGTTAATATGAACTTTCTATATGCCACGGGCAGACCAGCGACCTATCCGGATGGTCGCTATGAATTTGAAGGAGCTGTAATTCCTAATTATTCATCAAGAAATAATGAACGTCTGCCTGACTATCATAGAATTGATCTATCGGCAACCTTAAAAAATAGAACAAAACCAGGGAAGAAATGGTCAAGCAGCTGGACGTTCTCGGTTTATAATGTGTATGCAAGAAAGAACGCATTTTCCATTTTCTTCAGACCGGATGAAGATTCGAATAACGCCTTTAGTACAAAAGCAACACAACTGTCAATTCTAGGTTCTGTATTCCCAGCTATCAGCTATAATTTTGAATTTTAATATAATGAAATATCTACTATATCTATTATTGTTAACAACAGTGCTTATCTCAGCATGTGAAACAACTATTGACCTGGAATTGACAGACAACGTTTCAAAATTGGTTGTTGTCGGAGAAATTACAGACCAAAGCGAGCCTCATGTGACAATATCTCGTACAGCTGCCTATAGTGACGACCAACTTACACCAAGAGTAAGTGAAGCCAATGTCATCATAGAAGACGATTTAGGCGAGATAATTATTCTGACTGAATCAGAAAAACCAGGATTTTATTTAGCTCCAGAAGGAGTAAGGGGTGTAATAGGTAGAAGTTATACGCTATCTGTAGTGTTGCCCAACGGTAGCATTTACAAGTCATTTTCTGAGGAACTTTTACCTGTAGCTGAAATTGACAGTCTGACATCAGAATTTAGAACAGATCTGGGCGATGATGATGACGAGCAGGGATGGTTTGTGACTTTATATTTCACAGATCCCCCTGGTGGTGATGAATATTACCGTTGGAAATTTTCTATCAACGGAGAGCAAAAAAATAGGGCTGAAGATATATATAGTGCGGATTTTGATAGTATCCTTGATGGTGAACCTATTGATCTGACCTTTTTCGAATTTGCATTAAATGAGAACGATACTGTGGTTGTAGAACAGCTATCTTTAACCAAAGAAGCACAAAAATTCCTATTAGAAGTTGAAATACAGACAAAAACTACCGGAGGCCCACTTGACCCTCCAGTAGCACCAATAATAGGTAATATAAGAAATCAGGCAGATGTAAATGATTTTGCATTAGGTTACTTTTCTGCTTCATCAGTTGTAAGTCAGTCGATCATAATTAACAACTGAAATCCTTCATTCCAACATTATAATATAGGGCAAGCCCAAGGCTTCTATAGTTCACCTTTTGTATACCTACATTTTGATGACGCAACCATTGGTGTAGTATTATTGTACTACAGTTAGAAAATGTAAATGGTTTCTGATCAGAGGCGTATAGAAAGTCAATTGCTCTCAAGTTGTATAAAGGAGAGGACAGAGGAGAGTTTTGAAAAACTCTATAAGCATTTCTATGCCTTTTCAATGCGTGTATGCTATCGTTATCTTAAAAATGAGCATGAAGCTATTGAAGTCGTAAATGACAGTTTCATGAATATTTTCAAAAAAATCGAATCGTATGATTTAAAAAGACCTTTTGAGCCGTGGTTCAGAAGAATATTGATAAATAACAGTATCAACTATATAAAGAAATATAGTAAGCACAAGTTGTCAGACATAGATGAATCTGATGCTATTGACATGGTGGAGCACGTTGATAACACGGGATTCAGTAATCTTTCTTACAACGAGTTGTTAGACTTAATCCAGGGATTATCACCATCATACCAAACAGTATTTAACCTATTTGTTATTGATGGATATTCACATGAAGAGATAGCTGAAAAGCTTTCAATCTCAATTAATAGTTCGAAATCAAATTTGTCGAGAGCGCGAGAAAATTTACGCCAGATGTTGCTAGTGAGTGAGGTAGAAACTGTAAAAATTGGTCAGATATGAAAAATAAAGACCTAGATAAACTATTTCAGGAGGCTGCTGACAAAGCGAGTTTCAGCGATAGTGCAGCAGGCTGGAGCGGCATGAAATCTAAACTGCAAAATGGCGGTTTAGTCGCAGATTCTAAACCTAAATTTCGCATTAATTTAAACTCACTTATACTGCTGCTACTGTTTCTGCTACCTGTCCTGACGGCTACATGGTTTTTTTTAGAAAAGGATTTGGGAAGCAATTCTGATGTTAGCTTAAATGAAGAAAATTTGGGTGATACCAATTATGATATAATTGACACCGATGAAAAAAAAGTAAGTATTGACTCCAATTCGATCGTTCCTAACATTGTAGAAGGAGGCTCTGAAAATGAATCCTTTGATGAGCCAATTACTTTAGAAAGTCAAAAGAGTAAATCAAATCCTAATTCTTTGGCCGAAACCGCTCTAAATAATGATTTATTGATTGAACAAACACCTGTTTTTGAAACTGATAACAATCAAAAATATGCTAACACGGAAACTGAGCAAGAAGAACTGAAAGCAAAGGATAGACCTATAAGACCTACCCGTGAAAGTGCTCAACAGTCTTTATTGATTAATGAAGTAAAAATTAATAAAAGAACTGAAAAAGATTCTTCGAATGTGAGTTTTCGCAATAGCGATGTTTCATTTGAAAATAATTCTGACATTGTTGCAAGTAGGGAATTGCGACTTACTAAAACCTATGACGAAAGAAGCAAGGAGCCTAGTTCTAATCCATCAAAAACTGATGATTCTTCTGATAGTGAATTAGAAAAGACAAGTATAATTGAACAAGAGCGAACTTATCAAGAAGAGTTTCTTCATGATGGACAACAAATTGGTTATTTACAGGCTCGTGAAATAGAGCCTCATAGGCTAATGCCTTATCAATTACAGCGAAAAGAGGCTCACTTAGCCCAACTTAAGACGCCTAGGCCTACTACTATAAAAGGAATTGAAGTATCAACCAACGTAGTCCAAGCTGAGATCGAGACTATTCAGGATAGTATCACAGGGAAACGTTCAAGATGGAGTTTTGGAATAGAATTTTCGCCTGATTTGAGTAGTGTTGGATTAGGTGGATATGAAGATCTTGGCTATACTATTGGTGCGCAAGTTGAATACCACCGCTCCTCGAAGCTCAGTATTACTGGGGGCATTGGTTATTCTAAAAAAATCTATTTTGCTGATGAAGGTATTGAATCCTATCCTGGTACAAATCCCAACTGGACAGTGAATCGTGTTAATGCTGATTGTGACGTTTTGGACATTCCATTCAATTTAAGCTACTATTTATCCGGATATGAAGAGTCGGGATTTGTTTTCAGTACTGGTATTTCATCTTACATTATGCTTACTGAAGATTATGATGTCATTTACAACGATCCTTTTCCAGAAGGATCTCAATTTATAAGAAATGAAAATAATCATTTCTTTGGTCTTATTAATGCATCTTTTGGTTATAGAAAAAAACTGAGCCCTATTCTCAGTCTTCAAGTCGAGCCTTATATCAAAATACCAATTCAAGGTATAGGAGAGGGAGGTTTAGATTTGTTCACTTCAGGTTTTAGACTTGCATTCAAATACAATAAACTGACGATCAACAATTAATTTTTGATAGAGTTAAATTTTTTTATAACGCACGCAACCTTTCCGCATTGAGTCTTGTAATGTCATTGGTACTAGTTGACAAGTTCATTAAAGATTAAAATGATTACTTAATTAAATGCTTAAATTAATAAGTAATATTTACTAAGGAATTGTTACATAACTCAATGTCATTTTGATCAAAAACAGGTGGATATTAATTAAGAATTACCGAAGTTGATATTCAAAACCGTAAAAGGGTATTAAAAATTTCGAACATATGTTTTACTTACTTAATATATAATAGATGAAAAGATTACTTTTTATAGCTATAATTTATCTGGTAAGCTCTTGTGCTTCAGATAGTGAGGAAGATATTCTTCAGATAGCAGATCAATGTGATACAGCAGTGTCTTTCCAATCTGAAGTGCAGGCTATTCTAACTAATAATTGTGCTGTTCCTGGTTGTCATAATGGAGATAATGGATCCTCAAGAAATTGGTTGGTTTTTGATAATGTACAGAACAAATCACAGGCTATTAGATCAAGAACATCTGCACGTTCTATGCCTCCATCGAGCTCTGGTATCACACTAACTTCAGCACAAATTCAGACAATATCTTGCTGGGTAGAACAAGGAAGTCAGAATAATTAACAATGAAAAAAATGAAATTCACATACACACTTAGCGCAATATTATTGTGTACCAGTCTTGGTCTTGCTCAAAAGTTTAAAGCTTCAGATGGTACTGCCAGCTTTTATTCTGATGCACCTATGGAAGATATAGAGGCCGTATCCGAGTCAGTAAACAGTATTATTGATTTAGAAAAAAAGGAGTTGGCATTTTTGATTCCTATTAACTCTTTTCAATTTGACAAGAAGCTAATGCAGGAGCATTTTAATGAAAACTACATGGAGTCGGAAAAATACCCTAATGCCTCTTTTAAAGGCAGTCTTATTGGTTATAACTCAGGAACAAGGGCTACCCAAAATGTTAAGGCCAAGGGAGAAATGACGATTCATGGTGTGAAAAGAAATATTTCAGTGGATGGGACGCTAGAAACTAAAGGTGAAAAGTTAATACTTAAATCAAAATTCCAGATATCAGTGGCCGACTATGATGTTGAGATACCTCAAGTCGTATTTTATAATATAGCAGAAACTGTAGATGTAACCCTCGAACTGACCTATGAACAACTTTAGAAAATTCTTTGCAATAACACTTGTCGTTTTAGTATCCAGCACTAGCCATGCGCAAGATGATTTATTGTCACTTCTCGAACAAGAAGAAGGTGATAAAACACATCTGACCGAAGCGACTTTTAAGGCTACTCGAATCATTAATGGACATTCAATAGAAGTCAGATCAGCCAAAGTGCTTCAATTCATCATTTCACATCGCTTTGGAAGAGTTAATACTGGTGGTAATGAACTCTGGGGATTAGACGAATCCACTATTAGAATAGGGCTGGAATATGGAGTAACCGACCGTTTTGATATTGGCATCGGTAGAAGTTCATTTGGTAAAAACTTTGACGGATTTTTAAAGTATAAGCTATTAGCTCAAAAGTATGGAGCCAACCCATTTCCTTTTACATTGACAGCTTTTACCAGCACAACAGTCAGCGGTTTAGAAAACAATAACCCTGAGAGAGATCTTGACTTCAAACATCGAGTAAGTTATACTGGTCAATTAATGATAGCGCGTAAGTTCAGCGATAAGTTATCACTTCAATTCACCCCAACTTATATTCATAGAAATCTAGTACCAACAGAGGAAGATACTAATGATCTTTTATCACTCGGTTTTGGAGGTCGTTTAAAGCTGACACAGAGGTTTGCAATTCTTGGAGAGTACTTTTATCAGGTAGACGATATTGAAAGTTTAAATACCTTCAATGCACTGGCATTAGGTGTTGAGATAGAAACCGGGGGGCATGTTTTTCAGCTTAGTTTTACGAATTCGCGTGCTATGATAGAAACAGGGTTTATTAATGAAACAGCGGATGACTTCTCAGCTGGCGATATTAGATTTGGCTTTAATATATCAAGGGTGTTTCAACTATAAATGATGAGCAGCTAGCTGCTCATCTTCACACCATCATTACCGATCAAAAGAGGTTCATTTAGTCGGCCTTCAGTATCACCATTTTCAAGGTTTAGAACGCCTCTCGGGCAAACGGATGAACATACACCACAGCCTACACATGAGGAACGCACAATGTTCTGACCACGTTGGGCATACCATCTAACATCAATTCCCATTTCACAATAGGTGCTGCAATTCCCGCAACTGATGCATTGCCCACCATTGGTTGTAATTCTAAACCTTGATTTGAATCGCTGAACAATTCCAAGATAGGCCGCTAAAGGACAACCAAATCGACACCAAACTCTATTGCCCATCAAAGGGTAGAAGCCTGTGCCGACCACACCGGCAAAACCAGCACCAATCCAGGCGCCATATACAGAACGCACATCATAAGTGCTAAGCCCTATGATTTGGCTACTTCCCGTCCAGTAAGTGTATAATACGCCTCCGGTCATTACAATAGCAAATGCAAGAACCGCATGGATCATCCAGCGCTCCACCTTCCATGCTTTTAATGATTTATCAGATAACTGACGGTAAGGATCACCAAGAGTTTCAGCTAATCCACCACAACCACAAACCCATGAACAATACCATCGCTTTCCGAAGAAATAAACAAAGACCGGTACTCCGATTATTATCAAGGCTATTCCCCAACCAAGCATGAAAATACCTAATGACCCGTTGGCCAAAAGCGTATCAAGTTCGTTGTCAAAAAAGAAGTCATAATCCAGTGGCCAGATGTTTTTAAAATCGAAATAGGGTTGATTTAAACGTAGTAGAATTTCAGGAATTAAGAAGGCAAAGGCCGTTTGAAAAAACATCACCGAGAATGTTCTTATCACCTGATATTTAGAATGCCGATATTTGATAATCATTCTAACACCCATGACCAAAATACACAGGGTGTAGATGAAACCATAAAGGAAGAATCTTCCGGCATCTGAACCTTTCAAGAATTGACTCACTGGATCGACCATGATGATCCAATTGGTCATATACTCTGGATAAAAATACAGGACAATATAAAAGATGATCAGGAAGACGCCAGTCAGTATACCAAGCCATCCTGTATTTTTCATGGCACTATGGAATATACCATCATTTTTAATTCCAGGAGGCCCATCTTGTAGCTTGGGTAAGATGTACAGCATAGCGCCTAAAATGCAAAGCACATAGGTGAGCAAAATAAAGAATGATGGATTGCTGGCAACAGCTCCTGTACTTGATGCTTTAGTTAGTGAATATTTTAGGTCTTTAACTTGGTATTGATCAAACCCCTTTTCATTAACAATTTGATATTTTTTGATATTTTCAACCACATTGGAGATTTGAGCTTGCATGTCTTCTTTGCTGTCAAACGATCTGCCATCCAGCCACCCTCCGTAGTCATTAAATGTTTTTTGCTTGTATTGGCCAATTTCATCATCTCCAAGAACTGATAGTGAGCTAAGACTAAAAATTTCATTATTGGCGTTTACAATAGCATCAATTTCACCTTTGCTTATGCCAAATTTCTCCAGCTGCTCATCATTGACTTTTCGGAAAGTTTCTCCCAACCCATTTACAAAATCAAAATTAGAGCCTACCGACTTATCTACGAGGTCAGTGTGCTTTTTGAAAATGTCTACTTTGGACTCATCATTGAATTGGTTTGACAAGATTGTCTCGTTTAACCTATAATCAGCTGTGAAAAAAGTAGCATTGAAGATTGTGAACCCTGTAATAAAAAGTACTAATCCGAGTAATTTAACTGCTTTCATGGTCTGATTTATCCTAATATTTTTTCTAATAAACTTTTCTTACCCTTTACTGACACTTGCCTTTCGCTATGTTGTGAATTAAAGGCATCTGCAACTTCAACTTCATATCGTTTGTAGAATTCCGGATCGAAATTGGCCGCTCTTAAATTTTCAAGTACCGTATAAATATCAGCTTCTTCCTTGAGCCACTGATCAAAGGTTTCATGCCTCAATCTTATTCCGAAAGAGTTGACTCCAAGAAATTTTTTTGTATCAGTTGCATAGATGAAATGCATGGCTATTTTACCTGATCCATGCTCCCAGTAGAATTCGGACTCATTTTCTTTTAGCTTATTCCAAACACGACCATAAGTCTGATATTCAATATCGAAAAACTTAGCCGAATTGAACCAATGGCCCGGTAAGTACTCGGTTTTTTCACCGCAGATTGTTTTGGCGACAACTTCGCCCATCATTCTACCTGTATACCAAACTTGTTCTATAGGTACTCTTCCTGGAACAGGGGTTCTTCTCTCAGCACAATCACCTATAGCATAGACGTTCGGAATACTGGTTTCCAGATATTCATTGACAAGAATACCACGACCACACTCAATTCCAGATTCCTTAACCATTTCTATATTCGGATGAACACCAGCTGTTAACCCAACAAACTGACAAGGAATTTCTTTTCCGTCACCAGTTAATACAGCTTTTACCCTTCCATTTTCATCTGCTACTATTTCCTTAAGCTCAGATTGCAAGCGCAAGTCTACATGATGCTCTTTAATATGATTGCCAATTAGATTGGCCTCTTGCTCAGGAAGAACGTTATTCCAAAATTGTTCTTCTCTTACCAACATTGAAACATTGATCTTTCTTGAGGCTAACATCTCGGCAAGTTCAACCCCAATTAGTCCACCACCTACAATTACTCCTCTGTCAATATTTTTCGTATATTTTTCAATATATTCCAGGTCTTGCTGACTCACCATTCCACTGACACCCTCCAAATCTTGTCCTGGCCAGCCAAATTTGTTGGGCTTGGCTCCTGTAGCAAGTATTAGCACATCATAAATCAGATCACCTTTTTTATCGAGTTTTAGCTTTTTGTTTTCGTGGTTGACTGATTTTACATAGTCATGGATCAAATTGATTTTATTTTTCTTCCAAAACCAATTTTCATAAGGCTGAGTATGCTCCTTTTTCATATGGCCCATGTAGATATACATGAGTGCAGTTCTGGACCAAAAGTATTCCGACTCGGCAGAGATGACAGTTATGTCATGATCACTTTGCTTACGTAAATGTCTCGCGGCAGTAATTCCTGAAATCCCATTACCAATAATGACTATGTGCTTCATATATTATTTAATATTGGTACACTTTGTGCACTGACTCAATACGCTGACTGGTTGTCAAACGTTCATGTTTAAACTTGATATGTCATTCGATTGACAAACAAAGAGATAAGTTAGTAAATTTTAGTCAAGTTAGCGACATGAAAGCAGGTGATAGAAAGTAATATCTTGAATTGTCTGACATAGGACAAACCAGTTGTGAACAGGTTGCGTAAATGCAACCACCTAAACTTTAAGAACTATGAAAAAAGTAATCATTCTTTCTCTATTAGCAGTCATTGCGACTAATATTCAAGCTACCGATCTGACTACATTTTACAAAAAATCAGATACTTTTTTTAAGAAGTATGTTAACAATGGTAAAGTGGCTTACAAAACGATTAAGGCCAATCAGTCTGAAATACAAGGGTTATATGATGATATTGGATCAATGAACTTGTCGAGTGCTAGTGCTGATCAAAAGAAGGCGTTTTATATGAATGCCTACAATCTTATTGTGATCTTTCAGGTATCAAAATACTATCCTTTGAAATCGCCATTGGATCAAAGTGGTTTTTTTGATAAGGTAAAACATAAAGTAGGTGGTGAACCAATGACGTTGAATTACCTGGAGATAAAAAAATTGATTTTAGCCAATAAAGATCCTAGAATTCACTTTGCACTAGCGTGTGCTGCGGTAAGTTGTCCTCCATTGGCAAGCTTCGCTTTTACTCCTTCAAATATGGAGTCTGCACTTACTACCAGAACAAAAAAAGCATTGGATGATAAGTCCTGGTTGAAAGTAAATGCTTCAGCAAAGAAGGTAGAGCTTTCAAAAATATTTGAATGGTATAAAAAGGATTTTACTATGAATGGAGCTGAAAGTCTTCTTGATTTTATCAATAAATATAGGAGCGCTCCTATACCATCATCTTATAAGATTAGCCACTACGAATATGATTGGAGCTTGAACGAAGGTTGAGTTTTTGTCGTGAATGTGACATGCTGATTTACTGATAATTTAGAACCTTAGAGGAAAATGTAAGACCATGAGAATCAGCCTATTATCATTTATCCTAGTTTTTTTATCACAATCGATAAATGCACAGAACTTAAGTGAATTTTATAGTAAATCAGATAAGCTTTTTAGCAATTATGTAAAGAATGGAATGGTTGACTATTCCGCTATTGCTAGTAACAAGAGTGATATAAAGGACCTCTATATCACGATTGCCAAGGCTAATTTAGTCAATGCTTCACCTGATGAGAAAAAGGCATTTTATATCAATGCCTATAATGTGATTGTCATTTATCAGATCGTGAAGTATTATGCATACCATCAAAAATCGCCAATGGATCAGGGAGGTTTTTTTGATCAGATAAAACATGTGGTCGCAGGTGCTCCAATGACACTTAATGCGCTTGAAATAAAATATTTGCTAAGGCCTTATGAAGATGCCAGAATTCATTTTGTTTTAGCCTGTGCCGCAAAAAGTTGCCCGTCATTAGCCAATTGGGCATATATGCCTGATAAACTTGAAAAGCAATTGGAGTCAAGAACGAAATTGGCACTTAATGATGGTGATTGGTTAAAGATTAAAGGTGCTGATCAGAAAGTACTTCTCTCAAAAATTTTTAGTTGGTATGAAACCGATTTTACCAGAGAGGGAACGGTTTTGGAGTTTATTAATAAATACAGAAAGTCTCCTATACCTGATACTTATCAAATTGATTACTATGAGTATGACTGGAATTTGAATGAAGGTTAATTAAGTAACTCTATCAAATCTTCGAGGGTATGCACAATGTGTTCACCCTCTTTTCTTATTCGCCATTGTAGCTTTTGATTCACTTCGATCTCAATTGAAATTACAGAGTCTGACTCAACAGAATAGCCATGCCGTTCCAATGCATTTTTAGTCCACAGGTAATTATGACCATCTCCTTTTAATGAAACAGAACCTTTCCCTAGTCTCTTTTCCAATCGTCCTGTTTTCAGGTCAAAACCTTTAAGACCAAATACTTCATCAATTGCACCATTTAGCACTAAATCTTCAGGAAATCCATCAATAATTGGTTGATTAGAACCAGCCAACCATATCCGATCTGCTGACTGCAATGCCAGGTCAAGCTCGTGAGTGGCCATCAAAATAGTTTTGCCATTATGTTTTGTCAAGTCATGGAGTAGATTAATCACTTCAACTCTATTATTTAAGTCGAGATGTGCCGTAGGTTCATCCAAAATAATAACAGGAGTATCTTGGCAAAGAGCTCTTGCTATCATTACTTTTTGCAGTTGACCATCGCTCAATTCATAGATTTTGTAGTCGACCAGAGATTGGATATTGGTTAATTCTATGGCCTTCTCTATTTGGAGCATATCTTCCTTAGAAAAAGAAACATTCCATCCTATGTATGGATATCTACCTAGTGCTACCAGTTCTTTTACAGATAGATTACCTGCATTAATTCTATCAGTTAGGACAACACTGATAAGCTTTGCCAGTTTGCTTTTACTTATTTTTGTGATATCATTATCAGCGATTGTAATCTCCCCATCAATTAGTTTTTGTGTACCACAAATGGTTCTTATTAAAGTGGACTTTCCCACTCCATTAGGTCCCATGAAACAAACTAGTTGACCTTTATTTAGTGATACATTAATATCCTTAAGAATAATATTTTGCCTATTTGAATTGGTGTATCCAATGGCGAGGTTTTTTGTTTCCAATATGGCATTAGAGTTACTCATTATCCGGCAAAAGTATTCTTCATTGTTCCTCTTCTCAGTATTATCCAGATGACCACAGGAGCCCCGACTATGGAGGTAATGGCATTAATAGGTAATATCATATCGGAACCGGGGACTTGCGATATGATGTCGCAAATGAGCATTATAATGGAGCCTGTCATGGCTACGGCCGGAATTAAAATTTTGTGATCTGAAGTATGAAATAATAATCTGGTCAAATGGGGAACGGCTAAACCTATAAAGGCTATAGGACCACAAAAAGCGGTGATACTACCCGCCAATAAACTAGTACTTAGAATAATGACTGCTCTTGATTTTCTTACATTAAGCCCCATGCTCTGAACATAGTTTTCACTGAGAAGTAAAGCATTTAACGGCTTGATGGCTGCTATAACTAACATTAAACCTGAGATCAAAATTAATAACAGAATAGATACTTCATTCCAACTTAACCCTCCCAAACTTCCGAAAGTCCAAAATAGATAAACCTGAATTTCTTCTCCAGTACTGAAATATTGTAAAATACTTACTACTGCTCCTGTCAAACTGGCAAACATCAACCCTATAATCAAAAGCGTCATACTATCCTGAACTCTTACAGAAACTACCATGACCAATGATAATACTAATGCTGATCCAACGCTTGCAGCAATTACCACCAACCAACTTGATAGACCGAATAGTCCTGTTCCAACTACACCCACTCCAGCAAGTAGTAGGAGTGCTACTCCGAGACTTGCGCCAGAACTTAGCCCTAGCACAAATGGTCCAGCTAATGGATTGCGAAAAAGGGTTTGCATTTGAAGTCCTGAAATTGAAAGCCCGGCACCAACAACAACAGCGGCCAAAGCTTTAGGCAGTCTGAAATTTATTATGATGTTGGCCCAGCTTTCTTTTGAGCCATCATTACCCAAAAGTATATTGATAACTTCATCGAAGGGAATGGTGATACTGCCTAAAGAAATATTCAGCAGGAATAGTACTGCAATGCTAATTGGAAGCCAAAGAAATAGTTTTTTAGAGTAATCCTTCATCACATCGAATCTCTGGTCAGCTATTCAACTAAATTTTTATGAAAGTACAATTCTTTATTATCTAATAGGTTTGGATGCATAATCTTTATTAAGTCCTGGAGTATGATGTCTGGTCTTAAATAACCTAACTCCAGGAATTCACTACCTCCTTTGTCACCTTTACGCCAATTATTAGTGTAAATCCTGTGATTTTTAAATGCATCAAATTCAGCATATCGAGCATCGGCATTTGCCAAATTCTCAAGAGTTTCAAAACTAGCCACTCCAATCCAATAGTCTGCCTTATGAGCTTTTTCATATACTGCTTCAAAACTAAGTTCAAGAAATCCCCTGGTGGAGTCTTCTTCCCATAAATAGTTAGCGTTCGCATCTGCAATTAATTTGGCAGCATAGTTTTGTCCACCAGGAAGGTACCAGGTATCTCCATAAACAACTCCACTCAAAACACGGTAAGTTGTACTAATTGTAGAGGCTTTTGATTTTAGCTGATTATAATTTGTTTCAATAGACGTGAAAATTGAATCAGCTAAAGCTTCTTTATTGAAGAAGGCAGCGGTAAACTTTAGCCATTCGGCTCTTCCTAATGGATGTTCTTCCAAATATTCTGCATTAATAATAGTTGGTATCCCCAATTGAGCAATTTTATTGAATTGTCCATAATCACCATTGATGGTATAAGCCATCACCGCGTCAGGACCTAGCTCGGCCAAAAGCTCGATGTTCATTTCTTTGTCAACTCCCAAATCTTTTACCAAACCACTATCTATTCTCATCCTCATGGTTTTAGAGCTGATGTAATCTGTGGTTGGAAAACCAATCAACTTATCCGATTCGTTCAGGTAATCAAGTAGCGGGATATGTGTGGTAGATGTACAAACCATTTTGCTCAAGGGAATTTGTATGACTGTTTCTCCTGAAAGGTGTTCGGGTACCTGATCTACTTCTTCGGCTAGTATATATTTAAATCCCTTTTTAGCGTTCATATGCGGTCTATCAACTGTCACTATCTTATAGCCATCATAGTAGTCAATTTGAAAACCGGTGGCATACTTAGGCTTCAATGTGCTTTTTGAGTCAGTTTCTTCTATTGTGGATTCCCTTGGAGAATTACAGCATAAAAGAAAACAGAAGGAGATGAAAAAAAGGCTATTCCTCATGAATTTGTTTAATGACTTTTTGACAATATTAAACAAAATGATAGTACCTAATAAATTCTTTTCTACCTTTGAATTGATTATTGGTTCACGAGGCGATTTACAATCACTCGTGATTAAAAGGGAATCCGGTGACTTGTGAGTTATACACGAGAATTCCGGAGCTGTCCCCGCAACTGTAAGCTCTATTGAGCTTGTTGACAATCAAAAGCCACTGCCCCAATTTATCGGGATGGGAAGGCGCAACAAGTAGAGCGAGCCAGGAGACCTGCCTTTAATTTGTAAGACCAGTGCTTTCGGGAGAAAGGCTTGTGGTAACTGAATATATTTATTCGCTTTCCAAGCTTTTATAAGGTATAGGTCAAGCTAAAAGAATAATGAGACCTTTTATCTTAATTGTACTCTGCCTTTCGGCACTTCAATCAGTTTCACAAGAGCTTGATACACTTCAGCTTGAGGAAATTGAAGTATATGGTGCCCCGATTTCTAAATATTCGGTTGGATCAAAGGTCATTCGATTAGAAAAAAATGAGGTTGGCACTCTTAATCGACTGATTGGAGATCAGTTGCCTGTCTACTTTAAAACTTATGGGAATGGGCAACTAGCAACTGTAGCATTTAGAGGTACCTCTGCTTCACACACTGCAGTACTTTGGAATGGTATCCCGGTAAATTCACCAACCCTTGGTCAAACAGATTTTTCATTATGGCCATCATTTTTAGTGGATGATATTGCTGTTCAATTTGGGAGTAGTGCTTCTTTATATGGCAGTGGTGCAATAGGGGGAAGCGTCCTACTTGAATCAGCCAAACCACAGGTTGATAAAAAACCACAGGTTAAGATTTTGAGCCAGTTGGGAAGCTTTGGTCAATTTACAAATGGCTTAAGTGCTACATATTCGAATGGCAATGTTACCGGGCAAACAAAACTCTTTCATCATTACATTGAGAACGATTTCAGCTATCCACTCAAGGGCTCAAATGATATTGTACTGAAGCAAAATAACGCACGGGTAAAGCAATACGGAGTCTCTCAGGATATTTACTTTGACCGACAGGATATTGCGTTTCACGGGCAACTTCTCAAAAATGATCGTGAAATTCAACCTTCCATTGCAAACCCCACTGGTAATGACCAATTAGAAGATACCAATTTACGATTAGCATTGGATCAGGAGATTCAATTGGGTCAGGGTAACCTAAATAGCACAGTGGCTTATATTATTAATGATCAATATTTCAATGAAGATTCACGTGTTGTAAGTCAACAATTTTCAGGAGTCGCTAATTACGAACTGGCACTTAGTAGTGCAAGTTCAGTGAGAATAGGAACCAACCTAAATCATTTTATAGCTGAAACAGATAACTACTACGAAACAGATTGGCTTACTGACTTTTTCGCAGCATTTACTTTCCAACCCATAAACGACTGGAAAGTAAGCTTAAATCTTAGACAGTCGTTGGATAATACTCTACGGCCTTTTGCACCAAGTCTTGGATCGGAATATAAAATTTTGGAGACTACAAAGAGTCAACTTGCATGGACTGCACAGGTCAGTAGAGCATATCGTTTACCTACTTTGAATGATCGGTTTTGGCAACCTGGAGGAAACCCAAACCTCAATGCCGAAGAGAGTTTGAACGTAGAAACAGGCTTTAATTGGTCGCATAATCAAGAAGATTTAAATATCAATTTTGGCTTGACCGCATTCCGAAATTGGGTAGATGAATGGATCATTTGGTTGCCAAATGAGTCTCTGGTTTGGTCGCCAAGTAATATTCGAAATGTCCGAGTAAGTGGGTTGGAGTTTACATCTTCTATTAGCTATTCTATTGCTGATCACTATTTTAATTTTAGAGGTAATTACTCTTTCATCGAATCAATCAATGAATCAGGTTTAACGGTTAATGATAATAGCGAAGGAAAACAATTGCCTTACGTGCCTAAACATCAGTTTAATTTAGGTTTAGGCTGGAAGTATAAGACATGGCAGGCTAATGTTGACAATAACTTTACTGGGGAGCGCTACACCACTGATGATAACACCGCTTTCAATCGAGTTGATGAATTTAACCTACTGGACCTAAGAGTAGGCAAAGAAATTAATCTGAATTCCATTAAGATCAATGCATCCATAGAATCCCGAAATATTATGGATGTCTATTACGAAAATCTTATTAACCGAGCTATGCCCGGTAGAAGCTATCTATTCACACTTTTATTTAAAATTTAAACTAACCCAATGAAATCATTTTTAAAATCACTTTTCACTTCAGCTGTTTTACTTACAGCCAGTTTCATTTTTTCTTCATGTTCTGATGATGATGAAGGCCCTGCAGGCGAGTTTGTTAGCGGAGTCTTTGTTGTTAATGAAGGAAACTTTCTGGAGGCCGATGGTTCTATTACACATTACAATTCGGGAAATGGAACAGCGACACAAGCAATTTTTAATTCTACTAACGATGGTAGCATACTTGGTGATGTAGTTCAATCGATGAACATTTCAAATAACCTGGCTTATCTTGTTGTTAACAATAGCAACAAGGTTGAGGTGGTCAATGCCAATACTTTTGAGAGCGAGTATACCATCACAGATGTTAGTCTTCCTCGATATTTTACCGCATTCAATGGTAAAGGCTATATTACCGAATGGGTAAGTTTTACAGATCCCGGTAGAGTTTCCGTTCT
Source organism: uncultured Fulvivirga sp. (assembly GCA_947500555.1). Taxonomy (GTDB): domain Bacteria; phylum Bacteroidota; class Bacteroidia; order Cytophagales; family Cyclobacteriaceae; genus Fulvivirga. The sequence goes on along the minus strand of CANMSE010000002.1, from coordinate 741,149 downwards.
CGATTTGGAAACAAGAGAGATAGAAAAGACCATTGAAACAGGCTTTGGATCAGAATTTATTTTAAATGTCAATGGAAACCTTTATGTATCTAATTCATTTACTAATACGATATCAGTGATCAGTACTTCCACCAATGAGGTAAGTGCTACAATAACATTAAGCAATGGTGTAACTCAAATGGTTTTGGATCAAAATCAAAAAATTTGGGCTATTTCAGGAGGTACTACTGATTATTCAGTTACCCCTCCGGTACCAAATAATGATGGAAAAATTTTGAGAATTGATCCAACCTCAAATACAGAAGAAGCTCAGTTGTCTTTGAATATCAATGTAAGTGGTCGTTTGGCAATTAATGCTGCTCGAAATGAGTTAATCATTATAAAAGGTACTTCTATCTTTAAGATTCCTGTAGATGGTTTTTCAGGAACATTAGACCCTCTAGTGACGGAAGATAATGCCATAGGTTTTTACGGTATTGGAGTAGATCCTGATACCAATATAATTTATGCCGGTGACGCCCGTGGTTTCCAGGGAAATGGCAAAGTATACCGATACCGGCAAGATGGAACATTTATCGATAGCTTCGATAGTGGTCGTGGCCCCAATGGTTTTATCTTTAAATAATGGATATAGATCAAAGAATAGCGAAATCAAGAACCTCCATATTTAAGGCGGTATTTCCTAATACAACCAATCATTACGATACGTTATTTGGAGGTACTGCCTTGCATCTCATGGATGAAGTTGCATTTATTACAGCCACTCGTTTTACAAGAAAACGAGTGGTTACGGTTTCTTCCGATAAAGTTGATTTTAAACACCCTATACCTGCAGGAACTTTAGTTGAGTTGATAGGGCAAGTGAATCATGTCGGAAAGACCAGTTTAAAAGTGCATGTTGAGATATTCATAGAGCAGATGTATTCCGAGGAAAGACAGAAGGCTATTCACGGTGAATTCACATTTGTTGCAATTGATGAAAACAAAAAGCCTGTTTCTGTTATTTAGTTGTAGTGAATAAGGGAAACAAAAAGTCTTCAAAGGCATTATACTATGTTGAAAATGGCCTTTATGTATTTACAGAGGAATATCACTTGCAGCGTGGTTATTGCTGCAAAAGTGGTTGCCGCCACTGCCCGTATGGGTATAAAAAGAATTAGTTGTCCACAATATTATATGTTCTAAAATATTGAGATTCCTTACTCGCTCCGCTCTAAGGAATGACACATTTTACTGTATTAGAACGTCATTCCTGCTTGTCTGACCTTTGGCGGGTGCAGGCAGGAATCTAAACTGGAGTTTGTGAGTAATAACTGACAATCATTTAAAATCATAATTATCAAGCTTGTATTAGGTTTTCTCATTTTTTTGAAGATACCTTTGTCTTATCAATGAACAAAACTGTTTCTTATAGCGCCAATCTTTATCCGGGTACTCCGGCAACGGCCTCTTTCCGTAGGAACAGGAATAGGAGACCCTCTTAGGGTCCTTTAATATTATTGCGGTGGTACGCCCACTGCTCCACATACTACTTTATTAATTACTAATCCAATCGATTTCGATTAGGGTTCTTCTATTCAAATTTTAATTTTCATTGTAATGGAAATCATCATCGCAGATGAACGACATGCTCAGTTTGCTGAGCAAATAGCACATATGATTGAGCTGGCTGCCCGGCAAAGAGGGACAGGTATTGCCAAACGTACTCCTGAGTATATTCTTTCAAAAATGCAGAAGGGAGATGCAGTGATAGCTGTGTCAGACAACAAAGCTGCGGGCTTTTGCTACATTGAAACCTGGAGTCATGGCAAATTTGTTGCGAACTCCGGTCTTATCGTCAATGAAGAGTTTAGAGGCTTAGGACTGGCTGCTAAAATAAAAAAGCGTGCTTTTGAGTTATCACGAGAGAAATACCCTGAATCCAAACTGTTCGGCATTACAACGAGCCTTGCAGTACTTAAAATTAACTCAAACTTAGGCTACAAACCCGTCACTTTTTCAGAGTTGACAACAGACGAAACCTTTTGGAAAGGCTGTCAGGGCTGTGTCAATTATGATATTCTTCAACGCACTAACAGAAGCCATTGTTTGTGCACAGGTATGTTGTTTAAGCCAGGGCAAAAAGAAGAAGTAAAGAAACTCGATAAGGGTCAGCGCTGGGAACGATTCAAAAGTTTTCTTAAGAAGGTCAGTCCTAAATCCCTATTAAACAAATCCAAAGCACTCAAACTATTTTAAAATGAATAATGAAAATAAAACGATAGTACTGGCTTACAGCGGAGGATTAGATACCTCATACTGCCTGGTATACTTTCAAAAAGAGTTGAACTATACCGTTCATACTGTTTTAGTAAATACGGGAGGATTCACGAATGAAGAATTGGAGGAGGTCGAAAAAAGAGCCTATGAATTGGGTTCTGTCAAGCACACTAATCTCGATGAGACTAAGAATTTCTATGACAAAGGAATCAAATACCTGGTCTTTGGAAATATCCTTAAAAACGGAACTTACCCACTATCTGTCAGTTCAGAACGAATTTTTCAAGCGCTGGCTATAGCCAAATATGCTAAGAATGTAGGTGCTGATGCTATCGCTCATGGTAGTACTGGTGCCGGGAATGACCAGGTGCGTTTTGATTTAGTTTTTAATGTACTGCTTCCTGAAGTTTCAATTATTACGCCAGTACGAGACCAAAAGCTCTCACGAAAGGGAGAAATAGACTACCTGAAAAGTCATGGGGTGGAAGCTTCATGGGAAAAGGCAAAGTACTCTGTCAACATGGGGATTTGGGGAACCTCTATTGGAGGCCAGGAAACATTGACTTCTAATAAAACACTTCCTGATAGTGCTTATTTAAACCAGCCTCAGAAGGAGTCAGATGAGGAAGTTCAATTGCATTTTACAGAAGGAGAGCTGACAGGTATAAACGATTGGAAGGGGAAACCTCTGGAAGCCATAAAGAGATTGAATGGATTGGCCGGGGCATTTGCCATTGGTCGCGATATGCATGTGGGAGATACTATAGTAGGAATCAAAGGTCGGGTGGCATTTGAGGCACCAGCGCCTATGATTATTATTAAGGCACATCAACTATTGGAAAAACATGTTTTGGGAAAATGGCAGATGTATTGGAAAGAACAACTCGCCAATTGGTATGGAATGCTATTGCATGAAGCACAATACCTTGATCCCGTGATGCGGGATATAGAACAGTTTCTTTCAAGCACTCAAAAAACAGTAACCGGTATGGTGAAGGTAAAACTGAGTCCTTACCGATTTGATTTGATCGGAATTGAGTCGGACCATGATTTGATGAATGCCGACTTTGGTGTTTATGGTGAGGAAAATGGATTATGGGATGGAAATGATGTTCGGGGCTTCACTAAAATCCTGTCGGTACCGCAGAAAATTTATCATCAGAAAAACCAGCTGTTATGATTAAAGTAGGAATAGTAGGCGGTGCAGGTTATACGGCCGGAGAATTGTTACGGATTTTATTCTTTCATCCTGAAGTAGAAGTTACTCAGGTAGTAAGCCAAAGTCAGGTGGGGAAATCTGTTTATGAAATTCATCAGGATCTCTTAGGTATAACTCAACTACCGTTTAGTGAACAGTTGAACAAAAAAGTTGATGTTATTTTCTTATGCCAGGGGCATGGTCAGTCACAGAAGTATTTAGATGAAAATATATTTGATGATGAAATTAAAATCATTGACCTCAGTCAGGATTTCCGACACCAGGAAAATTCAAAAATGGATGGTAGGGAGTTTGTCTTCGGTTTACCTGAGTTGAATAGCGATAAAATTAGCTCGGCATCATCGATCGCAAACCCTGGTTGCTTCGCTACAGCTATTACACTGGGCCTTTTGCCACTGGCTCAGGCGAATCAATTGGCTGAAGAAGTTCAAATACATGCTTTAACAGGCTCGACAGGAGCAGGTCAGTCTTTGAGTGAGACAAGCCACTTCAGTTATCGAAATAACAATGTATCTATTTACAAACCATTTGAACATCAGCATTTAAAAGAGATTAAAGAATCACTGAACACTGATGCGCAACTTAATTTCATACCCGTTCGAGGAGCTTTTACTCGGGGCATTTTCGCCAGCATGTACATGCCGGCTCCATCCTCTTTGGAGGATGTAAAAAAGCTTTATAAAAGCTTTTTTCAAAATGCCCCTTTTACACACGTTTCAGATCAACCAATTCACTTAAAACAAGTGGTGAATACCAATAATTGCTTTATTCATTTAGCAGTTATAGACGGCAAACTATTGATCACAAGCATCATTGATAATTTGCTGAAAGGTGCATCAGGACAAGCAGTACAAAATATGAACCTGATGTTTGGCCTCGAAGAAACTACAGGATTAAAACTAAAAGGCAGTTTTTTTTAATAGAACCATCATGAAAAATAAAACGATAACAATAATTGGAGCCGGAAATCTTGGCCTTGCTATTTTCAGAGGCTTAGAAAAAGGTGGTTTACTGAAAGATAATAAACTGATACTCACCAAGAGAAACAGCGCTGCGATACAGCAATATAGTTTAGGCAATGTTTCAGTTACAGATAATAATCAAGAAGCTACAGGACAATCAGACATTATCATTTTAGCAGTTCAGCCCCAACAACTTTCAGAAGTATTGGTGGAAATAAAGCCTGCTATTAAAGAAGGGCAGCAAACACTTATATCCGTAGTCACGGCCGTTGAAATTAGCCAAATAGAAGAGACAATCGGTCAGAAAATTTCGATAGTGCGAGCAATGCCAAATACGGCCGTAGCCGTGTTGGAGTCTATGACATGTTTGGCAGCTAACAATGCGGGCTTAAAAAAGCTGGAGGAGGTTAAATCCATCTTTGAATGTGTAGGGGAAACTATGTTTATAGAAGAAGCATTGATGCAATCTGCTACAGTAGTATGTGCTTCAGGTATTGCTTTCTGGATGCGATTTATCAGAGCTACATCTCAGGGTGGAGTGCAATTAGGGTTCGATGCAGAAGATGCACAACGAATTGCAGTACAAACCTGTCTTGGAGCAGCAACTCTTCTGGCCCAGAATGGAGATCATCCTGAAAAAGAAATAGATCGAGTGACTACACCTAAGGGTTGTACCATAGCTGGTCTTAATGAAATGGAACATAATGGACTGAGCTCAGCCCTGATCAAAGGACTGGTAAAGTCTTATGAACGAATTACCAAAATGAAATCTTAATATCATGGAGCTATTCGAAGTATATCCATTAATGGATTTGGAAATAGTTAGCGGCAATGGCTCATGGGTGACTGATGCTAATGGTAAGAAATACCTTGACTTGTATGGTGGCCATGCTGTTATATCTATTGGTCATAGCCATGAGGTTTATCTGAACAAACTGAAAAATCAACTAGAGCGTTTGGGATTTTATTCCAACTCTGTTCATAATTCAATTCAAAAGAAGCTAGCCTTAAAATTAGGAGAGCAATCCGGGTATGTTGATTACTCGCTTTTCTTGTGCAATTCCGGAGCAGAAGCAGTAGAATTTTCAATGAAAATAGCTTCCTTCCATAATGGGAAAAGTGAATTTATTTCCTTTAAGAAGGGCTTTCATGGTCGTTCGGCAGCGGCTTTGGCCATAACCGATAATGATAAGATAAAACCAGCTGGTTTACCGGACTCTTATGTTCACTTTGCCGAGCTTAATAATATTGACAGTGTAGAAGCTATTTTGAAGGAGCATGATATTTCAGGGGTGATCATTGAGCCAATACAGGGCATAGCAGGAATCAATGTAGCCGAGCCTGACTTTCTTCAGCAATTGGAAGTACTCTGCAAGAAATATGGAGTTCTTCTCATTTTAGATGAAATACAAGCTGGTTTTGGTAGAACAGGTCATTTCTTTGCTCACCAGTTGGCAGGAATCAAGCCTGATTTGATTACCATGGCGAAAGGAATGGGTAATGGTTTCCCCATAGGGGGTGTTCTTATTCATCCGGATATTAAACCTTCCTATGGAATGCTCGGAACTACTTTCGGAGGTAATCATTTGGCGAGCACTGCTGGTCTGGCGGTACTGGAAGTTCTTGAAGAAGAAGATCTTATTGAGTCGGCTAGGGAAAAAGGCGATTGGTTTATCGATCAGTTAAAATCCATTGACTATGACATCAAAGTGACTGGAAGAGGCCTCATGATAGGCTTGCACTTTCCTTTTCCAATCAAGGCGTTAAGATCACTATTGGTTGAAAATGGAATATTAACAGGCTCTTCCTCTAATCCCAATGTGCTAAGGATTTTGCCGGCACTATCTGTAAGCAAAGAGGAACTCAACATTTTCCTCGAAACGCTGAAAACAATTTTGCAATCAACCCAATTCAAGGATGAACAATTTTCTATCGGTTAATGATGTGACGGATGTTTCAGCGCTTGTAAAAGAGGCTATTCAACTGAAGTCTAATCCCTTTACACCTAATGTGGCGCCAAGTAAAACTTTGGGCCTGGTCTTTTTTAACCCAAGCCTGCGCACCAGAATGAGTTCTCAAAAAGCTGCACAAAATCTGGGTATGAATGTCATTGTGATGGACGTCAACCAAAGTGGATGGAAGTTGGAGTTTGGTGATGGTGTGGTAATGGACGGAGGTACCCAGGAACATGTAAAGGATGCGGTAAAAACCATGTCGCAATATGTAGATATTTTGGGAGTGAGAACATTTCCGGGGTTGGTTGATCGAGAGAAGGATTATCAGGAAGAAGTGCTTCAGCAGTTTGTGAAGCATGCTGAAGTCCCAATTGTCAGTTTAGAGTCTGCGACACTGCACCCGCTACAATCGCTGGCGGATTTGATCACCATTGCTGAAAAGAAAATTGAACGTCCAAAAATAGTTTTGAGCTGGGCACCTCACCCAAAGCCATTGCCTCAGGCCGTGGCTAATTCTTTCCTGGAGTGGGTGAAATTGACTAATGCAGAAGTTACTCTGGCTTGTCCGGAAGGTTTTGAACTAGCCGAGCAATATACTGACGGTGTCAAGATCCAGCATGATCAGCAAGAAGCGATGAAGGGAGCAGACTTTGTTTATACTAAAAATTGGAGCAGCTATGCAGACTATGGAGCTATTGCTCCTGAATTGCCGTGGACGATTAACAAAGAGAAAATGGCATTGACCAATAATGGAAGCTTCATGCATTGCCTGCCTATGCGCAGAAATGTGGTGGCGACTGATGAAGTGATTGATGAATCATTGGTTTATGAACAAGCGTTGAATCGTGTTTTTTCAGCTCAGGTTGTACTAAAAAGATTACTTTCATGAGTACACTGAAGGTAATTAAAATCGGAGGTCATCTACTGGATGATGAAATGCTATTGACCAAGTTCATGCAAGATTTTGCAAACCTCGAAGGACGCAAGATTCTTGTGCATGGAGGAGGTAAAAAGGCGACAGACTTGTCCAGGTCTTTGGGGTTAGAGGTGAAAATGATTGAAGGGAGAAGGGTAACCACCAAAGCAGATCTTGACGTTACGGTTATGGTCTATGCCGGGCTCGTCAATAAAAAGCTTGTTGCCGAGCTGCAAGCTTTGAAGGTTGATGTCCTGGGTTTATCAGGAGCAGATTTGGATTTGATCAAAGCTGAAAAAAGACCCTCTGAACCTATTGACTTTGGTTATGTAGGAGATATTGATGAGAAAGGAGTCAATAACGAAAAACTTGAAAAACTTCTTGAATCTGAATTCATACCTGTTTTTTCAGCGATTACCCATGACGGTCATGGTAATTTGTTAAATACGAATGCCGATACTATAGCCACTAACATTGCCAAAGCCATGGCTTCAAACTATGAAGTAGAACTAATATTCTGCTTTGAAAAGGAAGGTGTCTTAAATAGTAATAATCAACTCATAGAAACACTTACGGACGCTGAATTCGATCAATTAAAAGGGCAAAGAATTATCAAAGATGGAATGATCCCCAAATTGACTAATGGGTTTGATGCCCTATCAGGGGGCGTGACAAGTGTCTGGATAAAACATGCAAAAAATCTGACCCAATCCATAGGCACCAAATTAATTTGATAATGATAGCTGATAAATACATAACGCTACTTCAACAACTTATTTCAAGTCCCTCTTACTCAGGTAAGGAACAGGATACGGCTTCTATCATTGAGTCTTTTTTGACTAGCGAAGGAATAGAAGCAAAGCGTATTGGTAATAATGTCTTTGCTCATAAGAGCTTAGACTCGTCCAAACCTATAGTGCTGCTTAACTCACATCATGATACTGTAAAACCTGCATCCGGGTATACTCGCGACCCATTTCAACCGACCATTGAAGATGGAAAATTATATGGTCTGGGGAGTAATGATGCAGGTGGAGCATTGGTTTCATTGCTGGCCAGTTTTCTGTCATTATATGATAAGGAGCTGCCATTTAACTTAGTCTTTGCCGCTTCGGCAGAGGAAGAAAACTCAGGGCCTAAGGGCATGGAGTTGTTATTGACTGAGTTGCCAACGATTGATCTGGCTATTGTTGGTGAACCAACCTTAATGAAAGTAGCTGTTGCCGAGAAAGGGCTTGTAGTACTAGATTGTGAATCAAAAGGTCAGTCCGGGCATGCAGCCAGAGAGGAGGGAACCAATGCTATTTATACGGCTATGCAGGATATTGAATGGTTCAGATCGTTCAAGTTCCCCAGAGCTTCTGAACATTTGGGTGAGGTGAAGATGACGGTAACACAAATTAAAGCAGGTACACAACACAATGTTGTTCCTGACAAGTGCCATTTTGTGGTAGATGTTCGCGTCACTGATGCTTATACATTGGAAGAGGTCGTGAGTGAGATCCGACAACATGTTAAAAGTGAGATCACCCCTCGTTCGCTGCGGTTGAATTCTTCCGGGATTGCTCCTAATAATCCGATTCTGGAAACAGCTAAAAAATTGGAAATAGAAACGTATGGCTCTCCAACTATGTCAGATCAGGCATTGATGTCCTTTGACAGTGTTAAAATTGGCCCTGGTGACTCGGCCAGATCGCATATGGCGGATGAATTTATTTACATCACTGAGATAGAACAAGGTATAAATCTTTACACTCAGTTAATAAGGAACCTTCATGTTTAACCACAGAGAAAACAGAGATACGCTGAGAGTGAAATTAAAAAGTATAAAAACTCTGCGGCTCTCAGAGGTCTCTGTGGTTGGGTAGTCAACTCTTACAGAACCGTGGACAAAATGAAAATAAGCAGATAAAATAGAGTGAGTAACAATATTAAAATGAAAAGAAATGAAACTCTGGGATAAAGGTGGTAACACAGCCGTAAACGTTGATCAATTCACCGCAGGTGATGATCGGAAACTGGATGAACGACTGGCCAAATATGATATTAAAGGCTCGATAGCTCATGCAAAAATGCTGGCCTCTGTTGAGCTGATAACAGAGAAAGAAGGAACTGATTTAGTTCAGGCTTTAGAGGGTTACCTCAAGTTGGTGGAAAAGGATGACTTTGTTATTGAAGAAACATTTGAAGACATCCATTCAAAAATTGAGTTCATGCTTACGGAAGAACTAGGAGACACCGGTAAAAAAATACATACCGCACGCAGTAGAAATGACCAGGTGCTGGTTGATCTGCACCTTTACTTCAAAGCGGAAATTACCCAGATCAACGGTTTGATCAATGAACTCTTTGACTGCTTAATGAAGCTAAGTGAGCAGCATAAAAACGTATTAATGCCTGGGTACACACACATGCAAATTGCTATGCCGTCTTCCTTTGGGCTATGGTTTGCTGCTTTTGCCGAAAGCTTGGTAGATGATTCCATATTACTTTCCGCAGCCTATAAAATAGCAGATCAGAATCCTTTGGGTTCTGCTGCAGGCTACGGCTCTTCTTTCGAGATTGATCGTGAGTTGACTACCGAGTTACTGGGCTTTTCTACTCTAAAATATAATTCCATTGCCGCACAGATGAGCCGTGGTAAGTTGGAAACATCACTGGCTTTTGCGATGGCTTCCATAAGCCAAACCCTGGGAAAACTTGCCATGGATATATGTCTGTATATGGGGCAGAATTTTGACTTTCTTACGTTCCCCGATCATTTAACAACAGGATCAAGTATCATGCCTCACAAAAAGAATCCTGATGTTTGGGAGCTGATCCGGGCCAAATGTAATCGGCTTCAGTCTTTGCCAAATACCATTGCTATGATTCTAAGTAATTTACCGGCAGGCTATCATCGTGATTATCAACTGATCAAAGAAGCGATCTTCCCTGCTATAGATGAGCAAAAAGAATGTTTGAAAATGGCCACCTATATGCTGGAGAATATTCAAATCAGTGAGGCCATCTTATCAGACCCGAAATATGATTATTTGTACACCGTAGAGTCTGTGAATGAATTGGTGAAAAAGGGAATGAGCTTCCGGGATGCTTATAAGGAAGTAGGGCTTTTAGTAGAGTCCGGAGACTATGAGCCAGATAAAGAGTTGAAGCATACACATATTGGTAGTTTGGGTAATTTGGGGAATGATGAGATCAAGGAGAAAATGGAAGCTGTAAAGCTTGGTAATGACTAGTTAGTCTATCCATTTATCGTCACTCAGAAGGTGTAACCCGAAGAGCCTCATGATCGCTGGGAGACTCTTTAAGCCAGACGTTTTTAATAGTCCAAAAGGTCTTTCAGGTCTTCACTCCTTTTTTTAAGATTCTCTTCAATCAATTTGATTTTAGCCTGAATGGATTTTTTATATTCTTTTACAACCTCATAAATTCCATTTTTTATAAGGATTTGCTCAACTTCATTGTCATGAATGAACTGTTCGATTTCCATGTCTGCTTTATCTGGTTCAATGTCGTGATTTAATTTGATTGACAAAATTTTAAGCACTTCATCTCTAAGATTATTATTTTCAATAAAATGGGAAAATAAGCGATAATCATATACCTCATAATTATCTATAATAGCAGCAAAAAAATTGCCGTCTCTATAAATATGTAATACAGGTTCTCCAGTTTCTAAATGAGTTGTATAAAATAAAGCTGGTCCCCAAAGACTATAAAATTTTATTAAAAGTTCTTTGTCATTTTTCGCGCTATTCAAAACTTTCAAAAAAAATGAGAGTTCGGGTATTAAAAATGATTTTGCGAAGTTCTCATAATCCATTTCTTCACATAATTCCCACAAATTAAAACTGTTATCATTGCTATTCTTCTTTATGATGTTCGAAAGTCGTTTATAGATTTTCGGTTTTGTACTATCCGGGAGTCTTTTTATGAACAATGCGGTAAAGTATTCTTGGAGGGATCTGTGAGGAAAGTGATATTCAAATCCATCTTTTACTAAGATGGAGATTGACGTTCTCAAGTCGTAAACCAGATCATCAGGTTTAAAGTTTAAATCAGAGTGCTTTGATTTAATAGTAATAAATTTTTCTACTAGCCGCTCTTCTGTAAATGAATAACTACCTTCAGCTAAGGTTAAATAAGAAAAGACAGAAAGTATTTTCTCAGATTCATCTTTTTGAAGCTTAGTTAACTTTTCTCTTGGGAAACCACTTTATTGTTAAGCCGTCATGTTTAGAAAACAACGTATCGAAAACATTACTGTAGAAAGCACTTTTCTTTTTTGGGATTTCTGGATGATTCCCGTAAGCCAGAATGAACATTGAAAGCAATAATGGATTTTTGAGATATTCTTGAAAACCGAATTCTAAATTTCCGTCTATTGTTTTTTGAATTTGAATACACCTATCAGGATCATCTACTTGTAAGTTTATGAATTCTCTTATGTCGTCTTCTTCAAAATCCAAAACGTGGAAGTTCGAAAAACGTGGAAAATTCTCAATGCCACCTCCTGGTCTCGTTGAAATCAGGAAATAATTATGAGGATACATGTCAATGAATTCATCCAGTTGCTTGATTACGTTTTCTTTTCTTTTTGAGAAGATCTCGTCAAAACCATCTAGGAGAAAGAAGTATGATCCTTGTTCAAATGATCTTTTCAAAATTTCTTTTGATGGACTTACTTTTTGATTCAGGACTTTTTGCTGAATGAATTCCGAAATATTACCATTGAAGTCGTTCAAGTGACGCAGTTCAACAAGTATTGGAACTTTGAATGATTGTTTGATTGATTCTAGGAACAGGTATTTAACAAATGTACTCTTACCACTACCAGCTGTTCCAACTATATTTATATATCTGTACTCCTCAAAGAAGTCTTTTAGGTTGTCACAATTAGTTGTCAATTCGTTGTAACCGATTGTTATCGGATAATAAACTGAATTGAATTCTACTTTATCGTATCTGTGCAAAAAGTTATTTGTGTAGTAGTACTTATTTGCTTGGTTCTGAAGATAGTCATGAAGACCTTCCTTCAATAAGTTTTTGATTTCATCAGACCCCCGTTTTACCACATTAATGAATGGTGATATAAGACTGGCTATTTGAAGGCTTGGTTCCATTTTCAAAAGGTTTTAGTAGTAAGTCTAGCATGATATACAACATCTGTATATCAGTACTTTGTCATTTTATGGACTTGATAAATGTTAATGGTCATTTAAAAAATGATAAAATACTAAAATAGACAAAAAAATACGCAAATAGTTATGTTTTACACTGTGATACAACCCATGGCTAAATAACTACAATTCATTTTAAATTATCCTCACTTCGGGGTTTAGGTCAAAAATCGCATCATCACGGTCGTTAAATTGAGTATAAATCATCAAAAGTTATACCCATGAAATGAGCATAAAGACCAGACATCTTAACTATCTAATCTAAGATGAATGGGATTTATCGCGAATTCCATGTGACCATTGAAAATCCAAACTCATACACATGAAAAAGCTACTATTATTATTGTCGTTTGTTGCTGTTGCCTCACTTTCCAATGCACAGGAACTACCCAAACAAGGAGTAAACCTTACGGTCGAAACCCCTAAAGTCGTGATCGATAAAGGTGTAAAGTACAATTTTGACCTCGTTATGGTTCGATCCAACAGAGCAAAAAAAGCCAAATTTGAGTTGCCAAGAGTACTCGGTCCAAAAGGCATCGAATTCAACGTGGAGCAGTCCGAAAGCAACCCTGATCTATATAAAATCACTGCAAATGCGGAAAATATGGAACCAGGTAAGTATTTTTATACAGTAACTTGTAAAGGCAAAGGCATGCAAAAAGCCAAAGGCTTAAGTATGAGCTTCGAAGTGACTGATGGTCCTTCGATGGCCTCAAACTAATATATGAAGAAATACTTCTTTCGTCTTTTCATCGGCAGCTTCGTTTTCTTATTCTTTAAGATTACGCGAGCCGCTGATATTTCAGGAGCCTTGGAGTGGTACTTGGCCACTACGATATATATGGTCTATACTGTGGTGGTGGTGATGTTGTTATGGGAAGTCATTGCCAGATCAGCCACCTATTTTGATAAGAAGGTTCAATCTACGAAAGATGAATTTAACGTTTCCAAACTGTTTTTAAAGGTTACTCTGGTTTCTATTCCCTGTGTTCTGCTTTTCGCTTATCTATTCAATTTTCATGTTATCCGCTGGGTACCTGAAGATTGCTGTATGGAGCAGGCAAACTTTTGGGCGGATGCCGCCACCGGATATGTCATGGGACTGCTCATTATCTATTATGAGATCGTAAAAATTTCCAACTGCAGGGCAGTAAAAACCGCGAAGGAAAAAGAGTCCATTCAGAAAGAATTGTTTGCTGCCAAATACGAAGGATTAAAAAATCAGGTAAATCCGCATTTTTTATTCAACAGTTTTAGCACACTTACTTCTCTGGTCGAAACAGACTCAAAAGCTGCAGTAGATTTTATCGATAAGCTTTCTGACTTGTACCGATATGTATTGGAGCATGATGGTCAAAATCTTGTTTCGCTTAAATGCGAGCTAAATTTTCTGGATGACTATGTCTATCTCCTTCAAATCAGGCATCAGGATAGCCTGATCGTGAAGAAAGATATTAACTTAAAGATTGAAGATTATAAGGTGCCCTCACTTTCCATCCAGACGTTGGTTGAAAATGCTATAAAGCATAATTCTTTCTCAAAAGAAGATCCCCTGGAAATTCTGATTACCAACGATGAAAATGGGTTTATATCGGTCAAAAACTTAAAGAGTGCCAAACCTACGGCTGATAAAACTACCAAGATTGGCTTGAAGAATTTGGCCAATCGAATAAAACTTACCATCAAGAAAGAGTTGCAAATTTTAGAAGATGAAAGCTCTTTTGAAGTAAAACTTCCTATCAGTCTCGCAAAGGTTTGAGCACTTCTGTGATCATAATAGAAGATGAGCAATTAACGGCTAATCGACTTAAGAAGTTAATAGAAGATCTTTCTGACCTTGAGGTCTTAACTCATCTTAATTCAGTCAAGTCTGCGGTAGAATGGCTTCAACAAAACCAACTTCCCGATATCATATTTTTAGATATTCATTTAGGTGATGGTTCCGGGTTTGATGTGTTGGATGCTATTCCAGGATTTCCATTGATCATTTTTACCACAGCTTATGATCAATATACCCTTGAGGCGTTTCACTATAATAGTGTGGACTATCTTTTGAAGCCTATCAAGCCAAAGGAACTTGTAAAAGCGATTAGCAAATACGAGCGGTTAAAACAACAAGAAAACTCCAACTTTCATATTGACCGAACGCGTGCCACTTTGGAAAAGACCTACAAAAGCCGGTTTCTGTTTAAGGTAGGGTCAAGGTACAAACAGGTTTCCATTAATGACATATCTTATTTTTTTAGCCACGATGGCTTGAATTATGCGCGTTGCACTTCCGGTGAGACGTATGTTTCAGACTTCACCATGGATCAGTTAGAGGAGGTACTCGACCCTGTTTCATTTTTTAGAACGAATAGAGGAATGATGATCGGTGTGGATCATATTGAAGAAATTCATACTTATTTCAACGGTCGATTGCTACTTGAGTTGAACCCTGCTTATGATCATGGAGACGTACTAGTGAGCAGAGAAAAAGTCAAGACATTCAAAAATTGGTGTGGTTTATAAAATCATTCATTCTCCTTCGACAAATCAATAATAGTTTGGGTTTTGATACTGTCAATTTCTTCCACTGTTTCCCAATCACCAAATTCGTTCATACGCTGAATTAAGTATTTCCCTACACCATTTTCCCAACCTTCGTAAGGAGTCCAATATACTCTGCTACGATAGTGATCTGTTTCATTTTTCAATAGTATTGAAGTACCCATTTCACTCATTTTAGCTTCAATGTCACAGGTGTTAACAACTTGGATTTTATATTGAAAACTTTCATTCTGAACATCAATATTCTCATCATAATAGCCTGTTATACCAGCTGGAACTTGATCTATTAACTCAAAATCTGAAGAGTTTGGTGCTCGCCATACTTCATAATACCTTACCTTGTCGGGGCCTATAGCAGGTTGTTTCCATTCCGTATAAGCGGACATATCATCAACTACTGTGGTTCTAATTACCTCTGCTTGCTGATCTAAGAAAACGTTCTTGAGTACTTCTACCTCTGTTGAGTTACTTTGCGAATCATAACCTCTTTGATTGAGATTTGCTGCTCTTACTTTGTAAGAATACTTACCGGGACATAAATCTTCGTTATCGGTATAATTCAGCTCGTTTTTATCTAACACAGCTATATCTTTCCAATCATCATTTTCACCTTTCCTTGACAAAATAAACTGGTCATACTTATGTCCTGCATAGCGGTTCCAGTTTAACCTAACAGTATCATTTGTTACTTCTGACTTCATATTGATTGATTCATATAAGTTAAGATCATCTATATCACAGGGGTTATGGCAATAAACATGCATCAGCATTTTATAATTATAAATGTTGTCTGTAGGATTTACATTCACGTCATCAAAAGCAGTTTCTTGCCATACAGTGTCAAAAGGTACAAATTGTGATTCTTCAACTCTTTTTCGGAATACGGTGATAAATTTGAAATTATTAGCTTCGTAAGGCGCACTTTTCAGTAAAATGGCCTTATCATTTACGACTGATAACTGTAGAACGTCAGGCTCTAAAACATAAGTTGTATCGTAGACCAGAATATCTTTTTGGAGTTCCATTTTATTCGAACACAATCCATCGTTAATAATTTCCAGAGCCACCTTGTATTTCCCTGAGTTTATATAAGTATGACCCGGTTGGAATTGGTCAGATGTGGTACTGTCACCAAATGTCCATCGGTATGATGGATTTTGAAGGCTTCTACTCGTATTCGATGTTTCTATATTTACGGGAAGGCAATAATCATACTCTTTAACTTCAAATTCAGCTTTTGGTGTCGGAATAACAACTATAGAATCATACTTAACAAGTTGTTCGCAACCATCTGAATCGCTCGAAAGTAATGAGACATTGTATGTTCCGGCATCAGTATACGTATGAGTTGGATTCTTTAGCTCCGAAGAATTACCATCACCAAACAACCATTTCCAGTTCGTTGCAGTGGATGAGACATCATCAAACTCAATCTCATCCGGATGACAAACTATAGAATCCGATAAAGTGATTTTTGAACGAGGTCCGGTTGCCATAATTAGCCGTTCTTTTTTTAAAGTATCAGAACAACCGATGTCATTTGTAGCAATTAGACTCACATCATAGTTGCCTGCCTCTGAATAGATATGAAAAGGAGACTCACTGGATGCAGTAGAATTATCACCAAAATCCCATTGGTAAGTGGTGCTACCTATTGAGAGGTTATCAAACTTTACTAATAAAGGAGCACAGCTTGATTTATCAATGTTAGCTTTGAAATTTGCATTAACCGAGCGAATGCTAACTGCCTTAGATTTAGTAATAGACGATTTGCAGCCATCTTCGGAGAATGCTTCAAGGGTTACAGTATATACTCCCGTTTTATTATAAGCATGTATCGGATTTTTTTCGATAGAAGTGTTTCCATCACCAAAATCCCATTTCCATGACACAGCATTTTTTGAAAGATTTTTAAATGTAATCTCTTCATTTAGACAGAACTCTTCTTTAGCCAAACTGAAGTCTACTTTTAAGAATTGATTTAAAGGCATACTAGTTTTTTCAATACATCCATTCTTATTGGTGATTGATAGTATTACAGGTTTGCTAGTCATTTCTGTAAAAGTATGCGTGGGGTTACGCTCTGAGGAAGTAGTACCGTCTCCAAAATTCCATAACCACTCTATTGCATTTACACTTTCATCAGTAAATTGAACTGTTATTGGAAGGCAAATTTGATTTTGATCAAAGCTAAATTTAGCACTTAACGTATCAACTTTTACTAAGTCCTGAAGGATAAGCGTGTCGCGACAGCCATTTTTAGAAGCTATTAAACTAACATCATATATTCCAGGGTTAAATGTGACTTGAGGCTCGATCGCTGATGAATTGTTACCGTTTCCGAAATCCCAGAAATATGAATCTGCACCAGTCGAATTATTCAAGAATTGAACTTCAAGATCGTTGCAACCTATTTGACTATTATCAGTATTGAAATTGGCTTTTGGATCATTAATTGTGATCAACTCATCTAAGGTAAAGACCTCTGAACAACCTCCAGAAAAAGAAGCTTCAACACTTACTTGATATTCTCCTGCTGCCGGATAATTATGAGTTGGAAATTTGTCTGAACTTGAGGTTCCATCACCAAAATTCCATAGGAAGCTATCGAAGCCCTGGAGATTATGATTTATTGAAAGAGTCTCTTCGAGACATAAATTTTGATCAAAATCAAACTCGAGATAGGAGTTTCCAACAATCAGATTCTTAATTACCTTGTTTTGACAACCTGCAGTATCACTGGCAATCAATGCTACCTGGTAAACTCCCGGAGTGGTATAAGTGTATACAGGCTCTTTCTCGGTTGAGATGATTCCGTTTCCAAAATTCCATTCCCAACTGAAAGTTCCGTTCCCTGGATTTTTAAATGTTACTTCGGTTCCACCACATGATGACTTCTGAGTATAGTCAAAATTGGCATCGGGTTTCTCAATAATTACTTCGGTGAAGTCATTAAGCGTATCTATAGAACCATCTTCATAAAATGAAATTAAATCTACCAGGTAAGTTCCATTTACAGCATAGGCATGCTTTGGCTTCTCTTCGTTGGATGTGTTTCCGTCACCAAAGTTCCATGCCCAACTTGTGGCTTCAAGCCTTGGATTGGAGAAATTGACTTGTGCTGGTGAGCTACATAGGCGAATAATGTGCTTAAAATTAAATAGTGAATCAGGCAAATCAGTTCCGCCCATAGGTTGGTCCGAATCACCTGAGCAAAATAGCCAAGGAGAAGAGATAAGTTCTACTGCTGTATTTGAACAGCCTTCTGAGTTCCAGGAAGTAAGACTTACACTAAACTGGCCGTTAGTAGAAAAATCAATGGACGGGTTAGGTGCTGTTGAAGTATTCCCATCACCAAAATCCCAAAAATACGATTGAGCTTCAGGAACAGTGTTTTGGAACTGAACTGAAAAATTTGGACATCCTGCTGTAGTATCTACAACTGCGGCTGTAAATGAGGACTCCAGGTCGCTAACGATGATTTGATTGTAGTTCTCTATTTCAGTTGGACACCCAAATTGATTGTTAGTTCGAAGTGAAACGGTATAGGTACCAGGCGTTTCGTAAAAATGTGAAGGGGTTTTTACATTTGAAGTACTTCCATCTCCGAAACTCCATTCCCAGAAATCTTTCCCCATACCTCCATTAAAAAACACTTCCGCAGATTGGCAAGTGACTGTTGCCTGGGGGGAAGTATAATCAATAGAGTTATTATATATTTTAACAGGCTTATCTAGTGCGAGTGTTTCAGCACATCCGAATTCATTTATAAATGATACAGTAATAGGATATTCACCAGGTTGATCGAAAGTAACCGTTGGAGATTGATCTGTACTCGTGGCAAAGCTTCCAATATTCCAATTTATGTTGGATACATTTCCGGTTAGGTTAAATGCAACATTCGTTGGATTACAGCCTTCATAAGTAGATGCACTTATTTCGTTAGTTGATTCATGTACTGTAAAAACGTCATCATAGACAATCTCATTTTCACAGCCTGTTGAATGAGTCATTCTGACTTTTACTGAATATGTTCCTGGCTGGTCAAACGTATAAATAATGTTTTTTCCTGTAAAAGTCGCTCCATCTACTTCCCATTGATAAACTGAAACACTACTAGTATTATTTGTCATATTAGCTGTGAAAGGGACACAACCCTCTTGAGTTCCAAAATCAATTTGAGTTGGAGCTGTATTCAATATTTGAACAAAGGAATTTTTTTCAATTTTTGATACACATCCATTGTCACTGGTGATTTCAACAGAAACGTCTAATGATCCGGGATTCGGAAATGAGCGCTCAAAAGATTTAAGGTTAGAAGTAAACCCATCACTAAATGTCCATGAAACCTGATCATTAGCTTCAAAACTTCCGCCAAATTCAACTGAAGACCCTGTACATATTATTTTTTCAGAGGCTATGAGCGTTGCACTTGGTAACTCATGTATCGTAATCATATTGGATTTCTGAATAGATGCAGTACACCCTTTCGTGTCAGTTACTGAAACTGATATTGTGTATTTTCCTGCATTTGAATATTGATGGCTGGGATCTGGTACAGTAGAGGTACTTCCATCACCAAAATCCCAGAGATAAGAATTATAAGCATTAGAAGTTGAAAAGCTAATGGTCCCATCACCAACACATTCACTTTCTGAGCTTGAGATAATATCAAGATTATCGATTGAATTCACCGAAATTATATCAGAACTCGTAAATATTGAGGTGCAGTTTAAGGCATTATAAGCAACCAAAGTGACCGCATAGTCACCACCTGAGCTATAACTGTGCTCTGGATTTGAGTCTGTAGAGGAATTACCATCACCAAAGTCCCATAGGTAAGTAACAGCATCACTTGATGTATTAGTAAATTGTATAATATTATTTTGGCAGACTTCAGTTGAAGAAATGGTAAACTGAGGAGAAGGTTTAGCTAGCGCTTGAATAGGTTGAGCTAAATCGTATGTCTTTGTTTGGTTATTGTTGAAAACTACTTTTAATTGAACGTTGTAGCTGCCAGAATTTTCGAATAGAACTGTCGGAGTAGCTATGGATGATGTAGTACCATTTCCAAAATTCCACTGATAGGATTTTACATTAGATCCAGAAAATGAAAATGAGCTATTGAATGGTACGCAGCCCTCTATTTTAGAGGAGCTGATCGACCCTGATTGTCCGTAAAAGTCGAAAGATATTGTTAGTAATATAAGTAAAATTGAAATTCTCATAGTCTGATTATTAATTAAGTACAGTTACTCTACCTGTTTTATTGACCTCCCCGAATTCTTTACCGTAAGCCACTAATTTGTAATTGTAACTTCCGAAAGGAACAGGCTTACCTTTATAGAATCCATCCCATTTGGCATTGACATTTTCTGTAGAAAAAACTGACTCCCCCCACCTGTTGTAAACTACCAATCTGTACTTTTCTATACCTTCACCTACTGCTCCGAAAGTATCATTTAGCCCGTCACCATTAGGGGTAAATGCAGTGGGTAAGTATAACTTCATTGGCAAATAGAGTTCTATTTCGTTAGATACACTTTCAATTGAGTTGTCTTCGCTGTTAATAGCTACCACACGATAGTTGACTGATTTATTTTCATACTGCTGAGCAAAAGCAAGTGAGCTTACAGATAGTAATATTAATATAATTAAATTTTTCATTTTTTCTATTTTTATAAGTTTATAAAACTATTTATGACTATTTAAAATAGATACTTTTGAAATTTGGGACATTTTCCCTTGTACTTGTTTTTAATTTTGTACCTGCTTGGAAGACTAAATTGGTACCCTAGTGAAACTTCATGAGCATTATTCGCTTGTGCAGCATGATCTGAAATGGCAACATCATAGCTATAACCAAATCGGAAGTTTGATACGTTTGCTCCAACAGAAGCAATGATTGCATCATTTACTCGATGCCACAAACCTACAGTCCATATCTCACTCCCAACATAAACACCAAGGTGCAGGTAGTCGAAATTCCCTTGACGCTCATAGATGACGTTAGGAGATATTACAAAATCCTGTCTTCTATAATTCGCAATAGGTAGAAATCCACCTAAGTGAAGGGTTGTCTTTAATGGAATAATTGTTTCTGAATCAATGGCAAAATTCTCTCTGGGCTTGTTGATATGACTTACTTTAACTCCACCAAAAATATTGTTGGAAGAATAGACCATACCAATATTTATATCTGGCTGAGTGATGTTGTTATTCCCAAATCTCTCTTGGGTATTCGTTACTACTCCGTTACGCTGATCTAACTGATCTTCAAAAGTCAACTTACTCCAATCCATTGTTTTTTGATAGAAACCAACTTGAACACCTATTCCTAACTTTGATTCTTTTGAGATATCAATTCTGTGACCGAGAGTAGCTGCATAAGAAGTTGTATTAACAACACCATTCATTTGGTTGTCGTTAATCATTTGAACACCCCATCCTGAGTTGCTACCAAGTGGAGCATCAAATGAAAATAAGGAAGTGGTGAATCCTTGTGCATCTGTTCCTTGTGCTCTGTGTGCAGCAACGGCTCTATATTGTCCTGACATACCTACTAATGAAGGGTTCAAATAAACCGGGCTTGAGTAGAACTGAGAGAAATGTGCATCTTGAGCTAAGCCATTCAATGAAAGAAGACTTAAGGTTGCTGAGATTAAAAAGGAGTAGAGATTTTTCATGATTCTTTTTTTTGTTTTGATAGATCAAATATGAAAGAATCTCCTATCCTATAAATCAGGGAAAATCTGAATTGGTAAAACAAGTGTTTTATCTATTAAAAAATACTCTTAAAGCGTTTTAAAGTATATTTTTTGCAATTTAATGGCTCAAAGAATTTGTCATCTGGCAATGATATTGTAATCAATTTTTTGAGCATTAGGGGTTTCCCTTAGTCACTTAGTGAAAGCTTCTAGCCTACATACAAAAAATCCTGACCATTACTGATCAGGATTCAAAATTGACTATTAATTGAGAGTTTTAAATTCCGAAACTATTTGGAATTTGTATAAAACAATGAGTGCCAACGCCAAGAGCAGAATCTATATTTATATGTCCGCTCAACTTGTTAATATATTGCTTCGACATGTAAAGCCCCATACCAAAGCCTTTGGATTTATTGGATGATCTATAAAACTTATTGAATATGGCAGACTTGTCTTTTCTTGATATCCCAATCCCGTTATCTACTATATTCATCGATAGCATATTGTTTTCTACTGCTATGTCAATATCAAGAAATTGTTCGGACTTATTTGGGTCTTGGTAGATAATCGCATTTTCTAAAATCTGATCAAATATGATTTGCAGATAATATGGATTAGAATATAATTTTGCATCCTCCACAATGGATACCGTAATTTCCAAATGAGATGAAGAATGCTTTTTTGCTTCATCAAGGGAATGATAAAGAATATCTCTAATATCAATCTTATTGATCTCATTATAGGGTTGAGTGTCATTGAGGTAATTTTTAAGCCAATGACAATATCTGTCTTTGGACTTATAAGTTACAAGTGGAGTGTTATTTTGTGTAGTGATTTCTTGAGCTATCATATTGTTTCTAATTATAATGTAAATATGATGCTTAATAAGGTCCTATAAATCAGAGAACACCTGAATCCTGAGAATCAGGGAAACGACCAAATCATTGATTATAGGTTATAGATCGATGATTTTGTTCTTTATCGCATATTTTACCAATTCTACTGTATTCTTTAAATCAAGCTTAGACATGATATTGGACTTATGTGTCTCTACAGTTTTGACACTTATAAAAAGGTCATCGGCAACTTCCTGATTTGACTTGCCCTGCACGACATGCTGTAAAACTTCAAACTCACGTTTTGAAAGTTCCCCATCGTTCATTGGTTTGCTTTTGGTTCCTCCTGAATTGTACATCGAGTCCATGACAATAGAAGTAATGTCCTTTCCAAAATAACGCTCCCCAGAGTTCACTGTCTTTATTGCTTCGACTAAAGTTTCTTTAGGTACTTTTTTTGGCAGATAGCCATCAACTCCTGCTTGGATGGCCAATGACACTAATTTTTCACTTACATCACTTGAAATTAATATGATCTTAATTTCTTCATTCTGCTCTTTGATCCATCTCGAGGCCTCTATACCTGTCATGCCTTGCATCATAATATCCATCAAAACAATAGACGGGTTTAGTTCATTCACGACATTTATGGCCTCTTCTCCACTTGAAGCTTTTCCAACAATCTTTATGTACTCAATATTGTCCAACATTGATGCGATGCCTTCCAGTAGCAGCTGATGATCATCTACAAGTACAAGCTTAATCTTTTCCATGTCAGTTAATCAGGTTGTTAATTTTTTCCAGAAGAACCTCAGCAGAGCAGGGTTTTTTTAAGTATCCTGCAGCTTTGAGTTCAGTAGCCTTTTTAATATTTTCTTCCTCCGCATTAGCTGATAAAAGAACCACGGGGAGATGATCTGTTTCTGGATTCTCCTTCAAGATCTCGAGTAACTCCAGACCTGAAAGTCCCGGCATTCTTAAATCAGTTATAATTAAAGCATGATCATCAGCCTTTAATTTCAATAGGCCTTCTGTTGCGGACTTGGCTGTATCTACATCAAAACCTTCCATTTCGAGTATATCCTTTACTTCTTCGAGTATGGCTACGGTATCATCAATCAATAGAATCTTCTTCATACTCCATCGGGATTTTAATTATAAACTTGGTTCCTTTATTTAACTCACTCTCATGACTTATAGTCCCATTTTGCAGTTCTACTGCCTTTTTCACAATCGACAAACCTAAACCTGTTCCTTGAATCGTTGCTACGCTGTCGCTCCTATGAAAAGCTTCGTAAACTTTTTCTTTATCACTTTCCGGGATACCGAGCCCCCAGTCTTGAATAACGGCACTTAAGAGGCTGTTTGTACAAGTCAGTTCAAATGCTACTCTCTTTTCCCCCGGGCTAAACTTTACGGCATTATTTAATAAATTGATAAATATATTTCTCAAAAGTTTCTCATCTATACTTACATACTTCAGTGTAGAAGAAAATGAGAATTCAATTTTATGAGAGCCATTTGTTAAATTTTCTACTTCACCAATAATACCTTCAAAAAAATCAGCTAAAGCCACAGGTTTTTTCTCGACCTTAATTTTTCCGGCATCACTTTTTCCCATCATCAGAACATCATCGAGCAGGTAGGTCATGTTATTGACTTGCTCGTCAATTTTCTCAAGCTTTTGGGCCAATTTGGACCATTCAGCCTTTTCATGATATTTTTTAATAAAGTCAGAGGCAAATTTGATGGTTGATAGAGGTGTACGGAATTCATGAGAAGCCATTGAAACAAACTTTGATTTAAGCTTGACAAGCTCTTTTTCTTTCTGGAGAGCCATCTTCAATTCTCTGGTACGCTCCTCAACCTTATGCTCCAGTTGCTGTCGATACTCTGTCAACTCGGTAATATCCTGACCTACACAGACAATACCTATGATATTGTTATCATAATCGCGTCTGGCACTTCCATTAAAAAGAAGCGTAACAATTTCACCAGACTTAGTAATAATTGGCAATTCATGGCTGGCAGAAACATTGTTTTCAATTATACCGGTGACTAAATCATGTATCTTCTTACGATCTTCATAGATGATGAGGTCTTCATATAGATTTTTGGTCAACGCTTCACTTTTGGAATATCCGGTAATATCCCTGGAAAAACTATTCCATTCTGTAATGTCACCCTCTTTATTAATACCAAAAATTGGAGCGTTGGCATTTTCTATTAATGTTACCAGCTCGGTGGCAAGGCGATTAAGTCTGTCCTCATATTGGTAACGCTCTGTGACATCAGTAAAGGAAACGATGACACCTTGAGATTCTGAGTCTATGATGTAGGGTACAGAATTAAATGATAGCCACTTAGTTTTCTTTTGACTACGAAAACCATAAATCTTATTGAACTGAGGTTGACCTTTTTTTAATGTTTGAGATAAGAAAAAGTCTTTTAGGGTTTGACTGTTCTTGTCCTTATTAACCAATTCAAAATTATCAAAAATAACTTCTGATAGTGTATTGCTGGTATAAAGCTCTTGCGAAAGCAATCTTCTAGCGCTTTTATTTGATGCTACGATTTTTTCTTTCGCATCTAGTAAAATTATTCCCTCCGAAAGACACTCTAATACACTTTCATACTTCAGTTCATTTTCTTGCAGTAAATTAAAGGCAAGCACCTGTTCAGTAATATCACGAGAAGTACTTACAACATTATAAAGTTTACCATCTTCAAAGATTGGTTCTGCCAGAGTTTCTAAATGAATGTATACGCCATCTTTTCTTTTCATTCGATACTTATACCGCTGCAAATCTTTTACTGAGCCTTTAAGTATGCGCTTAATTTCTTTTTCTACTCTGTCTTTGTCTTCAGGATGAAGCAGAGAATAAGGTCCTGCGGCTATCATCTCGTCAGGTGTCAACCATAAAATTTTATTTGAGGAAGGGCTCACCCAGGAATACTCACCTGTATTATCATGAACACAAACAAGATCTTGTACATTCTGAGCCAGCAGTTTGTAATATTTTTGGCTTTTCCGAAGCTTGATTTTAGTTTGCTTCATTTTAAGCCGTTCATCGTAGTCAATCAATTCACGGTGTATTGCGGGAGCTAACCTGGAGAGATTGTCTTTAAGAATATAATCATTAGCACCTGCTTTCATGGCCTCTACAGCAGTCTCTTCTCCAATAGTTCCTGACACAATGATAAAGGGAAGATTGGTACTGTATTGCCTGGTTATTTTAAGTGCTTCTTTTGCATTGAAGCTTGGGAGGCTGTTGTCACTTAAGATTAAGTCCCACTTTTCTTTTTTTAAAGAAGTTTCAAACTCCGGAGCAGTTTCCACACGTTTTGATACAAATTTCAGACCTGATCGAGTCAGCCTATCTACCATAAGATCGTAATCATCAATAGAGTCCTCTGCGATTAAAATTCGCAGCTTTTTATCTATTGTTGATTTCCCTTTTTTCATATTATATGAATCAGTTATTAATCAATGTTGGTATTTGTACTTTAAACCTTGCCCCTTGAGTGTATTCACTATCTAATTCTATATGTCCATTAATTTTCATTAAGGCATTTTTTACAATATAAAGACCTAAGCCAGAACCTTCAGATCGATAGTCACCTCGGTAGAACATGTCGAAGATTCTTTCTTTAATATCTTCTGTAATGCCCGGACCTTCATCCGAGACCGTCAGTTCCAATATGCCATTTGTATTTACTGCACTTACTGTTATTTTGGCTTCACTGTCTTTGCCTCCGTATTTTGCAGCATTCTCCAATAGATTATAGCAGATGCTGTAAATCAAGGACTGATCTCCTTGAAAAATAATATTTTGATCAATGCTCAGTTTTATACATTCCCTTTTACAGCTTGCTGTTACATCCAGACCTTCAATGATCTGTTCCAAAATATAAAGTAGATTGATTTCAATATTTTTTGACGACCCGTATTTAATATTGGCCAAATCGCGAAGAATTAGCAGCGTGTTATCTAGGTTTCTCATTCTGGCAGCCATCATCGAAAGGAATTTCTCCTTGTCGTAATCATCATCATTACTCATGATATTAATTAGTCCTGCAACAGATGAAACAGGACCTTTTAGATCATGCCCTATTCTGTAAAGAAGTGTTTCTAACTCGCGATTTAAATTTTCGAGGCGTTCTCGATTTAAGTACCTCTCTGTTACTTTTTGTAAAAGGATAGTAGCACCATTGCCTGCATTGGAGACAGTACCTTCAAAGTATTCGAGTTCTTTAATCATATATGTCAATTGAATCGGTATGGTTTCTCCATCATCAATTGACTTAAGAATGGCATGCCCAATAGGCTCATTTTTCCATGTTGGGAATACATCAAATATTTTTTCGCCTACCTGAACTTCTACTCCAAATTCTTCAGTAGCAGAAATATTCCAAAAAGTAATTTCCAGATTGACATCAATGGCAAAAAATATATCCTGGATACTCTCAGTTAGGTTCTGATATCGAAGCTCACTAAGTATTAGATTTTTGCTATTTTCTAGCTGCTTGATCCTTTGTTTATAGTCACTTATTTCTCTACTTACTGCTGGCGATAACCTTTTGAGATTGCTCTTTAAAATATAGTCACTAGCACCTTGTCGCATAAGTTCTACAGCCGCTTGCTCGCCAATAGAGCCTGATACTAATATCACCGGCAAAGCTTTTTGATATTTCTTTACAATATCAAGGACTTCTTTAGCATTTAGTCCGGGGAGGTTATTGTCGCTTATAACTAGATCGTAATGTTTGCTTTCAAGTTCCTTAATTAATTCTTTTTCACTATCTACTCGCGTACTATCAATTTGTAATGGTGAGCGTTGAAGCTCCAATAGAATAAGTTCATAATCGTCCTCTACATCTTCTACAAACAATATGGCAACTGATTCTTTCAAGTTAAATATCGTTTGGGTTTGGTATAGGTTCATTGAGCATTAACCAATACATACCTACCTGGCCGACAGCCTTTGCAAACTGTGTGAAATCTACTGGCTTTCTTATATAGCTGTTAGCACCATATTTATAACTTTTAATAACATCGTCTTCTTCTTTTGATGTCGTTAAAACTACCGTAGGAATATGCCGTGTCCCCTCATTTTCATAGAGCCTTTTTAAGACATCTAAACCACCAAGTCTGGGCATTTTTAAATCCAACAGAATAAGAACAGGTTTTAACGGTTCTTTCGCATCTGTACCAAAGAGCAGGTCGAGCGCGGCAAGACCATCATTGGCCACCACTACCTCATTAAGCATTTTATTTCTCTTCAACGCCCGCAGTGTAAGTTGAACATCATCATCATTATCTTCTACCAACAGTATTGTTCCTTTTGTCATTTTTGTTGTCTCTAGTATTAATTATTCGATACGCCTTCTCCAAATGAAAAGAAAAAGGTTGTTCCTTTATTAACTGCACTTTTTACCCATATGTCCCCATTATGCTTATTGATTATTCTTTTCACTGTTGCAAGCCCAATTCCTGAACCCTCGAATTCATCTTTTCGATGAAGTCGTTGAAAAGCTCCAAATAATTTATCTGCATAATCCATGTCAAACCCCGCACCATTATCTTCTATATAGAAAAATTGTCCCTCAGGTAATTCGGACATTCCAATTTTAACTTTTGGCTGATCTACTTTCGAGGAGTATTTGATTGCATTACCAATCAGGTTTTCCAGAGCTATGCGCATCAATTTTTCATCTCCGTTTGCGATAAGATCTTTTTCAATTTCTATGTGATATCGATCATCTGCGTTGGCAATTTCTATAATATCTTTACACATCGCAGATAAATCAACTTCGGTTCTGGTTAGCGTCAATCTTGTGAGTCGTGATAGCGATAACACATCGTCTATTAGTTCTGACATACGATTGGCAGCATTCATAATGCGCTGCAGATAATTTTGTGAATTAGAATCCAGCTTGTCATTTTCATCTTCAAAAATAGCTTGGCTAAATCCCTGAATGCTTCTTAAAGGAGATCTTAGGTCATGTGATATACTATAACTAAAAGCCTTCAATTCTTCATTAACTGCCTCCAGCTGTTTAGTTCTTTGTTTAACTCGCTTTTCTAAAATTTCTGAATTTTTCTTCCTTTCTGTAATATCCTGAATTTGTGAGATGAAAAAATTTACCTGACCATCAGCATTAAAGGCAGCTGATACATTAAGTTGAACCCAAATGATGTGACCTTTCTTATGAAAATAGCGTTTTTCCATCATGTAACTACTTATTTCAAGATTCAGTATCTGGTTAACCTTGTTAAGGTCGGTTTCCAAATCATCTGGGTGGGTTATTTCCTGAAAAGTAAGATCAATCAACTGTTCTTGGGAGTATCCAAGAATTTTACTCAGGGCCTTATTTACACTAAGAAATAATCCTTCTGTTGAAACAGTAGCTACACCAATAGGAGAGGACTCAATCATTGATCTAAATTTGAGTTCTTCTCGCTTTAGACTTTCTGTTAACTCCTTCTCTTCAGTGATATCTTCGGTGAACATACCAATACCTCCTATGCTTCCATCTAAATCATGCCAGGGGTATATCTCATATTTTAACCATTGCACTGACCCGTCTTCTCTTTCAAATCGATCGTTGTCATATTTAATTACTTCTCCATTAAGTGCTCTCTTATGATCATCCAACCACTTAGGCATTTCTAATATCTCAGGAAAGATCTCATAATGACTTCTGCCAATGATTTTTTCGTTAACCAAGCCATAGTCTTCGTACCACCTTCTGCTTGCCATTAAGTATTGCATATCCGTGTCAAACATGGCAACAGCTGCCGGTGTATGTTCTACAAAAAGTTCAAGTCGCTTTTGTGCAATTTTATTTTTAATAGTGAGTTTCTTTTTCTCATTTATATCCTGAAAGAGACCCCGAAGCTTGACCGTTTTTTCACCCTCTCTAAGTGGTATGCCTATAGCATTGACCCAAACTTCATTTCCTTTATCAGTGATCAGTATTAATTCTAAATTCCAGCCTTTACCCTCTTTAATAGCGCTATCAACAGCAGTTTCGATCGTTGACCTATAATCCGGATGATAAAAATTAATTCCCTCTTCGATCATTATAGGAGTTCCTATTTCTAACTCATGAATCTCATATACTTTATCTGACCAGAACAAGTCTCCTGAAGAGAGGTCTACTTCCCATATACCAATTTCAGCAGCATTTTGAACAGACTCAAACATCTCCTGAGCTAGGAGTAAGTCTCTGTTTACATCTTTTAGGGCAGTGGTTTGACTGGTTATTTCAGCTTCAAGAGAGCTATTAAGTGTTCTTAACTCTTTTTCAGCCTGTTTCCTTTTTATCATCTCCTCTCTCAACTGTAAATTGGCCTTTTCCAACTCTTCAGTTTTCTCAAGAACCTTAGCCTTAAGGTACTCAGGGCTTTTTAGTTCCATTGCTGATGGTATGACCTTTATAAGCGCAAAAACTGTACTACAGGAAATTACAGCTGTACCAAGTTTGAGAAGTGTAGCAAGATTGTACGCGGGCCACCAAAATATTATGGCATCTAATAAATGGGTTAGTCCACAAAAAACAATGAACCCTATGAATAAAAGGAATACCAATTTGAATGGAATCTCTTTTCTCTTTCTATAGTAAAATACTCCTAATAATGCTGGGATGGCGAAGTAGGCTAACCAAATAGCTATATCTGAAACTATATAGGTCCATCCATAAATTGGCGCCCAATTGCCGCAATTCCAGCGAGCTGGCCAATTGGTGACATTTAAAACGTGAAATGAATTTTGGGCTACATTTTCAGCGGAAGAGTTGACTATCGGCTCATAAAGAAATGTATTTTTATATTCAACAGTACCAGTTGAACACAACGCAGCAGGTTGATTATCTCCGCTTTGACAACCAGTGATAATTAGTGAAAGTAGAATAAAGACAAAGCTCACTTTTCCCATACTGCCAACATCTATTAACTTTCTATATTAGTCAATTTTTTCATAATAAATGACAAAAAATAATGCTTAATGTTTAATAGTATAACTATTTTTTACTTCATAAACATACACTGCTGACTATCAGTTACTTAACATTTAGATAATATTGAAGATGAAATAGTCCCTTAATCGGTAATTTTACCTATTTATTTGATAGGCGGTAACAAGTAATACCGCCTTTAAGGCATTGAGTCATTTTATAACTCATAATACCTTTGTTAATTTTTAATTAAAAAAATTATATTTAATAAGAGACTAACTGGATAATGTAATATTATTTTGAATTGGAATTTGTGTAAAAAAAAGCGTTAGGTTTAGTTATTTAAAGTTCATATGAACAGGCCTCGGATTCAAATAAGTTGGAGTGGGGGTAAAGATTCCGCTCTTGCACTTCACAAGATAATAGCATTAGATAAGTATGAAGTAGTTGGTCTTCACACGGTTATTGAAAATGATACTAAGCGTGTAGGTATTCATGATGTAAAGGAGAAGTTTATTGAGGCCCAAGCAAAACTCATTGGCTTGCCTCTGACCAAGCTTTATTTACCAAAGAAACCGATGGCTTATGAAAAATTGATAAGGGAATACTACACTCAGTTAAAGGCTGATAATGTGAATTATATCATGTTCGGTGATATCTTCCTTGAAGATCTTAAAGATTTTCGAGAGCAACTGTTGACATCTTGTGGAATTGAGGGTGTGTATCCATTATGGAAAAGAAATACAGGAGAGGTAGTTTGTGAATTCCTTGAAACAGGATATAAAACTATCTTATGTGCAGTTGATGCAAAGTACATTGAATCTAAGTGGGCAGGTGAAGCTTTATCCTATAAGTTTCTAGACAACAATCCTAGCATTGACCCATGTGGTGAAAATGGTGAATATCATAGCTTGGTTGTAGATGGTCCTATATTCAAGAAGTCCCTTGATCTTCAATTGATTGAAAAGTACGAGAAAGATTTTGTGTTTAATGTAAAAAATGAAAGTGGGCAATCAGAGACGTTAAAAGATAAATTCTATTTCGCAGAATTTTCTCTGAATGATAGAAGCTGATGGGCTGCATTTTGTGGCGTCAATTCACCTGAGCTCACTTTTTCTTCTAGGAGAGGCAGCATACTTTTTACACGATATTTTTCGAAAAAATCTGAAACCAGATGATTCTGTATTGTAGCGTGCATCCAATCGATGCTTTGCCTTTTTCTCTGCTCTGAAAAGAAGCCTGTTTCTTTCATTTTTGTTGAGAAATCGTTGATGGTATCCCAAACATCATTTAGCCCCAAATTTTCCTGTGCGGAACAAGTCATTACTTTTGGGTACCATCCTGACTCCGATGCAGGGAAAAGATGAAGGGCATTTTGATATTCTGTTTTAGCCTGTTTACTTGCTTTAATATTGTCACCATCAGCTTTATTGATAACGATACTATCCGCCATCTCCATAATTCCCTTCTTGATACCTTGTAACTCATCACCAGCCCCTGCCAACATAAGAAGTAAAAAAAAGTCTACCATACTCTTTACAGTAACCTCCGATTGACCTACACCAACTGTTTCAATTAATATAATATCAAAACCTGCCGCCTCACAAAGAAGTATTGTTTCTCTCGTTTTGTTTGCTACTCCCCCTAGTGAGCGACCTGTTGGAGAAGGTCTTATAAAAGCATTTTTGTGATGTGATAGCTCTTCCATTCTGGTTTTATCACCAAGAATACTCCCGCGAGTTTTTTGACTGCTAGGATCTACAGCCAGTATGGCTACTTTATGCCCCATTTCGCATAAGTGAAGTCCGAAGGATTCGATAAACGTACTTTTACCAACGCCAGGTACACCAGTAATACCTATTCGTAAAGAATTTCCGGTAGAAGGTAGAATTTTGCCAAGAAGACTTTCGCTCAAATCCCTGTCAAAAGTCAAAGCACTTTCAATTAACGTAATCGCCTGACTTAGAATCACTCTATTAGATGATTTTATGCCATTGACATAGTCATTTAACTCAAGACGTTTTCTTACTGAAGGCATAGGTCGAAAATAATGTAACTAAGACAATTAAGTCTGCAATTCGTAATTTTTTATAATAATACTTAACTTGTCCAGCTATTCTGAAAAAATAAAGATATGTCAAAAAAGGAAGTAAAAGGTAGCATCTGGTTAGATAGCATATTCGCTACTATATTCATTTACTTATTTATGTACATTGTTTCCAATATATCGGCATTCAAAATTTTTGATGCTTTTGATTCTATAGGCCAGGCCCTGGAAGATATGGAGATGACCGATATCGCTTTTTCTCAAATGCGGGGTCAACCACCCTTAGACGATAATATTGTATTAGTCAATATTGGAAATCTACCCAGAGCAGGTATAGCTGAACAAATAAGAATATTAGATAAGTATGAACCAAAAGTTATTGGTATTGATAGTTTTTTTAAGGGATATGTCGATGATACACTGGGCACGCTAAGCCTGTCTAATGCAATTACCTCCGCAAAGTCTGATGTGGTGATGGTGGCCAAGGTAGATCAGTCCGATTCGTTGGCGTACTTCAGTCAGGGTGAAGAATTATATGATATACTATATGTCTCAGACTCGATGTTCACTTCAAATGCTGAATTTGCTATTGCAAACCTTGATACGGAGGCTGCATTTCAGCAGGATGTAAAAATATGTAGAAAATTCCCTTCCTATAGGAACCTTATAGGAGATGAAGAAAAACACGTGGCTTTTGGAGCAAAATTGGCAAGCAAAATTGATCCTAACGCTATTGATAGATTGGTGGAGAGAGATAATCCATTTGAAGTAATTAATTTCAGAGGAGATTTTTACAATTTTTTCGATCCTGACACTACAGAACTCAAACGTTTTGGGGCGTTAGACTATTATGAGGTGCTTGGAGAGAGCTTTGAAGCAGATTTTATCAAAGATAAAATAGTCATAGTTGGATACTTGGGAGAAGATTTTCAGGACTTGTATTCATGGGAAGATAAATTTTTCACACCATTGAATAATAAGATCGCGGGTAGGGCAACACCAGATATGTATGGGCCGGTCATCCATGCTAATATAGCTTCTATGGTATTGAATAATGACTATGTAGATACGTTTAGCGATACCCTTGACAATTTACTTGGCTTACTTCTCTGCTTTATAAATGTTGTCGTTTTTTCAATCATCTATAGGCGCATGGGTGTCTGGTATGATGGTTTAACCAAACTAATTCAGGTGTTTGAAGTAATGATAATATTATTCATTATTATTCAGCTCTTTGCAGCTCAAAGTTTTAAACTTGAGCTATCAGTAGGTTTGTTTGCGGTTGCTTTGGCCGGAGATTTGCTAGAAGTGTATTACGGAGTGGTTCGAAATTCCTTCATTAGCCTTTGGGATAAAATGAGGGGACGTAAGAAAATGGTCTTAGAAGAAGCTCCTGATTAGAAAAAAGTATTTTACTTTCATATATAATTAAAGTAATTTTGCCTTCTATTAATGTATACAATGTAAGTTTTGGGAGACTTTTAAAGAAAATATTTCCATTAAGTGTTTACCATTCAGAATGATAGCGTATACACAGACAAGTTGATAAAAAAATATTATTGCATATTCAAAAAGTTAAATTATTAAAATTATGAAAAGGTTTTTAGCAGTTGTAGTGGCTCTTTTCTTTGTTGGCAACATAGCAATGGCACAGAGCTATACGTTTAAAGTGTTGGCTAATAAAGGAGATAATAAAGTAAAGTCTGGAGCCGAATGGCAGTCTTTGAAGACGGGCGCCTCTTTAAATGAAAGCGATGAACTTGAAGTTTCGTCTGGGGCATATTTAGGACTAGTCCACTCCAGTGGTAAAACGCTAGAATTAAAAGAAGCAGGTAAACATAAAGTTTCTGAACTGTCTGCTAAGGTTAATACAGGTGGATCAAGTGTTGCAAGTAAGTATGCAGATTTTGTACTATCTAAAATGTCTGCTGAAGGCAAGAAAAACAGACTAAGTGCTACAGGAGCCGTTCATAGAGGTCCCCAAGATGGAATTACAGTGTTTATGCCGAGTTCTGTTGGTGTTTATAATCAAAAAGCAATTGTTCGATGGGATTCTTTGGACAATGCTAGCACCTACATGGTAACATTAAGAAATATGTTTGATGACGTGCTTCTTTCAATCGAAACAGATGATCCGAATATAGAATTAGACTTGACAAATGATATGATTGCAAAGGAAAATGTAATCCTTTTATCTGTTGCAAATAAGGGAGATGAGACGGTGAAGTCAGGTACTTATGCCATTAAGAAATTGCCTTCTGCTGATGCTGAGAAAGTTAAAGCTTCATTGAATGAATTGATGAGTGACGTAAATCAGGAGTCAGCATTGAATAAATATATATTGGCAGGGTTCTATGAAGAAAATAATCTTCTTGTAGATGCAATGACGAGTTATGAGGAGGCTATGATACTGGCTCCTGAAGTAGGAAGCTATAAAGAAGCTTACGTTGAATTCTTATTAAGAAATAGGTTGAGTGGTGAATAATCATTCTCTTTAATATAAACAGAAAAGGCTACCAATCGGTAGCCTTTTCTGTTTTATCAAGATCACTTTACTTTACCTCTATCATCTTTTTCTCTATCTTCTTCTTATCAAGAGGAAGAGTCACTTTGAGTACTCCATTGATATACTCAGCAGAAATTTTTGATGAGTCAATGGTGTCAGCCAGATTAAAACTTCTTTCAAAATTACCGAAGCTGGATTCCCTCTTTGTATAATTGACTTCCTTATTCAGCTTTCTTTCACCGGATATTTTTAACGTATTGTGCTCCACATTCAGCTCAAAGTCAGATTTTCCCATTCCTGGCGCAAAAACATTAAGCACTATGCCATCATCATTTTTGATGATGTCCACGGGAGGATAGAAAGACCCATCATTTCTACCGTCATGAAGCATGTTTTCAATAAGACCTCCAAAAGTAGAAGGTACATAATCATTTAACGGGTTGTATTTTACGAGTTTCATATTTTTAGTTTTTGTTATACACACTCTAGTCATTCAAAATTATACCAAGTGTTGAAAGAGTCCATTTAAAAATAATATAATGACATAAAGTCTTAAAATTGACTAATTAATGATCGAATCAAGACATAATGACATTAAATATTCAATTTTATATAATAAGTGACTCTTGGTATCTTAGCTGATAGTTGATGACAGAACCACTCAAAAAACTTCTTAAAACGCTAGGTCCCGGGATAGTTTTTGCCGGAATGTGTATAGGTGTTTCTCACCTGGTACAATCTACCAGAGCAGGTGCCGAGTATGGGTTTTTGCTTTTACCGGCAGTTTTAGCCACGGTCATTTTTAAGTACCCATTTTTTGAATTTAGTTCCAGATACACGAGTGCAACTGGTAAAAGCATTATTCATGGCTATGACAACCAGGGGAGGTGGGTATTATGGCTTTATACTGTAGTAACTGTGCTTAGTATGTTTATTATGACTGCTGCTGTTACTTTCGTTGCTTCCGGGTTGATGAGCATCGTGTTAGACTTAAATGTTTCAACGGATATATTATCAGCCATTATTTTGGGTGTCTGCATACTTATTTTAGTAGGAGGTAAGTACAATGCGCTGGACGGCCTGTTGAAAGTAGTAAGTACAGTTCTTCTAATCAGTACCTTAATAGCAGTGATTGTGGCTTTATACAAGGGAAGAGTTCCTGCTATTGAAGGTTTTGAGCCAAATGAAATTTTGACTTCTTCAGGGATAGCATTTTTAATTGCACTTATGGGTTGGATGCCAACGGCAGTTGATATGTCTCCTTGGACAGGTTTGTGGGCTGAAGAAAGAATCAAGCAAACGGGGTACACCCCTTCCAAAAAGGAAACACTTCTGGATTTTAATATAGGTTATGTTATTACAGGTATACTGGCTGTTATATTTTTAACACTTGGAGCATTGGTCATGTATGGTACTGGAATTCAACTTTCTAATAGTTCTGCTGGATTTGCAGGTCAATTGCTGGGAATTTATACCAAGAGCATAGGTGAATGGAGTTATTTTTTGATTGCTATTGCAGCATTTAGTACGATGTTCAGTACTACAATTACAGTACTTGATGGATATGGAAGAGCTATTGATCGTATTTATACTATTATTTCTGAAAGATCGGCTAAATGGAGCTATGCGCTTTGGATTGTGATCATTGCTTTTGGGGGCTACATAGTCATTTCGCAGTTTCTAAATAATTTGAGGAGCTTGATTGACCTTGCTACTTCCGTTTCATTTGTTATTGCTCCTCTAGCAGCATTATTGAATTATAAGGTTATTTTCTCAAAAGAAATTACAGAATCTCATCGACCACCTACGTGGTTGAAATATTTAGCCATTGCCGGAATTGCCTTTCTGTCTGCATTTACACTGGTGTATTTTTATACCTTGGTTTTTTAGATAAATATTTTTTAAAAAATTGTATTGCATATAAGAAATTGAAATTCTAATATTGCAATCCATTTGGGAACAATCCCCCTTAGCTCTCCCGATAGTTATCGGGATGGTTAGAGAGGAATAAAATTCCCCCTTAGCTCAGTTGGTTAGAGCGGCTGACTGTTAATCAGTAGGTCCTTGGTTCGAGCCCAAGAGGGGGAGCAAAAAAGCCACTTTAAGAGTGGCTTTTTTTATGATATTTTATAAGCTCTTAATTGAAAAACTTTTTGATCAGATTTAAAACCTGATCTCCTCTTTGCTCCTCTCCAGAAAGTAAAGATTCAAAGATATCTTTATCATCATGGCTAATATCTGTTTTAAAATCTACAGAGTTTCCCGCTATTTTTCGTGACCCCATATGCCAGCTCGGAAAAGATTTGTCCTTAATAGGAGATAAGGAGATCATTCTAACCTGATCATGTCTGTTATCTAATTTGATTTTATCATATAACTTGATAATCACAGAGCTTTCACCTTCAACAAGTTGTATGAATTTTTTTTCAGAGTAAAGAAGTACTCCTGTAATCTCTAATTCAGGATTATTCTTCTTACATGCCTCAAGTATATTATCTATTTCTGCCTGAGTACAATTAGGTTTTCTATTACTTACATAAACCAGTTGTGATAGCATAGTTACATATTGTCTGATGAAATATTATTACGCTGCTAACTTAGCGCTGGTAGGTTATTTACAGGAAAGTATTCGATGAACTAGCTATATCACACGGTGTAACTATTATCTACCACCTTGATTTAGAATTAGTGAGGCAGGCGATCTCTTAATAACCCATAAACATAAGTGCCAAGAATAGCGGAGCCTATAACTACTAGAATTACTGTTATTCCATTACCTAATAGTATGAAGAGTGGTCCAGGGCATGCTCCTGTCATTGCCCACCCAAGACCAAAAATAGTGCCCCCCAGAAGATATCGCCAGAGACTCTTTTGTTTAGGAGGTATGATAATGCTTTTACCTTCTACGTTTTTAATCTCAAATCTCTTTATTAACTGAATGAATATAATTCCAATCACTATGGCAGAGCCAATTACACCATACATATGAAAAGATTGAAAAGTAAACATTTCATATATTCTGAACCATGAAATAACTTCGGCTTTGGTAAGAGCTATACCGAAAACCACTCCAACGAGCAAGTATCGCAGAAATTTCATGCTAAATTGTTAAGAGATGAGGTAGTAAAAAGTGAGTCATAATTAGGCCACCTATAAAAAAACCAATTACTGCTATGAGCGATGGTATTTGTAGATCGCTGAGTCCACTAATGGCATGACCAGAAGTGCAGCCTCCGGCATACCTAGTACCAAATCCTACTAAAAAGCCACCGACTACTAAAATGATGAACCCTCTTATTGTTGCTAACGCCTTCCAATTAAAAATGCTCTCTGGAACAATTGTACTTCCAGGGTCGCTAATTCCTAGTGACTTAAGTTCTGCAATAGTAGCTGTTGATATGCTGATATGACTCTCTGTTGATAAGTAATTATGAGCTATAAAACCACCAATGACAAGTCCTAATGCAAATACAAGATTCCATAGTTGATCTCTCCAATTAAAGTCGAAGAAATCACAAGTTTTTCCTGCTCCAAAAATGGAGCATAAAGTCCTGAGATTAGAGGATATCCCAAAACTATTTCCTAGCAACAGTAATGAAAACATCACCAAGGCTATCACCGGCCCTGCGACATACCATGGCCAGGGTTGGCTTATAAAATTTATTAATTGACTCATCTTTTATTTTTGAGTAGATGGGCATACAAAATTAGTTAATGGAATATCGGTATCAGAGATAGATTTGAAACCTCCTGCAACATCTACGATCTTATGAAGCCCTCTGGATTTTAAAATTGAAGCGGCAATTATTGATCGATAACCACCGGCACAATGTACATGGTATAATTTATCCTTATCAACTTGATCCATATTCTCATTAAGAAAATCGAGAGGTAGGTTATCTGCACCATCAATGTGCTCGGCCTCAAACTCTGAAGGTTTTCTAACGTCTAAAATAGCGAGATTCCCTTTTTTGAATTCAGATGCGAACTCTTCTGCTGAAATAGATTTGACACTTTCGACTTCTTTACCCTCGTCTGCCCATGAAATAATACCTCCTTTTAAATAGCCCATAGTATTGTCGTAACCTACTCTTGATAAGCGAGTAACAACTTCCTCTTCCCTACCTTCTGGGGCAATAAAAATGATTGCCTGTTGTAAATCGGGTATGAGCGCACCTACCCAGGGGGCAAAGCTTCCGTCAATACCGATAAATATTGAATTAGGGATATGGCTTTTGGCAAATTCCTGGGGAGAGCGTGTATCTAATACGATAGCACCTTCATGGTTAGCTATGGATTCGAATGTTGTCACGTCAAGGGGTACGTTTCCCTTCTTAAGAATCTGATCAATACCTTGAGCCCCACTTTTATTTAGAGCCACATTTTGAGCGAAGTACTGAGGAGGGGGAAGTAGACCTTCTGTCACTTCTTTGATGAATTCTTCTTTAGTCATATCTGCTCTGAGAGCGTAGTTTGTTTTCTTTTGATTCCCCAATGTATCAGAGGTCTCCTTGCTCATATTTTTACCACAAGCCGATCCAGCTCCGTGTGCTGGGTATACAATCACATCATCAGGTAAAGTCATTACTTTTTCTCTAAGACTGTCATATAGCATGCCCGCAAGATCATCCTGTGTCAGGCTACCTTTTTGAGCAAGGTCTGGTCTTCCTACATCTCCAATGAAAAGTGTGTCTCCACTAAAAATGGCTTGTTCTTTATTCTGCTCATCCAATAGTAAAAATGTTGTACTCTCCATAGTATGTCCTGGAGTGTGTAAAACCTTAATTTTTAAATTTCCCAGAGTAAATATCTCACCATCTTTAGACTCGTAACTGTCGTAACCAGTTTGGGCATTGGGCCCAAAAATAATTTTAGCTCCGGTTTTGGCAGCAAGATCAACATGACCTGATACGAAATCTGCATGAAAATGAGTCTCAAATATATATTTGATCTTTGCACCCTCTTTTTTAGCCTTTTCAATATATGGTTTAGATTCTCTTAAAGGATCTATAATGGCGGCTTCGCCTTCACTTTCAATGTAATAGGCTCCCTGAGCCAGACAACCTGTATATATCTGTTCTATTTTCATCTTATTAGCTTTTAATTATTGCAAATATAACCCTGTTGTTTAAACAAGATTGTAACACTTGTTACAATTATAAATTTGACTGAATAGCATATTTTTTGAATTTCCTTTTGCTATTGTTAGTTACATTTTCGACAGCCTCATTGAGGTCCAGGAAAATATTATCCTCTTTTAAAACTTCAATCAACCCTGTTCTTTTCAGCGTATCCCTAACTGGGCCTATTAAATCACAAATAATGAAACGAATGTTATTTGATGCCAAAAACACTATTAAATCTTTCAGTCCCTCTGAAGCTGTAGCGTCTAAATGACTTATAGGGCCGGCATCCAGGATTAGCGTCTCAATTCTGGTTTCAGAATCATTCACAGTAGACTCAACGTATTCTTTGAAATTATGAATGTTTATAAAGGTAAGTGGAGCATCAACTCTTAAAATCAGGAAATTATCCCAAATCTCAAGGTCCTTGAAACGTCTAACATTTCTAAACTCATGATGCCCTTTAACACGACCCAATCTAGCAATATGTGGATAGGCCGATTTATATAGTAAAAATAGTATGGATAATAGTATTCCGGTGACGATTCCTGGTACCATACTAAACTGAAGTGTTGTTAAAAAAGTAGCTATGAGAAGAGTAAACTCTACTTTACTATCTTTCCAAAGTTGACGGGCGTAACTAATGTCTATGAGGCCAACAACTGCCACCATAATAACGGAAGCTAAAATAGCAGTGGGTAAAAAATAAAATAAAGGTGTTAGAAAGAGTAATGTCATTGCTATAAGCAGAGCACTTATTATAGAAGCCAATGGAGTATTAGCACCGGCTTGATAGTTGACTGCGGACCTGGAGAATCCACCCGTAACGGGGTAACTTTGGAAAAACGAGCCGATGAAATTGGCGGCACCTAAAGCGACCAGTTCTTGATTCGGCAGCACCTTATAATTCCTCTTTTTTGATTCAATAGCTTTCGCTACTGAGAATGACTCCATAAATGCTACAACAGAAATGGTAAGAGCAAGCGGGGCTAATTGGCTAAGTCGACTCAATGATATCTCTGGTATTTTAAAAGTCGGTAACCCTTGAGGTATCGTCTGAACTATACTAACTCCTAACTCTTGCAGCTGCATGGAGTATACAACCACAGTTCCAATAATAACAGCTATCAACGCACCCGGAATATTTTTGTTAAACCTTTTTACTCCCTTGATTAGTACTATTCCACTTATACCTATTAGTAAGGTGATCAAATGAGTCTGCTCAATATTACTTATAGCATTCCATACAATTTCGTGGATTCTGTTACTCTTCAATACCTCAAAACCCACAAGGTACTTTAACTGATTTACACCTATAATTAGGGCCGCTGCAGACGTAAAACCACTGATAACTGGCTTTGATAGGAGGTTGGTGATAAAACCCAGACGCATAGCACCTAGCAAGAATTGAAAAATTCCCATGAAAAATGTCAATAGAATAGCAAAACTAATGT
The DNA here is from genome assembly GCA_947500555.1 of uncultured Fulvivirga sp. GTDB lineage: Bacteria > Bacteroidota > Bacteroidia > Cytophagales > Cyclobacteriaceae > Fulvivirga. The sequence goes on along the minus strand of CANMSE010000002.1, from coordinate 699,470 downwards.
AGGCGTCAGTTCCTTCCGTGGCCAATACTGATACACCTGCTGCTACCAGCAACGAGTCCATAGCAACTGGTGCAACAGATAACTGCCTTGAAGTCCCGAAAATTGCATAAATGATTTGTGGGACAATAGAGGCATATAATCCATAAACTGGCGGCAATCCAGCAATTAATGCATAAGCCATACCTTGAGGGATGAGCATTATGCCAACAGTAATACCTGCTGAAATATCCCCCTTTAGATACTCACTTTTATATCCACTGAGCCACGTTGAAATTGGAAATACTTTTTTTAAATAGGCCATAATACGAATTTCGTACATCAAAGATGCTCAAATCAACTTCTGTATAGTGTAACAAAAGTAACTTAACATTATAGAATTTCTATTCGATTACGATACTGCTCGAGCTTATTTTCCTTTTCCATTTTTTTTAGAAGCCGAGAAATTACTACTCTTGATGTACTTAGTTCGTTGGCAATTTGTTGGTGTGTTTTATTAATGATGAAGGAGCCTGAGGCCTGCTTTTTGTCTAATAAATACTTGTAAAGTCTTTCTTCCATGTTTAGAAAAACTATACTGTCAATAGTATTCAATAGTTCGTCAAAACGGTCTTGGTAGGATCTAAAAACAAATTTTCTGAATGATTCATATTTTTTAATCCAGTCATCAAGGCTACTCATTGGAATCATCCACAAAACAGACTCTTCTTCCGCGATAACAGTAAAAGCACTTTTTTTTGCTTCTAAGCAGCATGTAATAGACATTGCACAAGTTTCACCGCCTTCTAAGAAGTACAAAAACACCTCCCGGCCATTCTCGTCTTGTCTCATTACTTTTAAGAGACCACTTAGTACTAGCGGAATTTCATTAGCAGTAGTACCGGGTCGTATTACATCATCTGATGAGGCAACTTTTTTTAGCCTTCCAACCGTAATTATTTCATCGATAAGTTCAGGTTCAAGAAATGAATTCTTAAGTATTCTTCTGACAAGTTCTTGCATTATCCTACAATATATCAAACTTCACTAAGCTGAACTAGCTCGTGATGATATTCAATGAAACAAATACAGGATTAACTATTTACAAAAAGAATATCTAGAATGACATCGTTTAATTCATCTACGGCTGAAGGGTCGCTTATTATATAATCCCTGAGTCCACTTTCGATAAATGCCTGACGGCAACTAGTCTTAAGGTCGTTTAAGATTAAAACCTTTTGGTTAGCATTAAGAGCAATAAGCTGATCTAGCGTTTCTTTACCCGAGAGAGAATTAGGAATGCCTTCGTTTATTGTGTAGTTGAGGAAAATGAGATCAGGTTTCAATCCTAACTGATCAACACATCTTTTTCCGGTAGCATAATTTTTAACAATAATCTTTCGATTATTCATTAAAGGAGAACCTGATATCTTTGAAAGGTGAGTATTCAGGATTTGCATAAATGATGGATCATCATCAACTACAAAAATCAGTATATCATCAGCTTTATTCTCACTGAATGCACGATAGTCGGAGGCTAACTCGGACGGAAATTTGATATCTACTACGTCCTCGCTATGAAGTACACTGTATTGTCTAAAACTGTCTATTTTACTTAACCTGAATGGAGGCATTAATGATTTTGATGATTATAATTTATTGTTCAACAGCACAAAAACTTACATCATTTCAAATATAACTAAATGACTCGTATTATGAAATTATGATTCCATAATTACCTCAATAATAAATAAAGGCTTATTCGAATAATTCGAATAAGCCTTTGTACTTGTTATTTTAACCGAAATATTACTTCTCTCCTAAAAACGGATAACGATAATCAGTAGGAGGGACGAATGTTTCTTTTATTGTTCTTGGAGATACCCATCTAAACAAATTAAGTTTAGACCCGGCCTTGTCATTTGTGCCAGAACCTCGTGCACCACCAAATGGTTGTTGGCCTACAACCGCTCCGGTAGGTTTATCATTTATATAAAAATTACCTGCTGCGTTTTCTAATTTCTTCATGGCATGATCTATCGCATATCTGTCAGAAGAAAGAATAGAACCTGTTAAAGCATATGGAGATGTTTGATCTACCAATTCAAGAGCTTCATCAAATCGTTCAGGCTGGTAAACATATATTGTAACAACAGGACCAAAAATCTCTTCACACATGGTAGTAGATGATGGGTCTTTGGATACTACTACTGTAGGCTCAATGAAATAACCTTTTGATTTGTCATAATTACCTCCTGCAATTATCTCATTCATTTCATTTTTCTTAACACCATCTATGTAACTGGCTATTTTGTCAAAAGCTTTTTCATCGATGACGGCATTAATGAAATTATCAAAATCTTCTGTAGGTCCCATTTTGAAAGATTTCAAATCTTCTACTACGTAGGCTTTTACATCGTCCCAAATATTAGCAGGTACATATACTCTTGAAGCTGCAGAGCATTTTTGTCCCTGAAATTCAAAAGCACCTCGGGTTATTGCGGTCGCTACTTCTTTGGCTTTAGCTGATTTATGAGCTATAATAAAATCTTTGCCACCTGTTTCTCCAACTATTCTTGGGTAAGTCTTGTACTTCTCAATGTTAGAACCAATGGTCTTCCATAAATGTCTGAACACGCCAGTACTTCCCGTAAAATGCAATCCAGCAAAATCAGGATGATTGAAGATTACATCTCCTGCAACCGGTCCGTCAACATAAATTAGATTGATAACACCATCAGGAAGACCTGCTTCTTTCAACACTTCCATAATCACATTTGCAGAATAGATTTGAGTATAGGCAGGTTTCCAAATAACAGTATTGCCCATCATGGCAGCTGATGCTGGAAGGTTACCTGCAATGGCTGTAAAATTGAAAGGAGTGATGGCAAATACGAACCCTTCTAATGGTCTATATTCAAGACGATTCCAGATGCCAGGAGCAGACTCTGGCTGATCTTCATAAATCTCCATCATATAATACGCATTGAAGCGTAAGAAGTCGATGAACTCGCATGCAGCATCAATCTCAGCCTGGTAGACATTTTTCGACTGACCTAACATTGTAGCTGCGTTGATTTTTGCTCTGTATGGGCCAGCTATAAGATCAGCAGCTTTTAAAAAGATACTTGCACGATGCTCCCATGACAAATTACTCCAATCTTCCTTTGCGCCAAGTGCAGCATTAACAGCTTGTTCAACATGAGATTTATCTCCTTCATGAAAATAACCAAGAATATGTTTATGGTCGTGTGGAGGAGTCAATGGGTGCTTATTCCCAGTCCTTACCTCTTCGGCACCTATATACATCGGAATATCTAATTCAACAGCACGAGCATCTTTCAATGCCTTTTTCACATCGGCTTTTTCTGAAGATCCAGGTGCATAAGAAAGAACTGGCTCATTGGCAGGGTCAGGTATTTGATAAACTCCGTTTGGCATATTTTTTATGTTTGATTTTGAATAAAATTTCGAACTGCAAATCTAAGAAATGAGGGGCAGAAAAGCGGTGATTATAATATATTCATCAATTCGCTCAAACAACTTATCTCATAGTCAGTTTCTTCCTTATGAGATTTTTTTAATGGATTATAATAGACTCCATCAATTTGGGCTTTTTTAGCACCTTTAATATCGGCTTGTAAGTTATCGCCCACCATCAGGGCTTCAGAGGACGTGGTATTGGCTGTTTCCAGCGTATATTCAAAAATTTCTCTTGAAGGTTTTCTGTGGCCACAGGTTTCTGAAGTGATCATTCCTTGAAAGTAGTGACCAATGTTTGATTTTTCTAGCTTAATATTTTGAACGTCATCAAAACCATTAGTAAGAAGAAAGAGAGGGTAAGTTTTGGATAGGTAATCCAGTACTGTTAAGGTGTGTGGCATTAAGCCTGTTTTTTGAGGACATCGTTTTACATATTCAGCAGAAATCTCTTGAGATAGTTCATAATCATCCACCCCAAGTTTTCTGAAAATAGTTTCAAATCGCTTCTCCTTAATGTAGGCTCGATCAATTGCTCCTCTATTGTAGTTATCCCAAAGTCTACTGTTTACCTTCTTAAAGGTATCAGCAAATTTCTGAACGGACCAACCAGTAAATTCAGAAAGATTATAATCTTGATGAAGGTCGCTAAGAGTTTCGTAAGAGTTGGTTTCGTAATCCCAAAGAGTATGATCAAGATCAAAGAGGAGCACACGGTATTTGCTCATTGAGGTTGCCAGGTTTTGGTTTCGAGTTTATTCTGTGCTAACTCTCTGTTGTTATACATTGTTTTATAAATCACTTGATCGTTTAAGAGGGTCTGATCTTTATTAAGAAATTGAAAGATCTGGCCAATAATTTCAAACACTTCATCTTTAAGATAATAAAAAACCCACTGATCCTGCTTTCGTGTATTAAGTATCCCTGAATTTTTTAAATAGATGAGGTGTCTGGATGTTTTTGTTTGAGTGAACTCCAGGATATGTTCGAGATCTGAAATGCACATTTCCTTATTTGAAAATATCAGATGCAATATTCTAACTCTGGATTCGTCAGAGCAAGCTTTGAAAATCTGAGAGCCAAAGGATAAGTTGAAATTTTTCAGTCTCATTATATCTGCAAACTTATGTGATAATGATAAGAAAGAACGAGACTTTGACGATCAACTGGAATCTTAAAAGTTAAACGACCATTTTGATAAGATCAATTGTAGTATTGACCCCTGAGATAAAGAAGTGGACTACTTGTTTTTAAAGTAGTCCACCATAAAATAAACTTAGCGTACCACTTTAGCCACTGCTAATAGCGCACTGCTTACCTGTACTTTAGATTCATCTAAAGAGGCTTTATTGATTGCGAATTTTAACTTATCATTTTCAAGATAAAATCCTACCTCTGCCCCTTTAGCCACTAAAGACTCACTTTCCGCTACCAAAACAATAGGCGCGCTACCTATTTCAACTTGAATGATCTCAAAATTTCTAGATTGAGTTTCTGGTAGAAAAATAATGTTACAGGATTTAACCGATTCATACCCAGCAATTTTTATAACCTTTAGCTTTTGAGGGTTTCTCTTAGCTATTGACTGAATCTCCAGTAGTACAGGTGAATTTCCTATTACTCCAATAGTAACAACTGGACTACTCCATTTCATATATTTTGTGAAATTGTAAAGGTAGAGAGCCTCATGTTTACTCTTCTGTGCGCTGGCATTGTAGCATACCAGACCAAGGAGCAAAAATGTTATACTAAATAATGTTTTATATTTCATAGCTATAATGGTCAAGTATTAAAATCCTATTGATAACTGAAAACCTAATAGGTTATCGTCTGGATCAGCACGATCATCGCTTACTATTTCATAATTTACTTTGAATATGGCGTTCTTGGCCAATAGATAGTTTAGTCCAACGGTTATTCTACTTCTGTCATCATCTGGAGCTCCATCTAGTTCTATCTGATCATACCGTCCAATAGCTTCGATTTTTTTAGTAATCATGTATCCTCCTTGAACATAAAATCCACTTTTTTCAAGATCTGTTGTACCTAAAGATGTGTCGGTAGCGTCATTGTATGATTCTTGAACAGCACCATGGTATTCACTCCAAAAGCTGAATTTTTCTTTATCAACATAGAGAGACACGCCATAAATAGTTAGGCCAAGCTCGTTATCGGGAGTATATTTGCCATTATAAATATTGGCCGATACCTTTATATCATTGTCAATTTCAGCGCCTATTGCTCCACCTATAGCTTTATTATCGTTCCCACCTTTACTATCTCTGGCATTGCCTCTCAGATTTCTGATTCCATCACCAGAATCCCCGTTGAGTCCGTTTACTAGGTATGCTGAGTAAAATGGTACTGCTGATCCAACAGGTTTTAATCTTCCTCTTAATTGTAAACCAACTTCAGCCCATGCAGAGGGAGAAATCTCTCTATTCACATAAGCTCTATTGACTGTTTTATTTAAATATTCAGGGTATAGGTATTCATTAAACCGACCAGCAGGAATCAGGAATTTACCTGTTCTAACTACAAAAGCATCAGAAAATTTATAATCCGCATATCCGTAACGTAGGTCAATGTCTTGGCCTCCATGTTCATATTCCAATTGGCCCTCAATAAAATGTTTTCATTGAGTTGAGAAGAAATAAAGACGTTAAAGTAGTGATTATCAAATGTCCTTGTTCCTGTTTGGGGGATGAAATATTCATTAGTTATGTAACCATTAAAATTCACAAAACTTACTTTTTTTGCCAAGTCTGCTCCAAATCCTCCTGTAATTGATTCTGTATTGTCTTCTTCAACTGTTGCATTAAAATCTCCGTTTTCTTGAGCTTTTACACTGTAAATTGTGGTAGCGAGCAATGCTACTAATAGTGTCTTTTTCATTTTTTTATTGTTTGTGTTTCTTAATAATTATTGTTTATAGATGTTATTTCGAATTTATTAGGACTCTTTTAGTGGCTAAGTGGTCCGCTTGATACATATCAAAACCCATGGCTTGATTTTCTGTAAATTCATCAAACCAAAGTGTCAACGTTCGATCAAGTTCTTGCCTGTCAGCGTGGACGATTAAATTGTTCAATACTTGTTCTTCCGTTTCATGTGTGTGGCATGAAAAAGTGCTTGAAACGACTAGAAGTAAAAGCGTAAGTTTCATTTTGTATTTATTTGAATTATGAGATAATAGAATTATGTTCAAAGCTAGATTTAGTATATTCTAACTTGGAGAGTATTAGTTGAGGGTTCTTATTAGCTCGGTAGAAACACCTTTCGACACGGTGGAAACGTGACAGCATTGAGTTGTATCATCATGATATCTATGTGTTTGATGTAAAATCTATGAGCAGTAATAAGGCGGCACTAGATACGTATACCTTCAGTAAAAAGAGTCGGTAGTCGAAAGTAATTTGTTTTATCATTTTAATTTCTTAAAGCTTTTACAAATCTACTTTTGGCAAATACAGATAAGGTATTTTTTAGATGGTTGGCAATTTTGACACGGTAAAGTCGCTGATCTGCTCGTTAGAACAATCAAACTTCATGAGCTTCATAAGTGATTAACTGTAAGGCTGTAATCCACTTACCGGTCAAAATAAACAACAATACAAGGAACTTTGACGTTCTATTGATATATTCGTCAACTTATAGAATAATCAATAAGTACTCTTGAAATTTGATATTTCCAAACCTTTAGTTGTAGTCCTATTAAGCCTTTGCATTATGTTAATGTTTAAAGGTGCTGCTTATGGTCAAGGTGGAAAGAGAGTGATGCAGTTATCCGGAATAGTATTGGGAGAAGACAGTGTTGCTGGAATTCCTGGTGTACATATATACGTACCGAAAGCAGGTAGAGGTACCACTAGTAATAGAGTTGGTTATTTTTCAATGCCCGTATTAGAAGGTGATGAATTAGTAGTTAGTGCTATCGGTTATGAAAGACAGTTTTTTAAGATACCTTCTTACGATAAAGATAATTTGACTATTGTAATTGAGCTGGTATCAGATACTACTTTTTTACAGACCGTTGAAATAATGCCTTTCCCCACTGAGCAGATCTTTAAGGAAGCTGTATTAGCATTAAATATTCCGATAGATGAACACGATTATCAAAATCTTAATGAAGAATTGTTGGCATTGATGCTAAAGACTGTTCCAATGGATGGTGCCGCCAACCATCGTTATTATATGGATAATTGGGTACAATATCAAAATGATCGATTTCAGCCTAGGACAAATCCTCTTACCAACCCCTTTAATTGGGCTAGCTTTTTCAGATCACTTCGCTCTAAAAAGAAAAATTGATTTTAGAGGATGCCGAACATAAATAATGCGGCTACGATCAAAGCAATATAAACTATTACAATAAGTATTTTAAATCCTTTCATTCCTGTAGTATCCATAATGAAGAAGGTATATCACCTTTTATGCCAACAAGCGAAATATGCACTGAAAGAACCCATTCGAGGATTTAAATACTGTAGTAGTTCCTAAAATGGGAAATACTCTACCATATAGAAAATATAGCTACAAAAAAAGGGGCAGAAAGCCCCTTTTACTATTATTGAATCAGTTAACACTATTTTTTAGCGTCATCTACTTCTTCAAATTCCACATCGGATACATCTCCATCACCACCATCAGTAGCAGCCCCATCGGCTTGTCCACCAGCGGCAGCATTCGGGTCAGTACCTGGCTGTCCACCAGTAGCAGCATACATTTCCTGAGCTGCTCCTTCCCATGCTTTATTAAGTGTTTCTAAAGCAGCATCTACGCTGTCAATATCTTGAGCTTGATGTACTTTCTTTAACTCTTCTAACGCACCATTGATTTTAGATTTATTATCATCTGATAACTTATCTCCATATTCACTTAACTGTTTCTCAGTTTGAAAAATCAAAGAGTCAGCAGCATTAAGCTTTTCAACTTTTTCTTTGGCTGTTTTATCAGCTTCAGCATTAGCCTCAGCTTCTTGCTTCATCTTTTCGATTTCTTCATCAGTTAAACCTGAAGAAGCTTCAATTCTGATTTTTTGCTCTTTATTAGTGCCCTTATCCTTAGCTGAAACATTCATGATACCGTTGGCATCTATATCGAATGTAACCTCAATTTGAGGGACACCACGCTGTGCTGGTGGAATACCATCTAAATGAAATCTACCTATAGTTCTATTATCATTAGCCATAGGACGCTCTCCTTGAAGCACGTGAATTTCAACAGATGGCTGATTGTCAGCTGCTGTGGAGAATGTTTCAGACTTCTTAGTAGGTATGGTTGTATTAGATTCAATCAGCTTGGTCATTACACCACCCATTGTTTCGATACCTAAAGAAAGAGGTGTAACATCTAATAACAATACGTCTTTAACCTCACCAGTCAATACACCACCCTGAATAGCCGCTCCAATAGCCACAACCTCATCAGGATTTACTCCTTTTGAAGGTTTCTTGCCAAAGAATTTTTCAACTTCTTCCTGTATAACGGGCATACGCGTTGATCCTCCAACCAATATCACTTCATCAATGTCTGATGGACTCATGCCAGCATCAGCCAATGCCTTCTTGCAAGGCTCCATTGATCTCTTGATCAAACTATCAGCTAACTGCTCAAATTTAGATCTTGTAAGCTTTCTTACTAAATGCTTAGGCACTCCGTCAACTGGCATTATATAAGGAAGATTAATTTCAGTCTCTGTAGAGCTAGATAATTCAATCTTAGCTTTTTCAGCGGCTTCTTTTAATCTCTGAAGTGCCATTGGATCTTTTCTTAGATCAATATTTTCATCACTCAAAAATTCTTCTGCCAACCAATTGATTATTACCTGATCAAAGTCATCACCACCAAGGTGAACATCACCATTAGTAGACTTCACTTCAAATACTCCATCACCAAGTTCTAATACTGAAATATCAAATGTACCACCACCAAGGTCATACACGGCTATCTTCATATCAGCATTTTTCTTGTCCAAGCCATAAGCCAAAGCTGCAGCTGTAGGTTCGTTAATAATTCTTTTTACTTCAAGGCCCGCTATTTGCCCAGCTTCCTTAGTCGCTTGACGTTCTGCATCGTTGAAGTAGGCAGGAACAGTAATTACTGCTTCTTTTACCTCTGTACCTAAATAATCTTCAGCTGTAGACTTCATTTTTTGAAGAGTCATTGCTGAGATTTCTTGAGGAGTATAGTTTCTATCTCCTATTTTTACTCTTACTGTATCATTGTTTCCTTTTTCTAATGGATATGATACTGTTTTTAATTCTGCTCCAACTTCCGAATACTTTTTACCCATAAATCTTTTTACTGAGCTGATAGTATTGGTAGGGTTGGTAATGGCTTGTCGCTTTGCAGGATCTCCAACTTTGCGTTCACCTTTTCCATCTTCCAGAAAGGCGACAATCGAAGGAGTCGTTCTACGTCCTTCGCTGTTAGGGATCACTACAGGCTCGTTACCTTCCATTACGGCAACACATGAGTTGGTAGTTCCTAAGTCAATTCCAATAATTTTTCCCATGATCGTTTATACCTTATTTCTTATTATTTATTAATTCTAAAGTTTTATAACTGATTTCAGTTGATCAATGGTTATGCCAATCGGATTTTGGTGACAGAATGTCAGAGGATTAGTTTAACTTAACTACTAATGAAAGTTGAATATTGTCAGTTTTCTGATCTAAATCATCAAATAATTCATCAATGTCCACTACTCCCCCCAAATATCTTCCAGAGAGGGATACATTTTCTGCAACAAAAAATTCAAGTCCAATAGCCAGTGATACATTTGTTTCCTTGGTTTCGTCTGTAACACTTACTCCATTTACTTCTGTACCACCAATTAGAAATGCTAACTCCGGCCCTGCATGTATATTAAATTTTTCAGAAGCGTAATATTTGAACATTACTGGTATAGCGATATAATTAAAATCAATATCATCAATGCCAGAACCATCTACAGGCTCAAACCCATGTTGAGAATAATGTAATTCTGGTTGTATCGCAAAATTGTCTGACAACATAGAATTATATAAAAAACCAAAGTGCAATTTTACTGCCCGATCTGGAGTAGTTGAGATGCCTGAACCTGTAAATTTTTGCGTAACCAAGTTTACCCCACCCTTTATGCCAAAATAATTAGACTGTGCAGTTGAAGTAATTATTACTCCAGTCATAAGAGCTATTAATAGAAATGATCTTTTTAGCATTTTTTTAATTTTAAATTTAAACAAGGGACAAATATATGCATTCAGTTTGGTGTGAATTCTACTTTCAAAAATTAAATTTGCAGCTATGACTATACAGAAGGAAATAGCTAAGCGAAGGACATTTGGAATTATTAGTCACCCTGATGCAGGGAAAACTACTTTGACAGAGAAACTCTTGCTTTTTGGTGGAGCAATCCAAACTGCCGGAGCTGTCAAGTCCAATAAAATAAAAATGCATGCTCGCTCTGACTGGATGGAAATAGAGAAACAGCGGGGTATTTCTGTCGCTACTTCCGTCATGGGTTTTAACTACAATGACACTAAAATAAATCTACTTGATACTCCTGGTCACCAGGATTTTGCTGAGGATACTTACAGAACCTTAACTGCTGTAGATAGTGTAATAATGGTGATCGACTGCGTGAAGGGAGTCGAGATTCAAACTGAAAAACTGATGGAGGTTTGTCGAATGAGAAATACTCCTGTTATATGTTTTATAAATAAAATGGATCGTGAGGGAAGAGATCCATATGATTTGCTCGATGAGATCGAAGCAAAGCTAAACATAAAAGTGAGACCTCTTTCTTGGCCTATTAGTATGGGCAAAACCTTTAAAGGAGTCTATAGTCTGTTTAATAAGAGCTTACACTTATTTGTGCCAAGTAAAACTAAGGTTGAAGAAGAAGGTTTGAGTATTACCGATTTGAATGACCCTCAAATTGATTCGGAAGTTGGAGAAAATGATGCTAAACAACTTAGGGAAGATGTTGAACTGATAGAAGGTGTATATCCAGAATTTGATGTTAATGATTATCTGGAGGGTAAAGTAGCTCCTGTATTTTTCGGTAGCGCTGTAAATAATTTTGGAGTTAAAGAGTTGCTCGATAGTTTTATTCGTCTTGCCCCACCACCAATTGCCAGAGAGACTGAAGAACGTGTAATTACACCTGATGAAAGCAAGTTTTCTGGTTTTATTTTTAAGATTCATGCCAATATGGATCCTAATCATAGAAATAGGATAGCCTTTATAAGAGTATGTTCTGGCAAGTTCGAAAGAGGTAAAAATTATCATCACGTTAGAGCGGATAAAAAAATTCGATTTTCAAATGTGACAGCATTTATGGCTCAGGAAAAAGAACTGGTTGATGAGGCATGGCCAGGGGATATAGTCGGACTGTATGATACTGGCAATTTAAAAATAGGAGATACTCTAACGGAAGGGGAAAAAGGTGTTTATAAAGGTATACCAAGTTTTTCTCCAGAGATTTTTAAGGAAGTTGTCAACAAAGACGCAATGAAGACGAAACAGTTGGATAAAGGTTTGAACCAACTTATGGAAGAAGGTGTAGCGCAGTTATTTACTTATGAAATGGGTGCCAGAAAAGTGGTAGGCACTGTAGGAGCGCTTCAATTTGAAGTAATTCAGCATAGACTGAAACATGAATATGGCGCTTCCTGTGACTTTATGTCAATGAATTTGTATAAAGCATGCTGGATAAGTAGCAATGATAAAAAGAAGTTAGACGAATTTGTGAAATCAAAATATCGTCATATTGCGCAAGATAAAGATGGTAAACTTGTGTTTATGGCAGAATCTAGATCATGGCTGTCTATGGTACAAGATAACTTTCCGGATATAGAGTTCCACTTCACTTCAGAATTCTAGATCATTTTAACGCATCAAAACTATACTTGGCATCTGACCAAAATTCATCAAGTTTAAGTACTCTGGGTTTTAAGAAGCTTATTATCTCGGGCCAGTGATCCTCGTTCATGATTGTATAACCAACTTTTTCAAGGTATATTCTTGAAATTTGCTTCTCGCTATTAAAGGGTTGATGATTCTTCTGCCAAACCCATTCTTCTTTTAATATGGAGTGTAAGTATGTTTTTAGCTCTAAAAATTGTTCGAAGTATAACTCTCTGATGCTTGAATCCTGATGATGAAGCTCGATTCCGATGAAGCTGGTTTTTTTGACTACATCCATTCTAAAATGAACATTTTTAATACCGGTTTTATAATTGATCCAGTTAATTTTTATGCCATCATTAGATGGATGTAATGATAGAAACTGACCAAATTTAGTCCAAAAATCTTTTTTGATCTTTGTGGCTTCTTCTTTGCTGTACATCAGATTCAAAAGTATAGAATCTTAATCTGTGGTCAAGAAAAGTAAGTTTATTAATTCCTCTAATGAAGCATCAATTATTGTTAATTTTGAACTTAATTAAATGAGCATCCATTTTGAACATTTCAATACTTTTTGAAGACAACCATTTAATAGTGGCCAATAAACCTTCAGGTAGCCTGGTGCAAGGCGATAGGACAGGTGACGAAACGCTATCTGATGACGTTAAGGCATACATTAAAAAGAAATATAAGAAGCCAGGAGATGTTTTTTTAGGAGTTATTCACCGTTTGGACAGACCTGTAAGTGGAGCAGTAATTTTTGCTCGTACTTCAAAAGGACTTGAACGCATGAATAAGCTCTTTCGTGATAGAGAAGTAAAAAAAGTATATTGGGCCATAACGAAACATAAACCTCCATCTACCGAGGGAGAATTAGTACATTATTTAAAGAAAGATAACGTATCGAATAGAGTTACAGCTTACAGCAAAGAAGGTAAGGGTGCTCAAAAAGCCATATTGAGTTATGAGCTGGTAGGTAGAGTAGGGGAGTTCTATCTTTTAGAAGTTAAGCCTCAGACAGGAAGGCCACACCAAATAAGAGTTCAGTTGGCGAAGATGGGTTGTCCAATCTTAGGTGATGTTAAGTATGGTGGGGAAAAGTTTCATGACCCATCGTCCATTTACTTGCATTCACGAGCTGTATCATTTATTCACCCTGTGAAAAACGAGAACCTGACTATTGATGCTGCACCTCCCAAAGAACAAATTTGGAAACTTTTCTCTGGAATAGGTGGCCGATGAACTGGATTGAAAGACTTCGGAATAGATGGAAGGTTTCTACAGTTCAGGTTTTTATAATATTGATTGTTTTTGCCTGCACTGGATTTACTATTTTATTCTTGAAAGAACCTATATTATCATTGATTACAAGTGAGAAAGAGAGAAGTATATGGTTTACTATAGCCTACTACGTATTGATACTTCCAGTATACAATATAGTGCTACTATTTTATGGGTTTGTATTTGGTCAATTTAATTTTTTTTGGGCCTTTGAAAAACGCATGGTTCAAAGATTTTCACGAAATAAAAAAGCCAGTCATTAGTAAAAATAACTGGCTTAATGATATTTTGATTCATTACTATGCTTCCGATAGACCGTCTGCCAAAACAATAATTCTATTGTTAAGAACCTCTACAACCCCGCCTGTTATTCCGACACTATCTTCACCACCTTTGGTTATTTTATAAACCAAGTCACCTTTTTTTAAAGTACTTACTAATGGTGCATGGTCATTCATTACTTGAAATGAACCATCTTTTCCCGGAAAAGTAACCACGTTAACCTCACCTTCAAATACTTTTTTTGTTGGGGTTACAACCTCTAAAAACATAGTTTATCTGTTATCTTATTTCTTAGCTTCTTCAAGCATTTTCTCTCCTTTGGCTACTGCGTCTTCAATATTCCCTACTAGGTTAAATGCCATTTCAGGAAGATGGTCATATTCACCATTCATGATAGCATTGAAGCCTTTGATGGTATCTTTGATATCAACCAATACTCCTTGCAAACCTGTGAATTGCTCAGCCACATGAAAAGGTTGTGATAAGAATCTTTGAACTCTCCTTGCTCTATGCACAACTAACTTATCTTCATCAGAAAGTTCGTCCATACCAAGAATTGCAATGATATCTTGTAATTCTTTGTAACGCTGCAATAGCTCTTTTACATTTTGAGCGCAATCATAATGCTCATCACCAAGAACTTCAGCATTCAAAATTCTTGAAGTAGAATCCAATGGATCAACCGCAGGGTAAATACCGAGTTCTGATATTTTACGTGAAAGTACCGTAGTAGCATCCAGGTGGGCAAATGTAGTTGCTGGGGCAGGGTCAGTTAAATCATCAGCAGGTACATAAACAGCCTGTACAGAAGTAATTGATCCTTTCTTAGTCGAAGTAATACGTTCCTGCATAGCTCCCATCTCAGTGGCCAATGTAGGTTGGTACCCTACCGCAGAAGGCATACGACCAAGTAGGGCTGATACCTCAGATCCTGCTTGAGTAAAACGGAAGATGTTATCAACGAAGAAAAGAATATCTTTTCCAGGTCCTTCTCCATCGCCATCTCTAAAGTATTCTGCAACAGTCAATCCTGAAAGGGCAACTCTAGCTCTAGCTCCAGGAGGTTCGTTCATTTGTCCGAAGATAAATGTCGCTTTTGATTCTTTCAATTTCTCTTCACTCACCTTTGAAAGGTCCCAACCGCCTTCTTCCATTGATTTCATAAAATCATCACCGTAAGTAACAATTCCAGATTCGATCATCTCCCTCAAAAGGTCATTTCCTTCACGAGTTCTTTCACCAACTCCTGCAAATACTGAAAGTCCTGAATATGCTTTAGCAATATTATTAATCAATTCCTGAATAAGTACCGTCTTACCTACACCGGCACCACCAAATAAACCAATTTTACCTCCTTTAGCATAGGGCTCAATTAGGTCAATTACTTTTATACCAGTATATAATACTTCCGTAGAAGTAGAAAGATCTTCAAATTTAGGGGCAGGCCTGTGAATAGGAAGTCTACTTTCACCTTTAGGCTGCTTAATTCCATCAATTGCCTCACCTATCACATTAAAAAGGCGTCCTTTGATATCGTCACCTACAGGCATAGCAATTGGAGCACCAGTATCTGTAACTTCCATGCCTCTAACCAAGCCTTCTGTACTTTCCATGGAAATGGTTCTTACACGATCTTCACCTAAGTGTTGTTGAACTTCAAGTACAACTCTCTGACCGCTGTCTTTGGTTACTTCCAACGAATCAAGAATGTTAGGTAATTTAGCTCCTTCACTATCAAAGCTAACATCTACAACAGGGCCAATTACCTGGGTGATTTTACCAATATTTGCCATTTTTTATTTTTTATTAGAAATGATTAAAATCCTGCGCTGTTTTCAGACTGCAAAACTACGGTTTATATGATATAAAGCCAAGATCTTGCAACAACTTTTAGGAGTAAAATAAGACTAGCGATTGAGAACAATTCTGAACGTTGTTCCAGATGTTTCTTCAGATGATTTTATAAATATTTTCCCTTGATGGTAGATCTCAATAATTCTTTTAGCCAGTGTCAGCCCTAAGCCCCAACCACGCTTTTTGGTTGTAAAGCCTGGGTTGAATACTTGTTTGATTTTTGATTTAGGAATTCCTTTTCCGGTATCTGCTATATCTACAAATATTTTATCCTCATTTCCTTTTAGAATATTTATGTAAATAGCCCCTGAACCACTCATAGCGTCTACAGCATTCTTACACAAATTTTCAATAACCCATTCGAATAAAGGAGGATTGATAAGTGCTTTAATTCCTGGTGTAAGGGCTAGTACGGTGATGTTTACTTTAGGGGAAATTCTGGGTTTGAGATAACCTATAATGTTTTTCATTAGTGGTTCTACTTCTTCCATATTTAATACTGGCGTACTACCGATATTAGAGAACCTCTCAGTAATCACTTGTAGTTTTCTAATGTCTTTATCGAGCTCTTCTATCAGTCCTTTGTCTTTGAAATGCTCATCTTCTTTGAAATACTCCATCCATGCCATAAGTGATGAAATTGGAGTGCCCAGTTGATGTGCAGTTTCTTTTGCAAGTCCAACCCAAACCTGATTTTGCTCGGCTGCCTTTGAATAGTTGAAGGCCATATAAGAGATGAAGGCAAATAAAGCGATGACAGATAACTGTACATAGGGATAGTAAGTGAGTTGAGTAAGTAAGAACGAATTCTGGTAGTAGACATATTGAATATCATATATCTCATTCGACTCCTTATCCCTAAACTTTAATTCTATAGGCTCATAAGTGTCTCTCATATCCTCTAACTGGCTTCTTAACTCTTTATATAAGGCCGACCCGGTTAGGCTTTCTGTATCAATATTTCTGAAATCAGTTATACTGTCAGCCTCGTTGACAAGTATGGTTGGAATAGAGTTATTTTGGAAGAGAATCTCTTCTGTTATAAAATAGAGGTTGTTATTTTGGGTTTCGTTAATAGTATACTCCAGGGCTCTTGCAAATAATTCTATTTGTCTTTTCTCACGGTTTTGTAATTGCTCGACAAGAACGTTGGTATAGAAAATAGATCCGGCACTAATGAGTATAGAAATCGCTAACACTATCCACTTTATTTTTGACTTATTGGAATAGAGATCAAAACCAACTATAGTATTAGTGCTTGCCATTGATGTTAAAATAAACAAAAAAACCGGACAGCAGTGCCATCCGGTTTATCAATCATGATCAATAAGATCAGTTTTTCATCATGAACCACTTGGCCAATACTTTGTAATTCACTTTTGTGCCATGCATCAGGATACCTACTCTGTAGATCCTACCAGCTAACCAAATCGTGAATATAAAACCTCCGATAAGTAAACCAATAGAAAGTAATAGTTCCCATAAAGGAACTCCAAAGCCTATGCGACCCATCATTACTATTGGAGAAGTAAATGGAATCATTGATAACCAAAAACTCATTGACCCACTTGGGTCATCAAAAACAAACATTGACATGCCGAAGAAACCTATAATTATGGGTAACATAATAGGCATCATGAATTGTTGCGCATCAGCAGGCGTATCTACTGCGGAACCTACGGCAGCGAACAGTGCACCATACAACAAGTACCCTCCAATAAAATAGATAACAAAGCTAATGACAATGGTAACAACTGGAATATTGCTAATCTGCTCATAGGCTTTCTTTATTTTTGGGTTATTGGCGAGACTTTCTTTGATATCCATATCACTACCCATACTTTCTGATACTTGCTCTACCTGTGCTTCTCTAGCCTGATTAAGACCCAGATATGAACCGGCTGCGCCATAAATACCACCCATAATTGCGATCCAAATAATGATCTGTAGTAATCCAACTGAGGCTACGCCAACCACTTTACCCAGCATAAAATGAAAAGGCTTTACAGTTGAGACTATGACCTCAACTATCTTACTATTCTTTTCCTCTATTACACCTTGCATGACTTGACCTCCGTACACGAAGAGAAATAGGTAGATTAAAAAACCTGTTATGTAGCCAATGGCGGAAGCTATACCTGAACTGCTCGATTGCTCATCCTCATTAGTACTGATCCGAGTATCTATTGCAATCTGAGTATTTAGCTTTGATAGTGTCTCTTGATCAATTTGATATTTGACAAGCTTTAAATCCTTGACATGTTTTTCAATTAGATTTTCAATACCACTTACAACGGCTGGTCCCGGAGTTGTTTTAGTGTAAAGAATAATGCCTTGAGGCGATTCGATATTTATTTCAGGAATATAAACGAGGCCAAACTCTTCACTTTCATTGAAAGCTGCAATGGCTTGATCAAGCGGATGATCTACAAAAGTGATTTTAAAACTATCATTACTTTTTAAATTGAGACTATCAGCCTCATTTACTATCATCAAGGTTTTGGGTCCTGAGCTCTCTTTCTCTTTAATAGCAAAGTAGGCCAGGCCACCGATGACCGTTGGGAATAACAATGGAACCAGTAAAGTAGCCAAAAGGAAAGACCTTTTTTTAACCTTACTTAAGAACTCTCTCTGGATAATTAAAAACACCTTATTCATTACTGTCTCCTTTCACTTTAGAAATGAAAATATCATTTATAGAAGGTATTTTTTCAACAAATCCGTTCACTTCAGTATGTTTTATTAATTCATTTAGCAGGTCATTAGGTCCCGTTTGGTCAGAGGTCTGAATGACAGTTTCATACAAGTCGTCATGGAGTGACCGTTCATTCACCAACGATGCATTAGCAGATAATGAGCCATTCAGTTTTCCTTTATGCGTTACTACATATGTGTGATTTCTAAACGAGTTTTTAATTTCCCGCTTATTTCCTTCTAATATAACCTCAGACTTATTTATAAGGGCAATATTATCGCAAAGCTCTTCGACTGATTCCATTCTGTGGGTTGAAAAAATAACGGTACTTCCATTCTCACGCAATTCTAGGATTTCATCTTTAATAAGATTTGCATTGACGGGGTCAAACCCCGAAAAAGGTTCATCCAGAATGATAAGCTTAGGGTCATTAAGTACAGTGGAAATAAATTGAATTTTTTGCGCCATACCCTTGGAAAGGTCTTCAACTTTTTTGCCCCACCACTCCATGATTTCCAGCTTATTACACCATGCCTTACTTCTTTCAATAGCTTCTTGCTTACTGAGGTTTCTAAGTTGGCCTAAATAAACCAGTTGCTCTCCAACCTTCATTTTTTTGTATAGGCCACGTTCTTCTGGCAAATACCCAATAATGGAAATATGGTCTTGATTAAGCAGTTCTCCGTTGATCAGAATTTCACCAGCATCAGCATTTATAATTTGATTTATTATTCGAATGAGGGTGGTTTTACCCGCTCCGTTTGGTCCTAAAAGACCATAGATCGACTTTTGAGGAATTGTTAAACTCACGCCATTAAGAGCGGTATGCTCTGCATACTGTTTAACAACATTCCTTACTTCTAGTGCTTCCAAATTGATTCCTTTTTAGTTCTTATCGTTAGTAATCTTTAATCCTGAATTATTACAGCAGGAAAAGAATATTTCACGAATATAAAAATCTAAATAGGAATTAAGGGCTACCATTCATATGAATGGTGATTCGGGCAGCGTAAACTTAATATTCGGGTGACGAACAGAGGGTTATTTAAAAATGATTTTCCCCATACTCACGTCCAAATTAAATGAGAGGAGGTTTTTAGCATTTTCACTGTAAGTGGAATTAACGAATGTGTTATTGCCAATATTTTTGAGAGATTTCAACATTTTGACCTGACAAAGCCATGAATCAGTGATTTTAACTTTAATGGGGGTATCTGATTTAGGTAAAATTATAATAAGATTCCCGGCCCCCACGCTACCTTCGATAAAAGTGCTTGTTATAGAAGGATCACTAAAATCCAACAATAGGTCACCGAAACCTACATCTGCAATCACATTCTTCGCATTGGACTTATTAATATTTTGAACTTTTACTGAACCCATATCTACCTGAACATTGAATGTGTCCATAGGTACTTTATTGTAATCATCTGATTTGATATGAACGTCAGCGCTACCTGTGTTGATTTTCATTTTTTCAACACTTAGACCACTTAAGTCAATGTTAGCCATTCCGATTCCATATTTTAGATTTAGATCGTAAGCTTTCTCTTTGGTGAGATAGAGTTTCCATAGATTGGCAGACTGTTTTTCGTCCGATCCAAACATTCTGTAAGAAATTGACCTACTTAATCCAGCAGACTTATCATCTTCTAGCATGAGGTCTATTTTGCAAACGCGACCTTCTAAGTCTTTATTAAAGGAGTGTGAATAGCTATCGTGATCTCTGTTACCGTAGACAGTAAGTACTTCATTAGTATCTGAAGCCTTGATGTAACAGTCGCCACTATTGACACCAAAGTTTAAATCAATTCTATCAACTGACGCATTATCTTCTATAGAAAATTGCTTCTTAACTTGAGCAACCGAAAGGGAAGTACTGATGATTCCGATCCCTAATAACAAAAGGCTTTCTCGCATGGAGTGTTAATACGTGAATTTTTGGGGTATGTTACGTCAAATTTTAAATAAATGGACTAAAAAAGGGATAAATACTTACATTACCCCTTTATACGTGTCTCGTATTAAATCAATTAAAAGAATTCCTTCATTTTTTCAAAGAAACCCTTTTCGCTTTTACTTGGTTTTGGCTGGAAATTCGCAGAATCTCTTAAGCTTTCAAGCTTTTCCTTTTCATCAGTTGTCAATGTCTTAGGTGTCCAAACGTTGATATGTATAAGTTGATCACCACTTCCATAACCATTGATGTCTTTAATACCTTTTCCTCTAAGTCTCAAAACCTTACCTGCTTGTGTACCTGGCTCAATTTTAATTCTTGCTTTGCCGGTAATGGTAGGCACTTCAATGGATGTTCCCAATGCTGCGTCAATGAAGCTTACGTAAAGATCATAGACTACATTGTTACCATCACGTACTAAAGTATCATCTTGTTTCTCTTCGATAAGAATAAGTAGATCTCCGGCCACTCCAACACCAGCCGCCTCATTTCCTTTTCCAGACATAGAGAGTTGCATTCCATCGGCCACACCAGCCGGTATTTTTATGCTTATAACCTCCTCTTTTGATTCTAAGCCTGAACTATCTACCCCTGTTGGTCGCGAATCAATGGTCTGTCCTGCTCCACCACAGGTAGGACATGTAGAAGACGAAACCATTTGCCCGAGCATGGTATTTACTACTTTTCGTACCTGACCAGTACCTTGACAGGCAGTGCAAGTTTTAAAAGTAACACCATCAGCTCTGACTAATCTGTTTACTTTTATTTTTTTCTCAACACCATTCGCTATTTCTTCGAGAGTTAGTTTGAGTTTGATCCTCAGATTAGAGCCTTTTCTAGCTCTTGAACGGCCACCGCCACCACCAAAAAAGCTGTCAAACGGACTTCCTCCACCTCCAAAAATATCGCCAAATTGAGAGAATATGTCTTCCATATTCATACCCCCTCCCCCACCAAAGCCGCCACCATTCATACCTGCGTGGCCAAATTGATCATAGCGTTGCTTCTTCTCAGGGTTACTCAATACTTCATAAGCCTCGGCAGCTTCCTTGAATTTTTCTTCTGCCTCAGGGTTATCAGGATTTTTATCCGGATGAAATTTAATGGCCACTTTGCGGTAGGCCTTTTTTATTTCATCTGTGCTTGCAGATTTATCTACTCCTAATATTTCGTAATAATCTCTCTTCGCCATTATTTATGATTTTCCAGTAGACCTAATTGCCAGTAACCACTTTTGCATATCTTACGACCTTTTCTTTGAGCATGTAGCCCTTTTCAATAATATCAACCACTTTCCCAACAAGTTTCTTTTTAGGAGCGGGTATTTGAGTAATAGCCTCGTGGAAATCAGGATCGAAATCCATGCCTATTTCACTCTTCATTTCGGTTAATCCCTTTTGCTCAAGAACTTTACGAAACTTGGCACTAATTAAATCAACACCTTCTTTAACAGCTTTTATATCCGATTCCTTGTCATTAAAAGATTTCTCAGCTCTTTCGAAATCATCGACAATTGGAATTAAAGCTTCCATCAGATCAAGGTTAGCCGTTTGGACGAGGTCAAGCTTTTCTTTTGCTGTTCTTCTTCTAAAATTTTCAAATTCAGAATAGAGCCTCAAGTACTTATCTTTACTTTCTGCCAACTCGTCTTGAATTTTGGTCAACTCGTCACCCTCTTCACTATTTTCTTCACTTGATTCAGCCGACTCTTCAATCTCTGTTTCTTCTATATTTTCTACCACTTCTTCTTTTGAAGTCTCTTTTTCTTGCATTTCTTCCGGTTTCATATATTCTAAAATGATAATATGTTTTCAGATGTGTTCAAAAGGCAATTACTCTGCCAAAACAGGTGTTATGTCAAAATGACACTCATCCGTTTAATTAAGATTCTTCCAAATTAAATCTTTGAGTTCTGTAAGACCCTCTTGTGTTATAGACGATATAAAGCAACTGGTCAGACCTTCAGGAAGGTTTGAACCTATTTCATTTTTCAATTCTTCATCAAGCATATCTGATTTTGATATGGCCAGAATTCTATCTTTGTCCAGTAATTCCGGATTGTATTTCTTCAATTCTGACAGAAGAATTTCAAACTCTTTGTTAATGTCATCTGAGTCTGCAGGGATCAGAAATAGTAAGATAGAATTTCTTTCTATATGTCTTAAAAAACGTATTCCAAGACCTTTGCCTTCAGAAGCTCCTTCAATTATGCCTGGTATATCTGCCATCACGAAGGATTTATAATCTCGATAGGCGACAACACCTAAGTTGGGTACCAGTGTGGTAAAGGGATAATCTGCAACTTCAGGTTTTGCTGCCGAAAGAACCGATAGTAGTGTTGATTTTCCAGCATTGGGGAAACCTACTAAACCAACATCTGCTAAAACCTTTAATTCTAAGATTATCCACCCTTCAACTCCAGGTTCTCCGGGCTGTGCATGTCTTGGAGTTTGATTAGTGGCCGTTTTAAAATTTTCATTGCCAAGACCTCCGCGTCCCCCTTGGCTTAAGATCATTTCCTGACCGTCTTCTGTTATTTCGAATAGCTTTTTATTCGTTTCTGCGTCACGTGCGACAGTTCCAAGAGGAACTTCCAATATTACATCTTCCCCGTCTGCACCAGAACTTCTGCTTCCACTACCGTTTTCACCTTTAGAGGCGATAACATGTTTTTTATATTTTAAATGAAGTAATGTCCATAACTGAGTGTTACCTCTGAGTATAACATGTCCTCCTCTTCCACCATTTCCGCCATCAGGTCCTCCTTTCGGAACGTGCTTTTCTCTTCTAAAAGAAACTGCACCACTACCTCCATCACCAGATTTGGAGTTAAATTTTACATAATCAATGAAATTGGATGAGGACACGTCACCTTAGTTGAAAGTATCAATAGTGGTACAAATTTTTGAGAAAATCTCATCAATTGATCCTACACCATCGATACTATTGTACTTGGACTGTTTTCTATAAAAGTCAGATACTGGAAGAGTTTCATCAAGGTAAACTTGAATTCTATTATCTATTTTTTCCACACTTTGATCATCGGTTCTTCCAGATATTTTACCTCTTTCAAGTAGCCTCTTTTTAAGTTCTTCGAATGGTACTTCCAGCGCAACCATTCCTAGTATGGGTGTATTTTTGGTAGCTAATAGACTATCCAAAGCTTCTGCTTGATTAACAGTTCTTGGGAAACCATCAAATATAAAACCTTTAGAATCTTCGTCTGATTTTATTTTCTCGTCTACCATTCCGATAACGATCTCATCAGGAACTAAAAATCCATCATCCATGAATTTTTGGGCTTTTTTACCTAATTCTGTCCCTTCACTCAAGTGTTTTCTAAATAGGTCACCAGTTGAAATATGGGTGAGATTATATTTCTCTATAAGTTTTTCACTTTGCGTACCCTTACCTGCTCCAGGAGGGCCGAATAGTACAATATTTAACATGCTAAAAGTTTAAAAGCTTAAATATAGGATAAAAAAAGTGCCTACTCTTTAAGTTGAAATATGTCTTTGGTATTTCTGCCTAAACCATCATAATCAAGGCCATATCCGACTACAAATTTGTCTGGGATCTCAAATCCAACATATTTTAATTCAACCTTGTTTTCTTTGGATTTTGGTTTTTGTAAAAGAGTTGCCACTTCAACAGAGTTTGACCCAAGAGATATGAACTCACTATGAATTTTGGAGATTGTCCTTCCGGAATCAATAATATCTTCAATTATAATGACATCCTTGTTGAAGATATTATCATTCAGGCCTATTAGCTGTTTTACATTACCTGAGCTTTCCATCTCTTCATAACTTGCCACTTTCACAAATGATATCTGGCAATCAATCTTAATTTCTTTCAAAAGATCAGCAGCAAACATGAATGAACCATTGAGGATAGCTACGAATAATGGTATTTTCTCCTGATAATCCTTGTTGATTTTTCGAGCTAGACTTTTTATTTTCTTCTCGATCTCTTCCCTTGAGAGAAACTTGGTAAACTCTTTTTCTTTGATAGTCATAAAGTCGGCTCGAGACGAGCTGATTTTTTAAAAGCGTGCAAATATAGAAATTATATATAGAATACGAGGTTAAAGTTGCTTCATTAAGAAACTATATAATGAAATCATACTGGAAATATCTCTTTTATTGACTGTTTCATTAGGTGTATGTACATTATCCTCACCTGCACCAATGAAACACCAGTCGAATGGATACGGTGAAAGTTGTAATTCACGGCCATCACTGGATCCGTTTCCTTCAACTTCAACCTGAAAGTCGATATGTGATTTTTTGGCAAGACCTATGACTTTATCAATGAAAGATTTCCTAGGAATGTTTTTATCACGCATCGAAATTACTACTCCTTTTCCTGGGTGAACTCCATCAGTAATCCATGTTATATCTGATATTAGTGCTTGACGCACTTTCCACTTTTCATAAATGTATTTGGCCAGGTAAGGTACTGAACCTCCGCCATGCTCTTCCCAACAACTAAATACAATTACTCCATCTTTAAGGGTTTTTGCGACTTGCAAGGCGTTAAATACTCCCAGACGGTTATCTAAATAACAGCTCATTACAGCATCATCATCTTCTCGAAAATGACATTTATAGGTTAAATCTGTTCCCGTGTCTATTGCTCGTCCAAATTTATAGAACAGTTGATTTTTTTCCGTGACTTGTAATTCACACTCTATAGGTCCCAGACTATCTTCACCAATTAGAACAGAGCCACTTTCACCACTAGGACCTCCTATTGGAACTAATTGATTTTCATACCTTACGGTATATCCTATTGAATCTATATGAGCAAATATGGCAGTCCGAGGCTCTCCAAATCTAAGGATAACACAATCTTGAAATTCATCGCCATAGATAATTTCTGGTTGTGATACCCAAGAATCTTTATTGTTCTCAACATAATCCAAAATAAAACTGGTCATTTTAGCTTCATTTCCTGATGGTGCATGAACTTCACATAATTGTTTTAAAAGATCAAAGTCGAAGGAGACCATAAAAATAGTTGTTGTTAGATTCTACTAGTTATCCAATAATATTTATATTTCAAGATTAGTATTAACAAGATAAACCAAACACCGCCTAGTAAATGGTTATAGTCTTAAACGAACAAGCATCTATTGCTAATCACTACCTCTATGAATTGAGGCACAAAGATATTCAAAAGGATAGATCGAAATTCAGACATAATTTAAAAAGATTAGGAAGTGCTATGGCTTATGAGGTTTCCAAGTCATTAACTTATCATGATACTTCAGTTGAAACTCCTTTAGCGTCTGCCAGCATCTCGTTAATAAAAGAGGAGGTTGTTTTGGTTACTATATTGAGAGCTTCAATGCCGTTCTTTGAGGGATTTTTAGATTGTTTTGATAAGGCTGATGTTGCTTTTATTGGAGCTTACCGTGAAGAAGGGGAAGATATTAGTGTTAAAGTAGACTACTTGGCGTCTCCAAAATTAGATGGAAAAACACTTATTATTATTGACCCTATGTTAGCTACAGGTAAATCATTGGTTTTAGCTTATAATCAATTGATAAAGAATGGCTTGCCATCTTCTATACATTTTGTTTCAGCAGTTGCCGCACCAGAGGGAATTGAGTATATTGCCGCTCATTTGAAAGATAAATACTCAATCTGGACTGCTGCTTTAGACAAAAAGCTTAATGAATCATCGTTTATAGTTCCGGGTTTGGGTGATGCGGGGGATTTAAGTTTTGGCGAAAAAGTGTAACTGACTCATATGCTGTTAGATATTTTGATGCTTATTGCCGGGTTATTCATTCTCATAATGGGGGGTGACTTTCTCGTACGTGGAGCTTCGAGCTTAGCATTGAGAGCGCATATCTCACCTTTAGTTGTTGGATTGACAGTAGTAGCTTTTGGTACATCAGCGCCTGAATTGCTTATCAGTATAAAGGCTGCACTTGATGGTAGCCCAGACATGACCATGGGTAACGTGGTAGGTTCCAATATCTGTAATCTTGCTTTAGTTTTAGGAATTACGGCACTTATTGGTCCTATAAGAGTTCAAAAAGACTCAATTAAAATTGACTGGCCAGTAACGATGGGAGCTTCTTTACTTCTATACCTGGTAGTAAAGGAAAAGGATGCAGTAATTAATTCGATAGAAGGAATAGTGTTCATTTTCCTGCTGTTGGTCTATACGGTCTATATCATTCGCAAATCAAGAAAGGAAACAAAAGCGCTCAGAGATTCTGAAGAGGATTTAGATGTACCTGAAGCTTCAAATAATATCACAAAAGACCTCCTATTTATTGCTGGAGGATGTGCAGGCTTATATTTTGGCGCAGACTGGTTTGTAGGTGGAGCTAAAGAAATGGCGTCATTCTTAGGGGTAAGTGAAAGGATAATTGGTATTACTGTATTGGCCCTTGGTACGAGTCTTCCAGAACTCGTTACTGCTATAGTGGCTTCTATTAAGAAAGAAACAGATCTTGCTCTTGGTAATTTAATGGGATCCAATATTTTTAACATCCTTTCAATATTGGGTATAACAAGTATTATTCAAGATATTCATGTGAGTGAACAGATCGTTCAGCATGATATGACTGTAATGCTTGGGATCACGTTATTAATTCTTCCGTTAATGTTTTATAAACGAACGATGGGACGTTTTGCTGGAGCACTTCTTCTCACAATTTATCTGGTTTATACCTACTCTGTGATATCTTAATGGAAGGTCTGATTGCCGAAGCTCTCAAAGTCATATCAATAATTTTACTAACAATGCTCAAATTTATATTTGGGCCTACACTGGGTTATGCTGCTGGTTACTCCTACGCAGGTACCGTACTTATAACAGTCACTGGTATGATGTTAAGTGTTGTTCTGTTCACATACCTTGGAGAGGTTTTACAAAAGAAAATACTAGCTCGGGTTTTTAGAAATAGAAAAGTATTCACGAAAAGAAATAGAAAATTTGTTTCTATCTGGAAAAAATATGGTGTGAGAGGTGTAGCATTTTTAACCCCATTGATTTTAACTCCTATTGGTGGAACATTATTACTTACCAGTTATAAAACAGATAGAACAAAGATTATAAAGCTGATGACCTTGAGTGCGATATTTTGGTCATTGATATTCTCTGGATTGATTTACATTTTTGGAAACACTTTTCTAAAACTTATTCCTTAATCTCTTCATCAGGAAGTATTTCGATATCTTGAATTAACACTTTCTTCGAAATTTTTTGGCCTGTTGAAGTTGCGGCTAATCCACCCATTGCTGTTTCCTTATACCGATCTTCCATGCTTTGTCCTACTTCACCCATGGCATCAACACATTCATCTACCGGTATGACTGCGCTTACATTTGAAAGAGCTATTTGAGCGGATGAATTAGCAATGGCTGCTGCGCTAGCGTTTCTAACCACACAAGGTACTTCGACTAAGCCTGCTACGGGGTCGCATACAAGTCCAAGCATACATTGTATTGTTATTGCTACAGCATTAAATATCTGATCAATATCACCATCAAGACAATAGACTATTGCACCAGCAGCCATTGCTGCAGCACTTCCGGTTTCAGCCTGACAACCGCCTACGGCTCCGGCTAATGAAGCTTTCTGTTCGATGATTAATGCAATACCTGCACCTATTAAAAGGCCCTCCAATATTTTCTTATCCTCCAGGCCATGAATTTCTTGCAATGTATACAGCGTTCCAGGAAGGATGCCAGAAGCACCAGCTGTTGGAGCGGCTACAATTCTTCCCATACACGAGTTAACTTCTTTTGCAGCTAATGCCCTTGATATGAGATTCTGGAATTCTTTTGAAAGGACGGTTTTGTCGTTTTGAAAGACCTTTTTAGCACCATTATTTATCATGCCTGATCGGGAAGTCATTTCTTCCGATAATCCGGTTTCTACAGCATCCTTCATAACAAAGTATGCATGGTTCAGGCCTTCCCATACTTCGGCTTCACCTCGCCCTTTCTGCTCTTTTTCATACTCTAATACTGGAATGAAAAGCTTCACATCATTCTTGGAGCAGTGCTCTTTCCAACCTGAAAAACTGTCAAATAAAAAACCCATTTGTATAACCTTTGATTAAAGGTAGCAATTATGGTTCAATTAGAATTAAAATTTGCTAAATGACCAGTTCCACAACCTTTCTTAGGGTCACCAGGCTAATAATAGTTAGAAAAGCATAGCTTATGAATTTGGCCGATAAATACTCACTTAACTTTAAGCCAATAGGGGAACCTAAAATTGCTCCACCAGCTAAAGGTAGTGCGACTGAGAAAATCAAATAACCAAAATGAGAATAGGAAATATCTACCTCAGGCTTATTTATTATGTTGGTAACGGTCAGTACAAGTGAAATAATAAATATGGTTCCATAGGATATAGTTTTAGCTTTCCTAATCCCAACTTTCATCCATAAGTTAAGCATAGGAATAATCATAGACCCACCACCTAGCCCTGTTAATGCTGCCATTGCTCCGCCACTTGTGCCGGTAACAATAAGTTTATCTACTGTAATCTCTTCTGATGGGGTAAAGGATTTTCTAAGCTTTGTTACAGTTCTGATAATAATGTATATCATCAATATGATGATGATCATGTTATATATATCAGTTGTGTAACCGGGCCTATGAACAACCAACTGGAGGAGTAAAATAGCAATTGTGCCAGCTACAATGGCTAGGTAAACAGTTTCCTTGAGGTAAATCTGCTTTTTGATAATGAGTTGGATATTATTCATCAAGGAAGAGCACATTGTTGCAAATATGGTATTGGCAATAGTGAAACGAACTATGAGATCTTCGGGAATACCCATATGATGAAGGGCAATAGGAATAACTGTGATCATGATAAACCCTGTTCCAACTCCTGTGATACCTGCAAGTGCACCACCAACAATTCCAGCAAGAAATAATAGGATATACGTGATCATAAGGAACAAAAAAAGCTGCCTAGGCAGCTTTTAACTATTTTAATTAAGTATAGTTATCCATTCATAGAAACAAGGAATTCTTCATTGTTCCTGGTTCCTTTCATTTTGGATAGTAAGAATTCCATAGCTTCAATTGAGTTCATATCAGACATATATTTACGAAGTATCCAAACACGTTGAAGTTCTTCTTCTGACATAAGTAAATCTTCTCTTCTCGTTCCAGATGCCGGCACATCGATAGATGGATATACTCGCTTATTAGATAATTTACGATCCAGTTGAAGCTCCATGTTACCTGTTCCTTTGAACTCTTCAAAGATTACCTCATCCATTTTTGATCCTGTCTCGATTAGCGCTGTTGCAATGATTGTTAAAGAACCACCATTCTCTACATTTCTAGCTGCTCCGAAGAATCTTTTAGGTTTATGCAATGCATTTGCATCAACACCACCAGAAAGAATTTTTCCGGATGAAGGAATAACAGTGTTATAAGCTCTTGCTAGTCGAGTGATTGAATCAAGTAGAATGACCACGTCATGACCACACTCAACCATCCTTTTGGCTTTCTCAAGCACCATACTAGCCACTTTAACATGCCTGTCGGCCTGCTCATCAAAGGTAGAAGCAACAACTTCTGCTTTTACACTTCTTGCCATATCAGTTACCTCTTCAGGTCGCTCATCAATGAGTAAGATGATAAGGTAACATTCAGGATGATTCTCAGCTATGGCATTTGCCACATTCTTTAATAAAACGGTTTTACCTGTTTTAGGCTGAGCTACAATCATTCCTCTCTGTCCTTTTCCAATAGGAGAGAAGAGATCAAGTATTCTTGTCGAGTAGTTATCAGGCTTGGCACTGAGCTTTAACTTTTCTTCAGGAAATAAAGGAGTCAGGTATTCAAAAGGAACCCGATCCCTAATTTCTTCAGTCGTTTTTCCGTTAACTGTACCTACCCTAAGTAAGGCGAAGTATTTTTCACCTTCTTTTGGTGGACGAATTTGTCCTTGAATGGTATCTCCGGTTCTTAACCCGAACAATTTGATTTGTGATGGAGACACATAAATATCATCAGGGCTGGCGAGATAGTTGTAATCCGAAGATCGTAAAAAACCATAACCATCTTGCATGATTTCTAACACTCCCTCATTTTCTATAACACCGTCAAAGTCTTTAATAGCATTTTCCTTTTTCTTGGAATCTCTATTTCCTCTGGCATTATCTTTTTCCTCTCGGCCTTCACGCTTGTCATTTCGTCTGTCTCCTCGCTCTGCCCTGTCGCTTCTCTTGTCAACATTTTCTCTAGGGGCTGGCTTAGCCGTTTCTTCTTTCTCCTTCTTGCCCTCTGGTTTAGCCGTTTCTTTCGTTGCTTTATCTAGTTCTAAGTCAAATGATTCAAGCAATTCTTCAGCGCTTTGATCTTCTTTTGGCTTTTTCTCTTTTGGTTCTTTTTCAGCAACATTCTCCCTTTTTCTGGGACTTCTTGCAGGCTTTTTAGCTTTTGGCTTTTCTTCTTCTTTTTTCTTAGGAAGCTTGCTTTCAGGCAGAATAGCCTGTTGGTCGAGAATCTTATAGACAAGTTCCTCTTTAGCTAGTTTTTTGTAGCTTTTCAGACCTAATTCTTCCGCTATTTCTTTTAGTTCAGAAAGAAGTCTGACGTTTAATTCTTCAATGGTATACATAAAATTAGTATGAGATATTAGATGTTATCTGTGATTAAATAGTATCAGTAAGTGGTGGTATTAGAATTCACCTTATCGGTTTGAGTTATTCTTGATAAAAGTATTGATGATCGATCGGCCTTGTGGATCAGGAATTGATTTAAAGACCCTTTTTTTCATTACTTGATATTGCAATAATAGATTAACAGATCGCAATGAACAAATTTTATATGTAAATAATCATTCTTGATAGATTATTCTGCCTCTTTTACTTTAAAAATGCATTATTTTGCAGCGATTTTAAAGAAGTAATAATGCTTGAAATAACGCGAATACGTGCAGAAAGACAAGATATTGTAAAAGCACTTGAAAAAAGGCAAATAGGAGAGGCGAGTGAACTAGTTGACAGAATAATCATTCTGGATGATGATAGAAAGTCCACTCAAACTAAGAATGATGAACTTTTAGCTGAAGCTAATCAATTATCAAAGACCATTGGTCAAATGATGAAGGAAGGTAGACGCGAGGAGGCGGAGAGTATCAAGCAAAGAAGTGCCGATTTAAAGTCTGAAAGTAAGTCATTGACCGAAAAACAGAATTCTATTGACATGGAGCTTCAGCAACTGCTTTATAAGTTGCCGAACACACCTAATAGTGATGTGCCCGCTGGGGCAAGTGAAGAAAATAATGAAATTGTTTATGAGCATGGTGTGCCACCACAACTAGGTGAGGATGCTAAGCCTCATTGGGAACTAATAAAACAATACGATATTGTTGATTTTGATTTAGGTAATAAGGTTACTGGAGCAGGCTTTCCTTTCTATAAGGGCAAAGGAGCAAGGTTGCAGCGTGCTTTGATTAACTTCTTTTTGGATGAGGCAGTTAAAAGAGGCTTTGTTGAAGTACAGCCTCCAATAATGATAAATGAGGATTCTGGATATGCAACGGGACAGCTTCCCGATAAGGATGGTCAAATGTATCATGTGAAGGAAGAAAATTATTTTTTAATTCCTACTGCCGAAGTTCCTATTACTAATATGTACCGTGATGTAATCGTTGATACCGATAAGTTGCCTATTAAACATGTAGGATTTACACCATGTTTCAGACGTGAAGCAGGGTCTTGGGGAGCTCATGTAAGAGGACTTAATAGATTGCATCAATTTGATAAGGTTGAGATAGTACAAATTCAGCATCCCGAGAAATCATATGATACCCTTAAAGAGATGTCTGAATATGTCCAGGAGCTGCTTCAAAAACTAGAGCTTCCGTACCGAGTATTGAATTTATGCGCTGGTGACCTTGGCTTCACCTCAGCACAAACTTATGATATGGAGGTTTTTTCTGCCGCACAACAAATGTGGCTTGAGGTTAGTTCTGTAAGTAATTTTGAGACGTATCAGGCAAATAGATTAAAACTTCGCTACCGAGGAGATGATAAAAAGACCCAATTACTTCATACACTGAATGGTAGTGCATTGGCTTTACCTAGAATAATTGCGGCAATTCTGGAGAATAACCAGTCCCCTGAAGGAATCAAAATACCTGAAATATTAGTACCTTATACAGGGTTTGATACTATAAGTTAGTGCGAACATTTACATTAATATTTTTCATCTTAAGTTTCAAAAGTATTGATCTTTATGGTCAGATTGATGATAGTACCTACATGGAGAGTTGGAACTTGGAGAGAGTAATTGATAAGGTTACCAATGAAATTTTTAATGATTTCGAAGTTATTTTAAGCTTCCATAATTACGATTGTGTTACGATTAAATCTACTTGCTATAAATACGATGGATTTTACTCAGTTGATCAGCTGAATAAAGCTATCAAATTATATAATGTAATAGAAGATCAGGCTTCATGTGAAGAAAACAAAGATCTCACCTTTCTGAATTCTCTGAAAAATGGGTTCTTTATTATAAATGACAATAGTGAATTTTTAATTGTAAATTCTAGTGGGCTGACATTTGAGTTTATTCGGACGAAAGATGAAGGTGATTTAATTTGCATGGACAAATGTAGTTTGGAGCCTAAAGTAGGAGTTTGCAGAGCGAGTCTTACCCGCTTTTATTTTGACTCCAAAACTCAAAAATGTTTGCCGTTTTCATGGGGTGGATGTGGAGGTATTGTCCCTTTCTTAACGCTTGAAGAGTGTAACAATCTTTGCGGTAATAGTTAACTATTCTTGTCGGCTAATCTCAATTTTATTATTGAAAAAATGACTATCGATGAAACTATGCAGCCGTAACCGGTATAAATGATTATTTCCGGGCCATTAAGATTAGTCTGTTTAAGTATAATGCCACCTATTGCCCATATAATGGTCAGCGAATAAATAAAATCTACATACCTGCTGTTGACTATCCAGACCAGAATCTGAGTGATCAAGATTAAGGCCGAAGCCCAGAACTCAGGATGTGAAGGACTAAAATTCCAATGCACCAAAACGGTAGTAAAATTGGCGATTGTAGCGACACATATCCATGCAAAATATATACTAAAGGGCACTTTCGTTAAAAAAGTAATAAAGGATCTGTCGGTTTGTTGTTTGGTGATTTGGTAAAGCTTAATAATACTGGTAAGTAATAGTATCATAATGATGAGAGATAACTCCTCAAGTCGATAATGCCATGCAACGATCCAGCTGCAGTTGAGTAAACAGTTAAATGTGAACCAATAACCTATATTCTTTACTAACCCATCATATTTTGGGAACCATTGAATAGCAATAAAACCGAATAAAAAAAGATAGATTATCCCCCATATTGAAAAAGTGACTCCCGCAGGTACGAACAGGTTAGGGTAAAAAGATGATAGTTCACCTGTAGTATATCCATTTATAGGTAATGCATTGGCCAGGTAGTTGACGAAAATCACTAAAATAAATGTTACTGTGTTGAGAAGTTTGAGTTTCATACGTGCCCTTATTTATGAGTTATTTAATTACCACTTATCAATAATGTTTTACATTCGAGAATTGTTTTGAATATGTTTAATACTCAAAAATTGAAATTCTTATGAAAATTAAAATACTTCCATTTGTCATTATAGTTGGACTCTGGTCTTGTTCTGGAACAAAAGAAGAACCAGTCACTAATCTCAAATATCCCATCACACAGAAAGTTGATACAGTTGATACTTACTTCGGAGTCGATGTTCCTGACCCTTATCGCTGGTTAGAAGATGATCGTTCTGAAGAGACTGCTCAATGGGTAAAAGCTCAAAATGAGGTAACTCAGGGATACTTAACTCATATTCCTTTCCGCGATAAACTTAAAACGCGATTAGAGAAGCTTTTGGATTATGAACGTGTTTATTCACCTACACTACATGGTGAATATTACTACTTCTATAAAAATGATGGTTTACAAAATCAAAGTGTATTATACAGAAAAAAAGGTGAAGACGGTGAACCTGAGGTTTTTATAGACCCAAACACATTCAAGGAGGATGGTACCATTTCTTTAGCAGGCACAAGCTTTACCAATGACGGATCCTTAGTAGCCTATCTTATTTCTGAAGGAGGCTCTGATTGGAGAAAAGCGATTGTTATGAACGCTGAGTCAAAAGAGATTATTGGAGATACATTAATTGATATCAAGTTTAGCGGTCTTTCCTGGAAAGGAAATGAGGGTTTTTATTACAGCAGTTATGATAAGCCAAAAGATGAAAGTGCACTTTCTGGTAAAACTCAATATCATAAACTCTACTATCACAAATTGAATACTCCACAGTCAAATGATAAACTGATTTTCGGTGGAGAAGCACAGCCTAGAAGGTACATATCAGGCTATTTGACAGAGGATGACCAATATTTAGTTATCAACGCAGCAGTAAGTACCAGCGGTAATGAACTGTATATAAAAGATTTGAGTGATGATAGTAATCCAATAGTTACGGTGGTAGATAATTTTGAGAAAGACCATTACGTGTTGGATAATGAGGGTTCGAGATTATTGATCCATACAAGCCTGAATGCACCCAACAATAGAATTGTTGAAGTGAATGCTTCGAATCCCGCTCCTGATAATTGGAAAGATGTAATTCCAGAAACAGAAAATGTTCTGAATACCAGCACGGCTGGAGGGAAAATATTTGCTAACTACATGGTAGATGCTAAAACTCAGATTAAGCAGTTTGATCGCAATGGAAAATTGGAGCGTGAAGTAAAATTACCTGGAATAGGTTCAGCTTATGGCTTCGGAGGTCGTATTACTGATGAATCTGTCTATTACACCTTCACATCTTTCACGTACCCTTCAACAATTTTTAAATATAATATTACTTCTGGAGAATCAGTTATCTATGTTCAGCCTGATGTAGATTTTGACCCTGAGGCCTATGAAACAAATCAAGTCTTTTATACAAGTAAAGATGGTACTAAAGTGCCAATGTTTATTACTCACAAAAAAGGTCTTGAATTAAATGGGAAGAACCCTACTTATTTATATGCTTATGGTGGATTTAATGTCAGCTTGACACCAAGTTTTAGTACATCACGAATTTTGTGGTTAGAAAACGGTGGTATCTACGCTCAACCAAACTTAAGAGGTGGTGGTGAATATGGCGAGGCATGGCATGTAGCAGGAACCAAAATGAACAAACAAAATGTATTTGATGACTTTATTGCAGCTGGTGAGTATTTGATTGCTAATGCTTATACTTCAAGTGATTATTTGGCAATTGCTGGCGGCTCTAATGGCGGTCTTTTAGTAGGTGCTACAATGACCCAACGACCACATTTAGCCAAAGTAGCTTTTCCTGCTGTTGGAGTTATGGATATGTTGCGTTATCACACTTTTACTGCTGGAGCAGGGTGGGCTTTTGATTATGGAACAGCCGAAGATTCAAAGGAGATGTTCGAGTATTTAAGAAACTATTCGCCAGTACATGCATTGAAAGCAGAGACGGCTTATCCAGCAACAATGGTGACTACAGCTGACCATGACGATAGAGTGGTACCAGCACATTCTTTCAAATTTGCTGCTACTTTGCAAGAATACCATGTTGGTGATAATCCAGTATTAATCCGAATTGAAACTGATGCAGGTCACGGTGCAGGAACACCAATATCAAAAACCATTGAGCAACAGGCAGATAGGTATGCCTTTGCCTGGTATAATATGGATGTTATTCCTCCTATGGCAAAAGAGAAACAATAGAGGCTTACATTGACCTTGGATGTAATCCAAGGTCAATGTGCTTATCTTATCTATAATAAATCATGAAAGTTAGAAAGGGTAAAAAAGAAGATCTACCAAGAGTCTTGGAGCTCATTAAAGAACTGGCAGAATATGAAAAAGCTCCTGAGCAGGTTGAAAATACTGTAGAAATGATGGAAAAAGATGGATTTGGAGAAAATCCGGTGTATGGCTTTTTTGTTGCTGAAAATGAGGAAGATTCAATTGTAGGCATTTCTATTTATTACTATCGCTATTCTACCTGGAAAGGTAAAAGGTTGTATTTGGAAGATATTGTTGTGACAGAAAGTGAGCGAGGCAATGGTATCGGTAAAAAACTATTTGATAGAACAATTCAGCAGGGTAAAGACTCTGGTTGTACTGGAATGGTTTGGCAAGTTTTAGATTGGAATGAAGATGCCATCAATTTCTATCGAAAATATTACCAGGCTCATCTCGATGCAGAATGGATAAATTGCAGTATTGAGCTAAACTAAGGCATATTCCTTAATAGGAATTTCAAATATTTTCTGACATTCTTCTATCACATCTTTCATGTATTCGTCTTCATTGAAGAAACTCCATGTAATAGAAATCTGCTGACCAAAAATATAGTATTTGTTTAATTCTGCTATAATAAATAGGAGCATCTGATGACTCGAAGAATTTAGATACTCTAGTTCTAGCTCAATGGTAAAGGGCTTATTGGAAAATGAAATGTAGGTCCGAAACCAATCTATAATAGCCTCTTGAAAGGGTAAAGTGTCTTCCATAAAAGACCTTCCTTTTATAATTATCTTACCTTCTTCATAGTCCATCAATACGTAAGGTGAATCTTCTGAAGCTTCCAGCATAAAAGTTCTCATAATAAGAGGGTTTTGATCCAACTTACAAAGTGCAACTTATAAATATTCAATAAAAATCGAGTTAGATAACTAGGTGAGGGGTAGGTTTAGACGTGCTTTTAGGAGTTGAATGACTTATACCTGCTCAAGGAGTGTTCTAAAAGCTACATGCTTATTTTGATACCTTTGGCGGTGTTCCTCTACCAAGGGGGGTGCGAATTCATTCAAATATTTTACGACCATATCGACATGTTCGGCAAAATACTGTACTGAATATGAAACTGTCTCTTCTTCTTCCTGACTCAAAACTTTGAATATTTTAAACTCTTTGAACATATCTGTAGCCATAACTGCAGGTATGTGAGCTGATTTCATCCATTCTAACCATTCTTTTTCAATATCAGGATCGATGCCCACTGTTACATTATACAATACCATAGATGTCGCTTAAATTTTCAGGTCAGCAAAATTATCATTATTTTAATGAACATGTCTTTAATTGGTAAGAAGTACAAAAACATATTTTTCCTGCTTGTTATACTAATTCTTGTTTCTTGTCATCGAGGCGGTAATGAAAGTGAAACACTTGATGCAAGAGAGGCAAAGAGATTTACGCCCGTTAGTTTTGATTTGGCAGAAATCCGGCAAAGAGGTTCATTGATAGCCATTGTAGATAATAGTAGTACGGGCTACTTTATTTACAAAGGACAACCTATGGGTTATGAATATGAATTGCTTAAGCTATTGGCTGATCATCTTGAAGTCAAGCTTG
Organism: uncultured Fulvivirga sp.; assembly: GCA_947500555.1. Taxonomy (GTDB): domain Bacteria; phylum Bacteroidota; class Bacteroidia; order Cytophagales; family Cyclobacteriaceae; genus Fulvivirga. The sequence continues at coordinate 661,651 of CANMSE010000002.1, read as the reverse complement.
AGACAAAACTCACCACCAGTATTGATCAAGCCTTTGAAATGTTGAATAATGGAGAAGGTGATGTAATAGCTTATTCACTAACTATTACAAAGAAAAGAAAGAATTATGTGGCGTTTGCTGATAATCATTTTACCTCCAGACAGATGTTGATTCAACGGAAGCCTAATAACTGGAGATCTTTGACCGCAGATCAAATTCGAAAATCATTAGTTAGAAATCAGGTGGATTTAATTGGGAAGGAAGTTAACGTTAGAAAGAGTTCATCTTTTATTGATCGATTGAATAATCTATCACACGAAATTGGAGGAGATATTATTGTTCTGGAAGAGCCAGATTCTATTGAAACTGAGGAACTAATTGAAAAAGTAGCAAAAGGAGATATTGAGTATACTGTTGCTGATGAAATGGTAGCCAGAGTGAATGCTTCGTATTATCCAAATATCGATGTAAAGACACCTATAAGTTTTCCTCAAAGGATTTCCTGGGCAGTACGAAAAAATGCCCCTGAGTTATTGAACAAAATCAATTTTTGGCAAAAGAAAATAAAAAAGGAACCTACGTTCAATACTATTTACAATAGATATTTTAAAAGCCCAAGATCTTCAAAAATCAGGGCTGATAGTGAATTTTCTTCTATTAGTAGTGGTAATATTTCGCCTTACGATGATTTGATTAAGCAAATTGCGGAACCATTGGGTTGGGATTGGAAACTACTAGTGGCTCAAATGTATCGTGAGAGTAGGTTTGATCCTAAAGCAAAATCTTGGGCAGGGGCTTACGGACTAATGCAACTGGTCCCTGAAACGGGTAGAAGATTCGGAGCCAAAAATCTTTATGATCCAGAGCAAAATATTTTAGCCGCAGGGGGCTTTTTAAAACACCTAGACAGTCTATGGTCGAAAACTATTTCAGACGAAAAAGAAAGACAAAAATTTGTGCTAGCCTCATATAATGTTGGATTAGGACATGTAGTTGACGCACGGAATTTGGCAAAGAAATACGATCATAATCCAATAGTATGGGATAACAATGTTGAGAAATATCTCCGACTAAAAGCTAAACGCGAATACTTTACAGATCCTATAGTCAAGTCAGGCTATTGTCGAGGAGATGAACCTGCAGATTACGTAGAAGATATCTTGGAATTTTCTGAATTATATAAGCAGTTAATTACTAGTTAAAATCAATCCAAAAAACATATTTTAGCATAAGTCAAATCAGAAAATATGTCAGCAATTAAGATGGATAACCTCTTTAAAGAGTATACAGAGGTTAGATTTTTAGATATCAACCGGGAGCAATTTATTTATATAGCACACCTTCTACCGTCTTGTACTCTAGTAATGAGTGATGGCCTATTAGATAATGAAGAATGGTTGACCCTTAAGCAGCTCTCTAAAATATTAGGTGATGAATTCGCAGCGGATAATTTGGGTACCGATGAGAAAGAAGAAAATCTCATGCTTATTTACAAAGCTGAGATTCGATATCTGCTTAAAAATAAGGAAAGATGGGAACGGAAGTTTCTTGAAGCACTGAAAGAATATTTATTGACTAATCCATCTTCTAAGGATTTCTTGGATGAAACTTTAGACCTTTTCGCAGGACCTGATACTGATCCGGACCCAAAGGAAAAGGTAGTTTATGAAAAACTGCGAACGGAGCTGGGTTTATAGCTGGTTTACAATACTTTGGAAGTCCAGTGACTCCCAGTTTTTGGCAATCTTTTTATCAGCCATGACCTTATCCATGATCGCCTTTTGCTTTTCGCCTATTTTCAAAGCTTCAGAATAGCGAATTTGCTCCTTAAATGTTACCATTGAGTACAGCGGAATCCATTTGTATGGGTAAAGATCATATAAACGTGCTTCAATTTTCTTTCTTAGTAAAAAGTTCTCATCAGCAACAAGGTCTCGCATCTCAATAAAGTTATTTAAAGCTAAATCTGAAATGGCGTCTGCATCCGGTTTTCTTACCTTTTGAAATTGTGGTAAAACAGCCTCCCAGTTATCTTGATATTCGTCAAGCATTTGATTTAATACTTGACAATCTTCAAAGCCACTATTCATACCCTGCCCATAAAATGGTACAATCGCATGTGACGCATCTCCAATAAGCAACGTTTTGTTTTTAACCCAAGGGAAACACCTGATAGTTACCAGAGATGAGGTTGGATTATTATGGTAATCCTTGAGTAAGGTAGGCATAATTTCAAAAGCATCTGGAAAAGTCTTTTGAAAGAACTCTCGAATTTTATCATCATTTGTCAATGATTGAAAAGAAGTGCTCCCCTCGTATGGAAAGAAAAGTGTACAGGTAAAACTACCATCTTGATTGGGCAGTGCTATAAGCATAAAATTACCTCTCGGCCAAATGTGTAAGGCATTCTTTTCGATTTCAAAGCCACCTGTGGCACTTGGTGGTATGGTGAGCTCTTTGTAACCGTGTTCTATATAAAACTGTGAATAATTAAAGCGATCAGTACGTTGCATTAAACGTCTTATAACCGAAAAAGCGCCATCTGCTCCAATGATTAAATCGGCTTTGTACTGTCCTTTTTTACCGTCCTTGTCAAAATGAATAACATTATCATCGAAGTTGATGCCAATACACTTATGACGGAATAAGATTTTAACTCCAGCCTTTTCAGCTTCTGTCATTAGTAATTCGTTGAGGCCACCCCTTGAGATTGAATTGATTGCCTGTCCCTCTCTTCCATAAGGCTGAAAAGTTAAGAGACTCTCTTCATCATGCATCATACGACCTCTCATCGGAATCACCATTTTTTCTACCAGTGATTCCAGTCCAACTTCCTTTAAGGGCAACCAACCTCTATTGCTTAATGCCAGATTGATGGATCTACCTTTTGATGCTTCAGATTTACGCATGTCATCTCGGCCTTCCAAAATAGTCACCGAGTACCCTCGCCTTATCAGATAAATTGACATCAGCGAACCAACCAATCCTGATCCAGCAATTGCGATATTCTTGATGTTTCGCATTTTAATTAAGCATGTTTTTTAAAATGGAATAAAAATTATAGACATCAGTGAATGAGTTGTAGAGTGGTACTGGAGCAACCCTAATAACTTCAGGTTCTCGCCAATCCGCTACAACCCCTTGTTTTGTTAATTCATCAAATACCATTCTACCATTATTCTTAATAACTATTGACAACTGACACCCTCTCTCATCTATTGCATCTGGAGTTATGATAGAAACCTCATCTGATTTTAGATTGTTTACTAGAAACTCAAGATATCCCGTCAACTTAATACTTTTAGCTCTTAGGTTGGAAAATCCAGCCTCTTTGAAAAGTTCTAATGAAGCCAAATGTGCCGCAGAAGAAAGAACATTGACATTACTCAACTGCCATCCATCTGCACCTTTCATAGGTATAAATCCTTTTTCCATTTTGAATCGCTGAGCTTCATCATGACCCCACCAACCGGCAAATCTGGGCAGCTCGGAATTTTTAGCATGACGCTCATGAACAAAAATACCGCTTACTCCACCGGGTCCTGAATTGAGATATTTGTAGCTACACCAAACAGCAAAGTCGGCTCCAGAGTCATGAAGTTTAAGAGGTACGTTTCCGATGGCATGAGCCAGGTCAAAGCCGGCCATGGCATTAGCGTCATGTGCTGCCTTGGTTATTTCTTTAATATTAAAAAACTGACCTGTATAATATTGCACTCCTGACATCATAACTAAAGCTAATTCCTCAGAATTAGCCTCAATAAGATTGACAATATCTTCCGTTCTTAACGTTTCTTCACCAGGTCTTGGACTTATTTCAATGATGGCTTGACTGGGTTCAAACCCGTGAAATCTAACTTGGCTTTCCATCGCATATTGATCAGATGGAAAAGCACCAGCTTCCATAATAATCTTGTATTTTGAGGAACTAGGCCTATAAAATGAAACCATCATAAAATGAAGGTTTGAGGTAAGATTATTCATCGAAACTACTTCTTCTGGCTTAGCACCTACCAGCTGAGCAAGTAGCTCTTTACTGAACTTGTGATAATGAAACCAGGGTCTATGTTTAGCATGAAAGTGCCCCTCAACTCCTAAATTTCTCCAATCTTCAAGTTCTTCTTCTATGTACTTTTTCGTTGAAGTAGGCTGAAGGCCTAAGGAGTTGCCGGTGAAATAGATACAGTCCTTATCATTAACTTTTGGGATATGAAACTTTTGCCGATATCCGAGTAGTGGATCATTGCTATCCTGCGCTAGTGCAAACTCTTTGCTTGCTTCAAAATTCATAATTTCAATTTTGCCAATGTTAATTAAAAATACTCATCTGTTCCCCGTTCAATACTCCTTCCAGTTGTAATAAATATTTTTTACGATCTAATCCGCCAGCAAAACCTACCAAAGACCCATCTTTGCCAATTACACGATGGCAGGGTATAATGATCGGAATTTTATTTTTCCCATTGGCCGTCCCTGCTGCTCTGATAGACTTTAAATCTCCCAGAGCTACGGCCAACTGGGAATAATTAATAGAAGAACCATAAGGAATGGTTTGTAGTTGGTTCCAAACCTTTTGCTGGAATGTGGTGCCTTGAGGCTTCAGAGGAAGATCAAAAGTTATTCTTTCCGCGTTGAAGTATTCTTCAAGCTGTTTTTTGCATTCTTCTAATAAAGGGGATGTACTTTCTTCATTTAGTTTTCCATCAAATTGTATTTCTACTATTGCCTCATTTTCTTCTCTAATGAGAAGTGGGCCGATGGGACTATTGAATATTATTTGATTCATTCATGTAAAGCGCTTATCAACTTCCATTTTATTGCCACAACTGTTGCAGGTCCTTAACTCTTCTGAGGTATAAAATTCCTTGAAGCGAGGAATAAAATCCTTTTCTATATTAGTCAAATGAAAATAGGTGTCATGTAATTTTTGGTTGCAGCTGTCACAAAACCATAAAAGCCCATCTTTATGATTATCTTCCCTTTTGCGTTCTATGACCAGTCCAACTGTATTTTCGCCTCTCATTGGAGAGTGAGGTATGTTTGCAGGTAGCAAAAACATTTCACCTTCTTTAATAGGTATATCAACAGCCTTACCTTCTTCTTGTATTCTTACATTGATGTCACCTTCGAGTTGATAAAAAAGCTCTTCGGTATTGTTAAAATGATAGTCCTTGCGCGCATTAGGTCCACCCACAATCATAACAATATAGTCACCGGCATCAACATAAAGATTTTTATTGCCCACCGGGGGCTTCAAAATATCTCTATTATCATCGATCCATTTATTTAAGTTAAAAGGTCTTCTAATGGCCATGAGGTGTTTCTTTTTTTCTCTTTAAATTTAATGAAAATTGAAACTTCTACAGAAGAAATTATAAACTATGAATTTGAATCTTGAAGGTAAGCGTGCTGTTGTTTGTGGCAGCACCGATGGGATAGGCAAAGCAATTGCTTTAGAGTTATCCAGAAATGGGGCATCAATTACTTTAATCGCCAGAAATGAGGATAAATTAAAAGAAACAATCAAGGAACTTACTTCTTTAAATCAGGGCCATGATTATATTCAAGCTGATTTTGATCATCCTGATGATCTTAAAAAAGCAATTGATCGATATTGTGAATCGGTAGGATCAGTTGAGGTTTTGGTGAATAATACAGGTGGACCTGCGGGAGGAAAAGCCATCGATGCAGATTTAGAAGAATACAGAATTGCATTTAATAGGCATTTGATTTGCAATCAAATTTTAGCCAAAGCATTCACTCCTATGATGATAACTACAGGTTATGGCCGCATAATAAATATCATTTCAACCTCCGTTAAATCTCCAATACCTGGGTTAGGAGTGTCAAATACTATCAGGGGGGCAGTAGCAAATTGGGCTAAAACATTAGCAAATGAATTGGCGCAACATGGAATAACGGTCAATAATGTATTGCCGGGAGCCACGAGTACAGCAAGGCTAGAATCAATCATTAACAACAAAGCGGCCAAACTGGGAATTTCGAAGGACGAGGCCGAAAGTGCTATGTTGGCTGAAATTCCTGCTGCTCGATTTGCTTCATCAGAAGAAATAGCTGCGGCTGCATGCTTTTTGGCTAGTCCAAGTGCAGCATATATTAATGGAGTCAATTTACCGGTTGATGGAGGGCGATTGAGTTGTCTTTAACTTATGGAAAAAATACAGAATTATATTAATGGTAAGTTGGTTGAACCAACTTCCAAAACATACCTGGATAATGTAAATCCAGCCGAGGGTAAGGTTTATTCCCAAATTCCAGATTCAGATAAAGTAGATGTTGAGTTAGCTGTAACCGCAGCCAGGGAAGCATTTTCAGAATGGTCATCAGCGTCAATACATTTTCGTACAGAAGTACTTAATAGAATAGCGGATCTTATAGATAGAGACAAAGATATTTTAGCCATGGCAGAATCCGTGGATAACGGTAAGCCAGTAAAACTTGCTCAACACGTTGATATTCCTCGGGCCTCTGCTAACATGAGGTTTTATGCTACCGCCATTCAACACTTTGCCTCAGAATCGCATCAACCAGATGATCAATTTATTAATTACACATCCAGAAAGGCCGTAGGAGTTGCGGGATGTATTTCACCATGGAATCTTCCCCTTTATCTGTTTACGTGGAAAATTGCTCCTGCATTAGCAGCAGGTAACACGGTGGTGGCGAAACCTTCAGAAATTACTCCAATGACCGCTTTCCTGTTCTCTAAATTATGCGTTGAAGCAGGTCTTCCAGCTGGGGTACTAAATATTGTTCATGGATTAGGCGGTAAAGCAGGTCAGGCAATTATTGAGCACAAAGATATTCCACTTATTTCGTTTACCGGGGGCACCGAAACGGGAAAACGCATTGCCGCCACCGCAGCACCCATGTTCAAGAAGCTTTCTTTAGAACTTGGTGGAAAAAACCCCAATATCATATTTGCAGATTGTGATTTCGACAGTGCCGTAAAGACATCGGTTCAGTCTTCATTTGCCAATCAGGGTCAAATATGTCTTTGTGGCTCTAGAATTTTTGTTGAAAGAGCTATATATGATCGTTTTGTAAAAGAATTTATATCAAGAGTTGACCGACTGACCGTTGGAGATCCATCCGTGGAGGATGTGAAGGTAGGTGCAGTAGTATCAGAGCAGCATATGAACAAAGTGCTCAATTATATAGAACTGGCTAAAGATGAAGGTGGTAAAATACTAACAGGAGGAAATCAGATTAAAGTAAAAGGTAGATGTGAAAATGGTTTTTTTATTAAGCCTACTGTTATCACCAACCTTTCATACAATTGCCGAACAAATCAAGAAGAAATATTTGGGCCTGTAGTTACAATTATGCCATTTAATAAGGAAGAAGAAGTTATCGAATATGCTAACAGTACAGCATATGGTTTATCTGCTACTTTGTGGACTGAAAATTTAAAAAGAGCTCATCGAGTTTCAGATAAACTAAAAAGTGGAATAATTTGGGTGAACTGTTGGCTTGTTAGAGATTTAAGAACACCTTTTGGTGGAATGAAACAATCAGGAGTTGGAAGAGAAGGGGGATGGGAAGCCCTTCGATTCTTCACAGAGGCCAAAAATGTGTGCATTAATGTGAAATAAAAAAGTCGGTACTAAGGTACCGACTCCATAATTAATTAAAGCTTATTAATTAGAACTGTTCCGTATTGGAAAAGAAGAAACTTCCTTCAATAGTGGCATTTTCATCAGAATCAGAACCATGAATAGCGTTTGCTTCAATTGATTCTGCAAACAGGGCTCTTATCGTTCCTGGAGCTGCTTCTTTTGGATTAGTTGCTCCAATTAGCTTTCTGAAATCCTCAACAGCATTCTCTTTTTCCAAAATCATAGGAATAATTGCTCCTGAAGACATATAAGTAGTTAAATCATTATAAAAAGGTCTTTCCTTATGTACTTCATAAAACTGACCTGCTCTATCCTTAGTGAGCAAAGTTTTTTTCATTGCAATGATTTTGAATCCTGCTTCTTCAATCATCTTTATGATAGCTCCTGAGTTTGATGCTGCGAAAGCATCGGGTTTTATCATCGTAAAAGTTCTTTTACCAGCCATATTTTTGTATATACTTAAATTTTGCCGCAAAAATAATAGAATATTTCATACCGTCTTACCTGCATGCGCATATTTGTTAATTGATTACATCCATTTATTTGTTTATTGCATTAGAAGAATTTTATATTCACTTTTGCCCTTTAAAATTTACCAACCCAAAGATTTTTGGGCTCTATACAATGCAAAATCTAAGCGCATTTAAAGAAGAATTAACATCCCCTAAAAACATTGTCATCACCACGCATCATAAACCTGATGCGGATGCTTTGGGGTCGTCTTTAGGGCTTGCTGGCTATTTGGCTAAGACAGGCCACTCTGTTAAGGTTATTGTTCCAACGGACTATCCAAAATTTCTATCTTGGATGAGTGGTAACGATGATGTTATCGTATTTAGTGAGAATAGGCAAGAGGAATCTGCTGACTTAGTTAAGGCCGCTGATTTGATTTTTTGTTTGGACTTCTCTAGCCTTCATAGGATCAATGAACTTGGTGAACTGGTAAGAAGCTCATCAGCCAAGAAAGTATTAATAGACCACCATTTAGAACCAGAGGATTTCGCAGATTATGTCCTTTGGAGTACGGCTGCAGCTGCTACGGCTGAATTGGTGCATCAGCTTATCAACGACTTGGGAGACGGAATGCTAATTGACGAAAATATTTCAGAAAGTCTATATGCAGGTATTATGACCGATACTGGCAATTTTAAGCATCCAAATACGACCAAAAATATATTCATGGTTTGTGCTGACTTAATTGATAAAGGAGCAGACACTTCTAAAGTGGCCAAGTTGATTTATGATACTAATTCGGTCGACCGTGTCAAATTCCTGGGTTATGCTTTAAATGAAAAGCTTAAAATTTTACCAGAATATAATACAGCCTATTTTGCTATTTCTGCGGAAGAACTAAAAAGATTCAATTCTAAAACCGGAGATACAGAGGGATTGGTTAATTACGCCCTTTCAATTGAGGGAATCAAGTTTGCTGCTGTTATTATTGATCGAACTGAAGCGATTAAAATGTCTTTTCGTTCGACAGGAGACTTTTCAGTAAACGAATTTGCGCGTGAAAATTTTTCAGGAGGAGGACATAAAAATGCATCTGGTGGAATCTCGCATGAGACATTGGAAGCTACTGTGGAAAAATTTGAAAGACTGTTAGAGTTAAATAAAGAAAAATTATCAAATGGAATTAAAACATTGGTTTAATATGAAGTTGAAGAATTTGAGTTGGGTAATGTTATTACCCCTATTGTTTCAGGCTTGTGGTAGTCAGGAGAGAACGACTCCTCAGGGTTTAAAGTATACTGTAATAACAGAAGGTGAAGGTGAAGTAGTTGATAAAGGAGAGTACCTCGTATTAAATATGCTCTATAAAGATGATAACGATTCTATCTGGTTTAATACAGAAAAACGAGGTATACCAATAAATATACAGAAAAAGGATTCTGTTTGGGTAGGTCTTGAAGGCAGTATTCAGGAAGTATTCTACGAGTTGAAAAAAGGTGACAGTATTACCTTTAATGTTACGGTAGAGGATTTATTTAAGAAGACCTGGGCTGCTCCAATACCTTCGGCAAGGATAAGACCTGAGTCTATCATATCTTTTTACATTGGAGTAGAAGATTTGTTGGATGAGGAAGGGTTGATGGCCTGGAGAAATGAAATGATGCAAAAACAACAAATTCAAATGCAGAAGGATTCAGATCTATTGGTGCAAAAAGATAAAGATACTATTGAAGCCTATCTCAAAGAAAATAACATTAGTGCTAAAGAAACAGAATCAGGCCTGCGATATGTAATTATTGATGAAGGACAAGGGGCTAAACCCGTGGCTGGTCAAAAAGTCAGAGTAAATTACACAGGTAATGTACTAGGAGGAGGTTACTTTGATACCAGTAATAAGTCAATTGCTGAAGAAAAAGGAATTTATAATGCACAGAGGGAACCTTATGAACCTATTGAATTTGCATTAGGTCAAAGGGCCGTAATACCTGGTTGGGATGAAGGTATTGCACTCCTTTCTGAAGGTGGAAAAGCAACGCTTTATATACCATCAGGTTTAGCTTATGGTCCTCGAGCTAGAGGAGAAAATATTCCTGCTAATTCTATTCTAATATTTGATGTTGAACTTGTAGAGATTGTAAAAGACTAAGTAATGAAGAGATTAATATTTTGCTTTCTGCCACTACTTTTAGCGTGTAGTGATGATGAAGAAATAATTGTATCACCGCAGCAACAACTTATAATAGATACAGAGATTATTGATAATTACTTGACTGATAATGGAATTGCCGCAGAAACTGATGCCAGCGGTCTTCGCTATGTTGTAAATGAACCAGGTGATGAAGATGGGCTGGTGCCAAGTAGTAGTAGTACAGTAACAGTAAAATATGAAGGAAGATTACTTTCTAACCAACAGGTATTTGATAGTAATTCAGATGGTCTTACGTTTCAGTTGAGTAGGCTTATTTTAGGCTGGCAAATAGGCATTCCTCTAATACAGGAGGGCGGAAACATCACACTTTATATCCCTTCGGGATTAGCCTATGGACCAAGTGGTATTGGTTCAATTCCTGGCAATGCTGTCTTAATTTTTGACATCGAATTAGTTTCTGTGAATTGAAGCTTTGCTTTGCCACAAATAACAAAAACAAGATTGAGGAGGTTCAGGCACTTCTCAATGATTCCTTTCGTATTTCAGGGTTACATGATATTGGTTGTTCTGAGGAGCTAGCAGAAACTCAGGATACACTAGAAGGAAACTCACTTCAAAAGGCAAACTACGTTTATAAAAATTATTCCATCAATGTTTTTGCTGATGATACCGGGTTGGAGGTGGAAGCCTTAGATGGAGAACCTGGAATTAAGTCGGCAAGGTATGCTGGCGATCATCGTGATAATGAAGCTAATATCAACTTACTGTTAGCCAATTTAGGAGATAGCAACAAAAGACATGCTCAATTTCGAACCATCATTACTTTAATTCACAATAATCTTATAAATCAATTTGAGGGAGTTGTAAAAGGGCAGATAACAATCGAAAGAAAAGGGGGTTTTGGTTTTGGTTATGATTCAGTTTTCGTTCCTGACGGATATAATATTACATTTGCTCAAATGCCCTTAGATCAAAAAAACAAAATCAGTCATCGAGGCTTGGCTATTGAAAAACTTGTTGATTATTTAAACAGTTTGGAAGTTGGCTAATCAGGCGTATTTAATTGGAATTTCTGGAGGAAGTGCATCAGGAAAAACTAAGTTCCTTAATCAACTGATTGATAAATTTAATCCTGAAGATGTGTGTCTTATCTCGCAGGACAATTACTATATAGATCGAGATGACCAACCAATTGATGAAAATGGTATTCAAAATTTTGATTTACCAGAATCAATAAATGCCAGTGAGTTTGCTGAAGACATCGCTAAAATTAAAAGTGGCAAGGGATTTAGCAGATTGGAGTATACCTTCAATAACCCGGCAGTTACTCCAAAACAGTTGACATTTACTCCTGCTCCAATAGTGATTATTGAAGGACTGTTTGTAATGCATTTTACAGAGGTCAATAAGCTATTGGATCTTAAGTTGTTTATAGATGCAAAGGATCACATACGTCTTAAACGCAGAATTATTAGAGATAATACAGAAAGAGGGTATGATTTAGAAGACGTTCTTTACAGATTTGAAAATCACGTAATGCCCACCTATGATAGATATTTAGAGCCATTAAAGCATGACGCTGATTTGATCATACCCAACAATTCTCACTTTGAAAACGCGCTTGAAGTGCTCAGTGGCTTTCTTCATGCTCGACTGAAACTATAACCTTGCAGAATCGATTAGAATAATTAGATTTGCATCTCTTAATGATTTCAAAGAAAGACATATTAAAATATAAGCATGTAGGTGGGATTGCAGTAGGCCTCATGGCAGCTGTTGCCATTCTTCTTTCTCAAAGCTTCTATTTCGATTATGTTAGAGGCGTTGAGAGCAATGTGAAGACAGAAATTCCATCTAGTGATCAAGATGAGCAACAAACTGTGATCAAGATGGGTCAGCAAGCGGTTTCTTCCGTTGCCACTTTTGCGGTTCAAAATGTCCTTCATTTTATCACTGAAATATATTCTGAAGATAAATCAGAAAAACCCAGTATTTTTCAAAATACAACAGGTTTTAGCTCTTACTTACAAAACTTATTCAGACTGATTATTTCCCCTAACGCACCCTAAGCTCATCAGGAGTGTGCAATCAGTTATAAAATAAATTTTAACCAATAATTTAATTCAAAATGCAAAATAAAGGTGCGGTTGTCGCATTGACAATCATAATAACGTTTCTATGCGTTTATTACTTATCATTTACGTTCGTATCAAGAGGTGTTCAGCAAGAAGCTGTAACCTATGCAACTGACGAAACCGGAGTTGTGAATCTGAGCAAAAAACAAAATTACTTGGATTCAGTATGGAATCTGCCGGTCTACAATTTATTCGGAATAGAGTTCACGTACAAAGAGGTAAAAGACACTGAATTAAGCAGAGGACTTGACCTTCAAGGTGGAATGCATGTGACTTTGGAAGTATCACCAGTAGATATTATAAAAGGTCTAAGCGGTAATAGTGCTAACGAAGGTTTCAACGAGGCCTTGAAATTAGCCAGACAAAAACAAAGAAATAGTCAAGCAAGGTTTAGTGAACTATTTTATGAGTCTTATCAGGAAGTATCCCAAACTCCTTTGGCAGAAATATTTGCTACTGCAGCAAATAGAGGTAGAATTAGCCGAGGTGATGATGACGATACCGTTATGGATGTTATCGAAAAAGAGATAGAGGATGCAATTGATAGATCATTTATCATTTTAAGAACACGTATTGACCAGTTCGGTACTTCACAACCAAATATCCAGCGTCTTCAGGGAACAGGTCGTATTCAGATTGAAATTCCCGGAGCAGATAATCCAGAAAGGGTAAGAAAATTACTTCAAGGTGTTGCAAAGTTGGAATTCTGGGAAGTAGCAGAACTTAGTGATTTAAACAGCTCTCTATTAGCTATTAATGATCTGATTGTGAAGGAGCAACGAGAAGCTCTGAATAATGGATCTGATAGTCAGAGTAATGAAGACGTTGTCTCTGAAGATTTAGGTGATTTACTTTCAGCTGATACTGATTCAACTGAAAACGAATTGGACAATGCTCTCAGTGGAACTGATTCAACGCAAAATGCTCTTGATTCTTTAACTGCTCAAATATCTCCGCTATTTGCTTTAACTAAAGCGCAAGGAGGATTGATATATGACGTTAGGGATACGTCAGAAATTGGCAAAATTATACGAAGAGAAGATGTGACGAACCTTCTTCCTAGAAATGTAAAACCCTTATGGGAAGTTAAACCAACTGTTAGCGAGCAAACTGGAGAAGAATTGCTCCAACTTTACTTTGTTAAAGTTGGAAGAGGGAGAAATGCCAAATTAACGGGTGAGGTGATTACAGATGCTCGTCAGGATTTAGATGAATATGCCCGACCGGCTGTAAGCATGCAAATGAATGCTCAAGGAACTCGTGTTTGGAGAAAAATGACTGCTGAAGCAGCTAATCAAAACCCAAGAGGAAGAATTGCTATTGTTCTTGATAACCTTGTGTATTCTGCACCTTACGTAAATGGAGAAATTCCTAATGGTAACTCTTCCATTTCTGGAAATTTCACTATCGAGGAAGCTAAGGATTTAGCAAACATTCTTAAGGCAGGCTCATTACCTGCGCCAACTCGTATTGTGGAGGAGGCTATTGTTGGACCTACATTGGGTCAATTGGCTCAAAGTCAGGGAATAATTTCAATACTTTCAGGTTTAGTGGTCGTGGTCTTATTTATGATTGCATATTACGCTAAAGGTGGTTTTGTAGCCAACATAGCGTTGGTTTTTAACATATTCTTTATTCTTGGAATTTTAGCGCAGTTCAATGCAGCGTTGACTTTACCCGGTATTGCAGGTATTGTTTTGACCATAGGTATGTCAATAGATGCGAATGTTCTAATCTTCGAAAGAATTAGAGAGGAGTTGAGAAATGGTGTTAAGCTTCGAGAGGCTATCACCACAGGATATAAGAAAGCTTTTAGTTCTATTGTGGATGCAAATGCAACAACACTTTTGACAGCTATAATCTTGTTTGTACTTGGTCAAGGCCCTATCAAAGGTTTTGCGATCACATTAATGATTGGTATTTTCTGTTCGTTCTTTTCAGCTGTATATATTACCAGAGTTGTTGTAGAGTGGATGGTGGGTAGAAGCGATGACAGTAAGGTTTCTTTTGTAACACCATTATCGAAAGGCCTTTTAGCTGGATTGAATATTGACTTCATGGGCAAAAGGAAAATTGCTTACGTATTCTCTGTAGTTTTTATAGCTGTTGGTATGTCACTAACTTATATTCAGGGGCTGAATTTGGGAGTTGACTTCCAGGGAGGTAGATCGTATATAGTCAATTTTGAAAATCCTGTAGTTGCTACAGATATGAAACTTGCCTTAAGTGAGAGCTTCGAAAATGCAGGTACAGAGGTTAAAAACTTTGGTGGTAATAATATCATGAAAGTTATCACTTCCTATCTGGTAGATGATGAAACTGATGAGGCAGATACTAAGGTTAAAAATGCCTTGACAGCAGGAATCTCCTCTTTTACCGGACAAGAGTATGTTCGGGATGAAGGCTTGGTAGATACCGAGCATTATACAATTTCTGGATCATCAAAAGTCGGGGCAACTATAGCAGATGATATAAAAAGTGCTTCTTTTAAAGCTGGTATTTTTGCAATAATCGCCATCTTCTTATATATCTTAATAAGATTTAGAAAATGGCAATTTAGTACGGGAGCAATTATAGCGTTGATTCATGATGCAGCTTTTGTATTCTCAGCATTTGCAATTGCTAGTCTTTTTGGAATAAAATATGAAGTTGACCAGGTATTTGTTGCAGCGATTTTAACAATTATTGGTTACTCTATAAATGATACAGTAGTGGTGTTTGATAGAATCAGAGAGTACTTGAATTTGGGAACCAGCACTGATAAGCTTCAAATTTTTAATTCAGCTATTAACGGAACACTAAATAGAACATTAATGACTTCTTTGACCACTTTGATAGTGGTTTTAATACTATTCATTTTTGGAGGTGAGGTTTTAAGAGGCTTCTCTTTTGCTTTGTTGGTAGGTATCCTTGTAGGAACTTATTCTTCAGTATTCGTAGCGTCTCCAATCGTTGTAGATTTGGATAAAAAGAACTAGAACTTTATAGTATGTATAATGAGAAAAGGTGGCCAGGTGGCCGCCTTTTCTGTTTTAAAATAGTAATACCCTAACTAGCCAAAAATTTTAACAAATTTTAGCAATCAGACCGGTAACCTTACCTAGGGTTGCTCGTATGTATAGGGAGATTGAACGAATAGTGAGTTCTATTATTATATTTTGGTTCGATAATTGCTTTATTTGAAACTATGAAATTTTGGAAATATATAGGGATGGTACTTTTAATGGCTTCGGCAAGCCTGAAAGTCTATGCTCAAACTTCCGGTGAATTAAATAGGTTTAGCAATGAATCACTTTCAGCTAAAAACGAGGTTAGATTATTTCCTAATCCTACTATTGACTACTTGGAAGTTAAAATTAATAATGCCACGATAGAGCACGCCAATTTCACAGTTCATAATATCATAGGAAACGTAATAAGAGTTGAAGTAGAAGAAATGGCTGATAATCAATACCGACTTAGAGTGGAGGATTTAGCACCAGGATATTATCTACTTGCAATTAAAGACGATAATAACGTGTTTAAAGAGACATATAAATTCTTAAAAAGATAATTGTAAGGTTATTGGAAAATAAAAGCCCAACGATTTGATAACGTTGGGCTTTTTTGATGCTTAAAATTCTGCATTATCGGGAGTTCTTGGAAACGGAATAACATCTCTGATATTCCCCATTCCTGTGACAAAAAGTATCAGTCTTTCAAATCCAAGTCCAAAACCACTATGAGGAGCAGAGCCAAATTTACGTAAGTCCATATACCACCAAAGTTCCTCTTCAGGGATGCCCATTTTATTCACTTTCTCCAGTAAAACATTATAACGCTCTTCTCTTTGAGATCCGCCAATTATTTCACCAATGCCTGGAAATAGTACGTCCATTGCCGCAGTGGTTTTTCCATCATCATTGACACGCATGTAAAATGCTTTTATTTCGTTAGGATAATCAAATAATATTACTGGCTTCTTGAAATGTTTTTCAACTAAGAATCTTTCATGTTCTGATTGAAGATCAGCACCCCATCCATCAATTAGGTATTGAAATTTTTTCTTCTTATTAGGCTTAGAATTTCTCAATATTTCAATAGCCTCAGTGTAGGTCAATCTGACAAATTCATTATCTACAATAAATTGAAGTCTCTCTAATAAACCCATTTCCGCACGCTCAAGCTGTGGCTTTTGTTTGTCCTCTTCTTTTGCACGTTTATCTAAAAATTCTAAATCGTCCTTGCAGTGGACTAAAGCATAGTTGACCAAATATTTTAAAAACTCTTCAGCCAAATCCATATTATCATTCAGGTCATGGAAAGCCATTTCCGGCTCTATCATCCAAAATTCTGCAAGGTGCCTCGAAGTATTAGAGTTTTCTGCCCGGAACGTAGGTCCAAAAGTGTACACTTCTGATAAAGCCATACAAGCTGTTTCAACTTCAAGCTGCCCTGATACAGTAAGATTTGTTTCTTTACCGAAAAAGTCTTCTTTAAAATTGATTGATCCATCCTCTGACTTTGGGACATTGTTTAAGTCAAAGTTGGTAACACGAAACATCTCTCCCGCTCCTTCAGCATCTGATCCGGTTATAACAGGTGTATGAACATTGCAAAAGCCCTTATCTGTAAAGAATTTGTGTACTGCAAATATCATAGCATGCCTTACTCTATAAATAGCGCTAAAAGTATTCGTCCGCACTCTCAGATGAGCAATTTCCCTTAAAAATTCAAGAGAATGGCGTTTGGGCTGTAACGGATATTTTTCCGCGTCAGCGTCACCTAGAATTTGGAGCGCATCAACTTTTATCTCCACGCTTTGTCCTTTACCCAGTGATTCGACCACTTCGCCATCAACAGATATACAGGCACCCGTTGTTAAACGCTTTAGAAGGCTCTCATCAAAAGTAGAGAAATCGACAACAGCCTGAATATTGTTGATTGTTGAGCCATCATTCATGGCAATAAATTGGTTGTTTCGAAAGGTGCGAACCCAGCCTTTTATATTTACTTTGGTACCTATATCTGTACCGCCAAGCACATCAATAATTTTTGTCCTTTTCATGGCACTTTCAACAATAAATGGATAATGATAATTTTATAAAAATGAGCGCAAAAAAACGATAAATAAAGCTTTTTATCAAAGAATAGCGGAAATATAATAACTTTGATCTATATTTAGTAAGGTTCAAAAATAGCTCAAAAACAGCATGCAAAAACTTGGTTTAACCCAAAGTTTACAACAGAAATTATCGCCACAGCAGATACAATTTATCAAGCTGTTGCAGATACCTACTGCCGAGTTGGAGCAAAGGGTAGAGGAGGAGTTGGAAGATAACCCTACACTTGAAGAGGGTAAAGAAGAACCTGAGGAGGTTGTGGAAGAAGAGTTTGATGATGCTGAACCCAATGATGAGTTGGATGTTGAGGACTACTTGAGAGATGATGACTTCAGCGGATATAAAATGCAAGGCGATGGCGATAATGAAGATCGCGAAATGCCTATCGCTATGCACAATACATTAACCGAACAGTTAATGAATCAGCTTGGGTACTTAAAGCTAGATGATCGCCAATATGCAATTGGTCAACAGTTAATAGGAAGCATAGAAGGTGACGGTTACATTAGAAGGGATATAGAAGCTATCATTAACGATCTGGCCTTTTCGCAAAACATAGAGACAGATGTTGATGAGATTGAAGAGATACTTCGTAAGATTCAAACATTTGATCCTCCGGGTATAGCTGCAAGAGATTTACAGGAATGCTTGCTTCTACAACTTGAAAGGCGTGCCGATGATCAGAATGTTGATGTTATTGTATCTAAACTCATTATCGAACAGTGCTTTGAAGAGTTTACAAAAAAACACTATTCAAAAATACTCAAGAAACTCGATTTGGAGGATGAAGAGTATATAAAAGATGCCATTGATTTAATTAGAAAACTCAACCCAAAACCTGGAGGCTCTTCAAGTGGGTTGGTAAGAACACAATACCTTATTCCAGACTTTATTTTGGAAAATAATAATGGCGAATTGGAACTGGCACTTAATAGTCGAAATGCTCCTGAACTTAAGATAAGCAGGTCCTACTCAGAAATGCTAAAGGCATATGATAAGAGTGACAAAACAGATAAAAAACTAAAGGATACTGTATCTTTTGTCAAGCAAAAGCTTGATTCTGCCAAATGGTTTATTGATGCTATAAAACAAAGACAGCATACACTTTTACATACCATGCGTGCTATTCTTGATTATCAATATGAGTACTTTCTAGAGGGCGATGAAAGTAAACTCAGGCCAATGATTCTTAAAGATATTGCGGATATTATTAAAATGGATATTTCTACCGTGAGTAGAGTCGCTAACAGTAAAGCCATTCAAACAGACTTTGGGATTTTTCCGTTAAAGTATTTCTTCTCAGAGGGAATTGCTACAGAGTCTGGGGAAGATGTTAGTAGTAGAGAGGTTAAAAATGAGCTGAAGATCATCATCGAAAATGAAGATAAGAAGAAGCCACTATCTGATGACAAGCTGGAAAAACTGTTGAAAGGCAAAGGCTATAACATTGCCCGTAGGACAGTAGCTAAGTACCGTGAACAATTGAATATTCCTGTAGCCCGATTACGAAAGGAATTGTAACTAGTGCATCGCTACCTCGCTAATTTTATATCGTACGTTTTTCATCCATTGATTATGGCCACGGGCTTACTTGTTGTGCTTTACCTCTTTGCTCCTTCCGTTATTCAACCCATTAGCTCAAGCTCAATCGGCCCTATATTATTAATGGTTTTTATTCTTACATATATTATTCCTCTCATAAGTATTGGTATGCTAAAGTTGACTTCCAATATTTCAAGTATTAGGCTTAGTAATAGAAGAGAAAGGGTGATGCCGTTTTTATTTGTTACCATTTACTACGGATTGACTACTTATTTATTTTCAAATAAAGTTGTACTTGGTCAAACACTGATTGTTATTTTTTGTGCTATAACCGCTATTATACTCCTGGTTGCGTTGTTATCACTATCTTTTAAGATAAGTGCTCATAGTGCTGGTGCCTGGGGGATGGTAGGATTCATGGCGGCACTACATTTTAAGTATCCTGATAGTCAATTATTTTATCCGATAATCACTGCGGTTGTTATGGCTGGAGTTATTGGCACTTCCCGATTAGCATTAAATGAACATAATTTGAAAGAGATTACTTATGGAGCTTTAATGGGGCTCACCGTGAGTTTTGGGTCAATTTATTTATTGACATAAATTAAAGATAAGCTATGTTTGAATTTTTGAAATACGAAGTTAGTGAGGGAATTGCTACTATAACTCTCAATCGACCAGAAGTCTATAATGCTTTCAATGATGGAATGAGTTATGAACTTCAAGCAGCTCTAAAACAGGCCAATAAGGATATCGAGGTCAGAGTCGTTGTAATAACTGGTGAAGGTAAAGCTTTTTGCTCTGGCCAAGATTTGAAAGCATCTTCTAAGCAAGAAAAACGATCTTTTATTGAGTCTTTGCATAAGCGTTATAATCCGATAATAAGGGCTATGCGAAATATGCCTAAACCGATTGTTGCCAGGCTTAATGGTGTTGCTGCTGGTGCTGGATGTTCTTTAGCATTGGCTTGTGATATTATTGTTGCTGCTGAGGAATCAATGTTAGTCGAAGTATTTGTGAATATCGGTTTGGTGCTTGATTCAGGCTCTTCTTATTTTCTTCCTAGACTTATTGGTTCAGCTAAGGCATTTGAAATGAGTACAATGGGATCACGAGTTAAAGGGAAGGAAGCTTTTGAAATGGGATTGGTTAATAAAGTTGTACCTCTGGAGGAATTGGATGAAGCAGTTAAATCATATACAGACTATTATTCTGCGGCACCGACCAAAGCAATAGGATTAATGAAAAAAATGCTTAATAAATCTGGTAATTCTTCATTAGACGATATGCTGGATTATGAAGCCTATTGTCAAGAGATAGCCGGCAGCTCTGAAGACTATAAAGAAGGTGTAAATGCCTTTTTAGAAAAACGAAAAGCAGAGTTTAAAGGTCAATAAAAAAGGCATTCTGAATGAGAACGCCTTTGATTTTTATTAGTATTTAAGCTAGAATCCAGTAAATGATAAACCTACTGTAACGTTATTTGCTTCGGTTCCTAAAGGGCCTTTATCTGACTCAAAAAGAGTATTTAAACTGCTGTAGTAGAAAACATTAAACCCTCCGATACCAATTCTTCCGGTCACCCCATACCTGAATCTGTTTAAAGCGAAATTATCGTTTACTTTTCTTTTAGTCATTTCGCCATTAACTTCTTGTTTTATTTTGGTATGAGAGTTGATTAAAACACCCACTTTAAAACCGATGCCTACTTTGAAACTTCTTTTTTTATCACTAGGGTTAGTATAGAATCTTACTTCCAATGGAATATCAAGGTAGTTAGTGATTAACATTGATTTTTTCACTTTACCACCAAAAACTGTATCGACATTTACTGTTCCATCAGCTTGTCTATCAAGAGTTACATCTTCATCAAATTTGTATCTATCAAGACCTACTCCAATACCAGGTAATACAAAAAAATTGGTATTACCCACTCTTATATCGCGCAAATAGTAGAAATTCAATGTTCTGCTACCCAATAACTCGGTGGCAATAGAAGGGTTGTCATTTTGCAATAAATTCCAGCCTAGCTCTATTAAAAGAGTTCCAGGGATATCTGGACGAGCATTTCTCTTTCTTATTTTCATGGGTGCATTCTTCTCTGCGGGCTTTGAGAAACCCCCGGCAAAAGCAGAGCAGATAAACAAGCTAAAAAATGATATTGCGATTAATTTTTTCATATTCTATTAACAGAAATTATGCTTTGATATTGTAGCGCGCAAAGATAGTGTTTTTTAAAAAAGTACCTTTTTTTGAGCAGATTAATTATATACCTTTGCCACTTATTACCAAATGGCCTCGTAGCATAACTGAATAGTGCACTAGATTACGGCTCTAGAGGTTGCAGGTTTGAATCCTGCCGAGGTCACAAAAATCCTCTCAATATATTTGGGAGGATTTTTATTTTACACCGCTCACATGCGAAGAAACAGCCACCCATCTTCCATTTTTATTTATAAGAACATTACTTGATTGGTAGGTTGATTCTATTGTGTCATTAAAATTATGACCTGTGCCAGCTATAATGGCGGTTCCATTGGAATAAATATCAAGACGTTTTATTTCGTAGTAAAATGAATCTGGGGCTTGATCAGATTTAGTTACCCAATCAATTTCATCTTTTTTATTATACCAACCTCCGGCTTGGTCAATCATTTCAAAGTCATTATCGAGTATACTATCTAAAAGATCGAGATTATGTGTATGATAAGCCTTTGGCCACAGTACTTCTTTTAGAAACTTTAAATCAAGCGTATCTTGCTTAGAAATCTTGTATTCTTGAATACTCATTGAGTTATTATGAGTGCAAGAGGCTAGAGTAGTAAATAATAGTATAATGGATAATAGTTTCATTAGGCTGATGTTAGTTCGAGTAATGAAACGAAAGAGAATTCTGGGAGTTTGAGCTTTAACAACTCATTAACATAAAAAGAGGGTGTACACCCTCTTTTTATGATCATATTTAATCGAATTAATTAATCCAACCCAATCATTATAAATGCACCCCAGAAAATTGGGTCTTGATATTCAGTTCGTAATTCTTTTTTAGCCTGTACAAACGATTCACGTTTTTGCCCAGTCTCAAGCCACTTCTTATAAAACTTAACCATTAATTTTTGAGTAGCTTCATCATCAACCTTAAACATACTCATAATCAGTGTTTTTGCGCCTGCCACCAAAAATGCACGTTGTAAACCATAAACACCTTCTCCTACAGCCAATTCTCCTAACCCCGTCTCACAAGCACTGAGCACCACAAGATCTGTTTGATCCAAGTTAAGGTTCATAGCTTCATAGGCGGTTAAAATACCGCTTTCCATATTGTAGTTGTAAGAAGTTTTGTTCAATACATCACCTGCACCAGAAAGTAAAAGCCCGGTTCTCAACAGGGGATTTTGCGAAGCTTCAGATTCACTTAATGTTAATTCATCGGAGCTTTTCAACTCTTTCTTAGGTGAAAAGAATCCATGAGTAGCTACATGAAAGATTCTAGGATTATCTAGTTGCTTAATCTGCTCTTCGCTTGCTTGATTTTCAGTATAAGTATTAGCAATCCACCCTTCTTGTTTTAACAGTTGTCTTAATTCGACAAGCTCTTTTTGAGTGCCTGGTAATGAACTAATATCACCTGTACTAGCGCTAGCATAGAAGTTAGGATTACCAAACATAGAGGCGCGCTTCTCATCTTGCACCAATTGTGTTTTAACCTGGCGTAAATAGATATCTTTTGTATTACTCACAAGTATAACATTAGACTTATCGATAACATACTTGTTATCAGGAGTTAATACAGCCTCTAAATTAATTTGATTATAAACACCATCTGCACTTAAGTAAATGGTTGCATAAGGGCCAACTACTTTTTCCAATGGCTCCCAATATTTTTCATAGCTACTTACATCAGGTAGTCTGAAAATAATACTGTTACGATAGTTCTTGAAATATCTGGTTTCTAGTTCATGACCATTATTTATAAGAATCACCTCAGGTTTCTTAAATGATTTCTCATTTTTGACGTACATTCCTGCATAAATAACAGAGTCAGTGAATACATGATCAAAATGTCGGTATCGAACCATCTCTATGGCAACTTCATTAGGTTTTAATGCTGCTTTCACATTATCCCAGACAATTTTTTTGTCTTCAAAACTTTGAGAGAAAAGTTCTGATTTTTGACTCAGTTCTTTCTCAAGTTGTTCAACCTCGTTTTTCAGTGCAACAGGGTCTATTTGGTTTTCCACCAGTTGCTCGATACTCATTGAAAGAACGTTAGTTAACTGCTCTTTCTTTTCAATCCAATTATTATACTTGTTTTTAAGATCAGTATCGTTACTACTCAAAATCCTCTCTCTGATTTTGATTGAAGAGTTGAGCAATATGGCTTTTGTCAATAAGGCATTGTTAAATACGTTTCCTACTATTTTTTCATCTTCATCTTTGAGCTTGAATGCCAGTGTATTATAGAATTCATAATCGGACTTTATAGTGTTCCAGTACTTTGCCTTTTCACGCTCACTAAGGGCAGGGAAGTAGTCTCTTATAAAGTTCTGATAGTTAGCAAGGGCCTCTTCAATATTCTTAACAGATCGTTTGGAATCACCCTCCATATAATACACTTTACTGAGCTTAGATAGTATTTTTACATACTCTGGGTGATTACGGTTGAAAAACTTCTCGTAAAGTTTTTTAGATTTTTCGTAATTTTCCTCAGCAAGATCATAGCTTCTTTGTAAATAATGAATGTCACCAATCAAAGTGTATATTGATGCTGTATTGATATTATTTCTACGACCTACCTTAGCTTCCCATATTTTCTCGGCTAGTGTTAAGGCGTTAAATGCTTCATCAAATCGCTGATCAGAAATATAAACTTTCGCTATGTCTGTCAATATATTGGCGTAAGTCGGGTTTCTGTTTCCGAGTTTAGACTCAATGATATTTCGAGCCTCATCCATAATTTTTTCAACCTCTTTCAGGTTGTCACCTTTGTGAAACTTAATAATACCAAGCTTAGTAAGTGACTTACCCACATCCACATGATTATAACCAAACTGTTCGCGTTGTATTTCAATTGCTTTTTCAATATTGTTTTCTGCTTTGTCATAGTCTCCAATACTTGTGTACAGATCGGATAATAAAATAAGGGTAGGTGCCAGTTTTGAAGAGTTGCCTCCAAAGATATTTTGCGCTATTGTATTAGCCCTGACAGCAGTTTTTTCAGCATCTGGATAATCACCGGTGATTAATTCCAGCTGGCCCATATTAACCAACGGTGTGATTAGCTTCCTTGACGTAGCTCCATAGCGTTCTTCATCAGCATGGATTAGGGAAATTAGAAGTTCTTCTGTTTCAGAATATCTGCCTAAGGTAATGTACAAGCTTGACAGATCTTCTGCAGCCGCAAGTTCATCATAAACTACAGTAGACTCTGTCTTACGAAGTAATCTTCTTGATTGCGAAATATTTTCCTCAGCTTCATCGAATAGTCCTTTAATTGCAAATAGTCTCGCTTGCGTTTCAAGTGCTTTGACATAGTCAACCACACGATACTCATCTTTTTTTACTGCTTCAAGGACCGGGATGGCTTGATTTAGATTGTCTTCGGCATCATCATATTGACCAAGTGTCAATTGTAAGCCTGCAATTAATGATAATTCTACTCCGTAGTTGGGGTCTTCATTTGAGTATTTGGCCCTTGATGCGAATAATGCCTTGTTTAAAGTTTCAGTAGCTTTTTTGTATTGGTCTGTAATGGTGTAATACTTAGCTAAATGATTAAGTATTTCTGTATAATCTTTATGCCAGCTATCTATTTCTTTTTGGGCCACATTAAAGAAGCTTTCGTTATAAATTTTTTCTGCTTCTGAAATGTTATCGGAGTAGTCTACATAATGATTAGCAAGCTCTAGTCTCGCTATATGGTAAACCGGAGATTCTTCTCCATATAGACTCTGCTTTATTTCAATAATCTCTTCAAGATGCTCTTGAGCATCATTGAATTTTCGATTTTGAATATCAAGGCGATACAAAAACTCTAATAAAGAAACAGTCTTTTCGTGGTTCTTTGGAAGGGATTTAGTACTTGATAGAATGGACTGAGCTTCAGCTCCAAGGTTTTTAGTCTTATCTTTTGTCAGTTTGGAATCAAACTCAATGGTTTCCAGGTTAATATAATGCAAACTAGTGCGCTTAAAATTACGTTTGATCGCCTTTTCATACTCAACTTTCACATTCTTATACTTGCCTTTTTCATTAGTGTACAAGTATTGCTTCAATAAGGCTTCATACAAATCGAACGCCATGTAATGAGATTCTTCATAATCTTTTTTCAGCTTATCCAGTGTTTTGTCGAATCTCACTTCTCTGGGCATTCGATCTACGTTGATCCCATTTTCTACTAAAAGCTTTCCGTGCAGGAATTGATTCTGAACATATCGAATGTCCTTGGCGCCCAAATTGGAAGATATCCAGGCTTCAGATCTTACAAAAGCACTGTCAGCGCTGTTATAACTTCCTCTTAATCTGTATGTATTAGACTTTAAAGTTAATAGCCTTGCATATTCACCTAATCGCTCTTTTACTTCTTGTTCTGTTAATCTTCTTGTTTTAAGCTTTCCACTTTCATCGATATAGCTGATTTTTGGGACAGCACGAGATCTGAAATACTCAAGGTTTTCTTCTATCAAGCTTAGCGCTTTTGCATAATAGCCCTGCCCACTTAAAATTTCAGCTTTAGTTAAAGAAACTTGAGCTTTGGTATTTTCATCATAGGATGGAGAAGATTCCAAAGTGGCTGTCGCTTCAGCTAAATAATCTCTTGCTTTAACAAAATCACCATAGTGGGCCATTATTTTAGCCACTTTGATTTTATTTAAAGCATGTTCTGGACTCGTCTCACCATACTTTGCAATACTTGTAGAGAGCATATTTGCAACATCACTATTGAAGCTGACCAAGTAGCCTAAGGCCAAATTAAACCTTGCCGCTCGGAGATAGTATTCTGGCATGTATTCATTACTTATCCCAAGCTTTTTAACCACTTTGACTTTAAATTTTTCTAAAATCTTCTTGGCTTTTTCATAATCCCCCTCATCATATTCTGCATCAGCTTTGGCTATATATTTATCCCATTTTTGTGAAATAGCCAGGGGGCTCGTAACAGTAATAAAAATGGCTATGGCTAAACAACTTATAATTGTCTTCATGGTTGTACTGAATTTGTGACTATTAAATTTAATCAATATCTGAATACTATTCTTTTATTAGCTTTTTTAGAATGTCACTTGCAGCTTCTGCTATGACGGTACCTGGACCGAAAACACCACTTACTCCAGCTTTATAAAGAAAATCATAATCTTTGGGAGGTATTACACCACCTGCAATTACCATAATGTCTTCACGCCCCAATTGCTTCAATGATTTTATGAGTTCGGGGATTAACGTCTTGTGACCAGCGGCTAAACTGGAAGCGCCTATAACATGAACGTCATTTTCGGTTGCCTGTTTCGCTACCTCTGCTGGTGTTTGGAATAAAGGACCTATATCAACATCAAAGCCGAGATCAGCAAAACTTGTGGCAATTACTTTTGCTCCACGATCATGACCATCCTGACCCATTTTGGCTACCATAATTCTTGGCCTTCTACCTTCTAATGAAGCAAATTCATCTGACAGTTTTTTTGCCTCTTTGAAATTTTCATCCATTTTAACTTCTCCTGAATAAACTCCTGAAATTGATCTTATTTTGGCTTTGTGTCTCCCATATACTTTTTCTAAAGCATCCGAAATTTCACCAAGAGTCGCTCTTAATCGAGCTGCTTCAACAGCCAGTTCCAATATATTCTGACTTTTGTTCTCAGCCGCCTGGGTTAATTTACCCAATGCCATAGCAACGGCATCTGAGTCTCTTGAAGCCTTTATTTCATTCAGACGAGCTATCTGTAAGTCTCTCACTTTTGTGTTGTCTACTTCCAGAGTGTCAAAATCAGGTTTTTCATCTGTTTGAAATCGGTTGACTCCAACAATAATGTCACGGCCAGAATCTATACGTGCTTGTTTGCGAGCTGCAGCCTCTTCTATTCTCATTTTAGGCAAGCCACTTTCGATAGCTTTTGCCATACCTCCGAGCTCTTCAACTTCTTCAATCAACCTCCATGCTTTTTTTACCAATTGATCGGTTAAATATTCCACATAATAAGAACCACCCCATGGATCAACTACTTTGGTGATGTTAGTCTCATTTTGAAGATATAACTGTGTATTACGTGCTATTTTAGCCGAAAAATCTGTTGGTAAAGCTATGGCCTCATCTAATGCGTTGGTATGTAGTGATTGCGTATGACCTAAGGCTGCTGCAAGTGCTTCTATGCATGTTCGAGTAACATTGTTATAAGGGTCTTGCTCCGTTAAGCTCCATCCTGAAGTTTGAGAATGGGTACGAAGTGCTAATGATTTTGGGTTTTCAGGATTGAACTGCTGAACTATTTTGGACCACAGAAGTCTTCCAGCCCTTAATTTCGCAATCTCCATAAAGTGGTTCATGCCAATGCCCCAAAAGAATGAAAGTCTTGGAGCGAATACATCGATATCCATACCGGCTTTTACACCGGTTCTTAGATATTCTAAACCATCTGCTAGTGTGTAAGCAAGTTCAATATCTGCCGTGCCGCCAGCCTCCTGAATATGATAGCCACTGATACTTATAGAATTGAACCGGGGCATTCTTTGTGAGGTGTACTCAAAAATATCGGCAATCAACTTCATTGAAGGAAGAGGAGGATAGATATAAGTATTACGAACCATGAATTCCTTTAAAATATCATTTTGGATCGTACCACTTAATTGCTCAGGAGAAACACCTTGTTCTTGAGCAGCAACAATATAAAAAGCCATTATTGGAATAACAGCCCCATTCATGGTCATTGAAACAGACATTTGATCTAAAGGTATTTGGTCAAATAGTACCTTCATATCTTCCACCGAATCAATGGCAACACCAGCCTTACCCACATCCCCTGTCACCCTAGGATGGTCGGAGTCATAACCCCTATGAGTTGCTAAATCGAAGGCAACAGAAAGCCCTTTTTGACCAGCAGCTAGATTTTTTCTGTAAAAAGCATTGGACTCTTCCGCTGTAGAAAACCCTGCATATTGTCTTATAGTCCATGGTCGGCTTGCGTACATGGTGGTATAAGGCCCTCTTAAATAAGGGGGCAAACCTGCTGTGAACCCTATGTGATCAAAAGAATCTAATTGATCCGCCTTTAGCATTCCAGGAATATCAATTTTCTCAGCAGTAGGCCAATTTGATTGGTCATGACCTTCTTTTGTGGCAGGCTTGTATTGGTCGTAAGTGATATTTTTGAAATCAGGCTTCATAAGATTGATCTACTTGAGATTGGAATTGAGACCAAGAAGATTTAGCTATTTCTTCAGTCAGATGTTCAATATAATAGGAGCCGGCAGCCGGGTCAGCTACTTTTGCCAAGTAGGCTTCTTCTTTTAAGACGGTTGATACATTTAGCGCAATTCTAGAAGACACGGATTCATCTTCTTTTTCAGGCAAAATAAGTAATGAATCGCACCCGCCTAATATAGCAGCTAGCCCTGCGGTACTCCCTTTTAACATATTTGCATGTGGTTGATAGAGTTCATCATTCCATGCTTTGGAAACACATTTAATATGTAGATCTTCTGGCAAGAATGAATTATTTCCATACGCTCTGACTACTTGATAAAACAGTTGTCTCAAGGCTTTGATCTTTGCTATAGTTTCAAAAAACGCAGTCCCTGTATCAAGACTCATTGAAATTGATTTGGTAGCCCGCTCTACTGAAATCCCTCGAATAATAAGACTTCTAATAATACTATTAGCTTGGCTAAGTAATGAACTGATTTGCATTGAAGGTGAATCATGTTCATTTACTTCCAGTTCGATAAAGTGGAATTCTTTGAAACTTGAGCCTAGTTGCATCAAATCGAATAACCGTTCATTTTGTTGGCCACCACTCAATGATAGGCCCCCCTGAAGTTTTTCGATCGGTTGATGAGCGTTAAGTCTGTTGATTAATTCTTTCGCAGATTCGAACGGAATGTTAATAAAGGAAATGTAACAGTAATCCATCATCACTTCATTTAACAATTCATCAAAATTAATTTTTGACGATTCGTCAAATTGAAGCTCTATACCGTCTGCTCCACTGTTAAGTGCTTCTAGTACTGCGGTATTAGCTTTTTTTGAACTAGAAACTTTTATTCGCTGTAGATTCTTCCATATTCTTGGATCTCCTGAAGGATCATTTTCCACAAAAGATCTATTGGAAAAAAGGCTATCTGACGTTTTTAGATCACTTTGATCATAATATGGCGCTAGTTCTATATTGTCAACCGACCATTTAAACTTTTCAAGTGGATTTTGTCCTTTCAGGTCGGTGGTAGCTTTTTCAAGCCATTTTTCCTTATCACTTTTTTCAAATTCTTCAAACATAGAAGCTCAAATCCATTTAGTGTTATGATCAAATTATCGAAAGTAAAGTTAAAGTATTTGAAAGCAAATTACTTAACAGCAGTACCTCTAATAAAATACTGAAATTCAGTAAGGTTATATAATTTTAAGAAATCGTTTACCTATTCGATCAATTAAAAAAGTTTTACGAATTAGCGAGTCAATGTCCTTTTTTGTTCGTGAAATTTTCACCAATTTTGATTCCCTTTTTTAAAATCAAATACCTCTTTCAATTAAAAAGAATTTCAATAGGTGTACATGGAAATTGATAGTGAAACTGTGTGGAGCGATTGCCTTCGGGTAATTAAAGAAAGCGTTGCTGAGCAGAGTTTTAATACTTGGTTTGAACCTATTGTTCCCATGAAGTGTGACAACAATGTTTTGACCATTCAAGTGCCTAGTCAATTTTTCTATGAGTGGCTGGAAGAACATTATGTTCAAATATTAAAGAAGGCTATTACCTCTGTAATGGGACCGAAAGCGAGGCTAGAGTACTCTGTTATTGTTGATAAGGGTAATGGTAATTCAGCACCTTTATCAGTGAAACTACCTAATTCTGGTTCTGGAAGGTTTAATTCTGGTAATAGAAAAGACGATTATGTATCTCCTTTTCAGTTGAAGTCAGTTGAAAATTTATACCAGCAGTCACAACTCAATCCAAATTATACTTTCGACACCTACATTGAAGGAGATTGTAATAGGCTTGCACGGTCTGCGGGCTTTGCAGTGGCTCAAAAACCCGGCATCACATCGTTTAACCCGTTAATGTTATATGGAGGAGTTGGACTGGGAAAAACACATCTTGTTCAATCAATAGGCAATGAGATAAAGAATAATCTTTCAGACAGATTTGTGCTTTACGTTTCTTCTGAGAAATTCACTAATCAATTTATTGATGCCTTAAAAAACAATAAGATTCAAGAGTTTCAAAATTTCTACATGCAAGTAGATGTTTTGATTATTGATGATGTTCAGTTTTTGGCTGGTAAAGAAAGAACTCAAGAGATTTTCTTTCATATTTTTAACCATTTGCATCAAGCTGGGAAGCAGATAATTATGACAAGTGATTGCCCACCACGTGATTTGAAAGGACTAGAGGAGCGTTTGCTTTCAAGATTTAAGTGGGGACTAACAGCAGATTTACAACAGCCTGATTATGAAACTCGCGTAGCCATTATTCAGCGGAAAATGCAGGCTGATGGTATTTATATACCAGACAATGTGGTAGAATATTTGGCTTACAGTGTTGATACTAATGTTAGAGAACTAGAAGGGGTGCTTATTTCATTGATAGCTCATGCTTCTTTAAGCCGTGTAGAGCTTGATTTGGAACTAGCAAAGCAGACATTGAAGAATATAGTTCATGATATAGAAACTGAAGTGGGTATTGACTACATCCAAAAGACCGTTTCTGAATATTTCAAAGTAGATGTTGAACTCCTTAAAGATAAAATTAGAAAAAAAGAAATTGTCATTGCCAGGCAGGTAGCGATGTATTTTTCAAAGGAGTATACTAACCACTCTTTAAAAGCTATAGGATATCATTTTGGAGGCAGAGATCATAGCACAGTTATTCACGCGGTGCAATCTGTCAATGATATGATGGATGTTGATTCTAATTTCAAATCTCAGGTAGAGGAGCTTAAAAAGAAGCTCAAGATGCGAGCTGTTTAACCCCTTTCTTTAATAATTCTATCCCACTCGTCATTTCTTGTTCATTTAAGGATGCAAACCCTATTCGGCAGGCATTGAACTTTATCGAAAGCTCCCGATCAATATCCATCGAAAGGCTGAGTTTTTCCAAAATTGGCTTTAACTGGTCAAGTTTGATATTTTTGAATTTAGTCCATACCGCCATGCCCCCTTCAGGGATGTTAAAGTCAGTATAATCAGACAGTTCATGATTCAAAAGTTCTGTCAGATGATCTCTTCGCTTTCTGTAGGTTATCAAACTTTTCTTAAGGTGTCTGCTTAACTGTCCTGATTTTATGCTTTCTGAAATAGCCCTTTGCAATATATGATCTCCTTGCCGGTCAATGATATATCGAATTTTACTCATCTCATCAGCTATTGGTGAAGAACTAACTGTATAACCGACTCTTATAGACGGTGCTATTATTTTGCTAAATGAACCTATGTAAATGACTCTTCCTTCATTATCTAAACTGGCTAAAGGTAGAATAGGTCGACTTGAATAATGAAAGTCATAATCATAATCATCTTCCAAAATATAGAAGTCGTATTTAGATGCTAGCTGTAAAAGGTGCACTCTTCGCTCGTTAGTTAGAGTAACAGTAGTAGGGTAGTGGTGGTGTGGAGTTAGGTAAACTACTTTTACACTATTGCTTTTGCAGAAAGTCTCCAACTCGTTTGTATCCATTCCATTCTCATCAACTTTAATGTGTGATAGTTTTGCACCACATTGCATAGCTGTCCAGTCAGCGGCATCATATGATGAGTTTCCTACAATTACAATATCTCCTGTTTCAATTAGTGTTTGAAAAGTAAGATAAATACCCATTTGACTACCTCTTGTTATCAATATCCGTTTGGTATTTACATTTAATCCCCTTGTTTCGGATAAATACTTTTCCAATGTTGCTATAAGCTGAGGTTCACCTTCTGTGCTTCCGTACTTTAACAGTGGCCTACCATAATTGGCCTTGGTTAGAGATTTGCATTCCTTATATATCCAATCTAAAGGAGCTAAGCGAGCATCTGGTGCCCCGCCATCAAATTTAATGGACGCTTCATTTTTTGATGGTAAATGAATATGATTAAAGTGACTTATGACTTTAGTAGGCTTTGCTTTTTTGAAACCTGAGTCATTTGTTACAATAGGAATAGCAGTTGGAATTGGCAGGTGGGTTGAAATAAAGGTACCTGATGATTTTTCATTTTTGAGCCAGCCTTGGGCTACCAACTCATCATATGCTCTGATGATTGTTTTTCTGTTAACCCGTAACAGCTCACTTAATTTCCTACTTCCCGGTAGTTTCTGATCAGATTGTAGTCTGCCAGCAGTAATCTCTTTGATAAAAAGATCGCTTAATTGTAAGTATTTGGGCTCACTACTTTTGCTGTCTAGTTGAAATGTTGTTTTCCATGGATACATAACCGGACCCTTTAGAGATAAAAATAAGGAGCCTAAATATAATCCGGTTTATTGATAATATCGAAGAAATAAAATTTTGTTTAATAATGAGTAGTAAAAAATGGCTTGAAAAAGTAGAGCTCACTGGCCATCTGGTTAGTCTACTTCCACTACATCAAAATCATAAAGCAGGACTTTTAAATGCCTCAAAGAATGGTAATCTTTCAGATATCTGGTTCACCAGTGTGCCCTCAGAATCGACCATAGATAATTACATAAGCAACGCTGAAAACGAATGCCTTGAAAATAAATGCCTCCCGTTCGTTGTTATAGAAAACGCCAGTAGTCAAATCATAGGGTCAACGAGATTTTGCAATATTAGTCCATCTGACAAGAGGTTGGAAATTGGCTATACATGGTATGCCAAATCATTTCAACGAACGGGCGTAAATACAGAATGTAAATACTTATTACTCAATTATGCCTTTGAGATTCTCAATTGCATTGCTGTTGAATTTAGAACCCATTGGCATAATCATAGATCTCGAAATGCTATTTTGAGACTAGGTGCAAAGCAAGATGGAGTTTTGAGAAATCATAAAATAGACCAACATGGACTTCTGCGTGATACTGTTGTATTTTCTATCTTGAATTCAGAGTGGCCTATTGTTAAAGAGTCACTATCATTTAAAATGAATAGCTATGAATTATCCCATTGATAACAGAAATAAAGTGAAACGCGTACCAAAGCGAGGTCACTATGATCATAAAACAATAAATGAGGTACTTGATTCAGGCTATTTATGTCACGTTAGTTTTGTGATTAATGATCAACCTTTTATTATTCCTACTTTATATGGTCGGGATGGCGAGTTTGTTTATATACATGGTGCATCGACCAGTAGATTGATTAAGAACTTAGAGCAAGGTGTTCAAATGTCATTGGCGGTCACACATGTGGATGGGTTGGTTCTGGCCAGATCTGCTTTCAATCATTCTATGAATTATAGATCGGTGGTAGTTTATGGTATAGCTCGTCCTTTAGAAGGCTCTAAAAAGGAGCATGCTTTGAAGGTGATTTCAGATGCAGTTATTCCAGGAAGGTGGGAGGAGGCTAGAAAACCAAATGCTAAAGAACTGAAAGCCACTTCTGTTCTTGCCATCAACATTGAACAAGCGTCTGCCAAGATTAGATCAGGCGATCCTATTGACGATAAAGAGGATTATGATCTGGACATTTGGGCTGGAGTGATTCCTGTAAATCAAACATTATCTGAACCAATTCAAGACAAAGTGTTAAGGTCCAATATTCCATTACCTAATTCTGTGAAAGACCTGCTAGAATCATCGTAAAGGGCTAAAAATCATAATAAAGAATAAATAGCTTCATTTACAGTCTCTTAACAACTAAGTTTGCAAGCGGTTAAATGACTAGATAATAACGATATGAAGGTAAGATTTAACGGGAAGAGTCAAACGGAATTTTATCCAGAGTTGAAGAAGAGGGTGGATGAATATTTTAAGAATAATAATATTAGCAAAAATGCTAATGGATTGATGGTTTTTAAATCAGTCTTTTTTTTAGGGTCGTTGATAGGCATATATCTTCTGATCTTGTTAGGAAATTTTTCTCCTATCATCTTGCTCTCCCTGGCAGTCTTGTTAGGCATGGTTCAATCATTTATAGGCTTTAACGTTGCTCATGATGCTATTCATGGATCTTATTCATCTAATGGCACTGTAAATAAACTAATGAGTTATTGGTTCAATATTATTGGGGCTAATGCATTTGTTTGGAGTGTTGCACATAATAAAGTGCATCATACATTTACCAATATCCCTGGTCATGATGAAGATTTGGAAGTTGCTCCAGGATTGGTTCGTGTGTCTCCGGAAGAGCCAAAGAAACCCATAATGCGCTATCAACAGTACTATGCCTTTCTTCTTTATGGACTCGCTTCTTTGTCATGGGTATTTAGAAAAGACTTTGTTAAATTTTTCCAAGACAAAATAGGCGAGACTGATAATACAAAACGCCCTAAAATTGAGTATTTCAATTTATTTTTCTTCAAAGCACTTTATTACACTATGTTCATAGTTGTTCCATTATTAGTGATGGATATTACATGGGTTCAATTTATAGTTGGATTCGTGGCCATGCACCTTGCAGAAGGTTTTGTTATGGGATTGGTATTTCAACTGGCTCATGTAGTAGAAGGAATGGATTTTCCAACACCAAATGAAGATGGAAAATTAGAAGATTCTTGGGCGGTACATCAAATGAAGACTACGGCTAATTTTTCAAGAAAAAGCCCAATGGCTGCTTTCTTGTGTGGTGGATTGAACTTTCAAATAGAACATCATTTATTTCCAAACATTTGTCATATACATTATCCTGCCATTTCTAAGATTGTGGAGGATACGGCCATTGAACATGGGGTACCATACCATGAGAATAAAACTTTCTTAAAAGCACTTAAATCTCACTACAATACGCTGAAGTATTTTGGTAGAGTAGCAGCCTAGCCTATTCTAAAGTCATATTAGGTATTGACGTAGAGTATTTTACTTCTTTCAATACAAATGAACTTCTTATTTCTCCTACATAGGGTATAGAAGCTATTTTAGCAGAATAAAATTCATGGTATGAGTCCAGATCCCTGGCGATCACTTTTAGCATAAAATCTTTATCACCTCCTAAGAGGTAGCATTCTAATACCTCTTCAATACCTATAACTGCATCATAAAATTCTTGCGTTTGTTCGAACTTGGTTACTTTGAGTGCACCTGTAAGGAGTACTATAATTGAAGGTGTAAACTTCTGCCTATTGACTATAGCTACATACCTGTCAATGACCCCACTTCTTTCGAGTCGCTTGATCCTTTCATAGATAGGTGTTTTGGTAAGGTTCAATTGCTGAGCAATGTCATTGACATTAAGTTTCGCATCTTCCTGAAGCAACTTTAAAATTTGATGATCTACTAAATCTAGATTTGGCATGGGAATAATTCCTTTTTGAGGCACTTGATGAATTCTATTATAGGAATATAATCCATTATAATTAAAAATTTAGGAAAATAAACCAAATTTATATTCTATTTAAGATTATTGAGCCGATTTAATTATTTTTGCAGGACTTGAAAAGAAATTAATAATATAATTTATATCATGATCGAAGAAAAATTAAAGTACAAGGTTAAAGACATCTCTTTGGCCGCTTGGGGAAGAAAAGAAATTGAATTGGCCGAAGCCGAAATGCCGGGACTTATGTCTCTTAGAGAAGAATATGGTGCTGACAAGCCTTTGGCTGGAGCTCGTATTGCTGGTTGTCTACACATGACTATCCAGACCGCGGTATTAATTGAAACGCTAGTTGAATTAGGAGCTGATGTTACCTGGTCTTCTTGTAACATTTTTTCTACTCAGGATCACGCGGCTGCTGCTATAGCTGCTGCTGGTATTCCAGTTTATGCCTGGAAAGGGATGACTGAAGAAGAGTTCGATTGGTGCATTGAACAAACATTGCAATTTCCTGACGGACAGCCATTGAATATGATTCTTGATGATGGTGGTGACCTTACCAATATGGTATTTGACAGATATCCTCAGTATGTTGCTGGAATTAAAGGTCTTTCTGAAGAGACAACTACTGGCGTTCATAGACTAGTAGAGAGAGAAAAAAACGGCACGTTGGTGATGCCTGCAATTAATGTTAATGACTCTGTTACAAAATCTAAATTTGATAACAAATATGGATGTAAAGAGTCTTTAGTTGATGCTATAAGAAGAGCTACTGATGTAATGATGGCAGGTAAAGTGGCAGTTGTTGCTGGATATGGTGATGTTGGTAAAGGTTCAGCAGCTTCTTTAAGAGGAGCCGGAGCAAGAGTTATTGTTACCGAGATTGATCCAATTTGTGCCCTTCAGGCAGCTATGGATGGGTTCGAAGTGAAGAAAATGGTTGATGCTGTACAAGAGGTTGATATCGTTGTGACAACTACTGGTAATAAAGACATTGTTGTTGGTAAGCACTTCGAGTTGATGAAAGACAAAACGATTGTTTGTAACATCGGACACTTTGACAATGAGATTGACGTAGCGTGGTTAAACAACAATGCTGATAAGGATGAAATCAAACCTCAGGTAGATAAGTATTCTCTAAAGAATGGTAACGAGATCATCTTATTAGCAGAAGGTAGATTGGTGAACTTGGGTTGTGCAACTGGTCACCCGTCATTTGTAATGTCGAATTCTTTCACTAACCAGACCTTGGCTCAATTGGAGCTTTGGAACAATAGTGATAAATACGATAACAAAGTTTATACGCTTCCTAAGCATTTAGATGAAAAAGTAGCATTTCTCCACCTAGCTAAAATTGGTGTTGAGCTGGATACTTTATCAGAAGAGCAGGCAGAATACATTGGCGTAACAGTCGATGGACCTTACAAGCCAGATGCTTATAGATATTAAGAATCTGAAACTATAAAATTGAAAGGCGACCACTGGTCGCCTTTTTTATTCTGACATATTTTGGGATATAATTAGATCAGGCTATTCCCAACATCTTTATAGCTGTAATAGCGGCCTCATCACCCTTGTTTCCATGCTTTCCACCTGCGCGGTCCAAGGCCTGCTGTTGTGTATTAGGAGTTAACACCCCAAACACAACTGGCTTATTGTACTTAAGGCTAACATCAGTTAATCCATGAGCGACAGCACTGCAGATAAAATCAAAGTGTTTTGTTTCTCCCTGGATTACACAACCAAGACAGATAACGGCATCAATCTCATCTTCTTGCGCCATCCATTGTGCTCCTATTGAGAGTTCATAGCTTCCCGGGACATCCTTACGAATGATATTTTCTCTTTGCACACCATGGGACACTAAAGTTTCAAAAGCACCGGAGTAAAGAGCCTCTGTTACTTCACTATTCCATTCTGAGACCAGAATACCAAATTTCCTGTTAGAAACATCATTGATATTCTTACCTGAAAAGTCACTTAAATTTTTTTGCGATGAAGACATAGTTCTTTGTTTTACTATTACAAAAGTAAAAAAGGGATAAAGCCTCACCTTATCCCTTCATTAAATATTTTTACTTAAGACTTTAAGAAGCTATATCTTCCAATTTAGCCTTATACTTTTTAGCATTTTGAACTTCTGAAGAGTCCCAGTACTTTGTGATAATGGTTTCATATGATTCCCTGGCTGCTTCTATGTTATTAGCATATTCGTAGGCCAACGCTGCTTTCATTAAATATCCAGGAGAAAAGTATTTATTAGTCTCATAACTCGCAGCTTTCTGATAAGCATCTGCAGCATTTCCATAATCTTCTAGCTCCATGTAAGCATCACCTCTAAGGCTATAAGCTCGAGGCTGTATCAATAAGTCGTTTGCATCGAAGTCTTCCAAATAAAGTAAGGCTGATTGAAAATCACCTTTTTTCATATAAGATGCCCCTGCGTAGAAGTTTGCTAGATTAGCTACATCAGTGATTCCGTATTCATCAATAATATCTTTGAAGCCTAAATTGATACCGTCACCATTTAATGCCAGGTCAACACTGTCAGCTTCGAAATAATAAACCGCCTGAAACATGTCATTTTGAGCTTTTTCGTTTTGGGATTTTTTGTAGGTTTCAAAACCAAAATATCCTCCGACTAAAACTAATAGTAACACCCCAAGCCCAAAAACTAATGTCTTATTCTGCTCTACAAACTCCTCAGTCTTAGATAGCTTGTCAGCCAGTGCTTCCGGGTTTTCAAGCAGTTCGTTTTGGTGATCCT
Source organism: uncultured Fulvivirga sp. (assembly GCA_947500555.1). Taxonomy (GTDB): domain Bacteria; phylum Bacteroidota; class Bacteroidia; order Cytophagales; family Cyclobacteriaceae; genus Fulvivirga. The sequence goes on along the minus strand of CANMSE010000002.1, from coordinate 623,264 downwards.
GCTCTTTATTCTTTTTTCCTTTTGCCATTCTTTACAAAATTTAAGGGCGCAAAATTATCAATTAATGTGATAAGAAGAAATGTGTAACCTAATTTAATCTCTAGTCCATGATATATGGATAGTCATCTTGAGCATAGACATCCTTAAATGCTTCGCTTGGATCTGGATAGGAAGATTCTTCTGCGAAGGTCACGCATTCGGCCACTTGTTCTTTTATTTTTGCTTCAATGGCCTCAATATCTTTTTGAGAAGCATATTTTTTCTTTAAAATAACCGTTCTTACTTGCTCTATTGGATCTCTTTGCTTGTATTCTTCAACCTCATCCTTTGTGCGGTATTTAGCAGGGTCAGACATTGAATGACCTTTATATCTATATGTTTTGAATTCTAGTAATGTAGGGCCATCACCTTTACGTGCCCTTTTTGCAGCAACTTCAACTGCTTTATGAACATCTTCCACTGACATGGCATCTACTGCCTGAGAAGGCATATCATAAGCCTCACCCAAAGTATGAAGCTCAGTTACATTAGAGGTTCTGGCCACAGAAGTACCCATGGCATAACCATTATTCTCTATCACGAAAATGACGGGCAGTTTCCAGGTCATGGCAATAGTCAGGGCTTCATGAAAAGCACCCTGTCTCACAGCCCCATCACCCATATAGCAAATACAAAGCTTCCCTGTCTTATTGTACTTCTCTGCAAAGGCAATTCCTGCTCCTAACGGAATCTGACCTCCTACGATACCATGTCCCCCAAAGAAGTTATGCTCTTTATCGAACATGTGCATTGAACCTCCTTTTCCTTTTGAAATACCCGTTTCTTTGGCAAATAACTCTGCCATTATTTTTCTAGGATCAGAACCCAAAGCAATTGGATGGGCATGATCACGGTAGGCGGTAATGTATTTATCTCCTTCTTCCAAAGCAGAAACGGCACCAGCTACACATGCCTCTTGTCCAATATACAAGTGACAAAACCCTTTGATTTTTTGCTGACCATAAAGTTGCCCTGCTTTCTCCTCAAACTTTCGCATCAACAACATACTTTCAAACCAAGTGAGGTAAGTTTCTTTTGAGAAACTCTTAGCTGCTGATTTCGATTTTCCTTTTGTTGTCCCTGCCATAATGTTAATTTTGAAACAAATTTGGACTGCGAAAATAAACAAAAAAAGTTAATGCACATTGAAAATCTAAGTTTGATTAGCTTCAAGAATTATGATGAATTGTCATTAACATTTTCACAAAATATCAACTGTATTGTTGGGCCTAATGGAAGTGGTAAAACTAATATTTTAGAAGCAATACACTACCTTTCAATGACTAAAGGGGCACATAATGGCATTGATAGCCAGAATGTCAAATTCACCGATCCTTATTTTAGCATACAGGGTCGATTTAGTTTGCAGAAAGAGGTTTATGATGTGGTATGCTACTTCCAGGAAGGCACTAAGAAGTCTTTTAAAGTTAATAAGCAAGATTATGATAAGCTTTCACAGCATATTGGCCGCTTCCCCGTGGTTTTAATTGCTCCGAACGATACCGACATTATACGAGACGGTAGTGAAATTAGGAGAAAGTTCTTTGATGCCATTCTATGTCAACTTGATAAAGACTATATGGCTAATTTATTTAAGTACAATCATAACTTAAAGCAGCGCAACTCAGCGTTAAAACAGTTTAACAGATCCAAAAAGATTGATTATGATCTAATGGAGAAGTATAATCAATACCTGATTCAATATGGGAAAGCAGTTTTTGAGAAAAGAACTGATTTTATGAAGAAGTATATCAAATATTTCCTCAATCAATATGCTTTTATAAGTGATAACAAGGAAAATGTTGGAATTACTTATACTTCAAATTTTGCTGATGCAGATTTCGAACAACAGCTAAGACAATCCATTGATCGCGAAGTTAGTCTTGAGAGGTCAACTCTTGGCATTCATAAGGACGATTACAAGTTTTTAATTGATGATAATCCTTTGAAGAAATACGGTAGTCAAGGACAACAAAAATCATTTTCAATTGCACTTAAACTGGGGCAATTCCATCATCTGCTAACAAAACTGAAAAAGAAGCCAATACTGCTGTTGGATGATATTTTTGATAAGCTCGATGCCAGTCGAATAAAAAAATTACTTAAACTTATCGATGATAGTACTTTTGGACAGGTTTTTATTACTGATGCAATCGAAGAACGCACTAGAGGGTTTATGAAAGATTTTAACCTACAAGCTGATTTTCTGAAAATAGAAAATGGATCCGTAAAATAGGATCAGCCAATGGATAGTTTGGCGAGATATGAAAATAACAATTTCAACTTCTTATTTCTTGTCTTTAGAAGATCTATACCATAAACCAGAATGCTATGATATATAAGAGCAAAGGACCAGATAACTGATATTGGAAACACCCACCATCTCTCTGAAAGTCCAGAGAAAGCATAAGTGATCATTGCAATATTTACAATAAAATAAACAACGATGTGGGCAATGAAATAATTCAGCGTTTTTAAAAGCTTCTCGGTTTTTTCTTTTATTTCTTCGCTCATATTGACTTTTAAGAAATTAAATATCGTAACAATCTAAGATAAACCAATTAATACTTCTGGTTATATTTTATCTTCACGCAACAATGCAAAAGTACCGCCATCCTAGGAAGTCTGATACCACCACAGTAGGTGATGCCATTAGTGATATGCTTAAAAGCTATCACTTGACAGAACGGTTTGATCAGAAAAGATTAATTGAGTCATGGGAAAGCCTTATGGGCAAGGTCGTGAGCAACAGAACTAAAAAAATGTTTATTAAGAATAAGGTTTTGTTCATTGAACTTACCTCTGCCCCTCTAAAAAATGAACTAAATATGTCTAAAGACAAAGTCATGACATTATTTGAGGAACAGGTAGGAAAAGATATAATTAGCGATATTATTTTCATGTAATGACCTCTTAGGACGTTATCTCATAGCTTTTAAAAATATGTCTTACTTTTTTTTTCAAAAGTTTGATTAAAATGAAAAACCGTATAATTTTGCACTTCCTTTCTCAAAACCAGCCTAAAGATGGTTCGAGAAAGGAAAAAGTTCTTTAATAAAATTTTGTAAGGGGGGATACCAAAGCGGCCAACTGGGACGGACTGTAAATCCGTTGTCTTATGACTTCGCAGGTTCGAATCCTGCTCCCCCCACATTGTTGATATCGGACAAAGTTTACAATTGCATAATTAAGTTGTAAATTCGCAGTCCGAAATAATCAAGCGGGAGTAGCTCAGCTGGTAGAGCGACAGCCTTCCAAGCTGTAGGTCGCGAGTTCGAACCTCGTCTCCCGCTCCACGATTGAGTTCTTGGTTTGATGTTCTGGTGGTCTTAGAAGAAATTCTTTTAAAACCGGGAGCTAAGAACTGAAAAGCCGAGATAGCTCAGGGGTAGAGCGCTTCCTTGGTAAGGAAGAGGTCGGGGGTTCAAATCCCCTTCTTGGCTCATGAATTACGGTTCTGATTAGGTTTTTACTTAATGAAGAGCCTTTTTGTATTAAGGATATATTATTAATTAAGAATAAATTTTAAAACTAAATTAGGGATTTTCAAATATGGCTAAAGAAAACTTCGACCGTTCCAAGCCTCACGTTAACATTGGTACAATCGGTCACGTTGACCACGGTAAAACCACTTTAACTGCGGCAATTTCAAAAGTATTGGCAGACAAAGGTCTAGCTGAAAATAGAGATTTTTCATCTATTGATAATGCTCCAGAAGAAAAAGAAAGAGGTATTACAATCAACACTTCTCACATTGAGTACGCTACAGAGAACAGGCACTATGCTCACGTTGACTGTCCTGGTCACGCGGATTATGTGAAGAACATGGTTACAGGAGCTGCTCAAATGGATGGAGCTATCATCGTTGTAGCTGCAACTGATGGTCCTATGCCTCAAACAAGAGAGCACATCCTACTTTCACGTCAGGTTGGTGTTCCTGCTTTGGTTGTTTTCATGAACAAAGTAGACTTAGTTGATGATCCAGAATTATTAGAGCTTGTAGAAATGGAAATCAGAGAGTTGCTTTCTGATTATGATTTCCCAGGTGATGACATTCCTGTTATTCAAGGATCTGCTTTAGGTGCGCTTAATGGTGAAGCTGAGTGGGTAGCTAAAGTTGACGAATTGATGCAGGCGGTTGATACATATATTCCGATTCCAGAAAGATTGATTGACAAAGATTTCTTGATGCCTGTTGAAGACGTATTCTCTATCACTGGTAGAGGAACTGTTGCTACTGGTAGAATCGAAAGAGGTGTTATTAACTCTGGAGATGCCGTTGATATCTTAGGTATGGGTGCTGAAAACTTGAAGTCTACAATCACTGGAGTTGAGATGTTCAGAAAAATATTGGACAGAGGTGAAGCAGGTGATAACGTAGGTCTATTGCTTAGAGGTATTGAAAAAGATCAAATTAAAAGAGGAATGGTAATCTGTAAGCCAGGTTCTGTAACTCCTCACCAAAAGTTTAAAGCAGAGGTTTACGTTCTTTCTAAAGAAGAAGGAGGTCGTCACACGCCTTTCTTTAACAAATACCGTCCTCAGTTTTACTTAAGAACAACTGATGTTACTGGTGAGATCATGCTTCCTTCAGGAGTAGAAATGGTTATGCCAGGTGACAATGTTTCTATAGAGGTAGAATTGTTGAATACTGTTGCTATGGAAAAAGGACTACGTTTCGCTATCAGAGAAGGTGGTAGAACTGTAGGTTCTGGGCAGGTTACAGAAATTCTAGACTAATCGTCAAAATCTATTAAAGAAAGCGATCTGAAATTTTTCAGATCGCTTTTGTTTTCTAATTAACTTTATACTACCTTTGCAGACCATTTTGGACTGTGGAGTTGAAAATAGTGCGAATTTCGTCCAAAATAGACGGGAAGAGAGGTAGGAGAATTAACTCGTAAAGTTAATAAAAACGGGTGTAGCTCAATTGGTAGAGTAGTGGTCTCCAAAACCATTGGCTGGGAGTTCGAGTCTCTCCACCCGTGCTAAATTATAAAAACTGTTTCAATGCATAAATTAAAGTCATTTATTCTTGAGTCATATGATGAGATGAAAAATAAAGTCTCATGGCCTAAATATAGTCAGTTGCAAAACCAGTCTATTTTGGTACTCATTGCTTCTTTAATTTTTGCTTTGTTTATAGGTCTTATAGACTATGTTTTTCAAGAGGGAATGGACTTTTTCTACAAGGAATTTTAATTATAACTTATACTGAGTGATGAGCGAATTAAATTGGTATGTGGTAAGAGTTGTAAGTGGGCAAGAGAAGAAGATCAAAGCCTATCTTGAAACAGAAGTCGAAAGAGAAGGATTGCAAGATTTTGTTCCTCAGGTTTTAATACCTTCTGAGAAGGTATACGAAATGAGGAATGGTAAGAAAAGAGTGAGAGAGAGAAACTTTTTTCCCGGTTATGTTATTGTGTCTGCCGATCTCTCAAATGGAGAAGCGAATCACGTAGTAACTAGTATACCTGGAGTAATTGGTTTCTTAGGAAATAATGGTACCGGACAGTCGAAAGAGCCTGTTCCATTGAGACAAACAGAGATCAATCGAATTTTAGGAAAAGTTGAAGAGGTTGACGAGTTCGAAGAGAAACTAGAAACTCCTTATATAGTAGGTGAATCAATTAAAGTAATGGATGGTCCATTCTCAGGATTTACTGGAACCGTAGAGGAAGTTTTTGAAGAGCGTAAAAAGCTCAACGTAATGGTTAAAATTTTCGGTAGGAATACTCCTGTCGAATTGAATTATATGCAAGTAGAAAAATTAGATTAAGAAATGGCTAAGGAAATTAGTGGATACTTGAAATTACAGATTAGAGGTGGTGCTGCAAATCCATCTCCACCCGTTGGACCTGCTTTAGGTAGTAAAGGTCTCAACATAATGGACTTTTGTAAGCAATTTAATGCCAGAACACAAGACAAGCAAGGTCAGGTTCTTCCGGTATTGATTACAATTTATTCAGATAAATCATTTGATTTTGTAATTAAGACTCCTCCTGCAGCTGTATTGATTCTTGAGGCAGCTAAGAAAAAAAGTGGTTCTGCTGAGCCTAACAGATTGAAAGTTGGTACCATTTCCTGGGATCAGGTGAAAAATATTGCTGAGACAAAAATGCCTGACTTAAATGCATTTGAAGTCAATTCTGCAATGAGAATGGTAGCTGGAACTGCACGTAGTATGGGAATAAAAGTATCTGGAACAGCTCCCTGGAGTTAATAAATAATTGAATAATGGGAAAGTTGACAAAAAATCAAAAAGCAATAGCGGATAAATTAGAGCCTAATAAAGAGTATTCTTTAGAGGATGCATCTTCACTAGTCAAAGAAGTGACGTTCACGAAGTTTGATGCCGCTATCGATTTAGATATTAGATTAGGAGTAGATCCTAAGAAAGCTGACCAAATGGTTAGGGGTATAGTTACTCTTCCACATGGTACAGGTAAAGATTTGAAAGTGCTAGTGCTTTGTACGCCAGATAAAGAGCAAGAAGCAAAAGATGCTGGTGCTGATTATGTAGGGCTAGATGAGTACATCACCAAAATAGAAGGTGGATGGACTGATATAGATGTTATTATCACTATGCCCACAGTTATGGCTAAAGTAGGTCGTTTAGGAAAAGTTTTAGGCCCTAGAGGTTTAATGCCAAATCCTAAGTCAGGAACAGTTACACTAGATGTAGCTAAAGCTGTGACTGATATTAAGGCTGGTAAGATTGATTTTAAGGTAGATAAATTTGGCATAATCCACTGTAGTGTGGCTAGAGCTTCATTTACTCCCGAAAAGATTAAAGACAATGTAAGAGAAATGTTACAAACGGTTTCAAAATTGAAGCCGGCTTCCGCGAAAGGCACATATTTTAAGAGTATTAATCTCTCTTCTACTATGAGCCCTTCAATTACTATAGATAAAAGTTCAATTTCAGGATTACAGTAATGAAAAAAGAAGAAAAAGCAAATGTTATTGCAGAGCTTAAAGACAAGTTCAGCAACAATGCGCATTACTACATCACTGATGCTTCAGGTCTATCAGTAGCTCAAATCAATGACTTTAGAAGGCTTTGTTTTTCTAATGGTGTTGAGTACAGAGTGATTAAAAACACTTTGATAAAAAAGGCTCTTGATGAACTGAATACGGATCATGCTGCAATTGATGAACAATTAAAAGGTTTCTCAGGGGTAATTTTTGCCCAGGAAACTGCAAATGCTCCTGCAAAAGTGATCACTGAATTTAGAAAGAAATCCTCATTATCTAAGCCTCTGTTAAAAGCGGCTTCTATTGAGAGTGACTTCTTTATTGGTGAAGAAAATCTCAAAATGTTAAGCGATCTCAAATCTAAGAGCGAGCTTATTGGCGAGGTTATCGCATTGCTACAATCTCCTGCGAAAAATGTTGTTTCTGCCCTTCAGAGTGGAAAAAATACATTGGGAGGTTTGATTAAAACTTTATCTGAAAGAGAAAATTAAAAATTTTAGAAACAAACGAATAATTAAATAGGAATTAAAATGGCAGACGTTAAAGCACTTGGAGATCAACTTGTCGAATTGACAGTTAAAGAAGTAAGCGAACTTGCAGATTACTTAAAAGAAACTCACGGCATCGAGCCTGCAGCTGCAGCAGCAGTGGCAGTAGCTGGTCCTGCTGGTGGTGGTGATGCCGCTGGTGGTGGTGAAGAAAAATCAGAATTTGACGTAGTTCTAAATTCTGCTGGTGGTGCTAAATTGGCTATCGTAAAGTTAGTTAAGGAATTGACTGGACTTGGTCTGAAAGAGGCTAAAGAATTAGTTGATGGTGCTCCTAAAGCAATCAAAGAAGGTGTGGCTAAAGACGAAGCAGAAGCATTGAAAAAGCAGCTTGAAGAAGCTGGGGCTGAAGTAGAGTTGAAATAAGCCTCTTGACGGCAACTTATTGCTCGTCAAAATATTAAGATGGCCCCTGTCCCGATAGCAATCGGGATCGGGGTCTTTTCCTGTTTGTAGCAACTTTACAGACAGACCCGCGGAATGATCTAGTTGACTATACCGCACTTACAGTATCTTGTAATTAAAAATTTTAAAGCTTTGGCTAACAAAAAAGAAAACTCAAGAATCAATTTCTCCTCAATAAAGAAGGTTATTGATTATCCTGATTTCCTTGATATCCAATTGAAATCATTTCAGGATTTTTTCCAGCTGGAAACACCAGCGGAAAAAAGGGAGCAAGAAGGACTATTCAAGGTGTTTTCAGAAAACTTCCCTATTTCAGATTCGAGAGAAAACTTCGTCCTGGAATTTATTGATTACATCGTTGATCCGCCCAAGTATTCTGTTGACGAATGTATCGACAGAGGATTGACGTATTCTGTTCCTCTTAAAGCTAAGTTGAAACTAACATGTAATGATGAGGACAATGAAGACTTCGAGACTATAGAGCAGGAAGTATTCTTAGGGAATATTCCTTACATGACTAAAAAAGGTTCTTTCGTGATTAATGGTGCGGAGCGAGTTATCGTTTCTCAGCTGCACAGATCACCTGGTGTATTTTTTGCCCAAAGCAAACATACCAATGGAACCAAATTATATTCTGCCAGAATTATACCTTTCAAAGGTTCTTGGATAGAATTTGCTACTGACGTGAACAGCGTTATGTACGCATATATTGATAGAAAGAAAAAATTCCCTGTAACTACATTGTTAAGATCAATCGGTTACGGTACGGATAAAGATATATTGGACCTTTTCGGATTGTCTGAAGAAGTTAAGGCAACGAAAAAGGATCTTAAGAAAACTGAAGGCCGAAGATTGGCTGCCAGAGTTCTTAAAACATGGACGGAAGATTTCGTTGATGAAGATACTGGAGAAGTTGTATCTATCGATAGAAACGAGGTGTTGTTGGAAAGAGATCATGTTCTTACCCCGGAAGATATTGATACAATTGTTGATTCTGGATCTAAGTCGATTATTCTTCATAGAGAAGATGTAAGTGCAACTGACTTCACAATTATCTTCAATACACTAGCTAAGGATAACTCTAACTCTGAGAAAGAGGCGGTTGAACAAATCTATCGTCAACTTAGAAATACTGACGCTCCTGATGAGCAAACGGCTAGAGATATTATCCAAAGTTTATTCTTTAGTGAGAAGAGATATGATCTTGGAGAAGTTGGAAGATATAGAATCAATAAGAAATTAGGATTAGATATCAGCTCAGACCAGAGAGTATTGACAACTGAAGATATTATTCTGATTGTAAAATACTTGATCGGATTGATCAACTCTAAAGCTGTTGTTGATGATATTGATCACCTAAGTAACAGAAGAGTAAGAACAGTTGGTGAGCAGTTGTATGCTCAATTTGGTGTTGGCTTGGCTAGAATGGCTAGAACCATCAAGGAGAGAATGAACGTTAGAGATAACGAAGATTTCAAACCTGTTGACTTAATCAATGCCAGAACTTTATCATCTGTTATAAATTCTTTCTTTGGAACAAATCAGTTGTCTCAATTTATGGATCAAACTAATCCATTAGCTGAGATTACACATAAGAGAAGAATGTCTGCCTTAGGACCTGGCGGTCTTTCGAGAGAAAGAGCTGGTTTCGAGGTTCGTGATGTTCACTACACTCACTATGGTCGTTTATGTACCATTGAAACACCTGAAGGACCAAATATTGGTCTGATTTCTTCACTTTGTGTTCACGCAAAAGTGAATGGAATGGGCTTTATTGAAACTCCTTATAGAGAAGTAGGTAAAGGTAAGGTCGACATGACAGGTAACGTGAAGTATCTGACCGCTGAGGAAGAAGATACATTCAACATTGCACAGGCCAATGCTCCACTAAAGGATAATGGAGATTTCATCAATGAAAGAGTTAAAGCTCGTTTCGAAGGTGACTTCCCTGTGGTAGAGCCAAAGGATTTAGGTTACATGGATGTTGCACCAAACCAGATTGTTTCTGTAGCAGCATCTCTTATTCCTTTCCTTGAGCATGATGATGCGAACAGAGCGTTGATGGGATCGAATATGCAACGTCAGGCGGTTCCTTTATTGAAACCTGAAGCTCCAATCGTGGGTACAGGTCTTGAAAGTAGAGTAGCACTTGATTCAAGGTCGTTAATTCTTGCGGAAGGAGATGGAGAAGTTGAGTTCGTTGACGCTAAGAGGATTGTCGTGAAATACGACATGAATGACAACGATAAATTGGCGAGTTTCGATGAGGATAACAAAGAATACGAGCTAATTAAATTTAGAAGAACTAACCAGGATACTTGTATTAACCTTACTCCAATTGTCAAGAAAGGACAGCGAGTAGCTAAAGGACAACCTTTAGTTGAAGGTTATGCAACTGAAAATGGTGAGTTAGCTCTTGGAAGAAACCTTACTGTAGCTTACATGCCATGGCAAGGATATAATTTTGAAGATGCTATCGTAATTTCAGAAAAGGTTGTTAGAAATGACGTTTACACTTCGATTCATATCGATGAATATGAGCTTGAAGTAAGAGATACAAAACGAGGAGAAGAAGAACTTACTTCTGAGATACCAAACGTCAGCGAGGAAGCTGTAAAGCACCTTGATGAGCATGGTATTATCAGAGTAGGAGCAGAAGTAAGAGAAGGTGATATTCTTATCGGAAAGATCACTCCAAAAGGAGAGTCTGACCCTACTCCAGAAGAAAAACTTCTTAGAGCGATTTTTGGAGATAAGGCCGGTGATGTGAAAGATGCATCAATGAAAGCACCTCCTTCATTACGTGGAGTGGTTATCGATACCAAATTGTTCTCAAGGCCCAAGAAAGACAAAGATCTCAGAGCTAAGTCTAAGAAAGAAGTTGAAATATTAAAGAATAAGTATAGCAAACAACTATTAAGCTTAAGAGCTGAAGTAATTGAAAAGCTTACAAAACTTCTTACTGGAAAAACTTCTCAAGGTATAAAGCACAAGTTTGGTGATGAAATCATTAGCAAAGGAGTGAAATTCAGTGGTAAGAACATTGAAAATAATCTTTTCCCTGAAAAGAACATCTATAAAGATGAGAGTACTTATAATGTTTCTGAGGAAGTAAACTTGGTTTCAGATGTAAATCTTGATAAATGGACAACTGATGACGGTATCAATGATATGGTCTTCAGAGTTATCAAGAATTATAATATAAAGAGAAACGAAGTAGCTGGAGATTTCAAAAGAGAAAGATTTACGCTAGAAGTTGGAGATGAGTTACCAGCAGGAATCGTTCAACTAGCTAAAGTATACATAGCTAAGAAAAGAAAGCTGAAAGTTGGTGATAAAATGGCGGGTCGTCACGGTAATAAGGGTGTTGTTGCAAGAATCGTGAGAGAAGAGGATATGCCTTTCTTGGAAGATGGAACTCCTGTTGATATTTGTTTGAACCCACTAGGCGTACCTTCAAGGATGAACTTGGGTCAGATTTATGAAACTGTGCTAGGATGGGCCGGACTTAAATTAGGTAAGACCTATGCTACTCCTATTTTCGATGGTGCTTCTATGGATGAAGTAGCTAAAGAATTGGCTGATGCTAAGCTTCCTGAGTATGGACGTACATTCTTGTACGATGGTCTTACTGGCCAGCGTTTTGATCAGCCTGTAACAGTAGGTATTGCATATATGCTGAAGCTTGGTCACTTGGTGGATGACAAAATGCACGCAAGGTCTATCGGACCATACTCATTAATTACGCAACAACCATTGGGTGGTAAAGCTCAGTTTGGAGGTCAGCGATTTGGTGAGATGGAAGTTTGGGCACTTGAAGCCTTTGGAGCATCTCATGTACTCCAGGAAATATTGACTATCAAATCTGATGATGTGATAGGAAGAGCAAAAGCTTATGAAGCTATTGTGAAAGGTGAAAATATGAAGAAACCTAATATTCCTGAGTCGTTCAACGTACTGGTACACGAGCTTCGTGGATTGGCACTTGAGATTACTTTAGACTAATAATTAAAAAATTCTACCGGAAGAGAGATTTTCCGGTATTGAAATAAATAAAACAAACTATGTCATTCAGAAAGAATAAAAAGTTAGACCTCGATTTCTCAAAGGTTACTATCAGTTTGGCTTCACCTGAGTCTATTTTAGAGAGCTCTCATGGTGAGGTTACTCAACCTGAAACAATCAATTATAGAACATATAAGCCTGAAATGGGTGGATTGTTCTGTGAGAGAATCTTCGGGCCAGTGAAAGACTGGGAATGTCATTGTGGAAAATACAAGAGAATCAGATACAAGGGCATCATCTGTGATCGATGTGGTGTTGAAGTTACCGAGAAGAAGGTAAGAAGAGAGAGAATGGGACATATTGAATTGGTTGTTCCTGTTGCTCATATCTGGTATTTCAAGTCTCTTCCAAATAAAATAGGATACCTTTTAGGTCTGCCAACTAAGAAGCTTGATCAAATTATCTACTACGAAAGGTATGTGGTTATTCAGCCAGGTATCAAAGAAGAAGATGGTTTGGCTTACATGGATTTCTTGACTGAAGATGAATATCTTGATATTGTAGATAAGCTTCCTCGTGAGAATCAGTTGTTAGATAATGATGATCCTAACAAATTCATCGCTAAGATGGGTGCTGAGTCTCTAGAGATGCTTTTGGCAAGAACAGAGCTGGATACTTTATCTTATGACCTAAGACACCAGGCGGCTACTGATACTTCTCAGCAAAGAAAAGCAGAAGCACTTAAAAGACTTAAAGTTGTTGAGGCGTTCAGAGAAGCAAGAACCAGAATAGAAAATCGTCCGGAGTGGATGGTGATTAAAATGGTTCCTGTTATTCCTCCGGAATTGAGACCGTTGGTTCCTTTGGACGGAGGTCGTTTTGCTACTTCTGACTTGAACGACTTATACAGAAGAGTAATTATTAGAAATAATCGTCTTAAGAGACTTATTGATATTAAAGCTCCTGAAGTAATTCTTAGAAATGAGAAGAGAATGCTTCAAGAGGCAGTTGATTCACTATTCGATAACTCAAGAAAAGTAAACGCAGTAAGATCTGATGGAAATAGAGCATTGAAATCTTTGAGTGATATGCTTAAAGGTAAGCAAGGCCGATTCCGTCAAAACCTATTGGGTAAAAGGGTTGATTATTCTGGTCGTTCAGTTATTGTAGTTGGACCGGAGTTGAAACTTCATGAATGTGGATTGCCTAAAGATATGGCTGCTGAACTTTTCAAGCCTTTCATTATCAGAAAACTGATAGAAAGAGGAATTGTCAAAACAGTTAAGTCAGCTAAGAAAATTGTTGATAGAAAAGATCCTGTAGTTTGGGATATCTTGGAAAACGTATTGAAAGGACACCCTGTTCTTCTTAACCGTGCTCCAACGCTTCACAGACTCGGAATTCAGGCTTTCCAACCTAAACTTATTGAAGGAAAAGCAATTCAATTGCATCCATTAGTATGTACAGCATTTAACGCTGACTTTGATGGTGACCAGATGGCGGTACATGTGCCTCTTGGTCAGGAAGCTGTTTTAGAGGCTTCTTTGTTGATGCTTTCTTCACATAATATTTTGAACCCTGCTAATGGAGCACCTATTGCTGTACCTTCTCAGGATATGGTATTAGGACTTTATTATGTTACTAAAGGGCGTAGAGGTACGAAGAAAGATCCTGTTAAAGGAGAAGGTATGATATTCTATAGTTCAGAGGAGGTTATTATTGCGCTGAATGAAGGCATCATTACAAAACATGCTTATATTAAAGTTAGAACAAAAGTTCGAAACGAGCAAGGAGAATTAGAAACCAAAGTAATTGAAACGGTTGCAGGTAGAGTTCTTTTCAACGAATCTGTTCCTGAAGAAGTAGGATTTGTAGACGAATTACTTTCTAAGAAAAAGCTGCAAACTATCATTTCCGATGTATTTAAGATCACAGGAATGGCTAGAACGGCTCAGTTCTTAGATGATATTAAAGAGCTAGGTTTCCAAATGGCTTACAAAGGAGGTCTTTCAATGGGTCTTAACGATGTGGCTATTCCACCGGAAAAAGAAGCTTTGGTTGCTCAGGCTAAAGAAGAAGTAGAAGCTGTATGGCAAAATTACTTAATGGGTCTGATCACTGATAATGAAAGATATAATCAGGTTATTGATATCTGGACAAGAATTAATACTCAGTTGACTAACACCTTGATGACGCGTCTTGAAGAAGACGATCAAGGATTTAACTCAATCTATATGATGATGCACTCAGGAGCCAGGGGTTCTAGAGAGCAGATCAGACAGTTGGGTGGTATGAGGGGGTTAATGGCGAAACCGCAGAAAAACCTTGCAGGTTCTGTTGGAGCGATTATCGAAAACCCTATCCTTTCAAACTTTAAAGAAGGTCTTGATGTATTGGAGTACTTTATTTCTACTCACGGTGCTCGTAAAGGTCTGGCTGATACGGCACTTAAAACTGCAGATGCAGGGTATTTGACACGTAGATTAGTTGATGTGGCACAAGATCTAGTGATCACTGAAGAAGATTGTGGTACATTAAGAGGTCTTACAGTTGCTGCATTAAAGGATAACGAAGATGTAGTTGAGCCTCTATCTGAAAGAATTCTAGGTAGAACTTCTGTTCATGATATCTTTGATCCGTTGACTGATGAGCTAATTTGTGCTAGTGGAGAGCAAATCACCGAGGATATTACGAAACGCATAGACGAGACTAGCATTGAAGAAGTTGAAATTCGTTCAGTATTAACTTGCGAAACAAAGCAAGGAGGCTGTGCGAAGTGTTACGGAAGAAACCTGGCCACAGGAAGTATGGTTCAAGCTGGTGAGTCTGTTGGTGTAATTGCTGCTCAGTCGATTGGCGAGCCAGGTACACAGTTAACGCTTAGAACTTTCCATGTAGGGGGTACCGCTTCTAACATTGCCGTTGATGCGAACATCAAAGCTAAATTTGATGGTGTCATCGAATTTGAAGGAGTAAGGTCTATCAAAACAACTGATAAAGACGGTAACAAAGCCGAAGTTGTAATGGGACGTACTGGCGAGATCAAAGTTTTAGATGCTAAGAAAAAGCAAGTACTTATTTCTAACCATGTTCCTTATGGAGCTTTCTTGAAAGTTAAGGACGGAGATAAAGTTGAAAAGGGTCAGGAGCTTTGTTTCTGGGATCCTTACAATGCGGTTATCCTATCAGAATTTGATGGAACGATAGAATTTGAGTCTATAATAGAAGGTATTACTTTCAAAGAAGAATCTGATGAGCAAACCGGTCATAGGGAGAAAGTAATTACTGATACGAAAGATAAAACAAAGAACCCATCTGTAATTGTCAACGCTAAAGATGAATCTAAAGGATATAACATCCCTGTTGGAGCTCACTTGGCAGTGGAGAATGGCGAGAAAATCAAGCAAGGACAAATTCTGGCTAAAATTCCTCGAAGCATGGGTAAATCAAGAGATATTACTGGAGGTCTACCACGAGTTACTGAATTATTTGAAGCGAGAAATCCTTCTAACCCAGCAGTGGTAAGTGAGATCGATGGTGTTGTAACTTATGGAGGTATAAAAAGAGGTAACAGAGAAATCTTTATCGAGTCTAAAGATGGAATCAAGAAGAGATATCTTGTTTCTCTATCCAAACATATCCTTGTGCAGGATAATGACTTTGTAAAAGCTGGTTATCCATTATCTGATGGAGCAATCACTCCTGCTGATATTCTAGCGATCAAAGGCCCTACGGCTGTTCAGGAATATTTGGTGAACGAGATTCAGGAAGTGTACAGGCTTCAAGGTGTTAAGATTAATGATAAGCACATCGAAGCTATTGTTAGTCAAATGATGCAGAAAGTTCATATTCTTGATCCGGGTGATACAAGCTTCCTGACGAATGAAAGTGTAGACAAGTTTGTATTTGCAGAAGAGAATGACAGAGTTCTTGATAAGAAAGTTGTGACGGACGCAGGTGATTCTGAAAACTTCAAACCAGGTCAGATTCTTTCTCCTAGAGATTTAAGAGATGAGAATTCTACTTTGAAGCGTAAGGACTTGAAGCCTGTAGAGGTACGTGATGCAATGTCTGCAGTTTCCAGACCAGTATTGCAAGGTATTACGCAAGCATCTTTGAAAACAGAGAGTTTCTTATCAGCAGCATCTTTCCAGGAAACTACGAAAGTCCTTAGTGAAGCTGCAATAAGAGGAAAGGCTGATGGTCTTTTAGGACTCAAAGAAAATGTAATTGTAGGACATCTTATACCTGCAGGTACAGGGCAAAGAAGATTTAAAGATCTGCTGGTGTCTTCTCCTGAGGAATATGATAATCTGGTTGCAGCTAACGAGGAAGCTAGTACTAATACAGAAAAACAACTTCAAGAAGATAACTAATGGCTGACGAGCAAAAAGATAAGAAGTCAAGCAACCCTAATCAGATTAATATTGAACTTTCTGAGGAAGTGGCTGAAGGGGTTTATGCTAATCTTGCTATGATTGCTCACTCAAATAGTGAGTTTGTCATAGATTTCATCAGGCTAATGCCTGGCGTGCCGAAGGCTAAAGTTAAATCTAGAATTGTAGTTACACCTGAGCATGCTAAAAGACTGTTAAATGCGCTCAACGATAATATCCAAAAATATGAGGAGACCTTCGGAGAGATCAAAAAAACAGATGAAGCACCTAAGTTTCCAATCAATTTTGGTGGGACAGTAGGAGAAGCTTAAGTGAATGATATGTGAACAAATTGAATGGTATATGATGGATAAACATCATATACCATTTCTTTTTTAAGGATGAGAGTAAGAAAGTAATATTTATCAGAAAGTATTTGATAAATATTACTGCTTTAGTACCTTTGCAGTCCGAATTTTAGAAACGAGTAATACATAAGTAAAAAAATTAATAAATGCCTACTATTCAACAATTGGTAAGAAAGGGTAGAACGAAATTGACTTCTAAGTCAAAATCGCCAGCTCTTGACTCTTGCCCTCAACGAAGAGGAGTTTGCACAAGAGTTTATACTACTACACCAAAAAAACCTAACTCAGCTATGAGAAAAGTAGCAAGAGTAAGGCTTACTAACGGAAAAGAGGTGAATGCCTACATACCGGGAGAAGGTCACAACCTTCAAGAGCACTCTATTGTGCTTATCAGAGGTGGTAGAGTAAAAGATTTACCAGGTGTTAGATACCACATCATTAGAGGTGCATTGGATACTGCCGGTGTAAATGGTAGAACACAAAGAAGATCTAAATACGGTGCTAAGCGACCAAAAAAATAATTCTAAATAAGCATGAGAAAAGCTAAACCTAAGAAGAGATATATTCTTCCTGATCCAAAGTTCGGTGATACTTTGGTAACCAAGTTTGTGAACTATCTAATGGTAGATGGTAAGAAAAGTATAGCATACGCTATTTTTTATGATGCTATTGCTCAAGTGGAAAGTAAGACTGGCGAAAACGGTCTTGAAACTTGGAAGAAAGCATTGAATAACATCATGCCTGCTGTTGAAGTAAAGAGTAGAAGAGTAGGGGGAGCAACATTCCAGGTTCCTTTGGAAGTGCGTCCTGATAGAAAAATATCTCTAGGTATTAAATGGATGATTAGCTATTCTCGACTAAGAGGAGAAAAAACCATGGTCGATAGATTGGCCGGAGAGATAATCTCTGCTTCGAAAGGTGAAGGTGCTGCTATCAAAAAGAAAGATGACACGCACAGAATGGCCGAAGCAAATAAAGCGTTTTCTCATTTTAGATTTTAATCTTAAGGTATAATGGCGAAAAGAGATTTAAAATACACACGTAACATTGGTATCGCTGCTCACATAGATGCTGGTAAAACTACTACTACTGAGCGCGTACTTTACTACACTGGTGTAAGTCATAAAATTGGTGAGGTGCATGATGGTGCAGCTACCATGGACTGGATGGAGCAGGAGCAGGAAAGAGGTATTACTATTACTTCTGCTGCTACTACTGTATTCTGGCCATACAAAGACAATGAATATCATATCAATATAATTGATACTCCAGGGCACGTTGATTTTACTGTTGAAGTAAACAGATCACTTCGTGTACTTGATGGATTGGTATTTTTATTCTCTGCTGTTGACGGTGTTGAGCCTCAATCAGAAACTAACTGGAGACTTGCTGATAATTATAAAGTTGCTCGTATTGGTTTTGTTAACAAAATGGACAGAGCTGGGGCTGACTTCTTAAACGTATGTAAGCAAGTAAAAGAAATGCTTGGTACTAAGGCTGTACCACTTCAATTGCCAATCGGTGCTGAAGATGACTTTAAAGGTGTGGTTGATCTTGTTGAAAACAAAGCTATTGTTTGGAACGAGGACGACATGGGGATGACATTTGAGGAAATCGAGATTCCAGCAGATATGGTGGATGATGTTCAGCATTATAGAGAGCAATTGGTGGAAGCCGTTGCTGAATATGATGAAGAGTTGATGGAAAAATTCTTCGAAGATCCAGATTCTATTACAAGGGACGAGATTGTTGCAGCTTTAAGGGCCGCTACTATTGATCTGGCGTTTGTACCAATGCTTTGCGGTTCAGCCTTTAAAAACAAAGGAGTTCAAACAATGCTTAACTATGTGATGGAACTTTTGCCATCACCTTTAGATAGAGAAAGTATTTTTGGGACTAATCCTGATACAGAAGAGCAAGTTGAAAGAAAACCAGATCCTGAGCAGCCATTTTCAGCATTGGCTTTCAAAATTGCAACAGATCCATTTGTTGGGCGACTTTGCTTTGTGAGATCATATTCAGGAATGCTTGATTCAGGTTCTTACATTTTTAATACAAGAACTAATAAGAAGGAGCGTATTTCTAGAATATTCCAGATGCATGCAAATAAGCAAAATCAGATTGATAGATTGCATTGTGGAGATATTGGAGCGGTAGTTGGTTTTAAGGATATCAAGACAGGGGATACACTATGTGATGAAAAATCAAAAATTGTATTAGAATCCATGGATTTCCCTGATCCGGTTATTGGATATGCTATTGAGCCCAAAACACAGGCTGATGCTGATAAGCTAGGTCTGGCTATAGGTAAATTGATCGAAGAAGATCCGACACTACAGGTAGAATCTAACCATGAGACTGGTCAGACTATTCTGAAAGGTATGGGTGAACTTCACTTAGATATTATCATTGATAGGCTAAAGAGGGAGTTTAAAGTAGAAATTAATCAAGGTGCTCCTCAAGTTGCTTATAAAGAAGCTATCCAGTCTAATCTGGAACACAAAGAAGTATATAAAAAGCAATCTGGTGGTAAGGGTAAATTTGCCGATATTGTTTTTGAAATCGGACCAAAGGATGAGGATCACGAGCAGGACGGTTTACAGTTCGTAAACAAGATTGTGGGTGGTGTTATTCCAAAAGAATTTATTCCTTCAATTGAAAAAGGATTCAAAGAGGCAATGAAAAATGGCCCTCTAGCTGGCTATCCATTAGATAGCATGAAAGTTAGATTATTTCATGGTTCTTTCCATGATGTGGATTCGGATGCACTGTCATTTGAAATGGCTGCAAGATTAGGTTTCAAAGCTGCTGCTTCTAAAGCTGCTCCGGTACTTCTTGAGCCAATCATGTCTGTTGAGGTAGTAACTCCTGAGGAGTACACCGGATCGATAACAGGTGATTTAAATAGAAGAAGAGGTATAATGAAAGGAATGGATACAAGGGGTACGGCTACGGTTATAAAGGCCAATGTTCCATTATCTGAAATGTTTGGTTATGTAACAGATCTTAGAACCATGAGTTCTGGTCGTGCTACTGCCAACCTTACATTCTCTCATTATGATCCAGTTCCTAAAAATATAGCAGAAACGGTAATTGCCGAAACCAAAGGTGAATTAGCTTAAAGAATAGACTTATGAATCAAAAAATAAGAATAAAGTTAAAATCTTACGACCATAATTTGGTTGACAAATCTTCAGAGAAGATTGTAAGAGCGGTAAAAACTACAGGAGCAGTTGTTAATGGTCCTATTCCTTTACCAACAGTAAAAGAAAAATTTACTGTATTGAGATCTCCTCACGTA
Source organism: uncultured Fulvivirga sp. (assembly GCA_947500555.1). Taxonomy (GTDB): domain Bacteria; phylum Bacteroidota; class Bacteroidia; order Cytophagales; family Cyclobacteriaceae; genus Fulvivirga. The sequence continues at coordinate 603,244 of CANMSE010000002.1, read as the reverse complement.
AACAAAAAGTCTAGAGAGCAATTTCAACTTTGTACGTATAAGAGATTAGTTGATATATACTCTAATAGTACTAAGACTGTTGATGCTTTGATGAAGCTTGAACTACCTAGTGGAGTTGATGTTGAGATCAAAGTATAAGTAAGAATACAATCTAATAAAAACCCTGACTTAACTAAGTCAGGGTTTTTTTATGGACTTTAAATTCTCACTATAAATTCAATGATATTTTTAGTAGTTTGCATTTAGCAAAGTGATTGATATGAGTAAAGAATTATACGAAGAAATCCCTTCGTTAGACTTAGCGGATTTCACACAAGGTGACAGAGAGGCTAAAGAGAAGTTTGTTAAAGATTTGGGTAGAGCCTACAATAACATAGGTTTTGTCGCAGTCAAAAATCACTTTTTATCAAATGACTTATCTGAAAAACTATATGCAGCCATTAAGAAATTCTTTTTATTAGAAGAGGGTGTCAAATCTAAATATGAAATTGAAGGCCTGGCTGGTCAAAGAGGTTACATAGGGAAAGGGAAAGAGCATGCGAAAGGTAGAAAAACGGGAGATTTAAAAGAGTTTTTCCATGTAGGCCAGGAAGTAACTGACAATGATCCGATAAAAAGCGAATATCCAGATAATGTTTGGGTTGATGAGGTACCTGAATTAAAAGAGGTAGCATTAGAAGTTTACCGGAATCTGGAAAAAACGGGCATTCATATGCTCAGAGCTATTGCCTTGTATCTAGAGCTTGATGAGTTTTATTTTGATGAAAGGGTAAGAAATGGTAATAGCATACTTAGACCAATTCATTATTTTCCGATTGAAAACCCGGAGGAAGTACCTGATGATGCAGTAAGGGCTGCTGAGCATGGGGATATTAATCTCATCACATTATTAATGGGAGCAAGTGCCGATGGTTTGCAGGTATTGAGACGTGATGGAGAGTGGATACCGATTACTGCTTTGCCTGATCAGCTAGTAGTTAATGTAGGTGATATGTTAGAAAGGTTAACTAATAAAAAATTAAAGTCAACTATTCATCGCGTAGTCAACCCTCCAAAGGAGTTAATGAAGACTTCAAGGTTTTCTATCCCATTTTTTATGCATCCTCGATCAGAAATGGATCTTACTTGCCTACCCGAATGTATTGATGAGGATAACGCTAAAGCCTTTGAAGATATCACCGCTGGAGAGTTTTTAAGTCAGCGACTAGCAGAAATTGGACTAAAGAAGTAATATATGATCAAACGTGTCCGATATTATATATTCCTGCGTGATGTAGTAATATTGGCACTCACAGCTTTTGGAGGTCCTCAAGCTCATATCGCCATGTTTCTTGATATTTTGGTCAAGAAGAGAGGATACCTCTCTGAGGAAGATTTAATTGAGCTGAACGCATTATGTCAGATTCTTCCGGGACCTACTTCTACGCAGACTATTACTGCAATAGGTTATCGAATAGGGGGACCAAACCTGGCATATTTGACCCTTTTGATTTGGATGACCCCAGCAGTAACTATAATGACCACTGCAGCCATTATTATATCCAATCTTCAAGAGCAAAATATTTCAATAGAATTTACCCGAATCATTCAGCCAATGGCTGTAGGCTTCGTAGCTTATGCCGCATTTAAAATAGCTCGAAAAGTTGTTAAAGGATACTTGGCTATAGCTCTTATGACAATTTCTGCAGTTATATCACTCGTGTATTCTTCACCTTACTTATTTCCTGTATTGCTAGTTATAGGTGGATTAATAACTTCTCTAAATTATAAGTCTCAGCCTATTGAAGAAAAAGATAAGATCAACATTAATTGGTCAAATTTCATATTATGGGCTTCAGTGTTTGTTGTAGCAGCTATTTTGGGAGGTATAACCCAATCTTTACCTATAAGACTATTTGAGAACTTTTATCGAAACGGTAGCTTGATATTTGGAGGTGGTCAAGTCTTAATACCATTCTTATACGCAGAGTTTGTAGAGCTTAAGCAATACTTATCTTCTGAAGAATTTTTGTCTGGTTATGCGTTAATGCAATCACTCCCGGGGCCGGTTTTTTCATTTTGTGCTTATATTGGTTCTTTGTCCATGCGTGAATTTGGTATCGGAGGGGAAATTATAGGGGCACTATCTGCAGCATTTGGAATTTTCTTGCCAGGGGCCTTTCTAATCTTTTTTGTTATCAGGTTTTGGGACAGTCTTAAGAAATTTAGACGAGTAAAGGCATCATTAGAGGGTATAAATGCTGTGAGTTCCGGTATGGTGATGGCAGCCGCAGTAATTATGTTTTTACCTTTGGAACCAAACTATCTAAATTTTGGGGTTACTATTGGCACATTTTTAGTGCTACAATTCACTAAGATCCCTTCACCAATACTAATTGTATTAGGTCTTATTGGTGGCTTCTTGATAAGTTAGAACTAGTTTAATTGAAAAGACAGACGCACCATAACTCTTTGTCTTACAGCTTGCCCTCTCTGCTTAGGTGGATTCCATTTTGGAGCATTTTTGAGTAATCTCTCGGCCTCTTTATCACATCCGGCTCCAATTCCTCTTACTGTTTGCACTTCGGTGATCGAGCCATCCTGACTGACCACGAATTGAACAAATACCCGTCCTTCAATGCCCATTCTTCTTGCTTGAGCAGGATATTTTATGTTTTTGGAGATGTATTTGTAAAATGCTTCGTACCCTCCAACAGGGGTAGCCGGTTCTTCTACTATTTGAAAAATTTCATCAGCGACTTCTTCTTCGGGAGCTTCTTCTATTATAATTTCTTCTATAACTGTTTCTTCAGTTATTTCAACATCCAAGTCGATTTCTATTTCTTCTTCTATTTCTTCTTCATCGGGTATTTCAATGATTTCCGGTTGTTTGATTTTTGGAGGAGGAGGTGGTGGTTGCTCAGTAGGTGGTATTTCTAATAACTCTTCAAAATCGTTTGAAACTGCATTTAAATCTACCAATCCCATATCTTCATAAGTCTTCCATTCAAAAGCTAACACAATAACTAACATCGTGGTAAACAAACCAATATGGAAGAATAAAGATCTAAATTTGGTCAGATCTCCTTTTACAGTCTTTTTAGAAATCATATGAACTAAATAATTTTTTTTAAAACTAAATATTTAGTTAATTAATACAAAATAAAAGCCGACATTATTATCGGCTTCTATACATTAACCCAATTTGAACGTAATGGGTAATATAATTCTTTGCTTTACAGGCTTACCTCGTTGTTTTGGAGGACTCCATTTGGGTGCCGATTGTAAAACTCTTACAGCCTCTTCATCGCAACCAGCCCCTATGCCTTTCACAGCCTGTACCTCTGTTAAAGAGCCATCTTTATCAACAACAAACTGTACATATACTTTGCCTTCAATACCCATTCTTCGGGCTTGGGCCGGATATTTTAATCTTTTGGCTACATAGTTATAAAATGCTTGGTACCCTCCTGGAGGTGTAGCTGGGTTTTCAACAATTTGAAAAACTTCATCTGCCACTTCTTCTTCAGGAGCTTCTTCAACAATAATTTCTTCTATTACAGTCTCCTCTGTGATTTCCACATCCAAATCAACTTCAATCTCTTCCTCAATCTCTTCTTCATCTGGAACTTCTATGATTTCTGGTTGCTGAATTTTAGGTGGTGGGGGAGGTGGTTGTTCTGTTGGTGGAATCTCTAACAACTCTTCAAAATCATCAGAAACCTGCCCTAGATCTACTAATCCACCATCATCGTAGTTTCTCCACTCAAATGCCAGAACTACCAGACACATAGTTGCGAACAGCCCAATATTGAAAAAGAAACCAGTTTTTTTGCTCAGACTAGCACTTTCTGTCTTTTTAGCTTCCATTGTTCTTTATTTATTTAAATTTTATTGTCAACTGTAGTTTTCAAATATACAAAACTAGCCGAAAAATTATTGCCAGTTTAACTTAATACTTATGTAAAAGATAGACACACCAATTACCGAACCTGCAATATTTGCTATCAAATCACCTAACTCCATACCTCTATCAGGAATATACTCTTGTCCGATCTCAATTAATGCGCCATATAATGTACTTATTAGTAATCCCCAAAGAATACTTTTAGTCACAATTTTTTTGTTAAAAAAAATTCCGGAGACAAAAAGGTAGGCTTGAATCATGAAAATTCCCATATGACCTAGTTTATCATAAGTAAACAAACTAGAATCTGGCATAGATTTACCAGGAGTAAGCGTAAGTACAAGAACCAAACCTGACCATAAAATAGCAGCTATGAAGTATCGATTCAAATTTTAGGCACCAACAAGTTCACTATACTTATCTGCATCTAATAAATCTTCCAATTCGCTGCTATCTGAAAGCTTTATTTTTATCATCCATCCTTTCTCATAAGCATCCTGATTTACCGTTTCTGGGGCATCTTCAAGATCGCCATTAACTTCCTCCACAGTTCCGCTCAATGGCATGAATAAATCAGAAACAGTCTTCACGGCTTCTACAGTTCCAAATACGTCACCTTTAGATAGTTCTTCTCCTTCAGTTTCAATTTCAACATACACGATGTCCCCTAACTCGCTCTGAGCGAAGTCTGTAACGCCAACAAGGGCGTAATCACCATCAATTTTAATCCATTCGTGGTCTTCTGTATATTTTAGTGTAGCAGGTATATTCATTACTTTCTTTTTTAATCAAAAATACGTTCTTTTTTTAATTGGGAAAATTTATTGAGCCAAACTAAACCTCACTTGAAATCCAAGTCTTGTAGTGGCCCTTGGAAAAGCCGTTGATATCTTCGGCTCGGTAATATTTCTCTCAAAATAAAACTGCAAGTTGAGCTTTTCATTTAGTACATAACTAAAGTTTGGTCTAATCTGTATGTTCAAATTACCATCTGTAAGCTGATCTGTTTCTTCTATTCTTCTCTGCACCGTTTTTGAATTTCTGATAGTAAAATTAAAGCGAAATGTAAGGTCATTCTTTAATGTAACTACTCGCCCCTGTGATTTCCAAGGCATTTTCATACCAGCTTTAGTGAAACCAACTTCCATAACAATATCACTGTTTTTCTGCTCTGTAACCTGTGCATTACTAATATTAAGTGCCAATTCTCTCTCAGATCTATATTCAAGCTTGGCAGTTAGACGGCTTTTAGTCCTAATATTTACACCAATAAGTGGAGCAAATTGTTCGCTGATCAATACTTGGCTAATAACATAAAGAGGAAGATTTTCATTAGTTCCGGGTAGCACTCCAAACCTACTATCGTTATAGCTTTCAACATTATTATTTAACTCTAAGTCATCACTATATTCTAATGAATTCGAATAGTTGACTACGCTGTAATTGGATTGATAAGAATGATTGATGGTAATAGATTGAAATTTATCCTGGATAGCTTTTATCTTATTCAAACCAGTGTAATCAATTCTCCAATTTGGTATTGGAGTTTTAGGAAAAGGGCTGAGACTTACATCATTTGCATCTCTGCCGGTATAAGCGGCTATAAATGCTGGGATTAGTACATCTTGAGAATTGGTGTCATATTCAGCTTGTGTTCTTGCTACAAAACGGTCTAATATTTTGAGTCTGTTTTCCTCAAAGTCTCCAAAAATCTTTGAGTTAGTATCATCATTATCTCTGGTAAACGCTGTGCCAATGGTAAGGAAAGAAATGGAGTAACTTCCAGATCGACTTGGGCTTAGGTTCTCGTATGGGTATGGATTATCTAGGGTTACTGCATCTGGATCAAACCTAAATATCTCTTCATAGGCTGCGTTCTTGAGTTTCTTTGCATTCAATTGAATATTTATACTGGGTGATAGGCTCACTTCAGCACGAAGGTTAATATCGGCTGACCTGGTTTGAGTAAAAGGTTGTGTCAAATCAGAATTCTGAGTTATCAGTCCCTTACTCGCCAATCTCTCACGAATAGATGCATCTTGAGAACCTAAAAGAAATGCTGCACCAGGTTCTGAGAAACTACTATCCAAGCCAAATAAAAAGGCTCGTGGTTTAAATCCGGGAATTAATGTTCCTTCCCTCAAGGACACGGTGGCATTGAGGGAACGTACGGACATTAAAAGTCTTAGAAATGAGTTAAGACCCTTATTTTCTTGCTCTGGTGTTTCTTCATCACGATTAGAACTTGATCGCAAAGAGCTTTTACGCGTATTTTGGGGAGAGTTAATCTTTTTTAGATACCCTATTTTGTTGTAAAGTTTAACCAAGTCCAACTTTCCAGTTAATGAATTATCTCGACTATTTTGAATGGTATTTCCAAAATCTAATGTTCTAATCTCTGTAGAGTCTGTATATAATGGACCTGCACGCCACTCATAAGAGGCTTGATATCTGTAGTCAGCACTTAACCAGTCCGTTATAGGTAATTTATCAAGGGGTAAGGTATAGTTAGCACTAATGTTTTGGTTAAAAGTTTTCATACGGCCCAGGTTAAAAAGATTAGTCTGTACGGAATCATTATAATCCTTTTTACTTAAGAATTCTCCATTTTGATCCAGCCCCCCAAACGGGTCACTATTGGGCTCATCAATAATCGCATTAGCTCTGGAATTATAATCGAGAGTAATGGCGTTGGTCAAATTCCAGCCCAAGTTATAAGTTCTGTCCAGAGTGAAGAATTTCTGAAAATTCTCAGTATCGTTATTGCCTTCATTATTTCGGTAAGCTGTTTGAATAAGTTCTCTTCTCAAATCAGCTCGAAACCCAATTTTTGTAGGTACTAGGTTTAGGTTAAAATCTTTAATTAGTTGTAAGTATTTACGATCAAACACCCCCATATTTTTGAATGGCTCCAATGCTGGTGTATTAGGACTGAAATTATAAGCAATGGCCATGTCATAATTTTGTTTGAAGTAACGTTGCAAGTTGAAGTTGGTCCGTAATACTTCACTATAAGCATATGTGAAAGCAAAATTTTCTATATCCCATAGGTGAGGTTTAGCCTCAGAGTTGGTTTTTACTTTTCTAACATTTGTAAAATTGATACTTCTTCTCGTTGTTCGATCTTGTACGGTTTTTTTGTACTCTTCTCTTTCATTCTCATCTTCAAAAGACAATAAGGCGGCACTTAATCTGATATCAGGATTTGCAGGATCAAAGCGTGGTGTAATAACTGTTTTTTCATAACTCACATACATAGGTATCTGTAAGCCTAGTTTCTCAGGCAGCAATTTATCTACATTGATATTAGCCGAAACATCATAGGAGAATGTTTCTTCTCGGGTCCTTTCTGCAATTCTCGACTGAATTCCACCAAATCCGAATGATGTATATCGTGTGGTTGCGGTGACATTGGCAAAGTCGGCCAATTTAGTATTTAACGTTGCATTAGCTGCCCAGCCTCTAGTGCGATCGAAATCACTCACTCTTAATTCATTAGCCCATATACAAGCAGAATGGGATTGACCATCTGGAGTAGCTGGGTTTCGAATACCTATGGAGAGCCACTTTGCCGAGCTCAGATCAGGGTTACCACGAAGTCTTATTTGATTATTGCCAACAACTTGGGGGCCCTCAATTGGAAATAAAGCTCGTTTCGAAATACCTTCCCTATCTCGCCTTGATTTCAATGCATACAACTGATCGAGGTCAATGTCAATTTCATTCTCGACCGGCCAAATTTCAAAAGGATCGAAAGAACCTGGAGGTGTAATTTTTAGGGGCACCTCAATTTCGTAGTAGTTTGAATCAACATCGTCTCCCAACCTTAAAAAGGCTGTTAGATCGCCATCATCTGACTCGCTATCTGCGTGAAGGAACATTTTGATTTTGCCATAATTGATTAAGTCAAGTTGTACCTGTTTAAAGACCGCTCTGGCATCACCATCTTCTAATTCATCTACACACACTTGCAGAGACTGCTCATTAAGCCGGATATTAAGAGTAGAGGTATTATCCTGATCTCTATCAAAACCAGGAGGTAATACATACGGTGATTGGGTGTTAGTACCACCGCCATTTTCCTCAATATTGACTACGGAAACGGTGAAATTATCGATATCATCTCCATCATTAATAATATCTAAGTTTGGTTCTTCCAGAGTATTTAAATATCGTCTCCATCTACTAGAAACAAATCTGAAATTTACCATTCTTAGTACTACTGGCTGTTCAAAATTTGTTAGATAAGTACGTAAGTAGCGGATGGATTTAAACCCGTTGATATTTCCGAACTGTGAGTCAAATTGTCTTATAGGTACTCTGTATAAATACCAGGTTATGTCATCCCCATTTATAGTTCTCGTGATCTGATCAACTATAAACTCATTTTGTTCAACACCACCTCCGCCTGCTGGTCTTATTGGAATATGGTATTCATAATATTCTTCTAGTTGGCTTAGTGTATTATCAGCATTGAGATCTTCATTGTCAGGTACTGTAGTTGCGGAAGGGGTGAAATTGGAGTTTCCAGTAACAACCGGAGAGTTATTCTCCATACCATTAAAATCCTTATATCTCTCCAAAATGGTTGCATCATTGGCATCTAATTCTGATCCTAGAAAATATGTAAAATTATCTGCAGAAGGGTCCTGCTCAACAATTACACGAGCACCTCCCGATACTCCATTAATGAAATCATCAAATACCTGTATTTCCTCCTCATCTGTAGCTCCATCTAGCCCTACGTCCTGATTTGCCCTGGCGGCTTCTGAATTATCGAAGGCGTTAGTCAAAAAGGGTTGGGTAGTCACATATCCCCATTCTGTTAATTCAACCACATCCGTAGATTTATTCCCATCTGGAGGAAGACCATTTTCAAAACCGTGACTATTGTCAGGAATAACATCTTCAGAGATACTACCTAAATTGAAATAGAGATCACCACCTGAGGTATTATTTGTTGGATTAGGTCTTCCATCATCCACTACACCTCGAGGTCCCTGAATAAATGGATCCATTAACCAAAATTCAATATATTCTACATTAGCACGGTCAAAATCAACTTCTGATCGAATAGCATTAGTAACACCTCCCCAACTTAGGCGAGGATCGAAATTCAAGTTTCCCTGAGCATCGAGGTTTGTATTATAATTATATTGCCCACGCTCATTAGGATAAAAGGCAAGATCAAATACTTGTTGAAAATTGATAATGTTTGGGTCTCTGTTGACAAAAATTTCTTGTTGTTGAACTCCTCTTACGTAGTGATTTTCAAGTTCTTCATCTGAAATACCATCAGGTAACCTATTATCGCTGCGGTAAAAAAGATTGTCTATAGTATACCAAGCCAGCTTTGATCTGAAATCATTTTTTCCTCTTTCTCCAGCAGCTATAAAATCAGTTCTGCCTTCGGGAGTTGCTGCTAGCCTCCAACTGTTTGGGCTACTTAAAGAAAATGGAGTAGCCGAATTTTCAAAATCATCAATGTATGAAGTGCCTTCTCCATCGACTATGTTGGAAGTCCCTGGAATTAATTGAGCAAATTCTGCACTAAATGCAACAGAAGAAGGCTCTTTAGTGGAAATTAAAGGAAGCTTATCTAGCATTTTTGTAATGAATCTTGAGTCTTTTCGAATATTAACATCAAATCCATACTTCGTATTTCGTATTGGTTCATTACCTACACTATTTCTAGTAATCAGAGGCCGTTCATTTAAATGAAGTAAGGTGGCTCCAAAATTCACATCTTCGTTTAGTTTATAATCAAAACGCGCACCCAACAGGGTTCTGGATTGGAAGTTGAATAAGTCTGCTTTCTCGTAAGAAATTGACAGTGTTTTTCCGGAAAGCAAAACACCCTCATTAATTATATTAACCTTACCAAAGGTATAATCAACGGTGTAGTCAATGTTCTCCTGTAATGGCGAACCACCTGCAAATACTCTTACAGAACCTTCTGCTATGTTAAACCCTGGAATAATAATCTCATTAGAACTCCCTGATTGAAACGACCCGGTAATAATATATTTATTCTTATTGGAGACTAGCTCAGCGTCAATTCTAGTCTGATTATATAATTCACTGTATACAAATTTTTCTTTGAACTCAGTTTCGCTAGGAAGAAAAACATCGTCCAGAGCCGTATTGAAAGGTTCCAAGAAAGGGAAAATTATAAGACCGTTAATAGTATTGATTGTGATATCTTCAACAAAGTCAAAATTCCCATCTCTTTGAGGATCGTTATTAGGGTTAAGTCTATCCAAGCCTAATATTTGAATTAGGGGTAAAGTACTTGCAACCGCTCCAAATTGTAATTGTGGGTTGTCAATACCTGATAAGTCATCTCGGTAGATCACTCTAAGCTCGAAACCATCTTGACTTACATTAGTAGCATTGAGTGCATAGATATTTTTCATCATTAAATCCCAGGTAGGAATTCTATTTCCATCTCTATCATCAATATTGATTTTTCTTGGCCTTAAGAGCTTTAAGAAAATCACTTCATTATCATCCAGACTAGAGTAGTCCTCGGTTAATTCTCCTACTTTAAAGTTTCTACCTTGAAAAGTATACTCAAATGATACTGCAAGTGCTTCATCATTCTGGAGCTTCCTAACAAGCGAGATATAACCAAGTCGTTTGTTAACAACAAATTCCTGAGGGTCTAGCCTTCGAGCAGTGGTTACTTTTTCATATCCTGTTCCATTTTCGATCATAAATGGGGCTCCGCCCAAATAACCATCAATATTATCGGCTTGCCTATCCGGATAGTTTAATACTGTACTATATAAACCATTGGCATCATTACTTGATGGTTGAGTTCCAGTAGCTGTGGTCGAAATCTGATCATTATAAATATTTTCCGCCAACCCTTCTCCCAGATCCATGAGCCCCAAAATATTCCGTGTAGTTTGAGTATCATTGTTTCTGTTTACGACATAGACCTCTACTCTTGTAATATTGACTCCGGAGTTAATATTCGGTATTGTGTTCAACCACTTCTCATAATTATCTCGAAAGAATTGAGATAAGAAAAAGTGCCTGTTTTCGTCATAGTTAGATGCTTGCAATTCAAACTGTCGACCTTGAGCCCCACCACCATCAATTGTTATAGTCTCGCTTTTTCCTCTTTGTGTAGAGGCAACTGTAGTTACGTACAGATCGCCAAATTGTAGCTGAGCTTTAATACCGAATAGATTTTGAGCCCCAGAAATGAGGCTATTGTTTAATGGAAGACTAACATTACCAATCTCCAGTTTCTGAAGCATGTCTTCCTCATAACCGGTATATTCTACTTTTAGGTTATTCTCAAAATCAAAGGAGTTGTTATTGTCAAAATTGGCCGTTACCTGAAGCTTTTCACCTATCTTACCTACCACATTCATACTTATTTGTTGATCAAACTCAAATCCACCATTACGCTGCTGGCGAATTGGTATAGCAGGGTTATTGATTCGCTGCCAACGACCTCCAAAATCTAGTGTGACAAAACCTCTGGGAATAATTTCGACATAAGTACCACCGAATATGCGATCGAAGAGAGGGCTTATATAAATTGGCGGGATGAGGTTTCGACCACTTACAGCACTTTCACCATCTAGGCCAGAAGATCTATTTTTCCAATAATCACGGAGTTGTTCTCTTTCCTGATATTGCTTGAAATCTTCAAACGACATGGAAGAAGTAGGCCTATAATTGAGATCACCAATCTTTTCATAGATGGTGTAATTCATACCAGTATCAATCTCTACATCAAGTTGTAAACTTGAAGGGTCGTTTAATAGTAGTGGGGAGTGACTTCCAGTATTGCTAAAGGGATCACCAAATCTATCTTTTGGTCGGTAAGTAGGCCTACGAGAGGGTGTGTAAGGTTGATTTTCTAAACTATCTTTTTTTGCCGAATCTAGACGGACTTGCTGCTGCTGTAGTGAGAGAAATTTTGCTTCTGACGTATTGTTAAGTAATACAAGCCCTAAAGCTAATACCAGTGTACATACTGGTCGAAAAAATGAATTGTAGACTTTCCCAAAAATCAAAACGTAAAAACCTCAGGCGTTTTTTAAAGCGAGCTTGATTAATTCCTCCAAAGTAATTGTATTTCCTGAATTTTTCAGGATGGCATCAATACTTTTTTCAGCGGCATTTTTGTTTATTCCAAGCGTTGTCAAGGCTGATAACGCCTCATTTTTGATAGTATTGTAACCACCAGAACTAATCTTTTCAGCATCATCGTAAAGGCCTTCCTTCTTAATTTTATCTTTAAGCTCCAAAATTACCCTTTGAGCAGTTTTTGCTCCAACACCTTTCACACCTTGAATGGTCTTAACATCCTCTGACACAATAGCCTGTTTTAATTCATCCGCTGACAAAGAAGACTGGATCATCAACGCTGTATTCGGACCTACTCCGGAAATAGACAAAAGACTTAAAAACATCTTTTTCTCACTTTCATTATGAAAGCCAAATAAAGTGTGACTGTCTTCTTTTACATGTAAATAAGTGTGTATGAATATATCTTCTTGATCCTTTGTTTCAGAGTAGGTACTCAAAGAAATATTGACATGATAACCTATTCCTGCTACGTCAATAATAAGATGAGTTGGATCTTTGGCCGCTAGCTTACCTTTTAAATATGAAATCATTAAGCTTTGTTTGAGTGAATAATTTGGGCATCAACAACTGCAATGGCTGCCATGTTGACTATGTCTCGCACCGTGCTCCCAAGTTGTAAAACATGGACTGGCTTATTCATGCCTAATAAAATTGGGCCTATAGTTTCTGCACCGCCTATCTCCATTAATAGTTTATAAGCTATATTACCCGCGGCCAGATTGGGGAATATAAAAGTATTAGCTCCTTTTTCTGCAAGTTCACTAAATGGATAGACCTCTTTTTGAATCGTAGTATCCAAAGCTACATTAGCCTGTATATCACCGTCAATAATAAGATTGGGGTACTTTTCTTTTGCCATTTTGACTGCTTTTTGTGCTTTTTCTGGTATTTCTCCTTTACTTGATCCAAAATTAGAATAAGACAATACTGCCATTCTTGGCTCTACATCAAAGAATTTCACACCTCTTGCTGTCATTCCAATGATATCTACTAACTCTTCGGGAGTAGGGTTAACATTTACAGTAGTATCACTAAAAAAGAAAGTCCCTTTTTTTGTGATAATAATGTACATGCCAGCTACTCTTCTTACCTCATCTTCCATACCAATAACCTGCAGAGCGGGGAGTATTGTCTTTGGATAGTCTTTGGTCAAGCCAGATATTAAACCATCTGCTTCTCCATGCTGCACCATCATGGCTCCAAACAGGTTACGCTCCCTCATTAGCTTGGTAGCATCATAAAGCGTTACACCTTTCCGTTTTCTTTTTTGATAGTAAAATTCAGCGTATTTCTTGACTCTTTCTTCCTCTTCATAAGTATCTATAATAGTCGCATCACCTAAATCAAGGTTATTTTCCTTTATCAACTTATTTACGATATCTCTTTTACCAAGTAAGATAGGAAAAGCTATTTCTTCATCAATGATTGTTTGAGCAGCTTTTAGAATTCGTAAATCATGAGCCTCAGCAAAAACAACACGTTTAGGATTTTTCCTCGCTCTACTTATTATCCTGGATATTAGTTTTTGATCAATTCCTATTCTTTTCTGAAGATCAAGATCATACTCCTCCCAATTTGTAATATTTACTTTGGCCACACCTGAGTCCATAGCAGCCTTAGCTACAGCGGGAGAAATAGTGGTAATTAATCGTGGATCTAGAGGTTTAGGAATTAGGTAGTCTTTACCAAATTGAATTTTTTGATCACCGTAGGCTTTATTTACCATATCAGGTACTGTTTCTTTCGCCAAAGCAGCAATAGCATGAACGGCAGCAAGCTTCATTTCTTCGTTTATGGCTGTTGCTCTAACATCCAGAGCTCCTCTGAAAATGTATGGAAAGCCAAGTACATTATTAACCTGGTTAGGATGGTCAGATCTGCCAGTTGCCATAATCAAATCGTCACGAGAATTAACAGCAAGATCATATGCAATTTCAGGGTTAGGGTTTGCTAATGCGAAAACAATAGGATTATCCGCCATAGATTTAATATCATTCTGAGTAAGAATATCTGCTACTGAAAGACCCAAGAAAAAATCGGCACCTGAAATAGCATCGCTTAAAGTCTCTAATTTTTTATCTGTGGCGAATAGTGATTTAGATGCGTCCAAATTTTGACGAGAAGTTGAAATTACCCCTTTGCTATCGCACATGATAATATTCTTCTTTTGTGCTCCTAGTGAAACATAAAGTTTCGTACAAGCTATGGCGGCAGCTCCGGCACCATTGACTACAATGGTCACGTCTTCTATTTTTTTATTTACTAGTTCCAGAGCGTTGATGAGAGCCGATGCTGAAATAATTGCAGTACCATGCTGATCATCATGCATGATGGGAATGTTCATCTGCTCTTTTAGAGTTTCCTCAATGATAAAACTTTCCGGAGCTTTTATGTCCTCAAGATTAATTCCCCCAAATGTAGGCTCCAGAGATTTGACGATTTGAATAAATTTATCAGGATCTTCCTCATCAATCTCAATATCAAAAACGTCAATACCAGCAAATTTTTTAAAAAGAACACCTTTGCCTTCCATCACAGGCTTAGAAGCTTCTGGCCCAATGTTTCCGAGACCTAGAACAGCAGTGCCGTTAGAAATTACTCCCACTAGATTGCCTTTGGAGGTGTATTTATAGACGTTTTCACTATTCTCTTCAATTTCTTTACATGGCTCTGCTACTCCAGGAGAGTAGGCAAGTGCCAGATCCATTTGCGATCCTAAAGGTTTGGTGGGTACAACTTCTATTTTTCCAGGCTGCCCTTGTGTATGAAAGTTAAGGGCATCCTCTTTCCTTATTTTAATTCCCATCTATAGAAAGGTTAGTGAATAGCGTTGAAGTTACTTATTCTGAAGCTCGGATGAAACTTTGAAGGTGTTCAATATTACTTCCATCTCACGCATAAATTCTCTTTGATTTTTGCCTGGACTATATATAAAACCTTCAATATAGTATACTCGATTAAGGTCTTCGTCCACCAGCGTGTAACCTAGAAATGGACCACCCATGGAAAGGTTGTTTGTTTTCCAAAGACCTCGGGTCTCTTGAGCATATTTGTTGTTGAAGTTATATTCTTTAGACACCACAGGAATATAAGGAACAGCCGTTTCGGTTTTTATAAATGTATCAGGCCTATCAGGGTCTTCAAACAACTGGGTTTTAGCTATCGAGTCTCTATTTGCAATAATTTGATCATTCAGAAATACTTTTTCTGAATAATAGGGCTTATAGCTTATGAATATATCTTTATCACTTTCGTCATTTATCTGTCGAAACCAAATAAACCCTTCTTCATTAAGAACTAATTTATAACCAAATGGAATTCTTATTGAACATTGGTGATCCTTAGCTAGTAAATCACTGAAATTGCTTTGCTCTCGAGCTTTGAACAGGCCACTTTTTAGTCTTTCTTTTTCTGAATTATTGAAGTAGTCTTGAAGTCGCTCGCGATTTTCATGAATCTTGCTGAGCAATTGGCCTTCCGAGTTCGCGAACAGATACATGATATTTTGTCCACGAGCAAACTCATCTTTTGCAGTAAAAACAAATAATTCGTCATTATTTCTGATCTGATCTAGAGAGCTTTTTGTGAAATAGCTTTTGATAACTTTAGAAGCGGATGATTTGTTGTCCAGAGTAACAACAAAAAGCAGATTTTTAACAGTCTTAAGAACACTATTGAATTTGGTAGGTTCTACTCTGTTTAGCTTGAACATATACTCTTGCCTGGGAAGACCACCGATTTCTGCCTGAAAGGTTTTTCTTATAGCATTACCTACCTCACCGTTCCATTGTGTGGAGTCTATCACTACAATCATTTCACCTGGTTTACCACTAGCTTTTTGCAGGAGTGCGGTTTCCTTTTCACCATAACCACATGACCATAGCAGTCCGATCAATAAAATCTGTATAAAAGTATTCTTCATAGTTTTTCGCAGCTCAAACTTTAAAAGGCATTTGACTTTACCAGAATAGATTGCAAGTCAATTAAGTCACATGATTTATTAGCCTCCAATAATCAGACGCTGCCCAGGTTTGATCTTATTAGATTGTAATTCATTTAATGACTTAATTTTTTCAATACTTAAACCTTCAAATTTTCTTGAGATATCCCAAAGGGTATCACCTGGTTGAACTGTATAGGTTTTGGTTCCGTTTGGAAGTCTTGCATAAGTAGGTTCAGAAGGGGCCTTGTAGCCAGGATTCTGCCAAATAGTCAATCGTTGACCTACTCTTATCATATTACCCCTAATACCATTCCAGCTTCTTAAATCAGAAATACGAACATTATATCTCTGAGCAATTTTTCCAAGTACATCTCCACTTCTTACCTTATAGGTCACTTTATTTCTTCCATATGTACTTCCTACGGAATTTCTGGCAAGGTATTCCATTTCTTTTTCACCAATTTTTGAAGCGCGATCAAGTATAATCTCACGATTGTCGGCAAGGGCTTCTTTACTTTGGCTTGGAATATAAATAGGATAGACCTTTTTATTATCTGGAAGTACTCCTCTTTTCAAGCTTGGATTTAACTTTTTTATATCTCCTTTACATAAATTAAGCTCACTTTCCAGTGTTTCTAGGTGCAAGAATCCTTTGGTCATTACAGTGTCTGAAGCGGCCATAAACTCTTTATCATCAACTGTTAGATTATGCTCTTCTGCATAATTAATTGCATAAATGATAGCGGTAAATTGGGGCAAGTATGATCTTGTCTCTCGATATAAATGAGGGTAAATTTCCCAAAACGTCTTTTTGTATCCGGACCGCCTTATAGCTTTTCTAATGTTTCCGGGGCCTGTATTATAGGCGGCAATGGCTAATTCCCAATCACCAAACATATTAAATAGCTGGCTGAGATATTTACATGCAGCTTCAGTTGATTTTTCTGGATCCATACGTTCATCGACATACCAATCATTATGCAGGCCAAAATAACGCCCTGTGGCTGACATAAATTGCCATAGACCCACTGCGCTTACTCTAGATCTGGCAATAGGATTTAAGCCAGACTCAATAATTGAAAGGTATTTTAGCTCTTCGGGTAGATTGTATTTAGCCAGATACTTTTCGAACAAAGGAAAATAGATATCTTTCTTTCTGAGAATACCCTTTGTATACTCCCGATCTTTAATCACAAAATAATTGACAAATGCATGAACACGGGTATTATAGTGAAGTGGAATGGTTTTTTGAATACAACTTATCCTGTCTTTGATTAAGTCAAAATCAGCTTCACCAGGAATGAATTCATATTCCACTTTAGAGGAGTCAGGATCCGTATTCGCATAAGACATCACAGAACTGCAAGTCACCAATAAAAGAAGCCATATTATATTTTTGCTTGACATACCTTAAACTAACTTCATTAAATATTTTGAAAAAGCCAACAATTTACCTTCTTCAAAGTCATTAGCAATGACTTGTGTGCCAATAGGCAGACCATTTTGGTCATGGTCTATTGGTAAAGATATGGCTGGAAGACCACACACTGAAGCTTGCACTGTGTATAAATCAGCAAGGTACATTGCTAATGGGTCAGTGCTGTGCTCACCTAACTTAAACGCAGTAGTAGGGGAGGTTGGTGTAATTAAAAAGTCATATTTTGAAAAAAGCTTTTTCGTGTTTTCTCTAATCAATCGTCTGACTTTTTGAGCTTTATTATAATAAGCATCATAGTAACTGGCGCTAAGGACAAAAGTGCCTAGCATTATTCTTCGCTTCACTTCTTCTCCAAACCCTTCGGTTCTTGTTTTTTTATACATCTGCTCCAGGGGTACCGGTCCACTAGTACGAAAACCGTACTTCACTCCGTCATACCTGGATAAATTAGAACTAGCCTCTGCGGTAGTCAGAATATAATAGGTTGGAAGAATATATTCTAAAAGTGGAAAATCTACCTCCTCGACCTTATGCCCTTCTTCTTTTAAAGACTTTAACTGATCTAGAATGCTTTGCTTAATTTCTTCATTCAGCCCTTCGGATTCTAATGTTTCTTTTATGTAACCTATTTTTACTTTTGGGTGACTTTCATTAGCAGACTTATGATAAGATGGAACATTTATTTTTGATACTGTGCTATCAAATTCATCGCACCCCGCAATAACTTCAAGTACTATAGCTATATCGTCCACTTCTTTAGCGAAAATCCCAATACAGTCGAAAGATGACCCATAAGCTATTAAACCATGTCTCGATATTCTCGAATAAGTAGGTTTAAGCCCAGCTATACCACAAAATGAGGCAGGCTGCCTAACAGATCCTCCTGTATCGGATCCGAGTGAAGCAAGACACAAATTCGCCTGAACTGCTACTGCTGAACCACCAGATGAACCCCCGGGTACTCTCGTATTGTCTACATCATTTAATACATTGCCAAAAGATGAATTTTCGTTTGAAGAACCCATGCCAAATTCATCGCAATTAGTTCTCCCTATGATAATTGCATCAGCTTTTATGAGCCTTTCTACAGCTGTACCACTATACTGAGCCTTAAAACCTTTGAGTATTTTGCTACTACCCTGAAGGCTATGGTCTTTGTGACTCAAAACATCTTTTAAGGTTACAACCATTCCTGCCAAAGGGCCGGCATTACCTTTGCTAATTTTTAAGTCAATTTCAATTGCTTTGGTTTTAGCCTCATCAGCATATACTTCAACAAGAGCATTTAAGTGCTTTTTTGATTCAATAGTCGATAGATAATGCTCAACAAGTTGTGAACAGGTGACGGAGCCGTCTTTTAAATCTTGCTGAATAAGATTTAAAGAAGAATATGTCTTCAATTTAGCTTTTGTTTTCTTCCTCTACTTTGCCAGAGTCTTCAATGTCTTTTTTGATTTCTTTGGTGGCATCTTTAAATTCTCTTATGCCTTTTCCTAGTCCTCGAGCTAATTCAGGTATTTTTTTGGCACCAAAAAATATTAATACTACTAATATTATTATTATCCATTCCCAACCTCCCGGCATGCCAATTAAGAATATGCTATTCATGATTTCTTACTTAAAAAATGATATGTAAAGATAGTTATTAATTATCAACCAAAAAGAAGTATTCTATAAACGGGTGAAGGAACAGTTAATTATTTTCGAGTAAGCCACTGCTGGGGATCAAGAGCCTTAGCACTTTTACGAACTTCGAACTTCAATTCAGAAACACCATCTTTATTAGTAAGGATCGTTCCTAATTCCTCTCCAACATTTACTTTTTGACCGGTTTTAACAAATACATCTTTCAATCCGGCATACACGGTAAAATAAGCTCCATGACTAATAAGAACAGTATTTCCTACTAAAGGTACGAATGCCACTGTTCTTACCTCTCCGCCAAAAATGCTTTGTACTTTTTCGTTTTGTTTTGTTTGGATATTTATACCAGTACTATTCATAATGATACCCTTTAATACGGGATGATTATGACGACCGAACTTTTGAGAAATAAAGCCAGATACTGGCCATGGTAATTTTGTTTTATTTTCTGCAAACTGATCTGAAAGTTTGGCACTTGCATCTATTGAAGAACGTTCAGCAAGTTTTGCTTTTTCTATTTCTACTTTAATAATGTCATTGATCAGTTTGTCGAGCTTTGCGACCGCTTTTTTGCGATTTTCAAGGTCTTTTCTAAGTTGATTCTCTTGTTTTTGGAGATTTGAAAACAACTTATTCTGCCTTTTTTTGAGACCGTCAAGGTTTTTACTTTCTTGTAGATTTTCACCTAACAGTATATTTTTTTCTGAAACTTTACTTTGAATTACAGTAACCTGATCAGAAAGTATCTGTTTTACTTTTGTAATTTGCTCAGCTTGCCTCATTCGTACCTTACTATATTGTTCCATATACTTTAAGCGCATAAAGAATTGATTGAAAGTTTTGGCAGAAAATAGGAACATAAGGCGATTGACTCCTTTGTTTGATTTGTAGGCCGAGTAGACCATAGCAGAATATTCGGCCTTGAGGTTTTCTAAGTCATCCGATAACGAAGCGATTATTTCATTAGTTTCATCAATTTCATCAGAGAGCAGAAATACCTCATTTCGAATAGAATTTATCAAACTTTCCTGAGCTTTAATTTGCTGATTTAAAGCACTTAACTGACCCAGTGAGTTTTGCTTTTTGCCTTTGGTTTCGGAAAGAATTTTTTCCGCTTCAGCGATTTTGGCCAAATTCTCTTTTTTCTCTTTTTGAAGTTGAGTCTTTGACTTCTGACCTAGTGAAGGACAGGCCATAATAAAGGTAAGAGCCAATAGCATGGCTACGCCCTTATTTACGAACATACTTTTTAGGTATATTGAATGGGAATTTAAGCGCTTTATTTTCAATTTCAGCCTTATTGTATTCAAATTCAATAACTGTATTTAGAGTTCCATTATTGGATTTGTAAAATAAAGAAATAATGGCAGAATAAGGAAATACTTGATTTTCAACCAATTGAAAATCGTAATAACGAATAACTGCTGTATTCTTAGAGCTTGATTCAAGCATTTCAACTCGCTCAATCTTCATTGAGTTTGAGCTGACGAAATTGTCAATACGGACATTCCCCGATTGCTGTTTGAGTACGTGATATTCTTCATTAACCTCAGTATCATCCGTTTTGTCAATCTCTTTAATTAAGTTACCCAAAGCGACAGCTTGAATAGCATCGTAATTTACATCAAAGTTGAATTGCTTGCTCAACGAGTCATAGTTGAAAACATAATATTCTTTTTTAACCATATTTATGATGGTAATAGAATCTCTGCTAATCATGCAACGAGCTCCTTGAATGCCTATTGCGGAGAATGCGATCCAAATGGCGCTATCTTTTTTAATGCGTACGTTAGCCCTTGCTTTTATATCCAAATCAACATCCTTGTAGTTGATTTTAGCCTTTCCTGAAAAGTATTCAAAGTCAACTTCTTGAACATTTAACTTGCTGCTGTTACTAAAACGTGAGCCAATACCTTGAAATTTTTTACTACATGAGCTGCTGATCATTAGAACGGAGATCAACAGCATTGCCAACCGGAGTTTATTCATACAATTTTCGATCAGCTATTTTTTTATTAATTAACTCTGAATCTGGATTCATTCCTTTTGCTATTTGCCATTGTTTGACAGCTTCGTCAATATCACCCAATTTGAATAGGATATCTCCATAATGCTCAAAATGTATTGCCTCTACGCCACCTACATTTATGGCCTTCTCCATGACTTTCTTAGCTTCCTTATATTTTTCTCGCATATAGAGTACCCAAGCATAAGTATCAAGATAAGTGACATTGTCGGGGTTTCTGTCAATGACACTTTTAGACATTTTTTCAGCCTTATCAAGTTTATCTTTCCTTAGTGATAAAAAATAGCTGTAATTGTTAAGCACAGCGTCATTATTAGGGTCAAAATCCAAAGCTGCTTCGTACGCTTTATCAGACTTTTCATACTCTCCAATGTTATTGTAAGCATCACCGAGCATAGAATTGAACACATGCAAAAGGTTCAGGTTTGCAGATGATAGTTTTTTCCCTTGTTCAAGAGAATACACGGCTTCTTCATTATTGTTTTCCTGAAGGTTTGCGATACCATTGAAGTAATAAAGCATTCCTTGATTTGGAAACAACTCTAGAGCCATATCTGATCTGAAAATCACACTATCGATCTCCTGAAGCTGAAAATGTAGTTGAATGACGTTTTGCCAAACTCCAAAATTTGAAGGATCTATAGAGATTGATTTAACGTATTGTTTTTTGGCCTCTTTTGATTGTTGCACCTGTTGTAGTAAGTCTCCATAAATGATGTGGGCATCTGCAACTTGAGAATGAGTATTTACTAATATATCGGCTAGTGGTATGGCCAATACCTTCAATTCATCTATATTAAGAGAGGCTCTATATTCAGCTAAGAGTTGAACTTTGTTAGAAGGGTCAAAATCAGGATTGCTGAAAATAACCTTAAGCTCCGCCAGAGCATTTTCTATTTTACCTTCGCGTCTATTTAACTCTGCTAAAATGAGCCTTGACTGATACCCATTTGGATAGGATGTCAAATAGTCTGTAAGCAAAGACTTGGCAGCTTCTTTTTTCTCATTAGCCATTAATATCTCTGCTTGTTTAATCACATAAGACTCTTCATTTGGATAGGCATCGATTAACCTTTGACCTTCTCCTATGGCTTTAGCCAACTCATTGGTTTGTATAAAGATCTTCTGTTTTTGAGATATAATCTCTTCTGAAATTCCGTAAGATGTCTCAATCTTATCGTAGGTATTCAGTGCATCATCATAGCGTTGTTGGTAGAGATATAATGCAGCGAGTTCAAATAAATAAATTTCCGTTTTTTCAATCTTTGAGATTAACTGTTCATAAATTTCAGCAGCTTTAGAAAAGTTGCCATTCCTGGTATACAAATTGGCTACCAGAACATAGAAATATTTATTGCTATCATCTAATTCAAGTGCTTTTAGTGCATTTTCCAACGCCTTCTCAGTGTCACTACCTTTTGCATGTACTTCTGCAATCTTGTAATAGACGGTGGCATTTTTTGAATTAATATCTAGTGACTTTTGGAATAGCGCCAGTGCTTTTGCATAATCTTCCAAAATAAAGTACTTCTCACCTTCAGTAAAATAAAATTCTGCTTCTCTTAACTTAGACTCAGAGATGCGGTTCTTGCTTTTCTGAGCAGCTACAGAACCTGCTAATGCAAAAATCAGCAAAGTAAGAATTATTTGAAGGCGATTAATATTCATGCACTAGAATCAAAGAATAGCGTTATAATCACCTACACTGAGGTCATCTGCTTTTCCTTCCAACGTAACGAAATTACCAAGCATTGAGTTTTTCAAGTTGGCATTATTTACTTGTGTGTTGGTTTGAATAATTGTATTCTGAATTATTGAATTTTTAACATTTGACTCATTACCCAGAGAAACATGAGGCCCAATAATACAGTTTTCAATAACAGCATTATCACCTACATAAACAGGTGGAACAATAACCGAGTTCTTAATAACAGCACTTGGAGAAACTAATTGTTCTTCTTTTATAAATTCCAGGTATCTTTTGTTCGTATAAACTGTGGCATTCTTATTTCCACAATCGAGCCATTCTGAAACCTGCCCGGGAACAAAATTGGAACCTTTATTTTTCATATTTTCGAGGGCATTCGTTAACTGAAATTCCCCCTTGTCTTTGATATTGTTGTCAAGAAGATATTGAAGTTCTGACTTTAGAAAAGAACCATTTTTAAAGTAATAGATACCTATTATTGCTAAGTCTGATACAAATTCCTCTGGTTTCTCAACAAAATCGGTAATAACATCACCTTCAGTTTTAATAACACCAAATGCAGAAGGATCATCTACTTGCTGTACCCAAATTATTCCATCTTGTGAAGCATCTAACTTAAAATCGGCTTTGAATAGAGTATCTGCGAAAGCAACAATAACGTTTCCTTCTAAAATCGATTCAGCGCACATGATTGCATGAGCCGTTCCAAGTGCCTCATCTTGGTAGAATATTTTACCATGACCTCCCACTGATTCCGCAATGTCCAGAAGAGTTTTCTCGACTTCAGCACCAAAATTTCTACCGATAATAAATCCGATAGACTGGATAGAGTCATCACATACTTTTGCTATATCTTCAACCAATCTATGAACTATAGGTTTACCTGCAATTGGGATTAATGGTTTAGGAACTGTAAGTGTGTGAGGTCGCATACGCTTACCCATTCCGGCCATTGGTATGATTATATTCATTATTCTGTATTCTGATTATAAAGCGGCAAAACTAACTAAATTTAGCTGCTTTTAACGATCAATTTGTTTTTTTCAGTCCACCAAAGTCCTACAATAATCGCAATAGAGATTATTATTTTTATGACAGAGTCAATTAAAAAGTCCTGATGTTGAAATTGAAAGCTTAGATATACTATCAGAACGGAGAGTATAGTATATGGTATTAGTTTGAAGAAATTGTAGGGGATAGGAAAATACCTTTGGCCATAAAAATAGCAAAGTATGCTCATTGCCGTATAGCATGCAATCATTGAAACAGCGCAACCTACCATTCCTATAACAGGAATCAAAAAGACATTACCCAATATGGTGATAACAACTCCTGCTAACCCAAAATAAAGACCAAACTGTGTTTTGTCGGTTAATTTAAACCAAATACTGAGATTGAGATAAATACCATAAATTAATTTACCAAAAAGCAACAGCGGCACTAAATAAAGAGCTACTCTATATTCAGGATTACGGAGAAATATCTGAGCAATGAGATTCACATTAATAGAGACTAGAACAAATAATAAAAGCGCGGATAAAGAAAAATAGTGCATGATTTTAGCAAATAATTCCGGAGCATTTCTGTCAGCTGCTTTAGAGAAAAAAAAAGGTTCACCAGCATACCTGAAGGCTTGAATTGCCAGCATCATAAAGATCCCAATTTTAAAAGTTTGGCCATATACACCTAAGGCAGCTGTACTGTCCATATTTTCATAGTAATTATCTGGTAGAAGATGTTCTAATAGAATTTTATCTAATTGTTCGTTGAACATACCTGCCAGACCCATCAAAAATATGGGTGTAGCATATAAAAGAATAGGTTTTAATATTTTTTTATTAAAGCCAAATCTTAGCTGGCGCACTTCAGGAAAAAGGAAAACAATGATGGAAGCATTGGCAATAAGATTTGCCAAAAAAATGGATCCTATACTGACTTTGAAATCTGTAATAAACTGGGGTAGAATTTGCAGAAATGAATATTGCAGGCTTATGTTAAGAATTATGTTAATGACCTTTATAGAAGCAAATTTTCTAGCTCTATTTTCATTTCTAAGCTTTGCAAATGGAATGGATAAAAAAGCATCTATCCACATAATAATCGCAATCCAGCGAACGTACTGGTCAGTATTAGGATAACCTATAAGCCGTGATAGTTCACTTGAAAAGCCAAAGATTAATACTGATAGTAAAGTACTTATGATAATGACAATACTGAATGAGCTGTTGTAAGCCTTTTGTGGAGATTCCTTGACAAAACGGAAAAAAGTAGTTTCCATTCCGTAGGTATAAATAATCATAAAAATAGCTGTATAGGCATATAAAGCAGTTACAACGCCTAAAGCTTCTGGCAAGAAAACAGCAGTATGTAAAGGAACTAATAAGTAGTTAATAAGCCTGCCTAGAATACTACTTACTCCATAAATAGCTGTTTGTCCAGCCAGACTTTTTAGTGATCCCATTCTTAGTACTATGCTCCTTTGAATTGAGCTTTTCTTTTTTCTAAAAACGCTTGGGTACCTTCAGAAAAATCCTCAGTATTGGCGCAATGGGAAAATGCATTAGCTTCAGTTTGATATCCATCTTCATCAGATATACTTGCATTTATGCAATCAATGACCAAGCCGATAGCTATTGGTGCTTTGGACAGTATCTTAGAAATTATTTTAGAACTTAGTTCATCAAGTTCTTCTTTGGAAGAGACTACATGATTAACCAAACCCAATGATTTAGCTTCTTGAGCTGAAATCATGTCCCCTGTCATCATAAGCTCAAAAGCCTTTCCCTTACCAACAAGCTGAGTCAATCTTTGCGTACCACCGTATCCAGGCACAATACCCAGATTAACCTCTGGCTGACCAAACTTTGCAGTCTCCATCGCTATTCTCATATGGCAAGCCATTGCTAATTCACAACCACCACCAAGTGCAAAACCATTTACAGCTGCCAATACAGGTTTAGGACACTTTTCAAACAGCGAAAAGGTCTCCTGACCACTTTCAGCAAATTTCCGAGCGTTTAACTCATCTAGTTCGGCTATTTCTGTAATATCCGCACCTGCAACAAATGCCTTTTCACCTGCACCGGTTATAATTAATGCCTTTATTTCCTGATTGTTATAAACATCGTCAATCAACACTCTCAGATCATTCATCGTCTGAATGTTTAAAGCGTTTAGACTTTCGGGCCTATTTATCGTAGCAGAAAGGATTCCTTCATGAAGCTTTGTAATAATATTTTGCAGTGTGCTCATAAGTCATTTAGATTTTGTGATAAAGTTACTTGCGATCAAATCAATTGCAAATGGAATTCTAACAATTGAAATTAATTCCCAGAATGGGATTGATTATTTTGTAAAATAGCTCTAAATGCAAATTAAAGGGTATTTCTTTGTTGGTATAGTGATTGTAACTATATGAACATACAATAAGGGTTACCATTAACAGCCCAGTTGTATTATTCAACTTTAGAATTATGAAAAAGATACTTTACACTCTCACAATTATTGTTTCACTTTTTGCTTCACAAGTTTCATTGGCGCAAACTCAGTCTGGATGTACATTAACATTTCCAGGTAACTACAGTGCGTCAAGTAACTTTAGTGATATTTTTGATCTAACTCAATGCCCTAGTGGTAATGCAGTTTTTGATAATTTCACTGCTAAAAATACTGGTGGTGACGTCAGTTTTGATACTAATGTCTCATTAAATAGTTTGACTATAAATTTTGCAAGTGGAAACAAACCAGCTGAATTAATTATTCCATCTGGTGTTACGGTTAACATTACTAATGATTTGACATTCTCTGGACAAGTGGATAAGAGTAAGTTTTTGACAGTAGAAGGAACTCTAATAGTTGGTGGAACATTGGATTTTGGTGGAATTGAATTTGAAATTGATGGTTTGGGATCAATTGATGCAAAAGATATAACTGGTGCTGGAGATGTTACATGTTCTACATCAGGTGGAGGTTCAGGTACTTGCCCTACTGTAACTACAGATAGTTGTGATGATACACCTCCAGGGGTAAGCACTTTTTGTGAAGAATCGAGCGTTACTCTGCCAATAGAATTAGGTTCATTCATTGCAAAGATTAAGGATAATTCGGTTGAAATTAACTGGATAACTCTTTCCGAAATCAATAATGACTATTTCAATATTGAAAAATCGACTGATGGGCTTAATTATGAAACAATTGCGTCAGTAAAAGGATCAGGGAATACCACAGATCTGGTTGAATATTCTTTCACAGATTATAATCCTGTTTTTGGGCGGTCGTATTATCGCTTGAAACAGACAGACTTTGACGGGCAATCCGAAACGTTTGCTCCCATTGCAGTTGAATTTAGTTCACTAAATAGTGGTAAGTTGTCTTTTACCAACCCTGTTAGGCCCGGTGATCAGGTAACGATATTTACTTCTGCTGGTGATGAAGAACTATTAACTGTTTCAGTTTTCAATATGGTAGGTGCCGAAATTGTTTCAAAGGAGTTTTCCGGATCACAATATCAGTTTACCATTGATAACTCTGTCAAAGCTGGAGTTTACTTTGTAAAAGTAACATCCATAAATGCAGAAAAAACGGGGCGATTAGTTATCCAGTAGCTCACTCAGCCCTTTGAGAATAGACGAAGTCATTTTTGTTAAATCATATTGATGTTGCCAACCCCAGTCTTTCCGTGCTTCTGAATCATCAACGGAATCAGGCCACGAGTTGGCAATTTCTTGTCTAAAATCAGGATGATAACTTATCTTAAAGGAAGGGAGCGCTTTTTGTATTTCTTGAGCAATTTGCTCTGGCGTAAAGCTTATAGCCCCAATGTTATAGCTTGATCTTATCTTGATCTTATTTTTATCTGATTGCATCAAGTCTATGGTAGCTTTAACAGCATCATCCATATACATCATAGGGAGGTAAGTGTCTTTATCTAAAAAGCATTCATATTTACCACTTTCAAGTGCTTGATAAAAAATGTCTACGGCATAATCTGTGGTGCCTCCACCAGGTTTAGCTTTGTAACCAATAAGTCCCGGATACCTTAAACTCCTTACATCAACACCATATTTCTTATGATAGTACTCGCACCATCGCTCACCAGCCAATTTACTTATTCCATAGACTGTATTAGGATCCATTACTGTATTCTGAGGAGTATTTTCTCTAGGGGTTGAAGGGCCGAAAACAGCAATTGAACTTGGCCAGTAGACTTTATTTAACTTCTTTTCTTTGGCTAAATCCAATACATGAATAAGGCTTTCCATATTGAGCTGCCATGCAAATTTCGGATCACTTTCTCCTTTGGCAGACAATATGGCTGCAAGATGATAAACTTGAGTGATTTGGTATTTTTCAGCTATCTCAAACAATCTAGAGCGATCCATAGCATTTAATACTTCAAAAGGACCATCTATATTTCCCCCTTCAGGCTCTCTTATATCAGTTACAATTACATTTTGTATCCCATAGATGTTTTTGAGAGCAGAACTAAGTTCTGACCCTAGCTGCCCAAGAGCACCAATCACCAAAATTTTTTCCATAGTTGTTTGTTGAGTCGTGCGAATTTAGGTATTTCATTCAAACGATTGAAATTCTATATGTGCTTTGATTTATCAAATCATATATTTGTCAGAATGACATTTGCAGAATACTTACGGAGTAAAAAAATTGATTCTGACCAGTTCAAAATTGGAAATCCTGATCAATGGAATGAGTTCAATATAATTTTTCAGCAAATGCATCCTAATAGCTTTACTGCACAAAAACTTTATCTTATTAATGGAATTCGAAGAAAATATGCACTCTCTCAGGTTGATGAGACAACTAAAACTGAAGAAGTATCTGTTAATAAACCGATAAAGCCAATGATGAAACCAAAAAGGCCTGTAGCGAAGCCCGCTAAGCCTATAATGAAAAGACCTAAAACAAGATAGACATATGTATACTCTAAAAGACAAACTTACTTCTGAGATCGAGGATATTAAATCAGCTGGTTTATATAAAACAGAAAGAATTATCACAACACCTCAAGGGGCAGATATCACTACTTCTGAAGGTAAAGAGGTAATTAATTTTTGTGCAAATAACTATTTAGGATTGTCCTCTCACCCCAAGATCGTTGAGGCGGCAAAGAAATCAATAGATACGCACGGTTTTGGGATGTCTTCTGTACGATTTATTTGTGGTACTCAAGATATACACAAGGAACTTGAGCAGAAGATATCTGAATTTCTTGGCATGGAAGACACTATTCTATATGCTGCTGCATTTGATGCTAATGGAGGTGTTTTTGAGCCATTATTAGGCCCTCAAGATGCCATAATTTCCGATGCTTTAAACCATGCTTCTATAATTGATGGGGTAAGATTGTGTAAAGCTATGCGTTACAGATACAATCATAATGATATGTTGGATCTAGAAGCCAAGCTAAAGGAGGCCAGAGAAGCAGGTGCAGAGCAGATTATGATTGTTACAGACGGAGTATTTTCTATGGACGGTACCATTGCTCAGCTAGATAAGATCTGTGATTTAGCAGATAAATATAAGGCAATGGTTATGAGTGATGAATGTCATTCAACTGGTTTTATGGGCAAAACCGGCCGTGGAGTACACGAGCATTGTGGTGTCATGGATCGAATGGATATCATTACCGGAACTCTTGGTAAAGCATTGGGAGGAGCTTCCGGAGGGTTTACTTCAGGTAAGAAAGAGATAATTGATCTTCTTAGACAAAGATCCAGGCCCTATTTGTTTTCCAATACATTAGCGCCCTCAATAACTGGTGCGTCCATTGCGGTAATTGACATGTTGAGTGAAACAACGGATTTAAGGGACAAACTGGAGGATAACACCAAGTATTTTAGAGAGAAAATGACTGAAGCAGGATTTGATATTAAGCCAGGTGAACATGCCATAGTACCTATTATGCTTTATGATGCACCGCTAGCGCAGCAATTTGCTTCAGACCTATTGGAAAAAGGAATTTATGTTATAGGATTTTTCTATCCTGTGGTACCCAAAGGTCAAGCTAGGATCAGAGTTCAAATTTCGGCAGGACATGATAAAGCTCATTTAGATAAAGCAATAGGTGCGTTTGTAGAAGTAGGGAAGAAGCTAGATGTAATTAATTAATTAAGAAGATGCAATTTTATAAGAATAACTTCTACGTGAAGAATTTAACACTAATATTACTTTCCATTAGCCTATTGCTAGCATGTAGTGACGATTCACAAAATGTAAATCAGCCTATCAATGCAGAGAATGTAAGGCTTAAAGTAATATCTAGTAACGAAGAGATAGGCAACGATGGAGAAAAGAGAATTTTAACTTTTAGTTATGATGCTGAAGGTAACCTTACCAGTTTCTTTGTTTTAGTGGAAGAAAAAGATGGCACTAAAGAAGAGAGTCAGTACAACCTGCAGTATAATGATGGACGTGTAGTTGGAATGATTTCATCGGAATTGGTTTATTCATTTGCCTATAACAGTGAAAGTCAAGTTTCGATTGTTAAACTAGAAGTTGATAATATCATATTAAAATATGAATTGGAGTATAATTCCAACGGGGATGTTTTAATAGCAAAATATTTTGTCAATAGTGAAGCAGCGGCAACAATTAATTACAACATCGTCAATGGCAATTTGACAAGAACTGAAACAATAAGATCAAATTTCAGTGAGTTGTATAATTATACATATGACACTAATCCAAATGTGTTTTCAGCGACAGGCCTGAATAAAGGTGTTCTTTTTACAATTGTTGGAGAAGAATTTGCTTTTTCAAAAAACAACCCTTTAACCACAGTAGAAAAAGAAGTTGATGGTGATAATCTTACTTATAAATACACCTATAGAGATGATGGCCTTCCACTATCTCAAGTAGAAGAAGGCATTTTTGATGCAGAGCAAATTAAAACTGTGTTCACATTTACATATGAATAAAGCCTACCTAAGCCTTTGCTTCCTGCCCGATAGTAGGATTATTGACAGTTTCATTTTCTGAGACTTCACTTGTCTCCTGCTTCTCTTCTGGTTTGGTTGTAAGATATTCGTTAATTAGCTTTCTTAATTCGAGTGGAGACAAGTTACTGAATAAACGCCCATTTCTGGTAAGAGATAGCTGACCTGTTTCTTCAGATACCACTAAAATAGCTGTATCAGTAATTTCTGACATGCCCATGGCAGCTCTATGTCGAAGCCCAAATTGGGCGGGAAGGCTGTCAGATTCTGACACAGGTAATACGCATCTGGCGGCTTTGATCTTACCTCGATATACGATTACGGCTCCATCATGTAACGGACTATATTTATTGAAGATGGATAATAAGAGACGTTTGGATAAATGGGCATCAATTATATCTCCTGACTCAGCATAGAATTTTAATTCTGAATCTCTTGAAAAAACAATAAGAGCACCAGTATTTGTTCCTCCCAATGTTTTTGCTGCTTCAATTATAGGAGTGATGTTGTACATCTCATACCTGTTACTCCCCTTACCTAAAAAGAAATTTTTGAGGACAGATCCGCTTTTATTGAAGTCAGTTGTTTTGCCAATAAGCAATAAGAATTTCCTAATTTCAGGTTGAAACAAAATTATTGCAGCAAGTACACCCACACCCATAAACTGACCTAATATAAGTCCCAATAACTCCATCTGAGCGGCTCGGACTATGAGGTAAATGAGATAAAGGGCAAGGATTCCTAAAAAAATCTTGACAGCCACACTTCCACGCATTAGTTTATAAACTTGGTGTAGCAATACACTCACTAACAAGATGTCTATAACATCTACCCAGCTTACTTCTAAAAACCCTATGCTAAACAGAAATATCAAATCGTAACTATTCTTCTAATTAATATACGTTAAATTAAACAATTTGGTCGCTTCTACCGCCTCTTTTACGTCATGAACTCTTAAAATTGAAGCTCCATTTTGTAAAGCAATCATATTTAAAGCTGTAGTACCATTTAAGGCATTATCTGGTAGTATGCCAAGTGATTTATAAATCACTGATTTCCTGGATAACCCAACCAGCAAGGGTAATTCAAAAACCTTGAAGTTCGCCAACCCTTTTAATAGTTCGAAGTTTTGATCAATGGTTTTAGCGAACCCGAACCCAGGATCTAAAATAATATCGTTATGACCTCTTTCTTTGAGATAATCTATTTTTGACTTAAAGTAATCGGTTATCTCCAAAATAATGTTATCATAGTTAGCCAGACTATTCATCGTTTGAGGGGAGCCCTTCATATGCATCATAATAAAAGGGGTCTTACTTTCAATAACCAGATCAAACATCTTTGAATCCAGT
Organism: uncultured Fulvivirga sp.; assembly: GCA_947500555.1. Lineage (GTDB taxonomy): Bacteria > Bacteroidota > Bacteroidia > Cytophagales > Cyclobacteriaceae > Fulvivirga. The sequence goes on along the minus strand of CANMSE010000002.1, from coordinate 571,180 downwards.
TCTCCTCCAGATATATCATTTATGACATCTGCTCCGGCATTAATAGCCACTTCGGCAACTTTAGAACGAAAAGTATCGATCGATAATACCGTTTTCGGGAAACGATCTTTGAGTATTTTGATTGCAGGAATTACTCTATTGATTTCCATATCAATGGGAATATCGGATGCTCCCGGTCTACTTGAGTAGCCTCCAACATCAAGAAGTCCAGCCCCATCTGCAATCATTTTTTCAGCAGTGGAAATGACCAATGATTCGTCAATAGCTCTACTTGAACGATAAAAAGAATCGGGTGTCACATTAATGATCCCCATGACCAAAGGAGTATCTATAATCATGGTTTTTGATCTAATATTGAGTGTCTTTTTACTTGAAAAAAATGTATCTTGCGCCACTTTAAAAGCAGGTTTTGAATAAATTAGAAAATCTTGATTGATAAAACTGTAGGCGAATATACACAGGTAATAAAGGAGTGTAAAACACTTTTTGAAAAGAAGACAAAGGATTATGGTACTGCCTGGAGAATTTTGAGATTACCTTCCATTACTGATCAAATATTTATAAAGGCTCAACGTATTAGATCCATTCAGGATAAAGGAAAGCAGAAAGTTGATGAAGATATAAATAATGAATTCGTAGGTATTATTAACTACTGTATAATTGCCATTCTACAGTCCAGATTAGAATCTGACGATCGTACTGAGATATCTTATGAAGATCTTGAACCGTTTTATGATCAGGTTGTAAATGATACATTGGACTTGTTAAAAAATAAGAATCATGATTATGGAGAGGCCTGGCGTGAAATGCGAGTAAGCTCGATAACGGATATTATTTTAATGAAACTACTTCGTGTTAAGCAGATTGAGGATAATAAAGGTGAGACTCTTGTTTCGGAAGGAGTGGAGGCCAATTATCAAGATATGTTAAATTATTCCGTTTTCGCCTTGATCAAATCGAATTTTATTTAATTATGTTTAAAAAGGTAATCGATATATTTTCCAGAGTATTTGTAGGCGGGCTGTTCATATTTTCTGGACTAATAAAAATCAATGATCCTATTGGTACCAAAATTAAACTAGAAGAATATTTCGAAGTTTTTGCAACAGATTTCGGATTACTTTTTGAGTTTTTTATTCCATTTGCTCTTCCAATAGGCATGTTTCTAATCATTTTGGAAGTAGTATTGGGTATAGCTGTCCTGATCAATTATAAAATGAAATGGTCAATGAGTATTATGCTAAGCCTTATGGTGTTTTTTACATTCTTGACCTTTTACTCCGCTTATTTTAATAAAGTAACTGATTGTGGGTGTTTTGGTGATGCAATTCCATTGACACCATGGCAGTCCTTTTATAAAGATGTTATTCTTATGGTATTTGTTGCTCATCTGTTTTGGTATAGGCGGAGTTATGTGCCAACGCTAAGAACAAGACCAGGTCATACTATAATAGGAGTAACAGCTTTACTCAGTTTGATAATAGGAATCACAGCAATCAGGCACCTTCCATTTATCGATTTTAGACCTTATAAAATTGGTAATAGTATTCCGCAAAAAATGATTCCTGAAGAAAGTCCCATATTGGAATATACTTTTGAAAAAGAAGGAGAGACAACAACATCTCTGGTTTACCTGATGCCAGCAGAGGGTTATACTTACGTAAGTTCAAGGATATTGAATGAGAAGGCCTCTACAGCTAAAATAACTGACTATCAAGTCGTGGGAATTGATGGGAATGACTACACCGAAGAAACATTTACCGGTGCTAAACTATTACTCATCTTCTATGATGATTCCTTTAGTGATAGTGAGAAAATGAATGCCTTGAATACTAGCATTGACAATCTAAATGGCATTGAGCCTATGGTATTGACATCTTCTGGTGAAGCAGCTTTTGAAGCGTTTAGACACGAATATCAGTTGGTAGTACCCTACTACTTTACAGATGCGACAGTACTTAAAGCCATGATACGATCAAACCCAGGAATAATTCTCGTGAAAAACGGAGTGGTTTTGGGTAAATGGCATCATAATGACATTCCAACTGCAGATGAGCTGAATGAGCTTGCCGGATAAAATATATCTTATTGGCATGCCAGGTTCTGGCAAAAGTACATTAGGTAAACAACTTGCTACTTTATTAAATCAACCATTTTTTGATCTGGATAGTATAATAGAAAATGTTGAAGGGCGTAGCGTCCCCCGAATATTTGAAGAACGAGGAGAGAACCACTTTAGAAAGGTAGAGTCAAAATGCTTAAAGGAATTTGACCAATCTTCATTTGTCTTGGCTACTGGAGGAGGTACACCTTGTTATTTTGACAATCTTGAGTTTATGAAAAAAACTGGCTTTGTCATTTATTTAAATGTACCGATTAAAATACTGGAAACCAGACTAAATAAATCTGATATTAGTCAAAGGCCTAAGTTATCGGGAAGCGATCTCGCAGATGTGCTACAAGAAACGTTAAAATCCAGAACGACTTTTTTTAACCGGGCCGATCTTACAGTCAGTGGTTCATCAATAGAAGCCGAATCTATCACTCAGCTTTTAGAAAAATATACCAAAAGTTAAAGCAACAGTAGTATTGCTTCTTTCAATCTGAGCTTGTTGCCCTGGGTAAGGGGATATTAGTGAATTCCCTCTGTCGCTTGATATAACAGCCATATCAGCAAAGTACTTTTTAGTTCTAATCCCACCTCCTAAAGATATGCTATTTTGGGCTTGCTCGAAGCCATCATCAGAAGGGTCAGCGGTATATGAATAACCACCTCTCACACGAAATATGTCAAACCTAAATTCCGCTCCGAGTCTATAATTCCATACAGATTCTAGTCTGTCTATAGTATTATTATATTCAGAAAACGATACCCCTGACTCACTATTCGATAACCTTCCGCCAGCATAATTTACCCGCTCAAAATCTCCTGTAATGAAACCATATTTTCCCAGGAAATAGGTAGCACCCAAATTTAACTTAGAAGGTGTAGTGATTGTATAATTAAATGGGTCATAGTCAATTCCATCAGGTACGGGATCAAAACCTAAATAATTAGCAGTTAATGTAATACTTCGAATTTGCTCTATTCCGTAAATTGATGGTGTAGAGTATGATACTCCTAACAATAGTTGATCAATGGGTCTTGCAATTAAGCCTAGTGTAGCATTAATACCGATACCATTCATCTCATAATTATCTTCTAGAACCAAACTGTTCAAGTCCGTTCCCGTAGGAGCTTCAATATACTCACGCTCCACTTCTTGAGTGAATGTTAGTATTCCGATATTTCCCCCAAAATAAACTCGATCATCATAATTTCCACCGTAAGCAAAGGAAGTCTGATAAGCTGCCCCTCTGGAGTCTATAGTTTCAGTCTGAAAAGTTGGAAAATCTTCATTGGCAAAAGCCGGGATATCAAATCCATTTCCATCTTGCAATCTTTGCCCGTTATCATCAACTTCATAAATGTCGCGATCCACAAACAAGATGCCATCTTGATCTTGAAAAACATCAGTTAAAAATGTTCTAGCTGCTAAAAAAGCAAGATCATCATTATCATCACCTACACTAACAGGATTTGTTGAAGTATCCACAAAAGAATTATCCACTGCGTACTGAATAAAATCGAATTGATTCGTCAAATCACCTTCATAGGTAATCTGGTTTTGAAAGTCTGCAATACGATTAATACTAATACCAAAAGCACCCTTGAACTTCCCATTTTCATTAGGGTTTTTAATCACCGCACCAAGGTTGCCAATATTCAAGTTCAAACGTGAGTCATTGGTACTTGTACCTAAGTAGTCAGTCTGTGTACTTATATAATTAAAGGCAGGGCTAAAAGATACCTCTGATCTATTAAAAAAACCTAAACCGGCAGGGTTAGATGATATTGAACTTACATCACCTCCTAATGCAGTTTGTGCACCTCCCAGACCCAGTATTCTGGAACTACCACCCGGATTGGTCATACTTAAGTTTAGTGTAGTTCCTACAAAGTCTGCAGCATCCTGCCCTAAACTAACTGAGCATAATCCTACTAGGCTTAATACAATAAGCGAGATACTTTTTTTCATGGCAATGATTTAAACTCTTAAATCTATCAGATTAATTTCCTCTTCTTGAACCAGACGATCTTGAACCGCCAGACCTTGAACCACCACTGCTTCTACTGCGTGAGGATCCTGAAGACATACTTCTGCTTCCACTAGAACTTCTGCTTCTGCTACCAGAAGAGTATCCTCCTGATCTGGAACCTGAACTAGGTCTGCTGCTATACCCTGAAGAACGCTGAGAAGGTGAAGAAGACCTATTGTAGCTGCCAGACCTTGATCTTGATGGAGAGTTTCCATATGAACCAGTGGATCTACTTGAGCGTCCTGAGTTATTGTAGGTACTCCTCGATCTTGAATTTGTGGAACTCCTGTTGTAGCTTCTATTAGCATTAGAGCTTGATCTTGAATTAACAGCTCCGTTATTTTCGTTAACGCTGGCGCGAGATCTACGGTAATATGTAGATCTACTTGTACCACTACTATTCACAGTACTTCTTTCTCTACTAGATACACTACTTGAGCTTGATCTTCCAGACCTTGATGAGTTTCCTGAATATTCTCTGGAAGCTACTCTTGACCTTGGATTAACAGATCTTGAACTCCTAACCCCAGATGTGCTGCGTGAAGGGCCTGCTCCTCTGGAGTACACTCTATTGCCTCTACTTTCATAATTGTTTATAACCACTACATTATTTCTCCATGGGTTGTTAAATCCGTAACCTGGAGGGCAAAACCATGGATCATAAAATCCACCACCCCAGCCGTAACCGAAGCCTACATTCCAACCTGCTCTTCTCCATCCCCATCTATTCCATCCCCAACCAGTTCCAAAACCAATACTAACAGACCAACCGGGGCGACCATAAAATCCAGGTCTTGCCCAAGGGTCCAACCAAGGATCGTAAAAACCATTACCCCATCCTCCATTGAAACCTACTTGATTTCCGAAACCAGGATTACCATAATAGTTATTGATTACAGGTGCTTGACTTTGATTATTGTTGTCGTAATCGTCAACAAAATATTCATCATTTGAAAAATTATTTTCTTCCTCCAAATCCTGAACGGAATATCTGGCAACATACTCGGGATTAACGTTCTTTTGAGAATAATTGACTTGCGGGTCAGTTTCGTCAAAATTTGTTTGAATATCTTCCAGTTGAGGTTCGCTTACTCTTGCATTTCGATTTTTTTCTTTGACTTTTCTGTCCTTGGGAGTAAAGTACATATCATCATACTCCTGTGACCATGCTGAGCCAGAGGCCATAAGAGACAATACTAGTGAAGCTGCAAATAGTCTTTTTATCGTTTTCATGGCACTTTTGTTTACTGTTGTTAAACATAATTTATTAAACGAGAATTCCCAAAATAGGGTGTATATATCATTATATTTGCTCGCAATAAATTTTCAAACGAAAAGAATCAAAAAACATACCAAAAACCTGATAATGGCGAAAGGACTACCAAAAAGAAGCGAGGATTACTCATTATGGTATAATGAACTTGTGAAAAAAGCTGATCTGGCGGAACATTCTTCTGTACGTGGTTGCATGGTTATTAAGCCTTATGGATTTAGTATCTGGGAAAAAATGCAAGCTGCGCTCGATAAAATGTTCAAAGACACGGGTCATTCCAATGCTTATTTTCCGCTTTTTGTTCCTAAAAATTTATTCGAAGCAGAAGAAAAAAATGCCGAAGGTTTTGCAAAGGAATGCGCTGTAGTTACTCACTATCGATTGAAAAATGATCCGGACAATAAAGGAAAATTGATTGTTGATCCGGATGCCAAACTGGAAGAAGAACTGGTAGTTCGACCTACCAGTGAAGCAGTCATTTGGAGTACCTATAAGAACTGGATTCAATCTTATCGGGACTTGCCACTTTTGATCAATCAATGGGCGAATGTGGTACGTTGGGAGATGCGAACCAGGTTGTTTTTAAGAACAGCCGAGTTTTTATGGCAAGAAGGTCATACCGCCCATGCTACTAAAAATGAAGCCGTGGATGAGACAAAACAAATGTTAGAGGTATATGCAGATTTTGCAGAAAAGCACATGGCTTTACCGGTACTTAAAGGAGTGAAGAGTGAGTCTGAGCGATTTGCAGGAGCTTTGGATACATATTGTATTGAAGCTCTCATGCAGGATGGAAAAGCTTTACAGGCAGGTACTTCACACTTTTTGGGTCAAAATTTTGCTAAAGCCTTTGATGTAAAGTTTGCCGGAAAAGATGGTAAAGAAGATTTTGTCTGGGGCACCTCATGGGGTGTAAGTACCCGTTTGATGGGTGCTTTGATTATGGCCCACTCTGATGATGAAGGATTGGTATTGCCTCCTAAATTAGCTCCAATACAGGTGGTTATTGTTCCAATATTTAAAGGAGAAGAACAGCTAAATGCGGTGTCAGAAGTAGCTCATAAGTTGAGAAAAGAATTGCTGACTGATGATATATCAGTAAAATTTGATGATCGTGATACCAGTTCTCCGGGGTGGAAGTTTGCTGAATATGAATTAAAAGGTGTGCCTGTGCGTGTAGCCATAGGCCCGAGAGATCTCGAAAACGGTACAGTTGAAATTGCCAGAAGAGATACAAAAGAAAAGAAGGTAATGCCAATTACTGAGGCTAGCGGATATATCAAGCAATTGATGACTGATATTCAAGAAAATATTTATTCAAGAGCACTGAATTTTAGAACAGACAATACCACGGAGGTTGACACCTATGAAGAGTTTAAAAAAGTGCTTGATACAAAAGCGGGATTTGTGATGGCTCATTGGGATGGGACTTCTGAAACCGAAAATAGGATCAAGGAAGAAACCAAAGCGACCATTAGGTGTATTCCTTTAAACTTCAAAGAAGAAGCGGGCAAGTGTATTTATTCCGGTAATAAATCTGAAGGAAGAGTAGTTTTTGCAAGAGCTTATTAATTCAAGGTATTTCTTAATAGAATAATGTCTGTATTGTATCGATAGAGACAGCCTTCTGTCACCATTCTGACTTTGTTACAATAACTGATTCCGTTACTTTGCAGCAAAATATGAAGCCTGATATTAATGTGATCATTCCAGCCTTTAATGAAGAGAATGGAGTTGGTTCGGTTGTTAGTGAAATACCTAAGGAGTTGGTAAGTGAGATCATTGTAGTTAATAATGCTTCAACTGATGATACAGAAAAAGCGGCATTGAATGCAGGAGCTACTGTATTAATAGAAGAAGTTAAAGGCTACGGGCGAGCTTGTTTAAAGGGAATAGATTATGTTAAAAATAAGAATCAAAAGCCAGATATCATTGTTTTTATAGATGCTGATTACTCAGATTACCCGGCTGAAATGACCAAACTGGTTCAGCCAATTACAGAACAAAGTGCTGATTTGGTTATAGGGTCAAGAGCATTGGGTCAAAAAGAGAAAGGCTCTATGACACCACAACAGATATTTGGTAATTGGTTGGCTACTACTTTACTTAAGTTGTTTTACAATGTAAAGTTTACCGATCTTGGCCCGTTCCGTGCTATTACATATGAAAGCTTGCTGGCTTTAGATATGCAGGATAAAACATATGGCTGGACGGTCGAAATGCAATTAAAAGCTGCTAAGCAAAAGATGAATTGTCAGGAAGTAGCCGTTAACTATAGGAACAGAATTGGCTTCTCAAAAATATCAGGCACTGTGAAAGGGACAATAATGGCAGGATATAAGATAATTTGGACAATATTTAGGTACTTGTAAGGAAATGGAGTGGATCGTTATCATATTGTATTCGTTGGCGCTGCTTTTCATATTTATGTTCAGCCTTGGTCAGTTAAACCTTACATGGCACTACTTGAAAGCAAAAAAGAATAAAGAAGGTGCTCAAAATAGTGAACCTATAGATTATCCTCACATTACAGTTCAACTCCCAGTGTTTAATGAAAAATATGTAGTAGAACGCCTGATTGATGCTGTTTGTAAATTTGATTATCCAAAGGATAGATTGGAAATCCAGGTATTGGATGATTCAACAGATGAAACCGTTGCTATTATAAGTAAGAAAGTTCGAGTGTGGCAGGAAAAAGGAGTAGATATTCAACAAGTATTGCGTGATGATAGAAAAGGGTTTAAGGCAGGAGCATTACAACATGGTATGGAAATCTGTAAAGGGGAATTCATTGCTATTTTTGATGCTGATTTTATTCCTAATACTGATTTTCTGAAGAAGACAATCATAAAATTTAAGGAAGGTGTAGGTGTTGTTCAAACGAGATGGGGGCATTTGAATAAGGATTATTCCATGCTCACGGAACTTCAGGCATTTGGCTTAGATGCTCATTTTTCTATAGAACAGTGTGGGCGACATCATGCAGGCAGTTTCATTAACTTCAATGGTACTGGGGGCGTTTGGAGGAAGCAGTGCATCAATGACGCTGGTGGTTGGTCTGCTGACACGCTTACTGAAGATCTTGATTTAAGCTATCGCGCTCAACTGAAAGGATGGAATTTTGTTTATTTAGAAGACTGCGTTGCTCCTGCGGAACTTCCGGTCATCATGTCTGCCGTTAAGTCTCAACAATACAGATGGAATAAAGGTGCTGCAGAAACTGCTAAGAAAAATTTAGGTAAAGTGCTGAAGTCTAAGTTGTCTTTTGGAAGTAAATTGCATGCTATCTTTCACCTGTTCAATAGCTCCGTATTCGTGTGCCTGCTGTTAGCTTCAATATTGAGTATTCCTATGCTATTTATAAAAGATCAAAACCCAAGCTTGGAGCTTCTTTTTGATATTGGAAGTGTTTTTCTTCTGGGCTTCTTTTCCATTGCGGCTTTTTATTGGGTAGCAACTAAGCAGCATTATCCTGTGAAGACGGGAAAGCACTTTTTTAGAATATTTCCAGTGTTTTTGACTATTTCTATGGGACTTTCACTTCATAACGGTATAGCAGTTATAGAAGGGTTATTTGGTTTTAAAAGTGCTTTTATTCGTACGCCAAAGTTTAATATAACCAAGAAAGGGGAGAGCTGGAAAAACAATACTTACATAAAACCTAGATTAAGTCTTCTTACAGTATTGGAAGGTTTGTTGAGTCTATATTTTATAGGTGGTATTGCAGCTGGTATATTTCTACATGATTGGGGGCTAATCATTTTTCATATTATGCTGGCCCTTGGCTTCGCTAGTGTGTTCTATCAGTCTTTGAAAGGTGTAAGCAATGCAAAGGCCTGATATAAAGGCTACTTATTTCCTAATTTTTGGGTTGAGCATTGTAGCTTACTGTCTTATAGGTTATGTATTTGCCAGACATGAGTCATTGTCTTTAGCAGGTACATACACCCTATTGTTCGCTACCTATTTATATGTTCTGTTCCAACGACCCAATTTGAATACACTCAACTGGCTTGTATTAGCAAGCATACTTTTCCGTCTTATATTTCTTTTCTCTTTTCCATCACTCTCAGATGATATCTATCGTTTTGTTTGGGACGGAAGATTATTGAATCAAGGTATTCACCCATTTTCAGAACTGCCATCATTCTATATTCATCTCGGAAATGAAGTTGAAGGATTAAGTCAACCTTTATTCGATAAATTGAACTCTCCCAACTACTTTACTATATACCCTCCGTTTGCTCAGTTTGTATTTTGGCTTTCTATTCTTTTCACCAATTCAGTATTAGGAAGCGCAGTTGTTATTCGATTACTTATTCTACTAGCAGAAGTTGGTTCAATTCTTATCATAAGACAACTGTTGATTCAATATCGATTGCCTGCCAAAAGGGTATTGATTTATGCGTTAAATCCTCTGATTGTTATCGAACTGACGGGCAATCTCCACTTCGAAGCATTCATGATCTTTTTTCTGCTGCTTTCGATTTATTGTCTTCACCAAAATTCTATTGTTAAATCGGCAGTGTTTATGGCTTGTGCGGTTGCTGCAAAACTTATCCCCCTCATGCTTCTTCCATTGTTCATCAGAAGACTAAAAATGAAACCGTTGATAAAATATTATTTGCTGACTGCTATATTTATTTTCCTTCTTTTTATTCCATTATTTAATTACGATTTGATCATTGGACTTTCAAAAAGTATTGGACTGTACTTTCAAAAGTTCGAATTTAATGCCAGTGTTTATTATCTGGTTCGTGAAGTTGGTTTTGTCGTTAAAGGGTACAATATCATAGAGACTTCTGGAAAGTATTTGGCATTAATATCATTCATTGGGATACTGATTTTGAGCCTCATAAAAAGTCAAAGAGCCAATGTGATGGAGGTGATGATGTGGATTTTAACTTTTTATTTTTTTCTGGCTACAACAGTACACCCATGGTATATTTCAACTTTATTGGCGCTGGGATTGTTTACTAATTTTAGATTTACAGTACTCTGGTCATTATTGATATTCTTTACTTATACCGGGTATAGTGATTTTGGTTTTCATGAAAATATGCTGATTGTATTTATCGAGTATTTAATGGTATTTGGTGTTATACTTTTTGAATTAATTCGTGTAAGGTTTATGAATATAGATTGTAGTTTTAAGAATCATCTATAATTTAATTCATAGAATTTGAGCGAAACATGGAGCCATATAAATGCAAAAGTTTGGGATTCACATAAGGCTCCTAAAAAAATCTTAATCATTCGTTTTCATGCATTTGGTGACGTATTAATTACGCTACCATACATTGTGGCATTGAGAGAAAAGTACCCATCAACCCAATTTGACTTTCTTACTCTTGAAGAATGGGCTTCAGTACCTGAATCTCTGAAAATTTTTGGTGAAGTTGTTACTATAAAATCTGGAAGAAGTGTTTTTTTGAAAGTTGGTCTTTCTCTTTTAAAAATTCCATATCTGATGTCATTAGGCTATGATGGCATTATAGATTTACAAAATAACTATATAACCAAAATATTAAGAAGGGCACTATTCCCAACCGCGTGGGCAGAGTTTGATAAGTTCTCACCAAATACAGCTGGATCTAGAACGAAAAAGACATTTGAAGCGTTTGGCAATATTAAATTGTTTAATTCTTTTTCTAAGATTGACCAAATAAACGTTGGAGGGTTGAAACTCCTAAAAGAGGAAGGGTGGAGTCAAGAAATGATTGTGGTGCTCAATCCAGCAGGTTATTTTGAAACAAGAAATTGGCCATTGACTAATTATGTTTCATTTGCAAAATTATGGCTTGGTCATACTGCTACTATAAAGTTTGTAATTCTTGGTATTAATTCACTCATGAAAAAAGCAGAGTTTCTAGAGTCTGAATTAGGCGATTCTTGTATTAACCTAGTTGGTAAAACCACACCTGCTCAGGCCTTCGAAATAGTAAAAGAATCAAATTTGGTGCTGTCAGAAGATTCAGGACTTATGCATATGTCATGGATTAATGGTGTCCCAACTGTGGCATTATTTGGTTCTACTAGAAGTGATTGGTCGAGACCATTAGGAGAGCACAGTTACTATCTTGATTCTTCCGATTTAGAATGTGGAAATTGTATGCTTGCCAATTGCATATGGGGTGATGTTCGTTGTCTTAAACGATATACGCCTGAGTTTTTGTTTAGTGAAAGCCTTAATCTACTAAAAAGGAATAAAAAGATTTGAAAAATATTGCTGTGATAGCGCATGGAGGAGTGAGGGGAGGGTTGTTTGATCAGGGTGTTCCAGCATTGACAAATCTGGTTAATGGTTTATCTAAACATCATAATGTTAAAGTGTATTCATTTTCTAATCAAAAAAGTGATTTAGATAAACAAGGATTGGTTATCAAAAAGGTAAATAAATATACTATAGTACCAATATTAATATTGGATCACTTCAAGTGTAGATTTGACATCATCCATGGTTTTTGGGGTTCTCCTGGTGGAATTTTAGCGACTTTTTTAGGTAAGTTGCTCACGAGACCTTCGATTGTCAGTTTACAAGGTGGTGAAGCTGCTTGTCTACCATCTATTGGTTATGGAGGAATGTTGTATTCAAAATCAAAAAATAGAATATTAAAGGCATGTAATAGAGCAACAATACTGACTGGCTTGACCAGATTTCAATTTTCAGAGCTAGAAAAGCATGGCTTTGACAGAAAAGATAGATATACAATTCCTTTTGGCGTAAACAAAAATCATTTTACCTTTTCAAAAAAAGAGTTAAATCCACCTTACAAGTTTTTGCATGTTGCCAACATTACGGAGGTAAAGGATCAACAGACATTGCTTAAGGCTTTCAAAGCTATATTAAGTAAGGTGGATGCTGAACTTACCATAATTGGCCCAGACTACTTGGGAGGAAAAATTCAGAGCTTATGTGAACGAATGGATATTGATGAAAGAGTGAAATTCGTAGGCCCAATACCACATAGAGTTTTATCTGATTATTTTTCTGTGCATCATTTTTTACTTCATACTTCGCTGTACGAGGCGCAAGGTGTTGTGGTTAATGAAGCATTTTCTTCAGGTGTTTTAGTTGTTGGAACTAATGTAGGAATTCTGTCTGATCTAAATAATAAGTGCTGTCTTACGTGCTCTACTGGAGATTTTGAAGAAATTTCTCGATTAGTACTAAAGCTTATTTCTAATGATTCATTAAGTAACGAGTTAAAAATTAATGCCAAACGATGGTCTGATAGTTATGATAGTCAATGGACATTAGAAGAATATTTGAAATTGTATGATTTGGCAACTTGAAGATGAATACTAGAAAAAGACGAATAGCCTACTTTGGTGTTGGTCCTATTGCTACGGGACCCTATGGAGACGGAATTCCTCCATTAGTGGAACTGCTTCGAAGGTTGACTGATGTGTACGATATAACAGTGTATTCATTGTTACAAGTAGACAAAAGCAAAGTACCGAATGGAATAAAAGTAAAAACTTCTGTGCTTAACCCTTCTAGCCTAAAGATTAAGATGATAATATTAGTATCCAGATTTTATTTAGACCATTTATTTAGACCATTTGATTTATTACAAGGGTTAGCGGCTTATCCCTCGGGCTGGACTGCAGCAAAATTGGGTAAGCTATTTCATTTGCCATCAATTGCAGTATTTCACGCAGGTGAAGTCATGGAAATACCTGAACTAGGACTTGGTGATATTTTAAATAAAAAATTAAAAAGGAATATCAAGTGGGTTTGTGAACATACTGACAGTCTCATAGTCTTATCAAAATTTCAATATGAAGGATTAGAAAAGAATTTTCATTTGGGTCAAGGCGCTAAAATAATTCCTTTTGGAGTAGATACAGATTCATTTCGCTTTTTTGAAAAATCTCTGGAGCCACCGTATTATTTTTTACACGTAGCTTACTGTCATCCTGTCAAGGGGCAAGAAATGCTTCTCAAAACTTTTAAAAAAATCAAAAGAAAAAAAAATGTAAAGCTGCTGATATTGGGAGATAATCATATTGACGGAGAAACTGAAAGACTGGTTGAGTTGCTAAATCTAAAGGAAGATGTTGAGCTGCTAGGTTCATATCCCAATCAAGAGCTATTGCAATTTTACCATAAAGCTCATTTTCTACTTCATACTTCAAAATATGAATCCCAAGGGATTAGTATTATGGAAGCCATGGCAACTGGGACTGTGGTGTGTAGTACCAACGTTGGTATTGTAGCAGAATTAAGTAGTGAGGTGTGTATTTCTGTTAATGATACTGAGTCAGAGTTACTCGCATCAAAAATTATGGATGTAATGGATGATGAAAAGAGGTATAAAAGCATGCAGTTGAATGCGAGAAATTGGGTGGTAAAACACAATATTAATGCTACTGTATCCAAGTATAGAGAAATGTACGATGAGCTCTTGACTAATGGTTAGCGTTGTTATACCTACGCGTAATAGACCAATGAGCCTTTTTAAGACATTGGAGTCAATAGACTATCAAACAATGCTTCCGAAAGAGGTAATAATAATCGACTCTAGTGATGATGTGGAATATCTTGAAGGTATTGATAAGAGATTTCCCAGATTAAACTTCAAAGTTCTGCATTCAGAGCCTTCAGTTTGTATTCAAAGAAATATTGGAATTAGAGAAGCGTCTTCCTATTACATTTTTTTATGTGATGATGATATTGACCCAGAAAAGTCTTATATCAGTACTCTTGTAGGTTTTCTTGAATCTAACCCTGACGAAGGTGCTGTTTCTGGACTGATAGTTCAAAAAGAGGCTGATGGTAAATGGTATAGTCAATATCCCTTTAAATACTTAAGTCAATTATTAGGAGCTTTTGTTTTCCAACATAGCGTATGGGGTAGACTAGATAAGATCAAATTGAAGTGGTATCAAAAGTTGATCTATAGTAGGCTATATTCTTTTTATAATAGAAATAAGAATCAGTTATCTTATGCAGGATGGCCTGTAGTAACAAGCTTAGATGAAGAAATAAATAAAGCGGCAGTATATGGGCTCGGAGCCAGCATAATAAAAAAGAGTTGGCTTTTAAATGATCCTTATGATGAAACACTTGATCCGAGCGGTATTGGTGACAATTATGGAGTTTGTATGAGCTTTCCGAAAAAAATGCCAATTAACATAATAAAAAACTCCAGAGCCTATCACAATAAAATAGGTATTAATAGACTGCCTTCCCATATAAGTTTTTACAGACGTACTCTGGCATTACATTATTTTATCAGTAAATCATCAAAAAAAAGAATACTAGTTTTTTTCTATTGGTCAATAATTGGTCACATTCTGATCTTTTTATTTAAAAGAAACCTAAATTTTCTCACTGCATCTATTCGAGTTTTTAGGCTTACAATCACCAAAAAAAATCCATATGTTATTGCTTCCAAAAAAGGCAAAAGAGTAGTTACTCCCGTTTATCCATGAAATAATAACTATACTCTAATAACCCATAGCATGATCTTTATTGACTTCATTTATAACTCCATTCTCAATTTTAAATACTCTGCTGTTAATCTTTAGTACTTCTGTATCATGAGTGATAAATATCGCTGTCTTATCATGATTGATTATATCTTTTATGGATTGTAAAAGGGTTTCTTTTGTATGCTGATCCAATTGACTTGTAATCTCATCAAACAAAAAAATATCCTTATTATCGTAAAGTGCTCTGGCCAAGACTATCCGTTGTTTTTGTCCACCTGATATTTTAGATCCATCTTCTCCAATGTTAGTTTCTATTCCGTTTGGCAGAGACTCAATCAGATCGTCCAAAGAAACCATAGAGATTACATTATTTACCTTTTCAAGGTCTATCTCGTTTTTGGTAATACCTAGAGCTATATTTTCTTTTATTGTGCTATCTATTATAAATGGTTCTTGTGGAACATAGGCAAAGTGCTTTCTCCACGAGTTAGCATCATAACGATTTAATTGTGAACCATCTATTTCAATATTACCATCATTTGGTTCCAAAAAACGAAGTAATAAATTTACTAATGTTGTCTTGCCGCTTCCAGATTTGCCAACTAATCCTATACTATCACCTTTATTGATACTAAAGTTGAGATTCTTTAGAGAAAAAGAAGAAGTTGGATAATTGAAATGGACATTCGAAAATGTTACTACTTCTTTAAAATCAATTTCAGGTAATTTTTTATCATGCCTACGATAGGATAGAAATTTTTGATCCAGTAGCTCTTTTACTACATATTGATGGCTTTTAATTTGCATTCCTGCAACAAATATTCTGTTTATGGAAGGCATTAACCGATATGCGGCTGAAGCGAATATCCCTACTAAAATGAGTATTTCTGCACGGTCATTTAGTGCGTAAATCGAATAAATAAATAGGATACTTATGGAGAGCATAGCGATACTCTCTAAGAATTTAGAAGAAGTAGATTCCAATGTATGTAAAGTGCTGTAATCCTCATGCAATTCACTATTGATCCTAGAAAAGTTTTTTTTAAAAAATTGCTCTTTTTGAAGCGTTTTAATCGTTATGAATCCTTTGATTACTTCAATAGTCTTTTTTAGAGAAAGAGGATAATTTTTGGATAACCTCTTATTTATTTCCTGGAGTTTCTTTTTTCTTGTCAAGTAAAGAATTATTAGGCTAGGAAAAAGCAATACCAAAAGAAGAAAGAAAACCTCTGAATTGAACAACATGAGCCCTGATACAATCAAAACTGTAATAACAGCCTCTGACAATAAAGTGAAAAGAGCTAGTAATATATTCTTAGCAAACATTCCCGGAATGGTCACAATCTGATGAGAATAATTTGCAAGGTTGCCATTCTTTAGATCAATCAGATTTTCATTAAAAAAATTATTGTAAATCCTACTGGTTAGGTTAGCTGAAAACGAAAAAGCAAATGATGCTTGTTGCTTGATGATGTAGGAACTGAGAATGTTTTTGGCAATGAAAAGAGAAAGAACTAATAGTATCGAAAGAAGAATAAAGCTATTGAAAGAATTGAAATTACCAAATTCATAGACTGCGTTTACAAACTCATTTTTTTCTATGTAATTTGGGTTAAGCAATAAAAAGAACAGAGGAGGTATAGAGGCTAAAGAAAATAGATCCAGCAGGCTATTGAAAATAAGGGCAATTAAAATATAAAGTGATTTTTTCTTATCTGATTTATGTAATACTATTTTACAGGCTCTCAAAGACTTTACGAGAGCCCCCTTTTTAAACCACTTCATAATGCCCTAACTTTCTCTCCCACCACATACCTGATTTGGCTATTAGAGATTTTATTTTGTATTTCAGGCCTAATAAACTAATTCCACTCTCATGCTTACTTTTGAAAAAATTAACTTCATTAATAACTCTTCGAAGTGCATGATTATAATAATTTCTACTATAAGTTCTTTTAAAATCAATATCTCTATCTGTACTTTTTGCCCAATCCAAGTCATTGGTTTGAATACTCATAGTTTCGTTATGTAGTTCAGTGCCTTTGATTGGATAGGCCAAAGTAATTGTGAAGTGCGTGGGATTCGACTCCTTTAAATGATGTATTGTGTTTTCTATGTCCTCCTCTGTTTCGCCTGGGTAGCCAAGCATTATAAAAGTACCCGCTTCTATTCCATTGGTTTCAGCTAACCTAATCATTTTTCTTACCTGTTCTACATCTACACGTCTGTCCATGAGATTTATCACGTTCTGTGATCCACTCTCTGCTCCTATCCACACTCTATAGCATCCAGTCTCTTTTAGAAGCTGTATAACTTCATCATTCATTCTATCGGCACGTGTAATACATTCATAGGGGATCTTAATACCTGTTTCCGTCAGAGCATCACGAAACTCATTCAACCATTTATGACTTATTGTAAAGACATCATCTACAAACCAAAGAGCATCTGGATTATATTCTTCATGCAAATATTTTATTTCTTTTGCTATTAATTCAGGCGATCTCCTTCTGTAACTCAATCCGTAAACGGCACGACTACACCATTTACAGGTATAAGGACAACCCCGCATACTGCTTATAGACACTGTGCTTAATCCGTGATGTTTCTTCCAAACATTCATATACTGGAAGAGGTCTATTCTTTGTCTATTGGGAAATGACAGCTCATTGATATCTCTAATTTTTGCGCGTTCAGGGTTTTCTATAATAGTTCCACTTCTATCCTTATATATCAATCCATTAATATCTTTTAACCCCAATATTGTTCCCGTTTTTAGACTTACTATTAATTCTAAGGTTGTTTCCTCTCCTTCACCAACTACAAGATAGTCCGCACCATGTTCTAGAAGTTCTTTTGCATTGTATTTCACATCAGGGCCTCCTAAAACTATCTTGGTTGACTTTAGAGTAGAACTTGATAAGATAAAATCTATCATTTCTAATACGTTCAATTTCGTCATAAGATTGACGTAGAACGCTATTATGTCGGGGGGGTCTTTTAAAAGTGTCTCTTTAAAAATAGCTTTTGATGAGAATGTAGTATCAAAAACTGAATGTGAGATGTTATTTTTTTCGAGATGAGAAGATATATATAAAATACCAAGAGGGGGGTAAGGCTTCATGATTTTCTGCTCTACTATATCATCTTGCAGAAAGTAAGCATGTGTTAAAACGATATTCATTTCTGGTATTGCAATTCTATAAGATAGTGATCTGAGAGGCTTGAAAAAATGCTAAATCGGTTTAATATTTTTTCAAAAAAATCCAGCCACTTAAGAAGAAATATTTTCTTTTTAAAAAAGTCATTCAAATAAGAGGGGGGTATTAAGATTCCAATAGGGATCAATTTTTTTTGAATAAAACCTGATCCCATAAATCGTCTAAAGTCTTTTGGGCTGTAATACCACGTTTCGACAAAAGTCCCTTCTAAATTAGCAAATGCTTTACCCTTACTTCTCCTAAAAGTGTTTGAGGTGTCAAATTTGGAAAGGAAATAAAAGCTTTCCCATAAACAGACTTTAGGCATGATAACTCCAATAAATTTACCTTTTGGCTTGAGTATTTTCTTCACGTCCTGAGAAATCAGTTTTAGACTTTTCTCGTCAACGCAATTCAAGCCTCCGAAATTCGAAAATATAAGATCGAACTTTTTATTAAAATTCATCTCACTTATTTCTTTGAAACTAGCCTGAACAAATTGAACTTTATTATTTTGTGAATTATTAATCTTTGATTTTGCAACCGTAATCATTTTTTCAGAGGCGTCTGTGGCCATTATTTTATGATTGTACTTCATCATTAGCATAGTATCTTCGCCAGTGCCACAATTTAGTTCTAAAATTTCTAATGCTCTACCATGTTCAAGTATTGGAATTAAATATTCCCAAACGGCATTTCGTTGCAATCGACCTATTTCTGAATTTGTGAAGGAGCTATCGTAATCTAAAGCAACATGATCAAAAGATGAATTCATTCAGATATAGCCTCCGTTCTTCTTAAAAAGTAACCATTTAAAATTAATGCTGGAAAATGATAAATACCTGATAGTATTGATTTGATGTATTTTCTTTTAAACCCCAATGGATTTAGGAAAGCATTTTTAACCAATAGGGTTGCTTTCCTAAGCCTGTAGACATTATGAACATACCGATGTAATTTTTTATAATAGGCAGATGAGTAAGTACTGTTGAACATCATATCTAAGTCATCGGAGTCTTCCCAATTTGACTTTAATAATAAATCTTCCTTAACCTTCTCATAAAATTTTGTGCCCGGAAGAGGGTATGAAACAGAAATGCCTATTTCGTCAGGCATGAGTTTTTTAACCATATTTATTGTAGCATCAATATCCTCTTTAGTCTCCCCCAAATATCCAAATTGTAAGAAAAAGGCCACTTTTATGTTATTTTGTTTTAGTAAATAAGTAGCTTCTTCTATCTGTTTAATAGAAGTCCCTTTGTCCATTGCTGTTAGAATCTTTTGAGATCCTGATTCAGCTCCTACCCAAACAGTATGAAGTCCAGATTCTGAAAGTGCACTTATAGTATCTTCTTTTAAAAGTAAATCGACTCTAGATTGAATCTTGTATTTGAATTTTAAACTCTTTTCTTTCACCAATTTATTAAACTCTTGAACCCAACCAGGCTTCAATCCAAAAATATCATCACACATCCAAAAATGATCTGGTTTAAATTTTTTCAATAAGAAATCAATCTCTTCTACTACATTGGAAGGAGATCTTGTATTATATCTATTTCCATATATCGGTTTAGCACACCAATTACATTTATATGGACAGCCTCGTGTAGTAGCAATATTCATTGAAAAATACCCGTGTGCTTTTAGCCAAATATTTTTGTAGGGTGTTATGTCTAATAAGTCCCAGGCGGGCAACGGTAGACTATCAAGATCGGTCATTACTGGTCGCCTTGGGTTTTGAGAGATCTTGCCATTCTCCTGGTAAGCTATTCCTTTCAAGCTTCGGTGTTCAATATTGTTTTCCAAGTTATGAATTAACTCGATTAAACTTTCCTCGGCTTCACCAATCAACACAAAATCTACTCCTTCCTTTAAATAGAGCTCAAACTGATCCGTTGAATCTGAGCTTGAAACAATTACTTTGCACTGCTGATCCTTTGCCATTTTAGCCATCTCAATAGCAGCCTCCCTCATCTTGGTTAAGCACATTTTTGTTAGATAGTTGAACCCGTCATCATAAATGACCAAGTAGTCGGGTGAGCACTTGGAAAGTGCTTGTTGAATGACAGTTGTATCATCGGCAAGGCCTACATCTACTAAATTTACGTTGTACCCCTTATTTCTCAATAATCCAGCGGCAATAAGAGTACCAAGAGGCGGGTATGGTTGTTTGAACTTCCATTGTTTTTGATCGAATTTGTAAAAGTAGGAATGTGTAATAAGAATATTAATCATGATAAAGTTGTGTTTCTACTCTTAGCCTAAATTCATGCAAATTTTCTTTGTGCTGGTTGAGTACTTTTTTCTGATAAAACTTAGGGTGGTTTTTTGATGTATGTCTGTTGGTCTTAAAAGCAATTTCAAAATCTTCTTTCTTAAACTCTCTACCAAATTTTTTACTCCATCTATTGTAGGTAAGCTTCATGAAGTATTTGTCTAAAAATTCCCCAAGACGATTATTAAGCAGAGACTCCATGATATACTTGAAAATGGTCGATTTTGGGTTTGAGATTTTAGTCTTATCTCTTGCTTCAAAATTTGGAAGGTAATCCTTAATCCAAGTATTGGCATTCAAAAAATAAGTGTATGTAACGGCACTTACGGTTGGAATCAGTGTTGCACACTCAATAGACGTGAATTGGTTTTTTTCTTCAATTTCAAGGTGATTAGAATCAATAAAGTAATTAACGCAAAAGTATTTATGGGAATTAAAGAACGCTAACCTTTTAAATAGCACCAGTAACATTCTAGCAACCCAAAGTCTTCCTGGAGAGGTTATTATAAAGTAGTCAATATCGCTACTTTCATCCATATACCCTTTAGAAATTGAACCAGAAAGCATTACTCCTCTAATAAATGGAAATTGATAAATTAGTTGAGATATTTTTTTTGCTAGATTAAGTTTTTGCTGAGCTATTTTGTTGCCTTGAATCCTTCTATGAACGTGTGACCGAGAAGCTTCTAAGCTATAAAAACCTTTGTATTCAAAAATTAAGCCTCTGTCTAAATGATTTTCAAGAATACCTTCAAACTCATCTAATTTTACCTTTTCTGGCAGGTTAGCTATTATCTCGTCCTTTCGGAGAGGGTAATTGAAAATATCATAATAGGTAAGGACTTTTATGAGAGGCTCATAAAAGCTACTGAGAAGTTTGGTCATCTATCATTTTCTAACTTACAATAATTAAAACTCATAAATGAGTTAAAAAAGCCGTAAAAAACTACTCCTTTCTGAAGACTGAATAGTGATTCAGTCAAACAGCAAATTGAAATGAGGATTAAGAAAATCACATACAAATGCTGTTTGTTCTTTCGGGCTTTCCAAAAGGGTACTGATAGATTCAGAATAAATATAGTCAAACCTATTAAACCAACGGTTAGAAAAGTTCGCAAATATTCGCTGTGCGAACTGTAACCTTTAAATATCCCTAGATCATATCCATCATATTCATTTACAATAGCATCATTTCCATCACCTGTACCTACTCCAAAGAGTAAATTTTGACCAATAACAGTAAGGGACGATTTCCAATGTAGAATTCTGAGATTGGCTGATGTCCAGCCCATTTTATCTTCTGGAATCTTTAAACTGATAGGGCTTAATTCAGAATAAACTCTATATCTCGAAACAGGATTTATATATATAAGTATTAAAATTGTTAACACCAGGCTGACTAAGAAAACTAGTCTTTTTATTCCGAGACCTTGCCTAATTGTCCAATACATTATACTTACGATAAAGGCCAGGTAAACTATGCGAGAGGATAGTAGAATAACACTGACGATAAAATAAGTAACTGTTAATCCGAGTAATATGCGTTGTTGTGTTTTTAGCTCAGCCCAATTGTAATTATCTAATAATATGAATAATGCAAATACAGTATATAAAGCCAAGTAAGTTGGGTGAAACGCTAATTGATTACTTAATTGTATATAACTGATGTATGGCCAAATGGCTGCACTTTCTCCTGTTTCTTGGATGTATTTACTTTGTGTTATTATATCAAAATTATGAGCAGGTAATCCACTAAAGAAATCAATCGTACCACCTATATAGCAATAAGTTAGAGCTATGAAAGTCGAAAGTACGAATAGCTTTAGTATTGACCTCTTCTGAGCATTTTTTAGCTTCGAAGAACCAAGTACAAGTGGGAAAGTAAGAATTGAGAGTTTTTTTTCAAGTGTGAAAACTCCATTTGAAATATCTTCTGTATAGAGCATTCCAATGAGAAAAACTGCGTAGAATAATATATACAATAAAATCCTGGGGGTTGATTTTATGCTATACCATTTCTCTTTATAGTTGGCTTCGATAAGCCAATTAAGGACCATCACAATTATGAATATATTACTTAGTTTCATTGAGAATGGCAGAAAAGACACCAGACTCAATAATGTGAAGCAATGGATCTGCCTATGAAGCTGTGATTTTGTCAATAGAGGTTTGAGAATTACTTATGCAATGATTATTTATTAAATCTCTCTCAATATCATTAAACCAACCATATTTATTGAAATACTTGAATGCACTTCTCATATTGTGCCATAACAGAAGAAGACTTTTATAAGAACCCCTAGCATGTACGTGATAAATAGACACATTAGGGTAGAAAATGGTTTTATAGTATCTATGAAATCTTCTAGATAAATCAGTATCTTCCGAATACAGGAATAGATTTTCATCAAAATAACCTACTGTATTGAGTGCTTGAGTTCTCAAAAGCATAAAACAACCTGATAAGAAGGGTGCATTTATAGGACTGTTATAGTCAGTGAATCTCATCTCATAATAATAATTGTTTTTCTGAAGACTTTTTTCGCGAAAATTAAAAAAGCGTCTTAATATTAAATTTTTAGGAGTTGGAAGTAATTTGCAAAGATACTGCAGGTCGCCATTTGGATAGTAAGCTTTTGGCGCCATTAAGCCTATCTGGTCGTTTTCTTCCATGTATTTGATCATCTTAATAATAACTGAAGAGTCAAAATATACATCAGGGTTAATTACAAAATGATATTTGTATCTGTCTTGTACTTTTTTCAATGCTATATTATGAGCTTTACCGAAGCCTACGTTGTCATTATTAAATATATACTCAATTCGATCATCATTTCTGCATAGGTTTCTAACCTCATCTGTGGGTGAATTATCTATTATATATAGCTTTAAGTCAACCCCTACACTATCTAAACAACACTTGATAGTTTTTGACAGGACTTTAACCTCACTTTTGTAAACGACTATTGAAGCTGATATTTTTTTCATAAACTTTGTTGAATAATGCACGAACTAGGTTATACCGGATTTTTAATTTATTGTAAAAACTGAGCTGGCTAAACAATTCAGATGAATTGGTGTTGTGTCTTCTATGTAATATCAAAGCCTGATCATAGAATATAACAGAATAATTGATTTCTGCTATAAGTCCAATCCAGATATCATGCATGGGCACGTTTGAAGGGAACGGTAATGATTTAGATAATACCTTTCTTCTAAAAGCCATACAACAACCTTTGTAACTATTTTTAATTATATTCTTGAAAACCCCTTTATGAGATTTATTAATTCTAAAATAGGAATCATAAATGACTTTTAAATCTTCATCGACAATTTTACAATCACTTACTACAAGATCATACTTTTGTAAGATATCCATCGAGGATTCTACTTTTTTTGGTAGCCAAATATCATCCTGATCACATAAAAAAATATATTCACCAGAGGCATGCGAAAGTGCATTTTCAAAATTTTTTACTATTCCTGTTCCCTTTGATAATTTTAAAATCTTTATTCGATTATCAGAATGGAATGAATTTAAGATATCAATAGTGGAGTCATTTGAAGATGCATCTGATACTATTATTTCATCATTTTTTGAGAGTTGAGGTATAATCGAGTTGATCTGATCTTTAATATACTTTTCTCCATTCATTGTGGCTATGCATACCGAAATTCTATTCATCTTTTTTACCCATTACATCCAATGAAATAAGTGAAATTAAAACGAATGACATGCCTATGGCATTGTTGAAATATTGGTTTGTTATAGATTGAAAAAAAATGAATAATGAGCTAAAAAAGAAAGCGTTAGCCAATCTGTTTTTTCTCACTTTTAAATAGGCTTTAACAATTAAAGTAAAAACTAAAAACCAAAACAATAATCCAACTACACCTTGCTTATGAAATATTTCAAGATAAGAGATTTCCATGTGTACAGGTCTGACTTCAACACCAATACCAAATCCATGACCAAAAAAGAAGCTTGGTACAGAAGTACCGGCAAGAACTTGCTTAAATTGTGTTAGACGAATCTGATCAGAATAGCTCCTTGAACCTAATACATCCTCAGGTTTGAATTCGTGAGTAAAATTATCTTTTAAGCTTGTTGAACTGATAATTTTCCCAAATTCTGTATAGAGGAAATTAGACTTAGTCACAATTAAAACACCGATTAAAGAAATAAGAGCAAATTTAACCGCCTTATTCCTGACACTTGACTGTTTCAGTATGATATAGGACATAGCAGTTAATGTTAAAGCGAAAAGCAGCCCTCGGGTAAAGGTCAATGTAACTGATAAAATTAATATTGCAGC
Source organism: uncultured Fulvivirga sp. (assembly GCA_947500555.1). Classification (GTDB taxonomy): domain Bacteria; phylum Bacteroidota; class Bacteroidia; order Cytophagales; family Cyclobacteriaceae; genus Fulvivirga. The sequence continues at coordinate 546,535 of CANMSE010000002.1, read as the reverse complement.
CAATATTGCTTTGTACTTGGGTTGAGTAAAAAAAAGGAATATAAGGCCAATACAGAGATAGATAAACCCTTTAAAATAAAATGCAACCTCACCTCTGTAAAATAATTCACCTGACAATTTGGTATAGTTATAAAATTCGATGAATGAAACTAATTTAGAATGCATTAATGCCAAAACAACCAAATATAAAAGGCCCAGAGTAGTACTGCTTATCAGCACAATTTTTCCTATCTGAGAGGGAATTTTTTTAGTAATGATCAGAGCAAAAAATGGTAGTATGAAAAAATATGATAGTTGTTTGATGTCTTCAAAAACTAAGCTTTTATCAGCATCGTTAACCAAACCTATGATTGCTGAAAGTGATAAAATAATAGAAAAAAGAAGTGTTAGCTGATAGTACTTTCTTTCAATAGTTTTCTTTGTTAATAGACACCAACTCGTATAAAAAATTGCTATCACGAATAAAAACATTCTTAAAGACACTGGAGGGATCACTGTAAATCGACCCCCCCCACCAAGCATAAGTTCAAGAATCACAATAAAGAACAGATATCTTCCGAAAGGTCTCATCTATTAAACAACATTTTGAAGGCCACATCAATGAATTTCAAAGACTTAAAAGTAGCAGTCAGTTTAAGGGCTCTGAAAATCACCCTAATTACAGGATTAAAGCTGGAGTCATACGCAGAATGATACAGAAATACAGCTTTGCTGTAAATATGAAAACGTGATAGGCTGGTTTGAAGATTAGTTTTGTTAATTCCGGAAAAATCATGTTGGAATTTCAAAGGTAAAACATAAAACATCTTTGTGGACTTTTTAAACCTGTCGAAAAAACTAAAATCACTAAAATCTAATTTAAATTTTTCATCGTAACCACCGCATTTTTCAAATTCCAATAACCTTATTAAAGAGCCAGAATTAATAGGAATGATATTATTTAAATCGTGCATCCCATATGTAATCTTCTTCAAGTACTTACCCTTGCCTCGACCTAATTTAAACGGACTTACAAGCTGTTTGCCTGAGTATAATTGTGGAACAAAAAGAGCACATTGCGGATATTTATGAATGTAAATTAGGTATTTAGATATAGCATCCCGACTAAGAGTTGTGTCTTGATCTAATAACAGAATCCATTTTTTGTTTTTTGTTTTTGATATAGCATATCCTTTATTATAAGCATTACTTAAACCTGGGTTGTTAGCATCATGGTAGTATTCAATAACAAGGTTTTTGTATGTATTATTTGGCGTATGTGCAGTTTCGGAGTGATCGAATACGAGTACATCCAAAGAATGGCTAAGAGACATTACACTTCTCCTTAATGATTGGAAGCTTTCACTTTTCTCTAATAGTATATTATATAATACAACTATGACCGACAGATCACTCACTTTTTGCACGCGATTTGTATATTTTATGGTTGAACCACGAATAGGTGATTATAGTAAAAGCTTCAGCACAAAGTACTGAAATAGCAGCACCTTTTTCGATGAAATTTGATATTAATAATACACTCACTAGGGCGTTGGCAAGTAAAATAATAAGAGTTATTTTTAAATATATTTTTTGAAAATTTGCGGCAAGAACAGGTATTGTTGTGGGTACCGTTAAAACTGATAAAAGTGGCACAACACTAACAATTTCCAGTAAATAGATCGCATTTTTTTCATAGTATCCTACAAAGTAGTAAATCATATAATCAGACAAGTAATAGACGGAAAGGCATATTGGAATAAACAGTAGACTTACTCTTACAGATAATGATTTTAAAAACTTCTGAAGCTTATCCATTGATTCTTCAGCTATAGAACAAGCATGGGGATAAATACTATGATATAATAATATTGCTGGAGCCCTAAATACGAGTATAAATTTATCAATGATACCGTAAACCCCTAATGTAGTTGGGCTTGCAAATAATCCGAGAATAAATAGTGTGGAATTATTGGAAGCATATACAAAAATGCTTGATAGAAAGATTCTTTTTGAGTTAAGTATTTCATGAACAATTTTGAAATAAGGTGGAAATCGAATAATCAACTTATACCTATAAATACTTAAGCATAAAATTGCTATTCCTGCAATTAAATTAGATATCCCCAAAATAAAGTTAACCCAGATCGAATCAGTTGGATCATTTATAAAGACAAGAATAGAAATAAGTAATAAGCACTTGGATAGAAAGTTAAATAGTGCAACAGTCTCCATATTTTCTACTCCTTGTAAAAACCAGTTGGGTAAAACTATCTGTCCTATTAAAATTGTTGAACTTAGCAGAATCATTAAACTTTCATAACCAGAAAGTTTTAGAATTGTAGCCAAAATGCCAATAATGATAAGGGCCAAACAACACAGTAAAATTTTCGATGTTAGAATGGTGTTGAAAATGACTGATAGTTTAATTGTGTCATTTTTGAAAAGTGCGACTTTTCTTGTTCCTGAAATAGAGAAACCATAATCAACTAACATGCTGAAGTACATTATTATAGCATAAGCAAAAGTCACCTTTCCAAATTCTGCTAAGCCAATTCTTCTTATTATTAAAGGATAGATGAGCAATGGAATCAGCACATTGAAGCCTTGTGCGGTAGATAACCAGCTTAAATTTCTGACAATTTTTTTTGAAGAAATTTTGTTAGATAAACTCAACGATTAAGATATGATACCTAAATTAACAAATCATTAAATGGCCTTATTAGCAACATATGAATTTTTTACACCAAATTATATTTTTTCTGCTAATCACCTTGATAACAACTAATCGATATTTGATGGCACAAAATGATTTTAACAGAAAGGTCAATTCGTTGATCTCTAAAAGTGTACCTGTTGTTCATGAAGATGAGCTAACTGAAAAATTAGAAAGTGGTCATAATCTAATTTTACTGGACACACGTTCGGAGGAGGAATTTAGTGTAAGTAGAATTGAAGGCTCAGAGTTTATCGACTACGATAATTTTGATAAGCATATGGTTAGCCATATTCCTAAAGATCAGGAAATTATTGTCTATTGTTCAGTAGGCTACCGAAGTGAAAAGATAGGTGAAAAACTTCAGGAGCTAGGATATACTAATGTTCTAAATCTATATGGAGGGATCTTTGACTGGAAAAATAAAGATCACCAGGTGGTGAATAGGAAAGGGCAGCCGACTGACAGTGTTCATACCTACAATAAGAATTGGTCCAAGTGGCTCTATAAGGGGACGAAGGTTTATGAATGAAACCCTGATAATTTTTGCTAAGAACCCCGCACTTGGTCACACAAAAACACGTATTGGTAAGAAGCTTGGTGATGAAGTGGCATTGGCTATTTACTATAAGCTTATTAATAGAGCACAAAAAGTAACTAAAGATCTCAATTGCTCTAAGGTGGTATACTATTCTGATTTTATAGATACTGAAGATACCTGGGATAACGGTTTATATATAAAGAAAAAGCAAAAGTCTACAGACCTTGGTAGCCGAATGGCTCATGCTTTTGAGCAGGAAATAAATCAGGGAGCTGGGAAGGTAATACTAGTTGGGACAGACATTTATGATCTTACCTCAGAGATTATAGAAGAAGCCTTTACAAAACTTGATGATTATGATGTTGTCATTGGCCCCGCTAAGGATGGCGGGTATTATTTAATTGGAATGAAGCAACCCAACCCAAAAATATTTGAACTCGAAAAGTGGAGCACTTCAACGGTTTTTCATGAGACAATCAAGTTGATAGAATCAGAAGGAACAACTTGGACTAAAGTTACTGAACTCAATGACATAGATGAGTCTGAAGATTTGGTAGGTACTGATATGGAGGATTTACTGAATTCTTAGCTTATGTTATTTTGAGAATGACCTCTGATCTACGTTGTTAAAATCATAACATAAAAGAGATATGATCTAAAAAAGATAATTATATCCGAAATAATTAAGGATATGTTTGTCCGAATTATAATTGCTTGTTAAATTAGCAGCAAAGAAGAATTACCATGTTTTCGAAAGCCTGCGAATATGCGCTTAAAATAATGATCTACTTAAACTCCAAAAGGGAGGAGAACGATCTGGCAGGTCTTAAAGTGATTACCAAGGCCATTGATTCCCCCGAGGCATATACTGCGAAAATTTTGCAACAGCTGGTACGTAGTAAGTTGCTTATTTCGGTAAGAGGTCCTTCTGGTGGGTTCAAACTGCCAGATAAGCCTATTACTTTAATTGAAATTGTAGTGGCGATAGATGGAGACAGCTTAGTAAATAGCTGTGTTCTTGGCTTAGAAGAGTGTTCTTCAGAGCATCCTTGCCCGGTTCACAATAAGTTTGTATCCGCACGTGATTATTTAAAAGGGGTGCTGACCACAACCAAGTTGTCTGACGTGACTCCGGGATTAGACGAGGGCATAAGCTTTTTAAAAATGTAAAAAATTTATATAAATAACGGATAAAAAGGTCTTAATATCTTTATTATGAAAAACCTGGAAAATATACCCATTGGGCAAATAGTAGCTGAAAATTATAACGCAGCACGTGTTTTCACGGCTCATAGCATGGACTTCTGCTGTGGAGGAGGAGTCACACTTGCGAAAGCATGTCAGCAACATAAGACTGATTTAAATCAGATTCTTATGGAACTAGAATCAGCTTTTAAAGCTAAATCAGATGTTAGTTTTGAAACTCATACTCCAGATCAATTGATCGATTCGATAATGAATGTTCATCATCGCTATATAAAAACCACAGTTCCAGCCATCCAGGTTCAGCTTGAAAAATTATGTCGGGTTCATGGAGAAAAACACCCAGAACTGTGGGAGATAAAGAATTCGTTTGATGAGGGGGCGACAGCTCTTATGGCTCACTTACAGAAAGAAGAATTGGTTTTGTTTCCATTCATTAAAGCAATGGTAGCTTCTAAACGAGATGAATTTGAGCTGTCGCCCCCACATTTTGGAGATATTGAAAACCCTTTACAAATGATGGAGCACGAACATAATTCTGAAGGTTCAAGATTTAGACGGATTAAAGAGCTAACCAACAATTATGAATGCCCTGCTGATGCCTGTCAAACTTATAAGGTGACATATGCCATGTTAAAGGAGTTCGAAGACGATTTGCATAAGCATATCCATTTGGAAAACAATGTTCTGTTTCCACAAACTCGCCAACTTTTTAAAGAATTCGAATTTATAAACCATAAGAAATAACGTCATGAAAAAAGTAATATATGTATTAGTCGCTGTAGTTGCCACCATGATTGTTGCCTGTGGGGGAGGTGATGGACAAAGTCGTAAGGATAAGATTTTGGCTAAATCGGTAAAAGACCCCTATGAGAATTGGCAAGATTATAAAGGTGTTGGACCAATTCAAGACCTTATACTCCCTGAGACTATTGATGAAGCTATGGTGGCAAAAGGGCTGGAAATTTTTGAGTCCAAATGTACCGCCTGTCATAAGGCAGAGAAAAAGTTTATCGGACCTGCACCTAAGGGCATCCTAACAAGAAGAAATCCAGAGTGGATCATGAACATGATTCTCGTGCCAGAGCAAATGGTTAAGGAAGATGCAATAGCCAAAAAATTATTGGTTGACTATAACGGTTCTCCAATGGCCAATCAGAACTTGACTGAGGAAGAAGCAAGGGCAGTATTAGAATATTTTAGAACATTATAAGTGTAAACCAAAACCATAGTATTATGAAAAACAACTTTATATTTTCAATCGGGCTTTGCCTGGTAGCCACACTCATGATGATGTGTACTCCACAGCAAAGCGAGCAAGCAGAAGATACAACAGCTGCCGTGGAAACCCACCCTCAAGGGCAGGCTTCTGTGGTAGACGATGTATCAGATAAGAACATATTGCAGGTTGCAATCGGTTCAGAACCGCACTCCACTTTAGTCGCAGCAGTGCAGGCAGCTCAAATAGAGCATGTACTTGTAAATGCTGGCCCTTTAACCGTATTCGCACCAGTGAACGATGCATTTGATGCTTTGCCCGAAGGTACAGTGGAGAATTTATTGAAGCCTGAAAACAAGTCTCAGTTAGCGACTATCCTTACAAGGCATGCTGCCCCTGGCTCTTATGACGTAGATGGTCTGAAAAGAGAGGCTACAAAAGGCAGAAAGCTTTATATGGCTACTGGTGACTACTTAGAGGTAGTAGTAGAAGGTGATAAAATCACTGTCGGTGGTGCTGAAGTAGTCGCCACTGTTCCTGCCTCCAATGGAGTAATTCATGTAGTGAGTTCGGTCATTTTACCTAAATAATTAAGAATCAATTTAACCTACTAAAAAATGAAAACATTTATAAAAATTAACACTTTGTTGATTGCTTGCATGGCCTTTATTGCTACTTCATGTAATCAAGGCGGAGATTCCTCCAATGGAGCTTTAAGCAGCAATATTGCTGAAAAAGTGTATGTAGCCCCAGGTGAACGAGACGAACAGTACGCATTCTTATCCGGGGGTTATAGTGGTAACCTAACTGTTTACGGCCTGCCTTCTGGTAGAATGTTTAAAGAGATCCCTGTTTTTTCTCAGTTTCCAACATCGGGTTATGGTTACTCTGAAGAGACCAAACCTATGTTAAATACCTCTTTTGGATTTATTCCTTGGGATGATTTACATCACCCTGACATCTCTCAAACTAATGGGGAACTAGATGGACGGTGGATTTTTGCAAATGGTAACAACACACCACGTATAGCAAGAATAAGCCTAAGTACATTTGAGACTGAAGAGATCATTGAGGTGCCTAATAGTGCTGGTAATCACAGTTCATCATTTATCACTGAAAATACAGAATACGTAGTAGCGGGTACACGCTTTTCCGTACCAGTTCCACAAAGAGATATGCCTATTAAGGAATATAAAGAGAACTTCAAAGGTGCTTTGACATTCATTGCAGTTGAGCCTGAGCATGGTCATTTAGATATTAAATTTCAGCTTTTGATGCCCGGCTTTAACTATGATTTGTCACATCCCGGCAGAGGTAAATCACACGGCTGGTTCTTCTTTTCTACTTATAATACGGAAGAGGCCAATACGCTTTTAGAAGTTAACGCTTCTCAAAATGACAAGGATTTTATTGCAGCAGTAAACTGGAAAAAGATTGAGGAATATGTGAATAATGGAGGCGGTAAAAAAATGCCTGCAAAATATGCACATAACGTTTACGATGAGTCAACGCACACTGCCACTTCAACTATGAAAGATGAAGTGTTAACTGTTGATCCATCAGAAGTTCCAGGAGCTATTTACTTCTTACCTACTCCAAAATCGCCTCACGGTTGTGATGTCGACCCTTCAGGTCAGTACATCATTGGAGCAGGCAAATTGTCAGCTGATATCACTGTTCACTCTTTTGACAAAATGTTAGCAGCTATTGATGCTGGCAACTTTGATGGTGATGCTTACGGTATTCCAATTATAAAGTATGAAGATGTAGTGGCAGGAACTGTTCAAAGTGGTGGTCTAGGACCATTGCATACAGAATTTGATGGCAAAGGTAATGCCTATACCACATTCTTTATTTCTTCTGAAGTAGTAAAATGGAAGTTGGAGACTTGGGAAGTTGTTGACAGACAACCTACTTTCTACTCTGTTGGTCACTTAATGATTCCTGGTGGTAACTCAAGAAAGCCTCATGGTAAGTACTTAGTTGCGATGAATAAGATTACAAAGGATCGATATCTGCCGACTGGCCCGGAAATGGAACACTCTGCGCAGATCTATGATATCTCAGGAGAAAAAATGCAGTTACTCTACGATTTCCCTACTCATGGTGAGCCTCACTATGCGGCTGGTTGCGATGCGGATCTATTGATGAACAATTCTAAAAAGATCTATCGTATAGACGAAAATATGCACCCATATGCTATTAAGAGTCCTTCAGAAGCTAAAGTAGTAAGAGAAGGTAAAGACGTACATATTTATATGTCTACTATTCGAAGTCACTTTACGCCTGACAATATTGAAGGTGTAAAAGTAGGCGATAAGGTGTATTTCCACATCACTAACCACGAACAAGACTTTGATGTACCGCACGGATTCTCAATGATTGGTCAGGGTACTTCTGAAATACTAGTAATGCCTGGACAAACCAAAACATCTCTTTGGGAGCCTAAGAGGGTTGGTGTATGGCCATTTTATTGTACTGATTTCTGTTCTGCACTACATCAGGAAATGCAAGGATACATACGCGTATCTCCTGCAAACTCAAATATCGAGTTGAGCTGGTCTTTAGACGAGTAATACTCACCTAAAATAAGAGTGGGCAAATTCAGCCCGCTCTTATTTTCTTTTCAATTCTTAATTCCAAAATACTATCAAAATGAAAAATGCAAGCATATTGATGATTGTTGGTAGTGCCCTATTGCTGGGATTGTTTGTATTCCCGATGTGGAATATTAGACTTGGAGCCCCACAATACCCTGAGCCACTCGGTATTGATATACATATCAATGGACTACAAGGTGAAAGTGAATTTGATATTCAGAATATCGATGGATTAAATCACTACATTGGCATGAAGGTTTTACCTAAGCCTGATGAAATGTGGGAGTTCTCTGTATTCCCAAAAGTAGTTTTATCAATGGCCGCTATAGGAATACTTATAGGAGCTTTAGGACTGCTCGGGAAAATCTCATCTGTCTGGTTTTTAGCATGGTTTGTCATTATGGGTATTTTAGGTGCTTTAGGTATCTATGATTTTAACTTATGGTTAGTAGATTATGGATCTGATTTAGATCCGAATGCCATTCTAAAATTGGTAAATCCCGATGGAACACCTATGGTTTATAATCCACCACTAATTGGTCATAAAAAACTATTAAATTTTGACGCCTTCTCTTACCCAAGGTTGGGTGGTATCATGCTTGGTATTGGCATGTTGTTTTCACTAATCGCCTTCTTTATTGGAAGAAAAGCTACGTTAAAGGCTAACTAACATTCACATGAAATTTACAATTTTTAGCATTTCACTAGTTATTCTGGCTGTAGGGTTTAGCGCCTGCAGTAACGGGCCGCAACCTATATCTTACAGTCAGGATGCCTGTGACTTCTGCCGAATGACGATTGTTGATAAGCAGCATGCCGCTCAGATAGTAACAATCAAAGGCAGGAACTATAAATACGATGCTATAGAATGTATGGTCAACGATCTTAAGGAATGGGATCGACCTGCCGCTGATCAACTATTTGTAACAGATTATGCCAACCCTGGCAAACTCACAAATGCCAAGAACGCGCAATACCTCATCAGTAAAAATATACCTAGCCCCATGGGGGCCTTTCTATCCGCTTTTGAAAGCCCAAACGAATGTGATAAAGCTCAAGAACAATCAGGAGGTGAAACATTTAATTGGGAAGAATTAAATCAAAAATTTAATCGCTAATATTAATATTCAGCTAAAGAAATCTGATGCGAGAGAGTTACCAGCCTGTGCTAAGTGCCCTATTGAATAAAAAATGCTTTAGCCTGTTTATTACTTTTCTTTTAATCTGTAGCTATGTTCAAGCTACAATTATCACCGTCTGCCAAAATTGTGAGGTATCAACGGTGACTCAGGCAGTTCAAATGGCCCAACCTTATGATACCATTAAGGTACAAGCTGGAGAATATGAAACGGTAAGCTTAGAGATCAAGAAACCACTTACATTATTGGGAGAACCTGGAGCAAATCTTAATGGTGCTGAAAAAAATTATATCCTCAAACTGTTGGCAGATAGTATCACTGTCAGTGGCTTTTCAATACTTAACTCTGGGCGAAGTTATACCAAAGACTATGCAGCTGTTTATGTGTATAAGGCATCTCATGTAAAGATTATTAACAATAAAATCTCTAAAGCCTTTTTTGCGATATTGGTTGAAAAATCTAAAAATGCCGTTATCTCAGGTAATAATGTACTAGGTACAGCTAAGAAAGAATCACAATCTGGTAACGGCATCCATTTATGGCACTGTGATAGTATGAAGATTGATAAAAATGAAGTGACAGGTATGAGAGATGGCATCTACCTCGAGTTTGTAGATAACAGTTTGGTGAAAAATAATTACACACATCACAATGTGAGGTACGGATTGCATTTTATGTTTTCTAACCATGACGAATATACTGATAATAAGTTTGAGCAAAATGGAGCTGGTGTTGCTGTCATGTTCTCCAAATGGATAGTGATGAAACGTAACCATTTTTATAAAAATTGGGGTACGGCCTCCTATGGTTTATTGCTCAAAGAAATATATGACGGTGAGGTATATGAAAATAGATTTGAAGAAAATACCATTGGTATTTATATCGATGGGTCTACCCGTATGACCTATTCCAGAAATACGTTGAGGCAAAATGGTTGGGGTGTAAAGGTGTCAGGAGGCTGTTATACGAATGTTTTCAAGGAGAATAACTTCATCAGCAATTCTTTTGACCTTTCTTATAATTCACAACTAAATGATAATACCTTTAATAATAATTTTTGGAGTGAATACACCGGATACGATCTGGACAAAGATGATAAGGGAGATGTGCCTTACAGGCCTGTGAAACTGTTTTCCTATATTGTGAATCAAACACCCGAGACCATCATCTTACTTAGAAGCCTTTTTGTAGATATTATTAACTTTTCTGAAAAAGTTTCCCCTGTGTTTACGCCAGATAAATTAGTTGACGAGTCACCTTCAATTCGTTCTTTTTAATGATAGCAGTCAAAAATCTTAGAAAATCATTCGGTAAACTCACCGTTTTAGAAGACCTAACCTTGGACTTAAATCAAGGAGGAATCTACGCTATACTTGGTCCTAACGGTTCAGGAAAAACTACTTTCCTTAAAGTACTATTAGGTATGGTATTGCCAGATAAAGGCACCATTCATATTGATCAGGCCGATATTTCAAAGTCAAATGATTATCGTAAAAACCTTGGTTATCTGCCTCAAATAGCACGATTTCCTGATAATATTACTGTAAGTGAGTTGATTGATATGATTATAGATATCCGACAGGTACCTGCAAAACCAGAGCCCTTAGTAGACCTATTTGGTCTAAATCCATTTTTAGATAAAAAACTGGGCAACCTATCTGGTGGCACGAGACAGAAGGTAAATATCGTACTCACATTTATGTTTGACACCTCAGTGCTTATTCTAGATGAACCTACCGCAGGTTTGGACCCTGTTTCGCTAATTAAGCTTAAGGAGTTGATAGCTGATGCAAGAAAGCAAGGTAAAATCATATTGATCACTTCTCACATCATGAATCTGGTGGAGGAATTGGCTGACCAGATTATCTTTTTATTGGAAGGTGAGATTTACTTTCAAGGCTCTCTTACCGAATTGAAAGAAAAGACAAAGGAAAAAGATTTAGAACACGCCATAGCCTCATTACTTAAGTCATGATAAAAATATTGAAATATAGTTTTTCGGATCTAATGAGGAGTAAATGGAGCTATATCTATCTCATTTTTTATTTGATCCTTGGATTCGTCCTCTTGTTTCTAAATAATGACGTTTCTAAGGCAATAATAACCCTGATGAATCTTATTGTGGTACTCACTCCATTAATTGGAACCATATTCGGTATCATGTATTACTACAACTCCAGGGAATTTACTGAGTTGTTACTGGCTCAACCTGTGAGTCGTTCCAAAATATTCTTTGGCCAATATTTGGGCATTGCTCTTTCACTAAGTCTAAGCTTAGTTATAGGGCTAGGAGTACCATTTTTGATTTACGGCATATTTCAGTCGACTGAAATATTTAACTTTTCTATGCTCCTTGTATCCGGAGCATTCCTAACTTTTATTTTTGTAGCTCTTTCTGTGCTCATTGGCCTGTATAATTCCAATAAAATCAAAGGATTTGGGTATGCGATCCTCATGTGGCTCTTTTTGGCGGTTATCTACGATGGTGTGCTTTTAATTGCCATGGTCATGTTTCGTGATTATCCTTTAGATAACCTAGCATTAGCCGCCAGTTTTTTTAACCCCATTGATTTGTCAAGAATCATGATCTTATTAAAACTAGATATTTCTGCTCTTTTAGGCTATACAGGAGCGTTATTCCAGAAATTCTTTGGAACAGGTGCTGGATTAGTTACCTCTCTTTTTATACTGCTCTTGTGGATAGTAATCCCTGTTGGCATGATGCTTAAAAAATCAAAGAGTAAAGACTTTTGATATTTTCCAGGAAGCCTTGCGCGCTAACACATTGAGGCATCAAAAAAAAGGAATGGATATAAAAAAAGCCACCCGTTAAAAAGCGGATGGCTTAACCTTACAAATCAACCAAACTTACTTTACTGTAATTGTATATTCAGGAGTTGGGTTCATCGGGCAGAAGTATACATACTCGCCTTTTTCCAAAGTCACTGTTTTTGACTGCGAAGTTTCACCATCCTTAATTGTTTTATTTAAATAAGCATCAGCAACGTGATTCTTTTGATCAGTCTTCCCCTTGGGTGCAATTACAAATCCGACTTTGTGATCAACACCTTCATTAGTTACTTCAAACACATAAGGCTTGCCAGCTTCCAGTGTCAATTCAGTTTGCTCAAAAACACCTGGAGTTTGATTCAATTTTACTGTTTCTACAGTTTGAGCACTTGCTGAAAATGATGTTGCAAAAGCCACTGCTACTAATACTATTCTTACTAAATTTTTCATCTTATTAATTGTTTTAGGTTTTGTGTGAATATTTTATTGAAATTAAACTGTTGCTGTCTCTAGTTCAGGAGCTACTGGGAAGTCAACAGGTATTTGGGTAGTTCCGTGAATGAAATTACTGATGATTTTGTCACCAATGACCATATTAATATCTATGACATTTGCTTTGTTATAACCTGCTGCGAATAGGTTCTCTACTACTTCTGCATCTGGCTTACTTCGGTTGATTGTAATGTTTTTTACAAACTTTGCTAGAGCATCAAGCTTCTCATTGAAAGAAGCTTCTCCACCTCTTAATTCCAATATCTGATCATCTGTAAAACCGTTCATTTTACCCAAAGCAGTATGTGCTGCTAAGCAGTATTGACATTCGTTTACTTGAGATACTACTAAGTTTATTACTTCTCTTTCTTTGGCAGAAAGCGTACTTTTTCTGTTTTGAAGAGCGAGATAATCTCCAAGTGCAGTTTCACTATGAGCGTAAGTCGCATAAAGGTTAGGAACAAATCCAACTCCTTTTTCCAGTTGAGCGAAAATCGCTTGATTGTTTTCGTTTACTTCTTCTTTTGTTGGTACATTGAATTGAGTAGCCATATCGTTTTTATTAAATTGTTTTGTTTTGATTACACTACAATTTTACGGGGTCTGGCTACGAGAGTAATTGGTGACACTTCCCGTTGGAGTGTCGATTTTTCCTTTCTTTTAAAATTTAGGTAGAAGGCTGCTCTTTCATATGAGTTTTAAACTCATTTGGTGTCTGCCCGATTCGCTTTTTGAATAGTTTATGGAAAACACCGGCATCTTCAAAACCCAAATCGTAGGCAATTTCCTTCACAGTCTTATCAGTAAAAAGAAGTAGGCGCTTACCTTCAAGTGCAATTCGGTCATGAATAATTTGTAGCGGACTTTTTTGATTGTATTTCGCAAATAGATTGGATAGCGTTTTGGGCGACTTAAATAGAAGCTCAGCATAATCACTCACCTGATGCTTTTGTCTGTAGTTAAGATCAACTAAGACATTATATTTTCTAACGGTATCTATCTGAGTGTCATCAAGCTCCTTTGGTATCAATTGCTCCTTCGCCAGACGTGTGGTTTTAATTATCAGACGTTTCAAAAGCATATTGAGCATTTCTCCCTGTATAGGGTCCTTGGTTTTAAACTCATCCTCAAATACATGAAAGAGCATCTCAAATTTGGGTTGCTCAGTCTCATCAAGAGTAATAATAGGATTTTCGGAGGTTCCAAAAAATAAAATCCCATTACACGATACTTCATGATCATGATCCTGAATACAATAAAACTCTCTATTAAAAGAGAAGGTAGTTAGTGGCTCTTGCCCTTTAACAAATGTGAGTTTATGTAAGTAAGTAGAGGTGGTCAACTGATTAGGCTTAAGAATGTATTCTATTCCGTCAATGAGAAAATGGTAGTCTTGGTTACCTCTGTTCCAATGTATTGAAATCAGATTCTCTTCTAATAACTGATTTTTGTCATTAGCGTAATCGGTACTGAGGTTGAGAGTTGAGCCAAGTTGCTTTCCTGTAAAAGTGTAAGTCATGAGTTGTAAATTTCACACTAAAACAAATTAAAAGAAGTATTTGGTTTAGTAAATTCTGTCAATCAGCAGACTTAATGACTGATTACAAATTTCAAGAATTTTTCAGAAAGGAGATAAATAAAAAAACTTCCCAATGATACCTGCGAGAGTACTAAAGGGAAGTCTTTTTCGAATCAATCAGAACTTGATATCTAAGATCAGGAACTTTGAATTTTTCAATATCCCACTCTTTGGGGGATTTTTTTAAAATCACTGTTTAACAGCTGAAAAGAGCCATTTTTTAGTTAAAAAAAAGTAATTATTATTTGTAATAATAATTTGCTCAACTGGAAGGTGAATTTTTTCTTTCATTATTTCACCAGTATACAGATGTCTTTTAATAATATTTCCATTTACAAGATAATAAATCTCATCATTTAAAAAATTGAAGGAGTCTATTCCTTTGTCCTCAATTTTATAGAGGTAATTTCCGAGATTATCAAAAACCAAGATTCCTGATTTTATGTCACTTAGAAAAACCAGGTTTTGATATTCTCTCAAATGAGAAAGTTCGTAATCTTTACGATTAAGCAGTAAATCAAAAGGACGACTTATAATGATATCATCATAAGTTATATTATATTTCTTCAAACTGAAATCTGAGTAATCAATAAACCAGAGATTATTATCAACTGATGGTGCTTTAATACCAGCATAAGGAGTGAGTTTTTTTAAGTCAAACCTATTTGCATTGACCATAAAACGATCCAGGAATAGAAATTCCTGTAAATCAGCATAACTTACAAAGAGCCTGAGTGGATTCCAACAATCCAGTACAGCGATAGAACCTTTCCTCTCAGGACTATATACTTCCAACTTTTCTAGTTTGCCGGAATACTTCTGAATATTCCCATTTTTATCTCCCAGATATATATTCCCTTGCCGATCAGCTGACATGTCTGTAATGTTCGTTACAGCGACACTATCAATAATCTTGAATTGACCTGAAACTAATAAAGGGAAGCAAACTAAGAAGATAGAAAAACTAGTCTTCAAAAGTGAGTAGATTAAATTCTTTACCGTCATAAACACCATATGTGCAATAATTAACCCATTCTCCAAGGTTAATGTATTTAGCCGAGTTGCCTACTTCTAAATTCAGAGGAAGGTGTCTATGCCCAAATATATAGAAGTCATGATGTTGGGTTGCTTCTACATCTTTAGCATACTGCCATAGAAATTCTTTTTCTCCAAGAAATTTGTCCTCTTCTTTCTTAGTATTACTTAATCTGCTGCTTTTGGACCAGCGGCTCGCAAAACCTATTCCGAAATTGGGGTGAAGCCTGGCGAAGAGCCAATGGCTAATTCTTGATTCAAAAATAATTTTTAAAAGCTTGTAGAAATGGTCTCCTGGACCAAGTCCATCTCCATGTCCTATGAGTAATTTTTGATCACCTACAATAATTTGTTGGGGGTCTCTATATACAGGAATGCCTAGTTCTTTGGGAAAATAGTCGAACATCCACATATCATGATTACCTGTAAAAAATATAACAGGAATACCAGAATCCTTTATTTCAGCAATTTTGCCAAGTAGCCTGATAAATCCTTTGGGAATAGCATGTTTGTATTCGTACCAGAAATCAAATATATCACCAACTAAGTAAATTGAATGAGCATCAGCTTTCACCTGATCTAGCCATCTTACAATTTTCTTTTCACGCTCTAGACTGATCTCCCTATTAGGCGCACCGAGATGAAAATCAGAAGCGAAATAGATTTTTTTTCCGTTTAAGCTGTCTATGGTTTCGTGAATATGAAATTTCATTAAGGGCTAAAATAAAAAAATCAGGTGCATGCACCTGATTTTTTGTTATTTATTCAATTCTTACTTCTCTTCTTTTTTGACTTCTGGTGATGGCTCAACATCAACAGGTTTAGACTCTTCGGTGGCAGTTACAGTATCACTGCTGCTCGCCTCTTCGGATTTCTCTACCTTTTCTTTTTCTTCTTCAGAGTGACTACCATTCATGTTCTTGGTAAAAGTCTCATAAGATGTCTGGTTTTCAAAAGGCCTCTTTCCTATAAGTCGTTCAAGGTCAGATTGAAAAATTATTTCTTTCTCCAAAAGCTCCTTAGCAAGAATTTCAAGTTCTTTACCATGCTTACTTAGCAATGCTTTGGTTCTTTCATAAGCTTCATCTATAAGTTTTCTTACCTCTTCGTCAATAGTCTCTGCCGTAGTATCAGAATAGGGTTTGGTAAAGTTATAGTCACTTTGCTTGGAATCATAAAATGATATGTTTCCGATCTTATCATTCATGCCATAAACGGAAACTATACTATAAGCCATCTTGGTTACTCGCTCTAAATCACTTAACGCTCCGGTAGATATTTTATTGAAGGTCAATTCTTCTGCTGCTCGTCCGCCTAGTGCCATGCACATTTCGTCTATTAACTGTTCAGTCTGATAAAGGAATTGCTCTTTTGGTAAATACTGCGCATAGCCCAATGCGGCCACACCTCTTGGAACTATACTCACTTTAACTAAAGGATCAGCATGCTCCAGAAACCATCCGGCTACGGCATGGCCAGCTTCATGGTAAGCAACAATTTTCTTTTCTTCGGGAGAAATGATTTTACTCTTTTTCTCCAGCCCACCAATTACTCTATCAATGGCATCCTGAAAATCTTGAGGATCAACAGCATCTTTATCTCTTCTTGCGGCTATCAAGGCTGCTTCATTACAAACATTAGCAATTTCGGCACCTGCAAAGCCAGGTGTTTGTGCTGCTAATTTCCTAGGATCCACATCTTTTGACATTTTTAATGGCTTAAGATGCACTTTAAAGATTGCATCTCTACCAACTATATCAGGCTTATCAATACTTATTTGTCTATCAAAACGACCTGGTCTCATCAATGCTGAATCTAATACATCAGGTCTGTTAGTTGCGGCCAGAATAATTACTCCTGAATCAGTAGAAAACCCATCCATCTCAACTAAAAGAGAGTTTAGTGTGTTTTCTCTCTCGTCATTAGAACCAGGCATTTGCCCTTTTCCTCTTGAACGACCTATAGCATCTATCTCATCAATAAATACAATACAAGGCGCTTTTTCTTTAGCTTGTTTAAAAAGGTCCCGAACTCTGGCAGCACCTACTCCAACGAACATTTCAACAAAGTCAGATCCTGACAATGTAAAGAAAGGTACGGCAGCTTCGCCTGCTACAGCTTTTGCCAGAAGAGTTTTACCTGTTCCGGGAGGGCCTACTAGTAAAGCACCTTTCGGTATTTTGCCACCAAGCTTCGTGAATTTGCTAGGAGTCTTCAAGAAATCAACAATTTCTTTTACTTCTTCTTTTGCTTCATCAAGGCCGGCAACATTGTCAAATGTTATCTTGACTTTGTTCTCAGCATCAAATAGTGCAGCCTTAGACTTTCCTATATTAAATATTTGACCACCAGGTCCACCGCCTCCAGTCATTCTTCTCATCAAGAACCAGAACCCAAACAGTATTAGGATCAAAAATCCCCATTGCCAAAAAATTCCAGTAATATCTGATTTGTCCTCAACTTCTAAATCTATTTGCTGATCTCGAGGAAGCTTCTCTTTAAGTTCATCAAAGTTTTGAATGAAATTATCGACTGTTCCAGGCTTTAACTTATAATGTGGGCCATTACCAAGTCCAAAAGTATTATTTTGTTCTAGCTCCCCTTTATATTTTGCATTTTGAAGCGCCTCTGCCTTCAGCGTAACTTCTACATAATTCTGATTACGAACCAACACTACCCGCTCAACATCATTGCTGAGCATCATATTTTCAAATTTTGTTGTGGTAATTGGAATCAGATTACTGGACCCATTAAAATAGGTTATCCCAAAAATCAGGGCAATCAAAACAGCTATTATCCAAACCTGGTAGCCTGGTCTTTGAGGTTTATTTGGAATTATTTTTTTCTTATCTGGCATTACTTAATTTGTTTCTCGTGTGCAACGATTAAAATAACATTATGTTCAGGCTTCTTGCTTAATTATTTCAGCGTCACCCCAAAGGTTTTCTAATGAATAAAAATCTCTTTTCTCTTTTCTAAATATATGTGCTACTACATCAACATAATCAATGAGGAGCCACTCTTTGTTGGTCTTACCTTCTAGATGCCATGGGTTTTGATCCAACTCTTTAAAAACCTGTTCATCGACAGAGTCTGCTATTGAATCAATTTGTGTATCGGAGTTACCTGAACATATGACAAAATAGTCTGCCACAGCATTTTTTACCTTTCTTAAATCCAGCACTACTATATCGGAAGCTTTTTTTTCCTGCATGCCTCTCACCACCACCTCGCTTAACTTTTCGGAAGGAGCTAAATCCTTTTTTACGTCCATTCAGTATCTTTGGTTAGACTAGTCAAAATTACATAAAATAGTTGTATAAAATTCTTGCCAAAACTTTATTTGTAGGCAAAAAGCTCGTTTTTCTGCCATCTTGTCATTCGACCAATGAGTTTGCGTCAGAACTTGTAAAAAGAGATAAAAATGTCGATGGTACCATCGTTGTCACCAACGAACAAACGAGTGGGAAAGGGCAGCGCGGAAATGTGTGGGAATCTGAGCCAAATAAAAACCTAACGTTTTCAATTATTCTCAACCCCAGGTTTTTGAAAGTCGCTAGTCAATTTGATTTAAACATTGCCATTTCATTAGGGGTTCAGGATTATCTCAAGTCTATTGATGACAACTTTTTGATTAAATGGCCAAATGATGTCTATCATAATGAAAAAAAAATAGGTGGTATTCTGATTCAGAATACGGTAAAAAATGGGTTTATTGAAAATAGTATTGTTGGCATAGGTATTAATGTCAATCAATCTTCATTTATCCTACCCAAAGCAAGCTCGCTTTCTATCATTACAGGGTTGAATTATAACTTGCCAGAAGTACTGGCAGATATTAGTCATAACATTGAGTGGCGCTTCATACAACTTAAAAAAGGAGCCATAAAAGAAATGAGAATAGCTTATTTAGATCATCTGTTGGGTTATAGACAAGAACGTAAGTTTAAAGATTATCAGGTGTTTACAGGTGTTATTGAAGGATTGAATACTGAAGGTCAGCTTCAAATAAGAAAAGGAAAGGAGCTTTTAAGCTATTCCTTTAAGGAAGTTGAGTTTCTCTAAATACCATTTATAAAATAATACAACTGGTTTAAATTCTTTGATTGCTTATCCAGCTAATAGTGTTGATATTTAGTCTTTTCTTACCTTACTCATAAATTATCCTTTTAAATATGAATATGCGCTTCCTTATTCCATTGATTTTACTTCTAGCAGCCCATGAAATTCATGCTCAAAAAATAAATACAAAACCCCTTGAAAACTTAAAGCCTAGAAGTATTGGTCCTGCGGGCATGAGTGGCCGTGTTACTGCTATAGATGCTGTTCATCATGATAAAGATGTTATTTATGTAGGTACCGCATCAGGTGGATTATGGAAATCAACCAATGGAGGAATCAATTGGCAACCTCTATTTGATGAAGAGAAGGTAATGTCAATAGGGGCTGTTGCTATACAACAAAATAACCCCGATGTGATTTGGGCGGGAACTGGTGAGGGTAACCCTCGAAATAGTTTAAATGGCGGTTATGGGTTATACAAAAGTATGGATGCAGGTAAAACCTGGAAGCTCATGGGTCTTGAAAATACAAGGCATATCCATAGAATCAAAGTTGATCCGCTTAATCCCAATACAGTATATGTTGGAGCGATCGGCTCACCCTGGGGCGAGCATCCGGAGCGTGGCGTATTCAAAACTACTGATGGAGGGAAGACCTGGAGTAAAGTTTTATTTGTTGATAATAAGACTGGTTGTGCAGACCTTGTAATGGATCCAAATAATCCCAACAAGCTGTTTGCGGCCATGTGGGAGCACCGAAGAAAGCCCTGGACTTTTAACTCTGGGGGACCAGGCTCAGGTTTGTATGTTACTGTCGATGGAGGTGAAAACTGGAAAAAACTGACTCATGAAGAAGGGTTACCAGAGGGTGATTTGGGGAGAATTGGAGTGACGGTTTCAAAAAGTGATCCTAATAGAGTCTATGCTTTAATAGAGTCAAAAAAGAATGCTTTATATCGTTCTGATGATGGAGGCTATAAATGGTCCAAAGTTTCAGATAAAGGCAATGAGATTGGGAATAGGCCCTTCTATTATTCAGAAATTTATGTGGATCCTGTCAATGAAAATAGGCTTTACACAGTATTCACCTATGTGAATGTCAGTGAGGATGGTGGAAAATCTTTCACTCAATTGATGGATGCCTATGGAACAACTCATGGAGTTCACCCGGATCATCATGCATTTTGGATTCACCCTGATGATCCTGAATACATTATTGAGGGAAATGATGGTGGATTAAATATTTCAAGAGATCGGGGTAAGTCCTGGCGTTTTGTGGAAAACCTGCCTTTGGCTCAGTTTTATCATATAAATATTGATAATGATTACCCCTATAATGTTTATGGTGGAATGCAAGATAATGGTTCGTGGATAGGGCCTGCTTATGTTTGGAAATCGCAGGGTATAAGAAATGCCTATTGGCAAGAGCTTTCATTTGGAGATGGTTTTGATGTTGTGCCAGATCCTGATGATAATCGGTATGGTTACTCCATGGCTCAGCAAGGATACTTGTTGAGATATGATCGAGAAACTGGGCATAATAAGTTTATGCAGCCTACTCATTCAGATCCTGATATAAGACTTCGTTTTAACTGGAATGCAGCCATAGCACAAGATCCGTATGATAATTCTACAATTTATTACGGTAGTCAGTTTGTTCATAAAAGTCTTGATAAAGGGACTTCCTGGGAGGTTATTTCTCCAGATTTAACCACCAACAATCCTGAAAAGCAGAAACAATATGAAAGTGGTGGATTGACAATGGATGCCACGGGTGCTGAAAACAATACTACGATATTGGCAATTACTCCCAGTCCACTACAAAAAGGAGTTATTTGGGTTGGAACTGATGATGGGTACATACAATTAACGAAAGATGGTGGCAAAACATGGACCAACGTCACTTCGAATATTCCAGGAATGCCTGATGCAGGTTGGGTGGCGCAGATAAAAGCTTCTACATTTAATGCAGGGGAAGCCTTTGCAGTTGTAAATAATTACCGAAATTTTGATTACAAGCCTTACTTGTTTCACACTACCGATTTCGGAGCGACCTGGACCAGTAAAGTCAAAGAATCGCAAGTATGGAATTACACTCTATCTTTTGTTCAGGATTTGGTCGACCCTAATTTGATGTTTTTAGGTTCAGAAGGAGGCCTCTATGTAAGTATTGATGCTGGTAGTAATTGGGAAAAATGGAATCATGGTTATCCTAGTGTACCAACTATGGACATGATTATTCATCCTCGTGAGCATGATTTAATAATTGGCACTTACGGTAGGGCTGCCTATGTAATGGATGACATTAGGCCTTTGAGGGAAATAGCAAAACAAGGCAATTCGATTGTCGATAAAACTTTAAAGGTTTTTGAGGCACCTACTGCTGTTATAACTATTAATCAAGAAGCACCAGGAACGCGATTTGTGGCGGATGCCATTTTTAATGGTGAAAATAGGAGGCAGGCCGCGATGCTAACTTACCTGATTAATAAGCCTGAAGATGAAAAGGAGCAGATTGAAGAGTCTTCGCCTAAATCAAAAAAGAAGAAAAAATCAGCTCCCATAGTGGAAGAAAAAGAGGAGGAAAGTGCTGACAAAAAGGTGGCATATGACTCTATTAAAATTCAAATTTTTGATTCGAATGATGAGTTGATTAGAACATTGAAGCAGAAAGCTCCGAAAGAAAATGGTCTACATAGAACCTATTGGAATTTAGATGAAAAAGGAATATTCAATCCTTCAAGAACAAAACCAAAAAAAGATGCACCTGAACCAAGTGGAGTGACTGTTTTGCCAGGTAATTATAAAGCCAAAATTACTTTTGGAGACCAAATTGACTCGACCTATATTAAAGTTGTTTTTGACCCCAGGCCGGAAGTATCACAAAGCACTTTACAGTCCATCTATGAATTTAGCAAATCAATAGAAAACGAATTTGAGAAGGTAAGCAAGGCAACTTTTAAACTAGCGGAAGCTAAATCTATTCTTGATGACTATGTAAAAAGGATGAAGGATAAGGACGAAAAAGGTTTTAAAGATCTAATTGATCAGACTAATGCCATAAAAGACAGCATAGATTTACTATTCATACCCTTTATTGGAGAGAATATTGAAGACAAGCAAGGGATTATTGGGGCAAAGGACAGAAATATTACTGACCGATTCAATGCAGCAAATTTTTACATAGGAACTACTTTGAATGCTCCGGGAGAAACGGAAAAAAGACTCCTGGATCAGGCAGTGTCAAAAGCCAAACCCGCGCTGGAAAAAGTTGATACATTTTTTTCTAATGAATGGGAAGAGTTGCGTCAACAATTAGAAAAGCAAGACTTATCATCTTTTAAAGATTATTGATGTTAAAGAATCAGGATTTACAAGCCGTTCTCGAAGAAATAAATGAGGAGGTACAACCACTGTTATCGGAAGGTACGGTAGCTGATTACATACCTGAGTTGGCAAAAGTCAAACAAGATAAGTTTGGTATTCATTTACTTACTCTAGATGATCGTTCTTACAGTGTTGGAGATTGTGATGAACGCTTCTCCATTCAAAGTATTTCTAAGGTATTTATGTTGGCCATGGCCGTAGGTGAATGCAGGCAGAATGTATATGATAGAGTCAATGTCGAGCCTTCAGGTGATCCTTTTAATTCGTTGGTTCAATTGGAATATGAGCAAGGGATTCCCAGAAATCCTTTTATCAATGCGGGAGCTTTGGTAATTACGGACATTTTACTATCGAATTTCCCCAATGCCCGAAATGAATTCATCCAATATGTAAATAGTCTGGCAGGACTTAAAAGTATCAATTATAATAATGCTGTAGCTGCCTCAGAAAAGAAGTGTGGATTCAAAAATGCTGCTATGGTCAATCTGATGAAGTCATTCGGAAATATTGATAATTCTGTCGAAGACGTATTAGATTTATATTTTGACTTTTGCTCAGTTGAAATGAGTTGTCAGGAGTTAGCTAAAGCCTTTAGGGTATTTGCGAATCATGGCAAAGGGTTAGTAGATACGCGTAGATACTTAACCGAAAGTCAATACAAAAGAATTGCCGCAATTATGCAGACCTGTGGATTCTATGATGAAGCTGGAGAGTTTGCTTTTAAGGTAGGTTTGCCAGGCAAAAGTGGTGTTGGTGGAGGAATAGCTGCCATTCTACCAAATGAGTATAGCGTTGTAGTTTGGAGTCCCGGATTGAATGAAAAAGGAAATTCTTTGGCTGGAATGAAAGCATTAGAGCTTTTTACTACAAAAACACAGACTTCAATTTTTTAAAAATAGAGCAAAAAAAGAAGTGCTCCGGTCAAGAGCACTTCCAAGGTCAAAAACTCAAAATAATAGGATAAATATTTTTATCCCAATAACAACACTACTAATATAGGAACAATTGAGATAAATTGATTTGCTTACGTAAGCTTTTTATTCAAATGAGGTTAAAAGGCTCGTTCCTGACAATTTTTCACTTAGTACGTAAAAGCATCTTTCAATAAGAGTCACTAATCCAGATTATATTCCTTTTTTACTCTCTTTATTAGCTTCGTCATTATATGTTTATGGTCGAAGGAATCATGATCTTTAATCTTAAAAAGAGTATATATTTCTCCAGTCACTAAATTTTTAATATACACACCAATCAATACTTCTACATCCTGATTTGGTTTGTAGTTGCCATTATTTATAATTTCACCATATTCTGAATCCAATACGTACTTATACCCATCTTTTATAAGATTATCATACTCAGCGCGAGTAGAAATTGTATACTCAAATGGATAGTCTTTTGCATACTGAACCAACTTGGGATTGGTTTTCCTAACTATGTTATTTAATCTAGAATAATAGCCCTTAGCCATTTTTGGAAAACTCTCATCAATTGGTATTTCCTCGTACTGAAGGAAGATTACTTTTTCTCGGTCAAGATCCTTTGGCAATTTGGTTTTCTTTTGACCATATGTTGTGAACACAATCACACAAAGAACAGCTTGAAGTATCAATCTCATTATTACTTGGAGTTAAACTGACTCTGTATTTGTTTTTCTAAAACCTTAAGTGCCTTAGGATAATCATTTTTCTTAATCATATAAATCTCAGGCTTTGCTTTGGAATTCATCGTAGTAGAATTTGTTACAGTTATATAAGCCTTCTCCTTTTGAACTAACTCACCCCAGACATATGTCACATCGCTTGCCCGTGCTGATCTTTTCCTTACGAACGTAAAAGTTAAAAAATTTACCCCTATGACATTTTTGACTTTGTAATCCTTCATAATTGCCTCCATCTCTTTCCTCTGCTTTGCAGCTTTTGTAAGGTTTTTACTCATATTATAGATAGTCACAACATTGATACCGAGAAGCTTTAAATCTCCTTTAATCTTTTCAGAGGCAAATTCAAACGTCTCATCGTCAAGACTTGTGGTAAGCATAACAGGTTCTGATAAGAAATTTGACGGCAATTCCTTCAATTCCTTGTATTGAGAGAATCCGAGGGTTGTAATAATTAGGGCAAGTGTTAACAGGGTAATTTTTTTCATAATTTATTTATTTTAAGCCGTAAATGAGCAGAGAATAAAAGTCATTTCAAAGATAGACTCAAGAAACGTGTGTTAACTATTCAAACGAAGTCAAAAGACTTGTTCCAGATAATTCACCATTTCTACCAAAGCTTTCAGATTTAACCATTCCAACATCTTTTGCCACCCATTCAACAGCTTTCATTTCCATGGTCATCATGGTTTTTACCTCTATGTTGTAGGTTATTTTATAACAATCAAAGGTACCAGCAGGTGTAGTGATACTTTCTTGAGCTACCACCTCTCTATCAGTAATATTAGTTTCCATACTAAATGGAATATCACCTGTAACAGTTATGGAAGCATCGTTGAGTGTGGTGCCCACCTCTAATTCTGATGGCATTTCTAAATTCTCAGTTTCGAAATTGAGGTTCATATCTTTGAAACCAGCCATCATTTCTTCAGGAAAGAACCTTGACATATCCAGTTTTATAACGCCATCTTCACAAGTCATCTCCAGGTCTTTTTCCAGATCAAGCTTGTCCTTTTTATTGAAACTCTGCATGTTTATTGTTGCCGTCCATCCATCACCCTTTTCTTCTAAGGACTTCACAGTATTGACCTGCCGTGACACTAACTTTTTGCTTGCATTGTAATTAGTAATTTCCCATTTACGTTCATTTTTTAGATTAAAAAAAGGATTACACTGTGCGTTGCCAACAATAGGAATGATTAAAAGCCAGACAAATAGTTTTAATTTTTTCATAGTTGTTTTATTAATTGAAATAAAGCTACTAAATCTCTTCGGGAGTCCATAATTCAATTCTTAAATAGTGTTCGTTTTCGAACAATTTTGTACATTAAAGAACATTAATAAAATGTTAAACGCATTGAATTAGTAAACAGGCTGTTGGCATCATATTTCGTATAGAAGCCTGAACCTAAACTAAAATATCATTGGAGAACTCTGGAAAAATATTAATGATTGACGATGATGAGGATGTACTCTTAGCGGCCAAACTTTTATTAAAAAAACATTCCCACCAAGTCATTATAGAAAAGAATCCTAAGAAAATTCCATTCTTACTTAATAATGATACTTATGACGTCATTTTGCTGGATATGAATTTCAGCAAAGACATTACTAGTGGAAAAGAAGGATTTTATTGGCTTCATCAAATACTGGAAAAGGATCCGTCAGCAGTAGTTATTTTGATTACGGCATTTGGAGATGTAGAGATGGCGGTACGCGCTTTGAAAGAAGGGGCCATAGATTTTGTTTTAAAGCCATGGCAAAACGAGAAATTGCTAGCAACCATTTCTACGGCTATAAAACTCAAAGAATCTTACCGCGAAGTAGACAAATTAAAAAAAGCCAAAGAGCAACTAGAAGCTGAAATCAACCAACCATTTAAGGATATTGTTGGCCAAAGTTCTTCGATTAAGGAGGTTTTTAGTTTAATAGATAAAGTCGCTGCGACAGATGCCAATGTACTGATATTGGGTGAAAATGGAACTGGTAAGGAACTGGTAGCAAGAGCTATTCATCAGCGCTCTTTAAGGAAAGACAATACATTTGTAAGTGTTGATATGGGTGCTATCACCGAAAGTTTGTTTGAAAGTGAGCTGTTCGGTCATACAAAGGGTTCCTTTACAGATGCCAGAGAAGATAGGGCAGGAAGATTTGAATTGGCCAATGGCGGCACACTATTTTTGGACGAGATAGGAAACTTAAATAGCTCTTTACAATCTAAATTACTCACGGTCCTACAAAATAGACAGGTCACAAGAATAGGGTCGAATGAGTCAGTTGATACAGATATACGCCTAGTATGTGCTACAAATATGGACCTGCATAACATGATTGAGGATAATTCTTTCCGTCAGGACCTTTTGTATAGAATCAATACCGTTGAAATACGCCTGCCTGCACTAAGAGAACGATTAGAGGATATTCCTCTATTAGCATCTCATTTTTTAGCCAATTATGCTAAAAAATATAGAAAGCCTGCTTCTAAAATTTCAAAAGAAGCCCTGAGTTCGTTGCAAAAATATGATTGGCCTGGTAATATTCGCGAATTACAGCATGCTATTGAACGCGCTGTGATTATGAGTGAAAACAATGTTCTTGATAGTCCCGATTTTTTCTTTTTGAAAGGAGAGAGAACAGTAGAAGGAGGGCTGGTCTCAGATAATCTTAATCTTGATGAAGTAGAAAAGAATACTATCAAAAAAGCAATTAGCATTCATGCCGGTAATATATCAAAGGCAGCTGATGAGTTGGGCCTGACACGTGCTTCTCTATACCGCAGGCTGGAGAAACATGGACTTTAGTAATGTAAAAACTGCTGTTTTAGTAAGAGTAGGAGCTTTGGTCCTTACCATTTTTCTTTTGTCCTATCTTGTTTTTAACGATGGGTTCATCGTCACAGAATTAATTCTCTTTATTCTGTTGGGCCTTCAAACGATTTCATTGATCAAGTATGTACAAAAAGACAAAAGTGATGATATCATGACCTTTCTGGAGGCTATTGATAAGGCAAATGTTAAAACCAGATTTTCCACAGATACTTCCAATGAGAAATTGAATCATTTGTATACTGCTCTAAATAGAATGATTAAAAAATTCAGTAATGAGCGTCATGAAAAAGAAGATGATTATCAATACTTGAAAAATATAGTTCAGCATATTGGTATTGGACTTATAACCTTTGATTCTTCAGGGAATATTCAGATGATCAACACTTCAGCAAAAAAGCTCCTTAAAGTCAATAATCTGAATAATGTAAATGAACTGAAGTCTAGAAGCGAAAACCTTGTCGATATTTTATTGAGACTTCGCACAGGGGGTAGGGATCTTTTGAGATTAGAAACTAATGGGGAAGTGGTTCAATTGGCTATCTATGCCATAGAGCTTACACTCAGGGGAGAAATATATAAGTTAATTTCTCTACAAAATATTCAGAATGAATTAGAAGAGAAGGAAATGGAAGCATGGCAAAACCTGGTGCGCGTGCTTACTCATGAAATCATGAACTCGGTGACACCTATAAGCTCTTTAGCAAATACAGTGGAGCTTGAACTCAATGAGCAATTATCGAATGATCAGCAGGTGAATGCCATAAGTAATGAAGAAGTTGCGGACTTGCATTTGGCAGTTCATACTATTAAAAAGAGAAGTGAGGGGCTCATTCGTTTTGTTCAGGATTTTAGAAATCTTACACACATTCCCACTCCTAAACTGGTGAAAATAGGAGTGAAGGATTTGTTGGAAGAATTGCTTACGCTGTTGAATAAAGAAATTAAAGCTGGTGGAGTTCAGACTGTGTTAAAGATAATGCCTGAGGATATGTCTATTATGGCTGATAGTACAATGATTGAACAGGTAATCATAAATCTGATTAAAAACGCTACTCAAGCATTTGATGATCAGACCAGTAAGATTGTAGAGATCAATGCTTTTTTACAAAAAGGTCGACCAGTCATTTCCGTTAAGGATAACGGTACCGGAATAGATGCCGAGGCGATGGAAAAAATATTTATCCCTTTTTTCACCACGAAGAAAGATGGCTCAGGAATTGGACTCAGTTTGTCGAGGCAGATTATGCGCAAACATCAGGGAACATTAAGCGTAAAGTCTAAGGCGGATGAGGGAACAGAGTTCTTTTTAAGGTTTTAATAATTTTCATAGATTTACGGATTGCATTTAGATACAATACTCCATGGACATAAGTAATACAATCACCAAAATTTTAGTAGACAAACTTGGTATAGCAGAAACTGAGGTTACACCAGATGCTAACTTTGTTAGAGATCTTGGGATTGATTCCCTTGATTACGCTGAATTGGTGATGGAATTCGAACAATCATTTAATATTCGTATTCCTGATGAAGATGCCGAGCATCTACAGACAATGAACCAGGCGGTGGCTTACATTGACAACAAAATGAAAAGCTAAGCAGGAACACTTAGCACTTCTTCTATTTTATGATTGAAGTCTGCACAGCAAGCTTTAATTTCTGTTCTTAATACAGACACTTTCGATTTATCAACATGTAATATTACCTGACTCTCAGAGCCACATGTTGGACAATGTAACTTATCTACATCCTCTTTAATAGACTCACAAAGTACGTTGGCAATTTGAACCTCCGTGGGAGTAATACTTAAATCATCAAGACTTACTGAAACGTTCATGACAAAATGTTTTCTGTTTAGACTATTGCCTATTAAAAAGGTTTAAACAGAAAAGGTAACCGCCTAAGTGCTAAAAGAATCTGGCGATTCGTAATAGCTGCAAAGTTTTGTTCCTAACTCCATAGTGGCTTGATTGAATGGTTTGCCTTGGGCTCCCTTTTCACCGATCATCTGCCAGCCAAATTCCTGATCATTCCACTTAATCATCATCTTGTCTGTACCGAAGAGCAAAATGTCACCTTCATAGATCTCTACGCCACTTTTATCAACTAAACCGGTGAACTGTAAGAGCACATGATCTTTCTTCACCAAAACACCTTTTTCACAGTCTATTTGATTAAGACGCATAAGAAGTTGAGTGTCTTCATTCCAGGCTTTGAATTTAAATTGTCTGCTCATCTATTGAACTTGGAGTTTTACCTGTCGAATATAACTAATTGTTATTCACTCAACCATAGAATATTGACGGTTCGTAACATTTGGCAATTGTAAGAGGTTAGTTTGAATATGGAGTTAAATGAAGATAATATAGATAGAGTTATTGAAATGGCTTGGGAAGATAGAACCCCTTTCGAAGCTATTAAATTTCAATTTGGCTTATCGGAACAAGAGGTTATATCTATTATGCGAAAACATATGAAACGGTCAAGTTTTAATATGTGGCGCAAACGTGTTACAGGTAGAAAGACCAAACATTCTAAGTTGCGTCCTGAAGAAGTATTGAACTTTAAGAGTACTCGTCAACGCCAGATATCAAACAATCATATTGCTAAACGTTAGGTAATTAAGGCTTATCGTAGATAGAACGAGTAATAGCCTTCTCGTCCCTTACTGTTAACACCTTCTATAATTACTCGACCCCTTATCTTCTCAAGAATGGAAACGAGCCTTTCAGGGTCTTTTATTGCATTACGATTGATATCAGTGATTACAAAGTCTTCTCTAATACCTATTCGCTGGATAAGTCCATTTTGGATATTGAAAACTTTCACTCCGTATTCAATTCCTAAAAGGTCACGTTCTACTTTTGGAAGTACTTCAAAATTGGCTCCTAATGATTCAGAGGTATAAATTTCTCGTTTAAGAATGCTAGTTGTTCCTTCACGATTGGTTAAGGTAAGTGAAGCGGTTTTTACCTGATTTTTACGCTTGTAGGTCAAGGTTACTTTATCACCAGGAGAGTGATAACTTAGCTCTTCCTCAAACTCACTACGAGTATTTACAGCACGATCATCGAACTTTAAAATAATATCACCTTCCTCTAAACCAGCCTTATCGGAGGAGCCATCTTTCTGTACAAAAGAGAGAAGAACACCTTCTATGTTGTTTTGGTCAATGGCAATGTCTAATCTATCGGCAATAGTAGCATTGAAATCAGCCACTTCACCACCGAAGAATGCTTTTTGTACTTCGCCATAATCAATGATGTCAGTAACTATCTTTTTTACAATGTCTACTGGTACAGCAAAACCATATCCGGCATATGACCCTGTTCTGGACAAAATTGCAGTATTGATACCAACAAGCTCACCAGCTTTATTGACGAGCGCTCCACCGCTGTTCCCAGGGTTAATAGCGGCATCCGTTTGAATGAACGATTCAATAGGAAACTTACTTTCTAATATATTGATCTCACGCCCTTTTGCACTTACAATACCAGCCGTTACTGTTGAAGTAAGATTAAATGGATTGCCTACTGCAATAACCCACTCACCAACTTGTACTGATCTGGAGCTACCAAGTCTGATTTTGGGCAAATTGACCCCTTCAACTTTTAATACAGCTAAATCCGTAGAGGGGTCTGTTCCTACCAATTTGGCATCATATACTTTTTTGTTGTAAACCACTTCCAATCTATCCGCATCCTGAACAACATGGTTGTTAGAAACTATATAACCATCATTAGTAAAAATAACACCTGAACCGCTACTCACCTGTTCTACTTTACCAGGCTCCCGATCAAAGAAATAATCTAAGTAGCTTCTTCTGTAAGAGCGTTCGGAAATGTTTTTGATATAAACGACACTTTGCGTACTTGATTCAGAAGCTGCAACAAAATCCTCATCCATTGAAGCAACCCTAACAGGGTTGGAGTTATTACTGGAGTATGAAGAAGGCTCGTCATTCGAAGCAAAATTTACTGAGGCAGGCTCATTTTTTTGATCAACCTCAGGCGTTATTGACTTATTTAATTCATGAAAAGTATATGCTCCGCCTAAACCTGCTAAAAATGAAATTAGTATTACTTGTACCGTCTTGCGCATAATGAGTTATTGTTTGACCTGCTTTTATCAAAAATTGTACTGATTTCTAAAACGTGACAAAATGTAAGGTGTTGCGAGATTGTAACTGAAAGTTTGTCAAATGTCAGATACTTTGATTTGTTACCCTTTTAAAAAGAACTAAATTTGCAGCTGCAAAAACGTTGAATACCCAGCTAGTTCA
Organism: uncultured Fulvivirga sp.; assembly: GCA_947500555.1. GTDB lineage: Bacteria > Bacteroidota > Bacteroidia > Cytophagales > Cyclobacteriaceae > Fulvivirga. Next base: position 515,024 of record CANMSE010000002.1, on the reverse strand, counting down.
TTCAAGCAACTACATCAGTAAATTTTATTCATGATTATTAAGTCTTTTTTCACCCTTTTTATAGTTTTTGGCAGTACGTTGGTGATCGGTCAATTTAAAAATTATGCAAAGGAGAGTTTAGTTTGGAAAAATGGAATGGTTCAGATGGATGATGGCAGAGTTAGGGAAGGAAAAATTAACTATAATTTTGTTACTGAAACTTTAAAAGTAAAAAGTCAAGATGAAGAAAAGGTGTATAGTGCTAACCGCATTGCATACTTTGAGTTGATTGATAATGATACCACAACATATGTTTCTCTTCCATTTGATTCACATGAGAATGGGTATTCTAGATTCGCTTTCTTTAAAATAGAATATCAAAATACTGAAAATTTGATATTATCCAGAAATGTATTTTCATATAAGGAGAATCGTAATGTGGCACCAGCTACTGGTCTGACTTATGGGCAAATAAATGCTAAGATTGAAAAAGTAACTAGAAGGATTTATATAGGCTCCGAAGGTAAAATATTTCCGGTATTGATAGGGAAAGTTAATAAACTGATTGGATATGATTATGGAATGCAGGCTCCAAAAAAAGCAGAGCTTATGATTGAACAGGGAGAAAAGTATGCCTTGAGAAAGGAGATGGATTCTAGATCTGAGATGGAAGTAAAAAGATATAGTCTAACAGATAAAAATTTCGTTAATACCATTTATCCACAATATAAATCTCAACTAAATGAGTATATCAAAACCAATCAGTTAAAGTTTAAATCTATTTCAGACCTAGTACTAGTATTAGAAAGAAAAATTCAATTGGATAACAAGTGACCAACAATAAGAAAAATATAGCCATTCTTGGCTCAACAGGCTCTATTGGTACCCAGGCACTTGATGTAGTTCGGTTTCATAAGGATCATTTTGAAATAGAAGTTCTTACTGCTCAAAATAATGCTGACTTACTCATTGAACAGGCAGCCGAGTTTAAACCGAATACAGTAGTAATTGGTAACGAAGGCCTATACGATAAGGTAAATGCAGCGCTTGACCCATTAGATATAAAAGTCTACTGTGGGGAGAATTCATTGGCCTCAGTGGCAGAAATGGAGTCAGTAGACCTAGTACTTACTGCTCTAGTAGGTTATGCCGGATTGAAACCAACGATAAAGGCTATTGAAGCTGGAAAAAATATTGCGCTTGCCAACAAAGAGACCTTAGTAGTGGCTGGTGAGCTAATAACCAAGTTGGCCCAGGAAAAAGGTGTAAACATTTATCCTGTCGATTCTGAGCATTCTGCAATCTTCCAGTGTATTGTTGGAGAGTTTCATAACCCTATTGAAAAAATTATTCTTACGGCCTCAGGTGGACCATTTAGAGGAAAGTCGATTAAAGACTTGGAGACTGTAACCAAAGCACAAGCATTGAAGCATCCTAATTGGGATATGGGGGCCAAGATTACAATCGATTCTGCTTCTTTAATGAACAAAGGATTAGAAGTAATTGAAGCTAAATGGCTGTTTGGCTTGAGTGCTGATCAGGTGGATGTGATTGTTCATCCTCAATCCATTATTCATTCCATGGTGCAGTTTGAGGATGGCTCTATAAAAGCACAAATGGGACTACCCGATATGAAACTACCTATTCAATATGCTATGGGTTATCCGGAGCGTATGAAGTCGGATTTTCCAAGATTCAACTTTGTGGATTATCCAGCACTCACATTTGAGCAACCTGACAGGAAGACATTTCGTAACCTACAGTTAGCCTTTGATGCGCTGGATAGAGGAGGTAATATACCATGTATATTGAATGCTGCCAATGAAGTTGCAGTAGCTGCTTTTCTGGAAGATAAACTTGGCTTTTTAGAAATGTCAAATATTGTGGAACAATGCATGACGGATATTGATTTTATTAACACACCCTCTTACGAGGATTATGTAAATACAGACAAACAAACAAGAACAAAAGCATTAGAAATAATAAGTAAATAGATGGAAGGATTAGTAATGACGGCTCAGATACTTCTGAGTCTATCAATTTTGGTGGGGCTGCATGAAATGGGTCATTTATTGGCTGCAAAGTTTTTTGGAATGCGTGTGGAACAATTTTCCATAGGTTTCCCACCGAAGATTTTCAGCTTTAAATATGGAGAAACGGAGTACGCTTTGAGTGCTATTCCTTTAGGCGGTTTTGTAAAAATATCGGGTATGATTGACGAGTCGATGGATAAAGAGCAAATGAAGCAACCGCCACAATCATGGGAGTTTCGTTCTAAACCAGCGTGGCAGCGATTGATCGTTATGTTGGGTGGTATTTTTGTTAACGTAGTGACTGGAATTGTCATTTTTATTAGCCTGACTTTCCTATTCGGTGATCAGATTATTTCAAAAGATCAGGTTAATGAGAATGGAGGAATCATTGTCAAAGAATATGGGGCTGAAATTGGACTGCAGAATGGTGATAAGATTGTAAAGATAAATGGTAAAGACTTTGAAGATTTTGGTGAAATCATGGATCCAAATGTCTTTTTGGGTAACGGAGCCTACTACACAGTAGATAGAAACGGAGAGGAGGTAACCATTCAAATACCTTCGGATTTCATAGAAAAGTTCAATGACAAGTCAGCTTTCGAAAGATTTATATTACCTGCTGTACCTATTACTATTGCGGAGATGAACCCAAATACATTGGGAGAAAGATTAGGGCTTCAAGAAGGTGATATTTTTATATCTCTTGGAGGAGAAAAAATTATTGAAGGGGGAGATGTGAGAAGAATTATAACTTCTTTTGAAGGTGATACTGTAACAGCACAAGTAAGAAGAGGAGGAGAAGTACTCAACTTTGAAGCTCCGGTAAAAAGCGATACCCTTTTAGGTGTGTATGTGGGTTTTCCTGATGGCTTTCTTACTACCAAAGAATATGGCTTTGGGGAATCTATTCCATTAGGAACTCAACGTGCATTTGGTGTTATTTTTACTCAGATACAGGCTTTTGGTAAAATGTTCAGCGGAGAACTAAACGTTCGAAAGTCACTCTCTGGCCCTATTGGCATCGCTCAAGCTTATGGTGGAACCTGGGACTGGCAACGTTTCTGGAGACTTACAGGCCTTCTTTCAATGGTATTAGCCTTTATGAACTTATTACCAATTCCTGCACTTGACGGTGGTCATGTAATGTTCCTTTCATATGAAATGATCTCTGGTCGTGCACCTGGAGATAAGTTTTTGGAATATGCTCAGAAAGCAGGTATGGTATTTCTTTTAGGGCTGATGGTATTCATAATAGGAAATGATATTTTCAAATTCTTTGAATAGTAAGTGCTAAATCGATTCGAAACAGAAAAAAAAAGAAAGCCCCGATAATACGGGGCTTTCTTTTTGAGCCTATGTCAGAACAAGAGACTTTATTTATTGCGATCGTTCAATGAAGCAATTTGCAACTCCAAACGCTTCATTTCTCTTAAAATACTATTCGTATTCATTTGCATCCAATACCATATTTTTATACCAAATACACCAATCATACACCAAAAGCCTATAGCTCCATAAATCAGCATATCTTTAACGTCCGGTGCCTGATAGAATTCTATTGCGCAGTATACGAATGCACCAAACAGAATAAATGACATGATCACGGTAAGTATATATATACCCTTATTTCTTCCCTTAAATATGCCTAAAGACATGTCAATAAGTGACTGCTCCCCCAGTTGATCATAGTAAGCCGCTTCTTCTTTACTTAAAGCCGCATGGATTATTTTGTCGATTTGTTCATCTGAATTTTTCATAATTATTATTGTTTATAACTTTTTTAAGTTTTTCTCTAGCGTAAAATATTCTTGATTTGACTGTGCCTTGAGGCATCTGAAGAATATCAGAAATCTGTTTGACAGACTGTTCTTCCAAATAGAAAAGAGTTAGAATCGTTTTTTGAACGGATGGAAGTGTTTCTAACAGTTTTTGGAGATTAAAAAATTCTTCGGGTTCTTCTTCATTCTCATCATTAGCATGCTCTAATACTTCTCTTTGCCTTTTTAAGCTATTCAAGTAGTCCATAATCTTATTATATGTAATCCTGAATGCCCACGTTTTGAATTTAGAAGGTTCTTTAAGTGAGGACACACCTTTGTAAATGGCCGTCCAACTGTCTTGAACAATATCTTTTGAACTTTCGAAGTCATTGACATACCTGAAAACAAAGGCTAAAAGCTTCTTATTCCAACGCTTCACTAATAATTCAAAAGCTGTTGCGTCACCCTCCTTTATTTTAAGAATTAGTAATTCATCAAAAACACTTTCTTTTCTCATTGTCTTATCAAGCAATTTTCAACAGTAAGACTTCGAATTAATTGTCAGGTTCAATTTTTCAAGAAAATCTTTTAAGATTATTAATTGATCAGGTTTATGAATGAAGGTGTATCATTAATAAAACCAACTTATTACAATTCAGGTCACTTTTCGTACTGGGGCAGCTCCTGACCTTTATAAATTTCAAACTCAACACGTCTGTTCAGGGCTTTCGTCTGATCCACACCCTGAACAGGTTTGGAGCTTCCATAACCTTTAGCGCTAACACGAGCCTCAGGCACACTTCCGAAATAGACAAGGTACTCTTTTATAATATCGGCTCGTTCCTGAGATAACTTTAGATTAAAGTCTTCTCTACCATTTGAATCTGTATGCCCGGATATATGAAGTTTGAAATCCGGATTATCCAAAAGAAAATCTGCCACCTTGTCCAAATCATTATACATAGGAGTAGACATTTCAGCTTTACCCTCTTCAAATTCAATAGATTCAAATTTGAGCTTGCTCGAAATAGGTGAAGTCGTCTTTTCCAGTTGCATTTCGCCATTCAGATAGAAAAGTTCTTCAATCCTAAAAAACTCTTCTCCTTGTATGATTAAGAGATAATTACTGTTGTTTATCAGGTCAAACTGAAATGAGCCATCTGGCCTTAGGAATTTTGGAGCTACTTCTATTCCATTATCAAGGTCAATGATTGACACAATCCCTTTAAACGGTTCACCAGTAACCTCATCTGTCAAAGAGCCATAGACAGGTGTATTTGCTCCTGGTTGAGCCTCCATGGGTAGCGGGAATGAGTAGAGATCAAGATTGTTCATATTATTCTCGACAGACCTGGCATAATACAGATCTTCAGATTTCGAGTCAATGGTAAAGTAGAATTCACTTCCCGGACCATTGACCAGCGGGCCTATATTTTTAGGTTCTCCCCAATTGTTTCCATCGTGATATGATTTGTAAATATCAAATTCTCCAAAGTTTAAATTCTGTCCGTTAGAACTGAAATACAATACTTCGAACACATGATGATAGAATGGACTCACTTCAGAATTTCGTGTATTTATTATAGGGCCTAAATTGGTCGCTTTTTTCCAATTACCGCTTTCATCTTTAATGGTGAAATAAATATCCGATAACCCAAAACCACCAAGTCTATCAGAGGCGAAGTAAAGGGTATCTTCAGAATGGGAAAGACTGGGATGACTATCCCAGGCAATACTGTTAACATTAAGGCCCAAGTTTTTTATATCACCCCATTTTTCATTCTCACCTTTCTTAGCCCAGTAAATATCACAATCGCCTAACCCTTCAGGGGCATTACATCGAGCAAAAAATAGTGTATTACCATCTTTTGAGATAGTTGCAGAACCTTCATTGTATTGTGTATTGATTCCATCAAATTCTTTGGCATCTCCCCAGCTGTCATATTCATTATTTGTGTAGAATAGATCCTCATCATTGACAGGGTCAACTCCCCTGTTATGGGAATTTCTCTTGGATGTAAATATCAACTCTTTATCATTTCCGCTTAGTGTAGGGGCGTAATCAGATAGGTCTGAATTTACAGTGCTGCCCATATTCAATAATACACTCCTAGGTGGCCGAAGTGTGTCGATTTCCTTTCGATAATCGACAAGTTCATAGTAGTAATCAAGCGGAACGAAGTAGTCTTTATCATTTTCTGTGAGCTGATCGAAATAAAGCTCTATGGATCGAATGTCGATATCCTCTCTATGATGTTTTAAGATAAGTTTATATAGCAGCTTAGCTTCGGAGAGATTACCGTACACTTCTGTTAATTTACCTAACCGCCATAGCCAATAAGTATCTTTGTAGAAGTTCATAATTCCAAAATTGCCGACATATTGCTTCAATAATGGATAGAGATCCTCCCAGTTACGCTGCTCATCAAGTTTAAGAATAGTCTTAAGTTTTGAGTCGTTACGATAGTAACTGACTTTATTGAGGTTGGGGAAATTGAAAAGGTCGGAAGAGCTAAAAGTCTTAACGGTGTCGTTAACAGTAAGCTGGCCTAATGATCTTCTGTTTTTACGTTTTTTTTGAGATAAACTTTGTGTTGTAGCGAATGCTATTAAGAGGAAAGAAATTACCCAAATGACATGTTTCTTGATCACCACCACCCAGTTTTAACTTCACTAAAGATGTTATAAAAATGTATTTTTATCAAGTTGGCAGCATATTTCAGTTTGGCACAGGTATTGACCTTTTACACACCTTCTAAATAAAATGCAATTTAATTCAATAGTGTGTCATTTTGGCATCAATTGACAAAATTTAAATAAATGTTCAAAAATATATATTTAAACGATTTAGGGCAGAGTAATCCAGAGGAGCAGATGGAGTTGATTAGTCCAGAGGATGATGCTAAATCTAACAAAGATGATATACCTAAAGAACTAGGTATTCTCCCTGTTAGAAATACAGTATTATTTCCTGGTGTGGTTATCCCTATAACAGTAGGCCGTGAAAAATCAATAAAACTGGTTAAAAAAGCGAATAGAGGGGATAAGATCATTGGAGTAGTAGCTCAGAAGAATGGAGCCACAGAAGATCCTACTGTAGAAGATATGTATCAGGTAGGAACAGCGGCCAAAATTATAAAAATGCTGGCTCAACCTGATGGTAATACAACCATCATAATACAGGGAAAGGCACGCTTTGAGATGAAAAAGATATTAGGCGAAGAACCATATCTGACTGCAAATGTGAAGGTGCTTAAAAGTGTTTTTCCTCCAAAGAAAAATAAGGAAGGTAAGGCGTTAATGCAATCTCTAAAGGATTCAGCGACAAAAATATTACGTTTGAACCCTGAAATACCCCAAGAAGCTCAAATGGCACTGGATAATATCCATGATCTTGGCTTTTTAACTCATTTTTTAGCTTCTAACCTTAATGCTGAAGTATCTGATAAGCAACGACTGCTCGAAATCAATGATGGTTTTGAAAGAGCAACTTTGCTTTTAGAGTTGATGCTTAAAGAAATACAGTTACTAGAGCTCAAGTATGATATCCAGAAAAAGGTTCATACTGATATTGATCAGCAACAGCGTGATTATTATTTGCGCCAGCAGATCAAAGTTATGCAGGATGAGTTGGGTAATGAAGGGCCTGACCGAGAGGTAGAAGAGCTGAGAATCAAAGGAAGTAAAAAGAAATGGCCTGAGGAAGTTTTCATTCATTTCAATAAAGAGCTGGACAAAATTCTACGCATGAATCCGCAAGCGGCAGAATACCCAGTTGCTATGAATTATGTTGAAATGCTTTTGGAACTTCCCTGGAATGAATACACTGAGGACAACTTTGACCTAAATCGTGCAAGAAAAATTTTGGACAAAGATCATTTTGGAATGGAAAAGGTCAAAGAGCGTATTATTGAGTACCTGGCTGTCCTTAAGTTAAAGAATGACATGAAGGGACCAATTCTTTGCCTGTACGGCCCTCCAGGTGTAGGTAAAACTTCGTTAGGAAGATCCATAGCCAAAGCCCTTAAAAGAAAATATGTCAGAATGTCACTGGGTGGAGTCCACGATGAAGCAGAAATAAGAGGTCATCGGAAGACTTACGTTGGAGCTTTGCCAGGTAAGATCATTCAAAATATTAAAAAAGCTAAATCGTCTAATCCGGTATTTATTCTTGATGAAATTGATAAGGTGAATTCTAATTTTAGAGGAGATCCGTCTTCTGCTCTTTTAGAAGTTCTTGACCCGGAGCAAAATCATGAGTTCAAGGATAATTACCTAGAACTAGAATATGATCTGTCAAAAACGTTATTTATAGCTACGGCCAATTCGCTAGATACTATTCATCCTGCACTAAGGGATAGAATGGAGATTATTGAAATAAGTGGCTATACACTGGAAGAGAAGGCTGAGATAGCAAGACGTCACTTAGTTCCTAAACAGAAGAAAGAGCATGGGCTTTCAGCTACTGATGTCAAGTTCCAAAAAAGCGGAATAAATAAACTCATTGAAGGCTACACCAGAGAATCAGGCGTTCGTAGTCTAGAGCGTAAAGTTGGTTCAGTTGTAAGAAATGCAGCTAAATCGTTGGCTATGGAGCAGGAGTTTGAAAAAACTATAACTGATAAGGAAGTAGTTAAAATTCTGGGCTCCGAAATTTTTGAAAAAGAATTGTACCAGGGTAATGATGTAGCCGGAGTAGTAACAGGTTTAGCATGGACACAGGTCGGAGGTGAAATACTATTTATTGAGTCCAGTCTCAGCAAAGGAAAAGGAAAATTAACCCTTTCCGGTCAGTTGGGTGATGTGATGAAAGAGTCAGCAATGGCAGCCATTAGTTACCTGAGAGCAAATGCTGAAGTTTATAATATTGATCATAGAGTTTTTGATCATTATGATCTTCATGTGCACGTACCTGCCGGAGCAGTTCCGAAAGATGGTCCTTCAGCTGGTATAACTATGCTTACTTCTCTTGCTTCTATATATACTCAGCGTAAGATCAAATCTAAATTGGCTATGACCGGTGAGATTACCTTAAGGGGTAAAGTTTTACCTGTGGGAGGTATCAAAGAAAAGATTTTGGCAGCCCGAAGAGCTGGAATAAAAGATATCATCTTATCTGAAAGAAATAGACGTGATATTTCTGAGATTGATAGTAAGTATACCAAGAACCTTAATATACATTATGTGACTGAAGTAGACGAAGTCCTTAACCTTGCTCTACTCAAAGAAAAAGTGAAGAAGGCTATGCAATTTACCTTTCCCGAAAAGGTTAATATTGTAAACTAACATCGCTTTATGATCAGGAACTGGATATTGGCTTTATTGATATGCCCTCCCATTGTGACTCTGGGACAGGTAGGAGGACAAAATTCCTTCGAATTCGTTAATATTCCAGCGAATGCCAGGTTGACTGGATTGGGAGGTGTCAATGTTTCGATGGCTAACGAAGATGTAAATATGGCATTTTCAAATCCAGCTTTAAGTGGAGATACACTGTCAGGTTTAGCTTCCTTTTCTTACATGAGCTACTTTGCTGAAGCCAGTATTGTATCAACCATATACCAACATGATTTTGGTAAATATGGGTCATGGTTTTTTGGTGTCACACATGTAGGTTATGGAGATATTGAAAGTTTCGATAACACAGGTCAAGAGTTAGGTACAGAATCAGCAGGTGAGACACTTATTGTTCTAGGTAGAAGTCATTCAATAGGAGTCTTTAATTTAGGTGCATCACTAAAGTTCATTAACTCCAATATTGCAGGATTTGGTTCATCAGCGTTGGCGATGGATTTGGGAGGAACTTTTGTCCACCCTAAGAAAGAACTTTCATTTGGTCTTGTTTTTAAGAATGTAGGATTGATTGTGAGCGACTATACTGAAATTAGTGACTCTTCATTGCCCTTTGATGTTCAAGCAGGTGCTACTTTTAAACCTGCCTACATGCCTTTTCGTTTTTCGCTTACCGGATATAATCTAACCCAAGGAGATATTAGTTACTTCAATAGCAATGATATTGATGGTCCTGAAGAAAAAGGAGCTTTCGATAATGTATTAAGGCATGTGAATATTGGAGCAGAATTGCTGCTGTCCAAAAACATAAATGTGAGATTTGGTTATAACCATCTCGTCAGACAAGAGTTAAGACTTGAAGAAACAGCTGGAGGAGCTGGATTTTCATTTGGTTTGATGTTCAGAGTGAAGTCTTTTGAATTTGCTTACAGTCGTGGAGGTTATCATCCGGCAGGGGGATCAAACAGTTTTAGTGTTATAGCTAATACCAATAGGTTTTTTAAAAAGAGACAAAGTTGAATATGATAGATAAAGAAAAATACTTCACTCCTAAGGAGATTGTAGTTGAACTTGATAAATATATAATTGGCCAGAAAGACGCCAAGAGGAATGTTGCGATAGCGTTAAGAAACCGATGGCGTAGAATGAATGTCAAAAGTGAGATGCAATCAGAAATTGTTCCCAATAATATATTGATGATTGGAGCAACAGGGGTAGGTAAAACGGAAATTGCCAGAAGGTTGGCGAAAATTGCGAAAGCTCCATTTACCAAGGTGGAAGCCTCCAAATTCACTGAAGTCGGTTATGTCGGGCGTGATGTGGAGAGCATGGTTAGAGATTTAGTTGAACAATCAGTCAATTTAGTGAAGTCTGAGAAGAAAGAAGAGGTAAAAATTAAGGCTGAACAAAATGTGGAGGATATCATTTTGGATGCGCTTATCCCACCACTCAAAAATAACGGAGTGGTGAAAATGACATCTGATACGCAAGAAGACGTAGAGCCAAAATCTGAATATGAGTTAAATGAAAAGACACGTGAGAGATTTAGAGAAAAAATAAGAAATGGTGAATTAGAGGATCGAAAGATTGACATCAATGTTCAGAAGGCTTCTGGAAACGGTATTGGAATGATAGGGGGTGGAGCTATGGACGAGTCTTCCATGATCAATCTTCAGGAGATGATTGGCAATATGATGCCAAAAAAGTCAAAGAAGAGAAAGGTGACCATAGCGGAAGCAAGAAAAATTCTTTTTGAAGAAGAATCTCACAAGCTCATTGATATGGATGAGGTCAAAGAATTGGCTATTTCTCGTGCTGAGAATACGGGAATAATTTTCATTGATGAGATCGATAAAATTGCCACAGGTTCTGGAAAAAAGGGTGGACCTGATGTAAGTAGGGAAGGAGTTCAGCGTGACATGTTACCAATTGTAGAGGGTAGTGCGATCAACACAAAGTATGGAATTATCAAATCAGACCATATTCTTTTTATAGCTGCTGGGGCTTTTCACGTAGCTAAGCCTTCAGATTTAATACCAGAATTGCAAGGAAGGTTTCCAATAAGAGTGGAACTCGAAAATCTGACTAAAGATGATTTTTTCCATATTCTTAAAGAGCCTAAAAATTCCTTGACTAAGCAGTATGTTGCTTTGTTGGAATCAGAAGAAGTGTCTTTAGAATTTCAGGAAGAGGCTCTTGAGGAGATTGCAGAAACTGCTTTTCATATTAATTCAGAAGTGGAAAATATTGGAGCTCGGAGGTTACATACCGTTATGAGCAGGCTCCTAAACGAATTTTTGTTTGATGTTCCAGATGTAATCGGGGCAAACGCAAAAATAGTGGTAACTAAAAACATGGTTAAAGAAAAATTGAGTAGTTTAGTTAAGAATAAGGATCTGAGCGAATTCATATTATAAATGAGGACAACGATAGCTATATGGCTGTTATTGGCTTTTTCAACGTGCTTTTCTCAAGCACAAACATCATATTTTGATTCATTAGATCAGGTTAAGAAATATCGATACGACTCAACACGAAAGCTCTATATCAAGGAATTTCATGATAGGTTTTATATAAAACCGATTCTCACCGGGCGTATTTTTCAGCTGGAATTCAAAGATGAGAACAAAGAGGCTGCTGATATTACATATCTACCTAGCTCTAGTGCCTACTTGGGTTTCGGGCTTTATTTCTTTGATTTAAATTTTGAATTATCGTTCAAGCTTCCTCAAAATGAGGAAGAGACCCCTTCAAGAATATTTGGCGAAACGAGATCTTTTGACTTTCAAACGAACATTTATGCAAAGAAATGGGGAGCCGATGTCTCTTTTCAAAGATATAGAGGAATGTATCTTGATAAACCGGAACAACATTTTTCTGGGAGACAACCTGATGATCCTTATCCGATACGCGATGATCTAAGCCTCAGGTATTTTCAAATGAATGCATTTTATGTATTCAATCATTCCAAGTTCTCTTTTAGATCTCCATATATACAATCTGAACAGCAGCTCAAAAATGCAGGTTCGGTTATAACGAGTGTCTTTGTATCAAATTTTGAGTTCAATTCAGATTCTACTCTCATTCCAGAAAGTGCAAGGCCATTCTATCCTGAAAATGAAACCTTGCAAAGAGGTAGAGTGACAACACTCGCAATTTTACCAGGTTATACTCATACATTTACCAAAAAGAAGTTTTATGCCAATGCTTCCCTGGCTATAGGTCCTGGACATTTGTGGTTACGATACAATGAGGGAGACCGAGATAAAGAAGATATTAGAATTCGTGGTGTGGTCAATGCACGTATTGCCTTAGGTTATAATGGCGACTGGTTCTTTGGCGGATTGACAGGTGTTACCCAAATTGTATCAGCACGAATTGATAATTTACAGGCAAATAGTAATTCGGGAAATATTAAATTTTTTGTAGGGGCACGTTTTCTTGAAGAGGGTTTTTTGAAAAAGAACCTTTTCAAACACTGATTGTCTAAACATTCTTTAGGTGATAAACATTTTATATTAATACCTTTAGTAACAAGGATTTAATAAAATAAATGAATATCACTGCTTCAGTCACCTCAGCGCTTGTTCTTCTTAGTTCGGTTTTACAAGCTCAACACAGAATCGAGCTCACTCAAAACAGAACCGATCAAACCTGTGTTAGCGGCTTTACAGGTAATGTACCTGGGACTGATGAGTATGTTTTAGTGTGGGCTGATGAATTTAACTCTGACGGACCAGTTTGCTCTGAAAATTGGCATCATCAAACGAAACTACCTGCTGGTGATAGTTGGTACAATGGTGAACTTCAGCATTATACTAATAGAACAGATAACTCCTACATTGAAGATGGATATCTGAAAATTGTGGCCAAGAGAGAATCTTTTACTGATCAGGGAGTACCTAAAAACTTTACCTCAGCCAGGCTCAACTCTAAAATAGCTTTTACATACGGAAGGGTTGATGTAAGGGCTAAACTGCCATCAGGAGATGGTACCTGGCCTGCGATATGGACCTTAGGAAGAAATATTAATGAAACAGGTGGTTATTGGCAAGATGAATATGGCACTGTAAATTGGCCTGCTTGTGGTGAAATTGACATTATGGAACACTGGGGTAACAATCCCAACGTTATTCACGGATCTCTCCATACACCATCTAGCTCAGGGGCTACCATAAATACAAAGACAACTGTAATTTCTAATGTTAGCGATAACTTCTACGTTTATTCAATAATTTGGACTGAAGATTATATACAGTTCTTAGTAGATGATGTAGCCTATTATACTTACAATCCTACTAGTAAAAATGCCAGTACCTGGCCATTTGATGAGCCTCAATATTTACTTTTGAATATAGCTATGGGAGGAATAGGAGGCACAATTGATGCTGGATTCAATGAAAGCACCATGGAGATTGATTATGTCAGAGTTTATCAAAATACGGTTGAAGAGTCTACTGATTTAGACCCTCAGACTATCCGATTCTCAACTATAGGGGATAAAATCATAGGTGATGATTCATTTACATTAGAGGCTACTTCTGATTCTGGTTTAGAAGTAGAATTCTCAACTACTTCAGACAGAATATCACTTAACAACAAGACTGTTCAACTACTATCAATTGGTGAAGTGCAGATATCAGCTCAACAACCTGGTAATGGTCAGTATGCGGCTGCGACCCCTATCACACAAACTTTTTGTATTAATCCATTGAAGCCTGAAATTAGTTTATCATCGGATGAATCTGGGGGTATAGTTCTAAATTCCAGCAGTTCAACTGGAAATCAATGGTATATCGATGGTGATGAAATAGTAGGTGCTAATGGGGCATCGATTAAAGCAGATGAACTTGGAATATATACTTTAAAAGTTAGCATTAACGGTTGTGAAAGCTCTATTTCAGATGAGTTGTCCTTGGTTGTTACAAGTTTAGACTTAGAATCTGAAGATATAATAGTATCTCCCAATCCTGTAATGGATATCATAAAAATTAGTGGCTTAGAGTCAAGCATTATTCAAGTCATGGATATGTCAGGCCAGGTTTATCCTATTCAATTTAAGAGGGAAGAGGATCATTATTCTGCAAACATCAGTGAACTTGCTGCTGGTCTTTACTTGATTAACATTCAGGATTCAAATTCAACTTACCAAATGAGCATATTAAAGCGGTAGAAGCTAAAGCATTTTAATACGCCCCTTTGTTCTTTGGGTAATCGTAAAAAAGCAATCTGGCGGTACCAAAGCTCACATATTTCCACGATTCGATTTCAAAAGCACATGCAAATACGCCACATGTGGGGATATTATAGATGTCTGTTTGAGCCAATCGATTGGCAAAATCAGTAAAGCCAGGATTGTGACCAAATAGCATGACGGACTTATGTTGATCATCTATTGTTTGTAATACTTCTAATAAGGTGCTGGAACCCGCATGGTATATATTATCATCGGTGGCTATACTATTTGAATCATAGCCAATTTCCTTTGCTATAATTTCACATGTTGTCAATGCCCTATTGGCAGGGCTGCTCAGCATTAAGTCCGGTTTTATTTTTCGATTTGCCAATCGACTACCCATATCAGGAGCATTTCTCTTACCACGTTTGTTTAACGGACGCTCAAAATCTGATAAATGTAGATAATCCCAACTCGATTTCGCATGACGGACAAGGTAGAGCTCTTTCATTTTTTTAAGGCATTGTAAAGTATTTCAACGGGATGTAGAGCTTTTCGATTCGTTCCATCTTTTATTTGATGACGACAACTGGTACCTGCCGCAGCGATGATTACACTCTCAGGTTGTTCTCTTACTGCTGGAAATAATACTAATTCTCCTATTTGCATAGAAAGGTCATAGTGTTCTTTTTCATAACCAAATGACCCAGCCATTCCACAACATCCTGAAGGAATCAATTCTACTTTAAAACCTTTTGGTAGTGATAGTATCTTTTTACTTGGCACTAACGATGACAGTGCTTTTTGATGACAATGCCCGTGGAGCTTAACAAGCCTATTGTCTTCTTTAAATTGATTAGTAGATATATTACCAAGCTCAATTTCTCGACTAAGAAATTCTTCAATAGTCAATACTTTTTCGGAAAGTGATATTGCTGCTTTCCTATTTTCCTTATCCATAAGATCAGGATACTCATCTCGGAAAGAAAGTATTGCGGAAGGTTCTATTCCTACAAGTGGAATGTTAGAAGATACTAAAGGAGAGAAAATGCGCACATTTTCTAAGGCTAGCTCTTTCGCCTGATCAAGCATTCCTTTAGATAAATAAGATCGCCCACTTTCTTTATGATCAATAAGTTTTACGACATATCCGAGGGCATGCAAAAGTTTGATCGTGATGATACCTATTTCACCATCATTAAAATTGGTGAACTCATCACAAAATAGATACAACTGACCCTTTCTGTTTGTCACTGGCTTTAGCGAGTCATACCTTGTTTTATACCATTTCCGCAATGTCATCTTAGATAAGGTTGGCATGCTTCTTTTCTTATGAAAACCTATCAGTGATTTTGTGAGTGAGGAAATAGGTGAATTCATGGCTAATGAATATGCCCAGGGAGTAATACAGGCAAGTTTATTCAGTCCGGCAAAATTCCCAATCAATTTATTTCTTAACGGAGTACCATTAGCTTTTTGATATTGGTATTGAAATTCTGCTTTCATTTTACCAACGTCTACATTAGATGGGCATTCAGATTTACATCCCTTACACGAAAGACATAAGTCCATTACTTCCTTTATTTCAGGGCTGTCAAAAGCATTTCTACTGTTAGATGTGGTCAGGACTTCTCTAAGTACATTGGCACGAGCTCTGGTAGTATCTTTTTCGTTTCTGGTGGCCATGTAAGAGGGGCACATCGTACCTCCGGATAGGTGAGTTTTTCGACAATCACCCGAACCATTACATTGTTCTGCTGCCCTGAGAATGCCTTGAGTATCTTCAAAATTCAAAGCGGTATCAAAAGCTTTCGTTTCCTGACCTGGAGTGAATCTCAACGAACTATTCATCGCTGGCGTATCAACTATTTTTCCAGGATTAAATACGTTATTAGGGTCCCAGGCCTTTTTAATATCTTTTAACAGTGCATAGTTTTCGTCTCCTATCATGTAGGGAATAAACTCGCCTCTCAATCGGCCGTCACCATGTTCACCACTCAGAGAACCCTTATACTTTTTGACCAGTGCTGCGATTTCTTCAAGAATAGTTCTGAAAAGCTTATTGCCTTCTTCTGTCTTTAAGTTGATGATAGGTCTTAAGTGTAGCTCACCAGATCCAGCATGTGCATAGTGCACGCAGAAAAGCTCATATTTTTTAAGAATAGCATTGAAGTCATTGATGTAGGCTGGAAGGTCATTAACATCCACAGCAGTATCCTCTATAACAGGTACGGGCTTAGCATCTCCAGGCATATTGCTTAGTAAACCCAAGCCTGCTTTTCTTAAGTCCCAGACTTTTTTTATATCACGTCCTATGACAACTGGGAAATGATATCCCAGACCTGCCTTCTTCAATTCTTCGATCAACGACTCGCTCTTCTTTTTCAATTCCACTTCAGATTCAGCGAACAGTTCTATTACCAAAATTGCTTTAGGGTCACCTTTAACGAAGAACCTATTTTCGCGCTGACCTATGTTGTCCTTTGTACACTCAAGGATGTAGTGATCCATCAATTCGGATGCAGATGGATTGTATTTTAAAGCAATTAGATTTCCTTGCAGTGAATCGTAAACGCTTTCAAAATGTGCGCAAATTAATGCCTTATGCTTTGGTGGTAGTGGAACTATTGAAAGCTTAGCCTCAGTCACGAAGGCCAAGGTGCCTTCGGAGCCCGCTAATAGTTTACAAAAGTTGAATAGCTCGCCTCCGTCAACAAAAGGTTCGGAATGAACCAACAAATCTATAGCATAACCTGTGTTTCTTCTGTCAATACTTTTTTTAGGATATTCTTTTTCAATCCGTTGTCTGATTTTTTCATTTGACAGGATGTCCTTTATATTTCTGTAAAGTTGCCCTTCTAGGTTTTGAAGAGTACACTTTTCTTCAAATTGTGATTTAGTTATTGATGTAAGTTCAATCTCAGAAGCATCTGAAAGAAGCACTTTGGCAGAAATCAAATGATCACGAGTGCTTCCATAAATGATAGAATTTGATCCGCAAGAATTATTGCCAATCATACCCCCAATCATCGCTCTATTAGCTGTTGAAGTCTCAGGGCCAAACAGAAAACCATATGGCTTCAGATGCATATTGAGCTCATCTCTTATCACCCCCGGTTGTAACCGAACCCATTGCTCAGTTTCATTTACTTCCAGTATTTGTGTGAAGTTCTTAGACACATCTACTACAATACCTTTTCCAACAACCTGACCTGCCAGTGATGTGCCTGCCGTTCTTGGTATAAGCGAGGTATTATTGTCTCTGGCAAATTCAATTAGGTGTGTCAGATCATCTTTCGACTTGGGAATGGCCACTGCACTTGGTATTTCTCTATAGGCAGAAGCATCTGTGGCGTAAAGAGTTTTCGAGACATCGTCAAATAAGAGATGTCCATCTAGTATTGTATCAAGCTCTTTTAACTGCCTTTTATTCATTTTAACCTAATTCAGAAGTGAAAATTAGACCGTTTTTATTTTGCTTGAAAAGAATTGATTAAGTTTAAATTGATTTTTTAAACTTATTATTATCACAATGAAACTTAGGTTCATTGCTTTTGCTTTTTTAACTGTTATTCTAGTTTCCTGCGGAGCAGCAAAAAAGGCTAAAATCCGAGACAGGAAGATTAATACTGTCATACAGACTGCCAGGACTTACACCGGTACTCCATATAAGTGGGGAGGGACAAGTCGATCAGGCATAGATTGTTCAGGTTTGCTTTGCAACGCCTTCAGATCAGTCAATTATCAACTACCACGAACTTCTGCAAAACAGAGTGAAGTAGGTAAGAAGGTTAAGGCCAAAGATTTGGAGCCTGGCGATTTAGTTTTTTTTGCTACTGGTAAGAAAAAGAAAAAAATAACCCATGTTGGATTGGTGACTTCCAGTCGTGGCGGAAAGGTAAAATTTATTCACAGTTCTTCCTCACTTGGAGTAGTTGAGAGTAGTATGGAAAGTAATTACTATAAGAAAAGATTTAGGTTTGCCAGACGTCCTTTTTAGTAGTGATATTTTTTATATTTGCCTATCATTAGGGGATGTAGCTCAGTTGGCTAGAGCGCTTGACTGGCAGTCAAGAGGTCGTGGGTTCGAATCCCATCTTCTCCACTAAAGCACTCGTTAAAGAGTGCTTTTTTATATAAAGACAAATCCGTTTTTTATCCTACAGTTAGGGTGAGAGTATTGATTTATGAGATTAACCGGAGTTAAAATTATCCCTAATATCTACTATCTTTTAGAATTAGTGACTAATTTCAGGTCTTCTTAACTGAATGTTTATTTAATAGTACCGAGATACTGTAGATGGCTAAACTCAAGAATATAATCAAACAACTTTCCGCTGCAGATTATGATGCCATATATAATTCTTTAATTGAAAGTAATGCTGAAAAATCAGCCTACTTGCTTCAATCGATGCGTGAGCGACAGCTTTCTGATACGAAAATCATGGGCGAGTTGGAGGTTAATACCAATGCCTATTACACGCTTCGTTCTAGGCTGAATCAGAAAATAGAAGAACATCTTCTGCAACAAATGGAAAGTCCTCGCACGGACATCCTTAAGAAAGTTGCAAATATCAACGAGATTATATTCACTAAGAAAAAGGCTATTGCAACTGCCACTTTAAAAAAGTTAGAGAAGGAGTTGTTAGATTATGATTTGTCCAATGAACTAACTGTAGTTTATAAGTCGCTAAAAAAGCTGCATCTTAATTCACCAGACTACTTCAGTTACTCACAATTATACAACAGGCATGTAGCTTATATGTTGGCTGTAGATAAGGCAGAGGACTTGTTGGCTGAGTACTTTAAAATGTACGGTCAGTACTCTTTATCAGGCGATGAAACGGAGAAAATGGGCTTAGGCCTGTTGTTGAAGGAGATGAACAATGTAGCTGCTCTTTACGAATCTCATAGGCTTTATGTTTACGAGAGCTGTATAATCATTTTTCACAGACTATTTGTGGACAAGGAAGAGACTATGGATGACGGTAAAGAACCCATTGAAGATATCCTTGATAATGTTGAAAAAATATTCTCACAGTATCAGCTGGACTCGATATATTATCATTTGAATCTGGTTTTCGAGTTTCTAAAGCTAGAATATTACAATCATTATAAAGTTTATAGAAAGGCGGAACATTACTATGAGGAGGTAAATGATGCTGCCGATAACTTACTGACTAATTATACGCTTTATACTTTCCCTTCGCAGTTTCTGATTACCAAGATGGGGCGCCATTTGAGGATGGGTACAGAGACCTCAATGTTTACTGAAAATGAAGGAGTTTTTCAGGATTTTGAAGTTGATAAGCTTGATATCCCAAATTATGTAGTTTATACCATGTATAGAGCTATATCATCTTATTACGCAGGGAATTATGATGATGCCTCCAGATGGATAAATAATCTACTCAATGAGGTTAGTTTGAAGAAGTATCCATATATACAATTAGAGATAAAAGTAGTATTGGCATTACAATATTGTATGCTTAAGGATTTCGAGCTATTCAATCAGCTGATTAACAGTATTCAACGGCAGATTCGTTTGCTAGGTAAAGAGAATTGTGAGCATATCGTACTCTTTACAAAAATTCTTAAAACGGCAATTAGTGAGGTTAAAACTAATAAAGCTCAAAAACTAAAAACAATGGGAGAAAAAGTTGGTGAAATCTCAACTCCGTTCTTTTCTCCTTCTTCATTAATCGACTTCAAAGAAGATTTTATCGGTAGAATATCACTCAGATAGGTGGAATTATATATCTAGGTTTTCCAAAGTCTGTTGTGACAAAGGTTTGTTAATATATTCCTTCACGTATGAGTATTTCTTCGATTTATTGACATCTTGAGGGTTAATGGATGATGTCAGCATCACCACTTTACATTTACTTCGTGTTTGCTCAGAAAGTTTCTCAAACTCATCTAAAAACTGAAATCCGTCCATCAGTGGCATATCAATATCAAGGAAAATCACATCGGGAAGTACTTGATTAGATATATCAACCAACTTACTGATGTTCTTAAGAAACTCAATAGCACTTTTTGCTCCGGTATGGGTGTAAATATGCTCTGAGATGTCAGCAGACTCAATCATTTTCTGATTAATAAGATTGTCAATCTCATTATCATCAATCAACATTACAGAATGATACTTTTTTGACATGAATTCAGGTTTTATTGATTGATTAAATATAGTTCTAATTTGAGCTATTCAAAAAAGAAATGGGTACTATCTCACGATAGTACCCATTTCTTTTTTCTATTATTATATTAATTAAAGATCGAATTTAATACCCTGAGCAAGTGGTAAATCTTTTCCATAATTAATAGTGTTGGTTTGCCTTCTCATATACACTTTCCATGCATCGGAACCAGACTCACGACCACCGCCAGTCTCTTTCTCACCTCCAAAAGCACCACCAATTTCTGCGCCTGAGGTACCAATATTAACATTGGCAATACCACAGTCAGAACCTGCATGAGATAGGAAGTTCTCGGCCTCCCTCATATTGGTTGTCATTATTGCTGAAGAAAGACCCTGAACAACCCCGTTCTGCAATTCTATGGCTTCATCAATTGTTGAGTACTTCATTAAGTACAAGATAGGAGCAAAAGTCTCATGTTGTACGATTTGCATATCATTTGAAGCTTCAGCAATTACTGGTTTCACATAACAGCCTGATTCATACCCTTCGCCAGACAAGACACCGCCCTCGTGCAGAATTGTACCACCTTGTGCTTTTATTTCTCCAATGGCATTTTCATACATTTTTACTGCATCAGTATCTATTAAAGGACCTACATGATTTTTTTCATCCAGTGGGTTTCCAATCTTCAGTTGACCATAAGCATTCTTAAGCTTATTCATTACCTCATCATACTTACTGTCATGAATGATAAGCCGTCTTGTAGAAGTGCATCGTTGACCACACGTACCAACAGCACCAAACAACGCTCCGGTTATAGCAACATCCAAATCTGCATTTTCAGTGATGATGATAGCGTTATTCCCTCCAAGTTCTAAAAGTGCTTTTCCTAATCTGGCTCCCACTGCTTCACCTACTTTCTTCCCCATTCGTGTTGAGCCAGTAGCAGAAACTAAAGGTACTCTCTTGTCATTGGACATTAATTCCCCTATTCTGTAATCACCGTTAACAATACACGATACTCCTTCAGGAATGTCATTTCTTGAGAAGACTTTGTTTACAATATTCTGACAGGCAATACCGCACAATGGAGTTTTTTCTGAAGGTTTCCAAATACAAACATCACCACAAACCCATGCAAGCATTGAATTCCATGCCCATACAGCAACCGGGAAATTGAAAGCTGAAATGATACCTATTATTCCAAGTGGATGGTATTGCTCATACATTCTGTGATTAGGACGTTCTGAATGCATTGTAAGTCCGTGAAGTTGTCTTGATAAGCCAACGGCAAAGTCACAGATATCAATCATTTCCTGCACTTCCCCAAGCCCTTCCTGATAGGACTTTCCCATTTCGTAAGAAACGAGCTTTCCTAAAGGTTCTTTATACTCCCTTAATTCTTCACCTATCTGCCGGACAATTTCACCACGTTTTGGAGCAGGCATAACACGCCAGGTTTTAAATGCTTCACTAGCTTTTTTCACTACTTCTTCATACTGACTTTCAGTGGTGCTTATTACTTTTCCAATTAGTTTGCCATCCACGGGGGATATTGATGAGATTTCTTCTCCCTCATTAACCAACCATCTGCTGCCAGTTGAAGTACCTGCATTTACATCTTCTATTTCCAGCGCCTTCAGGGCCTCGGCTATTCCAAAATTATTACTCATTGTTGTCTTTGTTTAATAGGCTGCAAAGCTATAAAATGTAGGACAAAAGGATAGGGATTAGATGCAATAAAAAAGGGAGCGTCAGCTCCCTTTCAAACGATTGTAAAGTGAATTTACCAATCTATTCCTAAAACTGCTTTTTCACCGGAAGGAGAGAGGCCTTCGACTAAAATACCGCCTTTTTTATTTTCTAAAACTAAATGAAGATCGTTGAGGGTAGTGATATCTACTTTGTCGATTTTTAATATAATATAACCTGCTTCAAGTCCAGCGTCTTTCCATTTACCTTCATCAACGCTTATTGCCTTTACCCCTCCATTTAATTCCAGTTTGGCCATTTCATCATTATCAACTTCTTCAAAAGTTACCCCTTCAAGGCGATTAGCATAGCTTTTCACCTTTAGCTCAGTACTGCCTTGAGTATTTCTTAGTGTAGCCATCACCGTTTTTTCGTTTCCATCTCTGAGGTAAGTAACCTCAATATCATCACCCGGTCTATTTCGTGCGACAAACTCCTGCAATTCTGATACATTAGTAACTTTTTTTCCATCAATACCGATGATCACATCTCCTTGTTCAATACCTGCTTCTTGTGCCGAGCTATTTTCATTGACATAACTCACAAATACTCCATTGACGACATTTAACCCACGAGCCTCTGCAAGTCGTGCGTTAACGTCACCTATTCTTATTCCTAAAAGCCCTCGCTGTACTTCACCAAATTCCAGCAAATCATCCATCACTTTCCTGACTAAAGTGACTGGTACTGCAAACGAGTATCCGGCATAGCTTCCGTTTGGAGTAGCTATGGCAGTATTAATGCCAACCAATTCACCTTTTAGGTTAACCAAAGCTCCACCACTGTTGCCGGGATTCACCGCAGCATCTGTTTGAATAAATGATTCTATCTGAAGGTTGTTTCTATCACGGAGTATACCAATATTTCTTGCTTTGGCACTTATAATTCCCGCAGTTACCGTGGAATTCAAGTCAAACGGATTACCAACCGCCAGGACCCACTCTCCGGTCTTTACATTATCAGAATTGCCATAGGATAAAAATGGCAGCCCCTGAGCCTCAATTTTTAAAAGGGCTAAGTCCGTAGTAGGGTCAGTGCCAATTAGTTTGCCAAAATAGCTTCTGTTATCCTGAAGTACCACTTCAATTTCACTCGCATCATCGATCACATGATTATTTGTTACTATAAAACCATCGTCTGTAAGAATTACTCCCGAGCCTGACGATTGTGCTGGGCCCCTGAAAAAGCCTTCTAACGCATTGAAACTACTTCCACCGCCACTGTAAACAGATCTGATGTGAACCACTGATGGGGTCACTTTATCTGCTGCTGAAACAAAGCTTAACCCTTCGGGGATACCGCTGGATTCTATATAGCGGACTTGTTCTGAGGTGTTTTCCTGCCGCTGAGCAATTGAGTTATAGTCGTATGTTTGATTGTTCTCAAAATAAGATAACACAATTGCTGCTGCCAGCATTGCTCCAATCATACTTGAGCCTAATACAATGATGAAAAGTGATCTTGAGTTCATAAGTAATACCTTTGATCTAGTTTGAACGCAATGCAGCCAATAGTGTTGGTGATTATAGCCAATTATTCTTTTTCTGCAAGCAACTTCTTAAGTTCAATCATCTCATCTCTCAACCTTGCGGCTTCAATAAAGTCAAGTTCTTTAGCTGCTTTTTCCATTGACTTTTGCGTTTTGACAATCATTTTCTCCAATCCATTCTTGTCCATATAAGCCACAACAGGATCGGCTGCGATAGATTGCTCTTCTTCAATGTAGTAGTTGACTGAAGACTTTTTCTTATCAGCTACTTTAGTTTGTTTCAGAATAGAATCTTTTGATCGGATAATGGTTTGTGGTATGATACCATGTTCTTCGTTATATGCCATCTGAAGGTTTCTCCTGCGGTAAGTTTCGTCAATAGCTTGTTGCATAGAGCCTGTAATAGTATCTGCATACATGATTACTCGACCATTGGCGTTACGTGCAGCGCGGCCTATGGTTTGAATCAGTGAGCGTTCATTTCTTAAGAAACCTTCTTTATCTGCATCAATAATCACAACTAAAGAAACTTCAGGCAAATCGAGTCCTTCTCTGAGCAGGTTGACACCTACCAAGACATCAAAAACACCTAACCGTAGTTCGCGAAGAATCTCAACCCTGTCCAGTGTATCTACCTCACTGTGTATATAACGACATTTGATATTGACCTTTTCAAGGTATTTAGTCAACTCCTCCGCCATTCGCTTGGTCAGAGTTGTCACTAATACGCGCTCTTCTTTTTTGATTCGCTCGTCAATTTCTTCTAACAAGTCATCAATTTGATTCTGACTTGGCCTTACATCGATTTCCGGATCTAAAAGACCGGTCGGACGAATAACCTGTTCTATAATCACGCCTTCAGATTTTCTTAACTCATACTCCGCAGGGGTGGCACTGACATAGACAGTTTGATCTAGCAAACCTTCAAATTCATTGAAAGTCAGTGGCCTGTTATCCATGGCCGATGGAAGACGGAAACCATAATCTACCAAATTAACTTTTCTGGATCGATCACCGCCCCACATGGCACGCACCTGGGGAAGCGTTACATGACTTTCATCAACTATCATCAGGTAATCATCAGGGAAGTAATCGAGCAGGCAAAATGGTCGTGCTCCGGCTTCTCTTCTGTCAAAATAGCGTGAGTAGTTTTCTACCCCAGAACAGTAGCCCAACTCTCGCATCATCTCCAGGTCAAACTCTGTACGCTCTTTTAATCTTTTAGCTTCTAATAGGCGTTGTTCTGATTCGAAATAGTTTACCTGCGAGATCAGATCATCTTGAATTTCATGAATTGCAGTATGCAGTAATTCTTTACCCGTAACAAAAAGGTTCGCTGGGAAAATGGTTACGGCAGTTTCATCAGATGTTTTCTTGCCTGTTTGTGGGTCTATTTGTTGTATAGCTTCAATCTCATCACCCCAGAAAATTATTCGATAAGCAAAGTCACCATATGCCACGAATATATCTACTGTATCACCTTTCACTCTGAACGTACCTCTTTTGAACTCTGCTTCAGTTCGACTGTATAAGATATCGACCAGTGAGAAAAGTAGTTTATTTCTGGGAATGGTTTCACCAGCTCTTAGTTTGACTACATTTTTGCCAAACTCCTCCGGATTACCGATACCATAAATACACGATACCGAGGCCACTACTATTATGTCACGCCTTCCGGTGAGCAAGGATGACGTTGCGCTTAATCGAAGTTTTTCAATTTCATCATTTATTGAAAGATCCTTTTCAATATATAGTCCGGAGTTGGGTATAAATGCTTCTGGTTGATAATAATCATAATAAGAAATAAAATACTCAACGGCATTGTCTGGAAAGAAATTTTTAAACTCTCCATATAGCTGAGCAGCAAGCGTTTTGTTATGACTTAATACTAATGTTGGCTTTCCAGATTGAGCAATGACATTAGCCATTGTAAAGGTTTTACCCGTTCCTGTAGCGCCCAGTAGAGTTTGGTGCTGCTCTCCGTTATTCAAACCTTCCATCAGCTCTTCAATTGCTTTTGGCTGATCCCCTGTTGGTTCGTATTCACTCGTTAATTTATACTCCATACTCCGTCCAGATTTTCCATGATTCCTCTGCTTGTAAATGTAGCATCTCAAGTCCATTTTTTGTACTTGCTCCCCTGGACTTTCCTTTAGTCAGGAATGCTGTTATTTCAGGATTGTATACAAGGTCATATAAATAATGTTCATCTGTCAATAAAATGTAGTCTATGGCTGGATAGGTTTCTACATTAGGTGACATCCCTAAAGGAGTGGTATTTACAACAAGGCTCACCTTTGAGGAGATTATGTCATTTGCTTCTTTATAAGAAAGCTCATTTACCGCGGGACTTCTGGATACCACATGATATTCTATATCCATATCGCTAAGAGTAGCTTGAACGGCTTTGGATGCTCCACCAGATCCAAGAATTAATGACTTGCCTTTAAAGTTTTTTGGTAACCAGTTTATTAATGAATTTTTGAAACCTAAGTAATCGGAGTTATATCCGGTAGACATACCATTATTAACTTTCACTACGTTGACAGCACCAACTTTTAGGGCTGATTCGTGCAAGTTCGAAAGAAATGGAATTATTGATTCTTTGTAAGGTACAGTAACGTTTAATCCGATAAGATCTTTTTCTTCTAAAACTTTTTTCACTTCATCAATCTTCTCGAGTTCAATCAACTGATAGACATGATCAGGAAGGTTCAGTGCTTTGAATTTTTCGGTAAAATAACTTTGCGAAAAAGAATGAGAGAGTTTTCTGCCAATTAGCCCGAACTTCTTCATTAATGGTTAGCTCGTTTTTCTATTTGCAATTTTCTCAATTAGCACAACAATAAAAATACCCAAAGCAATAAACAGAATAGCCTGGAAAACCATAGGGTACTCACCTGAAGCTCTAAAGAACTCTGCGGGCAAAACATTTTCTGTAATTGTTGCTACCTGCTTGCCTTCACTATCAATACGAAAAGCTAAAGCCACTTTCCAGGGCCACACCTTATTTAGCGACCCAATCATAAAACCCGAAAGTAGTGCAACTGCTAGGTCATGGTAATTTTTCAGCAACCAGGATACTGCCCTGGCAAATGTTAAAATACCAACAATACATCCAAGTCCAAATACTGCTATAACGGCAATGTCCTTATTGCTTATGGAATCAATTATGAATTGGTACTTCCCTAGTATTAGGAGCAAAAAAGCTCCTGAGATACCGGGCAGTATCATTGCACATATTGCTATGCAACCTGATAAAAATATAAACCAGTATGCTTCGGTAGTTTCTGATGGAGAGGTAACAGTAATCCAAAAGGCAATAGCTATTCCGATGAACATAGAGATGACAACCTGCGGATTCCATTTTTTTATTTCTCTAAGTACCAAAAGGCTTGAAATAATGATCAGTCCAAAAAAGAATGACCATAGCGAAATGGCCTCATACTCGAGTAGATATTTTATTAATTGAACGAGGGATAACAAGCTAGTGAGGATGCCTAAAAAAAGAGGTAGCAGAAAATTACCATTTATTTTCTTCCAGAAATCTTTCAGTTTAAAACTAAACAGAAGTCTGAAGGCATCGGCATCTACAGCTTTAATAGAATCTAAAAGCTCCGTATAGATTCCTGTAATGAATGCTATAGTACCGCCAGAAACACCAGGTACCACATCAGCCCCACCCATGGCCATACCTTTAAAGAATGTCAGGATGTGAGTCTTAAATTTACTCATAAAACGAGGTTAATGATCTTCTGTCGAATCCAAAAAATGACTAAATGTATCACCTCTTAATCCCAAACGAATTGTTTCTAATGGTATCACTTCGTTTGGAGCTATATTGCCAACGTTAACATTTGATCCTAATAACTTGATGAACCATACTTGTTGAGCTTTTTGTGGTGCTTCCCAGATTATTTTTTCAAAAGGGATTTTAGTAAGTATCTCCTGAACGAGTCCTGACCTTACCTCTCCCGTAGATCTGAACAAACCGACATTACCACCTTCTCTTGCCTCACCAATTACTTTCCATGCACCAGCATCTAACTCGGCTTGCATAAGACTAATCCACTGGTATGGAGGTATTATTTTTTCTTCGTCTTTCGAGCCTACTTCAGAAAGAACCGTTACCTGTTCAGATAACTTGGAGATATAATCACATTTTTTATCATGGTCCAACTCTATGGAGCCATCGGATACTTCTGCATAAGACAATTTGTACTTCTCCAGAACTTTGCGATAATCATCAAATTGATTTCGGACTATAAAGGCTTCAAACAAAGTGCCTCCAAAGTATACTGGTATACCTGCATCTTCATAGATTTTGATCTTGTCTTCCAGGTTGGGAGTAACAAAAGAAGTACCCCATCCAAGTTTTACAATGTCGACATAATTGCTTGATACACTTAAGAAATCTTCTACTTCACGGATACTTAAACCTTTATCCATGGCCATAGTAAATCCGTACTGCCTGGGCTTTGATGTTCGCTCAGGAATGCTATTCAAAGTATAATTCATTAGGAATTGTCTTTTCTAAATTGGTCAATGATTTTGTAAAGTGCCTTCTGAGTTTCCAACTGTGGAAAAAATTCAAAAAGCACTACATGATTTTCGAAGTCCAAAATTAGCGCATTTTCTAAATAATTAAAGGCTTCTTTGTATTTGCCTGCAGCTATAAGATAAGCAGTTATGCGATAAAAGTAATCAGACTCATCTGGCAACTCTTCTAACCCATTGATTATCAGATCAATTGCCTTGTCAAAATCGCCCTGATCATAATATATATAAGACCAGTTTAACCAAATTTCTTTGTCTTCGGGGTCAAGCATACTTGCTTCCTGATATGCATCAATACTAGAAACTATGTTTCCAACATTGAATTCAGCATTTGCTACGGACTTCCAAAACAGTGGATTTTCATAATCTAGCTTAAGTGCCTTATTGTAAAAATGAAGTGACTGATACCATTTTTGTTGTAATTCAAGACATTTACCAGCACCAAACCAGGCTTCACTGTATAGGTTGTCAAGTTTAGTCGCTTTCTGAAAATATTTTAAACCCAACTCGTATTGTTCAAGGTTCTCATATGCTTTGGCTGTTTGACAATACACTTCAGCACTTGGCCCTTCAATATCAATGGTAGACTTATATGCATCCAATGCTTTAGTAAATTGCTCCATTTGCATGTGGGTATTGCCCATGTTATAATATGCCGAAGCGAATTTATCTTCTATTGCAATAGCAAATTCATAAGCTGAAAGCGCATCTTCATAGCGACCTAACTTATTGTAAACAATGCCCAGATTGTACCAAGCTGCCTGAGAGTATGGGTCTGCATCAATAAACTTTTTGTAGTAGTCAATGGAACTTTCAAGTTCTCCACAAACATCAAGGCAGTAGGCAAGCTCATAAAGAGCTCCATCATGGAATATATTATCTTCTATGGCCTTTTTATATGAATCAATGGCTTCTTCGTATTTTTCAATACTTTGATAAGCCAGACCAAGACTGTAGTACGCCTCATCTTTTTCTTCTGAAAAAGTCACTGCCTTTAAATAGTATTCGATAGCACTATCATATTCACCTAAAAGTGAAAAAATGGAGCCTTTCATAAGAAATATCTCACCATCATTAGGTTGGAAAGACTCAGCATGATCCAACAATTCTATTGCCTCATCGTAGCGCTCGAGATTTGACATAATCTGAGCTTTACTAATAAATAATTCAATAGAATAAGGATATTGTTCTGAAGCTATATTTGCAGCATTTAGTGCCTGATTGTAGCGCCCAAGTTCTTGATAGTAATTGATGATGTGTTCAAAATTGTCCAGCTCGAAGAAGTAAGAGGCCTTATTTTTTTGATGATCTTCAAAACGTTTTACAAGCTCATCTTCTTCTTTCTTCTTTTTGAAATTTTTAGCCATTAAGAACGATTGAAAGTTTAATGAATTTAACGAATTTTTCCTGCTGATTAATATTTTGGAGCAAGAAAATCTACCTATTCCTACTCAGAATTTTATCACAGGCCCAATCAAGGGTTTTGGATAGTGATGCAAAGTTAATGTTTAAACGAGTCTTTGCTTTCTCGTTATTGAAGTAAATTTCTGCACCACTTAACAAAACAGTCTCTCTTGTAATTATTGGTCGTTTCCCAGTAAATAAGGACTTAAACCAATCAAGATACATACCTATTTTTATTAAAAATGGATGAGACCTGTGTTTTGGTGGAGTTTTGTTCAGTCGTGTTGCGATCTCTGTAAACAATTTTTGGTAAGTAACCGTACCTCCATTCAATACAAAACGTTCATTTTTAGTTCTGTCTTTGAGACATCTTAAAATAGCCTCAGTTACATCATTTACATCAACATAGTTTATCAATCCATCAGGGTAAAATAGGTTTTCTTCCCATACATATTTAAATAGTTGACCACTACTGCGATCAAAATTGTCAGGAGCTATGATGACGGAAGGATTTAGGATCACAGCATTTAAACCTTCTTCCATACCACGCCATACCTCAAGCTCAGCATGATATTTTGAGTTGGCATAATTGCTATTGAATTTGCTTTCCTCCCACTTGGAGCTTTCATCAACAGTCCCTTTTCCCAATAACCTACCTAATGCAGCTACTGAACTTATCTGAATAAAGTAATCGATATTATGGTTAAGGGACAGATTAACTATGTTGGTTGTTCCGGTTACATTGACCTCTTGCATTAAAGCTTTATCAGCCTGATGAAATGAAACAATAGCAGCACAATGAATAATGGTATTAACTCCTGATAAATGAATACTGACTTCCTCGGGGACTAGAATATCTCCGTGAACAAGTTCAATTTTTTTCTCTATTTCAATTAAAAGACTTAGATCACTATTTTTTCTGACTAGGGCTTTAACTTGATAACCCTCGTACACAAGAGCCTTGCATATATAGCTGCCTAATAATCCGTTTGCCCCAGTAACTAAGATCATAAACTGTTATTTTTTAAAGGTAAACTCAAAAGCTTGTTATAGTACTTTGTGGATTTGGCTTTAGATAGGTTTTCAAAGTGCAGTTGATTATGACAATCGGATCCAGCAAAGTGAATGGATCCTGCATCGATTAATTTTTCAGCGAATTTTTTAACCTGTTTGGAATAGTAGCCGCTTAGCGAATTAATATTTAATTGGAACAAAACCTCTCTATTCGCGAGCTCTTCTACCAGAGAATTATTTGAAATTAAATAGTGGTACCGCTCAGGGTGAGCTAATACTGGATTCAAACCTCTGGATTTTGCATTAAAAATAAACTCTTTCAAATAGAGGGGCTCATTCATAAAAGAGGTTTCAAATAATAGGTAATTATTTCCAAAGGTCAAGAACTCCTCCTTTGGGTCAGAAATACGTTCATTGAGCCTGTCATCTAGGTAATATTCGGCAGCAACTTCTATGTTTATAGAAATATTATTTTCTAAAACCTTTTGCATAAGGTCGTTCACGATTTCTTTTAAATGAGTTTCAGAGTTGTCGTAGAAATCAGCCATTATATGAGGAGTGGTAATGAGTTTTTTATAGCCCTTCTCTTCAAACCCTTTTATTAAGGCTAATGACTCCTCAAAACTTTGGACTCCATCATCTACTCCAGGAATGAGATGTGAATGAATATCGACTTCTAAAATTGATGCCGGCTGTTCAACTTTTTTTTTTAAAAAACCGAACACTATCTCCTTAATATTTTATCAATTAGAGAAGTTGATCCTTCTCCTTTATTATCATAATATCCGTAGCCATACCCGTAGTTATTTGACCTCAAATTAGGTAAGGCGTTAAGTACTACTGCTATATTTTTAAACTGATTTACTGTTAGAAGTCTGTTCAAAGTTTTGAGGAATTCTCTTTTTGAGTAGTTGGCTCTTACCACATAAATAGCTAGATCTGCCTTTTTCATAGCTAGTATTCCATCTGTGACAAGACCTATGGGAGGTGTATCCAAAATGACAATATCGTAAGTCAATTTAAGCCTTTCAATAAGCTCATCAAATTCGCCATTTAGAAGTAGCTCTGAAGGGTTAGGAGGAGTGGGGCCAGCATTTATATAATCGAGATTTTCAATTCTTGAATGATTAATACATTCCTCTAAAGAATGCTTATTAATTAAGAAAGTACTTATGCCTTTTGAGGGGTTGTCATCACCAAAAGATAAGTGTACTCTTGGTTTTCTCATGTCAAGGTCAAGTACAATCACTTTCTTTTTTGACATGGCAATAATAGCACCTAAATTGACTGCAGTAAATGTTTTCCCCTCACCACCTATCGTTGATGTGACCGAAATAACACGTTGCTTTCCTTTGCTTATCATGAAATCGATGTTCGTCCTTATCGACCTAAGAGACTCACTGACTGCTGATTTCGGACGTTTATCAGCCATTAATATGGAGGTTTCCATCTTCTCTTTTTCCTGAGGAATATAGCCGAGAATAGGAGCATCGGTCAGTTTTTCCAGTTCTTGGGGGGTTGTTACTTTATTATGCAATAAGTATCTGATACCAATGAAAAAGAAACTAAAAACAAGTCCGGCTACAAAACCAATTCCGTGTATGATCAATCTGTCTGGTGAAATCGGTTGACTTGGAAGTGTGGCGGACGATAATATTTTAAATTGAGTTGTTGTTCCTGCTTGGGCTATCTGGTATTCTGCTTTACTTTGCATTAGTGACAGGTAGAATTCTTCATACAATTTAAAAAAACGTTGATTCTTATTGAATTCGGTACTCTTGCCAGGTAGCTCTACGAAATTTTTCTGAAGCCTCTGTTTCTGACTGGACAGGTCTGCTAATCTATTCTCATATTCATTTATTAAAGCACTGAGCTGGCTTGTAACATTTGATTTAAGTTTCGTTATTTCCTGTTCTTTTCGGGTAAGTACAAAAGTGGACTCAGTATATGTCAGTTTTAGTCTTTCATAGTCATTAACCAATTCAATAAGGTTTTCGAGGCCATCCGTTATATTCCGAGGGTAATTAGACAAATAATTATCTCCTAAACTGGTTAATTCATTACTCTCTAAATTGGTAAGGAGGCCTTTAGATTGATTTACTTTCTTTGAAATCTCGTATCGCTGAGAATCTATAGCATTTATATATTTGATGGTGTTTTCTAAATCGGCATCAAGGTCATTGGTTCTATTTTCTATCGTAAAAGATTCAAAATAATCTTCAAAACCTTCCAATTGTCCTTCTATAGCTTTTAATTCACTGTTGAGCCAGGTAATTTTCTGCTTATTCTCCAGATTCTTTTCTTCTTGGCTGTAACTTAGATATAGGCTGTCAATCGCATTTACTAGGTCTTTTGCTTTCCCCGGATTATGATCAGTAAAACTGATTTTTATGGTATTAGCATTTAGGTTTAGAGGTACAACCGTCAGGTTTTCATCAAGATAGGAGAGGAGTGCATTATGGCTATTAATCTTAAAAAAGTGGTACCTCTCTCCTTGGGAATCAAAATATGAAGTTTTGAAGATGATGAGCTCTATGTCCTCATTATCTATTTTCTCTCCAAACTTATAATTCTGACCTGAGTATTCCCCTTTAAAACCTATATTGAAAGAGTTTTCATCTACTATTTCCAGATTTATATTTCGATCAAGGAGCCGATCATTTTTGAGGTTATATTCAATAATAAATGGAGATGTTAAGTACTTCTCATCATCCAAAACTTTACCTGCTGTATAATAGCTAACAGATAGGTCAAAATTGTCAATTACCTTATTAAAGAAAAGCTTTGATCTTAGTAGTTCTATTTCCCCCGAAATAATATTCAGATTCTTGTTTTCACCAATTGTGGTTAAACCCAGTTCTGTGGCATTGGTTTCAACATCAAGTTTGAGCTCAGAGCTAGATTCAAATAAAGGTTTTGTCCAGCGAATGATTAGGTATGCCGTAACATTAGTGATCAAAAAGATCAGGATAATCCAGACCAAACTCTTACTTATAACAGCAAGTATTTTATCTAGATCAATGCTTTCCGTATCGATTTTAGTATTCGGCTCCACTTAGTTGTTTACGCTTATTAGAAGAACTACTAATGAAATGACACTTGCTACTGATGCCACTACAGGGCCATTATCTCTCATAAATTCAGAGAAGGGTCTTCTAATGGGTTCAATGTAAATTATATCTCCTGGTTCGACCAAAATATTTCCTTTTTGATAACCTTCTATGGTTGATAAATCTGCGATAAAAACTTGATCGCCTCTCAACACTCTGATGTTATGACCATTACCAAAATTATCAATACCATCTGCCAGAGCAATAACTTCTACTAATCGTGTATTTTCATTGTCAATTGGAACAACCTTACCACCAGGGGAGCCTAGGATAATTACACGTTTATTTAAGAAGTTAAGATTAACAAAGGTGTTGTGATAAAACTCTTCGTATTCAGCCTGTAGTAACTCCTCCGCCTCATTCAGGGTTATTCCTTCAAGATAGACATCACCAATCATGGGCAGTTTGGCAGATCCATCATTTCTTACAAGATATTTTAGTTTAGGTCTTAACTTTTCCGAGTTTGGATTAGTGGAAGTGGCTAACTCATAGTCCGGGTCGATTATTTTTTCTCCAAACTTCGTAAAGACTTCCAGCTCAAGGTAATCACCAATTTGAATTTTTTTGTTGGAATCTTCAGATGATAGTGTTTGAGCTATTTCAGTTGCTTCATCAGTCTTAAATAGTATGTTCTGTTTATAGGACTTGCAGTTGAACAAAGAAAGACCTGTAAGTAAAATGAGAATAGCCGAGTTACTTCGCATAGAAAAGAAAATGTCCAAAATTTGATTTCAGACAGTTTATTGTTGTACTAAAGTACTACGATCAACTTAGCTAGAAAAGTCTGGAGTTAATATTTCTTTGATTGAATTCAAATATTTGTCTATAACAATCTGCTCATCAAATTCTGCTTCAACCTTTTTCCTCCCATTGTTACCCATTTCTTTTAGCTTATTATCATCATATTGTGAAAGCTCATGCATTTTATTTGCCAGATCTTTAGAGTCTTTAACTTTACATAATAACCCATTATAGTTATTCTTCACTACCTCTTTACAACCAGGCACATCAGTCGCAACTATTGGTTTTGAAGCACTAGCTGCTTCTAGCAGGCTTTTAGGCGTACCCTCACGATAGGAAGGAAGAACAACACAGTCAGCATTTTTTATAAAATTTCTAACATCATCAGTCTTTCCTAAATACTCTATTACATTGTTTTCAATCCACCCATCAATTATGCTAGAATCGATACCTCGTTTATGTTCAGTGTCTTTTGGCCCAAGTATTTGAAAATTAGCTTCAACACCCTGAGCTTTTAAAAGCTTAACAGCCTCTATATATTCAAGAATACCTTTGTCGTGAATGAGTCTGGAAATTAAAAGGAAAGTGAATTTTTTGTTTCTCTTGAAGTCATTTGATCTGAAGTGAGAAAGGTCGATGCCTGAACCGGGTAAGACTGCACTTACATCTTTTGATACCAAGCCATTTTTCACAAACAGTCTTCTATCATATGTATTCTGGAAGAAAACTTTTTTAGGGAACCTAAAAGATATTTTGTACATCCATGAAGCCACCAATGAAACAAAATCCTTTTTCAGAAATACTGTACCTAACCCGCAAACATTATTTATTGCAGGTATGCCCAACCATTTGGCAGCCATAGTGCCATAAATATTCGGTTTTATAGTATAATGAAGAATTATGGCAGGTTTTACTTTCTTATAGATTTTATAGAGTTCATATGTTAATCCCAAATCTTTGAAAGCATTGGCCCCTCGAGAATCCATAGTAACCTCTTCAAAATCACACCCATTATCCACTAGTTTTTGGGTATAATCATCCCTTGGAGCAATGACTGTAACCTGATGACCTTGACCTTGCAATGCCTTAATCAACCCCATCCTAAAGTTGTATACATTCCAAGACGTATTTAATACAATTGCAATTTTCATAAAAGCCAATTATAAATTTTAAAAAAGAGATTTAAGACTATCAAACTATAAGAAACTTATATTTGAAGTTGATCACTCATTTAATGGTCAAAGGTATATAAAAGTAACCTTTCAATTGTTAATTTTTGACTTAAATCTTACATGACTTACTAGGGGGTTATTCTTGAAAACACATGAAAATTCACGAAACAGAAGTACCGAAACAGACGGCCGTATTGGTGTCATTAAACAATAAGCAGATTCCAGAGGCAGTGGTTGAAGAGCACCTTGACGAATTAGAGTTCCTTGCTAAAACCTCAGGCATTAAAACAATAAAAAAATTCACTCAGAGACTTGATAAACCTGATATACGAACTTTTGTAGGAAAAGGGAAATTGGAGGACATTAAAGTGTTTGTTGTTGACAAAGAAGTACAGATAGTGATATTTGATGATGACTTGACTCCTTCTCAGTTAAGGAATATTGAAAGAGAGCTCAAAGTTAAAATTTATGATAGAAGTCTTCTAATACTTGATATTTTCTTACAAAGGGCGCAGACTGCACAAGCTAAAACTCAGGTAGAGTTAGCCAGATATCAATACCTTTTACCAAGACTAACAAGAATGTGGACTCACTTGGAAAGGCAACGAGGCGGTACTGGTACCCGTGGGGGAGCAGGAGAGAAGGAGATTGAAACTGATAGAAGGATGCTCCGAAACCAAATCAACGTTTTAAAAGGTAAGCTTGAGAAAATAGAAAAACAAAATGCAGTACAACGGAAGTCAAGAGGTACTATTGTTAGGGCTGCTTTAGTGGGTTACACCAATGTTGGTAAGTCTACTTTAATGACGATGTTATCTAAAAGTAAAGTAAAGGCTGAGGATAAGCTTTTTGCTACAGTGGATGCAACTGTTCGTAAAGTGGTTTTTAATACGATTCCCTTTTTGTTATCAGATACTGTTGGTTTTATCAGAAAGCTCCCAACTCACCTTATTGAGTCATTTAAATCCACTCTGGCGGAAGTGCGTGAAGCTGATATTTTGATTCACATAGTTGACATATCTCATCCTGCTTATGAAGATCACATTAATGTCGTAAATGAAACGCTTAAGGATATAGGTGCGGAAGATAAACCGACTATCTATGTATTTAATAAAATTGATTTGCTTAGGGATAACGAGGAGGGTGAGTCACCAATAGCATCATTAAAAGAGTATCATAAATCATTGGTTTCTAAGCAGTCTGATATTGTATTTGTTTCGGCTGAGAAAAAGATAAACATTCCTGAATTAAGAGATAAAATATTTCAAGAAGTAAAGAAAAAGCATTTAACTATTTTTCCTAACTACCTTAAAGATCAAATCTTTTATGAGTAGTAGCACTTTATTTAGTAAGCAACTTTTTGCTAAATTTAAATATTTAATGGCCTCTTAGTTCAATGGATAGAATAGGAGTTTCCTAAACTCTAGATCTAGGTTCGATTCCTAGAGAGGCCACTATCGGGGCTAAACTTTAGATGTTACCTGATCTTCAGGAGTGGATTCTTGCCGGGGTTACTTTTCAGTGTCGATCTGAGGTTGAAAGGTAACTAAGAATAGACTTTAAGGATATTATGGCTATTTATCGTTAAGCTAATAATATGAGCGAGATCTCATCTGGCATACTATCCTTTCTTCAGTTGTCTAGCATAGCTTGATGGAAGTACCCCATACTTTTCATGAAAGCACTTGGAGAAATAGGCAGGACTACTGAAGCCAGTGTTGTAAGCAATTTCCGAAATGTTTGAATTTTGTTTATCTAACAATTAAAGTGCTTTATTTAATCGATAATTTTTCAGAAAGCCATTTGGAGATTGTCCAAAGATGGGCATCATTGTTCTGTATAGCTTGGACTTGCTCAAGCCTAAATTCTGGTGATAATCAATCGCACTGGTGTTTGTGTGAGCCCATACACTTTCTGTGAATTCTAATAAGTTGAGCACAAATTCCAATTCAACATTTGTTAGTGCATTCACACCTTCTATGTTGACTGGATTATTTTGATTCTCACTTTCGTATAAATCTTTAACATCTGGCGATAGTATTATATTTCCATTGACAGCGTGCGACATATAATTAGCCTCTTTTATTGTGTCTTCAAAAATGTTTTCTTTTTCAGTTACGGGAACTCCTGCACTAATACCAATCTTAAATTCCAGATCTGGCGTAATGACACAATTATGTAATTCTTGAATTTTCGCTGCACTTTCAACGGCATTTGTTACAGAAGAAAATGACATTAAAAAAGAATCTGGACGTTGTTTAACAACGCTCCCTTGATGATTGCTAACGATGTTTATGATTGATTTACTATAGCCCCGAATGGCGGCATTTAATGTATCAATGTTTTTCGTTCTTAAAAACTTCTTATTGAATTTAACAACCATTAATGTCCTAAAAGCGGTTTCATTAATAATATTGAGTTTAGTGTTCTGTGCTTTTTCTGGGTCTTGTATTCTTCCCAAAAAAGACTCTACTAAGGTGTCATTGACTTCTATTATACGTTGTGGAACAGCCCCATGAGATTGATTATGAAGTTCTATTATGGCTTCTTCGTTTGGAGCTTCTATTAAACAGAAGGCCGTTTGTCTTATTTCATCGCACCAATAGGTTAGCCCACGACAATTATACTTATGTTCGATCTTCAAGTCTGCTTGATGCATTTCTGCTATCTGTCTGGAAGTCACTCCCTCGGGCAGATCATGAAAATCCATATATATTGGCATAAGGTTCTTTTGTAGTAAGTTACATATTAAAAAAAGAAGCTGCTTTGAATTCTGCAGCTTCTTTATTACTTGTATTTGGGTTTATAATTCAGCGGTAGCTGGGCTAATTACAGTAGCCACTACACTTATAGAATTGGCAGGAATATTGGATTTTTTAGCATGTTCCTCAATTAACTCTTTGTTTTCAGCTTTATATACACAGTACACTTTGTCACCTGTCACATAGCTGTGTTGCCATTCAATTTTTGCCCCCATTTCTTTTAATACAGTACACGATGTTTGAGAGACTCCTTTAAGTTGTTCTACTGTTAAATCTCCAGCTCCAGGAATTGTACGTTCGATCACATAAGTTTTCATAGTGTCATTGTTAGTTGATAATTGATTTTGAGACGTTTGACCTAACACATAATTGGTTGCACAAACTGTTAGGATAAAAAGTATTTTCAGAGTTTTCATGATGTATGATTTATGTTTTAATAGGTCGAAGCTACCCTGCTCCTGAAGCAATGACTTATTCATTTGACCCAAAAAACTATACATTTGGTTCAACGTCTTTAATGAGTATATCAATGTGCTGGCTAAGGCATTGAGTTGTTGCAAAACATTGAATGATAGTGCTACATACAACCTGTTGCCAATGCTTTAAGTAATTTAGCCTGTTTGATAAAAAGGGTCTGGGACCACAGGAAAAGAAAAAGCATCCCGATATGTATTGGGATGCTTTTTTATGGAATTTATCTAATTATTTATTTAGCATAAGAGACAGACCTCATCTCGCGAATAACCGTAACTTTTATTTGTCCGGGGTACTGCATATCCTTTTCGATCTTCTGAGAGATATCGAACGAAAGCTGTCCTGCT
Organism: uncultured Fulvivirga sp.; assembly: GCA_947500555.1. Taxonomy (GTDB): domain Bacteria; phylum Bacteroidota; class Bacteroidia; order Cytophagales; family Cyclobacteriaceae; genus Fulvivirga. The sequence continues at coordinate 475,819 of CANMSE010000002.1, read as the reverse complement.
CTATCATCCGTTACATGCTCTGCATCGACCATTACACGAAGTTCGCGACCTGCTTGTATGGCATAGCATTTATGCACACCATCAAAGCTTAGAGCCAGTGCTTCCAGTTCTTTAAGTCGCTTGATATAGCTTTCCATTACCTCTCTACGTGCCCCTGGTCTTGCTCCCGAAATGGCGTCACTTGCCTGAACAATAGGGGAGATCAATGAAGTCATTTCTATTTCATCATGATGAGCTCCTATAGCATTGCATATCACCGGGTGCTCTTTGTACTTCTGAGCTAGCTCCATCCCTAAAATAGCATGTGGCTTCTCTGGCTCATCAGGCCAGACTTTGCCAATATCATGGAGAAGCCCAGCTCGTTTAGCATGCTTAGGGTTTAGGCCTATTTCCGAAGCCATGGTGGCACATAAGTTGGCTACTTCGCGAGAATGCTGCAGAAGGTTTTGCCCGTAAGACGACCTAAATCTCATACGACCTATCATCTTGATTAGTTCAGGATGCAGCCCATGGATACCTAAATCGATTACAGTTCGTTCTCCAATCTCAACGATTTCTTCATCAATGTTTTTCTTGGTTTTGGAAACAATTTCTTCTATCCTGGCAGGGTGAATTCGACCATCGACTACTAAGCGATGCAGAGATAGTCTGGCAATTTCTCTTCTCACAGGATCGAAACCTGAGATAATGATCGCTTCTGGTGTATCATCTACTATTATTTCCACACCCGTAGCGGCTTCAAGCGCCCTGATATTACGGCCTTCACGACCGATAATCTTACCTTTTATATCATCACTTTCAATGTTGAAAATGGATACACAGTTTTCAATAGCATGTTCAGTGGCTGTTCTTTGAATAGACTCTACAACAATCTTCTTAGCTTCTTTAGTAGCACTGAGTTTCGCCTCTTCAATGATATCTTTAACAAATGAAGAAGCTTTAGATTCTGCTTCACCTTTAAGCGTTTCTATCAGCTGTTCCCTGGCCTCATCAGCTGTCAGGTTAGATATTTTTTCCAGAATAGTTACTTTCTGCTGATTGAACTTATCAAGCTCAACCTTTTTAGCATTTACTACTTCAAGCTGAGTCGCGTACTTTTCTTTGAGTTCATCCGCCTCATTTTTCTTTCGATTGAGCTTTTCCAGCTCTTTTGATAGATTTTGTTCTTTTTGCTTGAGCTTATTCTCATTGGTGATAATGAGATTTTTCTTTCGATTCGCTTCCTCTTCAAACTCAGACTTTAGTTTGAGAAATTTTTCTTTGGCCTCTAGTATTCTATCTTTTTTAATGTTCTCAGCTGAGATTTCAGCTTCTTTGATGATAAGCCTTGCTTTTTCTTCAAGCTCACTTTCTTTTCCTTTTGCAGCTTTATTGGCCAACACGCGACCTACAATCACTCCGATGACTAACGCCACTGCACCGATAATGATCAAATAAACTAAATCTGTCATGGTATATCTGTTAATGTTTGGCTAATGCAATACGCATGAAGCCATGAACAAATTGACCGGCAGATTTTCAGCCTTAAGAGAAGAGTAATTAAAGGGCCTGACTTATCAGGTTATTGAGATGACTGACTTTTTGCAGAACGCCTTCGTCCGTACTGCTCTTGGTTTCTTCGATCTCCATTTTATCAACCAGGCTATCGAAAGCCACCATGGCTAAAAGATCTTGTTTGTCGTCTATACCGAACTGTTCCCGATATACACGCATTCTCTCATTTATCTTTTTTCCAGCATTTCTCACCCTTTCTTCATCTTCGGCCTTTACCTTCATAGGGTACTCACGATCTGCTATTTTAATTTTTATTGAGAGTTCGTCCATTAATATTTATTATCTACTCAAGTGCGTTATACACTTGTCGATCTCTTTGATGTAGTCGTCAATCTTCCTCTTCAATTCAGCGTCTCCACCTGAATCAATTTCATTTACAATCTTACTAATTTTAATCTGATTTTGAAAGCTGTCAACTTGTGCTTCCTTTTGTCTTAATAAGCCCTTTAATTCATCATTTTGATCTTTCAACAACCCTACTTCATCTTTCATGGTCTTGTACTTATCAAGTAGCAAAACCAATTTTCTTTCGAGATTTGATATGTTGTTTTTTAGCAGATCCTGGCTCATTTATTTTCTTATTATTGCTCCTAGTTCTTTTTCAAAAGTTGCCATTAACTTATTCATAGTGCTGTCAATCACTTTGTCTGTTAATGTTTTTTGTTTGTCCTGAAGAGTAAAACTCAATGCATAAGCTTTCTTGTTCTCATCAATTTTATTGCCCTCATATACATCAAAGACATTAATGTCCTTCAGCAATTTCTTTTCTCTCTCTTCAGCCAATGTCAGTACCTGATCGAAAGATACACTTTTGTCAAGTACTAAAGAAAGGTCTCGTCTAACTTCTGGAAATTTCGATACCTCTTCATATACTATATTATTATTTGCTTGTTTCAAAAGCAAATCCCAATCGATATCTGCATAAAAAACATCTTGTTTTACCCCTACTTTTTGACGAGCTGCTTTATTGACTTTGCCAATTGTGGCCAATGTCTTATCATTTAATGTAAGCTCTAGTGCATACTCATAAGGGTGGCTATGAGATACAGTTGATCGGGTTTTCTTTGCAGTAAATTGTGAGATTATAAGTTTTACATAGGCTACAGCATCATGAAACTCGACACTTTGAGTCTTAGTATTCCAATGCTCACTATGCATCAATCCTGTAATGACTAGAGCTAGTCGATTACTTTCTTTATATCTATCACCAACCTTTTTGTAGGTTTTTCCAAATTCAAATAACCGTAAATCTGTTTGTTTCCTGTTAATATTATATGCTGCCACCTCCAAAAGAGAATAGAGCATAGACTGACGCATAACACCCAGGTCTTCACTTAATTTATTTAGAATATTAACATTCTCTTTTTCGTTGATGAATGAATCACTTTCCGCATAACCAGGTTTCGTCAATGAGTTTGTCATGATCTCATAAAAACCTCTTCCGACCAGGGATTGAGTTACTTTGGACTGAAGCTTATTGCGATCTGCTTTAGGAAAATGAGCCAGGTAATCCGCCCCCATATTTTCCGATATCTCAATATTGTTGAAACCATAAATTCTTAGAATTTCTTCAATGACATCGGCTTCACGTTGTACATCTACTCTGTAGGTGGGTACAATAGCCAGGAACCCTTCATCTGATTTATTTTTAACTTCAATATCAAGAGAAGTAAGAATGCTGATTATGCGTTCTCGATCTATGTCTTTGCCGATTAAGCGATTAATATTTTTATACTTGACTGGCACTTCAAAGGGAGCTAATTTTTCGGGGTATAAATCAACTATATCTGATGAGATAATACCACCGGCTACTTCCTTGATAAGTAACGCTGCTCTCTTAAGTGCATAAACTGTCAATTCTGGATCGGTACCACGTTCGAAACGAAATGATGCATCCGTTTTAAGCTGATGATATTGGGCCGTTTTTCTAACATAGTCTGCAGAGAAATAGGCACTTTCCAGGAAAATAGAAGTTGTAGTATCTGTCACTCCTGAATCTTTACCTCCAAACACACCCGCAATGCACATTCCTTTACCATTGCCATCGCAGATCATCAAATCTGATGATTTCAACGTGCGTTCTTTCTCATCCAACGTGGTGAATTTATCACCATCATTAGCTGTTTTCACTATTATCTTACCCCCACTAATCTTTTGTGCATCAAAAGCATGTAAAGGCTGACCAGTTTCGTGAAGCACGTAGTTGGTTATATCTACAATATTGTTGATAGGAGAGAGTCCGATAGCTTTCAGTCTATTTTTTAGCCAATCGGGAGATTCTGCAACCTTAATGTTACTTACAGTAATTCCTGAATACCTGGGACATGCCTTTTTGTCTTCTACTTCAACAGCAAGAGTCAAGCTCTGATTATCTACTTTGAAACTGTCAATATTTGGCCATTTAATGTCATTTCCTGTAACTGCCTTTAAATCTCTGGCGGTACCAATATGGCTGGTAGCATCAGCCCGGTTTGGTGTGAGTCCTATTTCAAAAACCTGATCATTCTCCAGCTTGAAATATTGAGCTGCACTAGTACCGTTTGGAAGATCAGTGTCCAAAACCATTATTCCATCGTGGCTGGAACCGAGGCCAATTTCATCTTCCGCACAAATCATCCCTTCGGATATCTCACCTCTTATTTTGGCCTTTTTTATTTTGAAAGACTCTCCTTCTACAGGATGAAGCGTACTTCCTACAGTAGCTACCACTACTTTTTGTCCTGCTTCAACGTTAGGGGCTCCACATACAATAGGAGAGACTAAATCATTTCCAATATCTACGGTAGTTATCTTTAATTTATCAGCGTTAGGATGCTTTTCACAGGTAAGTACTTCACCAATTACAATTCCTTTGAGTCCACCTTTAACTGTTTCAAACTCTTCAAGGCCTTCAACCTCAAGGCCTGTGTCAGTCAATAATTTTCCGATATTTTCAGCGGTATCGTTAAGCTGTATGTAATCCTTTAGCCAGTTAAAAGAGATTTTCATGCGAGTGTTGTTTCAAAATGAAGCGTGCAAAATTAAACATTTTGAATGTTTGATAGCCTGCGAATTTCAGTTTATTCATAAGTTTTTTCACCGGCTTGTATGGCTACAGAAAGTAAATTCTCTCGTGGTGGTAAGGGACAGCTAAACTCATAGGAATAAGCGCAATACGGATTGTATGCCAGATTGAAATCTAGTGTTATTGAGTTGCCACCCTGATGTGTAACGTCTAGATACCTTCCTGCACCATAAGTTTCAATAGCACTTGTTTCATCACCAAAAGCCAGGAAGAGACTTTCTTCACTGACATTTTCAAGAATGAGTAATTTTTGCTCTTTGTCATCAAGTGTGAATTCAGCGTATCCATACTCCAGATATTCTGTCACCTGGTCGTCATTGGTTGGTAGCTGCCTTATTTTCTTGTCTTCAATTTCTATAAATCTTGCTTTGACTTTATATTTAATATCTATTGGATAATATTCCAATCCCTTGTATTCTTTATCACTCTCAGTAAACGGTGAGTCTGAAGAATTTCGCATGAATAAATCCTGTTCTTCTCGCTCCTTCGTAATTTCTTCTATGTATTCTTCGGTGGTTTGTCCTCCGGAAAAAGAGTAGATAAAGATTATCACTAGTACTACACCAACAACAACTTTAATTATTAGGTCTTTCTTCATAAAATTCCTTCATCTGCAAAGCTATAATAACCTTCGTTTGTAAATATTATATGATCAAGAACAGGTATCTCCAACAACTTACCTGCTTCACTCATTTTTTTGGTCAACTGAATATCTTGTTGACTTGGATTTAAATTTCCTGAAGGGTGATTATGAATCAGGATAATGTAGGAGGCCAGCTCTTCCAATGCTGATTTGAATATAATCTTAGGATCCGCTATTGTACCTGAAACACCACCGCTACTAATCAGTTGCTTTTTAATTACCAGATTGCTGCGATTTAGCAATAGCATCCAAAATTCCTCATGTGGAAGGTCTAGTAATTCACCTTTAACAAGATCAATTACATCTGCAGCTGATGTAATCTTAGGTTTCTTCGTTATTTCAGATTCTTTACGTCTTCTACCAAGTTCAAGAGCCGAGACGATACTAATAGCTTTGGCTTCTCCGATCCCCTTGAACTTCATCAAGTCCTTTACACTTAATCTGGCTAATTCATGCAGACTATTATTAAATGAATTTAAGATTTGCTTTGATAATTCTACTGCACTAACAGAAGGTGTACCGGAACCTATCAGAATGGCAATAAGCTCAGCTTCAGAAAGTGCTGCTTTTCCTTTAAGTAGTAATTTTTCTCTTGGACGATCTTCTTCCGCCCAGCTTTTGATACCTAAATAACTTGATGTTTTCACTTTGGAAAAGTATGAAATAATCATTCGATCATAAATGGGTGAAGAGAAAAACTTATCTTAAATCTCAATATTTATAGTTATGAGAATTTTATATCCAATGCTGATTGGACTTTTGTTGTTCAGCTGTACAGAACCAGAATCTTCACAATCCATTATTGACAAAGCCATAAAGTATCATGACCCTAATAGTCAATGGCAAAAATTCGAAGGTACGCTAAACATAAAGCTTGAAATGCCAACCAGACCTGGCAGAGAAAGTTTAATTAGAATTAATAATGAACGTTCAGTCTTTGAGATGACTGAATATGTGGAAGGAGATACACTCATAAGGTACCTCGAACCAGATAGTTGCTTTCTTTCATTTAACGGAGCAATAGATTTTGATGAGGAGATTAGGGAGCAGAAAAGACTGACTTGTGAACGAGCAAAAATGTATCGGGATTATTATTCTTATCTATATGGTCTTCCAATGAAGTTAATGGATGAAGGAACCCAAATTGCTCCTGAATTTGAGCAGGTTGAGTTTAAAGGAAATGATTACCTAAAAGTTAAAGTAACCTATGATAAAGAGGTAGGGGAGGATACCTGGTATTTCTATTTTAATACTGAGACTTATGCCATGGAGGTTTATCAGTTCTTTCACGATGAAAGTAAGAATGATGGAGAATACATTCTCTTAGAAGAGATTGAAGAGTTTGAAGGAATGAAAATACCGAAAATAAGGAAGTGGTATTATAATGAAGAGGATAAGTATTTGGGAACAGATTTTTTGGAGGAAATATCGAATTAAATCGAAGTTGACCTTGTTAGGTAAATTGAGATTAGCTCAATAGATATGATTAAGGAATATAAGATTGACGGTATGACTTGTATGGGGTGTGTCGCCCATGTAAAAGAGGCACTGGAAAGTATAGATGGTGTAAAATCTGCTGATGTGTCTTTAGAAGAAAATTCAGCCAAAGTTGAATCTGAAAACATTAACCTAAACCAGTTGAAACAGGCTTTAGGAGATGGTAAATATGCAATAAATGCAAGCGAACCTGTAGACCATTTGGAAGAAACTCCATTACCTGAGAAAACTCTTACTACCTACAAGCCTCTTATTTTAATTGTAAGTTTTATAGCAGGGGTTTCTGTTTTGGCTCAATATCCTTTTGGTGACTTTTCGGGAGGGCTTTGGATGAGACATTTCATGGCTGGCTTTTTCATAGTCTTTGCTTTTTTCAAGCTTCTCAACTTAGAAGGATTTGCAAACTCCTATATTATGTACGATTTACTGGCCGCCAAATGGAAAGGATGGGGTTATATCTATCCATTTGTGGAGTTGCTACTCGGAGCTTTGTATCTGATCAATTTCGAGCCATTCTATACGAATATTGCTACCATCATTATATTAGGTTTTAGTAGCCTTGGCGTGATAAAAAGCAATCTGGACAAACGCCAAATTAAATGTGCCTGCCTTGGTGATGTTTTTAACCTCCCCATGAGTACGGTAACCATTGTAGAAGACCTTGGTATGGTGGGGATGGCGATGATTATGATTCTTTAAAGGATTGTGATAATGGATTTAAATGACAGAGATTTTTTATATGGATAAATGCAAATGAAATTAAAACTTCTTCTCGTTTTATTAGTCTCAACCCATTTAACTGCCAAAGGTAATGATGGAGCCTTTTATGCAAAGGGCGGCAATGTCTTTCCAATGAAGGAAACGACTATTGAACTCCGAAAAGAAATTCTAAATATTGAACTGAAGGATGATTTTGTGCTAGTGAATGTTTTATTCAATTTCTACAATCCTTCTGAACCAAAAATATTGACAGTTGGATTTGTCACTCCACCCCCAGATGGTGATGTTCCAGATAGTTCAATACCTGGAATTGAAGATTTCACAGTTAAAGTATCAGGAGCAAGGTTGGCCTTCCAACTCAAGCAACTAAAAGAACCGAATGAAGAACTTGGGTATTTTGGAAACGAATTTCTTTATCTGTTTGAAGTGAATTTTAGGCAAGGTATCACAACGGTTGAACATACTTATCGAATTCAACTCAGCACCTTACTCGGGGTGATTTTTAATTTTGACTATATCCTCCAAACGGGTCTGACTTGGGCGAACGACCAAATTGATGATTTTACCCTCAATATAAAATTTGACCAACAAACTCACTTTTCTTTGCCCTCACAGCTTATTGAAAGTCCTTCAAAATGGAAATTCAAAGGAACAGGAAGGCTTGCAGATCAATCTTGCCTAATGAATTCCAATGCAATTAGAAGAGGCTTTACAAAAGGTGGAACGATAACCTTTCAAGAAACCAACTTCAAACCAAAGTCAGATATCAAATTGGTAACATGGAAGAATTGGATGCTCTACTATATGTATTCATATGGAGACAAATCTTGCGAATTTGATGAGAAACTAACTTCTCTTGTGAACAAGCAATTAACGAAAGAAGATACTCGATTAATGAGAAACTTCCTTTTCGCGATACACGGATATCAATTCAAGTCTGCTGAACTTAGTAACTATTTCGAACAACAGTACTGGTATTTTCCGAACCCAGCAGTCAAGAACGATTTGTCAATTTTAACGAAGTACGAACGTGAACTATTCGACTACATCCAGACAATTCAATAGACTTAAGACACTCTATTAATGAATAGGAGTCAATAGTTGGGATATTTTCTTAAGAATTAAGAAGCCCTTCAAAGATTTAATCTTCAAAGGGCTTTCAATTAAAATGCTATTTGATTATTCGTTTATTTATTTTACGGTATTCTATACCTAAACCCAGCATAAGCCATTCTTCCAAAAAGTGGCCCCCAGACCAAAGAGCTATCGAAGAAAGCTCCAAACGGATCATTAGCAGCTATGATAGCATCCTTTTGTTGGTAATCTGTAAGATTTTCAACACCCACATAGACCGACCAGTTCTTCTTTAAATTTTTGGTGACCTGTGCATTCATTAAGATAAAATCTTCTGAATAACCAGGTCGTTGATTTTCAACTGGATTACTGGCTGTTGAGGGAATTCGTTGTCTACCGGTCCACTGTATGGTATAATCGAAAGCCCAGTTACTTCGTGATTTGTACTCTGCATTAAAAAAGGCTCGACTTTCAGGAATTAAGGGTTTTTGAAGCAAACCATTACTATAATCAATACTTACATCTAACCATCGATAGGCCATTCTAACACTTAACCTTTTGATCAATTCATAATCAACCTGCAACTGGACACTGTTAGAATACGAATCACCAAGCAGAGAAGTAAAGACTGCTTCTTGAGGATTGCGATCGAGGTCCAGTATGACCTGGTTTTCGAATTTGGTATGGTAAATATCGAAATTGATTACTCCATCGCGATAATCCAACCTAAAATCCTGAGATATATTCAACCCGAAATTCCAGGCTTTATCTTGCTCAAACCCATAGCCGTCAGTTGTTTGGAGGTTTTCTAATAATACCCTTCGTGAAGAGGCCAATACAGCGGTGTTTTCACTGATCACATTAGCTGTACGTGTACCACTTCCCGCAGATAGCCTAATTGAAGTTGCGTCCCATGGGGAATATTTCACATGTAACCGGGGAGTGAATATCGAACCAAAAAGACTATTGTAATCATATCGACTTCCCGCAATCACTATCCAATTGTCAGCATTATCATAGGTGTATTCGAAATACGCACCAACGATATGTTCTGTTCTACCAAAATTGATAGAATTCAACCGCTCATCGTAATTGTTGTACGTGTAAGAGCCTCCCGTTTTAAATTTATGAAAAGTGTTGTTGAACACTGATTGATAAATGAAGTTGGAATAAAAATAGTCTTCATTGGCATCATAATCGTTCAGCCCATAATAGCTGTCCAATTCATGTCGATAGCCCTTAAACTGAAAGCCAAAGCTCTTATATGGTTTGCCAGGAAATACATATCCTAATTTTCCAAAAGCTTCGTAACGATCATTTTTTAAGCGTACTCCATATGGGTTGGAAGTGCTCCGTTCCATATCCTTATCAAAACCTTCCTGTCCGCCAATCTTTTCATCTGTTAGTACCTGCACTCCAAATTGACCAAGCCAGCCGCGATCCCCTTTATAGATCCATCGATTTACAAAATTCAGTTGCTGACTCTTTGGAAAGTCAAGAAAACCATCATCATTGTTATCAACTTTAATTGGCCTTGCGGATGCATGCAATAAGGTTGTAGTAGCCCATTTATTACCAATACGCTGAGTGGCTACAGTATTGAGCTCAGTTCTACCCGATTGATTGACATAACCATTAACAAAAAGTTTATCACTTTCTTGTGGTTTCTTCAATTCTACATTGATCTGCCCTGCTATACTTTCATGACCGTTAACTACCGAACCCACCCCTTTAGTCACTTGGATGGAATTGATCCAGCTACCGGGAATAAAGCTCAGCCCGTAGTTTGAAGAGATGCCTCTAATACCCGGCATATTTTCTATGCCTATCATGATGTTCGGTCCTGATAAACCGAGCATCTGAATTTGCCTTGTCCCTGAAACTGCATCGGTAAATGATACATCTACTGAAGGGTTTGTTTCAAAGCTCTCTGACAAATTGCAGCAGGCAGCTTTGAAAAGTTCATCTTCATCCATTTCAATGGTATTGATGCCTTTTAAATAGCTCAAACCCGAGCTTGGCTTCCAACCTTCTACAACAACTTCACTTAATGTGGTTTGTTGCTCAAGTATCACCTTTATGCTTTCCTGATTTGTAATGAGGATTGTATCAGGGTCATACCCTACAAAACTTACCACTAAACTTTTGGACGATTCAGTAAAGTCAATAAAGAATGTTCCATTCGGTCTGGTTGTGGTACCCATAGTAGTTCCAAGCCAATATACATTGGCTCCAAACAGGGGTTCTTCTACTTCATCTTCCATAGTAGTAACAACACCGAACAGTTGTTGACCAATAGAAAAATGAAAAGTTAAGAAAAAGAGCCCTCCCAGTATAAGAAGCTTCTTACTCATGCTTGTTAAGTTCTTCCCCATTCGGACCATGAGGGTCATGATCGCGAAACAAACAACAAAAAGGTAAATTGGCATAGGTCGAATCCTGTGCCTTAATCAAATCCGTATCATGGCCAGCAGCTGCAATCGCCTGATGGATCTCTTTTTCACTTATCTTATCAGGGCGATAGGCAACAAAAAGTTTTTTGGTCTTCACATTCCACTCAGAGAATTTCACGCCATTCAAATCCATGGCTGTTTCAATTCTTCGTTTGCACATCACACAGTTGCCTTTGACACTTATGCTATCTTCTTTTACTTTACTCTGTGCTTCGGCAGATATCCCGAAAGCACTAATTATTATTACTATTAATAGGTATTTCATTGGTTAAATATTTAGAATATAAAATTGATTTAGATCGCCAAAGTGATCTCGTATTTCAATAATATTCTACTTTTTAACCGTAGTACGTAAGGGATTGAATCCTAATGAATATGGGTTCCTCTTGGAGATCAGGAGGATCAGGGTAAAAACTGAATGCTTCTTCATTTGGTAGACCAATCAAACTATTGTATTCCAAAGGAAGCAACTCAGGGAGGAAAACAAATCCAGCATCAAACAATTTCTCAAAGTGATTATTTTGATGTTCATCTTCTACTGAAAGTATTTCCAGGGTATCCTCACAGCATGGCATTTTGCGTTCTTCAGAAGCGAAGCACCCTTCCGCGTTGGAAGAAAAGTATTGCACATCCATTGTTCTTCCCATACAAAAATGAGTGCTTTTCAGTACTCCTATCGATAGGATTAAATAGATTATGACTATGTTAGATGTGACAATTTTTTTCACTGCCTTTAATACGTTCAATTCTTAAAAATTGTTCCGTGATGCAAAAATAATTAAGTATAACAGAATAATTATTGATCAAATGAAAATACATACGTTGTTTTTGTTGCTACTAATCACGGCTTGCTCTGTTAAAGAAAGTGAGCAACAGAGTATAGAAATGGACGAAGACATAATCACTGTGGGGAACGGTAGTGAACTTCCTTATCTTTTTAAAGATAATTCTGGTGGAATATATATCTCCTGGGTGGAAGAAACTGACGAGAAAGTAGAATTCAACTATGCGACTTTCAATGAGGATGGAAGTTGGAGTGAGCCAATACTCATTACGAAGGGGAATGATTGGTTTATCAATTGGGCAGATTATCCAATGATTGCAACTTTAAAAGGAGAACAAATGATCGCTCACTATTTATCAAAGAGTAGTGAGGACACTTATAGCTACGATGTTTCAATCTTAACCTCTCAGAATGGAGGTAATGACTGGTCAACCCCAAAAGTGTTGCATGATGACGGTAAAAAAGCAGAACATGGCTTTGTCTCTATGCTGCCGTATGTTGATAATTTTTTTATTGGCTGGCTCGATGGAAGAAATACTTCTATGGAGGAGGGGCATCATGGACAGATGACTTTACGAGGAGCTATCGTTACTCCAAAAGGAGAAAAACTAAAAGAGTGGGAACTGGATGATAGAGTATGTGATTGTTGCCAAACGGGAGCAGCTATTACCTCTAATGGGCCTGTAATTGTCTACAGAAATAGATCTGATGAAGAGATAAGGGATATTTATATTACAAGGCTGGTAAACGATAAATGGACGGAGCCGCAAGCAGTTTATGATGATGGATGGGAAATAATGGGTTGTCCTGTGAACGGACCTCGAGTAACCGCAAAAGGACTTAATGTTGCCGTGGCATGGTATACCGCTTCTCCCTATGCCAGGGTGAATCTTGCATTTTCCAATGATGGAGGCGGTACTTTTTCTCAACCCATTCAGGTAGACGAGTCTGAGCCTTTAGGTCGTGTGGATGTTGCTCTAATAGATGAAAAATCGGCTTTTGTCACGTGGATGGAAGTGGCGGAAATAAAAGGAGCGATTGTTACTAACAATAAAATAGTAAAAAGATTTTCCATAGCAACTTCATCTTCATCACGAGGTAGTGGCTTTCCCCAAATGGAGATCATTGGAAACAAAGTATTAGTCGCCTGGACTGATATTGAAGATAACAGAATAAAGACTAAACTTATAGAACTTTAACTGTATGGTATGGGATGTCATAAAAGTGACAGCTTATTAATAAGAACTTTCTGGTTTTTTCCTTTCAGTTCAATTTCACCTATGACCTTGGAAGTAAAGCTCTTATGTGTAGGAAGTTTATCTAATAATCGCTGGGAAGCCAATAATTCAGCCTTGTAATAATTGCACTTATGTTGAATTCTCGATGTGGTATTTAGTACATCTCCTGTAAATACTATCTCTTTTTTTAGTTCACCAATTTCTCCTGTGGTTACACTACCACAATGTATGGCGGCTTTAAAAGTTGGTATCACTCCAAATTTATCCTTGTACCATGCTTCATTAGAAGCAATTGAGAGTTTTATCTCATAAAAGCAACGAATGCAATTGCTGTCCTGAACGCCCTTATCAATTGGCCAGGATATTACTACCTCATCACCTACATACTGATAAATCTCTCCGAAGGTGTTGATTATAGCATCAGACATATCAGAATAGTACTTGTTTAGTAATTGGTAGTACTTAACATGTCCTAATTCCTCGGCTATCGTGGTTGAAGAGTTCATATCCATAAACATAAACACTCTATCCTCTACTCTTGGTTTGTGGTACTTACCAGTTAAAAAATTGTAAAAGATCATTATTCCCAGACTTTTACTGATTTCGAATATGAAAAGTGAGATAATAAAACAAAATGAGATAAAAATAAATATGGAGTAGAAAGCAAAACTGTTAATGAACCTCCACTGGCTTTCCAACACTTCGGGCCCGATCATAGATACGCCTAGTTGTATACTTGTCACAAAAGAACCAATTATAAGGAGAAAAGAGGCGATCAGAATGGAGTATAATACCGACTTAAAAATAATTTTGAAGGAAAAGGATCGCTTAATAAACAAGTTTGGAAAAATAACTACCTCAAATAATCCTACAATTAAGCCCAAAAATGCTGACCCACTTATGATATAAATGTATTGAATCTGTCCATTATAATAGTTCTGGGTAGAGGGATAAATGTCGCTATTACCAAGAAGACCATATTCGATTATGGCATAAATACTGCCGAAAAGTGACCAAATCACAATAAATCTGGCTATTACACTTATTTTATGTTTTAGTTTTGGTGTGATCATGTATCAAAAATCACCACTTGCTCCACCACCTCCAAATTCTCCACCACCTCCAGTAAATGATTGACTTGTACTTGAATCACTTAGAGCCTGATCAATCAAAAGTGATTCGATTTTCAACCCATCATCAAGGTTCTTATTTGGCTTCAGTGTTATACCACCTTTATCACTTGACCAGTACTTTAAAGCCACCCAAGCGATGCCTACAAGAAGGAGACCTCCAATGATTAATTCCAATTCGATAGACATAGAACTATGATAATATCGTAAGGTGGCTACGCTCAAAGCCACTGCTAATAGACCAAAATTTAAGAGGGAAGCTTCTTTATGCTTAAGTCCAAAGATTATATATAATATAGGAACTACTATAGTAAAAGCGTACAAAAACCAAACAATAAGAATTGGAAATGAATTGGTCAAATCTAGTGCTGCACTCAACTCTATAACAACAAAGTAATTACCAGATAGGTAGAAAAGAGCAATAAATATCCAGTATGCTATTTCAAAACACTCTTCAATAACTTTTGACTTAGCATTCTTCATTCTCTTGAGCGAGAAAAAATAACCAAGACTTGCTACAATCATCATAACAAAAGGCATAAGTAACGTTACAATACCACCTAACCTGAATAGCAAGAAAAACAAAAATCCTAAAGCTGTTAGTATTGTCAGAGCTGTCAGCAATCGATCTAGATAGATATAAGCAGTTATTCCAAAAAATAAAGTTGTAAAGCCCAATATGATGAGCTCATTGTCTATCAAGAAATCTTCAAAAAGAGCGAAGAAGAAACCGTAAAAAAAGCCTAGTGCATGGTACAATGTTGCATCATCGGCACCTGTTCTAAACTGATTTTTATCATCTATGACAATTCTCTGTAATCCTATGAGAGTGAGAGACCCTGCCACAAGTGCAGGAAACCAAATATGGTCAAAATCCAGTAAGCCGATGAATAACAATCCCATAAAACCAAGGGCGGAATTAATAATTATGGAAGTAAGGACGAATAATCCAATATTGACAAAAATATTAGTTCTCTTATACCTAGGCTTGAGGTATTCATCTAATCTATTCAGTTCAAGATCACTAATCCATTGCTGTTTATTCCATTTAACTAGTTCATCAATATGAAAATAATTAGATCTTTTTTGTTCGTTATATCCTAACATCATTTGTCATATTTTTATAAGTCCTCATTAAAAACCGAATAGAGTATAAGCCTGTACCAATAAAGTAGAACATGAATAAATAACCCCATAATATACCATCAGGCTCTATCCAAAACAGGCCTTTTATCAAAAGGTAAGTAACGGCTGCATAAGCATAGCCTAAGGAAAATAAAAGAAAATAAAAGGAACTTATGGTCCATGCATATCTGTAACCTAAATAAGAGATTGGACCAATAAGCAATATCCACAACCAGCCGCTACTAAAAGTAGCCGCTGCGCCAAATACAGCAAAAGCGGATAAATGAAAAGCAAAGTTGTAGTAAGTAAAATCGAAATGTTTTTTAATACCTCTATTGGCCAAAAAATAACCTAAACTTGTCAAAATCACTCCTAGCAGTAAGCCAGCCAGTATAATTCGTTCATCCGAAAAATCGTTAGAAACTAGAAGGTCTTTTGGTGTAAGCGAAATTCCCAGCCATGTTGCCAACAAAGTAATACCCATACTTAAAACTCCTAAATGGTCAAATCGGTAGGCAAGTGCAAACAGAATAAGTGCAGGTAGAATAGTTGCTAATCCATAACTATTGCCAAAAATATTGAATTGATATTGCAAGTACCCTTCAAAAATTAAGAAGAGGGAAACCCCTAAAAGAAGAATATAATCCAACCAGGTATTTGGAGACGGCACTTTTTCAAAAGTAAATGAGTCCGCTTTTTTAAAGCACCAGTAAATGCAAATGGCGCTGCTTAACCCTATTATTATGACAATAGTGGCATGCCCTATGGTGTCAATATTTTTGTAAATAAGCGTCCCGAGACCTGAAGCCAATAAGGTGACACCCAGATATAATATTGTACGGACATGCCAAAATATAGATAAAGGCCTGTTAGTATGATATTCTTTTAGTTTTTCAGTTGATTCGGCAGTTATCAACCCTTGATTCAAAAGGTATTCTAAAGTATGGCGCATTAAACAGGTTCTAGTTTTTGAAATTTTGCTCGTAAAAATAAATTGGATCTGAACTGTCAAGCAGTGAATCCCATGTCACTTTTTTAACACTTTTATAAAGCACTTCCTTTTCTAATTCTATGGCTATCATATGACCAGTTTTCCCATCGCAAGAATAGAACTCAACCTTTTTTGGGTCTTTATACCTTGATACATTCATTTGCTCTTTCACTCTGTAATGAGTCTGTCTGATCATTGATATATTCTTACTGAGGTCATCACCAAGTGTCAGTTCATGACAATCAGTATTTTCAGGTACCATATCGAAATTATGCTGAGTTTGAGAAAAACCTTGGTTAAATGAAAAAGAAAGAAAGCCTGCAATGATTACTTTTGGAATATGCATACAGTTAAAGATAGCAAAATGAAGTATTTTATTATTGGTCTAATTTTGATCACTAGCTGCACTAAAGTTGTTCATTCACAGGAAACGAATTTGGCAAAGGAGGAAATTTCCAAGCAACTGGGGGGAGCAGTATTGTGGTATCAGCAATCCGCTGAAATGCGAATGGCTTATTATCAGGCCTATGAGTACGCAAAATTAATTTTGAGAGAGAAATTGGAAAATACAAGAAATAGTAAACCTCCGGCAGTTGTACTCGATATTGACGAAACAGTATTGGACAATAGTCCTTATGAATCCTATTTAATTGACAATGGTGATACCTATAGCTCCAGTACCTGGAAAAAGTGGACCGATCAAGCAAGGGCCAGTGCCTTACCTGGGGCTCTTGACTTTGTTAATTATGCAAAAAGTAGAGGGGTTGAGGTGTTTTATATTTCTAATAGAAAAGTAGCTGCATTAGAACCAACACTTAAAAATCTAAGACAAGAGAACTTTCCAAATGCTTTAGAAAAATTTGTGTTGCTAAAAGAAAAAACGAGTGATAAAACTAATAGGAGGCAAAAAGTTAATGAAACACACAATGTCATGGTCTATATTGGTGATAATCTGACCGACTATTCCGAAGATTTCGCCAATAGAAATAAAGATATGGGTAAAGATCTTGTTGATAAAAGGCTCTCAGAGTTGCTTTCCAGTTTTGTTATGCTACCAAACCCGATGTATGGAGAATGGGAGAAAGCCATTTATGGAAATGATTTTTCTATTAGTAATGATGAAAAACTGAAAAGAAGAAATAAAGCTTTTATTCGCTAATACTGATCCATTAATTTGTTAAGCCGAGGTTGCAGAATCCAAAAACCAACAAACGAAAACCATATCAAAAAAAATTCTTCTGTATACTGATCGAATTTTAAAGATTGATTTTTCTCAACACACTTTAATGTTCTGGCTGCAAAACCAATTCCCCAAAAAATAATAATTAGTGATAGGAGGTGCAATGGTACAAATACTGTAGATACCACAGCCGAGCTAATTTGCTCAATGCTATTGGATTCATCCAGTACTATAAAACCGATCCACAAAACGAGTAAGAAAACATAGATCAGAGGGAGTGCAAACAATAATTTAAATCTTTTAATATTTAGATTTAGACCATTAGGCAAATGTTTATTCAAACAGATAGCTATTGATGATATCCAGCCAAACACCGTTAGTGCGCTAACAATTATCAATAGAGGAAGTAATGTAAGTGCTACTCCAATATGAATGAAGATTCCAATTCCAGCTAAAAGCGGAAGACCCCAGGTAAGAAGAAAAAGATGCCAATGTTTAAGATTTAAAAATAGAGGCATATTCAAAATTATCTTAAAACCAACTTCCACCCAGGTCCCTAAATGGCCAGGGAATAGCAGCGATTATTAGTAGCAGGCCTATTAAGTAATAGATAAGTATAGATTTAAATTTCTTTCCATCAAGGCTGGTTCTTTTAGCGCGACTGTATCCGATGGTTATAAGTATAACCGCTATAAGCATCATAGCAACATGTTCAACCAGGAAAAATCGTAGTACAGGCGACTTCATAGATGCAGCATCAAACACAACTTTTGGACTGATGAAATAAAGAACCAAACCGATGACGAATTGAAGATGAGTAAAAATCAGAGCAAATAAGGCCTTCTTTTTGTCACTTCCTGAGAAAGTAATACCCCCACGTGTTTTTCCAAAGCTATTGACAATAGCCAATATAAGTGTAAGTAAAACAAGCCATCTTAAACCAGAATGAGCACTTTTCAGAATTTCATACATCGCTTTAGTGAAATTTTAATCTACGTTCCGATAAATATACTTGGGAATTTGACCACATCAAAACTTGTATTCGTAATGATTAGTGGTGCTAAATTAGAATTAAAGAAAAAATAAAAAAGTGAGTCAATAAGGAAAAACTTACAACTGTAGGT
This sequence comes from uncultured Fulvivirga sp., assembly GCA_947500555.1. Taxonomy (GTDB): domain Bacteria; phylum Bacteroidota; class Bacteroidia; order Cytophagales; family Cyclobacteriaceae; genus Fulvivirga. The sequence continues at coordinate 457,242 of CANMSE010000002.1, read as the reverse complement.
TGAGTGGATATTCTAATTCATCAAATTATAAAACACCAACTAGCTTTGCTTTGACAAAATGAATACTGATTATGATGTACTATCTCTGCTTGTTGTCTTTGGCATTATTTTTTGTTTCGTTCTTCTGGGCCATCTTCAAAGCTCGTTCTCTGGATTCATCTAAGTCCGAAACTGTCGGCTAGTCGAAAGTATTCCCTTTTTCTTAAAGTTTTCTTTTACAATCTCTTCCAATTCCGATCTAACATCGTTTACTTTATTGTGATGTTAATTGCTGATAAAAGGAAAGTGACAGAAAGGTTTTTAGCGGTGCGTAAGCAAACAGAAAACATCTGCTCCCCACTTCAAAAAGAAGATTACGTGGTGCAACCAATCGTGGATGTTAGTCCTCCTAAATGGCACCTTGGTCATACCACCTGGTTTTTTGAAACCTTTATTTTGAGGGAGCATTTGAAAGGTTATGAGGTGTATGATAGTGACTACAACTTTCTTTTTAATAGTTACTATGAAACAGTTGGTGCTCGTGTAGTGAGAACTGATAGAGGGAATATAACCAGGCCTGGAGTAGAAGACGTTTATAACTATCGCAAGTACGTAAATCAGCATATGGAGAGTTTTCTCGAGGGAGATTATGATTCTAGTCTTGATGAACTTATTGAGCTGGGTATTCAACATGAGCAGCAACACCAGGAGTTGTTGGTTTACGACATTAAGTATATCCTTGGCAACAACCCCTTATTTCCAGCTTACGGAGAAAAAAAAGAATTATTAAATACGGACGTAGCCAATTTTGACTGGTTACAGGTTGATGAAGGCTTATATGAGATAGGGTTTGATGGTAAAGGCTTTAGTTTTGATAATGAACATGGAAAACATAAGGCCTATCTGGAGAGCTTTGCCATAGCTAATCGACTTACCACCAATGGCGAATATATTGAGTTTATTGAAGCAGGGGGTTATGATCATTTTAAATACTGGCTTTCTGAGGCTTGGACCTGGGTCACAGAAAATGACATTAAATCACCTGAACACTGGCATTTAGTTGATGGCCTATGGTATCAGTACGAGTTGAATGGAGGCTTGAGTCCAATCGATCTGGATGCTCCGGTAACTCATGTTAGTTTTTTTGAAGCCGATGCTTTTGCCAAATGGAAAGGCCTTCGTTTACCTACTGAGCAAGAGTGGGAGGTAGCCTGTAGGAAATATGGCGAGATTAGTAATAATTCTAACTTCAGTAACTCTGAAGTATTCGCCCCTCAAATAGCTGTTGGTAATCAATTTTATGGCGATTGTTGGGAGTGGACTGCCAGTGCATACAGACCTTACCCATATTATGAAGCTCCTGACGGGGCGGTGGGTGAATACAATGGTAAATTCATGGTGAACCAAATGGTGTTAAGAGGAGGATCATGTGCGACACCAAAAGATCATATCAGGTCAACTTACAGAAATTTTTTTCACCCACATTTGAGATGGATGTTTTCTGGCATTCGTTTGGCTAAATACTCGAATGACCAAGAAAAATAAATGAATCAATTTGCTAAAGATGTGCTGGACGGACTCAGTGCAAACCCCAAAGAGCTTTCTTCAAAGTACTTCTACGACCAAAAAGGCGATAAGCTGTTTCAGCAGATTATGGCTCTGGAGGAATATTATTTAACAAGAACAGAATACAGTATTCTAAAAGATAACAAAGACAGCATTCTTAAAGCATTTCGGGAAGGGGTTTCAAAGTTTAATTTGATTGAATTCGGTGCTGGTGATGGTTATAAAACAAAAGTATTGCTGCGTCATTTTGTTAAGGAAAGAGCGGATTTTACTTATATGCCTATTGATATTTCTGGTAACGTATTAAAGATATTAGAAACGGCCTTACATGAAGAATTACCTGACTTACAGGTCAAAGGTTTGCAAAATGAGTATTTCAAAGCACTGGATCAACTGCACGACAGTCCAGATAGAAATGTAGTTTTATTTCTGGGGTCTAACATCGGTAATTTTACCGGAGATGAAGCTGTTCAGTTTTTAACGCACTTGAATGATTCACTGAAGCCGGGAGATTTACTGTTTATAGGGTTTGATTTAAAAAAAGATCCAAATGTCATTTTGGATGCATACAATGATAGATCTGGAGTAACAAGGGCCTTCAATCTAAATCTACTTGCTCGAATAAATCAAGAACTTGGAGGCAACTTCAATATCGATAAGTTTCGACATCATCCAATTTATAATCCTATGACCGGAACAACGTCTAGTTTTTTGGTGAGTACTGAAAAACAAACCGTAGAGATTATGGACACGGCTATTCAATTTGGCGCATGGGAAGCTATTCATATGGAAATTTCACAAAAATATGATCAGCAGATGATTGAAAAGATAGCTACCGACTCAGGCTTTGAAATTGTTGGTAGCTTTAAAGATGAAAGCAACTATTTCTTGAATGCTGTTTGGTCTAAGAAATAACAGTTCAAGGTAATATTTTAGATACCTAACAGTAAGATAAGTTATTAGGGTTGTTTTAATTAGGTATTGGCCAAGAATAATTTCATTCGCTATCAACCCTAACCCTCTTTTTTTTAAAAAAAAGACTGAATTTTTGGGTGATATTTATCAGGATAATCGAACATAATAATAAACGATAAAGTTTATGCTCGTAATTGAAGAATTAAAGGCAGATACTCGTGAGGCCGTTATCATTAAATGTTATGAAGAAGTCTTTCCTTTGGCTGCTTCACACATTCAGCGGATGGGAGGAAGCCTTGAAGAGGCCAAAGAAGTTTTCCAGGTGGCGATAGTTTTTTATTATGAAAAGCTGGTACATGGAGATTTTCAACCTGAAGTAGGTGATGTTGCCTATCTAATGGGTATAGTGAAAAAACAATGGTTAAAGTACCGAGAGAAATCCAAAGTGCATCAAAATCTGGAGAACATCGAAATAATTGATGTGAGTGATGAAAAACCGCTCACTAAAAAATTGTTACACTACTTAAAACTATCCGGAAAGCGCTGCATGGATTTGTTGCAATCATTTTATTATGAAAAACTTACAATGAGGCAAATGGCAGATCAATATGGTTATACAAGCGAACGATCGGCTACCGTACAGAAATACAAATGCTTAGAAAAAGTAAGAGATGAAATCAAATTAAAATCTATACAATATGAAGACTTCTTTGAATGAGACTATTGAAATAGAGAACCTTTTATTGCAGCAAGGTGACACTTCTGATCGACTGGTTACCGAGGCTAAAGTATTGTCTAACTCTGAATTTAAGGAAAAGGTCCAGTGGCAATCACTAGCTTACGATCTTGTTAATCTTTATGGCAGGGACAAACTCTTAAAAGAAATCAAGGTTATAGAAAATCGACTTTTTTCCACGTCAAAGTATCAGAGTTTTCAAAACCAGATATACTCAATATTTAAAAAGTAAAAGATGAATTTCCAATCCAATGTTATTCCCATGGTTATTGACCAAAATAGCCGAGGGGAGAGGGCATATGACATTTTCAGCTTATTGCTAAAGGAGCGAATTATATTCCTTGGATCATCAATAGATGATCAGGTCGCAAACCTTATTGTAGCTCAACTACTCTATTTGAATAGCCAAAATCCGAAGCAACAGATAGATATGTATATACAATCACCCGGAGGGTCGGTATATGCCGGAATGGCTATCTATGATGCCATGCAAATGATTTCTGCTCCGGTTTCGACTGTGGCAGTAGGCTTTTCCGGTAGTATGGGTACGGCTCTACTTACCTCTGGAGCTAAAGGTAAGCGGTATGCTTTAGCTCAGGCGACTATTCATCAACATCCAACAGGGGGTGGTGCTAAGGGTTATACAGAGGATGTTCAAATTGCTACACGAGAGCAGGAGCGATTGCAAACGCAGCTGTTTCATATTATGGGTAAAAACAGCGGCCATACCTGGAAGGAAATGGAAGAGTTTTTTCGTAGAGATCGATTTATGAATGCCCTTGAAGCTAAGGAATATGGATTTGTTGACGAAGTGCTGGGTGATACTTCTAACCTGATTAAGATGGAGAATAAAGAAGCTAATGTTAGCTTCTATAGTAAAAAGGGGAAATAATGCTTTCATCTGAATTGGTGGACGTGCTACCAAAGCACATAAGTGCTTCCTAGAGGTGTGCGTTTCTATACCATGTTTGTTAGTGCCGTTTTTATAATAGATCAATTTCAAAATCCTCTTTAGTCGATTCGAAATTAAAATAAGGTTTTTCTGATATTAAAACTTTAGTGGCAAATGGCAGATCAAGTGGGACTTTGCACCACGGATTTGGCCAAAATTGGAGTTTAGCGTTGTTAGGAAATACAACAGAAAGCTGTTGGATGATTAATACTCCAGAAACTGAGGTGTTCCTTGGACTTTCACTGTTTCCGAAAAATCCATATTCTAGATCTCGATGCTTAAATAACGCTTTTATAATATCATCTTGATGAAGCGACATATCAGATGAATTGATCGCAATTATGTACGCCTGATCTTCAATGTTATATCTTGATGGTCTTTTAGATTTAAGTGATTCAAAAATAGGTTTAGCCGAATCAATAAATCCTCCAGTATTTGGGGACATTATTCCCATGTTTCTTGATTTAGATTCAGCACCATTTTTCTTAATTAATGAAATGTTGATTTCCCAACCATCATTGTCATAAGTCCATCTTACTTCTGGATCTTTATCTTCATCAAGTTGTGAAATTCTATTTTGAAGCCATCTAGTTAATTTACCTTCACCTGGAGACCTGCTTGAAAAATTTTCTACACTTAGATTTATGAAGTACAATGAATCCAATTCATCTAACCTATCGGAAATCACATTAATTTGATGTTCGACCAAATCGTTTACTAATGGATTTTGGGATAAAGTACATTCTAGATAAAAGTCTTTTAATTCATGTTCAATTTTAAAATCACATGAATCTGTAGTCTTATCAAGTGAATAGCCTAATGTGTTAAAGAGTTCATGTATGTACAGTTCAAAAAAGGCACCTCTAAATTGTTGATTAATTGGAGATTTAAAGCGACCTAGAAATTCTAAATTTTCACGATCAGGATATTTGCTGTACCACTTTTGTAGCACTTCTCTACATTTGGCAAATTCTGGCCTAGCAGTTTCGTTAAAATAATTATAGGTAGGTGTAGAGTATTTTGAATATTCTTCATTTGTCCTATTGAAGGTGTCGAAAAGATTGTTTCTCATACTCGCTAACATCCCTGTAACAGGACAAAGGGTGTCGTTATATTTTATTCGGTCTCACATTTTGTTTTGCAATATATTAAAATAGCAACTTATCAGGAATTAATTGAATTTCAAGAGATTGAATTCTTAATCACTATTCAATAATAACTCTGTCAAGTAGTACCAATTCATTGAAATCCTCATTACATTTGCGCTCCCCAAAATGCGCACGTGGCGGAATTGGTAGACGCGCCAGCTTGAGGGGCTGGTGACCGCAAGGTCGTGGAGGTTCGACTCCTCTCGTGCGCACTTTTATAATGTACTTCACATACATACTACAGAGCCAAACTACTAAGAAGTTATATAAAGGTCATACTTCAAACCTTAGTGACAGACTGAATTATCATAATACCGGTAAAGTAAAAAGCACAAAAAATGCTATTCCTTGGAAGATAGTTTATTATGAGTGCTTTAGTAGTCGTGAAGATGCAATTAAACGAGAGAAATATTTTAAGGCAGCAGCAGGTAGACGTTATATAAAAAATCTTAAGTTTGTAGAGGTTCTCCGCCCTCCCCAATGACCTGGGTAGGTCGGGCAGGGACTCCTCTCGCCTGACCGAAAGAAAGGCGGTTGCGCACTTTTATAATGAGGGACTCTTCTCGCCTGACCGAAAGAAAGGCGGTTGCGCACTTTTCATCTTTAAAGATGCTTACTCTTCATAATAACTGATGTCCATTTTCTTCAAAATTCTAAAAATGATTCTTATTACCATTATATCGCTTGTAGTGATTGTTGTCATTATAGCAGCCATATTCATAAATACAAGTCCTGAATTTGGAGGAAAACATACCGATGAAAGGAAAGCCAGGTATGCTCAAGCCGATAACTATAAAGATGGAAAATTTGAGAATCTAACCACCACAAAGATGGAGATGGGCTTTTCCAAGTTTATGTCAGTATTGGGAGATTATATCAAGGGTATTCCCAACGCGACTCCATCATTTGACCTGCCGGTAGAAAAAATTGATTCAACAACTATAGTAGGAAATAACCCTGTTACCCAATTGACCTGGTTTGGTCATTCAGCTTTTCTATTGGAGATAGGAAATAAAAATATTCTCATAGACCCTATGCTGGGCCCAGTGCCGGCTCCTCATCCGAAACTGGGCCGTAGACGGTTTAATGAAGAGCTACCTATTGCGATAGAAAAATTACCAGCCATCGATGCCATTATTATCTCTCATGATCATTACGACCATTTGGATTATGGGTCAATTCAAAAATTGAAAGAAAAGACTAATAAATTTTATGTACCTATGGGAGTTGGTGCGCACCTTGAATCATGGGGCATAGCCTCAGGTATAATTCATGAATTAAAATGGTGGGATGAGATTGCGCATGATGAATTGAAGCTTGTTTTTACTCCTTCAAGACATTTTTCCGGTCGTGGCATTAGTGATCGGTTTTCTACGTTGTGGGGATCATGGGTTATTCAATCGCCAACTGATAATATCTATTTCAGTGGTGATAGTGGCTATGATGATCACTTCAAAGAGATTGGAGAGAAGTATGGCCCCTTTGATTTTGCCATGATGGAATGTGGTCAGTACGATCAGCGATGGGATGAAATTCATATGTTCCCCGAAGAGACAGCCCAAGCAGCAGTCGATGTTCAGGCGAAGTTGATGATGCCTATTCATTGGGGATCTTTCGTCCTGGCTTTGCATAGTTGGACAGACCCTATTGAAAGAGTGACCAAAAAGGCTGAAGAACTGAATATGCCTGTCGCTACTCCGAAAATAGGAGAACCTATTTTGTTAGACTCATTAAATAATTTTCCTGACGAGCAGTGGTGGGTTAAATAATTAAGGCCCGTCACTCTGAAATTATACCCTCTAATTTCAATTCTTTGAATAAGGCCTTACCATAAATGGGTAGATAGGTATCAACTTCTGCAGCTTGAAGAACTTGAGAACGACCTGACCATACCAGCTTACCGCCCTTTAATTCGTAAAAATTGGTTTCAATGAAATACTGAGAATTAATTGAAAAATACCCGGGCCGATACACGAGATCATAAGTACGATAATAATAGTTTCTGAAACGGTCATAATAGATCAGCGGCTCGTAGTTTAATTCGGGTTCTATATAGCGTTCTTCTTTTATATCAATAAGGGCAACTGTCAAGACACCATCAAATCCATTATCTCGAAGCCTTGATTTTACTCGCTCTACGTCCTCAAAAGGTTTACCTAATTCAGGAGGGAACATATTAATGCCTTTATTGGCTTGCAGGTTTATATTTCTGGCAGCAGCGACTACTTCTGCTTCTACATCACTCCTGAAGGTAACATCATTCACCAGTCCCATTACCATTATTTTAGTGAATTTTTTATCATATTCATCAGTGGTACTCCAGGTTCTCATTAGATTGCTTGGAGCACACCCATAGAGAGTTACTAATGTTAATAGTGTGAAAAATGACGTGATTTTACTCATGGTTTATGGCTCAATAAAATTTCAGGGAAGTTAGACTTTATTTATGGATCTGTTAATCTTCTTTTTTCTTAAAAACATCTTTTAGCTTCTTAAATAGCCCTTTCTTCTCTTCTCCAAAAGCCTTCTTTTTGGCTTTGTCTTTTTTCTCAATGCCAAATACTTTTTGAATGAAGTTTTTATCTTCCAATTCATCTTCACAGGAAAGAACCGATGTCAGGTCAGAGGAGAGTGCTGGAAATTTGGCTTTAGTGATGTGGTTTAATGAAGCATCCTTATTCATATCTTTAAAGAGGCCAACAAATATTGGTAAGGCAGTATTACCCCCACTTCCCAGAGCAGTACTTCTAAATCGTATACTTGGATTATCAGCACCTACCCAAACACCTACCACCAATTTAGGATTATAACCAATAAACCAACCGTCAGCATTGGATTGTGTCGTACCTGTTTTTCCTGCTATATTATTGGGTAGATTGTACTTCCATCTAGCAGAAGAAGCAGTGCCATTATCTACCACAGCACTTAGCATATGATTCATCATTCGAGCAGTATTTTTATCAATCGCTGGCTTCTTATCAGGCGATGTTACTTGGTAGATAATATTTCCTTCATGATCTCTAATCTCCTTTAAATAGGTGGGGTAAATCTTGGAACCACCATTGGCAAAAGCACAGTAAGCTTGTGTCATTTCTAATAAGGAAATATTGGCGGTGCCCAATCCAACCGAAGGTACTTCAGGTAACTTTTCGTCAATGCCCATATCATGCGCTGTCTCTATCACTTCTTCAATACCTACACTTTCTAAAAGCTTAATGGTTACCGTATTTACCGACTTTGCCAATGCTCCGGTGAAAGAGTATTTCATAAGATTCTCTTTCTTGTCCGCATTGTTTGGTGTCCAGCCTTCCAGATTTTTATATTCTGTTCTTGACGCAGAAATGTGATCACAGGGGTCAACCCCTTTTTGTAGGGCGGCAGCATAAACAAATGGTTTGAAGGTAGAGCCAACCTGACGCTTGGCCTTCTTCACATGGTCATACTTAAATTGGCTGTAGTCAATTCCACCAATCCACGCTTTGATTTGTCCATCGGATGGATCCATAGCCACCAAGCCTGATTGCAATAGCATCAAATAATGGCTCAACGAATCAATAGAGGAAAGCTGTTTCTCTACCATGCCATCATGAGTAAATACATCCACCGGATGTTTAACTTTTAATTCCCTTAAAATTTCAGAATGACTTAAGCCTTTCTTTTTCAGCCTCGCATATGCCGGACTTCTTTTAATGGCATTATCCAGAATACTTTTCTCTGCACCCCAGGGTTTTGAGTTTGACCAATGACGGTCAAATTGTTCTTGAAGATAGGCCATATTACGTGCCATTGCTGATTCGGCATATTCCTGAATACGTGAGTCAATGGTCGTGTATATTTTTAAACCATCAGTATAAATGTTGTAAGTTGTACCATCGGGCTTCTCATTTTCCTCCGCCCATTTTTCTAACTCCGGTTTTATGAAGTTTCTGAAATAAGTAGCAAGTCCGCTGTTCTGTGACAATCGCTGATAATCAATTTGAACGGGCAGTGATTTGATTTGATCATATTCAGATTGTTCCAAAAAGTCATTCTTAACCATCTGATACAAAACCACATTCCTGCGTTTTTGAGATTTTTCTGGAAAAAGCCTTGGGTTGTAGGTATGATTAGCTTTCAACATACCAATTAATACAGCAGCCTCTTCCAAGTCCAAATCCACTGCTTTTTTGTTGAAAAATCGCTGTGAGGCTAATTCAATACCATAGATATTTTCACCAAAGGGTACAGTATTCAGGTAGAGTTCTAAGATTTCTTCTTTGGAATAGGTGCTCTCCAGTTGAAAAGCTATCAGAGCTTCTTTTATTTTGGTGACGGCAATGTCAAATTTATTATTAATTTTTCGCGGAAATAAATTCTTTGCTAGCTGCTGACTTATAGTACTACCACCTCCACCGCTACGGTCTTGCATCACAACCGTTTTGATCAATACACGCAACAGACTTCTGGGATCAACTCCCTTATGCGAGTAAAAGCGCGAATCTTCAGTGGCTATTAAAGCATTGATGGCGTGGGGAGGGATGTTTTCAAAAGAGGTAGGATTACGTTCGTGAACAAAGTAGCGTCCCAGTAGTTTTTTGTCAGCACTATAGATTTCGGTAGCTATGTTATTTTGGATATTCTTGAGAGAACTGTTAGAAGGTAGTGCTCCGAAATAACCCGCTTTAATTAGCATGACAAAAATGATAGCTAACGCAAGAACTGAGAAGGCAATCAGGCTAATAAAACGAATAAGATGAGATAAGAATGAACGCTTTTTCTTTTTTTCTTTGGCCATTTAATTTCATTCGTCACTCTGAGGGTGAAACCCGAAGAGTCTTTCGCTTTTAGTCCTGTAAATCTCCAATAATTTTATCCAAATTGACTTATCTTCAAGACTTATTAAACGGATTTTTATGGCTATTAATGTAAAACTACTCAAGAAAATATGTGAAGCTCCGGGAGTACCCGGCTATGAAAGCAGAATAAGGAAGATAATCATAGATGAGGTTACTCCTTTGGTTGATAGCGTGGAGGTGGATAACATGGGAAATGTGATTACCCTTAAGAAGGGTAAGTCGTCAGAGAAGCGTGCAATGGTAGGCGCTCATATGGATGAGATTGGTTTTATAGTTACCCATGTCGATGATAAAGGATTTGTCCGTTTTACAACCTTAGGTGGATTTGACCCTAAGACATTGACTGCCCAGCGGGTTATCATTCACGGTAAGAAGGATGTTATAGGTGTGATGGGTTCAAAGCCAGTCCATGTGATGAGCCCTGAAGAGCGAAATAAAATGCCTAAGGTGAAGGACTTTTATATCGACTTGGGTATGCCCAAAGAGGAAGTGGACAAAGTAGTAAGTATTGGTAATCCTATTACCAGAGAACGTGAGCTTATTGAAATGGGAGAATGCGTTAATTGCAAATCGATTGACAATAGAGTTTCTGTATTTATACTAATTGAAACGTTACGAAAACTAAAGTCAACACCCTACGATGTTTATGGAGTATTCACAGTACAGGAAGAGGTTGGGATACGTGGTGCTAATGTAGCTGCGCATACTATCAATCCGGATTTTGGGTTTGGGTTAGATACTACAATAGCCTTTGATCTTCCGGGAGCGCAACCTCACGAAAAAGTGACCTCACTTGGTGAAGGTACCGCCATTAAAATCATGGATGCTATGACCATTTGTGATTACCGCATGGTGGAGTATATGAAAGAGGTGGCTGATAAGAAAAAAATCAAATGGCAGCCTGAGTTGCTCACCGCAGGTGGAACAGACACAGCGGGTATTCAACGAATGGGTAAAAACGGATCTATTTCGGGTGCCGTTTCTATTCCCACTCGTCATTTACACCAAGTCATTGAGATGGCTCATAAAGCCGATATTGATGGGAGTATTGATTTATTGAAAGCTTGTTTGGAAGGATTGGATAAATATGATTGGGAGCATAGGTAAAAACTTTAACTTTATTGGTATGAAAAATATAGTTTTATCTCTGTTGGCAGTTTCTATTTCATTTTATTCAAGTGGTCAGAATAATAAGTTTGATTCAGTTTACATTGCCCAGAGTTTCGGACTAGGAACTCATGTAGGTTTCGATTTAAGTATTTCTAAAAGTATTAATAAAAAGTTTCGATTGGGTTTGGGATATTCCTATTTTATTAGAAAAGCAAGCTCGACACCTAATGATTATGAAACAGGTCTGGTTAGTAAAGTTCTTTCTTTAGGCTTATTAAAACCATATGATATTTTGAATAGTTACCATGTGATTTTTGGTAGAGTTTTTCCTTTTACTGAAACTGTAGCACTCAATTTTGAAGGAGCACTTGGCTTGACAAGAGTAAAACAACCAGAAGATTGGGTTTTCCAAGATAACATCATAGGGTTAGCTGATAATTATACTTATACCGAAAAATCATATAACTTGATAAGTTTCAGGCTTAAGCCAACGTTCGAAATACAACCCTTGGACAGGTTTTATTTTACAGTGGCACCTCAAGTACTATATTCGAGTGAACAGGTTGTTTTTAGTGGAAATATAGGGTTGCAATATCGTCTACATTGATAGACAATTTGAGATTAGACAACCTACTGCTTGAAGGATCGTTTCGTTTGTTCACGGCCTCGAACAAATAGTTTTAAAAACAACATGCTCTGCATCAGGTTAAGTAATTTAAAGTATAAGACTTAAAATTCTCTTCTATGATTCATTCAGAGCAACTCGATAAGAACCCCAAGCTATTCTTATTTCTGCCTATGTATTATACTTTGTGGGCGGATTCTATTCTTACCTCAGTAGAACAGAATACTATGAATTCACTACTAAAATGTCAGAAATGGCTTTCCGATAGTGAGCTTAAGTTTTTACTGGAATATCTAAATCCTAATAAACAGGTTAAACCAAAAGAACTTAAGGAATGGAAACAAAAGATTCTTACAGCCGATATATCAAAACATAAAACGCTTACTGATCTGGGCCTGAACCTGGTAAAACTAAATTCAAATGGAACATCAGTTGATTTAGAAGAAGATACAATTAATGCTTTCCGTAAAACGGAACAACAGTTAGGCATGATCTACAATGAGGTCAGCTATATTTTTCAGCAGACTCACGAGACCGTCACGAATAAGCACATTACAGATTCTGAATTCGATGTAGCTAAAATGACTGCCATTCTGGAAGGCGGTAGTGCTGATCTTATCAAGAAAGTAAAAGCGGTAATAAGTCAGCCAGATTTTAAGTATCCAGTAAATGGAGACATAGCTCAGCAACGTGATGATGTATACAAGCTTTGTCAGATACTAGCAGAGCACGGTTTTGGCAGCTGGGCTTTTCCGAAAGAGTATGGTGGAAAGGACGATATGGAAGGTTACTTCACAATTATGGAAACGCTAAGCCTCCATGACTTGAGCATGGTGATTAAGTTTGGTGTTCAATTTGGTCTTTGGGGAATGAGTGTATTTTTTCTGGGTACTGAGCACCATCATAAAAAATACTTGAAAGATATAGGCACGCTGCAGTTACCTGGTTGTTTTGCAATGACCGAAACCAACCACGGTAGTAATGTTAAAGGCCTGGAAACAACAGCAACATATAACCATCAAAATAGAACAATTACGATCAACACTCCTCATGAAAAGGCATGCAAAGAGTATATTGGAAATGCGGCTGTTCACGGTCAAATGGCCACTGTATTTGCTAAATTGATTATTGATGACACTGATTTTGGTGTGAGTGCATTTGTGGTTCCTATAAGAGCAAAAGATGGTTCGAGCCTGCAAAATGTAAGAATTGAAGACTGTGGGCGTAAGATGGGATTGAATGGAGTAGATAATGGTAAAATATGGTTTGACAACGTAGTGATACCTACAGAGGATATGCTGGACAAATTTGCCGGTATTGATGACAATGGTGAATTCATCAGTTCTATAACAAGTGACAATAGAAGGTTTTTCACTATGCTAGGGACTTTAGTAGGTGGACGCATTGGTATACCAAGGTCGGCCCTTTCTGCGGTTAAGTCCGGTTTGACTATCGCTATTAGATATTCTGATCAAAGAAGACAGTTTGGCCCACAAAGCGGAGAGGAAGTGCCTATTTTAAACTACAGAATGCATCAAAGAAGGCTGTTACCACCATTAGCGACTGCTTATGGATTGCATTTCAGCCTTAAATATCTTACAGAACGTTTTCTTAAAAAGTCAGAGGAAGATGCCCAGGAAATAGAGGCATTAGCTGCAGGGTTGAAAGCTTATACTACATGGTTTGCGACTGCTACCTTGCAGGAATGTAGAGAAGCATGTGGAGGTAAAGGATATCTCTCAGAAAATCGGATTCCAGACCTGAAAGCCGACACAGACATTTACACCACATTTGAAGGGGATAACACCGTTTTGATGCAGCTTGTAGCTAAAAACAGGTTGACAGAATTTAAGCAGGAGTTCAACAATTTGAACTTCATTACCGTGTTCAACTATGTGACTGACAAAGCCAAAACCTCTATTGTTGAAAAGAACCCTTTAGCTATTCGAAATGCAGATACAGAGCATTTGCTGGACTTCGATTTTCATATGAAAGCGTTTGTATATCGTGAGGAAGCCATTCTAAGTAGTGCTGCACAGCGACTAAAGCGGCTCATAGATGGCGGCATGGATTCCTTTGATGCTTTTAATGTGAGCGGACACCATTTAGTGAATGTAGGTAAAGCGTATATTGAAAGAATCATCCTAGAGCAATTCCAGGCTCAGGTAAACCGCTCGAAGGACAAAAAATGTCAATCAACATTAAGAAAGTTGGCTCAATTATTTGCTTTGCACACTATTGAAAATAATCGAGGCTGGTATCTGGAGCAGGGATATATGGAAGGTGTTAAAACCAAAGCAATTAGAAAAATGGTAAATCAATTGAGTTGGGAGATACGCAAGGAAGCTGTTGCACTTACTGATGCATTCGATATTCCTGATAGTTGTCTTAAAGCTGATATTGCTATTTCTAAAGCTTAGCTTTTCAACACTATAGTTTCAAGCTTAACCATTGTCCCAGAAAAGCTGCTGCCAAACCCAAGATAACACTAGCAGCGATATAGATAAATGAAGTAGCCATATCACGTTGAGAAAGTAGATTCAAATTCTCCATGGCAAACGTGGAGAAGGTAGTAAAACTACCGCATATACCTACAGCTAATAGCAACCTCATTGGTTCTGATAATGATTCTTTAAGAGAGATGCCTACAAGGATGCCAAGGAGGAGACTGCCTACAATGTTTACAGTAAATGTTGATAGAGGGAAGGTACTTTCAAATCGTTTATCGATAAATATATAGGTCAAGTATCGTAGCGAACTGCCCAAAAAACCGCCAATGCCAACGAGTAATACATTCTTGATCATTTTGTAATCTCTATAACTAATTCACTCAAACTTTATGGTCAATCTGAGTGTAACGAAGAATCTTTTTCTCCAATTTAGCAATTTTTAAATTAGTCAAACCCTCAGTGGAATCATTGTAATTGAGCTTTGATTTACTGCGGGTCGTTCCGGTCATCGTTTCATTTTTTTAGAGGCTTTCTTTTTTAAGTAGTTGATGGCTTGAGGGTAGTTGGAATGCTCTTGCATGGATAAGTTCAGTTTTTTCTTATCGTCAAAAATGAGTTCTAATTCTTTGTATTTCCCACCGGCAGTTTTAATGGCTGTTTCACTCCAGGTTAAGATATTACTTAATTTATAAGTACGCTTACTAAACTGTGAAGGAAAATTGATTTCAATGGAACCCTTACCCATAGATACAATTTTGTATTTGAATATCATTCTAAACAAAAGTCCCAATCCTAAAGGTGAGAATAGGATGAGAAGTGCATAATGATACCATTCCGGAGTAGGGGAGTTCAGGATAACTTTGCCACCATAGCCGCCCATTGAAAGGCTGGCAGCGACAAATATACCTAATGAGAAGAGGGTTCCAATTTTTGGTTTGACAATAATCACGATGGCAAATAAAGGAATTTTACCACAGAGTACTCAGAGCCGCACGGAGATAATTTAGAACATCTCAGCGTGACTCTGTTTTCTCAGCGGTTTAAAATACGACCTAAGGAAACTGATAACTCGGTTTATCCAATACTGTTTCTAAGCTTGTTCTCACTAATTCTCCCATGTTTTTGCAGTTAAGAAACTTATCATTTTTATAGTGAACTGATAAATCTTTGGCTAGCGATTTAACATTTTTAGGCGTGGAGATATTATCGGAAGACATGGCAGCAAGTAGCTCATTGACCTTTTCCTTACTGGCTTTATACCGATGGGCAATCAACGAGCGCTCCTCCTTCTGGTACTGTTTTACAGTCTCAGGTGTCATACACTTCAACCCTATTTCTATTAGAGGGTTGTTTTGCTTAAAGTATTGAGGTAAATAGATGGCCTTCCTTCCTTCATAGGATTGCTGATCGAAATCAATTGCTCTCAATCGGTAATCTACCTCTTCAAAGTCCGGGGTAATGTCAATAACAAAATTGCTAGAGTGCATATCTCCCAATAAACGTATAAAACATCGCTCATTGAATTTCACAAATTCTTTGGCAATCCTAATTTCATTGAGATTCTTATCATTCAAATGATACTTCATAAATTGATCGCCAGGTATACCGACAATATGCTCCTCGATGAGAGTTTCTTTATTCACCACATAACTTATCCTGTTAGGGGATAGAAGATGTTCTAACTCCAAACCATATACACGAGAAGCATCTGCATTTTTAATGTAGAAATAATCAAAGTTGTCGTTGATACGATTTACAATCCGAATGCGAAATGGCTGAGTGTTGCCAAAAACACACAAATCAATCCGATCAACAAAGAGGTGTTCCATTACAGAAAGGTCACCATCGGCCTTGAGTATGGCATAGATGGTTTTCACATTGTGGTGAATTTCCTTCATCTCATCTTGAGGATAAAAAACAGTTTCCCAATAAGTGTCTTTCCCCTTTTGATCGATTAAAGATATTGAGTTGTCATACCGTAGAAGGTCTCGATAATCTATAGGTAAGGATATTTCACGATCATATTTATTAAGGTAAGTTCTTAATGCTTTACTGATCTTATAGATGTTCTTTTTCTTGCTAATGATCGCCATTGGCTAAAGATAGGAATCGCAGTTTATATATTAAATTTAGATTAGACTAAAAATTAATTTATAAACTATAATAAAAATTAATTAGTTTTGTATCAATTAATATGAAATACCTTAAACTGATAATATTTACTTTGAGTCTATTAGCTTGTAACTATACATCGTATGCACAAGGCTCTAGCTCTATTTCCGGCATTATTGTTTCTGGGAAGGAACCAGTAATTGGAGCCACGGTTCAGGTTATAGGAACAAACATTGGAGCTGTAGCTGACGCTGATGGAAATTTTATATTAAAAGATTTAGCGTTTGGATCGTATAAGCTGGAGGTTCGAGCTATTGGTTTTACTCCTTTGACCAAGTCAGTGCAATTATCTGAAAATCAGAATTTGAACCTTCATTTTGAGTTGAGTGAGAGTAACCTTGGACTTGATGAAATAGTGATTACCGGAACAATGCAACCAACCTTTGTCACTAATTCACCAATCAAGGTCGAAGTGATTACCTCAGACTACCTCAATACGTTTACTCCTGCAGCGGCCTCTTCCATTGTAGAAGGAATAAAGTTGGTGAATGGAATCCAGGAAGTTACGGCCTGTGGTGTATGTTTTACCAATAGCATTAGCATCAATGGATTACCGGGCCCTTATACAGCTATACTTATGGACGGTACACCCATCTATGGGAATCTTGCATCGGTTTACGGTTTAAATGGTATTCCATCCATGATCATTGACCGATTTGAAGTCATTAAAGGTCCTAGTTCTACTTTGTATGGATCAGAGGCTGTGGCTGGAGTCATCAATATTATTACTAAAAACCCTGAAGAACAACCAGCTTTTTCTGTGGACATAATGGGTACATCACACGCTGAGTCATTTGGGAATATCGCTGGAGCTATTAAAGCCAAAAAAGCTAATGGGTTTCTGGGGATAAACTATGCGTATATTAATGATTTTGATGATAACAATGAGGATGGATTTGGCGACAATATCAACCTTGACCGTTACTCCATATTTACAAAGTGGGATATCATACGTCCTAGTCAAAAACGTTTCAGTATTGCTGCTAAATACTTCTACGAAGATCGAAGAAATGGTGTGGAGGAATTTTTAACTAACAGAAATTATAGAGACTTAAGGGGTAGTGATCAGGTCTATGGAGAAAGTATTTACACAAATAGAGCAGAAGTTTTTGGAACCTATGCTTTTAACACCTCCGAAAATTTAAGAGTTGATTACTCATTTACGACTCACTTTCAGGATAGCTATTACGGAGCTGATTATTATAAGGCTGAGCAACACATAGGGTTCACCAATTTAGTTTGGGATAAAAAAATTGATGATCATAATCTTCTTTTAGGATTGACCAACCGCGTGCAACAATACGATGATAATACGGTTGCTACACAGGACTCTGTGGTTCAAGGAACTAAAAACAAGCCTGATAACCAATACATTCCAGGAATCTTCATTCAGGATGAATGGGCAATGACTGAGAAATTTACACTATTGGTAGGTGCTCGTGTGGATCACTATAATAGACATGGCGCCATATTTTCACCTCGATTAAACCTGAAGTACAAGCTTGGGCAATGGACTTCTATTCGTACCAATATGGGTACTGGATTTAGAATAGTAAATCTATTTACGGAAGATCACGCTTTCGTTTCAGGTCAACGATCAGTAGAGATTGAAGGGGATCTAAAGCCTGAAAGATCTTACAATGCAGCAATTAATCTCAATCACGTTTATACTTTAGGTAATGGGCAGGGCATGTTGGACATTGATGCATACTATACCTATTTTACTAACAAGATTATTCCTGATTATGGTCAGCCTGGCAAAATCATTTATTCAAATACTGATGGCAATGCGATTACCAAGGGTATAGGAATAAATGTCAATCACGATTTTCAATGGCCATTGACGATCAGTGTTGGTATGAACTGGCAAGAGGTAACTCAAAGAGAACCTAATGAAGAAGGTATTATGGAAACTTCTAATATTGAGTTTGCTCAAGAGTATTCAGGGGTACTAACTGCTAATTACAGATTCAAAAAAGCAAATCTAACTTTAGCATATACAGCGCGTTTGACTGGACCAATGACATTACCCGAGGTGTTCGATCTTGATGAAAATGGAAATCCACTTGATGCACCCAGACCTACAAGATCGGAATCTTTTAGTTTCCATAATATTCAAATTACCAAGGTCTTAAAAAAGGGCTGGAGCATTTATGGAGGAATCCAGAATATCTTTAATTACACTCAACCTATTTCACCACTTGTAGGCTTTAACGACCCTAATTCTAGCACGGGCTTCAGTGATTCTTTCGATACCTCATATGCTTTTGCCCCTATTCATGGAAGAGAGGTATATTTGGGCTTTCAGTGGAATTTGAATTAATAATTTGGAAGAAGCATTCGATCCAGAGAAAGCTCGCAAAGAGCTTAACGAGTTAATGATCTACAAAATGCCTTTTGGTAAGTTCAAAGGTCAGCGTTTGATTGATCTACCCGTAGAATATTTATTGTGGTTCAGAAGAAAAGGATTCCCAGCCGGGAAGCTGGGAAATTATATGCAAATTGTCCTTTCTCAAAAAGGCGGTTAGTTTTCTTTGATTAGATCATTACCTAATTGCAAAGCACTTTCCATGACTACTTTCACACTGTCCATTTTTGCCTTTTGTGCGGTATAGTATTCCACTATCTCTTCATGCGGCTGACCATCATTCATAGGTTCAAAGTTGCGCATCCAGTTCATCATAGCTTCATCTGCATTCTCTATTGTTTCTATAGCTTCTGTATACACTGTTCCATCAGAAGCTAGACCTAATTCTTCTAAAGCATCATTCTTTTCAATGAGCTTTCCTTTGATACTCATTAGATCTTCCATTTTTGGCATCATCTCATCGTGAACCTCCATTAATTCATCGTAGATGGCCTGTTGAATTTGGACTTCATCAGGAATACTTTCTTCGGAATTCTGAGTGGTTTCTGACTCTTCTTTTTTAGTGGAATTACAACTAATAGCAACAATTAGCAGTAATAGTAGACTTATTCTTTTCATAGGTTTCATAATATCAGGTAAAGGTAAATAATTCAATAAGGTACATGCATCGATATGCAAAAAGATTTAAATAATTAAATAGAATATATATAAATTTATATTTATGATTCATAATTGCTTGAAATAGAAGAACTTACCATTAAACGCTTGGTTGGACAACAAGAAATAATTACATTAACAAGTCGATTTTTTAAACTTTTTAGTGTCTATTTTTTTATTATGATACCTCACGTCTATATATCGAGGCTTTATAAGGCAGTATTATTGTTGTCTCTTTTGGCATTTCTATTTCCTTCTAAAGCCACAAGTCAGTCAAGTACTGAATCAGAAAGTTATGTTGTCATTGGAGCATTTGCTATTGAAAAGAATGCAAAAAGACTTATTTCATATGCTAAAGAAAAAGGCATACAAGCAGAATATCAAATACATCCCAATAAGGATTTATACTATGTTTATGAACAGGTAGAAAACTCCTTTAAGGAGCGTAGAAGGATAAAAGAGGTTTTTCCGGAGTTTTATGATGTCTGGGTTTATGAAGGAAAGCTAGGAAGAAACTATGACCAACAATCGAATCTAGCCGATACCCCTTCAGGTGTAGATTCAGGAAGTTTATTAGCGTCAAATTCAATTTCAGAAGCTAGTTCAGGTATTATGGATTCATCTTCTGAACCGAATCTACCTGTTGAAGAATCTATGTCAGAAGAAGGCTCGGCTGAAGTAAATGAATCAAATGTTACTGAAGAAGTAGAGAGTGACGAAAGTGAGCCTGTTAAGCTGGAGAAAAAAGAAGGCATTTACTACCTGTATTTGAATACTGTTAATTCAAAAAATCTGAAAGAGGTTAAAGGTAAAGTCAATGTTATTGACCCAGTTAGAGCAAAGCAGTTAAAAGAGGCAAAATCACACGAGATTGTAGGCGTGCGAGACCCGAAAAATGGTAGTAAGACAGTTAAGTTGGCGACTCAAATATTTGGATTTAGAGAGGTGCAACAGACGATCAATTTGGATGAGCCAGTTAATGATTCCACGAGTTCGTATGTTCATACAATTGGTGATTCTATCATTGTGGATTTTGAACTTCAACGATACAAAAAGGGTGATGTAATAATAATGTACAATGTTTATTTCTTTAAAGATGCAGCCATAATGAAGCCAGAGTCGATCTATGAGTTAAATAGCCTTCTTGATATGCTAAGAGAAAATGAGAAACTGGTTGTCCAGCTTCACGGGCATACCAATGGCAATTCTCATGGAAAGGTATTACATTTAGATTTAGAGGATAAGAATTTCTTTTCGCTTAATGCTAACCATAAAGAAGATAATGGTACTGCAAAAAAATTGTCAGAATATCGAGCATACACCATACAACATTGGTTGATGGAGCAAGGAATTTCAGAGGAAAGAATTGAAATCAAGGGGTGGGGTGGTAAGAAAATGATTTATGACAAGCATGATACTCAAGCCTACAAAAATGTAAGAGTAGAAGTTGAAATTCTTGAAGACTAAACAGTAATATGAAAATTTATAGCGTCTTACTATTTTTTATTTTAAGCTCAGTTGGTTGGGCTCAAGTCCCTGAAGGTGTTAAAAGTTATGCGATAATTGGAGCATTTGAGAAAGAGTTAAATGCAGAGAAACTTTCTAAAAATTATAAAGACAAGTTACTTGATGCTCAGGTGAAAGTGAATCAGGCTAATGGCATGTATTATGTGTACGTTAATGAGTCTGATGATGTTGAAGAAGTAAGAAGTAAGGTCTTAGAGTTAAGAACACAATTTGCTTCACTAAGTGAAGCCTGGTTATACAATGGCAACTTTAACTGCCTACACATCCCTTCTGACCAATTAAAAAAGCAAGAAGTTTCTGAAGAATCTAAAGGTTTTGGAATGGAGAAGTTAGTTCATGATGTTGAAGAAGCTGAATTTGAGAGAGAGGAACGTCAGGCTCAAGCGATGTCCAATCCTTCGGTACCTACTAAAAAAGAAAAGAGAATCTCTAAGCCAGAAGGCACATATTGGGTTTATTTCAATGTCTATAACGAGACTGATTTAAATGAAATTTCAGGTAGTGTCAAAGTTTTTGATGATGAACGAGATAAGGAAATAGGTTCTGAACCTACTCATGAACTCATTACTTTGAAACCTCCAAATAATGGGACTAACAAGGTGAAATTTGAATCAGATATTTTTGGCTATAGAACAGAAGAGAGAGCTATAGATTTGGATGAGCCATTGAGTGGTGATTCAAAAGATTATATTTCAGTAGTTGGGGATAGTATTATTGTTGATTTTCCTTTAAAACGCTACAATAAGGGCGACTTTATGACTATGTGGAATGTTTATTTCTATATTGATGCAGCGATAATGAAAGAGGAGTCCGTTTTAGAATTGAATCAATTGCTTGATATGATGCGCGACAACGATAATATCAAAATTATGATTCATGGTCATACCAATGGCAATTCTCATGGTGTAGTAAAACATCTGGATTTAGATGATAAGTCATTCTTTAGCCTGAACGGCTCCCATTTAGAAGATAAAGCAAGTGCGAAAAAACTATCCGAATTCAGAGCTTATACCATTCAGCATTGGTTAATGGATCAGGGTATTGCCGAAGAGAGGATGGAAATCAAAGGTTGGGGAGGCAAAAAAATGATTTATGATAAGCATAGTTCTAATGCTGATAAAAACGTTCGGGTTGAGATAGAAATTTTAGAAAAATAAACCAACAATCATGTCTAAGACTATCACCACGATAATACTATTGCTAGCTATTATCTCTACTTCCAATGGTCAAACTGAAGATATTCCCAAGGGTTATGCCATAGTGGTAGGTGCTTACGCTAAAAGTAATGTGGACTATGCAGTCAAATTTACTCAGCATGTGAGCGACCTGGGTTACGAGGCAAGATTTGGACTTAATGAAAGACGATCGCTTATCTATGTATATGTAGATCATACTGCGAGCTTTAAAGAGGCGCTGATTAAAATGAAAGAGATGCGCGAAAAAGACAATTTTAGTGATACTTGGGTTCATGTAAAAACCAGCGAGCCACGACTTACCCTAACTCCTGAACAACAAGAAAAGGCAAAAAAGACCACAGAAGTAATGCAGAAAGAAGTGGTAAGCTCTCTTGGGGATATATATGCCGATAGATTTGATGAAAAAGAAGAGACTGAGAAAGAATCAAATTCAGAGAATAAGGAGGCTCAAACAGTAAAATCAGAATCAATTCAAGAGATAATAAAAGAACAAGCAGTTGTCACTGCTCAAGAAGAAGAAATCAAAGAAGAAAAAGATGATCGTTTAAATGTTTGGTTCAAATTGAGAAATTCAACGAACCATGAAAAAGTACTGGGCGAGCTTCAATTGATAGATACAGAAAGATCGAAACTCATGGATGTTATCGAATCAGGGGAACATGCACCCATCAATGACCCTAAAAATGGTTCTGGACAGATTACCGTAATAGTGGATGTTTTTGGTTATCGCAAACAACAAAAAGAGTTTAACTATTATGACCCTTACACAGCGGTCACTAATGCTGATATTGACTCTACTGAAAATGGTCCGGTTATTACTTTTGATCTCGTTAGATATGCTAAAGGTGATATTGCTACCATGTACAATGTGTTCTATTTTAAAGATGCAGCTGTTATGCGTCCGGAGTCGAAGTATGAACTAAATAGTCTGTTGAAAATGATGGAGGAGAATCAGAATTTAAAAATAATGATCCACGGTCATGTCAATGGTAAGCACGCAGGACCAATCGTATCTCGTGAAGGGGACAACTTCTTTTCTTTACCCCAGAATAGTACTAAGGGTTTCGGGTCTGCTAAAGAACTGTCAAAGCAAAGGGCTGAAACCATAAAAGACTATCTTGTTAAAAACGGAATTGCGGAAGATAGAATGGATATAACTGCCTGGGGCGGAAAACGAATGCTCCATGATAAACATAGTACAAAAGCGAAGCAGAATGTACGCGTTGAAGTTGAAATTCTAGAGGATTAGTATTCTCATATAATTTTCACGCAATTGAAGATAGATCCTATTCAAAAGCTATCTTTAAGCTAAGACAACTGAGAGAATATTGCCTCTAATTGTCTTGTAGAATATAATCAGATATAATGAATCGCATTTATTCAACTGCAATAGCACTTATTGTTTCCATTAACCTTCTTGGCCAAATACCAAAAGCACCGGATCGTTCAGAAGGAGATGGCCCATGGCCTCAGTTAATCATAAGAGGAGTGACTCTTATTAATGGAAATGGAGCACCACCAACAGGTCCGGTTGATATCGTGGTTAAGAATAATAAAATTTTCAATATTAAGACAGTGGGCTATCCAGGTGTAGAAATCAAACCTGATGATAGGCCAAAATTAGAAAAGGGTGGTAAAGAGCTGGATGCTTCTGGTATGTATCTACTTCCGGGGTTTGTAGATATGCATGGTCACATTGGCGGTACATCACAAGGTGTAGATGCCGAATACGTTTTTAAGTTGTGGATGGCCCATGGTATCACTACAGTACGTGACCCATCTGCCGGAAATGGACTTGATTGGGTGCTTGACCAAAAAAAGAGAAGTGCTAAAAATGAGATTACAGCACCAAGAATTCTTGCATATACTGCTTTCGGAATGGGTAGTGACGATCCTATAAGTACTCCTGAACAGGCTAGAACATGGGTACAGAATAATGCCAAGAAAGGTGCTGATGGGATCAAATTTTTTGGAGCAAGTCCAGAGATTATGTCAGCGGCTTTAGAAGAAAATAAAAAACTTGGCTTGCGATCAGCTTGCCATCATGCGCAAATGGATGTAGCAAGATGGAATGTTCTTAATTCAGCCCGCGCGGGACTGACTTCCATGGAGCATTGGTACGGATTGCCTGAAGCACTTTTTACTGATCGTACAGTTCAGAACTATCCACTAGACTATAATTACAATAATGAGCAACACCGTTTTGGTGAAGCAGGTAAATTATGGAAGCAAGCTGCTCCACCTTATTCAGAAAAATGGAATAAAGTGATGAATAAGTTATTGGAACTGGATTTTACTTTGGATCCAACATTTAACATTTATGAGGCAAGTAGAGATTTAATGAGAGCTCGAAGAGCTGAATGGCATGAAGATTATACCATGCCTAAACTTTGGCAATTTTACCAGCCAAGTAAAATTTCGCACGGGTCCTATTGGCACTATTGGGGTACGGAAGAAGAAGTAAGCTGGAAACAGAACTATCAACTCTGGATGACCTTTATCAACGAATATAAAAATAGAGGTGGCAGAGTGACTGCAGGTTCAGATTCAGGATTCATTTTTCAATTGTATGGTTTCGCTTATATAAGAGAACTGGAGCTTTTGAGAGAGGCAGGGTTTCATCCTTTAGAAGTAATAAGAGCAGCTACACTTAATGGTGCTGAAGCTTTGGGTATGGATAACATGATAGGTTCTATAGAAATTGGAAAATTGGCTGATTTTGTCATTTTGGAAGAGAATCCACTACAAAATCTTAAAGCTCTTTATGGTACTGGAGCCATTAAGCTTACAGAAAACAATGAAGTAGTGAGAGCTGGAGGAGTGAAATATACAATAAAAGATGGCATCATCTATGACGCAAAAAAGCTTTTAGCTGATGTAAAAAAGATGGTTGCAGATGAAAAGGTAAAGACTGGATTTGAAATCAAACAACCGGGCATAGAATAATAGCTATTCATCATTAAGTACAAAGTCAGGCCACCTGTGCATGTATTTGATGAATTCATCACTCAACCCCTCTTTTCTTAAATACTCCTTGGATACGGGTGTTTCAATAGGCTTGAAGCTGGGGTCTTCAATTACTTTAACAGGAAAGTCATGATGAAGAATGCCCGATCGGCCAATAGTAACGAAATCAACCCCGGCATTTAATACTTTAGTAACATCTTCTGCACTCCTTATATTACCTGCTACGGTGAGTAATACCTTCTTTAAATCCAGCTCCGTAAAGTGCTTCAGCAAACTTTGATCTTTATGCTTGTCTTCTTCAGGAAGCTTGAAACAGTCCCATAATGAAATGTCAAGGAAATTGATATTTCCCTTATTTATTAGCTGTTGACTGACTTCCTTGATCTCAGAAAGCTTCATTCCAAATTTTTCTGGAGATAGCCTTACACCAAGCAAAAAGTCTGACCCACATGATTGCCTTATACCATCAACTATCTCAAAAAGTAATCGAGCTCTATTTGTGAGGCTTCCACCATATTTATCTGTTCTATTATTTATTTCTTGACTTAGAAACTGTGTCAAAATATAACCATGAGCACCATGTACTTCTGCACCACTGTATCCGCACTCTTTTGCTCTGATTGCGGCAGCAATAAAATCATTTTTGAGTTGCTCTACTTCATCTAATGACAAAGCCCGAGCACCGGTCTTCTCATTAGCAGATGGGCAAACAGGTACTGTTCCAATTATTTCAGAAGGTGAACGCATTCCAGCATGATGCAGTTGAATTACGGCAAGGCTATTATATTTTTTAATCTCAGTTACTAACTTCCGGTGTCCTGCTACGTGATCATCAGAAAAGATGCCAAGCTGCCCTGGGAAACCTTTACCAATTTCCTGAATATGGGAAGCACAAGTCATAACAAGACCGAACTGCCCTTTTGCTCTCATAACTAACCAGTTAAATTCCTCATCAGACAATCGACCATCTTCATGACTTTGTCTGTTCGTTAATGGTGCCAGCATGAACCTGTTCTTCATGACGGAACCATTTGAAAACTTTATTTCGTTTTCGGGTAATTTCATTGATGCTCTTTGTCTAAATTATAATCTGCACTAATTACCAATATTTATTTTAATAGAAGGAGATAGCTCTTTTCTGAATTGGTCTCTGTACACGGAAGGTATTGGATTTCTTTCCAAATCAATGTACTTAAGCCGTTTCATAGCCCTAATGGAAATTGGAAGCTTTTCAAGCTTGTTTTCTCCAATATATAGGTATTCAAGGCTTTCAATTTCTGCGATCCTTTCCGGTAATATTGTCAAGTTATCATTTTGTAGATGTAACTCTCTAAGCTTTTTCATACGGATCAGTGCATCAAGACTTTGGTCAATGTCAAACACATCATCATCGTTTAAGTATAGAACCTGTAACCTTCTCATTTCTGCCAACTCTACAGGCAAAGAGCTAATTGGATTGCCAGACAGATTCAGTGCTTCAATTTGTTGTAATGACTTGAAAGAAGGTGGTAATTCTAGCAAATTATCATATTGAAGGTTTACAGTTCTTAAGGACTTCATTCCGGCAAGAACCGGGATAGTTCTGTCTAAATCAAGTTCAGGTAAATAGGACAACTCAATAGACATGAGTGACCCTAGTTGTGTTATAGACTTAGGTAAATAATTAATCTTGGTTCCGGATAGATTTAGATACGTAAGTTCTTTTAACTGAAAGATATCTTCTGGCAATTTCTCAATACTACTATTGGAAAGATCCAGGTATTTTAAATTACGAAAGAGGAAGACCTCTTTCGGGAAGGTATTTAATGATTTATCATGTAGTTCTAACCATTCAACATCATCAGGATTTTCTAATGCCTCCTGAAGGTTACTATACCTTTTGTAAAGCTGTGCTGAAGCTGTGGTTAGGCTCAATACTAGAAATAGGAGCGAAACAATACCAATAAACCAGGTGACCAAAGACTTATTCCTCTTCATTATCATAATGTTATGTTTTTAGAATACCCTTCCTGATAAAAAACTCTGATGGTATTCGTATTAAATTTTTCTTTTAACTCATTAGCATAAGCCAACCCGGCTTCTTCATTGTCGAATAATCGAATTGAGCCGAATTCATTTATCATCTCATTAGCATCGACTTTGGGTTTAACGAATACAGGAATGTAGTCATCGGGCCAGGGGTTCTCATCAATCACAATCCAAATCATAGTCATTCATTAAGTAGTAATACTACATTTATAGAAGTATTACTATCATAAACGGAATAATAACTATTATGTTTGGGTATAGGTAAAGGAATTTTACTAGAATGGAGAAGTGTGCCTTAATAATCAGATATAGCACGTACCTATGGACTTTCTTTACTGCTCTTAAGCGAATTTGCCTCTTTCCTTAATTGATTCCAATCAGCAATTGATTGAATTATGGTCTTCAATTGTTGATGTCTAACTACCATCCGTAAGCTGGACTTTTCAAATTTCTATAAAAGTTTCTTATTGTGCTAGCCCTTGTAAATATACCAGTAAGCTTATGGATAGTGCTTGTTAGCATTTTTAACCCTCTTCAGGTTTGCTCTTAAAGAGTAGTTCAAAATAATTTTTCAGCAAAACTAAATGCCTAGCGGTAACGGATGGATCTTTTAATGCCTTGGACAGTACGAAAGCTCCTTCCATCACCACGTTAAAATGGTCGGCCAATGCGACTTTATCTAATTTTTGATTGGTTCCAGCTTCGATAATCACTTCGTTTATCATCTCCTCGACAGTTTGTCGCCATTTGAGCATGGTTTGCGTTACAATTTCTTTTGTCTCTTCACTATACTGATTTTGCTCATTGCTCACTGAAGCATATAGGCAGTTGGGAGGTTCTTCTAGTCCAGAAAACATGTCTATGAACCTTTGAATAAATGAAAGAAGTCGTTCTCGTGCAGGAAGGTGAGCTACTGCGTCTTTAATTTCAGTAAGTAAATTCAAATCAGTGTCTGCAAAGTCTTGCATTAAAACAAACGCTAAATGAGCCTTAGTTTTGAAATGATAAAAAAAAGCACCCTTTGTAATACCTGTTTTACTGAGGATTAAATCAATTGATGTTCCAGAAAACCCATTCTCATAAATAAGCTCTTTGGATTCTGAAAGAATTTTATCTCGTGTTGGCTTTCCATCTCTTCCCATAAGACGAATATATAATATTTATACCAACTAGTTTGTTTTATTAAAATTAATTTTATATTTGTACCAACTAGTTTGTTTAAATAAAAATACTACAATTTGATTATGGACTTTCCAACACCTTTACAATTACTGCTTGATCCCGTTTCATTAGTGGTGATCGCCATGTTTGCTGGCTTGTTTTTCTGGGAATCAATATTTCCAAGAAACACTCACTTACCTAAGGTCAAATACGCTCTCATTAGAGGGATCCTTAGCTTTTTTGTGTTTTTCTTTTTGAGTTCTTACCTGCCCATTTTGACAGATGGTTTTTTAGTCTCTTATCAATTGGTAGACTTATCCAATTGGCCACTTATTGCCCAAATACCAGTGGGGTTACTTACCTACCAATTATTTATTTATGTGTGGCACAGGAGTATGCACAGTTCTGATACGCTCTGGCGGGTATTTCATCAAATGCACCACAGTTCTGAAAGAATAGACATTCCAAGTACCTTCTATTTCAGTCCAATGGACATGATTGCTTTCACTTTGCTTGGAAGCATTGTATTTGCCTTGATTATGGGAGTATCGGTCAAGGCTATTACCGTTATTATTCTCTCTTTGAATTTCCTTAGCATTTTTCAGCATGCCAACATCAATACACCGCAATGGCTTGGTTACTTGATTCAGCGGCCTGAACAGCATGCAGTGCATCATGAAAAAGGTGTTCACAAGTACAACTATTCTGATTTTCCATTTTATGATTTGCTGTTTGGGACATTTCGGAATCCAAAGGATTTCAAAGGAGAAAATGGTTTTCAACTTGGAGATTCGAATCGAATAGGTGAAATGCTAGCATTCAAGGATCTCAATAAGCCAACCAAAAATGTGGCGTAGGTATCGGAGAAAAAGCGCCTGAAAATAGATCAATTAGATTTCAAACTCAAAACATATGAAAGACTAAAATGATGAAGGTTAAATTGAAGCAATTTGTTTTTTTTTGCATTACTGGCTCTATTTTCTTTAGCCTGTCAGGATGATAACGAATCGCCTTTGCCTAATCAACCAGAAGATGAATTGCCACCTATTGAAAGTCCAAATGAGCAGGATAGTTCAGTTTACATACTTCCAGTAGTCGTTCATGTTTTGCATAATGGAGAAACTATCGGAAATGGAACCAATCTTTCCGAAGATAGGATTTTGAGGCAAATGGAAATTTTGAATGAGGACTTTAGAAGAAAGAGGGTACACGCGGTTTCAATCAACACCAGGATAGCGAAGATGCAAAAATTGAATTTGTGCTTGCCAGCCAAGAAATCCCAGAAGCAGGAGAGGGTAGAAAGCTCTTCAGCTTCCTGGCGGCAGATAAGCGGGAAGTTTTGCAGGCACTTAGCAGATGGCTAAGTAAGGCCATGCGACCATATCGTTTGTTATCTCTCGTTCTTCTTCCTCTTCTTACCTTTCTTGTTAAGATCGATAATTGAGTAGGAAGTTCCGTAGTACATATAAGAATCGAAAGGATTTTCTCGGGCGAAATCAGAAGCAAATTGGCCGAACTCTCCAAGTTCTTCAATTCTGTCGTTGAATTCAATTAGTGTTAGAGCTTCGGGAATACCTTCTTGTGCTGAGGGCGTCCAATATTGCTTAAAAGAGATTTCGTTTCGGTTCTTAGTTTCGTAAATAAAGGTTATCCCGTCAAATCCGTTGACCCAATTTTCAATCGAGTTACTACTCGGTAGTTGATATGCTTCACTTCCAATCACATAGTCATGGAGCTTTTCAGAAGTTTGCTTTGGGAGTTTATAAGTCTTGACAAATACGCGTTTCTTCTTACCTGATTCCATAACGAAATAGGAAATTGTTCCAGCAACGTTGTTGTCAGTTCGTGTGATCTCCAACAAGCTAGAAGGTCCCCAGTTTCTAAAGACGAAATCATCCTGTTTATCCAATATGCTTGTTAGTTCAAAAGTTGATATGATCTCATCCATGAACTGAAAGTAGAATGTTGTATCACTATCGTCAGTTATGGAGTAGTTGTCAAAGTTGCCTTGCGAAAAAGCAAGAGTTGGAGCTAGAAGCAGTATGACAATGAGATTGCGCATATGAGAGATAACGACCAGCTATGATGAGTGGGGGTTAGAAAGCTCTAACCTTTCCTCTCGCAGATAGCCACGTCTTGATTTAAATTTAAAACTTGTGGCGGACTTTCCAATCCCCACGAAAATGTTCTGACCAATGAAACCCCATTCATTCATAGCACTTGTTGTGTGTTCGTGTATAGTGGATAAATAGATCTAATCTTCTGGTCTTTTAAAATGAATACCACTTCAATATTGCATGAAGTTATTCCAATGTACTTGGTTTTATTGATACATGTTTTGGTTTTAAACGCTTCTTGAATTTTCAGTACTAATTGTTCATTAGTCCAATGAGTTGGGAAAAATGTAGATGGTCTAGCTTTAGGAATCCACTCGTCTCGATTCGAATTGTAGGCAGAAATTTTAGCCTCCCAAACACCATGTATATTCAGAAGTTTCCGATATTCCTTATCGTCAATAAACAAATCAAAATCTACGTTGGATTTCAAATCGACCCAGTCCAAATTGCCTCCAGCCTGATACAACAGTTCAAGGTGTTCTCTCAGTTTGATGAGATAAGTTGATCCAGTTAATGCTGACTCGGATTCAATGAATTTGCAGAAGCCAGTTATTCTGTCCTTTATCTCAACATACCATTTGGAGTTGACAATTTCAGAAATTGGAAGTTGCTCTTGAGTCATGCAGATATTGCTGGTAACGCCCAGATATGGCGCTGTGGCCTCCGAGCTTTATTGATAGCGATAAAAGTAGCTTATCTGCCGGTGCATTCAAAGTATCTGATAGGCACTGCGCTATCACAGATAGAAACTCCCACGAGCAGGAGATTGTAGAAAGCACTTCAATTTCTTGGCGGCAGATGAGCGGGATGTTTAGCAGTCACTTTGCAGGTTGCAAAGTAAGGCCATACGCTATATCGAATGTTAGCAGTTTTACAAATTGTCATTAGTAAGTACTAAAAACTCATAAAGTGAGTCTTTCTTGAAGTTCAATTTCTTTCTTTCAAATTCTATAAAATCATATTGCTCAAGATCAAAAAAATCACATTTAAGAATCTTTTGAAATTCTTGCTCAATTAAGAATTGGTCTAATGATCCATTGGTATAGTTGAAGTTGTTCTCAAGTTTAAGACGGTTGTATTTGTTATCCCTTGTCATTAAATATGCCTTCTTCTTCTCAGATTCGTTGTATTGAGAATATAGGTTTTCAAGATGCTCGTATACACTTGTATTACTTCTTAAAGATTTCATATACTCACCGTAGAGTTCAATCTCTTTTGAAAATATTTCCCCATAGTCCAAGAATCTCTCTCCCTTTACGACAGCCTTTGTTCTAACCTTTTTACCATCTTCAATTAGACTGAATCCAGTGAAATCAGCAGTATCATTAATGACCATGATGAGTATTCTTGAATGTGGAAATAACGAGTTTAGATCTTTCTCTAAATCGGTGAGTTCTTTTTCTTCGCTGATATTCTTATAGAATATCATATCAAGTAAAATGATCGTACAATTGTTTTTGAAACTAATTGATAGTTTATTAGGACTGAGACTATCAAGTTTCCTCTTGAGAAATTTCGTTTTGAGCTTGTTAGGATCTGCTTCCTTGGTGCCGTCAAAATTAGGTAGTTGGTCAACTACGATCCCACAAAAAGTTAATCCCATGTAATGATTTTTGAAATGCGAAAATTACTGCTAACGACCAGCTATGATGAGTGGGGATTAGAAAGCACAAACCTTTCCTCTCGCACATAGCCACGCCTTGATTTAAATTTAAAACTTGTGGCGGACTTTCTAATCCCCACAAAAATATCCTGACCCATGAAACCCCATTCATTCATAGCACATGTTAGGTAGATTTATCTTTTGGATTTCTTTATCTCATACCTCTCCATACAAGCTTCGAATTCTGGTCTTGCAAAGTCTTCAATTACAAGATGGACTTTAGGTTTCCCTAAGAAGGAAGCCTTATAAATTCCGCATCGGATGAAATAATCTCGTCCTTTCTCAATGTTCAGCTGAATTTCAGTTCGCTCCGCAGTTTTCGCACTCAATGTGTAATTGCCTTCTTTATGAACTTTTACAATTGCCGGCTCATCTTTTTTTAGTTCATAAATAGTGGAATCATTAAGTTTTACATCATATTTTCCTGGGTGAGTATTATTATAAAATGGCGCTGGATTGTAAAAATAAAGTGATGCAAAGTCATTCTCGTTCCTTTCAGATTCGATAACATATTCTTCTAATTTCTCAGGATTAATGTTCGTTTGATAGCTGATATTGCTCTGCGAATAGTAATAATGGATTACACTTATTGCTTTGCTTAATCTCTCATCTTTTTGATCAAATCCATAAGCAAGCCAGTAATTATCCGGTTTTTGATATGCAAATTGATCTCTCCATTGTCTTTTAAGCTGAAGTCTTTTATAAATATCTATCGATGTCCCATTGAAGTTAAACCTAATTTGCCATTGAGATTTTGCTTTAATAACTGTCGCTTTAAAGTCTGGATAAGCTTTTTCAAGAAAGTCATGAAGGTAAGTCGCACTACCCAGCAACATAGTAGATTGTCCTTTTCCCTCCCATGTAACAATTTGCTTTTGTCTAAATTTTGACCAGTTCATAAAGCGACCTACATCTTGTTCATTTGCAATGATATAGCTTTGGTAAACTGCAAGTTCTTTTTCAAAGTAATTTTTGTATTGTCCAAATGATGATTGAGTTAAACTGACAAGAAAAAGAGAGAAAAGAAGTTTTTTGGTCATACTGTAATTATTCTACCTAACGCCCGTATAGAACGCTGTGCCTATCCGGTGCTTAATGGTGATGAAAGTAGTATTTTCTGTGTTTCCTTCCAAGTTGCAGAGAGATTAGCGACAACCTTTCTGCGTCATCCCCAGCCGGAACCTGCGTGCAGGCCAACCACAAAACTAGCTCCAGCGAGACCTTCTTAAGCAGCCATGAAAATCAAAACACAGAAAATACGGACGAGTAGCAGGAACTCAAATAAACGTGAGTAAAGGCATGCGTTTCTATACCTTGTTGTAGCTTGTTTATTAAAGGCTATGTTGTTCGTTCGGTAGCCAATTTCTGTGAAATAAGACTTTCAAAGTCCTTAAGTTCGTAGATGCTGTTGAACCTAATATACATGCAATCATTCTTACTCGAAAGTTTGAGTTCATAACTACTAGTTTCAAATTCAGGCTGTGAGATCTTGCTTAAATCGGAAAAATCAATGCTAACCGATTCTGAACGTTGTTTAAATTCTAGTGAGTTGTCCTTAAAAATCAAAACTGCTTTTTTGTATTTGCTCCCACCAAATTCCAGAATTAGATAAAGTATGATAAATGTTGATGTTCCAATTATGGCTGCAATAGTAATTATTGACATTTCCGCAAAAAGTCTTGCCGTTAAATCAATAGGAATAGGTAGGAACAATACTGAACTAACAACCATAAAGGCTAACCCTGACACTAACAAAAGGCGTCTTACAGTTTTTGCTGTTTTTGGTTTGAGTCGATTATCCGATATTTTAGTATAAAACCTGCGATTCATAATGAGCTACAACGCCCCTGTAAGGCGCGTTTGTTTACTTGTTTTACATGGCATAAAACTAGCACGATTTGGGTTTAGAACCTAGCCTGCCTGCCGCAGGCAGGTCGAGATACAAGCCGCTTAAGACACCCTGTCCTTATAAATTGTCCGCAAGTTAAGAGATGAAAGTGGATATGAAATGCTAACCCAAAACGTGCGGGCCAGCAGCACCAAAGCATTTAGGGCTTCGAACGGTGAAGTCCAAATGCGCTCTTATAGAATGTTGTATTGCGTATTTATTTGAAAGTTATCGGTAGAGTCATCTTTTGTTCAACTGGTTGTCCATGTTGTTTTCCGGGCACCCATTTGGGACTGTTTTTTACTAATTCAATTGCAACATTGTCACAGGATTCATAGAGACTTTTGATAATTTTAATAGATTCTGGAACTACTTTACCATTAGTCCCAACAGTGAATTCCACAATTACTTTACCCTGAATATTGTTTTGCCTTGCATCTTTTGGGTACTTCAATTTTCTGCCAATGTATTTATAAAATTCGCCCATGCCTCCTGGAAAATAACCGGGTTCTTCTACAATTGTGAATTCTTGGTCTTCAAGTTTATTTGGAATAGAATCCAATTCTGTTTTTTCTTGTGAATAACTCAAGTTGGCAATCAACAGGCCTAAAGTCAAAATTAGCAATCTCATATTTTATCATTTTATGCAATACAACGCCTGTGTAGAAAACGTATGCCACACGAGGCTATAAAAACTAAACGTAGCATTTTCTGCTCTCTTTCTCAACCCACATACGCCAATAAAAGCCCAATCCTTTCAAGTTACTACTGCGTTCTGATTGGTCATCCACGATGGAATGCAAGCAGAAAATGTGGGCAAGCCGCACTGACCGAAGCTACAAGGTGCTTTAGCATATGTTTTTTTACACCATGTTGTGGCCTGCTATTCTTTTTCTGCGAATAGAAAGTCCAGCTGAGCTTCCATTTTATTCA
This sequence comes from uncultured Fulvivirga sp., assembly GCA_947500555.1. Classification (GTDB taxonomy): domain Bacteria; phylum Bacteroidota; class Bacteroidia; order Cytophagales; family Cyclobacteriaceae; genus Fulvivirga. Next base: position 422,249 of record CANMSE010000002.1, on the reverse strand, counting down.
TCCTACGATGAATTAGAAATGTCCAAAGGCCAGGGAAGACTAAAACCCATAGCAACATATAAATGTAGTCTTCCAGTTTTTCCGACCCTATAGTCAGTCCAATTACAAAAGCACAGGCTAGGTACATCATACCTAACAAGATCAATGTATACCAGCCAAGTCTAAATTTTAGGTCAACTCTAGAGCCATTAGAAGTTTTATTTATCTGTCCACGAACAATTATTTGAAATGGGACGAAGCCAAAGAATTTTCGAGGTGTCATGAGTGCAAAAGATTTCGATTCGTTATTTAACACGCCAATCCAGTCTTTACTAGTTTCTCTATTTGTTCCAGAAGCTAGAGGCTCGAACAGAGAATCCATTTTTTCAACAGCCCAATTTAGCCTTGTAAATACATTACTTGAAGGCTCTGCGAGTTCATAGGAAAGTTCTCTAAATGAAATCATATTTTACGTCCAGAGTGGGCCACAACACCCGGATATCAGACACCGAGTGGTTGATATATTTTATTAGTACGAATCTAATGGATTTTTAATGGTACTCATAGCTGTGTTAGCAACATGCGTGTAAATCTCTGTTGTGGTTAGGCTATTATGTCCCATTAATGTTTGAATACTTCTTAAATCTGTTCCCTGTTTTAATAGATGTGTAGCAAAAGAGTGACGCAGCGAGTGTGGCTTTACATTTTTACGTATTCCTGCTTTTAAGCACGACTTTTTTAATATTTTTCTAATAGAAGTGCTTGAATATGTGTTACCATTTGGTCCTTCGAATAGGTAAACTTCAGGTTTATACATTTTGTAATAGTCCCTCAAGTCATCTAACAGTGTTTTGCTAAGCAAAGAATATCTGTCCTTCCCACCTTTTGCACCTTCTATTCGCAACATCATTCTGCTACTGTCTACATCTTTAATTTTAAGGTTGATAACCTCACCAATTCTTAGGCCTCCAGAATAGATAGTGCTTAATAGGCAACGATGTTTTAGGTTTCGGGTGTGTTTCAATACACACATTATTTCTTCCTTCGATAGTACTTCTGGTAACTTTTCTCGTTTTATGGGCCTTTCAATATCGTAAAACCTGTTAGGCATACCCAATACTATCTCATAATAAAATTTAATACTATTAATTATCTGATTCAGCATAGAATCAGACCTGCCCAGCTTTACCTGGTACGATAAATAGGATCTAATCTCAGTTTCACCTAGTTCATTCAGAGATTTATCTAGGAAATGATTGATGAACCCCTCAAACATACCAATATAGGTTCTCGCTGTATTTTTGCTATATTTTTTAAGTTCTAACTTTTGTAAAAACTCATTTGGGCATGTCCTGTAATTTTTAGTATGCGCATTTCTAGGGCCGATGTAGTTAAATTGATTTTGCTCTTTTACTGGATTATGCAACGGCTTATTAATATAGAAATACCGGCCATCAATCGTAGCAATACCTTTAAATGTGGCATAAATGCTATTAAGGTTTTCACAGGTATTGGGAAGGTAGGCTGATCCGTATTTATTGCCCCATTTAACTCCATCCAACGTTTTTAATAAGGATTGTATTACCTTGTCAGGATAGAATTGAATACCTATCTGCCGTTGATTGTTTATGATTAAATGTTTGAGAGAAATTCGCTTTAATGGTGTAGGCATAATGCAACCTGTCTGAAATAAGAATTAAGTCCAAATTTAATCGTATAATTAAACGTTTTTTAGACGTATAAATAAACGACTATGAGAAAATGCCCTTCATGCGGAAAAGAGTTTACGGGCCGAGTGGACAAGAAATTTTGTAGTTCTTACTGCAAAACATCGTTTCACTATATTCAGAATAAAGAGAAAGCCAATAGCTTGTATGTGAGCATTGATAAATCTCTTAAACAAAATAGGCGTATTCTCAAAGAGTATAATAAGGGTGGGAAAGTGATGGTTAGAAAGTCGGTGATACTCAAGGAAGGGTTCAATCCCAAATACTTTACGCACTACTGGAAGAATAAAAAAGGGCAGGTTTATTTATTCTGTTACGAGTTCGGGTTTCTTTCCACTTCAGAAAAAGGTGTAGATAAATATCTATTAGTACATCATCAGGACTACATGAAGTAATATTTAAAGTAGTTTATAAATACAGTTACACCACTTCAAGTATCAAATTCCTGTATAATTAAATGGAGTAATTACCTTTAGTTCTGCTTTTATGTCGTCATCCACCTCCAAAGTGTCAATGAATTCGTGAATGCTATTTTTTGTAATCTTTTCGTTCTTACGGGTCAGTGCCTTCAGTGCTTCATAAGGCTGTGGGTAGCCTTCCCTTCGTAAAATAGTCTGAATAGCCTCAGCCACCACAGCCCAGTTTTCTTCCAGATCAAAATCTATGGCTGCTTTATTTAGCTCCAGTTTATTCAATCCTTTCTTCAGTGATTGCAATGCAATGATGGTATGAGCTAAAGGTACACTCACATTTCGCAATACCGTAGAGTCTGTTAAGTCTCTTTGTAAGCGAGAGATGGGTAGCTTGGCTGATAAATGCTCGAAGATAGCATTAGCCATACCGAAGTTGCCTTCAGCATTCTCAAAATCTATTGGGTTTACTTTGTGCGGCATAGCCGAAGAGCCCACTTCACCAGCTTTAATTTTTTGCTTGAAATAGTTAGAAGCAATGTACTGCCAGATGTCCCGACTCAAATCCACCAGAATAGTGTTGATTCTTTTGAAATTATCGAATAGTGCAGCCAGGTTATCATAGTGCTCTATTTGAGTTGTTGGATGGCTGCGCTCTAACCCCAGGTATTCCTTTACAAATTGATCTCCAAAGTGTTTCCAGTCCTGCTCGGGATAAGCGACATGATGTGCATTGAAGTTCCCTGTCGCGCCACCAAATTTGGCAGAATAGGGTACTGTAGCTAATAATTCAAGCTGCTTTATAACTCGTTGATGAAAAACGTCAAACTCTTTTCCCAAACGGGTAGGAGAAGCTGGTTGGCCATGTGTTTTGGCTAGCATAGCGATATCTTTCCATTCTTCTGCATAACTACCAATTAGCTCATTAACTTCTTTTAGCAATAGAAGTACGACAGATTCTACCGACTCTTTAAGAGATAAAGGAATAGCTGTATTATTGATATCCTGTGAAGTCAGACCAAAATGAATAAACTCCTTCTGATCCGATAATCCCATATCATCGAATTTTTCTTTAATCAGATATTCAACGGCTTTCACATCATGGTTAGTCGTTTTTTCTATTTCCTTAATCTTCAGAGCATCTTCCTCAGAAAAATTATGGTAGATCTCACGTAGGTTATCGAATATACTCTTATCGACCTGACTCAATTGAGGAATGGGTAACTCACAGAGGGCAATAAAATATTCTATTTCTACTCGAACGCGATACTTTATCAACCCATACTCCGATAAGAAAGGAGCCAGATCATTGGTGATTCTTCGATATCGACCGTCTATTGGTGATAATGCAGTGAGGTTATTGAGATCCATAGTATTGCCTTTTTGAAGGGCGCAAATTTACACAATCCGCTTGTGTAATATGTTCCTTCAAAGCATTGAATTTTGATAGATTTGCGATCGAATGAAACTAGCCGGATTCTACATCTTGATTTTACTGATGACCATTTGTGGAAGGTCATTTGCCCAAGTGAATTCTGAATCTTACTACCTTTCTATCCATCCTACCAAAGAAACCATAATTATTGACGCGGAATTGGATGAAACAACATGGAAGGAAGCGGATGTTGCGGATAACTTTATTACCACTTTCCCTACAGATTCATTGAAAGCAACTTCTCAAACTGAGATCAGAATATCTCATGATGACAACTTCATTTATGTAGCAGGTATTTGTCATGTTTCGTCAGATAAAGAGCATGTGATACAATCCTTGAGAAGAGATTTTAGCTGGCCATTTAATGATAATTTAAGTGTTTATATTGACCCATTTAATGACTTTACCAATGGATTTACCTTTGGTGTTACACCAGCTGGTGTTGTTCGTGAAGGTTTGGTAACTAATGGCCGAAACGTATCCTCAGACTGGGATAATAAGTGGTTTGCGGAAGTGAAAGACTTTGGTTATCACTGGCAGTTTGAAATGAAAATACCGTTTAAAACAATACGCTATAATGAGAAAAGCCAGGAGTGGAATGTTATATTCCTTCGTAAGGATCTCAAGAATAATGAAGAGTCAACCTGGGCACCTGTGCCTCAGGGCTACAGGCCATCCAGTTTTGCATTCTCAGGAAAAATGAGATTTGATGAAAGACTTAAAAAGGCAGGTCCTAACGTTGCTTTGATTCCATTTACTTCATTTGCGGGTTCAAAAAATCACGAAGAAAATGAAAGCACAGATACTGATGCGCAAGTGGGTTTTGATGCCAAAATAGGTTTAAGTAGCTCCTTGAACCTCGACCTCACCGTTAACCCTGACTTTTCGCAGGTCGAAGTTGACCGACAAGTAACCAACTTAAGTAGGTTTGAAATTTTCTTTCCTGAGCGTAGACAATTCTTCTTGGAGAACAGAGATTTATTTGATCAGGGAGGCTTTGGACAATCAAGGCCCTTTTTCAGCAGAAGAATTGGAATCGCTACTGATACCGCTGGCAATGCCATTCAAATTCCTATTTTATATGGTGCCCGATTAAGTGGAAAGATAGGCAGAGACTGGCGTTTGGGCGTTTTAAATATGCAAACCAGAGGGGCTGATGGAGCTCAACTTTCAGGTGTGGATGAAATTGAAGGAACCTATAAATTACTACCTCAAAATTATAGCGTAGGCATTATCCAACGGCAAATTTTTGGCCGATCTAATATTGGCATAACTGCCGTTAACCGTCAGGCGGTTGGGTACAATGATGACGAAGAGATTTCTTCTACCTCTGAATATAATAGAGTTATTGGTGTTGACTATAATCTACTTTCTCAAGATGGTAAGTGGGAGGGAGATATGTTTTATTACAGATCCTTTGATGAAGAGCAACCTGAAGATACTTATGCTACAGGTGCGTTTTTTGGTTATAACTCCACTAGATTGAGACTTAGAGCAAGAGCTAGTGCAGTAGGTGCCGGATACAATGCCGAAACGGGGTTTGTCCCGAGAAAAGATATTGTAGAACTAGGAACCTTCAACGATGTCTTTTTTTACCCGAAGAACTCATCCATAGTGCGCCATGGCCCAGGTATGGGATTTAATTATACCACTAATACCGATTTTGATAGAACAGATGTTGATTATAATATTAGCTATCTCATTACACATCAGAATACCTCTAGTCTGGAATTGAGGTATGGATATAATTACGTCTTGTTGAGAGACTCCTTTGATCCTACCAGTCAATTGCCTGACAGCCTGGAATCTCAGCAATTGCAAACGGGTGAAGATTTTGACTGGAGAAATTTCAGGGTTGAATATCGGTCGGATAGACGAAAATTATTATCAGTTGAAGCAAGCTATTCTGATGGTGGATTTTTTAATGGAAAGAGAAGAAATGTAAGGACAACTGTTAACTATCGTTTTCAACCTTATGGAATTATCTCTCTGGCGGTTGATTACAATGATCTTTATGACTTTCCTCAACCTTTTGATGATACTTCTTTTTGGTTAGTTGGGCCAAGACTTGATTTAACCTTTACCAAGAAGCTATTCCTTACTACCTTTGTACAATACAATGAGCAAGCGGATAACGTTAATCTAAATACACGATTACAATGGCGATTCAAACCAGTATCCGATTTATTTGTTGTGTATTCTGATAACTACTTTCCAGATAACTTTGATGTGAAAAGTAGAGCTATCATTTTGAAACTTACATATTGGCTAAATTTTTAATTTATGGCATTCAGCTTTTTTAAAAAGAACAAAGAAGGAGATAAAAAATCTGCAGGTGGTAGTAAGTACTATGATCTGACGATAAATGAAATTGTTAATGAAACAAAGGATGCCATAAGTCTGGTATTCAACCAACCTGATGAGCCTATTTCATATAAGTCAGGGCAATTCTTAACACTGATTACTAACATCAATGGAAAAGAAGTGCGTAGAGCATATTCATTATGTTCATCTCCATTTGTAGATAAAGACCTGGCAGTGACAGTAAAGCGAGTTGATGGAGGAGTTATGTCCAATTGGCTGCCTGACAATCTAAATGCTGGTGACACACTTAAAGTGATGGAGCCAATGGGCGTATTTACCACTGAGTATGTTTCCACCAACAAGCGGCATCTAATGCTTTTCGCAGGCGGAAGTGGGATTACTCCAATGATGTCGATCATCAAATCACTACTTCATCAGGAACCGGATAGCATTTGTTCCTTAATCTATTGCAACAGGGATATCGATAGCATCATTTTTAAAAACACGTTGGATCAAATGCAAACGGATTTTGAAGGTAGGCTACATGTGATTCATATTTTAGATGATGCTCCTATGAACTGGCAGGGGCATAGTGGTTTACTAAACCATGATATGCTCGTGAAAATTATGGAGCGTATTCCTGATTGGGGATTGGATAAAACCACCTACCTGATGTGTGGTCCTGAAGGAATGATGAAAAACGTGGAAAACCTATTGGCTGAGCAAAATATTCCGAAGAATATCATATTCAAAGAGAGTTTTGTTGCTGGCACCATTGATAAAGCAGAAAAGACCGATGCCGGTAGTGGGGAAGTAGTGAGCCAGGAAGTTACCGTAATCTATGATGGGGATGAACACAAATTTACTGTGGAGCCCGATAGTACTATTCTTGAAACGGCCCTTGATTTGGGAATTGATTTGCCTTACTCCTGTCAAAGTGGTTTGTGTACAGCGTGTAGAGGAAAATGTATGTCTGGTAAAGTGAAACTCGATGAGGAAGAAGGATTATCCGAAGCTGAGCTTGAGGAAGGTTATGTCCTTACCTGCGTTGGTCATCCCCTGACTGATGATGTGGTCATTGAGATTGGTTAACTATATTCAGCAGCCATAAATGGAATTATTTACACTCTAAAATTGTAAATTGAAGTAATATGTAAGCCTATTATTCATGGATGAAATTCGAAAATTGAAAAGAAGTATCAATGTGATAGATGCAAAAGTAAGTTACCTAAGAGAGGGTTTTGATGGCCTTGAAAAAGCTGTTAAAGAGATGAATAGTGTAAAGAAAAGGATTGGGAATATCGAAAAGCATTTGGATTTATGAATATAGAATCAGTAAAGATTCCTTCAAGGCCTGACCGTAAATTTGTGCCCGAAGATTTTAAAGTAGACCATTGGGAAGGGCTACAGACTTATTTCGAAGACCTTGAACAACGAGAAGTTAGTAGCGCTGAGGATCTTAGAAAGTGGTTCAAAGATAGAAGTGAATTAGAGTCTATACTTTCTGAAGATGCAGGTTGGCGATATATTAATATGACTCGTTATACTGATAACGAAGAGTATAATAAGGCCTATCAATACTTTGTTCAGGAAATTCAACCTAAAATAGCTCCTATATCAGATCGATTGAATAAAAAAGCTATTGGTTCGGAACATATATCAGCTCTTGAAAATGAGACAGGTTTTGATATTATGATTCGTGAGATGCGAAAGGATATCGAAATCTTTAGAGAAGAGAATATTCCACTGAATACTGAGATACAAACCGAGACTCAAAAGTATGGCCAGTTGAGTGGTGCTATGACTGTTGAGATTGATGGCAAAGAATTGACATTGCAACAGGCAGCTGTAAAGCTACAATCTCCAGATAGAGAACTGAGAGAGTCGGTCTATCATCAGATCACCAATAGAAGGTTGACTGATAAGAACAAATTTGATGAGCTGTATACCAAACTCATTGAGCTCAGAGATCAAGTGGCCAAGAATTCCGGATTTGATAATTTCAGAGACTATATGTTCAAGGCCATGGGTCGTTTTGACTATTCTCCAAAGGATTGCTTTGATTTTCACGCATCGGTAAAAGAGGAGGTCGTTCCTATGCTTAATGACTTGGCTCTGGAGAGGAAAAAGCAGCTAGGAGTTGATAAGCTGAAGCCTTGGGATAAGGCAGTTGATCCTCAGAACAGAGAGGCATTGAAACCTTTTGAAACAAGTGCTGATCTCACCAATAAGACTATTGAGTGTTTTAGTAAACTCGATCCGTTCTTGGGCCAGTGTCTAGCTATTATGAATGAAATGGGTCACCTTGACCTGGAGTCAAGAAAAGGGAAAGCTCCCGGGGGTTATAACTATCCATTATCTGAAATAGGAGTTCCATTTATCTTTATGAATGCGACTTCAACTCACCGTGACATGATTACCATACTTCATGAAGGTGGTCATGCCGTGCATTCCTTTTTGACGATGGACTTAGAGCTAAGTGATTTTAAGCATACCCCTTCTGAAGTGGCAGAACTCGCTTCTATGAGTATGGAGCTGATCTCTATGGATCACTGGGATTTGTTCTTTGATAATGCTGAGGATCTTAAAAGAGCTAAACAAGAGCATTTGGAGCAGATCATAGAAACTCTGCCATGGGTTGCTACTATCGACAAATTCCAACATTGGATTTATGAAAATGCAAATCATACGGAAGAAGAGAGGCACACTGCTTGGTTGGAGATTTTTGAGTCATTTAACGATAATATCACAGATTGGTCAGAGCTGGAAGAAAACAAAAAGTATCTGTGGCAGAAGCAACTGCATTTGTATGAGGTACCATTCTATTACATCGAGTATGGGATGGCTCAACTTGGGGCAGTAGCTGTTTGGAAGAACTTTAAAGAGGATCGACAAAAAGGCCTTCAAGGTTATATGGACGCGCTAAAACTGGGTTATACTAAATCTATCCCTGAGGTTTATGAAGCGGCCAATATTAAATTCGATTTCAGTAAAGACTATATTAAGGAGCTAATGCAGTTTGTGAAAGGAGAGTTGGATAGGTTGTAGGGAAGAATAGAATTGCCTACTTTCATTTCTTTTATAGACATTATCTTTTTTGAGTTTTAATCCTTTTTCCAGACAACCGGATGCTCCGCTTGTACCTAAAGAGCAGGTAGATTCCGATTACAAGAAACTTCGTTTCCAGGTTTTTGCAGGTATATTCATTGGGTATGCAGGTTATTACCTGGTGAGAAAGAACTTCTCCCTTGCCATGCCTGATCTATTGGAAGAAGGGTTTACGAAAACTCAGTTAGGTTTTGCATTGTCCGGGGTTTCTATTGCCTATGGATTAAGCAAATTTTTGATGGGCAATGTATCAGATCGTAGCGATGCACGTAAATTCATGTCCATCGGACTAGCTCTTTCCGGTTTGATAATGATTACGATGGGTCTAGTGCCATTTGCGACTTCATCAGTTGCCATCATGTTTATGTTATTACTACTTAATGGCTGGTTCCAGGGAATGGGTTGGCCTCCTAGTGGCAGAGTGATGGTGCATTGGTTCTCAATTAAGGAAAGAGGTACCAAAATGTCTTTTTGGAACCTGGCCCACAATATAGGTGGAGGTTTGATAGGGCCATTGGCCATTCTTGGTATGGCCCTTTTCGGAGATTGGCATGCGAAGTTTTACCTACCGGGATTTATTGCCTTGGTTATTGCGCTTATTGCATACATCTTAATACGTGACAGGCCAGCTGTTTGTGGTTTACCGCCTATTGAAGAATATAAGAATGACTATCCTGAAAAATATTCCAAAGAGGAGGATGAGAAACCAATCTCTGCCAAAGAGATTTTCTTTGACCACGTTTTTAATAATAAACTGCTATGGTATATAGCTATAGCCAATGCCTTTGTTTATTTAGTAAGGTATGGTGTACTTGATTGGGCTCCTACCTATTTATCAGAAGCTAAGGAGTTCAGTATGTCGGAAACGGGCTGGGCCTATTTCCTTTATGAGTGGGCGGGTATACCTGGAACTGTTATAGCTGGTGTAATTAGTGATAAATGGTTCAAAGGTAAACGTGGCCCTGTAAGTATTATTTACATGGTTTTGGTTCTTATTTTTGTGATCATTTATTGGAAGAATCCGGTTGGTCAACCTATTGTAGACAGTCTGGCACTAGTTGGAATAGGCTTTTTGATTTATGGACCGGTGATGTTGATAGGAGTTCATGCATTGGACCTGGTTCCTAAAAAAGCCGCAGGTACAGCAGCAGGATTTACAGGTTTGTTTGGTTATTTGGGCGGAGCGGTTTTTGCCAATATTGCCATGGGTGCTATAGTAGATCAATTGGGCTGGGAGGGAGGTTTTATAACTCTGGTAATAGCCTGCATAGCTTCTATTATACTTATTGGTGTAGCATGGAGGGTTGAGACTACAACAAGATAAAATTATTTTACCGTATCAGTAGTAATCAATATTACCTAAAGGTATTTTTGAGCAAAAAAAAGTAATGAAAATCAAATGGCATGTTTTATTCTTATTTATTCTTATTGCACCTAAGTGTGTTGAATCCCAGGTAATTGATGAATCTTTTCTGCCTCTGGTAAAAGGTTTACCAAGAGTACATCAAGTTTTTGTTTTACCCGATGGCAAGCTAATCGTTAGTGGTGACATTACTATGACTAGAGATATTTTAATAGATGGAATTGTTAGGCTTAATCCGGATGGAAGTTATGACAATAGTTTTGATCATTCTAGCTTCCCTAAAGGGCAACTTTATGATGTATTATACGATAACATCACTAACCACATTTATCTAGCTGGAGATTTTGATGATAGCGATGATATAATTAGAATGGATTATGACGGGCAGATTGATAATACTTTTAGGTTACATTCAGGAATCACTTCAGCTTTAGATGTTGAAATGCAATCTAGTGGTAAGTTAATCGTTTTGTCAAAGTCTAATGAAGTAGGAATTGCAAGGCTACATGAAGATGGTAGTTTAGATAATAGTTTTAATAATAATCTAGGCGCTGACTTAGTCAATAATGTGAGCAGTGATATGAAGGTGTTAGCAAATGATAAAATTGCTATTGGGGGGAGGTTTACTCAATTTAACTCAATTCAAATTAATAATTTAGTTTTATTGAACTCAGATGGCTCCTTTGATCTAAATTTCGACTTTGGTTCAGGCTTTGTTAAAAATAACTTTCCATGGATTAATTCTATCATAGAAATGCCAGATGAAACCTTAATCATATGTGGTAGTTTTGAAAAAATTCAAGAAAAAAAAGCCAATGGTTTAGCTAAAATATTGCCAAATGGTAGTATTGACCCAAAGTTTGAGTTGCAGGGCATTACAACATCTTTTTTTAGCAGAGTAGATGTGTTAAAGGCAATCAAAGATATGAATGGAAAAATTGTTCTTACTGGTCGAGATTTTTTTGAATATAAGGTGGCAAGAATTAATGAGGATGGTACAATCGATAATGATTTTTCTCAGGGTACACTGAAAATGCACGCTTCTTCTGTACAATTTGTTAATATTCCTGCTTTAGGTATATCTCCTAATAACGAACTTTACTTCGGAGCAGACCAATCATCTTACAATGGTTTTAAGTCTTATGGGTTGACAAAAATTGATGAGTTTGGTAATCCAACTGTCTTTAACTCAAAATTAGGAGGAAAAGCATCAATTAATTCTGCTGAATCATTATCTGATGGAAGAGTTATTATTGGAGGAGACTTTATTAGTGTCAATGATTTTGATGCTAACTATTTGGCCATGATAAATTCTAATGGTTCTGTAAATAAGGATTTCCATATAAATATGGGTTCGGGACCTAACCAAAAAGTAAACGTTATAAAAGTCAATAATGAAAGTGATATCCTCGTAGGAGGAAGTTTTGATAGTTTTAGTTCTATGCCTAGAGAAGGGCTTGTAAAAATTAGTCCACAGGGAAACTTGGATAATACATTTAATCCGGAAATTCAAATTAAGTATTATTCATATGGTGTTTCAGATATTCATTTTACACCTGAGAATGACATAATTGTTGGAGGTATTTTCGAGCATTCTGATGTTGAGTTAAATGGTATTGCAAAGTTTAATAAATCAGGAGTTATAGATTTTTCTTTTAGCAGCCTGAAAGTTCTTCCTACAGATACTTGGGTACGTGATATTGAGATGTTCGATAATTCTAAAATTCTTCTAGCATGTGACTATGACTTTAATAGTGATTTTAAAGGAGGAGAAATTGTAAAGCTCAATATGGATGGAAGTATTCATGAAGAGTTTGATCGATCTTATGATTTTTCCGGACTCGATGTTATTGAAGTTGAAATAATGCCAGACCAGTCTATTATGGCAGCCTCTTTTAATAGGCCCAATGCCAGCCCGTTATTACAATTCGATGAGAATGGATTTATAAAAGATGAAGAAGCTATTGAAGTAAAGGAAGGTTACATTACTACAATTTATCCAATTGGAAATAATTCCATGCTTCTTGGCGGTAATATGGAATCTTTAAACAATATCGAAACCAATGGGCTTATTAAGGTAAGTCTAACGGGTGAAACTGATGGAGAATTCAATTATGATTTTAAGACTTTTTCGGATTCATTTCCCGAAAGGTTTGCTTTTCCTTTTGTGGAGAATTTTTCCAATCCATTTATCAATGGAATTAAATTAATTAGTGATAATAGTTTTTTACTTTATGGAAGCTTTTTGGGCTTAGGCGATAATCAGTGTTATAATGTGATAAAATTGAATATTAACCCTTTGAGTACTCCATCGAATCTTACTGGTAAGTTCAATGTTTTGAAAGGTGTTGAATTGAATTGGTCTGATAATTCTTTTGAATCAGCATTTGAAATTTTCAGAAGCGATTCACAAAATGACTATACTTTGCTTGCTGAAGTTAATGAAGATGAAAGTAGCTATATCGACACTAATATAATTCCGGAATTAAAATATTATTACAAAGTAAGAGCTAAATCAAGTAATTTATATTCTAATTTTTCTAATACGGTAACAGTTGTACCTAGTGCTCAAATTACGTCAACTGAATTTGAAGGCACAAGGGAATTCTTAATTGCGCCTAACCCTTCATCGGGCATATTTTATATGAGTTCGCACGATGAATTAATTAGTTCCTATAAGATTTTTGATATTAATGGAAGAGAGCTAGCTAATCAGCAAGTTGATTCACACAATGTAATCTTGCGACATAGGGATTTACCAAACGGTTTTTATCTCATACAAGTTTTTACTAGTGAAAGGGTCGTTAGTCAAAGAGTCGTGATAAAGAAGTGATTCAGTCAAACGTTATAATGAGCTTCTCATTTTATCAAGTAATTCATTTAAACTCCTAGCTTCATCATCATTTAGGCCGATACCACGATCTAGTTCATCAGTTTCAGCATCCATATCGGCTAGAAGTTTAAGTCCTTTTTTAGAAATAACCACATCAACTAATCTACGATCTGCCGGGCACACTGTTTTAGTCACTAATTTTTTAAGAGCCAGTCTATCAACAATTCTAGAGGTGTCAGAATTCTTATCAAGCATTCGCAGTTTAATTTCTGAGGTTGATATTGACTCAGGGTGTTGGCCCCTTAAAATGCGCAGAACGTTGTACTGCTGCGGGGTTAAGTCAAACTTCTTGAAAAAATCTTTGTGCTTGTTGGTTATCCAACCAGAAGTGAAGAGTAGATTAAGGATAGCTTTATGTTGCTGACTTTTGAATTTCTGCTGTTTTATCTCGTCCTCAAATCTCATTTTAATAAGTCAGTCAATGTAATGGCCTTTAACACTTGATACAGTAATAATCAATGTTTTAACATTAATTGTTACGTAGTGGAATGTGATTATTTGCTAGAATCGAAAAATTAGTAACTAAGTTCTTGGATTAGCCTTCTTAACAACAATTGTTCTTTCATCAAACTCTGTCTCATTCAAAGCTTGAATAGCCTCTTCAGCTGCGGCATCATCAGGCATTTCGACAAAGCCAAATCCTTTTGAGCGTTGAGTATCCCTATCCATTATAACCTTGGCTGACGATACTTCTCCAAAGGCCTCGAAGTGCTTTTGAAGCTCTTCGCTTGTTGTTCTAAAATTGAGTTTTGCTACAAAAATATTCATTCTACAAAGTGGTTGATTCTAATTCATACTTTTAGAGAGCATCAAAAGGCTCTAAAAGCGTAATCAAATATACTTGATGAAATTGATTAAAACTAAAGTTGATAAGCTCCTGCACTCACCAAAGGACATCTGCAAACTCTGAATGCTTATCAAACATCTTTTTAGCAAATGGACATAAAGGCATGATTTTCATGTTGTTAGTTCTGGCATAATTCACAGCACTTTCAACTAATTTTAGACCCACCTGCTTGCCACGATATCTTTCTTCTACTTCTGTATGATCAATAATAAACTTATCATTTCCAGCCTTTGAGTATGTCATTTCTCCTGCTTTTCCTTCCTGATCTTCTATGAAGAATACTCCTTTACTGTCTCCCTGTTGGTGTTGTACTTCCATTATAATTTTAGATAAAAGTCTTTAGTTAATTCAATATAGTCAGCGCTCCAGTTATTTCCATCGTCATAGTGAATTAATATTTCTTCTGCACATTCTGAATTCACTTTTGAAAATGTGAGCAACACGCGTTCCATTGGATTCCTTGCTCTTGAATAAAATTCCATTTTTCTAATCAGGCTAAACGAATGCTCAGCAGCTTGATGCTTGATGTCTTTTAGGGCGAGTGCGGGTAATACGAGTGATAATGTTCCTCGTTCTTTAAGTAGTTGATTGGAATAGTGGAATAGTTCTTTGAAATTCAGCTGTCTGGTATGTCTTGCTCGCGATCTACCTGCTAAAGGGCTTTGTGTGCCGTTATCAAAATAGGGGGGATTACTTACTATTTGGTCATACCTATCACTAGTTTGAAAATTCTGTAGAGTTGTTTTATGTATAGCAACCCTATCAGACCATGGAGATTTAGAGACGTTTTCAATGGCTTCTTTTACAGAGTTCGGATCTGGTTCAATCCCGACTACTTTGGCATTTTTATTTCTTTGAGCCATCATTAGAGCAATTACTCCACAACCAGTGCCAATGTCCAAAATTGATAAATCATTGTCTACCTTGACCCATGAACCTAACAAAACAGCGTCAGTTCCTACTTTCATGGAACTATTGCCATGATGAATGGAAAACTGCTTGAACTTAAACTGATCTCTCATAATTATTTAAATTAGCTCATCATTTATTAATCCTAAAAAAATATGGCCACTCTTCATAAATCAGATCTTGAAATTGCTCAGTCAGCGAGTTTGAAACATATTAAAGACATTGCTGCATCTATTGGCATTGATCAAGAGGATATTGAAATGTACGGAAACTTCAAAGCAAAGCTTCCACTAAGGTTAATCGATGCTGCCAAAGTCGATAATAGCAACTTAATTTTGGTGACCGCCATGACGCCAACTCCTGCAGGTGAAGGTAAGACAACTACTAGTATTGGGCTTTCGGAAGGACTTAATAAGATTGGAAAAAAGACGTGTGTTGTTCTCCGTGAACCATCACTGGGACCTGTATTTGGTATGAAAGGGGGAGCAGCTGGAGGGGGTTATAGTCAAGTCGTTCCAATGGAAGATATCAATCTACATTTTACGGGTGATTTTGCTGCGGTAGAAAAAGCAAATAATTTGTTAGCTGCTCTAATTGATAATAATATTCAGTCAAAGACTAACAATCTTGGTATTGACCCTAGAACTGTAGAATGGAAAAGGGTGATGGATATGAATGATAGGTCTTTGCGGGATATGGTTAGCGGTATGGGAGGTAAGCCTGGAGGAATTATGAGACAAACAGGTTTTAATATTACTGCAGCTTCAGAAATAATGGCCATACTCTGTCTGGCAACTGATATAAATGATTTGAAAGATAAAATAGGTAACATTTATGTCGGAGATTCTTATGAAGGGAATGCAATCTTCGCACGAGATCTTAACGCAGAAGGAGCCATGGCACTGTTGCTTAAAGATGCAATTAAACCAAATTTAGTTCAAACATTGGAAGGTAATCCAGCGATTATACATGGGGGACCATTTGCCAATATCGCTCAAGGTACGAATACCGTAATTGCAACTAAAATGGGCATGTCTTTATCCGAATATGTTGTCACGGAAGCAGGATTTGGTGCTGATCTGGGGGCAGAGAAATTTTTGGACATTAAATGTGGATATTCAGGACTTAGCCCTAAGGCTATCGTTTTAGTTTCTACTATTCGAGCATTAAAATACCATGGTGGGCAGCAATTAGCAGACTTAAAAACTCCAGATACCGTGGCATTAGTGCGAGGACTGGCTAATCTTGAAAGACATGTTAATAATATTAAAACGTTTAATATTCCTGGTGTTGTAAGTGTAAATAAGTTTGTTTCTGATACTCAAGAGGAAATTGACGTTGTAATTAAATGGTGTGAGAAGATGGGGATCAAGGTGGCAGTTTGTGAAGGTTGGGAAAAAGGAGGGAGTGGTTCTGTACAATTAGCGGAACAAGTTGTTGAGGCTGTTGATTCTTGCACTAGTACTTATAAGCCCGTTTATAATTGGGATGATAGTGTACAAGAGAAAATAGAAGCAGTTGCTCGGAAAATTTATGGAGCATCGGATGTTGAATTCCTACCTAAGGCCAAGCAAAACCTTCGAAAAATCGAACGTATAGGTATGAATGACAAACCTATTTGCATAGCAAAAACTCAATACTCATTCAGCGATGACCCTAAAGCACTTGGCAAACCAGCTAAATTTACTCTTACCGTTCGGGAAATTGAGATAGCTGCAGGGGCTGGATTTTCAATACCAATTACGGGTAATATGTTAAGAATGCCAGGTCTTCCAGGTGTACCAGCTGCGGAAGGCATGGACATTGATGAAAATGGTAAGATTACAGGATTGAGCTAGGCTTTAAACTGAGCACTAAAAAACACCAATTGCTACCAAACCTTATGAAACTTCACTTTTTTGTAGTCTATGAAGACTGTTTTCTAAACTTTGAATAAATTTTCGAAGCAAGTCAAAATACAGGGTAAAACCCAAAATTATAGACATAAACCATATGACCATAATGTTAAAGTGAACAGTATCAATGTGTATTCCAAGAAAGTGTTTTTCAGGTACATAAAACTGTGATCTGTAATCTAAAATATGGTCTGGATCCGGATCATTGTATATTGGATAAATTTTCTGAACTAGCTTCCCATTTTCTTCTACAATACGATGAGTCTCGTTTTGATTTTTTACAATTTCTACAATTGTTTCATTTCGATACTGCTCTTTCATGGCTTCGAATGACTTTTTCTTTTCCGGAGTATTGGTCATCTCTCGAATGAGTTGATCTCTTGCACGATCTGCCTTATTGTAGCGAATAGTATAAAATTTCCTCATTGTTTCAAGGAAATTACTTGTTGAAGTATATACTGTAGAATCAAAACTTTCTACGTTGAGTTTATCAATTAAATCAAATGATTTACCTGCGTCCGTAACAAGTTCTTTTCTAATCTCCTGATTCAATAAATCAAGATTCTCTTTGACCTCAGTTTTTACATTAGGGTCGCTACTTTTGAAGTTATTAAGGCCATACTCTAGCTTGGTTCTCAGGCTAGGAAGATAGTATATACGTTTGTAATCACTCTCAGCCAGCACTTTTTCATACGGATAGAATATTCGCTCATATTCGTTGTCTTTGAACTGAGCGACCATTCCAGCTTCAAATGCCCAACGAGAAGCCATAAGGTCGCCTACAAATGGCACCTGACCTTCGCTGCCTAAATCGGGATTTAGCTTATCAAACTTCACCACAACACCACTTAAAACTAATTGTGGAATCAATAGTATGGGTATGAGAATGTATATAGTGACTGCTGAATTAAAAGCTGAAGAAATATTGAGCCCCATCATGTTTGCCAAGCAAGATGTGGAAAACAGAATCAACCAATGCACCATAATCATATCATGGATTTCCAGAATATAGTTGCCAACTAAAACAAAACATAATGTTTGTATAGCAGATAGGCCAAATAAGATAGTGACTTTGCTTAGCAAGTAGCTACTCCTACTTAGGTTCAGAAAAGCTTCACGTTTTAATATTTTCCTATCTCTTATTATTTCTTCTGCACTAACTGTCAAACCCATAAAAAGCGCGACAATTACACTCATGAATAAGTAAGCTGGAATATTCAAATTGCTGCTAAACATATAACCGATATTCAGCGTGTTGCTTGTATTATGATATCGAACGATATAGGCTAAAACAAAAGCCAAAACTGGAGCTTCTAATAAGTTGATCAGTAAATATTGCTTATTACTTAGCTTGGAGAAAAAATCTCTAGAAATAAATAGAAGCAGTTGCTTCACTCGATTAGGGATATTGAGAGTGGATTCGGGAGGAGTAGTTACGGTTACTACTTTTGAATTTTGCTTACTTTCAAGATAATGTTGATTCCACTGTTCGGGTGATACTTTTCTCTCCGTGGTAAAATTACCATACTCATTAATCACCCTTGTTTCAATGATATTGAATATTTGCTCAGGGTTGACATTACCACACTCTATACACTCGCCTTCATCACTATTGATCATATTTATGGTGTCCTTGAAATAGACAACTGCTTCAACCGGATTACCATAATAAATTTGATAGCCACCTGTGTCAAGAATGATCAGTTTATCAAACATTTTAAAAATGTCCGAGGAAGGTTGATGAATAACTACGAATATGAGCTTGCCCTTAAGAGAAAGTTCTTTGAGCAAGTCCATAATGTTTTCAGAATCTCTCGAAGATAAGCCAGAGGTGGGCTCATCTACAAAAAGTATCGAAGGCTCTCTGAGCAGCTCTAATCCTATATTAAGGCGCTTTCGTTGACCACCACTTATTGTCTTATCCAGCGGGCTACCAACTTTGAGATCCTTTGTTTCAGATAACCCTAAGTTGTCCAGGGTTTTGATAACTAACTCATCTACCTCATTTTCTTTTAAATGGTCGAAGCAGAGTCTGGCAGCATAATATAAGTTTTCGTAGACGGTAAGTTCTTCAATTAAAAGATCGTCTTGAGGAACAAAACCAATTACTCCTTTTATCTTTTCTTTTTCATCATGAATGTCAATGCCATTGATCAGAACATTTCCGCTGGAAGGGTGAT
Source organism: uncultured Fulvivirga sp. (assembly GCA_947500555.1). Lineage (GTDB taxonomy): Bacteria > Bacteroidota > Bacteroidia > Cytophagales > Cyclobacteriaceae > Fulvivirga. The sequence continues at coordinate 403,199 of CANMSE010000002.1, read as the reverse complement.
CCGTACCATTCAATACATGTAACAATGTTGATTTCCCTGCACCGCTGGCTCCCATGAGTCCTATAAGCCTTCCTGACTCTTCGGCAAGGTTTATATCTCTTAACCCAAGTTTACCACCCTTAAAACGATATGAGATATTATTAGCCTCAAATGAAATGGTTTTATTATCATCAGATTTAATAAATTGGCTAATAACATCACCATAATAGATGGCCTGTGCTTTGTCAGCTCTAATAGTAGAACCGATAGCCAAAACCATTTTCTTTCCTGACTTTAAAGGCACTCCATTTAAAAAGACATCCGAGGGCCCAAGATATTTGATGAAATAGGTGTCCGCCAGTTCCAAGTGAAGAATTGATAAAAAGCCTTTTAGTCCTTCACGTCTTAGGTGTTGAAAACCTTTTTTCTGATATTCTTGATCATTTATGATCAATATTTTTTTGTGATCGAGTTCTTCAGGGCTCTCACCAGTAACGAATATTTTGATTGAGGTTATGTCCTCATCTGAAACATTAAAAGATGCACCTATGGTTTTTACTAATTCATCTTCACGTTCTGATATATGACCATCGGCCAGTATGATCCCCATTAGCTCCAGAACAATTACAACTTTCTGTTTCTGAGTTAGCTCCTGGTTAATGTGATTGCAAAGCCTGTTAATTCGTTCATGCTCTTCTGCTGTGTCGACTTCATTATTGGTGATAATGGTATTACAATAATCATCAAATTCAGTGAGGTAGCGATCGACAGCATTTTTATTTAGGTGGTCTAATAAGAAAGCCTCTATTTGCTCGCGCTCTTGTATGGTCACCTCATCTTCTTTCGCAACAATAGCAAAAAGTTGAATAATGGCTTTTAGTAAAGGTTCACTCATTAGGTAGCCTTGGTTGAATTACAATTACTAATATAAATGATTGGAAAACAAAAAAGGGAATGAATAAATCAATCCCCTTTTTTAAATGTTGGTAGTGCGATTATTTTATCAAACCATTTCGCATTTGCTCTATTTGATCAGTGATATCTGTGAGAGTATCGTCAGAAAGCACTAAGTCAGCTCTGTTGTTTTTTATTTGGTCTGTAATATTTAAAGCAGCATAGCTTTTATTCAGAAGATTTAAGTTTGCCAGCAGCTCATCAACAGGGTTTGAAGAATCAATTGTACTTAATAAGGCAGCTAAATCTTCAGAAGCTTTTTGCTGTTCCAGAACAACTCTTATCAAAGGTGTAAGAACTAAATTTCGACTGTCTTCTGGTAATATATCTTTTGGATAAGTCTTAATTAATTGAGTTGAAATGTATAAACCTTCAATGAAGGATCCGGCAACTATTAGTGAAGCAGGTCTATTTCTTTCATCATCTCTTAGATAATCTTCAGTTTGATGAATAGTGCTATTAAGCAAATAAGCCAGCGAATCTTTTCTTGAGAGATTGCTTTCGAATCGCTTAATAAGATCCACATCAAAGGAACCAGTAATGCCCATATTGTCCGCTAATTTCTTAGCAGTACTCATATAAGTCAAAGCTTCCTGGACTTTATCATAAGATACCAGGTAGCCTATATCTGTGGCATAAACCCCTAAATTCAAAGCAGCCTTATCATTGATAGAAGTATACTCACCAGATCTATTGTTATTATGGACTAATGAACCATTAAATTCTGCGCCAGTGGCCTCCAATAAAAATGGTATTTCCGAGGGTGAAGGAATTTCATAAACTACTTCTTGTATTTGACCTTTGACGTCAGATTCTGCCTGTTCAAATTCTTCGGCATTTTCTGCTTCATCACTTTTTTTCTCAGAACTGCATGAGCTGAATCCAATTACTAATAAAAAGCAGAGAGGAAGATAACCGAGTTTTTTGAGGTTCATATCGTTTTAAGTTGAATGTAATGAATGTCCAATTTTAATATATTTTTTTTGCGAATAAAACATATCAAGCTATTATTTTGAAATGACAACTATCAATACATTTCATGCGGAGTAAGTGTTTGATGAAACCCTTGTTCATGGTTTATAGTTTATATCTTCTAAAAAATTGTAAGATTTCAGTTTTGAAAGAAAATGTTAATCTTGTAGTTGTTTGAATTCATTCGAATGTTTATCATCACCGCTGATGATTCATTACAGGAGAGAAAATGACAAAAGGAGATAAGAAAAACGTAATGCTTGTTGATGATAATGAAATTGATATTTTCATTAACAAAAAGGTTATTGAATTTAGTGGCTATGCTTCGGAGATTATTGTTTGCCAGACAGCGAGTGAAGCACTAGACCTTTTAGATTCAAATGAACATCAGAGCTTGCCCGACATTATTTTCCTTGATCTTAATATGCCGGTAATCGATGGATTTAAATTCTTGTTTTCTTATGCTCAACTTCATGAAAACATCAAAAATGAAATGAAGGTAGTGGTACTGACAAGCTCAGATAATCTAAGAGATAAGGAGAAAATTGCTGCCAATCCCGATGTGTACGATTTTATCTCAAAACCATTGACAGATAAAAAGGTAGAAGAGCTTTTTAAATCGTTCTAGCGCTATTGCTTGATTACTTCAATTTTAAGTATAATATCTACCTTCTCACCAACAATTAATCCGCCATTGTCGAGTGAGTCATCCCACTTCAGCCCATAATCGAATCTGTTAATTTTACCTGTAGCAGTAAGGCCGGCTCGTTTTTTACCTCCTATTGACACGATACCTCCAAAGTCAACGTCCAGGTCAATAGTCCGTGTGACGTCTCTAATAGTAAGGTCACCTGTTAGTTCATATGATTCATCATCAATTTTTTTAAAAGACTTACTTTTAAAAGTGATCATGGGATATTTAGTCGCATTGAAAAAATCATCTTCTTTCAAATGCTTATCTCTTTCCAAGTTGTTGGTTGTCACACTGCCTACCGCTACATTAGCTGATACTTCAGCCCCTTCAAAATCGTTATTATTTGGGCTATTTACTGTCCCATTAAAAGTTGTGAAAAAACCAGTTACGGACGATACGGTCAAGTGCGAAACCTCAAACTCTACAGTGGAGTGCGAAGCATCTATTAACCAGGTAGTTTGAGAGTAAGTGGTTCCAAAAACGATGACAAGGAAAAATGTGTAGATGATTTTCATAGCTGATTGATTTTAAGTTCAACAAGAAGTTACATTTTTTTCAGATTCTTTCCTAGAATTTCTTTGGTCTCAAACAGCTCGTAATTCAAATTATTAGAACATAATTATTGAAACCCTAACCTAAAACTCTGGCAACTCGTTAGGTCTGGCATAGGGTAAATCTTTAACCTTTTTCAATGAATAGTATGAGTTCAATCCTGAAATTCCTACCTCGTTTAACATCTCAAAATTGATATAACCATTTTCATCCATAGCATTTTCATCCACATAAATATGGTTTACTTCTCCAATGATAAATTCAGTATTATTTGCTTTTATGGGTATTGATTCTTTGAATTGAAGCCCAATTTTTAGTTTACTTATCTTGACATAAGGGGCTTTGAAACCATCAAGGTATTCTTCTTCAAGATTACACTTTTTAAATTCTGAAACTCCATCTTCAAACTTGGCGGAAGTGTAGTGAGCGTGGTCTATTATTCCATCATGAATATGATTGATCGTATAATACCCGCTTTCCTTTAGGTTGTCAAAAGTATGTCTTCTTATTTTTCCTTCAGGTCGAGTGATCATCCCTATCAAAGCGGGGTTACTTCCTAAATGAACCACTGAGCTAAAGATTGCTAAATTACTTATGCCAGTATTGGATATGGTGCCTATCAAATTGGCTGGTTTGATTCCAGAAATACTATTAATAATATTAAGACGCTTAATTCGGTCAAAGCTTTGGAGATCACTTTTAGATAGATGCATTTACTTCGGATTTTCAATAAAACATGTTTTTTCGAGATAAGTTTGAAAATAATTGTGTAAATAAATCTACAATGTTATGTATGAATGAAGGATTAATACCTTCATGAAGGAAGGCACAGGTTTTGACTTCAAGAATCTTAAATCTCTAACTCAACTATGGCACTACTCGGCACATTTGTAAAAAAAGGAATTGAATTAAATCAGAAACTTAGTTTTGGTGATGACGAACCTTCCTCACTTCAACAGAAGCAATTGGAAAAGCTTATGGAGAAAGCTAAAAAAACTTCATTTGGTAAGTACTATGGTTTCAAAGCGTTACTGAAAGCAGATAATATTATTAAAGCTTTCAAAGATTCTGTTCCAATATTCGATTACTATCAGATGCATGAGCAATGGTGGCAGCAACAGTTAAAATTTCCGGATATAACCTGGCCCGGCAAACCGGATTTTTTCGCACTGAGTAGCGGTACCACTGGAAAAAAGAGTAAGCGTATTCCAATAACTGCTGATTTTTTACAAAGTATGAAAGATGTAGGAGCCTCTCAGGTAAAAGCACTTCCGGAATTTGATTTCCCTGAAGAACTATTCGAGGGTGAAATACTGATGCTCAGCAGCAGTGCGAATTTAAGTAAGCATGAACAAGGGCATATGGAAGGCGAAATAAGTGGTATTAATGTAAGCAATTTCCCAGGGTGGTATGAGACATTTTATCGCCCGGGAATTGAAATAGCCGCAATTAGTGATTGGGATGAAAGAGTAAAACGGATTGTTAAAGAGGCTCCAAACTGGAATATTGGTGCAATAGCCGGCATACCTTCATGGGTTTTGTTGATGCTTCAGGAAGTTATAGCCGGGCACGGATTGAACAATATTCATGAAATATGGCCTAATCTTACGGTCTATGCCAGTGGAGGAGTAGCTTTTGAAACCTATCGTAGCGATTTCGATGCTATTACGGCAAAACCATTAACTATAATGGATACCTACCTGGCGTCAGAAGGTTTTTTTGCCTATACGGCCAGACCTGATACTATGTCTATGCAGTTGGCATTGGATCATGGATATTTTTATGAATTTATTCCTTTTGATGAGCGAGGTGTTGATGAACAAGGTAACTTATTGGATAACCCAGAGAGCCACACTATCGATGAAGTGCTTGTCGATCAGGAATATGTCTTATTGGTGAGTACGTGTGCTGGAGCCTGGAGATATGTAATTGGAGATGTTATAAAGTTTACCAGCTTAGAACCTCTGGAAATTAAAATTACTGGGAGAACCAAATTTTTTCTTAATACTGTTGGCTCTCAATTATCTGAAGAAAAAATGGATAAAGCCATGGTAGATGTGTCGGAGAAACTAGGGGTAACAGTTAATGAATATATGGTAGGAGTAGTCAAAGACAAGAAAAAAAACGAGTATATTCATCAATGGGTTATCGTATCTGACGATGATATAGATGAGTCAAAATTTAGGAAAGAGCTGGATCAAAGCCTTCAAAATGCGAATAAGAATTATAAAGTAGCTAGAAATAAGGCACTAAAAGGAGTGAAATTAAGATCTATTTCAAAAGATGCTTATTATAAATTTCTTGAAAAGAAGAAGAAAAAGGGAGGTCAGATAAAAACGCCTAAAGTAATGAACGAAGAAAAAATGAATAGTTTAATGGAGTCAATTAATTCATAGGCCTGTAGCTGGCTGAGCTACTGCTTTGTCTTCAGTACACATTAGCACATCATCTATTGACATATAATACTTGGTTATTTTGTCTTTGTACTTTTGATCCATTAATTCATTTTCCAAAATAAATCGCTTGGCAGCTATGATTTCGGACGTGAATCCATGTTGTACCGCTATAACATCTGCGGCATGCTCGGCCTCTTTTTTAAATTTCTTTGAAGTCACATATTTAATACCATACTTCAACATTTGCCAGGTAGAGTATGGCGCATAATCTACTATGTGGCCAAGTTCGTGTGCAAACCAGCCGGTAAGAACATCCTTAGGCATAGAATCAACTCTTAAAGTGTCGCTGTCGCGTACATATACTGCAAGTTTCACTTTGTAGCTTTTTACTCCTTTTGTAAAGCTTTCCATATTGAATATGGGCTGGGCTTGCATGGTAGATGATTTGATGTTTTTCTGTTTTAAGATTATTTTAAAATTATGGAGAGTCTCATATCGTTCCACCACTTCCATAAATGCAGTTTTGATTTTTTCATTGTTAATATTCTTAAATTCAATTATCATGTTATTTGCATTTTGGGCTTTAGTGCTTGAGAAGTAAAATAGTTGCATAACTAAAAAAATAAGCACAGCTACAGCCCTAGTAGAGTTGCTTACTTTCATTTTAGACACGTAGGTCTTAATCATATCATCATCGAACCCAAAAGCATGCCATAGACTGAAACATGTCTAATGGATCAACTCATCTAGCTGCGCGAAGTCAATAGCTTCTTTACTATCCTGTATTAATCTGATATTAATATCCGTTTGTTCTTCAATAAGTTTCTTAACCCTCTTCATTCTTTTAGTTGTCGTCACTGCTCGAATATATATAGCTTTAACTCGATCGGGATAACTTGCAGCAATTGACAAATAAATGTCTGTATCCAATTCAGCAGCATCGCCAACCAGAACAAAAGATAATAATGGATAGGTTTCCAGTATTTTTATTATGGTTCTATATTTATTCTCATTGGTAAAATCCTTTTTTCCAAATTTTGGAAATCCTATATCTTTCAGGATTAATACCCCTTCAGGAAATTTGTGAGTTTTTAAGAAGGCAGATAAATAGTCATATAAGTTCCATGGGCTGTTTGAAAGATAGAAAAATGGTACGGCACCTTTCTCTGAAGACAATCTCTGATAAAACGGAGCCGCTCCTTCCAGAGGAAGTCTTTTATGGCTATCTCTAAAAATAGAATTTACCATTAAACGCCATTTTAAAGTAGAGCTAACCCCGGTGTGGATTACGGTATCGTCCATATCACTTATTACTGCAAAGGGAGCGTCATTTGAGGGCTTCAAAATAACGGATGAAGTTTTATATGTCACCTCATTCTCACTTAGTAATTCAAAAGTTACTTCAATTTTTTCCTCACCTTCACCCAGGTCCATACCATGAGGGCCGTCATAAGTAACATAACCTTCCTTATCAGATATCAATTCTATAGAAGTTCCGCTCCAGGTAACTCGAACGGGTGCTTTCTTCTTTTCATCTGACTCCAGCCTTTTGAAAAAGTTAGCTACATTTTGGAATATATTATTATTGGCATTGGCATGCAAACCCTCGTCTTCCAATACCCGTGCATGAAGATGTATTTCTTTATCGTTTGCGTAGCCTCCGTAGGCCATTATTATAACGGGATCTCGTTTGAACATAGGTATAGAAGAAATTGTATAGTCACACCTAGGGCAATTTTCATTCCGTTTAAACCACAGTCTTTTCAGGAAGGTAGCGCCAGTATCTATGAGGTACGTGTCTTAAATGTAATTTCATATTTCTTCTTTCCGCTATGCAGGTAGAGTCAAAATATAACTTCCACATTTTCTGAAAACTATCTTCTTCTTCAGACATAGCAGATGGATTGAATTGGTGTTTCCCTATCCATTGGGGATCTTCCAGTTCCACAAAATTAAGATGCTCCAGGTCATAATGAAGACCATAATTACGTTTCGTGTCATATATAAACCATTCCTGGTCAGCGTACCTTGCATGAAAGTGACGGCCAATAAAGGGAACGACATCAAAATCAGGTCGAATAGTGGCGGCATAGATATTATCCGCAGTCTTCTGAAATCGAATAAAGGCATGCATCCTATGAATTTCACGATTCACCATCTTTACCACTTGATTTATTCTCAAAATAAAATGTTGGCGGTAGTCCGATTCTATATTAATCCGATTACTAAAAACATATCTTACGTAGTTGACAATTTCCGTATCAACGTCTTCAAATTCTGAATGAAAGGCCTTTTTAAGTTTCATCAGGCCACTGGCAGAGATCTTTTTCACCAATCCACCGAACACTCGTTTCGCTTTGTTAGAATCAGTTTCAATAAATCTACTTTGATCAAAAATGGAGGGAGTATGATGCTGCAGTTTACATATGGTTGGTTTCGCTAACTTCTGATCATAGCATTCGAATATCGCTGTAAAAAGACCTTCAAAAGTTCCGTCATATAGTAATGTAATTTGTTCCATAATTAAAAAAGATTTAGCTGAGCTTTTTTGTCCCTATATACAATTTCATGTCTTATTCGATCCTGGTTATCAAGTCGCTGTGGGAGGGGAGTACCCGGAACGCTAATAAAGTACTTAGCGCGATTCATGGCCGCTCCCATTTTCCGAATGTGTTCGTACCTCACCACACCATATTTCCTTGATTTAATGATCATCAGAGCTGTTTTTACTCCTACACCCGGTATGCGCAAAATCCTTTCGTAATCGGCCGTATTGATATCTATCGGAAACTCATCCAAATTACGTAAAGCATACGCCAACTTGGGATCAACCTGAAGGTCCAGATTGGGGTGCTTGTCATTAACTATCTCGTCAATCTGGAAACCATAGAAACGATATAGCCAATCTGCCTGGTATAATCGATTTTCTCGAATTAGTGGAGCCGACTTTACAGCTGGAAGTCTACTATCATCGCTTATCGGAATATATCCTGAATAGTAGACTCGTTTTAAACTTTGATTAGAATACAGGTCCGATGCTAATTGAAGAATATTGTAGTCAGCTTCTGGAGAAGCACCAACAATCACCTGAGTGCTTTGCCCACCGGGGGCGAAGCGTGGAGTTTTTCTAAATTTTTCACGATCCTCTCGATTTTCTTGAATCTGTTCTTTGAGCCAATTCATAGGAGTGTAGACACTATCATGATTTTTTTCAGGAGCGATGTGCTTAAGACTTTCTTCTGTTGGGATTTCCAGGTTAACACTTAAGCGATCAGCGTAAAGTCCCGCCTCATACATTGTATCTTCGCAGGCTCCGGGTATAATTTTTAGATGTATATAACCATTAAAATTATGTTCTGTACGTAGTTTTTTAGCAATTCGGATGAGCCGTTCATTGGTATAATCTGCGTTCTTAAAAATTCCTGAACTTAGAAACAACCCTTCAATATAATTTCGCCTATAGAAATTAATAGTTAAGTCCACCACTTCATTCACGGTAAAAGCCGTTCGCTTAACATCATTACTTTTACGACTTACACAGTAAGCGCAGTCATAAATACAAAAGTTAGTAAGTAAAATCTTAAGCAAAGAAATACAGCGACCATCTTCTGAGTAACTATGGCAGATACCCATGCCACTCGAATTTCCTAGACCCTTATTTTTATTTTTTCTATTGCTTCCACTAGAAGCGCAGGAGACATCATACTTTGCCGCATCAGCTAAAATGGACAATTTGTCCTCTACTTTTAAACTCATAATCTAAATTACTAATAATATTAGTATTAACCATTAGAATTAGTTTTTTGATCGCTGAATAAAAAAATGAGTAGTTGAATAATGTAGAAAAGTGTAGAGTATTGTCTACAAATCTTCAGTGGTATTTCTAAGATTTAAAATCTCTGTATCTTTCCGACATACGTTTGTGGTTATTAGAGCGATGGTTTTCTGCTGCTATTGCTGGCACGATTATGTCCATCTAATTTTGAAAAAATAATTATGGAAGGAACCCCTGCACTAATTTGTATACCGGACATTACTGGTTTCACCGAGTTTATGAGTGACTCAAAGCTGGAAAGCAGTAGTCGCTTAATCTCATCTCTTCTCAATAAGATCATCTATGCCAATCAAATTGGTTTAAAAGTATCTGAGATAGAAGGTGATGCGATACTCTTTTACAAAAGCGGTGATTTGCCGAGTATAGAAAAGCTACTTCTCCAATCTCAACAATTCTATACAGATTTTCATAAGAAACTTGAGGAGTTCTCTGCTGAGCAAAAAGATAATAAAGATTTTTCCGGGTTGTCAGATAGATTGGGTTTGAAAATAATTATGCATTATGGGCAGATAGGTATGGTAGAAGTTGGTTCTCATCTTAAGTTAATGGGTGAAGACGTTATTGTTGCACATCGGCTATTGAAAAACGAAGTTCCTTATCCGGAGTATGTTCTTTTTACCGAAGCACTTATGGATCATTATAATGAAAAAAGTAAATTGGAAGAAACTGTGACTGATACAGCCACATTCACTTCTGATGAATATGAACATATAGGAGAACTGCCATATTACTACATGTCATTCAAGAGACTTGAAGAAATAAATAAAACTAATTCATTGAAGATTAAATAATTGACCATGGCGGCTGAAAAGAAATCAAAGGACAGTGTAGATATAATTAAAGAATCAAAATCTTATGTAAAAAAGCTCTTCAAAGAAGAGCTGTCAGTAAATTCTTCCTTTCATAATTATAGTCATGCCAGGGAAGTGGCAGAAGTAGCTCAAGAGTTGGGGGAAAAAGCAGAGCTATCAGAAGAAGATTTAGAAGTTTTACAATTGGCTGCTTGGTTTCACGATACTGGTTATATAAAAGGTAGGGAACAGCATGAAAGCGAAAGTGTGAACATCGCTACAGACTTTCTGCAAACAAAAGGCTATGAAGAAGATAAGATTAAGCTGATCTCAAAGCTTATTTTAAGCACTAAACTAGATCAAGAGCCATCAAGCTTTTTAGAAGAGTTGCTACATGATGCTGATCTGGCTCACTTAGGAATAAAACAGTTCTTTTCGAAGGGAGAATTATTAAGAGCGGAATTAGAGAACGTAGAAAATGAGTCCTACAATGAGTTGGAATGGCAAAATAAGCAATATAATTTCTTAATTAATCATGCCTTCATTACAGTCCATGCGAAAGAAAAGTTTAATAAAAGGCGGGCCAAAAATATAAGAAAGCAGCGAGATAAGATTATTGATGCCAAGAAGATAACTCGAAGACTGCGAACAGGGAAAGATTTTGGTAGGGGTATCGATACACTATATAGGTCCACTTATCGCAATCACATTAACTTCAGTTCAATTGCGGATGGTAAAGCCAATATGATGATAAGCATCAATACCATTTTGATTTCTGTCATTGTAACTTTTTCTGGCGCAAGTTTTTCCATGTTTGAGGGAGTTGAATTGCCTAGCCTTAGATTTACCGTTCCTATACTAGTTTTATTAGTGAGCTCTTTAGTCTCAGTTTTCTTTGCAGTAATGTCAGCCAGACCTAAAGTTACAGAGAAGGATGTAAGCAGAAAAAAAGTTAAGAAAAGGAAAGTTAGTCTTCTATTCTTTGGTAATTTCCTTGAGATAGATCAGGAAAATTTTATCAGTCACCTGGCTGAATTAAAGAACAACCAGCAAGAACTTTATGATAGTATGTCGATGGACATCTATAATTTGGGAGTTGTATTAAAAGAAAAATACCGCTTGCTATCTATTAGCTACACGGTATTTATAATAGGAATAACACTATGTGTAGTTGGTTATATAGGTATTTTTCTATTCACAAACGTGCTTTAATAATTCAGTTAGGCTTTTCGGTTTCTTCAGCTTTAATGGAAGAAACTTTATTTGATTTCTCAGGTAAGTTCTGCTCGCGCTTTCTTCTTATTAAAAACATAATTCCAAAAAGAATAATTAACGGAATTATGATGTAAAGTACTGTGATAGTAAATGTCATAATATTTTATTTTAATTCACTTAATAATATTCAATGTACATGCCATAGTATATTATGTCATCTTATTCCATCAATAGCGATGGTAAGCTAATGTTGTAAAAAACCAAATTAAAGTATGTGTGGAAATTTGTACACAATACCCAAGTCTATTTTTACAAAAAGTAGGTTTTTAGGCTATTGGGCAATCTTCGAAAATCTAGTATCGCTTTTGACTAGTGTGCTAATAGTAACACGACAATTAAACTATTATGCTCAAGAGAATACTCCTTACTTTTTTCATTTTTTCCATATTTCTTAGTTGCAGTACACGTAAACCGTTTTACTCTTTCAAACATAGAAAATGGAAGCAGGGTATAGCTCCTGCAGATACGTCAATTAAGCATTCCATATTTTTAGTTGGTGATGCCGGAGCGCCAAAAACTGATGGCTCTGATCCTCTTTTCAATACCTTAACCCATCACCTTAATTCATTAGATCAATCTGAAAATCAAACAAATAGTATTATCTATTTAGGGGATAATATTTATGAAAATGGAATGCCAGAGTATGGCGATCCAGCTCGAGAAGATGCTGAAAAAGCTTTATTGATTCAAATGGATATGGTAAAAGAATTTGACGGTCGCTTATTTATAATTCCAGGTAATCATGATTGGAATCATAGCAAAAAGGGAGGCTATAAGGCAATCATTAGAGAACAACGTTATGTAGAATCATACCTTGATAGCGCAGTATTCTTTCCTAAAAATGGATGCCCCGGACCAGTTGAAATATCGATGGGTGAGGATATGGTAATCATATTTTTAGACACGGAATGGTACTTACATGATCATTTTAAACCTAGTTATCCCGATTGTACGGTAGAAAGTAAAGAAGATTTTTTCTTTGAATTTAAACGTGCTGTAAAAAGAAACGAGGGCAAACATATACTAGTGGCCATGCATCACCCCTTATTTAGTAATGGTAACCACGGTGGTCGATTTTCTTTAAAAGATAACCTCTTTCCACTTACACTGATCAATAAAAATCTTGTACTTCCTTTACCTGGCATAGGTTCAATATATACTTTATTACGTAAGTATGGTATCAGCGATCAGGATATTCCTAATTCTGAATATCAGGAGTTAAAGAAAGGGCTTCTAGATGCTGTTAAAGATGTGAAAAATGTCACTTTTGCTTCAGGTCATGACCATAATCTTCAACTCAATCAAAGAGAGGGTAAAAACTTTATTGTTAGTGGAAGTGCTTCCAAGGTAAATTACGCGCGACAAGGCCTAAAAGCTGAATATGTTCACAGTGTTCAGGGATTCTCAAAAATCAATTACCATAGCAATGGTGAAGTTTGGGTAGAGTTTTTCAAAGTAGGAGATAAGCCTGAAGGCGAACTTACTTTTAGGATTCCACTTTATTCATTAGACCCTGCTACTAATCCTTTGATAAATGAAGAATATGCACTAGAAGATTATAAAGACAGCACAGCTACTATTGTTGCTGGCGCAGGGTACAAAGCTAGTGGCTTACGTAGGTTTTGGTTAGGGGATCATTATAGAGATGAGTGGACTACGCCTGTGGAGGTAGACTACCTTGATATCAACAACTTTGCCGGGGGATTGACCCCTATAAAAAAAGGAGGAGGGCAGCAGACAATCTCATTACGAATGATGGGCAAAGATGGAAATCAATACAATTTACGTTCGATTAATAAAAATCCTGCTGGTGCTATTCCAGGTGTATTTAGAAACACTTTCGCACAGGACTTAGTCCAAGACCAAATTTCCTCTGCACATCCGTATGGTGCTTTTGCCATAGCTCCTATGGCTAAAGCTGCAGGTTTGTATCATACCAATCCTAAGTTAGTATACATACCTTATTCACCTGTTTTAGGTGAATACCTAAGCACTTTTGGTGGAATGACTGCACTTTTGGAAATCCGACCAGATGAAGATCTTAGTGAATTTAAACGGTTCGGTAGAAGTGAGAATGCCGTAAGTACCAGTACGATGCTGGAGCATTTGAGGGAAGATAATGATAATGAAGTCGATGCAGAGTTCTTTTTGAAAACCAGATTGTTCGATTTATTGATTAATGACTGGGATAGGCATGAGGACCAATGGAGGTGGTCAGAAGTAGAGAATGAAGGCAAGGGCTCAACATTTGAAGCTATTCCCAGGGATCGAGATCAGGTTTTTACCAAGTATGACGGTGTTATCCCCTACATCGCTTCACGAAAGTGGGCGGTAAGAAATGTGACAAACTTTGGATATGATTATGAAGATGCACTAGGATCAGCGCTTTCAGGAATGGAATTGGACAGACAGTTGTTAGGCGAACTTTCATTTGATACTTGGAAAAAATTGGTTTTAGAATTACAGAAGGAGCTTACAGATAGTGTCATTGAAGATGCAATCAGGCAATTGCCTAAAGAGATATTCCCTATATCGGGAGAGGAAATAATTGCCAAGTTAAAATCACGTAGGGATAAATTGCTTTCTGCCGCAAAAACATGGTATCACGGAATTAATAAAGAGGTTGATATATTGGGTTCCGATAAGCATGAAAACTTTGAAGTTGACAGGCAGTCTGACGGAACAGTTACCGTCACTGTGCATAAGACTAAGAAGGAAGGAAATAAGGTTAAGGAGATTTACAGAAGAACCTTTGACCCATGTGTTACTAAAGAGATTAGAATTTACACCTTCGAAGGTAATGATGTGGTCAATATTATAGGTGCTGACTCCAGATCAATAAAGATTAATGTCATTACAGGAAGAGAAACCGAGCTAATTTCTAATCAGACAGAAGCTGGTAGAGTGAAGGTTTACCAACGCAAGTATTTTAATAAAGCGAAAATAAAAGGCGAAAAAATTAAGATTCGAAGATCTAATAGAGAATATATTACCGCCTATACCCCGGAAGATTATAAGTACACTTACGTAGGACCGAGAGCTTCAATTCAGTTTAATCAAGATGCCGGTATGTTTGTAGGGGCCGGAGTTCATTGGAAAACTTTTGGCTTTCAGCATGATCCTTTTGAGTCGTCTCATACTCTTATGGCAAACTACGCAACGAGTATTAATGCTTTTAACATCGGTTATGATGGCGAGTTTCCCGACCTATTTGGACATAATTATGATCTCGTTATAAACTCTCACTATTATTCGCCTCAATATGTACTCAACTACTTCGGAGACGGAAATGGCACGCCTAATACTCAAGGCATAGATTTCTATCGAGTTGATATGGCGGGATTCTCGCAGAAAGTACTTTTTCGGAAGAGTGTTGGTGCCGCCCTTAAAATGGGTTTTGGTCCTACATTCAACTATTTTGATCCTTCAGGAAATGATGACAATATCGTACAAAGTGAAATCTTCGCATCAGAGGAAGACCTGAATCCAGGAAGATTTCTTGGCACCCAGTTATTCTTTAATATCGACAAGCGTGACAACACAATATATACACGAAATGGATTGCAGTGGAATAACCAAGTAAATTATATGAATGATCTCAATGGAGCGAGTGAGTTCGTTAAGGTTAAGACGGACTTCTCAGTTTATCTAACACCAAACCTCCCTATTCCCATAACACTTGCTTCGAGGTTCGGTGTAGAATCTAATTTTGGAAATTTTCCATTTTACCAATCTGCATTTTTGGGCGGCAACGGTAACCTACTGGTCGACAATAGTAATCTGAGAGGTTTCAGAATGCAACGTTTTGCAGGTGAAACAAGTGTCTTCCATAATACTGAACTCAGAATGGGTATAAGCAGGGTAAAGAACTATGTATTTAACGGTTACTGGGGTATTTTTGGTTTTATTGATCAGGGACGAGTATGGTCAGATAATATAGAATTTGATAGTGATAAATGGCACCGTGGTTATGGTCCTGGTATTTGGGTAAACTTCTTCAAGTTTATTATGACTTCGGCAGGTTATGGGTTTTCAGACGAGGGTGAGTTCTTTTATGTTAGAGCAGGTATGTTCTTTTGATAAGAAACTAAAAGAATTAAAAAGTGCAGATGATCATCTACACTTTTTAATTTAACTAATTATCATTGCCGTTAGCATTAGATGAACGCGTAAAATTTCTCATTTGAGCTTTCAATTCTGCCATATCAGACTCCAGAGACTGTATTTTTTGTGTATCTACCGGTTGTTCCTGAGTGAATATATTTGTTATCCTGGCCCGAACGAACCATATTTCTAACACTTCTGAAATAGGTACACTATAAGTTTTATATTTAGAATTATCACTTTTTAAAATGAGCATACTTCTATCTTCTTCATAGAAGTAAGTTCGCTTGGCAACTATCCCTTCCTCTGTAATAACAATACATAATGTACCATTTTCAATTTCTTCCCAATCTTCTGCATGTTCACTCACTACTATTTCTCTTGGGTGAATAGTCGGGATCATACTATCACCATTTATTTCAAATAAGCGGTAATTACCATTTTCATATCCAGGAATTTTGTAAACATCTAACGTTCCTAAATAATCTGTATCCTGATAACCTTTAATATACCCGGCATGAGCTTCTTCGCCAATTAACGGGATCAATGCTGTATCCTTCAGATCCATAGTTAAGATCGCATTACGAACCTGAACCTGATTTTTAGTTACTTCATTCATAAAAATATTTCCTTTACCATTTACTATCCAATTACAGTTAGCTTTATAGGCCAAACTTATTTTTTGGAGAGAATCTAGCGAAATTTTGGTCTTGCCCGTCTCAAGTTGTGATAGTGCGCCTTGAGATATACCGACATTATTTGCAAAATCTTTTTGTGATAAACCAAGCATTTCTCTCAACATTGTTATTCTCGATTTCTCAAAATTAGAATTTTCCATTATATTGATATGCTTATTTTTTATAAATTTATTTGTATGCTTATATAAGTATACTTATAATTGCAAATGTCAACTGACATTTTATTTTATCAATGCCCTAAATTTGTGCCACACATTTAATTAACTTTAAAATTATGAAATCTAGATCAATACACTTGATAATTGCGGAGGATGATCTAGATGATCGTCTTTTAATAGAAGATGCCCTTAACGACAACGGGATAAATCTCACAACCACCACTTTTGTAGAAGATGGTGATATGCTGTTGGAAAAATTGAAAAATTCTAAAAATCTACCGGATCTAATTATGCTAGACCTGAATATGCCAAAAAAAGACGGTCGAGAAGCTTTAAGAGAAATAAGAGCTGATCAGGCATTGAAGCATATCCCTATAATTGTTTTCACCACTTCCAATTCAGAAGAAGACATTAAAATGGCTTACTTTGAAGGTGGAAATACTTTTATAACTAAGCCTCCCTTGTATTCCGACTTGGTTGATACACTTGGTATCATTAAGCAATATTGGTTCGAAAAAGCTGCTCTAGCTTCTTAATGTATGATTTTAGCACACTTAAAGTCTTATTCAGCAGGCTTTCATGAGGCACTGGAGCTTAAGGTAAGCAGGGTTCTTTTTTCACCCACGCTCCGTCCTGAAGAGTATCAAACAACCCTTTGTAATTTTTTTGTCGCCTATCATTATCTTGAGAGTTGCATAGTTTCTTTACCTGAAATTAAACCAATTTTATCGGAAAGATCGAAATTAGATTGGCTTAAAAAGGACCTTGAAGCAATGACCAATTACACCGGTGAAACTAGTGTTTATGAACTTCTGGAGCCACGTATAGAAGAAAATATAGCCGCTGCCTTAGGCATGATGTACGTTATGGAAGGTGCTACTCTTGGAGGAAAATTTATTGTTAACCATCTTAAAAAACACGAATGGATAGCCTCCAATGATTGTCTAAACTTTTTTAACAGTTATGGAGAGAGACGATCAGACATGTGGAAAAAATTCACCGTTATTGTAGAAGAGTTTTCTGAGCAATATCCTGATCAGGAAAAGTTTATTTTGCAGGGAGCGAGAAGCACTTTTTCATTTATGAATGATATTTTTGATGAAAAGATCATAGATGCCAAAGCTTGAAGTTACTCTCGACAATTGCGCTGACGAACCTATTCACATTCCAGGAAGTATTCAGCCTCATGGGTACTTGATTGCGATAGAACAAAATACATGGGTTATCAGTCGTCTGAGTCAAAATGTTGAACAGATAATCCCTGGAGCTCTAAACAGTGTAGGAAAGTCAGCCGAAGAACTTTTAGGAAAGGAATTTATTCAGGAACTGAAATCATCCAATAAAAGGTATGGTTTTAAAGATAATCTCTTTCATTGGCGATCAGGTCATAATAATACCTTCTTTCATGTAATAGCAAGTATATGCCAGGGAATGATAATTCTGGATTTGGAAACCAAGCCCGATCGTGTTAATGACATTTCCGATTTTTACAAGAAGACGAGAAACTTTGTTAATGACTTCAACGATGTTCTAAATGAAGATGAAGTATATGATCGAGCTGTTTCTGAAGTAAGAAAATTGACCAAATTTGATCGTGTCATGCTGTATAAGTTTGATCAAGATTATAATGGCCAAGTAGTTGCCGAGTCCAAAGTCGGTCATTTGAACTCTTTTCTACATCAGCATTTTCCAGAATCTGATATACCAAAACAAGCGCGAGATCTATATTTAAGAAACCCCATAAGGCTACTAGCGGATGTCGATGCTACCCCTAGCCCAATAATTCCTGATATCAATGCTTTGGACCTTAGTTCAAGTTCTTTGAGAAGCGTTTCCCCTATTCACATTCAATATTTGAAAAATATGGGTGTGAAGGCTTCAATGTCTATAAGTATTGTAGTTGAGGACAAACTCTGGGGTCTTATTGCTTGTCATCATTATAGCTCACATATTGTTCCTTTTGATATTCGTGAGGCTGCTCTGTTCATGGGGCAAATGATTTCCTATGTGATCACTATGCGAGAGCGAAGTACTCAAGGGAAGATAGAAGGCGAACTTCAATGGCTTAATGCCTTATTGATAGAGCGAATGGCTCAGGAGATTGATTTTGAGGATGGCTTAAAAGCTGAAATCCCAACACTTTTAAAACTTATGGGTGCGGATGGTATTGCCTGGAATCTCACCGGTAAACTTCAGCAATTTGGAAAAACACCATCACATGACGAAACACAAGAGATAATAGATTGGCTAAAGAGTAAAAAAATTCCGGAGCTGGAATATCATACTCATTCACTTGCTAAAGAGAATAAAAAATTTGAAAGGTTTAGTACAGTAGCCAGTGGTATTTTGGCACTACCTATCGTCTTAAAAGAAAAACAGATTCTCATATGGTTCAGACCTGAAATTATAGAGACCAAAAATTGGGGCGGAAAACCAGAAAAAGTGATCGAGTTTACTGACGATGGAAGTCATAGGCTAATGCCAAGAAGCTCTTTTGCCCTTTGGAAAGAAAATGTAAAAAACAGATCCACAGTATGGCAGGATGTCGAAATATCTGCAGCACTCAAATTCCGTAATTCGTTGATGAATTATGTTGTCCATAAATCTCAAAGGTTAAAGGAAATTAACCTTCAGTTAGAACAAAAGATAGCTGAACGAACGGAGGAGCTTGTGAAAGAAATAAGTATACGGAGAGAGGCGGAAAAGTCGTTAAAAGCTACTTTACAAGAAGCGCATAGATCCAACGCTGAGCTGGAACAGTTTGCCTATGTTGCTTCCCATGATCTACAAGAGCCATTAAGAAAGATTCAATCGTTTGGTGAAAGACTCCGAAAATCGAGTGAAAATTTGGATTCAAGATCCTCTGATTACATTGAGCGCATGATGAATGCTTCCAATAGAATGCAACTGTTGATTCAGAACCTACTCAGCTTTTCAAGGATTACCACAATGACTCAGCCTTTCGAAGAAATAGTGCTTAACGAGTTGTTGGATGAAGTATTAGATGATTTGCAACCTTTCATAGAGGAGCATAATGCTAAAGTTGAGGTGGGTAAATTAGAAATAATACGTGGTGATATGAGTCAAATTCACCGGGTTTTTCAAAATTTGATTCAAAATGCCATTAAATTTAAAAAGGCAGATGTCGATCCGGTCATTACGATCGAATCATACAAAAGTGAAGATCAGCTAATTGTAGTAATTGGTGATAACGGAATTGGATTTGATGATAAGTATAAGGATAAGGTCTTCGGTTTATTTGAACGTCTTCACGGGCGTAGCGAATATGAAGGCACAGGCCTGGGTCTCGCCATTTGCAGAAAAATAATGGAACGCCATAAAGGTCAAATTCGGGCAGAATCTGAATTAGGTAGCGGTACGAAAATGTTCCTGTCTTTCAAAAAAGTGAGTTAAGTAATTCCTTATTTGTTGAAGTGTTCTTTATAGGTTACCAAAAGACTTACAAATACCAATAAAAATATTCCCGCAATTATGGCGAAGCCACCTGTGATGGAATTAATCCAGATCCCTAAAAGAAGAGCTATGGTTATAGATAGAAAAATAATGGTTAGTAGCAAGCCAGATCCTAAAAGGACCATAATTTTAAGCTTTTCTTCGTAGTGACTTATTTCCTCTTTAATTTCATTTTTGGCATGATCCAAACCCTTGTCTATAATTTTAACAGGTACTGTTGCCCATGCTAGCCCTTTTATAATTGGTCCTATCCAACTCATAATACTGATTTGTTTTCTGGAGAATTTTTGACAATATCGGTACCCTGATCAATTAGGTTTTGAGCTAGCTTATCTGCTTCGGTAAGTATGCGATTACGGAGTTTCTGCCCATTCTCCGGTGCCACTAACAAACCTAATGTATATCCAACAGCGGCACCTGCTGCTAACCCTACCAAAAATTTCATATTATCGTTCATCTTTCTACTTCCTGTTAAAATTTTGTTTTATATATTTCATTGAGCCAAGAAAGTGCCAGTTTTCGAATGATATGAATTCAGGTGGATAGCGTTACAACATATAATTAGTTGTTGATTATTTATACGAAGTGTAGATTATATTCTACACTTTGCGCGAATGACTGTTCTCTTCATTTGCTGAAAATTATTTATAAAATATTGATAATCAAATACTTAATTTTTTTACAAATAACATTGTAGCTCTTGGAATGAATTTCTCTATACACTTAAAAAGATTATTCAATTAAATATAAGTATTATGGCAAATAGTGGAATTAAGATTTTGGGAGGGTTAATAGTAGGAACGGCCATTGGTGCTGTCGTGGGATTGCTTACTGCTCCTGAAAGTGGTAAAAAAACCAGAAAAAAATTAGATAAAGAAGCCAAGCGGTTGAGTGATGATTTAGGTAATACTGTCAATGAGGCAATCAGCTCTTTAAAAACCTCTTATCAAGAGATTTTAGACAATGCAACAACCAAATCAAAAAAACACTTGGAGGATGCAAATGAAACTCTATCGATAAACGATAAAGCTTAAAGAAAAATCAATCAGACTATAAATCGATTTTTAACATTAAAAAACAATAAAATGAACGAATTACAAATAAAAGGAAACTGGAACGAAGTTAAAGGTAAGTTAAAGCAGAAGTACGGTGATTTAACAGACAGCGATCTTACTTATGCGGAAGGTAAATCAGACGAACTACTCGGAAGATTACAACAAAAAACAGGTAAGTCTAAAGAGGAATTAAAATCAGAAATCGAAAGCCTGTAAGCGATGCAATTTGAATGATCCAAGAATTTTCTTGGATCATTTTTTAATTCTATTAATATACGCATGCAATCAACAACTGAAAAACTTAAAATAGACGAACCAGTAGACAAAATACTTGGCAAGCTTGATGGTTGGTTAGACGCCTTAGTCAGTATGCTGCCAAATATGGCTGTAGCAATCATTCTAATGATTGTATTTGTACTTTTGGCAAAGTTAGCCTCAAACCTTTTTACGAAAATATTTACAAAGGCCTCGGACAATCAAGCTCTTAAAAACCTGTTCAGCACCATTATATATTATATGGTCGTAGGTATTGGGCTTTTTATTATTCTGGGTATTTTGAAATTAGATAAAGCCGTTACTTCACTACTTGCAGGTGTTGGTGTTGTTGGTTTGGCACTTGGTTTCGCTTTTCAAGATATAGCAGCCAACTTTGTTTCTGGAATAATACTGGCTTTTAGAAGGCCATTTCATATTGGAGATATTGTTGAAGTCAATGATATCATGGGTAAAGTATCCCGTACGAACCTTCGAGTGACGGTTATCGAAACATTCCAGGGACAGGAAGTTTATATGCCCAATAAAGATGTGCTACAAACCGCTATTTACAATTACACCATACTTGGAAAAAGAAGAATAGATTTAGGTGTTGGTGTTTCTTATGCCGATGACTTAGATAAAGTCGAATCACTTGTCACAGATACTGTTTCTTCTACAGAAGGAGTAATAGATCAGGATAAACTCATTTTTGATTATGAAGAATTTGGTGGTAGTTCGATCAATTTTAATATAAGATTTTGGATTGAGTACCCTGACCAACCTGGCTATTTCGCGGTTAAAACAAGAGTGATTAAAGCCATTAAAAAAGCATTCGATGAGAACGATATTACTATACCGTTCCCTATTCGAACATTGGATTTTGGAATAAAAGGTGGACAGACCTTATCAGAAATGAATCTCATGCCTACTAATGAAAGAAAGGATGAAGATGGAAAAAAAGAAGAATCTGAAAGCAAAAGTGAAGAATAAGATGGAAAAGAAAGAAATAGAATTAATATACAACAGCGATTACCCGAAGGATAAAGAAGCTCTTTCGGTTTTGAAATCCTTATGAGATCATGTGGTGAACGAATTTGATGTTCAAAAAAATGAAATGACTCCCAGACAAATTGCTGATCTGGCCGATGATCTTAACGTGGAAATAACCGATCTGATGGATAAACAGTCAGAAAACTTCAGGAAAGAATATAGTAATTTGTCAAAGGATGACCTCTTGCAAACTATACACAAGAATATGTCCCTATTAAAGACACCAATTATTAGAAAAGATGAAACAACGGGATTTTTTAATTCGCCATACAAGGCATACCCTGAAGATCTTGAAATGAAAAATTAATAAATCGAATCTAACTATAACTGCGAAAATGAAAATGACCAGATTATTTACTGCCGCTTGCCTAGGGCTTGTTGCAGCATTTTTTATACAATGCGATACCAATACGCAAAGAAATGCCGAAGCTGAAATAGATGAAGCTAAAGCAGAGTGGAAAGAAGAGCGAGCTGAAATGAAAGCAGAGTGGAAAGAACTAAAAGCTGATATCAACAGGCAAATAGAAAAGATTGAAAATAAGACTGAATATGCGTCTGAAGAGATGGAACGTGAGTGGAATGAAACGTTGGCAGAGCTAAAAGAAAGACGATCCAATGTGGAAAAAAGCATGGATGATTTAGAGGAAACTACTGAAAATAACTGGGCTGAATTTAAAAAAGACAGTAAAGAAAATTTCAAAAACTTTAAAAGTGACTTGGAGAAAGTAGGAAATGATATTGAAAGAGCTTTTGAGAACTAACAGTTCTCTTAAAATATAAATGAGCCCAACCTGTCAAGGTTGGGCTTTTAATTCTCCAACCTTACCTCAATAGTATGTTAAAAGAAATAGTAGATTCATTCCATAGGTTCTGGGAATCCATTCTGGACCAAGCTCCCAGCATAATAATAGGTATCATATTCCTGTTGCTATTCCTCTTTTTAGGATCGTTACTAAGACGAATAACCAAACGGAGACTTCTTAAGAATATGGATGATCAGTTGCTGATCAATTTTATCGGCAGAATCGTATTTCTAATAATGCTGACTATTGGAATTGTAATTTTCCTGAATCAAGTTGGTTTAGGAAAAGCAGCTGGAGGTCTAATGGCCGGAGCAGGAGTGTCTGCTTTAGTATTGGGGTTTGCCTTCAAAGACATTGGAGAGAATTTTCTTGCAGGGTTCTTTCTGGCTTTCAGTAGGCCCTTCAGTATTGGAGATGTCATTGAAATTGAAAGTTATAAAGGTACGGTACGACAACTGAGTTTTAGAAATACGCATATTCGCACATTTGATGGTAAAGATATATTCATGCCCAATGCCATGTTGATAAAAAACCCATTGATAAATTACACTCGGGACGGTTTATTACGACACGATTTTGTTGTCGGAATCGACTATGGAGATGATGTTGTAGAGGCCAGTCGAGTGATAATGGATGTACTCTCAAAGGAGGATCGAATTGAACAAAAAGGAGACCTGGAGCCATTTATTCAACTAGATGAGTTTAGTACCAGTACTATAAATATTAGAATATTTTACTGGGTCAATTCATATGATTTTACAGGTTCTATAGCTACGCTTAAAACCTCAGTCATGAATAAAGTGGTATCCAACCTTATTAAAAATGAGTTTAGCCTACCTGCTGATATTGTTGAGCTAAAAATTTATCAAGAGGGGCAGCCCATACCACTACTGATGAAAGATAAGCCTATACAGAAATCGAATTCAACTAGCTAATCATGGAGCTATGAGTCATCCTGAGCATCTCACATTTTTTGGAGACGATAACCCGGGCTATACCAGAAAAAAGTGGGGGAAAGGATTTCGCTATTTAGATGCAGATCTCAAACCAATTAAGCAAAAGAATGAAATCAAACGCATTAAGAAATTAGTAATACCTCCAGCTTGGCAACAAGTGTGGATAAGTC
Source organism: uncultured Fulvivirga sp. (assembly GCA_947500555.1). Lineage (GTDB taxonomy): Bacteria > Bacteroidota > Bacteroidia > Cytophagales > Cyclobacteriaceae > Fulvivirga. The sequence continues at coordinate 379,028 of CANMSE010000002.1, read as the reverse complement.
CCTTGTCACATAGTCATTTACAATGTACTGGTAAAGATCTTAAACGAAGGAAGCAGTATTTGTATCATCCGGAATGGATGGCCTATCGCCAACATCAGAAATTTAGTAAGCTCAAGGAATTTGGTTATGTATTGCCAAAAATTAGAAAAACCTATTCTAAAGCTTTAGAGGGTAGGAAGTGGACAAAACATAAGGTAGTATCACTAATAGTTTGTTTGTTGGACAAACACTACTTCCGCATTGGAAATCAGCAGTATACAGATCGTAATGATACTTATGGACTTACTACATTGAGACGAAAGCATATTCAGTCGGATGCTAATACACTTGCGCTGGTATACAAAGCCAAAAGTGGAAAACTGAGAAATATAAGAGTAGAAGATAAAAAGATTACAAAGTTATTGAGGGAGGTTTCTGAACTTCCAGGATATGAAATTTTTAGGTATCGGGATGAGTCTGGGAGTTTAAATAATATAGATTCGTCAGACGTGAATGAGTATTTAAAAAATTTGACAGGTGAAGCGTTTACGGCAAAAGACTTTAGGACATGGGGAGCTTCTAAGTTGGTGTTGGAAGAATACCAGCCTACATTGAATCAGCTGCTTGAAAACAACAGACTCAATTTTGAACCTACCCTTGTAAAACGGGTGGCCAAGCTTATGGGAAATACAGTTAGTGTTTGCCGACAGTATTATATCCACCCTGAAGTATTGGCTTTTTTAACTGATCACGAACCCAAAGCGTTCGATAAACTATTCAATAAAAAAGATTTGATGATTAGACGAGACATGTCAATATATGAAAACGCATTGCTATCCATACTCCGATGAAATTAGGAATAAGAAATATCGTAAAGCTATATAGGCTTCTTACATCCAATATAGCTTTTATACCCACCGTGATAACGGCAGGAGCTCTTGTGCTGGCTATAGCTATGCTTTATATAGAAAGTCATAATTACACAGACTGGCTTGAGGAAAATATAGGATTCGCCTTGGTGCGAGGAACTGAAAATGCAAGAATGGTTTTAGCTACCATTATTGGGGGTATTCTATCTCTGACTGTTTTTAGTTTTTCTATGGTTATGGTGGTGCTTAATCGTACTACCGCTTCACTATCACCTCGGGTTCTTCCACAACTCGTTGCACAAACCTCTCACCAGGTAGTACTTGGTTACTATATGGGAACTATAGTGTATTCGCTTATTTTGATCATTAATGTTGATAGCGAATCAGGAATTCCCTCCTTTGGTATTCTACTGTCCATGCTGGCGACCATAGGCGCATTGGGGCTTTTTATATACTTTATTCATTCTATTTCTCAATCCATCCAGGTGGGTAATATTTTAAAGAGTATTTATCAACGAACATTGGAACAAATTGAGGAACTGAAGAAAAGGCAGGACCTAAAAGGCGATACCAAGGAAGTTTCGTGGAGGCCACTCTTGAAAGCAGATAAACCGGGGTATTACAAATTTGAAGCTCCTCAGAAACTTCTCTCTCTATGTGCAGAACAGAAGATTAGTCTTAGAGTTTGTTATAATACAGAAATATTCATTTTGTCTAATCAAACTCTTCTTGAGTGCTCAGCAGATTTCTCAGTAGATAAGAATCTTTTAAGTTCCGCATTCATTTACACTGAGCAGCCAGCAGATAAGAATAGCTTAATTATGGGACTTGAGAAAATTAGTGAAATTACTATCAAAGCTCTAAGTCCTGGAATTAATGATCCTGGTACGGCAGAACGTGGCATTCAAATTCTTACATTACTCTTTTCAAAACTTGTTCCATATGATCAAGAATACAAACTTGAATTAGGGGAAAGCAAACCAGATGTATTTTTTGTAATGCCTTCTTTGTGCAGACTGTTTGGTAAGATTATCTTGCCAATACAACATTATGCAGGTGGTCTCACACAAACTGTGAACGCCCTTTTAGACTTGTATGAATCGGTATTTCAATCTCTCGACCTCCAAACTAGACAGTCTTTAGTGCCATACCTTGATACTTTATTAAAGGATAGTCAAGAGAAGTGTCTTAGTAATTATGAAGTAGAATTTATCAGTCAGAGAGTAACTGAATTGAAGAAACAGAATATTTTAAATTAAGCGAAGTCACTAGCCTCTCATTCATCAATAAATATTAGAAGGCCTCGGCAATGTTCAGATAATAGTTATTGGTGCCTTCACCAAACCCCCAATCAAATCTCATATTTAGATTTTCTCTTTTATCAAGTAGAAAACGAAGACCAAAACCAATGGAGTAATCAAGGTTGCCCGCACTAAAATCCTGAATTTCTGGCTGTACGTTACCTAGTCCGACAAATAAAACTCCACCCACTCTGCCTTTTAACTTTCTTCTATATTCTACTTGCAAAGCCAGCATGCTACGATCTATGTATCTACCTTCATAATAGCCACGCATCATCTCGGGGCTACCAAAATAAGCTAACTCAGAAAGGGGAGCTTTATCATCGGTAATATGACCTATAAATTGAAAAGCCAAAACATCTTTCCGTTTTTCGGATAACGTCCAGTAGTGACGTAGATCCCATCTTGTCAAATTAAAATTCTGACTACTGCCAAAGCTTTCATCGTAAACTCCGTAAGTAAATTCAAAATACCACCCGCTAGAAGCATTTAATAAACTACTTCTACTGTCATAAACTATTGCTAGTTCAGCTCCTACAGATTCTGAACCTCTGGACCCCGGAATCTCACTGTTAACTAATAATCCTTCTCTATTTTTAAACTCAACTCCACTAATCCTGTTATATCGGATGCCTGCGCCAGCGAATAGATACCTTAAAGGGGTCTGTCTTAATAATATTGGTTCTATCAGTGTTTGATTATAGTCAAAACGTTCTTCGTTGCTATCGGGTGTTTGATCTCCTATTCCAAAATATAAACGCGGAAAACTTTGAAACCGGAGGTTGCCTTCAAGCATCCATTTTTCTCCAGGGGAGAAAATCTCAAAACCTGAATATAAAATAAATTGATTTTCTAGTGTGTACTGAGCAGAAATCGGCATGTTAGAAGTTCTGGTTTCATCGCCAGAACCTTTCATTTTAAACAAAAACTTAGCCCCTGCTCCAAAGGCCAAACTGGTTTCCGGGCTAAAAGAGATTATGGGTGCTATGATAATTTTTGAAGGGTAAATAGTGGAGTCTGCTTGAGCAGCTTTTTTATTGGGTCTTACTGTGAAAAACTCAACAATCTTTGCCTCGTGTTCAATGCCTTCGTCTTGTCCATAACTTACAAATGGACAAATTACTAACATAAACAAAACTAAAGTTCTACTGATGTACCTTGACACCGTAGAGAATATCATGAATTGATACATTAATTTAAACGCTTACCGTTTTTATCAAATTCAAGATCAATATTTTTACCCTTGTCTTTTATTTCAACATCATAGAAAAGTCCTTTTGAATGATGATCAACCCTTTCTATCTCAGCGATTTCATCTTTATCGTAATCTTTTTCTACTTCCTTCTGAATAATATCGGGTAGCTCTTTCCATTTAATATTATTTTCTGTTTCAATCCATTTACCCGTAGTATCAAAATCAGCTCTGTATTTTTCACCATTGATTTTAAATTCTGCTTCGAAGTTATCGTGATCATCAATGTTCCAATCTACGTTCTCTGCCTTCGGATACATTTTATTAAAAAGGTCTTCTGCCTTCTCTTTTGAACTTTGTGCCCAGGCATTTGCGCTTAACAGAGAGCAGCCTATTGAAAAAAATATAAGGATGTAGAAGTTGCTATGTAATCTTTTCATTGTGTGAGTTTAATTCCATTAGCTCAAATAGTAGACCAACGGTCTTAATGGCACCTAACACGATTCGTGCAAACTTTAATGGGGAAATTGTGGAGTTAATTACCCACTATTAAACTCGATTGACTTCTAAAGAATTTTTTGAAAGAAAACGATGTCTCCTGAATATCAGGAAGACCATTATTAGATGTCTTGGCACAATTTTTCCACTAACGGATTATAACAAGACCAAAAAATTATGGAAATAAAAGATATAACTAATGAGTTGAATGAGGTGCTCACTCGCAATTATGATGCAATAGAAGGCTATCGAAATGCAGCAGCGAATATTGAGTCCCCATCCTTACAATCCTTTTTTAATGATCAGGCAATCGAGAGAACCAAGTTTGCGGTAGAACTAAGCAGTGAAATTATTCTTTTGGGAGAACAACCGGTAAGTGAAGGGTCATTAAAAGCGTCTGCTCATAGGACCTGGATGGATATAAAATCAGCTCTTGCAGCCAATGATAAGAAAACTGTAATAGAAGAATGCATACGTGGAGAGGAAACGGCATGTGAAGACTATGAAGATATATTGACCAAGCCATTGGTGGCAGGAAGTAACCTACGTACCGTTTTAAATAATCATAAGCGCCAGATTCAACAATCAATTAGTCATTTGAAATCTATCGAGAAAGTTGGGTGAGGCTAGAATACGAAAGATGTCAGTTATGATATCTTCTTTTATTCTATGAGAGAAAGATTTTCTATCATCAAGTAAATATTAATATCATTTTGACAAAATATGGAAACAATTATTCAACTTATAGCTACTCCGCTTGTCTTACTAATAGTATCCAGATCGGTTGATAATATCTATGTAAAAGATACTAAATCAGCTATTTACACTTCGATAGCCATATTGGTGGTTGGATTCTTAGTGGGCTGGTTTATAACCTTCATTTTTAACCTGTTAACTTTAGGCATTTTTTGGTTGATAGGTTTGGGAATTATAACAAGAACAATTGCTTATGCTGTAGTTATTGAATTGGTAGACAAATTCAGTAAAAACTTTGACACAAAAGGATTCATGCCATCACTGGTGTTAGCAATTATTTTAGCTGTAACCTGGGGTATTGTAGATATGATTTTTTAATAAGAAATATAAAGGAGAGGCGAATAATAAACTGAGAGCGATTTTTCAAAGAATACTGATCATACAAGAGAGAAAAAAATTCTTGTTGACTATTCATATAAGACAAATAGCAAGCAAATGTTTTGATAGAAATGAAGCGGAGGGTGGTATAGTTGATACAAAAGCAGAAGAATTATTATACTCAGAAGTGCTTATACTCAAAGCATTAGATGCTTTACAAGCAAGAAAAAAGCTTTGTATTGAAAATGACGATCTGATGATTTGAAAAGTGAAGACACTAGAATTATTTGTTGGTTTCCTGAAAACATTCAATCAATGAGAAAAGACTTTTTCTCACTTCCGTGATACCAAAAATAAATGTCTGCCTGCGTGTATTAATATCTTTATCATCACTGATATTTACTTCTTTTTGAGCTCGTTTCACACTCTCCTCAAACTGCTGTATTCTATCTTTATTTATTTTTTCCTTCTTAGCTAAAGATCTCATAAGCTTACAGGCCTGATCTTTTATATCTTCAGAATCTTCTTTTATACCTGAATTATCATCATTTATATCCTGGCTAGATCGCTCTGCAACACGATTGATAATCAATATTGAGTTGTAGAGTTTTTCTATATCTAAAACTATTTTTTCTAAGTCCTGTGTATCGGTAAACTTTGCAGACTTCACAGACGACTTTGCTGCATTAAGATTAGAATGAAATTCATTAGATACCTTTTCATTGCTTTCGTTTTCTTTTTTAAGCGTGTTATCGATAGCTTTTTCAAACCTGTTACAGGCCGCATCTAATGCTTTTCTAGCAAATCTTAGTGCTCTGTTTTCGGCTTTATCAGGCCAGATTATGAGTGTAATAACAATACCTATAGCAACTCCAATAGCGATAGCAATAATTCTATCTAAAGAGGTGCTTAAAGCATCATTTTCTGACCCTAGTGATAGTGCGACTGCTGCTACTGTTCCATACCGCCACTCAGGTCTGAAACTAGAAATTCCATTGAGCACCAGCATAGATATGAGTAACGACACCGTGGTGCTATAACCATGGGGTAACAACCACACGCATAAAAATCCAATTACGCTGCCTATTACTGTCGATATTAACCTTTCCTTTGCCTGACCAATAGTATTACCTACACTGGTATCAATAACCAATACGGCTGAAAGTATACCGACAAAAACTTCAGGAAGGTTAAAATATCGTAAGATCAGGTAGGTAGCTATAGCTGACAAGGCAGATTGGATACCTAGCCTTACCGCATCGCGAGATTTGAGTTTCGATACATTTTTTGGAATTATATTATCCAGCTCCATCTATTAAACTATTGTCCCCAACGAGCTCTATACCCTCTACTATCCAAATGAATAAATCCTGTACGTCTGCTATTAGGTCCATAAAGCCCAAGTCCACCAATAAAAGGTTTGTACCAGGGTTGTTTATAAAGGTCATTTATTTTGTTATATACAAAAAGTACGTCTTTTTTATCTTCTTTGCCATCACCATTTAGATCATCCATCCGGCCATTTTTGTTTGCATCTATATATATATCGTAGGCGTCCCCAAAAACATGCCGGCTATTTTTTACATTTCCGATTGACTTATTATAGAAGGGTGTACGATATCCACTAATGAAACTAAATTTATCGAAGCGTATGCCTGCAGCGTTTAATTGGCTTTGCACCGTTTCCAATTTAATAATGCCACGTTCTTTCAAGACCACATATTTGGGATAGCCACCTGCTTGTTTACACAAGAAATCTTTCAATTTGTAATGTGGAGTTACCAGTGTCTGTTCATTAGCCTTGGTTACTTCAATGAACCCTTTAGGTAAATTATATAGTTTATTAGATGACTTTGGATAGGTGCCGATTTTATAGCCGTTCAAACTTTCACCTTTTAGCTCTGAAAAAGGAATCATTACAATGCAATTTAACACGATAGAATCCAGATTATTGCTTTCTTTAACCGTGATCGGGTAGACACCTTTTAGTTGAGGGGCTGTCCAACTCCAAACGTTTTTAGCCACTTCTTCAGTGTTGCCATCCTTAGTTTTTAGTATATAGGAGGCATTCTTATCTTCAAAAAGAGTTTCTATCTTGATTTTTTCTCCGGGAACAACAAACACTCCGGTAATACGGTAAGGAGTAACTTCATCTTTAAATTTTACCAGAAAACCGGCATCTATTTTTTGAGCTCTAACGTTCCATGAGCACATGATCATAAATAATAGTAGTGATATTTTCATGGTAATTTTCAATTAGATTTCTTAACAGAAGCTAACTTATCTATTACATTCAACTGCGCCTGATCATGACCATAAATGTCCTTTCGGAAATTGATAAAACCATACTCATCAACAAATGATGTAAGATAAGTTAATTGAACATGATAGTTCTTATTAAAATAAATACGCTGTGGCTCGTCTTTATGCATGTAGTCATAAATTTTTTCTTCATCCCAGCCTTTCTGATCGCGCAGTAAGTATTTTGCTAGTACTGCAGGCTCTGAGACGCGGATGCAACCATGGCTCAAAGCTCGCTCAGTTCGTTCAAATAAGTAATCAGTTGGAGTGTCATGCAGATATATGCTTAGATTATTTGGCATAATGAATTTTACTAGTCCTAAAGCATTGGCAGGACCCGGCTGTTGTACTACGTTGAATGGAAAGTTATCAACAGAATATTGACTCCAATCAATGGAACTTGGTTCGACTTCATCGGAGCGACTCCAACCCCGATAAAATTTATAGGTTCTTCCAGAATAATATTCAGGGTTTCTTTGTAATCGTGGTAACATCTCTTTCGATTTGATACTAAAGGGCACAGTCCAGGTCGGACTAAAAACCAAATATCGAAGTGTATCAGAAAATATTGGTGTAGAAGTATATTCTTTACCTACAATAACCCTCATGCTCAATTTGACTTTTGACTTTTCATAAGCCCGAAGCTGATAAGATGGAATATTGACTAATAGGTATTCTTTACTATACTTTCTTGGAAGCCAACGAAAGCGCTCCAGATTTAGAACTATTTTATCAATCTTTTCTTCTACAGTCATGTTCATAGCCTCGAATGTATCATGACCAATTCGACCATCTACTTTAAGGCCATGTCGTTTCTGAAATTTCTTAACCGATGAAACCAGTTCGTCATCATAGAAAATTGGAGGAGTAGAAAGTGATCTGCTCATTGGGTCTGTAAATAGCAGACGTTTCCTTATTTGAGGTATTAGTACATTACTATCTCCGGGCTCGATAACTTTCACACCTGAAAAGTCTATATAGTTCCAACCACCATTGGTTTGAATTTTTTTGTAGAAGGCTAAATGATTTACCATCTGATTGTATTCAATACTGGAAGGTAATATGCCTTCGAAATATTTCTTTAACTTACTTCCACTTCTAACTCGTGCTAATTTTTTAATGAGATCTGTTTTTTTTCGATCCTTATACCACAAATGTTCGGAATGATGTGGGCTGAATCGACCATTCACCAGATGATAATTAAATAGTAAATAATTGGCGGAGATTTTGGCATCCAGCGCTGCGAGCTCCTGCTTAGATAAGTCGCTTGTGTTTTTTATTTGATCATTTAGTGAAGAAAAATTGTAAACTTCCTTTTCCAGGCCATGGGTTTCACAATTTTGCCATTGATTAAGTAATTCTTTATAAGTTGATTTTGGCCCTCTACTAGTTAGCCATATGGGACGGTGATTGTTGAATTGGTATAGATTAGTTAAATCTGTTTTAATTTTTGAGTAAAGCTCAGGTTTGATTGTATTTTCATGTAAAACCTCAATACTATTTAAGTGGTCAGACTCTACACTGAATGGCCTAACTTTATTCATCTCAACAGGACTGGGTTTCTTCAAAACTATTGCAGTAGTATCTACGTTATCGATTTTGCTAATATTTCGAGATGTTGAACACGCAGCTAAGAATATAATGCATGTGATGAGAAATGTGGCTAATTTATTCATGAGATCATGTTTACTGGCCTAATTGAAAATAAGCTGCCAATTAAAAATATGGCGAATAAGACCAGTATTGAGCACTTTTATTTTAGATTATGTAGAATAAAATTCTCAAACTGTAGTACATTCAGCAATTGCGTGAATCAATAGGCCGGTAGTGTCACTTAGTGTTTGGCACGATTTTGAGAATCAGAGAGGTATCAAAAAAAAATAGATTTATGGATCAGGAATTAAGAATTGAGTTGATTACTACTAAAATTGGACTTATCACTCATATCAACGATGATAGAAGCCTATTGAGTGGATTAGCGATGGTGCAATCAGCTGGTAAGGATAATGTAAAACTCTTTACTTATTTGGAGAATATGGCTGATAGCCAACTAGAGGGATTATCTAATGTAATCTTCACTATGCAAGATCTTCAGCAACAGATGTTCATATCTCTTTCAGGCATTGCACATGTGGAAGAAGATCAAGGTTTGGTAGATAAGTTATGGAATGAAAACAATGAAAACTGGTTTGAAGCAAAGAAAACAGATCAAAGTGTTTTTCTTATTAATCTAGAGGTGAAGCAAGCATTTTTCCGTAAGCCTGAATAGCTGACAGGAATTGGAAGAGGACGAACTTTATAACTCTGTCTGAACTAATTTACATACTTTAAGCAGCAGGATGAATGAGTGCTGTTCGAATATCTTGTTGCAGTGTTTGAGGCAAGACCTTAAGAATTTCAACTTCTTTATCAAGTTCAGAAAGTACCAGAAGTGAGCATTTCAACACTTCAATCTCAGTATTGAAAACAACTTTTGATTTGCTGACATCAATGTTTTTCACCGCTTTCACAAACTCATCCAGATGAGCGATATCCACATTCGGTTTGACAAGTGGCCACGAAGACAGATAAATTACTAAAAGATCATTTGGTAACTTAAAAGAAAGCGCACTGGCCTCTTTATCAGTTAGCATGCCTCTGATAACATGCATAACTCTACCAATCGCTCTTCTTGAATCTTCAAATTCGTTGAAACCTAATTGAACATGAATATTTTCCGTAATACTGGTTTTGGTTGTTTTTTTCACTTGACGATTTCCCATGGCATATAAAAGTTTAGAGGATGAGTACTCAAATTATGCCAAACTGAAATCTTTCAAAAAGATCTAATTCATACTTGCAAAATGTGGAAGTAACACCACTCTTTTCGTCAATTTTTACCCAATATGAGCAAGGGATCACCTCATATTTGAAAAAATAATCTGTTGATACCACTGGCATCATTTTTCCTTACTTATCAATAAAAGGTAATCATGAAAAGAATAATAATTTATAGCACAGCAATTGCCTTCTCATTGAGTGCCTATGCATGTACTCCTAATACAGGTACGCAAGATCAGAAAGATACCGTTCAGGGTGATACGCTAGATGTCAATCAGGGTAAAGGAGAAGGTGAAGTAGGAGAAGGAGTCATTGGAGGCTAAAAAGAGAATGATTTTCTAATTAAAACTGAACAACTATGAGCACTGAAAAGAAAAATAATTACAATCCGGATATTACGGAAGATGATCTGCAAGCCTTGGGCGGTAAAGAGCAAAATTTAAGAGCTGATAATAGTGAAGATGAAAGCTTGAAAAATCGAGAAGGAGAGGTGGATTTTGTAGGTAAAGATTTAGATGTTCCCGGCAGAACATTGCCTGAGGATAGAGATGGAAAAAGTCTAAAAGACGAAGAAAACCAACTCTACAGCCAGGGCGGAGAAGACAATGAGAATCTGGAACAAGGATCTGATCACCTTTCGGCATAATCGACTTATTGTTTAGATACGATCCGGATTACAAAATTAAATAAATATGACTGACTGGTTCGTTTCTGAATTTGAAAGTATTTTGCCAATCATAGTAAGCGCTATATGCATTTATATAGCGCTTATTGTTTTTACAAGAATCGCAGGAAAGCGAAGTTTTTCTAAAATGTCAAGCTTCGATTTTGCCATCACCATTTCTATAGGGTCTGTATTGGCAGCTACTATTTTAAACAAATCGGTATCCCTGATACAAGGCGTAGTAGGACTGGGCATTTTATATACGTTGCAACTTATTATTGCTCACCTTAGACAGCACAAGCATATCCATAAGCTTATCGATAATGAACCCCTCTTATTGATGAAAGGAGTGAAGTTTTTTCGTGATAATATGAAGAAAGCGAAGGTCACGGAATCTGATATTCGTGGCAAACTTCGTGAAGCGAATGTTTTAAAACTGAATCAGGTAAGAGCGGTCATTTTTGAGAGCACAGGGGATATATCAGTCTTGCATACTACCGACCCGGAAATAGAAGTCGAAGATTACTTACTGAAAGACGTAGATCAATAATTAAATATGACCATTAAGAAAATTGTTATTGTGGGTGGTGGCCCCCGGGGATTATATGCGCTGGAATCATTATTCGAAGCTTTATCATCTACAGTAATAGATTCCAATTTTTCAATCACGATAGTTGAGCCCACAGAGCAACTGGGAAGTAGTCATGTGTTCAATGTTTATCAACCAAAAACTAACTGGATCAATATCTCTGAAAGAGCTATGACTTTAGAAGGTAGAAAGGAAATTGAGTTTGGAGGTCTTTGTATTCCAGGATTTCCGTCTTATGCAGCGTGGAATAGCAGCAATCTCAGATCAATAGAAAGCGAAATGGATACATTTCCACCCAGATCTTATGTAGGACGCTATCTACAGCAGCGCTTTTATTCTATTGCTGAATTTTTGATTAACTCTGGTCTGCTTACGATATTGAGAGATAGGGTAGTGACCATAGATAAGGTGGGAAATAAATACAACCTGAACCTGATTTCCGATAATCTGAATGAGGTAGATGAAGTGTTATTGGCTATTGGTCATCAGGCCACGAAAGTTTCTGATCAAATTAAAAAATGGAAGAATCACGCCTCTGGTCATGATGACTTGTGTCTATTTCACAAGCCATATCCTATAAGGAATCTACTTATGGATAAAAGTATTTATAAGGACAAAAATGTAGCACTGCGAGGTTTTGGACTGGCAATGATTGATGTTGTCAGAGCACTCACCGTTGGTTTAGGGGGAACGTTTGAGATAGTGGAGGTGGCCACAAGAAAAATGAACTACAGGTGCAGTGGTGACGAACCCAATAAACTAATTCCATTTTCTCTGGATGGACTTCCGATAGCTCCTAAACCATTAAATAAAGAGATTGATAACCTTTTTAAACCATCTGTTGATCAGGAGAAAAAGTTTAGACAACAGTTGAAAGACTCACTAAATGATGCCTCGAAAATTTCTTCCGTTCAATTTTATATGACTCCAATAATTGAAATTGCTGCAGAAATTTTCACTGCCTTGCATGATCAATCAAATGCAAACATGTTGAATACTACTGATATTGAAGTGGTAATAGACAAGTGGCTGAAGGATGAAAAATTAAGCCATGAACTTATTATACCCAGAGATCAGCTGCCCCACATTAGTATGCAATCCTTTGTGGATATGGCGGTTGGCCAAGGCGAAATCAGTTTAGACTACTGTGTGGGTCAGGTGTGGAGGCACTTACAACCAATTATGTACCAGGAATTGGCTTTCAACTCTTTGGACAATCAGATTATAGCGGATATAGTCAGCCTTGATGAAAGAATAAAAAGGTACTCCTATGGGTGCCCTGTTGATAGTATTCAACAATTATTGGCTTTAGTAAGGGCTAATATTATGAAAATAAGCATAGTAGATGATCCTGATATTGAATTCACAAAAGATGGATGGTATTTTGAGTCTGATGATTCAGACATTAAGGCTAGCATAGTGATTAATACGGTACTTGATCCGCCAAAAGTGCAAGAAGTTGACACCCCAATTATTCAAAGATTACTTCAAGATAAAATTATTCAACCCGTTCATGACGAGCTCGGTGTCTTAACAGATAAAGATGGTTGTGTTATCGATGCGGAGGGAAACAAGCTGACTCTTGCCTTAACAGGAAGATTAGCTAAGGGCACCTTGCTAGGTACCGATGCTATTTTGGAATGCTTTGACGAACCTATTCAGTTTTGGGCAAAAGGAGTGGTAGAAAGATTACGTTCTTGATAGGTAGGAAACTGAGACCTACCGTACAGTACCTTTCAACTTCTACTTGAGAATTACAATCTTTTTATTAAATTATAATGGTTATGATTGTTTAAATATGTCTATTCTTATTTTTTTAGTCGGCTTCATTATCGTTACAGCAACGATTTTAGACATTTTATATACTGTACTAGCACCGAACGGTTCAGGTTTAATAACCGGAAAACTTTCCTACTGGATTTGGAGATCTTCACTAGCATTATCCGGATCTGATGGTAAAAGTTGGCTACTTTCAAATATTGGTGTGTTTATGCTCATCTTCATTGTACAAATATGGGTTGCTCTAATCTGGTTGGGTAATGCCATTATTGTTTACGCTGATCCTGAAGCATTGTATAATTCTTCACAGACAGCATACCAATCTGATTTTATAAGCAAACTATATTTTTCGGGATATGTGCTGTCTGCCATGGGACATGGAGATTATTCTCCAGTATCAGATTGGTGGAAATTCTATACTGCATTTGTATCATTTACAGGAGTCATATTTATATCATTAGCCATCTCTTATCTTATACCGGTAATTCAGGCCGTAACTAATAAAAGAGCATTTAGTCTAAAGGTAGCAAGTATTGGAAAGTCACCAGAGAATATGCTTGTAACCAATTGGAAACAAGACGATTTCAAGTTTCTTATTGAACAAATTCATGAGTTGAAATCCGGAATCTTTAAGCTGGCTCAACAGCATTTGGCTTATCCGATTGTTCACTACTTTCATTCTAAACATAGGTATGAATCCACTTCTATTTGCTTAGCAATGATTGATGAAACCATTACTATTTTGGAGACAATAAAAGATACTGAAAATGATGATTCTCCGCTGACGGATAAACTTAAAAACACGAGATTGGCCATTACCTATTACCTGTCCACATTAAAAGGGAGTTATATCGACCCTGAAGATGATGCTCCTGAAGTTCCCAAATTGGACTATTTAGATGAACATAAAATCCCCACTGAAGTTGATGAGGATCAGATTCTGAAAAACTTTGAAAGGCATATAACGCGGAGAAAAATGCTATTAGCCTATGTGCAAAATGATGCCTGGGAATGGAAGGATGTTGTAGAAGAACATTCTACTATTGAGATTGAGGACAAAAATTAGTTTATAACTTGTCACATGAGGCAATAAAAAAAGCGAAACATTTATGCATCGCTTTTAAATATTAAATCTACAGATACCTATACCTTCTTTGCAAAATGCATGATCAGCCCGATCACTAATAATACTAAGAAAATGTAAAAGATAATTTTAGCTATTCCCGCGGCACCAGCGGCAATTCCACCGAAGCCAAACACAGCAGCTACTAGGGCAATGATTAAGAATATAACGATCCAACGTAACATAGTTTTGATTTTTGGTTTAACAAATTTTGATTCATGTAATTCCAATACCGAGCCAAGCTGCCTAAAGCACCCAATTGTGGATATTAGTTGTGAATACTGTAATAATTATGTAGAATCACTCTTTTTTGTAGAACAAACTCTACGAAGAACCTCTTTACTGAGGTTGAATAAATACTGATATTAATGGCATGTTTTTATCAGTAATAGAAATACAATAACTATATAGCAGACTAAATACGAAAATGGAATTATTCGCTCAACCTGAAGCATGGCTAGCCCTACTAACTCTTACCCTACTTGAAATTGTTCTGGGTATTGATAATATCATCTTTATTTCGATTGTATCGAATAAATTGCCTCAAGAGCAGCAAGCTAAAGCTCGAAACATAGGATTAACACTCGCTCTTGTCTTTAGAATAGCATTGCTCTTGGGAATCAAATGGATTATGGGTTTCACAGAGCCCTTGTTCACATTGTTTACTATCGATTGGAGCGGTCGTGATTTGATATTATTAGTTGGTGGGATCTTCTTAATCTTTAAGAGTACCATCGAGATTCACCATAAAATGGAAGGCGAAGCGGAAAAACAAGAGGCGAAAAAAACTACTTCGCTATTGGCAGTTATATCTCAAATCATTTTATTGGACCTAATTTTCTCTTTTGATTCTATTTTAACAGCTATTGGTCTTACTGAAGAAATAGTGTTAATGATTATAGCTGTTATCATCTCAATTGTTGTTATGATGATATTTGCCAAACGCATTAGTTCATTTATTGCGAAACATCCTACGCTTGAGATTTTAGCACTTTCCTTTTTAATCTTGATAGGTTTTATGTTATCAATAGAAGCTGTAGGTTTTCACGTGCCTAAAGGTTACATCTACTTTGCAGTATTTTTCTCCTTAATTGTTGAGGTGGTTAACATGAAGCTAAGGAAAAAGAGTAATCCTATTAAACTTAATAAGCGAATAGAATAGATAATGAAATTTGATGGTAGTGCGTCTTCATGCTCTTTTAACTCTTATTTAAGCTTTTCAAAAATTATCATGTGTTTTTAGCTTAAAAAAAGCAACTTCCGTAGGAAGTTGCTTCATAATAGTTTACGGATTATTTATCTCCACGTATTTCACTGGTTTCTGTGAAATCGTCATCGGAAGCATTCTTGAAATCTTTGTCATCCCAATAGGCCATAAATTCCAAATCTTCTTCAGCTATATCGCTCAAGTTAGGGTTTCTATTCATAGCATGCTCCAATTCTCGAGTCATTACTTCCTTGTTACCCACTCTTGCGGCAGCTACAGCCGTCAAGTAATGCCCTAAAGCATACTCTGCATTGTTCTTTGAGAAAGTTTGAAAATCTTTCAAGGCTGCTTCATTGTTACCGTTCATCAGTTTAGCCAAACCTCGATTATATTCGATGTTCTCTACATTGCTTACTTTATTAAAATGCTGTTCTGCTTTGTCATAGTTACCCATTCTGGCATGATATACACCTAAGTTGTAATTCACACCTTCACTATCCTGGTATTTAGCTGACCTATCTAGGTATTCTTTAGCTTTACTATATTCACCAATAGTCAGATAATGTGCACCCAAATTGTTCAGAGTTACAAAATTCTTATTATCAGCGTGATACGCTTTCATTAAATAAACTTCAGCATCTGCTAAATCTTGTTTAATTTTCATTTTCACGTCTGCACCATCGATGTCTTCCTCTTTGTATTTGTACTTATACTTAATTTTACCTTCGTCAAGGTCTATTTCTTCATCTATGTCTACCATATCTCTACTGAATCCGACACCAACTAAAGCATCATCACCGCCTACAACATCCAGTTTGTGCAAATTTATGGCTGAAAGTGCACCCAAATTACTATAGGCTCTTACGTCAACAGGATAAGTCTTATAAAAACTGGTAAGCAGCGTTAATTTACCTGCTGAAGCATTCGTTCTTTGAGATGCTTGTAACATTTCTTCTTGTGTGTATATATCTTTCATCGCTGAAAGTGTGACATCACCATTTTCAAATTTTGAATTAATTGAATCAATTTGAGCTGTAGTGTAACCTATGCGAGAAGCATATTTATCAGCTACCACAATCGTTGTTCTTCTCAATGGCATTAAATATTTTTCGGCTTTGTCTAGTCCTCCTAATTCAGCTATGACTTGTTGTTCCTTTTCTTTAGGTGTTTTAGAGGAGTTCAAAATACTTAAAACTGCCGTTTGCTTTTCGTTAGATAAATCTGACCGTTCCACTATGTATTCGAAACCAGTCCAATCTTCTTGCTCACTTGAGACCATGATTTTGTCAGCGTTGAAATAACGGCTATATCCTTTCTTCTTTAAGGCAGATACTAACCATGTTTTTACTTCTTCAGCTCTCTGTTGAGAAAGCTCAGTATTTCTTTCAACTGTACCTTCTGGCGATGCAAACCCTTTTATAGAGATGGTTGAAGTCGGAAATTTTTTGATATATCTTCCAATTTCTTTTACAATTTTATCACTCTCTGGTGATGAAAATTTAGAAATATCTAAAGGAAAGTTGACCTGCGCTACAACTTTTAGAGGTACCTCTCTTGCAGGAGTATAGTCGTAATTCATTAACTCATACTGTCCGTTTAATGAGAATAGAGTTCCGGTGGTCACACAGCATTCTGCCAAATCATCCATATCGTTGAACTCGATATTTTTTGCGCCATTTTTATACTCATACTCGTGCTCTATTTCCAGATCATTGCCGATCATATCTTCATTGAATAGTGCACTAGACGAAACTGTAACCTGAATGCCATTTTCAGAAATGTTACCTAGTTCCGAGGAAGGGATACGAATAGGATCGAACTTCGTCTCTCCCAATTCAGGCATAATTACGTAAGTACCTTCCTTTTTAAAAATTTTGTGTTTCGGTACCGTAATGGTAGCTTCAAATTTTACGCTGTCTCCGTACACCTTTAATGGGGTAGAGTCCAACTTAGCGGAAGAATCTTGGCCAAAGCTCGGTAAGCTAAGGCATATTCCTCCGCAGATTAGTGATAATATTTTACGTGTCATAATATGTAGTTTTTTGTGAAAAATCATTTTGATCTGGAATTGGCAAACTTCATTCCTTGCCTAATTTTGACTTTTAAAGGCCTTTTGAACCTTAAATGGGTATAGTATAATCAACATTGTGTAGATTTCTAACCACATGCTGTAGATGAAAAAAGCCGCATCCAATCACTGAATACGGCTCACACTCACTCAATCAACCTCACTGTTAGTCTTCATAAATTAACTTAGCACCTTCCAATTTACTCGCCAGGTCAGCATCAGTTTTAAAGTATTTATAGTTGTTATTGAAACCTCCTTCTGGACGGTCACCAATTATGTAATGTTTGACTGTTAAATTATCAGGGGCATTAAGAACCAATTGGTCAGAAATCCTTACCCGATTGCCATCCAAAGCATCAGTACCTCTGGTCATTTTAGAGATAACCATCAGTCTATTTCCTTTAGCATAGATCTTTTCAATATTGAGGTCATGCATTACTTCTGACACTTCTGCCTCTACCCTTACACTTCTTTCTTCCATTTCACCGTCTGCATCAGGCATGTCTACATTCAGAAAAGGCACTTCAACTTCTTCTTCTTCCATAACCACAACTACTTTAGGTACTTTTATCGTTTTGGTTTTAGTTCCAACATTGATATCAGCCCAATCGATATCGTACTCGGGTAGCTCGCCTGATTCTACCTCTACTTCAACTTCTGGTAGTGATCCACTTTCTGTTTTGTCAATATCGCAGCTAAATAACACTGCTGCTGATGCGTACACTAGATATTTAGTAATTTTCATAATTCTGTTTTTAGTTAATTATCAATTTTTAGGTTGTTAAAAATTTAGTTAATGTCCGTTTGGACATACTTTGCTTTGATGAACATAAAGACCCCATATGCTGCCAAACCCAGCGCTACAATCATGAGCACAATAGTTCCAAACTCATCTTGCAAGAAGTTAAGTGCCTGCTTAGTGCCTCCTGCCTGATCGGAATTTGCAGTAAGAGCTGCCTTAAATGTGAAGTATGCTATCAGGCCAATCACTATACCTCTAGCGGTGAATCCTACTTTTCCAGCTTTGATCATTAGTGATTTTGCTTCGCTTCTCAGGCTTGATTGCTGAACATGTTCTTTGTATTCACCCGAATAAGCCTTGTATAATTGAAATACTGCTTTTATGAAGAGTACAATAGCAATAGCGCCTACAATGTATTGTCCATAAGATTGACTAAGCAATTTAGAGATCATTGTTTCACGGCTTCCGCCACCACTACTGGAAGCACCTGCTACTGTAGAAAAAGCAACATATGCCAGCGCCCCATATACAAGTCCACTAATAAAGTAACCTATTCTTAAGAATATGGCTTTTGTATCATTCCCATTTTCTTCTGGATCAGCGAACGCCTGATACATTCTCCAAAAAACATAGCCTATCAGGCCGACACCTATGATTACTAACAATATCTGACCAAAAGACTGCTTAGCCAGATAGTCCAGAACACCCGAACTGCCTGATTTTTTTCCACCTTCTCCCAGTGCCGCCATAGTGGCTAATACACCTATGAGAAGATATACCAAACCCTTAGTTGCTATTCCAAAACGGGCAATATTTTCTCTTTTATTACTCATGATTTTATGTTTTATTTTTTTGTTAGAACATAAAAGGCATGAATTATACCCGGTACAACTCCCAGAATAGTAAGTAATAGATTAATCCAAAAATCGCCTGATATCCCTTTTCGAAGAAGCACGCCAAGAGGTGGAATAAAAATCGCTAGTATAATTTCTAATATGCTCATAATTTCTAATGTTTATCCTTCATTTGTCAAAGACCGTGCATACGAGTTTATCCTACTTTTTGGGCCATTTTTCTGAATGTTATGGGGCTTTTCGGGTAAATCACTACCCATAATGTGGAATGCAACAGTTTAGGGGACCACAAGATTAGAGCAAGTAAAATAAGTAAATAAAAGAAAAGTTATTCATAGCCTAACCTGAAGTATGTTTCAAAGGGACTTGTGTATTTTTAGAGTTAGCTGGATGTATAATGATGTCATGGCACGATTATATCCTTCTTCTTAATTGATATGAGAAAGAGACTCTATTTTAACCTTAGGCATAAACGCAGATCTATACAGACTCGCATAGTAGTGATGATAATTGTATTCATTGCGCTTGTAGCTGCGGTACTCTTGACTTATAGACACTTTATTGAACGATATGCCAAAAGTGTCGTGGCAAATTCTATAACTCGCTTAGTTGAAAATCAATCAAATGGACGATATGCTGTCTCATACGATAGTATAGCTCTTGAGGTATCCAAAAGCACCATTTATCTGCATAATCTTAAGCTGGGAATACGTGCTGATAGCTTGAGGTCAAATAAAGAAGAGAAGATTTTTGAGACTACTGCCGAAGATTTAGAACTCAATGTTAATGGTTTGTGGAGCCTTTGGCTCAATGATGTTCTTACTATCAATAGCGTTTCGATTAATAGACCCATGGTAAAAATCACAGCGAAACGTAAGCAAAAGAAAGAAAAATTGGCTAGAGAAACAGGAGGACTATTAAAGCAGCTTGACGACTATCTGGATCAGCTAAATATTAGTTCACTCAAAATAAATAATGCAACAATCAATTTTTATGAAGAAGATTTAAATAAGGATAATTTAATTTTTGTGATACCAAATCTTTCAATGGATCTCGAAGATTTTACCTGGGATGTTGACGAGGTGATCGAAGACGTTGAGACGAATAAGTTTTCTCTTAAACTGACAGATCAAGAATTTATATTTCCTGATTCTGCTGCTTTGGTTCAAGTTAACGAGATTACTTATTCACTAAAAGAAAATAGATTAACACTGTCCAACGTAAAGTTAAAACCTAAGATAAAGTCAGGAATATTTGCTGATTCATCTTCTATAAAGCTAGAGCAACTCTATTTTGCCGGTATAGATTTGGATGAAATCTATGAAAACAATGTGCTTATAATTGACTCAATACAATTAGATGGTCCCAAAGTCAACCCCAAGAGCAGTTTCAATTTTTTGAGTGATGTTGTCCAGCGGAAGGATACTAATAAATCAATTATTGATAGTTTGTTTGTCAGAGATTTAAAATTATCCAGGGGGCAATTGAATATTAATTTCACAGATGTTCCTATAAGTATTGAAAGGTGGGATAGTGATATCATTAATGTCTCGTTAGGAGGTGATGAGTCTGGTACCTTAAGTTATAAACATGCTGAAGTGCAACTAACGAATGGTATTGGAAAATTAAAAAAACAAAATCATCACTTTAGTTTTGATGCGTTGAGTTATTCCACTCAAGATCAGAATTTAAAATTAGACAGCTTAAAGATTTGGTCTGATACCAATCTACGTGTGTCACAAGCGTACAGAATACGAGCTGATATTCCTTCAATGAATATAGATGGTTTGGATGAACAGGAAGCCCTGGGAGAATATTTGAACCTTGAGAGTATAAGTCTTTCTAATCCGAGCATTGAAATTGAACAGGTAAATACTATAGACACTGTAAAAAAAGCTTCAAGGAATATGCCTTCTATATATATTGGAGCTTTACTGCTAGACAAGGCGACTGTAGATATGAAAACCAAATCAGGTGAAATCAGCTTGTCAAAAGGTAGTATTGATTTATTTAATCTTAGACTAAATGAAAGTTTGCCAATCATCGATTCCTCAACTGTCTACTCAGCATACCTTCCTTTAGTTAGTTATTCAACTAAAAGGGCTAAGATTTCAGCATTGAATGTTCGAGGTTCATCTCAATCGAAAATTGTAAAAACATCGAGGATTAGTTTCAAGGATGCGTCTACTGATGTTGTGATTAATCAGTTGGTTGTGGCCAACTCAGTAGAATGGTTAAAAACTCAGTCAGATAGTTTAAAATTTGATTTCATCAGTTTCAAAAACTATGCGGTCAATCTCAAACAATCTCAAAAAACAGATAAGAAAGATAATAAACTGCCTGTGATTCAAATTGATTCACTTAATGCACCAAATGGGAGTTTTAGTACGCAGCTTACACTAAAGCGTGAATTAAGTACATCGATAGATTCTGTAACTATCGTTAACCTGACATTAAATGAGAGTAATACTGAAATAAACGAATACCGACTAACGGCTTCCAATTTGGAGCTGACCGATGAAAGGTTACAGTTGAAAGCTGACAAAATCTACACTAACTCAAATAAAGAATCTTTGTTATTGAAGGATCTAGTATTTAAACAGCATCTTGAAGGTGTACATGACCTGATAACCAGTCCGAATATCTCTTTATCAAATTTCAGTATGAAGAAATTTCCGGAGGAAGTTGAGAATATGAACTGGGGAAGTCTTACTCTCAACAATCTTGAATGGAATAGAACAGGAAATACACTAGCTAATAAAAAAAGATCGACTGCTAAACAATCTCTAAGCCTACCTAATATCACTTTAGATAATATAAAGATAGTAGCTGGCAATTACAGAAGTACAGCTAATAAGACGGTGCAGGCATTAACTAACATAAACTTGGAATTCAAAGATATTGACTTATCAAGAGATAAAAATTGGTTTGCTTCCAACCCAAACGAATTGCTTTATGCAAGGGATTTAAGCCTTAGGGCCGATTCACTGATATATCAAAATAGTAATACTCAAGTACAAGGGATCAATTTGGAGATGAGTAAAAATGTCAAGCTGGATAATTTTAGCTACGTAAAAATTAGTCCTGATTCAATTGACTTAAGTGCCTCTTCAATTTCTTTAAAAAATGTGGCCTACAACAAGTTCATCCAAAACAAACTATTTGAGGCGAGTGATCTGATCATTGATAACCCAAATTTAAACGCTGCCTTTAAGGCCTCAGCTTCAGGAACTAGTTCGTTATCTAAATTAGCTGTGGATGTTAAAAACGTAAAAATTAATAATGCTGCTATAGAATTAACAACAAACGATAATGAGAATCTGAAATTGAGCCCAATTCATTTGAAGCTAAAGGGCTTGTATTATGATTCGTTGACAGATTTGGCAAAAACGTTAATTCCAGCTGAAGCTATTGATCTAAATACTGGAGATTTAAATTTCACGACTTCAGATGGATTAAATGAAATTAGGGTTGGTCAATTTAGTTTAAGTAATAAAGAAAATGATTTCACGATTGAAAATATTGAAATAGTTCCACTACTCGGGAGAGAGGAGTATGCGAAAGCGGTAGGAATTGAAACTGACTGGATTAAATCAAGTATACCTTCCTTAACAGTTTATGGCTTTGACTTCAGACGAATGTTAAAGGAACGCGCCTTTATTGCTTCTTATGTGATAATAAATAAGCCGAAAGTAGAAGTATATCGTGATAAAAATTATATCGACCCTTATCCAAAAAAGAAGCAACTTCTTACTTCTATGTTAAGATCTATTGAATCATCGATAGATGTTGATTCTGCTTATGTAAAAGAGGCACAAATTAGTTATTCTGAAATACCGGAAAAAGGTAAAAATCCGGGTACCATTAGTTTTGAAAGGATGGATGTCAACATCAATAACATCACTAATCTGCCTTCAAAAATCAGCACTGATTCCACTTTGCGTCTGCATGTTACTTCTCAAGTCATGGGAGAAGTGGCAGCAGAAGTAGATTTTAGATTCTATTTGAATAGTGAACTAGACAAGTTTGAAGTCTCAGGCAACGTGCAGCCGCACAATATGACGTTATTTAATGAGTTCACTGAAGATGGAGTCTTTTTACATATAAAAAGTGGTCGCTGCCGTAGTCTAAATTTTACAGCTTTTGCTGACGATAATATGTCTTATGGAAGTATGTATTTTCAATATAATGATTTTAAAATCGCACTTGTCGATAAGCAAACTGCAGATACCAAAAAGTTTGAGGAATCAATAGCATCATTCGTAGCTAACACTTTTCTCGTAAAAAAAAGGAATCTGGCTATAATTCGTTTAAGAAAGGGAGATATATACTTTGAGCGCAATAAGAATAAGTCAATTTTCAACTATTTGTCTAAATTATTTTCCAGTGGTGTAGCCAGTAGTGTAGGATTTCAGAATAATAAAAGACAAATAAGGAAAATGACAAGGGCTCGCATGTCATCTTCCTATTAACTTAACAGTTTTATTAAATCCGTTCACACCAAATATATAGTGGGAATCATCAGAGTAAACTGATACGTCAAAGTCAATCCATGCGATTCACCAGTGAATAAATTCCATGATAAGTTAACTTTCTTATTCTCCTTTTACTTTACGAACAGGTGGAATTAAGATACGATTAAGCGCACCAGCAGATTGACCAAATGTTGAGGAATAAGTACCTAAGCAAATAAATAAAGTTGTAAGAAAAAGTAGCAATGAATAGTTAAGCTCTTTTTTTATGAACCAAAAAACATGAACGACTCAGTATAAAAATAAACTACCATGTAAAGTAGACTCGCAAAAAGTCCCGCACAGAAGATTAATGCGGTTTTATCAAAATTATCAACGTCATCTTTATGTTTTCTTTCAAAATAGTATTCCTGGAGCAATTTTAGATTTCGCTTATTGGATTTGAACCATATGTCGAAAATAGTACCAAAAACGGGAATAGAGCCAATGAGTGCATCCAATGTAGAGTTTAACGTCATCCGTATCACCAGTCGCTTATTAGCGCCATGACGATACATGGTAAAGATTAACAGCCCTGAAACAAGATAGGATATAGCATCACCTAATACGGGAATCAAGCCTAAAATAGGATCTAGTCCAAAGGAAATTTTTGTTCCTGGGATTTTGAATTTTGAATCAAGAAGATTCGTTATTTTTTCTACCGCTCTTAAGGACATGAATTGCCTGCCAGAGGTTTGCTCAATAGCTTTTAGTCTATTAGAAAGTGTATTTGTCATGCTCGATTAATTTAATCAAAGTAAGCTTCTATCTCATTTCTTAAATTTTGCCATTGTCTTTTATCGCCTCCAATAGCTTTAATTACCTCTTTTACTTTTGAGGTGCCAAACCCTGTAATTTCTTCTAACCCTATTTTCGGAGGAAGGGATAAAGCGCCATCTGTCACCATGCCATTAATAACAAATGGCTGGGTAGAGATCTTAGCCTTTTGCAATGCTGAAGCTATGTCTTTACTTTTATCAACCTTCAAACCATCACCACCACAGAGTTTAGAGAAGTCATGGAAATCTATGTTATCCACATGAAGAGCATCCAGATTCGGTGCCAGACCTGCTTCTTCCATTTCAATTTTCACAAATCCTAGTTGACTGTTATTTAATACAATCAGGTTGATAGGCAATTTGTATTCAACGGCTGTAGAAAAGTCATTTAACGCCATGTTGAAAGCACCATCTCCGACTATTGCCCACACTTCGCGATCAGGATACTGCATTTGCGCACCTATAGCAGCGGGAAGTCCTACAGCCATAGATCCATGGTTGAAAGAACCAAGTATTCTTCTTTCATTTCTAAAAGACATGAAATTAGAACTCCAAATAGCAGCTGTACCGGTATCTACAACGAAAATGGCATCTTCACTAGCTATATCATTAAGAAGGTGAGCAAAAATTTCCGGATGTAAAGGTTCCATATCTCTTTCCGGATTACCTTTTTTACTCATTGACTGTTTCCAATTATCAAACTCACTCTGCCTGTCGTCCAAAAATGTTTGGTTTTGCTTTTCATCACATAATGGCAAAAGCTGCTCTACTGTAGATTTTATATCACCATGGAGGCCTGTAGTCACAGAGGTTCTGCCACCTATATTCTCTGGTCTGATATCAACCTGAATGGTTTTAGTATTCTCCGGTAAAAAATCAGTGTATGGAAAATCAGTGCCTAGCATTAATAGTAGATCAGAATCCATTATACCTTTATATCCAGAAGGATTACCTATGAGCCCAGACAGCCCTACTACATTTGGTGTATCGTGATCGAAAATGTCTGATGCGCGTAAAGAATGCGTTATAGGGGCTTTCAATTTATTCGATAGTCTTAGTACTTCATCCTTTGCTAGTCTACACCCTGCACCAGCCAAGATACTAACAGTTGCTGCTTCATTTATAAGCTGAGCTGCTTCCTCTAGCTCAGGTAATGAAGGAGTAGTTAAAGAATTTGACCGAAAAACTTTATGCACGAAATCTTGATTTTCAGCAGCCATCTTAGCAATATCAGCCGGTAACTCTATACGACAAACGCATTTTTCATTAACTGCAATTCTAATTGCTCGAAGTATAACTCTGGGAGCTTCTTCAGGTGATCGAATAACCGCTTGGTATTCACATACATCATCATAAACTTTGGTTAAATCAACCTCTTGGTGATAAGCAGTACCTATATGCTCTACAGGTACCTGTCCTGTTATGGCCAAAACAGGTGAACGCTCTTTCTTTGCATTATAAAGTCCATTAATCAAATGCAATGCTCCGGGGCCCACTGTGCTGGCACAAACACCGAGATTACCATTTAACTCTCCTTGAGCATAGGCTGCGTAGGCTGCATTGCCCTCATGCTTCATACGTACCCATTCAATTTCATCCTGTTTGCCAATGGCCGATACAAGAGGGTTGAGGGCATCTCCTGCTACACCAAATATGTGCTTTACACCTTCATTTTTAAGAATGTCCAATAATTGTTCAGAAACGTTCATATGAATTGTCTAATTGTGTTAATAATGTTACTAAAGATGTTCTGGGTTTGAAAAAACCCATCTATCTCCGGTATCCCAATCTTTGAAAGATGGCCGGGAGTATTTTATAAATATCTTGCGTGTAGAGATGGAGATTTTCATGGATCGAGATGGCATTTAAGTATTTGTAGATTATTCCTCATCAGGAATAATTATGGAAGCTTCCTCATTTAGTGCTCTCATATCTGCTCCAAAAGCTGAACGATATAATAGCTTCCCAAAACCACTCAATACTGCCAGACTTACTGTCCAAAGCATAGCATGTGTAGTATTTACTTCAGGGTCGGCAGGATTATCAGGAGCAGGAGTATTATTTGTAGATTTCCATATTTGCCTGGCTGCCGATCTTATCACAGTTCCTATAAGCAATGACCCTAATCCATAAAGGAATACTTTTTTATCGTTCTTATTCATAGCTATGTCTAATTTTTATATTCTCTCAACTTCTGATTCAAGCTTAAGTACCTTACTGCCGTCTTCTTGTTGAATGTATAACGCTTTATTATTTTCCGTTCCGTTGCGAGTAACGGTACTACCTTCTATTGTCTTATCTACTGATTCAGTAAATGTTTCTTCCACTTTACCCTCCGCTTGACCATTACCCCAATTCCATTTGACTTTTGTTCCTATTCTTATCATAATTTTGTTTCGAAAGTTTTTTTGTTTAACTATTCTCACTTTATTTCTTTAAAAAGGAGTTTCAAATGAAATGCCACATTGAATAAGATAACCAAATTCGGTCCTAGAGCCTGAATTCTAGTCTATCACTAGTTAACTCATCTTGAGTTGTGTAATATTTTCTACACTTAGAAAGGATAGCCTATCGCAATATTTAGGAGCAGATTATTGCCTCTCCAGTCGCTATCCAAAGGGTCAATTTCATCGAAAACCCACTTTAATCCACCTGGAAGAGGCTTACGTAAAGGGAATGCAAGGTCAAATCGTAGTAGAAAAAAGCTGAAATCGAGTCTCAGGCCAACTCCTGTACCTATAGCTATATCTTCAAGGAAATTTTTATCGAATTCCCCATCAGGTTTGGTATTGCGACCATCCCATAACCAAATATTACCTGCATCAACAAATAGTGCAGTTTCTAAAACACCTATGAGAGGTGTCCTATACTCAATATTTGCTTCAATTTTCACATCACCTGTTTCATCAATTACTAGATCACCTGTTTCATTATTGATGTAAGCGCCTGGGCCAAGTGACCTTGCTCTAAAGGCTCTTACACTATTTGATCCACCAGATGAAAATTGTTTGATAAAAGGAACTTCGCTTGAGTTACCATAAGCATTAGCAGCTCCTAGAAGTAGGCGACTGGCCAGTTCTTTGTCAGCGCCAATCTTTTTAAAATAACGAAAGTCTAGTTGTACTTTACTGTATTGTGAATACGTGATTTTCTCTTCATTAGAAGATTCTGCACCGACTAGTGATTGTGCAGCGTAAGCAAGATTGCCAGAAATATCTAATATACCGTTAAAATAAAAATGGTGCCTTTTACTTTCAGCGTCTTTAGCACTCTTCGAACTGAAGGTATATTCATAGAGTGCACCTAATATAAACTGGTCGTCAAGGCTTCTGTCTAGATTTGGATCGATCGCCAATCTCTCATTAAAAGCTTCTGAAGTATTGCTAAGTTGTACAAAAGAAACATTTATCGGGTAGAGTTGGTGTCTTTTGGTATAACTCTCCTGCCATAAAAATCCATATCTACCTTCAAATGAATTTATTTGGAAAACATTAACCCTTTGCTGTAGCCTCGTTCCCAAGCTAATTCTAGTTTTAGGGATAAAGCGTAAACTTCTGTAATCAATATTAAATGGAGTTATCAGTCTTGGTATTGTGACACTTCCTTCTAGATTTAGCTCGTAAGCCGTAAGAGGAGGGTTGTTTTGTCCTCCAACCTGGACCTCATAGGATGTATTCAACTTTAATTCGAATAATTCAGCTCCTCTAAAGGCATTTCTGTTTTGAAAAGAGGTAGAAAAGGAAGGTCCAACAAAATTATTGGACTTTGAGATAGCCTGGAGGTCCAACCTGATAGATTTTTGAGGAAGAGGTGTTAGAAAAATTTCAGACTTGAGTCTGGAAGAGTCTGTTCTTTTAAATTTTAGATTTACAAATTTATAAGTACCTAGTGCCATTAGCCGTTCTCGAGTTTTTGTCTCAGCCTGTTCGGAATAAATATCGCCTTTCTTAAAAACAACAGTCTCTGTCAAGATATCTGGCCTGATATAGTCGTCATTATTGATAAAGGTGTAGCTATCATGTACTTCAATATCATTTTGAGTTCTTAAGGTGTCATTGGAAATGCTGTAGTCAGGAGAAATTTCAACATTGCTGAACGTGAAAATTCGTTTAGCTTGTTCGGGAGTATCTTCTGAGAGACTTAGCGTAAGGTCTATTTGATTATTGCCAATAGTGCTGTCGGCCAGATAGATTAAATAATTATCATCAAAATAGTAGAAACCATGATCTTCCAGGCAATCTTCAATCCTCTTTTGTTCTTCACGCAATTTTTTTAGTTGATAGCGAGAACTTTCAGTTAGAATGCTTTCGTTTTTAATGTTCTCCATCAGTGATTCATAGGCATCAACTGTTTCAGGGTAGATAATATTTCTGATGGTATATGCAGGTCCTGTTTTTACCGAATATTTAGCAGTTGCGGTGTTTTTTCGTTTATCCATACTACTAGAGGCTTTTGTCTGAAAGTATCCTTCATTTCTAAGATAACCTTCAATTCTGCTAGCCATTTGCTCCAATTTCACATCAGATTGAAGTGTAGGTTTTTTGGCAAGATTCTTTTTCATCCAGTATTTCAATCCTTTTTCTTTTTTAAGATTTTTCGTTTTATAATAAAACCATGCTCCAGGACGCATACCGAATATTTTACTATTTGGTTCAGGCTCAATGATTCTTTCAAGTTCAAGGGCCAACCTTTTTTTGTTTACAGGTATACTATCCTCAAGAAAAAGGAATTCTTCACCTTCGTAAAATCGCTCACCTTCAGGTAGAAATTTCGTGGCAGTACAACTACTCAATGTAATTAATGCCATGACTATATTTAGTAATCTTCTACTCTTCATTGCGGCTTTTAAATAATTCTTTGAAGGTATTGTAGTCTCTTACATATATAATCCCAGCTCCAGTCTCTATAATTTCTCCGCTGAGTACATCAAAATCACTTCTTCGGAAGCCTGTTATGCGAAGTCTACCGTCCTCAGTGATCTTATATTCTAAAGCCAGATCACCTACGTAGTCAGTGAGACCTTGTTGTTGAGCACCTTCGATATTAACATTCCCAGCTACTTTAACTTCTAACTTGTCGTTGAAAAGTGTTTTAGAGACACCTAGTTCTAGTTCAGTTGTTGCCTGACCTGTGCCAGTCGAATAATCTTGGTATGATTGTAGATCAAAATTTAAGTTTACACCATTAATGTCATTCGTTAGTCGGTTGAGCTGATCAGATAAAATTCGACTTACACTTCGCCTTGCTTTATCTTCAATGTCATATCCGCCTTCACTCTTAAGCGGATCTTCAGTTATAAAACGTTGGAGCATCAGCAGCGCAAAAACCTGTTTATTTAGATCAGATTCTCTGGTATTCAAATCTTTTATCCTCGCATATACACTTCCCCCAAATACATTTTGATCATCTTCTGGCATATCTAGTTCAAAACTTATATCTGGTTTCATTAGCTCACCTGCAATATTGAGATAAACCAGAAAAGGTATGCGTTGCTTATACTTTTCTAATTCGGCACCAGAGGCACTACTTACCTGAGAGATCATCAGATCGATTGGTGGAGCTTCTACGCGGTTGTAAGCTCTGATATCCAACCTTGCTTCATAAGGGTCACCTGTCCAGGTAATCGTACTGCCTTTCTCCAGTTGAAATTTTCGTTTTACCAGCTTATAAAAACTAAAATCATAGCTGCCTTCCTGTACTTCATATCGTCCACTTATTTGAATATCACCTTTACGGTCGATATCTAAGTTCAACGTTGCACTACCCTTTACAGAAAGTTGATCTTCTGTGACAGGGTCTATAATGACATTAAATAAGGCAGACTTGTCTATTTCTAGTGTGGCCGTTAAATCAAGCCCTTGAAACTCTAAGCTATCACTCAATAGCTCTTTGGGTTTATCCACTTCTTTATTATTATCGGCTGATACAAAACGTACTGTATTCTCAGTTGTCATAGAATTGTATTCTGTTTCCGGAACGACATAAGTCAGATTGCTCTCTTCAGTAAGCTTTAAATTCATATCTAAGGAAGGTCGAGCAGAGGTACCTTTCACTTTCACATTCCCATCTGTTTTCAGCTTTCCATAAAAAAGCCCGTTGTCTTCATTGGTTGTATTCAGAATAAGAAAGTCATTCGTATTGACTTGAAGATTGAAATTATAGAATGATAAATCCACTAATTCTATGCTTCCATCAATGATTGCTGTGTTGTTGAGTTGATCATTAATTTTGAATTTATTGAAGGAAATAAGTGAGTTATTCAATCTGATTTTTTCATTTTTTATCAGTAGGCTATTGTTCAAAGCTGATGGCTTTAGACTTACATCTTCGAATACCATAGCTCCATCTATGTCAGGATTCGTTAAACCACTAGTTAGGTTGATATTACCACGGAGCGTACCCGCAATTTGATCGATACTTTCACTTACTAATGGAGCTATGGTATTTAGTTGAAATTTTTCAATCTTGACCTTGGCTTGCAGATCCTCCAATTGTGCTAAGTCATAGGTGCTTTCAAGGCTTATAATATTTTCTGAAGAAATAAGTTCGACTTTAGCTTGATAATTATTATCTCCAATTTTTTGAGTATTGAGTTTGAAATTTCCCCATTCTTCACCCAGTATTTTCAGTTCTCTAATGACCAAATCAGCGGCTACTCCAAACCCATTGTTAAATTCTAAGTCTAATTTTCCGTCCATTACACCAGTTGCTAGTGCTTGTTCTTTCTTAACCGCATCACTTATAGTTTTTACTTTAAAACTGTCGAAAATGACGTGAAGAGCAGAGTCCTGTGGCTTTGTCTTGAAACTTAATTCTTGATTATCTCTGAATAAACCAAGTGTGGTTGAGGGCGCGTTATAATAATTCCCCAATTGCAAAGGCCTGTTCTGAGTTACGTTCCACCTGGCGTAATTCAAAATGAGGGAGTCACGGTTGAGAGATAGCTGATAAGTGCTATCGATGCTTTCAACTACACCTTTGATAAGGTATTTTTTTTGGTCTATTGTATCTTTTATAGTAAGCTCAGTAATTACTTTGTCTTCTGCTAATATTGCGGCCAGGCTGATGTTCTTAATATCAGTGCTGTTCGTTGCTATTTCTTCTATGGAGGCAATAGTTACCAACTCACCTCTGCTTGAATGTGTTTCTAATTTGAAACTATCAATGGCAATGTCATTATATGTTATATGATGGATAGAGAGATCCACATCAAGCTTATCATTTGCACTATTGAACTGTGAGTGAAATGTTCCTGGTCTAAATTTTTCAATATCCGGTACGAGAATTTCTGTAATTAGATCCGTATTTTTAAGATTAAAGTCAAAACTAAAATTCATTTCAGGCACTTCTTCATTAGGCACATCGACCAAGTTATAATATTGATTAATGTGTTGCTTAATAGAGTTTGATACAGTGTAGATGTCAATATTTCCTTTGAATTGGCCGTCCATTATATCAGAATTTAATGTAATTTCAGTTTTTCCATCCTGATCAATACTTGCCACAAGTAAAGAATCCATTTTATACGTATCTATTTCGTTGTTAGCTTCAAAATTTCTAATAGCCACATTTCCATTAAACCTTTTAAAATCTTGAGTTTCAAAATTGGTGATTAGTTTGCCTCTCAATTTTAGTGGCGTACGAGAAAAGTTTAGTGTTTGTAAGTGAGCCTTTGTAAGATTTAGAGTGACTTTATTCTTATGAAGTTTAGGTGAAAGATCTAAATCACCTTCAAGAGTAAATGCCGCATGTTCATCTATTAATTCAACGCTTCCATCGAGCAAGGAATTTACAACTGTGGCGTTCACCTTAAGAGTATCATATATATAATTCTGAAACTCAATGTGGCCAATGTATCCACTGATCCTTGCGTTTAGATTGTTAAGATTTGAACCACTGCCGTTGATTTTTAATTTGACTGCCAGGCTATCCAGGTTGTTCCCTTGATTAAGCAAAGAGCCTACATCAAAACCCGATGATTTTATTTCTCCGGAATAAGAAGGCATACTTTCTTCTAAGACAAAATTGAAATTATTCAGTCCGATATTGCCATAAGAGGAAGTAAGATTCAACCTGCCATTGTAAGCTGACAAAGACCCTGTTCCATCGGCTTTTAAACTGAATTGCTCAGGTAGATTAATTTTTTCAGATAGGCTGTCAGGCAAAAAAGGCAATATTTCAGTTTTTCTGCTGCTTACCAAAAGAGTATCCATCTTATAATTTAAACTGTCTGGATTAGGTAAATTCATTATTGATCCTCTCGTATTAATTAGAGAATTTGGGGTAGAGGCTTGAAGTTTTGTAACTGAAAAATTGGCTAAAGCTCCCGAAATTTCAGCTTCCAGGTTTAAATGGTTTGGCAATTTTGATGCAGGCAACTGGGGTATAAAATACTTTGCATCGTTTGAGTGAATAACCGATGGGCTTACTTGCAGTAATATTTTGGTATTACCATCCATTATATTTTTCAGTGAGGCAAAGGATGCTTCAAAGTCAAAGACTATTTCGGATTCACCGGTATACATTTCAAGGTTATGGACCTGTAGTGAAGTGGGGTTCATAGTCACTTCACCATCCAATTCAATACTTTGTTTATTAGACAGAAGTGATAAATCAATAATTTCTCCCGAAACAAGATCTGTCGAATAGTTTGCTTCTTTAAGTTTTAGGTTTAGCTGGCTTATGTTTAAATGGTTTGGATCAAAATAACTTGTACTTGTTGTAAGAGTATCTAAATCGATGTCAATCCTATTATTCTTGAATTCAATCAGATCAGACCTTATCTTCCAGGAGTTATCTGAAATAGTTGTATCATTATCCAGTGTTTGATTATCTCCTTTTATTACTTGGTAGTTTACTCTAGAGTTAGAAAGAAGTACTTTGTTAAAATCTATCAAGCCGTCATTTAAACTCATTTCATTTGTTTCTAATTCCAGCACGCCAATCGAACCTTCAATTTTCTGACTTAAAGTTTCCACTTGAAAACCGGATTGAATAATTTCAATTTCCCCAACAATCAAATTAAAAGGGTTAGTAGATATTGAATCTGAATCCTGATCTTTTGATGATGAACCACTCATGGAGTACTGTAAATCAGCTCCTTTTATAAAAATTAAACCAATATCTAATTTTGATTGATCTGGTATAAATTCATTTATTTCTATATCTAATTCATGCCACTTAGCCTTAAGCGACATTTCCGTGAAATCATCTTTAAGTGAGAAGTCTAAGGAGTCAACAGAAATATCTTCAATCGCAAATTCCCAAGACTTGGATTTAGTCTGAGCTTTAGTAGTGTCAGTAGCGAATGCATCAATAATATATTGGAAGTTAAATTCATCATTATTTTCTGCCCTGCGGATCTTCCCAACTACAGTATTTAAATCAGTAGTATTAAGCTCAATTTTGCGATTAGTTAGTTGCCAGAGGTCAGCGTCTATTTCAATTGACTTAAAATATAATAAAGTGTCACCTTCAAGGTCCTCAATATAAAATGATTGGATTTCTATTGATTTAGGAAAGTTGATATAAACGTGATCTATCGAAATGTCAGTTGATAGCACCTTTTCAATATTGGCTTCAACCTTTGAGACTATCTTATTTTGGACAGAAGGAATACGTACCAATAAAATGATAATAAACAGTAGTGAGAGTACTACTGCTACCGTCCAGCCAATGATCTTTAAAATGAGAATAGAAACTCTCTTTACTCGCGGATTCTTCATCATTTAAGAGAGAATAAAGATAGTGCCAAAG
Organism: uncultured Fulvivirga sp.; assembly: GCA_947500555.1. Lineage (GTDB taxonomy): Bacteria > Bacteroidota > Bacteroidia > Cytophagales > Cyclobacteriaceae > Fulvivirga. The sequence goes on along the minus strand of CANMSE010000002.1, from coordinate 344,922 downwards.
AGCTATCCGTTGACCATTGAAATGTATAATTCAACATTAATTTAAATATGTAGAAAAAAATACCCAATTTATCATTAATGCCACTGCTCGTTCTTCAATAAAGCTCTTTAGGTCAATTTTAATAGCCCTATTTTCTTTGGTGTGATTATTATACATAATTCGTCAGCAATCAACTCGATTTTATGAACATTTCATTCAAAAAGACCTTTTATATTTTTGCTTCAGCAGCAGCAGTTCTGACTTTGATTTATTTGGGTCGACCAATATTGGTATCAATGGCTATGTCACTTCTTATTTCTTTCATATTGTATCCGATTGTCACCAGACTTGAGTCTTGGAGATTTTCGAGGGCTACTGCTGCCATCACTACTATATTAGTGATTGTTCTGGCCATAGCTTCTATATTTTATGCCTTTGGGAAACAGATATCAGGGGTGATGGAGGAATTATCAAACTTTGAAAGAAAACTGACGGTACTCACGAAAGAGGTTGTAGATTTTATGGATGATAACCTGAAGGCAGTTCCGGTAATTGATGGTGAAGAGATTATTGATAAAAGTCAGGAATGGGTGGAGAAATCAAGTAAAACTTGGGTGTCAACAACTTTCAGTAGAACAACGGCTCTGCTTTCAGGTATTATGATGGTAATTGTCTATACGTTTTTGTTGCTTATATATCGAAGTGGGCTAAAACGTGTGGTCGTAAAAAGTGCACCATCTCGCTATCATGAGCGGGTGTCTAACATGTTGAAGGAAATGCAACAGGTAGGCAAACACTATTTAGTCGGAATGGCTATTATGATTGGAATATTAGGTGTCGCAAATAGCCTGGTATTATTACTATTTGGAATAGACCATGCTTTTTTCTTTGGATTTATGGCAGCTTTTCTAGCTATCATACCTTATGTAGGAACCACTTTTGGTGCTGCAATCCCTGTATTATATGCCTTTATGACCAATGATTCTTACCTAATACCCCTGGGAATTATGGGATGTTTTTGGCTCATCCAAGTCATTGAGAGTAATTTTCTGAGCCCCAAAATAGTAGGAGGTAATCTCAATATCAATGCATTGGCTGCTATTATTTCACTTATAATAGGTGGCTATTTATGGGGCGTGGCAGGAATGATATTGTTCTTACCACTCACTGCCATCTTCAAAGTGTTCTGTAGTTATTTCGATCAATTAAAACCAGTAAGCCTTCTTTTGAGTGATGAACTCTATCTGTCAGAATCAGAATTATCTAACAAAACAGATAAATGATGCAGGTCAACCTTCAATTTATATGGCGACTGATTAAAAAATCATTCATCTCCTTTTTTAGTCATAATCCTTTTCGACATAGTGCAGCCATTGCATATTATACTATTTTCTCGCTTCCTGGAATGGCTATTATAGCTGTTATGGTGGCTGGTAGTTTTTATGAACGAGAGGCGGTAAGGACAGAACTTTTAAATCAAGTTGGTTTGCTCATGGGTAGCAGTAGCGCAGAGCAGGTTAAAATTTTGATGAGCAAGGCTTTTTTTACCAATGAATCACTAATAATGGAACTCGTAGGAGTGATTACATTACTAATAAGTGCCACAACAGTCTTTGTCTCTTTGCAGGACAGTATTAATACTATTTGGCATATTAGACCGAAACCAAGAAAGGAAGTGTTCAAATTTCTAATAAATAGATTATTGTCATTGGCCATGATAGCATCTATTGGGTTTTTATTACTCGTTTCTCTTATGGCCGATACCCTAATAGCCATATTAAAGGACACCATGTCCTTCTTAATAGCAGATTCATCTTATTACTTTATATGGGTATTAAATATTGGGTTGTCTTTAGCCATTATAACTTTTGTATTTGCATTGATTTTTAAAGTACTGCCGGATGCCAAAATTCTCTGGAAGCATGTTTGGCTTGGTGCTATTGTGACTACAGCATTATTTGTGGGGGGTAAGTTTTTAATTGGCTATTATCTAAGCTCCAGTAGTTTAGGAGATGCCTATGGAGCCGCCAGCTCATTAGTGGCACTGCTAGCATGGGTTTATTATTCTGTACTTATATTGTTATATGGAGCGCAATTCACATTTACTTACAACCAATTGAAAGGACGTAAAATCGCACCCAATAAAGAGGCAGTTTCTATAGTGATTGAGGAAATAGAAAAAGGACATCAACCAGTTACTAAATTCGATTAGTAATGAAAAAGAGATATAAAATACTTATTGGCATAGTGCTTCTTTTGGGGGCTACAAGAATCTATTTACCTTATGTCGTAACCGATTATGTCAATAAAATTCTTAAAGAAATTCCGGGTTATACAGGCTCTATTACTGATGTGGATTTACAGTTATATAAAGGAGCATATTCAATAGATAGCTTAGAAATATTAAAAGCAGATAGTTCTATTTACGTCCCGTTCTTTTCTTCTCATAGAATTGATTTATCGGTTCAGTGGAGTGCTTTGTTCGAAGGTTCAATAGTAGGAGAGATTGATTTGATTAATCCGGAATTGTATTTTGTGGCATCTAATGATACCTCTCAGGCTCAATATGGAGAGGATGTAGATTGGACGAAACCTATAAAAGAACTTATACCACTAAAAATAAATAGGCTTGAAGTGCATGAAGGAACTATTTATTTTAAAAACTTTGATAATGAACCCAAAATTGATCTTTATCTCACAGAGCTGGAATTAAAAGCAACGAATTTGACTAACGCAACTTCAGAAAATAAGTCTCTACCTTCTGAACTTACGGCATCAGGATATTCTATTGGAGGGGGTCAACTAAACGTTTCGGGGGGCCTCAATATACTTAAGAAGATACCGGATGTTGATATAGATATGAATTTTGAAGGAGTAGATCTTACTGCACTTAATGACTTTTTGAAAGTATATGCAAAGATGGATGCAGAAAAAGGAACCTTTAACCTGTATAGCGAAATTGTAATTGATGATGGTCAACTTACAGGATATGTAAAACCACTTATTCGAGATCTAGAGTTAGTTTCATGGCAAGATGATAAAAATCAACCACTACAACTTATCTGGGAATCTGTTGCAGGAGTAGTATTGGAAATTTTCGAAAATCAAAAGAAAGATCAATTAGCTACTAAAGTGCCGATGAAAGGAGATCTGTCTAACCCTAAAACAAAAGTATTTCCGGCCATTTGGAATATTTTATCAAATGCCTTTGTGCAGGCATTTAAGAAAAGTACTGATGATACATTGGATTTTGAACAGAAAGAAGATAGGTAATTACTTCTTTTCTTTAATTCCGGTACTTGATTTAATACCACTCAATAGAGATTTCCACCAATAATTAAGGATTGATTTTTTTGGGTCTCTTTCAAAACTTATTTCACCTGTACGCATGTTGTCTCCTTCCTCATTATCTTTTTTGACTACAAAAGTATTGGCGGCAAAGCTCATGAGTTTTTCATCAATTTTACCTAAAGTACCACTACCAGCAGGATCAATAAATCTTACATGAAGATCGTTATAAGCAAGTTTTAATTGACCTTTAGAGGATACATTATCATGAGTGAATTCGAAGGTGGAATTACGAAATCTCCCTGATGTCAAAGTGACCTTGGCCACGTAGTTTAACATCGGATTTAAATTGGTCATATCCTGCTCATGAATAGTTCCTGAAATTTCATAGGGCATGCTTTGAGAAGATAGCGGTATCTTGGCATCTATTTCAATTAAACCCTTGCCCATTAAGTATGCCGAGGCTTTCATACTCATTTTAGAATTGGGACAAGCGCTGCTAAAGTTAGATGCACTAAAAGCTAAATTCTCAAAGCTTATTCTTCCCGCTTTTGGTGATTCACTGATGTGCTCCTGGTAAGTAATATTTCCGTTAGCCAACTCAATCGTGTCAATAATGATAGGGAAGGTGAGATTGCTGATTTTCTGATGTGGTAATGGCTTATCAGGGATATTAGGAAATTTTAATCGTTTGTCTCTAAAGACTACTGCTGTTAGGCCATCCATTTTCACAGTACCCACAGCAACTGTGTCTTGCAGAGTCAATGCGCTATTTTGCATTATTTCGATAGAGGCTATTGAGACATCAACCCAGTCAGTTTCATGTCCCAGTATATGGCCAATTTCATACTTATCAGCCAATGTATTAACAGAAACATTTTTTGCTATGATTTTTCCTTCGGCTCCGTAAATGTTCAGGGTATCACTTTTTATCCCCATTATACCTTGAGGCCCTCTGTAATCAGCATCATATAATGTAGCATTGACAGATGAACTGAGAGTAGATACAAAGTTCTCTGAATTGATATCTGAAGCTTGAATATTTATTTTAGTAGAAAAATGCATAGTATCCCTACTGTAACTGAAAGCTCCATTTTCTAAGATGGCACTCTTTAATAGCACTTTTGTTTTCCCCTTGTCCTCTAATTTTTTAGGTTTCACACTGTTTTCCGCAAGGTTGCTCACAAGCACATGGAGCTCAGGTTGCTCAACATGTAGTTTGAAAGAAGCTTTAGAGTTGAAAAGAAAATTGAAAAGACTAAACTTATCGATGTTCAACTTTTTCGCCCTGAAGGAAGGAAGTATGTATGTAGTGCTATCCATTTCGAGAAAAGTACTGTCGTCAGAGGTAATTTCAAGATTAGAAAAATTCACTCCGAGAGGTATTAATGCCACGTCAGTTTCACCAATTTTTAAATTATATTTATTGTGGCTCAAATTTTGAATACGGTCAGTCACAAAAGATTTTAAAAGATCATCTGCTTTTATTGAAATGATAATACCGGCAGAAATTAAAACTAATACCAGTACTATTACTATCTTGTAAATTGTTTTCATACCACTGCTTTGTCAATAATAATGCCCGACTATGACCATCATTAATTCTATCTTCCAAATAGGACTGACCTTATTCATGGCTTTGACGGCTCTTCAGCTAATTCGTAAAGACGATTGGTGGATAAGAATGTCAGACTTCCCACATATACAACTGACTGTACTTACACTGATATTCTTTTTGGGGACTGTATTCACATGTAAATATATTCAATGGCATGAATGGTTTCTTGTAGGCTTTGGTGCTATTACGCTTATTTATCAGGTGGTAATTATTTACCCGTACACCACACTATCCTCCAAACAAGCCAAAGATTGGTCAGAATCTAAAAATGGTCAAAGCTTAGCCATCATGGAGTCTAATGTCTATCAGTATAATGAAGATTATCACCTCCTAGTGGAGCAGGTGGAAAAGTATGATCCTGACCTTCTAATAACTCTGGAGACGGACAAAAAATGGGAAGACGGGCTTAGTTCCTTGGAAGAAAAATACCCTAATACCATCAAGTTGCCACTTGACAATACATATGGGGTACTATTCTACTCAAAATTAGAAATTGTAGAACATAGCATTGAATATTTAATTGATGATGAAATCCCGTCTATTCATGCCATCATTAAACTTCGAAATGGAGAACTGGTAAAACTTTACATCGTCCATCCCGAACCTCCTAGTCCAACTGAAAATTATAGATCAACTGAACGAGATGCAGAGCTTATTGTGATTGGTAAGATGGCTGTCGATTCTCCTTATCCTGTTATCGTGGCTGGTGACCTAAACGATGTGGCATGGTCGCACACAACCCGTCTTTTTCAACGATTAAGTAATTTGTTGGATCCAAGAATTGGTCGTGGGTTCTTTAATACTTTTCATGCGAAGTATCGTTTGATGAGATGGCCACTAGATCATGTATTCCATTCAGATGATTTTCTGGTTAAAAATATTGAACGTGTTCCGAATATCGGGTCAGATCACTTTCCTATGTATATTGAGTTGAGTCTTGAATCTAAAAAGGCACAGCGAAAAAATGGATCTACGGAAGAGTTCTCAACAGAAGATAAAGAGGAGGCAAAAAAAAAACTTGAAAAAGTAAAAGAATAGATGCAATAAAAATCTGATAAAAATAAAAAGAGCGTCTTTAGCTAAAGACGCTCTTTTTATTTAGATAAAATCGATCTATACTCTCCGACCACTTATTAATCTGAATAATACCGCGATTACGGCAATAACTAATAAGACATGAATTACACCTCCTACGCTGAAGTAGAAAAAGCCCAGTAGCCAGCCTATAATCAAAATAACTGCAATTAAGTAAAGTAAGTTGCTCATAATATTTTTATTTGTTTCTTACCGTATATCAAACTGCTAACCACTTGCACTAAAATTCATTTTTAAGCCCTTTTATAAGGTGCTATGATTCTAAATCAATTTTTGTAAAAATCAAGTCGATTACGCATTTCCGCATTTTTGGGGAATTTATTCCACAAACAATTGAAGCTTAGATTAGATTAAGTACCCTATTATATTGGCATGGTTATGATGCATGAGTAATAAAAAAGATTTAAGATATGATTGGTTTTATTTTAATACTAAAGATGTTAATCGCTACTGTTTTAAGTTTTTTATTGTTCGTTGCTGCCGTAGGTCTACTAATGAAAGTATTTTTTAAGAAGGTAGATGTAGAAGAGTATGATAGAAAACTAAAAAGTTTTATTAACCAACGAGAGTCAATTAAATTGAGAAAGCTAAATAGGCAACAATTACATAATTTATGAAAGCGCTGATAGTTGATGATGAGAAAGAGATATGCATGCTGTTAGCTTATCAGCTCGGTAAACTAGGTATTACTTCCTCTAAAGCGCATACCATTTCAGATGGATTGGAAAGTTTCGACCCCCAGGAGCATGAACTTGTCTTTTTAGATATTAACTTGCCTGATGGGAATGGACTCGATATTATTCCTATGTTGAAAACAAAAAGCCCAAATATAAAAATAATCGTAATAAGCGCTTATGATACTAAAGACGAGCATAGAAAAGCTTATGAACTTGGTATTTTCCAATTTCTAGGTAAACCTTTTTCAAAGAAAATGGTGGCTGAAATAGTCGAAAGTATCTAATTGAAACAATCAACACATACATACAATCAATATCATGGATAAAGTTTTAGTAATTGATGATGATCAGGACATATGTCGGCTACTGACTAAGTTTTTGACAAAGAATGACTACGAAGCTGAGTCTGTTACTTCGGGTGATCAGGCATTGAAGCTGTTAAAAGAAAAGCAGTTTGAACTTGTATTATGCGATTATAAATTACCTGATGCTACTGGAATAGATCTTCTTCGTAAAATTAAAATATTAAACCCTGAGACCGCAGTTATTATTATAACTGGATATTCTGATATAAAAATTGCTGTTGAGGCTTTACGCTATGGTGCGTTTGATTATGTCACTAAGCCACTATTTCCAGACGAAATCTTACTTAAGATTAAGGAAGCCATAAATTCCGATCAACCAACTCCCGCTGGTCAAACGAAAAAGAGGGTCAGGAAAACAGAAATTAAGAAAGAGTTTATTTATGGTGAAAGCCCTCAGGCATTGCAGGTGCAAAAACATATTGATCTTATAGCACCTACTGATATGTCTGTAATTATCATGGGCGAAACAGGTACAGGAAAAGAATTCGTAGCTAATGCCATTCATGAAAAAAGTAAGAGAGAAGGAAAACCTTTTGTCGCTATTGATTGTGGTGCTATTCCAAAAGAATTAGCAGGATCCGAGCTTTTCGGACATATTAAAGGTGCTTTTACCGGAGCATTGAGCGACAAGCAAGGTAGTTTTGAAACTGCCAATGGAGGCACACTCTTCCTTGATGAAATAGGTAATCTATCCTATGATAATCAAGTGAAGCTGCTAAGAGTGTTACAAGAGAGAAAAATCAAGCGATTGGGTAGTAATAAAGATATTCCAATCGATGTTCGAGTTATAGTAGCTACTAATGAAAATTTAAAAGAAGCCGTAAAGGAAGGTTCATTTAGAGAGGATATTTATCACCGTCTGAATGAGTTCAAAATTGAATTGAGCCCATTGAGAGAACGCCCTGGTGATGTGCAAGTGTTTGCAAAACATTTTTTAAAAGTGGCTAATCTCGCTTTAGACAAAAATGTTAGCGGATTTGATGACGCAACAAGGCAAAAAATGACAGATTACTATTGGCATGGTAACCTAAGAGAATTACAAAATGTAATTAAAAGAGCGGTTCTTCTATGCCAAGGAGATACTATTTTAATGGAGCATTTACCAGAAGAACTGATAAGTCCGGAACTTAATGATCTCACCCCTACATCTGCTAATACATTAGTCATACAGTCGGAAGATGGTAATTTGAAAGATGCTGCGAGTACAGCTCAGCGAGCGATAATTATTGACGCGTTAAAAAAGGCAGGCTATAATAAGACTAAAACAGCCAAAGCTTTAAATATTGATCGAAAAACACTTTACAACAAATTAAAGGCATACGATATTAATATTTGAGGCTATGAAAAAGATCACTTTTCAGCTGACCTTTCTAACCTCTGTCTTCATACTTCTGCTAGCTGCATTCCTAACATATCGCACATTAGTGGATTTTGAAAGGGATTCTTTATCTGTTGTTCATACTCAGAGGGTAAAGGATCAACTGGCTAATCTGGTCAGAATACAAACTTCCTTTTCCCGGCAGCTGAGAAACGTTACGCTGTCATTGGAAAATGTAAATATGGATGACGTTGAGAAATTTAATTCAGATATCAGGCAAAATTTAGCTGTTCTTGACAGTTTAGTCAGCGATAATCATGGTCAACAGAAGGAAGTTGCAATATTGGCCAGACTAACTGATGAACATCTGAAAATAGTTGATGAATTGGTCATTTTAATGTCTTCCGAATTCACTTTAACAGATGATATAATAGAATCCATTTCCAACGAAGAGAGTAAAGTTGGTGCTATTGTGGACCAGGCTGATGTTATCAGAGGAGCAGAAAACAAGCTTCTAATTTTCAGATCCTTGAAATTTGCAGAGTCAAAAAGATGGGTTCCAATAATGCTGCTCATACTTGTAGGGATAGCTGTTTTGGTACTACTAATTCTCTTTATGAATACCTTCAGCCTTTATAAATCAAATCAAATAAAAGCTCAAACACTTGCGGTAAAACTAGATGAGCTTCTCTCAGAGACTAAGAAAAGTAAAAAACTACAAAATTTATTGCAAGGGATTTTCGATGGTTCCCAACATGGCATAATAGCCTTTCAGAGTGTAAGAAATGATGATGGTGAAATTGTCGATTTTGAGTTCAGTATGATTAATGAAGAGGGTGGTCATGTTTTAGGGCATACTCCTGAATATTTAAAAGGTAAAAGAATGTTGGATATTGTGCCTGGAAATTTGGAATCCGGATTATTTGAGGAGTATACTAAGGTTGTTGAAACCTCCAAGTCTTATCGATCTATTCAGCATTATGACTATGATTCTATTGAATCTTGGTTTGATATTAGTGCTGTTAAAAACGGTGACGGTTTTGTCGTCACTTTCTTAGATGTTACGGAGTCTAAGAAGTATGAGAAAGAGATTTTGATCAAACAAGAGGAATTAGAAAAGACGAATTATGAGTTGGAGCAGTTTGCTTACATTGCTTCACATGATCTGCAGGAACCTCTAAGGAAAATTAGAACATTTGGGGACAGACTGACAGGACTGTTTAGTGCAGTCCTTGATCAAAAGGGGAAAGACTACATCATGAGAATGCAGAATGCAGCTTCACGAATGCAGACATTGATAGATGATCTTCTAAAATTCTCAAGAGTTTCAAGAGGTGAGACAAAGTTTTCAGCCGTTGATTTGAATTTGGTTGTTAATGATGCTTTATACGCCCTCGATTTAAGTATTAAGGAGAAAAATGCCCAGATTAATATCAATGAATTACCTGAAATTAACGGCAATTCAAGCCAATTAACTCAACTTTTTCAAAATCTAATATCAAACTCATTAAAGTACTCAAAAGAGGATGTCTCTCCAGAGATTTTAATAACTGCCGAATCTATAAAGAAAGAAGAATTAGGTCAACCCAAAGATTTTTGGAAGATATCTATTATTGATAACGGAATTGGTTTTGATGAATCATATGCAGAGCAAATTTTTATAATTTTTCAACGGCTTCATGGCAGGTCCGAATATAGTGGAACTGGTATAGGGCTTGCTATCTGTGAAAAGATAGTTACAACGCATAATGGTTATATTGAAGCCATAAGCTCACCAGGTAATGGTGCAACATTTATAATTTATTTACCTAAAGAAAATGACGAACGAAAAAAGCATTAAACCTATCACTATACTGATGGCTGATGACGATCCTGACGATCAGCTAATGGCTAAGGAGGCTTTTCAGGAAAATCGTATGGCGAATGTCTTGAAATTCGTAAATGATGGTGAAGAACTATTGAATTATCTTCGTCATGAAGGAAAATTCAATTCTGAAAATGCTCCTAAGCCAGGTCTAATACTTTTAGATCTTAATATGCCAAAAAAAGATGGTCGTACCGCATTAAAAGAAATTAAGGCTGACCCAATTCTTAAACGAATTCCTGTGGTGATTCTTACCACCAGTAAATTGGAGGAGGATATTGTCAAAAGCTATGATTTGGGAGTGTCATCCTTCATTTCTAAACCCGTAAGTTTTGATGGTTTAGTAGAGGTAACAAAAGAAATCGGTAAATACTGGTTTGGTATTGTTGTGTTGCCAAACGATGATAATGAAATGAATGTCTGATATGTCACAAGATAAACCGATTCGGATATTACTGGCGGAGGATGATGAAGATGACTTTGTCTTAACAAGAGATATTCTTGAAGAAATCGCAGAATTCGAATTTGAACTCGATTGGCAAAAGAATTTTCAAGATAGCTTGAAAACTATAACCAAGAATGATCACGACATTTGCTTTGTGGATTACCGGTTAGGTGAATCGGATGGAATAGATCTTATTCAGGAGGCCATAAAGGCAGGAGTTTCTTCGCCTTTTATACTCCTTACCGGGAAAGGCAATCGAGAGATTGATCAACAAGCAATGGACCTCGGTGCAGCTGACTTTCTGGTAAAGGATAAGCTAACACCTGAAACTATGGAAAGGTGTATTCGTTATGCTCTGAAACATAGTAAGACGCTTAAGCTAGTTAAGGAAGGTGAGAATAAATTTCGTCAACTATTTGAAAGATCAATTGATGCTATTTTTATTTCAAACCAAAGCCATGAATTGATCGATGTGAATTCATCGTTTATTGAGCTTTTTGATACCACTAACTTATCGAGCAGTAAATTATCTGACTACTTTTTACAAAAAGAGCAATTCGAGAAATTCGAATTTATGCTTAATAATAATGGTCAGGTTAAAGACTTTGAAGCACTTATGGGGCTATCTGAAAATAACTCTGTAGAATGCCAACTTACTTGTGTCAAGCGCATAGGTTCGGATGATGAGCTGATTGGATATCAAGGCATAGTTCGCGACATGACAATTCACAAAAAAGCTGAAATGGATATGCTAATAGCTGAGAAATTATCCATGACTGGAAAAATCGCTCGAAGTATTGCTCATGAAGTCCGTAATCCGCTAACAAATTTAGGATTAGCATTAGGGCAATTAGAAGATGAATTACCAAAAGATAACGAGGACATATCTATGTTTCTGGAGATCATTGATAGAAATTCTAAGCGAATAGATCAATTGATTACAGAAATGCTCAACTCATCTAAGCCCAAAGAGCTTCATGCAGTTGAGCGTAATGTAAATGATCTTATAGAAGAAACTGTCTCCCTGGTGCAAGATAGACTGGTCTTAAAGGGTATGACTTTGAAAAAGAGCCTTGAGTTCGATCTAAGCCCATGTTTAATTGATACGGATAAATTGAAAATGGCATTATTGAACATAATGGTTAACGCAATAGAAGCGATGAAAGAAGGTTCTGGTATACTAACCTTAAAAACTCAACAAAAAGATGACTCAGTTCAAATTAGCATCTCAGATAATGGTGTAGGAATTTCGAAAGAAGATTTACATACGTTATTCGATCCTTTTTACACTAATAAGCAAGGAGGGATGGGCTTAGGACTTACCACCACTCAAAATATTATCAATAGTCATGGAGGTAGTATAGAAGTGACTAGTGAGCTTGGAGAAGGAACGAGCTTTAATATATACTTACCTACAGATTAAAATATACAAATAGCGTGTATCATTTGCTATATCCTGTAGAGCTCTTTCTACATCTCAGACATCAAACAGTGTTCTCATGAATTGTTAAGGTTGTTTTCTCGTATGGCAGGATTTTTTGATTGGTAGTAATAAAAATATTAACTAAACGAAAAATTATGATACGGTGGACACTTATATTTCTTGTAATAGCCTTGATAGCAGCAGTTTTTGGGTTTGGAGGCATCGCGGCTGGCGCTGCAGGTATTGCTAAGATAATATTCTTTATTTTTCTGGTGCTCTTAGTAATTTCCTTGGTAATGAGAGCAGTGAGAAAAACCTGATTACAAGATTATAGAAATGAAATAATTTAGAAAGGCTCGTGAGAGCCTTTTTTGTTTGGACTTTACAGGATAATAACTTATTAAAATTGGCTTATTAAGGGTATCTTTATTATTATTATAAACTGTACGCCATACATTCCTCATGACATTTTTTAATACGAAAAAATCTTGTTTTCTCATACTTATATTTATTACTTCACTTATTGCCTGTGAATCAGATAGTGAAGATACTGCTAGCATACCAATTTCTAGATTAGAGATTATATTTGAAAGTGGAAATGAGCTAGATGTTGATGAAGAGGTTTCCCTTTCTGTAGTCGGTTATGATCAGAACAATAATATACAAGCTATAAATGAAGACTTACAATGGTCAACAAATAATGATAGAGTTGGTATTAACCAAAACGGGAAGATAATTGGCTTAAGTGTTGGTATTTCAATAGTTACGGTAAGAGCTGGAAATGTAACATCGACTTTAAGAGTTGTAGTGTATGATAGTTCATTAAAGACTGAGATTTTTGTTAGTGATGCATTCAATTTTGAGTTGCCTCCCTGGAAAATACTGAGATATGATGAAAATGGTCAAAATGGAAAAGTGTTTACTTCTGAGGAGTTGGGCTGGCCACAGGACATCGTGATTTTAGAAGATCAACAACTTGTTATTATATCCAATCTCAATACCAATAATATTACAAAATACGATCTTAGTACAGGTGAGTATGAAGGTGTGTTCGCGGGTGGAATTGATGGACCGACTCGTATGAAAATTGGTCCGGATAATTTGGTTTATGTTTTACAATCAAGTGGTAGCGGGCTCGTTAAAAGATATCAGCAAGATGGAACATTTGTTGATGACTTTACTAAAATTGGTGTTCCTCAGAGTTTAGGTATGGATTGGGACAGCGATGGAAATTTGTATGTATCATCTTTTGTAGGACGTTACGTAAGAATGTTTAGCCCAGAAGGAGAGGATTTGGGTATTGTAATTAATTCCAATCTTTCAGGTCCTGCTGATATAAAATTTGAAGATGGAGGAACTATACTGGTTAATGATCGAGAAGGGAATGCTGTAGTTCGTTATAGTTCTAATGGAAGTTTCTTGAATAACATTGTAACAAGCTTGAACGAACCAGAAGGACTCGCCATTTTTAGTAATGGTGATGTCTTAGTTGCAAATGGAGGTTTTGGTAGAGTGGAGTTATATGATTATACAGGTAAGTTTGTTAAAATGCTGATAACAAGAGAAACAATTTCAGGAGAAGAGCTATGGCAACCGAATGCAGTTAAAATAAGAGTTTACAAATAAATATACTTACGCTATCATAAGTGCTTTTATGTGGTTCTTTACCTTGATCTTTCATTTTTTAATGGTGACGACATATAAAAATATTCCTGTTTAGAAGTCCATTGCTATTCCTCAGAAGAGAGAAATATCAGAAAATGAAAAACTACGTTCTTTTTACTGAATACATTAAGACATATTTTCTATCAACTATATTAATAGGATATATGACTCTTTCTGTCATTATTAAAAGTTATTTAGCAGTAAATTTCACTATACCCTGTCTAATTCGCTATGCCACAGGTGAAAAGTGTTTTGGATGCGGACTCACTACCGCTGTAACAGATTTATTGAAGTTGGATTTTAAAAGTGCTTATGATTCCAATCCTTTAATTTTCATAGTACTTCCCGTATTAATTTATCTCTTTGTCAATCATTGGAGAAAATTCTTTAAAAATAGTGAGGTAAAATCGATCAAGTGTTAGTCTGTATGAATCTTATAGTAATCGTTAACTATTTGCTCCAAAAATGAGTACTGATCCTGATTGTCTCTGATTTTAATATTTAATTTTTCTTCGAGCTTTGAAGCAAGTTGACGAATGTTGGGATGAACCCTGGAAGTAGTTCTATTTTTAAGTACTTCTTTTATTAGTTGAACTTCTTTATCAGTTAATACAGAAACCTCAGGATATCTAACTATATGATCAGTACTAACACTCATTTCTGATCGGATTTCATTTCTCAATTCCTGTTCAGATTTAACATTAACAACAATCGTCCCTGCAGCTAAATCGCCCAGCCTTTGGTTTTTATTGGTAAAGAATATGACTGCAAGCCCAATACCATAAAAGCTGTCAATTGGTCTAAGTAGAAACCGTAAAAAATAGGCACTTAGTCCTGCTGCATTTCCGTCCTTTTTCATAACTCTAATGCCTCTACTTCTTTTCCCAATACTCTGTCCATTCATGAAAATCTCGCAAATTAGGTGATAGAAAAAAATAGGAACAAAGGCAATCATAGTGGCATACCCTAGGGATAACTGCGTACCAATAAATATTAACGCCAACGAGATTCCAGCAATTACTAGTGAATCGATCAAATAAGCTAGCAGGCGATCTACTATGCTAGAATTTTCATAATTGATCTGTACATTTTGATGTGTATTGACGTATATTGCCATCTAATTTTAGGCTAAATTAATTAATGAGAGAAATCAATTTTTTTCGCAAAAATGAAAAAAAATGGACGGAAATAGATGATTTTCTCTCAAGATCTGGTTCAATTTCAGCGGATCACCTTTCGGATTTATATATTCAGCTTACAGACGACTTGGCTTATGCTCAAACCAACTACCCTGAAAGTAAAACGGTTACTTATTTAAACTTACTTGCTGGCAAAGTACATAATAGTATTTACAAGAATAAGAAAAGAGACCGATCATTACTTTTTGATTTTTTTGCTAAAGAGCTTCCTCTCATTGTCTTTCGATATAGAAAACAATTGTTGGTTTCTCTTATTGTATTTTCCTTGTCTTGCCTTATAGGAGCATATTCCACTCATGTTGACGAAACGTTTCCCAGGCTTATTATGGGTGATCAGTACGTAGACATGACGATAGAAAATATTGAAAATGGTAACCCAATGGGAGTTTATGACAGTATGGATCCGGTTCCGATGTTTCTTTTCATAACGTTTAATAATATTCGTGTTTCATTTATAATTTTTGCAGCAGGGATCCTATTCTCCGTTTTTACAGGCTTTTTATTATTTAGGAATGGAATTATGCTCGGATGCTTTCAATATTTCTTTTACACTAAAAAGTTGCTGTATATTTCGGCCCTCACTATATGGGTGCATGGCACTTTAGAAATTGCATCTATTGTAATAGCCGGTGGTGCTGGTTTAGCCCTTGGGAATAGCTTTATGTTTCCTGGTACCTATTCACGAATACATGCTTTTCAGGTTGCTGCTAAGGATAGTGTGAAAATTATAGCAGGCTTAATTCCAATTTTCATAATCGCTGGATTTCTGGAAAGCTTTGTAACAAGATATTCAAATGTGTCTACCCTGCCGGCATCAATAATTATATTGTTATCAGTGATATTTATACTATATTATTTCATTTATTACCCCTACAAAATCCATAAACATGCATCGAATCAATTTTAGAAAAGAGAGAGACCTTGGACAGACCATAGACGCGGCTTCCACCTTCATTAAGCAACATTTATTTAGTATTGTTAAGCCTACACTTTTGGTCATTATCATACCTCTTGCTTTAGGTGCCATATTGATGGCCGCAGGTTTTAAAGAGGCTTTTGGCAGTCAGGATTATTTGAGCTCGCCAGATGGTATATTTTCATATATGAGTAATATGCTTTTGTCTTACGGTTTAGTGATGATTGCCTATGTTCTCGGGTATACCATGATTATTGGTTACATCAAACTCTATGTTGATGGGCTTGAAAACATTTCTCTTAATGACTTACTACCAATACTGAAATCAAAGGCATTGTTCCTTGTCTTAAGCTCAATTGCCATTTTCATTGTGGTTTATTTGGGTCTATTTCTATGTGTTTTCCCAGGTATATATCTTTCAATAGTTCTCGTTCACTTCTTTGCTATTGCAATAATTGAAGACACCGGATTTGGCGAGTCATGGAAGAGATGTTTTTATCTAATCAAAGATAATTGGTGGTCTACTTTTGGCCTGTACATCGTGACCTATTTAATTTCTTTAGGCATTATGATTTTAGCCTATATTCCAATTTATGCTATCATGGGAATGCAGATGTTTAAAGCATCTTCTGAAAATGACCCTACAGCTATGTTAGATTCGATGTCTAATATGGCATACCTATTGCCAATTTATTACGTAGTTGGATTGGTCATTTCAATCATATTTGCTGTTGTTTCTACTTTACGATACTATTCATTGGTTGAAGGAAAAGAAGGCACAGGAGAAAAAGAGCTTATTAATCAATTATAATAGGAGTAGGCAGCGTTGAGATTCAGATTAACTCTTTCCCTTCTTTTATTAACTATTGTAACTAATTCATACAGCGCATCGGATACTCTTGCGGTGAGAGAGCTAAGAAGCTTTGACTCTTTAAGATTAGAACAATACCAAAGTGACTCAGATTTTGATTATGTCACTAAACCTGCTGAAATCAATTGGTGGAAGGGTTTCTCCGAATGGGTCATAAGTATTATCCGGAATTTGTTTGAGGAGGAAGATGCAGTCGCAATTGGACAGATCGTTTATGTGGTAATTAGAGTACTTCTATGGGCATTGGCAATTTTCTCTATAGGTATTGTTATCTACAGTTTATACAAGAAGGGGGTGTTTGGACTGATTGGACGTAAACAACAGGAGGTCAATATTTCGGATGAAGACTTGCTATTTATTCAAAAAGAGGAAGATTGGGAGGAGCGTATTCGTGAATCAATTGATGAGTGTAATTACAATGAAGCCATTCGCTTTTTATTTTTACAGGTATTGAGAATACTTGATGACACAAATCACATTGAACTTGATAAGGCAAAATCAATACGAGATTATCAAAAGGAGCTTTCTAATACATATTCAAATCAATTCAAAGTTTTATCTCGCTACTATCAGTATGCATGGTTTGGAGGAGTAGGTATTGATAAAGAGCATTTCAATGAAATGCATTCTACATTCAGAGATTTCAATGTAGCTACAAATGTGGAGTAAATACAAATACTATATATTATCGGGGATTGCTCTCATACTGATTGGGGTTTTGGAGTCGATAAAACCAAAGGAAATAGTATGGCTCGAATCATACTCCAAGTACGATAAGATTCCGTTTGGCAATTATGTTTTATTCCGCGAATTAGAAAGTATCTTTTCTAAATCAATAATTACTTCAACGACATCATTGCCCCAGTCCCTTGACGATTCTTTACAAAACACGAACCTGATAATTATTAATAGTACATTTCAGCCCGCTGAGGCCGAATTGGCAACGCTATTGGAATTTGTAAAAAAAGGCAATGAAGTCATTATTGCTAGTAGGAGCATATCTAAAAACCTTTTGGATACCCTAAATCTTGAAATTGAAAATAGCTTTGATGAGGAAGTAAGTACCAAAGTTCATTTTTATTTGAAAGGTGATACTACCAGCTATGAAGCACCTAATCAAAAGATATTCTTCAGAACTTACTTTAACGATTCTGACAATGTTAAGTTTTTAGGGTTTGATTCTAATGACAAAGCCAATTTCGCACGAACAGAGTATGGAGAGGGAAGGTTTTTTCTCCACCTTGAGCCAAGTGTGTTCTCTAATTTATTTATGCTATACGAGCAAAATCATCAATACATGAGCAGGGTGATGTCTCATTTACCTAATCAGCCAGTCATCTGGGATGAATATTATAAGATAAGAAAAGACTATATCAGCAAGACACCATTTCAACATATTTTATCTACAGATGGATTGCAGCAGGCACTCTACTTACTACTATTAGGCACCTTGCTTTATATGATTTTTGCTTCTAAGAGAAAGCAAAGAATTATACCCGTGGTACCGCTAAAGTCTAATTCAACAGTCGATTTTGTGGAAACCATTGGTCATTTATACTACAACGAAAGTGATCATAAAGATATTGGGATTAAAAGGATAAGCTACTTTCTGGCTGATATCCGAGAAAAGTATCGGATAGATACCGAAGTATTGGATGAGACTTTTGTCCAAAATCTTAGCAATTCGTCTGGGGTTCCTCATGAAGACGTTAGTCGTTTAGCTACGAATTTTAGAGTTATCCAAGCAGTAGCTGATGTGTTGGATGAACGAATTATTGAACAAGAAAAATTGATAGAAAACTTTTATAATAAAGCCAGGTCTTATGGAAAATGATATGTTTGAGTCACGTGTAGATCTCTCTGAGGTTCAAGAAACCTTTGATGCCATTCAGAAAGAGATAGGTAGCGCGGTTTTAGGTCAACAAAAAATTGTAGAACAGTTGGCCATTGCTTTGTTCTGCGAGGGGCATGTTCTTATTGAGGGTATCCCGGGAGTGGCTAAAACGCTAACAGCCAAATGTCTTTCTAAAACTGTAGACGCAAAATTCAGCAGGATACAATTTACTCCTGATTTAATGCCTAGTGACGTGATAGGTACGATGATCTACAATCCTAAGTCTACAGAGTTTGAATTTAAACCAGGCCCCATATTTTCAAATGTCATTCTTATCGATGAAATAAATAGAGCTCCAGCTAAAACACAGTCATCATTGTTCGAATGTATGGAAGAACGGCAGATTACCGTAGACGGAATCAGGTATGAATTGGAGTCTCCATTCATTGTTATAGGCACTCAAAACCCAGTTGAACATGAAGGTACCTATAGACTGCCAGAAGCTCAGCTAGATCGCTTTATGTTTAAACTGATAGTTGATTACCCAAACCTAAATGATGAGCAAAAAATACTGGAACTGCACATGAATGGTGGAATTCACCTTAATCTAAAAAATATCAATAAGGTGATTGATGCTACAAAACTGAGAGCGATTCAGGAAACTGTGAAACTGATTAATGTTAAAAGTGAGATACTCCAATATATTGCCAACCTTGTTCATGAAACGAGAAACAATCCTAATATTTATTTAGGAGCTTCACCAAGAGCTGGTATAAGTCTATTGCATAGTGCTAAAACATATGCCGCCATCCAGGGAAGAGATTTTGTAACGCCTGATGATATTAAAGATATGGTTATTCCAGTGCTAAATCACCGAATAATGTTAAGCTCCGAAAAAGAAATGGAAGGAATGACCAGCACAGCAGCCATAAAATTGATAATCGAAAAAGTGGAAGTCCCCAGCTGATCTAATGCGGCTCATTCAGATCATAAAATCTTTATACTTAACCTTCAATTTTTATCTGAGTGTAGGCGTTCTTGCTGTGCTTTTTATAGTGGGAAGTATGAATCCGTTTATTCTCGGTATGGCAAAAGCTCTGCTAGTTTTACTTCCTTTGGTTGTGGTTTTTGAATTGATACAGCTATTTCGAATCAATAATGGTGTAAAAGTAAGGCGATTTTCTCCAGAGAGATTGTCCAATGGCGATGACAATATAGTTAAAGTTAGGATTAAAAGTCATCTGCCATTTAACTGCAAGTTTACTCTAATCGATGAACTGCCTGTTCAATTTCAGAGTAGGAATAAGACATTTGAAGGAGATATTTCTGCTAGAGCGGAGGAAGAAATCCGTTATAAAATAAGACCCTTTGAGCGAGGAGAATACCACTTCGGTAGCATAAGCTTATACCTATCTACATTTGCGCACTTAATACAAAGAAGATATAAAACTGAAGCTGGTGAAATGGTGAAAGTTTATCCTTCTATCATTCAAGTAAAGAAATATTCTTTTCTGGCCGTGTCTGACCGTTTGTACGATTCGGGCATTAAGAAAATTAGGAAAATTGGACATAACTACGAGTTTGATCAAATACGTGAATTTATAACTGGTGATGATATCAGAGCAATAAATTGGAAAGCTACTGCCAGAGTATCTCGTTTAATGGTTAATCAGTATCAGGATGAAAAATCGCAAGAGGTATACGTGATAATCAACAAAGGAAGAGTAATGCAAATGCCTTTTAACCAACTTTCACTTCTTGATTATTCAATTAACTCAGGGCTTGTCATGCTGAATACTGCCTATGTAAAAGATGATTATCCGGGCCTTATTTGCTTTAATAGGGAAGTAGATAATATGGTTAATGCTTCAAAGAAGAAGTCCCAAATCACATTACTGCTTGAAGCATTATATAATCAGGAAACCGATTTTTCTGAAGCTAACTACTCCAAACTAGCTTTTTGGATAAGGAAAACAATTAAGAAACGAGCACTGTTTTTTTTATACACCAATTTTGAAGGGCTCTCAAGTCTACAAAGGGAGTTAAATCATTTAAAGGCCATTTCTAAATATCAGCGATTAATTGTGGTCATGTTTAAAAATATTGAACTTGATTCTCTAACAGAGAGCAAGCCTGATAACCTGGCAGATATTTACACCAAAACGATCGCTACTAAATTTAAAGTTGAAAAGGAGCATATAGTTAAAGAGCTCAATAAACATGGTATTGATGCTATTTTAACCACTCCCGAAAACCTTACGGTGGATTCAATAAATAAGTATTTGGAGATAAAGGCCAGAAGCGTTTTTTAGAAGTTTTTAAGTTGTACGTGACAACTGTCAACGGCACAAAAAAAGCACTCACGATTTTAATCTCGTAAGTGCTTGATTTTCAGTGTGGGCCCACCTGGGCTCGAACCAGGGACCCCTTGATTATGAGTCAAGTGCTCTAACCAGCTGAGCTATAGGCCCGAATCAATTAACAAAGTTCATTGATTTTGGGAGTGCAATATTAGATATTTGCCCACAATATCACAAACAATAAATTCAAAATTGAATAGAGAGAATATCAAGCATTTGATCTTTGATTTAGGGGGTGTCATTATCAATCTGGATACAACATTGACCATTAAGTCATTTGCCAGCCTAACTGGTAAATCAGAAGAGTATATTGCAGACTTTTCAACCTCACACCCAATTTTTCATCAATATGAGAAAGGGGAAGTTAGCAATGAGGAATTTAGAAAAGTTATAAGATCTATTACTGAAAAAGAGCTAAGTGATGAGTCTATTGATCATGCCTGGAATGCCATGATTCTAGATTTACCAAAAGAAAGAATTTTGTTGCTTGAGAGTCTGAAGAAGTACTTCGATATTTATTTGTTGAGCAATACTAATACCATTCATATGAGAAGAGTGAATGAACTAAGGCTTGAGGGTAATATTACTGAATTTGATCAGTTGTTTAATAAGGACTACTATTCGCATATCATGGGAAAACGCAAGCCCGACAGCAATGTATTTGAACAGGTAATAGATGAAAATGACCTTGACCCACAAAACTCTCTTTTCCTGG
The DNA here is from genome assembly GCA_947500555.1 of uncultured Fulvivirga sp. GTDB lineage: Bacteria > Bacteroidota > Bacteroidia > Cytophagales > Cyclobacteriaceae > Fulvivirga. The sequence continues at coordinate 323,290 of CANMSE010000002.1, read as the reverse complement.
ATGACAATTTTAGCAATATTGAAGGAGCTACACGTGTTGGATTACAAACGCTTCATGTAACTTCACCACAGTTGATGATGGATTATTTTAATGGACGAAAAAACTAAAGCCTACCTCAAGCACGGAGGTTTATTTGTATTAACATTTTTTACTGCAACTCTAGCAGGAACCTGGTGGATAAACGGTAGAATCTGGCTCTTTACTGATTACAGCTGGGCAGATTTTTTACTTGGAATGAGTTATTCTATTCCTTTTCTATTGATTTTGACCGTCCATGAATTCGGCCATTACTTTACCGCAAAATATCATAAGGTTAATACCACCTTACCATTTTATATCCCGTTGCCCCCGTTCCCAGGATCAATAGGCACTATGGGCGCAATAATAAGAATCAAAGATCAAATAAAGTCTAAATTAGTTCATTTTGACATAGGCATTGCCGGTCCGTTGGCAGGGTTTGTTATCGCTATCTGTGTGCTTATTTATGGCTATAGTACATTGCCAGGTTTGGACTATTTGTTTGAGATTCACCCTGAATATGAACAATATGGAGAAAACTATGTCGATCATGTCTATGAGTGGGAATTTCAGGAACAAATGGTTTTTAAGTTGTATGCTGAAGCACGTGTTCAGGATTCTCTAGAAGCTGTGGAAGCAGGTGAAATAGATACGTGGTCTTTTCCAGAGTATCAAAAGCAGGCAGAATTTCCAAATATTTCTATAGGAAAACCGCTGCTTATGATTTTCATGGAATCATTTGTAAGCGACCAAAGGTTGGTACCTAATGCTAATGAAATAATGCATTATCCGTTGTTGATGGCGGGATTTTTAGCATTATTGGTTACTGCCCTTAATCTTATGCCTATAGGTCAATTGGATGGGGGCCATGTATTATATGGAATGGTGGGCTACCACTGGCATAAACGTATTGCCACATGGTTTTTTCTTGGGTTTTTACTTTATGCCGGTATGGGTTATGTTACCCCAAGAGACCCAATCGAGGATTTGATTTGGAATGTGCCTCTCTATATAGGATTTCTATACATCGCACTACGAGGATTAAAAAAATCTTCACAGGAGACGTTTATGTATGCACTTATCATTTTTGCTATACAATTTGCTGTTCCTTTGGCCATGACTGGAATCAAAGGCTACTCAGGATGGCTTTTCTTTGGCTTGTTACTTGGCCGATTTATTGGTATTTATCATCCTCCTTCACCAATAGAACAACCCTTAGATTTTAACCGTAAAGTATTAGCTTGGGTGGCTTTAATTATATTTTTAATTTCTTTTAGCCCTGCCCCTATAAAATTTGGATAATTAGGTTGTTTGAAGGTAGGCTTCAATGCCTCCATCAACTGTTTTTACATTACTAAACCCTTGCTTGGTAAGGTACTTCATAGCTAAATGACTTCTAGCTCCCGACTTGCAATGGACTATTACCTCCTTGTTTTTGCAATACTCCAGATCTTTTAGTCTGTGAGGAAGCTCAGCCAATGGAATATTTTTAACTCCTAAATTGTATTCATCATACTCCCATGGTTCACGGACATCTATAATGACTGATTGATCAGAGTGAAGCTTATCTCTTAAACTATGTGCAGAAATCAGTGTCATCGCTTTATTATTTTAAAATTTTTGACCGCTGTACCACGTGAAATATGAATTAGGTAAATCCCACTTGGATAATCTTGCAGATCTACCAATTGTTCGTCCTCAATTTTAGTAGACGCCATAATTTTTTCACCTAAAAGATTGTAAACAGATAATGTCTCAAAATCTCCTTTCAGCTTTACAACGCCAGTAGTGGGGTTGGGATAAACCAGGACTTCTTCGAGCATTTCTTCATCAACACCATTAATCGGATCAAACGGTACAGGATTACCAAAAACCGGACGTATCATAAAGCTTCCTCTGAATTCATCTGATGTATTTTGCTGCCATACACTTGTGAAGTTCACGAATACCTCAGAATTGGTGTCATTGCTAAGATCATAACCTACACCCAGTCTGCCTTCGTTATTTTGGCTGTATCCTAAAAAGAATGTATCTGCTACAGCTAAAGGGGTTGACAGCGTATATCGAATGAATTTATTAGGGAGGCTATCTCTTAATAAGAAAATATCCTCTTGTAATAGTACATCACCGGGGACGCTCCCATTTTCCCAGACTGTTAATTCTACTGATCTTCCTGCCGGTTCGTTTTCTGATAGAGGAAAGTACAAATCCACTGCTATAAGAGTATCTTGTACATTCGGAGTAAATGGATACCTAATAGCAATTCTACTTCCAGAGGTATTCAAACCAGCTGCTAGCTCGGCTGACCCATCGTCATAGGCATAATAATCCTTGAGAACAAAAGAGTTTTGAATAGTGTCATTCAACCTGAAATCTATAGGCTGAAACTTAGGGTCATAATCACCGTCAGGTGGAAGTTGTAAGTCATTGGAGTCTATGAATGTTTTTATGTCGATAAAAACGGAATCCTGACCCTCTGATATTTGAAAGTTATCAAACAAATTACTTTGTAATTCTTGTTTGCGATTTGGAGGAAAGAGCGTTTCAACATTACCTGTCTCGGTAAACGATACAACCGTTTCTGCACCATTTAACCAACTGCTGAATGTTACTTTAAGAAAGTTGCCGTAAGGATTGGCTGAGCCGGGGTTATCTAGAGAAACTACTTCATACTTAGGTATTGAAGTTTGATTTGATCTGAAATGACGGGCAGGAATGGCATATAAACCATCAAAAATACTGCTTAATGTAGATCCTATCGTTCTGTCAGGATAGTTATCATCTGTCGGACTTCTGTTACTGTTGACATATACATAGTCAATATTCCAAACGTCAAAAAAGCCCCTAGGTCTACTGAAGTTTTGTATTCTAAACTGAAAAGCATCGTGAAAGAAAGTTTCATCATTAAGTCTCACCAGCGTTTGAGTGAAATCACCAGATCGATCCAGTTGATCTCCCAAAGGCCAAATGACAATCCATTCCGTAGTGTCAGGAGTGACACTTAAGACTTCTAACCATAACGAATCAACATCATCGGGCTGCTCGCCATTTCCGGCAAATTGATAAAAGAAACTTATGTACACATCATCAGAAACAGAGAGTGTGCTTAAGTCTATGGGACAGGAGGTAAGAGAGTCTGTTCTTGAAGATGAACCATTTCCAGAGTAGCCTTCACCTTGTGCGTTAACTCCGTCTAGTGTGGCAACACCTACGCTAGGAGGCTTTTCACCAATACCATTCCCAATAAAAACTGCCTGACTATTTCTCCAAAGGCTATCCAATGGCACTTGCCCTTCAGTAAATGAAAAGTCGTCCCAAAAAGGAAGGGTGAGGGTGTTACTTTCTGTTCTTGTTCTCGGCTTCGTTTTTTTCGATGTTTCCTCAGTGGCTATAGAGCTTAACGTAAGCTGACCATAAACCGAAACGGTAGCAAATAATAACAAACATAAAAAGCCCCCTTGTTTCATGTTCTAAATTTCAGAATCAGACTCCTCATTTTCAGGCTCAGGTCCTATCCATAGGTTTACTGAATTGCCTATTCGTATTTGCGTACCAGGAGTTGGATCTTGTTTCAATATGGTTGGTTTACCCAATGAAGTGTCACCTTCAACAGTGATCAGACCTACCTCCAAATCAGAACCTAAAATAATTAAACGTGCTGTCTCTAAATTATTGCCGACTAACTTTGGAGTTTGAAAATAGCTTCTTGCAAATCCATCTCCGACAACCAGGTCAATAGTTGAACCTTTATCAATTCTATCCCCCGCCTGAATCGTTTTTTCTCCTACTTTCATTTCAAGTACAAGGTTTAAAAATTGGCTAGGCTTATAACTTATTTTACCCCGTTTTAGCTCATTGCTCGCTAATACCGCTTCTGCATTCCTCAATGATCTATCAAGCAATTCTGGTACAGGAACTGTAGGTGGATTTACACGATTCACTGAGACGAATATTTTTCGTTTCTCTTTTACTCTTGAACCTGCTTTCGGGTACTGCTTAAGAATTGTCAGTGGTGGATACTCTTCAGAGTAGGACGAATCATTGACCTCATAGCGTAAATCTCTTTTGACTAAAAAATTTTCAAGTTCGTCCATGTGAATACCTTCCAGATCAGGTACGGTAACAGACTCTGCATGATTAGTAAACGAAGGTAGATATATATTAAAAAAGAAGAGTGTTGTACCAATAAGAAGTAAGAAAATGATTAGCAGTTGAATGCCTAATCCTCTTATGCTATTTTCAATTTTAATGGGAAACTTCACGAAGTCTGACGGCTTTAGGTTGTCGATATCAAGTACGTTCAAACTTAACCAAAACTTGTCTTTGGAAGAAGAAAATTGTATTTAAGGTTTATATTGGTTACTAATCCGCTGCTTTAATTTGTTATTTTCTAGAGCTATATCAATTAACTGACTTATTAAGGTTTTAAATTCTATTCCCCTCTCTTTCCACATCATCGGAAACATGCTGGAATTCGTAAATCCGGGTATTGTATTAATTTCATTGACCAGTATCTCACCATCCTCTTTGAGAAATAAATCAACACGGGCAAAGTCTTCACAGCCAAGGGCTTTATAAGCTCTTAGTGATAGATTACGAATTTTTTCGGAAGTGTTGTTATCAATTTCTGCAGGTATCTTTAGTTGTACTGCATTAGGATCACGGTACTTCGCATCATACGTATAAAACTCATAATCGCTGCTAATAATTATTTCAGCAGGCAACGATACTTTTGGATTGCTATTACCCATAACAGAACACTCTAATTCACGACCTTTAACATAGGACTCAACTAGAACAGTATGGTCAAATTTGAAAGCCTCAGTTAAAGCTTCTTGATAATTACCTTTGGAATTAACCTTTATTACTCCTACCGAAGAGCCTAAATTGGATGCTTTGACCATAAATGGAAGCCCTAAGTTCTTTTCTAATTCTTCAAACGAGAATTGGTCTTTGTCTTGATAATCAAAGCTGATAAAACTGCTAGTTGGAATGCCTGCCGCCTGCAACAATTTTTTAGAGTATAATTTACTCATTGACATGGCTGATCCAAGTACACCAGACCCTACAAATGGGATTTCAAGTGATTGCAATAAACCCTGAATACTCCCGTCTTCACCATCGGTGCCATGAAGTACTGGAAAAACAATGTCTGGCTTTATTAACTCGTTGTTTGATTTGTTTACAAATCCTTTTGATGTAGTAGAAAGTGATAGCAGTAACTGATCTTGTTCGTCAAAGTTGCCATCTACACTTTTTTTTAAATACCAATCACCAGTTGGTGAAATACCTATAAGAATAAGTTCAAATAGGTCCTTATCTATATATTCAAAAATGTTTTGAGCTGAATTTATTGAGATCTGATGCTCTACTGATTTTCCACCAAATAATAAGGCTACGGTAAGTTTGCTCATAAATATTCCTATAAGTAATCAAATATAACTCAATATTCAATTACTCTTTACCAATCTCCGAGTAGTTGTGAATGAATCTCCTACTATTCTGATAAAATACATTCCAGCTGGTTCATTATTTATATCAAAAGTGTAAAGCTGATTTAGTGTACCACTAAGTCTCTCAAAATTAAGCTGGTCACCGTTTGAGCTATATATGATAACAGTAATATCTTCTTTTTGAGTCAAATCAAATCTCAGATTGAACCGCCCGTCAAAAGAGGGATTTGGGAAAAGTATATCTGTTGTTTCTTGGATAAACTGCGAGGCGTATACTTGAATATCATCAAGAAATAATGAATTTCCGTTTCTATTGGTTGAAACAAAGGCTATACGAACTTGTGATAAACCCACATAGGCACTTAAATCTACTGTTTCCAGTCTCCAGTCTGAGAGAGAAGGTTCTCCATCAAAATTTCCGGTAGAAAGGTTATTACCAAATTTGGCATACTCAACATTGTTATAGTTTTCACCACAATCAGTAGATATTAAAACAGAAAGACCATCTCCAGGGTTTTGATTGGATGATTGTGCCACTTCAAAAGTGAGTGTCGCAAAATCAGTTTCTGAAAAATTCAGTGATGGACTTACAAACCAATCTTTTTCGTTTAGGTTGGTGTAATTTAAATTATCAATTTTAAGAACAGTTTTTGATTCATTTCTCTCTTGCTTCCAGGTCAGATCATTGTCATTATTAACTATTATCCAAGGAGAATTATCCAGGTTGTTCATATTCTCACGAATTGGAATAATGTCAACAGTTTTATCAATGTAGAACTGTTGGTTAAGCTGTATTTGAGTGGCATCTGGTAAATTAACGACTACAGCTAGTTCATGAAATCCATCATCAAGTATTCCCAAATCGTCAATTAACTCAGTGCTAAAGCCTGGTTCTAAGGGCTCTTCAAGATTGATAGTTAACACTTTTGTTGGTAGGTTATCAAGCTGATAGGTAAGTTCAAATGAGCTAATATCGTCTACACCTTCATTTACGACTTCGACAATTAGGCTTTGATCACTTATACAGGTAACTACACTAGGTGAAATGATCCTATTCTGGACATTTTTTATTTCTATATTATCAATGTACAAGTTGTTGCCAAAAGCATTCTTACCAATAAAAGTAATCTGCAGTGCATCTTGACCTAAATAAGGTGCCAGGTCAATTTCTTCAACTCTCCAATCAGCACTTGACGAAGGAAGAAAATCTAAAGAGGTAACTCCAGCAGTAGCTAGCTCATCAGCTTCTTTATGATAAATGGTGTCGGCATCTGTTAAAGGATTTTCGCACTGTTGACCTATAACAATTATGAGGGCTTCCAAGTCAACTCCAGGATATTTGGCATAAGACAAGTCAAAACTCAATTTTGCGCTGGTTTCATTTTCTATAGAAAATGACGGTGATGAGTACAAATCTATAGACCCTTCATTTTCATAATCATAGAAATTCAGAAATAATGCCTGATTATTCAAACTTCCATTCGGAGCACCTGTCGTTTCCCATGTTGTTAGATCATCAGGATTTGTAAGTATCCAATCAGAAGGTATTTGGTTAAAATTGACATTCGGTAATCCTATGGACTCTTTAGGAATAACTATTATACTTTCCATTAGATCATTTGAATCATTATTGTCATCAGTATTATTGACTGAAATCACTTCGATGCTCAGCAACATTTCATTAGTATCAGGTATTGATACTTCTTGCAGATCAATAGTGTTAATTTCTAGTGGGTTAATGGTCATTGCAGATGTGTAAGTCTCAGATAATACACCATTGATTTTTACAGTCAAAATATAATTGGTAATTATGTTTGAACCATAATTTCTAACTTCTATTGAAGGTGAAAATGCATCACCACAAACGGAGTAAGTAGGTGATAAAATAGTTCGTATTCCAAGGTCATTGGCCACTATTACTGGGGGAGTATTTCCAAGACTAGATTTTAGACTGATCCTTCTGGGGCTATTATCTAATACAGTTCGCATCCTAGACTTCTGATCTTCTGTAAAAAGATTCATACATACATCATTGGTATAGTCCATGAAGTTTTGAAACATGTCGGGGAGGTCAGGTGTCTCTGAGGAGCAGGTATTTTTTCCGGGAAAGCTACAATTTGCCAGACCATTATTATCAGATGACTGCAATGGAGTGTCATTACAAAAATCATCAACGTTACAATTACCATCACCCCAGATATGTCTTAATCCAAAATAATGGCCTACTTCATGGGATGCAGTTCGGCCACGATCATACTTTGGATTTAAGTCTGCGGCAGGAAATTTAAGTTGTGAACCAAAAGATCTGTAATCCACTACGGCACCATCTGTCAGGCGACTATTACTCGCATCTTCCAAGCCTTCAAGAGGAGATACTGGAAACTGAGCAAAACCCAGAAAACCACTTCCTAGATCTGTTACCCAAATATTGAGGTAATCTTCAGCGGGCCAATAACTTTTTGATTTTAATAAATAATTATCAGCAAGCTCCCAAAGCGGTCTGCCACCATCAACTCTTACTATACCATTTGTAGCTAATCCCTCTGGGTCACGACTTGCCAGTTCAAAGGTCATTTCAATGTCTGCTGCTATTGGCTCAAAGGTGGTAGGTGTATTGACACGATCATCATTCAATCTTCTGAAATCTTCATTCAAGACTTCTATTTGAGAAAATATCTGTTCATCTGGAATATTGAGCCCAAAGCCAACAGGCTCTCCATTATGGATGATATGAACTACGACAGGAATGTTAATTACTTCAGCCTCTTCACGTTTTCTTTTACCTTTCTTGGATAGTTTAGTTTTCATCCACTGCTCAAAGCCCTCGGTAGTTTCATTGATGATATTCTTGTTTTGCATCATTTTGGTGTACTGTACTGTACCACAATGATTTTGAGCCTGTATATCAATTACAAAAAACAAAAAGCCTGTTATGTACAGGCTTAGACTTAAAAGTATGTTTATTGAATTATTCAGAGTGCAAACTTTAAAAAAAATAAAACGCTAAATGTTACTGCATATTGTCAGGTAACTTTGCATTCGGATCATCGGGCAAGGTAATATTTATTGCATCAACATGCTTGATTTCCGGAACAGCCTTTTTAATAGCTTCCTCAACACCTGCCTTGAGTGTCATTGTAGACATTGGACATGAGCCACAGGCTCCTAACAATTCTAACTTTACGGTCATATCTTCGGTAATCTCTACCAATTTAACATCGCCACCGTCAGTTTCGAGGTATGGTCTTATACTATCCAGTGCTCGGTCAATGCGCTCTGTTAAATCTTCAGATAATGTTTTTATTGTCTCCATTAAGCGTTCATTTCAACTTTAGTTGTTTTTTCTATACTTGCATTACGTATTGCTACTTGCCTAGCTAGTGCTTCGGCTAAGTCATTAAATGACCCTGCAGTAATGTCATCTTTCATTACTACTGGAAGACCACTATCGCCACTTTCTCTTATGCTTTGAACTAGCGGTATCTGACCCAGAAATGGAACATCATGCTTCTCTGATAAGTTCAGCCCGCCATCTTGTCCAAAGATATAATATTTATTATTTGGTAATTCTGCAGGAGTAAAATAGGCCATATTTTCGATAACCCCTAATATAGGAACATTGATCTGTGGTTGTTTAAACATGGAAAGACCTTTTCTGGCATCTGCTATTGCTACCTTTTGTGGAGTTGTAACTACCACGGCTCCCGTAACAGGTACTGTTTGAACGAGCGTAAGATGGATGTCACTTGTTCCGGGAGGAAGATCAATCAATAAATAATCTAATTCTCCCCATTCTGTATCCCCAATAAATTGCTTCAATGCGGAACTGGCCATGGGGCCACGCCAGACGACAGCATTGTCTGTTGGAGTTAAAAAACCTATTGATATCAGCTTAACACCATATTGTTCCAGAGGAACAATGAGATTTTTGCCATCTACCTGTTTTACTTCAGGTTGTTCACCTTCGCAGTTAAACATGGTTGGTATGGAGGGGCCATAAATATCAGCATCAATAATTCCAACTTTAGCTCCTGCATTCTTCAATGCGACTGCCAAGTTTGCTGTAACAGTAGATTTACCTACGCCACCTTTACCAGAAGAAATAGCAATAATATTTTTAACACCAGGTAAAAGGGGACCTTCATTTCGTGACGAGGTTACATTAGAAGTCATATGAATCTCAACCGCTAAAGACTCATCAAGATGCTTATGAACAGCCTCAATACAGTTATTTTTAATCAACTCTTTTAAAGGACAGGCAGGGGTTGTAAGCACAACCGTAAATTTGATCGTATCACTAAATACTTCCACATCCTTTATCATGTTCAGCGTCACCAAATCTTTCTTTAAATCCGGATCGTCTACAGTTGATAAAGCTTTTAATACCTCTGCTACCTTGTATCCCATTTTCTTAGCTTGTTTCTAATTTTTCGCAATTTAGGTCTTAAGTTTCGGTTTATGTAACAAATGAAATACAAAATAAGTTGTTGTCATCTGCAATCTATTTTCATTTGCTAACTTTGACTTTCAAGAGGTATTAATTTGATAGCAAAACAAACCATACAGGACGTTCAGGATCGTGTTGATATTGAAGATATCGTATCAGATTATGTCACATTAAAAAGAAAGGGGAGTGGTAAGTACTTATGGGCATGCTGTCCCTTCCATGATGAAAAAACCCCTTCGTTTTCAATAACTCCAGATCGGGGAATTTATAAATGCTTTGGCTGCGGTAGATCTGGTGATAGCATCAATTTCGTTATGGAGCATGATGGTCTTAACTATGTAGAGACTATTAGGCACCTGGCAAAGAAATATGGAATTGAGATTATTGAAGATGAGCAAACAGATGAGCAACTGGCAGAGCAGAATGAAAAAGATAGTCTTTACATTATTCTCAACTATGCCAATGAGTTCTTTAAAAAACAACTTAAAGAGAGTGAGGAAGGTAAATCTATTGGACTAAGCTATTTTAAAGAGCGTGGCTTTGATACCCAAATCATTGAAAAATTTGAATTGGGGTATAGCTTGGATACCTGGGATGGACTTCTTCAAGAGGCACTCAAAAATGCTTACAATGAGGACTTACTGGAAAAGGCAGGCCTGATAGTAAAAAAAGAAGATAAAAAATACGATCGATTTAGAGGGCGTGTAATTTTTCCGATACATAATGTCACTGGAAAAGTTGTTGCTTTCGGAGCACGGACACTCAAGAAAGATGACAAGCCTAAGTATCTAAATTCCCCTGAGAGCGAAGTTTATCATAAAAGCAAGGTGCTATATGGACTATTCCAGGCCAAGAATAGTATTCGTCAGCAGGATAACTGCTATTTAGTAGAAGGTTATACCGATGTAATTTCATTGCATCAATCCGATATTGAAAATGTGGTAAGTTCTTCGGGTACATCATTGACTGATGAACAGATCAAATTGATTAGCCGCTTTTCGCAGAATATAACTGTTCTTTTTGATGGTGATGCTGCAGGCATAAAAGCATCCCTTCGAGGAATAGATATGATCCTTGAAGCAGGCATGAATGTCAGGGTAGTAGTTTTTCCTGAAGGCGAAGACCCTGATAGCTACTCCAAACAACTCGGTACTTCGGCATTCAAATCTTACTTGGAAGAAAACATAATAGATTTTATAAGTTTCAAAGCGAGTCTTTATGCTGAAGAATCTGCCAAAGACCCTTTAAAGAAGGCACAATCTATTAAAGAAATCATCAGTTCTATTGCTAAAATACCTGACGGCATTAAACGAGCTGTTTACGTGAAGGAGTCTTCTAAAATGCTGGATATTGATGAGGGGGTTTTAGTCGCTGAACTCAATAAAAACCTCATTAAAGAGAGGCGTAAGGACGATAAGAAGAGGATAGAAGAGTCGACAGGCGATCGACTTCTGGAAGAACTGATTGTCGAGACAGAAATTCAAACTATTGATCAGGCTGCTCAGATTAGAGTTCAGGAAAGAGAAAGTATTCGTCTGCTTATTAATTATGGGCTCAATGATATTGAAGACGAGTACAAACTCTATAACTATTTATTAACTGAGCTCGAAGATGTTGAATTTGTCACTCCTGTTTACAAAGAGATTTTTGACTTATTTAAAGCAAAACTGGCTGAAGGAGAGATAATTGATGGTAATTATCTTGTTGCTAATGGTTCTGAGAAGATTAAGCACGAGGCAATTAACCTTCTTACGGAGAGGCGAGAGATAAGCCCTAATTGGCAGGATAAATATCAGATCTTCATTCCTTCGGAAAAGGATCTTTTAGATACTGTAGTGTACACCAATGTAGCTAGGTTAAAGTTTAGAGTTATTCAAAAGCTAATCAGTGAGAATTTGGCTAAAATGCGGGAGGAGAAAGATACTGAAGAGCAGGATAAGTTATTTATTATTCATGATAGACTTAAAAAGTCTGAAGTTGAGTTGGCCAAGGTGCTGGGCATTGTAGTTTCTAAGTAGCTATCTGGACGGCTTTAATTTGCGTATACTTTAGTTCGTTACTGTAAAAAGTCAAATCTTATAGGATTTGACCTCAATAATAGAATTCATGGGCATATTCGTTGAAAACAATATGCTATGAAACACCTTTTTTTTTCACTAATTCTATTAACCAGTTTCAATCTAACTGCTCAAAAATTCACCCTAATAACAGAAGGGCCAATTGCCTTGGATACTACTAATACAAATGGCGCAAGCTTTATAGATTATGATAATGATGGTGACCTAGATGTTTTCCTGTCCAATGCTAATACTCCTTTTGGATTTAATACATTGTATCAAAATAATGGTAATGACCAATTTGTTAGAGTAGAAGCCGGTGAAGTTACAGGACTGCAAGCTGTTACTTTTGGACACTCATGGGGTGATTATGACAATGACGGATTAAATGACTTATTCATTGTGAATGCGTTTACTAACACTGGCTCTTTCCTTTACAAAAACTTAGGCAAAAATCGATTTCAACGAAACGAATTTTATAATAATGGAAAGAATAATATTCTTGGTTTTGCTGCCAATTGGAGAGATTTTGATAATGATGGATTTTTAGATCTTACAGTCATACACCCAGCCGGAGGATTCGTTGGTCTTCCAACCACAGGAAATTTTTTATTTAAAAATAATGGCGATCAATTCGGAAGTTTTTCTGAAGTTCTTACAACTCCACTGACGAGAATTACAGCCCCCTTTACCAATGCAACATGGGCAGATTATGATCAAGATGGAGATTCTGATTTATTTATAGGTAGCGGCCCAGCAAATGGTACTTTAAGGCCAGATTTTCACTATAAAAACATGTTGAAAGAGAACGGAACGCTATCATTTCAAAGAATTACAAACCAGGTTTTTGCATTAGACTCATTGGATGGGCAAACATGGAACTGGATTGATTTTGATAATGATGGTGACCTTGATGCTTATATGACTAACTGGGGCGGTGCTGTTGGGGGCTTAAAAAATAATATGTATCTAAATAAAGGAGATACGATCGTTAGGGTGACTGAGGGTGCTATTGTAAATGACATAGGAATTTCACTAGCCAACGTTTGGGCGGATTTTGATAACGATGGCGATTTAGATGTTTATGTAGGAAATGGAGGCAATCAGCAAAATCGTTATTATGAAAATCAAGGAGACGGACAATTCAAAAGTATAGAGAAGGGACATCATGTTGAAACTGCAAAAAATACCTGGGGACTAAGTGCTGGTGATTACAATAATGATGGCAAAGTAGATTTATTTGTTTCCAATAAAACAGGGTATGTTAGTGGAGGAGATGTAAATTTTTTATATAGAAATGATACTGACAATGGTTTAAACTGGCTTGTTATTAAATGCATAGGGGAGAAGTCTAACAAGTCGGGGATAGGTACTAAAGTAAAATTAACCTCAAAAATAAATGGACAGTCTGTTACACAATACAGAGAAATAGGTTCCAGTGCTACTTTCCTTGGTGTTAACGATTTGAGAGCTCACTTTGGTGTTAACAGAGCCAAGTCTGTAGAAAAAGTAGAAATCATATGGCCTTCCGGTCAGGTAGATACGTATAGTAATGTCAAAACGAATCAAATATTGACAGCAATTGAGGGTAAATCATTGAATTAGTATAATGAGAAGCTAACACTGAACCATGAAGTACATTCTAATAATCTTTTCAATGGCCTACTCAACTGTTGTGTATGGTCAAGTCGACACTTTACATATTGAGGTGGGTGGAAGGTGGATTGATGGAACTAAAATCAAACCTTACACGAACAAATGGAAGGTTTCGTTCATTGATTCATCAGGTAATGTGAGTCTAAATAGAATATGGACTGACTATTCACAGATAATCGAACTTGAAGGGAAAAAGTACCTGCATCGTGTTCAAGATTTGTATAGTCCTAAAATGGAGCTTCAGGATACATGGATTAATATGGTAGACTACAAAACGTTAGTTCCCAAAAGCTTTTCCACCATTACGCCAAAAGGTAGTTTCACTTACTATGAGTTTGAAAACGGGAAAATTGAAGGGCACACAAACAAAAATCAGGATAACGAATTAAAAGAGGTCAATACTGATTTGAATGAATCGGTTTTTGATTGGAACCTTTACGGAATTTTGCTGCTGGGACTTCCATTGAAAGAAGATTTGGTAGCGAAACTCCCGTTTTATAATTCACGTACCAACTCCCGAGATTGGCTTGTTGCAAGTGTGGTTGGTAAGTCAAAACTAAAGCTTCCTGGAGGAGAAGAAACCTTGTGTTGGGAATTAACCACCAATCAAAATTTAACATTTTGGATTAGCGAAGAAGCTCCCTATGTGATTAAGTTGGAACTAGCTTTACCGAATTCATCCAAGCTTGTTTGGGAAATGTTTTAGAGTTGGAATAGTATCTTGGAAGTCTTTATGTACTAAATCAGAACAACTAAACTGAAACAAGTTCAACTTTCACTATTGCCAGATTATTAGAATATGTCGACATTGTGACAGTAAATTCTTCTTGAATTTGATTAAATTAGAATGTTATACATTCTGTAGATGGCATGAAATATTCTAAATGGCGTTCTTTTTTAGTACTACTTTTTTTTATTCAGCTTAGTTCATGTTCAATAATTGAAGATGATGATATTCAGGGAGCTGATGAGCTAAATCAAAGGTTAGTTCTATCAGAAATAGTCTTATCGCAACAAATCAATAATTCGGCACTTCCCAATTCTGCTCCCGGTACTGGATTGGTAACTACCAATAGCGATAACAAGATAGCAAGAATAGATTGGTCAGGTGTTTCTGCTCACTCCAATACTGAATCAACAGATCGAGATATAATTGACAAGTTCAGGTTTAATTATTTCTTCGATAAGGATGACCCAACGGCACCTACACTCAATAATGCCAGAATTGTAACCAACTTCACCTATGGATCAAATGGTTTGGCCAGTCGAATAGAAAATGTTGATGATAGAAATGGATTTGAGTTTGAAACCTTTGATTTTTCTTATGATAATTTAGGAAGACTTACCCAGACGATTACGAATAGATATACATTAGACAGTTCTTCTGTTACACGAACTACTGACAACTTAAATTACATTGTTGATAATATTGTAGAGTCTGTAGATAGGGTTTTTGAGAATATAAAAGCATCTACTTCTGTAGAACAAACTATTTTTATTGCAGATGATAGTCAAATAGTCAGTCAGATACAGTTTCGACAGGGTGGTTCTACCAAGACATTAACTCAGTTTTGTGCAAATACGGATTGCTATATTTATGGTCCAGCCGATGTCTTCTTTGACACTATTGGCAACCCAGCTGCTTTATTTGCCATAGGTAATAACGTCATTGGAGAATTACGACTTATTGACCAACGGGTAGGAGGAGGTGGTCAAACTTTTGAAACAAGTAGAAATCCTGATACTTTTTTCTTTCATCCTGTTTTGTTATTTCCCAATCTGTTTGGTCAGTCAACGAAAATAGGCCAGGTTTTTCTGTTCGATTGGTGGCTTTTAGATCCACGAGATGAACAATCCGGGAGTATGACTAGTGATGAAATAGTAACAATAGATTACCAGTACACCGTGAATTGATAGATATGAAATATATATATAAAGGAGCCATTTTATGCCTAATTATGTTGTCTATTTCTACTTTTTCGTTGGCGCAATTACCTATTCCATCCATGGATGCCAAACTCCAGGGTGGCTACGGAATAATTACGGGAATGGAAACACAGGACTTCGAGGGAATTAATATTTCCGGAGCGTTACACTTTCATATTAACGAACGCATTGCCGTTGGTCCATTCTTTTCCAGGGGGGTAGATATGAATTTTGCCGAGGAAGTGTCCAATGATCTTTTAGAAAACGATGCCGAGCTAAGTATTATTGGGTTGAATGTTAGACTTTCAGCCAGCCGCTCTCCAAGTATCAGACCCTATCTTAATCTCAGTTATTTCCGTATGGAACTTATTAAGGACTTTGGAGATTACAGACTAGCTTCTCAAACGAACGGATTTGGTGCAGGTCTTGGTCTAATGATAAAACTGAATAGAAACTTGTATTTGAATGCCATTGAACTTAGCGCTCGTCAGGTGGGGGATGATGCTTTTGAAATCCTCTTGGAAGATGGAGGTGATTTTCTAATTCAACTTCAAACAGGTATTTCTTACAATTTGGGAAGAAAAAAGTAACAACTAGTTGACTGTGAGTATGAGGACATATTTATTAATTGTACTGACCATTTGTTTTTCATGGAGGCTTACAGCTCAAAATCTGCTTAAAGTAGGTATCAAAACCAAGAATGCATCCGTTGCTAATTATTCACCTGACAATTCGTTTTTAGCCATTGCCGACAATAATGTGATTACATTATATAATGCTGGTAATGATACAGAGGTGAGAACCTTTGAAGGGCACAAGAAAAAGATTCTGGATATTGAGTTTGATGCTAAGAATACCATGTTGGCCTCAGCAAGTATGGACAAGTCAGTCATAGTCTGGGACATCAATACAGGGCAAGTAGTAAGAACTTTCACCGGTCATGATAAAGAGGTCATTGCCATAAGTTTTGTAAGTGGGACCAACTATCTGGCTTCTATTTCGGAGGATATGAAGCTCATTTTATGGGATTTGGATAATGGCAGTATGATCTACTCTAAAAAGGAACATACCAAACCATTAAGAGCCTTGGCGGTTACGGATAATGGTCAATTTATAGCAACAGCAGGAGGGGATGAAAAAATTATTATTTGGGAAACAAATTCAGGTAATGTTCTAAAATCATTCCAGGCACATGACGATTGGGTGAGAACGCTTGCCATAAGCCCGGATAATAAAACCCTGGCCAGTGGAGGGGATGATAAAAAAGTAAAACTTTGGAATATAGAGACTGGAGAGTTACTCCAAACGCAAGAAGGTCAAAAGGGATGGATTTATGACCTGACCTTTAGTGGAGACGGCCAATATTTGGCATCGGGTTCGGATGATAAATCATTGGCTATTTACGATGTTAAAACAGGTAATAAGAGGTTGGCCTTTGATGATTTTAAAGGTGGAGTACTGGATATTCATTTTAGCCCTAAAGGCAAAGAAATTGTAGTCGTTGAGCAATACAGCAAAGAAGTCCAAATTTGGGATGTATCTTCTTTAAACATATCTCCTATATTCAATTTCAAAGATGATACCGATAAAACGCCACCACAGATTTATGTCTCCAGCCCGGCAAATATTTCAGATGATAGGGTGCGTTATTCTAAGGATATTATAGAAATAAAAGGAGCCGTGATTGACGAATCAGGTGTACGTAGGTTGAGAATAAACGGTATCGAGACGCCAATAAGAGAAAGTGGAAACTTCGTCATCAATCTTCCTCTATCTATGGGAGATAATTTTGTTACCATGGAGGTAACAGATGTCAATGATAATATCGCTTTGAAGAAGTTTGTTGTTAATCGTAGAGATTTGGATGGTAATGGCTATGATGCATCTTCTGCTACTAACTATCTTTTCGTGGTTGGAATTAATGACTATCAATTTTGGCCTCAACTAAATAATGCGGTAAAAGATGCAAATGACGTTGCAGGCACTTTGATGGGGCTCTATGATTTTGATTTTGGAAATGTTACGGTCATTAAAGATGAGCAGGCAACCAGAAATAATATCTATAAAGGTCTTAGAAGTTTAATAGAACGTGTGACCCCTAACGATAATCTGCTCATTTACTTTTCTGGACATGGGTTTTATGATGAATTGCTCAACGAAGGGTATTGGATACCGGTGGATGCCAAAGTGAATAATAGTGGAGACTATCTATCTAATTCTGACATTTTGAAAATTATGGGTAATATCGATTCGCAGCATACATTTTTAGTTGCTGATGCCTGTTTTTCAGGATCCCTTTTCAATGAACAAAAACGAGGCTATGCCGATAATGTGGAGCAGTTCAGGTCACGTTGGGGATTGGCCTCGGGTAGGTTGGAAGTAGTCTCAGATGGTACTGAAGGAAAGAATAGTCCCTTTGCAAGCAATTTTCTTAAGTTCTTAAAAGAGAATCCTAAAGACAAAGTCACGGTAAGCGAACTAGTGCAATATGTTAAAATTCAAGTATCAGAAATTTCAGATCAAACCCCGATAGGAAATCCGTTGAAAGGGGCTGGTGATGAAGGTGGTGAGTTCGTTTTTTATAAAAAGGAGTAAGTATGCTTGAGTTAAGACCATCATGCGAAAACTGTAGCAAGCCACTTCCGCCAGATAGTACAGAAGCCTTCATTTGTACTTTTGAATGCACCTATTGCCAGGATTGTGTTGAGAAAATTCTTGAAAACGTATGCCCCAATTGTGGAGGAGGCTTTGAAAAGAGACCGATTAGACCTAAGGAATTACTCTTGAAGTATCTACCATCAGAAAAGCCTGTAACAAAGCCGGTAAACATGGAGGCTTTTGTTCCAAGAAGAGATAAGGCTAAGGGTATTAAACCTCAAGACAGGTAGTTCCAAAGATTATTCTAATTATGGATAAATTTATCCAAATAATTTATGAGGTGAGCATATGTTTTGTGTCGGTTGATAACGAGTTTTTGCCTGTTTAAGCCATTAGCATACATGTTCTTGAAGTCATGCAGATCGATATGATTGAAACAGCCTAATATGTGCATTATGACTGGATTGTCAGGATTGGCTTTCGCTATCTTATCAAATTCTGCTATATAAGCCTCATAACTATCTTTCCTTTGAGCAACTTGATACAACCTTATGAAAAAAGATTCCAGTGAATTTTTGGACCCTACTGCATGATAAAATTTCCTTTCAATTTCTACACTATAAGACTTGTTCTTAATCTCACATAGCTTTTTCGTAAGATGACTTTTTAAATCACTATTGTAGTCATAAATCAAGTCAATTTTATCAGTGGAATTTATAAGTACATATTGGTGATCGAAAAGGGAATGAAGCACGGAATGAAATACAGCTTGCTGTTCCCCATTTAGATGAAAGTTGCGAGCTAAATGCCCCTGAATACTAAGAAGGTTCATTAATCTCAATTAAATAATCTATGACCTCTTGGTTTCCACTCAATTGTGCTTTCGTTAAGGCGGTATTTTTATCTTTATCCTGTATGAGAGGTTGTGCGCCTTTCTCAATAAGAAGTTTGACCAAGGCAAGATGACCTATGCTTGATGCAAACATCAGTGCTGTTGTTCCGTCATGATTTTGAGTATTTACATTTGCCCCTTCGTTTAAAAGAAGTTCCGCAAGCTCTTTAAGACCTTTGAAACAGACACCCATAAGTGCTGTGTTTCCACTAGAATCCTGGTCATTTATATGAGCGCCATTAGCAATAAGTATCTCTGCTGCATTGTAATTACCAAAATAAGTAGCTAGGATAAGAGGTGTAAAGCCACGCTCATCTTTTTTATTTACTAGGTCATTTTGGAATAATAATGCCTTTAATTTCTCATTATTACCTGATCTTAAAACGTCAATCATCATCATACAAGAAAGAGTTTAATATAGCATTAACCATTTTGTCTCCACTGGCTTAATTAAGATATCAATACTACTATAATAAATATTTATTAATATTATGATTGTATAATATTAAATTATGACCTTACAACAGTTGCAGTATGCCTTAGCATTGCAGAAGTATGGCAGCTTTAGTTTAGCTTCATCACACCTACAAATAAGCCAACCAGCTTTAAGCTTGCAAATAGGTAAACTTGAAAGAGAAATTGGGTTGCTAATATTTGATCGATCAACGAATCCTATAAACCCCACTGCAGAAGGGGTTAGTTTTTTAGACAAAGCTTTCGAACTTTCGAACCAAACTAAGGAGTTATTAGATTTTGCCAATAACATATCTGATGGATTAACGGGTACCTTAAAAATTGGAATAATACCCACTCTCGCACCATTTCTTGTCCCGTTATTTGCCTATGAGTTTCAGGATAATTTCGAATCTATTTCGTTGGATATCAATGAAATGATCACCGAAAAAGTGGTTAATGGAGTAAAGCAAGGAACATTAGATGTTGGAATCATTTCTACTCCTATTACTACCAGTGGCATTGATAGTATTCCTCTTTTTTACGAGAAGTTCTATTTGTATTCTTCAGAAAAGGTGCCCATCAAACAGCGTACTTTATCTACCGTAGATTATAAAAAATTGTGGCTTTTGGAGGAAGGTAATTGTTTTAGAGATCAGCTCAATAATTTTTGTGATGTTAGTAAAATAAGAGCAAACAAAGATTTTATCTACCGAAGTAACTCCATTGATGCGCTGATAAGAATTGTAGATAGCAAAGGAGGGATGACTATTCTGCCGGAATTGACAACATTAATACTAAACGAAGATCAGGATGATAATATAAATGTAATAAGGGGTAAGTATCCAAAAGCTCGAGAGGTGGGCGTCATTAAAAGAGGACGGACGAATAAAGAAGCCATGATTCAGGAGTTAATGACTTACATTAAAAAGAGTATACCTAAGCCGATGTTGTCGTCCAGTAAGTTGGAGATTGTAGACCCTAACATTGACTTGTAAGTAGTTCTAATTAATTATCGATCTTATTCTCAGTATATTAAGCTAATGAAAAGAGCACTAACCAACCAAGCTTGAGACACGCGTCCGAAAATTTATGAAAAATACACTCTTTATTTACCTGCTTTTTATGATTAGTGTAATCTTGTTGACTGGATGTGATCACAGTATGGAAACCAAAGCTCTCCCTGATCCCCTTGAAGCAGGATGGGAAGGACAAAGCGTGTGCAATGTGATGGAAGAAAATGACCAGGTTAGAATATTGAGGTGTGTTTTTCCTCCCGGGGTTGGTCATGAAAAACACTACCATAACCCACATACTGGCTATACCTTGGCAGGTGGTAAATTCAGAATAATCAGTGATGAGGGTACGCGAGAAGTGGATGTACCAACAGGCAGTACTTTTTCTAAGAGTGAAGTCACTGTCCACGAAGTATTGAATATTGGCGAAACCACTGCCTCATTTCTAATTATTGAATACAAATAGGCCTTACTTTTTCTTTCCTAAATACTTAACAGAAACTAATGCGTTAATAGTTGCGACCAATTATGAGTCGCAACTTTGATTCATTCAGCCGCTGAATTAGTTATCAAGTGACTTGTGTATTGCAGCAAAATCTAATCGACTCAGTCCTTTACGGACGGCATCCGCGTACATTTCTTTAGTCACGTTGGCTAAATACAGTGTTTGCCCGGTTTCATAAGCTGTTTGAGAAGCCAGCTGTAAATCTTTATGCATCCATTCCAATGGAAATTGTACATCGTATTCATCCTTCTTGATAGCCTCTGCTTTAAATTTGGTGAAAGGGGCCGATACAACCAGGTTGGGCAACACATCTAATAAAAACTCTTTTGATATTCCCATTGACTCACCAAATAAAGTGGCCTCAGAGAATATTGCCATTGATTGACCGAGCATGATGTTCACAACCATCTTAAAAGCTGAACCCTGACTGGTGTCACCGATATGAATCACCTTTGAACCCATTATTTCCAATAAAGGTTGAGCCTCTTTTAGTACTTCTCTATTACCTCCAACAAAAAATGCTAGCTCGGCATTTTCAGCCTGCGGCTTTGATCCTGCGACCGGAGCATCTAAGAACCGGATTCCTGCTTTTTCAGACTTCCCATAAGAATATTTTGAAAAAGATGGGTTGACTGTGGAACAATCCACCCAAAGGGCATTATGTTTCATTTTACTGAGCAACCCGGTGTTCCCGAAAAAGACTTTTTCAACTGCTTGTGGAGTAGAAAGCATGCTGAAAACAACATCAGTATCTACAATAGCCTCATCCACAGTGCCTACTACTTTGGAAGGGTGTTTGAATTCATCACGGGTATGCTTTGACCGACTCCAGACTTTTACGTCATTGTCATTTTCAATTAAATGAATAGCCATGCGACTGCCCATTATTCCTAAACCTATAAACGCTACTTTCATTTTATTAAAGTGTTTAACTTGTCGTTAAATGTGATTCCGGATAATATAGCCATTAGTGTAGGGAACAGCCAAATGCCGTTACCAGGTAAATCATGAGCTAAATGGAATAAAAAAATGTTGGTAATTACTGGCAATAGCACTAACCAACCTACAAAAGCTGTTCTTGGCACAACTAAGAGTAAACCGCCTACTATTTCAAGTAAACCTACTGTTGGAGCCAAATATGAACTGAACATGGCTCCCAAAAACATTTGGGCTGTCAGGTCTGCAGGAGGGGCAACTTCTACAAATCCTAAGAACTTATTCAAACCAAATATGATCAGTGGTAGACCATAAAGAACTCTCAAAGTGTAAATAACCTTCAAATCTAACTTCATAATAATTGTATTTTGATGAGATACAAAGCTGTACTGATACTCATGCAACTAAAATGAACTGGTTTAGGAAAATCTCTTAATCTAGATTAAGAATTAGCCATTTTCTTTCGGAGTTTACTCAGAAACTCGGGTGTCATACCCAGGTAGGAAGCGATAGTATATTGAGGTACCCGTTGCACAATCGAAGGGTACATAGAAGTAAATTCTTCTAAACGTTGCTCGGCAGTCTTGTCCAGCTTTGATAAGACTCTCCTTTGGGAGTACGCAAAGGCTTTTTGAGCTACAAGTCGAAAGTATCTTTCGAATTTTGGATTTCGCTCGCAAAGTGACTCTACATCCTTATATTCTATTTGTTGAATAACAGAGTCTTCTAATGCTTCAACAAAAATGGTGGCTGGTGTTTGAGTGATATAGGAATTAAAGTCACTGATAAACCAGTCCTCAATAGCAAATTGTATAGTATGATCTGTGCCGTCATTACCAACAAAATAACTCCTTAAAGCACCTTTTACTACATATGTTTGATGCTTGCATACAAACCTTGGTTGAACTATAAATTGCCTTTTCTTGACTTTACTGGTGCTGACTATATCAATAAAATCTTTTTCATCGACTTCTGTTAAATCAACGTACTTCTTGATGTTGTTTAGTATAGATAAAAATTCCTCCTGAGCGGGCATAGTTCAAAAATAGTTATTTCCTGTAAAGACTAACTAATCCAAAAATGGGTCCGGGAAGAAGCAGTAAGAAAACTAGATAGAATGGTAATACAGTAGATAAAGACTGTAGCAATTGTATACTTACTATAGTTAAAGAGAAGCCAATACAATTTACAATGGTCAATGCAGTACCCTTGCTTTCAGAAGCCGCATTTGTAGCAACTAATGTGGAGAATAATGGTGAATCTGTGATTACAGTAATTCCCCAGATCAGTAAGAAGAGGAGGAGTAATGGAGTACTTGCATAACCAATCATGAGTGGTGAAATCAAACAGCATAACCCAGATATACTAAGTGCTATGGCTGCTATGGTTTTAATACCCTTATTTATCGAAAGGTAGCCACCTAAAACACAGCCTAATCCTCCAATAGCGATGATAATGAATGACCATAGCGAAACATTTAAAGAGATTGAGTTTGTGTTATTATGAAAAGTTAGAATCACAGGAACAAATGCCCAAAATGTATATAACTCCCACATGTGGCCAAAGTAGCCGAACGCTGCTGCCCTGAAGGGTTTCGCTTTAAATACATCCACTATTGCGGATAAGTTGAGTTTGGTACGAGCTGCTCTATTTGGTCCATCCGGCACAAAAAGTAGAATGCTCAGACCTCCTAAAAATGCCAGTCCGGAAGTTGCATAGATCACTAATTTCCATTCAAAACCTATTGTAACTACTTTGATAAAGTGTGGCAATGCTGTGCCTAAAACAAGGGCACCTACTAAATAACCTAAAGCTGTACCTAATTCTTTATTAAAATAGTCAGCAGCTATCTTCATACCGACCGGGTAGATACCTGCCAGCAATAGTCCCACTAAAAATCGAATGAGTAGTAGGGAAGAAAGGACATTAAAATCTAAGATCAAACCCAGGTTTGCCAGTGCTCCGAACAAAGCACACCAGAAAAACACTTTAGAAGGAGGGAAACGATCAGCTATGTTTGTTAGTGCAAAAAGGAGCGTGCCTGTGATAAACCCAAACTGAACGGCTGAGGTTAAATCACTCATATTCTCAGCTTTTATTTCAAAATCCTGCGATAAACCTAGGATTACTGCGTTAGTAGCAAACCAAAGAGAAGTACAGAAGAATTGTGCAAGAACAATGATAGAAAGGATTTTTTTCATGAGGAAGCTATTCTGAGGGATTCCTGAGAAAGTGGGAATCCGGAAGGCCATAAGGGGTATTCAAGTGGAATGGAAACTTCATATAATGTATCAAACTACCTAATTAATTTGATACTGTTGAACCCTTTGTCATCTATTACTAAAACCATAGCTTTGCGCCCTTTTCCAAGATACTATGAAGGAGTTTATAATCAAGCGTACGGCTAATGCCAAGAACGATATTTTAAGTGGGATTACTGTGGCACTTGCCCTAGTGCCGGAAGCTGTAGCTTTTGCCTTCGTGGCAGGTGTAGATCCGTTAGTAGGCCTTTATGCTGCCTTTATGATTGGCCTTATTACCTCAATATTTGGTGGCCGTCCAGGGATGATTAGTGGTGCTACTGGAGCTCTTGCCGTGGTGATGGTAACTTTAGTCGCCCAAGGTAATGCCATGGGAGTCGAAGGTGAAAATCTTGGACTTTACTATTTGTTTGCTACGGTTATTCTCATGGGCGTGATACAAATGATCGTTGGGTTGTTAAAACTCGGAAAATTTGTGCGTTTGATTCCTCACCCGGTAATGTTAGGGTTTGTTAATGGTTTGGCTATTGTGATCTTTTTATCCCAGCTGGGCATGTTCAAGGAAGTGGTTAATGGTGAAAAGGTATGGCTACAAAGTGGTCAATTGGTATTGATGTTTGGTTTTGTGTTGTTGACCATGGGGATTATGTATTTCTTACCAAAATTGAATAAGAAACTCCCAGAGGCCTTAATAGCAATAATTGTAGTTTCCGGCATCGTGATTATAGGAGATCTAAATGTAGCTACGGTGGGTAGTTTTATCAAAAGTGGAGGCGGAGCTGGACTTGAAGGAGGTTTGCCTACATTCCAGATTGATATTTTTAATAAAGTGCCGTTTACCTGGGAAACACTGAAATTTATTGGTCCTTATGCCTTGATACTAGCAGCTATCGGTTTGATCGAGTCATTAATGACCTTGAACCTAATTGACGAACTGACTGAGACAAGAGGGCATTCTAATAGAGAGTGTTTAGCCCAAGGTGGAGCAAATATAGTTACTGGTTTATTCGGTGGTATGGGTGGTTGTGCGATGATTGGTCAGTCCATTATAAATATTAAAGCGGGGGGTAGAACAAGGCTATCAGGAATAGTTGCTGCATTATCATTATTATGCTTCATCCTTTTCGCTTCCGGATTAATTGAGCAAGTACCCATTCCTGCGTTAGTAGGTGTAATGTTCATGGTAGTAATTGGCACCTTTGCCTGGAGTAGCTTTAGAATTCTAAATAAGATTCCATTGAGTGATGCTATTGTGTTAGTGGCTGTTTCCGGATTGACAGTTATTTTCGATCTGGCTATAGCCGTAGTTGCCGGTATCATAATTAGTGCACTAGTATTTGCTTGGGAGAATGCCAAGAAAATTAGAGCTAGAAAGCATTTCTTGGAAGATGGAACCAAGGTTTATGAAATATGGGGCCCATTATTCTTTGGAAGTATTCAAGCCTTCAACAGCAAGTTTGACGTCAATGGTGATCCGGATAATGTAGTGATTGATTTCATAGAGTCGAGAGTGTCTGACCACTCAGCTTTGGAAGCATTGTTTGTATTGGTGGAAAAGTATGAGGCTGCAGGTAAAACTTTGCATATCAAGCATCTTAGCGAGGAATGCCAACGTTTGATGGTTAAAGCCTCTCCAAAATTAGAACGGGTAATAGAAAAGGATATTGATGACCCTAGATATCATGTGATGGCAAAAGCAACACAATAACATAGCTAGTTTTTGATAAGTCTTAACGACTGCGAAGAAGTACCATCATCAATTTTGAGGATATAAAAACCACTAGGTACTGCTGATGCATCTATAACCGTAATATTATTCTCTACGAAAGTGCGGACTTGCATTAGCTTTCCTCGAATATCAAATAGACTTAGATATTCAGGATTAATTTCAATATCCGTTATACTAAAAACCCCGGATGTTGGATTGGGAAAAATGGAGATCTCTTTGTAATCGTCAAAAAATACGGTTACAACTTCTGAATAAGATGAACCGCCATCATAATCTGTCTGCTTTAGTCTGTAATATGATCGTCCTTCAAAAGGACTTTTGTCTTCTAAAGAATAATCTATTTTATCAAGGGATGTTCCTGCTCCATCAATCATGGCTACCGAACTCCATTTGATGCCATTTTCAGATTTTTCAATGGTGAAATAGTCATTGTTAACTTCAGAAGAAGTAGTCCAATTAAGAAGTACACTACTTAACTTACTGATGGCTTGAAAATCTAAAAGTTCAATAGGTAATGGAGTGGTTGCGTCAGTGTTGCCAATGGTTATTCTATCTCCATTAACGAGATTAACACCAGAAAATGTGGCAGTATTTCCATTGACAGATCCTGCTATAGGGGCGATGTCATTATCGGTAAAACCATTTCCATTTCTATCAATAAGGAGTCGTAAATTTGATCCTAATGGGCTGGCAAGGTCACTTAAGTCAAAAGATATGGACAAAGTACCCAGATCACCAGTTTCGCTGAATCTCCATATTCTATTTAGCCTTTCTTCTATATCCGCTCCATCTACTCCGGAAGAAGTACCGGCGAGGCTGCCATTATCATGACCCCACATAAGAAAATCTCCATTATCTAATGAACTTGCATTAAATACTCTGAGTTGTCCTGTGCCTTTCGCATCTCTGTGGTTTGATCCGTCACTTGCCTGGCCAATTCCGGCAACCTCGAAATCGAAATTTCCGTTGCCACTATCATCCATATCGTAGAAGTCATCCCCAGAGGTAGAAATATCAATGTCATATTTTGCAGCTAAATAGTTGTCGATAATAATTCGTTGAGCCTCATTTACCTCAACGTCATAGAATAATATTTCAGCTATTTCACCCGTTAAACGGAAAGTAGTACCTGCTCCTCCATCAAAAAAACGGGCGCCAATTAGCACATCTTCGGTGGTTGTGTTTGTGCCAACGGCTCCTCCCACCACATCGTCTGTAGAAGCAACCCAGCTATCACTTGAAGATGGTGTAGTGATGGCAGAAGCGATATTCCAGCTGCCAGTGGCGGTTTCAGACCCTAACAATGCACCTGCCGGAGCAACGTTTCCAGAATAAAAGTTAAAATTGTCACTGTCTATATAATATTGGAATTGTCGGTCTGTAGTAGTTGCTCGGGAAAATATGGTTCCGGTATTGCTGGTTGGCACATTGAAAGCGGAGAAAAATGACCAACTGTCAGTACCCGGAGCCAGGTTGAGAACATCACCAAGGTTAAGAACGTCTCCACCATCAAAACTGAGTGAAGGGAATGAATTTACAGCATTGCTGGTAAATGTAGGTTGATCATCTGGAGTAGATTGCGAAGCGTTAGCACTATTTCCTGAGACGTCAGTCCAGGTACTAACGCCATCACCGTTTGACAAGGATAAGTCATGTGCTCTAACCCAAAACTGGTTATTTGAAGAATTTCCAACTCCGGCAGGCCCTGAATTCCCTGTTATAAAGCTACCTGTACCAACAGTAGGAAAAGTGCCGCTGCAACCGGACCCGGTGCAGTTGACTGTAAAAGAGTCACATACTTGGCTAATAGAACCAGAATTAGCAAATGTTATCTGGCTACCAGAGCCATTTTGAAGTGTAGTAGTGCCACTTCCACATAAGGTAGCATCTGTAAAACTAATAATCAGATCATCATTGGAAATAGAAGTTGTATTGATTATGGTCACACTGTTGCCCGCTATCACCAAATCATCAGCACTACTTAACGATGAACCTGTTTCAGCCTCCATGTACCCCAGGTTAACTAAACTTGAAGTAAGGGTAAACGAACCTCCGGTCTGGATTTGAGTATATCCTTCTACCATCATTTCGATACCTGATACCGTTAGTGTACCATCTATTATTATATCCCCGGTCTGATAAAACATGGTTAGGTTGGAAGCTGCAAATGGACCTACATTGCTGCGGCCTAATCCATCCGGACTAATTCCCGGTTCCTGATTATCGTCAACTGCATCAATTGTAATGGTATGACCGGAGCGTATCACTACATTATCGCTACTTGTTGGAAATATACCTGTTGCCAATGGTCCTCCCGAGCCATCGGAAATCGTAGTCCAGGAGTTAGGATCATCCCAATTCCCTCCCAGAGTTGCATTTCTTGAATAATAGGTAACAGATTCAAACACTAATCCATAAAAATTGGAGGTTACGTTATCAGGAAATACTGCAATGCTTTGATCGCCACTACCGTCCAGTAGAGTGCCCCAATTGGCAGGAGTACTGATAGCTAATGCACATGCGGCAATTGTAGAAGAACAAAGGGTGCTTCCAGTATATAACATAACATCATTATCCCCAGTAATCTGAATTGCGTTTACTCCAGCTATAAGTCCCGTTGCTGTTATGGGTGGAGAGGTTCCAAAAGTGTTATTTGCTATTGCGGATAGAAAGGTGGTTGGCGTGCTGTCATCAGTCCCTAAGAACATATACAAGGTTTCACTTGCAGCATTTATATCAAAACCCAAATCTGATTCTACGGAATTACCTATACTAGTGGTTATAGTCCCATTAATATCACTAACTGAAATAACTGTACCTGCTGAAATCGTGAATCCTGTATTATTTTCCCATGTTATGGCTCCTTCAGTTGCAGAAAAGCTAGAAGAACCATCCCAATTATTATCAGTGATATAAATGGTTGAGCCATTTTCTAATGGCACAAAAGTTACAAAGGAAAAACCATCATTTCCATCAGCATTGAAGCCAACAAACATGACCTCTCCGGCAGTTTGACCAAATACATAAATTGGCAAAAGACATACGAGTAAGAATACAAATTTTTTCATGGGATATGAGATCAGTCACTCTAACTACTTATTAAAGATATACTTAATATGTAATTAATGAAAGATTGTGAAGTGCCTATCTATCAATAGACTACTGATTTCAAGAATTCGGAGGGTTGTATCAACAATAAAAAAGGCAGCCTGTTAACAGGCTGCCTTTTTAGTTTATCTGCTATCTGTCAGCTTAATCAAATCGATCTAGATTCATCACTTTATCCCATGCAGCTACAAAGTCCTTTACGAATTTTCGCTTTGAATCTGACGATCCATAAATTTCAGCTAAAGCTCGTAGTTCAGTATTAGAACCGAAGATAAGGTCTACTCGCGTTCCTGTGCCTCGCACTTTACCAGATTTACGGTCTTTCCCTTCAAATATCTCATCAGCATCGGAAACAGACCCCCATTTTATGCTTAGGTCCAACAAATTGACAAAGAAGTCATTAGTTAAAGTCTCATGTTTATCTGTAAATACACCATGCTTTGATTGGTCATAGTTAGTATCCAAAACTCGAAGACCTCCGATAAGTACAGTCATTTCAGGAGCAGTGAGAGTTAGTAATTGAGCTCTATCAATAAGCATTTCTTCTGCCGAAGCATGACTTTCATTGGTCATATAATTTCTAAAGCCATCGGCTAAAGGCCTGAGAGCCTCAAAAGATTCTACATCTGTTTGCTCTGCTGAAGCATCAGCACGACCAGGTGTAAAAGGTACAGTTATGTTATGACCAGCATCCTTAGCTGCTTTTTCGACACCTACGCACCCACCAAGTACAATAAGGTCAGCTAAAGACACTTCCTTACCAAATCCTTTCTTAATCCCCTCAAGCGTATCAAGTACTTTGGAGAGTTGCGAAGGGTTATTCACTTCCCAATCCTTTTGTGGAGCTAAACGAATTCTCGCTCCATTCGCACCGCCTCTTTTATCAGACCCTCTAAATGTTGAGGCTGATGCCCAGGCTGTCGATACTAATTCTGAAATACTTAGACCAGAATCCAGAATTTGACTTTTTAGCTCAACAATATCATTATCATTAATTAATTCATGAGTTACCTCAGGAATAGGATCCTGCCAGATAAGTTCTTCGCTAGGAACTTCTTTGCCCAAGTAGAGCGCAATAGGCCCCATATCACGATGTGTCAATTTATACCATGCTCTGGCGAATGCATCAGCAAATTCATCTGGATTCTCATGGAAACGTCTCGAAATAGGCTCATAGATAGGATCCATCTTTAAGGCCATGTCCGCTGTGGTCATCATCAATGCTTGGGTACCTGAAGGGTCGCCAGCTTTGGGTGCCATGCGCGCATTTGATGCTGCTGTTGGAGTCCACTGATTAGCCCCGGCCGGGCTCTTTGTCAGTTCCCAATCATAACCAAAAAGAACTTCAAAATAATCGTTATCCCATTTTGTAGGGTTTGGTGTCCAGGCACCTTCTATTCCACTTGTAATGGTAGAATCTCCATGCCCATCACCAAAAGTATTTTTCCAGCCCATGCTTTGCTCTTCAACTCCTGCTGCGGCAGGCTCTCTACCTACATATTTCTCCGGATCAGCAGCGCCATGAGCTTTTCCAAACGTATGCCCACCAGCTACCAGAGCAACAGTTTCTTCATCATTCATAGCCATACGACCAAAAGTCTCACGAATATCTACTGCAGATTTTAGCGGATCTGGATTGCCATTTGGTCCCTCAGGATTTACATAAATCAATCCCATCTGTACCGCACCCAAGGGATTTTCTAATTCCCGGTCGCCTGTATATCTCTTATCTCCTAACCACTCTGTTTCTGCACCCCAATAGATGTCTTCTTCAGGTTGCCAAACATCTTCTCGACCACCGGCAAAACCAAAAGTTTCAAATCCCATAGATTCAAGAGCACAATTGCCAGCAAGTACCATGAGATCTGCCCAGGATATTTTATTTCCATATTTTTGCTTCACAGGCCATAGTAGCAATCGTGCTTTATCAAGATTACCATTATCAGGCCAACTGTTGAGGGGAGCAAAGCGTTGAGTTCCTGATCCGGCACCACCCCGACCATCTTGTATTCTATAAGTGCCAGCACTATGCCAGGCCATACGTATAAAGAAAGGTCCGTAATGCCCATAATCCGCTGGCCACCAATCCTGGGAGTCAGTCATTAAATCATAAAGATCTTTCTTTAAGGCATCTAAATCCAGCTTTTTAAATTCTTCAGCATAGTTGAAATCATTATCCATTGGATCTACTAATGCAGAATGTTGACGTAGAATATTCAGATTAAGTTGGTTAGGCCACCAATCACGATTTGATGTTCCGCCACCAGCACTTTGTTTATGCTCACCTCCTAAAAAGGGGCATTTGCTGGCATCGTTCATGTCATATACCTTACTACCGTTGGAGTGTTCTTTATTTCCCATGTTTTTAGATTGATTATTTAATTTATAGAGCTAATGTATAATAATATTTATTTATAAATTTTATGTATGCATAAGTTAAGCTTATTCTAAGCCCTTTTTTTGTTTACTCTTAAATTAATCAATTAGTATAAGTTTAAAAAGGCAGGATTTCGAATAGTTCTGTAACAATGGAAAAGTTATCCCTAGCTGATATTAAGAACCATCCAGTAAACTATGCAATCGAAATTGCTTAAATAAAAAAATCCCATAGCTACCATGGCCTATGGGATTTTTAATTCCAAAGCACAGAGGCTACCATTAAGGTAAAACCTCCATACCATTCAGAATTAACCGTTTGATTTCGCTATGAAATCATCTACTAAAAAATCAAGATATTCATTCAATGCCTTCTCAGTCTGCGTTTTAAAAGCTTCGGTATCCGCCTTTACTACGTGAGATACATTTAGCTCCTTCTTCGTGCTAAATACTATAGGTGAATATGGGTTGTTATTATAATTGTAAGATGGAGATACATATTCTTTCAGCTTCTTTGATTCAACTACTCCTGGTACGTCTATACTTTTTTTAGGAGTAAAACTGAACATTGATAATGCTCCGGCTCCGGCTGCTCCACCTTTCCATACCACTCTGGCTACAGTAGGAGATGTTTTGACAGTTCCGCCACCCAAAATACCTTCCGCTGATTGTGCAATTGCTGAAGGGGGTATTTCATAATTAATGGTACCTTTTAGTTTGGAGGCCTCATTGATAAATGAGTTACCTTCTATGACCACAAATTGGAAATTGATAGCTGCTTCTAATACTGGGATATCTCCAAGCTGCTTACTTAATTTAGGTGTAGTGTCAAAAAATGTTTTTTTCTCTTTGCCCTTTTTTGTGACTCGTTTAACAAAATAATCAAAACCGGTAGGTGCTGTTGAAACAAAGCCCATTAACTGATCCATTGAAGGTGAACCACCAGACCTTCTTGTCCACTCACTGAACATTTCTGCCGTAGCAGCTTCTTCCACATCAACAACTTCAAATCCTGCAGAGGTCAATTTCTCTACCATCCGGTTATAAGACTTATCAGTGATATCTTGCATAATCTCTGGTGAAGCGCCTTCTAAAGCGACAGCCATTTCGGCACGCGTCTTACCGGTAGTACTTGTTTGAGCCCCGGAAGAAAGTACCTGATAGTTGACAATAAATTTGTTTACATAAACCCTCTTCGGAGCCTTCTTTATTTTCTTTTCACCAAAGCCATAGCTCCCTAAATTTTTCTCGGTTACCAGTTGGCTATAACTTGTAGAAACAGCCAATAGCATACTTAGTACAATGATTAATTTCTTCATAATTCTGAATTTTGTTAAATTTCAAATCTGGCCATATTCAATGTTTGTTTCAATCAGGTTGTTTAGGTATTTTGGTATACCTAGCAGTAGGTAGGGTCTTAAAAATCAAGAACATATTAAAAGATTATTCCTCTTATACTTTTTACTTCAGGCTGGTTTTTCTGTTGCTCAGAGTTCGTGTCAACAGCTTTTAGATTCTGGTAGTTACTATTTGTATGATGCTCCTGATTATAAGCGTGCAGTAGATTTTCTAGAACAGAGTAAAAGATGTTTCAAAGGTGAAGAAAGCCAAATGGGTGAAATCTATTTGTATTTGGCCAGATCTTATTATTACCTCTATGAAGATTCTCTGACCGCATTAAACTACCAGAAAGCAGCACATTTTTTTGAGTCTAACGGTGATCATGCAGCACTTTCAAAAGTATATAACAGCTATGGTAACTTTATTGCCGCACTGGCACTTTATGATTCAGCTATCATTTTGTTTGATAAATCTATTCAAATGGCTGAACAAGGGGGGAATGATGTTGGCATTCCTATAGCTTTAAATAATAAGGGCAATGCCTTGAAGAATCTAGGTAAATATAAAGAGGCACTGGATGCATTATATGAATCGCTTAGACTATATAAAGAGAATGATGCCGGTGATAAGCGACTGTCTATTTCTATGTTAAATATTGGTGCTCTTTTAGATATTCTTGGTAAGACAGATTTAGCTATTGATTTTTATAAAAGTAGTTTGAAAAAAAAACAACTGATAGGTGATAGCGCTGGAATGGCCAGGATTTATACCAATATCGGTATAATAAAGAAAAATGAGGGGCAACTTGATAGTGCTCTGTATTATTATAATCTAAGTGTGCGCACTACATCGGAAGAGCGAAAGGATAACAACGTTTGGCAAAACCTAATCAATATTGGCACGATAAAAATGATCCAACGGGAATTTGATGAGGCTCATCCGTATTTTGAAAAAGCGCTGACGCTAGCCGAGCAATTGAAGGACTTGGATAAAATAGGGGAGAGCTATTATAAGATTGGTGAAAACTATTTCAATCGAAATGAATTTTCCATTGCCCTCGATCAATTCGATAAAGCCATAATATACATAAACAGCACTAACTCGTACCAGGACAAAAAAGACATGTACGAAATGCTTGTTAAAACTTACAAAGCGGTGGGAGATCTGCAGAATGCATTAAGCTTCACAGAGCTGGCTAAACTATATCAAGATAGTATTTATATCGAGTCACAGGCGATGGCCATTGAAGAAGTTACTGCCAAATATGAAACGGAAAAGAAAGATCAAAAAATAGATTTCCTTAACCAGGAAAATCAGATACAAAAAGCCAATAATGAAAGAAATACAGTCTTAATTGTCGCTCTACTAATCGTTCTAGCACTAGCATCTTTCATCTTTTATTTGTGGCAACAGCGTACCAAAATTCATCAAAAACAAATATTGAATGAGCAAAAAATAAGGATGCGAGAAGCTCAGATAAAGGCGGTCATTTCCAGTCAGGAAAAAGAACGAAAACGCTTTGCGGAAGATCTCCATGATAGTATGGGGCAACTTATCAGCTCGTTAACTATGAATATTCAAAGTTTACGTACTGATGGAAAGGATATAGAAGTAAAAAATGAGATAGTGGAAAATTCTACTTTAATCCTTTCGGATATTCAAAACGAGATCAGAAACATTGCGTTCAACTTAATGCCTCAAATCCTAACTAAAGAAGGACTAATACCAGCTCTGAAAGAATTGGCAAATCGAATCAATAAATCAAAGCTTGTAAAGGCTGAGGTTCAAACTTATGGGCTTGATGATCGATTCTCAGAAGTATATGAAATATCGCTCTACAGAATTTTGCAGGAATGGATTTCCAATATTCTAAAATATGCCGGGGCTACGAAAATTTTTATTCAATTTACTGAGCATGAACATGAGTTGATCATAACTGTAGAAGATAACGGAAATGGGTTCGATATTGATCAGCTTGTCAATGGGTCAGGGAATGGGTGGCGTAATATCAATAGTAGATTAAGTCTCATTAGGGCTGAAATTGATATCGACACATTGACCAATAGAAAGAATACTACATTGACTATTAATTTTGATAAGAAAGATGCTTTTAGAGCGAAAGAGGTAGAGCAGAATACCGAGGGATAGGTATTGAATGCTAGCGTTTAATAACATTCTTTTGAAAGAAAAAAGCCATTAGACTGTTTAACAGAAAAGCAAAGCCCAAATTGTCTATGACCAAGTATAAAATACTATTGGTGGATGACCATCAGATACTCCTTGAGGGCACCAGCCAATTGCTGAGCTCACAAGAGCTTTTTGAGGTGGCAGGCACTGCTTCTACCGGTGCCGAAGCAATTGATAAACTAAAGGCTAATGATTACAACATTTTGGTTACAGACTATGAACTGCCGGACTTAAAGGGAATAGATATTGTCAAAGTAGCAAAGAGCGTACTTCCGGAAATGAAAATTATTGTGCTTAGCATGCATGATGATCCTGCGGTGATCCGGGAATTGTTGAGAGAAAATATCGATGGGTTTGTGCTCAAAAATGATCCCCACAGTTCCCTTGTTCATGCCCTTGATAAAGTTACTTCTGGCAAAAAATTTTTCAGTGATGAAATAGCTGAGATTTTGGCTCAACAATTTAATGAGCCTGAGAAACAGAGTGAGTTGTCTCCTCGTGAAGAAGAGATATTAAAATTGATTGCTAGGGATTTTTCTACTAAGCAAATAGCTGAAATCTTGTTTATTAGTGAAAAAACTGTGGAGACACATAGAAAGAATATTCTCAGAAAAACAGGTGAATCTACAGTGGTGGGCATGGTAAATTATGCTCACAACAAAAAAATTATATAGCCCCTAACATTCAGGTTTTTTAATTTCACTGTTTATCATTTAATCTTCCAACCAAACCAAAAGTTACTCGTTTTTATTCTATGCTTAAAAGAATAGGTTTATGGCTGAGCATTGCGATTGGTTTGGGCAGCTGCTCAATAGATGAAATAGTACCAGAGCGTTTTTATCCCAGAAATGACCATGAGGCATATCTGCACGCTCTGAAGCAGGCAGGTCTTGATGCTACGGCTCTTGGAAAAGAATGGGTAGCAGCTTCAAAACGTCCATTTGAAGAGGAAATTAATGTTAAAATTCCCTACCAAGAGGCTTTTATTGTTTCCGATTTAGAACCTGATGCTCATGGCTACCGATTTGAAGCCAAAAAAGGGCAGAAGATTCTTGTTGATATTTCAATGATAACGGTGGATACAACCAGGCTATTTGTTGACCTGTTTCGTGTTGAGAGTGATTCATTAAGTGTTTACAAACATGTAGCTTCTGCTGACAGCACTTTAAAACTTGGTTTTGAACCAAGAAAGCATGCTGATTACATCCTTCGTTTACAACCAGAGTTACTTCGTGGAGGACAGTTTACCATAACTATAGAAACAATACCAACTCTTGATTTTCCTGTGATTGGAAAAGATGAAAATGCGATTCAAAGTATTTTTGGTGACCCTCGTGATGGTGGCAAACGGGAACATCATGGGGTAGATATTTTTGCTAAGCGGCATACTCCAGTCATTGCTCCAGTAGACGGAAGCGTAAGATTTGTCGGTACAAGGGGTATAGGTGGAGAAGTGGTATGGCTACGTGATACTAAAAGAGGGAATAGCCTTTATTTTGCCCACCTTGAGGAGTTTAGAGTAAAAAAATATGATAAAGTAAAGGTTGGTGATACTCTTGGGACGGTTGGAAATTCAGGCAATGCGAGAACCACAGCTCCACACCTTCACTTTGGTATATACAAAAATGGACCGATAGATCCTTACCCATATATTGTAGCAGAGCATGAAAGAGTAGAGGTTTTTGAACCAGATACAGCGTTGTTGGGTAAAAAACTTCGGTTTACTAATAGGATGGTTATATACCAGGAAATGGATATAAAAACGTTAGCTGTTGATACCCTTCAGAATAATCAGGAAGTTGAAATTGTGGCTGTGAATCATAATTATGTTCGTGTAGAGAAACCACGCAATGGTTCTGGTTTTTTGACTAAAAGTCAAGTAGTAGAGAAATGACTTAGTTCTGATCAATCTTTAAATGAGAACTGATTTTACTCATATTTTAAACTACGGATACGACTAACTTTGTCCTAATAATTTAATCAATTGTAAAATGACTACAGAGAAGGTGATCATTGCCAACCTGAAATGTGGAGGCTGCGCAAGTACGATAATAAGCCGGCTATCTAAGATAGTTGGTGTAGATAGCGTTGAAGTAAATCAAGACGAAGATTCTGTTGTCATTAATCATGATGGCAGTATTTCCAGAGCTAAATTAGTTGAAGAACTGCGCTCACTCGGTTACCCTGAGGCTACGGAGGAAAATGGTTTGTTAATGCAACTTAAAAGTTACGCTAGTTGTATGATGGGAAGGATTAGTTTGGTTTGACTTACTTGCTTTCCACAAAGTTTTTAAAATCAATTTGATATTTGAGACTTTGTTTTTTGAACATGGCAGGCATTAAGAACCCAATTAGTTTCATAAAACCACTAAAATGAAATTCATTTTCTGTGGAGTGTCTTGTTGTGGTATCATCAATTTTTTCAAAGATGTTTTTGACAGTGTTGAGTACGCCTTTAGTATTATAAGAAACGATATACTCGTTAGGTAGGTCTCTTTTTAACACGGTCTCTACCATTTCAATTTCACGCTTGCCCATTTCGAACTTAAATTTTGACTTTGTTCCTTTTTTTCCAGGTTCTCCACTAATTATTTCAAAACTGTTTAAACCTTCCATCCAATGCTTGTAATTCTCTACATTATCGAAGAGCATTACTACTTGGTCTATTGGCCTATTGATTTCTATTGACGTTGTATATTTCATTTTATTGTTTTAGCATGATAAATCAGAACCTTCTAGCCATAACTTGATAGAAAGTTTTATGAATTCTTGTAACCCGGTTTTTTTCAGGTCTATATTTTTCTTTATTCGGATACAACCTTTACCCAAATCCAGATCGTTAAGTAATTCACGCCCATTGGGTATTTTGTCTATATTTCCAATATATAAACTCACATAGTTCTTCTGTGCATTAAGATGAAATAGTTGATTCCCTTCATTACCATAGCTCAGCATTTTGTAATCCATACTTTCCTGTAGTCTACTATGATCTAATATTAGATCTCTAACGACCATTAACTTCTCTTTCTTCCAGTCTTCGGGCAGTTGAGAGAGATATTCTACCGGAGATTTTGCGTCTGATTGCATCGAACTAATTTTAAGCTTCAAATCATAATATTAGTATTTTTCTAAGTGTAACTGTAATTGTCATCCAGTGATTGAACGATTCTTTTAATCTTTGGAGTACAATCCAACTCGATTACCCTCCGTGTCATCGAAAATGGCAAAATACCCCATATCAGGGCCGAGCGGTGTTTTTTCATTAATAACCTGCCCGCCATTAGCTCTCACTCTTTCTAAGAAAGGCTGTAAGTCATTGCCTGCATGCAGATAAATCATTGTCCCCTTTTTTGAAGGTTCTAATCCTTCGCTTTTGATCAATGTACCTCCAATTCCATTACGTTGATCGAATTGAAATAGAGCAAGTTTGGAGTTTCCATATTCCATCTTATTTAACTCATAATTCATCACTTTACTGTAAAAACTGTGAGCTCTTTCAAAATCGCTCACTGGGATTTGGAAGTTTTGTATAGCACTATAAGTTTTCATAGGGATAGTTTTAGTTGTATTTAGGTTTTCGATAGTTCCGGTGTAAAATGCATTGAAAGGGTATAGCTCTGCTTTAAATGTTTTGTATTTTATGGATGTATCAGAGGCAATAATAGAGTCAGCTTCTGCCTTATCTTTTACTTTCAATATAATGAGACCTTTATCAGAATATCTTGCTCCGATAGCAATTTTATCAGCTTTTCTAAGCTGAGCCAGGTGTTTGGAATGCTCTCTAAAATATGGTTGTTCATTAGGCGCAAGCTCAGAATTCCAGGCACTACCTGTGGTATAGATAAGTGCGAAATACTGCTCTTGTTGCTGTGCATCAATCATATTGCTAAGAAACGTCAGGTATAGAATTATCATAGTGTTTTTCATAGGATTGCTCTTTGATAATTAAACTGAGTTTCTGTAGAACCATTCTCATCTCCCAGCATGACATAAATAATTATTTCATTCTCACTTATTTTTTCAAAGGTGAAGCCGTCAAAATATACTTTGTCAGGGGTGACTTTTACCAACTTGTAATTCATATAGTCATCTTTGGTCTCCCAACCCTTAATATCAGGAGTGAAATGCTTAAAACGTAGAATCAATGTGCCTTCTATTTCCATAATGACTCCAAATTCATAAAATTTCACTTCATCACTTTTTGAGTATGATTTAAATGCAAACATCATGGAATTACCTGAAGGTGGAGACCAGACTTCTTCTGTGTAGCCTCCAAAGGCTTCGCCTTTCCAATGTCCCTGCATCCATGAAATATCGTTTAAAGAAGCTTTAGGAGAGCCTTTCAAGGAATCGTAAACTAATGTATTCTGAGCAAGTGTCTCATTCATTGATATGAAAAGCAACAAGCACATGATTTTTCCTATTATGATTGTGTTCTGCATACAATTATCAATTTTAAGTGAGTAATAGTTAACATGATTGTAAAAAAACGAAATGGGCGTTTTTATTTATGACAGTTATGTATCACAAAAGGGGACAATACTCTTCCGTCAAATTGTTTTTTTTAACTAACTGGCGTAAGGGTTGGACTTAAGGTAAGCCATGCAGAGTTCAGGTGCAGTTATGTACCTATTATATTCAGTTGGAGTCATTCCGGTCTGAGACTTTATGTCATGAATAAAATGGGCTTGATCAAAGTAATTGTCCGGGACAAAGTAGTCCAATTTTTTGCCATTGAGTACCTGAAAAGATAAACTTTGTAACCGTGTGATTCTATTGTAAGTTTTAGGTGAAACCCCTACATGTGTCTTGAAAAGCTGTTGCATTCTTCTTTGACTAAGGTTAGCGGTTTCAGATAGTTTTTTAGTGGAGATATTTCCCTTATGAAACATGATCTGATTTACAGCATCTTTTAATCTTAGATCTAAGTAATTGTTCTTTAAATATTTCGTGAAAAGTTTATCTGTCGCCTTTAGTACGCTTGAACTCTGAAGATTGCCTTCTAAAAGTTCTTCTAACTCACTAGCTAATCTTGGTGCTATTTCTTTTAGGCTGTATACATGACCTTTTAGTTCTGATAATGGAATACCAAAGAAGGTGTAGAAAGCGTAGGCCTGTAAATTCACCACTAATGACCTCCTAATCAGACACATTGATAAATCAAATGGTTCTATGCACTGACCTGTCACGTAACTTTTTGTTTTAATAACAGGTTTTCCAGATTTTTTCAATTTAAATTCTTCTCCACTGATCACATTTATGAATGCATAACCAGTTGGAAAGGACTTAACTTTTACATTAAAACCAGCATTTTCTTCAATTATCCACATTTGTTTGACTAATGAAGTAAGAAGTGGAGAAGGTGTGAGGGTTACGATTTTCATTAGAAACTTAAGATAGTAAAGTATCAGTATATTTCTAAGTCTTATCTATCCTTCACCCTATACATAAATTTCAATCCCGACCAGGTTTCATCTACCGCGCAGACTTTAACATCTACCAGTCCGTTTTCTAATCCATAATTACGAACTATATTTCCATCTAAGTCAGTAGTTATCTTTGATGCTTTTTTTGGCCACGATACCCATAAAGTGCCATTTTTTGCTAATCTTTCCTTGCTAGTATTAAAGTGTTCTTTTAGAGTGCCAAAGTCCAGAGTGAATAGATGTATGAAGT
Organism: uncultured Fulvivirga sp.; assembly: GCA_947500555.1. GTDB lineage: Bacteria > Bacteroidota > Bacteroidia > Cytophagales > Cyclobacteriaceae > Fulvivirga. The sequence continues at coordinate 282,655 of CANMSE010000002.1, read as the reverse complement.
CAATCTCCTGACTATCGGGTTGGGCCTCCTCGACCTCTGGGAAATCGATAAAAAGATCCAAATAATGCTTTGGTTCGTTGACTAAAAGGATGGTGTAACCATCTTTAATACCAAGCTTTTTTGCTAAAGGGGTTCCTGAATATCCGACTGACATAGTCTAAATTTATCAAATTTTGATATCAGGTGATAAAACAATAGCAAATACAAGATCATGCTTTGTGTTTCAAATCGATTAACTAAATTCACAAATTGCTGCTATTTTTATCACATTTACGAATGTGATTTTTCAATCATTTACTCAAACATTATGAAATATTTAAAACACAATTATTGGCTAATACTTTTAATCGTATTACTAACTGCCTGTAGCGAACCTTCTGAACCAGAGCAAACAACAGAGGCAGCTGCCGAAGAAGAGTTTCAGTACTTATCGGAGCAATTTGCTGATTTAAAAATTATCAGATACCAGATTCCTGGATTTGATAAGCTGACCGCTAAACAGAAGGAATTAGTTTACTATCTCGCACAGGCTGGTATGGAAGGTCGTGATATTATGTGGGATATGAATTATCGACATAATCTGACGATTAGAAAAGCTTTGGAGAGTATCGTAAAGAACTACCAAGGTGATAAGTCCACTGAAGACTGGAAAAATTTTATGATTTACATGAAACGTATTTGGTTTTCAAATGGCATTCACCATCATTATTCCAACAATAAGATAATGCCTGAATTCTCTAAAGAGTATTTAAACAGCCTCCTGGCAGAAACTAATACAGAACTGGCCGGTGAGATTCTTAATATTTTATTTGACCCGGAAGTAGATGCAAAGAAAGTGAATTTGGATACAGAAAAAGGTTTACTATTAGGTTCGGCAATCAATTTTTATAGCCCTGATATTACGGCTGAAGAAGTGGATGAATTCTATTCAACTAAAACGAATGAGAACCCTGCTCAACCTTTGTCTCACGGGTTAAACTCGAGACTAGTAAAAGATGCAGATGGCAATCTAAAAGAAGATTTTTATAAAGTAGATGGTTTATATGGAGCGGCTATAGCCAAAATCATCGGTTGGCTTGAGAAAGCATCATCAGTAGCAGAAAACGAGCCCCAAAAAAAGGCGCTTGATTTGTTAATTGAATATTACCAAACTGGGAGTTTAGAAACCTGGGATGAGTATAATATTGCCTGGGTGGCTGCTACAGAAGGTGATATTGATTATATCAATAGCTTTATTGAAGTGTATAATGATCCCAAGGGTTATAGAGGTTCTTATGAGTCAATAGTTCAAATAAAGGATTTTGATGCATCTGCCAGAATGAAAACACTAGCCGATAATGTGCAGTGGTTCGAAGATAATTCATCGATTATGGACGAGCACAAAAAGAAAAATGTGGTAGGGGTTAGTTACAAGGTAGTAAATGTTGCTAGTGAAGCAGGTGATGCGTCACCTTCTACGCCTATAGGTGTGAATCTGCCTAATGCTAATTGGATTAGAGCAGCGCATGGTTCTAAATCAGTGAGCTTAGGGAATATTGTTGCAGCTTATGCCGAGTCCGGTGGTTCCGGATTTTTAGAAGAGTTTGCTTACAATGAAGAAGAAATTGCGAGAGCCAAAGAACATGGTAGACTTGGAGATAAACTTCATACAGCACTTCACGAAGTAGTTGGTCATGCCTCTGGTCAGCTGAATGAAGGAGTGGGCACACCAAAAGAAACTTTAAAAAATTATGCCTCAGCCTTGGAAGAGGGTAGAGCAGACCTAGTAGCTCTCTATTTTTTGATGGATGAGAAACTTGTTGAGCTGAGTTTAATTCCTAGTCTCGAAGTAGGCAAGGAGGAGTATGATGGCTATATTAGAAACGGTCTGGTAACGCAACTCAGAAGATTAGAACCAGGTGAAGTAGTAGAGGAGGCGCATATGCGTAATCGTCAAATGATTGCAAAATGGGCTTATGAGAAAGGGCAAGCAGATAACGTAATTGAACGTAAAGAAAAAGATGGTAAGACATTCTTCGTTGTGAATGACTACATGAAGCTGAGAGCACTATTTGGTGAACTATTGAGAGAAATTCAAAGAATAAAGTCTGAAGGTGATTACGAAGCTGGAAAAAACTTAATTGAAACATATGGAGTGCAAGTAGATCAGGAAATTCATGCGGAAGTGTTAGAGAGAGCTGAAAAATTGAAGTCTGCACCTTATGGCGGGTTTATCAACCCTGTACTGGTTCCGTTGAAAGGTGATGACGGAAATATTACTGATATTAAAGTAGAGTACCCTACTGATTTTACTGAGCAGATGTTGTGGTATGCAGAGGAGTATGGTAATCTTTAAAAATTTTATCTCCTCAGAGTCACCTCCAAGGGACTCTGGGTTTTAGCATCTCAATATGTATATTTCAGAGTTCTCTTCGAGTAACTCTGAGTAGAGAAGATTAATTTTATAGAAGGAGGCCGTCTCGAAAGGGTTAGCCCCTTTTTTATTTAGGAATTGTTTAGATCACATCAATATGTACTTTTTTATGAATTGTATCTTCAAAGAAGTGATGCAAGGTGTACATATGTTCGGCACCAAATTTTTGACCTGTTTGGGCTACTATATATAATACTACGGCACCAACACCTAATCCCGGTAATACCCATAATATGGTGGTTGACATATCCAGTGAATAGCGCGAAAAACCAACAACCAAAATAAATAGAGCCACTATTCCTAAGATGGCATAACCAAAAAAGAACACCGCCCAGACGGTCGGATTTGGTCCATACAATCCTCTGATGATTGTTTTTTCATCACGTTCATCATAGCTTAACGTCAGTTGCGGAGACCAGAAGTGACGTTCTTGAGCAGGAATTTTAATGACTGAGAAATTTCCGGTGACTAATCCAACACAAGAATTCTCCTTATCGACCAGCTCAGCCTTTAGCAGTTTGATTAATTCCGCTTCCGAAGTATTAACTTCTATTTTGAATCGAGGACGTATTCTGAAACTTGACATAGCTAAGGCCTATTGAGCAAATCTATTTTGACTAATAGGAAAAGACATTGATAAAAATCATATGATTTGCCTATATGTATCAGTGATCTGAAAATAGCCGCTTTTACAATTCTAAAATTCTATCTTCCAAAAACTCTTTTTCTATGCTATTCATAGAAAGGTCATGGGCTTTATTAAACGCTCTTTTTGCCAAATGAGGTTTTCCTAAACGAGCAAGCATATCGCCTTCCACAGCATAAAGTAAGTAATGTCCCTCAAGTTTTTTGGAACCTTTTATAACCTCTAGTTTATTCAGACCGACAGCGGGTCCCTCATAGTAGCTTATCGCCACAATTTTATTGAGTTCTGTTAAGGGGGAATAATCTATCAGTTCTAACTGTTCATACAACTCTATTATCTGCGCCCAATTGGTTTTATCAAAATACTGCGTATGACAATGTATCGATGAGATGATGGCCTGAATATGATACTTGCCAACCTCTTCAGTTTTAGTAGCCTCTTTGAGATAGTAAAAACCTTCTTTCATGTAGGTTTGATTCCAAAGAGTTCGATCTTGTTGAGCTAATGTAATAATTTTCCCCTCTTCCGATATACGAGCTGGAAATCGAGCCAGTGCATAAAACATAATAGCCAACAAGGCCTGAGTTTCTGGCTTTGAAGGAACGTCATCTTTCAAAAGTAGTTTTGTCAATCTGATCGATTCATAGCATAAGTCATGATTAATTAGCTCTGAAGATTTAGTGGATTTATATCCTTCATTGAACATAAGATAGAGAACCGTTTGAACAACTTTTACCCTATTTTCATCTTTAAGAGAGCCTGTAGATTCTAAGGTAGGAAGCTCTTCTCTCAAATATTTTTTTGAGCGCGTCAAAGCTTTTTTGACTGCTTCTCCTTTCATCAATAGTGCACTGGCAATTTCTTGATTACCAAAGCCGCAAAGGATACTTAAAGTCAAGACTATTTGATTTTTTTCTGATATACCGGGGTGACAGCACGAAAGAAGTAAGCGCAATTGACTATCAGCAATCTCTCCTTCCAATATGACCTCATCAATTGGCGAAGTTGAGTGATGATCGTTTATAAATGAATCTACAAGATCAGTCCGCTGAGCTTTTTTAAAATAGTTGACTGCCTTATTTTTAGCAACGGTCATTAACCAGGCTGAGGGATTATCAGGAATTGCACCATATTTCCACTTGAGTAATGCAGTTTCAAAAGTATCCTGAATAATATCTCCTATGGAGTCAATATTTTTGAATCCATAGATCTTACATAAATAAGCAGCCATCTTTCCAGAGTTTTCCCGGAAAGCATGACCGCTAAGTTCATTTAATTGATTAGTACTCAAGGTTTTTCAACATCAATTACTTCTCGAATCTCCAAAGTAGCTTCATCCATTTTCAGTGATGGGCAGCCTTTTGAAATTTCTGTAGCTTGCTTAAGAGATTCGGCTTGCAAAAAGTAATAGCCGCTAATGCTTTCCTTCAACTCGACAAAAGGTCCATCGGTTATCAACGCACTGCTACCTTTTATACACTTCCCTTCCGGCATCAATGGATTACCTCCTTTAAAGTGACCTTTCTCTATGAGTTCACTTACCCATTTGGTATGTTCAGCAATACTTTTTTGCATCTCTTCAGGACTCATTTCCTGTTCTTCTTCTACATTGTTTCTAATGAGCATTAAATATTCTTTCATGATATTAAAGTTTGTTTCAACTTCATGACAATGAATTTAATGAATTGGGGACAGCTCAACCAAAATAATAGTATTTAGTATATTGTATTTACCTAACCAAGAAGTAGACATATGAAGACTATTAAATGGAAACTTTACCTTTCCTCACCCCGGGAAAAAGTATTTGATTTTCTGAATACACCTGAGGGAAGAGCGGCCTTTTGGGCAGAATCAGCTGAAGAAGAAAATGGTTTTGTTGTATTTAAGTTTGTCAATGGTATGAGTTACAGAGGTAAAGTACTGTCAACCATAGAACCATCTAAATTTGAAGTCGATTACTTTTATAGTCGTACAAGTTTTCGCTTGGAAAAATCAGATGATGGGGGTACGAACTTATCCCTTGTTTGTACTGGTGTTAAAGAAAGTGACTACGAAGAAATGCATGCTGGATGGATAAGTGTTCTGATGGCCTTAAAAGCAGCAGCAGACTTCAACATCGACCTAAGAAATCACGACCCAAAACGATGCTGGGATCAAGGTTATGTGGATAATTAATTTTATCAAATGAAACTTCGATTCAAAAGTCTGTCAATTCAATACACTAATACTACTACTCAGTCACTTTCGTGTATTTGGTAAATGAGAATCTTCTCATCTTGGCATCGAATTCGAGTTAAGAACCATGGATCAGCAAAACGAAAAGATCTTTTATAAGGATCAATCTTTTCAATTAAAACAAAGGATTTATAAGAGTGGTGAGTGCTTGCAAAATCACCATCATGATTATTTAAGTATTAGCCTACTGCTCAACGGAACATTGACGGAAGATAGTAATCAAAATTCTGTTGTTTCCACTAATGGATGGTTAAGCATAAAGCCGGTTTATATTGATCATGCTAATACATTTACGGCCAGCTGCTCCATTATTTCGTTGGCTATTTATGACTGGGCATATTATGGTTTAGATTTCAATGAATGGAGTTGGAGCTTTACTGGAAATGCATTGAAACACTTCATTCACTTGGCTCATTGCAATAATAAAAGGGAAGCGTTCAAGGCATTCAAGAAGGAAATTATTCAACAAAATGCTACTGAGCCACAAGAATCTCTCACTCCGAATTGGTTATTTAAAGTAAGGTCAATTATCCATGCACATTATCAGGAATCAATAAAGATCACTGAGTTGGCATTAGAGGTGGGTAAGCATCCTATTCACGTAGCAAGAACATTTGCTTTGCACTTTGGTATGGATATCAAAAGATATCAACGTCAGCTTAGGATTCACCATTCAATGCAGCAATTGCTGTCTAATTCAAGACTTCCACATATTGCATTTGATCAGGGGTTTTCAGATCAGAGTCATTTCACCAGAGAATTTAAAAAGTCCACTTCCTTTTCACCACTAGAAGCGCGGAAAGCTTTCAATGTTTAATTTGTTCAAGAATGTGATTGAAACAACTTGTTGCTTTGTACAAAATTCAAAAACAACGCGATTATGAAAATCAAGAAAATAGCTATACTGATGCTATTCTGCATTGCTACATTGAACCTTTTTGCTCAGGAAGATAAAGCTCGCAAGCTAAAGGCATTTGTAAAACAACTATTGGAGCAATACCAACAAGTACCAGGTATTGGTGTAGCTGTTGTAAATAATGGAAACATAGTACTAGCAGAAGGTTTCGGTATGGCTGACATTGAGAATGGTGTAAAGGCAAGCTCAACAACTCCTTATTACATAGCTTCAAGCACTAAATCATTCACAGCTGTGCTTATCAGTTTACTGGCAGAAGAAGGGTGGTTTGATTTGGATGATTCTATTGTGGAATACTCACCTTTTAAAAATTATAAGGATAAAACTCTTTTTAGCAATCATACTATCCGAGATCTTTTGAGTCATCAAATTGGCATAGAACACCCGTTTGTATCATTTCTTTTAGCATACTCTGGTGATTACACCCATGAGAGAATATTAAAGGCCATAGAGGAGGACATGGAAGCCAGGGAAGGGGGCAAAAGTTTTGAATATACAAATTTGGGCTACTACCTCATTAGTATCATGCTCAAAGAAGAATTTGGGAAAGATTGGAGACTCTTACTTCAAGAAAAACTTATGAGGCCAATTGGGGTGCAAACTGCTTCTGCTTTTATTTCAAGCTTTGATGAGAAAACTCTTGCAAAACCGTATCGTGGTTTAATCAGAGAAACTTTGCATGAGAGTTATTTAATGAAAACTGATAAAACTATGCACGCAGCTGGCGGCTTATTACTATCTCCCGCTGACGCAGCCAACTGGTTGGCGATGAATATTAATGGTGGTGTTATAGAAGATCAACAAGTTATACCATTAGAAGTGCTCAGTGAAACTTACAAGCAAGAGGCGCAAACAGAACATGCTTACTCCTCTTTTTTTGACGGAACAGGATATGGCCTTGGCTGGCGCCTTGGCAAATATGATGATAGAGATGTTATTTATCATTTTGGTGGTTATACGGGCTACTTTTCTCATATTTCGTTTTTGCCAAACGAGAAAATTGGTGTTGCAGTTTTTGTTAATTACGAACTCGGATCGGCCGTGGGCAACCTGATAGCCAATTATGCTTACGACCTTTACCTGGATAGAACTAATAACTTAAGCAAGCATGAAAAAGAATTGAAAGATGGATTGGCTTCAATGATCAAAAAACAGTTGAAGCAAGAAGAAAATCATTACAAAAAGTTGAGCAAAAGAGAGTGGCAGTTGTCATTAGATAAAAAGGAGTATGCTGGAAGTTATAAAAACGAAAAAATTGGTAATGCACAAGTACAATTTGAGGATGGCGAACTTATCGCAAGTACAGGAGTTTTACGTGCTGTCGGTACTCCGTATCCGTATGACGAGGCTATGAGAATTGAATTAATCCCAGGATCAGGCCAGGTGATGGTATTTAAGGTAGATTCAGGAGCTGTTGTCGGATTCAGATATGACGGTGTGGATTTTAAAAAAATGAAATAGTTCATACAGTTTGTGTATTACGAATCAATCAATACCTCCAACACAAATCCTTTTCCATGCACATTTCTAATGTTTATGGAAGGGTCTTTTATAAGATATTTCCTTAATCTGGATATGAATACGTCCATACTTCTTCTATTGAAATAATCACTTTCACCCCACAAGTTTTTTAGTGTTGTATTTCTATCTAGTATTTTACCTTGGTGATCACATAGAGCCTTGAGTATATCTGCTTCTTTCTGAGTCAATTGGCTATTTTCAGAACCATATGAAAGCTTCAGGTTGGCATAATCAAATTGATATGTTCCAATCTGGTAGTTTGTGGAGGAGGGTACTGCAATAATTCTACTGCGCTTAGTTATTGCGCGAATTCGTGCATCCAGCTCCTCTTCATCAACTGGCTTCACAATGTAATCATCAGCCCCAATTTTAAACCCTTTGAGCTTATCCACTTTTAATGATTTTGCTGTAAGAAAAACGATTGGGGTTTCAGAGTCCTTTTTTCTAATTTCTCCTGCTAGTGTAAAACCATCCATCTTTGGCATCATCACATCAAGTATACATAGATCGTAATTAGATTGTCTAAAGTATTTCAAACCCTCTTCTCCGTCTCGGGCTAAAGTCACTTCGTATTCTTTCATCTCTAAATACTCTTTGAGGATGTAGCCTAAATTTTCATCATCTTCAGCCAATAAAATTTTTGCCATCACTATGCCTTAAATTGGAGTGTAAAAGTGCTGCCGCTATTTGGCTTACTGATAAGTTTGATAGTAGCTTGATGTGCTTCAATCACTGACTTCACATAGCTTAATCCAAGCCCAAACCCTTTCACATCATGTACATCACTTGTATTTGCTCGGTAAAATTTGTCAAAAATATAACGTTGACTAACTGCGTCCATACCAATACCATTGTCTGTGATTTGAAGCGAGACTCCTTCAGTGGTATTTAAAGTGGTAATGGTAATTACTGGTTTATCAGGGCTGTACTTTAGTGCATTGTCAAGAAGGTTATATACTATATTTTTCAAGTGTGTTTCGTCAGCTATTAGATTCGTTCTGCTGGCATTTAGTTTGAGCTTAATCACACCTCCCCTTTCATTTACTAAAAACTCAAAGTTTTCTACCACCTTATGTATTAGCGTATGTAAGTCAACTTTTTTCTTTTCAAGCTTAAAGTTATTGGAGTCCACCAGCGCCATTTGCAATACTTTATCCACTTGATTTTTTAATCGTTTTCCTTCACTATCAATAATGTCAACGTACTTTTTGAATTTTTCAGATCCTGTTAACTGTGGAGTTTGTTTTAGCATACTGGCAGCAAGATCTATAGAGAATATAGGTGTTTTAAATTCATGAGTTAGATTATTAATGAAGTCATTTTTCATTTCAGAAAGTCTTTTCTGTCTTCTGATGGTAATAATGGTGTAAGAGAAACAACCGATAATTAAAACAATGAATAATAATGCTGCACCAAGCGTTTCTTTCATTTCTGATAAAAGATACAACTCATTCTGAGGGATGAATAGCCCGAGGTGATAATGAAAAACATCACTATTACAAGCCTTCACTTGATTTGCTACCATACTCACCCAACCAAAATTATTTTCTTCCTCAACAGGACAATTAATAAAATCTATAATTTCGGGTACATCATCCCCCGTCATTTTAGAGAATATATTCTCACCGGGTTCATTCAGATGTTCATAAATTCCATAATTGAAATGAGTACTTAACCCACATCCATTATACATAATTGAATCAGCAAAGCTTCGAAAATTGAACTCTGTCGTTTGTTGTAGTTGCCCTTCATTTACCAGTTCATAAATCATGGCATCGTGTAGTTCATCATTAGACTTAAGTGCCTCCTTTACTAATCCCGCTGCCAGATCAATTTTTTGCTCAAAGGTTTGTCTGTTGGTATTTATTGAATCTTGTAACCAGGAGTATTGAATCCAGCAGAGGCCCATTAAGGATACAATGGCCACTATAATAACGATGGTGGTATTTAGTTTACCCATTTAACTCAATTATACGTGGATTTAACTATTCAAGAGCTACAAAAGTCGTCATTGACTTTTCATTAACACTTTTAACATTTCCTAAACACTCTTTAACCTTTTAGTGGCTCTCAATGAAAGTGGTTTGTAGTTGGTTTGACATAGTACTGACCAATTACTGAATAAAATGAAGCAAATACTTATTTTGATTTTCATCATGATCTTAAGCCATCCACTTAGAGCTCAAAAAATGCAGTATTCAATAATAGATGGTGATTCTAAAGAGCCTCTAAGTTATGCTACCATTACAGCCTTGAGTGATTCAAGCACAGTGCTTGGAGGAACCATTACTGATGCTGAAGGTAGTTTTGAATTAATAATTTCAAAGAATATTAGAAAATTGGAAGTGGCACATTTAGGCTATGCTACATTAATTCTAACTGCTCCATTTCCAAAAAAGGGCACTGTAATAGAACTTGATATAGATGGTGAGTTGCTTTCAGAGATAGTAGTAGAAGGTGAAAAAACAAGTCGCGAATTTCTAATAGATCGCAAGGTGATAAATTTTGGTAATGATTTGCAATCGGCAGGTGGTACTGTGCTAGAAGCATTTGAACAGTTACCCGAAATAGAGACTGATCCAGTCACACAAACTATAAGTTTAAGGGGTAATTCAAATGTTAGGATTTTAGTGAATGGTAAACCTTCATCTTTAAATAATGCAGATCTACTAGATCAAATAGATGCCAGTCAGGTGGACAAAGTAGAAATAATCACTTCACCCTCGGCAAAATATCAAGCAGATGGAGCTTCCGGCATAGTTAATATTATATTAAAAGATAAAGTAATTAAAGGTCTGGCCGGTAATATAAATGTGGAAGGAAGGTCTATTCCCCGCTATGGTGCAAGTGGTAACCTCACCAGTGGATTCCGCAATTTTAATTTGCAGGCCAGTGCAGGATACAGGTACAATCTTTTTATTAATAGAGCTTACAATAACCGTGTCTTAAAGACAACCGGTTCCTTTCAAGAAGTAAGCACACGTAGAGAATTTGATGGAACTGTAAAGAATATAAGCCTTAAAGCAGATTGGTTCATTAACTCAAAAAATGATTTTTCACTTTCATTTAATAGTTCTGAAAATGAGCATTTTATTACCCCGGTAACAACGATCGCAAATGTTAATAATGGTGCACAAATAGTAAATAAGCTTACCAACTTTCATAGTCACAGAACCAAGGTGTATAATGTGAATTATAGAAAGCGTTTTACAGATGAAAATAAGCGGTACATAGATTTTGATGTGACACTAACTGACAATCAAAATACACTACCGAGCAGCGCTGTTGTCAATGACTTGGTGGTATTGGACAATGAATTATTTTATGACAATTCAATTCTAAATATTGCTTCGGATGTTTTTTGGACATTTTCTGAAAAATCTATTTTAGAAACAGGGGTTCTCTACACCATGAAGACGATAAATAACCTGCAACAGACTGAATCAAACGGAGATACAGATATACTGGCGTACAAATATGATGAAAGCAATTACAGTGTTTATGCATTGTTAAAAAATCAATATGATAAGCTTGGAATTCAGTTTGGACTTAGAAGCGAATACTTTGTCTCAGATGGTATCGTCAATAATGAGACGGAAGCGGTAGAAAGAGAGTTCTGGAATTTATTTCCTTCCCTTCACTTGAGCTATAATAAGAGTGATAAACTAAATTGTTCATTATCCTATAACAGGAGAATTTCCAGGCCTAGCTTCTACTCATTAAATCCATTAACGACAATAAATGATCCTTTATATAGACGGGAAGGAAATCCGAGTTTGACTCCTGAGTTTACTGATAATTTTGAGTTAGGTATACGCTATAACAATCAATCATTTTCCGTTAATAATAATCTCTACTATAGAAAAACTTCGGATATTATTAATCGAATATTTCTGATAGAAGATGACATTACGATAATGCAATTTGAGAATGGGGGTGAGAATCATACGGTAGGTATTGAAAGTACAGTTGCGCAGGATATTACAGAACAAATAAGCCTGTCGGTTACTGCCACCGGGTACTACCAACATGCCAACCCCGATATTAATGATTTCTATTTCGAAGATCAATACAATTATGGGTTGCAAAATAAACTGAGTTATACTGTTTCTCAAAAACTGTCGGCAGATATACAATGGAATTACTTTGGTAGGAGAAGGGGTCTCAATACCAGGGCGGATGATTTTAATGTCTTGAATTTAGCGGCTCGCTATAAGGTATTGAATAATAACGGTACACTGAGTTTACGTTTTACTGATGTATTCAGAGGAACTATTTATGAAAATGAGAGAATAAGCAATATGATAATGGAAGACCGAAAATGGTTAGGCCAAACCAGAGCAATAGTAATGTCATTTAGTTATCGATTCTCTCAAGGTGACGTTAAACTTAGAAAGCAGAATAAGAAAAATTATAACGAGTCAGGAGCGCTAGAGTGATTGTCACCGAAATGGTCAAAGTCTGTTCAACTCATCACTAATTTTACTTACAGCAACTTCCAACTCCTCTGCACTTATCTTCAATGATTTTATGAATGTATCTTGATCGAGATCCTGCTTATCTGACAGATGAATAACCCCAAGAATTCTTGCCAGTGGAGCTCTGAGTTCATGGCTATTTAAGAATGCATATCTGGAAATAACATCTTTGGTTGAAAGAAGCTCTGCTGTTCGCATTTCGATAATTTCCTTCTGTCGAATGGTGAGTTTCTCTATTTCATTTTGCTGTTTATTGAGGATTTTATTTTTCCTTTTGATCAAAACATAAGCTCTTACAATAACTCCCATAATCAATAGGATGAATAGAATTATCATTATTAGTAATGATCTTGTGTAGGTCTGATTTTCAATAACATATTCAAGCCTTTTTTGCTCCAGCGTTCGTTGATACTTAAGCTCAGCTTCTTTCAAATCATAATATGATTTGGCCGTTACTTCAGCAATCCTGTTAACTGAATTAGCCTCGTATATTGAATCTTTCTCTTTTAAGCTAGCCCTAATATAGTTGGCCGCCTGCTTATAATCTTTTTTCTTAAGATAGATTTCGGAAAGAAGCTCAGTTCGTGATACCTCCCTGTACACTTGTTTATTTAATGCCAAATTATCTGACATACTTATTAATTCAAGGGCTTCATCAAGTCTGTTTTGAGCTCCAAGAATTTTAGCTTTCCATAAAAAAAGCTCCACCAGTATGTGATTCGCATCTAGATGCTCAGCACCCAAGATGGCAGTATCTACATAAAACAATGCTGAATCTAAACTATTTGATAAATAGTACATTTCAGCGAGCTTACTTTGCGCAATTGTTCTGCCTCTGATATCATCCTTATCTAGTAAATTGAGCGCAGATGACAGAAAGAACTTTGATGAGTCTAAATTCTTTATCAGGTTGTAGGCAGAGCCCAGGTTGACATATGAGCTTGGCAGCCGCACACTATCCCCTGTTGCTTTTCTTATTTTCATTGACTTGTAATGATATTCAAGGGCTTTCTGAGTATCTCCTAATCTTTTATACATAATTCCCAGATTATTATACCCGCTACTTAGATGTGCCGAATCTTGCATTGTGGAATGCAGCTGAATAGCCTGCTTCGCCAAACCAATTGCTTCTACTGGTTTGTTCAGTTCCTGTGCAACCATGGCTAGATTTGTGAACAATATTGCTTCTTTAGATCGATTTGCCAACTCTTGCCATTTTTCTAGAGATAACTTCCAATAATAATAAGTGCTATCATAATTGCCCCTGTAGAAATGTATCATTCCTAAGTTGGTGTAACTCCTGGCAATACCAGATTTATAAAAAAACTTCTTACTAATTCTTAGGGCTTCATTTGCCAGAAGCCTGCTTGAGTCTGGATTGGATCTTTGAAGGCTAAACGATTGCCTATTCAATTGATTAACTAATAAAGAGTCTTCCTTTGAGATTTGAGAAAAACTTGGACTCACTATTATTAGCCCAATAATAGTATAACAGAAAATTTTTGCAGGTTTGGACATTGCACTCTTTATACATCTTTTATGCTGAAAATGGCGATTAGAAGTAAAAAGAACACAGAGCCAACTCACAAGTTCAGGAACTCTTACTGTTGGTTTTAACATGATTAAGCCTAACTATAGCGCAATTTATAAAAGAGTTAATTAGATCAATAGCATGAAGAATTATAAGTTGCTAGAGAATAGTTTTTTTATTGTGAATTCCTCACATATGCTGTTCATTTTTTATCAAAAGCTTTTCTGTAGTAGACTGGTAAACCATGACTGGTTGAGAATAACTTATTATACTTTAATTATCTGATGATAATCTCACTCAAAACCAATTTTTCCGCTTAAAATAAATGACCATTATAATAAGACAGGTAAGCATTAGCCCCCACACACTGGCATAGCCATACCTCCAGCTGAGCTCAGGCATATATTCGAAATTCATACCATAAATCCCTGCAATAAAAGTCAAAGGAATAAAAATCGTAGCAATGATGGTTAGCACTTTCATCACTTCATTCATCTTATTGCTCACACTTGTCATGTACATATCCATGAGTCCGGTAGTGAGGTCACGGTAAGTTTCCAGTGTTTCAATTACATGAATGCTATGGTCGTAAACGTCCGAAAAGAAACGGACCGTCTCTCGCTTAATGAAATGATATTCGCCTTTGCTTATACGGCTTATTGCCTCCCTTACGGGATAGACTGATTTTCTTAGGAATATGAGCTCTTTCTTCAGAAGCTGAATCTTGCGTAATGTCTCCTTACTAGGATCGATAAATACTTCTTCTTCAAGACTTTCAATGCGCTCAGCTATATTTTCAAGAATTAGATAGTAACTATCAACAATGGTGTCGATAAGACGATAAAATAGATAATCCGCATCTTTTTTGCGAGCCTTACTTTGCGGATCACTTTTAAGCCGCTGACGCAAACCCTCAAATAGATCACCCTCTTTTTCCTGAAATGAGATAATATAGTTTTTACCTAGAATAAAACTCATTTGCTCATAGATAATATCATCAGATTTCAATGCATTGAGAGTTTTCAGGGTAAAAAACAGATGATGTTCATAATCTTCAACCTTCGGCCTTTGATCCGGGTTTAGCACATCTTCCAGTATTAATGGATTGATCTCAAAGTGTTCACCAACGTCTTTTATCAAATCTATATTATGCAGTCCGTCTATATTGATCCAGTTAATATTCTGTGAACTTAACTTACCTAAGATGTCATCTGAATTTTCACTTTCTACTTCTATGAACTGCTTCTCATTGTAGCTAATCAACTCAATCAGAGACTTGTCCGTGAGCTGTTCTCCCAAATGAATAAGCTGCCCCGGAGGCAAACCGGCTGTCTGTGATGTCCTGATTAAATTGGGAAGCGATATTTTTGGTAGATGGAATTGCATAATTATTCCTGGTCTTTATAAAGTTATCATCTAAATAGTCTTGAAGAAAGATACGGTTTTATTCAAAACCTCCTGCGTATGCGAGTGTAATTCATTACCATTAAATGGATGAGTCCCGCCAAATACATGATTCCCATTTTTAACAATATGCAATTGTACTTTCGGGTTTAATTTTGATAAATGATGTGCCTGAACCACTGGAACTGTTTCATCATTATCACCATGGATAATTAAAGTAGGCTTATCAATTCTTTGTATTGCATTTTCTGGATTAAGACGATCTCGATTGGCCTCAACATCTTCATAAGCCTGAAAATAGACAGGCATTTTCTGTCCGGTACGTGCATTATCAAAGTAATGTACCCCTTCTTTGCGCCATTTTTCTATTACTTTATCAGTAAAACCCATGCTAAAATCAGCCAGTGCAGCCCAAGTAGTCAAACCCGCTACTCGCTCATCTTCACTTCCTTTAATAATTGATACACCACCACCACGACTATGGCCTATTAGAAAAAGCCGATCGGGATCTATTGAAAATTCATCATGACTATCATCAAGAATGTGACTGATCATTTGGTCTATATCATCAAGCTCTTTGCTGAAATTGTTATGACCAAAAGCATCTAAATCTCTAAAATTCAGCTGATCATCAATAGTAGTGCCATTGTGAGACATATTGAATTTAAAAAACACAAATCCTTCGTTTGCGAATTTCTCTGCCAGAAGATTAAAGTGCCCCCAGTCCTTAAAACCTTTAAACCCATGAGCAAACAGGATAACTGGGTGTTTTTGATCACTTATCCTAACTGTGACATCTGCCAGAAAAGGACGATCATGATAACTTTCAAGAGTGAATTCTTTCTTTATTATATCCTGCATATTATTTATTTTGATAACGTGACTAATCGTCATTAATATTGTAGCCAACTACCTGTAGATGGCACTCAACCTCAAAGAAATAAAAGCACCAATTGCTTCCGAAATGGAACAGTTCGAAAAGAAGTTCCGTTCTTCGATGAAAACTAAGGTGCTATTGCTCGACAAGATAATGACTTACATTGTGAAGCGCAAAGGAAAGCAGATGCGTCCGATGTTTGTTTTTCTTAGTGCCGGCACTTGTGGCGCAATCAGTGAGGCTACATATCGCGGAGCTTCTATGATTGAGCTTTTGCATACGGCCTCCTTAGTACATGATGATGTTGTTGACGATTCGAATTATAGGAGAGGATTTTTCTCAATCAATGCTTTATGGAAGAATAAAATAGCGGTACTGGTTGGAGACTATCTTCTATCACGTGGTCTTTTGTTGTCAGTGGAAAATGAAGATTTTGATTCATTACGTATTGTTTCATCGGCTATGCAAAACATGAGTGAGGGGGAGCTTTTGCAAATTGAAAAGGCCAGAACCTTGAATATTACTGAAGATGTTTACTATGAGGTCATCAGAAAGAAAACGGCTTCCTTAATTGCTTCGTGCTGTGCAATAGGCGCTAGTTCGGTTCAAAACTCAAATAATCATTTGGATAAAATGAAACTCTTTGGTGAAAAAGTAGGAATGGCTTTTCAAATCAAAGATGATTTGTTTGACTATGGAGATAAAGAAATAGGCAAACCTCTGGGGATTGATATCAAAGAGAAGAAAATGACACTGCCTTTAATTAAATCACTCAATGATGCTACCACATCAGAACGGAAACGGGTGATCAGGATTATAAGGAAACATTCAAATAACAATAAAAAAGTAGCAGAGGTAATTGACTTTGTTAAGAAATCGGGAGGTATAGAATACGCACAATCAGTAATGACCAAATTTTTTAATGAGGCTATGGAAATATTGGATGATTTTGAAGATTCAGTTTATAAAACCTCATTGGGCCAACTGGTGCAGTTTACAATTGAAAGATCTAAGTAGTTTATGGATTTATTTGATAAAGTGGCAGTCGTCACAGGAGTGAGTAAAGGTATTGGAAAAGCTACTGTAGAAGCTCTTTTAAAAGAGAGTTGTATAGTAGCGGGCTGGGGAAGAAGCGCACCTGATATTTCACATCATAATTTTCACTTCTTTAGAGCTGATGTAAGTGATATAGATTCTGTTAACAATGCTTATTATGCCACAGTGAATGCACTTGGTGGTGATATAGCCATTTTGATTAACAATGCAGGGTTGGGCTATGAAGGTAAGTTCGAAGAGCTTGACCCTGTAGAATGGAAAAGTATGTTTGACACAAATGTCAATGGAATTTTTTACTGTTCAAGGCTGATCTTACCACAAATGAAAGAAAATGATGAGGGCCATATCATTAATATATCTTCAATAGCGGGAAATACAGGTATTCCAGGCATGGCAGGTTATTGTGCAACTAAACATGCCGTCAGAGGCTTATCGCATTCCTTATATAAGGAAGTCCGAAATTTTGGTGTTAAGGTCACCTGCGTATACCCAGGTTCGGTACAAACCAATTTTTTTGATGACATAGATTCTGTGACAGCCAATAATAATATGATGAGGCCCGAAGATATAGCGAGTTCCATTCTACACTGCTTGAAGTCACACGCCAATTACCATCATGTTGATATTGAAGTTAGGCCACTGAAGCCAAAAGGATAATAGAAATATCAGATTAATGAATCAACATTTAGTTGTCTTCCTTCATCGTAGGCTTTTTTATCCATAGAAGCCCCTAATGCCATTCCTAAAGCCATTCCAATAGGTATGCCTATACCTAGCATGCCCATATTGCTAATGACACTCCCGAATACTACACCCAAAGGAACACCAAAGGCCATTCCCAGGCTCATCCATATGGTTTGATAATAGTGTTTAGGAACCCATTTTAATTCTTTTAATAATAATGTTAAAACCTCCTTATGGACTCTTCTATATTCTTTGATCATAGATTTCACATCAGAAGTATCATCATTAACACCTCGTATTTTGGCGTTTATCTCATTAATAATTTCACTTGGGAGTTCTTTGTTGCGCAACTCTAAGAGCAGTGTTTGCAAAGATGCATGCCGTTTGGTTATTTTTTTGCCTTCTACATTATCGGGCAGTTGATTCAAGTCAATTATCTTCATTTATTGAATTTAGCAAAGCTTGAAATGTTCAACAAGTTAGGTCATGTTAGTTTTAATTTTTTTGACTGTCTTTCCTTTAAACTATCTTTAATACATGAATGCGATTCAGCTTATACTTAGCATACTAGCTTTAATGGCCTGCCAATCAAATAATGAAGAGGCTCCGGATACGAAAGATGTGATAGAATCCACTTCTATCTCCGGTATTAATGTCCCAAATGGTTTCACTATTTCAGAATATGCCAAGGTAGACAATGCACGTTCCTTAGCGTTAAGCCCATCTGGAACGGTGTTCGTAGGTAATAGAGCAGAAGATAAAGTATATGCACTTCAAGATTTAGATAATGATGGAAAGGCAGAGAAGAAGTATGTTCTAGCTTCTGGGTTAAAGGTTCCTAATGGAGTAGCTTTTAAAGATGGTGATCTGTATGTGGCCGAGATAAGCAGAATATTACGATTTAAAAATATTGAACAAAATCTTGAAAACCCTTCATATGAGGTGGTTTACGATCAGTATCCGACTGAAGGACATCATGGATGGAAGTATATAGCTTTTGGACCTGATGGTAAATTATATGTACCGGTTGGAGCGCCATGTAATATCTGTGAAAGTGATGAGATTTATGCCAGCATCACCAGAATAAATGCTGATGGCTCCAATATGGAAATAGTGGCCAGCGGAGTAAGAAATACAGTAGGTTTCGATTGGAACCCTGAAACGGGTAATTTATGGTTTACAGATAATGGCAGAGATATGATGGGCGATAATTTTCCTCCTTGTGAACTCAATAAAGTGACTAAAGAAAATCAGCACTTCGGCTACCCTTATTGTCATGGTGGGGATATCGCTGATCCTGAATTTGGCGGTAAAAGACATTGTAGTGAATTTGTAAAGCCAATGTACAATTTCAAAGCGCATACCGCCCCTCTTGGTATGCATTTTTATGAGGGAGACATGTTTCCATCTTCTTATAAGGGAGATATTTTTGTTGCCCAACACGGCAGTTGGAACCGTTCTTCTAAAATTGGCTATCGCATCATGCATGTAAATATTGAAAATGGTAGAGCTACAAAAGCCGAAGTATTCGCAGATGGGTGGTTAGACAACAGCTCTCAAGATGTCAGTGGCAGACCCGTTGATGTCATAGAATTAAAGGACGGCTCACTATTAATTAGTGATGATTATAAGGGAGTGGTTTATAGAATAACATATAAGAAATAAGCCCTGGGCCTATACTTTCTCAAACACAAGGCGAAAGTGATCCATAATCTCTCTCTCGAAACATACTTTATTAGGACTTATTTTAAATATAGCTACCTGATGACGAAACTCCTTATCGGTAATATACTTTGGAATTAATGAGAGGTATAACCAATACTTGCGAAGGCTGAATTTTCGAAATTTCTTACGCCACTCATTGATAGTTTCTATATAGTCAAGTCGGCCACTACTTTGAGAGATGAGCTTGAATTTCGGGAGTGCGTTTTTTATTACCATTTCTGGTCCGTAGGGAAGCCATGAACCAGGAAATTCCTTCATCATCAATGCCAATATGTGTGAGGCGGATCCTTTTTCCGCGTCTACATCTATGTCTTCTAATGGAAGCATATTCTTGCTAAACGTCATGGTCTGCATATAAAATCGCCCACCAACGGGTAAAAGGTCATTTAATGTATTAAAAAAATCAGTATATACTTTTTCCTGATTGCCAGCTTTCCATTCTTCTACTGAGCAGAAATGCTCCAACCCACCTATACATACAATAGCATCGAATGTTCCAAAGTCTTCCGGTTTGATATAGCGACAATCTTTTACAATTACATTTAGTCCATTTTTACGACATGCAGCGGCTTGTCCTTCCGAAAGGGTTAATCCAAGACTTTCTGCGCCTCTGTCTTTAGTTATGTGATTGGAAAAAGGACCCCAACCACAGGCCATGTCCAACACCTTGCTTCCTTTTTTGATATGCAAACTGTCGGCAATAAACTCATGTTTTCTGGTTTGTGCCGCCTCTAAAGACATGGAAAAATCTCCATCGTATTTGGCTCCACTGTAGTCTCCCGTTTCGCTTATACTTAGACGAAATATTTCGTCTATAGTAGTGTAGGTAAAATCTAAATCTTGTTTGTCAGCCATAATCGTATTGCTCCATTGCTAGCTTTTTCAAACAAGCCTTGCAGCATATTTATAGCTATTGACGTTAAGATAGATTTTATATGGAACAACTACCTATCTACTGAGGCAAGATTTACACGAAAGACTACTTTAAAGCTTAGTCTAGTTACATTGTAAGCTCGGAAAAATAGATTATAAACAAAAAAGCAGCTAGTACTAGCTGCTTTTTCTTCCATGCAAAACTTATTGATTAATTCAATGAAACTTTTTCATGTGTTTTATCTAAAAATGATTTTCCTTGTGTTGTAAAGGCATCTAACTTTTCGTTATACGTCTGTTTCAATTCCCCCATTTTCTTTTCTGTTTCGTATTCCAACTTAGTCATTTTCGCTTTGACTTCATCAGAGATAAATTTTCTAGTTCTTTTGCCGCTTCTTGGCGCTGACAAAATACCTGTAAGGGTACCTGCTGCAAGACCTAAAGAAGACGCTAATATTATTTTTGATATATTCATTTCAATTATTTTTTAATTAGGATAGTTTGAGACTTTCAAACCTTTCTTCACTGATACGTAGGATTATGCTTCTGTAGCAAATGAGCTCATCATCCAGTGATTTTTCTCTACTTGCTTGATGAAACCTTTAATCATGTCTTCAGTTCCGCTATCACCGTGTTCAATTGCTAACTCCACTACATTAAACATTTGACCTAAAAGAATTTCATAATCCTTAATGATCTCTTTCACCATATCCATGGCTTTAAAATCTGTCCCTACTTCTTTAATTTCAGCATTTTCAATGTATTCTTTCATTGTGCTGAAAGGTGTTAGACCAAATATTCGTATTCGTTCAGCTACATCGTCAATAGCGACTTTGACGGCATTGTATTGATCCTCAAATTTCTCATGAATATCGAAAAATTCTGCTCCGACCACATTCCAATGAAAGTTTCGTAGCTTTTGATAATGCACACTGTAATCAGCCAATAATTGATTCATTGAGTTGACCAATTCCACCGTCTCCAGTTTCGAATAACCTAGTTTTACAAATGTTCTTTTCTTCGTTTTTTTATCTATTGTTAAATTTTCCATAATTACTTCAATAGTTGCAGAAAGTATTCCAACGGCTTATTTATCGATATAGTAGGTTGGAAGCACCAGATGTGTAGAATAACTTTGAAAAATGTGTAATTTTTTCCACATATGACTTTACTGCCAGTAGAATATCTAGACTATTTTAAGGTCTAGATGGGCCAGCAATCCACTCAGGCTTTCTTTTGAAAATACTGCTTTTGTAAGCTTGTTATTATCCGGGGAGATAATGAAGTTGTAAGAAGTTGAAAGGTCGGCTTTCTCCAGATTTGTCTGGTCAAATATAGAATCCAGCAAGTCGCAATTATCGAAAATAGCACCTGTTAAGTCAGCTTCTCCAAAATCCACATGTTTAAGTTGACAATCTTTGAATAAAGTACGTTTTAAACTGCGTTGGTAAAAGATACCTTCGTTTAGCACACAATTTTTGAAAGAAGGGGAGAACCCAAAAGAATTACAATGATCAAAATGAAGTCCGAGCATCTTACAGTCAAAGAATTTAGTATCCTGAAAAACCACATCAGAGATGTTAGCCATGCTCAGATTACACTCAGTGAATTCACACTCAGTGAATTTAATATGAGCTAAATCAGCTTTCTCAAAATTGCATGACTTAAAGGTACAATACTCGTAACTCCCTTTTTCCAGTGGAGAATTAGTATAGTCTTGTTTTGTAAACGTCTGATCGTAGTAGTAAGAATTTGACATGAGAATGTATTAATCTTTACTTTTTACTGACCTTTTTTAAATAAAGCCGTTCTACCTTATCCCTGGCCCATGGCGTTCTCCTCAGAAACTTTAGGCTCGATTTAATGGAAGGATCATGATTGAAACACCTAATGTTGATGATACTACCTAACTCTTCCCATCCATACTCGTCTACCAATCGTTCAATGATGACTGCCAATTTTAAACCATGTAATGGATTGTTGGCTTGTTCCGGGTTTGGTGTATCCATGAGTAATTAAGTTAAAAGACTCCGTTTTATAAAAATAACATGTTGTTTCAAGAAATTGACATTCTCAACTTAGCAGACTTATTCTTACTTTTTTCTTCTTCAGTCTGCTGTTGTTTAACTCCTGAATCAGTTGGTCAGTTTTAGTGCGAGGTACTGATACAAAGGCGCAGTCTTGCTTTAACTTAATCACTCCAAGTTCATCTTTATTGAGTGCTCCCTGTTTCATGAATAAACCGGCAATATCTCCTTTAGATATTTTGTCTTTTCTACCACCAGAAATGAAAAGTGTTTCCCACTCCATAGCAGCTTTTTTACCCTCAGGATTCATAACGAATGGTTCATCCCCTTTGATGAAATGAGGCAGAGATTCGTTTTCCCACTTTAGTAGGTAAGCAGTTCCTTCACTTTTCATTCGAGCCGTACGACCATTTCTATGGACAAATTCAGTCTCTTTAAAAGGTAGTTCGTAGTGAATGATATAATCCAGGTCAGGGACATCGATTCCTCTTGCAGCCAGATCTGTTGCAAGCAGTACACGGGAGGTGCCATTCCTGAATTTGATCAACGCCCGTTCCCTGTCAATTTGTTCTAATCCACCATAAAAGCTGGCATGATCAATACGCTTATCATTAAGATAATCACTGACTACCTGGATGCTATCTTTTAGATTACAAAATACAATACCACTCTGATCGCCAATATTTTGAAGCAATTGTGCCAATGTTTCCAACTTGTCTTGACTGGAAGAATCGACTGTCTTCAATTTTAGTTGTTGACTCGTTTCGCTAAGAAAGTTGAGATATTTGGCATTTCTGATTCCAATAAAATCAGGAATCGCTATTCGTTGTGTCGCGGAAGTTAATACCTTCTTTTCTATAGCACCTAAGTCCGCCAGAATTTCTCTCATTTCACTCGCAAAACCTACTTCCAACGATTTGTCAAACTCATCGAGTATCAATGTTTTGATATGGCTGGTCGAAATGGTTTCTCTTCTGATATGGTCAGCTACTCTTCCAGGGGTGCCAATTAAAATGGCTGGCGGGTGCTTTAATTCCATTCTATCTTTAGAGCCGGCTCTGCCACCATACACCGCATTGATTTTAAATCCGCTTCCCATTTCCCTGGTTACCTGCTCAATCTGGATGGCAAGCTCCCTGGAAGGAACGAGTATCAATACTTGTACTTCATTGAGCTCAGGGTCGAGTGCTGCTATAATGGGTAATAAAAAAGCAAGTGTTTTACCGGTGCCCGTTGGCGAGAGTAAGACCACTTCAGAGGAAGAAGAGATGGCCTCTTGTGCTTCTTTTTGCATGGGATTTAATGCTGCTATTCCCAGCTTACTTAGTATAGCCTTCTCATCTTTATTTTTTCCTCCCATGCAACAAAGGTAGAGAATACCAAGGAGGGTAGCGCGTGGACTAAGATGTTATGTAACGCTCTAGAAGTATAAACTTTTTGAATAAACGCTCGTTAATGACGTTTATTTTTTGATAAAAGCTTTTGGTCACACCAATATCACACAGCTTCTTCACTGCCAGGTTCATAGGGAGCTAACTTGTCGAATTCCATCCCTACTTTTTCCATCACTCTGATCGATGCTTTATTTTCTTTCATTGCTATCGCAATTATCTTTTTCAACTTGAGTTTTTCAAATCCTTAAGTCAAAATTGCACGAGAAGCTTCTGTTGCTAAACCTGACCCCCAAAATTCTGGCAAGAATCTATAGCCAAGGTCAATTTCATCAAATTCTGGTAGATATGCTAAACCGGCCCAACCTACAAATTGCATCCCATTTTTTAGAAAAGTAGCCCATCTTCCTTACCCATACTTCTCATAGTCATTAATTCTCGTCCGTATCGTCTTTTCTATTTCTTCTATAGATTCAACTACAGGTTCCCCCGTATACTTTTGTACCTCCGGGTCAGAATGCAACCTAAACAGTTCCTCTTTATCATCCAGGGTAATTTTCCTTAACAACAATCTTTCTGTCTCTATCAAGGTTTTCACATTATTGATACTAAGCCCTAGTAACGGTTTGGTTGCTTAGGCCTGTGCATTATAGTCATTGTAGCACGTTTTATTCAGTAATTTCAAATTTAACATCATCAACGAACAGCTCAATACCAAATTCCGTAGGATTTGCAGTTGCTCCAATTTGGAACCGTTCGTAAAATAATGGTTCTAGCAATTCAAAGTCGATTCCATTATTCGCGAACTCAGTTTCAAAGAGACTTACATTTGGCATATTTATTCCATTTTCCGAGATAACTTCTTGATTATTTATTAAAAGCTTATTTATGCCAACATCATCTTGAGATAATTTCATTTCCCAAACTACATTTACCCACTCATTTCTAGGAAACGCAACATTTGATTGCACAATAGTAGAACTCAGTATTTTACCCCTTTCTATAGATAAATGGTCATTGTCTTTCATCATCAATCTTATTCCAGGGCATTGATTATTTGGGACAGTTGGATCCCAACATGAACAACATTCTAAATCAATTAATAATAGGTTTTCTAAGTTTTCTAAGGATGCTATGTAAAAGTTTGCACTGATACTTACTGTCGAACCTTCTGGAGCACTGAATCCACTTTTTTCTATGTCAGCTTTGGACAGCGTGTTGTCGGATGCTTCTGCATAAATTCTTAAGGAGTTATTTCCCTCGTAAGTTATGGTACTTTCTATATCAATTTCATTCTCTCCACTATCAGGGTCTACCTGTTGTAAATTGCTCCACCTGCTTTCATCATTTGGGAATAATTCTAACAAATCATTCCCTGTGGTTTCAAATCCATCTTCAAATAAATAATCTACTGAATTTTCTATTGTGGGTGTTACATTATCATCTTTTGAACAAGATGTTGATATCAACACAAACCCTATCAATATTAATTTTTTCATAATCTTTGTTATGTGCTACAATACATCCCTGTAGCGGGACAAAAGGTGTTGTTATTTATTATTGGATTAAGCTGCAGCTGTTTCCAACTGCTCGCCATGCCATTTTTCCAGTCTATAGTTCATCATACTGAACCATAACGGGGGGACCATAGCAATTAAAATCATGGTGGAGTAGCCGGCCGGTAGTTGCGGGCTTTCATCATAATGATCCAACACCTGGTACCGCTTAATGGCATTGGCATGATGATCTGAATGTCGTTGCAATTGAAATAAGAAGAAATTACTTACTACATGGCTTGAGTTCCAGGAGTGAATAGGAGTAACCCGCTCATATCGCCCAGGACTTACTTCTTTACGCTGAATGCCATAATGTTCTACATAATTCACTAACTCCAATAAGGTGAAAGCCAAAATACTTTGTGTGAAAAAGAAGATGGCCACTGCCCAAACGATGGTGCCAACTAACCAACTGAATACAGCCGTTAGTGCCACACCAAATAGAATAGGTAAAAGTGTATACCAAATCATGGCATTGTCAATGCTAAAAGCAGATTTACCTTTTCTTTTTAACCGCTCATTCTCCAAATGCCAGGAGTGGATATAACCTTTCACTACTGAGCGTATCCAAAAGGCGTAGAAGGTTTCATTCTTTCTGGAAGTAGCCGGGTCGGCAGGAGTAGCTACCTGCACATGATGCCCTCGGTTGTGCTCTATGTAGAAATGCATGTAGCACACCGTCATTAATAATAGTTTACTATAAAACCGCTCCAATTCCTCTTTTTTATGCCCCAGTTCATGGGCAACGGTAATACCAATCCCACCCGTTACTACTGCAAAGCCAAGGGTAAAACCTATGAATTCCGGCCAACTGGTTAAAGTGCCAGATGCTATGGCATAACAGCCCCAAATGACAAAACCAAATTGAAAGATTGCCCAGATGTAAGTGATGAATCTGTAGTAGAATTCTCTGGAAACTAACGGAGCATTTTCCTTTGGCACGTTGGTAGTATCAATGCCAAACAATTGATCTGTGATTGGCAAGATGATGAAGGCATGTATAACGGCCATATAATTCCACCATCCTCCAAGGTAATACCCACCAATTACCAGAGCAGGAAAGATAAATGCACTAAAAAATCCCAGTTTTTTAAAGAAACCCATAGGTTAAAAATAATGAAAAAGTTGTTCTATAGGATTCGTCATGCCGGAAAATAAAGGTTTACTTTTTCAAAAATCTTTATTTATCCGGTATCTCAGATCAAGGACATTTTTCTTTTTGGAAAAGTTAAAAAGAAAAATTCCGAGATGACGAATTGGCTGAATTCATCTAATACACTACTTACTCACAGCTTATTTCACTGAAAGTTTCAAAATCCGTAGCTTCAGATTCAATAAAAACATCCCTTTCGAAGAGTATAAATTTGTCTATAGCATGCCCTTTTGAGCGGCCTGACACTTCCATGGTGTAAGTTCCTGCAGTATTAAATTGAACAAAGACATCATGAGCATCATTATCTGAAGTTCTTGACTGCCATTTGAAATCCAGCGGGTTTCCGCTACGGTAAATCTTAAACCAGCCGTCTGAAGAAGCCCCTTCCGGGTTTGGTGTTTTCCCCGTTCCTTTAGGGTAAACGATGCTTCCATTTGACTTCTCGCCAAAAAAATCATCTGCATCATTAAAACGAAGCCAACTATCGTTCCCTTCTGTGGGATTGTCACCTTCTTTTACAGCCGATCTCCAGATGAATCTATAGACGCCTGGATTATTTATTTTGATCCGATAAGTAGCTAAACCATTACCAGGTGTTCCGAAGGAGTTATCACCTTCCCACAACATATATCCCTGCCCTGTAGCGTTTGAGATATCATTTATTAATCTCCAGTCACCTTCAAATTCAGCATTTTCAAATTCTACAAGTAAGATAGATCCTGTTTCTTCATATAGAGGAACGGTATTTTCACTACAAGTGATTCCGGCAGGTTGATTTTCTGAGTCGTCATCATCGCAAGCAGAAAACAAGACTAGTATTAAAACACAAAACGATAAATAAGAAGAGGACTTAAGCATACTTTTTCAATTTAGTAATTAGAATTATTGATAACCAGTTTAAGCCGCTAGACACATAGTATTTGTCAAACATATAATAGTTGAATAAGTTACAACTTATTTCACTTACACAAACTGCTCATTTATACATATGAAACGATCATTACTACTCTTATTCTTTTCCATTATTGTATTCAATGCATCCGCTCAGGATAAAAAAGAATGGGATGTTGCTGATCCTCAGGGAGATTGGGGATTTAAAGAAATGCCCTTAAGTACTGATGAAGGAACCTGGATGAATTTGGATGTCAGTCCGGACGGATCTCAATTAGTTTTTGATTTACTCGGAGACATTTATATCATGTCTGCGTCAGGAGGGGAGGCAACGGCATTGCGCTCTGGTTTACCTTATGAAGTGCAACCACGATTTAGTCCGGATGGTAGACAAATTTCCTTTACCAGTGATGCTGGAGGAGGAGATAATATTTGGACGATGAACGTAGATGGTAGTGATGCAAAGCAAATCACTAAGGAAGATTTTAGATTGTTAAATAATGCTGTTTGGTCTTCAGATGGTAACTATCTTATAGCAAGGAAACATTTTACTTCAGGTAGAAGTCTTGGTGCAGGTGAAATGTGGATGTATCATAAAACTGGTGGAAGTGGACTCCAGTTGGTTAAAAAGAATAACGACCAACAAGATATTAATGAGCCATTTATATCACCTGATGGTAAATACCTTTACTACTGCGAGGAGGTCTTCCCAGGTGGTTTTTTCCAATACAATAGAGATCCTAATAAGCAGAGTTACAGAGTTCGTCAATACGAATTTGAAACTGGTGAAATGGAGACCGTTACAGGAGGTCCGGGTAGTGCTTCCAGACCTACTATTTCTCACGATGGCAATCAACTGGCTTTTGTAAAGAGAGTAAGAACAAAAACGGTACTCTATCTTCATAATTTAAAGACAGGAGAAGAGTATCCTATCTATGATCAGTTGAATAAAGATCAGCAGACGGCCTGGGCTGTCTTCGGAACCTATCCCAATTTCGCCTGGAGTCCTGATGATCAGTTCATCTACATCTGGACTCGCGGAAAAATTCAGAAGCTTAATGTAGCAAATCAAACGGCTACTGAAATTCCTTTTAAGGTAACTAATCAAATAAAAATCGCTGAAGCCCTCCGATTCAAGCAAGACATTGACCCTGATCAATTTAGTGCAAAAGTCATCAGTAACGCAGTGACCTCTCCCGATGGAAAAACACTTGTATTTAAAGCTCTGGGAAGTATCTATAAGAAGAAATTACCCAATGGAAAGCCGGTAAGAGTAACGAGTTCCACTGATTTTGAATTGGAGCCATCTTTTACACCTGATGGTGGTTCAATTGTTTATGCTGCCTGGGATGATGAAAAAATGGGAGGAATTTATAAGGCATCTCTTTCTGGCAAAAAGTCCCAACCTGTTAAATTAACACAAGAAAAAGGGATGTACCGCTCACCGGCTGTCTCACCAAATGGTAAGGAAGTAGTATTTGTGAAGGAATCTGGAAATCGAATTTTGGGAGGCAGTTATGACAAGAAACCCGGGATTTACAAAGTGTCTATTAATGGTGGTGCTGCCTCAAGAGTTATTGAGGATGGAGAGTATCCACTATTTAACAAGGCTGGGGATCGTATATTCTTCCAGACAGGAGGGTACTTTTTTGGCAATTTGACAAAATCACT
Organism: uncultured Fulvivirga sp.; assembly: GCA_947500555.1. Lineage (GTDB taxonomy): Bacteria > Bacteroidota > Bacteroidia > Cytophagales > Cyclobacteriaceae > Fulvivirga. Next base: position 253,607 of record CANMSE010000002.1, on the reverse strand, counting down.
TAAGAGCGTTGACTTGTCTGGTAATGATGAACGAACTCATGTCACCTCTAAATACGCTAACCGGTTGGTACCAAGCCCGGATAACAAATGGGTGGCTTTTATCAATTTACATAAAGCGTATATAGCCCCCTTGCCTTTAACTGGTAAAGCTGTTGAACTTGACCCAAATAGCAAGTCAGTACCTGTTACTCAATTAACTCGAGATGCAGGGATCAATTTGCACTGGTCAGCAGATAGCAAAAAAATCCACTGGACATTAGGAGAAGAGTATTTCACCAATGATATCAATCAGCGATTTACATTTTTGGAAGGTTCACCAGATAGCATTCCTCCCATTGATACGGTAGGGTTGAAAGTAGGCTTGGTAGCTCAAACGTACCGACCCGAAGGAAGTATAGCCTTCACAGGGGCCAGAATTATCACTATGGAAGGTGATCAGGTAATTGAAAATGGTACTGTTGTCGTAACTAATAATAAGATTACTGCTTTAGGCGAAGCAGGAGCGGTGACAGTTCCTAAAGGAGCCAAAGTATATGACGTTCAAGGTAAGACAATCATGCCTGGCATTGTTGATGCCCATGCTCATGTAAGTGCGTTTGGTTATGGTATTACCCCTAAAAAGCATTGGCCACTATATGCGAATCTGGCATTTGGAGTGACTACTTCTCATGACCCTTCAGCTAATACAGAGACCGTCTTTGGATTGTCTGAACTTATTCGAAATGGAAAGATGCACGGTCCAAGGTTGTTTTCGACAGGCATCATCCTTTATGGAGCAGACGGTGATTTTAAGGCAAAAATTAATAGTTTGGATGATGCAAGATCCGCATTAAGAAGAACCAAGGCCTTTGGTGCCTTCTCGGTTAAGAGTTATAATCAGCCACGTAGAAATCAGCGTCAACAGGTAATACAGGCAGCAAGAGAACTGGAAATGATGGTGGTACCCGAAGGGGGCTCAACATTCAATCATAACATGACCATGATCATGGATGGACATACAGGTGTAGAGCACAACATTCCGATTGCTCCGGTTTATAATGATATTCTGAATTTCTGGGGTGCGAGTAAGTCAGGATATACACCCACCTTGATTGTAAATTATGCGGGACCCAATGGTGAAATTTACTTTTACCAGCACAACAACGTATGGGAGAATGAGCATTTGTTGAAGTATACGCCAAGAGCGATTATTGATGCACGTTCGAGACACCGTATAATGATTCCTGAAGAAGAATATCAAAATGGACATATCCTTACTTCCAAAACATGCAAGGCACTTACAGATAAGGGAGTAAAGGTGAATTTGGGTGCGCACGGTCAGCTACAAGGTTTAGGAGCACATTGGGAACTTTGGATGTTTGAGCAGGGGGGTATGACAAAGATGGAAGCCCTGAGAGCAGCTACGTATAATGGGGCTCACTATCTTGGATTGGACGATCAGATTGGGACATTAAAAGTAGGTAAGCTGGCAGATCTTATTGTATTGGACAAAAACCCGTTGGAAGACTTAGCCAATACGCAGACAGTTAAATACACGATGGTAAATGGTAGGTTGTATGATGTTTCTACTATGAATGAGATTGGGAATAAAGAAGAAGCCAGATCTAAATTCTATTGGGAGAATGACAACTATAATCAGTCATTCGGATGGCATGAAATAGGGGAGAGCTACATGCGCGTAGGGTGTAGTTGTGAGGAGAGCCACTAATAGTTACGAGTCTTGAGTTATGAGTCTCTAGTTTGCTCTCGAAACTTTCTAAAGTGGTTTAAACTGCTCAAATGTCTCACTACAGTCATTGCAGTGATGGATTGAACGACAGGCTGTTGGGCCAAAAGGGGTTTTCATTATCGAATTAGTACTACCACAGTTGGGGCACTCCGCATGTTCCAGAATGTCAATATCTATAATCAGGTCATGCTTTGGGGGCGGAGAGAGGCCAAATTCTTTGAGGGCTTTTCGACCTTTGTCGGAGATTTTGTTAGAATTCCAGGGCGAGTCAAAGTTTACATTTACATCAACATTATCGATGCCATAACTATTCAATACATCTATGACATCCTGCTTCATATAATCCATAGCAGGACAGCCTACGAAAGTAGGAGTCATCTCTACTCGGACACGATGCTCGTTAATATCTACTTTCGTAATAACACCTAGATCAACCAAAGAAAGCACAGGAATTTCAGGATCCTTCACCTCGTCCAACCACTCTAATATTTTTTCTTCGGTGATCATTATTTATTTCTAATAACCCAGTTTTCCAACTTAATGTTTTTAATCCTTTCAAACTCTCGTTTGTTTTCAGTTACCATAACCAACTCCTTTTCTACTGCAGTGCACCCTATTAACAAATCAAAATCACTGATAATGATTCCTGATTTTCTTAATCTAGCTTTTTCTTTACCATAGAGATATATGGCATCGTAAATTGGAAGAATTACAATTTGACTTGTGAAAGCCTCTACTATTAAATTATTCTTTTTTGGGTTAGGGCTATTTTCTGCTCCATAAACAAGCTCAGCTAGTGTTATTTCTGATATTGCCAATTCTGAAGCTAGTAGTTCTTCTAATTTTTTATCCAGATTAAAATTACCACGTAAATAATGGATGCAAATATTCGTATCAAGCAGATACCTCATTAAAAAGATTTAAAGTCTGCCTTATTGATTCGTGATTCAATAATCTCCTTGATAATTTCATCTGCACTTCTCTCGTCTTCCCATGCTCCATATAATGAGGTCTTTCCAGATGACTTTTCTTTAGACTTTAGGGATTTAGTCAATTTATCAATAATCTTTCTTTTAGATGTATCATCTAATTTCCATAAAAACCCAAAGTATTTATCTAGTGTTTTATTTGAAATTATCAAACTCATTAGTCTATGCTTTTAGTAAAGTTAGAAAATATCTTCCACACTGAAACGTTACATTTCAATTAGTGGTTCAGACTACCACTCGGCAGTGGGGTCAATCCTAAACACTTCGGACATTTCATCTAATAGGGGCTGCAAGTGTTCTGTGTGTATTCCTGCTCGTCCTCCGGTTTTAGGAGTTAAAGTCAATACATCAGGAAGCGTTAGCTGCGTTTGATCAATGATCTTTTCGACTTGTTCTAACCACTTAGATTTAAGTTCTTCTTCGCCTGCAAAAACGCCACTTGAAATCAGATCAGACTCAAATTCTGAGTTTTCAAATAACCCCAAAGCGTAAGGCATAGCCTCATCCAATGACTTTTGAAGTCTGCCAATGCTTTCTTCTGTTGCTGAACCTAATTGCTTGATCCAGATATTGGCGTGCATAGTATGGTAGCGCAATTCTCCCTGAATCTTTTTAGCTAGTTTCGCTAAGGGCTCAAAAGAAGATTGAGTGAGCATTTCAAATCGAAGTGCTTCAGCGGTATCGAATAGAAAATGTCGAATCAAACTAAAATCATACTCACCATTAGGTAACTCCACCAATTGGCTATTATGAAATTGATCGGCATTTCTTGTAAATGCCACTGTGTCTGGTTCAGCCTCACCTAACTCGTGCAGCAACTGGTACAGTGCCTGGCTTTGACCGACTTTATCCTGAGCCATCGAAGAAAAGGCAATATCTTCTTCTAACAAAGGTCCGAAGCCTGTCCATTCAGAGTTACGGTGACCAAGAATCAATTGATCATCGGCCATTTTATATAATAGTTCTTTTACTGCTAGCGTATTCATTGTTGCCTTTCTTTAAAAGCCTTGATTTTATCAGCTGCCTTATAATCGGAAGCATCTCTAAATTTCTTTTCATGGAGTGTGTTCCACATGATCATATCTTCTTCTTCAGTAAACAAAATATCAGCGGTTTTGATTACCCATATATTAAATACCGGAGGTCCATCTATAAATTCTCCTTTTGCCTGCGCTAAAGCATGCTGATGATTTTTGGAAGGCACTGATCCAATATGTTCGTGTTGCTTTCCTCGCTTATTCAGATGAAAAACTTCATAGTTCTCTATCTCACCGTCTTCTGGAAAATCATCAGAAATGTGGTTATAGATGCTGTCTTTGTCTTCAGTAAAGCCTGTGACAAATACATTTCTGGTTTCAGCCACAAATATTCCTGCACACATCAACCTGCGGCTAAATTGCTCTTTTGCAAAGAGGAAAGCCATATCGATATTGGGAGCGTGCACACTACCTTCATGACGATAACCTTTACCTTCTTTGAGTTGGACAAAAACTTCAAATGTACCGAATTGATCTAGCGGCACTTTGGGAGTGAGTTCTCCCTGTGGAAGATCCAGTCTATTTACTCTTGGGTCGAGTGATTTGTTCATTTGACGGTTTAACTAAATTAATACGTCATTCCTGCGAAAGCAGGAATCTCTTAATATCATCTGCCTGAGATAATTCGTATCAGAATTACCCATATAAAAAATGACATCTCAAAGATGCCATTTTAGTTGATGTTCTGCAATCGGTTGTATAGGCTACTTATGCAAGTGGAGTAACATATTCGGTTTTAGGCGTAAGTAAGGCTTTACGTACCCATCTACCTCTTTCTTCCGCTGTTCTACGTACTGCTAAACGCTCCGCATTACATGGACCATCTCCATTAATCACCCTTTTGAATTCAGCCCAATCTGGCTCAGTATATTCCCATTTGCCGGTTACTGTATTCTTTTTCAGATTCTCATCAGGAATAGTGAACCCTAGTTCCCAAATTTTGGGAACATACATATCCAGGAATTGATTTCTTTGATCATCATTAGAAGACATCTTCACCTTCCAACGCATTAATATTTCGCTATGAACTGAAGCTTTGTCCGGAGGGCCAAAGAAGTGCATCATCGGTGGCCACCATCTGTTAATAGCAGCTTGCATCATTTCACGTTGCTTTTCAGTACCTGTAGCCAAATGTATCACACAGTGGTGTCCATATTTTAAGTGAAATGATTCTTCTGCGCATATCCGTTCCAACGCTCGGCAGTATGGACCATAACTACCTCTGGCATTCGCTAACTGATTTACAATCGCTCCGGCATCTACTAACCAGGAGATAAAGCAAGAGTCCGCCCATGTAAAAGCAGGGTAGTTGAATATATTCGAATATTTTGATTTGCCAGTAACTAAGTCGTCCAGCATTTGCTCCCTTGGCTTACCTAAAGTTTCGGCAGCACTATAAAGCAGTTGGGCATGACCTACTTCGTCCTGCACTTTGGCCATAAGAGCTAGTTTTCTTTTAAATCCAGGAGCACGAGTAATCCATGTCCCTTCAGGAAGAGCACCGATAATTTCGGAATGAGCATGCTGCTCAATCATTCTTATCAATTGCTTTCTGTACAATTGAGGCATCCAATCATGAGGTTCAATTTTTTCACCTCGTTCAATACGAGCTTCAAATTCTGCCAATAAAACCGGATCTTCATTTTCGATACCGGTTGCTTTCATTGGTTCAAAAGTATTTCCTCCTCCGTACATAGTTTATTTATTTAAAAGCCATTATCTATTGAACTGACCTTATGTGATTCGTCAGCTGCAATCGTTTGATTAACAACAAAAATAGCTATTTGGTTTTGATTCCACCAATTAGCATATCGGCTAATTGATTACCTACGTCTTTAGGATTCATTAGCCCGGAAGGATCGAACCAGTTAGGCATCCAGTTCAATGATGAAAACAAGGTCATGACTGCTAATTTCGTATCGATCTTTTGAAATTCTCCTGATCTGATTCCGCCTTCAATAATTTTTTTGAACCTATTGATGTAATTGATCCTTAAAAGCAGAAAATCTCGTAAATAGGGTTCACTCAGATAGCGATGTTCGTTCATAAATACAGCGGAAGCAGTAAGATCTTTTGCCATTACTTCAATATGACCAAGAATACCCTTTCTTAATTTTTCTGAATAAGAAATATCAGATTTCTCAACTTTGTCTAACGATGCTCTGAATTGAGTAGCCATATCAAAACAGAGACTTTGTAAGATCTCTTCTTTGGACTTGATATGAGAATAAAGGCTTGCGGCTTCAATGCCAAGAGCATGGGCAAGGTCACGCATAGAGGTTGCAGAGTAGCCGTTCTTTTGGAATAAAGCGGCAGCAGCTCTTATGACCTGCTCTTTTCTACTCAAATTTTCTACTTCGACCATTAGACAAAAATACTCATAATTGTTTCTCAAAGAAGTATTTTGCTAGTTTTGAACGCTTTATGAAAAAAGTAACCTTTAAAACGCCCGAAGAATTTCATAACAAGTTAAGCTTGATATTTAATACATCCATTGCTTTACCGCTACTGCCATTTGTCTGGTTATTCTTAGAGATTAAGAATAGAGAGTTTAAGGGCATCATTGATGATGGAATATCAACCACACTTATTAGTTATGGAGTTCCATTAATTAGTGGTTTAATTGTCTTAAGAGGATTTAAGTTGGTAGAACGTCAAAAAAACAGAGCTGAAGAGTCAGAAGGACTAGGCGCTAAGCTAAGCACGTATTATGAAGGGATAAACAAATGGTACATTCTTGTCGGAGTTGCAAGCGCGGTTATGGCATTCGGTCTGTGGTTGACTACTTCTGGAGTTATCATTATTGCCTATGTTATTTTGCTATTCACAATGTCATTATATAGACCTACTCCGAGAAGATATATCAAAGATTTAGGATTGAACACTGAGCATAAGGATATTATTTTAAATAAAAAGGGTCATGAACTTTGATGAACGAGTGCCATTAGGTTTGTGCTTGTTAATATGATAACAACAACCAGTATTCCAACAAGAATGGTTAAGGTTGATCTGTTGATTTTTTTCATTCAGTTTACAGAGAATAGACTCTGTTAAAAGGACACTCGATTTTAGATTATGGTTGGACTTCCTTTTAAGAATTTATGTTAACGATCGTTATTCCAACTTTGAATGAGGAAAGTTACATTCCCAAGTTGTTAGAGGTGATTTTCAGTCACCCACGAACTTGGTTGGAAGTCATTGTGGTAGATGGAGGAAGTACCGATAACACTCTTCAACTTGTTAAAAAATTTGAACAGGTGAAATTACTTCATTCAGAACGAGGCAGAGCTCAGCAGATGAATGCAGGAGCTGATCAAGCTAAACATAAGCATCTTCTTTTTCTACATGCCGATACTTCGTTTGACACTCAGTTTTTGAATGAAATATACAAACAACTTGAGTCAACAAAGGCCGGGGCTTTTACCATGAAGTTTGACCGAGCAGGATTTTGGTTAAAATTTTATGCATGGTTTACCAGATTGAACTTTACATTTTTCACCTATGGTGATCAGGGGCTATTGATTAGAAAATCATTATTTGATGAGCTGAATGGCTTTAAAGAAATACCACTTTTAGAAGACCTGGAGATGATTAGAAGGATTAAGAAAAAGACTAAGTTCAAAAGACTACAACAAGTGGTCACTACCTCTTCCAGAAGATTTGAAAAGCATGGTCCAATAAAGCAGCAGCTTAAGAATATTGTAATTGTTACAGCGTTTTACATCGGTATAAGCCCTTACTATTTAGCCCGTTTCTACCGTTATTGACAACAGTATTAGACATATTTGCCAGACAGAGTGAAAAAGGTCTTGATTATAACATACTATTGGCCACCTAGTGGAGGAGGGGGTGTGCAACGCTGGCTAAAGTTTGCAAAGTACTTACCTGAATTTGATTGGGAACCGATTATTTTTACACCCGAAAATCCCGATTTTAATATTCAAGATGAGACATTACTATCAGAAGTGTCCACAGACCTGGAAGTTATCAGATTACCTATTTGGGAGCCTTACCAATTATTTGAAAAAGTTAGTGGCAAAAAAACTCCTGCACAAGGACTGATTACTTCCGGAAGGAAAAAATCACTCCTTACTAATTTAGCTTTATGGATCAGAGGTAATTTCTTCATTCCTGATCCCCGTAAATTTTGGATAAAGCCTTCTGTTAAGTTTCTAAATGATTTAATTCGAAGTAATGAAATTGATGTTGTCATTACAACAGGGCCTCCGCATAGTATGCATCTCATTGGTTTAAGGTTAAAGAAACAAAGTGATATCAGGTGGGTAGCTGATTTTAGAGATCCATGGAGCAAATGGGATATGCTTGATAACTTCAAGCTGTCATCTGTGGCGAGAGCAAAGCATAAGCGATTGGAGAAAAATGTACTTAAAAATGCAGATGAGGTAATCACTGTGAGCGAGACGTGGGCTGCAGAGTTTAAAGAAATTCATGAGCGGAAATACAATGTTATTACAAACGGTTTTGATGAAGACGATTTCAGAGATGTTCAAAGGAAAGAGAACAATGAGAAGTTTATCATAAGTCACTTTGGGCTGATTAATGACTTTCGCAATCCAAAAGCCTTGTGGCCTGCTCTTAAAGAAATAGCTGCAGAGGAGAAAATAGAAGTTCGGCTGTATGGTATGATAGAGCAACCTATAGTCGACTTTATCAAAGTGGATGAGGTGTTGAGCGATATTGTAGATCTTCGCTCTTCCATTTCTCACAAAGAGGTGATCCAGGCTTACGCAGATTCAGATTTATTACTGCTATTATTGAATGATTCAGAGAATGCCAAAGGCCATATTCCGGGAAAACTATTTGAATATCTGGCAAGTGACAGGCCTATATTGGCTTTTGGACCTACTGACGGTGATGCAGCAAAAATTATTAATGAAATGGGTGCAGGAATAGTAGTTGGTCAGGAGAGAACCAATCTTCTAGAGGAGTTAAGGGCTTTAATGTCATCGAAAGGAAGTAACTATAATACAGGTGATAAGTTACGTTTCTCAAGAAAAAGACTAACACAACGCCTAGTGAATGATATATTAAATAAATCATCTAGACCTGCTTAAAATCAGATGCAAATCCCATTCTTCAATCTTAAAAGGCAGCATAACTCTATAAAAAAAGAGCTTGATTCGGCTATTGCCTCTGTATTAAATGAAGGTCAATTTGTTGGTGGTGATCAGGTTGCGCAATTTGAAAGTGAATTTGCCAGATATTGTCAAAAAGAATATTGTGTAGGAGTTGCTAATGGTACGGATGCCATAGAACTCTCATTAAGAGCATTAGGCATAGGTGAAGGTGATGAGGTGATTGTGCCCGCTCTAACATGGATAGCAGATGCAGATGCAGTTTCTTCTGTTGGAGCAAAGATAGTATTTGCAGATGTTTTAGAAACAGAATATACTCTTGACCCGGAAGATGTTAGAGATAAAATTACTGACAAGACTAAAGCCGTAATAGCAGTTCACCTTTATGGCCATGTATGCAGGTTGGATGAGCTGAATGAAGTTTTAAAAGACACAAATTTAGCTCTTATTGAAGACTGTGCACAAGCTCATGGGGCAACTTATAAAGGTCAAAAAGTGGGGTTGTCTGGTACGGTCAGTACTTATAGTTTTTATCCATCCAAAAACCTGGGAGCTTTGGGAGACGCAGGAGCAGTGTTAACCAATAACTCTGCGTTAGCAAGAAAAATCAGACTATTGGCAAATCACGGACAGCCTGTACATAATGAACATTTGCTTAGAGGAAGAAACAGTCGCCTAGACACATTACAAGCAGCGGTGCTCTCAATTAAATTGATGCATTTGAATCAGTGGGTTGCTAGAAGAAAGCAGATAGCGACACTATATGTTGATGGATTAGCAGAGTATTTTGAATTTAATGTTAATCTTGATGAGGATGCCTTTCATCTATTCGTCATTCAAAGCGATAAAAGAGATCAATTAAAGAAGCATTTAGAAAAGAAAGGAATTAGAACGGCCATTCACTACCCAAAGTCGCTGCCCGAAACGGAGCCATACAAATCAGCTATCTTACCTACAGCTAAAAAGTTGGCGGCTACAGTTTTATCGTTCCCTATTTATCCAGAGATGACAGATCAGGAAGTAAACTATGTTATTTCTGCGATTAAAGCTTTTTATACAGGCCACTAATCGACAGGCCAGTTAAAATCATCTCATTGAATTCAGTGGAAATTCTGAGCTTATAGATAATTGGAATAGTAATTAGCAGGAAGAGCGCACTTTTAACAGGTGCGTCTATCCAAATTGAGGAAAAATAGGGTAGCAGGGTCATGCCAAAAAATGAAATTATTAGTAAAACAACTAGCCAAAAATACTGAATAGTAAAAGGGCTTAAATCCAATTTGAAGTATAGAAGTAGGAACTTACAAAAGTTGAACAGTATCAGGGCAATCATGGTGGAAATCGCAGCACCTTCTATTCCATACAGTGGGATCAGGTAAATTTTAAGGCCAATAGAAAAAACAAGAAGTGAAATAGACAAAATAGTATCCACTTTGTAATATTTTGAATTGAGTATAATAGCTCCATTAACTCCCAGTCCTATGTCAATGATTTTTCCTAAGCCAAGAAAGAAAAACACATAAAAACTGTCTGAATAATTATCTGGCAAGAAACTTAAAAGACTTTGGTAATTTATGGTGATTAAGATGAATACCAATGAACCAAAAAGTAATTGATTGATCGCGGTTTTCTGATAAAGCTTTTTGATCATACCCTGATCATTATTCTTAAAAGCCTGCGCCACCAAGACTGCCGCTGTTCTTGATATTGATTGTGCTGGAACCATAATTACCATACTCATATACAGGGCTATGGAATAAATAGCCACATCCGCTAGTCCAGTGTAGCTTCCTACCATTACAATATCAATTCTATTGATCAGTAGAAGTGAAATACCACTTAGAATAGTGACTATTCCATAACGCGCCATTTTCTTTAGGGTTTGAACTTTCTCCTTAGAAAAGGAAAAACCAAGATTTAATTTTTCCAAGGAGAGAGTATAGAGAAAAGCGATGGAACTGATTGATATTTGACCACCAACATACACCCATAAAAATGTTGTCGCATCAAATAACTTAAAGCTATAAAGCACAACAACTACTAGCCAAATAATGCGAAGGGCGACATTACTTAAAAATGCAGAAACCGAATTTTTTAGATGTACTCTTAAGTAGGCATCAAAAAGATTGTAAGCAATCAGTGAAATAACAACTGGTAAGAGTAGATAAAAAAATTCCGAAAAGAGGGGAGAGTTTTGAGAGTAATAACTTGTTAGTTGATCTTTAAAAAGTAGGAGAACTAAAGAAGAAATAATCACTCCTAAAAATGATAAGCCAAGCCCTAAAGACAGCGTTGTATTTTTAGTATCATCTTTTAAATAAGGATGAAACCTCACTAAGATATTACCTGTTCCTAACTGTGTTATTTGTGCTATTAAAGCCCCTGCAGCAAATAGTATGCGCGTAAGCCCGAATTCCTCTTCCGTTAGAATGTTAGGGAAAATTAGGACTGTATTGATGTAGCCGAGACCTATCCCAATATAAAGAATGATTGAAAACTTAAATCCCGTTTTGCTTACTATGCCCATATTTTACCATCAAATGTACTAGAAGAAATGAACATTGGCCTAAAGCCAGAATTTGACTCTAAATTGGATAAGTTTGTATGAGATAATGGAAATGCTAAAACATATAGTTATAGAAATATCAGGTTTAATAGGTGTATTTTTTAGTCAATTACAGTTTGTTACAAAGGTAGGTCATCTTAATTTCTAGGAATTTGCCTGTAAAAATGATCTATGATAAATAGTTAATGAATTTCATGGAGAAAATTACAATGGTCGACCTTAAAGGGCAATACCAAAAAATAAAATCGGAAATAGATAGTGCCATACAGGGAGTGATTGATGATGCAAGCTTCATCAAAGGCAAGTCAGTAGCTGATTTTGAAGAATCGTTAAAAATTTACCTTGATTGTCATGCAGTGATTGGCTGCGGAAATGGTACTGATGCCCTGCAAATAGCTATGATGGCATTGGAACTAAAGCCTGGTGACGAAGTCATTGTGCCAGCCTTCACCTATGTAGCTACTGCTGAGGTAATAGCACTGTTGGGGCTGAAACCCATTTTTGTCGATGTTGACCCAGATACTTTCTGTATTGATCCAGATAAAATTGAAGGTAGTATTTCTTCACATACCAGAGCCATAGTTCCAGTCCATTTGTATGGTCAATCTGCTGAAATGAGTCCAATTCTGGAACTGGCTAAAAAATATTCTCTAAAAATAATTGAAGATAATGCGCAGGCCCTAGGAGCTAATTATCAGCAAGGATTAGATAATTATGCCAAGTGTGGTACTATCGGAGATATTGGCACAACTTCTTTCTTCCCGTCAAAAAACTTAGGTTGTTTTGGAGATGGTGGGGCTCTCATAGTAAATGATCAAAGCCTGTCAAAAAAGATTAGAATGATTGCTAATCATGGGCAGAGTAAAAAATACTATCATGATCTTGTAGGAGTAAACTCAAGGCTGGACTCCATACAGGCAGCTGTGCTAAATGTCAAGCTTAAATATCTTGATGAGTATGCCTCAGCCAGACAGCAAGTGGCCGACTTCTATGATGATCAACTTGATCAATTAAGCTGGTTACAGGGGCCTACTCGTAGTGATTTCTCAACTCATGTATTTCATCAGTATACCATTAAATTGAAAATAGATAGAGATAAGTTTATTGAGTATATGAGTGCAAATAGTGTTCCCGTACAAATTTATTACCCTCTTCCTCTACATATGCAAAAAGCTTATTTCAATGATAAATTAGATTTGCCTGTTGCTACTAGTTTATCAGATTCCGTAGTTTCGTTACCTATTCATACAGAGATGAAAGATGAAACACTATGTTACATTACCAATGTTATAAAAGCCTATGAACCCTGAGAGTGATAAAGCTTATTTCGCGCACCCCACGGCAGTGATAGATAACGATTGTGTCATTGGAGCAGGCACTAAAATTTGGCATTTCTCACATATCATGAGTCAGGCCGAGATTGGTAATGATTGCAATCTGGGCCAAAACGTGGTAATATCACCGGAAGTAGTTTTGGGAAATAATGTAAAAGTTCAAAACAATGTTTCTATCTACACTGGTGTAGTTTGTGAAGATGATGTTTTCTTGGGCCCATCTATGGTTTTTACCAACGTGATCAATCCTCGAAGCGCGGTGAATAGGAGAGGACAGTACCTCAAGACCCATGTAAGAAAGGGAGCTTCAATAGGTGCAAATGCAACAGTTATTTGTGGCAACAATATTGGTGAATTTGCTTTTATTGGTGCCGGTGCTGTGGTGACTAAAGAAGTGAAACCTTACGCATTGATAGTGGGTAATCCGGCAAAGCAGACAGGTTGGATGAGCGAGTATGGTCATAAATTACATTTTGATAGAGATAATATTGCTACATGCCCTGAAAGTGACGAAAAATATAGGTTACACGGAGATGAGGTATCTAAAATTTAATCAATGAAAAACTTTGCATTACTAGGCGTGGCAGGCTACATCGCCCCCAGGCATTTAAGAGCAATCAAAGATTCTGGTAACAAACTGATTGTTGCTTATGATAACAATGATAGTGTTGGAATTATAGACTCATATTTCCCTGATTCAGATTTTTTCACTGAGTTTGAACGGTTCGACCGTCATTTAGAAAAACTCAAATTCAACGATATCTCTTTAGACTATATGAGTATTTGCACACCTAATTATTTACATGATGCCCATATAAGAGTGGCCTTAAGACGTGGTGCGGATGCAATATGTGAAAAGCCACTGGTACTGAACCCCTGGAATATTGATGCTCTGGCCAGAATACAAGAAGAATCGAAAAAACGTATTTACAATATTCTTCAGCTTAGGTTACATCCTGATATCGAGGCGCTTAAAAGGAAAGTAGAAGCCGATACAAATCAGGTTTACGATATAGATCTTACCTACATTACCTCAAGGGGAAATTGGTATGGTTATAGCTGGAAAGGAGATATCAATAAATCAGGAGGGATTGCCACAAATATTGGAGTACATTTTTTTGATATGCTGGCCTGGATATTTGGTAATGTAGAAAAAAGCAGCTTACACTATGCTGATGCTAAAACAATGTCGGGTTCTTTGCGATTTAAGAATGCCAACGTGAGATGGTTTTTAAGCATAGATGAAAATCATTTACCTACGGAAATAGCTAACAGAAATCAGCGTACCTATAGATCGATAGAGATTAATGGCGATGAGCTTGAATTTAGCTCTGGTTTTACAGACTTGCATTTAAAGAGCTATGAGAACATATTAAAAGAGGAAGGCTTCGAATTGGAAGAGGCTCGTCAAAGCATAGAAATTGTGCATGAAATAAGGCAAGCCACACCCTCATTAAACAAAGGAGAACAACATCCATTTATTAAAAAAATACAGTGACTTAAATCATCTTTTTAATCAACTCTAATAGGATAATTTTATTATTCTCTGCATTTAGAACAGTGGCGGCCTTGGCAGATTGGGATTTCATTTTATCAAGGTCTTCAGCACTGAGTTTTTTAATGCTATTTGCAATAGATTGTGCAGAAAAATTTTTTGAAACTATACCGTTTTTGTACTCTTCTACAATCTTCTTCATTTCAGGAGATGGACCTATGGCTACCGCCAAACGCGCCTGAATAAATTCAAAAAGCTTATTAGGAAGAGCGAATGTGTAATTGAAATTGACGGGTTCGAGAAGAAAAAGCCCTATATCGTATTGTTTAATACGACCGACTACCTCGTGACTTGGTACAGCTGGAATAATAGTAATAGATGATTTTTCTTTACAGAAATTTTTTAAGTCAGCGATATACCTCTTCGTTTTTTTTGAGGCATAAGCAGGAGTCACCAGCATTAAATCCAGCGTATAATGAGTCGGCAGGTAATCCATTACTTCAATCATAGTTTCCAATTTTCTTGAAAAATTGGCTATTCCATGATGGATAATCTTAATTGTGTCTGAGTTAGTGGCCTTAATAGGTACATCCTGATAATTAGGCGCGTTGGTGATAATATCAGGTCTTACCTTAAAATTAGCTTCATATTCATCTGCTAATCCATCACATACGGTAGTCATCCCCGACACTCTAGGAATATATTTTTCACAGAAATATTGATTGAATCCTTGAAAGAATATTCTAAACCATAGCTTATCTTCAAAATGACGAGGTGCATACTCATGTGCATCAAAAAACACTTTATTACTGATAGAAAAAGCCATATGTAGTGCTTCAACATCATTGGCGATAATGAGATCATATTCAGAGTCTTGTAGTTTGGTTATATGATCTTTGTAATGATGCATCATCCAATATGCTCGTTCATATTGTCTACCTAGCAACAGAATAGCAGCCTTTGCTTTTCGCCACCTGGTTAACGGTGTTTGAGCGACTTCAATGAATATTACATCAGCGATATCCGTTTTTTCAAAACAAAAAACATCGACTTGATAATCATCCTTGAGAAACTTTATTTGCCTGGTTATTCTGGCATCATGAGTCAACTTATTAAAGGCCAGAATAAGTATTCGCTTTTTTTTAGTCATTATTCTGGAAATCCTTTAATGATGTTTTCATAGATAAACAAATAGGGTGCATCTTCAACAGTAAGCATGGCACTATTATGCCATAGAAATGTAAAGTTACCATCGTATTTCTTAACAGTGAAATAAAGCTTCTTAGTATGTTGGTAAGCCTCTTCAGGAGACAGTTTCATGTGCTGTATTACAGAAGTTTCCATGAAGATTAGAGGATTTTCAATGAGTGAAAGTACCTTTTGTTCTGCCACATCAAAAACAGGAAATGGCCAGCAAGTTCCACATCTAAAACCCGGAATTTCGGAATAACCCATTGTTGAGTCGGTGGTCATTTGATGGCTCTCCCAAATATTCCATGTATCAGGCACCCGAAATCTTAAATAATGCTGCCGTCCTTCATGGACGGTGTTATTTCCAATAATTTTTTCAAGAGCCTTTTTTTCACTTCCCCATTGAATTGGATCCATATAGGAATTATAACTAGGGTGAATTCCTATGATTTGGTCATTATCCTGGAGGTACTGGATAATTTTTCTGGCTTCATCGAGTTTATAATTATTATCAACTTTTGAGGTACCCCCAGACATAAAATAGAACCTCGACTTTATGGAGTATTTAATAGATAATTCAACAATATACCTAAACGATTGATAAGGGTCTTCTTTGCCCAAGAACTTAACTTTTAGGAAGTCTAATGTATTCCTCAAGCCGTCTTTAATATTTCCTTGTGTTAGAAAATTATGTGCAAGCTTTTTTCTAACAGTAGAAAGGTTTTTCCATTTGTATAGGTGATCAACATCATGTGTGGGTACACACTTAAATGTATGTTTTTTAAAGACCTGTTGAGGGTTGATCTTAAGAATGAGCATTTTAAGTAGCTCGCAGTACTCATTGACTATAGGGCGCTGATGGAACTTGTGCTTATAGGCTAGAGAATTCTTTAGCGGAAATCTGTCATGGCTATCGCGCTCTTCTGAGACATGCTCTTCCCAACGGGTGAGCATAAAAAAAGCAGAGGCAAAGATGTCTATATTGCAGACTATTGAATGATCTTCCGCAATGATTTCTGGTGAGCCATAGATTACCGGGAGAGATTGACAACCCCACTCTTTGCTATTAAATACAGCTAAGTTGGCTGGTACATTTTCCTTATATAAGTAACCTTTAACCTCACTTTGTTGGTTGAAAAAACTATCGTTTATTAACAACTTTTTTTCACTCAGGACAATCTTACAACCATTTAGCCCTTCTTCTTCGCATAACTGATAATCAAGCCCTAAATAATGCCTTATCATCACATCAATAATGTATCTCCTTTCAGGAAGAAAATTTCGAGGTAGGTATATAGTAATCAAAGCTTAGCTTGTATAAGTTTTTTTAATAACTCGTTTAGTTCTTTCGAAACTTTGGTAAAATAGGTCAGAGGAACAAATAGTGCTAACATACTTACTGACTTGATGCTGACATCAAGAAATACATTGTCAATCGATGGGATGTAATAGGCGATGGTGAAACTTACCATTAGGATAAGCATTATGAGTACTGATTTGATACTGAATGGGCTTAAATTCATGGTAGTTTTCAAAAATAAATATTTGGCAACATTGTATATAATAAGAGAAAGCATTGTTGCTAAAGCAGCACCTACAGCACCATAATGTGGAATCAGTACTAGATTTGAAATAATCGTCACGACTAATAACCCAAGAGAAAACAAGGTATCAATCTTGTAGTGTGTCGAATTGATAATTATTATTCCATTAATACCCAGACCAGTATCGACCATCCTGGAGAGACCTAAAAAGAAAAAAATCAAGAAACTGTCTACATATATCGGAGGAAGGAAATGAAGAAGACTAGAGTAATTAAGAATAATTAATGCATAAACTGCCCCTGATAGTAGTAGTTGGTGATTAGATGATTTTTTATAAATGGATGCTATAACATCTACATTGTTAGATTTGAAGGCATTGGCCACTAGCGGTTGAGCAGTACGGGCTATTGCGCTTCCAGGCACGACTATAACAGATGCCATGTATGAAGCGATGGCATAAACAGCTACTATTTCCAGGCCTTCATAACTTCCCAGCATAAGTATATCAATTTTATTAATTAGAAAAGCAGAAAGCCCACTGAGTAAGGTAAAAAGGCTAAAGGACTTTATCTCCTTTAGGAGGTCAGTTTCGTTATTATTGAATCGAAATTCCAATTTAAATTTACCCAGATAAAAAATATATAACAGAGATAATAAGGAAATGCTGGTATATGCATATGCGAAAAGAAAAATAAACTGATGGTAACTTATTATGTCATAATAATGAAATAAAATAAGTGCCGTCCATATAAGTCGAAGTACGACAGATGATAGTAATGTACTCACCCAATTCTTATAGAATGTTCTAAGGTAGGCATCAAATATGTTGGTAAAGACCATGGCTATACCAAATGGGATTACCAGCATAAAATACTCTTTAAAGAGAGGAGATTTTTCTTCGTAATACGAGACGATAAAGTCTTGAAAGACCAATAGTGTACTTAGTGTAATGAACAGACCTATAGCACAGATTACCAGAGAAATGCTCAATATCTTATTAGAAAAATAAGGCTGGTACCTAATAATCATGTTAGGGCTGCCCAATTGAGAAAACTGTGAGATAATAATGGCAACTGACATAATCAGTCTGGTTAAGCCAAACTCATCTGCAGCCAGTACATTAGGAAAAAGAATCACAGTATTGATATAACCCAATACAATTCCTGTGTAGAATATTATGGAATACTGGATACTATGTTTTCTGACTACACCCAAGTTATCCGACTAGGCTCTTTAGCATAAAGAAGATCCTGAAAAACAACCCTTTAATTCTAGAAATTCGATGGTAAGGTCTTTGGATGGCACCAAACGAACGAAAATAGCTTTCAATAGATTCTATCATGCTTCCTTCAAAATCAAAAATCAAACCTCTCGACAGGGCATCTTCAATGGCGTATGAAAGGAGCAATGTGTTGGCATTGCTGCCCAAGTGTTGAGGATCTGAGCCTGAAATAAGATAATAACAACGTTCGGTATCCCAAACCAAATAAATACCTGCATGAATATGACCATGCGCATCTTTGGCGTAAAGAAGTTTAGCAGCAGAATGTTGTCTACAAGTAGTATCCAATTTTTTTAATAATGCCTGTGGATATGGTGCTTTTTTGTTTTTCTTTTCAAAGATTTCAACTACTAGCCTATATAAGGGGTTTATATCATTAGACTCTTCTACCTTAAGTATAGAGGCAGCTTTCTTTATATCCCTTCTAGTAGAAGGTTTGAAAGCCTTTAGGGCATCATCGTAGCTATCAGCTTTTATTTCATATGAGTATCCGGTAGTCTGCGAAAAACCATTCCACAATAAAGGTAGCCAACTGCCAAAAGTGTAATGAAAATTCTGCTGTATAAAAGGACTACTTATTTGAGTAGCTAGCCCTGTGATTACCTCTTTTTCAAACGACTGGCGTTTATTATCATTTTGATTAGGCGGATGAGATAGATATACTCCCAAAAATTTTGTAAGTGGGGGCATAGTCCAAAACACTTTCCTGGCACGTACGACTTTGTAGTGTGGCCAGACACCAACGATAGCTGTACCTTTTTTGTAAATCAACACATCCCAGTCTTCTGTACCACAGACGGCATCCAGCCACCACGGCTGTACAAATACAGGTAGGTAAGAGCCTTTAGAAAATTCTAAATATTCATCTTTAGTGCTACTACTCATATCCTTTTAAACAAAGCGATTACCTCCTCTGGCTTTTTCTTAGAGAGAAGAATGTTCAGTGCATCCAGACCTCTGGCAACGGGGTGAAAATCAGTCTTGATCTCATTTTTTTTGCCACAATGAACGCAGAAACTAAAATTAACCTTCTGACCACTAGTCCAGTAATTTGGTATCCATGTATTGGCTGGAGTGGTTTGATGCTTCAAATTGGCTAGAGAAGGGTGATAACCACGAACTTTTTTACCAAAAGCTAGATGATTTACAAGCTCAAAATCTGAAAATAATGATGACAAAAATTCATAATCGAAGCTATGTAGATGACCGTTCTTATGGTAAATCTTGCCACATGAATTACATTTTATTTTTAATTTGGATAGCTGTTCGTTATTAGGAACAGTAATAAGGATATAGTTTTTAGCTAGCCGCTCAAATTCGGAAAGTGTATTCTTTAATAATCGATTGTCTAAATGCTCTAACAATTCACTTGAAAACACCATATCGAATGATTGGTCAGGTTTTTTTATGTCATCGCATGGTGATAGCAATTTATGTGTATTGACATGTTCTAATTTGCTGGCATTTATATCAACACCTAAAACATCATAACTGAAAGATAATTCATTCGTTATCAAACCATTTCCACAACCAATATCTATAATGGATGCAACACCACTTGGTATAAGAGATTTTATCACCTCCACTTTACCAACTTTTTGATGATCTATCACCCCCTTATAGATTCGATTGGAATACTCACTCATTTGTAATCCCAGTTTAGTTTACCGATATGATCTTCTATTTCCTGCCATTCAGATTGCTCTACTCTTACTTTGTTACTGACATTTATGGCATTGGTGCTCAACAGTGTTTCTATATTACAAAACTCGCAAATATCATTAATTCTGTCCTTAAGATTTTCATAATCAACGATCAGAGTTTTTAATCCATAGTTGTCAATATCTTGCTTGATTATTTTTTCAATTTTGTAAACCTGATTTACTATTAATTCAATCTCGGAATCAAAAGAATAATTATCAAAAGGGTTGACTGACCAAACTTGATGGGTTGGTATTTCGAGACCTCTACGTGCTAATAAAATCGATTGTACTGTATACCTAGGATCTCTTTTGATCCATAAGATTTTATTTTTCTTTGAAATGCGGTGAAGTAACGGAAGCCTGAGGCTATTATTTAAATTTTTAAATACTAGAGGTCTATTGAATCTATGGACAATAGTAAAAATGACATTCCTTATTTTCTCCACCGAGCTTTCATCAATTTTATTATTTAAATGGTAATCATTGGATCTATCGAGCCAATTGTACCAGAAATTCCCTGACTCGCTTGGTGCTTTCCATCCACAATTTAAGGTGTTGCCAAATTCAGAGGAAAAACAATTGTGATGCCCAAGACCGAAGAATCGTTCATTGAGTAGGAACCCTGAATACAAGTTTCTGTGAAATAGGTTAATGAAATTATTGATGTATAATACATCCTTTGAATTTGTTATTAATTGATAGAGAATGGTACTTCCTGAACGAGGTGCACCTATTATAAATACAGGAGGTTTTCGTATGTTTTTTGCCGATTTGTTCTGCTTAGAATTACGTTCTAATAAGGACATCAAAGGACTAAAATATTTGGCGAATAACCGCAGCGAATGATACTCTATTCTGTTCAAACTATCAATTTTAAACAGTAAATCTAACAAATTACTAAGGACAGGTGATAGCGTTGAAGACTGGTTGTCCTAGATTATCAACAGTCATTCTCCAGCATTGCCCATTTGGTGAAGTCATTATAACACCACTCCCAATTTGATCAATATAAATATCACCATCCGACACTTGTAGTTTGGAATTTGGACTAGTATTTGATATTCCAATGTCACCCGTAGAAGAGATGGTCATCCTTTCAAAAACTTCACCATCACCACCTGTCCAAAACTTTATTTTTCCGTTTGCATCTCTCGCTCTAATAGCAACACCATTTTCATTATTGGACACATAGGTCATTCCTGATAAGTTTGGTAGAGCAGTATAGCTCAGGGCAGTAACCCCTAAAGCTCCATCTGATTTATTGATGTCAGTACCGCTAGATAAACCAACAGCAGAATAAGACTTAAATGTGTTATTAAAGTTTCTTACACTTATAAACTGTCTATTTATTCCATCATCTCCAGTAGCATTGGCATTAATTTCAATATGATGATCAGGGGTTTCAGTACCGACTCCAATATACCCGTCATTATAGAAGATGTCATTAGAAGATAGTTCCCAAGGAGAACTAAATTCAGCCGGGTTTCCATTTATTAAATATTCGGAGGCATTCACGGCACCATCAATATCAAGTTGATAATTTGGATTTATCTTATTTATTCCAATATTACCACCTCCTAAAATAGTCATTCGTTCAAATGAAGCACCATCACCACCAGTCCAGAATTTTATCTTACCATTGCTATTGCGAGCTCTAATAGCAACACCATTTTCATTATTAGACACATAGGTCATTCCTGACAAGTTTGGAAGAGCAGTATAGCTCAGTGCCGTAACTCCTACAGCTCCATCAGATTTATTGGTATCAGTACCGCTAGATAAACCAACGGCAGAATAAGACTTAAATGTGTTGTTAAGGTTTCTCACACTTATAAACTGTCTATTTATTCCATCATCTCCGGTAGCATTGGCATTAATTTCAATATGATGATCAGGGGTTTCAGTACCTACACCTATATATCCATCATTGAAGTATAAGTTATTGTTTTTCTTTTGCCACAAAGAGTCAAAAGTGAGTAATGAACCATTTCGATAAAATTCATTGGCATTCATATCACCTTCTATATCAAGATCATATTCTGGATTATTTTTGCCAATTCCTACTCTACCCTTATCAAAATAAGTGGCGTCACCGTTGATCGACCAAATCATATTATCCATGTTGACCTTGTCGGCATACATTGCATATGGTACTGAATTTAATTTTGTTGTACCCATTATACTGAAATTAGACTGCCCATTTAGATCAAGCTCAACCTGTACGAAAAATAGATTGCTTCCCCAGTCAATAGAAGAGAATGTTCCTTGGTTAGCAATACCCAAACCCACCTCCAAAGCGATTAGGCCATTAGAATCAGTATCAATATTATGTGTCTCTATATAAATGGGATTACCTGAAGCACTTGCCTCCAGTATAGAAATTCTTAAGCTTACTGATTGGTTTGAAAGTAACTCTCCACTATTGTCACGAACTACTGCTTGATAGTTAAATGATTGAGGTGCTTGAGCATAGAGACTCATGGTAGTCATAGTAAGAATCAAATGAAGAATTAATTTTCTAAACATTATCTATCGTTTTATTACTTGAAATGATTGAGTTTTATCTTGATTGCTTATTTGAAATATATAGAGACCTGCCTCATACGTGCTTAAGTCAATATGAATTTTACCCTTTACATTCTGCAAGTGAGTCAATTTCTCTCCTTTAGAGCTTGTTAAGACAATGTTGTATCGAGAAGATTGATTAAGGGGGCTAAAAGTGATCGAATTTGTAGCTGGATTAGGAAATAACTTGAAATGATAAATGGTCTTAGTAGTGATGCCGGTAACAATTTCAAGTTTTGGCTGATGGAAGCCTTCATTATAATTCTTTCCATTACCGAAAATGAATACCTCACCAATTGAATATGACGTACTACCGTTAGTCGCTGAATAACTATTGCCGGATACCGAAATCAATTCTTGAGAAAAAATTACATTGGTTATAATACTCAGAAGTAAAGACAATAGTATTTTCATATTATACAATAATAGGTATTCTTAAAATTATATTAGCTTACTCTCTTAGGATTCTCCCCTACAAAAGCTTTCCAACTTTTAGGGCCTGATTTATGACTACTGCCTTTTTGAAAGTGATGACAAACAGCAACTGCCAAAGCGTCTGTGGCGTCTAACAATTTAGGAAGTTCTTTAATCTTTAAAAGCGTCATGAGCATATTCGCTACTTGTTCTTTAGAAGCATTTCCATTACTTGTTACTGACTGTTTCACTTTCTTTGGAGCGTACTCTGTGATGGGTATTTCCCGGGAAAGTGCCGCGGCCATAGCTACACCTTGAGCACGGCCTAATTTTAGCATCGATTGAATGTTTTTACCATAAAACGGTGCTTCCAATGCTACTTCATCTGGATGGTAGTCATCAATCAGGCTTATTACTCGCTCGAAAATTTTCTTAAGCTTAACCTCATGATTGGCGTATTTGCTCAAATGAATTACCCCAAATTGTAAAAGTTTGATCTGTTGGCCGACAATAGAAATCAGGCCATAACCCATGACACTTGTTCCGGGATCAAGTCCCAAAATAATCTGCTCTTTTTGGTTATTTTTATCTATTTTGGCCACTTCTGCAAGTTATGAAAATGGGATTAAATCTTAATGAAGATAGAAAAAGACTCCTATTGGTTCTCATTAAGGTTTCGGCACTGGTGATTATAGGTCTTTTATTGTATCTCAAACTGTCTGATCAGGAAGACTTGATTAAAACGCTCTATGCAAGAATTGTAAGTTCAATTTGGCAATCCTGGCATCTGTACTTGCTAGTGGTCATACTTATGATTGTAAACTGGAGTATTGAGGCGATTAAGTGGAAAATTCTCGTGGCTAAATTCATGTTAATTTCATTTAAATCTTCATTCGGAGGCGTTCTTTCGGGTCTTACCTTAAGCTTCGTTACTCCTCATGGAATTGGAGATTATTTTGGTAGAATTCTATCTATTGATGAGGAAGGAACAGAAAAACTTGTTGGCTCATTGTTATTAGGACGAGTAAGTCAGATGCTGGCGACTGTATTGTTTGGACTAATTGGACTCGGTTATATGTACGGATTTTTATGGGTAATTGCCGGACTACTGTTAATGTACTTTTCGATAGTAATCTTTTTTAAAATGATAGCCTGGCTTTCCTCAAAGTTGTTTTTTGAGAAGTATTTGAAAGCAATTTCATCTTACAATCTGCATGAATTAGCTAATATTCAACTTTTGTCAATTCTGCGCTACGTGGTTTTTTCTATACAATTTCTGATTGTACTTTATATATTTTTACCCGATTTGGATTTGATGATAGGTTTTGCCGGTACTACTTTTATATTTCTTTTTAAATCAATTCTTCCTACTATCAATTTTTTGAGCGACTTAGGGATAAGAGAGTATTCGGCAATTATATTTTTTGATCAATTTGACATCGACACTATTTCTGTGATATGTGCCAGTTTATCCATATGGATAATTAATATTCTGGTACCTACTATATTAGGGATTCCATTTATGCTAAGATTAAAATGGAGTTCATGATCAGTATTGTGGTATCTGTTATTCTTGGTATCTATTGCGTTTGGCTTTTGGTCATGCTTATCAGCTGGCATTATATTTCTGCTAAACCTAGTTCAGAATCCAATCTTTCTTTTTCAATCCTAGTTCCTTTTAGAAATGAGCAAGAGAATCTCAGCACGCTTATTTATTCACTATCGAATCTGGACTATCATCAAAATCAATATGAAGTAATCTTAATTAATGACCACTCTGAAGATGATTTCGAGTCTCAATTAAAAACTATCCCAGCCAATTTTAAGGTAATCAATTTGCCTGCTGATAAATCTGGCAAGAAGGCAGCTCTTTCCTTTGGGGTGGATCATTCCAAATATGATCAAATAGTAACTACAGATGCCGATTGCATAGTACCTTCAAAATGGCTGAAGCAATTTTCATCTTTTTTTTCCAACAATCATATAAAAATGGTTTTTGGCTCAGTTGCATTCCGAAGTAGGCAGTCGATATTTCATAAACTTCAGGAAATAGAATTTGCCCCATTGATAGGCGTTGGAGCTGCTAGTTTGAACTTAGGTTTGCCAACTATGTGCAATGGAGCTAATCTGGCCTTTAGAAAAGAGATTTTTTATGAAGTAGGAGGATATGTAGGAAATGAAAATATAGCTAGTGGAGATGACGAATTTTTGTTATCAAAAATCATCAAACAGTATCCACGAGGAGTTCGATTCGCTAAGGGGAATTTTTCTACAGTAGATACACGACCAAGTCAGTCTTTAAACAATCTTTTCCATCAAAGAAAGCGCTGGGCGAGTAAATGGTCTGCTAACAATAATTGGTTTAAATCAGGTCTGGCTATACTCATATTTCTTACATCACTATCATCAGTTCTTGGTGCTGCAATACTCATCAGCAATTTAAACTTCATAATTCTTGGTTTGATTTTATTCAAAGTAGTTTTAGACGGATTATTCATTTGTCAAATACTGAAGTCTATGAATAAGTCGTTCAACTTTTTGATATTTATCTTAATGCAAATGATCTACCCGATATATGTACTTATTTTTGGTATAACAGCGAATATTGGATCATATCAATGGAAAGGTCGCCCGCATTGAGGTTGGCAGAAAATGGATTAATAACTATATTGCTTTTTTGGTCACAAAGACCATAAAATTCATGGAGATAACCGCGATACAAAATAAATATAAACTCAAAGAACTTGAGCTCAATGCATTGCTTGAGATCACTCAGTCTATCAATAATAACCTACCTGAGGCTTCCTTGTATAAAATTTATGACTTTACACTCCGGGGCAATCTCAATGTAAAAAAAATGGCGCTCTACGTACACGACCAAACATGGAATTGCCAGGTGAATTTCGGTACTTCCATCAACTGTTTTGAAAATGATCTGGATGAATCCTTTCTAGAGCATAAATCTTTGACTGAAATCAAAGACAGACACGATGTCTTTGGTGAGTTCGATTTTCTAATTCCTATTTATCACAAGTCTGCAATACTTGCTGTTGTATTTATTGGTGGTATTGAGGGTAGTGAAGATGAAGAGGTGAAAAAGAGCAGTGTAAGATTTATTCAGGCACTTAGCAATATCATTATTGTAGCCATTGAAAATAAGAAACTCGCCCGGCAACAACTGGAACAGGAGTCATTGCGTAAAGAATTGGAGATAGCAAGTGATGTTCAGCAATTTCTCTTTCCTGATAAACTACCTTATGGGCCTGGATTAAAAATTGAAGCCAGCTATCTGCCGCACGACCGGGTAGGAGGTGATTACTATGATTACATTCCTATTAATGAAAATCAATTTTTAATATGTATTGCTGATGTAAGTGGTAAAGGTATACCAGCAGCCTTAATGATGTCTAACTTTCAAGCTTCCTTAAGGACTTTAATACGTCAGACCCCAAACCTGGTAGAGATAGTAAACGAGCTAAACTATCAGGTTTTGGAAAATGCAAAAGGGGAGAAATTCATCACTTTCTTTGCAGGTATTTATGATTACAAGCTTCAAACCCTTGTCTACATAAATTCGGGCCACAATCCACCACTTTTAGTTACAAAGTCCGGTATCGATCTTTTAGACGAAGGATCAACGGTATTAGGTGCCATTCATCCTTTGCCCTTTGTTAATGAGGGCTTTATTACGGACTTAGATGAGTTTTTGCTTTTCTGCTATACGGACGGAGTTACTGAAACAAGTGATGAAAACAACGAAGAGTTCGGGCAAGAACGGCTGATAGATTACTTTGAGCAAAATTCAGGTGATGATCTAAGAAAAGTACATCAGGATATTATAATAAATCTTGATGGGTTCAAAGGAACCAATAGCTATCATGATGATATAACCATGCTTTCTGTGAAAGTGACTCTGTAATGTTTTTCCATCGAACACCCTGGTTCATACAAAAAGTATATCCCACACTTACCTGGAGAAAACCTACTAATGATAGAGTACTTTATCTGACCTTTGATGACGGTCCTATTCAAGGTTTGACAGAATCAATTTTAGACACACTTGAGAAATGTGATGTAAAAGCAACGTTTTTTTGCGTTGGCCAAAACTTGGTTAATAATAACGAAATAGCACAACGTGCAATTTCAGAAGGGCATCAGTTAGCTAATCATACTTATAATCATTTCGATGGATGGAAAACTGCCAATGAGAGCTATTATGAAAATATCAATCTGTGTACTGACGAACTATTGAGCCTTGGTCAAACCAAGTTACTCTTCCGACCTCCATATGGTAAAATAACACGAAACCAAATAGTCGAAGTATCTAAGAAGTATGATATTATCATGTGGGATGTATTGACAGGAGATTATTCAAGTAAGGTTACACCTGAGGAATGTTTGAAAAACTCTATTAAAACAGCAAGAAGAGGTTCGATAGTATTGTTTCATGATAATGTTAAGGCTGAGAAAAATGTGACTTATGCTCTTCCCAGGTTTCTAGAGTATTTTTTAGATAAAGACTATCAGTTTAAGTTAGTATGATCTGTGTTGTTTTTCTAATGCTTTCTTTGGTGGTGATCACGGATGCTGTGCTGATTGTTTTATGGAACCCAAAAACTTCTATCAAAACTTTCCGGGAAGAACCTCTGGTTTCAATTTTAATAGCAGCAAGAAATGAAGAACACAATATAGAGACATGTCTGAATTCCTTACTTCAGCTTAACTACCCCATTGATAAGATCCAAATATTAGTCGGGGATGATAATTCCTCAGACCGAACTTTTGAAGTAGCTGAAAAAGTGCTAAGACATTTTTCTAATAGTAAGATAATTTCAATAACAGAGAATGTTGCTCATCAAAAAGGGAAGGCCAATGTATTAGCGCAGTTAGCTCATTATGCTACTGGAGAATACTTATTCATAACAGATGCCGATATGCTGCTTCCTAAAAACTGGATAACAAATATGCTAGCCGGATTGAATGAAGGAGTTGGTATAGTGACAGGTGTCACTCATCCGGCAGATCATAAATGGCAAAGTTTAGACTGGTTGTTTGCTTTGGGAATAGTGAAGGTTATGCATGATCATAGGCGGCCAGTTACAGCCATGGGAAATAACATGATGATTACGAGAGAGGCTTATGATGCCGTGGGGGGTTATGAAGGAATTCCATTTTCTGTCACTGAGGATTTTGAGCTCTTCCGACAAACCTTATATAAAGGATATCGTGCGATTCAATTATATGATAAAAGTGTTTTGGGAGAAACTAAGCCAGTAAGTGATTTTTTTAAATTACTTCAACAACGAAAACGTTGGATGATTGGTGCGGTAAGACTTCATTGGTCCATCGTTTCTATACTTTTTATTCAGGCATTATATTTCCCTTTAATTATACTGGCGCTGGTCCTGAATACTAAGCTGGCCTCACTATTTATTATTCTTAAAATCTTGATACAGACCATTTTTATAAAAAGATGTATTAACAAACTCAACATCAAGTATTCGTACTTGAGTCTTATTGTATTTGAGTTTTACTCATGGGGTTTGGGCTTGGCTTCTTCCTTATATTATTTACTTCCAGTAGGTGTAAGCTGGAAAGGCAGGAAATATTAAATTTGATTTAGATGGAAACATTAATTGAAACGCATGCACATATTTATCTGGATCAATTCGAAAAAGATTTAGATGAAGTTCTGGACAGAGCTAAAGAGAAAGGAGTGGAAAAAATCTACATGCCAAATATCGATCATACGTCTATAGATGATATGTTAAAGGTTGAGGAGACCAGTGCCATATGTGTGGCTATGATGGGATTACATCCATGTTCTGTCAATAAGACTTTTGAAAAGGAATTATATTTGATGGAAGATTGGTTAAGTAAGCGTGAGTGGTCTGCAGTAGGAGAAATAGGAACTGACCTTTATTGGGATAAGACTTTCTGGCCACAACAGCAAGAGGCTTTCAAGATCCAGTGTAATTGGGCTATTGAATACGACAGGCCGGTGGTTATTCACTGTAGAGAATCTATTGATGAAACCATTCACCTTGTTGAAGAGATCAACAATGAAAAATTAAGAGGTGTTTTTCACTGTTTTGGAGGCACGATGGAGCAAGCTAATAAGATTATAGAATTAGGATTCTATTTGGGTATTGGAGGAGTTTCAACATTTAAAAATGGGGGTTTGGATCAAGTACTACCTAAAGTTAATCTAGAAAAGATTGTGTTAGAAACTGACAGTCCTTATCTGGCACCTGTGCCTCACAGAGGCAAGAGAAATGAACCTTCCTTTATAGAACTGGTAGCGGAAAGAGTTTCACAACTAATGAATCGTGACTTGCAAGAAGTTAAATCTGTAACCACCCTGAATGCACAAACCTTATTTTCATGAAATGAGCATAAACTTTATTCATTCTAATTATACCAACCAGAATGAATAAAGTTTATAGCGAATTCCATGTGACTTTTGAAAGTTAACTTACACACATGAAATATAATAGTTGCAATATCATTACTTCTTCTGCTTATGAGCCAGATACTTCGATACTTATAATATATACAGGTGGAACTCTGGGCATGGTACATAATGAGGATGGTGCACTTATCCCGTTCGATTTCAGCTCCATTCTTGATCATATACCATCTCTCAGAAAGTTACAGCTCAATCTGACGGTTATGTCATTCGAAGAACCGATTGATTCGTCAAATGTCAACCCACAGCATTGGAAGTTAATGGCTAGAATGATCTATGATCATTATGCCAACTTTGATGGCTTTGTAGTGTTACATGGTACGGATACTATGGCTTTTAGTGCGTCAGCGTTAAGTTTTATGTTAGAGAACTTAGATAAGCCAATTGTATTTACAGGAGCCCAATTACCAATTACTTCTTCCAGGTCAGATGCACGAGAAAACCTAATTACAGCGCTTGAAATAGCAAGTGCTAAAGAGAACGGCAAACCTGTTGCGCCTGAAGTGTCAATTTATTTTGACTCCCTTCTATTACGGGGTAATAGATCAAAAAAAGTAGAAAGCATACATTTTGATGCTTTTGAATCTGAAAACTACCCATCGCTTGCCGAAGCTGGGGTAGAAATTAGTTTTAATAAAAAATATATTAATACTTCAGTTAAAGGCCCATTGACGCTCCACAGTATGCTGGACACTAGTGTAGCTGTGTTGAAGATTTTTCCAGGTATTACAGAAGAGTATGTAGATGCTGTAATTGCTATTCCAGGGCTAAGAGGGATTGTGATGGAAACATTCGGTTCTGGAAACGCACCTACCTACAATTGGTTCCTTGAAAAAATACAAGGAGCTGTTGATAAAGGGATAGTTATTCTAAATATAACACAATGCCTGGGTGGCAGAGTAGATCAGGGTAGGTATGAAACCAGCAAGGATCTGGAGTCAATTGGAGTAATTGGGGGAGCTGACCTTACCTTAGAAGCCGCTATTTCCAAGCTAATGATGGTATTAGCGGAAGAGCAAAATATGGCTCAAATAGCCTCCAGAATGACAAATTCCATATGTGGGGAGCTATCCTCAAATTAAATTCCATTAATTACATATAGGCTTGCATAAAGTGTTTTTTATTGATTTATTTGTGCTTCTTGTGAGCAGAAGGCTCACTTTTGGAGAGGTGACCGAGTGGTCGATGGTGCTCGCTTGGAAAGCGAGTGTGCCCGTCAAAAGGCACCGAGGGTTCGAATCCCTTCCTCTCCTCAGTTTGATTTGTAAGAAAAGTTCAAACTAACTAGAGAATTGAATCTTTTAACTAACTTTAATTTCTAATAACTAACTGCTTATTAAAACCATCTCCTTGATTGGAGACTATTTAAAACTTGAACTATGAAAAAACTATTCACATTATTGGCGCTATTAGGGTTTATGTCCCTTGGTTTTCAATCTTACGCTCAAGAGGAGGAGGTAGCCGATTCTGCTGCTACTGAAGTAGATTCTGCTGCGGCAGAAGCTGAACCTGTTGTAGAAGAAGAACCCGTTGCAACACCTGAGCCCGAGCCTGAGCCTGTGGTAGAAGAAGAAGCTTCTTTTCACCAAGTCATCAAAGATAAGTTCATCGAAGGAGACTGGAAATTCATGACACCAGTATTACTTTGTCTGATCATTGGACTTGCTATCGCTATTGAAAGAATCATCACTTTGAACTTGGCAACAACTAATACTGATAAGCTTTTGGCCACGGTAGAAGATGCACTTTCTAAAGGTGGAGTTGAAGCTGCTAAAGAAGTAACAAGAAATACCAAAGGTCCTGTTGCTTCAATTTTCACTCAAGGTTTAATGAGAATGTCTGAAGGAATTGACATGGTTGAGAAATCA
Source organism: uncultured Fulvivirga sp. (assembly GCA_947500555.1). GTDB lineage: Bacteria > Bacteroidota > Bacteroidia > Cytophagales > Cyclobacteriaceae > Fulvivirga. The sequence goes on along the minus strand of CANMSE010000002.1, from coordinate 222,325 downwards.
ATTATAGCTTATGGATCTGTTGAAATGGGGAGATTGGAGAAAGGACTTGTGTGGGTATCTCTTTTTATAGCTCTTGCACCAATGCTTGGTTTCATGGGTACTGTAATTGGTATGATTGGAGCTTTTGATGCGATTGAAGCAGCTGGAGATATTTCTCCACAAATTGTTGCCAATGGTATTAAAGTGGCCCTTCTTACAACTGTTGCGGGTCTAATTGTAGGTATTATCTTGCAAGTATTCTATAACTATTTAGTGTCTAAGATTGATGGTTTAGTAAACCAAATGGAAGATGCATCAATCACTTTGGTTGATTTGTTAGTGAAGCATAAGCTTTCTAACTAAGTAGAATAGCAGTAAAATATAAAACCGTATAAACATGGTAGAAACTATAATTAATATAATGCTGTATCTCTCCTACATAATGTTCTTTGTAGGGCTGGTAGCGGCAATCGTTTTGCCAATCTGGAAATCACTTGATGATCCTAAGTCTTTAATAAAGCCAATAGGTGCTTTAGTAGGAATAATAGTCCTCTTTTTGATATGTTGGGCTATTTCTAGTGGAGACCTTAATTCTAGATTAATTCAGGCTGGAGCTACAGAAGGTGTGTCGAAATTTGTTGGTGGTGGATTAATAACAATGTATGTGTTATTTATTGCTGCTTTAGTTGGCATTGTCTATACTGAAATAAATAAAGCTATAAAATAATGGCTAGAAACAAAGGAAGAGAAAATCCGGAAATTAACTCAAGTTCGATGGCTGATATAGCTTTCTTACTTCTGATTTTTTTCTTGGTAACAACGACAATTGCTAACGACAAAGGTCTTCTCATTCCTTTACCACCAGATCCTGATCAAATGGAGGATTTGGACATTAAAATCCCTGAGCGAAATTTGTTCAAAATTCAAATTAACTCAGCGGACAAAATGTTGGTGGAGGGAGAGCCATTTACTAATGACCCGAAGGAGTTAAAGCAAATGATCAAGGATTTCGTCAATAATAATGGCAGAGACCCTGAATCATCTGACAACCCTCAAAAGGCGATAGTTTCTCTAAAAACCGATAGAGGTACAACGCAAGCTAAGTTTATTGAAGTGTTAGATAACATTCAAGCGGCATACTATGAGATGTATGCTTCAAGAGCTGGCGTGGCTACTGAAGAGTGGAGAAAAATTATCGACAACTTGAAGGAACCTGATAACAGACGTCTCTACGATATTGGTAGAGGAGTGGACGCTGATGGTAAGGCTGAATATCCAATGAACATATCGATTGCCGAACCAACTAAAATAGGAGGATAAGAAATGTCAAAGTTTAAGAAAAAGGCGAATACCAAACAGGACATCCCTACTTCAGCACTTCCTGATATTATTTTTATGTTGCTATTCTTTTTTATGGTGACAACTGTATTGAGGGAGGTAACGATAAATGTTAAGCAAAGAATTCCCGAAGCTACTCAGCTTCGAAAGCTGGAGCGTAAGTCTTTGGTGTCTTATCTATATGTAGGTGAACCGAAGAAGGTAGAACAATGGGGTAGTGAGCCTAGAATTCAGGCTAACGATGTATTTATCGAACCATCAGATGTTACATTGTGGGTTGCTCAGGAGAAAGATAAATTGAACGAGGTAGAGCGTGATCAGATTACAATTGCTTTAAAGGTTGACTCAGAAGCAAAAAGAGGTCTGATATCGGATATTGAATTGCAATTAAGGAAGGCAAACGCTAGAAAATTATTGTATTCGACTATCCTGGAGTTAGAATAGTATTAATAAGCTAATAATGTATATTGAAGGGTTTCTGAATTTTCAGAAACCTTTTTTATTTTAAAGAACTATGCAATTAAATAATTCTAAGATTATTAATGCCTGGTGCATGTACGACTGGGCCAATTCCGTTTATTCCTTGGTGATCACATCGGCTATATTCCCTATATATTACAATGCCGTCACTACGTCAGCATCTGGAAGTGATCGAATTGATTTTTTTGGATGGGATGTTTCCAACTCTGTGCTTTATTCCTACTCACTATCGTTTTCATTTCTATTTGTGGCGGCTATACTGCCTATCCTCTCAGGCATTGCAGATTATGAGGGGCAGAAGAAATTCTTCATGAAAATTTTTGTCTACATCGGTTCTCTAGCTTGTATAGGGTTATACTTTTTTACAGGTGATAACATAGAGTGGGCTATTATCTGTTCTGTATTAGCCAGTATTGGATACTCGGGCAGTTTGGTTTTTTATGATGCATTTTTACCTGAGATAGCTACGGAAGATAGATTTGATAAAATAAGTGCCAAAGGTTATTCATTGGGATATATTGGCAGTGTTCTTTTACTTATAGTAAATCTAGTGATGATAGAAATGTATGATGTTTTCGGTTTTGCAGATAAGGGTATTGCTACACGATTTGCTTTCCTAACAGTAGGTTTATGGTGGTTAGCTTTTTCCCAGATAACCTTTTGGACTGTACCTGATAATGTTCGTAAGACTAGCCCCAAGAAAAGTATTTTAACTGAAGGTTATAAAGAATTAAGAAAAGTCTGGCGTGCTGTAAGGAAAGAGAAAATGACAAAGTTATTCTTACTGGCTTTCTTCTTTTATAATATGGGAGTTCAAACAGTAATGTACTTAGCAGCGACATTTGGTGCAAAAGAATTGAAGTTAGAATCTGGCGAGCTCATAATGACGGTGTTAATCATAAACCTCGTGGCTATAGGAGGAGCTTATATGTTTGCACATCTATCCAAGCTCCGAGGAAACAAATTCTCATTATTAACGATGGTATTCATATGGATTTTTATTTGCTTGGGGGCTTATTTTGTGTATAACTCAATGGAGTTTTTTGTTCTCGCCTTTGTTGTAGGGCTTGTCATGGGAGGTATACAATCCCTGTCCAGGTCTACTTTTGCAAAGCTAATTCCGGAAAATACCATTGATCATGCTTCTTATTTCAGCTTCTATGATGTAACCTACAATATCTCAATTGTAGTAGGCACTTTTAGCTATGGACTAATAGATCAAATAACTAATAGCATGAGAAATAGTACACTTGCACTTATGCTATTCTTTTTTGTAGGACTCGGGTTTTTGCTGCTACTGAAGTTGCCTAAAGACATAAAACAAGGTGCAAAAGCCTAAAAGAAAAGTTCGTTATACATTGTGATAATAATGCTTAGTGATACGACTAGGTATATGATGGTCATAGGCAACCCAATCTTCAAAAAATCCTTAAAACTATACCCCCCTGGACCATAGACAATGAGATTTGTTTGATAACCGATAGGGGTAATAAATGCTGCTGAAGCGGCAAAGGCGATTGTCAAATAGAAAGCAGTGCCGTCAATACCAATGCTTGTTGTAAGTGCAAATGCAAGGGGGAAAGCAATTGCAATTGCACCGATATTGGTAATGAATGATGTAAGTACGGTAGTAATTATAGCTAACCCGATTAATATGCCCAGATTACCAAAGGGATGAAGTGCGTTGATTACACCTTCGGCAATTAAGGTTCCACCTCCCGTTTTTATCATAGCTTCACCTAGTGCTAATGACAGTATGAGAATGGCAAGCATATTAAGGTCTATATCTCTTTTAAGGTTTTGAAGATTTATTAGCTTCATGGCCACCATTAAGGTGCTGATAATTAATAAACTGGTAAATAATGAATAGGCTTGTGAAATCATCAATATAGAAGTGATTGCTATTAATACTCCTAGAAGCTTCTTGCTTGTTCCTGAGGGTTTAATTTCTTTTGTCTCTCCACTAATAATATATAAATCTTTATAGAGATCGACCTTATTCATGAAGCTATTTCCAGTATACATTAGAAGAACATCCCCTGATTTTATCTTCATTCGTCCTATTTTACCACTCAAGCGCTCACCATTTCGGTGAATTGCAACAACAGCAGCATCATATCGTTCGCGAAAATTAGATTCTTTGATAGTTTTACTCAATAGACTGCTACTTGCACTAATTACTGCTTCTACCACTTGTAAATTACCATCTCCCGAGGGAGTGAGGTTTGGAGGCAGTTCGATACCTACATTAGATAATGTCAGGTCAATAACCGTATCCGTATTACCCGCAAAAATAAGTACGTCTTCAGGTTCAATTATTTCTTCAGGATTTACTGGAGAAATAATCTGGTTATTACGAACTATTTCTACTAGATAGACGCCTTTTAAGCTCCTAAGCCCTCCATCTCTGACACTTTGTCCAATTAGTTTCGAGTCAGTACTTAGACGTTTTTCTATCAGATACTCTCTTTTATCAACTTCGAATCGTTCTATCAAATCTTGTTTTGACGGAAGCAGCCTGTTACTAAAAATCATCAAAAATAGAATTGAAATAGCGGCTACAATACCGCCTATAATCAGTAATTGAGTAGTATGTATGGTATCAAGGCCATTTTTTCTTAAAAAACCATTAAGTACTAAAGTTGTAGAGGTTCCTATAATGGTGATCATACCACCTACTATTGTCGAATAGCTCAAGGGGATTAATAATTTTGACGGGGATACATTGTTTTTCTTCCCCCAATCGAATACATAGGGTGTCATTAGCACTACTACTGGAGTATTATTTACGAATGAAGAAAGTAATGCTACCTTAGCCATCATTAGTCCTAGAAAATGGCGGTAAGTCTTAGCTCTCGAAAAAAAACGATCTAATAAGCCCTTAAGATTATAATTCGCTCTTATACCTGCCGTAATTAGTATTAGTAAAACTATGCTAATGATGGATTCATTCGCCATTCCTTCAAGCACTTCTTCTGGTTTTAGAATTCCGATGATCACAAGAAAAAGAACAGCAAAGAGAAAACTGTTAGGTGGTTTTGTCCATTCTGCAAAAAGTGATATGAATAACAGAATAATAGTACCTATTACGACATAAGCTTGAAATTCTACTGGAATTAGATCAGTCATTTAATACTTCAAATGCTTGACTGAATCGCCTGAGTTGATTAATTCTTTTAAGGCATCAATTCCAATGGCTAAATGATTTTGAACAAAATTACTGGTCACTTGTGCATCACTTTCCGATGTCTTTACACCATCAGGAATCATGGGATTATCTGAAACTAAAAGAAGAGCTCCTCTTGGCACCTCATTCATGAACCCCACTGTGAAAATAGTTGCAGTTTCCATATCTACACACATAGCACGCATTTTTCTCAGTCTTTTCTTGAATGTTTTATCATGTTCCCAGACTCTTCGATTGGTGGTATAAACTGTACCTGTCCAATAGTCCAATTGATGTTTTTTGATCATAGAGGACACAGATCGTTGAAGACTAAATGATGGTAAAGCGGGTATTTCTTTTGGCATATATTCATCACTGGTACCGTCACCTCTTATGGCGGCTATTGGTAAAATAAGGTCACCTAATTGTGTTTTCTTTTTTATTCCTCCACATTTGCCCAGAAATAGAGCGGCTTTTGGTTCAATTGCTGCAATTAAATCCATTACAGTAGCTGCCATAGCGCTACCCATTCCAAAATTTATAATGGTTATATCATTAGCAGTCGCAGTTTGCATAGCCTTGCCTTTACCAAAGATTTCACATTCAAATTGCTCAGCAAACATCTCTACATAATTATAGAAATTGGTGAGTAGGATGTATTTACCAAAAACTTCTAAAGGAGTTCCAGTATACCTAGGTAGCCAATTTTCAATTATTTCTTTTTTTGTTTTCATATTAGCAATTTAGAGTTATCTCAATATGCAAAGTCTAAGTCTTCCTCAAATCGATTGTAATATCCGCAAAACGAATGGTAAAGTTGAGATTTTTGACATTATAAGAAAAAAATATATCATACTTCAACCAGAAGAATGGGTTCGTCAGCATATGATACATTACTTGATATATGAATTGAATTACCCAAAATCACATCTTAAAATTGAGACTGGACTCCGTTATAACAATCTTCAAAAAAGGTCGGATATATTGGTAGTCGACCGAGAAGGTGAAAACAGAATATTAGTTGAGTGTAAAACCTTTAAAAAGGGAATTAATCAATCTGCTTTGAATCAAGCAACAGTTTACAATAAGGAGATAATGGCAAAATATATTGTATTAACTAATGGCATTAATCTCTATTGCTGTGAGTTAACCGACAAAAAAGGCTATAAATTTTTAGAGGCTATACCTACTTACAAACCAAAAGAGCCTCGATAATCAGGCCCATTTGGTTTACAGTTTGATGTCTATACTATTAGTTAAGATAGTTGCTCACATTAGTAAAAGGTAAATTAAAAGCATCAGCGACAGCTTTGTACACAACATCTCCATTAATAATATTAAGGCCAAGCTTAAGTTCTTCATTTTCGTTACAACCCTTTTTCCAGCCTTTATCAGCCAATTGGATTGCATATGGAAGAGTTGCATTTGTCAGAGCTAATGTAGAAGTGTAAGGAACTGCTCCAGGCATATTTGCTACGCAATAGTGAACTACATCATCAATGATGAAAATAGGGTCCTCATGAGTAGTTGGTTTGCATGTTTCAATACAACCTCCTTGATCCACTGCAACATCAACCAAAACAGTTCCAGGTCTCATGTCTTTCAACATATCTTTAGTAATTAAATTAGGGGCTTTTGCACCAGGTATTAGAACTGCCCCAACAATGAGGTCATGCGTTTCGATCAACTCTCTAATATTATATTCGTTGGACATGAATGTATTCACGTTTGCTGGCATGATATCGTCCAGATATCTTAATCTTGGTAAACTTAAATCCATTATTGTGACATCAGCACCCATGCCAGCAGCCATTTTAGCTGCATTTGTTCCAACTACTCCACCACCAAGGATTAAGACTTTTGCCGGTCTTACACCTGGTACACCACCTAATAAAATTCCTCTACCCTTTAATGGTTTTTCCAAATATTTAGCACCTTCTTGTATAGACATACGCCCTGCCACCTCTGACATAGGTACTAATAACGGAAGACTTCGGTCTTTCTTTTCCACAGTTTCATAGGCCAAACACACAGATTTGCTTTCAATCATGGCGTGAGTCAACGGCTCATAAGAAGCAAAATGAAAATAGGTAAAAACTAATTGATCCTGTTTTATTAATTTGTACTCAGGTTCGATTGGTTCTTTCACCTTCATGATCATTTCAGCGATGTCATAAGTAGCCTCAATTGTAGGAAGGATCTTTGCACCTGCCGATATGTAATCATCATCTAAAAAACCACTACCTTCTCCAGCAGTCGTTTGAATATGTACTTCGTGACCTCTTTTAACTAACTCTACAGCACCTGCCGGGGTCAGGGCAACTCTGTTTTCATTATTTTTTATTTCTTTAGGAACGCCAATAATCATGTCTCAGGTGGTTTAAATAAAAGTGAGCAAATATAATAAGTAGACACAAATCATGGCATTATTCTCAGAAATATATACTGTATCACTAGGTTGAAAGTATCTATTTAGAATAATATTTTATGATTAACATATAATTCAATATAATATTTTGTATCGGCTATATGTTATGTTGATAAATTTTGATTTAAATGATAATAGCGATATGTATAATGTATTGTTTATATCTCAATTTGAAACGTAGTGTCATTTCCTTAATTTTGCAGTCTGGCAATGGTAAACCACTGTTATAATTAATTCTAAACTTTGATATCTTGAATACAACTAAAACACCCAAGAAAACGAAGAAAGTGACTGAAATTCTCTCTGATTACAAACTAGTTTGCGAGAGTCGGGAGGCAAGTTTACTGGGTAGAAAAGAAGTATTTATGGGTAAAGCTAAATTTGGAATTTTCGGTGACGGAAAAGAATTGGCCCAGATTGCAATGGCCAAAGTTTTTCAAAATGGAGATTTTAGATCCGGATATTATCGTGATCAGACCTTTATGTTCGCCATTGACCAATTGACCATCCAGGAATATTTTGCACAATTGTATGCTCATACTAGTGTAGAAGCTGATCCCTCATCAGCTGGACGTTTAATGAATGGCCATTTTTCTACAAGACTGTTGGATGACAAGGGTGAATGGAAAGATTTGACGAAGGAGAAACATAGTAGTTCAGATATATCTCCAACAGCAGGTCAGATGCCCAGATTACTTGGACTAGCTTATGCGTCTAAACTTTATAGAGAAAATGAAGCATTAAATCAAAGTAAGAAATTTAGTGTGAATGGTAATGAGGTGGCATTCGGAACCATAGGAAACGCATCTACGTCAGAAGGTATGTTCTATGAAGCAATAAATGCTGCTGGAGTTTTGCAGGTACCAATGGTAATGTCTATCTGGGATGATGAATATGGTATTTCAGTACCTAAAGAATATCATACTACCAAAGGAAATATTTCTGCTGTTTTGGCAGGTTTTCAACGTGAAAAGGATTCTAATGGCTTTGAAATATTCACTGTAAATGGTTGGGATTATGAAGAGTTGTTGAAAACCTATCAAAAGGCAGCTAAAATTTCAAGAGAAGAACATGTTCCTACAATAATTCATGTTCAACAAATGACTCAACCTCAAGGTCATTCTACCTCAGGTTCTCATGAAAGATATAAATCAAAGGAACGGTTAGAATGGGAGGCGGATTATGATTGTATTCCTAAATTTCGGGAGTGGATACTCAGTCAAGGGTTTGCAGAACCTGAAGATTTAGATGAAATAGAAAAGACCGCTAAAACAACTGCAAAAGAGGCAAAAAACGCTGCATGGAAGGCTTTTAATGGGTCCATCAATGAGGAATTTGAAAATGCTAAAAATGCATTGGATATGTCTATTGAGCTAACAAATAATGTTACGCTAGAAAAAATAAAAACAAATCTTTTGCAAACCGTTAACCCTATTCGCCTGGATAGTTATAAAGCAGTAAAAAAGGCTTTACTTGTTTTACGAAATGAAGATAAAAGTAAAAAAAATGGACTTCTTAATTGGTTGAAAAATGCCGATATTGAGAATAAGGATAGATTTAATTCACACCTATACAGTCAGTCCTCTTTTAGTGCGTTGAATATTGAAGAGGTTGTTCCAACATACGATGATAACTCAGAAATAGTTGATGGAAGAGAGGTGTTGCAAGCCTGCTTTGATGCGGCTCTAGCCTCAAATCCAAAAGTTTTTGCTTTTGGAGAAGATGTAGGAAAGATAGGAGATGTTAATCAAGCTTTTGCAGGACTTCAAGATAAGTATGGTGAGCTCAGGGTAACTGATACAGGAATTCGAGAATGCACAATTATAGGGCAGGGTATTGGTGCTGCTTTACGAGGTCTAAGACCAATTGCTGAAATACAATATCTTGATTATTTGCTATATGCTATTCAGATTCTTTCTGATGATCTAGCTACCCTTCAATATAGAACAAAGGGTGGGCAAAAAGCCCCGTTGATTATAAGGACCAGAGGTCATAGATTAGAAGGAGTATGGCATTCAGGATCACCAATGGGTATGATTTTGCACAGCTTAAGAGGAATTAACGTTTTAGTACCTCGAAATATGACACAAGCTGCGAGATATTACAATACAATGTTACAATCTGACGAACCAGCATTGATAATTGAATGCTTGAATGGTTACAGGTTAAAAGAAAAACTTCCAAATAATGTTAAAGAAATGACCCTTTCTCTTGGCAAAACTGAGATATTAAGAGAAGGTGTAGATGTCACAATAGTAACTTACGGTTCTATGTGTCGGATTGTAAAGGATGCTGCAGTGCAATTGGAAGAAGTTGGAATTTCTTGTGAAGTAATTGATGCACAGTCTCTAATACCTTTTGACGTTGACCAACAAATACTCGATTCGGTAAAGAAAACCAATAGACTGGTAGTAGCTGATGAGGATGTGCCAGGTGGAGCTTCAGCCTACATTCTTCAGAAAATTATTGAAGAGCAAGGTGCCTATAATTATTTAGATTCTCAGCCAATTACTATTTCTGCTAAAGAACATCGACCGGCTTATGCCTCGGACGGAGATTATTTTTCAAAACCTAATACAGAGGAAGTGTTTGATCGTATTTATGAAATAATGGCTGAATCTGATCCTAGCAAATTTCCAGATATTTACTAGTCTATATCAGAAAGTCGAAAGGGCTCAGTTTCTATAGTATTACTGTATTTCCCAGACCGGTCAATTACTGTCATTCTTAACTTCAATCGATCTTCCCTGAAAATTGATTTGAACCCTACAGACGTCATACCATATTTTATGGTTCCCTCCAGAGCACGTGATTCATTGTCTTCATTTAATGAAGGGAAACGGCCATTAAAATCAGTGCTACAGTCAATCTCTAGCCTCCAATCGAATAATTCAAATTCACCACCGCGTTCTATGAAAAAGTCGATTAAAAAATTATGATGTCTTGGATTAAATTGAAAATACACCGTGTCCTGAAGTTGGAAAGTAGAATCTGATCCATCTGGCAGCCTTGTAATTACTTCTATTTCAGGATTATCATCCCAATTAAGGCAAATGGCGTCTCCTACAAAATCAGGTAATGTATCGATGGTTGATCGATTAGAAAAAACTATTAAATCAGCTACAGACACTATATCAGTTGAAAAATTAATCAGTTGGCCTGATTTATTATTGAAGTAATTTTTTTGATTGTAGGGGGGAAGTATTTCGCTAGGTTCAAGCCCTAAATCCCCATCACCATCTTCAAAATCGACAAAAACAATTAGGCTATCAGGGTCACTATTTGAACCTACTTCTTTAAATATTAGGTTGTTAAGAGCTATTTTTGGAGTGCTGGGAAACTCTGGTGCTTCTACACATGCCGATAAAGTGCTGATTACAGCCAGAGACAAGAATAGGTTTCGTTTTATTAAATTTTTCATCTACCTAATAAGTAACGATTGGATTTTGAGAAAAGTTTTGCGCAAAAATTATTCCGATCTGATGATTCAGATTTTGAAAAATATGCATTGGAGTTATTTCAATGTCAAGTCATTCAAAACCCTGTTTACCACGAATATATTCAAAATTTGGGTATTCATGTCCAAGATGTAACGTCAATCTATCAAATACCATATCTCCCTATCTCCTTTTTTAAGCAAAAAGAAGTTATTACGGGTAAATGGCAACCTCAGCAAGTTTTTGAGAGCAGTGGTACAACTAGTAGTGTTAATTCCAAGCACTTTGTTAGGGACAGTTCTTTCTATGTGTCACATACATTAGAAGTTTTCAAAACGTTTTATGAAGATCCTTCTAATTTTCATATTATGGCACTATTGCCTTCATATCTTGAAAGAGGGAATTCTTCTCTCGTTGACATGGTCCAAAACTTGATAAATAGGAGCGAGTCAAAGTTTTCCGGGTTTTATCTTGATGATCTACAAAATCTCAATGACCAACTTTTAAATGCCAAAGCTACTGGGAGACAGATTATTCTAATAGGTGTTTCATTTGCTCTGCTCGATTTTGTAGAAAGATTTCAAATTGACCTCTCAGGTAATATTATTATGGAGACGGGCGGTATGAAGGGTAGGAGAAAAGAGGTAATTAGAGAAGAGTTACATAAAAAGTTAAAATTGGGTTTTAATGTGGAGAATATCCATTCAGAATATGGTATGACAGAGCTGTTTTCACAGGCATATTCTACAAACAACGGTATATTCGAATTGCCAAAATCTATGAAATTTGTTTTAAGAGATATGACCGACCCATTCCATATATCGTCAAAAATTAATTATGGAGGTATTAATGTGATAGATTTAGCAAATTTTGATACATGTGCCTTTATCGAAACTCAAGATATTGGAAGAAAAAAGGGATACGGGATCGAAATTCTTGGCAGAATTGATAATTCTGATGTCAGAGGATGTAATTTGATGGTTTAGCAGATTTATTTGAGAACAAATAAAATATATTTTGATTTAGTCCGTAATGTTTAATACTTTTAGGGCATACTTTGGCTTAATAAAACCACTACAAGATGAAAATAAGATTAGCGGTATTCTTTTTAGTTATGTTCGGAATGTCAGCATGTACTCAGTACACATGTCCGACATATTCTAAAAAAGACGTAAAACAAAAAGAAGAGGTTAAAATTGAGAAAGAAAGAATTTAATTCTTTCTAATTACTGCGTTTCGGTATTGCGAATAACATCTTGTTCGCTTATTTCATCTGCTCCCATAATCACTAGTCTCTCAACTACATTACGAAGTTCCCTTATATTACCAGTCCAGCTTTTTTGTTGAAGTAGTTTTACTGCTTTAGCGGAAATAGATTTTGGTTTGGTTCCGTAATCTGTTGCAATATCCAGAAGAAATTTTTCAATTAGCAAGGGAATATCATCAGCTCTATCTCTTAGTGCTGGTACTTTTATAAGAATTACACTCAATCTATGATAAAGATCTTCCCTGAAGTTTTTGTTAGCAATTTCTTCTTTAAGGTCTTTATTGGTTGCTGCTACCACACGTACATTTACTTCAATTTCTTTATCACCACCAACACGTGTAATTTTATTTTCCTGCAGAGCTCTTAGGACTTTGGCTTGAGCCGAAAGACTCATATCACCAATTTCGTCTAAAAACAAAGTGCCATCATTTGCAAGTTCAAATTTTCCTATCCGTTGTTTTACGGCAGAGGTAAAAGACCCTTTTTCATGACCAAACAATTCACTTTCTATTAATTCTGATGGAATTGCGGCACAATTAACCTCAATTAGACCATTTTTTGATCTATTACTTTTTTCATGAAGTTGGCGAGCTACCAACTCCTTTCCAGTACCATTTTCACCGGTTATTAATACTCTTGCATCTGTAGCGGCAACTTTATCAATGGATTCTTTGATTTCCATTATTGCTGGGGATTCACCAACTATTATAGATCCTTTGGATACTTTCTTTTTCAATACCCGTGTTTCCTTAACTAGATTAGACTTATCCATAGCGTTGCGTATAGTAATAAGTAACCTGTTAAGGTCTGGTGGTTTTTGTATGAAATCGTAAGCCCCTTTTTTGGTAGCTTCAACAGCAGTTTCAATGGTTCCGTGTGCGCTAATCATAATGAACTGTGTGTCGATTCCTTCTTCCATGGCCTTTTGGAGAACTTCAAGCCCATCTATTTTCGGCATCTTTACATCACAAAGAGCTACATCAAACTGCTCTTTATCTAACATTTTCAAACCTTCGACACCATCCTTAGCTTCGGCAACGGTATATTTTTCGTATTCAAGTATCTCTTTTAAGGTATTTCTGATACTCTGTTCGTCATCTATAATTAGTATCTTGGCCATAGTTTAATTTTAATTAGAAACAAGCCTGTAAGCCGGGTTCTGTCTTCCTGAAAATCAGGAAGCCTTATCATTTATCTAGTTCATACATCACTGTATAAATCAAACGACCCACCCACTGGTTAGGGCGAGCAACCCTCAAATACCAGCTTATTTGGTCTTTCAACTCGCAAGGTTTACCATGCTCTAAGTTGTCACCAACGAAGACGGTGGGCTCTTACCCCACCTTTTCACCTTTTCTCCCGACAAGTCGGGAGTAGTTTATTTTCTGTGGCACTTTCTGTCCCCGACAAGTCGAGGCCTTCCTGTTAGGAAGTGCGATGCTCTGCGTTGCCCGGACTTTCCTCTCCGATAGTATAACGGAGCGATAAGGCGGCTTGCGTTGCAAATCTAGCTATTTAAAGTAGAAAGAAAAGAATTAATGAACGTCAGCTCCAGTCAACTTAAACTCAAACTCATCGGCAACGTTTGCAACTTCCTGGATAATTTCTTTCAAAATTTCCTCAGTAGCGCTTTCAACGAAGCTGGATGCCTCAACGTAAACAAAGTCATCTAGCACAGAAAACTTAGCATGATTTAAATTTGCATTTTCTTCAAGCAAGTTTTTTAAGTTAAGACTACTGTCATAAGCACAAACCTTAGAGGCAAATTCAATTCCTAGTCGGTCATATCTGTCACTATGCTTCAGTTTACCTAAAACAGTTTGAAACCGCTCATCAGGAAGAGGAACGATGATAATTGATGTTCTAATATCGTATTCGGAATAGGTTCCGCCTATTTCTTCAGCATAACCTGCCATAAATGAGTTGAGATCCATTTTTCTATTGATTTAAGTTCTAATAGGTAAGTTAGAAAAATGCTTTTAATAATGAAATGAATGAAAGCGGAAATTACCATCACTAAATTCCAGAGCCGGAGCGGGTATTCTTACTAGATTGATAATATAAATTAGAGTATTTACAACCCTAGATTTAGACTCGAAATTACTAATGTCTATGTCCAGTCCTACATAAAATTGGCGTTGGGGCTCAAAACCACTGTTTTGATTCTGCCTATCATTGGCAAATATCATTTCTTTTGCCCCATAACCTAGACCTAAATTCAACCATTTTGGAAAGAATGAATTGAACTTTGACATGTCAAATGATAACCAATATGTTTGGGCGTTATAATCTTTCAATATTTCTTCTTTCAGCCCCTGCCCGAGAATTTCTGGGCGCAATGATGCATATGCGGATCTGTTGAATGAGAATTTAGGATGTATTCGAATTTCATTCCAAAGTAGTTGTTGCCCGGCAAAGAATAATCCACCAGTAGTATTCGCTATCAAATCGCCATAAGAAGCGCCATACTGTGCTGAAAATCCATCAAAAATTTCGATAGGAGTCAACACAATAGTACTTACCAAAGCCCCCCAAATCACAGATTTTTTATGTTCTAGCCCAGCCCATTTTAATCCGTGATAAGAGGCAGCACTTATGTGAAATGCAGAATAAAAATGTCCGATTTTATCTACTTGTTTCCATTCAGCGTTATCATTAAAAAATTGAAAGGATTGTCTTTCAAAATCGGCATACCATAATTCATTTAAAGCAATTAATGAACCTGCATAAAGAGTAGAACTTCCAATAACCAATGGTTTTAACCTTTTTTTAACTGAAGTGGAATCTTGAGCAGAAGCATAGTATGCAAAGAAGAAAAGAAGAAAAGAAATACTAATTAATCTCATCTTCTTTAGGAATAGAGGCTTCAGTATTGAAAAACAAATCATCGTCACTTTCTTCATTATTTTCCTTTGATCTTTCTCTACTCTTTTTGAACAGGTCTTTTAATTCATCAAAGCTTTGGGTGTGAATAAGGCTGAACCCGGTAGTGACAGTGTTCTGATTCTCTTCATTTGGGTTTATTGGGTTGTAATTCGTGCGGTTATACATTTTTGCTTTGAATTTTCCATCTGGAGTCAAGAGATATTCAACGGTCCAGTCTCCAGCAATGCTAGAGACATCAGCCTGATTAGCTTGATTAGTAAATCCACCATCTCTAGTCACTCTTAATCTGCCATCAAGGAAAGTGTAAGACAGTCTAAGCTGAAAAGTATTGAAAGCTTCATCATCTAGTTGACCGAAATCCACATCTATTTCAAGATTCTCGTCAACTTGGGTAATCCAATAGCTAAGTTGATTTGAAAATAGCTCACTTACACTACTTGTAATTGAACCACCCGTATCAAAAGATTGCAGAGGTGAAAATTTTCGAAGTATAATTAAACTAAAGACCTGCCTTTTCAGTTCTTGCTCATCTATACTATTCTTGAATTTTAAAAATTCAAATTCTAAATCAGTTACTGTGCCATCGGGCAATTGAATATTTCGAGGTAATGTACCGGTTTTAATGTCAAAATCTACCGATGGAGAGAGTAGAGCCCCGTCAATTTCTAATAAAACATTGACAGGATATTTTCTTCTCAATTCAACCACATCGCTTAACTCAAACTCTTCCGTAGTGGGTTGTTCCAATAATGGCAGAAACGAAGCCAACTGGTTATAGCTAGCATTAATGTCAAGAATACCCTGATAGGGATCTCCATACCAGGATATTTTGCTGCCAGATAAAATTTCAAATTCTTTGTTAATCAGATTGTAGAGTGTGAAATTGTAACCGCCTTGTTCAATATTATAATCACCAAACATGTTGAATTCACCTTTGGTATCTATTTGTAATTTAAGGTCACCATTCCCTCTGCCACGAATAATATCTCCTGATTTAATATCAAAAATTATTTCGCAATAAGCGTCAGAAGTAATATCCAGATCGAAATCAAGCTTTATTCCACTTAAATCTGTAACATCAATATTTTCTTCATCAACTATTTTGTCACTACTACTAAAATCAACAAAATTGATATATTCCTCTTGTTCAATGGTTTCCGTATCACCAATAGGAATATAAATTCTTGTCCCTCGATCTGTTTTGGCATTGGCTATAATACTCATGTTGCTGAGGGCTCCGCTGAAATTAATGTTACCTGTTGCAATACCATTACCATAAAATAATGCATTATCACTGCTTGTTGTGTTCAAAATTCGAAAACCTTGAAGAGAAGTGTACATATCGATGTACATGTTTTTGAAGTAATCATGGCCTATGTATCCATTCAGTGAGGCCGTATTTCCAAAGAAATCTGTAAGGGTTATTTCAGAGAAACCGATCTGATTCTTTGTAAGATAAAATCCCCCACTGAAATCGTATGTGGTGTTTAAATAGTTTATTGTTAGGCCTGCATTTGATATCAGCCCGTCTCCATCAAAAACAGGCTGGTAGGGTGTTCCTTTTACTTTGATGCGACCATTTAGTTTACCACTAATATTTGAAAAAATAGTACCTAGAAATGGTTCAACTATTTTGAGTTCAGTATCGTTTAACTCTGCAATTAAGTTTAGTGAATTTTTTTCATAAGGAGAGTAGGTGCCTGATAAATCGAATATGTTAAACCCCAATCGCTTCAAATTACAATCTATCACTGATTGTTTTTTTGAATTATTCCAATGACTATTTGCTACAATATCACCTATTAAAAATTCATCAATTTCAAGGCTATCAACTTTTAAACTATTTTCGATCACCAGGCTATTATAATAGTCTTGCAGTCGAGCATATCCATTGATAGTTCCTGATAAGTCTTTATTGAGAACAGTATTTAATGTTCCTAGATCAATGCTATCAAGCAATAATTCCATTTTATCATTCGGATTTTCAGATACCTGACCATCTATAGTTAAACGTTGGTCACCGTTGTAAATACTAAATTCAATGATATCAAGATTTTTATTGGACAAGCTAATGAGATTGTTTTCTGATATATTCCATTCCTCATCCAAAATTCTTAAGTCAGACGATTGGATCTTAAGGTCAATAGAATCTGGCCTGAAATCTACGGAACCATACAATAGAGCTCTATTGGCAAAATCGACTTGAAATAAATCAAATTCAAAGTCTATATGCCTATTATCCCAAATACCTTCAAAAAGTAGATCTTTAGTACCCACTCCAGACAATGATTGATTTTTCGAATTGACATATGCCATAGCCAATACACTGGTACTATCTGATATCTTTGAAATATTTAATTGTATTTCGTTATCAAGAAAAGTGTTTTGTTTATATATCAAACTATCAATACTTGAGTTTAATGAAATGATAGAAGTGTAACCACCTGTGATTGATCCTTCAATTTTAGTCTTAGGAGATATATATGTCTCTGGTGCAAATACCTCAAGTAATGGATTTAGATCTTTGATATTTATCTCATAATTCAAATCATATTCATCCTCATCACTATTTTTCGCTTGGTAATAATCTTTGATTTGTAGCTGGTCATTGGTAAGGTTAAGCAAATATTCTTTGGTCAAAGTCGACATACCTTTATAGACTTCAGTGATTTGAAATTCTCCTAATACTCTTGCGTTTAATAGGTTTGTTTTTAGAAGAATAATTCGTTCATCTTCATCTTTATCAGATATAAGCGACAAGGAGTCAATTTGAATAGAGTTTTCTCGATATGCTAAATAAGTCTTGCCAAGATTAGCAGCTCCCAAAATTTCATCAACTTTTAACCCTTGGGCATTGATATCAAGAACGCTTTTCACAACGATAGACTCATCTGTTATATTAAGTGTTTTTAGATCAATAGTGTCCAGCTCAGCTTTGATGTTAAAGAAATTGAGTCCAGCACGAAGGTCAATGGCACCTGACACATTTAACTTTAAGTTGGAGTCATTAACCTTTACATTGCCTTCAAAAAACTCTTTAGTAAATCTGGCATTCGTAAGTATATTTTGATAATTATAATTCTTGATTCCGATATTTTCAACTTCACCATTAAGGCTGAAATCAGCAGTTTCCAAAGTAAATCCAGTTCCTTTAATATTACCATTCATAGTTAATGATCCATACAGTTCATTTTTCATGAACCCTTTCATATCGAAATCATCAATTGCTAATGCTCCACTGTAAGATGACTTACTTATATCATTCTCTAGTTTCAAATTTATGTCCGAACTAATATCTCCGTATTGTGTGTAAAAATTACCCTGGGCAACAAAATCATTAGGATAACCAAGAAATTCTGCCGTAAAACGAATCCTATCAAATGGCTTTAATCGGGAATATGTTTTGGAGTTGATATAAGGTTTTATGTCATTCATGACTATGGCCGAATTGAACAAATCAAAGTCAATGAAAGTCTCTTGAAAGTCGGGTAAACCAGTCATCCTAATTTTCCCACGTATGGATGATCCTTCACCAAAAAGAATGTGAGCATTTTTAACTGCAAAATTCCTAACTAACCCATTCATATCACCTGTTACCTTATATACTTCTTTTAGATATTTGACCTGAGGAGCGAAATAGGCCAAATCTCGGGTATCTATTACAGAATTTTCTAAATGGCCATTAATGAGTACTTTGTTGTTGAAATCGCTAAGATCAGTAGTGCTGGAGTATTCAAATCTTACTGAGTCTTTGATTACGCTATTGCCAGCCCGAAGATCTAAATTGTCAAATTGCATGGCTTTTTGTGAAACTGCAAAGTCAGCCTGGAGGTTCTTTATTTTTAGATTTGTTGCGATGTCATACCCTTTTAGCTTTTTTACATGAAGCCCAAATGTATCTTTAACTGAAAATACTTTGTCAAAGGATCCATTTATGCTATCAAGGGTAAAATGGAAATAATCAAACCGATCAGCGATAGAATCTTTTAACTGATCATTGTATTCTAATCTGGAGTTAATTAGTTGTAGATTATCACAGGATAGAAACTTTCTTTTTGATCCCCCTTGCTTACGAGATAGTGCTTTTATTTTCCTAATGAAATGGTTAATGTTAAGCGTGTAGGCAGTATCAACATCTATTTTAGTCAGATGAACTACAGCCTCTTTTATTTTAATTTCATCAACATTATGATTGTTTTCATCCAAAAGAGAGGAAAGATCAAAATCGATATCTATTGAAGAAGCCTTTATCATCAAGTTTTCTTCAGAATCAATGACTTTAACACCTTCAATTTCTATACTATCAAACCACCAAATTGAAATTCTTTCAAGACTAAGCTCATAACCTAATAATGAAGTGTATTTTTCTGAGAGAAAATTGACGAGTTTTGTTTGAACATAGGGAAATTGTATTGCCCCTGCTGATGCAATGAGAAGCAGAAATAGAGACAAGGCTAGCCATAAAACTATCTTGACAAATCGATTTTTAATAAATTGCGCCAAAATCTAAAAAATGAACCCCACTATTCTTGCCATCGAATCGTCTTGCGATGAAACATCTGCTGCTATTATTAAAAAAGGCAAAGTACTCAATAATATAGTTGCAACGCAATCTGTACACGAAAATTATGGCGGAGTGGTTCCAGAGTTAGCTTCAAGGGCTCATCAACAAAATATTATTCCGGTTGTAGATCAAGCACTCAAAGAAGCAAAAATAGATAAAACAGAACTAGATGCTATAGCTTTTACCAAAGGTCCTGGGTTGCTTGGTGCTTTATTAGTGGGATCTTCATTTGCTAAATCATTGGCTCAGGGTTTGAATATCCCACTTATAGGCGTGAATCATATGCAAGCACATATTTTAGCCCACTTTATTGATGATCCTAAACCTTCATTTCCATTTTTGTGCTTGACAGTAAGTGGTGGACACACTCAAATAGTTTTGGTAAAAGATCACTTGGATATGGAGGTAATAGGTGAAACTCATGATGATGCTGTTGGCGAGGCATTTGATAAATCAGCCAAGCTACTTGATTTACCATATCCTGGGGGGCCATTAATTGATAAGTATGCGTCTCAGGGAGATGGCCAGGCCTATACTTTCCCAGACTCTGAGATGGAAGGATTGAATTTTTCATTTAGTGGCATAAAAACAGCTTTTTTATATTTTCTGAGAGATAATCTGAAAAAGGATAAAAATTTTATCAAGAATAACCTAAATAACATATGCGCCAGCTTACAATTTAGTTTGATACGAATGTTAATGGGTAAACTAAAAAAGGCAAGTAATAAACTAGGTATTAAAGAGATAGCTATTGCAGGGGGTGTTTCAGCTAATTCGGGTTTAAGAAATATTCTCACTGATATGGCCTTGGAGAACAATTGGAATGTCTATATTCCTGAGTTTCAATACTGCACCGACAATGCCGGCATGATCGCAATGACGGCTCATTTTAAATATTTAAAAAGTCAGTTTGAGGATATAAAGACATCACCTGACCCAAGGATGAAGTTTTGAGTATGAAAAACCAGGTTGAGATTGGTGATAAAAGGAGCATCGAACACGTTGTCAATTCTAGTGATATGGCAGCTTTTGACGAAAAGATAATTCATAAAGTTTGTTCAACTTTTGCTTTAGCAAGGGAGATTGAGCGGTCGTCAAGACAATTCATGCCAGAAATTTGTGAGGAAGATGAGGAAGGTATAGGCACTATGCTAACTATTGATCATAAATCCCCGGCATTTTTAGGCGAACGACTTTTGATAGAAGCAATTATAATTGAACTCAATGATAACGAGTTGATATGTAACTATATAGCGAAAGTGAATGATCGGATAATTGCAACTGGTAAAACAGGGCAGAAGGTGTTAAAAAGACATGTGATAGAAAAGATTTTTTCTAATTTTGGTTCTGATGGCGAAGAAAGATAAGTCGAGATTCTCTGACGACATAAATATTAGAAATAGAAGAGCTAAGTACGAATTTGAGTTTATTGACACTTACATGGCAGGAATTGTTTTGAAAGGAACAGAAATCAAATCGATACGCGAAGGGAAGGTGAATCTACAAGATGGGTATTGTTACTTTAAAAAAGGTGAGCTTTTTGCTAAGAACATTCATATTTCACCTTATTCCCAAGGATCATTTTACAACCATGAGGAGGATCGTGAAAGAAAGCTACTTTTGAAAAGACAGGAATTATCGAAGTTGGAAGGAAAAATGAATGAGAAGGGTTTAACTATTATCCCCACTAGACTATTCATAAATGATCGTGGTTTAGCAAAAATGGAAATAGTATTGGGTAAGGGTAAGAAAATTCATGACAAACGAGATTCCATCAAAGAGAAAGATGTGAAAAGGGAAATGGACAGAATGAGGTTTTAACTATGGAAGTGGGTGAAAAGGGTATTGCAAGAGTTAGTATCGTTCCTGTAAGGTTAGAAGGTTCGGATAAAGCTGAGATTGTAACGCAGCTTTTATTTGGAGATCATTATACAGTTACAGGTTTTTCAGATACTCAGAAATGGTTACGTATTCAAGTTTACTATGATCAGTATGAAGGCTGGATTGATACCAGACAACATCATCATATTTCCGATGACTATTTTGATCAGATTAACAATTCAGATTATAAGATATGTACTGATGTGACATCAAACATTCTTTTCAATAAACATCAAACCAATATAGTTATAGGTAGCATATTGCCAATTTCTACCAATGAGATTTTCAAGATTGAAGAGCAATTGGCCTTTAATGGAGAGTCAAAGAGTTTAAGTGCCAAGCGTGATGTAGAATTTCTAAAGCAAATTGCTTTTAAATATCTCAATGCTCCTTATCTATGGGGTGGGAGATCACCTTTTGGAATAGATTGTTCAGGGTTCACCCAAGCTGTTTACCGAATATGTGGTTATAATTTGCCCAGGGATTCTTCTGAGCAAGTGAAGAGAGGAGAGTTAGTGCCTTTTGAAGATAGAACTGTCGGTGACCTGGCTTTTTTCTCCAATGAAGAACAGAAAATAGTACATGTAGGTATAATTCTAGAAAACGAAGGAATAATTCATGCCTCTGGAAAAGTAAGAATTGATTTACTAAAAGAAGGCGGCATATACCAAATAGAGGGACAAGTTCAGACCCACCAACTACATTCCCTTCGAAGAATCATGAAAAAATAGAAAATTACCTTTCTTGCAAAGGCCATCAATACAAAGTATCTTAAAAGGATGAATAGAAAAGTATTGGTGCTCAATCAAGATTTTAGCCCTATTTCTGTATGTACAATACAGCGCGCTTTTCTATTGAATTACTTGAATAAGTCAGAACTCGTAAAACCGGCAAATGGGTACAAACTCAGGTCAGTGAGTCAATCGTTTCCTATGCCCGCTGTCATTAGACTTAATAGGTATGTGAATGTTCCTTATAAGGGTGTGGCACTCACTCGGCAAAATGTATTTAGAAGAGATAATTCATCCTGTCAATACTGTGGAACCGATAAGGATTTGACTCTTGATCATGTCATACCCAGATCCAAGGGTGGTAAATCTGCGTGGAATAATTTGGTGACGGCTTGTAAAAAATGTAATGCCATCAAAGGAGATGCCTCTCCGGAAAAAGTAGGACTAGTTTTGAAGAAAAAACCTGTAAGACCATCTTATATGCTTTTCTTAAGAGATCTTTCAGGAATGTCTTGTGAAGAATGGAGGCCTTTTCTTACTCCGGTAAAAAAGAGATAGCAATAACAATTAGAATTTTTTTTCGTAAATTTTAGTATGAAACTGCTATTTGCAGTCATACTCTTTCTCTCATATCTTCAAGTATCCTCCCAGGTACGCTTTGAAAATTTGAGTATAGAAGATGGACTCTCTCAAAATTCAGTTACTGCTATTCTCCAAGATCATCAAGGCCATCTATGGCTAGGGACCGAACATGGGTTGAACAAATACAACGGATATAAATTTGAGGTTTACACCTCTGAAAATAGCAAAGGAGCTCTTTGCGGGAATCAAGTATGGTCACTATATCAGGATAAAAGTAATAGGCTTTATATAGGTACAGATGGTGGTTTTTGTCAATATGATTTCAAACTAAATCAATTTACTTCTTTACTATCAGAATTAAATAAAACCATTAGTGGAGTTGTGTCCGCAATTTATGAAGATGATAAAAACAATCTTTGGCTTGGTACATGGCATAACGGCATATACAAATTAGATAGTACTAGAAACAATATACAACACTTCCTTACTATGAAAGAAACCGGCACTTCCATGGCATACGGTTTAAGAGATATTGTGGTAATAGAAGGCTGGTTGTATGGAACTACATGGGATAAGGGGCTACTTAAACTAAGTACTGTTTCCGGAGAGTATTCTTATTTCACAACTGAAAGCAGTGATTTAAAAAACGATCATCTGGCTTTTTTTAGCACGGCTGTCGATAGTCTGTTGTGGGTGTCGACCAGGTCCGGTATTCAGCGTTTTGATTATTCTCAAGAGCGGTTTTTAAGTACTGGAAATGATGATCTTGACAACCTGTTGTTCGCTGGAGCAATGACTTTGATTGATAATACCCTTTGGATAGCATCTTATGGCAAGGGCCTTTATTTCTATAACAAAGAGACTGAGTCTGTAATTAAACAGCCAGCCTCAAATGGCCTTTCCAGCAATTTGATTATTGATATTATAAAAGATCATTCCGGGTGCACATGGGTCAGTACATGGAGTGGAGGACTGAACAAGTACTGTCCGGATTTACAAAAGTTCAATTGTTGCAATAGCGTAACCCATGATTACTCGATCTTTTCAATAAAAGAAATCGATGAAGAGATATTTTTAGGAACGTATGGAAAAGGGCTTTTTCGAGAAGAGGGTCATGAATTAAAGCAACTTAACGATCCATCGGAGTTTATTTTGGATATGCTGGTTAGTTCTAAAAATGAACTTTTTATAGCTTATGATGGTGCAGGGCTGGCTAAATGGAATGACAAAAAAAATAGGGCAGAACTGGTCGAAGAGGTGAGTAGTCAACTAGGTAGTTTGCATATTCATCGGCTCATGGAGGATCGGCAAAATAGGCTTTGGCTTGGCACGCACGGAGCCGGAGCATATGTTTTTGAAGGTGGGTTTCAGTTTAATTTGAATACATCGACCTCACCTTCTTTAAGCAATAACTTTATTTATTCATTTCTTGAAGACTCTAAGGGTCGGGTCTTTATGGGTACTTATGGAGGAGGGTTAAATATTTATGACCCTAATACACACACGATAGAAAAGTTTGAAAAGAGAGAAAGAGACAATGCACTTCAATCAAATAACGTTTGGGATATCTATGAGGACAGTAAAAAT
Source organism: uncultured Fulvivirga sp. (assembly GCA_947500555.1). Lineage (GTDB taxonomy): Bacteria > Bacteroidota > Bacteroidia > Cytophagales > Cyclobacteriaceae > Fulvivirga. Next base: position 197,999 of record CANMSE010000002.1, on the reverse strand, counting down.
GTAATTTGGTTAGCTACAAGTGTGGGTTTTAGCAAGTTTCAACATGGTGAATTCAAAACCTATAAAAAAGCTAATGGACTAATTGACAACTGGGTTTACTGCATTTTGGAAGATGATAGTGGAGTGTTATGGTTAAGTACCAATGGAGGACTTTCAGCATTTGATCCCGAATCAGAAAGTTTTGTCAATTATCAGTCTGATGACGGGTTGCAAAGTAATGAGTTTAATGCCAATGCAAAGTTTAAGGATGCAGATGGCAATTTATATTTTGGAGGAATTAATGGGTATAATAAATTCCAACCTGAAAGCATCAGTTTAAATAAAACGGTGCCAAAGGCTGTTTTTACTTCATTGAGTGTTAATGGTAAACTAGTTGATCCGGATAATCCCAATATGCCTGATCAAAATGTCATCGCCTCACACATTTCACAAAGACCCAAAGTTATCCTTAACCACACTCATAAAACCTTATCAATTGAGTTTGCAGCTCTGCACTATCTCAAGCCTCAAAACAATACTTACAAATATAAAATGGTCGGTTTTGAAAATGAATGGATAGAATCAGGCACGCGTAACTTTGTCACCTATACTAATCTGGATCCGGGCCAATATTCATTCACAGTCTTAGCAGCAAATAGCGATGGTGTATGGAATGATGATGAAGTGGAACTAAGTATTACTGTTCTACCACCACCCTGGAGAACCTGGTGGGCTTATCTGATCTACCTAATTATACTCACCTTGCTGTCATTTCTCATAATTCGTGTTTTTATAATCAGGGAAAGGCTTAAGAACAAAATTAAGCTGGAAAGGCTCGAGATAGAAAAGATGAAGGAGGTAGACCTTCTTAAAACACGATTCTTCACTAACATTTCTCATGAGTTCAGAACACCATTGACCTTAATACTGGCGCCAGTAAGGCAACTTATTCAGAACACAACTAACAAACAGAAGAAACGTGATCTTGGAATTGTCGAACGCAACGCTAAGCGTCTGCTGGGACTAATTAATGAAATATTAGAGTTATCAAAAATTGAGGCAGGTCAGCTTAAACTAAGTATAAGCAAGAATGACTTCATAGAATTTTTAAATGAAATAACTGCACCTTTTGATTTCCTTGCTCAATCAAGAAATATAGAGTTTATAAAGGATTTTCCTCAAAATCCTCAAACAGTATACTTTGATAAAAGCAAAATAGAAAAGGTAATGAATAACTTACTGAGTAACGCCTTTAAATATACTGATGACACCAATTATGTTTCAATAAAAGCAGAGGTAACTAATGAGGTATTGGAAGTGGTAGTTGAAAACAGTGGAGTAACCCTTTCGCCAACAGAACTAAGTAGTATATTCAATAGATTTCATCAAATTACTAATAACGATAAAGGGACAGGGGTAGGACTGGCATTGGTTAAGGAATTGCTAAGTCTGCATAAAGGCAGTATTGATGTAGACAGTAAAAACGGAGTAACAAGTTTTCTGGTTTGTATACCTGCTAAAAAAGAAGCCTATTCAGGTAATGAGGTTGTAGATAACGAGACCAGATTAACCGTTGAGGTAGGTTCGGAAGCTCAAGAACTTAAGCTAAGTGAACAAGAGATTACCCAGGATATTCGAAAGCAATTGATCCTAATTGTTGAAGATAATGAAGATTTAAGGGGCTATTTGAAGAGTTATCTGGCAAAGAACTATACCGCTAAAGCAGCTTCTGATGGAAAAGAAGGATTAGAATTAGCAGTAAATAATATTCCAGATTTAATAGTCAGTGATTTTATGATGCCTAAAATGGACGGTATGGAGATGCTTCAGGAATTGAGAACAGATCATAAGACCAGCCATATTCCTGTAATAATGTTAACAGCCAAAGCTGATTTTGAAAGTAAAATGTCCGGACTTTTAAAAGGTGCTGATCATTACGTGACCAAGCCTTTTGAGCTGGAAGAGCTAGCCGTACTAATACAGAACTTGTTAATCAAAAGAGAAAGAGTATTAGAACATTATCGCATTGAATTTTTGACTAGTCCTTCAAATACCGATAAGATAGCTTCAGCAGATGATGTTTTTTTAGAGAAAGTAAAAAAAATACTAGATGACAAGATTCAGGATACTGAATTTTCCGTGGAGAGCTTTGCTTCTGAGATGGCTATGAGTAGAGTGCAACTACACCGTAAACTTAAAGCCGCTATTGGCTGTTCAGCAAGTGATTTTATCAGACAATATCGACTTAAAAGGGCCTATTATTTACTGTTAAACAAAAAAGGGAATGTTTCAGAAATAGCATATGATGTAGGCTTTAACAACCTGTCTTACTTCACCAAATGTTTCAAAGATCAATACAAGATCAACCCTTCTGATCTTTCAAATCAATAAAAATTCGAAATTGTAACAAGCGTGTTAAGGTTAGAAACCTGGCTGGTAGCCTACAATTTGTAAGCGTCATACCTTGCGCGTGTCAAACCAAACTACTTTGTAAGATGAGCAATTTAAGGATAACCGGTTTATGGGCATTAGCCTTGCTAGCACTAGCATTTTATAGTTGTAATAGTGATGATGATTCACCTTCTAATGAAAGCCTCTTAATAGGCTCTTGGGAAATTGAAGAAGAAAATGGAAGTGCAGTAAGCTATGATTTGGAGCTTCGATTTGATGCTAATGGGGAAGTGAGAATCATATTTTCTGAAGGTACATTCTCGGATACAGATTTTGGTGAGTATCGTTTTTTAGATGCCAATACAGTGGAAATAGAGTATGACGATGACGATACCGAAGTATTTGATATTCTAACACTTACTACCGCTACTTTGATTGTGAGGGATGAAGATGATGATGAATTTGAATTCTCTAAAGATTGAGGGCTATGAAAAAAATACTAATCACATCACTGCTAATTTACTGTATATCTTTAAATACTTCAGCTCAAGTTCAATGGGACTTATCTTTAAACTATTATTTTGAAACGGAGGAGACAGTATATCTGGATCCTCCAGATCTTTTTTCGGGACTAAGTTCTGCAATCGGTATACGTGGAAAGGCTGTATTCCCATGGGGCAACAGATTCGTGGGAGGGGTGCTTATTAGTTACATTCCCAGTGTAGAGTTAATACGCTTTGAAGAAGATGGCTCTTTTGTGGAATTAGGGGTTATGGTGGGCCCAACATTTGATATTGGGGATTTGACTCTTGTTACTACAGGAGAAATAAGTTTTCGAAGCATTCCTACAGACAATGAAAATCTGGAGTCAACTGGTTTGGGGACTAACCTCAATGTGACACTGATATTCAACAGTCAGAACAACATTAGTCCCAAGGTTGAGCTTGGGTTTATCACTCAGCCTGCCGGAGGTAATGATGACCTCGAGTACACCTTTAGCCCTTACTGGTATATCGGTGGCGGTATAACTATTAACTAAAGATCTTGAAACAGATAACTACTTTTTTGCTTTTATCCATGGCACTAGGCTATCTGGCTTGTAGTGACGATGATGATGAACCTGATTGTTTTACATGTTTATATGAGAAAAGATCTACCTCATGTAGCTCAGGCTCTTTCGGTAGCTGGGAAGAGGGATCCTCTACTATAGACTTTGAATTAAAGGATGGTTTAAGTCGGGAAGGATTTTGTAAGCAGGCTTATCCAGCAAGTGACATAGAATGTGGTGGAAGCTGTTGCATTAGTTTTCAATTTAGAAATGTAAGAGTTGGAAGTTGCCCTTAAACTGCAGATGACATGAAAACTATATTTCTAATTCTCATATCCTTTATGGCACAAGAATATATTCATTTAAAGAGTCAGGAAATTATTACTCAGGGAGATGATAAAGCTATTTTCTACTTTTATCGCCCGAAGAAGTTTGCAAGTAGCAGTGCCAAAATTATTATCGGTACAGTTAAACCAGATGAAGTGATCTTAAACCTTAAGAATGGTAGCTGGATAAAACATGACTATGCACTTTTAGGGGAAAGACAATTTGTTACGGGTGTTTATGCCATTAATCCGGAGGTGTTTACTATGGATATTGAAGCCGGAAGTACGCACTACATACGTTGTACGGTAAAACCTAAAGGACTCAAAATAATGGCGGATATGGAGATTATGGAAGAAGAGGTTGCAAAAAATGAAATGAAAGGACTTAAGGAGCAAGTAAAGACATATGCAGACTAGCTCAATTCTTATCGATAAGCCATCATGAAGCGAGGTAAAGTCATAGTCTTATTAACAATATTAATTTTTACAACACCTCTATTTGTCTCCGCCCAGGAAGAAGAAAAAAACACCTATTTTGCAAAAGGAATTTCCTATATCGATGTGGGAAATTATGATAGTTCCAACTTTTATCTTCTGAAGGCAATGCATCAGGCATTACTCTCCAATGATTCTTTAATTGTAACTAACAGTCTTAACAATATAGCCTTCAATTTTATAGATGAGAATAAGTTTGATTCTTCCAAGTATTATCTTGATTTGGCTATAAGCTTTTTAAAGCCTTCATCAAATTTGAAACTTGTCAATATCATTTATAATACTCTGGGTGTGTATTATGAAACTGTGGGTGACTATGACAGTGCCTTGTTCTTTAAAAGGAAGAATTTGGTAATTAACCAGAAATTGTATTCTCGAAATAGCGAGCAGGTAGCTTCAAGTTATGGAAATTTATCTTTGACGCATCTGATTCAGGGCAATTTTGAAAAAGCCTTGAAATACCAATTAGATTCATATCAAATAAGACAGGAAATAGGTCGGAAGCGAGAAGATTTGATTTACAATTACTCAAATCTCGGAGTTATTTATAACAAAGCAGGATACTATGATTCTGCCCTGAAATACAAGAAAAAGGCTTTAGAAACAGATCTGGCACTGTACGGGGATAAACATCCATATGTGGCCTCTGATTACTCTAATTTATCTGCCACCTACCTTCAGTTGGGTGAATATGAAAAAGCTCAAAATTACACACTTAGGGCACACGGCATTCGACTTCATCTGTATGACTCAGTTCATTCATTAATAGCTATTGATTATAATAATTTGTCTAGAGTTTATCATGACCAGGGGTTTGTGAATAAGGCACTTAAGTACAGAAAAAAAGCCATTGAAATTTATTTAGAGTTGTTTGGGGACCATCATTTGACAGCTACATCTCTGCTTGGGCTGGCCAATATTTACAATGAGTTGAACAATGTAGATTCCACACTACAAACGATTCAAAGAACCAGAAATATGGCTGAGAGGATTTTTGAAAAACATTCTATTTCGCTTGCTGATATATATATCAAAACAGCCAATTTGTACCTAGAACTTGGTCACAGTGATAGTGCCAATTATCTGGCATCAGAAGCACTTGATAAATTCGAAAATCAGTTGGGTAATAAGAATCATTTTGTGGCTAATTGTTATCAAACACTATCTGAAATACAACAAGTTAGTAGCGACATAGATTCTGCATTGTATTTCATCCATAAATCCATCATATCCAATCACATGGACTTTAAGAATCCAAATTTTCTTGCAATTCCTGAAAGTAATAGTGCTTTATCCAGGGATGCCTTTGTTAAAAGCCTTATAAGGAAAATTGAGCTTCTTGATCTTCTGCATCAAAGAACAGGAGAGGTGAAATTTTTGATTAATGCGCTTGATCAATCTATTTATACAAGTGAATTTCTGCATGAATACAGAAATCTTATCCAAAGTGAGTTGGACAAAATTTTTCTATCAAACCAAACAGAAGAGGTCTTTAGGCAAGGCATATCGCATGCTTATCAATTGTATCAACTGACTAAAGACACTAAATACCTTAAAATAGGTTATAGCTTTTCACAACAAGCAAAATCAGCCGTTCTCAATGAAGCTCTGCGTGACTCCAAGGCCAAAAAATTCTCCAATCTTCCCGATGAAATTCAGCAAAAGGAAGATTTACTGAAGGGGCAGATATTGATTTTAAGACATGACCTGGAATTGCTTGAAGCTCAAGATGGTAGATCATCAGTAGAAAGGGCGTCACTTCGGTCTAGGCTTTTGGACTCAGAAAGAGACTATAAATTTCTCATTGATAGCTTAGAATCTAATTATCCATCCTATTATGCTTTGAAATACTCAAAGGGTGTTTTGGACTATGAAATTATTCAAAATGAATTTCTGGAAAAAGATGAAGCCATGATCGACTATTTTATATCAGGTGACAATTTGTACGTCTACTATATCACCCGAAATCAGATTGAGATGTTCCGAAACCCACTTCATGATTTAGAAAGAAAGATAAAGGGGTTTCGAAATACGACTATTTTTAACATTGATCTGGAAAGAAACAAAGTAGCCTCGGAGTTATACGATATTCTTTTTGGAGAAGTCGAAAGGTTCCTAAAAAGGGAGAAAAGAATAGGTAAGTTAATAATTGTTCCTCACGGAGTGCTTGGTTATTTACCTTTTGAAGCACTGATTGATAATGCTGACTTTGATAAACCAAATTATTTAGCCACCAAATATGGTATTCGTTATGCACTATCTGGCTCATTAGCCTATGAGCAGAAAGGTTTACCTAATGATTTCAAAGAGAACACTTTTATCGCCTTTGCACCTGTATTCAAGGATTCAGTAGAAACCAATTTTCTTGTTAATGCATCCCATCAATCAATGAAGCCGTCAGTACTTCGGTCATTTACAAGAGGAGATAAAATAATACCTATACCGGCAACAGAAAAAGAGGTTATTAACATTGTTGATCTGCATAAAAAAAAGAATCTTTTTGCTAAGCACTTCATACACGAGAATGCTTTAGAGTCTAGAATAAAGGAAAGTGAACTAATCGATTTTAGATACATTCATTTAGCAACTCATGGATTTGTTAATGATCAGTTTCCTAACCTTTCAGGATTGATATTGACTCCATATAACAATCTAAATGAAGATGGTATTCTGTACGTAGGAGAGATTTATGGACTTCAATGGAATGCCGATTTGGTGACCCTTTCTGCATGTGAAACAGGGCTGGGTAAAATTGTTAGAGGCGAGGGTATCTTAGGCTTTACCCGAGCATTTATGTTTGCTGGAGTGGACAACTTGCTAGTTTCCTTATGGAAAGTATCGGATAACAGCACTTCAATTTTGATGACGGAATTTTATAACCAGCTTTTGAGCAATAAATCCAAATCAGAGGCTCTAAGAAAGGCTAAATTGAAGCTTATTGAAAGTACACAATACAACGATCCTTTTTATTGGGCACCCTTCATCTTAATTGGTAACTAGAAATTTAAGGTAAAAGTAGTCCCTTGTCCCATTTCGCTGTCTACAGTTAAGGTTCCATGATGTAATTGCATTATTTGCCGAGAAAGGCTTAAGCCAATCCCAGAGCCAGTTTTTTTAGTGGTGTAAAAAGGTACAAAAATTTGCTCTAAGGCTTCTCTTATAATACCACTACCATTGTCTGATACTGTGATTTTTGCATTGCTGGCATCATTTAGACCTGCGCGTAATTCAATTAATGCTGAATCAGTGTCTCCCAAAGCTTCAATTGCATTTTTTATAAGATTAATTAACACTTGTTCGATTAACTCTTCGTCCGCTTGTATAGTTAAATCAGCAGGGCTCACCCAATGACTGAGATTAACATTTTCCTTTCTTAGTTCAATTTTGAGTAACTGAGAGAGATGTTCGAAGAGATCCTTAACTGATATTACTTTAATCTGAGGAAGAGGAATTGAAGTGTAGTCTCGATAGGCGTCAATGAATTTGATGAGGCCCTTGCTTCTTCCTTCGATGGTTTCAATGCCGTCATTAAGGTCGTCAACAGCTTCTTCTGGCAAGATAAAAACCTCCTTATCTTGCTTTAAATCTTCAAGTAAAACATCTTTCAACGTAGAAGTGAGTGAGGCAATAGGCGTAATGGAATTCATGATTTCATGCCGAAGTACCTTAGTCAGGTTTTGCCAGGCTTCTAATTCCTTCTTTTGGAGTTCAGGCTGAATATTTTGAAGAGCTACTAGCTTTACTTTTTTACCTCTAAGAATAATCTCTGTTGCGGTTACTGATAACTGAATATCACCTTCAAGTCTGTGTAAGGCACTTTTACCTGTGGGTAAATCAAACAATACCTTGTAAAATTTCGAATTAGTTTCAATAAGATCATCAATATTTCTTAAGGTTTCTATCTTAAGAAAGCGTTTGGCGGTGGCATTCATCAGTTCTACATTCCCCTGACTGTCAAAAGATATCAGACCAGTGGTCACATGTTCGACTATTGTATTGAGATAGAGAAGGTGCTCTTCTTTTTCTGACCTGGCTTTTCTAAAAGCATCTAGCACCTGATTGAAGGCGAGATTTAGCTCTTTAAAACTTTTACCAAGGTTATCATCTGCAGAAAATCCTGAAGCAAAATCTGAGTACTTTACCGATTCTAAAAAGCGAGTTAGTTTTCGATTGGTTTTTGAAATAAATCGAAACAATTCAGCTAGCTCAAAACACACCAGTAAGAATAAGATGCCTGCTGTAATATACATATCGGGAACCATGGCGGAATAGATCGCAATGGTTATAGTAACTCCAAGGAGTAAAACACGAAGTCCTGTGCGAAATCGAAAGTCGTTAAAGACCATATTTTTCCAACCTACGGTATAAGGACGATCTTGTAAGACCTAGTTCAGAAGCTGCTTGAGTGATGTTACCGTTGTATTTCTTAAGCACTTTTCTGATTAAAATTTTTTCAACTTCTTCTAGCTTAAATTGGTCAAGCATGACATTAGCGGCATCATTATTACCAGAACTGCTTTGATTGGTAAAATTGAAATCCTCAGGCTGTAGTACCTGAGAATTACTCATTATAATTGCTCGCTCAAGTGCATGTTGTAATTCGCGTACATTACCAGGCCAATTATGTTTTTGCATTCTTGTGATTGCTGCTTCACTGATTTTGCTAACGCTTTTGCTATATTTTGTATTATAGTGCTGTAGAAAGTGATTGGCAAGTAAAGGAATATCTTCATACCGCTCTCGTAATGCAGGTAATTCAATTTCAATGGTGTTTATGCGGTATAGTAAATCTTGACGAAATTTATTCTCTTTTACCATATCATACAATGGCATATTGGTGGCGCATAGCAGTCTGATATCAATATTTATTTCCTTGTTAGAACCTACACGGCTTACTTTGCGATTTTGAAGAACTGCAAGTAGTTTAGCCTGAAGGGGCATTGAAAGATTTCCAATTTCATCCAAAAATAGAGTTCCTCCATTAGCTATTTCAAATCGGCCGGCACGATCATCTTTGGCATCAGTAAAAGCACCTTTCTTATGACCAAAAAGCTCACTTTCAAATAATGTTTCACTTACTGATCCTAAATCTACGTTTACGAATACCTTATCCCTTCGAGGCGAGTTGTTATGAATGGCTCTTGCAACCATTTCTTTTCCGGTACCATTTTCACCAAGTATTAAAACATTAGCATCAGTACTTGCAACTCGATCAATGGTTTCAAAAGTCTTTCGAATAGAAGGACTTTGACCTATAATATCGTCATACTTATCATTTATTTGAAGGTTAATTTCTTTCTGCTTACTTCTCAAATCTTCAACCTCAAGCTTTGTTTCTCTCAAACGCATGGCAGAAAAAAGCGTGGCCAATAATTTTTCATTTTCCCAAGGCTTAAGCACAAAATCTGTTGCTCCTGCCTTAATCGCTTTCACCGCCATTTGAACATCACCATAAGCCGTTATTAGAACTACAACTGCTGAAGGATCTATAGCCAATATTTGCTCAAGCCAGTAATAGCCTTCTTTTCCGCTGCTCACATCTTTAGTGAAGTTCATATCCAACAAGATGACATCATAGTTTTCATTTTGCAAAAGGTTAGGAATGGCCTCAGGGTTTTTTTCTAAATCGATCATGGCGAAATGCCTTTTAAGAAAAATTCGAGCGGCTTTAAGTAGATCTTCATTATCATCAACGATAAGAATTTTACCTGATTTAGTTTCTGTCATAATGGGTTGTTATAAGGCAATTCCTTGTCTATTATCAAAGTTGATACCGAACTACTAGCAAACGTTATATAAAGTAGTAATAGGCTTATTTTATTGATAACTGGTGTCATAGCTATAGTAATAGACTGACCGAATATACGTAAGAATAATGAATTTGTTCGCTGACGAACACTTCCGTTCATTGGTGAACGTTATCGGACTACCAGATGTTCGAAATAGTGCGATTATGGCTCTATATTGCTTTGGCACACTTGTTGGCAACCTGATTATTAAATTATAAATCCGCAATTAACAATTTGAATGGATAAGAAAATAAAAAAGAAGACCTGGACATTAAAACGAATCTCTACAATTCTTGGAGTTACGCTTTTAGTGGTATTTGTTGGCTACCAACTATTATTTGCCGATAGGCGTTCCAAATTGAATGTGGAAAAGGAGAAGATAACCATTGCGAATGTTAAGCGAGGTGTATTTCAAGAGTTCATTCCTCAAACAGGTACTGTTGAGCCTAGTGTAACTTTCTACTTAGATGCTATAGAAGGTGGACAAATAAAGAAAGTTCATAAGGAAAGTGGAGCGATGCTCAAAAAAGGAGATATCATATTAGAGTTATCTAACCTTAACAGGGAATTAAGTGTCCTAAGTCAAGAAGCCAGTTTAAATGAAAGTATCAACAGACTCAGACAAACAAGGCTTCAACTTGAGCAGAATGATTTGCAGCAACAGCAAACCCTGGCTTTGATTGAAAATCAATTGGAGATTTTAGAACCACAATATAAAAGGCAAAAAGTGCTCTTTGAAAAGCAACTTATTTCTAAGCAGGATTTTGAACAAACAGAAGCCAACTACCAGTACAATGTAAAACGAAAGAATATAACTTATAAGAGTTACAAAAATGATTCATTATCTCGTATGACCCAACTCGTACAACTGAATGAATCTGAAAGACGAATGATGACAAGCTTAACTGGTGTCGCTCAAATACTTGATAATTTGACCATAAAATCGCCTATTGATGGCCTACTTACAGCGCCTCAGGTTTATGAAGGTCAGACGGTAAACTCTGGTCAAAGAATGGGTCAGGTAGATAAGGTAGGAAGCTACAAGGTAAGTGCGCAGATTGATGAATTGTATTTACCACGTATTTCTACAGGCTTGAAGGCAACAACCAGTTTTGCCGGAGGAGACTATGAATTAGTAATTACTTATATTTATCCTAATATAAACAATGGAAGGTTTCAAGTAGACATGCAATTCGTTGGAGATACTCCTCAAGGGATTAGAAGAGGTCAATCACTTAGATTAAGAATTGAACTTGGGCAGTCTTCTGAAGAATTACTACTACCAGTAGGAGGTTTTTATAAAGATACTGGAGGTAATTGGGTATTCGTGGTAGATGAAGCTGGAACTAAAGGAGAAAAACGAAATATACGTTTAGGACGTAAGAACACTGAGCACTTTGAAGTCTTGGAAGGTTTAGAGCCGGGCGACAAAGTGATTACATCATCTTACGATAATTTCGGAGACAATGAAGTACTTGTATTGCAGTAACAAATAAATGGTCAAAAACTTAAACTTAAACTAAACATCACAGAAATGATTAAGATTAAAAATTTACAGAAAGTGTACACTACTGATGAAGTAGAAACAACCGCTCTCAACAGTATCAATATTGAAATTAAAGAAGGAGAGTTCGTTGCTATTATGGGCCCTTCAGGGTGTGGAAAATCTACACTGTTGAATATCTTAGGTTTATTGGATAATCCAACTGACGGAGAGTATCATTTCGGAGAACACGAGGTGTCTAACTATTCTGAAAGACAAAGAGCTCAACTAAGAAAAGGATCTATTGGATTTGTTTTTCAAAGTTTCAACTTGATTGACGAATTGACAGTATTCGAAAATGTAGAACTTCCTTTATTGTACTTGAAAGTGCCTTCTGCTGAAAGAAAGCAAAGAGTGGAAGAAGTTTTGGAGAGAATGAATATCATGCATCGAAGAAATCACTTCCCACAGCAACTTTCTGGAGGTCAACAGCAAAGAGTTGCGATAGCCAGAGCTATTGTTGCAAAGCCGAACGTAATATTAGCAGATGAGCCTACTGGTAACCTGGACTCAGCAAATGGCGAAGAAGTAATGAAGCTCTTGGCTGAACTAAACGAGGAAGGTACTACTATTATCATGGTTACTCACTCCCCATATGATGCAAATTACGCACATAGAATTATCAATCTATTTGATGGAAAGGTTGTAACTGAGAATATTAAGGAGCAATTCCATATTTAAATTGGAGCTTCTGTTCTAATGAAAAAAAGAACTCTACGACCGTAGAGTTCTTTTTTAATATACTGTGTTTTGGCATAGTATCAATTCAACCAACCTGTTAAGCCATTATGAATAAGTATTAAATACTTATCAATCAGAAAACTTAAATCAAATCATAATGCTTAAAAACTACTTAAAGATTACTGTCAGAAGTCTGGCTAAGAGTAAGGAGTTCGTGCTAATCAATGTCCTGGGAATGGGAGTTGCATTGGCAATGTGCATAATTGCCTATTTAAATTATGATTACAATGCTAACTATGATGTCCAGCATATTAATGCCAAGGACATTTATAGGGTTAATTTCATCCGAGATTTTCAAGGTCGTAAGGTGAAAAATGGGATATCACCCTTACCACTCGGCAATGCGATTAGAAATAAGATGGCGGGTGTTGAAAAAGTTATCAGATATATTCCCGATGGAGGTAATTTTAGAATACAAGACGAGCTCTTCAATACCGATATCAGCTATGCTGATAATGAATTTTTAGACCTTTTTACTTTCGAGCTCAAATCAGGTACTTCAGATGATTTTAAGGATGTAACCAGAATTTTTATTAGTAGTGAGTTATCGGTCAAATACTTTGGACAAGAAAGTGCGATTGGAAAGCAGATTACTAACGTATTAGATAGTGGTACTCGAGAATATGTAGTGGCTGGGGTATTCGAAAAAATGCCACTAAACTCAAGTTTTCAATTTGATATAGTTACACACATTGATAACTACTTTGATGCTAACCCCAATCTTGATGAAAATAACTGGCGCTATTGGGTAACATTGTTTCTCGAAATCAAAAACCCCAATAATATAGCTGCGGTAGAGCAAGAGCTCCAGCAATACAGAGAAGTTCAAAACAAAGCGAAAGAAGACTACCAGGTTTCTGAGTTCTATCTTGATCCTTTTGAGGGCATGGCTGTCAGATCAGAGAATGAAGACGTAAATAATCATTGGTTCAGACAGAGTTTACCATCGGCAGCAGCAATATCGCCTACTATAATGGCTGGCCTGCTTTTACTAATTGCTGTTTTTAACTTCACTAATACATCAATAGCTATGTCTAGCCGAAGGCTTAAAGAAATAGGCATTAGAAAGGTGATGGGTGGCATGAAACGTCAACTAGTTATACAATTTCTTGCTGAGAATCTTTTTCTATGTGTTCTTGCGGGAATTCTGGCCCTCTTATTGGCGGAGCTTTTAGTTCCGGCTTACAATGGAATGTGGGATTTTCTAACGTTAGATCTTAACTACTTAAGCAATTTAGGGTTTCTTTCATTTATGTTTGGTCTTTTGCTATTCACGGGCTTGTTAGCAGGTATTTACCCCGCTTTTTATATTTCTAAATTTGAACCTTCCAGCATACTTAAGGGTACGTTCAAATTTGGAGGTAATAATTGGGTTACCAAGGCACTTCTTTGGGTGCAATTTCTGATTACCGTTAATGCAATAGTTTCTGCGGTAGGCTTCGTACAAAATGCCAATTACCAAAAGAATTTCGACCTGGGTTTTAGTGTTGATAATATAATTTACAGTTATGTGAATGGCGAAGATGAATATGACGCCTATAAAAATGAGCTGATAGAGAATACAAAGATTAAGGCTATTTCAGCCACCGATGATCATTTATTATCCTCCGGATATGGTGATCCGGTTGAATATGAAGGAATACTTCAAGACGTTTCGATATACGATGTGGGCCATGATTATTTTGAGATGATGGATATTGAGATTTCAGATGGTCGAAATTTTAATGAAGACTCAGAAACAGATCTTAACGAGTCAATCATAGTTAATCAGACTTTTCTTGAAGAATTCGGATGGGATAAGAATGAGGCTATTGGAAAGAGAGTGGTTTGGTCAGATACAGTTCCATTATATGTTGTAGGAACGGTCAATAACCTCTACACAAGTGCATTATGGGGGGAGTTAGAACCAACGATGTTTAGGTTAAATAACAAAGAAAATTATAGCAGAATTTTGGTTAAAGGGGCTAATAAAGATTTGAAAGAGATCAATGAGTTTATGGCTGCAAAATGGAAAACGGTATTTCCAGACCGTATCTACTTTGGAAGATATATGGATTCAAGTATGGCTGAAGCAACACTTATTAATCAAAACATACTCATTTTACATAGTTTTCTAGGAATAATTGCCATTTTACTTTCCGCCAGCGGTTTGTACTCAATGGTAAGTTTAAATATTATTAAGCGGACCAAAGAAATAGGTGTACGTAAAGTATTGGGTGCTTCTATTGGAAATATTGCAAAAACACTCAATCAGCAGTTTGCAATAATAATTGTATTAGCGGCTATAGGAGGATCCATAATGAGTTATTATGGATTAGATCTTTTAATGGGTAGTATTTGGGAATATTATAAAAAAGCCGATGCGATTACTTTTCTTTCAGGTACAGCTCTCATATTTGCCGTATCGATTATTACCGTAGGCTTCCGAATTTATAGCGCAGCAACTATGAATCCGGTATCTACACTCAAAACAGAATGATCTGCAAAGTATTTTCGATTTAATTAGTCCTACGGCAACGCTGGACTAATTTTTTCGTTTGCTACTATGTACTGCAAGGTACTTGGTCAAAATTTTAATAATTAGATGCAACCTTTTATTGGTATTCGCATCTAATACTCAAGGTCAAAAACTCAAATTCAACGTTATGCTAAAAAATTACCTAAAACTCACTTTCCGTAGTCTTTGGAAGAAAAAGACTTTTGTAACAATTAATGTCCTAGGTCTAGCTATATCGATAGCTTGTGCCATTGTTGCATATCTCAATTATGATTATGATGCTAGCTTTGATCAGGAGCATGTTAATAAAGAGACTATTTATAGGCTAAATAGTTTAAGAAACTTCCAAGGGCGTATTACAAAGTATGGTATAATTCCAAGACCATTAGGAGCTTTAGCAGAAGATAACATTTCTGATTTTGATAAGGTAGCTAATTACGTCAACCCTAGTGAAAAGTTTAGAATCAAGGATGAACTTTTCAATACAAACATCGTTTTTACACAACCATCCTTTTTTGAAATATTCACCTTTCAGCAGGTCGAGGGTCAAATAGATATTTCGGAAAATGCCAACATCATTATTAGTGATGAACTGGCAAGAAAGTATTTCGGTGATGAAGATCCATTGGGCAAGGTTGTTACTCAGGTACTGGATAGTGGTGTTCGTGACTATAAAGTGGCAGGAATATTTAAAAAGAAACCTGAAAATTCAAGTTTTGGTGGAGTAGAGGCCTTTGCTGCTTTTGAAAACTACTACCTGAGTGATCCGAATAGAAAAAGAGATGACTGGGCGCGATGGACTACAACATTTGCACTTCTTAATGATAAGTCAAGAATACTTGCAATAGAAAATCAACTTAACGAGTATATTGAACTTCAAAATGAAGCTAGAGAAGATTTTCAGATTACCAATTTTTATTTGGATCCCTTAGAAGGAATGGCATCGAGAGCAGCATCAGATGATGTAAGTGGATGGACATGGCAGGCAATGCACCCAATGGCAGTTATTGCACCCACTATAATGGCAGGTCTTCTACTTCTATTGGCTTGTTTTAATTTTACAAATACCAGTATTGCGATGGCTGGCTCAAGATTAAAGGAAATTGGGTTGAGAAAAGTAATGGGTGGAATAAGACTTCAGCTAATAAGACAATTTATGCTTGAGAGTCTTGTTTTATGTTTGTTTTCACTGATTCTGGGAGTAATAATTGCTGAGTTACTAGTGCCGGCTTACGCACAATTATGGGAATTTGATTTACAATTAGTGTATTCTGAAAACCTTAGCTTATTTGGATTTTTAGGTGGAATGCTAGTGTTAACTGGATTGTTATCAGGAAGTTACCCCGCTTTTTACATTAGTAAATTTGAGCCTGTAACAATATTAAAAGGGACTCAAAAGTTTGGAGGAACCAGTCCTTTTACCAAAGTTCTCCTTACAAGTCAGTTGATAATTGCCCTTTTAGCCATTATTGCCAGCGTTTCTTTTATACAAAATGCTAAGTATCAGGAGGAATTTGATATGGGGTATGATGGTGATGGAATTATTCATGTAGAATTTGAAAACTATGATGAATACGAGGTATATAAAAATGCTGTAGTAAATGACGGCAGAATAATATCTTCTACAGGTTCAAAAGATCAGTTAATGGAGTCGTATAGAAATGACCCTATTAGATTTGAGGACCGTCAAGAAGAAGTTGATATTTTAAAGGTAGATGAGAATTATTTGGAGACAATGAATATCAGTCTTCTAGAAGGAAGAAATTTCATAAAAGACAGTGAGAGTGATATTGAAGAATCTATAATTATTACAAAACAATTAGCAGAGCGTTTTGAGTGGGATGACCCTATTGGTAAACGTGTGGTTTGGGCTGATAGCGTACAATTATTTGTTGTAGGAGTTATAGAAGATATTTACACTCGTGCTCTTTGGAACCCCTTAGAGCCAATGATATTAAGAATGTCTGCGAAAGAAGACTACAGATTTTTAACTGTTAATACCCGTCCGTCACAAGTAGTGGAAGCTAATGACTATCTGGAAGAGAAGTGGAAAGAAATATATCCCGATAGACTTTATACAGGTGAGTTTATAAACATTGAAGTAACCAGTGCCAACCAAGTAAATAAGAATATTGTTACCATGTTTACTTTTTTAGGATTAGTAGCTACAATTTTGGCAGTTTCCGGTTTGTTCACTCTTGTCTCGTTGCACATTCTTAAGAGGTTGAAAGAAGTAGCTGTAAGAAAAGTTTTAGGTGCATCTGTTAGAGGTGTAGTGTTTAAATTGAACAAACAATTCCTTGTTATTATGCTTATTGCAATTGTCATAAGCTCTGCTATAAGCTATTTCATGATTGGTGGTTTGATGAGTTCAATTTGGGCTTATCATGTAGAACTTGGTGCGTTTGTGTTTATTACATCGGGGCTAGTATTTCTACTTATTTCAAGCTTTACAGTAGGCACAAAAGTATATAGAGCAGCAGCCTCTAATCCTGTTAATTCATTACGCAACGAATGAAAATTGAATTTAGGCTATAGAAGTAACATTCTGTTATTTTTATAGTCTAATCATTATAATAACCACAACTTCCAGGATAATGTTAAAAAACTATTTTAAAGTTGCTTTACGCAACATTCAGAAGCAGAAGTTCTTCTCAATAATTAACATCTTGGGCCTTTCCATTGGTATTGCTGGTGCACTTTTTATCAGTTTATATATTTTTAGCGAACTGAGCTATGACAGGTTCAATGAAAAAGGCGAGCGAACATATAGAATTAGCTTACATGGTAAGCTATCCGAACAAGAGATTTATACTACAAACTCGAGCCCACCAATGTTTAAGGCACTGGTGGATGAAATCCCTGAGGTAGAAGAAGCCTCAAGGGTGCGGGACATGGGTGAATGGATTTTTAGAAATGGTGAAATGGCATTTAATGAGGAAGGTGTATATGCTGCAGATTCTAATTTTTTTAGTGTCTTCAGTTTCAAACTTCTCCATGGTAATCCTGATAAAGCGCTTGTTGATCCGAATAGTATAGTATTGTCTTCTGACCTTGCTATAAAATACTTTGGCAGTGAGGAAGCAGCATTGGATAAAACACTTTCTATAGGAAACACAAAAACGGATTACAAGGTGACCGGTGTAGTAGAAAATATGCGTGCTGACTCTCACCTTAAGTTTAATAGTATTTTGTCAATACGATCTATAGCATGGCTAAATAATGATAATTGGTTAAATAATACACTATTTACTTATTATGTGTTATCACCAAGTGGTAATCCTGATGAAGTTGATGAGAAACTAGAGCCAGTAATGGCTCGGAATGTAACTCCAGTGATGCAGCAGTTTGTAGGCAAAACACTCGAAGAATTTAGACAAGAAGGCGGTATTTATGAATACTTCAGTTTTCCAATGCTTGATATTCATTTGCATTCCACCTTTGAAGACGAGCCAGAACCACCTGGTAATATTGCGTATGTCTTCATATTAGCTGGGATAGGATTATTCATCGTTCTTTTGGCATGTATAAATTTCATGAATTTGACGACAGCCAGATCTGCGGGAAGAGCCAAAGAAGTAGGTCTGAGAAAAACACTGGGTTCTTTAAGAAAAACATTGATATTACAGTTCCTATCAGAATCAATGATTTATTCATTAATAGCTGGGGTAATAGCATTGCTAATTGTATTCATGCTTCTGCCTCAGTTTAATACTATTTCTGGAAAGGAGCTTGCCTTTTCTGGGTTAAGCGAGCCCATTATTGCTATAACCTTTGGTCTGTTGGTCTTTTTCGTTGGAGTTCTTGCAGGTAGCTATCCGGCATTCTATTTGACCAGCTTCAGAATAACAGAGGTACTTAAAGGTAAAATACGAGCTGGAATGAAGAGTGGTGGTGTAAGAAGTGTTTTAGTGACATTTCAGTTTTGGATATCTATTGTTTTGATTATTTGTACTTCAATTGTTTATGAGCAATTAAATTTTATCCAAGATAAAAACCTTGGCATTGATAAAGAACATATTTTGATCATTGAAGATGTAAGTAGATTAGGAGATGATCGAGCAGCCTTCAAAAATGATATAGTGAGTAATTCGTTCATTAAAGGGGCTAGCTTTTCCAACAATACCTACCCTGGTACTAATAACAATACTGTTTTTAGAACGGCTGGAAGTGAGCAAGATTACCTATCAGCAACTCACTTTACCGATTATGATCATCCGGTCACTCTTGGTTTTGAGGTGGTTGAGGGAAGATATTTTTCAAGAGATTTCCCTTCGGATTCTGGGGTAGTGGTAGTTAATGAAGCTGCGGTTAAAATGTTTGGTTGGGATAATCCTCTGGAATCAAAGATCATAAACTACAATTTTGATGAACCGAGAGAGATGCCTGTTATTGGCGTGATGGAAGATTTTAATTTCGAAAACTTAAAATTAGGTGTGAGACCGCTGATTGTTTTATTGACTGACCGGGCAAATACACTTTATGTAAGATATTCAGGAGAACAGCCTGAAAATGTGCTAAAAACAATCGATAAAAATTGGAATAAGTATGCTGTAGGAGAGCCACTTCAATATTCATTTTTGGAAGAGGAATATGATGCAGCATTTAGGGCTGAACAACGTTTAGGAACAGTGTTTACTATTTTTACTGCAGTCGCTATTTTTATCGCGTGCCTCGGATTATTCGGTTTAGCCGCTTTTATGGCCGAACAACGCACTAAGGAAATTGGTATTCGGAAGGTAATGGGTGCTAGTATTTGGAGGGTCACTTCTTTAATGTCTAAAGAATTTGCCAAGCTGGTTCTGATAGCATTTGTACTGTCTATTTATCCCGCCTATTATGTAATGGATTTGTGGTTAAATGATTTTGCTTTCAGAATAAATATTGGCGTCTCAATATTTATTTTAAGTGGAATCTCAGCATTCCTAATTGCTTACCTGACAGTAAGCTATCAATCATTAAAGGCAGCAAGAATTGATCCGGTAAAGTCGTTGAGGTATGAATAGAACAGAGAGCCGCAAGTTGTAAGCTACAAGCTTCAAGTTGAAGGAATTTAAAACTTCTTCTTGAAGCTTGAGCCTTGTAGCTTAAAGCTCTACACTACCACGTTTACAATTTTATTAGGCACAACAATTACTTTCTTAGGATCTTTTCCATCAAGCCACTTTTGAATACTTTCAGAGGCTAATACCTGTTTTTCAATTTCACCCTTTGCCATATCGAGTGGAAAACTCATTTTAGCTCTCATTTTACCATTTACAGATACGGGATACTCATGTTCACTTTCTACTAAGTATTTTTCTTCGTATTGAGGAAAAGAAGCAGTTGTGATACTTTCTTGATGTCCTAATCTATTCCACAATTCTTCAGCAATATGAGGGGCATAAGGAGATAGTGCAATGACCAAAGGTTCTAGAATATTCCTGTTATTGCATTTAAGTGAGGTAAGTTCATTAGTACAAATCATGAACTCACTCACCGTAGTATTGAAAGAATAATTTTCAATGTCCTCCTGTGTCTTTTTTAATGTTTTGTGTAGGACTTTTAATTCGGCTTTTGACGGTTCACCATCTATCACTTTGAAGGTGTCATTATTATCATGAAATAAATTCCAAAACCTTCTTAAAAATTTAAATACACCATCAATACCATTAGTATTCCATGGTTTAAATTGCTCTAGCGGCCCTAAGAATATTTCATATAGTCGGAGTGTATCTGCGCCATATCGCTCTATTATTTCATCCGGGTTGACGACATTGTACTTAGACTTAGACATTTTTTCGACCTCTGAGCCACAGAGATAATCCCTGCTGGACTCCGGAATAATAATAGCTTCAGACAATTCTGGTCGCCATGCTTTGAATGCTTTAATGTCGAGAACATCATTCTTAACCAAACTTATATCCACATGCCTGGGAGAAATAGTATAATCAGTCAGTTGAGTAAATGACCATGGTGTGGCATGCTTATCATTAAAGTCAGCAACTCCTTTAGTAATAAGTTTTTCAATAATATCACCTTCGGCTTTTGTCAAATTTGATTTGTTCAGTCTGTCGAAAATCCCTTTTGAAAGGTAAATCTCAGGAGCAAGATCTTTTGAGTCTTCCGTTTTAATATTTAGTCTATACACGAAGTTTGACACTCCCTGTATCATACCCTGATTGATCAGCTTCTTAAATGGCTCATCAACGGTAACCAAACCTTTGTCGAACAAGAATTTTGTCCAAAAACGTGAATAAAGTAAATGACCTGTGGCATGTTCAGAGCCACCAATATATAAATCAACATTCTGCCAATAGTCTTGTGCTTCTTTTGAAACGAATTCATTTACGTTAGTGGCATCCATATAACGAAAGAAATACCAGCTACTGCCTGCCCAACCCGGCATGGTGCTTTTTTCTATTTCATCTCCTTGCTCGGTGACCCAATCTTTGGCTCTCCCTAGTGGAGGTTCGCCATCCTCCGTAGGTAAATATTTATCTACTTCGGGTAAGACAAGTGGCAAATCTGATTCATCCATTAGGTAGGGGATGTCATTTTTAAAATATACAGGCAAAGGTTCACCCCAATATCTTTGCCTGGTAAATATCGCATCACGCATGCGGTAGTTTACTTTTCCACTACCAATACCTTTTTTTTCAAGTTCTTCTACGCCTCTTTTAACAGCTTCTTTTGGTGATAACCCATTCAAAAAATCAGAATTGATCATTTTTCCTTCCCAGGTAGGATCGGCCTTTTCACCTATTTGCATAGCGTCATTAATGGGAACAATAGGTAGATCGAAATGCTTGGCGAAATCATAGTCACGTTGATCACCAGAAGGTACTGCCATAACCGCACCTGTACCATATCCGGCTAGCACATAATCAGCTATCCAAATTGGAATTTTTTCACCACTGAATGGATGTATTGCATACGCTCCAGTAAAAGCACCAGTGATGTGTTTTACATCCATCATGCGTTCCCTTTCTGATCTGTTTTTAGCTACTTCAATGTATTCTTCTACTTCTTTCTTTTGAGCGTCTGTAACAAGTCTCTTAACCAATTCATGCTCAGGGGCTAGAGCAAGGTATGTAACACCAAAGACCGTATCCATACGCGTTGTGAATACTTCTATAAACTCTAATGAGCTTTCTATTTCAAATTTGAACTGAGCGCCAATGGATTTTCCAATCCAATTGCGTTGCATTTCCTTTATTGGTTCAGGCCAATCAATATTCTCAAGGCCCTGAAGCAATCTTTCAGAATAAGCAGTAATTCGCATCATCCACTGCATCATATCTTTTCGAATGACAGGATGACCACCACGCTCACTAAATCCATCTTTTACCTCGTCATTGGATAAAACAGTACCTAAAGCAGGGCACCAGTTTACAGTGGTATTAGCCAGATAAGCGAGACGATATTTTAATAGAATGGTTTGCTGCTCCTCTTTAGTAAATGACTTCCAATCGACAGCACTAAAATTGACCGTATCTTCATCAGAACAAGCATCAATCTCTGTATTCCCATTTTGTTCAAAATGATTGATAAGCACTGAAATATCTTCCGCTTGATCAGTCTCATTATTATACCAGCTATCGAATAGCTGCATAAAAATCCATTGCGTCCACTTGTAGTATTGAGGATCGCAGGTTTGTACTTCACGACTCCAATCAAATGAAAAGCCAATATTTTCCAACTGCTCTTTGTAGCGCTTAATATTTTGCTCTGTTGTTATAGCGGGGTGCTGACCTGTTTGAATGGCATATTGCTCTGCCGGCAAACCAAAAGCATCAAAACCCATAGGGTGCAAGACATTGTACCCATTTAGATTTTTAAATCTTGAAACAATATCTGAAGCGATATAACCAAGAGGATGACCGACATGCAAGCCCGCCCCGGAAGGGTAGGGGAACATATCCAGTGAGTAGAACTTAGGCTTATCCGAATTGTTATCAGCCTCAAAACACTTGTTTTCCTGCCAATAAGTTTGCCATTTATTTTCTATCTCTTTGAAATTATACTCTGCCATTTTGCTATTTCAATTATTCTTCAATAAAACAGGCGGCAAAAGTAATAATTCAAATAGCAAAGTGATATAAAACATCGGAGCATTTCCAATGTGGGAGGGATATTAATTAAAGCAAGAGGATTTAATGAAACTGGACAACTCTTTAATATCGATCTGTTCAAAAGGATGTTTGAAACTGAGGAGTGTATGATAACTTCCATTTGGCAGTTGATTGGCTGCATTTCGAGACTCTTCTTCAGTAACCATGGTATCCTCACTTCCTCTTCCTATAATCACTGGTATTTTAATTTTGGAGAAGGATAAAATATCTAAGACAGGGTTTTGCCCTAGTTCGATCATCATATCAGCGGTTTTCTGTATTACTTCTTTCCAATCTTGAGGATCATGTCTTTTTGAAAGAATGGAAGCAAAAACTGGAATCTTCTCTTCTATTTTTTTGGGGTTTAGCATTCTCACTTCATGTTGTGATGAGTTGGGTGTCCAATGGAATTTTGTTCCTAATGTGATTATTTTATTGACCCTGATATCTTTTTGAGCAATATTAAGTGCTACATATCCGCCCATGCTATATCCGAAAATAAAAACATCGGAAAGGTGATGGTTAGTCAAATAATTGTCAAGATCATTGGTAAATAACTCAATGGAGAATTTTTCAGGTAACGGCAGACCGCCATGCCCTGAGAAATTTAACGAATGAATGTTGAAAGAATCAAGAAGTTGATCTTCTAATGGTTTCAGTTGCTTTTGGCTTCCTAGTGCACCATGTAAAATAATCAGTACAGGCTTAGCCATCAAATAGAATTAAGTAGTGCAGCAACTTCAGACTTTATACTTTCTAAATTAGCTGTCTGCTCTTTGAGAGCTGATTTTAAATAGCCAGGTACAGGCTGATCTTGCACTACTTTGGTTTGAATATCTTTAAGCAAAGTGATAAGTTCTTTGTTCCTCCCATCTAACGTCATCATTAAATTGTCGATTAACTCGATAGCCGGATTTTCGGTATTTGCTACCTCCTTAAGATTCAGTTTTGCCTTGATCGTATTACTATCGATGCAGTTGTTATAGTCAGTAATGAGAGTTTCAATATCGTTTCTTTTGTATTGATCATTGTCTAAATCTTTTACTACTTGCGGACAATCCTTCAAAAAATTTAACATTACTTTTTTAAATGTGATGGTAGGAACTACTACACCAGTACCATCTTTTTTGTGCAGGTACTTAGTATTAAAGTCATAGGCTTCTCCTTCTCTATAGTAATATAAACTCAAGTAACCGTCATTCATGGCTTTCATGATTCTATATTTCTGATCAAGTTTAAGTGTAACGTACTTTTGATCTCCTTTTCGAAAAGAGATGAACTCGTGTGCTTTGAATGAATACTTTCCATCATTTGACTTGACCCTTATTTTTTCATAACCTGTTTCAGGAAGGTCAATAATAACTTTACCTTCCACTGTCTTACCTGAAGTAAGTAAGACACTGTCTTGCGCAAGGATGAAGGAAGCGGAAATTAATAGTAGGCTTAATAGTAAACTGATTTTCATAGTTAATATTTTGCTACAAAAATATAACTATCATTCATTTTTTACAGGAAGCTTTAAGTTTGTTAACAAGCCGTAACTTAGCAGCTCACTTTTTTAATCTTTTTGCGTCTTTGAGAGCCTTGTGGATGATCCATTCCATTTGACCATTTACACTGCGAAATTCATCGGTCGCCCATTTTTCCACCGCTTTGGCAAGCTCTGGATCCAGACGTAATACTATAGGCTTTTTCTTAGCCATTTAAGTCATGTTTGTTTTTACTGATAAGAATTGCCATTGCTTGTTTCAATTCTTTAGGTTTTTGTGTCCCTATCGTCAATTTCTTGTTTTTTGATCCATATTGTAATTTTAAGCCTTTATTGCCTTTAATTATCAGCCCGACTCCATTGGCAAGAGTTCTACGATAACCGATGCCTCTGAAAGTAAGAAATTGGTTAAAAGCACCTACTTCATAATTTTTAATACTTTCTTTTGAGATTTTTTTCCAACTCCAGATAAATGGCTTAAACCTATAGTAAATAGCACCATTCCTAATTTCTGATTCAAGATGGCTAGAAACTAAAATCCAATTGGCTACAACTGTTGCAGTTAAAATGATAAAGCTAAATAAAGCCAAACCAAAATCTGACATTGGCTCATTTCCCCATTGATTTCCCCAAATTAATTGCTCAATTATGGCATACATAATAACTGTAAAAATGATTATATCACTTATAAAAAGAACAGCCCAAACCCACCATTGAGTAAACCTTTGGGATTCTTTAAAAATCATCTCTTGACTCTTTCAAGCAATACTACCATTTGTCCATTATCGCTAGTCGTTGTAACTGCTTGCCAACCAGAGTCAGCCATTTCGTTCAAACGCTTTTCGAACTTTGCTAAACTCTCAAAAGTTCCTTTTTTAAAGAATTGGTATTTCTGCATGATTTTTTAATGATTTAGTGTTCCTGAGTTGACCACCGGAGTTATATCTTTGTCTGCACATAGTACCACCATCAGATTGCTGACCATGGCAGCTTTACGTTCTTCATCAAGATCAATAATATCTTTTTTAGAAAGTTGATCTAAAGCCATATCTACCATACTTACCGCTCCTTCCACGATTTTATGCCTGGCAGCTACTATAGCCGTTGCCTGTTGTCTACGTAACATGGCACCGGCAATTTCAGAAGCATAGGCCAGATAGCCAATCCGAGCTTCAATTACATTAATTCCCGCAATTTCTAATCGTTTACGCAGCGTTTCTTCCAAAGCATGATTGACTTCATCCAAACCAGATCGTAGGGTAATTTCAGCTTCTCCATCTTCAAAATTATCATAAGGATATCGTCCCGCTAATTTTCGCACAGCAGCATCACTTTGGATACGTACAAAGTTCTCATAGTCGTCTACATCAAAGGCTGCTTTAAAAGTATTTTCTACTTTCCATACAAGGATGACACCTATTAAAATAGGGTTACCGACTTTGTCATTGACTTTAATTCTTTCACTATCAAAGTTTCTTGCTCTTAATGAGATTGGCTTCTTTACTAAAAAAGGATTAACCCAGAAAAACCCATTCTTTTTAACAGTCCCCTTATACTCTCCAAATAGTACGAGTACTCTGGAACCGTTGGGGTTTACAAAAAAGAAACCGGGTAATAGGAATAATGCCAAACCCATGACCAATAATAAGGGTGGGAATTTACTAACTATGAAAGCGGCTAATGATCCTGCAAATAAAATTAAAACAACGAAGACCATTAAATAACCTGAAATAGGGTAGTGTTCTTTTTCTATGTTCATATGATTGATATTAAAATGATATCATAATTATACTAATATAAATCATTTACGAATCGTTCGCAAAAAGGTTACCTAATCAATGCCTGGAGAATAGGAATTAGAGGCAGCTTTGTTTTCTACATTAACTCCATTTAATTTGTGCTCAAATAATATCTAGTAATGGTTAAGTATAATCCTAAGACCTGGTTCTCTCTTATTTTTCATTCATACAGCCGACAGGTGATGAAGATGCTTTTTCCTGCCTTGTTTTTCATGGGAGCTTATACTACGATAATTGTCTTTGTACTTCTTGATTTTTTCGAATTTAAATTTTTGAGTACCCATGTTGTTCACTCATTATTGGGTATCGTCTTGGGTCTTTTCTTAGTATTCAGAATTAATTCGGCTTATGACAGGTGGTGGGAGGGACGGAAGCTATGGGGTCTATTGCTAAACAATTCAAGAAATTTATCTTCAAAGCTAAGTGCCTACCTTCCGAAAGAAGACAGAGTAAATAGAAGTTTCTTTGCCCAGATGATTTCAAACTTTGCAGTTTCAATGAAGGAGCATTTACGCGAAGGAGTTGATTTGGCTGATCTTGATTTAGTAGAAGATGGTCTTCTTGATAGGTTGAAAGATATCAAGCACATACCGAATACTATATCTCTCATGATCTATGAACGAATCAATGAATTGTACCATGATAAGAAAATAACAGGAGAACAGTTTTTTGTATTGGATAAAGAAGTCAAGGAGTTTTCAGACATACTAGGAGGATGTGAACGAATTCGAAATACACCGATCCCATATTCATACAGTATGTTCATTAAAAAATTTATTTTCACTTATACCATTACCCTGCCATTTGCCTTTATGTCAGAATTTAGCTATTGGACAGTACCAATAGTGCTTATGGTATTTTTCATTCTCGTCAGTGTTGAGCTAATAGCTGAGGAAATAGAAGATCCGTTTGGTAGAGACGTTAATGATTTACCTACTGATGATTTGTGTGATAAGATTACCAATAATGTAAGAGAGCTGTTGTTAACTAGATAGGCTCATATATATGATATAAAGTATTATCATTAGAATCATCAATCCATACATGACCAAATCAACGCGTACATACTCCTTGTAAGTTTCATAAATTTCTCTCAGCCACTTCATTCTATAAAGTTAATTGAACATCACTTTATTCTTTCGGAATTATGATTCCAAAATCATATCTTGACGTATGGGTTTGATGAAGCAAGTAAAAGCAAATTTTGGAACGGGGCCGGTATTTTTCACTGCCATTTCCACCATTCTTGGGGCGATTATGTTCTTAAGGTTTGGTTATGCTGTTGGTAGCGTAGGGTTTATAGGTACTTTGGGCATTATCCTATTTGCTCATTTGGTGACTATTCCAACGGCAATGGCCATTGCTGAAATAGCCACAAATCAAAGAGTTGAAGGGGGTGGAGAGTATTATATTATTTCGAGATCCTTTGGTATAAATGTTGGTGCAGCAATTGGAATAGCTTTATATCTTTCACAGGCTGTCAGTGTGGCCTTCTACATTATTGCATTCGCAGAAGCCTTTGGTCCTTTGTTTGAATACTTATCATCAAACTTTGGTATAGTACTACCAGATAAACGGTTAATAAGTATTCCTTCGGTGATATTATTGAGCATTTTAATTATTAAAAAAGGTGCTAACCTAGGTATGAAGGCCTTATACGTGGTTGTAGCTATTTTATTCTTATCACTCATAATGTTTTTTCTGGGAAGTACAGATTATCAACAAACAGTGACAGCTTTTGATTGGAGCAATACAGTAGATAATCCTGATGATTTCTTTTTGGTCTTTGCTATCGTTTTTCCGGCTTTTACAGGAATGACGGCTGGTGTTGGCCTATCAGGAGATTTAAAGGATCCTAAAAAATCAATTCCCTTTGGAACACTATTAGCTACAGTTGCCGGGATGATCATTTATGTCTTCATTGCTTATAAAATGACGACAACGGCAGCTCCAGAGAGCCTGGTATCAAATCAATTGATAATGATGGATATCGCTATATGGGCACCAATAATTCCCATTGGCCTGGCATGTGCTACCATCTCATCCGCGCTTGGTAGTATTTTGGTGGCTCCTAGAACGTTACAGGCTTTGGCAGGAGATAGGGTATTTCCTTTAGCAAAAATTAACAGATACTTATCAAAAGGTAAAGAGGGCACAAACGATCCTGTAAATGCAACAATTTTAACAGGGGTTATAGCTTTGATTTTTGTGAGTGTTGGTGACGTTAACGCTGTAGCAGAAGTGATTTCTATGTTTTTCATGATCACGTATGGCTCGTTATGTATTATCTCATTTTTGCAGCATTTTGCAGCTGACCCTTCTTACAGACCCTCATTCAAGTCTAAATGGTACATCTCATTGCTAGGTGCTCTGTTATGCGTGTATCTCATGTTCAAGATGAATACGCAGTATGCCATTATTTCTACTATTGTCATGACCTTAATCTATATTTTTATTACTCAGACGAGTAAGAGTAAAGAGGGTTTGGCGAAAATTTTTCAAGGAGTGATATTTCAAATTAGCCGACAGCTACAGGTTTTCCTTCAGAAAGTAGAGAAGGGAGAGGAAAACTGGCGCCCCTCGATCATATGCATTTCTGAAGATTTTTTTAATAGACCATCAGCCTTTCAACTGATGAAATGGCTTTCACATCGCTATGGGTTTGGTACTTACATCCACTATATCAATGGTTATCTATCTAAGGATACTAATGAGAAAGCACGTATGGAGTTACAACGGCTTCTTAAGGCAACCGGGATTAGTAAAAGTAATGTATATGTTGATACGCTGATATCACCTTCTTTTACCAGTGCCGTTGCACAATCTATGCAACTGCCAAGTGTTTCTGGTAAAGAAATCAACATGATTTTGTTTGAATACGCCAAGAATGAACCAGAGAACTTAAATCATATTCTGGATAATTTTACAATGGTGAAAGCAGCAGAATTTGACATCTGCCTTCTAGGGTCTTCGGATAAGGAGTTTGGGTTTATGCATGAAATTCATATCTGGCTTACACCCAATGATTTGAAAAATAGTAGTCTGATGATTTTGTTAGGCTATATAATCATGGGACACAGAGATTGGCGAGATACTGAAATTAAAATATTTGCCGTTGTATCAAAAGCAGAAATTTCTTCCAAAGAGGAAAATCTTGTAAGTATTATTAGAGAAGGAAGACTTCCAATCTCTCCTAATAATATCAAATTTTTGCAGCATGAGGAAGATGTAAATATCAAAGATATTGTTAATGAAAAATCTGTAGATGCTGATTTAACTATTCTAGGTTTTAGAGAAGAAGCTATAAAGCAGCTGGAACATAAGTTGTTTGAGGGCTATGACGACATTGGAAACGTTCTTTTTGTGAACTGTTCTAAAGCAAAAGAGATAGAATAATCAGTCTCTGGAAAATCAACTACGTTATCTAACCAAGGTTCTTAACTATTGCCATTAATCTCTCTAAGTCCTTGCGATAAAGTATTTTGACCAATAAATGGGTTACTATCAAAGAGGAAAAAAGTGCAATCAAAGAGAGAAGTAAGCCGTTAATATCAAAGTCATATCCGAGGTCAGACCTTGTCTTTGTTAGAAGTGTGAGCACAAACAATGGAACTATAATGTAATAGGCAACAACGTAATTTCTAAGTCTGGAATAAACCTTAATAATACCCTTCCTAATATGATCCTTATGGAAAGAGACCCTATTAAGCATGATGTATTTGATTTTGTAGTGCATTAGTAATAACAAAGCGAAACCTATTATTTGACCACTTATTAAGTACCTACTTTTTAATCCAAGTAAGAAAGTTACTAATATGAGTATGGAGGTAGTTAATAGCATAAATAATGCATCCAGCAACATTTTTCTATTAATGTCTTTCACACTGCTCTTGGTTCGGACTTCAAAAATGCTCTCCAATTCAGCACGGCTATATTTAATCTCTTTTAACCAATTACGCTGTTTTAATTCTTCTAATTCCATGATGTTAACCCATTAATATTTTTAGCTTTTTCTTAATTCTATTAAGCTTTACACCTACATTACTTTCACTGATACCTAATATTTCACTCATTTCTTTGTAACTCTTGTCTTCAAGGTATAACAGAATAAAAGCTTTATCCGCACGTTCTAATTTTTTGATAGCTAATTTCATTAGCTCCTCATCAGACTCTTCGGTTTTTATTGAACTAGGCTCCTCAATAACCAATTCTTTTAATCCTTCCCTATCCTTAATGACTTTTTTGATATAAGAAATACTAGTATATAAAGAAACTCTGTATATCCATGTTGACAGTTTTGATTGACCATTAAAGCGACCATAACCAATCCATAATTGTGTTAAAATTTCTTGAAAAAGATCTTCATGATCAATTCTATTATCGGTATACATAGAACAGACCTTGTGAATGATCTTTTGATATTCATCAATCAGAGATAAGAATTCCTTTTGATTTGCTTCCAAAAACCTCCCTTACTTTACGTGAATTGTAGACGATTTAAACATTTTATTACAAAATGTGGTTTATTTTTTTAATACATTGGTCACTTCGAAATCAGAACTTACCGATTGCAATAAACTCAAATTAAAAGTAGCTTTGCGTGATGAATACCATAAAGGTTTCGATATTTAGACATAGTTGTTTCATACTTTTCTTTCTTCTCACTCTTGGATTGACCAAAAGTCAGGCTCAGCTTGATGAGGCCTCCGGTATCAATAGTCGATTATATTATTCTGGAACTCTGGGGTCATCTGAAAAGATTGAATTCAATATGCAGGTGAACGGTTATGCTGTAACAGGTTCTTATATGACTGTAAGTACAGGTGATATATTACTCTTTAAAGGTAGGTTAGCTGCAGATAAAGCTGGAATGGGTGTGCTTGTATATGATGAAAATAATAATTATATCGCTTCAATAGAGGCTTCCGTTATTTCTCAAGAGTTAGATTTTGCAAGTGAGTTGGTTGGTACTTGGAAGTCTTTAAAAGATGGAGGTAAAAAGAATCTATCCTTAACAAAAGTGGCTGAATTTGCTAAAGCCGAAGAATCCAGAGATTATTCTTACTTTGAATAACGAACAGCTTACCAAATTTCTTCGGTAAGCTGAGGTCAGTTTTTTATTCGTTTCTAAGATTTTCTGCTGGATTGGTATACCCAGCTCTAATGGTTTGTGATCCAATGGTAATTACACCTAAAAGAATCATCAGACATGTACCTGCTAGCAATATGCTTACTGAGATATCGATTCTATAAGCTATTGACTGAAGCCATAAGCCATTTATATAATATGATAGTGGTACTGCTATTAATATCGCTATGGCCATTAACCGGAAAAACCCATTAGACAGGATGAAGATTATATTTTTGCTAGAAGCCCCCAAAACTTTTCTTATAGACACTTCCTTCATTCTGGTTTGAGTAGTATAAATAGCCATACCGAGTAGGCCTAAGCTAGCTACGGAAAGCGCTAGAATAGAAAATACAGAAATGACTTTTGTTAGGTCACCGAAAGTGAAATCATAAAACTCATTGATCTCTTCCGTCAAATACTTATACTGAATTTGTTTTATTGGATTTACAGTGGCCCATGCCTGCTCTACTTGCGCCAAACCAGATTCTAAATTTTCTTCATTTAATTTAACATGAGCATAATCAAACATATCGGGAATATATCTAAGAGCTAGTGCTTCAATTTCAGTTACCATCATCTGATGGTGATAATTCTCAATCACCCCAGCTACGATCAACTGAGCTGAATCTTCATTGTATAACACTTTACCTAATGCATCATGAATTGATTCGAACTGAAAAACTTCAACAGCCTTTTCATTTATCAGAATTTCAATTTCATTCTTATTGTTTTCACTGATGGTAAGGTTTTTACCTGCCAGAAGATCAATCTGCATTTGACTTAAATAGTCTTCATCTACTGCGAAGTAATTCATATTAGTTCTATCGTCTTCAAGATTACGTTTGAAGTACTCTCCTCTGGAGATACCTCCAGCCGGGATGTGCGAAGTAAGAGTGACACTTTCAACGCTACTCTGTTTCAATAATTCAGTTTTTAGTGTCTCTCCATCAGTTTTTATTAGTGCAATATTGATCATGTTGTCTGATTCAAAACCTTTGTCAGCCGTCACCATAAGACTTAGCTGGTTTTGTAAAATCAGAACGGTAAGTATGAAAAATAAGGAAAGTACTAACTGAGAAGTAAGTAAAATTTTTCGAAGTCCCATCTTTGAAAATAACCTCATACTACTGAGATCTTTTAGTACTTTAATTGGCTGAAAAGATGACAGTACTGAAGCCGGGAAAGCTCCTGCGAGGAGACCAATCAACATAGTAAATAAAATGGATGATAAAATGACCTGCCAACTGAAAGATAACTCCCATTGCAAGAGATTAACGAGCATTAAACTCTGGAAGGCAGGCTCAATGACTAATACTAGTAAGTAGGCTATGACTAAACTAAACATAGAGATAAGAATGGCCTCAATGATAAATTGTGAGAACACTTGCTTTCTAAGCGCACCGGAAACTTTTCTAATACCAACTTCTTTTGCACGATTTAGGGATTTGGCAATGGATAAGTTGGTGTAGTTGAAGCAAGCTGATACCATAACAATAAGAGCTAGCCCACCCAGGAAATATACAAATAGCATTGGAAGTCCCGGGCCTATTTGATTGCCTAAAAGTGGCCCTGGATTAATGTTGAGAATATTTTGTAGGTGAAATCTATAATCCACTAAATCTTTGTCACCATAATATTTTTCATCTATTTCTATAAGGTGATCAATTACTTCGGATTCTTTTTTGCCTTCTTCTAATTCTATATAAACCCAACCGGCAGTATTGTTTTCCCAGCTGTTATTAGCAGAGTATAATATAGAATCTTTTTCAAGTAATTCTACTGTGGCCATTGAGGCCACGGCTTCAAACAAAATATGAGATTTGTTGTCAGTTTCTTTAAAAACACCAGTGACTTTGTAATCGCCTATGTCACCCATATCAATGACTTCGCCAATGGGGTCATTACTTCCAAAAAGCTTTATAGCCGCTTTTTTGGTTAATACTACAGTATTTGGTGCAGCTAAAGCTGTGGCGCTGTTTCCTGACTCTAGTTGGTATTCAAACATATCGATGAACGTATTATCGACAAAGAAACCACCCAAAGGAATACTTTGATCATCTTCAATACCTATCCATCCATTCCCGAAACCTCTTCTTATTGCTACCTGATTTTTGATGCCAGGATAGTTTGTCATTATTTCCTTTCCCAGGGGAATGGGTGAGGTAGCCATGATATTTACTGGGCCATCCTCATGCAGTCGTTCCATATTTATCCTATAAATACGATCTGCTTTATTTATATGTCGATCCATACTTAATTGGTCGGCTACCATCATTATGATAACAAGGCAAACTGCCAAACTTAGTGATAGGCCAAAAATATTGATCAGACTAAAAGTTCTGTTTCTAAGAATATTTCTAAATGCGGTCTTAAGATAGTTTCTGATCATGACTTTAGTCTTTTTTGGTTAAGGCTTTCGCTACCATGAAGTAGATAAGAAAACCTATTGATAGACAGATAGCAAAAACACCAAATGGCAAAACAGATTCTTGTTTATTTGGTATATACTCGATGATAACTAATCCAATCCCAGCGGAGAGTACCAATAAACCCCATTTCAAGGAACTGTATTTATTATCAGCATTCTCTTTGGCTAATAGATGTTTGTTTTCTTCATTGACATACCCTTTTTCTACCATCTTCTTTCTCAAATAGTAATCCGTAAGTGTTTTAGTAAAGAGATATACTCCGAAGCTAAAGGTTCCAATTACTGTGATGGGCATTAAAATTTCATAAATATTCATAGTTGCGTATTTTAAGTTTTCTAAACCGTTTGCTCATGTGACAGGTCATTAGCAGATAAAGGTTGCAGATAATGAGAAAATATTTTTTATTGAGCTAATTGCAACCTTGGAGAAGGTATGACTGTCACATCAGTTAACTATGGATGATCAGGACTTAGTTCGTCATGTACTTAATGGAAATAGAGGAGCATTTGAGCTATTGATTGACAAATACAAGCAATTAGTATCACATATGGTTGGGCGAGTTGTTGATCGCGAACAAGATCATCAGGAGGTTTGTCAAGATGTGTTTTTGAGAGTATATGATAAATTGGAAGAATTTAAATTTCAATCTAAGCTATCCACTTGGATTGCTACAATAGCTTATAGAATGAGTATAAATTTTATAAAGAAGAAAGAGCTCACTTTAGTAGATAATGAAAATGTTGATGATCTTATAAAGGATAGATTGATTGAATACCAGTCGCCACATACCAATCTTGCGAGTAAAGATTCTTCAGTATTTATAAATGAATTAGTTATGCTATTGCCGGTTCAATACCGGTCTATACTTACCTTATATCATTTAGAAGAAAAAAGCTATCCTGAGATTAAAGAGATAACCGGTTTGCCTGAAGGAACGGTTAAGAATTATTTATTCCGTGCACGGAAGTTGTTAAAAGAAAGATTAGAATTATTTTTAGAGACTGAAGAATTATGAACGAAAAAGAATATAAAGAATTAGTAGATAGTGGCTTAATAACAAAAAAGGATGATGAGATTCTTTTTAAGAAACTGTTCTCAGGATTATCTAAGAGCAATCATGACTTTTTATTACCATCTGATTTTTCAAAGACAGTAGCCAAAAAAATAAAAACACAGCGAAGGCAAAGCCGAAAAGACCTTCTCTGGTTGATTCTGGGGGTTATAACTATTGCTTTTTCCGGAACTCTTGTGTTAGTGATTACTGATAATATTGGAAAAGTTCTGGAGTTGGGACCGATGAAATGGTACACCGTTATCTTCGCATTTATGATTTTCGTATTTCAGAAAATTGAAAAAAGAATATTTAGTACTTCCTTAAATAGATGAATCGAGTTCTCTTAGCCCTATTGATAATTTCAGTTAATGCTTTTAGTCAAGAAAGAACCTTTTTAGCTCTTGGCGACTCATATACTATTGGTGAAAGTGTCGCTGTAAAAGACCGATGGCCGATGCAATTGGTGGCTAAATTGAAGGAAAATGGCTATGAAATAGCAGAACCTGTCATTGTTGCTAAAACAGGATGGCGTACGGATCAACTTAAAGCCGCCATTCAGAATACAAATCTAAATGACAGTTACGACTTAGTGGGTTTATTAATTGGTGTAAATAATCAATATCAAGGCAGGTCTGTTGAAAGTTATCGACCAGAGTTTGAAGAGCTATTATCTATAGCAATAGAAAAAGCAGGAGGTGATAAATCGAAAGTTTTTGTTATGTCAATTCCGGATTATGGATATACACCCTTTGGTAAAACAAAGAGGAATCAAATATCCAGGCAGTTGGATGAATACAATGGAGTAAACAAGCATTTGACCGAGAAGTATGGGATCCAATATTTCGACATTACCGATATCTCCAGATCTTCGGATCAAAAGTTGGTTGCATCAGATAACCTTCACCCTTCTGGTTATCAATATAACCTTTGGGTCGAAAAAATGATGAAAGAAGATTCATTCTTTGTTCAGTTACGTTAAGAGCCTTTTTCGACACGGAGTTTCTGCGCAACAAATAATGCTATGATACTAAAAAAGATGGCTACATAACCTACCTTTTCATAACCAATAAGGCCTTTGGCACCTTCGGTTACTACTGAAGGGGTTTCACTAATCATGGTTCCAGCCAATAAAGCAGCCAATCCCGAAGATATCTGTTGTACACTGGACCTCAAACTCATGAAACTACCTCGATTTTCTGGTTTGATAACAGAGGTTACCATTGTTGTTGATGGGACCATTCGACCATTGGCTAGGATAAAAAATATTCCAGTAACTATTAGCGCTTGCCAAAGAGGGATAGGTGATAGGTTGGTAATTAGTAAAACAGGTATGAGAACCAAAGTACCAAAAACAGTGAATGTCTTTAGCCGACCGTACTTATCGGCTAATTTGCCTACCATTGGTGAGGAAAAGATCGTTAATCCACCACCAACCAAATAAATATAGGTCAACTCTTGCTCTGAAAAACCAACGTTGCCAACCATGTAGGGAGCAATAAAAGGAATTATGGTAAAATGACCGAACATGAGTATAGAAGTGAAAAGTAAGCCCATCAGTGGATTTTTTCGGCCCAAAATTCTTTTAATAATTTCTAAAGGGTTTTGTTTTGCATTAGCTCCTTTAAGATGAGCTGACATGCCGGGCACAAAATAGATTATGAGCAAAGTAACCATAGCACTAAACCCACCTAAGAATAGAAATGGAGCGTGCCAGCTGAAAAGTGATGCCAGGTATAAACCAAAAGGAACTCCAAAAACAGAAGCCACCGAAAAAGCAGCCATCACAAACCCGATACCTGCAGCTCTTCTTTCGAGGGGAATAGCATCACTTACAATCGACAAAATTAATGCACCTAATATACCACCAAAAGCACCTGTAATGGATCTGGTCACAAGCAGCACTTCATAAGTTGGTGCAAAGGCACAAGCTAGAGTACCCGTAGTGAAACCGATATAGATGAAAATGAGAGCTATTTTTCTATCGAAACGATCAATTAAGAAGGCCATCAGAAAGCCTGCTGCACCAGCGGAAAAAGTATAGGATGAAACGAGAAAGCTAAACTGCTGAGGTGTAATGTCAAAAAGTCGCATTAACTGTGAGCCTAGTGGCATCATTATCATGAAATCCATGATGTGGGTAAAAAGTGCTGATGCCAGCACTAGCAGCAGTATGCGTTCTTTGCTCATTGGCTTTGAAGGTATACCATTTTCAATTGATTTGATTCCAGTTACAGATATAAAGTTTAATAGACTTTACTAGTCTTAAGAAACAGTTTGAATGTGATATTCCTTACCATTAAGCTCGAAATTATCACCTTCTTTTTTTCTGAGTAATTTTTGACCAATAGGAGAGTCCAATGCTACAGTGAACACACTATTATTCTCTACTTCAACTTTCCCCAGGCCAGTACTTAGAAAGAATTGAGCGACATTGGTAGTAACTAATGAGCCAAGTGTAACAACCGTGGTTTTTGTGGTATCAATTCTGGAAAGTAATTCCTTTTGATCTATCAACTGACCATACCTACTCATTAAGTTTTCTTGCTCCAATTGTACCATTGCTCTTCCAGTTTCATATTTATCGCCCATAGAACTTTTAGAATCCTGATTAGCTGATTCACGTAGCTTATCCAAATTCTGTTTTAACTCAAGCAACTTGGAATCGACTATATTTTGGCAATGAGTTAAGATGAGTTTTTTCATGGCAGTAAAATGAGAGGTTAAAATTAGGGTAAGTAATGATTTAATGAATTAGAAAGTTGTGTTTTAAACTTCATTTTTGGTAACTTTTGTCAGAACTAAACATAATCGTAATGCAAAAAATACTGGTCCCTACTGATTTTTCTAAATTATCTGAAAATGCGCTTGCTTTGGCCGTAGATATTGGCAGAAGAACAGATTCAGAGGTTTTTCTAGTACATTTCATGGAACACCCTTTTGGAGCGACATTTTCAACAACCGGTGAAGTGAGTTCTGGGGATACTGAAAGTGATTTATTCACATTACAGCTGGCTAGAAAAAATCATCAACGTTTGCATGCTATTGCCGAAAAGCATGGTGTTTCTGTCAAAGTTCAATTTCAAGTGTATGATCAGGATTTTGATGAGGGCTTCAAAAAATACATTCGAGAACAAGCAATTGATTTAGCAGTGATTGCAACTTCAGGAGAGGAGAGTGCTGAAGAGTTTTTTACTGGTAATAACACTGAAAAAATGATCAAAGAAGCCACTTGTCCGGTTATCTCTATCAAGGACGGTTATGAATTTAATAATTTCAAAAATATCGTGGTCGGCATAGATTTAGAACACGATGAAGATGATAACTATATTCAAGCGGCTAATTTGCTTAACACATTTGCCAAGAATGTTGGAGGCCATTTACACCTTGTTCATATCATAGACTTAAACGATGATAAAGCAGCTGCAGAAAAAGAGGTTAGAGCATTTGTTAAAAAGTATAAATTTGAAGATTACACACTATCAATAACTCAAAACGATGACAAAGAACAAGGATTAATTTCTTACGGCTTTGGCACCGGAGCTTCAATGCTCGCAATCTTAACTCATGCAGAAAGTGGACTTCTCAGTTTGTTTACTAAAAGTATGGCAGAAGAACTTTCAAAAAGATCCTCTATTCCTGTAATGGCTATTAATTTGCATCACGTATAAACTACCTTTCTAGCAATACGGTTTCAAATTCTGAATCAATAGTGACTGTTCCATCGGTCACTATTGCTTTTTTAGTAGAATAGTGATCAGTTACTTCTATACCATTTTCGAAAAAACCTTTCACATCAATCGACTTCCCACCTTTTGGTAAACCCAAACCGATAATAACCTGATCATTTTCTAAGGCTCTACTAAAAACATAAGGTTCTGCACGTAGCATTTTATGTCTACCACGAGCAATTGACGGATGTGCCTGACGAAACTTGCCTAGTTTTTTCCAATGCGCTGTTATCAATTGAATAGAATCACTTTCAGCTTGTTCCCAATTCATAAATGACCGAAGAGTTGCATCACCTTCAGCGTCTTCTACAACTAACGACCTGGCAGTCTCATCACCATAGTAAATTTGAGCACCTCCAGGTGTAAGCAAGAGTTTATTTGCAGCTTCTATTGATACTTTTCTTTGAGGATCAAATGGATTGCCATCATCATGAGATGCTATATAGTTAAGTATACCTTTGCCTTTTAGCTCTTCAGTTTTTAGCAAACTATCGTATTTCTTAAATATAGACTCATAACTGCCCTTGGCATCATTGGCAAATTCGAAGTTTATTAGACTATTAAAACCATGACTAAAGTAATTCACTCTTCGATCACCAAAATTGTAATACTGCTTACCTGATATGCCATAACCATAAACTTCACCTAACATAAAGAACTCACTATCATCCAAAATGGCCTCTTGGTTTTGTCTTTTCCAATTATCAAAAGCTTTTTGAGCCAGTTGTGCTAGTTCTGCAAAGACATCTTCATGAAGGTGCTTTACAGTATCTACTCGAAATCCATCAATACCAAAATCATTTATGAAATCTATCAACCATTTCATAATATAGTATCTTGGAGCTCTTGGAAAACCTGTCTCTTCAAAGAACTTGTCAAGCTCCTCTATTTCTTGTTCATACCTGCCCTCTTGTTTCCATTTTTCTACCAGATAAGCAGGTAGGTCCACATTTTCATTAGAGTCAGTAAGTACATCAGGAAGGTTTTTTACCAATGTGCAATTGGCTGTGGTTGGATAATCTTTGTATTCACACTGGGGAGAAGTTCGTACCCAATTGTTGGGCCATACAGGATCTCGTTCTGTGACGGGACCCGTATGATTGATAATTATATCCAAAAGCACTCTTATCCCTTTACTATGAGCTACTTCAATTATTTCTTTTAGATCCTCTTTGGTTCCATAATTTGGATCCAGGGAAGACCAATCTTTTGGCCAATAACCATGAAATGCATAGGTCACTCCAGAGCCTTCATTCACGGAACCATGAATTTGCTCAAAAATAGGGGAGAACCAAATGGCATCAATTCCTAAATCAGTAAAATAACCTTCTTTGATTTTTTGAGTAATACCTTTGATATCACCACCCATGAAATTTCTTAGCTTACCAGTCTCAGTTGTTCTATCGAAGTTTACATCGTTACTGGTATCTCCATTATTGAATCTATCGGTCAATAAGAAATATATGGAGGCAGTATTCCAATCAAAAGATGATTCTTTAGCTTCTGTAACAACTTCTTCATTAGTATTTTGACTAGTTTGACAACTTTGACCAATACTGAAAAGGATAATAGAAGATAGTAAAATAGATTTTTTCATTGTTAAGATCTTTGAATAGAAAAGGAGCAGGTCATACTGCTCCTAAATGATACAAAAGGTAAATATTAAAGCTTAGAATTAACCCATTCAGTTACCAATTCCTCCAGGGTATTCAATGGAATAGCACCACTAGTCAGTACCACCTCATGGAACTCTCGGATATCGAACTTTTCACCTAATTTTTCTTTAGCATCTGACCTCAATTCTAATATTTTCAACATCCCAATTTTGTAAGCTGTTGCCTGAGAAGGAATCACAATGTGCCTTTCTACCATTCTTACACATTCTCTCTCACTTCCGGATGTATTGGTAAGATAATAGTCAATTCCTTGTTGGCGAGTCCATTTTTTGAGATGTATACCTGTATCCACGACTAGTCGACAGGCTCTCCATAATTCCATGGCTAGCCTTCCATAGTCAGAATAAGGATTAGCATACATGCCCATTTCCTTTGGAACAAATTCGCTATATAGTCCCCAGCCTTCGACATATGCTGTATAACCACCAAATTTTCTAAATTTTGGGATACCTGTCAATTCTTGAGCAATTGTACGATCCATGTGATGTCCTGGTATCCCCTCATGGTAAGCAAGTGCTTCCATTTCGAACTTGGGCATGTTCTTAGTATTAGCAAGGTTAGCATAATAAGTACCAGGTCTGGATCCATCTGGGGCAGGAGATTGGTAGAATGCTTTTCCCGCAGAGTTTTCTCTAAAAGCCTCAACTCTTTTTACTTTTATTCTGGCTTGGGGCTTTGTAATGAAAAGCTCATCAAGTCTGCTTTCCATGTTATCGATGATAGACTTTGCACTATCAAGGTAAGCCTCTTTACCTTCATCTGTATTTGGATAATAAAATTGATCATCCTCTTTGAGAAAAGTAAAGAATGTCTGAAGATCTCCTTCAAAATCTACCTGTTTCATTATCTCTCGCATCTCATCATGAATACGGGCTACTTCATCTAAACCAATCTGATGAATTTCTTCTGCAGTTAAATCAGTAGTAGTAGTTCTTTTTAAAGCATTGTCATAAAACTCTCCGCCATCAGGGAATTTCCAGGCACCATCATCTTCTGTGGCTCTGGCTTCTTGCTCTTTCATAAATGCAATCAGTTCTTCATAGGCAGGTTTAACGCTGCTCATCAATGCCTCATTTGCTGCATTGATTAGATTTTTCTTAACATCATCCGAGACATCCAAAGCATCCACTTTTCGATTGAAATCAGCCAAAATGGTGCTTGGCTCACCTTCTTTGAAAGGAGCCCCGTTAAGTATATTTTGACAATCCTCTAAAACTCTTGGAAATACAAACTTTGGGGGTAGAATGCTTTTACTTTCTCTAGTTTGAAGACCTTCGACTAATTGATTAAAAGCGTTTTCTACACTTTGCAGTCTGGATATATAAGCAGCTGCATCACTTGAGTCAGCTACCTGATGAATGTTAATCAAGAACGCAGGAACTTGAGTATGAAACCCAAACATCTGATTTACAGGGTAATTGTGGAATCTCCATTTGAAATCAGTAATTTGATTTTCGGCACTTTCCTTAAATAATTGATAGCTAATAGCTGCTTGTTTATCTAAAGCTTCAGGATTAATTGAATCTTTTAAATATTGTAGTTGTGATTTAGTTATTTCCAGATCTTCTTGAGCTTTTTCATCGGAAAGGTCATCCCATTTCCCATAGTCTTTTTTAATTCCAAGATAACTTTGTTGGAGAGGAGATCTGTCAAGTGACGTTTGAAAGGCGTCTTCAAAAAAATCATTTGCCTTTTTTGTTTCAGTAGCTATTTCCTCAGGGGAATAAGTCTTTTGCTTTTCTTCTGGAGTTGAACAGGACATCAATATGACTATCGAAGCAAAAACAATTTTTAAATTTCTTTTCATTAGATGATTGTTTGTTTTGAAAAAGGAACATGAAAGTAATTAATTGAGATGTCTACACCAAACCACATAAAAAAACCCTGTTTCGGACTTACCAAAACAGGGTTTCAAAAGTATTTTCTGATGAATTATTCAGCCACTACCTTGATTGAGATTTCATGCTGAACATCTCTGTGTAGATCAATAACGGCTTTGTAATCACCAACTTGTTTGATGGCATTGAAAGAAATTTTCTTTCTATCAATATCAAATCCTTTATTTTTTAATGCATCGGCAACTTGAATAGTTGTAATAGCCCCAAAGATTTTACCACTTTCACCAGCTTTTGTACCAATTTCAAGGGTCAGTTCTCCCATTTTATTTGCTATCTCTTCTGCATCCTTCTTAAGCTTCTCTGCCTTGTGAGCAGCCTGCTTAATGTTCTCGTCTATCATCTTCTGGTTAGACTCATTCGCGATAATCGCAAAGCCTTGAGGAATCAAATAGTTTCTTCCGTAACCAGGCTTTACATTAACGGTATCGTTCTTATAGCCTAGCCCTTGTATATCATGCTTTAATATAACTTCCATAATTCAAATTCTTATTTAAGTGAATCTGTAACGTAAGGT
Organism: uncultured Fulvivirga sp.; assembly: GCA_947500555.1. Lineage (GTDB taxonomy): Bacteria > Bacteroidota > Bacteroidia > Cytophagales > Cyclobacteriaceae > Fulvivirga. The sequence continues at coordinate 155,379 of CANMSE010000002.1, read as the reverse complement.
AACAAGGCAATGTGTCTAGCTCTTTTTACAGCCTGTGACACTTTCTTTTGAAATTTCAAACTTGTTCCTGTAAGTCTTCTAGGTAAAATTTTACCTTGCTCGTTAACAAACTTCAATAAGAAGTCAGGATCTTTATAATCAATGTATTTAATGCCATTTTTCTTAAATCGGCAATATTTTTTTGTGGTTTCGCCTCTATTTATAGGCTCATTCATTAATGTCATGATGCTACTGCTTCCTCCTTAGCACTTGTTTTTTTGTCTTTTCGGAATGCTCCGTTTCTTCTTCTTTCGTTGTATTCAACAGCGTGCTTATCTAAAGCTACTGTTAAGAATCTCATCACTGCTTCGTCTCTTCTGAACTCAGTTTCAAGTTTGTCTACTGCATCAGGAGCTGCCTCGAATTCGACAAGGTTGTAAAAGCCAGTGGATTTGTGTTGAATTGGGTATGCCAATTTTTTTAAGCCCCACGACTCTTCATTGATCATTTTTGCGCCAGCATCTTTGACCACCTTTACGAACTTCTTGACAGTATCCTTCATCTGCTCTTCAGATAAAACGGGATTTAATATGAATACCGTCTCGTAATTGTTCATAATAAATTAGTTATGTTAAAAATTTGAGGTGCAAAGTTAATAAAAAGTACTTTCAAAAAAAACAGTTAATCTTAATTCTAATTGTGTGATCAATTGGCCTAGATTAGTCGTTAGAGTGACATTGATTGAAATAAAGAAACCTAATATTCAAGTCACCTGTTTTACCGGTATGCGAATAATATTATTAATAGTAATAAGTGTTTTCCTGATAAACTGCCAAAATGATAAGAGGCTGCAGGCTCAGGAACCCCCAAGCCATTATATTTTTGATCAATTACTGAATGAGTATGTGTCCGAAATAGGAGTCAATTATAGAGATCTTCAAGGGGATTCTTCGAGATTAAATGATTATCTGAATATTTTGAGTGATAATGCCCCAGCTGAAAGCTGGAAAAAAGAAGAAAAACTGGCCTACTGGATAAATGCCTACAATGCTTTTACCTTGAAGTTGATTATTGATAATTATCCTTTAGAGAGCATAACGGATTTACACCCTACCATCCATATTCCTTTGGTAAATACAGTCTGGCACAAGAAATTTTTTAAAATTGGAGGTAAGCCAACCAGCCTTGATGAGATAGAACATAAAATCTTAAGAAAGGAATTTGATGAGCCTAGAATTCATTTTGCCATTAACTGTGCCTCCATATCTTGCCCACCTTTAAGAGATGAAGCTTTTGTGGCTAATATATTGGAAAAGCAGCTTGAAGAGCAGGCAGAAGCATTTATTAATGACAGCACTAGAAACCATATTACTCCTGATAACCCAAAAGTCTCCAAAATATTCAGCTGGTTTTCAGGCGATTTTAAAAATGGACAAACTTTGATTGACTACTTGAATCGTTATGCCCATGTTAAAATTAGCAAAGGAGCAGATGTAGACTATTTAAAATATGATTGGGCGTTAAATGATGTGAGATAATTAAATCAAAATATATGACATATTAACAACAAAAGTGTTTAATTTGTCGTATATAATTAAAAAAAGAATCATGGCTGTTCCGTCTCCTGTTTTAGAAAAACAAACTATATATGAGTTACTCAATGGTTTCTTATATAAAAACGAACAGATACCGTCTTCTTTTCTGAGAAAGTTCATGACTTCTATAGATGCTAGTCAAAATACTACAGCCAAATTGCTTGGCATAGCTACCCGCACTTTGCAGCGAGAACTGAATAATAATCATCTTAGTAAAGAGCTCTCCGATCGCTTTTTGCAAATTATAGATCTTTATAAAGAAGGTATAGAAGCATTTTACCACATTGATACCTTCAAACAATGGCTGAGTACAAGCAAAACCACCTTTCAAGGTAAAACACCTTTTGAAATGATGCAAAGCATGACGGGTACACAACAAGTTAAAGAAGAAATTATCCGTACCAGATTAGGTATTCTTTCTTAAGCTGAACTTTATTATGCTCGTTTATAGACTGGCACATCCTCAATATGCGGTAGATCTATCAGGGTATGGTTCTTTACTTGTTTCTGGAAGATGGAACTTTAAAGGTTATAGGGTACTGTATACTGCGGAAAATTCCAGTTTAGCTCTTTTAGAATACCTTGCCCATACGGAAGGACTAAAACGCAGGCTTCCATATCATTTAATAACTATTGAGGTTCCTGACACCTCAATTGAGGTTTTAACTGAACTATCTGAAGGCTGGAAAGAAAACCTTTTAATAAGTCGTGAAATAGGTTCAGATTGGATTGCATCTAAAAGGACACTTTGTCTAAAAGTGCCTTCAATACTTAATGAGGATAATAGCAATTACCTTCTAAATCCAGAACATGAACTTTATGATCAGGTCAAAATACTTAAGACAAAAGAAATAACTTTCGATCAGAGGCTTTGGTAGAGACTATTTTACTTCAAACCGTTGACTACCCATTTTGTAATCATCAGTGTAAACTTCCAATAAATAAAATCCTGATGCGTATTCAGAACCCTTAGTATATTCAAAAGACAATTGCTGCCTGGTATTATCGAACAATATCTCTTGATTGGCAGTATAAAATTCCTCTTTGTTGTTATACATAAAAGTTCCAGACCCCTTAGTAACATCAAAAATCACTTGCCCTTTTTCATCCACAATACGTACTAATATATTTTTACCTTCAATGGGTGCAACATCATTTTCAGCTATGTTAAATACCACTTTCAGTTTATCAATCTGTTTTCTTTTAGCTGGCATTGGTCGTTCCTTACCTCGTGAATTAATTGCAAAAATCTGAACGTTCTCAGCTTTTAATTGTGATGCTATCGCAACTTTAGATTCCAGTTCCTCTTTTGACTCGTTCACTTCCTGTAAAGTGGAAGAAAGTTCATTCTTCTCTGTTTTTAAGGTCGTATTTTCAGTTAGTAGTTCGGCATTCACTTCTTTTAACTGTACGATTTCTTCATCCTTAAGCTTAAGAAGCTCCTGAAACCCCTCTACTTTATCTCGAAGAGCTGCTATAGCCTGTCGATCTCGTTTTCTTGTTCTGCCAAGCTCTGCTTCGACTTCAGCTTTTGCTTTCTCCAATTCTTCTACATTTCCACCGAGCTTGGTTATTTCTTCAATTTTGAGCTCCAATTCTTTTTGAATATTTGTTAGTTTTTGAAGGTTGATGGCCAGATCTTCTTCGGTATTAATAATTTGGGTTTCTTGTTGTATGCTCTTCTGGTGATCTAGATATATCTTAACCGCCTGTGCAATTACAATCACAATAAGAATAATTATGAAGGCCTTTGTTCTTCCAGAATTATTATCACTTTTAGGCTGTTGGTATTTTACTTCTTTATTCTGTTCTTCCATGATTTTTTGAGCTAAACGCGGCAAAAATATCGTTTATTTGCCACTATTCAATAAGATAAAAATCATTTCTACCTTCAATCGTTTAATGGGAAATACACACTTTAAAGAACAGTATTGGTCCGATAGATATCAGAATGATATGACGCAATGGGATATTGGTTATGCCTCAACTCCTATAACAGCTTATGCTGATCAGCTTGACGACAAAGATTTAAGGATACTCATCCCCGGTAGCGGCAACGCCTACGAAGCTGAGTATTTTGTTAAAAATGGTTTCAAAAATGTCTATATCCTTGATATTGCTGAGCAACCTTTAAAGGCATTTGCTAAAAGAAACCCTGACTTTCCTCAGGATCAAATCATTCATAATGATTTCTTCAAATTAGAAGGGAAGTTTGATCTCATAATCGAGCAGACTTTTTTTTGTGCTATTGACCCTTCAAAAAGATCCAAATACGTGACCAAGATTGATGATTTACTATCAAACCACGGCAAGCTTATTGGCGTGTTATTTGATGATCCTCTATACGAAGACCATCCACCTTTTGGAGGAAACAAGAAAATGTATAAATCCATTTTTTCACAAGACTTGTCAATAGAGATTATGGAGACTTGTATCAATTCTATACCTCCACGAAAGAATAGGGAACTCTTCATTAAAATAGTGAAGAAATAAACCATTAATTGAGTAAAAGATCAAAGAAAGGTGTCGTTATCAATAAATAGCCCAGGGTAAAAAAATTGAAGATCAAACTTCTTACATATTTTCTCATATTCATGTGCTTTTCATCCCAAGCACAGAAACGTAATAAACCTGGGCTTGACAGTTTGCAAGTAAAGGGGCGGTCATACCTTATTTTATCAGATACTACCATTTATGTAAAGAGAGATACGGTTTTTTACTTACCTGATTCTGTGGTGTCCCGGTTGAGAAAGGATCGAGAGGGAAGGAGTTCTGAGGTTTATAGTAAAATCAAGGAGAAACTTTCTAAAAAGAAGCTCACTAAGGAGATATATAAAATATTTTTCAGAGACAACAATAAGTCTGTGGCACAGCCTAAAGTAATGACTGGCCCTACTGATGATTTCGAGGATTATGATGGCAAATTTATTAATACAATCTATGTAAAGAGGCTGAATCCTTTTGGAACAAGAGTGACTGATACCACCAGATATGCTAAAGACTGGTTTTCAAAAGCTGGAAACAAAATTCACATAAATACTAAAGAGTATGTGATTAGAAATAACCTCTTCTTTAAAGAAGGGGATGAAGTTGATTCAGATTTATTACGTGATACAGAACGTATTTTGCGTGCACTTCCTTTTTTACGAGATGCCAGAGTTTTTATAGTTCCAAAGGAAAATTCCGCTCAGGTTGGCATTCTGGTTATTACTCGTGATGTATGGAATATCTCGGGATCGTTTTCTTATGATGATCCTGAAAATTTTGATATAACAGTAACTGATAAGAATTTTTTGGGTCTTGGCTACGAATTTGAAAATCGATTTCCATATTCAACCCGTGGTACGCCTAATGTTGGATACATAGGTACGTATACAGCAAATAATATTAAGAGTACATTCATTACTGGGAGAGGCACATTTGCTCGCTCCTTAGATTTTGATCGCAGTGGCATAGAGTTATTTCGTAATTTCATTACCCCTGAAATTAAATATGCTGGAGGTATTGAAGTAGCTCAAGAAAGAAGAACTCTAGCTCGTGTTTTTCGAGACACGACCATTTTATTTAGTCATAAATTTAACATTCAAGACTATTGGTTTGGGCGTTCTTACCTTGTTCGAGATGATGAAACTGGAAAGACTAATTTCCAAATCGCGGTCAATCATGAAATAATAAAGAATCTTGATCGTCCAGTTGTTACAAATGACACTAATCAGAATTTCTATGATAATCGACTTACACTATTCTCACTGGGATTAAGTAAAAGGAGATTTGATCGAAGTGCTTTGGTTCTAGGATACGGTCGAACTGAAGATATACCTATAGGTTACCTGGCAGAGCTAACTGTGGGTAGAGATAATAATGAATTTACGAATAGAACGTATTTTGGAGCCGATTTATCATATGGTAAGTTTTTTTACAGAGTAGGTTATCTCAGACCAACGGTAAGTTTTGGAAGCTTCTTTGAAAATAAGAGGTTGGAACAGGGAGTTTTCAACTTAAGGTTAGATTATTTCAGCCTCTTATATCGTTTGAGAAGAACGAGCTTCAGACAATTTATTACACTGAGATATGTGAATGGTATCAGAAGGTTTGATGATGAGTTTATCAATATCAATGATCAAAATGGTGTAAGAGGTCTCTCAGATATATTCCTGAGAGGAACAAAGAAATTAAATTTAAAAGCGGAGACTGTGGCATTCACACCATTTTTCTTTGCGGGATTCAGAATGGCGTTTTACGGGTTTGTTGATTTGGCGTTAATAGATGATGTCCAATCACGCCTTTTTGATAATACGCTTTATCAGGGTTACGGCATTGGTTTCAGGTTTCGTAACGAGAACCTTGCATTTAATACAATTCAATTACGTTTGGCCTGGTATCCAAATACCACTCCTGGTGTGTCATCTACAGATGTAGATTTTTCGGGATCGCAAAGCTTGAATATACCTGACTTCAGAGTGGATAGGCCAGCAGTCTTGACTTTTGACTGATTTGATAATCCTCTTGAATGAAATGCAGTTAAGCAACGAAAATATTATTTATAAGTATTCTAAATTAGATGATCAAATGGCTTTTTTAAATCAAATAAAGCTATTTTAAATTCTGGCTACGAATCAGTTGACCGTTTTGTTTCAAACGTTACCAAATGGTGACAGAAATATGTTTGAAATAAAGTATTCCAATATTAGATTTGTGCCATGTTAAAAGTAGTGCAGGGGTTGCATTGCTCTTTTAAAAATCTAAAATGAACATGACGCAAAACAGATTCTTAGCTCGCGTTTTTTTTCTACTTTCCTTTTCATTTTTCACACTATTTATTGGTCTCAATAATGTTTCTGCTCAAGATGAAGCAGAGGCTACTACAGAAGCACCAGGAGAAATCCCTACCGATGAGGCAAGGATAAGTGAAGGTCAGTCATTATTTAACGGAAATTGTAAAACCTGTCATAAGGTTCATGAAAAGGTAGTTGGACCTGCTTTAGCCAATGTATACGACAGAGCACCATCTATTGATTGGATAGTAAATTTTGTGTGGAATTCTCAAAAAGTTATAGGCAGTGGTGATGCGTATGCAGTAGCGCTTTATGAGGAGTACAATAAAACACAGATGACAGCCTTTCCTACTTTTACGAGAGATCAGGTTTTAAATATATTAGGTTACATAAAACAAGAGACAGAAAAAGGTCCTGAAGTGGCTGCTGTAGCTGTTGCAGGAGATGGCGCAGTTTCAGGTGGAGAAGGTTCTATTCCTTCTACTTACATTAATGCTATTATGGTCGGTTTGATCATAGTATTAGTGTTGATCCTTGTGGTGCTGATTTTAATCACCACTATCCTTCAGAAATATTTAAATCAAAAAGAAGACCTTGATGAAGATGATAAAGCTATTGTCAACCCTACATTCAGCTTTGACTCTCTTATAAAGGCTAAGCCGTTTATATTTATTGTCACATTTCTTTTTGCAGCCATCGTCTTCAAAGTAGTTATCAATAACCTCTTTGCCGTGGGTATTCAGAAAGGATATGCTCCAAAACAACCGATAGCTTTTTCTCATAAGCTGCATGCCGGTCAATATGAAATAGATTGTAATTACTGTCATACTGGAGTACGAATAAGCAAGAGTGCTAATATTCCTTCTCCTAATATTTGTATGAATTGCCACAGTGCAATAAAGACAGAGTCTCCAGAGATTCAAAAAATATATGCTGCCATCGAAAATGATAAACCTATAGAATGGGTAAGAATTCATAACCTTCCTGATCTGGCTTATTTCAATCACTCTCAGCACGTTGAAGTTGGTGGTTTAGAATGTGAGACTTGTCATGGTGAAATCAAAGAAATGGAAGTCGTTCAGCAAGCCTCACTACTTACTATGGGCTGGTGTATTGACTGTCACAGAAAAACTGATGTCAATACAAAGGGCAATGAATACTATGATAAGCTGGTAGAGCTTCATGATGCGGAAAGCAAAGAGGCGCTTAAGGTAGAGGACATTGGTGGACTTGAATGTGCTAAGTGTCATTATTAATTTATTAATTCAATATACATCTATATATAAAATATGATGAAGGATAATAAAAAGACATACTGGAAAGGTATCGAACAGTTATCTAACGATCCTGAGTTTGTCAAAAATGCAGAAAACGAATTTCCTGAGTTTTTACCTATCAATGAAAACTCTGAAGGTGAAGGAAGTAGCAGAAGGGATTTTCTGAAAATGATGGGATTTGGTATTGCAGCAGTTTCCTTGGCTGCTTGTGAAGCACCTGTTAGAAAGGCTATACCATATGTCAACAAACCTGTAGATGTTGACCCAGGAGTTCCTAATTATTATGCTTCTACATATGCTAATGGTGGAGATTATTGTAGTGTAGTCGTTAAAACTAGAGAAGGTAGACCCATTAAAATAGAAGGTAATAAACTTTCTAAAATCTCTCAAGGAGGTGTAAATGCTCAAGTGGAGGCTTCTGTGCTTTCACTGTATGACAATGAACGTCTTAGAGGTCCACTAGCAGCTGGTAAGAATACTGATTGGGAAACTCTTGATAAAGAAGTTGTAACCAAACTCGGAGCAATTGCAGCTCAAGGTGGACAAATAAGAATTGTATCCAATACAATTTTAAGCCCAACTACGAAAAAAGTAGTGGAAGATTTTAAGGCAAAGTTTCCAAATACGGAACATGTGACTTACGATCCAATTTCAGTGGACGGAATGCTTGATGCCAATGAAGCATCATTTGGTGTTCGTGCGTTACCTTCTTATGATTTCAGTAAGGCCGATGTTATTGTTAGTGTTGCCGCAGATTTTCTTGGGACCTGGATTTCTCCAATAGAATTTACCAAACAATATAGTAAGACAAGAAAATTGAACGATGGTAAGAAGACTATGTCTCGTCATTTTCAGTTTGAGTCTAATTTGTCTTTGACCGGTTCAAATGCAGATTACAGAACTATGATTAAACCTTCTGATGAGGGTAAGGTTGTTGCTGCTCTTTACAATGCTATTGCGTCTAAAACTGGTGGATCAAGTGTAAGTGGAGCTGGTAAGTTCGAGAATATTGATAAGGCGGCTGCTGAATTGCTGAAGGCAAGAGGTAAGTCGTTAGTTGTAGCTGGTTCGAACAATGAAGGAGTTCAAACATTGGTTAATGCTATTAATACAATGTTGTCCAACTATGATGTAACTATAGATATGGCTAAGCACGCTAATTACCGTCAGGGTAATGCAGCTGCCATGGACAAGTTCATTGCTGATGTGAAGGGTGGAAGAATAGGAGGAGTTATTTTCTACAATTGTAATCCGGTTTATAATCATGTCAAAGGAGCGGAGTTAAAAGCTGGTCTTGAAAAAGTATCGCTTAGTGTTAGTACTTCTGATCGTCCTGATGAAACGGCTGTTGCATCGAATTACATAGCTCCTGATCACCATTATTTAGAGTCTTGGGATGATGCAGAACCTAAGAAAGGTTCTTATAGTTTAGTTCAGCCTACTATTACGCCAATTTTCAAAACCAGACAAGCACAAGATACTTTACTTACCTGGGCTGGTGTTGAAGAAGATTACTATACGTATTTAAGAAATAACTGGCAGTCGAATATGTCATTTAGCGGAAGCTTTGACATGTTCTGGGATCAGTCATTATATAATGGTGTGCTTGACACTGAGCCTGAGGAAATAGAGTCCTCAGAATTTGCTGGCGATGTTAATGCAGCAGCGTCAAGCGCTACCGCTGCGAAGGCAGCCGATATAGAATTGGCTGTTTATCAAAAGGTAGGTATTGGAGACGGAAGACAAGCGAATAATCCTTGGCTTCAGGAAATGCCTGATCCTATCACAAAAGCTACTTGGGATAATTATTTAACTGTTTCTCAATCGTGGGCAACTGCCAACGGAGTTACAGCTTTTGAAGGAAAGTCAAACATGGTTAACCTAACAGCCGGTGGTAAAACGGTTAAATTACCTACAGTAATTCAGCCCGGCCAGGCACCAGGTACAGTTGGACTTGCATTAGGTTACGGCCGAGTAAACGCTGGTAAGGTAGCCGATGGAAGAGGTGTAGATGCTTATCCAATGATGGCTGGAGGTGGAGTTTCCGTAGAAGTACTCGATGAATTGTATCACGTAGCACAAACTCAAACGCATCAGACTTATATGGGGAGAGAGACTGTAATTCAAGAATCAGTTCTTCCTGCTTATAAGAAAGATCCTTCAGCAGGTCGTTATCATCCACATGTCTCTACATGGACAGAAGAAGGGGGCAGTACAAGTCCTGGAAACTTAAGTTTGTGGAAAGGTCATAAATACAAGAACCACCATTGGGGATTAGCTATTGATTTGAATTCATGTACCGGATGTAGCGCTTGTCATGTGGCTTGTCAATCAGAGAATAACATTCCTGTAGTTGGCCGTGAAGAGGTAATCAATAGAAGAGATATGCACTGGATGCGTATCGATAGATATTATAGCAGTGATGCTACTCCAGGAGATCTGGAAGGTATGGAAAAAGCTGCGGCTAACCCTGAGGTTACTTTCCAACCTATGATGTGTCAGCATTGTAATAATGCGCCTTGTGAGACGGTTTGTCCGGTTGCGGCAACAACGCATAGTACTGAGGGACTGAATCAAATGACTTACAATAGATGTATTGGTACAAGATATTGTGCTAACAACTGTCCTTATAAAGTAAGAAGGTTCAACTGGTTTAAATATCATGATAACTCTCAGTTCGAAGACATTAATACGCCAATGAACAACGATTTGGGTAAAATGGTATTGAACCCTGACGTTACTGTACGTTCTCGTGGAGTTATGGAGAAATGTTCATTATGTGTTCAGAGAATACAGTACGGTAAATTAGAGGCTAAGAAAGAGAACAGAAGACCTCAGGATGGTGAAATTGAGGTAGCATGTGCTAGTGCTTGTCCAGCTGACGCCATTGTATTTGGAGACATGAATGATAAGGACAGCAGAATTTACAATATGCTGAAGATTAATGACACGGAAAAGTCTGATTACATTATAGAAAAGGAAATTGGTGAACCTAGAGCTTATCATGTTTTAGAAGAGTTAGGTGTTAAACCAAACGTGACTTACTTGACTAAAATCAGGAATAAAGAAGAGAACGAGGCTTAAGAGCTCAATATTTAGTAAAGACAGAAATTGAATTTAGCGAATAAAAATTTAGTTATATGCCCCAAATAGCTGCACAAGATGCACATCCGATAACTGCTCCAGTAAGAGAGGCATTAGTTACTGGTAACAAAACAGTCCATGATGTCACTGAAGACATTTGCCGACAGGTAGAAGGAAAGCCTACAAAATCCTGGATGCTGGGAATGGCTGTTTCACTAGGCGCCTTAGGTATTGGCACCTACTGTGTACTTACCCTGCTCTGGGAAGGTATAGGTGTTTGGGGTCTTAATAAGACAGTTGGTTGGGCCTGGGATATCACCAACTTTGTTTGGTGGGTTGGTATCGGTCACGCAGGTACGCTTATATCTGCCATTCTTCTACTATTTAGACAAAAATGGAGAATGTCGATTAATAGAGCGGCTGAGGCGATGACTATTTTCGCGGTAATCTGTGCTGCTATGTTCCCGGCTCTTCACATGGGTAGATTATGGTTAGGGTTTTACTGGGCACTTCCTTTACCTAACACATTTGGTTCGCTTTGGGTAAACTTTAATTCGCCTCTTTTATGGGATGTATTCGCAATCAGCACGTATTTCACGGTTTCATTGGTATTCTGGTATATAGGTCTTATTCCAGACTTTGCTTCTATAAGAGATAGAGCAAAGAATAAAGTTTCGAAAGCTGTTTACGGTGCCTTAAGCTTTGGATGGGATGGTGCTGCAAAGACCTGGGCACGATATGAGTCAGTTGCCTTGATCTTAGCTGGTTTAGCTACGCCACTTGTATTATCTGTTCACACTATCGTATCAATGGACTTTGCTACATCAGTCATACCTGGGTGGCATACCACTATTTTCCCTCCATACTTTGTGGCAGGAGCGATTTTTTCAGGATTTGCAATGGTACTAACGCTTATGTTGGTTACTAGAAAAGTGTTTAAACTGGAAGATTACATTACTATCAATCATATTGAGTTGATGAACATCGTAATCATTATTACTGGTTCGATTGTAGGTATAGCTTATATTACTGAGTTCTTCATTGCGTGGTATTCAGGCGTTGAGGCAGAGCAATACGCTTTTATCAACAGGGCATTTGGTCCTTACTGGTGGGCTTATGCTACCATGATGACCTGTAATGTTATTTCCCCACAACTATTTTGGGTGAAAAGCATTAGAACTAATATAGCTGCGACCTTTATACTATCAATTGTGGTGAACATAGGTATGTGGTTCGAGCGATTTGTGATTATTGTAACTTCGTTACATAGAGACTTCTTGCCTTCTAGCTGGGCAATGTTCTATCCTACGGTTTACGATGTAGGTGTTTATTTATTCACTTTTGGTTTATTCTTTACAGCGTTCTTGTTGTTCGCGAAATTCTTCCCTGTAATTAACATGGCTGAAGTAAAGAGTATTATAAAGTCGTCATCTTTAAAAGAGAAGCAATAATATAATGGAAAGTAATAAGCATTTTGTTTTAGGAGTTTACGATGATGAGGATGTCCTTCTCGATGCCGTAACTAAGGTAAGAGAAAGTGGTATCAAAATTCAGGAAGTATATTCTCCATTCCCAGTTCATGGGCTAGATGAAGTACTTGGTTATAAAAGAACAAGGCTTCCAATCGCAGCATTCTTATTTGGTATGTTAGGTACTTCCCTTGCCTTAACTATGCAGATTGGGATGATGGGTTTTGATTGGCCAATGATCATTGGTGGAAAGAACTTCTTTTCAATACCTCCATTTATCCCAGTTACTTTCGAGCTTACAGTGCTACTTTCAGCTCTTGGTATGGTAGGTACATTTATGATTGTAAGTGATTTGAAGCCCTATAAAAAACCAAGGTTGATGGACATTAGAATCACCGATGATAAACATATTATGGCTATTGATTTGTCAAAAAATCATTTAGCTAAAGATGACATTAAAAAGGTAGTGCAGAGTAGCGGTGCTAGCGAAGTAAATGATAAAGATTTTGAAGATTAAGAACACTCGGACAAAATGAGAATAACTACAGTTTTTAATTACTCCCTAGTCATCGCTATAGCAGCCGGAACAATGAGCTGCGGAGCAGGTGGTGAAAATCAGGGTCTTGAATATGCACCAAATATGTATCATTCGGTACCTTACGAGCCATTAACTCAGATCACCGATGAAGGTGCGGGTGAAGCTGCTCAATTCTTAAATGATACCCGCGATGGTCATGGCGAATACTATAATTCAAATCCTCTGAATAAGAATAGTATGAACATGCGCACACCTCCAGCGAATACGGTTCCCAGGAATAAGCAAGGATACCTTCCTTACAGAATTCATAAGGACAGTCTTGATTATGCCGCTCGTACTATGTTCAACCCAATAGATAGTACCATGGCTGAATCTGCCATCAAAGATGGAAAGGCACTTTATGATCGTTATTGTGAGCATTGCCATGGAGGCAAAGGTGAGGGTGACGGATTGGTAGCTGAGAAATATCCGGGTGTAGCTAATCTTAAAGGAGTGGCTTATCAAAACATAACAGAAGGTCATATATTCCATGTAATTACTTGGGGTAAAGGGCTTATGGGAGCACATGGAAGTCAGGTGAACCCTGAAGATCGATGGAAGATCGCTAAATATGTTAAATCAATTCAGAAGTAACTGAAATCAGACGTAAATAATAACTACACGATGACCGAAGAAAGATATACGTTTACAGCAGGTGCCAAAAAAACCTTGATGATTGTTGGGGTTATTGGGCTTGTCGTGATGGTAATAGGAATTGTCACCTCTATGTCAGGTGGTCACCATGAAGAAGGTGAGCATGCTATTAATCAACTGACTTCTCAAACAGATTTGGTGGCAAGCTTGGAAGAAGCCGGAGACGATCATGCAGAGGCAGGAGAACATCATGGAAGTGCTCCATGGTTAAAGAGAGTCTTTGCTAATCTATGGATTAACAATGTTTACTTCACTGGACTAGCGATTATAGGCCTTTTCTTTGTTGCCATACAATATGCTGCTCAGGCAGGTTGGTCATCAGGAATTAAAAGAATACCTCTTGCAATGGCAAGTTGGTTACCTATTGCAGGCGTTTTAATGATTGTTACCTGGTTTGTAGTTAACCATGACGTTTTTCATTGGACACACGCAAGCTTGTATGCCGAAGTGGGTGGTGATGATATAATTAAAGGTAAAGCAGCCATGTGGTTCTGGCCTATGGAAGTGGGTACTTTCCCAATATTCTTTGTACTAAGAATGGTTGTATTCTTTGCGCTTTGGATCATGTTCTTCCTATGGATTAAGAAGGAAATGTTAGCCGAAGATTTGAATGGTGGATTAGATCACTGGTATAAGGCTAGAAAGTATTCAGCAATCTTTTTGGTAATTTTTGCAGTTACATCTTCAATAGCCGCATGGGATTGGGTTATGTCCATTGACCCTCATTGGTTTAGTACTATGTTTGGCTGGTATGTTTTTGCCAGTTGGTGGGTAAATGGTCTCGCAGTTATTACTATTATAGTAGTGATGTTAAAACAACAAGGGTATCTATCCATAGTTAACTCAAATCACCTTCATGATATAGGTAAGTTTATCTTCGGATTCAGTATTTTCTGGACATACATCTGGTTCTCGCAGTTTCTGTTGATCTATTACGCCAACATTCCTGAAGAAACAATTTACTTTATTCAGCGTCTGGAAGTGGATAATTATACCTGGGTATTTTTTGTTAACCTTTTACTTAACTTCTTCCTTCCTTTCTTGTTACTAATGACAAGAGATGCAAAAAGACATATGTCATTATTGAAGTTAGTTTGCCCGATTATAATTGTGGGTCATTGGTTTGATTTTTACCTAATGGTAACGCCTGGTGTAATGCAAAATGACGGTGCATTTGGATTAGTGGAAATAGGTATGGCGACAGTATTTGGGGTATTGTTCTTATTTGTAACACTGTCAAATCTTGCTAAAGCGCCATTATTTGCTAAGAATCACCCGATGTTACAAGAAAGTATGCATCACCACATTTAATTGATTAAATAGAAAAATAGAATAGACTATGTTCGGTATAATAATAGCAATTGGTGTTCTTCTACTTTTAGTAATCCTTTACACCCTGTTTAGGATAGGAACACTTGTTAACGTAGTTAAAGGGACAGATAAGAAAATAGTTAGTACCAGTAACAAAGTAAACGGAGCCTTAATGATGCTTTTCATGATTGGAGGTTTTGGATTTATGTTCTGGTACTCATGGGTATATTTTGATAAATACACACTTCCAGTAGCTTCTGAACATGGCGAACTGACGGATCAATTGTTTTGGGTAACCACAGCCGTGACAGGAGTGGTGTTTGTTATTACCAACGTTTTACTGTTCTATTTTGGGTGGAAGTATCAATATAAAGAAGGCGCACGTGGTAAGTTTTATCCTGACAACGTTAAGTTAGAATTGCTATGGACTGTAGTCCCTGCAATTGTATTGTCAGTATTGGTATTCACAGGCCTTCAGGCATGGTCAGATATCACCAGCAAGGCATCTGATGATGCCGAAGTGATAGAAGTTATGGGTTATCAATTCGCTTGGGCTGTAAGGTATCCTGGAGTTAAGGATAATCAATTGGGCAACTACGATTATAAATTGATTGACGATATTAAGGGAAATCAATTTGGTATTGATATTACTGATGAAAACTCTTATGATGATTTCACTCCATTAGAGATGCATTTCCCCAAGGGAAAGGAAGTATTATTGAAAATAAGAGCAAGGGATGTTTTACATAGCGTATTTCTACCTTATCAAAGAGTTAAAATGGACGCTGTTCCTGGTCAGCCTACTCACTTTAAATTCTTAGCGAATAAATCCACTCAAGATATGAGAGACGAGATAGGTGATCCAGAATTTGATTATTTCTTGACATGTACAGAAATATGTGGAAGAGGTCACTTTTCAATGAAGCTGAAGGTTGTTGTAGATGAGCCTGAAGATTACGAGAAATGGAAAGCAGAACAGCAAACATGGTTGAAGTTGAATCCGGATTATCTGGAAGAAATCCCTGCTGAAAAAAGAGAGCTAGCGAAAATTAAAGCTGGCATTGAAAACACTGAATTAGAAGCGACATTATAATAAAGTATTATGGCTACTGCAGACATACATATATCAGAAGAAACGCATAGCGATGGTCATCATGAGCATGACCATGAGCATTCAACCAATTTTTGGACACATTACGTATTTACTACCGATCATAAAATGATCGCCAAACAATTCCTGATTTCAGGAATTTTCTGGGCACTTTTAGGTGGTATTCTATCTGTTATTTTTAGACTACAATTGGGTTTCCCTGAAGCTCAATTAGGGTGGTTAAAGCCATTCTTAGGTGATTGGATTACAGCCGAAGGCAAGATTGACCCGGAATTCTATTTGGCCTTAGTAACAATGCATGGTACCATCATGGTATTCTTTGTTCTTACGGCAGGTTTAAGTGGTACGTTCAGTAATTTCCTTATTCCATTACAAATAGGAGCAAGGGATATGGCTTCTGGATTTATGAACATGCTGTCATATTGGTTCTTCTTTGCTTCCAGTGTGATTATGTTCACCTCTCTATTTATCGAGACGGGACCTGCATCAGGTGGCTGGGTAATTTATCCTCCTTTAAGTGCATTACCTCAGGCTGTGAATGGCTCTGGCCTTGGGATGACGCTTTGGTTAACATCTATGGCGCTATTTATAGTATCAACTCTCTTAGGTGGTATTAACTACATCACTACAGTTATTAATTTGAGAACGAATGGAATGTCATTCTCTAAATTACCGCTGACAATTTGGGCCTTTTTCCTAACCGCAATTATTGGATTACTTTCCTTTCCTGTATTATTCTCAGCAGCTCTGTTATTGATATTTGATAGAAGTTTCGGAACGAGTTTCTACCTGTCAGATATCTATATAAATGGTGAGGCTCTGCCAAATCAAGGAGGAAGCCCAATTTTATTCCAGCATCTGTTTTGGTTCTTAGGTCACCCTGAGGTTTATATTGTATTACTTCCAGCGCTAGGAATTACTTCGGAGATTATAGCTACTAACTCTCGTAAACCAATATTTGGATATAAGGCTATGGTAGGTTCCATGCTTTTCATTGCTATACTTTCATTTATTGTATGGGCCCATCACATGTTTGTGACGGGTATGAATCCTTTCTTAGGATCTGTATTTATGTTATTGACATTGATTATTGCGGTACCTTCAGCAGTAAAAGTATTTAACTATCTGGCTACACTTTGGAAAGGTAACATTAGGTTTACGCCTGGTATGTTATTTTCAATTGGTTTGGTTTCCTTCTTTATCTCTGGAGGATTGACTGGCATTTTCTTAGGAAATTCAGCTATTGATATTCAGTTACATGATACATACTTTGTGGTAGCCCACTTCCATTTGGTTATGGGTAGTGCATCATTCTTCGGATTGATGGCTGGGGTTTATCACTGGTTCCCTAAAATGTACGGTAGAATGATGGATGCTAAATTAGGCTACATTCATTTCTGGTTAACTTTTGTTGGGGTATACTTGGTATTCTTCCCACTTCACTACATTGGAATTGCGGGTTACCCTAGAAGATATTATTCATTTACTAATTTCGATGCGTTGAACTCGTTCTCGGATTTGAATATGCTGGTAAGTATCGCTGCTATATTGACACTGGCGGCACAATTCATATTCTTGTTCAACTTCTTCTACAGTATATGGAGAGGTAGAAAAGCACCAGCTAACCCATGGCAGTCAAATACGCTGGAATGGACAACTCCAATTAACCCCGGACATGGAAACTGGCCTGGAGAAATACCAACCGTATACAGATGGCCTTATGACTACAGTAAGCCTGGCGCTGAAGAAGATTTTATTCCACAACATATTCCTTACTCAGAAACTCCAGAGTCAAATCTTGATCATGAGAATGAGTTGATTAAGCTCGAAGGTGCCAGCGACAAGGCAATTATAGTGGATGAAAAATAACGAAGCTAAGAGTAAGAGTAGGCTGGGAAAATTTAGCTTACTCACACTCATAGCTATCTATTTCCTTATTCTTGTTGGAGGTATTGTAAGAACCACTGGTTCCGGAATGGGCTGTCCTGATTGGCCCAAATGTTTTGGTAATTGGGTGCCGCCTACTGAAGTGTCACAATTACCAGCAGACTACAAGGAAGTATATTCCCAAAAACGCCAAAAGAAGAATATAAAGCTTATAGGATATTTAGAGGCACTAGGATTTCAAGATACGGCAGATCGGATAGCAAGTGACAAATCCATATTGGAAGAGGAAGATTTCAATGCTACAAAAACATGGATTGAATATGTTAACAGACTTATTGGTGTTCTAATTGGCTTGTTTGTTATAGGTACTCTCTACCTGTCTTTAAAATTTCGTAAGTCTGAACCACAATTGTTTTATTTGGCATTGGCTGCGTTTGTTCTAGTGGTTTTTCAGGGCTGGATTGGATCTTTGGTAGTTTCCACAAATTTGATCCCATTTATAGTAACATTTCATATGTTATTGGCATTAGTTATAGTAGCAGTGTTGTGTATAATAGTGGTGAAAGCTAATCCTGATTTGAGAATGATGAAGGTAGATATGAAACAGGTAAAGTGGGTATTAATCATTTCAATGGTGTTGATGCTTTTTCAAGTAGTTTTCGGAACCCAAGTGCGTGAAGCAGTTGATATTGTAGCTCAGACATTAACTAGAAATAAATGGGTTGAAAATCTAGGACTTACTTTTTTCTTACATCGCTCATTCTCATGGATAATTCTTATTTCCAATGGCTACTTGATTTATCTTCTTTGGAAGAAAGATGCTCTGAATACTACGTCTAAAATGTTAATTAGTGTAATTTTAATCACAATTTTTAGTGGGACTATCATGGCTTATTTTGATATCCCCGCTTTCATTCAACCCGTTCATTTATTATTAGGGACACTGGGTTTCGGACTCCAATTTTTCCTATTTTTGCAACTTAAATCTGAAGGGAAAGTAACGGCATGATTACGAGTAATTCACATAGCTTAAGCATCTTTGAAAAGGTTCGCACTTACATGGAATTGCTTAAATTCAGATTGTCTTTTTTGGTGGCTTTTTCATGCGGCTTTGGATATGTTTTAGGTGCCAGTTCAACAATGAATTGGATGAACCTAGCAATCATTTGCCTAGGTGGATTCCTTGTTTCGGGAGCGTCTATCACTATTAATCAAATTATAGAAAAGGATTTGGATATTCTCATGACGAGAACCATGAACCGACCACTGCCAACAAAACGTATTTCGGTAACTGAAGCGGCAATGTTTGCATTTATAGTGGGAGGTACTGGTATAATCATATTGGCATTATACACTAACATGATTACCACATTACTTTCAATACTTTCAATGGTATTGTACAGCTTTGTATATACACCACTTAAACGGGTGGGACCTATAGCGGTTTTTGTTGGAGCTATACCAGGCGCATTACCGCCTCTGTTGGGTTGGACTGCCGCTACCGGATACATATCGCTTGAAGCACTCATCATTTTTGGAATTCAATTCATTTGGCAATTTCCGCATTTTTGGGCGATCGCATGGGTGGCCGATGAAGATTATAAAAAGGCAGGTTTTAAATTACTTCCTTCAGGTGGTCAGAAGGATTTCAACACCGCTATACAAATTATGATTTATACGTTGTTCCTTATTCCTTTTGGTTTGTTACCTGCAAAATTTGGTATTACAGGAATTGATTCTGCTATAGTAGTTACTATATGCGGAGTTTTATTTCTGAGTCAGACTTTTGCGCTTATGCGAAATGGCACGCGTAAGTCTGCATTAAGAATTATGTTCGGATCGTTTTTGTACTTGCCTATTGTACAGATTGCCTATTTGTTAGATAAAATTTAGCGTGGAGAAATGATGGCATCAGATTTTAAAATTGTAGAAGAAGCGAAAAAACCATTGTCAATGAATCCGAAGAAATTCGGATTATGGTTGTTCATGGTGACTGTAGTGATGATTTTCGCATCGCTAACAAGTGCGTACATTGTTCGGCAGGCAGAGGGCAATTGGGTAGTATTTGATTTACCTGTTTCACTTTGGATAACTTCAGGAATTATTCTGTTAAGTAGTATTACAATGCATTGGGCCTATCTGGCAGCAAAGAAGGATGAGCTTGAGAAAACAAAGCTTGGTGTAGTCATTACTTCTATTCTTGGTGTAGCTTTTCTGGTTGGGCAAGTGATGGCTTGGGGCGATTTAGTCGAGAATAGTGTCTTCTTTGTGGGTAACCCATCCGGTTCTTTTCTTTATGTTTTGACAGGATTACATGGATTACACCTTGTAAGTGGTATTATATTTCTTTTAATTGTATTAATTTCAACGTTTAAATATAAAGTTCATTCTAAGAATATTAATCAGATGCAGATGTGTGTTACATATTGGCATTTCTTAGGTGGTCTTTGGATTTATTTATTCGTATTTTTATTATTGAATCATTAATTAAACTGATAATCACAACCTATGTCTGCTACCGCAACAACTATTGATACTGGTAAAAGTGTTTGGGATGGTGGTCAACCTCCTTTGAAGGCGAGTTATGGAAAACTAATGATGTGGTTTTTCTTACTATCTGATGCATTTACCTTTTCTGCTCTACTGATTACCTACGGGATGATCCGTTTTGCACACCCTGCTTATTCAGGTACAGTGGAAGGATTTACCTTTTCACAAGAGTATTGGCCAATTCCTGAAAAAGTATTTGAAGCGGTTCCATTTCTTCATGGCATATCCCTTCCACTTGTGTTTGTTGGTATTATGACCTTCATACTTATTATGAGTAGTGTAACGATGGTTTTAGCTGTGGAGGCTGGTCATAGAATGGATAAAAAATCTGTTGAAAAGTGGATGCTTTGGACCATAATTGGAGGGCTGACTTTCTTAGGATGTCAGGCATGGGAATGGTCACATTTCATAACCGGAACTGGTGGAGGTGGCGCTAGCTTATCATGGAATGAATATGGGCCACCTGATTTTGCAGCATTATTCTTTTTTATAACTGGTTTTCATGGTACACATGTGTTTAGTGGAGTACTGCTGAATTTCCTGATCTATTATAATACGATAACAGGAGTGTATGAGAGGAGAGGACATTACGAAATGGTGGAAAAAGTAGGGCTTTACTGGCACTTTGTTGACCTTGTTTGGGTATTTGTATTTACATTCTTCTACCTAGTTTAAATTTAGACAAACCACAGACTTATGCATACCGAAGAGACAGCGCAAGTACATGTAGTACCTGCTGACAAAGAAAAAATAAAAAAGATTTGGATGACAGCCGGAATATTGGGGCTTGTTACAGCTATAGAGTTCGTATTTGCTTTCACAATGGCAGCAGGTGTATTGAGGACTTCTATTTTCGTAGGATTAACAATCGTAAAGGCCTTCTACATAGTTGGTGAATTTATGCACTTGAAGCATGAGCGGAAAGTTTTGATATGGTCTATCCTCATACCAATGATATTTGTAGTATGGATGTTGATAGCTTTTGTGTATGAAGGGGCTTCTGTTTTTGAAGCAAGGTTCTAGTTCTTAACTTGAAAGGCATTTAAAGGCTAAGATGATAACATCTTAGCCTTTTTTTTAGACATGAAACAATCAGTCAAATTTATAATTCTTTTAGTCGTCCTGGGTATTCCAGCGCTCATTTTCACATTTTTAAAAAACTTTGGAGATAATCGCTTTGAAGTAGAAATTATGCATCAAGATGGTGTATCAGACAGTAATCTTGATTGCAATTTTATGGAAGGACAGTTTTATGTTCCAGATTCCATTCTCAAAACTTCCCCAAGAAATAAAGTCGTGACTTTTGTTAATAAAACAGGTGAGAATGATTTCAGAAATATCAGTGTCAGAATAAGTGAGTTGTTCGGGAAAAACATCGAAATGATGCTTTTCTCTACACAGCAAATTGATTCTAACGATAATCAATTTGAGACGAGAGTTGTTAATAATATAGATTTGATAGCGAACTGTGGTTTTGTTTCAAATGAGCTCAATCAACTGATTTTGGTAGATACTGAAAACAGGATTAGAGGTTATTATGATCGTGACATTGATGAGATAGATAGGTTGATAGTAGAAATTAAAATATTGATAGAGAATGCAGAAAGAGTTGAATGAAACTAATAATAAGCTGATTATTGGTATTTCAATTACTATCCCACTGGCGGTAGCAGTACTCTTTGGGATTAAAATTGATGGTTACGATTTTTCTTTTCTTCCTCCCATTTACGCTTCCATTAATGCGCTTACCTCTCTCATACTAATTGCAGCTGTAGTAGCGATTAAAAATAAGAATCGTGAACTACACGAACGCTTAATGAAGACATGCTTAATATTATCCGCATTGTTTTTAGTTATGTATGTTGTTTATCATATGACAAGCACGTCCACATCTTATGGAGGAGATTATAAGTACATCTATTACTTTATTCTTATAACTCACATTATACTTTCCGTAGCTGTAATTCCCTTGGTCTTATTCACGTTCGTTAGAGCTTTAAATGCTAACTTTGAAAAGCATAGAAAACTGGCAAAAATCACCTTTCCAATATGGTTGTATGTGGCCGTCACGGGTGTTATTGTCTACATAATGATTAGTCCTTACTACCAATAATATGATGAAGAAGGCTATATACATATTAATTGCTCTACTAGTACTACCAGTTCTGGACTCACTAGCACAATGTGCTATGTGCCGCGCTACCATTGAGAACAATCTTAGCAATGGTGATATTGGAATTGGAGCTGGTTTGAATTTCGGAATTCTCTATCTTTTTGTCATGCCTTATCTGGCAATAAGCATAGTAGGATTCTTTTGGTACCGGAACAGCAAGGCTAATGCTAAGAAATATGGACGGGTTTAAGGCGGCTATTCATGGCAAGTGCCCACAGTGCAGGCAAGGAGATATGTTCATTTCTTCAGCGTTGAAACTATCGGAGTTTCATAAAATGAACGACAATTGCCCAGTTTGCGGGTTGAAATTTGAGAGAGAACCTGGTTTTTTTACGGGAGCGATGTATGTTAATTACGCTTTTTCTGTAGCATTAATTGTAGCTGTTGGTATCGCACTGACAGTTTTTGATACTTATACACTTCAGGCTTTTTTAATTTCAATTGTAAGTTTGGTTTTGTTACTACTACCATTTCTCTTTCGTTACTCTAGAATTCTCTTTCTTTATTGGTTTGGTGCTGTTTCCTATCAACCAGATAAAGCAAACGACAAGTAGGTAATAGAATATAAACACCTCTTTTCTGTTTATATTTAATGGCTATGTCTTTAGATAGAATAAATAGGGCGCTACTCTACTTCAGTATTTTAAGTTTTCTTCTCACCGGGTTGGTTGCCTATTATTCGTCAAATCTCAATATCAATGAAAAAGAGGAGACGGATAGAATAAATTTAAAAATCGCTGATGCCGTTGTTTCTGCCAAAAAGGCCATTGACACGTATGCAAAAGAAGAACGGAATAAATCATCTGATATATCGGATAATCATAACATTTACGTCTTTGATGATGGTGATTTAACCTTTTGGACCCAAACAGAATTTGTTCCGACATACCGAGATATTGCTGGTGATTATGATATTAAATTTATTAGAACAGCCAGAAATGATTATATGGCGATAAAAAGGACTGAGGATGATAGGGAAATCGTAGCGACCATAATCATTCATCATGATTATAAAATTGAGAATGAATACTTTAAGTCAGGATTCTCTACTGACTTTTTTACCAGTCAGAATTTAAGAATACAGAATAGTAATTCGGAAAATAAGATTTGTTTCGAGGGTAACTGCCTATTTAGTATTGAATATTTATCTGATTACTACCCGACACATTTTAAGCTTGATATTATATCCGTTTCCCTATTCTTCTTAGGTTTTTTTACATTGATGCTGGCTGTGTATAGAATGTCATTGACCCTTGCTGCAACCAATTTTCCATTAGCCTTGGGAGTTTTATTTGGAAGCTTGACAATCATTCGATATTTGATGCTCGAGCTTTCGTGGCCTAATGCTTTAATTGATCATGATTTATTCGACTCTAGAGTATTTGCCTCATCCGCTATTAATGCCTCTTTTACCGATCTGTTCATCAACTTGATTATTCTACTGGTCTTTGTAGGATTTTTGTTTTACAGATTTCAAAGATCAATCTGGTTTAGGAAAATTTTACGTTTGTCGACTATTAGAAAATCTTTGATTGGTTTTTTGTTGGCAGGGCTCTTTATTTTTTCATTCCACTGGTTGTACCTTGTTTTTCAAACTATTTATCACAACTCTCAGATATCATTCGATATCAACCAGAGTATATCATTTGAAAATAATCGCCTTGTAGCCTTCTTCTGTTACCTTCTTTTTACACTGAGTATAATCCTTTTAGCTCATCTGTCATTCCGTAGCCTTAGACGTACTGTGAAAAATAATGGAGCCATAGTCAGTATCTTTCTTATAGCCGTTGCACTTTTTTCTCTTATCAATATTTTTCTGGGCCAGGACTTTATTGCGTCAGCCATTATAAGTATTATTTTATTTTTTGTGCTACTTAAAACCAATCTAGCACGAGCAGTAAGCAGAATTAGTTTCTCTACATTTTTATACCTATTTGTATTACTTATAGCTTCATCAGCTCTTGGAGCCTGGTCAATTTTTCATTTTGAGAATGAAAGCGAGGTAGATAGAAAAAAGAAATTTGCCAATCAATTTCTTATTGATAAAGATCACATGGCTGAGTTTTTACTTTCAGTGATCAACGAGAAAATCAAGAACGATATTTTCATTCAGTCGCGTTTGGCCTCGCCTTTTTTATCCAAGGATATTGTGGAATCTAAAATTCGCGAAGTCTATTTAAACAACTACTTTGACAAGTACGACATTAAAATATACATCTATAATTCTATTGGTGAAGCATTTGAAGAAGGCTCAAATAGTGGATCAAAGATGCTCAGGCTTGACTCAGACCAATATAGGACAGGGTATGAAGGAATTTACTTTATTAATCTTCCTGAAGAAGGAGCAACCAAACGATATCTTGACTACATTGAAATTAAGAGAAGAGGTATAAAAGTAGGTTACATCTTAATTGACATGCGTCTCAAACGAATTGTGCCTGAAAATGTATACCCTGAAATGTTGGTTGATAATCGTTTTTTATCACCATTTCAAGATGCCAATTATAGCTATGCAGTGTTCAATAATATGGACGTTGCATATAGTTCAGGAGATTTTAATTACAATGACATGTTTGTAAAGCAAAGTAACTTCAATACACAAGATGAATTTACTTTTAATCGGTTTCGGCATGTAGCCGTTAATGACCAGGCAGGCCATAGATTGGTAATAAGTTCTACAGATCACCCACTTACTGATCTCATAAGTAATTTCTCATTTCTGTTTCTAATTAAGGTTTTTATCCTCCTTCTGATTATTGCTAGTTATTCAGTAAGCATATGGTGGCGAAAATCAGAATTAAGTTATTCGGCTAGAATACAACTGTATTTGAACATCGCTTTTTTCCTACCACTTATAGCCGTAAGCGCTACAACTCTTAGCTTGATCAATGCTTCTTTTGAGAAAGAGGTCATTGATGAATATTATAAAAAGGCGGAGAATGTTGGAAACAACCTGAGTGCAGTTTTAAGCGATTTTATTAATCAGAAAACGAATGAAGATGAACTTCAGCAGGCCATTTCAAATATCGCCAGGTTTTCGAACACTGATATAAATGTTTTTGACGTATCTGGTCAATTGATTGCTACCAATCAACCGGCAATTTATGATAATGATTTATTATCGGATTATGTTAATTATGAGGCTTATGAGCATATTGTTCAGCAAGGAGAAAAGGCATTTACTGCCAAGGAGAAAGTAGGGAATCTAGAATATAATGCCACCTATTTCGGAGTTAAGTCTTTTGATACAGGAGCAATGATAGGCTTAGTTAGTATACCCTTCTTTGACTCTGAGTATGCATTGCAGCAAAGTCAGATTGTAGTCATCACGAATATTATCAATGTCTTTACATTTGTTTTTATAGTATTTCTAATCATATCAAACTTCGCTACTCGATGGCTTACTTTTCCTCTGGCATTTATAACTCAAAAACTTAAAAAGACTTCTTTGACTGAGTTCAATGAACCTCTTAACTGGAATGCCGATGATGAAATTGGACTTATGGTGGGTGAGTATAATAAGATGCTCCTGAACTTAGAAGATAGTAAACGGGCATTAGCTAAGAGTGAGAAACAAAGCGCCTGGAGAGAGATTGCGCAACAGGTAGCTCATGAAATAAAGAATCCCCTGACTCCAATGAAACTCACTTTGCAGCATCTCAGTAGAAAACTGATTGGAGACGATAAAGAAGAGGATAAATCCAAACCAATTGATAGCTTACTAAAGCAAATCGAAACACTAGATGATATAGCTTCTTCATTTAGTTCATTTGCTAAGATGCCAATTCCAGAAAGTGCCAGATATGAGCTTTCAAGTGTTATTAAAAGTACTGTAAGCCTTCATTCAGCCACACAAAATTTGAAAATCAACTTACAATTACCCAATGAAGAAGTATATACCATTGGTGATGAACAGCTGATGGGTAGAATTGTGTCTAATTTGATCTTAAATGCCGTTCAGGCAAATGATAAAGAAACTACTTTACTAGATATAGTGCTGGAGGCTATGAAAGAAAAGATTGTATTGAGTTTTGTAGATAATGGGGCCGGAATTCATGAAGAAATACGGCAAAAAGTATTTATACCAAATTTCACCACCAAGACTACAGGTTCCGGGATAGGACTTGCAATAGCTAAACACGGAATAGAACATGCAGGAGGTAAAATTTGGTTTGAGAGTGAAATGGGAGAAGGAGCTTCATTTTTTATTGAGCTGCCACGTGTGAGCAATGAGTAATAGGTTAGTCTTTATAGGGTTATTAGTTCTTGTAAGCATTCAATCGCACGCTCAAATGTCAAATGAGCGATGTAAATGGATCACTGACTTCAATAGGCCGATTTCATTAGACTCACTTTCAGTGGTAGCAGGTAGCATTGTTGCTGATAAAAGCATTGATATAAGCCATAATATTTCATTGGGAGAAGTTACCCTGATTTCAATAGATCAGATTGACTCTGCATTGGTTTGCTATAAAGTTTATCCGCTTGCATTTCATCAAAGTTATTTTAATCGTGATTTGTCAGTTTACGATTCGAATGCCTATTTCAAAGACCCGGTAAAAGAATCCTCCTTTTTGAAGCAAGATGAACTGTTCCATACTGAGGGTCTCTATAAAAGTGGAAGTCTTAGTCGTGGGATTTCTTTCGGCAATAATCAGGATGTCTTTGTAAACTCCGCACTTAACTTGAATCTGGATGGTCAGCTGGCGGAAAACTTGTTTATCAGGGCTTCAATCACAGATCAAAATGTACCTTATCAACCGGAGGGAAACACCCAGCAGCTTCAGGACTTTGATAACGTTTCTATTGAATTGTATAATGATCGGTTTTCCCTAACTGGTGGTGATGTTGTGTTTAAAAACAATCCATCGAACTTTTTAAGGTATTATAAAAATGTTCAGGGCGGACTGGCCAGGCTTAATTATGACGTTGGTAACTCAACAGCAGATAGTTATGCTGGGTTTTCAGTAGCCAAAGGTCGTTTTGCTTCAATTCAGATTCAGGCGGTAGAGGGTTTGTCAGGGCCATACAGAATTCCAGGGCCTAATGCTGAACGATTCTTGCTTATACTGGCCAATTCGGAACGTGTATTTCTTGACGGCAAACTTTTGCAAAGAGGTTTTGATAATGATTATATCATTGATTATAACAGTGCTGAGCTAACTTTTACCAATAGTGTTCTGATCACCCAATTTTCACGAATAAGAGTGGATTATGAATATTCTGACCAGAATTATAGTCGAGCAATTACAACAGGCGGCCACTCTCAAACGATAGGACAACTTAAGTTTTCGGTTGATGCTTACAGTGAAAAAGATAATGAAAACAGGCCATTACTTTTCGATCTGACAGATGATGATAAGCTCTTCTTAAGTTCTATTGGTGATGACCTTGATCTGGCGCAGATATCAACGGCAGATAGTGTTGGTTTTACCAATGAAACTGTATTGTATAAAAAGGTCATTTTTAGTGACCCGACTATTGGTGATATTGAACTATTTGAATATTCAACCAATCCTGACAGTGCTTTTTATAGGGTTTCCTTTACTGATGTGGGCATTGGAAACGGTGATTATGTTCAGGCGAATTCTACTGCCAACGGTAGAGTATTTGAATGGGTAGCACCAATCAATGGTGTGAGTCAGGGTCGTTATGCACCTACATCTTTGCTGCCAGCTCCAAATAAAAAACAGATGATCACTTTTGCCGCAGAATATCAGCTTAATAAATATGAGCGTGTGTATTCAGAACTGGCGCTTTCAGAGCAGGATTTAAACCTCTACTCAGATATTGACGATGAAGATAATGCTGCTTTTGCCATTAAAAGTGGAATTATAAGTGAGAATAGAACCTTATCGTTTTTACCGCAGTATTCTTTAAATAGCTATGTAGATTTTGAATTTGATCAGGAGAATTTCACACCGATAGATCGCTTCCGCTACATTGAGTTTGACCGGGATTGGAATTATGATCCTTCAACGGATGACAGAAGGTTTGAAGATAATATAACCAATGCAGGAATTGAGCTAAGAAAAGATGCCAATAATCTTTTTAAATATGATGTGACACATAGAGACCGGGGACCTCAAGTCAATGGTTTTCAACATAACTTCAGAGGTAATGTGCGATGGAATAATATACAACTGAAATCCTCTTACTTCCAGATGAACAATGATCAGCAAATACAACGAGCAGAATGGCAACGTTATAAAGCTGATGTATCCTATAGAGCTGGAAGCGTAGTGCCAGGTTACATTTACCATGTCGATCACAATACCATTACCACCGCACAAACGGATAGTATTCGCTTCTCAGCCATGTATTTCGATGAGCATACCTTTTATCTTCAAAGTGGCGATTCTTCCTCTTTTACTTATGACCTACGACATAGTATTCGTGAGGACAAGACCCCTCAAAATGGAGAGATCAACGACTTTACCACATCCAATACGACTCGGTTGACGATGGCTAAAGAGTTTGAGAATAACTCCATTCAGGCTGTTTTTAACTATCGAGAATTAGATAACCAATTGCTCGATGAAACTGAAGAAACAATAGCTGGAAGATTGGATTGGTCTGGAAGATGGTTGGATAATCATATTCGATCAGAGATGACCTATGCTATTGCCAATAGCCAGGAACTAAAACGGGAGTTCGTTTTTATCAATGTGCCAGCCGGACAGGGAACTCATACATGGAGAGATTTGAATGAAGATGGAGTACAAGATTTAGGAGAATTCTTTGAGGCGATTAACCCAGATGAGCGAAATTATGCGAAAATCTTCACTCCAAGTAATGAGTTTGTTCAAGCTTTTCAGAACTTATTTACTTTCAGGATAAATGTGGATGCACCAAGGTCATGGCAATCAGCTAATGGCATAAAAAAAATCTTAAGCAAGTTTTCAAATAACACATCCTGGTCGGCAGATACGAAAACAACGGACAAGGACTTAGATGTTAGACTGTTGGCATTTGCTAAAGATATTGAAGAAGCTAGTTTGTTGACTGAAAGAAATGCCCTTCGCTCCACACTTTTCTTTAATAGAACAAACCCTATCTACGGTCTTGATTTCACGTATGCGAATAATGAAAATAAGCAGTTACTTAATAACGGTTTTGAGTTTAGGCGAATCGAGGAATATTTGTCTAATATAAGACTTAACCTATCGAAGCAATATAGCCTTACACTAAGATCAGGAAGGAGTACTAAGGAAGTTAATTCGGACTTTTTAGAAGATCGTAACTATCTACTCTCCATATATAGGTTCAACCCTCAGGTAGCATGGCAGCCTTCAGATAATGTTCGTTTTAGTGTTCAATATGGTTTAACAGATAAGAAGAACACGCTTGCCTCGGAGAATGCTGAAGAAGCGACATTGAGTGAGGTGATTGGCGAGGTGAGGCTGAATAAAGCAATCAAAAGCAATTTTAGTGCTCGTGTTCGATGGGTAGACATAGGGTTTAATGGAGAGGAGAGTAGTCCCGTTGGTTATGATATGTTAGAGGCATTGAGGCCCGGCACAAATATAACATGGACCGTAAATTGGCAGCAAAAGATCACTAAAGGCCTTCAGCTTAACTTAACTTATAACGGAAGAAAGTCTGAAGACAATAATCCAGTGCATATTGGCAGGGTGCAGGTGAGTGCATTGTTTTGATTTAAAGTAGTTGATTTGTGAAAAACTGAATCAATCAAATAAATTGTTATTTTTATTAAATCATGAAAGCAACAAACATAAAACAAGAATTAAGGTTGTTGATAGATCAGGAAAAAGATCTAAATATATTAGAGGCGATTAGAACTCTGTTGCAAAAATCCAGCTTAGATCCTGTTTTAAAAGAAAAACTTACTTCCAGAGCTTTGCAATCTGAAAAGGATATTAAGAAAGGCAATGTTTATACAAGAGAGGAGTTTGAAAAAAGACTTGACGGTAGATTAGGATTATGACGGTAATTTATACCGACCAATCTCATGAAAGTCTGAATGAATCGCTACAGTTTTTGATGGAAAAACAGGGTATGCCTTTAGAAAAAGTGATTGAACTCAGAACTAAGCTGTTAGACAGAGCAGATAGTTTGTTATCTCACCCCAAAAGTGGTCAGTTAGAAGAATATCTGGAGCATTTGAATAAATACCATCGAAGATTAATAGAAGGATACTTTAAAATCATTTATCGAATAGAAGGAGAATATATCTATGTAACGGACTTTTTTGATACCCGCCAAGACCCTGAAAAAATGAAAGGATAACCAGAAAGTCTGCAAACGCAGTATCAGTTTACTATTTCCTCAACTTCGCCATGACTTTGCTGGCAAATACGAAGTCTTCAAATTCTTTGACTCCGGATTGAGTAATATCATCTTTATGACCTTCCCACAACTTAAGTCCTTTGTGAAGGAACATAATGTTCTCACCTATACCCAACAGAGAATTCATATCATGAGTTACAACCACAGTGGTGATATTATACTCCTCAGTAATCTCCATGATAAGATCATCAATAGTGATTGAAGTCAATGGATCAAGTCCTGAGTTCGGTTCATCACAAAATAAGAACTTAGAGTTATTGACAATTGCTCGTGCAATTCCAACTCGCTTTTGCATTCCCCCGCTTATTTCTGAAGGCAGTTTTTTATTTTGGTCAGATAAACCTACACGTTCTAAACAAAAGTTAACCCTATCTAGCTTTTCATCTAGTGGCATCTTGGTTAAGATATCCAATGGAAACATTACATTCTGTTCCACTGTCTTGGAATCGAAAAGTGCCCCTCCTTGAAAAAGCATACCTATTTGACGCCTAATGTCAGTTTTATCATCCCTGGACGCATTTGTAAACTCAGTGTCGTTGTAATAAATAGACCCTTCATCTGGCTGAATAAGTCCCACGATACACTTTAATAGTACACTCTTACCTGTACCGCTAGCTCCTATAATAAGATTGGGTTTACCAGGCTCAAAAACACCATCAATACCTTTAAGTACTTCTTTGCCGCTGAATGACTTCTTGATGTTTTCTATTCTAATCATTATAACAACAGTTGAGCAAGAAGATAATCGGCTAACAATATGGCTATTACACTTTGAGTTACTGCTGCAGTACTGGCCTTACCAACTTCAAGAGATCCACCGGTGGTGTAGTAACCTTTGAAGGATGAAATAGACGATACTAAAAAAGCAAATACAAATGCTTTTATTAAAGCGAACGTTACTGTATAGTCATTAAACTCATAGCGGATACCATAGATATACTCAAATGGAGTAATTACACCCGTTAGGGTGCCAGCAAGGTAGCCTCCAAGAATATTAAGCAGGCCAGACAGAATAACAAGCATGGGGTACGTTAAAAGTGACCCTAAGATCTTTGGTAAAACAAGATAACTGGCTGAATTAATTCCCATTACTTCAAGGGCATCAATCTGTTCTGAAATTCTCATAGTACCCAGCCCACTTGCCATACTTGAGCCTACCTTACCAGCATAGATAACACCTATGATAGTTGGAGCAAGCTCGAGGATAGTCATATCTCTGACCACCAATGATATGACATAATCTGGGATTAGCGGGCTTATAAGGTTATATGCTGTTTGGATGGTGGTTACAGCTCCCATGAAAAAAGAGACCAGGGAAACAAGGAAAATAGAATTGATCCCTATCTGTATTGCCTCCTCCATAGTAAGCCTGAAATAGGTCGCAAAGGTTTCCCTGTTAATAAAAAGCTTACCTAAAAATAAGAAGTACTTACCCAGTGTTTCCATCCAAATGACTTAATTTAACCACTTATTCAGCAGTTCTCGGAAAGATAAATGAATTTTATGATAAATCGTTTTAATAAATAAGCTAAAAAATGAGTAAGACAGCTATAGTTTCAGGAGGTACAAAAGGTATAGGAAAAGCAATTATAGAAAAATTGGCAGAAAACGGTTTTGATATCATAACCTGTAGTAGAAATTCAGATGATTTAGAGTCTTTAAAGACATCAATTGAGTCTTTGCATCAAGTGCAGGTTCATGTTCATAAGGTGGATATGAGTAAAAATGAAGAGGTACTTAAGTTTGGTACAACAGCGTTAAAACAGGCTTCCAAGATCTTAATATTGGTAAATAACGCTGGCGTATTTATTCCCGGTCAGTTGCACATGGAAGAGGATGGTGTTTTAGAAAAGATGATTGACACGAATCTTTACAGTGCCTATCATTTGACCAGACAGATAATACCGGGTATGAAGGAAAATAGAAAAGGTCATGTTTTTAACATTTGCTCAACCGCTTCATTTATGCCTTATGAGAATGGTGGATCTTATTGCATTTCCAAGTTTGCTATGTTAGGCTTTAGCAAAGTGTTGAGAGAGGAAATGAAAGAAAATGGCGTTCGGGTGACCTCCATTATGCCTGGAGCAACAATGTCTGCAAGCTGGGAAGGAGTTGATCTTCCTGAAGAAAGATTTATGAAAGCAAGTGATGTGGCAGATGCTTTGTTTAATGCCTATGAGATGTCAGATCGCACTGTTGTCGAAGAGATCGTTATGCGGCCACAATTAGGTGACATTTAGAAAATTCCAAATGAACTTTAAGCCCAGTTTTAGGTTATCTTTACAACTCAAAATTTAAGTTGAATTGAGCACACAAGTCATAAATACTAAACAGTACTGTAACAGCCTTACACATTACTCAAGGCGTAAAACCCGTGAAGTTTATATCGGTGATATTCCGCTTGGTGGTGATAATCCAATTAGAGTGCAATCTATGACTACAGTGGATACTATGGATACCATGGGCTCTGTAGAGCAGGTGTTAAGAATGGTAGAATCGGGATGCGAATATGTACGAATAACTGCACCCAGCATCAAAGAAGCTCAGAACTTAGAAGAGATAAAAAAGGAATTGAGAAAGAGGGGCTGTAATGTGCCACTTATTGCAGATATACATTTCACCCCTAATGCAGCTGAGCTCGCAGCTAAAATAGTCGAGAAGGTACGTGTTAATCCTGGAAACTACGCAGATAAAAAGCGTTTTGAAGAAATAGAATATACCGATGAGTCCTACAATGCTGAACTAGAACGAATCCGACAGAAGTTCACTCCGTTGGTTGAGATTTGTAAAGAGCATGGTACGGCAATGCGTATTGGTACCAATCATGGCTCTCTTTCTGACAGAATTTTAAGCCGGTATGGCGATACACCTATTGGGATGGTAGAATCTGCCCTGGAGTTTTTACGTATTTGTGAAGACTTGAATTATTATGACGTAGTACTTTCCATGAAAGCCTCAAATACTCAGGTAATGGTTCAGGCTTATCGGTTATTGGTGAATAAATTAGATGAAGAAGGACTTCAGCCTTATCCATTGCACCTCGGAGTAACTGAAGCAGGTGATGGCGAGGATGGAAGAATAAAAAGTGCGGTAGGTATAGGTACACTACTAGAAGATGGTTTGGGTGATACAGTAAGGGTGTCCTTAACAGAAGAACCCGAGTTTGAAGCTCCTGTGGCTAGAACATTGGTAGATCGATATGTGGGTAGAAATGACCATAACCAAATAGCATCCATTGATGAATCCCCGATTGACCCCTTCGCCTATCACAGAAGAAAAACCATTGAAGTGGCAAATTTTGGAGACTCCAATGTGCCACGTGTTATTGCCGACCTGAGCAGGGCTGACATTACTGATTACAAAGATTTAAAATCTATTGGTCATTTTTATTTACCCGAACTGGATAAATGGAAAATGAATGATTTGGGTGCTGATTTTATATACAGTGGTCAGCAGCCGATTGATTTTATGCTACCTAATGGGTTAAAGGAAATAATCGATTATAAAGGTTGGCAAGATGTAAAACCCGATTTAAATAAGCTTCCACTTTTCAATAAGCAACAATATTTAGATTCAAACGATCGACATCCTGATCTAAACTTTTTAGCGTTAACACTTAACGATCTCGATTCAACTTTGGTAGATAAACTCATAGATGAAAACAAGTTTGTTTTGATGCTATCATCTGAAAACGAGCATGCTATGCCTGAATTGCGAAGAGCATTTTTTAAACTAATCGAAACTGGAATTGAATTACCAGTAGTTGTCAAAAGAGCCTATAAGGATATCTCAGATGATGAATTACAAATCTATTCGGCTACTGATGTAGGAGGATTATTGATTGATGGCCTTGGAGATGGGGTCATGCTATCTGCAGAACATACTGCATTGGACAAGTCGAAGGATGAATTGATGGATTTGATCAAAACGTATAATTCTACTGCATTCGGCATACTGCAAGCTGCGAGAACGCGGATGACCAAGACGGAATATATCTCATGCCCATCATGTGGAAGAACGTTATTTGATTTACAGGAAACAACAGCCATGATCCGAAAACGTACCGATCATTTAAAGGGAGTGAAAATTGGAATTATGGGCTGTATTGTAAATGGCCCTGGAGAAATGGCAGATGCCGATTACGGTTACGTTGGAAGTGGAAAGGGAAAAATTACACTTTATAAAGGTCAGGAAGTAGTTAAACGAGGTGTTCCCTCCGATAATGCGGTGGATGAACTGATTGAAATAATCAAAGAAGGCGGTAACTGGATTGAGCCTGAAGTAACAGATTAAATTGATTGCAATGGAAAATAAAGAGCAAAAATCATCTGATAAAAATACGATAAAAGAGTACTTTCAACTTGGAGAGGTGGCAGGCTATTTTTTTAGAAAAAAAGACCCGAATCGACCTACCAACTTTAGTATTCGCTCTATGCATGTTATCAATAAGATTTCCATGACAGTGTTTCTGCTTGGGATTATTTACCTCATTGCCAAGCGATTGTTCTAATGGATATAGAATTCTACCGCGAGTATTGTATGGCGAAACCTGGCGTGACTGAAGGTTTCCCTTTTGACAATAAGACGCTAGTATTCAAAGTAATGAATAAGATGTTCGCTCTTTGTGATGTCGACCTTTTTACCTTCATCAATCTGAAATGTGATCCTGAAAGAGCCGTTGAATTGAGAGAACAGTACGATAGCATCAAACCTGGGTATCATATGAATAAAGCGCTATGGAACTCAGTTTATATGGACGGAACTATTCCCGATAATCTTACCAAAGAGCTGATTGATCATTCTTATGAATTGATCGTGGCCAGCCTGCCGAAAAAAGTGAAAGAGGAGTTGAGCCGACTATCTTCTTAAACCAATTGTAGTTCCCAATAAGCTTTGAATGTCATGCCGGAAAATAAAGATTTACTTTTTCAGAATCTTTATTTATCCGGTATCTCATACCTCAGCATGACTAGTAAAGTATTGTTTATCTCGTTGCGAAAATAATTTTATTCTATAAAAGTCATAGGTTATTATTGACTCCGAAAAGATTCATCGTAACTTGTATTCTTCTAAAATTTCAAGTCAAATCTATGATGAATCGCCTCTTATTTGCTGCCCTTATCTTATTAGTGACTGCCTGTGGAAAGAATGAACCTTCCACCGATATTATTGAAGTCGATCCGGCCTTTACTGGTTATGTAGCTGCCTTCACTTCGGGTGTTGTTTCTAATGAAAGCACTATACAGGTGAGGTTTAGAGAAGCTGTATCTGGGGTGGTGGTTGGTGAAGAACTGGAAGATAATCCATTTGAGATTATACCTGATATACAAGGAACCGCGCATTGGGTAGCAAATAATGCCATTGAGTTCACCCCGGAAGAAATATTACCTTCAGGCAAACTTTTCGAAGTTGTGTTTCAGTTGGGTGAGATCATTGAAGTCCCTGAAAAACTAGAGGTACTTACCTTTCAATTTCAGACCAGGCCCCAATACATAAATGTAAATTTTGAAGGACTGGAAGCGTATGACAAAACTGATCTCAGCTGGCAGCGATTGAGAGGAGAATTGATAACGGCTGATTTTGCTTTTGAAGAAAATGTAGAAAAAACCCTCAAAGCTACACAAGGAGGAAAGCGAGTGACGCTAAAATGGGATCATGCATTAAATGGAAGGAATCACTCCTTCACTATAGATAGCTTAACCAGAGGTAAAACAGCAAGTCAGGTCATATTGGAATGGGATGGAGAAGCTATTGGGGCTGAAACCAAAAGCGAATACGTAGTAGACATTCCTCCATTAGGCGATTTCAAAGTAATTGGCATGCGGGTTACACAGCAACCCGAGCAATTTATCACCCTATTCTTCTCAGACCCATTAGATGAATCACAAGATTTAAATGGATTGATCTATTTGAAGTCGGGTACTCCATTAAGAATTGTAGTTGATGAAAATACGGTAAAAGCTTACCCTTCTTCCAGAATTGCTACTTCAACTGAAATATCCGTAGCCTTAGGCGTGCAGAATTCTGCAGGATACCGCCTTAAGGAAGCATTTAGCAAACCAGTAAAGTTCTCTAATCAAAAACCAAGTATATCACTTATAGGCGATGGTGTTATTTTACCAGGTACTGATGGGCTCATATTTCCATTTAAGGCGGTAAACCTTAATGCCGTAAATGTCAAAGTGGTTAAAATATTTGAAGATAACATAGCTCAGTTTTTACAGACCAACCAGCTGAATGGACGTAATCAACTTAAGCGTGTTGGACGGCTGGTATACAAAAACGAAGTACCACTTAAAGCTTTAGGTAATGTAGATTTCGGAAGTTGGAACACCTATGCACTGGATCTTTCCAGCCTTATCAATGTCAGTCCTGGGTCTATTTACAGAGTGACGCTCGGCTTTGATCAAAACCATTCGTTATTCCCTTGCGGGGAAGATAACAGTACTCAGGATGATGAAATAGATTTTCTACTCGAAGATCCTGAAATGGATCAATATGATGGTCCTAGCGACTATTACTATGACGATTACGATGACTACTATTACTATGATGATGGTTATGACTACGATGACCGGGACAACCCTTGCACACCTTCTTACTATATGGGAAATCGCCATCAGGTTACCAGAAATGTGCTCGCTTCTGACTTAGGCATAATTGCCAAGGCAGGTAAAAATAAAGAGGTGTTCGTGGCAGTAACAGACCTGAAAACCACAGAAAATTTAGAGGGTGTAGCCATAGAAATTTTAAACTATCAGGATCAACTAATAGCTACTGGCATCACAGATGCTCAGGGCATGGCCAAAATAACTGTAGATAGTAAGCCCTTTCTCCTGGTTGCTAAACAAGGAAACCAGACAGGCTATCTACGTCTTGATGATGGGTCTTCATTGTCTCTTAGCATG
Organism: uncultured Fulvivirga sp.; assembly: GCA_947500555.1. Lineage (GTDB taxonomy): Bacteria > Bacteroidota > Bacteroidia > Cytophagales > Cyclobacteriaceae > Fulvivirga. The sequence goes on along the minus strand of CANMSE010000002.1, from coordinate 117,719 downwards.
TTTGATGTTGGCGGTAGCGAAGTAAAAAGTGGACTTAAAGGGTTTATCTATGGAGAAAGAGGCGTTTGGAGACCGGGTGACTCCTTATATGTGTCATTTATGTTAGAGGATAAACTGGACCTCATCCCAAATGATCATCCAATTGTTTTCGAATTGTTTACACCTGAAAATCAACTTTTCGAACGAAAAGTAAAAACCAACTCGGTAAAAGGATTATATGATTTCCGAACAGCTACTAAACCTGAATCACCAACAGGCAACTGGCTGGCCAAAGTAAAGGTGGGTGGTGCATCTTTTACTAAAACGTTAAAAATTGAAACGGTCAAGCCTAACCGACTAAAAATCAATATTGATTTTGATGATGAAGTCTTAAAAACCGGAGTGGTATCTCAAGGAGAACTGGAAGTAAAATGGTTGCATGGAGCGGTAGCTAAAAACCTAAAGGCGGATGTTGAAGTCACTTTAAAAGAAGGATCAAGTCCGTTTGATGATTATAGGGAGTATATTTTTAGTGACCCAACGAAAAATTTCACTTCTCAAACCGAATATATTTTTGATGGTAGAGTAAATGAACAAGGCAAAGCGACTATTACTACCGAGTTCAATGTGAAGAACAATGCACCCGGTATGCTATCTGCTAATTTCAAGATAAGAGCATTTGAAGAGGGTGGTGATTTTAGTGTAGATAGATTCAGTATGCCATATTCACCATACCAATCCTATGTAGGACTTAAAATACCTAAAGGAGAAGGTTGGAACGATGCTTTGTATTCCAATGAACCTAATTTACTACCCATAGTTACCCTTGACCAGGACGGAAAACCTGTGAGTCGTGACCGTCTCAAAATAGAAGTATATGAGATTGGTTGGCGATGGTGGTGGCAACGTAACGAACGTGAGGATTTGGCAAGCTACATCCGCAACAGAAGTACGAATTTGATGAAAACGGATTATGTAAGTACCTCAACTAGCGGTAAGGCAACGTATGAGCTAAATTTTGGAGAAAACACCTGGGGAAGAAAACTAATTGTCGTAACTGATCCGGTATCAGGTCATCGTACAGGAAAAATATTTTATACCACCTATCGCGGATGGTGGAGCACGGGGCAGGATGGTCCAGGTGGTGCTGAGATGCTTACTTTCAAAACCAATAAGGATAAGTACGCTATTGGAGAGAAAATTGAGATCACACTACCCTCTAATGAACAAGGCAAGGCACTTGTAAGTCTGGAGTCAGGTTCTGAAGTAGTAGATGCCTTCTGGGTTGAATCCAATAAAGATAATCAGGGTATTTTCAGTTTTGAAGCTACCGCAGATATGGTTCCGAATGTCTTTGTGCACATTGCATACATACAACCTCATAAGGTGACTTCCAACGATCTTCCTATTAGGATGTATGGTGTTCAATCCGTTGGTATTGAAAATGCGGCTACTCATCTGAATCCTGTAATAAAAATGCCTGATGTACTAGAACCTGAGGGAAGCTTTAGTGTAGAGGTATCTGAAAAAGATGGGCTGGGCATGGCGTATACGGTAGCCATCGTAGATGAGGGCCTGTTGGACTTAACACGATTCAAAACACCTAATCCATGGAATTACTTTTTTGCAAGAGAAGCGTTAGGCGTTAAAACCTGGGATATGTACAAATATGTTGTTGGAGCAATGTCTGGTGAAATGGCTGGGCTACTCGCACTTGGTGGAGATGAAGAAGCATCCGCAAGTGAAAGTGGTAAAAAAGCCAACAGATTCAAAGCAGTTGTTGAGTATGCAGGACCATTTTACCTGGAGCCGGGAGAGAGGGCTAAGCATAAATTTTCAATGCCAAACTATGTTGGTTCGGTTCGAACGATGGTAGTGGCAGGAGGAGGAGTTGCTTATGGTAAAGCTGAGAAAGCTACTCCCGTCAAAAAGCCGCTAATGGTATTGACTACTCTGCCGAGGGTCATCGGACCTGGCGAGACTGTAAAAGTACCTGTTACCGTTTTTGCTATGGATAAGAAAGTAAAAAAGGTGAAGGCTGTTATACAAGCCAATGAGCTTTTTGATATCAAAGGAAGCGATTCTCAAAACATTCAATTTACCGAGGAAGGTGACAAAGTGATTTATTTTGAGCTCACTGCCAAAGAGGAAATAGGTATCGGTAAAGTTGAAGTCGTAGTCTCGGGTCATGGAGAGCGAGCGAGTCATGAAGTAGAAATGGACGTGCGCCTAGCAAACCCACCATTGACAAAATTTGAAGAAATGGCCATTGAGCCTGGACAAACCTGGTCTGCAACTTATGCTCCATTAGGTGTTACCGGAACCAATGCTGCTACTTTGGAAGTATCAAGTTTGCCGCCATTGAACCTGGAGGATAGATTAGAATACCTCATTCGATATCCGCATGGTTGTATTGAACAAACTACTTCTGCGGCTTTTCCTCAGTTGCATTTGGATAAAGTATTGGACCTTAGCCAGGAGCGTAAGGTTAACATAGAGAATAACATTAGAAGAGCCATAGAGAAAATAAGAGACTTTCAGTTAACCGATGGCGGCCTTAGTTACTGGCCGGGCTATTATGATAATTATAATGCCTGGGGCACCAATTATGCTGGACATTTTATGCTCGAAGCTGAAGCGGAGGGCTACACATTACCTATAGGTTTCAAAAGAAACTGGATCAAATTCCAGACTTCTCGCGCTAATAACTGGTCAAATAATAGTGGTGACTATCGTGGCTGGTACCGAAGTAATCAGCTTACACAAGCGTATAGGCTTTATACGTTGGCACTGGCCGGAAAACCAGCATTAGGTGCTATGAATCGTCTGCGTGGCATAAGCAACCTGACAAGCGCAGCACGATGGAGACTGGCAGCAGCGTATTTATTGGCAGGACGAAAGAGTATTGCTGAGGAACTGATAAAAGATGCTACACTAAAATCAGCGGCATATCGGGAAATGAGTTATACCTATGGTAGTGCAACTCGTGATCATGCTATGATTTTAGAAACGTTGATACTACTTGAGGATAAAGTGAGAGCTAAGACCATATTGGATGAGCTTGTTGATGCCCTTGGTTCGCGAAGGTGGTATAGTACGCAAACGACAGCCTACAGCTTATTGGCGATTTCCAAATTTATGGGTGATAAGGATGGAGAGCCATTCTCATATAGCTATATGATTAATGGTAATCGTTCAGAGAGCAACAAACCTGATAAACCGATTGCGCAGCATGAGCTAAGTTTTTCGAATGATAATAAGGTGGAGGTCACTAACAAAAGTGGTCAGACTATTTTTGCCAGAGTGACCAATACTGGCGTTCCTTTAACAAGTGATCAATTAGATCAGGAAAATGATTTGGCTATGCGTGTCACTTATCTGAACATGAGTGGTCAACCTATTGATGTCTCGAAGTTAGAGCAAGGCTCTGATTTTATGGCAGAGGTAACGGTTAGACACCCCGGAGTTCGCTACCGATATGATGAAATGGCATTGACTCAAATATTTCCTTCTGGCTGGGAAATCAGGAATTTGAGAATGGATCTAAGTACTAATATCAATTTAGGAGATGCTCCGGAATATCAGGATATTCGTGATGACCGCGTGCTGACCTACTTTGATCTAAGAACAGGAGCATCCAAAACCTTCAGGGTAGTGTTAAATGCTGCTTATTTGGGTCGTTTTTATCTACCATCAACTCATTGTGGTGCCATGTATGACGATGACATTAGTGCCTATAAAGCTGGTAGGTGGGTAGAAGTTGTGGCAGGTGATTAATGTTGGTTATTGCGATGAACGAGTCGATAGACGAGTGAAGAAGCAATCCCTATAATTTGAACACGTCATGTGGGGCTATAATTATTTCATCTATATTTTAACAAATAAGAATAATACTGTTCTTTATACGGGAATGACGAATGATCTTAGAACCAGAATACATCAGCATAAGGAGAAGATTCACAAAGGTTTTACATCAAAATACAATGTTGATAAGCTAGTGTATTTCGAAAGATTCAGTCATGCTGAAGAAGCTGTAAATAGAGAGAAGCAGATCAAAGGTGGGTCCAGACAAAGAAAGATTGATTTGATTAACAGTTTTAATCCAGATTGGAAGGATTTATATTATTCTGAAATGATTGACTAGTACTTATGGATTGCTTCGTCATACTTCCTCGCAATAACCAGTCTTGAGTAACAAACTCAAATACTCACTCATATTCATCATACCATTAACGGTATGGTTCTACTTCTGTCTGCCTGAACCATTATTTAAGGTACCCTACAGTACGGTTTTAAATGATACAAATGGTTCATTGTTGGGAGCAACTACGGCCTTAGATGAGCAGTGGAGGTTTCCTGTTGCTGATTCCGTTCCGCATAAGTATGAGCAGAGCATTCTTCAATTTGAAGATGCTCATTTTTACCATCATCCGGGAGTCAATCCAGTATCATTAGCAAAAGCATTCTACCAAAATATTAAGAGCGGCAAAGTAGTACGTGGAGGCAGTACTATCTCCATGCAAGTGATTCGTTTGTCGAGACAGGGAAAAGCAAGAACATACTTAGAAAAACTATACGAATGCATTTTAGCCATTAGACTAGAGTTACGCTATTCGAAACAAGAAATACTTGCTCTCTATGCAGCTCATGCACCATTTGGAGGTAATGTTGTTGGTTTAGAAGCGGCTTCGTGGCGTTACTACAGCCGATCAGCACATTTACTTTCCTGGGGAGAAGTAGCAACTCTGGCAGTGTTGCCAAATGCACCTTCACTTATATTCCCTGGTAAAAATCAACAACTGCTGTTGGAAAAAAGAAATCGACTATTGGATAAACTAGCGCGTGAAGAAGTAATAAGCGAAGTTGATGCTGACCTTGCAAAAGAAGAACTATTGCCTGGAAGACCACAACCGTTGCCATTAATAGCTCCCCATGCGTTGACGTATTTCAAGGGTAAAACACCAAACGGTAGCCTGGTTAAAAGTACTTTGGACAATAGGTTACAAAAAGCTACAGCTAATGTTATAGATCGTTATTATAAAAGGCTACAGCAAAATGGTATTTATAATGCAGCCACAATGGTTGTCGAAACAAAAACTGGTGAGGTAAAAGCCTATGTTGGAAATACCTCTGACACTCAAAACGAAAATGAAAATGCGGTGGATATTATCAGAGCTCCAAGAAGTTCTGGAAGTACATTAAAGCCTTTTTTATTTAGGAGTATGATTGACCAGGGATTAATACTGTCTGGGACCTTGCTGCCTGATATCCCAACTTATATCTCTGGCTACTCCCCTAAAAATTTTGATCAGCGATTCGATGGTGCTGTACCTGCGAATAACGCCTTAGCTCGTAGTTTAAATGTTCCAGCTGTAAGAATGCTTCAGGACTACGGTGTAGATATCTTCCTGAATGAATTGAAGAAGATGAATTTTTCTACTGTAAATAGAAGTGCAAATAACTATGGCTTATCGTTGATACTAGGAGGCGCAGAGGTAACACTCTGGGATCTTGTAAAAAACTATCGCAGGCTTGCCTTAGATGTACTTCATTTCTTTGATCAGGATATGGAACTCTATGAAATACATATGGAGGATAATTCTATGAAGCACTTGACTCCGAAAGGAAACCTGACAGGGGCTAGCTGGCTCACTTTGGAAGCATTAAAAGCGATGGAGAGACCAATAGAAGGGAGTGATTGGAGAACCTTTTCGTCCTCGAAAACTATAGCGTGGAAGACAGGAACTAGTATTGGTCATAAGGATGCCTGGGCCATCGGTGTAACCCCTGATTTTGTAGTAGGTGTGTGGGTCGGGAATGCTGATGGTGAGGGTAGACCCGGTTTAACAGGGACATCAACAGCTGCTCCGGTTATGTTTGATATTTTCAGAAAACTGCCTGAAAATAACTGGTTTGAGCAACCTGAAAATGATTTGATAAGCATTGAAGTATGTAAACAGTCAGGATATAAGGCTTCGAAAATCTGTCCAGATAAAATTATAGAAAAGGTTACTCTAAAGGGGACGGAAACACAACTATGTCCATATCATGAGCAGGCATTTTTAGATGAGACGAAGCGCTACAGAGTCATCAGCGAGTGTTATCCTGTAAGTGATATGGTAGTGAAACCGTGGTTTGTCTTACCCCCTGTAATGGAGTGGTATTATGCTGCCAAAAATCCGTATTATAAGAAACTACCACTGTTCAAGGAAAACTGTTCGGCTACTACACTGAATCTGGATATTATCTACCCGCAGCATAATGCCAAACTCTTCATTCCAAAAGGATTTAATGGAGAGAAAGAGTCACTGATTTTCGAGGCAGCTTATCGTTCTGTCTCCTCAAAGTTATATTGGCATATAGATGATCAGTTTATAACTGTTACGACACATGATCATGACATCCAGGTTCAACCTGAAGTTGGAAAGCATATCCTCACGGTGGTTAGTGAAGAAGGAGAGGCGGTCAGGAGAAGTTTTGAAGTGGTAGAATAAATTAATTCGAGACCTTGATTAATTAAAACACCATCTATTGCTCCAAAAAGTGGTTTGTTTAGCAGTATATTAAAATACTACTCACATGAAGACCATAAGCATAATGTTGTTCATCTTAATTCACAACGTTTCAATAGCACAAGAGAAAAAACTATCTATCAAAGAACTCGATTTCTTAATTGGTACCTGGGAAATTACGTTCGATATTTATGACACACATCAACCTGAAAATGGTATTCTTTTCTCCGAGAAAGGTACGCAAAAATGTTTTTACGATTTATACCAAAATGATGAGCCAAGGTTCATTACTTGTAAAGGAGAGGTGGTTAGAGAAGATGGAAGAAAAAGAACCTTTCAGGAATCCATACGATATGGAAATTTCTCAGGTACTTATGAGAGGACAGGTATTTTTAGTAATTGGCCTGCAACCAGTAAAGAATTATTGTTTTATCATGAGGACGAAAGAAAGTTTGAGATAAGAGGTGAACTTGATGTTAAAGATCATATGCTCGAACTGTATGAAGACATTTATCAGTTTAGTGAAGACTATTCCAGGTTCGAGCAAAGAAATGTTGCAAATTTTACTGATATGCCCATCACTGAATACAACATTACCCTTACCGGAACAGGTAAAAAGATTAAGTAGACCCCTGCATAGTCACTTGAGTTTTGTTAAATACTCAAAACCTTATTGAGTTTAAGGATTGCTTCGTGCCTCGCAATCACCAATATCTGGATATTGCGAGGAAGTATGACAAAGCAATCTTTGGCAAGAAATGTTTTTCTGAATGATCAAAAGCGGTTTTTCTCTTGTCACCACATCTAGTCTACATTAATTACTTCATTGATAACCCGCTGATTTTCTGCTATTTTCCTTTAAGTATTGTTTTTTTGAGGCTACCTTTAGAAATTGACTTAAAACATGCGATTTTAAGCGTTTTTTACGTTTGATAATGTAAATCCGCCTGTTGCAATGTAAGAATGATCAGAATTAGGTACTATATAGTTGGTGTTTTTATCATCATGCTGGCAGCGTCATGCTCAACTCAGCGTATGATATGTCCTGCCTATCAGAGTGCTTTTATTCATGATCAGGCTACCCTCGATCGACACTTCAGCTACTTTGGAGAAGACTCCATGCCTAAAGTTCTGGAGGCTAGTAAAGATAAACACCTGCTTATCGATAGAGTGACGTATCGGAAAAAGATGCGAAGTCTTCAGACAGTAGCTATGATGGATATCTATCCTCAAAAGCCTGACTCACTTTCTTTTGATGATGATTTGCTTTTAGCGGAACGTGATGCCACTTCAGGTGACCTGTATGATTCTGCTGATTTAGTAAAAGATCATTCTATAGAAACAGAAGCTGCTAACTATGGTGCAGATTCTATCTATGTTATTTCCCTTAAAAAGGAGAAGTTCAACATAGATCAGGAACTTTACTTATGGTATATGCGAAAGTTCCTCGTATATCCGGATGTTAAGCTACAGCAAGAAGAGAATGCTGAGGCCAAAGGAGCATCAGCACCTAAAAAGAAGAAAGAAGGATTCTTTAAACGTTTGTTTGGAGGGAAGAAAAACAAATCCGATTCCACTAGTTTTGATCAGGAGACTTCGGCCACAGAACTTGATGGAGAAGCTCCTGAAGAGAAAAAGGGATTTTTCTCTTTCCTAAAAAAAGGAGACAAACCTCCGAAAGAGAAAAGACAAAAAACCAAAAAAGAGAAAAAGTCAAAAGACGAGCCCAAAGAAGAAGAAGATCCAGCGCCAGTGGAGGAGGAGGATGATGGCGAAGAGGATTTTTGATATAGTACCGATATAGCTCATTACTATATTTAGATGCTACCAAACATATGAAAACTTACTCTTTAACTATCATTATACTTTTGAGCTACAGTTTTGTTAAAGGGCAGTCAATAAGTAAGGCTGAAATTCTGTATAGTTTTTCACAGGGGATTAATGTCATTAAAATGATTTAAGAAAGTGATACGAGTGGACTTTCATTAATTTATAAAGGCAATATAGAAAAGCTAGTTAATGCAGTCAATTCAAGTGCCAACGAAACTAGATCAAGTATTTATTTTGACCCAAAAAGCCAACAATTCGTTTTTACTTTCTTTGCGGGTAAAGATATTGATGATGGTACTAAATGGGGTTTGTATGACTATGATTACGTTTCTGAACTTAGACTTTCACTTCTAGATACAGTTTATGTAATTACAAATTCAAATTCATTATTAAAAAAAGACAGGAGACTTAAAGAATGGTGGCAATCTCTCATGCGATCTTACAGTAATCCAATTTATCTCAGAGATGAGTGGGCTAAGAATTACAATCTTGTTCCTCCACCTCCACCACCTCCTGAATCTCAGGAATGGTTTAAAAAATAGAACACTTGACAACATGTTGGCGAGTTACAATACTAGGAACTAAATCCAATACGAACTACTTTTATCAGTCTAGTAAACAAGAAAAAAACCTGACAGACATGGCTTCCTTTCGTTTATGGACTATCTAAAATCTTCTTTCATTTTGTTTATAATCATCTTGGCTGGATGCGATAAGATTAATGAAACTCAGAAATCTCAGATCATGAGTACAATTAATTGTTATCGAACTATTCACGAACAACTGATTGATTCCGCGAATAGAAAACAAGTTGAAAATCTTCGATATCAGTATTTTCGCAAACAACAATTACCTTATTTCATACCTGATAAGGAGTATACAATGATTCCTAGAGAATATATCTTTAAGATATTAAAAATGGGTCGGGAAAATAAATGTCGAACAAAACTTGATAGCCTGAAAGACTTCGCTGGTATCAGAATTGTCAACTATCAATTCATAAGCTACGAAATTTGTCGGCTAAGGCGTAATTATGGAAAATATGGTGGAGTAATTACTCCAATTGAAACACATCGATTAGTTTATAATACAAGCAAATACCCTTTTAAGAAAGCTGATTTTATGTCGGAGGATGAAAGAATTTCTCATGTTGAAAAATTGGGTGATGGCTGGACTTATATTGTATCAACATTTTGAGAAAACTAAATGGAAGCATTATCAGATTTACAGATAAAAAAGTATGAATAAACTCGTTTTAGTATTTCTGCTTCTAATAACATGTACAGAAGCCACAAGCCAAAACAAGACAGAGCATCAATTATACAGCTCAGAGAACTTGATAGTGAATAAGCTTTCACCAAATCTGTACCTCCATATCTCTTATTATGGAAAGTATGAATGTAATGGTTTGATTTATGTCAATAATGATGAGGCGTTGGTCATTGATACTCCGACTAACAACGCCACTTCTGCTGAGCTTCTGGATTGGATCGAGTCTGCCCTAAACAATGAAGTTACTGCTGTTGTAATCACCCACTTTCATGATGATTGCTTAGGTGGGCTGCAAGAATTTCACAAACGAGGTGTAGCTTCTTATGCCAATGCAACCACTACTGATTTAGCTAGTGCTAAAAGTAAAGAACTGCCTAAAAACTCATTCGAGTCTTCATTAGAACTAAAAGTGGGAAAGGAGACTGTCGTTAATAGATTTATAGGTGAGGGTCATACGGTTGATAATATCGTCACCTATATCCCTGAAGAAAAAACACTTTTTGGTGGTTGTCTTATCAAAAGTATGGGAGCCGGAAAGGGAAACCTTGAAGATGCCAATATCAAGGAATGGTCCAATACCGTTGAAAAGATAAAAGCTGCCTATCCTAATTTAAAGTTAGTTATTCCGGGTCACGGAGAACCTGGAGGTATTAATTTGCTCGATTATACAGCCGAAATGTTTGAATATGGGAGAGATTAACTACTAACCATCCTCAACAGTCATTTCGTATCCGCCAGTAGGCGGAGGAGAAATCTCTGTCACCCTGTAAATGTTTACTTTCACTGTGTCTAAGATTCCTGACGGAATGACTACCTAACTATCCGCATCAAAGCTTTGGAGTATTGAGCGTCATAATCAACTATGCTGGATACGAATGGATTGCTTCGTGCCTCGCAATCACCAGTAACTGGATATTGCGAGGAAGTATGACGAAGCAATCTCTTCGATAATAATAGCTCAACTGGTATGAGACAGTATGAAAGAGGACTCTTCGTCTGCGTCTCAGAGTGACGCACGGAATGAAAATAGAACGTCACTGCGCCATCGCCAAAGCTAATGCGAAAGCTAGATTACACTGCCGAAATGTTTGAGTATGGGAGAGATTAACTACTAACTATCCTCAACAGTCATTTCGTATCCGCCAGTAGGCGGAGGAGAAATCTTTGCCACCCTGTAAATGTTTACTTTCACTGTGTATAAGATTTCTGACGGAATGATAACAGCATCGGAGCTTTTGAGTATTGAGGGTCATAATCAACTATGCTGGATACGAATGGATTGCTTCGCGCCTCGCAATCACTAATAACAGGATATTGCGAGGAAGTATGACGAAGCAATCTCTTCGATAATAATAGCTCAACTGGATGAAAGAAGACTCTTCGTCTGCGCCTCAGAGTGACGCACAGAATGAAAATAGAACGTCACTCTGAGGTTTTGATAAAAACCGAAGAGTCTTAATAAGGAAAATACTTGAATTACAATGTCTCAGCGAGATGCTAAGACCAAACAAAGGGTTTAGAAAACCAGAAAGGGTCTAAGCCACTCTTTCTCTTCCAGCCTCCATCACAGCATAATGCTTGATAGATTTAAAGTCAGCTTCTTCGAGCGTATCTTCTGCTTTACCGGTAGAATCCGGAGTATAGGCACCTTCATTTTCCCACCATTGCTGCGCATTTTTCCGCGACTCTGCCTTGTCAACTTCAAAAAGGTGAATGTAGGAATCAGAAACCATCCATGGCTTTTCTACGGTACTATACTTTTCGAAAATCATATGACGCATTTTAGTAGCCATTTCATCATTTCCTTTAAAATGTGAAACAGTATATGACATGGTTTCCGGTTCCGTCATGATGTTGTCCCAGAATTTCTTTGAAGAGACAATTTGAGCAGTAGTGAGTAAGTATCCAAAACCCTTTTCAACTGGTTCTTTGCTGATGTCGCAGTTTGCTTTAAAGGATTTTTTCTTTTTACCGAATAGAGAGTTTAATAAAGACATAGTTGTTGTTATAGTTTTGACCGACCTAGTACATCTGTACGACTAAGATACCCAAAGGTTTCTAAATTACTGTTCATTATCGGACTTAGCCTGGAATTTCTCATACTGAGTCAGGAAATCCTCCAACCGACCAGACGGTATCTTCTTGGCAATGATTTTCTTTTTATCGTTCAGAACATAGATAGTTGGGGTGGTCATCGCATCATAAGATTTGTGATATGATCCGGTTGATGTTCGTGGCCCATTGACCGTAATCCAATTTAGCCCTTGGTCGCCAATGTATTTCTTCATTTTCAGCATGGAAGTATCTGCACTTACAGCAAATACCTCTACATCATATTTAGTAGTGTTATAGAACTCTTTCAATACGGGGGTCTCTTTTTTGCAGTGGCCGCAGTCCGGGTCGAAGAAATAGATCACTGTGTATTTATTGGAAATATTGTATAAAGACTTCATTTGCTTGTCCTTATCCATCATTACCATATTTGGTGCAGTTTTACCAATGAGACTCAAACGCAACTGGTCAGCCCTTTCCTTCAGATTCTTCTTTAATTGATCATTAGCCCAGAAGTCCATTTCACCTGACTCAAAATAAGTATCAATCATATTGACAAACACTTTGTCGAGACCCATGATAGAAGGGTTTTGATACTTTAAAGTTACAGTCCAGACAAAATATTTATAAGTGTCCTGATTCTGCTTAGCTATTGATGCAAGTCTGTTTATTTCATTGGTGATAGTATCTGCATCGGGCAAAAGCATCCGATCAAAATAATTTTCGACTTTTTCCTTGTAAACAGGCTGGCCTAATCTTAACATGGCTGGATCACCCAAATCCATATTATCCCAATAGTGCTTTCGTAAATATTTATAGCCGTATTCGTTTTCTACCTGTCCCTCTGGAGTGGGAGGTATGTCAACTCGTTGATTGACTTTGAAAATTTTTGAAATGAGCAGATTAGGGTGTTGACTTATAATTTCATTTTGATGAGCCATTACCTTTTCATTAATGGTGCTAAGCTTTTCACGCGCTGCCCGTTGAGCTTCTTTAGTGGCTAAAGAGTCTCTTACTATGGTCACATGAGGTGCAGCTTCATTGTTTCTTTCTGAATTGAATAAAAGATCAGCAATAAACAGTTCGTTTTCTATATCACCTTCTACTTTAAGGTTATTAACATAATCTTCAGTATTGGTGGTTATTTTGAATTCCTGATCTTCACCAATTAAGAAATCAAAAAGCCTGGTTTTATTCAATACCAAAAAATACATTCCTTCTTCCAGGGCTTCATTTCCTTCGAAACTAAACTCACCCTCACTATTAACTTTAGAAGTATCTTTTAAATAGGTGCTTTCACCGAAAAAATTCCCAAGGAAGATGGTCGTATCAGACAAACCATCAATTTTAAACTCAATGTTATATTCCTGGGAGAATGATGTAAGAGTACTAGCAACTAAAAGTGCTAATGAAATAAAAAAAGTCTTCTTCATATTTTTAATATTGAATGTCCATTACTGTCAATAAGCTCTAGTAGTAGATTCCTGCCTACGCAGGAATGATGTGCTGATATTATAAAATTCATCATTCCTTATGAGCCTGCCTTGTCGGCAGACAGGCGAAGCGAGTAAGGAATCTCAATACTATGAAATATGTCAAATTGTGGATAACAGTTTTCATTCGTCTACGCGATACTTAACTCATTTTTTTGAATTAGGGTTCAATAATAATTCCAATTCGCCTTTAAGCCAAAATTAATTGTCTTAGTAAGACCATTATAATAGATTTGCCGTTCATTCTACCGTATGTCGATCAGAGTACAGCATCTCACTAAAACGTTTGGAAATCAAAAAGCCCTGGATCAAATTTCCTTTGAGGCTGATAAGGGCGAAATACTTGGTTTTCTTGGACCTAATGGTGCAGGTAAGTCGACAACTATGAAAATTATTACTGGTTATTTACCTCCATCAGAAGGTGAAGTAGAGGTATGTGGACTGGATGTTAATGAGAAAGTTGGAGAAGTCAAGTCACGTGTCGGGTATCTGCCGGAACACAATCCACTATACCTTGAAATGTATGTGAGAGAATACCTGAGCTTTATAGGCAATGTTCATGGTTTGAAAGGCAAGAAGTTATCCGAACGTGTGGACGACATGATTTCTATGTGTGGTCTGACACGTGAACAGAATAAAAAAATCGAAGCACTTTCCAAAGGATATCGCCAAAGGGTAGGCCTGGCCCAAGCGTTAATTCATGACCCAGAAGTGTTAGTGCTTGATGAACCTACAACGGGTTTAGATCCTAATCAAATTGTTGAGATTCGTGAGTTAATTAAGAAGTCGAGTGAAAGTAAAACGGTTATTTTCAGCTCGCATATAATGCAGGAAGTCCAGGCGCTATGTGATCGTGTAGTAGTTATTGATCAGGGTAAAATTGTAGCTGATGATAAAATTGATCAATTGAAATCCGAAAAGGTAGAAGTTGTTTCTATCATATTGGAATTTGATACAGCCATAGACACAGAGGAATTAAAGGCTATTGATGGAGTCATTTCAGCTGAGGGTTTGGAGGCTAATAAGTACCTTGTGAAGGCAACTACTGATAGAGACATTAGGCCATTGCTTTTTGATCTGGCCTCTGCCAAAGGCTATAAACTCCTGGGCATGCAACAACAAGAGGTGACGATGGAAAACATATTTCAAGAGCTAACCAAATCGAAGTCATGATTGAGGTGCTTAAGAAAGAACTTAACGGCTTCTTAAACTCGCTGATAGGATACATCGTCATATCTGTTTTTCTTACTGGTATAGGGTTGTTGATGTGGGTATTTCCTGATACATCAGTGCTTGACTATGGCTATGCTGATTTAGAGACACTCTTTAGCCTTGGACCTTATGTATTTATGTTTCTTATACCGGCTATTACAATGCGCATGTTTGCCGAGGAAAAACGTGCTGGTACCATGGAACTCTTACTTACTAAGCCCTTGAGTGATTGGGATATCATTTTGGGGAAGTATTTATCCGGGTTGTTGCTTGTCATTTTAGCAGTCCTTCCGACTTTGTTTTATTTCTATTCTGTTTATCAATTGGGTAACCCCAAAGGAAATCTGGATATAGCCGGAATAATAGGATCTTATATAGGATTGATAGCCTTAGGTGGAGTATTTACAGCAATGGGAGTTTTATCCTCATTGATTACAACCAATCAGGTGGTATCATTTATAATAGCTGTTTTCATGTGTTTCATTTTCTACTCCGGGTTTGAATCAATCGCTTCCATCAATGTTTGGGGGTCTGCTTCCTTATTCCTGGAACAACTGGGAATAATATATCACTATAGAGCCATGAGCAAAGGCTTAATAGATACACGCAACCTTATTTATTTCTTTAGCGTGATCACAACGATGCTAATGTTTACCAAACTTATTTTAGGAAGTAGAAGATGGTAAAATTAGATTCACGTAAGCTGGAAGATATTCTAAAACTGCTCATAGGGCTGGTTTTCATCGTTTGGTTGAATGTTCTGTCCTCTGCACATTTTACTCGCTTAGACCTTACAGAAGAAAAACGTTATACAATAAAGGAGGCCACAAAAGATATGTTGAGTGGTCTGGATGATAAGGTATATATCGATGTTTATTTGGAAGGAGAGCTAAACTCAAGTTTCGAACGGCTTCAACGCTCAGTAAGAGAAACGCTTGAGGAATTCAGGGTTTATTCGGACAACAAAGTTCAATTTACTTTCTATGACCCTGCGGCCGCATTGAATGAAAAGGCACGAAACGAGTTTATGCAAGGGATCATGGCTAGGGGAATTCAACCCACCAATGTTATTGATGAACGTGATGGCAACAGAATCGAGAAATTAATATTTCCCGGGGCGCTGGTATCTTATGGAGGTGTAGAAAAAGGAGTAATGCTCCTAGGGGGTAATAAAGCCGGAACTGCTGAAGAGAAGATTAATCAGTCTATAGAGGGTATAGAGTACGCCTTGGCTTCTGCCATTTATGAGCTTACAAGTTTAGAAAGAAAGTCGGTTGGTATTGCGGTTGGTCATGGCGAGCTTGATCAATTGCAAATGGCGAGCCTCAATAATGAATTAGCCTCTAATTATAATGTGACATCAGTTGATCTTAGCGGAGCAGTTGAATCAGTTGATGCTTTGGTCATGGCCAAGCCTACACAATCCTTTGATGAAGTTGAAAAGTACCATCTAGATCAATACCTCATGAATGGAGGTAAGGTGCTATTGTTTATGGATAAGCTTCAGGCGAATATGGACAGTGCTTCTAAAGAGAGTAATTATGCGTTTCCTTACAGCCTAAATTTGGATGATCAATTATTTAAATATGGTGTTCGAATTAACAATGATATGATCCAGGATAATAGTGCTTCCAGTTATCCCGTTAACGTTGGAAACCTGGGCGATCAGCCACAGATAAAATTGATCAAGTGGTCATTCTATCCAATACTGAATCGTTTTGGTGATCATGTCATCACAAGAAACCTGGATGCTGTCTTGGGTAAATTTGTAAGTACTGTTGATACTGTGAAAGCTGATGGAGTAAAGAAAACACCTCTATTGTTTACCTCTGACTATTCAAGAGCCTTGACTGCACCTGTCAATGTTTCTCTGCAAGACCTTAGAAAGAATCTTACACCAGAAATGTTGAATCAGTCACAATTACCTGTTGCCTATTTGCTGGAAGGTCGGTTTACCTCTTTATATAAAAATAGATTTAAACCTGAAGGTATTAATGATCAGCTCTTTGTTGATACAAGCAATGAGAAGGCTAAATTGTTGGTAGTCAGTGATGGTGATTTGGCTAGAAACGATGTGAATCCAAAGACGGGCAACCCACAGCCCTTAGGGTTTGATCCATTTACCGGAGCCTCCTATGCTAATCAGGATTTTATTATCAATGCTCTCAACTACATGCTGAATGATCAGGGACTTATAACTGCACGTAGTAAGGAAGTTAAAATAAGGCCACTTGATAAAGTAAAGATAAAAGAGGAACGTGCTTATTGGCAAGTATTGAACCTCATTGTTCCCATAGTTTTACTCATAGCATTTGGATTGATTAAATGGTATTTGAGAAAGAGAAAGTACACTGGATTTAAAACTGAGTGATGCAGAAAAAGAGAAACATCCGACTATTGATTATTCTTTCTGTACTTGTAGTTGTAACTGTTATGACAGCTTTGTTGATTCAGCCAAAGGACCAGTTGGGAGTAGATAGAGATTTATTCTCGTATGAGAATACAGTATCTGTTGATCGGGTTATAATTGATGGAAGTGGATCGATTGAATTAACCGTTAATGGTAACACATGGTTGGTTAATAATAGTTATGGAGCAGACCCACAGCGTATTAATGTGCTTTTTGCTATTCTGAAGCAGGTGAAAATAAGGCGAAAGGTGGCTGATAGACAGGAAGAATCTATAAATAAATTATTCGAAAATCAGGGCGTGCTAATCAAATTTATGGATGGAGAAGAAGTTCAAAAATCATTTGAAGTGGTTGGTGATGAAAGTGCTTCTCTGACCTATATGAGATTAGGTGAGGAGGCCATATATTTGGTAGAAATCCCGGGCTACAGAAGTTATTTAGCAGGGATTTTTCAGCTAGATCAAAATGGTTGGCGTAATCCACTGGTATTTGATCTCAATTGGGCAAACCTTGCTTATGTTGATGTTCGTTACACCGAAAAAGAAGATACCGGATTTAGTATTTCATTTGATAATAGAAGGCTTAAACTAAACGAATTGGCATCTTCAGATTCTTTGAAGCTCGGGAATTATATAGATGATGTGTCATTACTTTATGTTAATGACTACCTAAACAGTGATGAAATTACTTCTTACCAAAATCAGGAAAGTAGAGCTGCCATTGTAATTAATGATATAGCCAGTAACCATTATGTTTTACAGATTTATGATGAAGTAAATGATGACGAATATTTGGTGAGAATTGATTCTGCCCACTATGGACTCATGGATAAACAATTGGTGCGAAGAGTGACAAAGCCACGGTCATATTTTCAATGATTTGATCCCTTTTATTAATGCGTAGGTGCGTTTCCAAAAAATGATTTTATTCATAACTTTACCGCACTTTAAAAATCCAACAACAACTAACTAATCTATAATGAAGTTCATCGTTTCATCATCAGTTTTGCTTAAGCAGCTATCCAGTATCAACGGTGTTATAACCACTAACCCTGTGGTACCAATTTTGGAGAATTTCCTGTTTGAAATAAGCGAAAATAAGTTGGTGATTACGGCTTCGGATTTGCAGACTTCAATGATTACAGAGTTGGAAGTTGAATCTAAGGAAGATGGTAACATTGCTGTACCAGCCAGAATCTTATTAGAGACACTAAAGAATCTTCCTGAGCAGCCTGTAACTTTTACTATTGATGAAACTTCATATAGCATAGAAATAAGTTCGGATAATGGTCGCTATAAACTAGCAGGTGAGAATGCTACAGACTTTCCGAAAGTTCCTTCAGTATCAGATGATTTTTCTGTAGACATGTCTACAGATGTATTATCCAGCGCTATAAACAATACCATTTTTGCGACTAGCAATGACGAATTAAGACCTGCAATGACCGGGGTTTACATGAACCTTACGGACACCAACACAACTTTTGTGTCAACAGATGGTCATAGACTTATTCGTTATAGAAGGGTGGATGTAGCTTCAGATAATGGCAATGCTATCATTATCCCAAGAAAGGCACTTAACTTGCTTAAGTCTACTTTGCCTGCTGAAAACATCAATGTTTCCGTTGAGTTTAATGTGTCTAACGCTTTCTTCAAGTTTGGAAATATCAAGATGATCTGCCGATTGATCGATGAACGTTTCCCTGATTATGAAAATGTTATTCCTGCAGGAAACGATAACAAGATGGTGATTGACCGCTCAGAGTTCTTAAGCTCACTGAAGAGGATCGCTATTTATGCAAACAAGACTACACATCAGGTAAGATTAAAAATTACCGGTAGTGAACTGCAAATTTCTGCCGAAGATTTAGACTTTGCTAACGAAGCCAATGAAAGACTTTCATGCGAGCATGATGGTGGTGATATCGAAATTGGTTTCAATGCCAAGTTCCTGATTGAAATGCTTAATAACCTTGATTCTAAAAAGGTTGAGCTGCTACTTTCTGAGCCAAATAAAGCAGGTTTGCTGACTCCAGCCGAGAAAGATGATAACGAAGACATCTTGATGCTTGTGATGCCTGTAATGTTGAACAATTACGTTTAATATCGGGCTTTCACTCCGACCAACGAGCTGGAATCTCTAATTAATAACTGTAAAGCTACTTATGGATCCTGAATCAAGTTCAGGATGACCACCCACCTATAGGAATTTTCTTACAATTCAATTCGAATTATATGATTTTGAGTTTGCTCAAAAGTGAAGCTTACTTTTCCTTCATCGATTTCAAACTTAGCCTCTTTTCCGTCCACTTCCACCTTATTTGGATTCCCAACACCTATAATATTCATCTCAACCTTTCTTGATTCAGGAGCGCCTTCATACCCATTGCCTTCTTGTGTGATGTTTAAAGTGATTTGAGACGTACCTGCTTCACTATTTATAGAAATCAGTTGATATGCACTTTCCTTGAAAGCATTTTTAGTCTTTCCATCATCAAAATAAACTTTGTTGGAAGATTCACCTTCCTGGTAGTAGTAAGTCAATTCTAACTTATTGGTAGTATGATAGCTCTTAGTATTTTGCATACCCTCAACTTTTGGAATAACACTACCACCTTTAGCATAAACAGGAATTTTATCTGATTCTAACGGCTCGGTCACCCACTGACCTCCCTCAAACATTTTCCCAGAATGGAAATTGTACCATTTGCCATTAGGCAGGTAAGTAGTCCTTTCTGTCAGCCCAGATTTTAAAATAGGACTTATCAATAGGTTCTCACCCCACATATACTGCGTCATTAATGTATCTGAGATATTTTCATACTCAACAAACATAGGTCTGGCCATAGGTATACCAGTTGCCATGTTTCCCCATGCTAGTGTGTAATTATAAGGTAGCATTTGATAGCGTAGGTCAATACTAGGTTTTACATTATCTTGCACTTCTTTTGACCAGGTAACAGGTTCTGGAGCTACTACTTCATCAGCATGAGGTCTGAATACTGGTGTAAAAGCGGCAAACTGAAGCCAACGAGTATATAACTCCGGATTGGCAGACTCAACAAAAGAGAAGCCTCCAGCATCGGCATGCATATACCCAATTCCGGACATACCTATGCCTAGCATTACAGGAAGTTGTGCTTTTAGACCAGACCATGTTCTGCTTACATCACCAGACCATGGAATCATTGAATACCTCTGCGTACCTGCAAAACCTGCTCGCCCCATATGGAATAGTCGTTCATTAGGATAGTCTTTCTCGTAACCCTTGTGTAGTACTTTAGCCCATTCATGCCCATAGGCTCCGTGAACTTCTCTGCCAAGTCCATTGACATGAATGATAGAATCGGGATGAACCTCCGGCTCACCTAAGTCTACCCACCAACCATCAATATTGTATTCATCTTGTCTCAAGTATTCTTTCCATATCCACTCCTGAGCTTCTGCATTGAAAATGTCTAATAGACCGGCTTCGCCAAAATAAAAATGGGGAAGTGGCATAGCGTTTCCGGTACTATCTTTTGCTAAAAACCCTTTGGATTGAAGGTCTTCAAAACGACCTGATTTCAAGGTAAAAAAAGGCTCTGATACAGTAATTGTGTTTACTCCTCTTGAGTCGAAATCTGTAATCATTTGTTTTGGGTTAGGCCATTTTTCAAAATCCCAATCCAATTTACCCATTTGTCCATCTTGTAATTCGGGACCAAACCAATAGATATCCAGTATCAGAGCATCTACAGGATAACCTGCGTCCAACGATTTGTCCAGAAGGGTAAGTGCTTCTTTTTGATTACGATAACCAAAGCGAGACTGAAGATTGCCAAAGGCCCAGATAGGAGGGAGTTCTTGTTTTCCAGTCAACTCGGTATAGCTACTTATTAACTCTTTGTGAGAAGATCCATTAATGAAGTAGTATGACATGTTCCCGCCAAGGCTTGAGAAGTCTAGAACGTTTTGATCTTTCTTACCAATATCGAAAAATGATCTGGCAGGATTGTCAATTAGTAACATATACTTCTTTGATGAAGTAACATGCGGAATACAATAGTTTAATAACTCTGCGCCCATCTGATAAGCATAGCTGGCTTTATTATAATTCTGCAACCGGTAGCCTCTTCTATTTAATGGAAGTGCCCTGGCTCCGGTTCCATAAATGGCTTCAGCCTCGTCCAGATTGAATTTAAAACGAGTGGTATCTCCCTCTCGCTCAAACATTGAAGTTGTGCTTAGTTTTTTTCCTGCATTAAGATCTAGGTAGTTGATTGAGAAAGGCTCAAAAACTATATTCACTTCTACAGAAGTAGTTTTTAGTGAAAGCACATTCTTACCTTCAGTGATATCAAAGGGTTGAGAACCCTGCAAAATAGGAGCGTAATTTCTGTCACTGTAAGTAAGGCTATCTTCATACCTAACATTAATTATGTTATCGGTTATCGCTAATATTGATAATTCCCCTTCGTTGTATGGTAGTTTGATAACATTATTTTCTAAAGTGTAAAGTTCCGAGCCTCTATCACTACAAGAGAAGAGTAAGACTACAATAAAGAGATATACTTGGAGATTTAATTTACTTATCATACTAAATGTTAATCGACTATAAAGGAGGATGAAAGTTAAAAAGTAAATGCATTGGTAACAAAAAAGGCTGACGGTTAGGTCAGCCTTTTTTTATAATTAGAGTAGTCTATTCTATCCCACTCATATCAAATGTTTCCATAAATGCAGTAGTAAACTGACCTGATTTAAAGATTTTGTCATCCATTAACTTTAAATGGAAAGGTATGGTGGTTTTAATTCCTTCGATTACGAACTCACTTAAAGCACGTTTCATCCTTGTGATAACTTCTTCTCTTGATTGTCCACTAACAATTAGCTTGGCAATCATCGAATCATAATGCGGAGGGATAGTATATCCAGCATACACATGACTATCAATTCTTACACCGTGACCACCAGGTAAATGCAAGTTGGTTATCTTACCAGGAGAAGGTCGGAATCCGTTAGCAGGGTCTTCAGCATTTATTCTGCACTCCATAGCGTAAAGATTCGGAGTATAATTATCACCTGAGATTTTTATACCAGCTGCCACCTTAATTTGTTCTTTAATAAGGTCATAATCTGTTACCTCTTCAGTGATAGGGTGCTCCACCTGAATTCTAGTATTCATTTCCATGAAATAAAAATCTCCATGTTTATCAACGAGAAATTCTACTGTACCTGCACCTTCGTATTTAATAGCTTCGGCAGCTTTCACAGCAGCTTCACCCATTTTATTTCTAAGGTCTTTAAACTGATCCATTACTGGAGAAGGAGTTTCTTCCAGTAGTTTTTGATGCCTTCTTTGAATAGAGCAATCTCTTTCAGATAAATGACATGCTTTACCGGTTTTATCACCAACTATTTGTATTTCTACATGTCTTGGTTCTTCAACAAATTTTTCCAAATACAAACCATCATTCCCGAAAGCCGCTCCTGATTCCTGCTTAGCCTCATCCCAAGCTTTCTTAAAACCGGCCTCATCTTTCACAATACGCATACCTCTACCACCACCACCTGCTGTTGCTTTTAGTATGACCGGATACTTTATTTCTTTGGCAATTTTTTTTCCTTCTTCTATAGA
This sequence comes from uncultured Fulvivirga sp., assembly GCA_947500555.1. Classification (GTDB taxonomy): domain Bacteria; phylum Bacteroidota; class Bacteroidia; order Cytophagales; family Cyclobacteriaceae; genus Fulvivirga. The sequence continues at coordinate 95,340 of CANMSE010000002.1, read as the reverse complement.
TTTTAAGAGTCCTTCGGAGCCAGGAATAGTTGGTACTTTTGCCTTTTTCATGGTTGCCTTGGCCGTAGCCTTGTCACCCATTTTGTTAATCATCTGAGCAGATGCGCCAATGAATTTGATATTGTATTCTGCACATACAGCACTGAATTCTGCATTTTCAGATAAAAAACCATAACCCGGATGTATAGCATCAGCGTTCGTGATCTCTGCTGCAGCAATAATATTAGGAATATTAAGGTATGATTCAGAGCTTGGAGCTTTACCTATACATACAGCTTCATCAGCAAACTTGACATGTAAACTCTCTTTGTCAGCTGTTGAGTATACGGCAACAGTCCGTATTCCCATTTCCCTACATGTTCTAATGACACGTAGTGCAATTTCTCCTCTATTGGCAATTAGTATTTTCTTAAACACAACCTTTCGAATTTACAGTTATAAATAAAAGACGATCTTCTAATGATCAAAAAATTATGAAGGATCAATTAGAAATAGAACCTGATCGAATTCCACAGGAGATGAGTTTTCAGCTACTGCCTTTACAATAGTACCAGATACCTCACATTCGATTTCATTAAAGAGTTTCATTGCCTCAATAATGCAAATAGGCTGACCTTTTTCTACCTTATCACCGACATTCACGAAAGATGGAGAATCGGGATTTGGTGAGCGATAGAAGGTGCCAATCATTGGAGATTTAACCTCCACATAATTACTTCCTGATGCAGGAGCCTCCTCAGGAGCGGCTGTAGGTGCAGCACTAGCGGGAGCTGTTGCAACAGGAGCTGCCGGACTTGAAGCAACAGGAGCTGGAGCTACAGAACTTTCCACAATCTGAGTTTTCACCTCCGCGTCCCTCTTAATAGAGAGTTTAAGAGCCTCTGTTTCAATCTTCACCTCATTTAGGCCTGATTGAGAAATGAAGTCAATTAAATCTTGTATTTCTTTCGTTTTCATGCGTTTCAATTTTAAGGCCTAATCTATTAGGCTTTGGTTAAGACTTATTCTTTCACACGCTCGTTATACGAGTTGCTTGCGGTTTCTATTTTTATTTTATCACCTTCATTAATAAATAAAGGGACTTGAATTTCAGCACCTGTTTCAAGTGTGGCAGGCTTGGTAGCGTTAGTGGCCGTATCACCCTTTATGCCAGGTTCGGTATAGGTAACTACTAGTTCAACAAATTGCGGTAATTCACAACCTACAACTTCCTCCTTTTCAGCATGATAGAGCACATCCACAGCTTGACCTTCTTTCATAAGCTGAGAATTGGCTATGGCTTCTTCAGGAACAAAAGTTTGCTCAAAGGTTGAACTGTCCATTAGATGAAATCCCATCTCGTCATTATAGAGATATTGGTGTGCTCTGCGTTCAATTCTTGCAGTGACCACTTTATGCCCAGCTGAGAAAGTGTTTTCAACCACTTTTCCAGTGGTAATACTCTTTAATTTCGTTCTTACAAAAGCAGGACCTTTCCCTGGTTTTACGTGCTGAAACTCTACTATCGTATATAGATCATGGTTATATTCTAAGCATAAACCATTTTTGAAGTCGGCTGTTGTTGCCATGTATTAAGATTATTATCTACTAAAGTTACAAATCAGATTAATAATTGCAATTCATTATCTGGGGTCATAAGACCACTTAATATAAATGGCTCCCCAGGTGAATCCACCACCAAATGCTGCGATTACAAGATTGTCACCTTTTTTTAATCGAGATTCATAATCCCATAATAATAATGGTATAGTTCCACTGGTAGTATTACCATATTTGTCAATGTTCATCATTACCTTTTCATCAGTAACACCCATTCGTTTAGCTGTCGCATCTATGATCCTTTTATTCGCCTGATGTGGTACTAGCCATTGAACATCATCCGCGGAAAGACTATTACGTTCCATAATCTTAGCTGCATAGTCTGCCATATTTGTAACTGCAAATTTAAAAACGGTAGCTCCATCTTGTCTTGCATAATGTTCTTTGGCCATGACTGTTTCAACAGTAGCTGGATAAGCACTGCCTCCAGCTTTCATTTTCAAAAATTCAGCACCTTTACCATCACTTTTATGAATTGAATCAACAATACCTGTATTATCCTGGCTGGGCTCAAGAAGCACGGCTCCGCCTCCATCACCAAATATGATACATGTAGTCCTGTCGCTGTAATCAATGATAGAGGACATCTTATCAGCTCCTAATACCATCACTTTTTTATACCTACCTGACTCGATGAATTGTGCGCCTGTAGTTAAAGCGTATAAAAAGCCTGAACATGCTGCACCCATATCGTAACCAAATGCATTGGTAGCACCAATTTCTGCAGCCACTAAATTTGCTGTTGCGGGGAAAACCATATCAGGAGTGATAGTAGCGAAAATAACCAAATCTATATCCTCAGGATTGGTATTAGTCTTTTCTAACAGCCCTTTAGCTGCTTCGACACCGATAACAGAGGTGCCTTTGCCTTCTCCCTTTAAAATTCTTCTTTCTTTTATTCCCGTTCTTGATGTGATCCACTCATCGTTGGTATCCACCATTGTTTCCAATTCTTGATTGGTTAGTACATAATCAGGAACGTAACCATGTACCCCGGTAATTGCGGCTTGTATTTTAGCCATAGTATGAAATTTATTCTTCTATTTTTTCTTTGATCTTAAGGTGAATGTTAGACTCCGCCATTTTAAGAGACAAAAGTAACATATTCTTTATAGCGAATGGACTGGAAACACCATGACCGATCACCACATTACCATTGACGCCCAAGATAGGACTTCCTCCAATGGCTTCATAATTAAATCTATCGAAAAAGGAATCTTTGATTTTGCGAGACTGCAACATATCATAAAATGATTCAGCCATTTTAAGAATCACGTTTCCTGTGAAACCATCGCAAACAATTACATCCGCTTTATCATTGAAAAGATCTCTACCTTCAATGTTTCCGACAAAGTTCAAATCCTTCTTAATTTTAAAAAGTTGGTGAGCCGCTTGAGTCAAAAGAGTTCCTTTCTGCTCTTCTTCACCAAGGTTCATCAAACCAATTTTTGGATTGTCAATGGCAAAAACATGGTGTGCATAAAGTGATGCGATTTGACCGAATTGAAGGAGTACATCTGGTTTGCAGTCAGCGTTGGCGCCTACATCCATTATTACACCAAAGCCACCATTTTCTTTTGGAATAAATCCAGCAATACCAGGCCTAATAATACCCTCGATGGTCTTAACGGTGAACATAGCACCCACGTGCATGGCTCCTGTATTTCCAGCTCCCGCAAAGGCGTTAATTTCCCCTTTTTTGAGAAGCCCGAATCCTACGGGTATACTTGCATTAGGTTTTTGAGAGAGTGCTTTGGTAGGATGTTCCCCCATTTCAATAATCTCAGGAGCATCAACCACTTCAATTCTGGCATCAGAGATTTGATATTCAGTAAGTTTATCTTCAATAACTCTCTGTTGCCCAATAATTACAATAGAGGCTCCCTCAGGTAATTCTTTTGCAGCTAAACCCGCCCCCTGGATAGTACTATCAGGAGCGAAGTCACCGCCCATTGCATCAAGTGCAATTTTCACAAGCAATAAATTATGCTAGTACCTCTTTTTCCATGACAACTTTACCTTTGTAGTAAAGTTTGCCTTCTAGCCAGAATGCTTTGTGGGGTAAGTGGAACTCTCCAGTCGTTGGACAAACTGCAAGATTTTTTTGTTCAGCTTTATAATGGGTTCTTCTTTTATCTCTTCTTGATTTTGAGATTTTTCTTTTAGGATGAGCCATTGTCTTATACTTATTATTTAATTATTCTCTTTTAATTTTTTTAATGCTTCCCAGCGAGGATCAGATAAAGTTTCATCTTCTTCTACTTTACGATCTTCATCAGAATACACTAATTCATCATCATTATTATCATCATTAAATCTAGGATGTAATCGTTTCATAGGAATTTCGAGTCCTATAAATTCATAGATATACTGAGCCAAATTAAGGCGTTGAGTATCTCTCGTAATCATTACAACCTCATCATCAAGTTCAATTTCTTCTTCACCGTACTTGAATATGATATTTCTAACAATGTCAATATCAAAGTCAAACGGGTCTAAACTTCTATCGCAAACCAATTCAACTTTACTATTTATTTGAATCGTCATCTTTATGAACGATTCATTTTTTTCTAATTCAACATGAACGTCTCCACTTCCTTTTTCAATGATGCTTCCTTCTTGTTCGGTAAAGAATGCATCACCAAACTCAAAGTCGTATTCATGTGAAGAATTACTGAGTTTGTAGATGTCAATATGGAACCTATCAAGCTCGTTCATACCGTTCCCTTCAAATTAAGGTTGCAAAGTTAATAATATAAATCTGAATAATGAAAGATTCGTTTTAACCTTTTTCTCACTAGGAAAACTAGGTGTACCTTTCGAAAAGCAACTCCTTTAATTTCTCCTTTTTGTGCTCATAAATCTCTTCCTGCAAGAATTTGACTACATCTTGTTTAAATCCTAACTTGATTGCTACGTCCTTACAGAATTTGATCTCACTTTCAAATATCTTTTTGTCAAGGAGCATCAGCTCAATGCATGTATATAAATACTCGAATTTTTGCGAATCTGAAAGAGCTCCAAAAGAGCCTATTGGCTCAGGGTTTACAATTAGGTCTTTTACTTCTTGTTGTGGAAACCCTTTAACTCTGGCTAACTCGAAGATCTTTTCGCGCTCTACACTAGAAAAATGTTTGTCAGCTACAGCGAGCTGTATAAGAATGTTTAATTGCTTTCGGGTAATTATATCCATGATTATTAGCTGTACGCAATGGCAGTAAAGATATATTATTTGTTCAATATATTACTATCATGATTATAAGCGGCTCTCTATTCATTCAAGTGGAATTCTTTTCTGTTCTTATATATATCATAAGCTGCAAATATGGCCTCTCTCATTGATTCCCTATTTGCTTCATTTTTGCCTGCTATATCGTAGGCAGTACCATGATCCGGAGACGTCCTTACTATGGAAAGCCCTGCCGTAAAATTCACACCGCTTTCAAATTCAAGAGTTTTGAAAGGAATAAGACCCTGATCGTGGTACATGGCCAGCACGGCATCAAATTTTTTATATTGTTGCTTGCCGAAAAAACCATCTGCAGGATATGGCCCAAAGATGAGTTTACCTTTATTTTTAAAGTCTTTGATAGCGGGAGAAATAATTTCGTCATCTTCTTTACCTAACAAGCCATTTTCACCAGCATGAGGATTAAGTCCAAGTACGGCTATTTTTGGTTTGCTAATACCAAAATCCCTTCTCAGAGATTGCTCCATAATTTCTAGTTTGCTAAGCACTTTTTCTTTAGAAATATTATTGCTGACTTCTTTCAATGGGATATGACCTGTTACTACTCCAATTCTTAGGTCTCTTCCGGTTAAAAACATTAAACTGTCCTCAGCTTCAAAATGACTTGTGAAGAATTCTGTATGACCGGCAAAATTAAATTCATCAGATTGAATGTTATCCTTGTTAATCGGTGCTGTTACTACAGCATCTATCAGGCCCTCTTTTAAATGATTCACCGCTTTTTGAAGTGCTAAAAGGGATGCTTTACCACCTTCAGCAGTCACATTTCCAGCTTGAATTTCAATCATGTCATTCCAGCAATTGACTACATTGACTTTGTTAGCATGGAAATGATTGTCTTTGTATTGAGCATAATTAAAATCATTTATGTCTAAAGCCTTTCTGTAATAGGATAACACTTTGCTTGATCCATATACCACCGGAATAAAGTGTTTTAAGATTCTGCTATCATCCAAAGATTTAATGATTACCTCAGGACCCACTCCGTTAATATCCCCTATCGTGATTCCTATTTTTGGTTTGTCATCTACTTTCGGACTGCTACTCATTATTTTAATATCTTTACTTGATTATACCAAATACTTATGGATTGCAATTTAAGTATTTTCCAATTATTGAAAATGAATGGTAAAAGCCAAAAAACACCTCGGTCAACATTTCTTAAAAGATGAATCCATAGCTCAGGATATAGTAGCGGCAATGCGATCAAGTTACTCTTCAGGGGATATTTTAGAAATTGGTCCTGGGACTGGTGTTTTAACAAAATACTTGAATGAGTTCTATCCTAATAATCTTGTACTCATAGATGTGGACGAAGAATCTGTTTCCTATTTATGGGAGCATTATCCTACGTTGAAAGAACGCACCATTCATGGAGATTTTTTAAAAAAACAACCAGACTATCTTAACTCAGATCACTTCAGTATTATCGGTAACTTTCCTTACAATATTTCATCCCAGATTTTTTTTAAAGTTCTGGAATTGAGGAATAGAGTAGATAATGTAGTCTGTATGTTACAGTATGAAGTCGCTAAAAGACTTGCTTCTCCTCCCGGAAATAAGGATTACGGTATATTAAGTGTATTACTGCAAGCTTATTATGATCTGGAATATTTATTTGATGTAGAGCCTCATGTATTTGATCCCCCTCCCAAAGTTAGGTCTGGTGTCATAAGATTAACAAGGACTGGTGAGGAACTCGACTGTAATGAGAAGCTCTTTAAGACTATTGTAAAACAAGGATTTCAAAATAGACGGAAAACATTGCGCAACGCTCTTAAACCATTAAATTTACCGACTGAAGTCATTTCGCAAGATGTACTGAACAGGCGCGCGGAAACTCTTACAGTAAAAGATTTTGAACAACTGACTAAGCAGGTAGAAAAGTGGAGCAGATAGTACAATTTGAACTTACAAATGAATTTAGGGAAAGATTTGAAGTTGCTCTTGAACAGCAGGATGCTGATTTTATTCAAAAGTCTTTGGATGGTGTCAAGCCAGCAGATATTTCGACCTTACTAGATGAATTTGAGACTGAAAGTTCAAAATATGTTCTCGATCTATTATCAGAAGATATAAGAGCGGAAATAATAGTTGACCTTGATGAGGATATTCGTGAGCGTTTTCTGAGGGAATATGGGTCAGAAGAAATAACCGAGATTATTAATAATCTTGATTCTGATGACGCTGTAGATATACTAAATGAACTACCTCTCAAAGATAGAGAGGAGGTACTTTCTGGCATAGATGATCCTGAAAAGGAAGCCAATATTCTGGATCTTCTTCGGTATGAAGATGATGTAGCTGGTGGCTTAATGGGTAAGGAGTTAATAAAAGCCAATGTGAATTGGAACGTTGATCAATGTATTGAAGAAATAAGAAGACAGGCAGAAAACGTTCAGAAGGTTTATTCTGTATACGTTGTTGACGATAAAGAATCTTTGATTGGCAGAGTTTCTTTGAAAAGGATTATTCTGGCTGATGATAAAACAAAAATTGCCGATATCTACGAAGATGATGTTGTGAGTGTGGAGACGTACATGTCCGAAGAAGAAGTTGCTCAAATCATGAGTAAATATGACCTTGATGCAATACCTGTTGTAAATGTTCAAGGGAAACTTTTAGGCAGAATAACAATAGATGATGTCCTTGATGTAATTACCGAGCAGGCTGATGAAGAAAGACAAATGATGTCAGGTATTGCCGGGGATGTGGAAGAAGATGATAGCATTTGGGATCTTACAAAGGCAAGGCTACCCTGGTTGATAGTTGGAGTGTTAGGAGGATTTATCAGCGCTAAGTTCATTGGAATATTTGAAGAAGACCTACTACGAATTACAGCCATTGCCTTTTTTATCCCCTTAATTCAAGCGACCGGTGGAAATGTGGGAATCCAAAGTTCCTCTATAGTTGTTCAAAGTTTGGCGAACCCTTCGGTATTTGGAGGAGGAATGCTGAAAAGACTCACAAAAGTATTATTGGTAGCTGTTGTTAACGGATTATTCCTATCGCTTATGGTTTATGGCTTTAATCTTTTGACCGGAGGAGAAGTTAGTTTATCAATAGTAGTTTCAATCGCACTTTTTTGTGTCGTTTTAATTGCCTCATTTCTTGGCACTATTACGCCATTGCTTTTGGATAAACTGGGTTTTAATCCTGCTCTTGCCTCAGGACCTTTCATTACCACAACAAATGACCTTTTAGGTTTGGCTATTTACTTTTATATCGTTCACCTTTTTCTTTAAGTCAGTTGATATGAAGTTTTTAATCGTAGATAGGATGTATGACTCGTTATCTCCTATGTTAAAAGAAATTGGTATTGAGGCTGATTATCAGCCATTGATTACAAGAGAAAGAATAATGGCTGTGATAAGTGAATTTGATGGTCTTGTAATAAGAAGCAAAACTTTTGTGGATGAGGCATTATTAGAAAATGCTGATAAGTTGAAATACATATGTCGTGCAGGAGCTGGTATAGATAATCTTGATATAGAAGCTATTGATTCCAGACATATAAAAATGATCAATGCACCTGAAGGTAATCGAAATGCTTTGGCGGAACATACCCTTGGCCTTTTATTGTCATTACTCAATAACATTGTCAAATCAGATAAAGAAGTACGTAAATCAATTTGGGATAGAGAGGGAAATAGGGGAGTGGAGCTTGCGGGGAAAACTGTTGGAATTGTTGGTTATGGTCATATGGGAAAAACCTTTGCCCAAAAATTGAGTCATTTGGGTTGTGAAATCCTGATATATGATAAATACAAGTCAAATTTTGCCAATCAAAATATAAAGGAAGCTTCATTAGAACGCCTTTTCGAAGAAACTGACATTTTGAGCATACACGTGCCATTGACATCTGAAACTCATAATATGTTTGATGCTGATTTCTTTTCAAATTTCAGAAAGCCAATCAGATTAATTAACACTTCTCGCGGTGAGGTTCTGCCTTTAAGAGATTTGGTGACTATGATTGAGTCAGAAAAAATAATTGGTGTAGCTCTTGATGTTTTAGAGAATGAAAAAATTAATACATTTGCAGCTTCGGAACAGGAAAATTTCAATTACTTGATAAATTCTGACCGAGTTATATTAACTCCTCATGTGGGCGGGTGGTCTTTCGAATCTTATGAAATGATCAATCAGGTTTTGGTTGATAAACTAAGAAAATCGATCGGATAAGTAGTTGAAAATTATGTCTCTAGCATTCGATTTCTAGAGTGATAGTTTTAATTTGAGAATCATTTTAGTAATATTATATACTATGAGAAATACGGGAGTTCCCGACATTCAATGATTGGTGAAAGTCAAAGAAAGAAAATAAGTGAATATGTTAACTCAATCATTGAGAAACCTATTCTAACTTCAGCGATAGTACTTGTACTTTTGGCCATTGTAGTCATTGGCTTTAGCCTTAGATATTACTTCGCAGATTTCGATGCTTTTTTTGCTCAAGTAATGGCAGAAGCACATGGAATGCTTTTCGATATTGCCATTATTGGGATACTTATTTTTTGGCTCAATAAAAATGGGGAAATGCGTCAGCGAATCAGAACTTATAAAGATGAGATTGATGACTTTCGCTTGTGGGAGTCAGAAGAAGCAGCTTTTAGAACTGTAGGTAACATAAAAAGGCTTAATAGACATAATATTCACGAGATTAATCTTGTGAATTGCCATTTATCTAGAACGAACTTAAATTATGTTAATCTTGCCAGTTCGAATCTCAACTCAGCTGATATGTCCAATGGTTTTTTGATTGAGACTAACTTGCAGAATACACGATTGAATCAGACCAATCTCGAAAATTCTAATTTGAATCAAGCGGATTTAACAGGTTCTTATGCTAGTGGTGCTAATTTTAAAGATGCTTATTTGATAAAGGCTAAGCTAGACAATGCTTTCTTGATTAAGTCAAATTTCAAAAATGCCTTTTTAATGGAAGCCAGTTTAAATGGTTGTTATTTAACTGGTGCCGATTTTGAAAATGCCAGTTTATACAAAGCTGACTTAAGAGGAGCTAAAGGTTTAACGATTGAACAATTGACAAAAGCCAAGACGTTGTATTTGGCACAGTTTGACGAGGAAATATTAAATCAGATTAAGTCTAATGTTCCTGAATTAGTAGGTAAATAATTCTTTTGCTTTCAGGGATAATCGGCTAAATTTGTGGTGTATAATTGAATTATAATAGAAAAAACGGTTCCATAAAGACCGTTTATTTGTTTTTATAGAGTATTTATTTTTTGAACATGGGAAACGTAGCATACTATACGAAAGAGGGATTAGACAAATTAAAAAACGAGCTGAATGAGCTCAAAACTAAAGGTAGGTCTCATATTGCTAAGCAAATAGCTGAGGCTCGTGATAAAGGCGATTTAAGTGAAAATGCTGAATATGATGCTGCCAAAGATGCTCAAGGACATTTAGAAGCGAAAATTGCCCAATTGGAAGAAGTAGTCGGTAATGCAAGAGTAATTGATGAAAGTACTATCGATACTTCGAAGGTTTCAATACTATCGAAGGTAAAGATTAAGAATCCTAAAAATGGTGCTGTGTTTACTTATACATTAGTTTCCGAAGAAGAAGCGGATTTAAAGTCAAGTAAAATATCAATACAGTCTCCTATAGGAAAGGGCCTGCTTGGAAAAAAGGCTGGTCAAAAAGCTAAAATCAGCACACCAGGTGGAGAAATTGATTTTGAGATATTAGAAATCGGTATTTAATGGCAACACTTTTTACCAAGATTGTTAATCGTGAAATTCCCGGCTATATTATAGCTGAAGATGATAATTATATATCATTTTTGGATATCAAACCGTTGGTATTGGGGCACTGCCTGGTAGTTCCTAAAAAGGAAATAGATTATATTTTTGATCTGGAGGATGGTGATTTAGAAGGGTTGATGACTTTTTCAAAGAAAGTAGCTGGTGCTATTAAATCTTCTATACCATGTTTGAGGATTGGTGTGGCTGTCATTGGACTTGAGGTGCCTCATACTCATGTGCACCTCGTACCACTTAATACTATGGATGACATTAATTTTTCGAGGCAGAAACTTCATCCTAGTCAAGAAGAATTGAAAGAAATAGCAGAAAAAATTAGGCAGGCTTTTTAAAGTCGAAGTCAACGTTAAATGGATATCTCATCAGGAGGTTGACAGCCTTTTCAACAGGCAACCCTTCAAAAAGGACTTCGTAGAGTGCTTCGGTAATTGGAGCTCTTAGATGCTGATTTTCTGTAATCTTCTTAGCGATTTTGATTGTATTAACGCCTTCTGCTACTTCTTCCATAGTTGCCAAAATCTGATCAAGAGTTTCGCCTTTGGCTAAGCGATTACCAACTGTAAAATTTCGACTTAAAGTACTATTACAGGTAGCAACCAAATCACCCACACCTGCCAGACCTAAAAATGCTTCAATATCTCCACCCATTGCTTTACCTAGATAGATCATTTCAATCATTCCACGACTTATCAAAAGACCTTTAGCATTTTCACCTAATTCAAGTCCACTTAATACTCCAGAGGCGATTGCAATAATGTTTTTTAGGACTCCAGCGAGTTCGATTCCTATTAAATCGGGATTGCCATACACTAAGAACCGATCACTTCTTAAAAGTCTTTCTCCTTCAGAAATCACTTCCTTAAAATGACTGGCAACGACAGTAGCAGCTGGTTGTCCGGCAGACAACTCTTTAGCAAGGTTAGGACCAGCAAGGCAACCCACCCTAACAACCACACTTTCATCCATAATGACCTCACTCATAGTTTTAACATGCTCTCTTGTAAGGGTTTCAATTGAATCAAGTGAATCACCTTTGGGCAGGCTTAAGTCGAGACCCTTTGTGCCATGTATGAGTATATGATATGGGTGTAAATATGGGGACAGCTGTTGCATCATCGTACGAAATGCTGATGACGGAACTATGGGGAATAGAATATTACACGCATTTGCTACATAACTTAAGTCTCCGGTAGCGGTAATATTTTTATTTAACTTTTGCCCACGATGCTCCTTTGTGGCGGCTATTTTCTTTATAATCTCGGGATCTCTCGCATAAAGTAACACTTCAGAATTTTCAGCAAGAATATTGGCGATAGCCATACCAAAACTACCAGCACCAATTACACCAACTGGTTTATTAGAAGTGTTTTTCGAGGTCATATCCATGCATTCTATTATGATAATAGTACAAAGTCAATAGATCTTTAGTATAAATCTGCTTTTTTCGATTCATCAGTAGCGGACGTCTGCTGTGATACATGCCCACATTATTGATGCCGAATTTTATTACATCATCAGTCGGAGCATCCATATGTGCAGCAATGTTCAGCTTCTTTTTCTTTTTTAATTTAAGAACTCGAGCTTTAACTCTAGTGAAGACTTCTACAAATTCATCATATTCAATAATTAAATCTTCTTCATGAAGTCGCAGAAAATCATAAAGATCTAATCGCTCATATCTTTTTCTCCAGATCCTAAATGCAACAAATGCCACTAAATGACTTGCGAAAACTCTGTTGATTCTGTGAAATTCTTTTACAATTATTTCAGAAAGCCTTCTTGTATATTCAGATTCACGTTGTTTGTCGGCAGATAGAATTCCATTAGTTGTGAAGTAATCTCGTGTATCAATAAATCGACCATTTTTATCTATGCTATTGCCTTTATTATCTACGAAATTACCCATCAGATCCATCCCCTTACCTATAGATAGTGAAATGTCAGAACCTTTTGTGAAAAATTTCACCATGAACTTTATCATGTTATATGATGAGGAATAAGCATCACTTTCCAGATAAAATTTTTCTTGACCTGTGCTAGATAAATGCTCTTTTATAAGAATAGGAGCCTCTAAAACAAAGTTATAATTCAGCGTAACTGGAACTATGAAGATCTTTTTCCCGTCTCTATCAGGGTGCTTCATGAAGATGGATCTTTGAGCTTCCATAGCAGTACCTAATAAACCTAATTTAAGATTTGATTCAATTTGTCCAGACCTTGACCTTGTGCCCCCTGGAAAAAATAGACTGTGAGCACCCTCTTGTAAAGCGAGATTAGAATAGGTTTTGAGTGTTTGTAGATAGATTGGATTTTTCTTCCTTCTGTCCACTTTATATGCACCCAAACTATCCATAAAGTAAGCTAAAATCTTAATGTTAAATAGGTTAAGACCTGCCCCGTAAATGAATGCAGGTAAACCTAACACATGGATCACCCAACCAATTAGTATTGAATCTAGATTACTAAAATGAGTTGGAACCATAACTACTGTCCCAATTTTTGCCAGTTTTCTTATTTGTTTGGCCTTACCTACAATTTGTATTTTGTCATTTAACGTGTACTGGCTTCGAAATATAGCTCCGAATCTTTTTACACGAGTAGCATTGAGGAGTCTGGCGAATCCAAATTTTATAATTTCTCTTGCCAGCCGATACCTACTTTTTTTGAAGTTACCTGCAATCTCTTCTGCATATCTTCTTATAATTATTTTAAGCAGATCTTCTTCTTTTTTTTGAGTCTGTGCAGTATCTACTAAATCAACGAGTTCATTTTTTATGTTTTTCCAGAAGGGCTCATCATCTGCAGGATCAACCTTCCACGGATTCTTCCTAATTCGAAGCTGCTCTCGGTGCAATGTAGTTTGAAGCTCATCACGTAAATCATTATCGCTCTTATTAGCTTCAATTATCTTCTCAAATGTATGTTCTACAACTTCATCAATAAATCGCTTACGATTATTGCTCAATCGAACCACTGGCCATTCTTTAGTGCCAGAAAGTATAGGCTTGTACTTTTTACGCTTGTTTTTTTGACTCCCTATGGGCATCGTATAGACAACTTTGGAAGGCCAAATATAACAGAAAGAAATTAATCAGGATGATGCTCAATATTAAGAAGAGAAAATGCGACTTTATCAAATAAATAAGGTCTTAAGTGTCCATTTGAATCATTAATATACTTTACTTCAAATGGTAAGTTTTTTGAGCCAAAACTCAGAGTTGCCTTATCTTCTTTCGGTTTGGGTGGTGAAGTTTTCAATAACTGACCTGATGAACCGAACTGGATAAATCCTGTTTTTTTTAAATTAACGAAATCTTCCTTACTAATCTGAAAGAAAAATATTATTTCCTTTCCCTGTATGGTGGTAGATGCGTATGCAACAAAAGCCTTTAAATTTTCTGAAATCTCATTAATAAAAAAATCATATTCTTTTATTGGTGTTGTTATAGTGAGTGCTTTGCCTCCGTTTATTCCATAATAAATTGTCATGATAGAAGCGAATAAAATGCTTAATATGATCCATGGATTAAAATAATAATTTAATAAAGCAATGGCAGACAACGAAGCTGATATTCCACCAAATACAATAGGAATAACAAATTTTTTATGCTTAAATGTAGTCTCAGTTATCCAGTGATTAAAAAAAACTGTTTCATGGGACTTATAGCGTATAAATAAAGATTCATCAGTCAATAAACAGACATTACCTTCATCACCATCTGTTTTCAGGTAACATTTAGCGATTATTTCCGAGTTATTCATTAAATATTATAAGTGTGTTTACAGAACGAGTCACTCATTCTTTTAAAAATAATTTTCACTTCTGTTAAGAAATCTTCATTTAGAATATTTTCTAAATCGCTCTCTGACGTTAATTCTAACTCATCAATTTTGTAAGTTTGTTCCAGGGAATCTTGTTCAAATTTTATTAAATATTTTTGATTCCAATTGAAAATGGTGATTTTGAAATCCGGTTTTAGTAACTCCTTTATTTGTCTCATAGGATTGATTTAGACCGTGAAATTAATCAAACTTTGAGCATGATTTTTGCTATCAGTTAGTATTGGTGGTAAATTGTAACTAATTTTTTAAAAATATTGTTCACTATACTGCAAGACGGATCGGATCAGCTCGTTATTCATTTCTAAACTCAATGCTTTGATAAAGAAAAATATTCTTTTTGGATTCTTACTGTTTATAGGGTTACTGACTTCATCTCATTCTTACGCTACACATTTACGAGCTGGAGAAATTATTGTTAAACGTGTTAATTGTGAAGGTCTAACTTTTGAAATTACAATCATTGTTTATACGGATAGTGGTCCGGCCAATCCAGTCTTGTTTGGTGAAGGAGAGCTTAGGTTTGGTGACGAGAATGACCCCAATGAATTCTTAACATTTCCTGTTGTACAAAATAACACTGCTATTTTCGTAGATTCTGAAGGCTCTACATCAGTTCAACCAATAAATGAAGATCTGGGTTCAGATGTATCGAAGGCTACCTTTACTATTAGACATACCTACGGATCAAATGGAAAATATACAGTTAGTTATCTTGAGGCAAATAGAAACGCTGGGGTACTTAATATTGAAAATGGAAATTCAATAAATACCACCTTTTATATAGAGACAGAAATTAACATTGACCCTTTCTTGGGATGCAATAATACCCCTCAACTCCTTATACCTCCAATTGACAGAGCTTGCCCGGGAGTTGCCTTCTTTCATAACCCGGGAGCTTTTGATCCAGATGGTGATAGTATTTCTTTCGAATTAGTTGTTCCAAAAAAATCTACTGGAACGAATGTTGCAAATTATTTAACTCCTGCTGACAACTCTTTTTATGAAAATTTCGGCTCTGCTAATGAAAGAGCAGATGGTCCTCCGACTTTTACCATTGATCCTGTGAGTGGTGAGATTGAATGGGATGCTCCAGGTCGAATTGGTGAATATAACATTGCATTTATTGTCAACGAATATCGCTTTGTATTGGGTGAGTGGCGTTTGCTAGGTTTTGTAACCAGGGATATGCAAATCATTGTGGAAGATTGTGATAACGATCGTCCTGAACTCACGATACCTGATGATATCTGTGTAGAAGCCGGTGAGTCTATTAACGAGATAATAATAGGAACTGATCCTAATAATGATAATGTAAAGATTGAAGCATTTTCACAAGTCATTGAAGATCTTGGAGCAACCATTGACCCTGCTATTCCAGTATTTACGAGCCCTCCAGCTCAATTGACATTTAATTGGGAAACTGAGTGTATTGATATTAGAGATCAACCTTACACCGTGGTCTTCAAGATTACAGATAACCCAGATAATGGTCCTAAACTTGTCAGTTTTGCTTCATGGAATATTACCGTTGTCGGTCCGAGTCCCCAATTAAATACTGTCACTCAAGATGGGCAAGGCCTGCGTCTCAATTGGGATCCTTATTTTTGTCAAAATGCAGAAGCTATTCAAATTTGGAGGCGTGTAGACACGAACCCTTATACTCCGGATGAATGTGAGACCGGCATACGTGAAAATGCTGGCTATAGTTTAGTTACTGAAGTATCGCGTACAACAACGACATTTAGAGATACTAATTTAGCAGCAGGTGCTAAATATTGCTATCGTTTAGTTGCCAGATTTCCAGATGTACCTGGTGGAGAAAGCATTGTCTCACAAGAAGTTTGTTTTGAATTTGTACCAGCGGAGCAGCCCGTCATTACTCACGTTTCTGTAGAGAGTACAAGTCAAAGTAATGGCGAAATTCTGGTGGCATGGAGAGAACCGTTTGACCTCGGTTCATTAACTCTTCCACTTACTTATAGAGTTTACAGGGCAAACGGGTTTGCTGGTACTGATTATCAATTAATTCGAGAGCTCCCACCTATTAATGTGTTGGATAGTGTTGGTTTTAGAGATACTGGACTTGATACCGAAAATGGGATATTCAATTATAGAATTGCAGTAGTTGATCCAACTGGGTCAGGTGGAGAAGATGAAATATTCTCAGCTCCTGCATCTACTGTGAGGCTTGAAACTACTCCACAATTCGGACAAATTAGACTAGATTGGTCTGCAGTAGTTCCTTGGTCAAATACGGATATAAATAACCCTGTGCACGAAATTTATCGAGGACTAGAAGGACAATCTCAGGAGGATTTTCAACAAATTCCTTTAAATAATCCTAACATCACAGATGTTACAAGATTTGGATTTACTTTTATAGATTCTGTTGATTTATCTGATGAGTTGACCTACTGTTATAGAGTATTAACTAAAGGTACTTATGGCAACCCTGCCATTAACAGTCCTCAATTAAATTATTCTCAAATAATATGTTCTCAAACAAGCGATTCAATCCCACCTTGTACTCCCATTATTTCATTGCAAGAATTTGACTGCGATAATAGATGTCTGAATTCCGATTTTAATGATACTTATTTAAATATTATTTCTTGGTCGGAAGAGTCAATCGATAATTGTCAAAATGATATTGATTTCTATGAGTTATATTTTCGTCCCACAATAACCAGTGAACCTCAATTATTAGTTACTGGAGTCAGGGATACTGTTTATGTACATCTGGACTTATCGTCTCAGAAAGGGTGTTATCAAGTGAGAGCGGTTGATAGATCGGGAAATGTCGGTGAGTTAAGTGAGCTAATATGTATTGATAATTGTCCATATTACGAATTACCAAATGTATTTACTCCTCAGAATGGTGATGGATGTAATGATACATTTAGAGCCTTTGGCGCTGAAAGTGAAAGTTGTAATACAGATATTGATAATGACCTAAATGGAGTAAGATGTGCTCGATTTGTAGAACAGGTTGACTTTACAGTTTACAACCGTTGGGGTAAGCCTGTATATAATTATACTGGAAGAAATGGTTCAGAAAATTCTGTATTCATCGATTGGGATGGTGTTGGTGATGATGGTGTTGAATTAGTCTCTGGTGTTTATTATTATTTGGCTGAAGTAAGATTTGATGTTGTGGACCCTTCACAAGCAACTCAACAATATAAAGGATGGGTTCAAATACTTCGATAAATATCCCGCCACTTAAACATATTGTATTTTTTGATGGGGTCTGCAACTTATGCAACAACGCAGTAAATACGATTATTGACAGAGATAAAAAAGAAGAGTTTGTTTTTGAACCCCTTCAGTCAGAAAATGCCTCGGCACTTTTGGGTGAACCAACGGTTGAGAAACTAGAATATATGATAGTTTACACCGAAAAAAGTGAAGTTTTAAGAGGATCAGAAGCTGCACTTTTTATAGCGGATCGAGTATCGGGTTGGCCATCGCTTTTTCGGATTGCCAGAATACTACCAAAATCGATAAGAGATTTCTTATATCAGAGTTTAGCGAAATATCGGTATAAAGTTTTTGGTAAACGAAATAGTTGTCGCTTACCAGAGTCACATATCAGAAACAGATTTTTGGAAAGCTATCAAAATGGCTAGATTTGCTCGCTAATTATAAAGAAATCGATTTTATGAACGCATATATATTTCCTGGGCAAGGAGCTCAATTTAGTGGTATGGGTAAGGAGTTACATGATGAAAATACCCTGGCAAAAGAGATGTTTCAATCGGCTAATGATATTCTTGGTTTCAAGATTACCGATATCATGTTTAATGGTACACCAGAAGAATTGAAACAGACAAGGGTGACCCAACCTGCAGTTTTTTTGCACTCCGTCATTGCAGCCGCTACCGCTGAAAGCTTCGAACCAAATATGGTAGCAGGTCATTCACTAGGAGAATTTTCTGCATTAGTAGCGAATAAAACCTTGAAATTTGAAGATGCACTGAGATTGGTTTATCAGCGGGCAATGGCAATGCAAAAGGCTTGCGAAATCAACCCGTCTACAATGGCTGCAATATTGGGTTTAGAAGATGAAGTAGTAGAAAAAATATGCAACGATATTGATGAAGTAATTGTGGCGGCTAATTACAATTGCCCTGGACAATTAGTCATTTCTGGATCAAATAAGGGAATCGAAGAAGCTTGCGTAAGAATGAAAGAGGCAGGCGCAAAAAGAGCGTTGCCACTTCCAGTAGGTGGAGCTTTTCACTCTCCGCTTATGGAACCAGCACGGGCGGAACTTGAAGTTGCGATAAAGGAAACTTCGTTTAACGTACCAACTTGTCCAGTTTATCAAAATGTAAATGCTAAGCCGTCTCTGAATGTTGAAGAGATTAAAACTAATCTTATTGATCAGCTCACTGCCCCTGTAAGATGGACACAATCGGTCCAAAATATGGTTTCCGATGGAGCTAATGATTTTATAGAGTGTGGACCTGGTAAAGTCTTGCAAGGTCTGGTAAGGAAAATTGCATCAGATGTCGAAGTAAGGAGTATTTAAAGGGCTTTTACCTCAGGTAATTTTTTGATTTTTGAGTCATCTTTAATATTTATTAATAGTTCTTCATTTGACATGCCATTAAGTGGATGGATAAAGTCAGGAGCAAGTTCAACTAGAGGAACAAGAGTAAATTTTCTATCAATAATACCCGGATGTGGTACTTGAAGGTTATTTATTTGAATGATCATATTGTCTAAATAAAGTATATCTATATCAATTACCCTTGGACCCCATTTCTCATACCTCATTCTTCCCATATCAGTTTCAATTTGTAGCAAGTGTTGAAGTAGTACTTCTGGATCAAGCTTAGAGTTCACCTTTAAGACTTGATTGTAAAATGAGGGCTGATCGGTAACACCCCAAGCGGCAGTTTCATAAACCGAAGAAGTGGATAATATACAAACTACTTTTGAAATGGCTTTTTTTGCCCTTTCCAAATTAGCCAGCTTATCTCCCAAATTTGTCCCTAATAACAAATATTGTCCGTACGTCATTATTCTTTCAAAAAAGGTATGCCTTGCTTCGTTAACCTTGTTAATGTTATTAATTTTGAAGCTCAAATAATAATCCTTTAATGAACTTTTTAAAGAATATACTATCAACTATAGTGGCTTTAATAATATTTAGTTTAGCCGCTCTTTTTATAGGTATCGGAGTTTTATCGGCAATTACTGCAAGTGAAAAATTTGTTGTGGAACCCAATTCCGTTCTTCATCTAAAATTTAATAAACCCATTACTGAATTGGAAGTTGATAACCCACTGGAAGAATTCGGAGCCTTTGGGGGTCAATCTTCAAGCATTGGGTTAGTCGAATTAAAAGAAGCGATCAATAATGCTGCTACTGATGATAATATAAAAGGTATTTATCTAGACCTTAACTACTTTATGGGAGGCATGGCCAGCTTAGAAGAAGTGAGGGCTGTACTTCAGCAATTCAAGGACTCAGGCAAATTTATTTACGCCTATGCCGAGTATTTTTCTGAAGGCGGATATTACTTGGCGAGTATAGCTGATAAAGTTTTTCTTAATCCTGAAGGTGAAGTAGAATTAAACGGCTTGAGTGCTAATGTCACTTTCTTTCAAGGCACATTAGAAAAATTCGGTGTAGAAGCACAAATCTTTAGGGTAGGGGAGTATAAGAGTGCGGTTGAACCTTTTCTTAGAAAGGATTTAAGCAAGGAAAATGAGCTTCAGCTTAATGAGCTATTGAATGATATGAATGCAAACATGTTGAAATCTATATCAAAATCACGACATATGGAATTTACGAAATTGAAAGACATTTCAGACAAAATGAAAGTTAGGGAGGCTGATGATGCAATTACCCATGGTTTAGTTGACGAACTTTTATATGAAGATCAAGTATTAGAGTTGTTAAATGAAGCGGCAAATGAAGATATTAATTTAGTTAAATACGGGAACTATAAAAGCTCATTCAGTAATTATAAGTCTTCAAAAAATAAGATTGCTGTTATAGTGGCTTCTGGTGATATAGTGATGGGTAGAGGCGAAGACGGCAATGTTGGAGGGACCAAATTTGCTAAATTAATTAGAGATGCAAGATTAGATAACTCTGTCAAAGCTATTGTTGTAAGAGTTAATTCGCCTGGAGGAGCCTATTTGGCTTCGGACGTAATGTGGAGAGAAATTGATCTTGCCTCCAAGTCGAAACCTGTAATTGCTTCAATGTCTGATTATGCGGCATCAGGAGGTTATTATTTAGCAATGAGTTGCGATACTATAGTTGCCCAACCTAATACTATAACAGGATCAATAGGCATATTTGGTATGCTGTTCAATTTCGATGAATTCTTGGAGCAACGGCTTGGCATTACACATGACGAAGTAAAGACAGGTGAATTTTCTAGTATTATCAACGTAACACGTTCTTTGACAGATTCTGAAAAGGAAATCATTCAAAAAAGCCTGGAAAAGAATTATGATACTTTTATTTCTAAAGCGGCAGAAGGTAGGGGAATGTCTAAAGAAGATTTATTGGTTGTTGCATCTGGAAGGGTTTGGACTGGAAATCAGGCGCTCGAAAAAGGCTTAGTTGATATATTAGGGTCATATCAAGATGCCATTGATATTGCTGCTGATAAAGCTGGGGTTACCGATGATTATAAACTGAAATATTATCCTGAGCCAAAACCGTTTATTGAGAAGTTAATGGAAGATTTTGGTGCTGAAACCAGAGCTAGTTTTGTCAAAAATGACATTGGAGATCTCTATCCTTATTTGCAAAAAGTAAAAGATTTAAAAAAACTTCAAGGCTCTCAAGCCCGTGTCCCATTTGAAATAGAAATAAATTAACTATCTCTATACTCTTTCCCTTTAAACTATTTACTTTGAATTTATGGAAGTAAGAAACGACTGGACGAGACAAGAAATTGAAGAGATTTATAACTCTCCAATCCTCGATTTGATATATAAAGCGGGCACAGTACATAGAGACAACAATGACGCTCAAGAAGTGCAGGTTTGTACACTTTTATCAGTAAAAACTGGTGGCTGCCCTGAGGATTGTGCCTACTGCCCACAAGCTGCGCGTTATCATACTGATGTTGAAGTCCATAAGCTACTACCTACAGAAGAAGTTTTAGATAAAGCCAAAGAGGCCAAGGATTCTGGAAGTACTAGATTTTGTATGGGGGCTGCTTGGAGAGAGGTTCGAGATAATAAAGACTTTGATCGAGTGCTCGATATGGTCAAAGGAGTGAATGAAATGGGAATGGAAGTGTGTTGCACATTGGGCATGTTGACTGAACAACAAGCGCTAAAGCTTAAGGAAGCAGGTCTTTATGCTTATAATCATAATCTGGATACAAGTGAAGAGCATTATGAGGAAATAATTTCGACACGTACCTATGACGACAGATTAGACACATTGGAAAACGTAAGAAGTGCTAAGATATCTGTTTGTTCCGGAGGTATTATAGGATTAGGAGAAAGCGAAGGTGATCGAATTGGTATGTTACATACCTTATCTACACTACCTGAGCACCCTGAGTCAGTGCCTGTAAATGCATTGGTGCCCGTAGAGGGGACTCCTCTAGAGGAGCAGCCAAGAGTTTCTGTGTGGGAAATGATAAGAATGATAGCCACAGCAAGAATTATAATGCCAATGGCAATGGTTAGGCTATCAGCCGGTCGAGTAAGAATGAATATGGAAGAACAAGCACTTTGTTTTATGGCAGGTGCAAATTCAATATTTGCAGGTGATAAATTGTTAACCACTCCTAACCCTGATACGGTTGAGGATAAGGAGATGTTCCAAACGTTGAATTTAAAACCTAGGCAAGCATTTAAAGGTGAAGCCTCAGTAAAATTCGAGCAAATTCCTGGAGCATTTTAGGAATATTAATGAATTAAAAAAAAGCCATCCGCTAGCTAGCGGATGGCTTTTTTTATGCCTTGGCTTCTTTATTGTTATATCGTTTCCGCTCATTTTCATCAAGGTAGATCTTTCTCATCCTTATGGATTTTGGAGTTACTTCCAGATATTCATCTTTCTGAATGTATTCCATAGCTTCTTCTAATGAAAACTTCTTGGCAGGAGCAATTTTAGCATTGTTATCAGATCCGGATGCTCTCATGTTAGTAAGCTTTTTACCTTTCTGGATATTAATGACCAAATCATTATCCCTGGAGTTTTCGCCAATCACCTGACCTACATAAAGATCTTCTCCCGGATCCACAAAAAATACTCCACGATCCTGAAGCTTATCTATAGAATAAGCTGTTCCTGGTCCATTTTCCATAGAAATTAGCGAACCATTAATTCTACCAGGTATTTCACCTTTGAAAGGGGCGAACTCCTTAAATCTATGGGTCATAATAGCTTCACCAGCAGTAGCTGTTAGTACACTATTCCTTAAGCCTATCAGACCACGTGCAGGGACATCAAATTCAAGATGTTGAAGATCCCCTTTAGGTTCCATTATCTTTAGCTCACCTTTTTTGGCACTCACAAGTTCAATGACTTTACCAGAAGTTTCTTGCGGTACATCAACTACTAAATGCTCAATAGGTTCATGCTTTAGACCATCAATAGTCTTGAATAAAACTTGTGGCTGACCAACTTGTAGTTCATAGCCTTCTCGTCTCATTGTTTCTATAAGAATAGATAAATGAAGAATACCACGACCAAATACATTGAATTTATCTTCTGAGTCAGAGTCCTCGACTCGCAAGGCAAGGTTTTTCTCAGTTTCCTTGTATAGACGATCTCTTATATGCCTCGAAGTGACAAATTTTCCTTCCTTGCCAAAAAATGGCGAGTTATTAATAGTAAATAACATACTCATTGTAGGCTCGTCAATGGCAATACGTGGAAGAGGTTGAGGATCATTTAAGTCTGTCACTGTGTCACCAAGTTCAAAGTCATCAATGCCGGTCAGTGCACATATTTCACCTGAAGATGCTTCTGTTACTTTCTTCTTTCCAAGCCCCTCAAAAACATGTACTTCTTTAATTTTTATTCTTTTTACAGAACCATCTTTCTTACTTAAACCTAAGGTATCACCTTCTTTGATAGTGCCCTGATTGATTCTACCAATTGCTATTCTTCCTACATACGATGAAAAATCTAGTGATGTAATTCGCATTTGTGGGAGACCCTCGTTAGACGGTGCCGGTGGTATATGTTCTATGATACCATCCAAAAGACTGAATATATTATCAGTAGGCTTTTTCCAGTCGCTACTCATCCATCCATGCTTGGAAGAACCATAAAATGTTGGAAAGTCAAGTTGATCTTCAGTAGCATCCAGATTAAACATTAGGTCAAACACCTGCTCATGTACCTCATCCGGACGACAATTTTCTTTATCAACTTTATTAACTACTACAATGGGTTTAAGACCTAACGTTAATGCTTTGCTTAGGACAAATCTAGTTTGTGGCATGGGCCCTTCAAATGCATCTACTAACAGTAGTACACCATCAGACATTTTAAGAACTCGCTCTACTTCACCTCCAAAGTCGGAGTGACCAGGCGTGTCAATAATGTTTATTTTCACATCATTGTATCTGACAGAAACATTTTTTGATGTAATGGTAATACCTCTTTCTTTTTCTAAGTCTCCATCATCAAGAATGAGATCATCAGTTTCCTGATTTTCCCGGAGAATTTTAGAGGCGTGAATAATCTTATCGACTAAGGTTGTTTTGCCATGATCAACGTGGGCAATTATGGCAACATTCCGAATTTTTTGCATGCTTATAAATTAAGCCGCAAAGCTAGTCAAATAACATCATACTCGTCCTTGAGAACGATAATATATTTCTGGAACTATTCACATAAAAATCATGTAAGGTTTTATATGAAAAGTGCAATAATAAATGTCCTGCTTAAAATAATGTCTTAAAACTAACAGGGCATTTCAAAATTGATAGCATGTGTTTTTGATCACATGGCAATTTCAATACTCAATATCAACTACTAAAACTTATTATCTTCCAGAGTTACTCCACTCAATTTTTCGGTTTTAGCTATTTTATTTTGATCAGCATTAGTTCGCTCACTTTTGTCAATGGAAATGAATGCAAAACATGCTAATACGGCTATGGCGATTGCGCCTACTATTACTTTAGATTTCATGATATTAGGGTTTATTATTTTATTATTTATTTATTAGAATTTCTTGTCATCTTGAGTCACGCCTGAATGCTTCCTTTGAGCATTTAGATCATCCGAAGGATTTATTTCTTCTTCAGCACATGAGGCTAAAAGACCTGATAGCAACAAAATCGCAGCAAATTTTAGTATATTATTTTTCATGATTTTTTAATTTTTATTCTATTATTAATAATAAATAAAGCTTTTTATATGTTTAAAATTTCTTATCATCTTGAGTTACTCCTGAATGTTTTCTTTGTGCATTCAAATCATCTGAAGGATTTATTTCTTCTTCAGCGCATGAGGCTAACAATCCTGATAATAATAACACAGCGGCAAATTTTAGTAAGTTCTTTTTCATGATTTTCAATTTTGGGTTGGATAAATAATTTTAGTTGGTTTAATTCTTTTACATTAATATTATATTGTTTTTCATATCATTTTTCGATGACATGTATTTCTGCAACGGTTGTTTCATTTGGTTTTCGTTGTACTTTACTTATATTCACAAGGATCATAAATGATACGTATTTATTGATATTCTTGCTATTTGCAGATTTAAAGTGTTACATATTTTGACAGTTAATTCTTTTAATATTGAATGATCAAAGATTACTTATTTACAATTACGATGCTTGTTAGAAATATCCGAAAGCTTACCAATGTGTCTTAATAGAGGCTTTTATTCATCCTTAGTATTATTGATCATTGCAGTTTTGATTCCTACCAAACCTGCATCGGCAAATGATCAGCTCGATTCTTTACTAAAAAGATTAGAATTCAGTGATAAGGCTGAATGGCCTGCTATCTACATGGACTTATTTGTTGAAGCCCTAGATAATAGTGATAGTGCCATGTTTTTTGCTGACCAAGCCTCCAAGTATGCTTATAGTAATGGGGATAGCTTGAATTATGTCCGTGCCCAATACGCGAAAGCCTTTTTGTACAAAAATGATGGAGACTTTTATCAAGCAATTGAATTATACAAAATTGCCTTAGCCTCATCTCGAAATAATAATCTTATAGATAGAGAAAAGGCAGCACTTAATGGGTTGGCGCTTTCATACTATGCTCTATCTAGATTCGATGTATCACTCAGGTATCATTTTGAGTCTTTGGCGTTACGAGAAAAGGAGGGAGATCAAATTGAAATTGCCATTGCTTCTAATAATATTGGATTAGTCTATTACCAGCTTAATGATTATGAAAAAGCATTAGTATATTTTAACCGTGCATTGAAAATTGAAGAGGATAACGGCTACGAAGATACAGAAGGGACCTATGTTAATTTGGGGTTAACGAATTTAGGTCTTAACAGGCTTGAGAAAGCTATGCAATGGTTTAATAAGGCAATTGAAGAATGTGACACAAATTGTTCAATATCTATTTTACTAGAGGCGTATTATTCTAAGGGACATTGTCTTTATGAGTTGGATAGATATATAGAGGCAAAACAAGATTTTTTAAGAGCATTAAAAATCGCTTCGACAAATGAAATGGACAGTGAATTGCCATCAATATATAACGGTTTCGCAAAGGTTCTAATAGCGGAGAAAACCTATGATGAGGCTGAAAAATATCTTGATTCTAGTCAGAATTTAGCTGTTGATTTAAGAATTCCAAGAGATATAAAAGCTAATTATCAAGATTATGCAAAGGTCGCGTTTGGCCAAAACGATTTTCAAAATGCATATAAATACCAAGTTCTTTATGATTCAATAAGCAACCAAATTATGAATGAGGTGCTTGCTAAAAATCTTTTGCAAATACAGGTTGATTTTCAAGAAAGAGAGAATCTTGAAATAATAGAACTGCAAAATAAAGAGATAGGCAGAGCAACTACTTTATTAACACTATCGATTATCGTGGCTTTTCTGACTGCTATGATTGTGGTTATTTTATATAAGAATAATAAACTGAGAAAGCGAGTGAATGAAAAGCTTCACGATGCCAAGGAGACCATAGAAAAGCAAAATGAAAAACTCACAGATTTAAATACACAACTAGAGGAACGTGTTAAAGAAAGAACAGAGGAGTTAAGAGCTTCAAATGCTGCTTTAGTTAAATCAAATCATGACCTTGATAATTTTATTTACAAAACCTCCCATGATATTCGTGGCCCTTTGGCTACACTTCAGGGTATTTGTAATATCGCTTTGATGGATATTACTGATACTATTTCTGTTGATTACTTTCAGAAGCTAAGTAAGACAGCATTTAAGCTCAATCAAATTTTATCAAAGTTATTGGTTATTAATCAAATCAATAATATGCTTCCTACTTACGAAAAGTTTAAAGTAGCTAAAATGATTGACGAGATAGTTGAAGAGAATAGAATTGAATATTTAGGAAAGAAAATAGATGTCAGGCATGTTGGGGCACGTGATATTACACTCACAAGTGATGCAGGTCTTTTAAAAATCATCATTGGGAATCTGATTAACAATGCTTTTAAGTTTCATAATACATCGGAATCCATTGATTCATTCATAGAGACTGAATTTCAAAGTGATGAAAATGGATTTATATTCAGTATTGCGGATAACGGAGTTGGAATTAGTGACGATGTTTCAGATCAGATTTTCGATATTTTCTCAAAAACCTCTGAACTTCACGACACTGCTGGTATGGGACTATATCTCGTTCAATTAGCAATTGATAAGTTGAAAGGTGCAATTTCTGTAAGTAAATCAGAGGAAGGTCACACTCGATTTGAGGTTGTCATTCCAAATAAATAAAGTATCTCACACTTTATTTTAGGCCGAACTATTAATTTGATATTATATCTTTGCGGCCTCTAATCACTAATTAATGAGTAACCAAGAAATCAAAAGATATACCGTAACAGCGGCATTACCCTATGCCAATGGCCCGGTTCATATAGGCCATTTAGCTGGAGTCTATGTGCCAGCTGATATTTATGTCAGGTACTTAAGAAGTAACGATCAGGATGTAGCATTCGTTTGCGGATCAGACGAACACGGCATGGCTATTACACTAAGAGCTAAAAAAGATGGTGTTTCACCACAGCAAGTGGTAGATAAGTATCATTCCATAATAAAGGATTCCTTCGAAAAGTTTGGAGTGAGCTTCGACATCTATTCCAGAACTTCATCTAAAACACATCATGAGACTTCATCTGAGATCTTCAAAGAGATGTTTGAGAAGGGTCTCTTTGATGAGAAAAAGTCTTTGCAATATTATGATGAAGAGAATAAGCAGTTTTTAGCTGACCGTTACATAATAGGAACCTGTCCTAACTGTAGTTTTGATAATGCTTATGGCGACCAATGTGAAAAGTGTGGCACATCATTGAGCCCATCTGAACTGATCAATCCTAGATCAGCCTTAAGTGGAGCCAAACCAACTAAAAAAGAAACCAGGCATTGGTACTTGCCAATGGATAAGTATGAAGGGTGGCTGAAGAAATGGATTTTGCAAGATCATAAAGAATGGAAAGCCAATGTGTATGGTCAATGCAAATCATGGTTGGATAATGGACTGCTACCAAGAGCGATGACTCGTGACTTAGATTGGGGCGTAAAAGTACCAGTTAAAGGGGCAGACGGTAAGGTTTTATATGTCTGGTTTGATGCCCCAATTGGCTATATATCTGCTACAAAAGAATGGGCAGAAAAGGAAAATAAAGAATGGGAGCCTTATTGGAAAGATAAGGATACGAAGCTTGTACACTTTATTGGGAAAGATAACATCGTATTTCACTGTATTATTTTCCCCACCATTTTAAAAGCCAATGGCGGTTACATACTACCCGATAATGTACCTGCCAACGAATTTCTAAACTTGGAAGGAAATAAGATAAGTACCTCAAAAAATTGGGCAGTTTGGTTGCACGAGTATTTGGAAGAATTTCCAGGAAAAGAAGATGTATTGAGGTATGCATTATGTACGAATGCTCCTGAAACAAAAGATAATGATTTTACCTGGAAGGACTTTCAGGCTCGTAACAATAATGAATTAGTAGCAATCTTTGGTAATTTCATTAATAGAGCATTAGTGCTCACACATAAATATTATGATGGAAAAGTACCGACAAGGGAAAAACTGTTTGATATTGACGAGAAGGTGTTAGAGAAAGTAAAGAAAGCACCGGCTAAAATTTCAAAGTCTATTGAAAACTTCAGGTTTAGAGAGGCGATGACTGAATTTATAGAAGTTGCAAGAGTTGGTAATAAGTATCTGGCTGATACAGAGCCATGGAAATTGATCAAGGAAGATGAAGAGAGAGTAAAAACAATTATGAACATAGCTCTTCAAATTGTGGCCAACCTATCTGTAATGGGACAGCCTTTTTTGCCTAAAACTGTTGAAAAGCTCAATGCAATTTTGGGCATAGTCCAAGCTAAATGGAATATGGGAGGCCAGGATAATCTACTGTCTTCGGGTCATCAGATTAATAAGGCAGAGTTACTATTTTCAAAAATAGAAGACGCGGAGGTACAAACTCAAATAGATAAATTAGAAGCCACCAAAAAAGAAAATGAAATGGAAAGTACTCCTATTACACCTGTGAAGAGCGAAATCGTATATGACGATTTTATGAAGATGGATATGCGAGTTGGTACCATTTTAGAGGCGGAATCTATTCCAAAGTCTAAAAAACTTTTGAAGCTTAAAGTTGATACAGGAATAGATAAAAGAACTGTGCTAAGTGGAATAGCTCAATACTTCAGCGCAGAAGAAGTTGTAGGTAAGCAAGTGACCATATTAGTTAATCTGGCGCCTCGTAAAATCATGGGAGAGGAGTCGCAAGGAATGATTTTAATGGCTGAAGATAAGGAAGGCAATTTGAAATTTTTACAACCTTCAGATAGCGTGAATCCTGGAACTACAATAAGTTAAAACTTAGGATCCATTTTAGTCATTAAATTTCTTAGTCTTTTCCTCAAAAGAAACATCAACACTGCCTTTAATATGAAGTCTGATTGAAACGACAAGTTCTTCCGCTCCAGCAGCTAGGGTTGCTTCCTGTGCCTTTTTTATTACCTCCATGACCTCATTATAACTGCCTTCAATAACAGTCTCCATGGGAGTGACTTGATATCTCAACCCTGAATTCTGAATAACTTCAATCGCTTTATCAATGAGAGAGTAAATTTCGAGGCCTTCTGCATGAGGCACTACTTGCAAGCCTGCATTTATGGTATGTTTAATCATTGAATTGGTTCATTGTTCTTGTTACACCGGCCGTACAAAATGATAATATCATTTGATTAGCCTTATCAATTTTCTCAGGGAGCTCTTCAAACTCCCGTTTGTCGAAGTTGCTTAAAACATAGTCCACCTGCTGTCCTTTTCCAAAGTTATCGTCAATGCCAAATTTCAAACGTGCATAGTCTTGACCTCCGGTTAACTCTTCGATGTTTTTAAGTCCATTATGTCCAGCGGATGATCCTTTTGCTCGCATTCTTAATTTACCAAACGGTAAAGCGATATCATCCACAATAACCAGTATATTCTCTTTCTCAATCTTCAATTCTTTCATCCAATAATTGACTGCTTTACCACTCAGGTTCATATAAGTAGTGGGCTTAATTAAATGTACCTGGCGCCCCTTGTGCTTTATTAGAGCTGTATTGGCATACCTGCTTGATAAAAATGAACTGTTGTAATTATCAGCTAACTGATCCAATACCAGAAATCCGATATTATGTCGTGTAAGCTCATATTCGGGTCCTATGTTGCCTAAGCCAATTATTAAATATTTCATTAGTAAATAAAAGTACGCTGAAACAAAAAATCCTGTTCCGAGTATATCGAAACAGGATTATATAATCTAATTCTAAGAGCTTATTCTGCTCCACCTTCTGCAGCTGGTGCGTCAGATGCTCCTTCAGCACTTTCTGCTCCCTCAGCGCCTTCAACTTCTTCACCCTCTTCTTCCTCTTCATCATCTTTGCCTCTGAGTGCTCTAGGTACTTCCACCACAGCTATAGATGCAATTTTAGAATCTAGAATCTCGAAATTATCCTCCTTAATTTCTCCAACCTTTAATGCTCTACCAAAGTCAAGTTCACTTAGATCGACAGTGATAAAGTCAGGCAAGTGCTTAGGAAGTGCTTTTACCGTAAGATGCCTTCTTTTCTTTATCAAAGACCCACCTTTTGCAACCCCTGGAGAACTACCCTCAAAGTGAACAGGAATATCCATTTTGATGTATTTACCTTCAAACATTTGCAAGAAGTCAGCATGTAGTAAGATCTCACTTACCGGATGAAACTGAGCCTCTTGAAGAATGGCCTGAAATTCTCTGCCTTCAATATTCAAATTGACAAAGTGAGCCTGATCCGTATAAATCAAATCTCTAAAAAGGATTGCTGGTGCGTAGAAGTGAACTTGCTCTTCTCCGCCATAAACAACACAAGGTACATTACCTTCGGCTCTAAGTCTTTTTGCCTCAGATTTGCCGAGATTTGCTCTATTATACCCTATAATCTCAACTGTTTTCATAATAGTATAGTTAGTTAAATAATTACGATTGAATAAATAATGAACTGATTGACTCGTGATCGTGGATTTTTCTTATTGCTTTAGCAAATAAATCCGCCACGGTCAATACTTTAATTTTAGATGAATTTCCACGTAGAGGAAGGGTGTCAGTAACAACTAACTCTTCCAATACTGAATTCTCAATATTTTCATATGCTTTACCTGAAAGCACCGGATGTGTGACAACTGCTCTTACCGAAGTAGCTCCTTTTTCTTTGAGTAACTCAGCGGCTTTACACATAGTGCCTCCAGTGTCGATAAGGTCATCAACCATGATGACATCTTTACCTTCTACATCACCAATTAATCGCATAGAAGCAACTTCATTTGCTCTTTTACGATGCTTATCACACACTACCATTTCAGCATTGAAAAACTTGGCAAATGCTCTTGTTCTTTTTACACCACCTACATCGGGAGAAGCAAACATGATATTGTCCAGATTCAACGACTTCAAGTAAGGTATAAATATTGAAGTGCCATCCAGATGATCAAGAGGGATATCAAAAAAGCCTTGAATCTGATCTGCATGTAAATCACAGGTCATAATTCTATCTGCTCCAGCTGCCGTAAGTAAATTTGCTATTAACTTGGCTGCGATAGCTACTCTGGGCTTATCTTTTCTATCTTGTCTTGCATATCCAAAATAAGGAACTACAACCGTCACATATTCTGCACTTGCTCTTTTTGCTCCGTCAATAAGGAGTAAAAGCTCCATGAAGTTGTCTGATGGAGGAAAAGTAGATTGTATGATAAATACATCTGCGCCTCTTACAGATTCAGAAAAATAAGGGCACATCTCACCATCACTGAACGTCTGATGTGTTACTTCACCCAGAGGTTTGCCATAAGATTGGGAGATCTTACTAGCCAAGTACTGAGTGGCATTACCAGAAAAAATTTTTACTGATGACATGTCTCTTATTTAAAGATAAAGGCGATCTCGATACTATCGGGACCGCCTTTTAATGTTGTCCGACTAGGGCTCGAACCTAGACTCTTCTGGACCAAAACCAGACGTGTTGCCAGTTACACCATCGGACAATATTCAGTTCCCCTTCATTTTGGGATTGCAAATGTAATCTGAAAATTTCAAAAAGTAAATCTAACCTTAAATAATTTGCGTTGTACTTAAGAATTTTCTTTCACCCAATTTCTAGCATTTACAAACGCCTCTATCCATGGAGTCACTTCATCATTCTGCCCGCTTTCAGGATAATGAGGCCAGTTATATGGATATATAGAACGTTCTAAGTGAGGCATGATGGCCAAATGCCTGCCATCTTTTGAGCAAACTGCAGCGGTGCTGAAATCCGAGTCATTAGGATTTCCAGGGTATTGCTTATAGCTGTACTTTGAAACTATATTGTAGTTTGTTTCATCTCCGTCAAATTCAAATTTACCTTCTCCATGTGCAAGCCAAACGCCCAATTTAGAGCCCGCTAATGTTTTGAACATTACTGAATCATTTTCCGGGATATCTACATTTATAAAAGAAGATTCAAATTTACCTGAACCATTGTGATGCATTTTTGGATGATTCTCCATATTGTGAAATAATAATCCCAACTCCATCATCAACTGACATCCATTACACACACCAAGACTAAGCGTATCAGGTCTTTTGTAAAAGTTTTCTAATGCCTGCTTTGCTTTTTCATTATGGAGGAAAGCTCCAGCCCAACCTTTGGCTGACCCTAATACATCTGAATTCGAAAAGCCACCTACAAAGGCAATCATATTTACATCAGAAAGATCTTCTCTACCAGAAACAAGGTCGGTCATATGGATATCCTTCACATCAAAACCGGCCAGGTGCATAGCCCATGCCATTTCTCGGTCACCATTAACACCCTTTTCTCGAATAATAGCTCCTTTGATACCGGTTTTACCTTTCCTGTTAAGATCGACACCTAGTGAGTCGAATGAGCCTTTAAAGGTATTTGGAAAGCTGTAATTTAACGACTGTTTTTTGTAATTACTGAGACGTAGGTCAGCATGTTTATCCCCACTTTGTTTCTTGTCAAGAAGGTAAGATGTTTTGAACCATACATCTCGCATATCATCAATATTCAAACTGAGATCAAAGCTTCCTTTGCTGATGGTTAATGACCTTTCTTCCGCCACATTACCAATATCTAAAGCTTTTATTCCCTGGTTTGAAAGGTGCTGAATTACTTCTTCTCCATTCTCAACCTGAATTATAATACCGGGCTGTTCACTAAAAAGAATTTTAGTTATGTCTTCTTGATCAATTGAATTGAGGTTGATCGATAAGCCACCCTGTCTATTGGGAAAATTCATTTCCAATAAAGCCGTGATCATTCCACCAGCTGAGATATCGTGACCAGCTAAAACTTTCTTATCCGAAATAAGTTGTTGTACTGAAAGGAAAGCTTTCTTAAAATAATCAGAATCAACTACTGTAGGTGCTTGCTTACCCAATTTATTAACACTTTGAGCAAATGAACTTCCACCAAGCTCAAACTCACTTTTAGAGAAGTCGATATAAACTATTGAGCTGTTAGCGACTGGCTTTAAATTTGGACTGACAGTCAGGTTAATATTACTCACCTCACCAATTGTACTTATGATGACTGTCCCGGGAGAGAAAACTGTTTTTCCATTAGGGTATTTTTGGACCATCGAAAGGGAATCCTTACCGGTAGGTATATTAATTCCTAATTCTTGGGCAAATTCGCTAATAGCTTCCACAGCACTATACAATCGTGAATTTTCGCCTTCATTTTTCGCAGGCCACATCCAGTTGGCACTCAGGGAGACTCCTGACAGGCCATGAGTCAAAGGTGCCCAAACAAGGTTTGTAAGTGCTTCAGCTATAGATAATCTTGAACCAGCAACAGGGTCAACTAATGCTGAAACAGGAGCATGGCCCATAGAAGTGGCTACGCCAGTGAGATTCTTGTAATCCAATGCCATCACAGCCACATTGTTCAGAGGTAGTTGAATTTCCCCACATGTTTGTTGGGTAGCTACCTTTCCGGTTACTGATCTGTCTACTTTGTTGGTTAACCAATCTTTACAGGCGACTGCTTCTAGTTGCAGTACATTCTTTAAATACTTTTCGATTTGACTTTCGCTGTAGTTAAGGTCTTCAAAATTGGAAGAAGAACTTGCATCGGTAAGTACTGTTTTGGGTGAAGAACCAAACATGTGAGACAAATCCCAGTCAATGGCATTCTTCTTTGTCTCGGTATTCTCAAATTTAAAATGACCATCTCCAGTTACCTCCCCCACATTGTACATAGGAGCTCTTTCTCTATCCGATACTTCCTTTAGCAAATGAAGATCACTTTCTTTCATCACCAATCCCATTCTTTCCTGAGACTCATTACCTGCTACTTCCTTATCTGAAAGTGTAGGATCTCCAATGGGAAGTTTTTTTATTTCGATTGTACCACCAGTTTCTTCTACAAGCTCTGATAAGCAATTTAGGTGGCCACCAGCTCCATGATCGTGAATAGAAACTATTGGATTATCTTCACTTTCTTGCATTGCTCTAATAGCATTCATTGCTCTCTTTTGCATTTCAGGATTAGACCGTTGAATGGCATTAAGTTCTATGCTATTACCAAACTCACCTGTTGCAACAGAAGAAACAGCACTACCACCCATACCTATTCGGTAGTTATCACCACCTAATATGACTATTCTGTCTCCTTTTTCCGGGGTATCTTTTTTACTGTCTTTTTCTTTGCCAAAGCCAACACCACCTGCTTGCATGATAACTTTGTCAAAACCGTAGTCTTTACCACCTTCTGAATGTTCAAAAGTTAAAACGCTGCCACATATCAAGGGCTGCCCAAATTTATTTCCAAAGTCAGACGCACCATCTGAAGCTTTGATCAATATATCCATTGGTGTTTGATACAACCAAGGCCGCTCTTCCATTCCTTCTTCCCATTCCCGGCCTTCTTCCAGTCTGGAATATGAGGTCATGTATACGGCAGTACCTGCCAATGGCAGACTGCCTTTACCTCCAGCTAATCTGTCTCTAATCTCACCCCCCGAACCCGTAGCAGCACCATTGAAAGGCTCTACTGTAGTAGGGAAATTATGAGTTTCTGCTTTCAGGCTTAATACAGTATCAATATCTGTGGTATCAAAGTAATCTGCTTTATTCTGGGTTTTAGGAGCAAATTGTTCTGATTTTGGGCCTTTAACGAAGGCAACATTATCTTTGTATGCTGAGACTATCTGGTTGGGGTTAGCCTCTGAAGTTTTCTTAATTAACTTGAATAAAGAATGTGATTTTTCCTGACCATCAATAATAAATTGCCCATTAAATATCTTATGTCGACAATGCTCTGAGTTTACCTGCGAAAATCCGAATACCTCAGAGTCGGTAAGCTTTCTACCAAGTTGAGAAGCTACTCCATTCAGGTATTCAATTTCGTCAGCACTTAGTGCTAAACCTTCTTGAGCATTGTATTCCGCAATATTGTCAATCTCAATAATAGGAGCGGGTTCATTATTTATTTGAAAGATTGATTGATCTAATGAGGAGTAGAGCACTTGAAGCATGGGATCATATCCTCGCTTTTCATCATAAGGGATAAACTCTTCTATACGATCAATACCAGAGATTCCCATATTTTGAGTAATCTCAACTGCATTTGTACTCCATGGAGTAATCATCTCCTTTCTAGGCCCTAAAAAAGAACCGGAGATTTTTTCTTGATCTACAACTTCAGCTTCACTTAATAGCCAATTGAGCTTACTTAAATCTGAAGAAGATGGGTTTGAGGCAGTACTAATCGCATAAATAGTCTTTGCGCGATTACGGAAAAATATGATCATGAATTGCGGATTTCTGTAGCTCAATTTTTACAACCGCAAAAGTAATTTTTTCTGGCTAAAAAAACTTCTTATAGTTTTCTTCATTTTGCCAGAACTCATAACATTTTGTTATTTGTTCGTTTCGAAAATCCTCATCCTTTTTTAGCTCTTTCCAGTCACCCATGTCCAGCCGTTCACACATCTTAAAGAATCTATCTCCCTGGCCATTTCTTTTGTCTTGAACTAAGGCACTTAGCAAAGGCCTGTTGTTTTCATGTTCATCTTCAGAAATTTCATCTAAAATATCTCCTAACAACTGCTTTTCATGTTTGATGTCAAGGTTAAGCCCTAACTCAGTTTGATTGATAAGCCTTCTATAGGGTATTGGAGATCCACCTGATTTTGCTATTGATATTAGTTGATTTCTTACTCTCGAATTCACGCTAACTTAGATTTTAATACGTTGAAGGCTGAAAACTACTGTTTTTGATTTAAAAAATCAGCAGTATACTCAATAAGGTTATTATGACCACAGTTTAAAATATGCAATTTTGAATGATTGAGTTTGCCTATTAGCTTATTCATCCCCACCTCGGTGATGATTTTGTCATGTTCTCCTAAAAACATTTTTACAACAATACTGTGTCGGTTTAGCTCATTAGAAATCTCTTGGAGGTCAAACGTTAAGTCTTGAAAAATAATCCATGAGTAGTAAACCCTTCGTCTTTTCTTTACCGTATCCATTTGACTTTCAGCAAACTTCAATAAACCTTTATCAACCAGCCTTAATCTCTTTACGGCATTTACTATGGAGAAAAATCGACTAGGTTTAACGATCATACTTTGGAAATACTTCTGAAAAACAAGAGGATAGGTGGACAGATTGTACCATCTCTGGGTCTGAATACCATCTGGTGCAATGAGATATACACTTTCTATAGATTCTGACATGTTTTCAACAATTGAAAGCGCAAATTTACCCCCCATGCTGAATGCAAGAATTGAAAAGGTTAAAACCCCTTTTTGTTGATTAAAGTAGGTGATTAGTCTTTTCAAGTAATCTTTTGAAAGTGGTTGATCGGGAGTATTCCAATAACTTTTTCCATGATAAAATATATCGAAACTATAAATAGTGAATTGATTGGCCAATGATTTTGCCACGGGCGCTAAGGCGGTACCGTCTTGCCCAAAACCATGGAAAGCGAGCATCGTATGGCTTCCCTTACCATAGGTATAGTATTGGATTATATGACCATCGAACTTTATTGTTTCACTCTTCACAATCGCTAAGATATCCGAATACAAATGGGTTAAAAATAAATTCAATAAAAACACAACTTAAATTATTTGCGCTCGTAGAAACTTTGGAAACTATTATACTTCTAAAAGTTTCCTTAGTTTTGTGAGAATAATTAATGATGGAATGGACATAGAGGAAAAAATAATTGAAGGGGCTGCAGAGCTATTTCATAAGTATGGTATTCGAAGTGTATCAATGGACGATATCGCCAGGCACTTATCGGTTTCAAAGAAAACTATCTATCAATATTATACCGATAAAAATGAGGTGGTAATGTTGTCATTGAAACTTCACATGGATATAAATAAGCAGGAGTACGATGAAGCATTTGAAGGTAGTGAGAATGCTTTAGAGGAATTGGCCATGGTTTCAAAGTGCATGCGTAAAGATTTTAAAGACATGAATCCGTCATTGCTTTTTGATATGCAAAAATATCATCCAAAAGCCTGGCAAATGTGGCTGGATTTTAAGAATCAATACATCAAGGACCAGGTACTGACAAACTTAAAAAGAGGTATAGAGGAAGGCTACTATAGATCAGAGATTGACCCTGAAGCCTTAGCCAGGTTAAGGGTAGAAGAAGTTCAATTAGCATTTGATGAGCGAGTTTACCCTAAAAAGGAATTTGATTTTAAAGAATTGCAGCTCATGTTCTTTGACCATTTCGTACATGGTATAGTAACAGAAAAAGGTATGGAGCTTTATAAAAAATATTCACAACAAACACTTAAAGAAGAACCACAAGGATGAGACACTTACTAACAACCATCATCTTACTATCTATCTTGGGGCAGTCGCGAGCCCAGGAAAGCTACACTTTTACATTGCAGGAGTGTATTGACTTTGCACTGGAGAATAATCAAACGGTTATAAATGCAGCTTATGAAAAAGATATAGCTGATACCCAGGTTAAGGAAACTCTGAGTCAGGGGTTACCTCAGGTGAATTTAAATTCTGGACTTAATTATAATTATGAGCTACAGAAGTCTATACTCCCAGCCAGATTTTTTGATCCTGATGCTGCTGAGGGAGAGGAGGCGCAAGTCGCATTTGGTCAAGATTATGATGGGAATATTGCCCTAAGCGCCAGACAACTATTGTTTGACGGTTCATTCTTTGTAGGCTTACAAGCGGCCAAGACATATAAAGAGCTTTCTACTAAAGATCATATCAAAACTCAGATTGACGTTGCTGAGGCAGTTTCAAAAGCTTACTACAATGTTCTTGTCAATGAGGAACGGTATGATTTGTTGGAAGTCAATCTATCAAGAGTAGACTCACTTTTGAACGATACAGGAGCGTTATATGAAAATGGCTTTGCTGAAAAAATTGATGTTAGCCGAATAAAGGTTCAACATAATAATCTTAAAGTACAGGTTGACAATACTGAACGGCTTCTTGAGTTGAGTCGTGATCTGCTGAAGTTTCAAATGGGTGTCAAGCTTAGTGAACGATTGGTACTTACTGATAAATTGGAGGAGGTTGATTTTGCCATCATTGAAGAAGAGGAGTTCTCTTACAATGAACGAATCGAGTATTCACAATTGCAGACCAATCAGGCATTAGTAAATCTGGATATGAAAAATAATAGAGTTCAATATCTACCTGCTTTGTATGCTAATTTCAACTATGGATACAACACACAAACTAGTCAATCATCAGAGATTTTTGATGGTGACCGTTGGTTGAATTTTGGCACATTGGGCGTTTCCTTGAGTATGCCCGTTTTCGATGGCTTTCTCAAAAGAAATAGAATTCAAAAGAACAGAATTCAAGCTAAGCAAATTGAACATTCATTTACTCAATTGGAGAATTCTATTGATCTGGAAATAAGCCAATCAAAAATTAATCTCACTTCTGCTATTGAAAACATGGTCGCACAGAAAGAGAATACCGATTTGGCCAAAGAGATTTATGAAGTATCAAGAATAAAATATGAAGAAGGCGTGGGTAGTAGTTTTGAAGTAACCACTGCTGATGCTGATTATAAAGAAGCACAAACCAACTATTACGATGCCTTATACTCTGCTTTGGTGGCCAAAGTGGAATTAGAAAAAGCATACGGTAAACTAATCAAGTAACACAACACTCAATCTAATATAATTATGAAAATAAAATCAACCATTATACTCTTATTAGGAACACTGGTAGTGGCCTGTGGAGATAAGGAAAGCAAATCATTAACCGAGTTGTTCGACAAAGGAACATTAGAGGAGATTCGTGAGAAGAAGAAAGAACTATCTGATGAACAAAAGGAATTAGATGCACGGATTGCTATGATTGACTCTGTGATAAGTGCAAAAGACACTAATAAGAAATTACCTCTAGTTACCACTTTCACCACAAAACGTGAGCAGTTCAATCATTTCATTGAATTACAAGGTGATGTTACTACAAAGCAAAACGTACTCATTTATCCTGAAATGGCTGGAATGCTTCAAAGGGTTTATGTTTCAGAGGGAGATAGAGTAAAAAAAGGTCAACTTTTAGCGTCAATTGATGATGGTGGTATGAGTAGTCAGTTGGCGCAACTTAAAACTCAGTTATCTCTAGCCAAAACTACTTATGAAAGACAGAAAAGACTTTGGGATCAGAAGATTGGAACGGAGATTCAGTACCTGCAAGCAAAAGCTAATTATGAAGCTCAGGAAAATACGGTAAATCAATTTGAGAGCCAATTGAGTAAATACTCAATGCGCTCACCATTTAGCGGGGTGATTGATGATGTTATTAAAGATCAGGGAACAGTGGTGGCCCCGGGAGGACCTGGTTCTGAAGTTTTCAGAATCATTAACCTTTCTGATATGTATATAGAGGTTGCGGTACCTGAAACATATATTGCTAGTGTGAATACAGGGAAAAAAGTAAAAGTTAACTTCTCCGTGTTAGGTAAAACTATAGACTCTAAGGTGAGACAGGCTGGAAACTATATTAATCCAAATAATAGATCCTTTGTGATTGAAATACCCGTTCCTGCTCTTGATGGGCAAGTGAAACCAAATATGACAGCTAAAGTAGAGATTAACGATTATCAAAATGAAGAGGCAATACTTATTCCTCAGAGTGTAATTTCAGAGAATGCCGAGGGAGAACAGTATGCCTATGTAGCAGTTGATACCAAAGCTGACAATGTCGCTACAGCTAAAAGAAATATAATTACTACCGGACAGACTCAGGGTGATCTGGTTGAAGTATTATCTGGTTTGAAAGCTGGTGATAAAGTAATTAAAGAAGGAGCAAGAAGTGTGAAAGATGGTCAGGAAGTTAAAATTCTAAGCAAATAAGCGATGTCAAAGAAAGGTAAAAATGTAGATAAAGAGTTCGCGTTATCCTCATGGGCGATAGATAACCCATCTGTGATATATGTGATGATTGCTATCTTCCTATTCGTAGGTTTATCCTCTTATTTCTCTATGCCCAGAGAGGATTTCCCTGAAATTAAGGAGACTAAAATATACATCAGCACACCTTTTCCAGGTAATACAGCTGAAGATATTGAAAGACTAATAACAGATCCATTAGAGGATAAACTTAAAAACGTGAGTAATGTGGTTGAAATCACTTCTACCTCACAGGAAGATTATTCCATCATCACGGTAGAGTTTGATGAGGAGCTATCGGTTGAGGATGCTGAACAAAGGGTAAAGGATGAAGTGGATAGTGAAAAAGCCAGTGAAGACTGGCCACTTTTTAACGGTGCCAAAGTAGAACCTAATGTTTTTGACCTGAGGCTTTCAGAGGAATTTCCTATTATGAATATTAATATCTCTGGCGACTACACCGTGGAGAAGTTAAAAGAATATGCGGAGTACTTACAGGACAGGATAGAGGATCTGCCACAAATAAAGGCTGCTGACATTAGAGGAGCACAAGAAAAAGAAGTAGAGGTAGCAGTAGACGTTTATAAAATGATGGCAGCTAAAGTGAGCTTTGATGATTTGTTGGGGTCGATTAATAACGGCAATATGACCATGTCTGCCGGTAATATTAAGTCCAGTGGACAACGTAGGACAATCAGAATACTTGGGGAGATAGAGAATCCCGATGAGCTAAAAAACTTTGTAGTTAAGTCTGAGAATAACTCACCTGTTTACCTCAAAGATATAGCCACGGTACGTTTTGAAGAAGAGGATAAAACAACTTTTGCAAGAGAATTTGGACACAGTGTGGTCATGCTTGATGTCAAGAAGCGTTCAGGTAAAAATATGATTCAAGCGGCTGAGATGATCCGTAATATCATAGCTGAATCTAAAGAAAGTTATTTTCCTACTGATTTAGAAATTTCAATTTCTAATGATTCGTCATCGAAAACACTAAATCAGGTTCAGGATCTGGTTAATAACATCATATTTGGTATTATTCTCGTGGTTACAGTGCTCATGTTCTTTTTAGGATTCCGAAACGCACTATTTGTAGGTTTTGCGATACCTATGTCAATGTTCATGTCATTTATGATCTTATCCGCCTTGGGCTACACGTTAAATACCATGATTCTTTTCGGTCTGATTATGGGTCTTGGAATGCTTGTAGACAACGGTATTGTGGTGGTAGAAAATGTCTACCGACTGATGGAAGAGGAGGGGATGACAGCTATCAACGCTGCTAAAAAAGGTATTGGTGAAATCGCTTTTCCTATTATGGTTTCTACTGCTACTACAGTCGCTGCCTTTGTACCATTGGGATTATGGCCTGGTGTTATGGGTCAGTTTATGATTTATTTCCCAATAACATTATCCGTAGTACTAGGCTCTTCGTTATTCGTAGCCATATTTATGAATTCCATGTTGGTCTCTCAGTTCATGGAGATCGGTGAGAAAGAGCTGACCAAAAAACAACTATGGAGGCTTACTTTTATTCTGCTAGGTTTTGGTGCCTTTATTATGATTTTCGGAGGTGAGATGAGAGGTCTGGGAACTCTGATGATCTTCACTTGTTTTCTTTTCTGGGTTTACAAATTTGCAATCAAAAAAGCTGCCAATAGATTCCAGAGAAAAACACTTTCAAAATTTGAAGATTGGTATGAAAGGAGAATTAAGCATTCGCTAACAAAAAACAATGTATACTGGTATTTTGGAGTTACGTTCTTACTCTTGATTGCTGCTTTCATGACTTTTGGTATGTCTGTCGGATCTGGAAGAACTAAAATTGAATTCTTCCCGGATAATACACCTAATCAGATTATAGTCTATATAGAATATCCACAAGGTACTGCTATTGAGAAAACTAACCAGATTACTAAGGAAATTGAGCAGCGTGTATATAATGTTGTAAGAGATGAAGAATTCATCGAGGAAGGTAGAAATTTCCTCGTAGAGTCTTCAGTTTCTCAAGTAGGAGAAGGAGCTGGAAATCCTCAAACGGATGGAGGTTCATCAGCTGAAATGCCTCATAGGGCAAAAATTACTACCTCCATGCGAGAGTATAAATTCAGGCAGGGCAAAGACTCCGAAAAGCTTCGTCAGAAGGTTCAGGATGACCTGAAGGGAATTTATCCTGGTGTGGCGATTTCAGTAGAAAAGGATGCGGTAGGACCTCCAGCTGGTTATCCTATCAATATAGAATTGGAAGGAGAAGATTATGACGAACTAATTATCACTGCCGAGAAGATGCGAAATTTCATCAATACCAAAAATATTGCTGGTATTGAAGAGTTGAAGATTGATGTGAATAAAGGGAAACCTTCTATGCAGGTAGTGGTAGATCGTAAGAAAGCAGGAGAATTAGGAGTGGCAGTTGG
The DNA here is from genome assembly GCA_947500555.1 of uncultured Fulvivirga sp. Taxonomy (GTDB): domain Bacteria; phylum Bacteroidota; class Bacteroidia; order Cytophagales; family Cyclobacteriaceae; genus Fulvivirga. Next base: position 52,357 of record CANMSE010000002.1, on the reverse strand, counting down.
GCAGGTTGGAAATCAACTACGAAGGTCATTGTTTGGTGAAAAGGCTGGCATCTTCAAAAAAGACGGTGAAGATTATGATATAAACATCAGGTTTAATGAAGACCTGCGGTATAATAAAAGTGCCTTGTTCAACCAGAAGATAATCTTCAGAGATCAATCTTCCGGTAAGATAAAGGAAGTGCCGGTATCTGCGGTGGCAAGTCAGAAAAATACTTCTGCCTTCAGTGCTATTAAGCATAGAGATACTAAGCGAGTAGTAACTGTTTATTCAGGTTTACAACCTGGTTTTACTGATGCAGGAGCTATTGTGACTGAAATACAAAAAGAGATGGAAGGTTTCAAAGAGTTGCCTAGTGGAGTAAAAATTGATTTTACAGGTCAGATTGAAGAGCAAAATAAGCAAATGGCCTTTTTGATGGGGGCGTTCTTTTCAGGATTAGGTTTAATTATGTTAATACTGGTATTCCAGTTTGGAGGTATTTCTAAACCGGCCATTATAATGTTGGCAATATTCTTAAGTCTTATCGGAGTATTTGGAGGTCTGATGATGACAGGGTGGCCGTTTGTTATCATGATGACCATGATGGGAATTATTGCACTGGCTGGTATTGTTGTAAATAATGGAGTGGTTCTATTGGATTATATCCAACTCTTGATAGATAGGAAGCGACAGGAGCTTGACCTGGATGATGATCAGATGCTTTCAAAAGATGTGGTTAGAGAGTTAACGATCAAAGGTGGAAAAGCGAGGTTGCGCCCGGTAATTCTTACAGCTATCACTACAGTGCTGGGTCTTATTCCTTTAGCCATCGGATTGAACATTGACTTCTTCGCCTTGTTCACAGAGTTTAACCCGCATATTTACATAGGTGGAGATAATGTAATCTTCTGGGGACCTTTAGCATGGACGGTGATTTTCGGTTTGATTGTAGCGACATTCTTAACCTTAATCATTGTACCGGTGTTATTTACAATAGTCTACAGAATGAAATTCTGGATACACAGTAAAAGAGGTAAACCGGTACACACATTGAGTCCTGCGTAATTGGTAGGTTAAATTTAATGTAAGTCATGCCTTGGAAAATAAAGGTTTACATTTTATAAAACCTTTATTTATCCGACTTGTGGTAGGCAGGTATCTCCTCAATATTTGTAAGAGATTACCGACAATTATCGTCACTCTGAGGGTGTAACCCGAAGAGTCTTGTACAAGGAGACTCTTCATGCCAGACTGATGTCTGGATTCAGAGTGACGAACGAGGTTTGGTTTGTGATTGATTGAATTGATTCTTATTTAACAATGAACAAAATTATAGTTATATCCATTGCCTTGGCAATACTATTTGCCATAGATTGGTACGTCTACCAGGGTGCCATGCTGGCGGCAAGAAACCTTTCACAACCCTTTAAAAATGGGATCAGATATGTATTTTGGGGATTAACTGGTATCACTTTTTTTGTCATACTATTTTACAATTTTGGTAATCCCTATTGGTTAAAGGGTACAACCAGGAGCCTTGTCTTTACAGGCATTTTTATCAACTACTTTTCGAAGGTATTTGCAGCACTTTTTTTATTGTCTGGAGATTTGGTTCGAGGTGTACAATGGGTAGCTTCATTTTTTCAGAATCCCGCACCAAGCGGGGAAGGGAACACCATTCCAAGATCAACGTTTTTAGCCAAGACGGCAATGGTGGCAGGCACACTTCCTTTGGTTGCCATGAGTTATGGTATCCTCTCGGGAGCACATGATTATAGGATTAGAAGAAAGACCATTTACTTACCCAATCTCCCCAAATCATTTGATGGAATAACCCTGGGTCAGGTTTCGGACATTCATTCAGGAAGCTTTTTCAATAAGACTGCTGTAAAAGGAGGTGTGGAAATGATGATGAAGGAAAAGCCTGATTTGATCTTTTTTACCGGAGACCTGGTTAATAATGAGTCGGAGGAGGTAGAAGATTACATCAATATATTTGATAAGCTCAAAGCTCCTCTAGGAGTCTATTCTGTTACCGGAAATCATGACTATGGGGACTATAAGAACTGGGACTCGGAAAAAGCAAAAGCTCAAAACTTTGAAGACCTTAAAACAGCTCATAAACTTATGGGTTATGACCTTCTAATGAATGAGAATAGAACCATAGAGTTAGGAGGAGAGAAAATAGCCATTCTAGGAAATGAGAATTGGGGAGCAGGGCGATTTGCCAAGTATGGTGACCTGGACAAAGCTTATAAGGGAACAGAAGAGGCTGCTGTAAAACTATTACTATCCCACGACCCAAGCCATTGGGATGCTCAGGTGAGACCAAAATATAAAGACATCGACATGATGTTTGCCGGCCATACACATGGCTTTCAATTTGGAGTGGAAATAGGTGACTTTAAATGGAGTCCATCTCAATATGCCTATAAGCAATGGGCGGGACTTTATACGGAAGGTAATCAACACCTATATGTCAATAGGGGATTCGGGTATATTGGTTACCCTGGTCGGGTGGGGATGCCTCCTGAGTTGACCATTATTACGTTTAAGAGTTGAGTGGCTTAGGCTGATTCAAATTCCTTAGTTTAGTGAAGCTTAATAGATGTAGCAGGAATTCTTGTTGCACTAATGTCAACTGCAAAAGGGAGTTATCAATGGATATAAACTTGTTCAAGGAAAGCATAGATTTCAATAGTTACTTTGTTAATCAACTCACCTTATCTTCAACGCTATTAGGTTTGTTGATAGCAACTAGTACTTTCATTTTACAAAGCGGATTTGCTTCTTTTGAATTTAGCAGATCAATGTTCTTAAAGTACTACGTCAGGCTTTCTAAGTTTCTTTTTCTGCTATTAGCATATAATATTTTTATCTGTATAATCTTTCTCTATTTGCAATTTGCTGACAAGATAGCTTTAGGGCTTCATGCTGTTTTTAGCATAATATTCTTGAAATACATTTTGGATTTCTACTCACATAAAGGCTACATCTATACTATCTCCTCTGCAAAGTTTAACCCCTGGAAAAATAGATTTCGAAAATATATGAGATATATTGTTAATCTTGGATTCTTTCAAATACTAATAATCTTAATAATTCTGATTGCAGTCATCTGCTTTCCAGTTTACCTTGGGGATTTCAAATCGTTTTCTGAAAGACAGGGATTTGTATCCACTCTTATTTGCTTTTCTTTTTGTGTAGTATCCATTATTCGAATTCTTCCTCAATTTTTCAGCTTCTCGGAATATGAATATGAACGAAGGGAGAATAATGAGCTTTTAAAGCAAATAGAAACAGATGTAACCCAAGAACTGGTTATTCTCAAAGAAACTTTAATTGAAAATGGTAGAAGCGAACTTGCATCTAGAATAGATTTTGACCCTATAAACGGGGAAATTGAAATTAGACTGTCAGAAAAGAAAGATGAAGCATTCTTTGTAATTAACTTTTGGACTAAACTCTCTGATGTAGAAATAATTGTAAGGGAAATTGAAAATTACTCATTTGACTTCTTCAAGGAGTTGAATGGTGTGCATGTCGACATCAATAATTTCGTTTTGTCCTACTTCATTAGGATTGAGGGAACTGATGCAAGTAAGACATATTTTATTAGATCCAAGAGAACTGAACTAGACGACATATTCAGAAAAACATCTAATCCTAAAGAATTCATAAAGGAAATCAAGAATAAAGTTCTAGATGAGTTATTTCGTGGAGTATAATCAGACTAACAAACAAGGTTTAATCAGTCACGGTATTTTGATGGTGTCGTAATACACCTTGAAATAAGGTGTATGATGTGCTATTGAATGAAAGACACTTTAAACATAGAAGAAAGAAAACCAATATGGGTAGCACTATCTGATTTTTATCTTGACACTGAACTTCAAGAATCCGATTTCAGATATATAGCTTCTAAAATTATTGAGAGTCCATACTCATTTGAAGAGGTCAGGGAAATCGATAAATATGAGGTATTTCCCGTTCTTCAACCGAATCTGTTAAATGTCGCGGGAGAATGGTCTGGGTTTGATGAGGAATGGTTGATAAATAGTATTATAGAATCATTATCTAAAAGAAATACAGTGAGAAAAATAGCGATTGAAAGTTTACATCTGACTTTAAAGTGGATGTGTAACGATTATTGGGAAAAACTTGAACTAGTTTATAATGAGATTAAATCATAAAACAAATGAAAATGCATACTCAGCTTAAAACCTTAACTATTCTCACTATTCTAATTGGGCTTGCTATTTCAATCCAGGCACAACCGAACGAAGACCAGCAATCAACTCCGGTATGGACAGAAGAAGATCGACAGTATTTATTGGAGAATCTAATTAAATCGAAGGATGAGCTGCTTCAAGAAACTGAAGGACTAACTGTCGAGCAATGGAATTTTAAAGAAAGTCCTGATAGATGGAGTATCAACCAGATAGTGGAACATCTGGCAATTTGGGAATTGATTGTGATGCATGAAATTTCAGTGGCTTTGCAAATGGGTGAATTTCCTCAAATCAAAAAATACCCTCCCGATAGTCTTTTTTTAGGTACTGATCCTAACAAGAATGAAACCACGGATTTTACTAAACCATTTTCATATCCGGTACCTCTTGGCAATAACAAGGGAAAAGACAATATAACATGGTTAACCACAATGAGGGCAGAATCGATTGAATTTGTGAAAACTGAAAAAAGAAATCTTCGATTATACTATGTGAATTTCGGGCCTAATGTTCATCATAAGTGTATGCAGATTTTCGCACATAATTATAGGCATCTTAAGCAGATTAGAAAGGTTAGGGAGCATGCTAGTTATCCAAAATGATAATGACTTAGCGCAGATTTTTTCGCACACTAGTATCTCAAAAATCCAAGTAATGAGTTGCCTCTAATAGGCTTCAATAAGCCCTGGCTACTTCGCCTCGACCATACTCTTTCTTAGTCACGGTTTTCGTGGCACCTTTGTGCTTAATACTTCCATCTCCATAAACAGTTGCTTTTAGATCGTCTGATACATTAAGTTCACAAGTACCAGAACCACTAAGCTCCACTATAGCATGAGTTAACTCACAGTCAAAAGCGTTTAAAGAGCCAGAACCACCCATAACTATTTCATTGGTGGAACCATAACCTTTCAATGTCAATGAGCCCTCACCGGTAAGCTTTGTTTTAATTTCACGCCCTTTTATATCTAATTCCATAGAGCCAGACCCGTTAACGGCAAGGTCAAGATTGTTAGAAGAAATACTATTTTCAGAGATAATCTTCCCCCCGCCATTTACTTTGAGCGTGCTTATGTCACGTACACTTATGTAAACATTCATGGTAGGGGATATCTTGAAATTATCAATCTTGCTCCAGATCGTAGCGTTAGGGTCTTTAGGTTTTTTCTGAATATTAATATGCAGTGTTCCACTTTCCACTTTAAACTCACTTATGTCATAGATTTCTGTTAATACTTCGACCGTGACTTCCTGCTTATTGGTCTGCTTTAGATAGACCGTGTAGTTAGAGTTAACGTAAATGCTACTGAAGTTTGATAGCTCCAGTGTTTTTCTGGTTACATCAGGGCCTTTAGCCTGAGCTAGTGAGACAACGAATAAAAAAAATATATTGATTGTTGGTTTTATCGATTTCATAATTGTTAATGATTTCGACAAATGTAGTTGGCTATGCGGTTAGAAAGAAGTCATTATCTATCAGTTGCCAATAGTTTAGATTAATCTTTTATCCAATCGTCAGAAGAAGAAACACCGAGCTGACCATTTTTATATTCCATGATAAAGTCTAGCATGATTTCCTTTTGACAACCCTGGAATTTAGTTTCTCCGGTACTTTTCAAAAGAATAGGGTAAGATAGACCATATTCTCGTTTGAACTTTACCATTTCACCGTTATCATCTAAAAGAAATCCCCATTCAATGTCAATGGTTTGCCTGATACATGAGGCTGGTGCAAAACCAAAAACATCATATCGATATTCCCCAGTACCGTCTTCATTCAAAGTTAAAAACCCTGATTTTCGACCTTTGTATTCTCCATAGAATTTTGGGTCTACTTCATAAATGGTTTTTACATTGGAGCCGTTATACTCAATTATTCGTATGTCACGATCAATAAATAAAAAGAGAGCTGTAACTATGAGATATTTCACCAATTAGAACGGTAAATCATCTTCATCTTCAGAGATCCAGCCTGGTTCTTCCAATGAAGGCTCAGCAGTTTGAGGTGCGGCCTGACCATCACTTGCACCTTCTATTTTCCAAGCCTGAAGTGAATTGAAGTATTTTACACCACCCTTAGGGTCATTCCACTTTCTCCCTTTCAAATTGAAATGAACATCTACCTCATCACCGGGATTATAAGCATCTAGTAAACCGCATTTGTCCTGAATAGCTTCAAACTTCACAAATTCTGGATATTGCGGATTTTCAGCATATTCAACAACGAATTCCCTTTTCTTAAAGGTGTCAGTTACTTGTTGTGTATTAGAGATTTCTAATATTTTTCCTTTTAGATTCATGGCAAACTGTAGTGGTTAATTTGATCTAACAAAGGTAATGCTCAGGAGATATTATACCAGTAGATCATTTACTTTTTCTGAAGATCGCTCGAAATATTAGAACAAAAACTATTGCGCCTATTACGATAGTTAATAATGTGGATGAGTCAATAAGGTCTACTGCGTGCATATTTTTAAAAATTTATTCTTACCTGGCCCCGAATATCGGTCCTTTTATTTCCATTGATTAATTCATTGCCGCTGCCAATACTATCACGATTCCTGAAGCTTGTTCGGGCATACTTGAGCCAGAAAGTCAGTTTTTTGGTGGGAGAATATTGTAATAAAATATATTGCCTGGTTCCCAATCCGTTATATGCGGGTACTGAAAAAGCATAAAGGACATCTCTTTCAAAAGCATATTGAGCATTTTCAAAATCATCTGTATCAAATAGTGCCATTCTACCACTTAACTTAAACTTTCTGTAAGACAAATTTACATCTTGCCAAACTGCATAACCCTCGGTTAAGGTACTATTGAAATCATAAGAACTCCATTGAACCCTGGTCTTAAATGAAATATTTTCAGTGGCGGGATAATCAAAGTTGACGAGGTAGTTTCGTTTGATTCCTTCAACAGGAAATCTAATCACAGCATCTTGCTCATTGGCACTTGGATTATCTGCTCGTGATTGCTCCCTTAACTGAGCGTAGATTACAATTTCCCTTGTAGGTCTGTAAGTAATGCGTCCTAAATACTCATAACCTGTTGATGGTGCATTGATACCCGCTCTTAGCCAGGGAAACTTGAACGAATCAAAATATGCTGTGAATAACCATTGTCTACTGTGCGTATACTTTAAACCCCAATACCAGCCTGATTCATTAATATTTCGAGTGGACTCACCAAATGCATTGCCATAAAATGTATGAAAATCCTTTTCATAGTTTCTAAGCAGTATAGAAGTCTCAATCTTTGGCGATAAAGAACCAATAAGTCCGAACAAGCCACCAAGGCCACCACTTTCTGACCTGGAAAACTCTCCGAAAAGGCTAAAGTTTTGCCAATTCCAATCAGCGAATAAGCTTGTTGTATAATTATTACTTCCTGAAAACTCAAACCTGTTATAGACCCGGTCTGCTCTTATTAGGGGTTTACTTAAATCAGTAAATAGTATATTGGAACCTATCGAGAAATTTCTTGATGGATGATTGTAAAGTAGTGTTCCTCCATAATTTTGCTCTGTTATCGTGTTTTTATTACTTAGTTCTGTCCGGGTTCTATGAAAACCTGATTGCTGTATTGAGCTAATGAAATTGAGTGTATCCGATTGAGAGGCATCTTGATTTAAACGGGAATAAAATACTGTTGCTTCAGTGTTTTTGTTTAGTTCTATAGTAGTGGCTCCACCTCTAAAAAAATTAGTTTCAATCACAGAAGTATATGGCCTAATACCAACATTAGATCTTCTAACAGTAGTAATGGTTTCCGCTCCTTTGCCAACATTGAAACCGGAGCCAAAAATCAGACTCTGTCCAAATTGTATTTGATAATCTCCAATAACGATGTTCTTTAGTCGTCCCTGGTTTTGTACCTGTATATGACCACTATAGAAATCAGCTCCATATTGTTTTGTTTCTGAATTCCATTTTAACTGTTCTCCGGCATCTTTTTCAGCGGTGAAACCAATACTGAAATCCCTTGAATGACTTGCTCGAAATCTTGTGTAGTACTTCCCTGATCCACCAAGATATGCAGCTGGAGTGCTATCATTTTTGGCTTTGAATCCAGCTTTATTTTCTAGAGTTTCTTCATAGCGAATGAGAAGATAATTATTGGGTTCACTAAGCATGCGTTTTATGAGGCTCCTATTATCAGAGATTAAGCCATGGTCTCTTACCGTTACAAATGGTAATAACTTGTTAATAGTGATGAGATCAAAGTCAGGAATGGCTTGAAGTTCATAAAGGCTAAGGAATCTGCCATTCTTTTCTTGGTAGTTAATAAAACTTCGAAGCTGATTTTCTGATAAAATAAAAAGCGATCTTAATTCTTCGGTAGTAGTATTATTAAGGTCTATTGGGTCAGAATAAAATAGGAGCAATGTCTCAAATAACTCATCAGAACTAACAGCACCATTTTGAACAGCAAATATCTCTTCAATAAATTGCTCTATATCTAATGCAGATTGTGGAGGCTGCTGTGCATGTATCGAATTGCTTACTATAATGAATGCGATTGTGAATAAACGCGCTCTCATTTTTGAAAAGAGTAGGAGAGTGAGACCTGATTGGTTGTACCCAGAACATCATCCAATGTAAGCGCATAGTCGATGCTCAAGCTTTGAGAAGTAAAATTCAACCCAAAGAAGTTGGTGAAGTTGTTGGTTCGAATTCCTGTTCTGGCAGAGAATTTTTTCAAAAAATTGTATTCAATGCCCATTTTAAAAAGACCGTCTTGATCAACATCTTTTTCAGTTTCAAGGGCGATCAAAAACTTCTTTGTGGGCTTGAAACTGACACCGGCATACAAAATGGTAGGCGCACGTTGATCATTTACTTCAGAAATTTGAGCTTGATTAATGTTTCGTATATAGGCACCAACATTAATTAACTCTGTAAGTGTTGCAGTACCACCTATATCCAAGGCTATAACACCTTTGCTGCCAAAGCCTTCGATAGAATACTGAAGGTAATTGGCTCTAACACCCAAAGAAGCTATTCCAAAATTATTCGCATAGGCTAGGGAAGCTATTTGTTCATTATATAAATCATCTCCAAAGCGATATAATGATAGCCCTAAAGATCCTATGGAAAGGCTGGTGACAAATCCTGCTGCAAGTGAATTGAGTCCTTCTATACCAAATCGATTTTCAAATGATGTCATAACACTTGTTTGCTCAAGCCGTCCTATACCACCTGGATTATTAAATAAACTCCATTGATCATCTATCGTTGCATAAGCATACCCTAGCCCTGCTGGTCTTGCACCGATCTGATTAATGCCGTTTTGAGCTCTTGAGTAAGAATAGTTAAAGAGAAGTAGAGTAATAAGAATGAAAGTCTTTTTCAACAGAGCTGTTTGATGATATAATCAAATATACTCTTTGAACCAGACTATTTTACGGTCAAAACTCTTTTTTAAAGTGTAGGAAGAAACCTGCTTCCCTTTCACGATTCATAGAATATTCAAGGCGTATTACTGTATCGTAATATGAAACTATATCTACACCAGCTCCGGTACCAAATAAATATCGATCAGCAAGATTTTGATTGAACTCATACCCTTTAAAATTTTCTGCATAGCCCATGTCAAAATAGACCTTCAAATAGATGTCAATGGGTAGATTTCTGAATTGCTCAACAGGTACAATACCTAGTCTTGCCACTTTTGAAAAAACCTTCTTTTTTAATGTTGATCGATTTAGATAAAAACTCTTAGCCTCTATTTGGAACAGTTCATACCCTCTTATGAAATCTCTTCTAAATCCTAAAGCCCCGAAATTAGAATACGGCTGATCTTCAGGAAAGCTTAAATAAACGGAGCTGTAATTCGAGAAATAATAGTCTTTTCCAAGATCGAAAAACCTGGCCATGCTTGTGAGTATATCAAACCTATCTATATCATCAAAAAAGCCCAGCCCTTGCTTTCTCACTCTTGCTGTAACTCGATTGCCCTTTAAAGGATATGAAGCAAAGTCTCTTTTGTCATGAGTAAAGTGATAGGCTATTTCAGCATACCTCTGTTCACTGGTTGTACTTTGAAAGTATTCCGGGTTGATGCTGACTATTGTGTCGTTGACTGTATTGTCATTGAAAACAAATTCCATACTATGAAAATTGTAGAACGATTTTCTATACCTGTACCCAATAGCATACTTTTTTCTTACTCTCAGTACTTCTTCAGAATCAAAAAAGACTGGTTTATGATCTATAGTTTGAACAGCAACGTTTTTATTTTCTGCATAGTCATAGCTGAATGAAAGACCGTGTCGTTTTTTCTTATCGATATATGGTATTTGGTAATTAATACCGAATTGTTGCGTGAAGCCAAGCTGAAATAATAACCGAAGCTTTTCATTACGACCTCGGAAATTGTTTCTGAAAACTTTAATTCCAAAATTGGTCCTACTTAAATCACGATCTTGATTTTGCCACCAGTCGTTGAAATTTCTATCAACCAAACTGAATATTGGTACTGGAAAAGTATACCAGCGTTCTGTCAAATTAATAACAATATCAACTTGTGTTTCACTAAGGTGTAGAATGGAAATTTCAACAGTATTAAATAATTGTGTATTTAATAGTTTGCTGCGATCACCCACCAATACTTTTTCAAGATCTGATTTTAAATAGGTCTCACCTTTACTGACGCTCATCTCTCTTAAAATGATATCAGCCTTGGTTTTTTTATTACCTATAATAAAAACAGCGTCAATATATACACGTGTATTTACTGTATCCCGATCAACTAATTGAGTGCTGTCGTTAGCTGCAGGAAAAAATCCAAAAAATAAAGTAAGTAACAGTGCTGACATCGCCTTCTTCCACCAAACAGGTTATCAAATCTTATGATTGATACGTTCAATTAGCGAAAGTAAGCAAAAAGCGATTTAAATCAATGCCCCACTTTGTCAGTCATAGGCTTTTCTCTTAAAGCTCTGACAAAAATAAAAACTCCCGCAAGTATCAAAGGAATACTCAGTATCTGACCCATATTCAGAGCCATTCCATCTTCAAAAGAAACCTGATTTTCTTTGAAAAGCTCATGAACAAATCGAAGCCCAAAAAGTATTATTAGGAATAAGCCCAATAATAAACCCGAGGGAGTATTCTCTTTCTTTCGTGTCCAAAGAAAGAACAACAGAAGGAAGAGCAAGAGACAAGTGAAGGCTTCGTAGAACTGTGTAGGGTGCCTAACTATACCATATGCAGAAATTTGGGCTTCGAATATGCCATTTTTTTCGTTCAAATCGTATTCAAGAACATTTGTGTCGCCCAGACTTATGTGTTCATTAACATATGAATAATTCTCTGTAATACTCGTAAATCTTCCGGTTAGATACCTATCAAGGCTCTCTTTTGTCAGCACATTTGGTTGGTCTTTAAACTTTAAATTCAATACAACAGGCACATATCCATTTGAACTCATTTCCCGGGTATTGTCTTTTTCTATTCCTAGTTCTTCTATGGGGCTGCTGTCGGTAATAAAGACTTGTTCTACATTTTTTGAAAAAAGAACCCCTTGTTCCGAATGAGTTGGCAATCCATATATTTCTGAATTCATAAAATTACCCATTCGGATAAGGCAGCCAGTAAGAGCGACAACAATGACAATTCGATCGACTACCTGAAAATAGTTTTGTCCAGGTCGCACTATTTTTTTAGCGCTCCCGCCAACAGGTATTCCCAGAAGTCCCTTAATTATCCAGAAAAATTTAATTCGAATATCATATTTGGTGTAAAGCCAAAGACCAAATAAAATACCAAATGCTGCTCCATGACTGGCGAGACCACCTTCCCAGATTTTCAATATATCTAAAGGGTTTGCGAGGTATTTATCGGGTTCATAGAAGAATACATGTCCTAATCGTGCACCAATAACGGTTGCTACAATCATGAAAATGGTTAGAGTCTCTACATCTTTTTCAGGTTTACCTTCTTTTCTGTAAAGGTAAAACATGATTTGCTGACTAATGAGAAAACCAGATGCAAATAGCAGCCCATACCAACGAGGTATCTCGGACCATGAAAAAACATTGGGGTTAACGTCCCAGATAATGTAGCTGAAAAATGACATGCGGCAAATTAACGATTAAGAAATGAGAAATAACAACAGTAAAATGACAATCACTACAATTCCTTTAGCTCCTCTTGAAAGCCATGAGATAATATTGGAAAACGACACCAGGTCTTAGGATCAACATTAAAATCATCAAGGTGAAACGAAGGTGCAATTCGCTCTCTTTTCCATTGATTTCTACTCCAGAGAGTATAAAATTTCTTAATATGATCTTTCAAAAGTTTATCAGATTCAAGATTTTTCAATTTCAATATATCATAGACTTCTTTGGGTGATCTATGATCTCTAATAGCCAATTTTTCAATCTCTACAATCACATTGTAGGGCATTAGATCATCTTCATCTGTCTGCGTTTTTTCTAAAGGGCGAAGCTCTGCACTTGGGGCAAGGTTATTCACATGGGATAGTGAATTATATCCTAAATTAGTTTCGGCCCATTTAAGCCATTGAATGATAAAATGTTTATCAACAGCCGCTATCGGTGCAATACTTCCACTGGTATCACCATCCATCGTTGTGTATCCAACATCACCTTCACTTCTATTTGAAGTAGTCAATAAAAGCTGATTATGAATATTTGCGAACATCCAAATAATGGGAGATCTGCTTCTAGCTTGTATATTTTGAAGTGCTAAATCATCGGTATCCCATTCCAATTTTCTATTCAATGCCTTTTCAACTTTTCCTGTATATGATTTTACTTCTTCATCTATGGTCCAGTGATGAAAAGTGGCCCCAATTTCTTTTGCCAAAGCCTTCGCAGATTTCAATGTATCTGCTGATGAATTTTCTGTACCCTGATAAGCGAATGTCAGAATATTTTTTGCTACTAAACGTGCATTATCGATAATATCTTCCGTCCAGTTTTCGTCAATTTTTAGATTAGTTTTCTTAAGAAAACCATCAATTCCATATTCTGTAAGCCCTCTTTTGATCATCTCAGATGCTAATACGGCAATAGTTGAGGAGTCGGCACCCCCACTTAAGGACAAAGTAAATCCTTTGCTTCTACTTTTTCTTAAGTAATCAAAAAGAGCCAGTGAGGAAGCTTTAGTAAATTCTATGTTTTTCTCTCGCTGATATTCGGGTAAATTTATTTGACCATTTGATCCCAAAACATCAATATCAGCAAATAAGAGTTGATGAGGCTGGTAAGAAAGCCAATTATTTCTGATTATAAGCTTTCCATCTTTTGCTATTAGAATCTCACCATCGTAGATCATCCTCCCAGCTTCATTGCCTAATAGATTTGCATATACATATGTGCAATGAAAATTTTCAGAGCTTTTAACAACGAGTTCTTCACGAAGTTTAGTTTTTCCAAAAGCGAAATGACTGGCACTAGGGTTGAGTATTATTTTAACTCCTTTTTCGTAAAGCTTGCCTGCCGGACGCTCATCTCTCCACGCATCTTCGCATATTTCAAAGCCAATTTTGATACCGTTGAAATCATAAGTAAAGTCACCAAAATCATACTCTTGTCCGTCAAGCTCGTATTTAACCAATTTGCCCGCAGGCCAGGGGTTAAACCATCTTGGTTCGTAGTGTACTCCATCGAGAGCCATATTCTGTTTTGCATATATGCCTACTATCTGTTGGTCTCGTATTAAACAAGTAGCATTGTAATTTTTTGATTCATACTTTATTGGTAAAGAGATAGCCACCAATATATTTTTACAGTGTGGTAATAATTCCAATAAAATACCACTTGACTTTATATATAACCAGTCACTTAGAAAGAGGTCTTCACATCCGTAACCTGTGATGCAAAGTTCAGGAAGGCATAATATTTCTACTTTTTTCGATTTTGCCTCTTCAATAGAATTAAGAATATTCTCTTTATTACCCTTCCAATCAAGAGGTGTCTGATTTAATGTTGCTGCACCAATCCTTATATTATTCATTCGTTACCAACCCCATTTCTTGCAATGTTTTTTTCGCGGCATCCTGTTCAGCCTTTTTCTTACTATGCCCAAATCCTTGGGCCATTTTATCATTATCAATAATAATTTCAGCCGTAAATTCCTTGTGCCTACCTTCAGTTTTAATACTGATAATTTCAAAAAGTATCTCCTTATTTTCCTTTTGAGCCCACTCAATCAGTTGACTCTTGAAATTGGTGTCTGATTCAACAATGATCCTCAAATCATAGTAGGGTAGAATCAGTTTCTCCAAGATAAAAGATTGACAGAAGTTAAAACCACGATCGAGATAAACTGCTCCAACTAAAGCTTCAAGAGTATCACCGTATAAAGATTTATGCGAGAGTTTATTTTGTTGTGTGTTATCATATTCGACAAGTTGATTAAGTCCAATTCTCTTGCCTAACGTATTAAGAGACTCTCTGTTTACGATACGAGAACGTATTTCGGTCAAAAAACCTTCATCCTTAAATGGGTACTTAGTAAATAAAAAATCAGCTACCACTGCACCTAAAATAGCGTCACCCAAGTATTCCAAACGTTCATTGGATTCTTTAACTCCATTTTTGCCAGTTTTAGCAATGGACGAGTGCTGAACCGCAAGACGGAATAAATTAAGATTTAAAGGCTTGGAACCAACAATTGTTTCAATTGCAGTAATAAGCCTTTTATCTTTTTGAGATTTTTTTTTGAAGGTGTTTAAAAAGCGCTTTGCAGCACGATACACTAGTCGTCAAGTTTTCGGAATATGATCGAGGTGTTATGACCTCCGAAACCGAATGTGTTACTTAATGCTACATTAATTTCTCTTTTCTGAGCCTTATTGAACGTAAGATTAAGTTTATTATCCAACTGGTCATCATCTGTAAAATGATTGATAGTAGGAGGAACCATACTATTTTCCATTGCTTTAATACAAGCTACGGCTTCAATTGCTCCAGCTGCACCTAATAAATGACCTGTCATGGATTTGGTGGAACTTATATTCAAATTATAAGCGTGCTCGCCAAAAATCTTCTTGATCGCAATCGTCTCACTGACATCTCCCAACGGAGTAGACGTACCATGAACGTTGATATAATCAACTTCTTCAGGTTTCAAATTAGCATCACGAAGTGCATTTTTCATTACATTGGTAGCTCCCAAACCTTCGGGGTGAGGAGCTGTTATGTGATGCGCATCTGCAGACATTCCGCCACCAATTAATTCGGCATAAATTTTAGCACCTCTGGCTTTTGCATGCTCATACTCCTCAAGAATAAGTGCAGCTGCACCTTCACCAAGAACAAAACCATCTCGATCTTTATCAAAAGGTCGGGAGGCAGTTTGAGGAGAGTCATTTCTTTCAGAAAGTGCTTTCATGGCATTAAATCCACCAATACCTGCTTCTGTGACAGCAGCTTCACTGCCACCAGAGATAGCGATATCCATATGACCTAACTTGATGTAATTCATGGCATCAATCAACGCATTAGTGGCCGAAGCACATGCAGATACCGTTACAAAGTTGGGTCCACGAAAAGAATACTTAATAGATATATAGCCAGCGCTAATATCGGCTATCATTTTAGGAATGAAGAAAGGATTGAAACGAGGAGTATTATCATTATTCGCATAACTTTTAACTTCCTCCTGAAACGTCATCAAACCTCCAATTCCTGAACCCCATATAACACCTGCTCTATCATGATCAATAGTATCAAGGTTGAGGTTAGAATCTAAAATAGCCTCATCAGCAACCACCATTGCATACTGAGTAAAAGGATCCATTTTACGCGCTTCTTTTCTGTCAAAGTGATCTTCAGCATTGAAGTCTTTTACTTCGCAAGCGAAACGTGTTCTGAATTTTTCAGCATCGAATCGAGTGATTGGAGCAGCACCACTTACACCATTTTTCAGTCCATCCCAATAATCATTGGCATTGCTACCGATGGGTGTAAGTGCTCCTATTCCTGTAACTACTACTCTTCTCATAGATATAAGTTGAGTGAGGCTTATAAATTAATTTATTTTACGTTTTCTTCTAGGTAAGATATAGCTTGCCCAACTGTGGCGATATTCTCCGCCTGATCGTCAGGGATAGACAGGTTAAATTCTTTCTCAAATTCCATGATAAGCTCAACAGTATCCAAAGAGTCAGCCCCTAGGTCATTAGTAAAGCTAGCTTCTGGAGTTACCTCAGATTCTTCTACTCCTAACTTATCGATGATTATTGATTTAACTTTTTGTGCTATTTCAGACATGTGTTTAATGATTTAGTTAAAATATCTGCAAAGAAATACATTAATGAATTAATGTCAAACAATTTATGGAAAGTTATTCGACCTCATTATTTATCCAAGAATACCCAAAATTACTTAAAACTTCACTCTATTTTTGTGTTTATTAATCTCTATGAAAAAGTCAAAATTATTTGTCGATTTTGAATATGATTTTGAATTGTTGGGCATAAGCTCTTCAGTGAAATTTCATAAGTTATCATGGGCGATAAATAACCATCTCAATATAAAGTTGGTTAAACAAGAAGATTACTTATTGGACGAAACATCTACAGATTCAGGTGGAATTCTAAATTTTTTATTCACAGACGACAGTTGTGAATTTCAAATATTTCGTAATAAATCACCTGATAATGACAAGTTATATATTCTTCCTGAAATGTCTCATTACGATTACGTAATAAAAATTAATGGACAGTTTCAAACGTTTGCAGTGCAAGAAGTATTGAAACAATTGCGTGAAGTGAAATACATTGAATATATTGCCGCGATTCCGCTTGAACGAATAAAATCAAAAGACAATTTTTTAAATTGATTATGAGAGAAGAAATTCATTTCAACAAGACCAAAGTGATTGCAACGGTCGGACCTGCTTCTAATACTAAAGAGAAGTTGAAAAGCCTTATTAAGGCTGGTGTAGATATATTTAGATTAAATTTTTCGCATGGGACCCACGAGGATCATGCGCAGGTGATAAAGTATGTTCGAGAATTGAATAATGAGTTAGACACATGTATTTGTCTACTTCAAGATCTGCAAGGGCCTAAAATTAGAGTAGGAGAGGTTGAAAAAGGCACTAAAATTTCTAAGGGTGATAAACTAATTATCACTAATCAGGAAATGATTGGAAATAGTGAAAAAGTAAGTACTGTTTACCAGAATTTATGCAATGATGTTAACGTAGGGGATTCTATATTAATAGATGACGGAAAAATTGAACTTAAGGTGACTAAGGTTGATGGTGAAGATGTCGAAACTGAGGTGATATATGGGGGTAAACTCAAATCCAGAAAAGGTATCAATCTGCCTTTTACTAAGGTATCTGCACCTTCATTAACGGAAAAGGATCTGAAAGATTTAGAGTTTGGTGTTCAACATGAAATAGATTGGATTGCACTGTCTTTTGTGAGATCTGAAGAGGATATTATTGACCTAAGACGCAGAATTGATGAGGCAGGTAAATCGTGTAGAATAATAGCCAAAATAGAAAAACCTGAGGCTATAAAAAATATTGAAGCTATAGTAGAAGCTACGGATGGCATTATGGTTGCCAGAGGTGATTTGGGGGTTGAGATTTTTATGGAAGAGGTGCCAATGGCTCAAAAAAGAATTGTTGAAATGTGTAATCGTTCTGCAAAACCTGTGATTATAGCTACGCAGATGATGGAGAGCATGATTGAAAACCCGAGACCAACAAGAGCTGAGACTAATGATGTAGCAAATGCTGTGATGGATGGTGCTGACGCATTAATGTTGTCTGCGGAAACAGCAGCGGGACTTTATCCGGTGGAAGTTATTAATAGTATGGTTAAAACCATTACGAGTGTTGAAGCGCAGGCTGATGTTTATTTTAAACATGAATTGCCAATTGAGGGAGATTCATTGTTTTTAAACAATACGCTGGTACTTGCTTCAGCAAGGTTGGCTAAAGCTTCAAAAGCTAAAGCCATTATCGGTATGACAGCTTCTGGCTATACTGCTTTTAAATTGGCTTCTCATCGACCAAAAGCGAATATATTTATATTTACTAGTAATCGACCGCTGTTGAATACTATGAACCTAATATGGGGCGTAAGGGGTTATTATTACAATAAAGAGGTGTCTACAGATGATACCTTTGCTGATATTGAGGCTATTCTTAAGGAAAAGGGGCATATAGTAACTGGGGATGTATTTATCACTACTGCCAGTATGCCCATTGATGCCAGAGGTAGAACGAATACCGTAAAACTTAATGTTGTAGAATAATTAAGTCCAGTTTTCTGGAGTAACTAAGATCACATCTTCTTTTTCTACAATTACTGCTCCCGGAGGATCACCTTTTCTTTTTCTAACGAATTTTTTAGGTGTGATAATTACAGGGCACAATGTGTCATTTTTCCTTTTTGAGAAGTAAGCAGCAAGTTCAGCTGCCTTTTCTTTAATATGTGATGAAGGTTGTTTCCCTGATTGATGTTTTATAATCACATGTGACCCCGAAACATCTTTGGCATGTAACCATAAGTCTTCTTTATATGTCAGGTGCAACATTTTGTCATTAGCAACTGCATTTTTCCCAAGCCAAATAACGAAATCATCAATTTGAAATTGATGATAGGGTTTATATTTTAGCTCGTTATTCACTTCATCAATAAGTTTATTTGTAGTCAAATACTTTTTTAGCTCTTTGTAATCTTCGAAACCCTTAATCGTTTCAAGATGAACTTTTAAAGCACTTAGTTCTGTTTTTTTTCTTTCAATATTGAATTCTAATGTTTCTATCTCAATAGACTGATTTTTAGCTTTTTTATAGTATAATTCCGCATTTTTTTGAGCAGTTAATGAGGGCTTCAAAGTAATAGAGATCTGATTTCCTTCATTATAAAAATTAGAAAGAGCGATTTTTTTGCTGTTAGCAGGGATGTTATGAAGGTTGGCCATAATCAAATCGCCAAAGATTCGATGATTGATATTAGATTTTATTTCTGATAGCTTTTTCGAAGTCTTATCTAAATAGGCAGCACCCTTTTTTACTTTCGTAAGTAGTTTATTTACAACCCTTCTTTTTTCTTCATTTAAATGTTTAGAAGAAATATATGCGTTGAAAAAATAATTGATTGCAACAATGGGGTTATTAAATTCCTGGCTGTCTGAAAGAGGCATGAGTGAGAGAGCTTCAGAATTAACATAATATCGACCATTGCTTAAACTCCTTAAAACCTCTTGGATTAATGACCATTTGCCTTCATTATCTCTGGATTTATATCTTTCCTTAGTAAGAAAAGCCTGAACAACCTTTCCGAAGGTAGGGAATAGCGTTTTTTCATCATCACCCGATTTTTCAAACATTTCAAAAGTTTGGTCTATCAGCCTGTCTAAATGTGAGGTAGATATTGAAAAATCCTTTTCTAATTTATTATTGAAAATGGCTACAACTTTACTGGATCTTGCCAAAAGTACATTAGACCGATTTCCGTGCATTTTAAATACGATCTCTACATCACTCTCCAGCTGTATTGAAAATACTCTTTCATTTAAAAATTGCTTTATACCAGTGACTTTTAAGCCGAAAGCTTCTTCAAAAATATCTACACTATTTTTTCTGGCCCGATGAAATTCATCTGGAAATGACAAGCAGCAAAAAGTAGGGTTCAAATGTGCCTTGACAATAAACTCTGAATCGTTATCAGTAAAAATAAATATGAGCTCGTTTTTATTCTGTGTAAAGGAAGAGGTCAGTCGATATCCTAATATCTCTTTTTCAAGAGCTCTGGTAAGGTCTTTTAAAAAATAGTAATTGTTATGCACTACAATTCTATAACTAATCCATCGTGGGCTAAGGCTATACCCTCTGGAAGCTCTGATTCGACTTCTGTGTGTAAACCCATCTTGTGAGATATGTGTGTAAAATAGGTACGTTTTGCACCTAGCTCATCTGCCATTTCAATGGCTTCCTGCAAATTAAAATGAGAGATGTGTTTTTCCCTTTGCAAGGCGTTAATAACCAATACTTCTGAGCCTTTTATTTTATCTTTTTGTGCAGTTTCTATGTGATTCGCATCGGTTATATAGGTGAAATTTTCAATTCTGAAACCCAAAACAGGAAGGTTAAGATGCATGACTTGTATTGGTATAAATTTGATATCATCTACTTCAAAAGGATCTATTCCATTTATTAGCTTAGGTAATATCTGTGGAACCCCTGGATATTTTTTGTCAGAAAAAACATAGCTAAATTCCATTTTGAGTTGCTCAACTACCCTCCGTTCTGCATATATCGGCATTTCTTTTTTTTGTAAAAAGTTAAATGCTCTCACATCATCCATGCCTGCTGTGTGATCTTTATGTTCGTGGGTAAAAATTACAGCATCCAGTTGCTTAATTCTTTCGCGTAACATTTGCTGTCGAAAGTCTGGGCCTGTATCTATTACAAAGCTTTTTCCATCTATCTCAATGTGAATGGAAGTACGAAGACGCTTATCTCTAAAATCCAATGATTGGCAAACGCTGCATTCGCAAGCGATTACTGGAATGCCCTGGGAAGTACCAGTTCCTAAGAAAGTTACTTTCACAATTCTAACTTAGTTTGTGCTAGTTCTAAGTAAAGTTGTTGATTCTTATCACTGAGAACAGACTGATCAATTGCCACAGTTTTTATTATCTCAATAAGACAATTAATTTTTCCATCTGTAGCAAAAAACTTATTAACTATGATGACTTTAGTATCTTTTAATACACACCAGCCAGAGTTGAAATTTCCTCTTTCGTACCTTAATATATAATCGGTTTCAGCTATTAAGTCTTCTAATTTATTCAAGAAGTGCTTTGAATACCTCATCTAGGCATATTTTTTCACTGCATTTACTAATGCATCGTAATCTAGAGGTTTTATTAAATATTCATTTATACCTACTTCATCGAAGTCACTTTTAGAATAGTTTTTATAATTACCTGATATTGCTATTATGGGAGTAGCGGCTTTTTTGGAGTCTTTCAATTCTCTTATTTGCTTGGCTAAGTCCATACCATTAATCTCAGGCAGAATGATATCGAGAATAATTACGTCAAAGTCATTTTTATCAATTTCACTCATGACCTTAGCTCCTGTTTTCAATCCAACTAGCTCATAACCTTGGCCATGAAATATCTTTTTTGAAAGTGTTTGAATAACGGGACTGTCATCCGCTAGTAGTATTTTTTTCGCCATGTTAATTTAATTTGAACTCTTCAAATGCCTGTTTAAACCTCTGATGAATAGCTATAAACTGTTCTAAATTCTCCTCAAAAATATGATATTTTTTCATTTTCATTTGCTTCTCCATTCTTTCAGCCCATACAGCCATTTCGGATGCTCCCAATGTACCAGAATTTCCTTTCAAAGTATGTAAAATAACCAATATTTCATCATAACCTTTAGATAACATAAGTTTTTGGCATTCTGCTATTTGAAGTTTGCATTCTGTATTGAATTCAACCACACTTTCTTCTACAATGTCTTTTCCTCCGTATTTAATTAAACTGTGCAATATATCATGATTTAGAACCTTTACTTCAGAAGAATTTGGAGTAGACTTTTTCTCAAGTATAATATCGCCTTCGGTCCATTTTTTTACTGATTGGAGTAATGTGTGAGGTTTAATGGGTTTAGATATGTAATCATCCATACCGTATGTTAGGAACTTCTCCTTATCACCTTGCATAGAATATGCAGTCATGGCGATTATTGGGGTGCTTTGATTTAAGCCATCTTTCTTAATCAGTTTCGTAGCATCAACCCCATCCATATCGGGCATTTGGATGTCCATAAAAATCAAGTTGAATATTTTCTTGGATGCTTTTTTTATGGCAGACTTTCCACTTTTCGCTTTTGTGATTTTGCATCCCGCTTTATGAAGTATTTCTGAAGCTATTTGTAAATTGACATTGTTATCATCGACTATCATTATACTAGGAGTGTTAGTCAAGGAAACATTTTTTAAAGCGTTATCGGTGGTTGTGTTCTTGTTTGTATGATTTGTTTCGAATGTAAACCAGAATTCAGCCCCATTATTTTTAGTTGAATTTACTTCTAAAGAACCGTTCATTAAAGAAGAAAGCTTCTTAGAAATATAAAGCCCCAATCCGGTCCCTTTATAAGCTTTACTTGACGAACTATCAACTTGGCTAAAACTCCTGAAGATTTTTTTCTGATTTTTCTCAGATATACCTATTCCAGAATCTTTGACAGAGCCTCTTAAAAAAAATGATCCTTCATCTCCCTGTTTATGCATTGAAAGCCGAACATGAATACT
Organism: uncultured Fulvivirga sp.; assembly: GCA_947500555.1. Lineage (GTDB taxonomy): Bacteria > Bacteroidota > Bacteroidia > Cytophagales > Cyclobacteriaceae > Fulvivirga. The sequence goes on along the minus strand of CANMSE010000002.1, from coordinate 29,872 downwards.
CCCGTTTTTTGGAGTAAATTTCAACGCATTTGAAATCAGGTTTGAAAAAATCTGAGTTAGTTTAATTTCATCAGCTATTATATACTCGGGTACTTGTTTTGCTATGTCAAAACTAAGATCAATCTTTTTTTCTAAGGCTTGCGTCTCAAATAGTACTTGTAAATTCTGGAATAGTTTTAGGCAACTTATAGTACTTGCTTTGAGTTGCATTTTACCTGCTTCTATTTTCGAAAGGTCCAGCAAATCATTTAGCACATCCATCAAAATCTGAGCAGAATTTTTCAGAATTTTAAGGCGATTTTTGTTCGTTTGATTTAAAGAATCGTCTTCAATTAAATGTAGCATTCCCATGATTCCATTGAGTGGAGTCCGTATCTCATGGCTCATATTGGCTAAAAAACGTTCCTTAATCCGAAGAGACCTTTCTGCCAGATCTTTGGATTCTTCGAGTTCTTTTGTTGCTTGTCTTAGTTCTGTAATATCTCTTGCAACACCTTCAATGTATTGAGGTTTGCCTTTATGCGAGATTACCCTGATGTTGCAAATACAGGGGATCACTTTACCTGATTTATGAATTATACCTGTATCAAAGTTTCTTACACTACCGTTAGTGACTAATCGTCTCAGCAGTGATTTGATTTTGATGGTATATATGTAAAAATTCGTAGCATTTTTTCCTAGAAGGTCTTTTTCATCGTATCCCATTATCTCTTTAATGGAAGGGCTGAGCATGATAATGTTCCCTTTAAAATCCGTTCTGAAATATAAATCTTGAAATGATTCAAATATATTTCTAAACTTTTCTTCGCTATTGGCTAGCCGTCTTCTCGATTCGGTTTTCTCTGTAATATCATAAGCTACTCCAGAGACCGCAATGACTTTGACTTTATTGTTGTAAACAGGATTGAGAAATACCTGTTTCCATTCGTAATTACTATTGTTCTTGATTCGAATTTCAAAGCCCACGGATAGACCAGAAAATGCTTTGTTATAGTGTTTTTTCCAAAAAGACTTAGTGGACTCTGATGCTACTTCACCATCTTGATCAAAATATATTTTCTTACGCTCATTAGCAGGAAGTAATTCAATAAAATAGTTTTGATTAAAAGAAATAAGGTCAAATTCTCGATCTACTGACCACACAATTAAATTGCCACTTTCTAAAATGGCGTTGGAGAATGAGATCTTTTCATTCGCCTGACTTAACTGCTTTTCGAGTTTATCTACTTTGTCCTTTAATTCTTTTGAAGTCACCTATTGATTCTGTCTTATGCCAAATCTAAATATTATGACTTTGAGATTTCATATTTTAAAGTCTTATTTGCCCATGTCTGCGAATTCAAAATATCTTATATCAATTGTAGGCCCAACGGCAGTTGGTAAGACAGATTTAGCCATTCATTTTGCCAATTTATACTCTGCCGAAATAATATCCGCTGATTCTAGACAGGTTTTTAAAGAAATGAGGATTGGCACGGCAAAACCTTCGCAATCTGATTTGTCGAAAGCACGTCACCATTTTATTGATAGTCATTCAATTAAAGATGAGTTTTCAGCAGGAGAATTTGAACGAGAAGCGTTGAGCTTACTAGATAAAATATTTCTGGATAACAATGTAGCGTTCCTGGTAGGTGGGTCAGGATTGTATATTAATGCTTTATTATATGGTCTTCCCAATATGCCAAAAATTTTACAAAAGGACCGAGAAAATGTTAATGCGGAACTACTGAAATATGGATTGGAAAAACTCATAGAAGAACTTAAAACTGTAGATCCAGATTACTATTATGATGTTGACTTGTCAAACCCACAAAGGGTAACCAGAGCTATTGAAATCTACAGAGGCACAGGAAAACCCTTCTCATATTATCGATTAAACAAAAAAGAAAAAAGGAGTTTTAAGAATATAGTCATTGGGCTTGAAAGAAACCGAGAACAACTTTACGGCAGGATTAATAGCAGGGTTGATCAAATGATTGATGACGGATTGTTGGATGAGGTTAAGTCATTGACTGACTATAAATCCAAACAAGCCTTGCAAACAGTAGGTTATAAAGAGATTATTAGTTTTTTGGAGGGTGAAATTTCATTTGAAGAATCTGTAGAGTTAGTAAAACGAAATTCAAGAAGGTATGCAAAACGTCAAATGACATGGTTTCGAAAAAATGATGATATCAAATGGTTTCATCCTGATCAGTTATCAGATATAGATATATATATAAGATCAAAAATTAACACTTGAGGAAATTATTTTATCTTTAACATGGTTTAATCAGTATAATTCTGAGTAATGAAAAAAATGAAACTGATATTTAATACTTCGCTATTAACTCTGTTTTTACTGACTTCAACAGGTTTTACGATTGATGAAAAAGTTGAAGTTAATTGGATAAGTTTTGAGGAGGCCATCGAAAAATCCAAAGTAGAAAAGAAAAAAATTTTCATTGATGTATATACTGACTGGTGCGGATGGTGTAAGGTAATGGATAAGAATACTTTTAATCAACCTGTAATTGCTAAGTATTTAAATGATAACTTTTATGCTGTTAAACTAGATGCTGAACAAGAAGCGAATATCACCTTCAGGGATCAAACTTTTAAGTTTGTGCCTAGCGGGAGAAGGGGTTATCATGAACTGGCCGCAGCACTTCTAAATAATAAAATGAGCTACCCTACAGTAGTTTTTTTAGATGAAAATTTTAATATGATTCAACCTCTTCCGGGATATCAGAAACCCGACAGATTTGAAATGATTGTAAAGTATTTTGGCAGCGATGAATACAAGAACACCAAATGGCCTGATTGGGAGGCTAATTTTGAATCCTCACTGTAAGTCACTTCATCTTAGGCATTGATAAGTTATATTTTATTGATATCACTCTAATTGAGAATATCAAAATAGTTGTCAGCACATAGTTGATGTCTGTATTAAGATCGATTACTGACATCATATAAAAAAATAGTGCTCCTGTTAAGCAAGCCGTTGCATAAATTTCTTTTCTGAAGATAAGCGGTATCTCGTTGCATAGAATGTCCCGAATTACGCCACCTACTACGGCAGAAACCATGCCCATACCCATAGCCATGCCTGGGCTTAACCCAAATTCAAGAGCTTTTTCCATTCCGCTAATTGTAAATAGTGCAATACCAATGCTATCAAATATGAAAAAGGTACGCTTTAAATTGACAATGTATTTTTTGAAGATGATTGTAACGGGTACTGCTAAGAGTATTGCTACAGAGTAATCCAAGTTTTCAATCCATGCTACTGGAGTTGCGCCCAAAAGAAGGTCACGAGTAGTGCCTCCTCCCACAGCTGTAACGAATGCAATTACTGCGGCACCAAATAAGTCCATATCTTTTTTTGCGGCTAATCTAAGTCCACTGACAGCAAATACGAACGTTCCTACTAAATCTAAAGCATAGAGTAAATTCACAGCTTCTAATTAATGCTGAATTCGGAGAATAAAAAATAAAAAAACATGATATTTCTCCATTCTTCGTCTTGCTGGAATTCAAAGCGTTTGTTTTTATGTTTTTCTTCTAGTGATATACGTTTTGAATTGACATATTCAAATATGTTAAACCCGTCCCTCGGATCTTTACTTGATAAATGCAGTGATAATCTGTTGTTTGGACCTATAATATTAGCGAACTCTCGAAAATTACTTTGAACGACTTGTCTAATGAAATCGCCCTCTTCAAATGTTTTAGTTTTTTCACAACAGCATTGGGAGGCAAATTTTTTATGCCATTTTAGACTTGATATCTGCTGAGTTGAGTCTTGTTGAAAAGTATGAATAGCTCTATTAATTAATTGTTCAAGGTATGAATGTCCTTTCTTAGTTCTGGTTTTATTTCTTGCAGCGATGCAGAGTTCTGTAACAAATTCCTTAGTTAAAGATGAGTCTTTGTTATAAATTAAGATGTTACTTGCTTGCCCCATACAGGTATGCACGAGGCAGCAAAAAGTGATTTTACATAATAAAAGCTTGGGCACTAACATCATCTGCAAATAACAATAACAGAAGGAAGATAATTATTAAGACAATATAGATCAGTTTTTTACGATCGTTGTAAAGCATATGTCGTATTCCGGCTGTACTATAATACATTTTATGGCACTGCATCAAGCCTCCAAAATCTTGATATTGGCGGATTGTTTCAATGGGAGGATATTCTCTGTTTATTTTAACTTTTAACCTAGTCATTATCACTATAGTTAATGTTTTCAGAAAGCTTTTTCAGCTTTTTTAGTATTCTATACGTTTTAATTTTAGCATTTACCTCTGTTAAGCCTAGTAAGTAGCCCATATCTTTAAATGATCTGTTTTCAAAAAAACGTAGTTCAATGAATTGAATTTCATGTTCAGTTAATTGTTCCAATAATACTGAGACAAGTACATGACTATCAATTAGTGTTTGCGAGTAATCAATTTCATGAATTAATGTGTTGATATGGTTATCATCAAGACTCACTGATCTTGTAAACTTTGATTCTTTACGAAAAAATTGATTGACTTCATTAATAGCTATTCTGTACAGCCATGAAGAAAATGGTACACCTTGGTACTTAAATTTTTTTAAGTTCTTTAGACACTGTAAAAATACTCTGGATGTAAGGTCTGCTGTAATATCAAGATTATCGACTCGCTTGTTAATAAAAAGAAAGAGTTCGTCATGATACCTAATATACAATGAGGCAAAATATTTTGGGTCTTCTTGAGCTTTCTTTATTTGTACTAACTCTTTACTGACCTCTTCTTTGGTTTTATGATAAGTACTTGACATTAAATCTACCACCGTAGAATGTATCCAGTAATTTATCCACTTTGCTATATAATGCAGTTGAGCGTAATAATTATACTGACGATTGTAGATCAAGGTGATTTAATCAGTTAGTTACAATTAAAATTAATCATTTCTAAGAAAGAAAATATCCGGCCAGCAGGGTGTCAAAACCTGCGGCCGAATATTACCGCCTACAATGTCTCTCAAACATTGTTTAGAAATGAAGTACCCTTATAATGCAGTATATTCAAAAAGGTACACTTTCATTTAGAGTTTTTATTTGATTAGTTAATAACTAAGTTTGCAATCCTTTGATAATTAAGAAGAATTAACAACAAAAGATAAGTAAGAGATTATGTCTGAAGCTAAAAAAGGAGACAAAGTAAAAGTGCATTACACAGGGACATTAGAAGACGGAACGGTTTTCGATTCTTCGGTAGAAAGAGAGCCGTTGGAATTTGAACTTGGAGCGGGGATGATGATTGCGGGTTTTGATAGTGCTGTACATGGAATGAAAGTGGGAGATAAAAAAACTGCAGATATACCTTCTGATAAGGCCTATGGCCCTAAAAGTGATGATATGATCATATCTGTGCCCAAAACACAATTACCACCAGATATGGAGCCTGCTGTTGGTCAACAATTGAGTATGCAGCAGCCTAGTGGACAAGCAGTCCCAGTAGTGATTTCAAACGTAGAAGAAGATAATGTTGAGTTGGATGCTAATCATCCTCTTGCGGGTAGAGATTTGACTTTTGAAATAGAGCTAGTTGAAATAGCTTAGGCTCTTAAAAAGAACTGATTAAAACAAAAAAGGACTAAATGATTTCATTTAGTCCTTTTTTGTTTTGAGGTATTTATTAATTACGCCAACTGAGCATCTAGCTTTTGAGCTAAAACACCTTTAGGCACAGCTCCAACTTGCTTGTCAACAATCTCACCACCTTTGAATACAAGAAGTGTAGGAATGCTTCTAATTCCAAACTTAACAGGAATGTTTGGGTTTTCGTCAACATTCATTTTTCCGATAACTGCTTTGCCATCATATTCACCTGCTAATTCTTCAACAACTGGACCGATCATTTTACAAGGTCCACACCACTCTGCCCAAAAATCTACTAAAACAGGCTTGTCGCCTTTTACAACTTCATCAAAATTAGCATCGGTTATTTCTATTGCATTGCTCATTATTACTTTATTTAGTATAAAATTTTTTCTGATTAAAGAACACAAATCTAAACATTTTTGGTTCTATGGGATATCGCTCTGATGCATATTTATTATCAATTGTCTCATAGAAGATACTTATATCATCTAATAAATGAATAAAAAGCGTTATTCATGGTCATACTTTCTAATGTGGTTAGGACTTAAAAAGAAATATTTCCTTACATCTGCGTTAGCTGCTCATGACGATTATAATAAGTTCATAATACTTTGTGGTCCCAGAACAGGGTCAACTTTACTACATACTTACCTCAATTCACATCCTCAAGTACTTTCAAGAGGGGAAATCTTAAGAAGGGTTTCTGATGTAGTTGAACATCCTAAAAAACATATTTTCAATCGTGTTGGTAGAAATATTAAGGCCGTTGGTTTTAAGTTGTTTTATGATGACTGTCTTTCATCAAAAAATGAGAATTTCATTCAGTATTTAAAGAGTAATGATGTATCAGTTATTCATATTTATCGTAAGAATAAACAGGAACAGTATACCTCATGGTTAAAGGCGCAAAAAAGTGGCCATTGGAATGATAGTGTTAGAATTACCAGTGAGTCTCCTCAACCTACTACTTTGGAATTTTCAAAAGAAAAGCTACAAGAATTTACTAATCAGCAAGAATCTAAAAAGCTTACTTGTTTGAATTTATTTAAGGAATCTTCAATTCTTCAGTTGACGTATGAGCAGCTAACTACTCATAAAGAAGATACTTTGAACGATGTGCAGAGTTTTTTGAGTATACAACCTAAGAAATTAAGAAGCCTTTTAGTAAAACAGTCCTAAATAAAAAAATCCTAATCTCACTGATCAGGATTTTGAGAGGCGCTGAGCGGATTCGAACCGCTGTAGAAGGTTTTGCAGACCTCTGCCTAGCCACTCGGCCACAGCGCCATGTTTATTGAAGTTGCAAAACTATCAATTCATTTGAATTACTTCAAAAATAATTGACTATTTGTAATGAACTCAAAGAATAGTCTCTAACACCTTCAGAACGTTATCAGCAACTATTTTATGACCTTCTGGATTTGGGTGGATGCCATCCGCAAGATTCAGAGTTTCATCTCCCGCAACACCATCTAATAGAAAGGGAATAAGTTTAGCATTGTTGGATTTAGCTAGTTTAGGAAATATTGATTTAAATCTATTGGTGTATTCTTTCCCTAGATTCGGAGGTACCATCATACCAGCAATTACAATTTCTACAGTAGGGTTTTCTTTTTTAACTGCATCGATGATCAATTGTAAGTTTTTTTCTGTTTGATCCAAGGGTAATCCTCTCAGGCCGTCATTTGCACCAAGCTCTAGAATGAAAATATCTACAGGCTCCTTCAAAACCCAACTTAAACGATTTAGTCCACCAGCTGTAGTTTCTCCACTTAGTCCTGCATTAATAACCTTTACCTCTCCATTTACCCCATTTAACTTGCGCTCTACAATGGCAGGAAATGCCTGCTCTTTGGATAGGCCATAACCAGCAGTCAAACTGTCCCCGTAAAAAAGAATAGTTTTCTTTTCAGAGTTGAACCCTAAAAAGATAGTAGATATTGACAGAAGTATGTAACCGATAAATCTCATATAACACCTTTGAGCAATAAATATGCCCATCAAATTTTAAAAATATGTTAATAAGTAAACAAAACTATTCTTTAACGTTAAAACGTAAGTAATTTAGGTTTAAACGGTTTATAAAAATCCTTGTTCTACTTATATGTCAGAAATATTAGTTGTTGAAAATATCACTAAAATTTTTGCTTCGGCAAAAAGATCTCTTACTGTTCTAAATGATATATCGTTTAGTATTACCGAAGGCTCAAGTATTTCCATAGTGGGTCCGTCAGGTAGTGGTAAAACTACTCTTCTAGGTCTGTGTGCAGGACTTGATGTTGCCACTCATGGGACTATTTCGCTGAATGGTATCAAATTGAACGTGTTAGATGAAGATGATCGTGCATACACGCGCAATCAATATATTGGATTTATTTTTCAAAATTTTCAATTACTGCCTACTTTGACCGCCATAGAAAATGTAACGGTTCCTCTGGAGTTACGGGGGGAGAAGAATTATTTGAATAAAGGAAAAGATTTGCTTTCAAGGGTGGGTCTTGGTGATCGTATTTCTCATTATCCTTCCCAACTGTCAGGTGGTGAGCAACAGCGAGTGGCCATAGCGAGGGCTTTTATTACAGATCCCAAAATTTTGTTTGCAGATGAGCCAACTGGCAACCTGGATGAAGAGACAGCCTCATATGTGGAAGATTTGATTTTTGATCTTAATAAACAACAAGGTACTACTTTGGTAATGGTCACCCATAATCTTGAATTAGCCTCTAAAACAGATCGTATCTTAAAAATAAAAGGAGGGAAGTTAGTAGAAGATCAAATAGTAACACCTGTTTGATCATGGAATATAAGATCAAAGTTGTTCGAAATAGATTTAACTTATTAACCGATTCGTGGGTTTGGAAAATGGCATTTCGTGATGCCAGAACTAACCCTGGTAGATTATTCCTTTTTGTTTCTTCTATAATTATAGGAATAGCTGCACTCGTTGCAATCAATTCTTTCAATATCAACTTACAACGTAGTATTGATGATCAAGCCAAGGATCTTCTTGGTGCTGACTTTGTATTAAGAGGTAACAAGGCTTTTGAACCTGAAATACTGACAACCATTGACTCCATTGATGCTGTGAAGGCAAGAGAGGCCGATATGGCTTCCATGGTCATGTTTATGACCAGCACTCCCGGAGCAAGACTTGTTAGGGTCATTGCTATAGATGGAGATTTTCCATTTTACGGTGAATTAGAAACATTACCTGATAATGCTTCAGAGCTAATGCAAACTCAGCCATTTGCCATGATGGACAAGAACTTGATGGGGCAATATGATGTAAGTGGCGATGACTCCATAAAAGTGGGTAACATGACATTTAAGGTAGCTGGAGAGGTTTCTAAAATACCGGGTGGGGGAGGTATTCAATCTACCTTTACTCCTTCAGTATATATTGATATGAAATATTTGGACTCTACGGGATTGGTACAATATGGGAGTAGGGTGGATTACAAGTATTATTTTAAGACAAGAGGAGATTTAGAAACTAATGAATTCATTGACAGGCTAAAACCAATAGCCAAAAAGTATGGTCATTGGATGGAAACAGTAGAGGGTCGTAAAGAGAACCTTGGCGAAGGATTTCAAAATCTATATAAGTTCTTTAACCTTTTGGCATTTATAGCCCTTATACTTGGGTGCATTGGCGTTGCTAGTAGTGTGCATATATATGTCAAAGAGAAACGCGATTCTGTTGCGATTCTAAGATGTATCGGCTCATCTGGTTGGCAAGCTTTCAATATCTATTTCATTCAGGCTGTTTTTGTAGGATTTATAGGTAGTATAATAGGTGTTTTGCTAGGCCTGGCAATTCAATATGTGCTTCCAGCCCTGATGCAAGAGTTTATACCTCTTGAATTGGATTTGAAAATAGCTTGGTCTGCAGTATTGGAAGGCCTTTTTTTAGGATTAGTCATTGCGATACTATTTTCAATAATGCCACTCTTGGCAGTTCGATTTATCCCCCCTCTTGCGGTGCTTAGATCTGGGTTTGAACCGATAAGAAACTTTTCTAAATCAAGAATATTGATAATTGGACTTATAGTAGCCTTTCCACTGTTATTTGCTACCTATCAATCAGATAGCTTTACTATTGGCCTTTCATTTTTTACAGGTATTGTATTAGCTTTTTTGGCATTGTCAGGCCTTGGGAGTGGATTAGTTTGGGCAGTTAGAAAGTACTTTCCATCGAAACTTGGCTTCATATGGAGGCAGAGTTTGGCAAACTTGTTTAGACCAAATAATCAGACATTAGTTTTGGTAGTAGTTATAGGCTTAGGCGCGTTTCTGATTGCTACGCTGAATATTGTTCAAAGTAGCCTGCTCAATCAGGTAGAGTTCATTGGAAATGGTAATCAGTCCAATACTATTCTTTTTGATATTCAACCTCCTCAACGTGAGGGTGTGATAAAATTAACAAATGATAACGATTTAGAAGTAAATCAACTAGTTCCCATAATAACCTGCCGAATAAGTGAGATTAATGGAAAGAATATTGGACAGATACAGCGTGATACTACAGATGCTATTCCTAACTGGGCAATTACGAGAGAATATAGAGTGACTTATCGAGATTCTCTACATTCCGCTGAAACTCTCGATTCTGGAAAAATACAACATATCTCTAACGATTCTATTTATGTAACTATATCCAAGGGCATGCATGAAAATTTGGAATTAGAGATTGGAGATACTATAACTTTTGATGTTCAGGGCATTCCCATAACGACCTATTTGGGTGGAATCAGGGATGTGGAATGGCCAAAAGACCCCCCGAATTTTATATTTGTTTTTCCTAATGGTGTACTGGAGCAAGCTCCCCAAATATATGTGATGACTACTAGAATCGATGCGCAATCAGTGGCTAGCAATTATCAACGAGAACTTGTCGCATTATTTTCAAACGTATCGTTGATTGACTTAAGCCTTGTTCTATCAACTATAAATGAATTCTTTGATAAGGTATCGTTCGTAATAAGGTTTATGGCACTTTTTAGCCTTCTTACCGGACTCGTTGTACTTGCTGGAGCAGTTATAAATAGTAAGTTCTTGAGGCTAAAAGAAAATGTATTGCTCAGAACTATAGGAGCTTCAGGTAAGCAAATAGTAGGGATGACGATACTAGAATATATCTACCTTGGATTGTTTGCTGGAATTACTGGTATTTCTCTTTCGCTTATTTCAGGTTGGATGTTAGCGAAATATTTATTCGAAGTGGTATTTCTACCCGACTACTTGGGTCTTATTTATATTTTGATTGCTCTCATAGCTCTAACAACATTTGTTGGCTGGTTCAATACTAGAGGTATTATTAAAAAATCTCCACTGGAGGTTTTAAGAAATGAAACCTGAGTTGCTTATATTTAATTATCAATCAGCACAGAATAATTGAACTAGAAAAAGATTTATCAAGTGCTTAAAGAATTAATATTTGTTATACTTCTTTCATTTACAATCAAAGGTAGTGCACAGATTCAGCTTTTAGAGAACAAGGGTCAGTATCCCAAGAATTATAAATTTGTTGGAAATATTCCTTCAGGCAGGGTATTTTTTGAACCTACAAAACTGACTTATGAGTTCACAAACTTTGATCATTCGCATCGTCATGATAAGTCTTCCCACGAAGACTTAAGGCATGAATCTGGCGGAGAGTATGTTCAAGGACATAGTTATAATATGAATTTCGTAGGTGTAAGTGATAAAGTCAAAATTTTAGGAAAAGGAGAAGGGAAAACAAGTCATAATTATTTTGTTGGAGCAAAGGAAAATTGGGTAACGGGAGTGAAAGAACACAAAGCAGTGGTGTATCAGAATCTTTATGATGATATCGACTTTCATTATTACAAATATGGCAATACTGTAAAGTATGATTTCGTACTTAAGCCTGAAGCAGATCCTAAAGTAATACAGTTTGATATTGAGGGCCTGGATGATCACTATTTGGATGCTGGTGGTAACCTTAATTTAGTTACTTCTGTTGGGACAATTACTGAAACCAGACCTCGAGCGTATCAAATTATTGATAATGAGAGAGTAGAGATTTTATGTAGTTTTTCGCTAAAAGGTTCAAGGCTATCATTTGATGTATTAGACAATTATGATCCGTGTTATGAACTTGTAATAGATCCTACATTGATTTTTTCAACATATTCTGGCTCCACAGCTGACAATTGGGGAAATACTGCAACTTTTGATGATGATAGCAATCTCTATTCTGGTGGAATTACAAATCATTACAATGGGGGAAGCTTTCCAGCAACATCGGGAGCTTTTCAAACGACTACACAAGGCTTTTGGGATGTTGCAATCATCAAATATGATTCAACCGGAAGCAATGCATTGTATGCAACCTATTTAGGTGGTAGCCAAACTGAAGTGCCTCAGAGCTTAATAGTTAATGAATTTGGTGAATTATTCATTCTAGGTGCGACCGGGTCATCAAATTTTCCTACAAAAAATGCCTTTCAAAATACATTCAGAGGAGGGTCAAATATTGAACCCTTAGGTACAGGAGCTGACAATCTCCTTTTTCCAAATGGAGCTGACATATTCATTAGTAAATTAAGTGCAACAGGCTCAAATCTTGTTAGTTCCACTTTCATAGGTGGAACTGATAATGATGGATTAACCAGTGTAGGGCAAAGCTTGACTAATAATTATGGAGATCAATCGAGAGGAGATATTTTTATTAGGAAAAATGGGAATGTCATGATAACCTCTAAAACTGTTTCAATTGACTTCCCTCTTCAAAACGCGTTTCAACCATTTTATGCAGGAGGTCTGGCTGATGCAGTAATATTTGAGCTAACATCAAATTTAAATTCATTAGTATTCTCATCATATTTAGGTGGCTCCGGAATGGATGCTGCATATACTGTTAAAGAAGATATCATTGGAAATATATTTTTGGGTGGTGGAACAGACTCCAATGATATTGATTCTAATGTGAATTTTTCAGAAGATTCGTTTGGTTCTGTAGATGGCTGGTTGGCAAAAATTGAGAATAATACATATCTCTTAGATACCGGATTTTATATCGGTACCTCTGCTTATGATCAACTCTATTTTATTGATTTAGATGCTGATGATAATGTATTTACTTATGGACAAACTGCTGGGGTGTTCCCTATTGTCGGTAATGTGTTTAATTCTGGTAATGGTCAATTTGTGCAAAAATATTCTTCTGATATTGACGACCTTCTTTTGTCAACAGAGTTCGGTTCATCAAGAAATGAGCCAGATATTTCTCCTACGGCATTTTTGGTAAATGATTGCGACAATATTTATTTAAGTGGTTGGGGTGGCTCAACTAATAGTGTTGACCCTAGTTACAATGGAGGAAACACGAGGGGGATGCCAATAACTTCAGATGCATTTCAGTCTTCAACATCGGGTAATGATTTTTATCTCATTACTTTATCCGATGATCTGCAAAATCTTTTATATGGAACCTATCTTGGTGGCAGCCAGTCATCAACCCATGTGGATGGAGGTACAAGCAGATTCGACAAACGTGGTATTGTATATCACGCAGTTTGTGCCGGATGTGGTGGATTTTCTGATTTTCCAGCGACTGAAGATGCTTTTTCATTAACTAATAATAGTGATACCCGATGTAATAATGCAGCTTTCAAATTTGACCTTGCTACATTGAGAGCTAGAATACAAACCAACTCAATCTCATTTGATAACCCTGGTATAACAGATATCTGTTTTCCTGATCCGATTATTTTCCAAAATCTTAGTATTGGGGGGACAGAATATGTATGGGACTTTGGAGATGGATCAGTACTGACGACATCAGATACTACCTTTCTTTCATATAAATACAATGGATCAGGAACCTATACTGTAACACTTCAAGCCATAGATCCAAATACCTGTGTGGGATCAGACCTTATGCAAACTACTGTAAGAGTTTTTGAGCCAACATTTGCAGTTATTGACGATACTGAAATATGCGAGGGTACTCCTTTTCAGCTATGGGCTATAGGTGGTACAAATTACTTTTGGACTTCTCAAGATAGTGTTTTTCAATCAAGCGAGAGAAACCCTACTATTAACCCTAAAGAGTCAATGACTTACTTTGTCAATATAAGAGACGGTAATGGTTGTCAAGTGACCGATACAGTTCATATTGATGTAGTACCAGGAGTTGATATAAATTTTAATCTAACAAAAACTACTGACTGTTTTTCAAGAACGCGCTTACAACTACTTAATTTTACTGAGGGAGGTGACACATACTTTTGGGATCTAGGAGATGGAAGTTCATCAGATTTTAATGAATTCAGCCATAGTTATGAAGAGGATGGAATTTATGATATTAGATTTACTGCTACCAATGATTTTTGTGTATATGAAGAATCTGCTCAGGTTGATATTATAACCATTAAAGTACCCAATGTTTTTACTCCTAATACCGATGCATCTAATGATATGTTTGAGATTGTAGCTGGTGATAGGGAAGTAGACTTAAAAATACTCAATCGCTGGGGCAGACTTGTGTATGAAAATGATGACTATAAAAATGAATGGACAGCCGAAGGAGAACCGGCAGGTGTTTATTATTATGAAGCTATCATTAAAGATGAAACAACGTGTAAGGGCTGGGTTCAAGTACTGAAATAGGAATGACAGTAAAATCAATAAATCCGGTAAACGGGGACGTCATAAAAACTTACGATCAAATGACAACTAATGATGTCAAAAAGATAATAAGTGGTAGTCAAAAAGCATTTCTTGAATGGAAAAAAACAAGCCTACATCACAGGTCTGAAGTATTATACAAACTAGCAGATGAACTCCGTAGCAGAAAGGATGAACTAGCAGAGTTGATGGCTCTGGAAATGGGTAAGGTGTTGAAGGAAGGAAAATCAGAAATTGAGAAATGTACCTGGGTATGTGAATATTATGCCGAGAATGGTAAGGAGTTTTTGGAAGACGAATTGATCCATACGGATGCGCATAAGAGCTATGTAACTATTAATCCCTTGGGCGTTGTATTAGCTGTAATGCCATGGAATTTTCCTTTTTGGCAAGTTTTTCGTTTTGCTGTACCTGCATTAATGGCCGGTAACGTAGCTCTTCTTAAGCATGCCTCTAATGTTTCAGGATGTGCATTGAAAATTGAAGAAATAATTGCAAAGGCAATTGGTATGAGTGAGATTTTCCGAACGCTCATCATTCCTTCAGATATGGTTGAGCTAATTATTGAAAATGACCTGGTCAAAGCTGTGACGTTAACAGGTAGTACTCCAGCAGGTAGATCGGTAGCTTCTTTAGCCGGGAAGCATTTAAAAAAATCTGTATTAGAGCTAGGAGGTAGTGATCCTTACATTGTTTTAGAAGATGCTGATCTAAAAAAAGCCGCTAAGTCTTGCGTATCTAGTCGTTTGATCAATAATGGACAAAGTTGTATAGCAGCTAAGCGCTTTATTGTTGTAGATAAGGTGAAGCAGTCATTTGAAAAATTAGTGGTTCAAGAGATGTCTAAACTAAAAGTGGGAGATCCAATGACTGAAGTTGATTTGGGTCCTATGGCAAGAGTTGACTTGAGAGATGAACTACATGCACAGGTTGAAAAAAGTCTTGAAATGGGTGCTACTTGCCTTTTGGGTGGTGAAATTAATTCTGGAAAGGGTGCTTTCTATGCACCTACCGTTTTAAGTGATATTAAATGGGGTTCTCCAGCGTATCACGAAGAATTATTTGGACCTGTGGCATCTATAATTGTTGCGACTAATGAGAATGAGGCCATTTCTATTGCCAATGACAGTTTCTTCGGTCTGGGAGCTGCCGTTTTCACATCAGATAATGAGAGAGGTGAAAGAATCGCCAGGGAAGAACTTGAGGCAGGTAGTTGCTTTGTCAATGAGTTTGTGAGATCAGATCCCAGATTACCTTTTGGGGGAATTAAAGGGAGCGGTTTTGGTCGAGAGCTAGGTTCTTACGGCATTAAAGAATTTGTGAACATCAAAACAGTTTATGTTAAATAGTCCATTACTACTTTGTCATAGCCTGATAATCCTAAGCTTTTCCAGAGTCTCTTTTGAATACGTTTCTCTATTCAATTCAGCATATTCAACAGCTGATTTAATTTGCTCGTTAGAGTAATTTATGCTACTGACTTTACCCTCGTAAAAATCAAATATCCCTTTGATAACTTTTTTATTTTTATTGGCAAATAGCATTCAACGAAGCTAAGGCAAGTACCTACCTTAGACAATACCCTCTAGAGGGTATTTTATTCTTGCAAAATGTTTTCCCTAAATTCAACGGCAGCTTTATCAAGATGCTCTAATCGTTCTTCTAATGTGTTGATATGATCCTGACCAATTAAGCTAAATATCTCATGGGGATATAGTTGAAAACTCTCATTTATAACATCTGATGTCATTGAACCTTTTATTTCTTTTGACACTGCCAGATAATCACTTTCTTTGATTTGCGATAATAGAACCTTGTCGATATCTGTAACTTTTTTAGCTCCGTCCAAAAGACTCTCTTTTGATCCTCTAAATGACTTAAATTTATTTGTTGCAGATACTATAAAAGTATTTATAAAGCCATCATCAAATCTGCAAAATGCCATATCTCTATCTATGGGCAGTGGTTCTATTTTTATATGATTGCCTTCCTTCTTGAGTAGCCATTTCCATTGACCTTCATGCCGATCCCAATCGCTTATTAAAATGTCAAAAAGCCTACATTTTAGATATTGAAGTGTGTCTAACTTATAGTTGTCTTTTGACCCTAATTCAAACATCTCTGATGTATTAACGATATCAATTGGCCAGCCAAATACAGCATTATTTTTCCATTTTGAACCTGGCTCTTCTTCCATCAAAACAATATCACCTGATATGTGATATTTAATGCTGTCATCGAGATCATTAGTGTAAGGTATGGCAAATATTTTCGGATTTGTATGCCATAATCCTAATTCATCCATAAGGGTGGCGACAACAGGAGAGCCATAAGGATTGAGGGCTGAAGTTTGATCACGTAATAAGGGTCGTAGAGCTGAATAGCTTAGTATTCCATCAATAACTCGAGACTGGTCTTTGTCTAAAGTTCGAAAAGAATAGCTATTTTTTTCAGAAGTTCTTAATTCTATGCTAGTAGTTTGCATTCCACCACCAACTTTATGAAAATTTAAGGTGTCAAAACCTGTAAAAACATCAAAGACTACTTCTTGAGACCAAACTTCACGATAATGACTTCCGAAGAAAAATTTTGTAATGCTATTACGATCATAAAATTTACAAATTGGTAATACTATTTGGTCTGGAATATTTCCTTTGAATAGTTCTTGGGCCCTATTGAGTCTGTGAGTATCTGAAAAGTGCTGTCTTTCACGCTGATTAAAGACATTGGGTATAAGAAAAAGTAGAACAACTAAAAGTACTAGTAAAAAGAAAAGTCGTTTGAGAGATTTGATAATACTAAAAGGTTAAAGTATAATCTTGTTTTCTTATCTCAGGATTGAAAAAGACAATCCCAATTTGAAAGAGATCTATTGATAATGTAACCTCAAAATGCTTTTTGATCATATGCCAGGCCTGTTCCATTCCAGAGTCTCGGTGTATGTCGTCAAAAACGAAACATGTTTTATCATGAACTAGTTTTAAAAACTGCTCGAAATATGAAACGGTAGCTTGCAATGTGTGATTCGCATCAAAAAAAACAAAATCAATTTTTTCCGACACTTCAATAAAGGGGGCTAAGGTGAGATCAATATTTCCTTCTATTACTCTTATGTTTTCTCTCTTATTTCCATCGAATACCGCTTGTGCGATTGCCGCTAATGAAGGGTCGCCCTCAAAAGTGGTTACACTCCTACTTTTCTCAGTACTTAAATACAAAGAAGTTATACCTAGTGAGGTGCCAAGCTCTACGACATTTTTTGCTTCTAAATGGTCAAGAAGGTGATCAAGCAGTTGTCCATACTTCTTTTTCGATACACCCATTGAAGCAATCCTTGAAATTTTTCTGGATTTTGTAGATGACGAACCACTGCCAAAGTCGAGAACCTCTATGATCTTTTCACTTTCAATAAATCTGTTTCGAACTTTTTCTATATCGCTATAACTAGTCTTATATGAATCAGCGACAATAATTTTTTTATAGAGATCATATACAAATGGCGCTTGAAGAGAGTGTTCATTTTCTTCATTAAGCCAATGACTCAAATAGCTAAAAAATTGATGAATTTTAGACAAGCCTATTTTTCTAGTTCAGTTTGAAAGGAGCTACCATAGCAAACTCAGGAATAAGAACATTAAATTGTTGTCCGTCCACAAGTCTTTCCATCAAAAAAGTGCCTTTCATTTTTCCAATACCAGATTTTAGATTGCATCCAGAGACATATTGATGAGTATGACCTGGTTCTAATACTGGTTGTTGGCCCACAACACCTTCACCTTCAACATTACGTTTAGATAGGGCGGCATCAAATATTTCCCAGTGCCTCCGAATCAGTTGAATAGTACTGTCACTTTGATTTTCAATGGTCACTCGATAAGTAAAAACATAGTGATACTGACTCGGACTCGAGTAGGAAGGCTGATATTCAGTCTCAACACTAACTTTTATACCTTCTGTGATTTCAGTGACCAATACTCGCTTAATTTATACCTTCAAAACGTACACAAAAGTGTTTATGTTTTATTTTAGAGTTAAAATAGATTGAAATATAACAATAATGAATGTAAAAATCGATCCTTCCTGGAAGCAATTATTAACTGAAGAGTTTGATAAAAAATACTTTCAGGAGCTAGTTGGGTTTGTAAAGGGTGAATATGCTAATTATAAGGTTTATCCACCAGGTAAGCAGATATTCAATGCATTTGATCATTGCACTTTAAACAACACTCGTGTTGTTATCATAGGCCAGGATCCATATCATGGTCCAAGTCAAGCAAATGGATTATGTTTTTCAGTCTCTGAAGGAGTAAGAAAACCACCTTCTTTATTAAATATATTCAAAGAAAGAAAGTCAGATGTTGGTAAAGAAATACCTGATTCTGGCAATCTGGAAAGGTGGGCGATGCAAGGAGTTTTGTTGTTAAATGCTACCTTGACGGTCCGAGCGAATGCTCCAGGTAGTCATCAGGGAAAAGGATGGGAGCAGTTTACAGATGCAGTTATCAATTTAATATCCATGAATAAAAACAATATTGTCTTTATTTTATGGGGTGCTTATGCTCAAAAGAAAGGCCAAATGATTGACAGTAGTAAGCATCATATTATTAAATCTGCCCATCCATCACCTTTTGCTGCAGATCGAGGTTTCTTCGGTAGTAAACCTTTTAGTAAAGCTAATGAATACCTTCGATCAAAAGGCTTAGAGACTATTGATTGGTAATACTTAAATGATTTTTACAGTTTGTTATTCTATAAGATTTAAAAATCTTCTCCATCTCACTTTGCTAAAGAAGCTTTTATTGCCGTCAAGCGATAACCATATGAAAAATCCTTTGCCCACTATATGATCTTCTGGAACAAAACCCCAATAACGAGAATCGAGGGAGTTATGTCTATTATCACCCATCATGAAGTAATAGTTTTGCTTAAAGGTATATTCATTAACTTCCTGACCATTGATCAATAATTTTTGATCTTTTATTTCAGCGTTGTCATTGTGTTCATAATCAGTAATGACCTTGCCATATGTGGCCAGAGATTTCCTGTTTATTGAAATAGTTTCTCCTTCAGCCGGAATTTTTAAGGGGCCATACCAATCTGCATTCCATGGAAAGAGTTCGCTGTCATCTGGGAAAATGCCGCTGTCTAGTTCTCCTTGTTCATAGGGTGCAAATCTCTTATATGGATTATTTGAAGCTGGTCGAACTTCTTTTATATAAGACTCTTCTTCTAAGGCTTTTACCTGTTGGTTTGTGAGATATAGCAAATGTACAGGAGGGTCATTATCTAATAATTGTACTTCAGGTATATCAAATTTGTCAAGAATCCTTTGACTAAGAACATTTGTTGAGAAAACCAGGTAAGAAAACTGCATTTCTTCAGGCCTTTCAGTTGGATCGTCATTTATAAAAATTTGCTTATCAACTATCTTCAGAACATCACCCGGTAGCCCTACACACCTTTTTATGTAGTTAGTTTTCAAATCTACTGGATAGTCTATCCAACTACTTTGGTCAGGGTTACCATAATTATTTTCGGCTATTCCAGGTACATTGAATACCACAACATCATTTTGTTTTACCGAAGTTATACCGGGTAAGCGGTATTGTGGTAATTCTATCCATTCTAAGTACGATGGTACATCGGTTAACCAAATCTTTTGATGAGTCAATGGGAGTTGTAGAGGTGTTTTTGGAGTTCTGGTTCCATAGTGGAATTTGCTTACGAATAGAAAATCACCTACTAAAAGAGATTTTTCCATGGAAGGAGTAGGTATTGTAAAAGCTTCCATTATCAACCAACGAATTAGCGTAGCCGCTACAACGGCAAAAGTTATGGCATCAACCCACTCCCTAACTTTCGTTTTAGGCTTTTGATTTTCCTTCTCTTTTTTGATCCAAAATTTCCAATTCATCCTGTTTCTATTTGACCAATAGTCAGCTATACGGTCTTTTTATTACAAAAGTGATTAACTATTTTTTAATTCTTTAAGAAAATTACTCATACCAAGCATTCCTTTTTTATTTACAACCCATTCAGCAACCATCACTGCACCTGTAGCAAAACCTTGCCTAGAATGAGCTGTATGCTTGATTTCAATATCATCAATATCAGAAGAATATTTTACTGTGTGAGTCCCTGGTGCAGGATCTTCTCTCAATGCGGTTATTGATATCTTATTTTCTGAACCTTTATCAAGTACCCAGCTTTCATACCTTGATGAGTTTTCAACTATTCCTTCCGCTAAGGTAATTGCAGTTCCGCTAGGAGAATCTTTTTTTTCTGTATGATGGATTTCTTCTATGGAAATTCCATAACCTTTTTGATTATCCATCATTTTAGCCAATTGTTTGTTGAGCTGAAAGAAAAGGTTTACGCCAATGCTATAGTTTGAAGCATAGAAAAATGTACCATTACTTTTATTGCACAAATCTGTTACTTCTTTCATTCTGCTAAGCCACCCTGTTGTTCCCGAAACAATCGGAATTCCTGAGTTCAAACAATACTGAATATTTGAAAAAGCAGATCCCGGTTCTGAAAATTCTATGGCAATATCTACATTTTTAGAGTTCCAGACTGTAAGCGTACTTTGATTGTCCTTATCAACTTTTCCTACTACTTCATGCCCACGATTGGAAGAGATTTTATCAATCTCTTTGCCCATTTTCCCATAGCCTAATAACAGTATCTTCACTAGAATTTCAGCTTAAGGGATAAGCCAGCATTAAAACTTTTTCTGGCAAATTGATTTCGTTCCACAACCGGATCAATAACGACTTTAAGGTCAGGGTTCAGATCAAATTCTTTCAAATGAGCATCAATATGAGCATCAAGAATTTGTAGAAGATAAAAAACGCCTGTCATGATCAAATAGAAATCCCGTTCTCTTCGCGCATCATCAACTGCGGAACGTAATTGCTCTTCATTAGCTCCTGAAGGAGGTTGAAAAGAATCATCCTGCAGTAATTGAAATAGCTCACTTCTAAATTTATCATGCTCATTATCATAGAAATTAGCTGTCACTCCAAGAGCTATAAGTCCACCGTAAACAAGCGGTAACTTCCAATATTTTCGATTGTAGATTTGACCCAAACCTGGAACAACCGATGCATATAAAGAAGCTTTACGAGGTACCCACTTATCAGCATAAGTTTCTATTTCCTCAACATTTACCTGTTTGTCACTGTCCAATAGTATGGGATCGTTATTCCTGCTTGAATCTATAACAATATTCGCAGGACTTATTTGTCCATTTACCATTGTAGTGGTTAGGATAAAAAACGAAATGATGATAACAGGCTTCATCTATACATCTAAAATTTCCAGTATGCGGTTTAAATCCTCAACAGAAACGAACGGTATTTTAATTTCACCCTTTTTTCCATCTGATTTTATTTGAATCTTACTACCAAAATGGGAGGTCAATTTGTGTTGAAGATTAGCAATTTCCCTGCCATTTTCAGCTTTTTCTTGTTGACTCGATTTGGAAACTTCCTTAGGGTTTTGCCTAACAAGTTCTTCGACTTTTCTAACTGAAAGGTCGTTGGTAACTATTTGTTGAAAAATATCAAGCTGTTCGTCCACATTTTCAAGGGTAATTAGCGCCCTGGCATGACCCATGGTTATTTGCTTATCTCGAATCGCTGCTTGAATATCTGGTGGTAATCTTAATAGTCTCAGGTAATTATTTACAGTAGTTCTATTCTTACCTACGCGATCACCCAACTCTTCTTGCTTTAAATCACATTCACTAAGCAGTCGTTGATAACTTAACGCAATTTCTATAGCATTAAGATTTTCACGTTGAATATTTTCAATCAACGCCATTTCTAACATTTGCTGATCATCAGCAAGTCTTACGTAAGTTGGGATAGTTTCAAGTCCAGCTAGTTTTGAGGCTTGAAATCTTCGCTCACCAGAAATAAGTTGAAATTTGTTTTTTGAAAGTTTACGTACAGTTATCGGCTGTATTATACCTTGGACTTTAATGCTTTCACTTAACTCTCTAAGGGCATCTTGATCAAAATGAGTTCT
Organism: uncultured Fulvivirga sp.; assembly: GCA_947500555.1. Taxonomy (GTDB): domain Bacteria; phylum Bacteroidota; class Bacteroidia; order Cytophagales; family Cyclobacteriaceae; genus Fulvivirga. The sequence goes on along the minus strand of CANMSE010000002.1, from coordinate 7,566 downwards.
TGGTTGGAAAGGATTAACCTCAATATCACTAATTGGTATTTCATTAATTGAACCTACAGAAATTGAGTCTGTTGAACCAACATTGCTCTTTCTAGACGGTGAATCATCCAGCAATGCACCCAGCCCTCTACCTAAAGCATTTTTTCTTTTTGCAGACATAATTATTTGGTTACACCATTCTTATCCAATATCTCCTTGGCCAGATTCAAATAGCTAATAGCTCCTTTGCTTTCTGCATCATGTGCAATAGCTGGTATTCCAAAACTGGGGGATTCACTTAATTTAATATTTCTTGGGATGATAGTATCAAATACTATTTTTTGAAAATGGGTTTGTACTTCTTCGACTACCTGATTAGATAAACGAAGTCTAACGTCATACATTGTTAGTAATATTCCTTCTATTTCAAGTTCTTTATTAAGTCTGGTCTGAATGATTTTAATAGTATTCAACAACTTACCTAAACCTTCTAAGGCAAAATATTCACATTGAACAGGAATGATTACGGAATCTGCTGCCGTAAGAGCATTAATAGTAATAAGTCCCAGTGATGGTGAGCAATCAATAATAATGAAATCATATTCTCCATCTACCTTGGAGAGGCTGTCCTTCATGCGCTCCTCTCTGCGCTCTATGCTCACCATTTCTACTTCTGCACCCACTAAGTCAATATGGGAAGGTAAAATATGCAAGTAGTCAATTTCAGTTTTCGAAATAGCCTTTTTAACATCAACACCATCAACCATACATTCATAGACACTATGTTCTACTTCTCTTGGGTTTAGTCCTACACCTGATGTGGAGTTGGCCTGAGGATCTGCGTCCACTATAAGTGTCTTATGCTCGAGAGCCGCTAAACTTGCAGCTAAGTTGATAGCCGTTGTAGTCTTTCCTACTCCTCCTTTTTGGTTTGCAATGGCTATTATTTTAGTCATTAAAGCTTTGTTTTCGATTTTAATGTTTGTTCCAATTTTAGCTTTTTCACCATTTACTCTTGATATGATTTGTTATTTTCCGAATAATCTACGTTAAAAATATTGTATGATTATCATAACATTTTGCAGCTAAAACAAGGGCTACAAATATATAAGTTTAATTGAATTAAGTAAGGTAGATAGCCTTGCATTAAACATAAAAAAAGAGGCTCCATTTTAAGAGCCTCAATTGATTATTTTAAAAAGTATATAGGCTTACTTTTTGGATTTTTTTGCTTGAGCTTTCATGGCATCTTCCAAACGTTGTTGAAATTTAGATTTCTTTTTACTACCAGCATTTTTCTTATTCTCATCAAGAACCTTTCTGATCTTTTCTTCATCCACAAATCTTCTTATCACAACCTGTTGTCCAAAAGTAACTAGGTTAGAAATAAAATAGTAGAAGCTTAGAGCAGCAGGGTAGGAGTTTAGTACAAACATGAATATAACAGGCATCATGTAGGAAAGGGACTTCATAGGCCCCTGGACAGAACTCACTTGTTGTTGTGAATAGGTTATCAATATTGTTGAGAAAGTCATCAACAATACAAAAAGACTTACGTGGCTCCCATAAAATGGAATCTCAAAAGGTAAGTTTACTATTGAATCATAATTGGATAAATCCTCAGCCCAAAGAAAGCTTTCTCCCCTAAGTTCTATTGACTGAGGAAAGAAATAAAACATTGAAAGTAAAATAGGCATTTGTAACAACATCGGAATACATCCACTTATTGGATTGACACCCACTTGTTGGTAGAGTTTCATTTGCTCTTGTTGAGCTTTTGACATATCCCCATCATGTTTCTCTTTTATTTCGTCAAGTTCAGGTTTCAAAACCTTCATTTTGGCCATAGATAAGTATGACTTATAGGAGAGTGGTGAAAGAACCAACTTGATTACAAATACTATAAGAATAATAATTAAACCATAGTTGTCGAAAATGTTATTTAACAGATCAAATAGTGGTATGATCACATATTTATTCACCCAAAGCATTGGTGGCCATCCAAGAAACAAGTTTTTAGAAAAGTCATCAGCCACTTCATTAGTTATATGATAATCATTAGGGCCAAAATAGAATCTAAAATCCGCCCCTCCTGATTTAACATCTTCAAGAGGTATGCTAAGAGAAACTTCAGCATATTTGACCACCTCTGGGTTGGTAGGATCTACGTTAGTTGTGAACTTTCCTTTTGAAAAACTCTTATCAGCTATTATTGCAGATAGGAAAAAACGTTGTTTTACGGTGGTCCATTTAATTGGCTCATTTACGATCTCCTCTTCATAACTTGTAGAACGCTCTGTCAATTCATCAAACTCTCCACCGACAGTATAGTAGTTCACCGTGGAGTGCTGCCTACTCATTTCGACATCCTTTTCCTGGGTAATCATCTCTTCATTCCATTGGAATAGAAGTTCATCTTTTGATATTTGGCCATCTAAACCAATAAATTCTAAAGAGTAGCCAAGTTCATAGCTATTTTGACTCAATGAATAGGTATGAAGTACCTTCTGACCATTGCCTAAGTCAAGTGAGAAAATAATTGATTCAACGTCATTATCAGAACCTTTTTTATATGAATAAAAGAGCTCGTTGATGTTAACCGACTTTCCAAAAGTTGTAGTAAGTGTACTAAAGGTATTGCTTGAATGAGTTAAGAGCTTTACTGGCTTTCCATCCTTTGAATTGAAATTTTTAAGGGTCACTTCCTTTACTGTAGCTCCTTTAGAATCAAAAGTTATGCTTACTTCTTCATTTTCAAGAATGACTTCTTGTGAGCTTCCTAATGCTCCTGGAGCAAAAACACCATAATTAGCAACGTTTGCTACATTTTTAATGGAATCAGGTAATTCAATTTTTTCAATTAAAGTAGTAGTATCAGCTGCTATACCTGGGGACTCCTCTAACTGTTCTGACTCCTTGGATTCAGGAGTAGGTGGTACTTCAGGTTTGAAGAACGTAAAGTAACCAATGAGCATTAAGGCGATGAGAACTAATCCTGTCGCTTGATTTTTATCCATTTTATATATGCTTAAATGTTATGATTTCTTTTTTTTAAGGGCTGCTTCCACGAATTTCACAAACAAAGGATGAGGGTTTAGAACTGTACTCTTAAGCTCAGGATGGTATTGTGTGCCAACGAACCATGGATGATTTTCAAGCTCTACAATCTCTACTAGTCCAGTTTCTGGATTTATACCAGTAGCTTTTAGACCTGCAGCTTCCATTTTATCCAGATACTTGTTGTTGAATTCATATCTATGACGATGCCTTTCACTAATATTCTGCTTCCCATATATACTGTTTACCTTGCTCCCCTTTTTTAGTTTGCAAGGATAAGCACCCAGACGCATCGTTCCACCCATATCGGTAATTTTTTTCTGATCTTCCATTAGGTCGATGACTGGATTTTTAGTCTTAGGGTCAATCTCTGTAGAAGTAGAATCCTTTATTTTTAGAACGTTTCTCGCAAACTCAATCACCGAACATTGCATTCCTAAACATATTCCGAAAAAAGGAATATTGTTTTCTCTAACGTATTTGACAGCTTCTATTTTTCCTTGAACTCCACGTTCTCCAAAACCAGGTGCCACCAATACACCATCCAAATTACCTAGCACATCTGCACCATTTTCTTCAGTAATTGTCTCTGAAGAAATCCATTTTAAATTAACAGCGCACTCATTATGAGCGCCAGCGTGAATAAATGATTCAACTATTGATTTATATGCATCTGGTAGTTCAACATATTTACCTACTAATCCAATTTCGACTTCATCAGTCGGGTTTTTGAGCTTACCTAAAAATGTCTTCCATTGATCAAGATTAGGTTCATCCTTATTTGCGATCTTAAGTTTACTTAACACACGTTCTGCCAACTTTTCTTTGCGCATTAGTATGGGTACATCATAAATAGTATCTGCATCAAGAGCTTCAATCACAGAATTTATATGTACGTTGCAAAACAAGGCCAATTTCTTACGAATATCTTGGGGAAGATGCATTTCCGATCGACAAACAAGAATATCAGGTTGAATTCCAGCCTCCAATAATTGTTTGACCGAGTGTTGTGTAGGCTTAGTTTTTAATTCTTTTGCGGCTTTTAGGTAAGGAATTAATGTCAAATGAATAACCAAAAAATTATTAACACCAACATCCCATTTCACTTGTCTTACGGCTTCTATAAAAGGTAAAGATTCAATGTCACCTACACAGCCACCAATTTCTGTAATGACAAAATCAAACTCACCGCTTTCTCCAAGCTGATATATGTTTCTTTTTATTTCATCAGTAATATGAGGGACAACTTGAACAGTTTTTCCTAAATATTCACCTTGACGCTCTTTAGTTATAACATTATTATAAATACGTCCTGTTGTAACATTATTCGCTTGTGATGTTGGAGAATTTAAAAATCGCTCATAATGACCTAAGTCAAGATCAGTCTCAGCACCGTCATCAGTAACAAAGCATTCACCGTGCTCATAAGGGTTTAAGGTACCAGGATCGATGTTTATGTAAGGATCAAATTTCTGAATAGTGACTTTAAACCCACGCGCCTGCAATAATTTGCCTAACGAAGAGGATATTATACCTTTTCCAAGAGAAGAAGTCACTCCACCAGTGACAAATATATATTTAGCTGATGCCATAAGTTGCTTAAGTGTAAGATTGATATTTAACTTATGGGATGCAAAGTTACGTCTATTATTAATAAATTCTTACTCTAGCGTCATTTATTCTATATTGTAGTATTAAGTGGTTACCTGCTCAAATGGGATGATATATAAGGATTGTAGAATTTCAATATTTAATCATCTATTATTCAATGATTTGATGATAATATTTTTAATTTTAACACTTGTGTTTTATTCAACCCCTCATGTAAAATGCTGAAATACGCTCGCTGGCTTTTTTCTATAGTTTTTCTTATTTGTACTTTTTCCCAAGTATCCGGACAACTGGACTGTAGTACACCTGTATTTAATTCAGGTATTCAGGGTTCAACAAACTTTACTACCGATAGGTGTGCTGATCCAGAAGTGACAGCGACTATCCAAATTGTTTATGGTGTGACAAATGCCGCATATTTGGCTCCTTCTTTTGATCCTAGTTTAGTACGAGCGAGAGTAAATTGGAACAACGCGGCAGATACAAGATTGCTATATAATTTGACAGAAACTTTTGCGGGTTCTCAAGTGTTCCAGGCGACAGTTAATTTCAATTACGAAGCTGGACCTGATTGTTTCTATGTACCTCAAATATTTCCAGTTTATGATGGTAACATATGTAGTGGAGGTGCTTTTACTCAGACCCAAAATATTATCGCCTACGCCAGAGATAATGAAAATGGTGGAAATCTAGTATTGGATCCCATTGTAGAAGAGGTGTGTGTGAATACGGACATAGTTGGTTTAGTTTTTGACGATAATACAGAATTCAATTGTAACGTCACTGTTGAGCCTGCTATTCCTAATCAGGAAGAACGTTGGGTAAGATTTACTTATGGTTTAAATGGGACTGGAAATGCTGCACGGGTGCCTGATCTTTTTGTTGACGGTGTGCAAGTAACAATGAGCGATGGTTCTTTCAATCCAGCTGCGCCAGTGAATGGGCAGCCATATGTTGATCCTCGAGGTGTGATTTCATACCCTGCGCAAAGTCTTCCAACAATTCAGGGAGCTACAGCTCAGACTTTACCCATTTCGACTACCTCGGGTAATGAGATAATTGGTGATGTATTTTTTATCACTCTCGAGAATTGGAACGTTTGTAATCAATTTGATGATGGTGTAGGTGTTCCACCAGTTAACGGTGATAACCCTCCTATTACTACTACAGCCAATATTGAAATAATAGGACCAATAGATCCAACTGGCCCAGTAGACTCTGAGTATTGCCAGGGAAGTGCGGTTACTTCTATTGCAGTAGATGCACCTCCTGCTGGGGCCACCGTTGTGTGGTATGATAACGCGACAGGAGGGACTCAAGTTGGTACAGGTAATCCATTTACTCCAGCTTCTCCAGGTACCTACTTTGCTGCCTATTCTGATGGTTGCGAAAGTGATAATAGACTACCGGTAACCTTGACCGAGAACCCTAGACCTTTAAATAGAACTGTTAGTGTAACAGGTAATGGAAACGATCTTTGTTTTGGTTCTACTGTTACGATAAGGGTATTGTCAACGCAGGTTGGTGTCACTTATCAACTGCGGAATAACGTTGGTAATGTCCTAATTCCAGGTGCCGTCATTGTAGGTAATGGAGCTAATCAGACAATATACAGTGCTGCTCAATTTAGTTCAATCAGATATAATGTTAGGGCAACTGATAATACTACTGGCTGTGCAAGAACAATGTCTAATAGACCGCAAATTAATGTTAATCCTGACATTGTAGCAACTCCTGTGGGAGATTTCAGTGTGTGTGAGGGTGATGATATAAATTTGAGTGTGGGTGTCGCAGGTGGCTCAGGCTCATTTTCATTCAGTTGGTCTGGACCTAACGGATTTACATCAGCATTACAAAACCCCACTTTAGTTGGTTCAACACTAGCAGCTGATGGCACCTACACAGTAACAGTTACCGATACTGGTTTTTCCCCTGATGTAGGTGTTTGTACTGATGTTGAAACAGTTGATGTCACTATTGATGAACTCCCTGATGTTCCAACGACAGGGGCGAATCAAGATTTATGTGGTGTACTTACTTCAGGTAATCTAGGGGGAAGCGTTCCATCTGCTGGAACAGGAGAATGGATTGTTACAACAAATCCTTCTGGAACTCCCCCATCCTTTACTCCAAATGCGAATGACAGAAACGCTACTATGACAATTGCGGGGGGAGATGAAGGTGTTTACCAATTGGTTTGGAGAGTGACAAATGGAGCATGTCAGATATCATCTTTGGCACTGCAAGTGCAATTTAGGGAAGCGCCAACCACATCTAATGCAGGATCAAACTCAAGTATTTGTGGCACTGATTTTACACTTAACGGGAATAACGCTGTAATTGGTACTGGAACATGGTCACTGAATTCAGGTCCTGCCGGAGGTACAGTTTCATTTGATAATTTAAATGATGAAAATGCCACTGTATCATTATTAGCTCCCTTAACTTATGGAGTTTATACATTTGAATGGGAAATTGATAATGGACCGGGTTGTACTGATGCCAGTACAGTTGATATTACTTTTTTTCAGGGTTCTGAAGCAATTGCAGAGCCTAATTTTTCTGTTTGTGATGATTTGGCAACACCATCAAATATTCCTGTAACAGGTACAATTGGAGGTTTAGCAGTTCAGGGGAGATGGGAAGTAGTTTCAGGTTTGGGAACTTTTCTTAGTAGTGGGGCAGTAAATGGGTCTACAGTTGTCACAGGTGGTGGCGGAGGTGTTGTAAGTGATACTTATGTTCCGTTGGCGGGAGATATTGGTACAACTGTTGAATTAAGACTTAGAGCCGATGATCCAGATGGTGCAGGTGCCTGTACCGATGAATTTAGTAGCTTATTTATCGAGATCAATGAGGAGATGACCTCAGATGCGAGTGGGACAGCCACAGAGCAATGTATAGATGCTGGTTTAACGG
>CANMSE010000001.1 GCA_947500555.1 uncultured Fulvivirga sp. | reverse complement strand
AAATCCCCCTCACTTTTAAGAGGACTGCAAAGGTAAATCAACTAAACTAACTTAGCACTAACCTTAAGAGAAAATATATGAACTATTTCTTCACCTTATATAACGGTACCGTGCTGCAGGGCTCCCCGTACATTATACTAGATACATGAGGTCTTAAAAGGCGTGTGATCTCTACATACGCATAGTCAGGTACTGGAATATCACCACAGCCCTTTATTACAACTTTTGCGTCTTTGTAATCATTAATATCAATTTTTGAAAGAGCTTGTTGAAACAGCGCATTCTCTAACTCCGCTTTGCTTCCAAAAATCAGCATGTTAGCATGCGGCTCTAATTTTGTTGCAATTAGCATGTAAGCCCATGTAGGAACAATTGCATCAGCTGAGCAGACTATCGCTACATTCATTCCCTGATATTGACTCCAGTAATGTTCTTTTACATAATTCCTGAAATCTTTTTCTTTTAATATCATTCCTTGAAATAACCAGTCTTTGATATCAAATACTTGTCTTTCCCCTTTGGTATGGTAATCCTCCAGGTTAAAAGAGACTAGTTTACTATTAGCTACTTTATTAATGATTCCTTCAGCCATGAGTACTAAACATTAAAGAAGTGTTTTTGGTTTGGTGGCTCTAAACTCTTTTAAATAGTATGGTTCAAAATAAGCCAGATCTTCGAAATTCTTATCCTTAAATTTTTGTAATGCCAACTCTCCTAATTGCTGGGCATCTGGTTCAATATCTGCCATAAATTGAGCATTGGGATGTTTAACTATATCTCGAAACTTATTAGATCCATCACCAAAAAATAACACTCTTCCATCGTCAAGAATTTCTCTATAAGAATGGTCATCCAATATGACAGCATTGGTAGGTTTTATAGGTCGTAGATCTTGATGATATATAGCCGAATAAACCTCCATCCTTCTAGCATCTAACATTGGACAGAAGTATTTTACAGGCTCATTTTTTACGGCTTGAACCAGCACCTCCAAAGTATTGACGGAAATAAGTGGGGTATCTAATGCATAGCATAATCCCTTGGCAGTTGAGGTGCCTATACGTAAACCTGTATAAGAGCCTGGCCCTTTAGATAATGCTATAGCACTTAAATCCGTCATCTTTAAATCGCAAAGCTCTATTAGAGCATTTATCGCTGGGCTTAAATACGTAGAATGACTCTGTCCCTTGTGTAAAGCAAGTCTGGATAAAAGTGACCCATCAGCATGCAGTGCTATAGAACACTTAGGCGTTGCAGTTTCTATACTTAGAATGATTGTCATCACTTTTTGGAAAGGAGTTCTTTGTAATTACTTTTATTCTTCAGGCTATTTATAGCTTCTAAAACTATTTTATCAGATTGAATTGATTTCTTTATTAGACCCTTCATCAAGTCTAATCTCAGGGCAATTTCTTTTTCTAGCTCCAATTTGATTTGTTCTTTATGCAAGCTAAAATCACTTTCCTTGTTTTCTGAAACTTTTAATTTCAATTGAGTGATGTCATATTTCAAGGAGTTGAAATAGCTTTCTTCTTTCGAAATCTGAACAAGATTCTCAACTCCCTTTCCTACTTGAGTTTCATAATCAAACTCTTGATCGTTTACCCAGTTAACAAAATTTTGATACTCCCCATCTGGCATATCACCATTTACAAGCTGCAAACCTTTGCCGACATAGTGATTAGCATAACGAAAGATATACCCCTGTGAAACAAGAGCATTGGTGATAACCGGATATTCTGACTGAGGCACAATTTTGTCAGGTAGTAAACCGGTTCCATCATATACAGCTCTACCATTACGTGTCTTGTATTCTCTACCTAATGAATCTTGATTTGTAATTTCTGGATCTCTGAAGTAATTTATTGCTTGAATACACCTTCCACTGGGAATATAATATTTTGCTGTAGTTACTTTTAACTGTGAACTGTATGTAAGTGGCCTAGTAGTCTGAACCAAGCCTTTACCAAATGTTTTTACACCCACCAATATCCCACGATCGTAATCCTGAATCACTCCTGCAACTATTTCTGATGCAGAAGCACTCCCATAATTAATGAGCACCGCAAGCGGAATATTTTCATCAATACTACTGTTAAGTGTCTTATATCTTCGATTCCATTCCTTTGCTTTGCCCCTGGTCTCAACAATTAAGCGATTTTTTGAAATAAAGACGTTGCTTACATTTACTGCTTCACTTAATAAACCGCCAGGATTATCTCGTAAGTCCAGTATCAGTCCTTTAGCACCTAGTGATTTTAAATTCTTGGTAGCTTCCCTAACCTCTTGTCCCGCTCCGGTGGTAAACTCTTCCAGACGGATATAACCAATATCATTTTCCAGTAGTCCATAATAAGTGATGTTTTTGATTTTAATTTTCTCTCTTCTTATTTCGAAACTTAGTGTATCAACATTACCTGACCTTAAGACCTTGATAAAGGCCACAGACTTTGGCTGCCCTTTTAATAATTGACTTATTTTCTTAATACTTGGTTGTTGTATTACCTTACTTTCAATTTCAACCAGTCTGTCGCCTATTTTTAGACCTGTTCTATGGGCTGCAAAACCCTCATAAAGCATAGATATATAGACCTTATCATTTATTATACTTATTTGAGCACCAATCCCCGCATATTCACCTGTCGTTGACGTTCGAAATGCTTCCGATTCTTTTTCTGGAATGAAATTAGTGTAAGGATCAAGCGAGGAAAGCATACCATCAATCGCATGTTCCATGAGTTCATCCGGTTGCGTTTGATCGACATACAGTTCATCTACTTGTTTAAAAAGTGAAGCAAAGATGTCAAGGTTCTTTGCGATGGTAAAGTACCGATCGGTAGGAGCAACAAATGCCATAATCGCAACCATAAAAATGGCGATTACTATATATGTGCGCTTATTCAACACTTGATATTTTCGACACTTTCTTTAGCGACTGAATCATAACCTGTTCTATTAAATTAAATGGTTCAGGTATTTTTCCAATATAAATGTAGGCAATCATCTGGCAGTTTGATGTAAGCTCTTGCTTATTCAAACGATAGGCTTCTCGAATTCTTCTTTTCAATTTATTTCTATCAACCGCTTTTTTGAAGTTTCGTTTTGGAATAGAAACTAATATCTGGTTGACTCCAACCTCATCGGATATGAGGTGATATACTTTGAAAGGGTGCAAATAAAAAGAGGAACCCTTATCAAAGAGTTCCTTAATCAATGTCTTTTTACTGAGCCTTTCGGACTTTTTAAATGTGTTTTTCATTGTCGGCAAGTTAGTAGATGCCGAGGTGAAGTGGTTAGACTATGCCAACGATCACTTATGCGTTTTCTCGCTAGAAACAGTAAGTTTCTTTCTTCCCTTAGCTCTTCTTCTCGCCAATACTGCTCGACCTTCTGGAGAAGACATTCTTTCCTTGAAGCCGTGCTTATTTTTTCTTTTTCTTTGCGATGGTTGAAATGTTCTCTTCATCTTATTATAATTTCACCTTTAACAAGGTATTAATTCCACTTTTTCATTTAATGGGGTGCAAAGATAGCTACCTTTTTATTATTTTCAAATACTCTATTGTTTTTGTTTACCATTCATTATGCGCTACCAAATATCGCTAAAAAAACCACTCACACATCTCGTTTTCATTGAATATGAGATAGTATCAAACAATAATCATGAAGAATTTCAATTACCAATTTGGAGACCTGGACGCTACGAAGCTGCAAATTACTCAAAAAACATTCAAACAATAACTTTTGAGGATGAACATGGCTTGCCATTATCATACAAAAAGACAGATCATAGTACCTGGCGTGTGGCAAGCAAATCGAAAAAAATTATTGCCAAGTACACTTACTATGCGCACCAAATGGATGCAGGCAATTCCTGGTACTCAACTGATCAACTATATCTAAATTTTATTAACTGTTTGATCTACTCAAAAAATCATCTAGCCGAGCAATGTGAGGTAGTTCTGAATATTCCGGAAAACTATAAAATTGCTTGTGGTCTTAGGCAGGAAGGGAAAGTACTCTTTGCTTCAGACTATCATCAACTTGTAGATAGCCCTTTAATCGCAAGTCCTGACTTGCAACAAATTAATTATGTTTCCCATGATCTTCCCTTCAAAATATGGATACAAGGAAAGCACTCTGCCTCTATAGAGCGCTTAAAAGTTGACTTCAAAAAATTCACAGATTATCAAATAGAGGTTATGAGCGAATTCCCAGAAAAAGAGTATCATTTTCTAAATCAAATTACTTCCTATAAACATTACCACGGTGTGGAGCATGCTAATTCTACTGTGATTTGCATTGGGCCTGGAGATAAGCTCGGTAATGATTCTTTGTATCAGGAGTTTTTAGGAGTAAGCTCTCATGAATTATTTCATGCCTGGAATATTTTAAAGATTCGTCCAAAAGAATTGCTCCCCTATGATTTTAATAAGCCTGCAAGTTTTGATACTGGTTTTGTAGCCGAAGGGTTTACTACTTACTATGGTGATCTGTTTTTGGCTCAAAGTCATGTTTTTGATCAAGATTGGTATTTTGAAAAGCTGAACAAATTGCTTGAACGACATTTTCATAATCACGGCAGATTGACCAATTCGGTGATTGACTCTTCTATCGACCTTTGGGTTGATGGATATCAATCTGGAGCTCCTAATAAGAATAGCTCTATTTACGTTGAGGGTGCAATGATTGCACTAACATTAGATCTACTGATAAGGAAAAACACCAACAGTGAGGCATCATTAGATGATGTGGTCAGGCTGTTATGGCAAAATTTTGGAAAAACCGAAATTGGTTATTCTTCCCATGACGTTCAGAAAATATGTGAGCAATTTTTTGGCAGTGATTTGACAGACTATTTTGAAGATTACGTGTATGGCGTCAAACCAAAGGAACGTCTTTTAAACGATTTATTGCAACATGTCGGATGCCAGCTTAAAATTGATGATAACGATAATATTCTTGAAAGAGAATTTGGAATAAAAGCGATTATTTCGAATGATAAACTGGTCATTACTCACATTCAACCAGACTCCATCGGTGAGGAATTGTTCTCGCTGCGAGATAAAATTTTAAAAATCAATGATCAGTCTTCAACTAATAACTGGCTATTCTCAATTAAAAGCGATCAAATAATTTTTCAAATAGAACGTAATTTCGAAATTGTTGAGTTTAGAGCTGATTTAAAATCAGAATCATATTTTAAAAAACATACCATAGAAAAACTAAAAAATCCCACTGAGACTCAGAGGGATTCATTCAAAAACTGGCTAAAATCAGAATTTTGATCTTAAGGATTCAGATGCTTAAGCACTTCTTTAGCTTCGGGCCACTCCAAACGAGGACCAAATTTAGAAACTACTTTAGATGATGCCAGACTAGCTAATTTACCAGAATCAGCATAAGAGTGCCCATTGGTAATTCCATATAAAAATGCTCCTGCAAACATATCTCCAGCTCCATTGGTATCTATTGCATTTACTGAGTAGGGCTCTATATCTACAAAGGTATCTCCATCAAAAATCATTGCTCCGTTTGAGCCTTGCGTGATAGCAAATCTTTTTGCTGCTTTTTTCAACTCTTGTCGTGCTTCTTCCAGATTGTCCTTGCCTGTAAAAAGCATAGCTTCCTCTTCATTACAAAAAAGTAAATCCACACTGGCACCTACAATCTCTTCCATTTGAGGTTTGAAATATTTAACCATACTTGGATCCGAAAATGTCATTGCCACATGAACTCCATTATCTTCAGCAATCTTTTTTGCAAGCTTCATTGCATGCTGCCCATCTTCACCAGGAACCAGATATCCTTCCATGTAGAGGTACTTTGAGTCCTTTAGTGCTTGTTCATTAACTTCTTCTTTAGAGAATGTTGAAGTTATTCCTAAAAAAGTGTTCATGGTTCTATTGGCATCTGGAGTGGTCATCACCAGACATTTGCCTGTTATTCCACTAGGTGCCTTATCATATGTAAGATTGGTATCTACACCATTCTCACTCAAGTCATCTAAATAAAACTTACCCATTTCATCTTTAGCTACGCGGCATGAATAATAGCTCTTACCGCCAAATTGACTTACAGCGATTATCGAGTTAGCTGCGGAACCTCCACATTGCATATTACTATCGGGTAAGTGAATGGCTTCGACTAATTCGTGCTGTCTTTGCTCGTCTACTAAAGTCATTAATCCTTTTTCTACCTTGTACTCTGATAGAAACGAATCTTCTACCTCTGTTACAATATCCACCAAGGCATTTCCAATGCCATATACATCATATTTTTTCATCGTATTTGCTAAAATTTGGCCGCTAAGTTAAGCTGGATGGTCGAGGTTTTAAAACTAATTCAATCTTCTCCTTTGGAAGTGATCAGATCTAGTTCATTTGCTCTATTAGGATAATCTGTTATCAAGCCATCAACCTTCCATGAAACTAACTTTTTCATGTCTTCTTTGTTATTGACTGTCCAAGGAATCACTTGCATCCCCAATTTCTTTATTTCACTAACCTTTGATTTGGATAGCAACTTGAAATAAGGACTGTAAATTTCAGGCGTAAAGCCTAATTCTTTTAGATTAGTTTTAGGAGATTTTAGGTTCTCAATTAAAACTGCAAGTTTGACATCAGGGTACTGCTCATTCCAATATTTCAACGCTCTAAAGTCAAAGGATTGAATGATTACACGCTCCCAGGGTAGGTATTGATCAATTAGCTTAAATACCAAATCGGAAAACTCTTTATATTCTGGGTGAAAAACACCATCGCCCCCAAGAGTACTTTTGATTTCAATATTATAATTAACCTCATAAAGTGTAACGCCTTTAACATGTCGCTCTACAGCTTTGATAACATCAACTAAAAGTGGCTTTACAGTCTTCATTTTTGTTTGGTCGGTAAATCGACTGTTGCCTTTTGACCCGCAATCGTACTCCCTGATTTCTGTATATGACATTTCATACAAATTCAGCTCCTTTTCCCGATTCTTTGATATTAAGTTTCCTGTAGTGTCAAGACATATTTCATGGGATAGCCATGGCTCATGTGATACTATAATTTGATGATCTTTAGAAACAACTACATCTAATTCTAAAGTAGTTACTCCCTGATCAAGAGCATATAAGAACGCTGGAATTGTATTTTCAGGCATTATTCCCCTGGCTCCACGATGTCCCTGAATATCAATGTCTTGGGCCCTTAGGCCTAAGCTTATCGAAAGAAAAAGTATTAAGAATTTATATATAGCATTAAACCTTTTTGTCTTCATACTATCTAAAGTAGGAAATAAGAAATTGAATTTATTGACAAATAACTTTAAGAGATTATGAAAAAGTTCTTAATAACAATAATGCTAATGACTTCTGGTATGTATTCTTCTGAACTTACTACAAACAGTGAAGCCCAAGTAATTGCAGAGCGGCATGTACAAAGAAAAAAGAACAAACGAATTAGACGAAAAACAAGAAGAAGAGTACGAAGACGTGTTACCAGAAGAGCTCACTTTCGATACCAACATTTACCCAGGTATAGGTCTCAGGTAGTTGTTGTACCAAAAGGTGCTGTCATAGTAAAAAGATCGGGTGTTAGCTATCATTACCATAATGGAGTTTACTACCGCCCATTAAATTCTTCATTTATAGTAATAAGACCCGCAGCAGGTATACGAGTTGCTTCTTTGCCTACAACCAGAATAAGAGTAACCGCAAGAAATCAATCATACTATTATTACTACGGTATCTTTTACAAAGAATCTGGAAATGAATTTGAAGTAGTAGATGCTCCTGAAGGAGCTGTTGTAGATGCTCTTCCTGATGGATACGAGATAGCTGAGATCGATGGGGTGGAATACTACAAACTTGATGACGTTTATTATCAGGAAATAGAAACTGATACGGGGGATATAGAATATGAGGTTGTAAGAGTTTAAGGTTGATTAGTTAGGTAGGTTTAAAGGCTGCTTTATATAAAGCAGCCTTTTTTGTGGGAAGTACTGGATTCGAACCAGCGACCCCCGCCCTGTCAAGGCGGTGCTCTAAACCAACTGAGCTAACTTCCCAGTCATTTGATATACAAGGATAAAAAAATCAATCCTATTGTCAACTCTCTAAAATGAAAAAAGACAGCCAAACTGACTGTCTTTGTGGGCGCTGAGGGATTCGAACCCCCGACCCCCTCGGTGTAAACGAGGTGCTCTGAACCAACTGAGCTAAGCGCCCTAAAATCAAATATTTCACCCGTTTGTGAAATGGAATGCAAATGTAATATAGTTTTAATTTTATCCAAACACTTTTGCTTCTAAAGATCAAAATTTATCCAATATTATATCGTTTAATTTTTGTCATATGTATGGATTAAATTTAACCTTAACTATTATTATCAACTAGTCTACTTTGGGTCTCACTAAACTCCTTAAAAAAGCATTCCTAATTTCCTTGGCGATTACTCTGATATTGGCCATTTCAGGTATTACTTTAGTGTACATTTATAAAGACACCATCATCCAAAAGTTTGTAGCAGAAGCTAATAAGCATCTTAATTCGCCAGTGCATGTTGATAAAATTGACATCACTATTCTTCAAAGCTTTCCCACAGTCACCATTCAATTTAAGAATATCAAAATTGAAAGTAGTAATGGCAGTAATAAACCCCTGTTGGATGCGGATGAATTACTTTTGAATTTAGATCCTATAAGCATATTCAATGGAGATTATACTATAGAAGGAGTATCTATAAGCAACGCTATTTGTTATATGGAAATAGATCGTGATGGAAAAAATAACTATAATATTGTTAAGAAAACCGATAACTCAAATTCCAGTAGGGTCAATTTCCAACTGAAAACCATCTTTTTAGAGAATGTTGAATATCGCTATTGGAGTGCACCAAATAAGGTCTTGATTGACTTATTTTCAGAATCAACAGGAGCGTCTCTCGTAGCGAAAAATGAAAATTTTCTTATCTCTGCTAAAGGAGATTATGAAGTAGATAGCATATTCGTAAATAATCAGGAATTTCTTAGAAAGAAGAACCTCAAGGTTAACTCATCCATTGACTATAATGATAAAAAAAAGCATTTGGATATAAGCCCTTCCTCGTTATTTGTTAATGGATCTGAATTTATTACCTATGGAAGCTATAGCTATTTAGATGAACGAAAAATTGATCTCTATCTGGAAGGTAAACAGACAAATATCAAAACAATCACTTCTCTACTACCTTCAAAAGTTTCTTCTAAACTTGATAAATATAATAGTGAAGGTGAAGCCTATTTTGATCTCAGCTTAGTAGGTGAACTAGCAAAGAATAAAGGCCCTAAACTGGAAATTCATTTTGGACTAGATAAAGCCAATATATTCTACCCTGATAATGACATAACATTAAATAACGTAGTAACAGAGGGTTTTTACTCTGCAAGCAGTATATACAATCTGAAACAATCAAATCTAGAGCTTCAAAAAATAAGTGGTGACCTGGAAGGTAAAGCTTTCAATAGTGAAGTGGTTATTACAAGCTTTGATGATCCACAGTTACAATTTTATTTTGAAGGCGAACTTTCTATGTCATCGTTGTCAAAATTCATTACACATAAAAGTCTTGTAAGCGCAGATGGAGTCATGAGCTTAGATGTCTCATTCAAAGGAAAAGTGAATCATCTTAAATCGAAAGCCTTAGCAGAAAAAGTGAAAACATCGGGACAGATAGCTCTTGATAATTTGTCCATTGACTTAGAAGAACTAAACTATCCGATAACACAACTTTCGGGGCAATTATTATTTAACAATAACAATGTTGCTCTTAATAATATCTCCGGTTTGTATGGATCCAGTGATTTTAATCTTAACGGATTTTTCAAGAACCTTCTGGCTTATATTCTTTTACCAGATGAGCCAATAGGTATTGAAGCCAAATTAAAATCAAATTTCATAGACCTTGATGAAATATTGACGCAAAAATCAGATGCAGCTTCAGCTTCTGAACAGTACAAGTTTAGTGTATCTCCAAAATTACGTCTCAACTTTGACTGTGATGTATCAAAACTTAGTTTCAGGAGATTCAAACCAACCAACCTGAAAGGAACCCTCCTCGTCAAAAATGAAGTAGTGCAATCAAAAGCTATTTCATTTGATGGCCTTGGTGGTCAAGTGACGCTTAGCGGAGTGGTTGATGCGAATCGAAAAAATCAAATAACCACATCGACTTCTCTAGAATTGACAAATGTAGAAGTAGACAGTATTTTCTACATATTTGAAAATTTCAATCAAACATTTCTTGAATCAAGACACTTAGAAGGTAATGTATTCGCCAACGTAGATGCATCGATGAAGTTTGATTCGCTACTTAATTTATATCCACAAAGTCTGGAAAGTACTATTAACTTAACCATTCAAAACGGTGAACTGAATAACTTTGATCCACTAAAAAAATTGAGAAAGTATGTGGATGAGGACAAATTGGATCGATTGAGATTTTCAGACCTAAATACTGAGATATTGATTCGAGATCAAACAATCTATTTACCTCAAGTTGAGGTTGGAACAAATATAACCTCGTTAAAGATAAGTGGCACTCATACCTTTGATCAAAGAATAGACTATAAGGTTATTACACCACTTCGAATGAAAAAGAAGTTGGATAAAGACGAGGCTTTTGGTGCCATAGAACAAAGTAGAGGCGGACAATCTTTGCTTTATTTGCAAATCACCGGAACAGCTGATGACTATGAAGTCAGCTACGATAAGGCAGAAGTGAAGAAGAAAATAGTCGCTGATTTGAAAAAAGAAGTAGAAGAATTAAAAACTGCGTTTAAAAACAAAGGTCTTAAAGAGAACAAAACCATAGAGCTTGAGGAAGATGATTACTTCGACTGGGACGAGCAGGAAGAAGAGATGAACTAATTACTTTTTAATATAACCTTCAAAGCTATTGTGCTCTTTAGCAAACAAGTCTTCTTCAGAAAGAGATTTAAAATATTCATAAGTGATTTTCAACCCTTCAGCACGACTTACCTTAGGTTCCCACCCTAATATTTCTCTTGCTTTATCAATATTTGGTTGACGTTGCATAGGATCATCTTTTGGTAAAGGTTTGTACACAACTTTTTGATCAGTACCTGTAAGTTTTATAATCTCTTCAGCAAACTGACCAATAGTTATTTCATCAGGATTTCCAATGTTAACAGGGTATACATAATCACTAAAAAGCAGTCTATATATACCTTCTATTAAATCGTCCACGTAGCAAAATGATCTGGTTTGAGAACCATCCCCAAAAACAGTTAGGTCTTCTCCTCTTAAAGATTGGCCTATAAATGCAGGAAGCACACGACCATCATTCAAACGCATTCTAGGGCCGTAAGTATTAAATATTCTTACAATTCTTGTTTCCAAGCCATGGTAAGTATGATAAGCCATGGTCATGGCCTCCTGAAAACGTTTGGCTTCATCATAAACACCTCTGGGTCCTATAGGATTTACATTGCCATAGTATTCCTCCGTTTGAGGATGTACCATTGGATCGCCATAAACTTCTGAAGTAGAGGCAATTAACATTCTTGCTCCTTTAGCTTTCGCAAAGCCCAATAGGTTATGAGTGCCAAGGGAACCTACTTTTAGTGTCTGTATCGGAATTTTAAGATAGTCAATCGGACTAGCCGGAGAAGCGAAGTGTAAGATGTAGTCTATGTCTCCAGAAACATGAATATAGTTTGAAACATCATGGTGGCAGAACTCAAAGCTTTTGTTTCCAAAGAGGTGTTCAATATTTTTAATATTACCGGTGATGAGATTATCCATCCCGACAACGTCAAAGCCTTCGGCCATGAATCTATCACAAAGATGTGATCCTAAAAATCCTGCCGCTCCTGTAATTAGTACTCGTTTAGCCATTTACTGTTGCACGTCCAATGCTAAAATACGTAAAGCCTAGTTCTTTTATGTCTTCAGGGTTGTAAAGGTTTCTACCATCAAAGATAACTTTGCTCTTGAGTAGGTTAGATACTTTATCAAAGTCCGGGGTTCTAAATACCGGCCACTCTGTCGCAATTAATAAGGCGTCAGCATTTTCAAGAGCCTCATACTCATCATCACAATAGGTAATTTTATCACCTATTAAATCTTTGACATTTTCCATTGCTTCTGGATCATAGGCCTGAATTATTGCTCCTTCTTTAGTAAGTTCATCAATATTATATAGTGCAGGAGCTTCTCTGATATCATCCGTATATGGTTTAAAAGCAAGTCCCCAAAGTGCAATTCTTTTGCCCATTAGATCACCTCCGAAATGCTTCTTAATTTGAGGTAAAAATTTTACCTTTTGCTTCTCATTCACGCTCATAACTGATTTTAAAATATCAAAATCATAATTTACTTGCTGAGCTGATTTGGCAAGGGCCTGAACATCTTTAGGGAAACAACTACCTCCGTAACCAATACCAGCAAATAAAAACCTTTTCCCGATTCTGGTATCTGTTCCAACGCCTTTACGAACAGCATCAACATCTGCGCCCAAAAGTTCGCACATATTAGCTATTTCATTCATGAAAGTGATCTTAGTAGCCAAGAATGAATTTGCAGCATATTTAGTAAGTTCAGCAGACTTTTCATCCATGAAAATGATTGGATTCCCTTGTCTGACCAGTGGTGCATAGAGTGTTTCCATTATTTTCTTAGCTCTGTCTGATGTTGTCCCAATTACAACTCGGTCAGGCTTCATAAAGTCATCAACAGCCACTCCTTCTCTGAGGAATTCGGGGTTTGAAACAACATCAAAGTCTACTTTGGCATTTTCTTTGATTTTTTTTGTCACGAGATCAGCGGTACCCACTGGAACGGTACTCTTATCAACAATTACAGCATAATCTGTCAGAATGCCTCCTAAATCTTCGGCTACTTTAAGTATGTACTTTAGATCAGCAGAGCCATCTTCACCAGGAGGTGTAGGTAGCGCTAAGAATATGATTTTAGCATCCTCAATTCCTTCTTTTAGATCAGTGGTAAAGTGAAGTCGACCTTGCTTTATATTTCTTTCGAATAACGCTTCTAAGCCAGGCTCATAAATGGTGATCTTACCATTATTTAGGCTTTCGACTTTTTTCTCATCAATATCAACACATGTTACTGTATTGCCGGTCTCAGCAAAACAGGTACCTGTCACTAAACCTACATATCCTGTCCCTACGACTGCTATTTTCATAATTATAACGCTTGTTAAAATTGGTCGCAAAAATAGGCTTAAAAAGGGAAATTGCATCAATAGAGTACATTAAAAACTGTCGTTTCACAAAACCAAACTAACATTCGTTTGGGTATGAATATTTAATAGGTAATTTTGAGGAATAATAAATATCAAAAAAGATGAGTGAAGTTTTAGAAGCCCCTTCAGCAATAGGGTTTGAAGAAAATGAGAATCAGAAAATGATCTCTCAAATGATCAAAGATTTTGGTGAAAAGGAAATCCGTCCGAACATGATGGAATGGGATGAAACCCAGGAATTTCCAGTTGACCTTTTCCATAAACTAGGTGAGCTAGGACTTATGGGTGTATTGGTTCCTCAAGAATATGGAGGCTCTGGCTTTGGATATCATGAGTATGTCACTGCTATTGTAGAATTGTCTAAAATCGACAGCTCTATAGGCCTTTCTATGGCCGCACACAATTCTCTCTGTACAGGTCATATTATGATGTTTGGAAACGAAGCACAAAAATCAAAATACATCCCAAAACTAGCTACAGGAGAATGGATTGGAGCTTGGGGGCTTACAGAACCTAATACCGGTTCTGATGCGGGTAATATGAAAACAGTAGCTGTAAAAGATGGTGATCATTACGTGTTAAATGGAGCCAAAAACTTTATTACCCATGGGATTTCAGGAAATGTAGCTGTAGTCATTGCCAGAACTGGAGAAATTGGGGATTCGCATGGAATGACCGCCTTTGTTGTTGAAAGAGGAACCCCAGGCTTTGCAGGTGGTAGAAAAGAAAATAAGCTAGGCATGAGAGCCTCTGAAACTGCAGAAATGATTTTTGACAACTGTAAAGTACATAAAGATCAAATTTTGGGTGAAGTAGGTGAAGGTTTCATTCAATCGATGAAAATACTTGACGGTGGCAGAATTTCTATCGCTGCGTTAAGTTTAGGTATTGCCCAGGGAGCTTATGAAGCGGCATTACAATATTCTCAGGAAAGAGAGCAATTCAACCAACCAATCTCAAAATTTCAAGGAATCGCCTTTAAACTTGCTGACATGGCTACAAAAATTGAAGCCGCCAAACTTCTTATCATGCAAGCCTCTGAGTTAAAGAACCAGGGCAAATCAATCAATAAAGAATCTGCTATGGCTAAATATTACGCTTCGGAAATTGCCGTTGAAGCAGCCAATGATGCTGTACAAATCTTTGGAGGTTATGGATTTACGAAAGACTACCCTGTCGAAAAGTTTTATCGAGATGTTAAACTTTGCACAATTGGTGAAGGAACATCAGAAATTCAGAAACTTGTAATATCGCGAGCAATACTTAAATAGACAGAATCACCTTTCTCACATCTGTTTTAATTATAGAAATTATTCTATAAATTTGCAGTCCGAAAAATGAAGGGAGGTGGTCCAATATTATGATTATAATTAACGTAAAGGAAAACGAATCTATAGACAAAGCTCTTAAGAGATTTAAGAAAAAGTTTGAAAAAACTGGTGTTTTAAAAGAACTTAGATCTAGAACATTCTATGAAAAACCTTCTGTTTCTAGAAGAACTGAAGTAATCAAAGCAAAATATATTCAAGGAAAATACGCTGAAGAAAATTATTAATCGAAGGCTTATTCCTGCTTTAATTCATTAAATTAGTACTACCCCCAATTGTGAGGTAGTACTAATTTTTTATGCGGGAATCTTTTCTTAAATACCTACAATTCGAGAAGCGCTACAGTAAACATACCGTCTTCTCATACAATACAGACTTAGATCAACTAACTGCATACCTTAGCGAGCAGTATGATGGTTTGCCACCTGAAGATGTAAATCATAGCACATTGAGAGGTTGGATAGTAAGCCTTGTTGAAGGCAAAATTCAACCCAAATCAATTAATAGAAAGATTGCCTCTTTACGAGCTTATTACAAATTTCTACTGAAGCAAGGAGCCATCGACAAAGATCCAACGACAAAAATTCGGCTTCTAAAAACAAGCAAAAAGCTTCCTCAGTTTGTCAATGAGAAAGACATGAACCTCCTCCTTGATAATTGTGAATTTAGCGATGATTTTACCGGACTTCGTGATAGATTAATCTTGGAATTACTTTATGGTACTGGCATTAGGTTGTCAGAATTAGTATCACTAAAAGAAAGTGATATCAACCCTTCAAATAAAACTATCAAAGTGCTGGGAAAAAGAAATAAGGAGCGTATTATTCCTTTTTCCTCAAGTTTGGAGAAAGTAATAAAAGAGTACCAATCAGAAAAAAAGAAATTATCTAATTCAGAATACAACGCTGAATTACTCGTTACAGATAAAGGGCAACCATGTTATCCAATGTTTGTATACCGCCTTGTAAAAAAATACTTAAATTTATTTACAACTATTGACAAGCGTAGTCCTCATGTGTTGCGCCACACATTTGCTACGCACTTATTAAATAAAGGAGCAGAGTTAAACGCTGTAAAAGATTTGCTTGGTCATACCAGTCTGGCGGCCACACAAGTTTATACCCATAACTCTCTTGAAAAATTGAAATCGGTCTTTGACCAGGCGCACCCAAAAGCGTAAATTATTTATTAACCATTAAAATGTAAGAATATGAAGCTACAGATTCATTCCATTCACTTTGACGCAGATCAAAAATTGATTGACTTCATACAGCGAAAGGTAGATAAGTTGGAGACTTTCCACGACCATATAGTTGACGGGGAAGTATTTTTGAGAATAAATAATACCGGTATTGAGAATAAAACCGTAGAGATAAAACTAAATATTCCTGGCAATCAGTTATTTGCTAAGGAGGTTGCAAAGTCTTTTGAAGAAGGTACTGACCAAGCTACTGAGGCTTTAAGAAGGCAAATAAGAAAACTTAAAGTGAAACAGGTAGCCCACTAAAGATACTCTATCAAATAAAAAGGGGTTCATATGATCATATGAACCCCTTTTTATTTGAATTAGACTAGATATTAGCCTAATGCTTCAGCTCCACCAACGATTTCTAAAATCTCCTTAGTAATGGCAGCCTGCCTCGTTCTATTATAAGTCAATTTTAACTCTTTCAAAAGTTCTCCTGCATTATCAGTCGCTTGATCCATAGCTGTCATACGAGCACCATGCTCTGCAGCATTGGAGTCCAATATAGCTTTATATACTTGAATTTTTAGTGACTTAGGAATCAGGTCAGTCACTATCTCTTCTTTAGAAGGCTGATAGATATAATCAATTTCAAAATCACTGCCTTCTTCATTATCTGGAGGAAGCACAGGTAGAAATTGCTCTGTATTTAATATCTGAGTGGCAACGTTCTTAAATTCGTTATAAATGATTTCAACTTTGTCGTAAGTCTCCTTGGCAAAAGCATTCATAGCAAACTCAGCTGCCGCTGCACTTGATTCATAGGAAACAGGTGTAAATATATTAGCAAAGTCCGGGATTACATGAAAGTCTCTTTTTGTAAAATAGTCTAAAGACTTCTTACCAAGAGGCATAATGTGAACATTTCCTCGCTCAAATTGACTCTTATAATTTCCCTGAATGTGTTTATTAGTAGCTTTGAATACATTGCTATTAAAGGCCCCACAAAGCCCTTTGTCAGAAGATACAACCATAAGAAGTATTCTCTCTTCAGCTCTCACTTCCGTAAAGTCACTTCCATTATCATCATTCTCCTGAGAAGATAAATTCTTCAGAAGTCCTCCTAGCTTTGCAGCATAGGGTCTCATCTGAGTAATATTATCCTGAGCACGTCTCAACTTAGCAGCCGCCACCATTTTCATAGCTTTAGTTATCTGCTGTGTTGAGGTAACAGATTGTATTCTACTTTTTACTTCTTTTAAACTCGCCATTCAAAGTCGAATTTTATTTAAAGCTTCCGCTTTTAATTAGTTGCTATAATGCTTTGATAAATCTTCTGCTACTGATGCAAGGGCATTGGTAGCACTTTCTTCAAGTTTACCCGCTTTCAATAAGTCCAAAGAATCTCTGTGTTTTGTTCTTAACGTATCTAAGAAGTTAGTTTGAAATTCTCTCACTTTCTCCACGGGAACATTGTCCATCATACCTTTAGTAGAAACAAAGATAATAGCTACTTGCTCTTCAACAGGAACAGGAGAATATTGTGCTTGTTTCAATATCTCAAGGTTTCTTCTACCTCTTTCAATGGTCAATTTCGTAGCAGCATCAAGGTCTGATCCGAACTTAGCAAATGCTTCCAATTCACGAAATTGAGCCTGATCTAGTTTCAACGTACCTGCAACTTTTTTCATTGACTTAATTTGTGCTGACCCACCTACTCGTGACACCGAGATACCAACATTAATTGCTGGTCTTATACCAGAGTTAAATAAGTTAGTTTCCAGAAATATCTGACCATCTGTAATTGAAATCACATTGGTAGGGATATAAGCCGATACATCTCCTGCCTGAGTTTCAATAATCGGTAGAGCGGTTAACGACCCGCCACCTTTTACTTTTCCTTTCAACGAATCAGGAAGGTCATTCATTTGCTCTGCAATTTCCTGACTTTCCGTTACTTTGGCAGCTCTCTCCAATAATCTTGAGTGAAGATAAAATACATCTCCCGGATAAGCTTCACGTCCCGGGGGTCTTCTTAAAAGAAGCGAAACCTCACGATATGCAACCGCTTGTTTTGATAAATCGTCATAAATAACTAAAGCAGGCCTTCCTGTATCTCTGAAAAATTCACCAATTGCAGCACCTGTAAAAGGAGCGAAAAATTGCATTGGAGCAGGATCAGAAGCCGATGCAGCAACAACCACTGTGTAGTCCATAGCGCCCGCCTTTTCCAAAGAGGCAACAACGTTTGCTACCGTAGATGCTTTTTGTGCTATAGCCACGTATATACAAAATACGGGCTCCCCTCTTTCGTAAAATTCTTTTTGGTTGATGATTGTATCGATCGCTACAGCTGTTTTACCAGTCTGTCTATCACCAATGATTAACTCCCTTTGTCCTCTTCCAATGGGAATCATAGAATCAATTGCTGTGATACCAGTCTGAAGGGGTTCACTCACTGGCTGACGGTAGATTACACCCGGTGCTTTACGCTCCAACGGCATTTCAAAGGTTTCTCCTTCAATAGGACCTTTTCCATCTATGGGATTACCAAGAGTATCAACTACTCTACCTACCATTCCTTCACCTACATTAACAGAAGCAATCCTTCCAGTTCTTTTTACTGTATCACCTTCCTTTATACCTTTAGATTCACCCAAAAGTACCGCACCAACATTGTCTTCTTCTAGGTTCAGAACAAGTGCCTTCAATCCATTTTCGAACTCCAGAAGCTCCCCTGATTGTGCCTTGGAAAGGCCGTAGATTCTTGCCACACCATCACCAACTTCAAGTACGGTACCTACTTCTTCCAATTCTGCTTCAGTTTTAGAGCCTGAAAGCTGCTCTCTTAATATTGCTGAAACCTCGTCTGGTCTTACGTCTGCCATGTCTCGTTTATCTTAAATTAAAATTCTTTTATATATGGGTTTTGGCTGAACTTTAAGTTCAAAGCCTTCAATTTTGTTCTCAGTGAATCATCTATCTGCTGATCTCCAACTGTCAATACGTATCCACCTATGATATCTTCATCTATTTTTTCTGTCAGCTCTACTTTATCAAGGTTAGACACCTTCTTCACCATCGCTTCCATTTCTTTTCTAAGTGACGCATCTAATTGTATTGCCGTAGTTACAGTAGCTTCTTCAATTCCTTTATAAGCATTGTATTTATTGTGAAACTCTTTTGCAATTGCCGGCAAATATGCTTCTCTATTCTTACGGGTAATAATATCGAAAATAGCCAAGGTTAGTTTGTTAGCTCCCTTGAAGACCTTGCCAAGAATAGCTCTCTTCTTATCATGATTGATAATGGGATTTCTTAAAACCAGATAAAAATCCCTGTTCTCATCACAAACTTTGCTAAACTGGAGCATATCATCGTGAACCTGATCAAGCACTTTTTGCTCTGCTGCTAGTTCTAGCAATGACTTGGCGTACCTGGAAGCTACTCTAATCTCAGACATTTACTTAGTTTAATTTTACGTCTTTAATAAACCCTTGTATAAGATCTTTCTGAGCTTTATCAGAAGAAAGGTTCTTTCTTAGCAATTTCTCTGTAATCTGTAAAGACAGTTCGGCTACCTGAGTTCTAACCTCGGCCATAGCCGCTTGTTTTTCTGTATTAATTGCAGCTTTAGCATCTTCTATAAGCTTTTGAGCTTCTTTAGATGCATCAGTTTTAGCTTCTTCCTTCAAATTAGCTGCTATGTCACGCGCATCCTTCAATATTACATCTCGTTCCTTTCTCGCCTCTTCTAATAACTTTTGATTATCTGCCTGAAGCTTAGACATCTCTTCTTTTGCTTTTTCAGCTGAATCTAACGCTTCTTGAATAGACTCCTCACGAATCTTCAATGACTGCATTATCGGTTTCCATGCTAACTTCGCTAAAAGGAAGAATAACAAACCAAAAATAATTGCCTGCCAAATAAGTAATCCAGTTCCTGGGGTAAGTAATTCCATGTTGTTTTAATTAATGCTTTTACCTTTTAAAGTAAAAGCCTGTAAGTGCCTATCGCACTCACAGGCCTTTGATAAATTAAGCTAATGCTATAAGTAAGCAGATTACCAACCCAAAAAGAGCAGCAACCTCAATAAGAGCAGCAATGATCAACATCGCTCCTTGCACCTTACCAGCAGCTTCAGGTTGTCTTGCCATAGCCTCCATAGCGGAGCCTCCAATTCTACCAATACCTAATCCTGCACCTATCGCAACAAGACCAGCACCGATACCAGCACCCATAACACCTAAAGTAGCTTCTAATAAAAGTTGTAAAAACATGGTTATATATATTAATTAAACAAAAACTCTATTTTAATGATGATCTTCAGTTGCCATACCAATGTATAGTGCTGAAAACATCGTAAACACATATGCCTGAATAGCTGCTACAAGCAGTTCAATCAAGTTTATAAATAATACTATAATAGTTGTACCTACACCCACTGCATAGCTTTGAAAAATAAAAACCAAGCAGATAAGCGCTAGCATAACAATATGGCCAGCAGTAATCGCCACAAAAAGACGAACAAGTAATGAAAACGGCTTGGTAAATACTCCTAATATCTCAACTGGTACGATAATGAATTTCAAAGGAAGCGGAACTCCAGGGGTCCAAAAAATATGCTTCCAATAGTGCTTATTACCATTAATGTTAGTAATCACAAAAGTGAAAATGGCAAGAACTGTTGTAACTGCAATATTACCAGTAAGATTAGCTGCTCCAGGCAATAGCCCTAACAGATTACCGAATAAAATAAAAAAGAATAATGAAAGTAAAAATGGCATAAACCGTTCATAATGAGCACCTATATTAGGTTTTGCCACTTCATCTCTTACAAAGACAATAATAGGCTCAAAGAATGATTGGATTCCCGAAGGTGCCTTGCCAACATTATTTTTATATTTTTTTGCTACTTGTAAGAATACAACAAGAATTAATACGGCAGTTATCAGTAGCATCAGAACTGTTTTGGTTATAGATATGTCCAATACAAAAGCTTCCGGATTATCTGCCAAATGAATTTGACCGTGTTCCATTACATATCCGTTGTAAGGAACAATAGTATGATCCTCATCGTAGAAATTGGATGAAGAGAAAGTTTCAAAACCTTTAGACTCACTATAAACAATTACAGGTAAATATAATGTCCCATAGTGCCCATCAACAAAATGCCAGATATGATCATCAACAACGTGATGCAATATAACTTCACTTGCATTAAACTCTTTACCATCATCAGCTGAAGCATTAGCAAAATTTGCTGTCAAAGTAGTGAGAAGTAACACTATTAAAAGTGTCTTAAAATGTAGTCTGAAGTTGCTTAACGCCTGATTTGCAGCCATTTATATTTATTGAAATATAGGGTCTTCGAAATTTGACTGCAAATGTAGATAACTCTATACCAAAAAAAAATATTTGTTGGCTTATTTTGACTCTTTTGACACTTGGTCAATTACTTTAATTTCTTTGAATAAAAGCAAGTTTTCTAAGATTGTGAATATGAAGTAAACAACAAAAAATAATACCACATTATTGATGGCATTATCTCGATCAAAATAAATTAATGCAAAGTTCACTCCACCAAACAAAAGTAATCTGAATACTATAGAGCTTAATATAGCCGCAAAGAAAAAACTACTATCGATTTGTCCTATTTTACTTACAATTATAAAGCTCAATATGGTGACCAACCATACAGACAAAACAATTTGCCAATCAAAACTAGCTGGTGTAAAGGCTGAAAAACTGATTAGTACATAATAGATAAAAAATACAGCAATTGCGAAGCCGGTCGCTAACAATAAAAATTTAAGCGTTCTCAACTATTCTTTATTAATATCTCTATATAGCTTAAACATTGAGCCAGCGAATCCTATAAATATGAAACAGAGCAAAAAGACAGGGAATCTCATTTCCAGCTTCTTATCAAGCCAATAGCCACAATAACCAGATATGGCGATAGTAGCGAGAAGCTGGATACCTAAACTTGAATATTTAAGAAATGAATTATACCGCCTTGGCTCCCTGGGGCTTGAGGGCATGGGATTGCCCATTATCTCCTATTTTAATTTCTTTGTTAGTAACACCCATTTTACAACCTCCATTGAAGGTGGCACCTGACTCAACAATTAGTTTATTAGTGATAATATCACCATGTATAACTGCTGTTGGCTTCAAAATCAGAATGTCAGTGACTTCCAATTTACCTTTCACTTCACCCGCAACCTCAGCATTCTGAGCCAAAATATTTCCATCCACATGAGAGGATTGACCTAAAGCAATTTTAGATTTTGTTTTGACATTGCCTATCACTTTTCCTTCGATACGCATATTACCAAACGTTTCTATATTACCTTCCAAGACAGTGCCTTTACCAATAATATTGCTGGAGTTACTTATTTCTTCTGCTACTTTGTGATCTTCTTTTGAGGCAAACATGTTATTCGAGTTTAAAAAGTTACGAACTCTTCCGGGTTAACAGAGTTTCCGTTATACCATAGTTCAAAATGCAAATGAGGGCCGTCAGTCAATTCTCCCGTATTGCCAATTATTGATACAATCTCACCTGCATTTACAAAATTACCAACTTTTTTTAATAGTTCAGCATTGTGCTTATATACCGAAATAAGATTACCTCTATGCTGTATGGCAATAACATATCCTGAGTCCTGAGTCCAGGAGGCCATAATTACTGTTCCGTCAGCCACACATTTGACAGGCTCATTTTTTTTTGCAACTATATCTACTCCATAATGACCTTCTTTTACCTTGTAAGGAGCTGAGACAAATCCTGTAATTGGTGAAAAGAAAAATAACTCCTGAAGTTCATTGTATGAAACATTATTAAAATTTAACAATGATAGATCGGTTTGCTCAAATTCTTGTCTAAACTGTGAGTCAATAGGGGATAGCTTCGCGACATTTACATCCTCAACAAGGTTATCATTATTGGTAGCTATATTACGTTCATACGAGTTAAATGCGTCAGTTGTATCACCACTCAACACACGTTGAAAGTTTAGTATGAATTTATCCTTCTCTTCAACCTCTTGAGCCAATGAGTCAACCTTAACACTCAACTGATAAAGCTTCTTATTTGACTCCATTTGAGCATGTCTAGGGTCGAACCACTGAGCGAGTAAAGTATTTACTAAAAAAAGACACAGAGCCATGAGTATAATAAAAATTGTTACAAAGAGTAATATAACCTTCGCATAAGTGAAACTAAAAGTAGTTTTCTCTGCAAAATTCTCCTCATTACGTATGATCAGAAGGTATCTATTAACCAACCAGCTGGAAAGTGTCTTTCTGGCTCTCAAAACTAATTATTCTTTAAATTTGAAGGATGGCAAAAATAGATATTATAGAAGACTAATGTATTAATTATCCCATTTTTTGCGTTTCATTACACATACAACGAAAACTGCTCATAAAGTTGCCCTTTAGACTCTTTTTAGTAAAATTCGCTATTTTTTGCTTTCTGCTTCTACTTGTCGGTTGTTCAGCCGAGAGAAAGAACATTTTAAGTAAGACATATCATAATACTACAGCGAGATACAACGCCTATTTCTATGCTAAAAAAAGGATGGATGAGGTGGAAACAATTCTTCGTGACAACTATGATAACGACTACAATAAAGTATTAGATATCTACCCTAAAATAGACTCTTCACTAGCCAGTACTTATCAAGAGCAGATTGAAGATTGCATCAAGAAGTCTTCTATTGCAATTCAAAGGCATAAAAACAGTAAATGGGTTGATGATAGTTACATCTACATAGGCATGGCGCGACACCGTAGTCTAGACTATGTCAACGCAATAGATACCTACAAATTTGTAAATACAAAGAGCGAAGATGACGATGCCAGACATGAAGCGCTAATAAGGCTCCTTAGAACGTTTGTGGACTATAAAGAGTATGATAATGCCACGGCAGTGGAGGATTATCTAAAAAAAGAGAAGCTCAATAAAGATAATAATAAGCTTTTGTACTTACATAAAGCCCATCACAATCAGATCCTAGAAGACTATGATAAAATGGTGGAAAATCTTGTGAAAGCTGCCCCTTTACTCAAAAGAAGGGATGGCAAAGGGAGAATATATTTCATAATTGGCCAAATCTATCAACAACTTGGTTTTGATGCTGAGGCATTTAATTATTATCGCAAATGCCTGGCTAGTAACCCGGAATATGAACTGGATTTTTATACCCGATTAAACATGGCTCAAGTGACTCAACTGAGTAAGTCTAGCGATGTAAAGTCAGCACGTAAGTTGCTCAATACTCTGCTAAGAGATAGTAAGAATACCGAGTTTAAAGACAAAATTTACTTTGAAATGGGTGAATTTGAATTTAAACAAAACAACATAGAATTAGCTGTTCAACATTTTAAGTCTTCGGTTGAGAGTAGCATTTCAAACCCTAGACAAAAAGGTCAATCTTATTTGCGCTTAGGTGAAGTATATTATGATTCTCTTAGAAATTATGAACTCGCTCAATCCTATTATGATAGTGCCGTACAATCACTACCTGCAGATTATGAGAACATCGATTTTATTCGAAACAGAAGCGAGGTGTTAGGAAATTTTGTGAAACAACTTAAAACCATTCAACTTCAAGATAGCTTACTCTTCTTAGCCTCTTTAGATTCCATAACCTTATCAAATAAATTGAATCTCATAATAGAAGAAGAGGAAGCTAAAAAAGAGGAAGAGGCCAAAAAAGCTGAGCGTAAGCAGCGTAGAGCACAGATCAATAATTTTAATAATAATTCTGGCGGAATACAGTCTACAGGTTGGTATTTCGATAACCCTTCTGCAGTTGCTCAGGGACAGTCTGAATTTGTTAGAATATGGAGTGATAGGCCGCTGGAGGATAATTGGAGAAGGTCAAATAAATCATCCGCTGAAATAAATGATGCTATTGAAACAGACATATATGGTGATGCAACTGAATTTACTACTGAGTTAAATCCGGATACGGCTTCAGATAGTATTGGAACCGGGACTAATAGGTATGATGAACTTTATGGTCAGCTTCCCTTTTCTGAAGCGGCCAAAGTCGCGGCTCTCGATGATATCGAAGAAGCTCATTACAAATTAGGTAATATCTACAAGTTCGATTTGGAGGAAGATATGAATGCAGCTGAAACTTTCAAAGAACTTATCAATCGCTTTCCTGATACAGAATATTATGCAGAAGCGCTTTATGAGCTCTTTTTGATTTACAAGTCCTTGGAAAGGGAAGAGCATACCGTTTACAAAGATTTACTTTTAGAGCGGTTTCCAAATAGTGTTTATGCTAAACTAATAGCCAATCCAAACTATAGAGAGGAGAGTACAGCAACAAATGAAAAGCTTAAGAATATCTATGAAGTTGCCTATGGGTTTTATACCAGAGATATCTACGATACTGCATCTTACATTATTGATAAGGCTTTATTAGAATATGATGAAACAGTATTTTCATCCAATTTAAGGCTGCTAAAAATTATGATTACTGGTAAAACGGAAGATATCAGCTTGTATCAGTACGAGCTTGGAGAATTTATTAAGGATTACCCAGAAAGTAATATATTACCATTTGCCCAAAAATTATTGGATGCCTCTAAAAGTGTTCAAGAAAGAAAAAGAAAAAGGCTGGGCAATCAATATGTAAAATATTTGGAGCAATCTCACTATTTCGTTTATGTGTATGAAAGCAAGTCGCGGCTGACGGACCAACTTTCTCAAATAATGAATGATTATAACTCCGTCCGAGACGCTAATTTGAAATCTAGTAACTTGATATTAAATGAAAATTTAACTCTTAAGCTAGTGTCAGATTTTAAGGATAAAGAAAGTGCAATGACCTATTATAACAACTTTATTTCGCAAGATCCTGTAGATGAGAAAATACGTAACTCTAAGTTTTATAAATTTGTAATTACTAAAGACAACTTTAATATTTTTTATCAGAGTAAGGAAATCGAAGAATACCTGACATTCTTTACCAAGAACTATCTAAATGGATCTAATTAATAAACTGAAAGCCCCTAGCAGAAAGATAAAGTGGCTTATTCGCACTTTATGGATAATTAGCTTTTTGGCTCTTGTTGGTTTTCCACTATATATATTTAGTGTAAGTATTGACTTGGGGGGTTTGTATGGAGGTATGCCTAGCCTCAAATCTTTAGAGAATCCTGAAAATGATTTGTCTTCTGAGTTGATATCTTCTGATGGTGTATCTCTTGGTAGATACTATAGATTCAACAGAAGTCAGGTTACTTATGATGACCTTTCAGAAGAATTGGTTAATACACTACTTGCCTCTGAGGACCATCGTTTTTACGAACATTCCGGAATTGATCTTAAAGGTTTATTACGTGCTGTTACTGGAGTGCTAACATTTCAGTATGCAGGGGGCGGTAGTACGATTACTATGCAGCTTGCTGAAAACTTGTTTAAGACGATGTCAGAAAATGAGGGCGCGCTTTATAGGGTCCCAGGCATTCGTCAGGTAGTAATAAAGACCAAGGAGTGGATTATTGCTGCCCGGCTAGAGCAAAACTTTACCAAAAAAGAGATTATGGCCATGTATTTAAACACTGTTTCTTTCGGGAGTAATGCGTATGGTATTAAAACAGCAACAGAAACATTTTTTGGTAAGCCTCCTTCAGAATTAAATTATCAAGAATCCGCTGTGTTAATAGGGTTACTTCAAGGCACTACGGCATTCAGTCCAGTTTATAACTACGATCGATCAATTAAAAAAAGGAATCAAGTACTTGGTAAGATTTATAGACATGATCATATCAATAGGACTGAATTAGACTCCCTACGTGAATCACCAATTGATTTATCTGAGTATGGTGTGGCAAATCATAATACTGGACTTGCTACCTATTTCCGTTCAATGATCAGATTCGAGTTAATTAGTTGGGCACGCAACCATGGTTATGATTTATATGAAGATGGTCTAAAGATATATACTACCATAGATAGTCGGATGCAAAAATATGCTGAAGAAGCAGTAACATCTCACATGACTGAACTTCAAAAAGTATTTAATGATCATTGGAATGGAAAAAATCCCTGGCGAGACTTAGAAGGTAAAGAAATCCCAAATTTCTTGCAATCTCGATTCAAAAATACTCCCCACTACAAAAAACTAGTTGCAAAGTATGGAAAGGATAACGATTCTATTAAAATCGTTATGAATACACCAAAAAATATAAAAGTGTTTTCTTGGGAGGGAGAAATAGATACTGTGCTTTCTCCCCTTGATTCTATAAAGTATTACAAGAATTTTCTTCAGGCTGGTATGATGACAATGGATCCACACACAGGTCATATCAAAACCTGGGTAGGTGGTATAGAGCATAAATATTTTAAATATGATCACGTAAGACAGGGAAAACGTCAGCCTGGCTCTACATTTAAGCCTTTTGTCTATGGAACAGCAATTGAAAATGGCTATCCGCCATGTTATGAAGTTGCTGACGCAATGGTTACTTTTCAGGTCCCTGGAGATCCGCCAACATGGTCACCTGCAAATGCAAATGGTAAGTATGGGACAGGTGAGAAAATGACAATTCGTCAAGGTATGGCCAGGTCAGTAAATACCATCACAGCACATCTTATGCAGGTTATTGAGCCCCGTAATGTAGTCGATTTTGCTCATCGTGTTGGAATAGACAGTGATCTGGAAGCTGTTCCATCGTTATGCCTTGGAGTAAATGATGTTTCCCTCTTTGAGTTAGTTGGGGCTTACAGCACCTTTGCCAACATGGGAATTCACACTCAACCATATTACATTACACGTATTGAAGATAAGAATGGCAATGTATTGCAGAATTTCGTTCCAAAAACAAAGCAAGCCATTAGTCAGCAGACGGCCTATAAAATGCTGTATATGCTTCGAGGTGGTATTGAAGAAACTGGAGGAACATCCAGAGGCCTAAGTATGGAATTAAAAATTGATAATGAGATTGGCGGTAAAACAGGAACGACAAATAATGCTTCTGACGGATGGTATGTAGGTGTTACAAAAGACTTAGTTAGCGGTGTTTGGGTCGGTGGAGACGAGCGAAGTATACACTTTCGAAACTGGGGCATGGGGTCAGGAGCCCGTACAGCTAGGCCCATCTGGGATATCTTCATGCGAAACATTTATAGTGATGAAGAATTAGGATTCACCAAGGGTAAATTCCAACAACCTCAAGGAGGTATTGACGTAACCCTGGATTGTAGTGAATATACAAAAACAGAAGCCGACAGCCTCTATGTTGAAGAAGACCTATGGGATCCAGCTAATATACAATAGATCATGCAAAGTGTCGGTTACAATGTAGACCGTAAAGATATTCTTCCTGACTCTCCCGGAGTCTATAAATTTTTTAATGAAGATAATACACTGGTTTACGTAGGTAAAGCGAAAAATCTTAAAAAAAGAGTTCTCAGCTACTTCAATAAGCAGACCGGTGTCAATAGAAAAACCATAAGGTTAGTCAAAGAGATTTCTACTTTTGATTTTGTAATAGTCGAAAGTGAAACTGATGCGCTTCTATTGGAGAACAATCTCATAAAAACACACCAGCCAAAGTATAACATTCTTCTAAAAGACGATAAAACATTCCCATATATATGTATTCTCAACGAACCCTTCCCTCGAATAATCTCAACTCGAAAACTGGTTAAGTCAAAAGGTGAATATTTTGGACCTTATTCCAGTGTTGTAGCAATGAATACCGTACTTGACCTTATTCGTAAGCTTTATAGCATAAGAACTTGTAGTCTCAATTTATCAACTTCAAATTTGGCCAAGAATAAATATAAGGTATGCCTGGAGTTTCATATTGGAAACTGCAAGGGTCCATGTGAAAACTTACAGACAGAAGAAGATTACCTAGAGGAGATCTCAAACGCTAGAAACATTCTCAAAAGTAACATTAGCGAGGTGACCAATTTTTTTAAGCGTAAGATGGCGGAATCCTCAACAAATTTACAGTTTGAAGAAGCCCAAAAATATAAGGAGAAACTTGATTTGGTTGAAAGATTTCAATCGAAATCCATTGTCGTCAACCCTAAACTATCAAATATTAACATATTCACTCATGTTGAAGATGAACGGTGGTCATATGTCAACTATATGTATATTGAAAATGGTTCTATAGTTAAAACTCAGACCTTAGAAATTAAAAAAGCTCTAAATGAGTCTCCTGAGGATGTTCTTCAAACAGTAGCTTTCGATTTACTAAAAAATACTCCCTATCTGTCAAATGACATATTGAGTAATTATAATTTTAGCGTGGGTGAAATACATTCACAACTACCAAAGATTGGTGATAAACATAAACTCATTCAACTATCGATTCGCAATGCTCTGGAGTTGAAAAAGAATAAGATTTTGAACAAACCACTCCATGACAAAACAGTTATTGTTCTTGGTCAACTACAAAAGGATTTAGGCTTGAAAACAGTACCTAATCATATAGAATGCTTTGATAATAGCAATATACAAGGGACTAATCCAGTTGCCTCAATGGTTTGCTTTAGAAAAGGTAAACCTTCCAAAAAAGACTATCGCCACTACAACATAAAAACTGTTATAGGCCCTGATGATTTTGCGTCAATGCATGAGGTCGTAAAACGTAGATATAAAAGGCTAATCGATGAAAAACAAGCTCTGCCTGATCTTATAGTTATAGATGGAGGAAAAGGCCAGTTAAGTAGTGCTACCTCAGCGTTGAAAGAACTTAATATATACGGACAGATACCTATTATCGGCATTGCTAAAAAGCTTGAAGAGATTTATTATCCGGAAGATAAATATCCATTACATATCAGTAAAAAGTCCGTTTCCCTCAGATTACTTCAGCATCTAAGAGATGAAGCACACCGTTTTGCCATTACATTTCACAGAGATAAAAGAAGTAAGTCTAGTCTGGTTTCGGAACTGACAGCAATCAGTGGGATTGGTCCTAAAACCTATAAAGATTTGATCACCGTTTTCAAATCTACCTCCAAATTAAAACAAGCTACAATAGAGGAAATGATTGCAGTTGTAGGAAACAAAAAAGCTAATATTATTTACAACTATTTTAAAAACAAAAAAGAGGAATAAATTCCTCTTTTTTTGATATTTTAAATGGTTTATTAGAATTCCCACAGATTATGTTCCTTCTCCATTAACTGCATTTCCCACCATTCAGATGCCATTACAGCTTCTTTACGATTTTTATACATATCAACTATAGGATCATCATCAGGGTTCTCAAACTTGAACAATGATGCTCTGAACAATCGTAATGTAAAGGCATCAGCAAAGTTTTTATTCTCCGCACTGTTATATCTGTTTATCCAAATAGCCGATTCAGGATGATCTCTAAAAACGTTATACAAATCCTTGTACTTAAACACGCCCAAAGGTTTTTCAACACCATCTAAAGTTTTGTCAGCCGGAATAAATAACTGGATAGATTGGATTTGATGATAAAGTCTAGATCTTCTTCTATCGAAAATCACATCCTCCATCATTCTCATTTTACTGATGTCTCTAGCCAAGAACGGCACTGCTTTACCAGCACCCTCGTTATACTCCCAATCATCAGGTGTATCCGCTGGAACCGAATAAATGTCATCATAGATAGCGGTATATACCTTACCATTGTACTTTACTCGATCTCCTTCATAGTATGTTGCACCAGATTCCCATTCAGGATATTCCTCACCTTCTTGAAAAACTAAACTTTGCATAAATTCATCTTTAGACATCTTCGTAGTCAAAGAATCATTTATATAGATATCAGATAGTTCACCTGATTTTATTGAATTCAAGATGAAAAGTGTAATCTCACCGCCTCTGGCAAAGAATCCTTTATTCTGCTTTTCTTTCAAGTCAATGGTTCTCCATACCCTTTTCTTAAATAGATGTTCGTATCTCGCTATAGGATCAATGGAATTGGGGTTATACTGTTCTACATCACCCAACTGAGCAAAAGTAGGCGCAGATAAACCGCAAACTAAGACAACCAACAAATAATTCTTCAACCTTGTCATTCTTCAATTTATTTTATCGGAATACTATAAATAGTAGTCACGGGTTTTGATCTTTCGTTTTCACCAGTGTAAGTCCTTCTCGTTACATTTTCAACCTTAACGATCAGGTTATCACCTGGTCTAAATTGACTTCTCCACGAAGCTAAATTCACACTCTCAGAGGTAAAGTCTTGCGCTTTGATCTGGCGTCCTGCCCTCGCCAACTTTACATTAATCTTTCGAACTCTGTACTTAGCATCTTTAGGCACCTCTCGCTTGAAGTTCTCATCAGCCTCTGCCGCTACTCTAATCTCAGATAGTTGAGCAGCACGCATACCCTTTTCAAAATCAACAGTTCTACCTCTAGAAGTGATATTAATATTGGGTGGTGGCACTTTTTTAACATCAAATGTCTCCGTTCCCAAGTTACTTCCAGCATTTGATACAGAAAGCTTCACCTTACTTCTTCCTTTAGGAACAACGGTAACTAGACCAGCTCTATTGCCCTTTACTATCTTGGCATCACCAGAAGAGAAAGATGGATTGTAAGAAGTTCCTAATGCAGGTACTTGCACATCCAGTTCATTTCCACAGTTCATATATAAAGCTGATAGCGCAGCAGATCTAATCTGAATTACTGGCTTAACAACGAAGTACTTATGATTAATCTTATAAGTAGAATCATTTAATTCAATTTCTGCCTCAAATGATTTCTCTGCCAGAAGCGTTTTAGGATCATACTGACCTGGTGTTGCTGTGAACTCAATCTTTCCATACTTAATGCCAGCTTCATTTGCAGATGACTCTACTTCCTTATTATTATACATAAAAGTAGGATTCAACCCAGAAGCTGAAGCAGTAATAAATAGTTCAGCCTCAAACTTAGCACCAGCCGCAACTGTATTAGAAGCAGGACGCACTAACGGTACGATCTGATCAAACTCTACATCTTTAGCCCCAACCTGCTCAGCTAAATCTTCCAAAGCCTTTGCTTCATAATTCAACACTTCAGTTTCAAGATAACTCATAGTGGCCATTCCAGCCGCTGTAGGTGTTTTCATGAAATAGTATTCCTCAAAAGTCTTATTCTTCTGATCAGGGTCATTTTTAGCAATATCGATGTCTTTGGCATCACGCGCCAGAAGCTTAAACTCATCGTCACCTGTCAACTCTTTAAGTTTGTTAGAATATTCATTCAAACGCTTCTTTAACTCAGTACCATTTCCTTGTTGGACCATAAAACTACTAACCTTTTCATCGTCCTTAGCTCCCTTTAATTGACCGTTTTCATCTCGGCCTCCAGAAACTTCCACGAAATCAGTTCTTAGTTTGTTCATATAAGCAACTACTTCTGTAGTCATCTCACGAACTTGTTTTGCTTTGTCAAGCGCCTTTTTATCTTCAGGTCTATTTCCTTTTTTCTCGACTTCACTATTTATTGAAGAAACTAAACCAACATTTTTTTCTGTCAGTTCTTTTCCTTGAGCCTGCAAGGACTCGTCAATAAAGACGAATTTTTCTAGAACGGAATTCGATACCTGTAGTGCCAGCAGTGCTGTCAATACGAGATACATCATCCCGATCATTTTTTGCCTGGGGGTTTCTTTTCCTCCTGCCATTCTAAATAAATTTAGTTAATGAATAAATCATATTTCTTATTGCTACTTCTAATTATGCCTGTGGGGGCTTGTTAGAAGATCCACCTCTCATCGCAGTAAGCATGTTACCATACACATTGTTAAGAGATGTCAGGTTGCCTGTCAATTTATCTAATTCATTAGCAAATTTCTTGGTATTCTCACCTGCACTAGTCATTCCTTCAAGAGCCTGAGCCATATTTGTGTAAAACTTGTTCATCGCTTTAACATGGCTATCAGAATCTTTCAACTCCATTTCGTAAACAGCATTAAGAGCTCCCAAATTCTTAGTTACATTTTGAATTTGAGAATGATACTCTTTCGCATCTTTAGAAACGCTAGACATTTCGGTCATAGCATTTGCTGTTGAGGCATAAGATTTATTCATTTCCAACAATGATTGAGAGGCGGTTTTTACATTCTTGGCGTAATCGTTA
Source organism: uncultured Fulvivirga sp. (assembly GCA_947500555.1). Classification (GTDB taxonomy): domain Bacteria; phylum Bacteroidota; class Bacteroidia; order Cytophagales; family Cyclobacteriaceae; genus Fulvivirga. The sequence goes on along the minus strand of CANMSE010000001.1, from coordinate 1,064,516 downwards.
GTAGCTACAGCAGCATCGGCTAGATTTGACATTCTAGATGCTGAGTCAGCCATATTTTTCATTCCTTTTCCAAGGCTATCTATAAGCTCAGGTCCAATTTTTGCTTTTTCGAGCATTTTATCTATCTCTTGAGTAGGAGATCCACCTGAAGGTTTATTGGATATTCTTGGAGAAGCTGTTGGGCCGTCATATTCTTCTGAAAGCTCAGGGTAGACTTTAGACCAATCTGGTTCAGCATGAGGAGGCTCAAATGCACTGAGAAAGAAAATAGCTGCTTCAACGGATAGTCCGATCATAAGCATCTCATTTGCACCGGGTAAGTGCAAAATTTTAAAGAGTGCTCCAATAATAACTACAGCAGCACCAATGCCATAAACCTTTGGCATTATGGTTTTATACATTAGTTCGGTAAATCCGCCTTTCTTTTTACTCATTGTCTTATAGTTTTAATTTGATACTAGTTATAAGTTTAATCTATTTGGTTCTTAAAATCAAATATCTAGAATTCCGCTCCAGACGATCTTCCTAGATGTGTCATAGCATTTCTAAATCCGATATAAGCTCTTGTAGAATCTTTAAATTCAAATGTTCTGGTCCCTGTCTCAAGATAGTAAGCAACATCTTTCCAAGATCCACCTCTTATAACTTTCTTAGGAATTACATCTGGGTTATATTTTGGATGATTAGGATCAGTTCTTTTCTCAATGTATTGAGGGTTCAAATCCCAAACTACAGGCACTGACGCTGCAAAGAAATCATCCAGACACCATTCTGATACGTTACCTGCCATATCATATAAACCGTAATCGTTGGCAAAATAAGAGTTAACAGGTGCAGTATAAGCAAATCCATCATCATAAAAGTTACCTCGGCCTGGCTTAAAGTTTGCCAGCATACAACCTTTTGAGTTTCTTATATATGGATTACCCCATGGATACTTGGCCATATCTCTGCCTCCTCTGGCGGCATATTCCCACTCAGCTTCATTTGGAAGTCTAAAGGATGGCATTGGCACTTCTCCTACGCTTCTTCTGTAGTCTGCCCAATAAGCAGTCCTCCACTTTGAGAAGTATACTGCAGCTTCCCAATTCACCCCAACTACGGGATAATCGTCATAACCAGGATGCCAGTAGTAGTAGTCCATGACAGGATCGCCCATATGATGAGCAAAATCTTTTACCCAAACTGTAGTGTCAGGATAATAATCGCTCATGATTTTCTCCTCACCTAATACGCTTATTGAATCTTGCATCAGTAAATCAATAAACTGACGATATTCGTTATTGGTGATTTCGGTATCATCCATGTAGAATGACCCGATTGTTATTTGCTTGTTGAAATTTATCTGCGTTGAAGCAGGATCCTCATCCGCTTGACCCATGTGGAAAGTTCCCGCAGGTATTGGCACCATGCCATAAGGTCTTACCATTACCCAACCTTCCCGGCCAGGAACGCCAATCAGTTCTCCACCATCACCTCCAGCACCTCCACCTAATCCTAGTAGTCCACAGCTCCCTAAAAAAGCTGTTGACAACATTGCCAACGAGTAGAAGAATCTTCCAATTAGTTTACGCATAACACTTGTTCTTTAAACCTTTAACTGTCATTAAGTTAAAGCCAACTAGTTTAGTTTAATTTTTGAAGCGGAAATATATAAAAAAAAATCTATTTAAATCTTCCGTTCCATGTTTTTAAGTCAAGGAAATTTTCAAAACCAATCGACAAATTGTTCAAATTTTTCCTAAAACCAAAAATATTTTGTCATTAATGTCTGAACCTCGGGGTACGAACAACTTTTTTGCCCGTTCCGGGATTAACAGGAAGCTGATAACTCAATAATACTTCATGAGTAGTAGCTTCTTTCGCATCCTGATCTTTGATTACATAACCAAAGGAATAGCCAAAGCTTAACGACTTGTCTTTTAAAAAATTGTAGCCTAATAAAATATTCACGTCATCACCTTGCCTGAATGATGCTCCTCCCCACATAGTATCTTTATAATAAGCCAGCCCACCAAGGATAAAGCTGTATTCGTTAAAGTCAGTTTGAACCATCATTGAAGGCTCAAGTTTTAAGTCAAAATTAACTTTATGAATGTATCCGAAGTTCAGATAAGCGTGGTTTTCCAATGCATTGCGCAATTCGTTAACACCGAAATCAAATTCTGCTTTTAATACGTGATTGAAACTAGCTCCTACATAATACTTTTCAGATCTGAAAAGAACTCCTAATGCCATATCTGGTCTTACCTGCGACTCTTTCCCTTTTCCACTTAGAATTGGATCATCTGTATCAATGGGTCTATATTCATTGAAATCAATTGACTGTGAATAGACTCCAGCTCTGAATCCAAAACTCAACTTTGATTTTTTTATACCAAGATGGTATGCATAAGACAGTTGGACTTCTAAATTATTTTGAGGACCTAAATTGTCATTCACTATGTGTGCTCCAAATCCACTATTGAATTTATATATAGGAGTAGTAACACTGAATACCTGCGTCTGGGGAGCTCCACCATCATCAAAATTAGAAGAATACCCTGCCCACTGAGTTCGATGAAGCAATGAAATTTGTGTAATACCTTCCGAGCCTGCAAATGCCGGATTGTAATAGAGCATGTTTTTCATGTAAAATGAGAACTGTGCGTCCTGCTGGGCCTTGGCTATATTAATACTAAAAAATAAGACCCCCAGCCATATATAAAAAATAGTTTTTCTCATACCTGAAGTCTAAAGCAGTCTTAAATATACGTGTTTTTTGATTACAGATTCAAACAAAGTGCTCTGAAAAGCAAAAATACAAGTTGGACTGCAAATCATACCCCCCAAATTGTGTTATTTCAATCCGTTAGCTTTTTTTATGTATAGCTCTATTGCTCCAGTCATAGAAGGAGCATTTGGCAATGGCGCTTCGATGTCAAGAAGCAACCCAGCGTCTCTAACAGCTTTGGCTGTTGTAGGGCCAAAAGCTGCGATCCTTGTATTATTCTGTTTGAATTCAGGGAAGTTCACAATGAGTGAATTAATACCTGATGGACTGAAAAATGCTAGTATATCATAATACACATTTTCCAGGTCACTTAGATCACTGGCGACTGTTCTGTATATAATTGCTTCTGAATAGTTATATCCGTTGTCCTTCAAGAAACTTGGAATATCTTCCTTTCTAATATCCGAACAAGGGAAAAGATACTTTTCATTTTTATGTTTCTTAAGAATCTCGATTAAATCTCCAGCTGTTCGATGTCCTGTAAAAATTTTGCGCTTACGTATAATAATATACTTCTGTAGATAATTGGCCGTCTGCTCTGAAATACAGAAGTATTTCATATCGGCAGGCATCTCAATTTTCAGCTCTTGACAGATACTGAAAAAATGATCCACTGCATTTCTACTCGTAAATATTATTGCTGTATGGTTAAGGATATCAATTTTTTGCTTTCTGAATTCCTTAACAGCTACAGGGTCAACCTGAATAAACTGCCTAAAGTCCACTTTTAAACCGTACTTATCGGCTAGCTTAAAATAGGGTGAATTTTCATCGTTTGGTTTGGGCTGGGAGACCAGGATACTTTTCACTTCCCGCATCCTCTCTTTCACATTATCAGTCATAACTGCGCTAAACGAAAATCTGTTGAGTATGAGATTAATTTATTCCTAAACTCAGTATCAATACATAAGGCATCAATTCTGTGCCGCAAAGGTATGAAAATAAATGTAGATTTTTAAAAGAGACTGATGCCATTAATTTAATAAATATGACCAATGAGATAGGCACAATCCCAATTAGTAGCACCTTATATATAGATAGGTATACACTATGGTGATACTGAAAACCTCCAAAATATAGTGCTGCAACAATTAAAGACAATAGTGCTGTCGACATTAATGTCAGCCTAATGGTATTCAAGAAATGGTTATTGAGAAAGCCTTGAAGGTTAAAGAGTCCGGTAAAAAGAGTAAGCAACAAAAACTTAATGTGAATTATTACAAAAATAAGTACGGTTAACTTGAACCAACTCCAAAGAGACTCTAAAAAAGTGTCAGGATAAAATATTGACCTTTCCGGGAATATATCTGCCATGTATACTGTTGCCATAATCAATTGAGCTAGCAATAAACTTAAAAACATAAAGACACTTACATTAACCCCAGTGAAAGGCCTACTTTTAAGTAAATTTTCATCTAGTTCTCGAGCCGAAATTGCTCTATCAATCTTAAAATATTCAATAATGGCTCGAGGATAATATGAGAACAAAATGACAAAATATAACAATAAGATTAGCGCTGATATAATATAAAAATTATTGAAAACGCTCTTGGTTCGCGGATTGACAAGAACAACGTCTTCACTTAATGTGCTTACTTCTTTATCGACAATCTTAAAGGCTCCTGATTCAAGCAAATATGGATTGAGCTCATTCGCATAAACTTTTAATGCTATTGAACTCTTATCTTTTGCTAGCTCCTTAATACCAACAACCAAGGTTCCTTTACTTGTCCCATATAAATGATTGTTTACAAAAAGAGAGAAATCAAAGGGGTACTGAATTCTTACGAAAGCATCTTTATAAGATAAATAATCAACTGAAAATTGAATTATATTTCCTTTAAAGTCGGATTTTCTAACCAGAGGCAGACTTTTATTTCCATCAAAAAAGAACCAATCATTGCTGAAGTCCTTGATTGAAACAGTGTCTACCTGGCCAGAAGCTACATGACTTATGCAAATAATAACTGATATGATAAGGGCTCTCAAGATGCCGTGAAGTTATTAGAATCTGGCAACATAACCGAAATGAAATTTCGATAATCTGGTGTCAAATGGTTCACTGTCTGATTTGCCAAGGGCATAGGCTATATTTAACAGCCCAGTATTTAGCTTTATGGCCAACCCAATACCCACACCCATGGGGTAATCATAATTCTCTTCAATTATGGTTTTAGACCCTAAATAGGAGAAATCATAAAACAAAAATAGGTATGAATTTCGTTGATAGTAGAGTTGCACTTCTGATTGAAGTATGGCATACTCGGATGCAAAAAAGAAGTTCTCATTGAATCCACGAATTGATTGTAAGCCCCCTACCCTAAAAAGATCGTTCAAATACAAAAAATCATTGACAAGTTTTCCACCATTAAAACTGTTGTAAAGGATGATGTTCCTAAAAAATTTTAGTTTACTGGCACCAAATGCCGTTAGCTTATATTGGATAGAATTTTCATCAGGTATAAAATCTGCATCATTATTCAACTCAATTTTTTTACTCCCAATGGTCGGCTCAATACCTACTTTAAATCCTTGAAAAAGTCCTGGTCTAAAATTCTTGCGATATTCAACACTTACTCCATAGTAGTTTATATTAAGGTCATTAATATCCAACTGAGGATTTGTTTGAGTAAGACTCGAGGTTGTCTTAGCCTGATAAAGTAAAGAAATATTAGTTCTTGCTTTTCGATAGACAGCGGCCAGACTAGCTTCACGATTGACGAAAAATGAATCTTCTTTCAAAAGGTAAAATTGTCCTTCAAGATCAATAGCCGATTTAAAAATATTCGGTTGCCGATATGTGACATCTAATAACTGGGACCTGGGCTTGAGGCTTTGCCATTGAAAGACTAATGACTTTCCTGTAGCAAATAGGTTTTGCAGATTCAAATACAGCTGACCTGTTACTAAAAGCTTTCCATCCTCTTGTTCATTTGGTAAGAACCCAATGATTCCATCCAGGTTATTTGCTTTGACATCTTTAAGATCCAAGGTAATCTCAGCCTTTTTATTCTGAAAATGTATTTGAGGTTCAGCTATAAGCTCTAAAAATGGAGTTTGATCAATCCTTTCGCTTATTTTATTTATAGTACTTTGATCGAATAAAGTTCCTTCACGAATATTTAAATATGACTCGAGCCACTTGGATTTCACCTTATCAGTTCCCTTCAACTGTAGCTGATCATAAACTATCTCTGGCCCTGGCTCATAGCCAAGTTTAGCTTCTATGCCATTCTCATCTATTTTCAAATCACTCAATCGTATTGAGGCGAATGGCTTCCCATTATTTTCAGATTCCGCAATTATGGAGTCAAATAGCTTATTCAATTCTTTAATTGAAAATGGCTTTTTGGAAAAAAAACGTTTTTTGTAACCTGTCTTACTAATTAAAAACTCAGCTAAGTTTCCTGGATGTAATTTAGTCCAGTTATACACGTTTCCTACAAACCAGACAGGTACATAGCAAGAATCTGCTTTTTTTATTTCATACGCAGCTTCTAAGAAGCCCTGATCGTAAAATCCTAGAAGAATTTTAGATGATTCCCTGGTCAACGTCAGGGAATCACAAATTAAGGAGTCCCGATTTATCAATCGGGAAATTACAGCACTATCTTGAGAAGAATGAGATTTGAATAACGCTTGTGAATTGACCTGAAAGGATGCAACTAGTAAAAAAAGAAATATAATCTCCCGCAATTGAAAAACGCTAACTTTATCATTTAAAGATAACCATTTGAGTGGTATATATATTCATATTCCTTTCTGTAAGCAAGCATGTCATTACTGCGATTTCCATTTTAGCACCAACTTACAGACCGTTGAGGCTTTAATCGCATCTTTAAAAAAAGAGCTTGCTTTAAGAGCAAACTATCTTCAGGAACCCGTAGAAACAATCTACTTTGGTGGTGGCACACCATCTATACTTTCCACAAAATCTATTAAAGAAATTTTAGGTACATGTGCTAACCACCATGTTATAGCTAATGATGCTGAAATTACCATCGAGGTTAATCCCGATGATATCAGTATAGAAAAACTCAAAGAATTTAAAGAGATAGGATTCAATAGGTTAAGTATTGGAATACAATCCTTTGACAAGAAGATACTCAACTACCTTAATAGAGCACATAGTGATTCAGAAGCACTTGACTGCCTTGATATATCAAGAACTATTGGTTTTGAAGCTCTTAGCGTTGATCTTATTTATGGGATTCCAGGAAGAACACATGATCAATGGAAAAATGATATAAAAATTCTCCTAAGTAAAAACCCTGAACATATTTCGGCCTATTGTCTCACAATAGAGCCTGGTACAGCTTTTGGTCATTGGCATAAAAAAGGCAAATTAAATCCTGTTGATGAGGAGTTTGCTGCTATGCAATTTGAGATTCTATTAGATGAACTTACAAAAGTTGGATATGAGCAATATGAAGTATCAAATTTTTGCAGAGACAACTATTACTCTAAGCATAATACAGCCTATTGGCAACAAAAACCTTATCTGGGGATTGGTCCAAGTGCTCACTCCTATAACATTTTATCAAGATCCTATAATCTCAAAAACAATATTAAATATATCCATGCTTTGCAAAATGATGAGCTGTTTATGGAAACAGAAGTTTTAAGTGAAGCTGATAAAATAAATGACTATTTGCTCACTACTCTCCGCACAAAATGGGGCTGTAATTTAAGCCAGTATAATTTAAGCAATAAAATAGATATGGATTATGTGCAGAAATTGATAAATCATAATAACGCCAAAATAGTTGATGATCATTTAATTCTTACCAAAGAAGGCTTGTTATTAGCTGATAAAATATCTTCTGATTTATTTATACTTGACTAATGATTATTGATTTTATTCAAGGCGATAAAAAGTTAAAAGTTGATTTAGCTAAACCTATTGACATTTCTATCCCTATCAAAAATGGTTCTGATAACCCTAATTGTTATTATGCTGAAGAAGTCAAATTTACCACCATTCGGTCAGGTGACTTTATAGGCAGTGTTGCCGAAGGTGGTTCGGTAAACTATCAACAAGTAAGAATCACCCCTCATGGTAACGGGACACATACAGAAACTTATGGACATTTATCTAAAGATAAAACAGCCACTGTTTCAACTCTTATAAAGTCCGTACACTCTCTGGCCGAGCTTATAACTATAAAACCAAGAAAAGGAGAAAACGGTGATTTGGTTATAAGGTATGAGGATTATATCAAATTGAAGGCCTCACATACTGATGCTTTAATTATTCGAAGTCTTCCCAATGAGTCATCAAAGCTAAATCGTCAATATTCGGGTTGCAACCCTCCTTACCTTGACCACAAAATTGCCGAACATCTAAATCAATCAGGAGTAAAACATTTACTTGTTGATTTACCATCAATAGATAAAGAAGTTGATCAGGGTCAACTCCTTGCTCATCGAGCCTTTTGGGGGTTACCAAAACGTACGAGAAAGGAATGCACTATTACTGAGTTAATTTACGTTGACAATGAAATTAAGGATGGACTTTATTTAGTCAATCTTCAGGTGATAAATCTTGAACTTGACGCAAGTCCGAGTCGACCAGTACTTTTTAAACCTATAGAATAATAGTTTTTTAGAGAATATTTTATTCTTTTGTGACGATTAGAGATGACCAGCGAAGAAAAGAAAGCATACCTTTTATTAAAGTCCGTTATTTTCCATTACCATGGGTTGGATGATGATGAACGAGAAAATTTAGAGGAGACCGCAAAGGAACTAGATGGGAATAATGAATTGAAATGGGCAAATGACTTTATCGCCAAAGATTATTTCAATTCTTTCGATCGAGCCAGAGAATATCTGAACGATGTTATTGGTGATTACTCTAAAGAAAAAAGAGTGATGTATATCGACATGGTTTGGCAAGCAAATAATCTTAAAGGTTTTGTCACCGAACTAGAAGCTACCGCAATGTTAAAATTAGCTCGAGACTGGAATGTAGAAGGTGAGCTAATTGAATTGGTTAAAAAACAGGCACAATAAATTCTTAAAGGCTCATTCTATCTTTGAATTTCGCGGCTTGCCTTCTGCTTACTTCTATCTTGTCACCACCTTTTAGTTTTACCATTAAACCTCCATTAAACCATGGTTCTATACTTTCGACCCAGCTTAAATTTATAATATGCTTCCTGCTGGCTCGGAAAAAGTTTCTTGAATCAAGCTTCTCATCTAAAGCATTCAATGATTTGTGAATCATTGGTCGATTATTATCGAAATAGACCTTGATGTAATTACCATCAGATTCAAATACTCTTACGTTAGCCAGGCTAACAAACCAACATCGGTCTCCATCTTTGACGAATACCTGATCATTTATACCTAATCGTTTTTCAGGTGAAGGTTCCGAAACTGGGCTTTCTTCTACTGCTATTTTTTCAATACATTCTTTTAATCGCTCAGGTTGTATTGGCTTTAGCAAATAATCTAATGCGTTAACCTCGAATGCTTTCAAGGCATATTCATCATAAGCCGTAGTAAAAATGACTTTGGGAACATCGTCTAACATTTCCAATAATTCAAACCCTGTCTTTCCTGGCATTTGAATATCAAGAAATAATAAATCTGGATTTTCTTTATTAATCAGGTCCAAAGCGTCATCTGCATTAGCTGCTTCCCCAATAATTTCAATATTGGCAAACTCCTGTAATAAGGTATTCAATTCCTTACGTGCTAATCTTTCATCATCAATTATTAATGCTCTCATAGTTATGTTGAGGTATAGTTAATTCAGTTAAAACCACATTGTTAGATTCATTCTTTATTGAAATAGACGCCTCCGATCCATAGATCAAATCCAATCGCTGTTTAGTATTCTTAAGCCCTAAACTTGGTTTACTCTTTTTTGCTCCATTCAGTGCTATATATTTTCCACTGTTTCTAATTTGTATAATGAATTTGTCATCACTAAGGAGTGTTTTGAGTTCTATTATTCCACCTTCTTTCAGCTTAGAAATTCCATGTTTGACACCATTTTCAACAAGTGTCTGAAGCATCAAAGGGGGGACTTGATACATGTTGGAGTCAGGATGAATATCATATGACGTTTTCAAACGCTCTTCAAAGCGTATGGTTTCAAGCCCTAAGTAATCTTTTACGATTCTCAGTTCTTCATTGAATGAAGTAAGCCTTTGCTTGTCTGAAACTAGCGAGCTCCTTAAGATATTGGAAAGTTGTGTAATGGAATTTTTCGATTTCTTGGGATTCTCATCAACCAATGCCCTGATACTATTCAATGCATTAAAAATAAAGTGTGGGTTGAGCTGTGATTTAAGATTATTTAGCTCAATCTCGTTCATCGCTGCCTGATGTTTTAGAGAGGTGTTATACCGCTCGAAATAATGATAAATAAAATAGAGCACTGCCCATAAAAAGAATATCAATGAATAAACAGAGGTAAGTCCAACTACGTTAGTCACTTTCCACACAACAGCAGGGTTATACATGCCAAGAGGAATTGAAATAAGCATTCTCAAAACGTATACTATCAAACTTAAGATGAGTACAGCGATTATAACCCTTGGTATGAGTCTCGCCATATTAAAAGACAACCACTCTCTGTAGATTATGAAATGTCTGAATAAATGTGTGGTCAGTAAAAATAAGCCTGCTTCTAACACCCAAAAAGCCACTTGAGTCAAGGATAGTTCAACTCCCCCTAGCAAAAGGAATCCAAGTATTTGGATAAAGGCAAAAGAGAGCCAACTGCCTAATTGAAGCGACCAGTATAATTTTAGTTTATTCAAAATCGGGACTTTGAGAGGGTAAAAGTACCAAAGTCCTGATTCTCTATCTGCAAAATTTTATTAGTGGGAAATAACTCACTTTAAATGGCTAAACATCAGTTCGTGCCAAAAACATCAATAAAAATCCGGCAATAAAAATCATAACCCATGAGATAATTGTCAATACGCGCCTATGATTTGGGAATAGGTCATTTTTTATCATGCCCATTACTAGGAACGCCAGCCCGGCAGAAAAGTATAGTGAAAACTCCCAGTAGTCCGGAAGAGTAAGCTGATAAACCGAAAAAACCAGCATCAATATGGCAATTAAGTACTGCGAATTAAATTTAATCATGCTGCTTTTTTCTTATGCTTTGGAATAAATCTTCTAATGATTAATCGTGTCCCCTTATCATAGGTAAAATAGTTCCAGACCCAATTGCTAAATACTATCAACCTATTTCGAAATCCAATGATCGAAATAAGGTGAACAAACATCCATATGATCCAGGCGATGAGGCCCCCCAAACGAATATTCCCAGGTAAATCGACTACGGCTTTATTCCTTCCTACCGTAGCCATTGATCCTTTGTCCTTGTATTCAAATGCTATAGGTTCTTTACCTTTCAATTTTCTTTTGAGATTTTTAGCCAGATTAGCTCCTTGCTGAATTGCAACAGGGGCAAGCATAGGATGTCCATGAGGATTTTCTTCTGTGCTCATCAAAGCAATATCTCCGATAGCAAAAATGTTCTCTGTCCCTAGAACCAAATTGTATAGATCAACCTTTACTCTACTTTTTTCAATTGCATCTTCAGGCAGTCCAATCGGATAATTACCTTCAACACCAGCCGCCCAAATGAGAGTATGAGTTTCGATCTCTTCACCATTATTCAACCTGGCTTTAGTTCCATTAAAAGATTCTACCAGCGTATCAAGCATTACGTCTACATGAAACTTATCCAAGTATTTTAGTGCTCGTGCAGATGCACTTTCAGACATGCCATTTAGTAATCTTGATGTCCCTTCAATTAAGGTAATGTGCATCTGAGAAAAGTCTAGTTCCGGATAATCGTTGGGCAACACACTCTTCTTTAGTTCCCCTACTGCACCTGCAACCTCTACTCCTGTAGGTCCACCACCAACAATAGCAATGTTCATCCTAGATTTTATTTCATCAGCATCAGTACTTATGGTGGCTGCTTCGAAGTTTTGCAGAATATGGCTTCTCAAGTCAAGGGCTTGAGGAATTTGTTTCAAAGGAAAGGCGTGATCCATAATTTCCTTATTACCAAAATAGTTAGTCTTTGAGCCGGTAGCTATTACTAAATAATCATAATCTAATTGACCTATCTCAGTATTGATTAAGCTATTTTTAGCATCCACGCTATAAACTTCTGCCATTCTAAAGTAAAAATTCTTTACTGATTCCAGTTGCTTACGTAAAGGATCGGCTATAGAATCTGGCTCAAGTCCTGCGGTAGCTACTTGATATAAAAGAGGCTGAAAAGTATGATAATTATTTCGGTCAAAAAGAACGATCTGAAGAGGTAGATTTCTTAAATTTTTTACCAGCTTAATGCCGGCAAACCCGCCTCCAATTATAATTATTCTTGGGTCATTACTTTTTGGAATATGAACCATTATTGCGTAGTGTTAAATCTGCCGCGAAGTTACAACCCGCTCGTCAATATATATCCACTACAATTGACTTAATTTGATGGAACTCTTTTAATGAAATTTTGATTATATAATTAATCAGAAATTCATAGTTAATGAGTTTTAAGGTTTTGGTTTGAATTGTAAATGTCGCGCTTGCGGCATTTACTTTCAGACCAATTTTTATTTCAGTGTATCAAAGAATTTCATAGCTGCTTGACCCAGATTATTTGATATAATCTTTTTGTATTCTACACTCTCTAGGAATCCTGAATTCATAAACTCCGCAAGCAAAGGGGACCAGTCATTTGACTTAGGCATTATAATGCCAAACTGTTCTGTTTTATCATCACCACCAGGATGTCTTTTTATGGGTTTTCTATTTTGAATTGCCTCGAAATAATAGGTAAAATCCACATTGGCAAATTTCTTAGGGTCTTTTGCAATAACATCCATTGAATTGCCAAACCCAGGAACATATTCCACCTGCAGGGATGGGAAGTAGCGTTTCTTTATATCAATAATTCTCTTTTCATTGGTACTGTTTCTTACCGTCACGGCTGTCATTCCTTTAAAGGTTTCACTGATATCAGCCAGATTCGTTAAAGTAGGAACGCTATTATTTGATAATATCATTCCAATATTGGTAATGTATGGCGGACTAAAATTATAGGTACTCTTACGCGCTTGTGTTATTGTTGTATTACTTAATCCAAAAACACCCCCTTTTGAGCTTTTTACGGTGGCTAAAAATTTAGAGAAGTCATTCGCATCTTTAGCCTGAAAGGAAACACTTACTTTAATTCCCTTTTTCTGCTCTACATACTCCTTGAACTTCTTCATAATATCTATGCAAATACCAGTGACTTGACCCGAGGAATTTTTTGAAGCAAAGCCAGGTGCTTCCGAATAGGTCATTACCCAGTTAGCAGTTTTTTTTGATCTTGCAGAAGCGTAAGTATCTCCTGAGAGCTGACCAAAAGCTCCAACTGATAGAGCCATTAAAAAAAGTGAAAGAACTGGTTTAAAAAATGTAATAGACATATTGCAAATGGTATTGATAATATTCGAAATCTAAATCTTTTTACTCAAAAAAATAATATGATGTAAGAAAGGAGTCAGACTAGGAAGTCAATTCTTCTTTCAAAAACTTAGCTGTATAACTATTTTTATTATTAATTATATCTTCTGGTGAGCCCATGCAAACTATTTGACCACCTCCATTTCCCCCTTCAGGGCCAAGATCTATAATATGATCAGCAACTTTTATTACATCCATATTATGCTCTATGATCAATACTGTGTTGCCTTTATCTACTAATCGATTGAGCACATCTAACAGGTGCTGAATATCTTGAAAATGAAGTCCCGTAGTTGGCTCATCTAAAATGTACATGGTTTTACCAGTATCTTTCTTAGAAAGTTCAGTTGCTAGCTTCACGCGTTGTGCCTCACCTCCTGATAATGTTGTCGCATGCTGACCAAGTGAAATATAGTCCAGGCCTACATCGTGTAGGGTCTTTACTCTTCTCGAGATTCTAGGTAAATGCTCAAAAAAATGAACTGCTTCTTCTACAGTCATTTCTAAAACATCTGATATTGACTTCCCTTTAAATCTCACCTCAAGTGTTTCCCTGTTATACCTTTTCCCCTTGCATGTTTCACATGGTACATGAACATCCGGTAAAAAGTCCATTTCAATCAGTCGCAAACCAGCTCCTTCGCAGGTTTCGCAACGTCCTCCTTTAACATTGAAGGAAAATCTTCCGGGTTTATAGCCTCTTATTTTTGCTTCAGGCAAATCCGAAAAAAGTGCTCTAATATCAGTGAATACACCAGTGTAAGTAGCAGGGTTTGATCTTGGAGTCCGGCCTATAGGCGATTGATCAACCTCTATTACCTTATCTAAATATTGCAGACCATCAATTTTTTTGAAAGGTAAGGGTTCCTGCCTGGACCGATAAAAATGCTTATTGATAATGGGAAATAACGTATCATGGATCAACGTGGATTTTCCACTTCCTGAAACTCCTGTGACCAATGTGAGAGCACCCAGAGGTATTTTCAAATTAACATTTTTTAAATTATTACCTGATGCTCCAGTTAATTTCAGAAAGTCGCCTGTCCCTTTTCTTCTCTTTTCAGGGATTTTTATTTGCCGTACTCCGCTTAAATAGTCAGCTGTTGCACTCTTTTGTTTTAAAAATTCTTCTGGTGTTCCTGCCGCTACAATACTTCCACCATGCCTACCAGCTCCCGGCCCTATATCAATGACATAATCTGACTCCATCATCATTTCCTGATCATGCTCCACAACTATCACTGAATTTCCAAGATCTCTTAAATCCTTCAGCGCTTTGATCAACTTCACATTATCACGCTGGTGAAGACCTATACTCGGTTCATCCAAAATATATAAAACACCTACTAACTGCGTTCCAATCTGTGTCGCCAGCCTTATGCGTTGAGCCTCTCCTCCTGATAATGTTTTTAGAGGTCGGTTCAGGTGTAAGTAATCCAGACCAACATCAAGTAAAAACCCTATTCTTTTTCTAAGCTCTTTAAGAACTTCCGAAGCTATCCTATTTTGTTTCTCAGTCATTCGATCCTCCAACCCTACAAACCAATCCCCCAATGCAGTAATATCGAATTGTGCCAACTCACCAATATTCTTACCATCGATTAGAAAATGCAACGATTCTTTTTTGAGCCTCAACCCATTGCATTGATCGCAAAGCTGAGTAATGGTAAAGTCATTAACCCATTGCTGAATTTTATCGGAGCCGCCCTCTTTTTGCTTTTCTAAAAACTTAATTATTCCTTCGAACTTAGTGTTCCAATCAGTGCCCGGGTATTTGACCGAACTGACAGCTACCGGCACGCTATCACCGTGAAGTAAGATATCCAATACTTCTCTTGGAATGTTTTTGATCGGAGTTGTTAAGTTGACTTTATAACGCTTTAGAATAGCCTCAATTTTTTTGAAAATCCAGATATCCCGAAACTCTCCCAAAGGAAGTATTCCTCCCCGACTAATACTTAAGCTATCATCTGGAATAACCGATTCTTCCGTAATTTCTTCTGTAACTCCTAAACCATTGCATTTAGGGCAAGCACCATAGGGGGAGTTAAAAGAAAATGAATTAGGGGCAGGCTCATCATAAGATATCCCACTCTTTGGGTCCATCAAATATTTAGAAAAATGATGTATCTCATTTTGCTCATCTAAAAGCATCATTACACCATTTCCTTCTTTTAAAGCTGTCTTAATAGATTGGCTAATGCGATAGCGATCCTTATTATCGACAAGGATTCTATCAACTACTACCTCTATATCATGTGTTTTATAGCGATCAACCTGCATTTTTGGCACGATCTCCATAAGCTCACCATCTACTCTTACCCTGGTATAACCAGATTTTTGAACCTGACGAAAGAGTTCTCTGTAATGTCCCTTTCTACCCTTTACAACCGGAGCAAGCAAAACAAGTTTACGGGTATTGAAGAAACTCATTATATGATCCAATATCTGGTCTTCTGACTGACGAATCATTTTTTCACCCGTCTTATAAGAGAATGCTTCTCCTGCCCGGGCATATAGGAGTCTTAAAAAATCGTAAATCTCGGTTACTGTACCTACCGTTGATCTGGGATTCCTAGAGGTGGTCTTTTGTTCAATAGAAATAACCGGGCTCAGACCATTAATTTTATCTACATCGGGTCTTTCTAAGTTGCCAATAAATGATCTAGCATAGGCAGAAAAGCTTTCCATATATCTTCTCTGACCCTCAGCGTAGATCGTATCGAAAGCTAGAGACGATTTACCACTCCCACTAATGCCCGTAATTACAACCAGCTTATTTCTGGGAAAGGAAAGGCTAATGTCTTTAAGATTATGTTCTCGCGCGCCAATAATTTCAATGGAATCATGGCCTGTGATATCCATTTTTTCACGCTCTAAAACTTCTACTGATTTGGCCATTAAATTTCTCTGTCCCTAAAGATTACGTTGAAAATAAAGGCACAAAGTTCGTGCTTTACTTACTGAATTACAATGTCTTTGGAAAGATGTTAAGCGACCTCATGACCTCTTACTAACTCCAACATTTCAAACCAGTCTTGTTTATCAAGTTTGACATTAAAAGCTGCTACTGCAGATTCTATTCTATGCGACTTCATGGTGCCAAGTAAGGGAATAATTCTAGCCGGATGTTTCAAGAGCCAGGCTAGCAATAAGTCACCTTCATTCAATCCGTAGCTTTCTGCTATTTCCTTGAATCTTGCCAACTTAAATGCTTCTTGAATGTGGTTTGCACCACCCAAAGGTGACCATGCCATAGGGTTTACTCCTTTGGTATGCAAGAAGTCAAGGCTTCCATCAAACATAGGAGTGGAATGAAACAAAGAAATTTCAATTTGATTTGTAATCAGAGGTATATCACAGGCCTGAGCTAGTAAATCATATTGATTGACAGCGAAATTGGAGACTCCGAAATGCCTGACTTTGCCAGAAGATTGAAGGTCACTAAAAGCCCTTGCTACTTCTTCCGGATCCATCAACGGATCCGGACGGTGGATTAATAATAAATCAAGGTAATCCGATTCAAGATTTTTTAAACTCCGCTCGGCTGATACTACAATATGATCATAACTCGTATCGTAATGTTTTACCTGGTAAGTTGGTCTGTTTTCTGAGATCAATTTAATACCACACTTGGTCACCAGTTGTATTTGATCACGCAAGTGCTTATTGGTCTTCATCCATGACCCAAACGCATCTTCACAGGTATATCCTCCATAAATATCAGCATGATCGAAAGTAGTAATACCACTATCGATTGCAGTTTCTAGTAGTTTTTCCAGTTCATCGGATGTGATGGTATGGATACGCCACATACCTAAGGCGAGCGGGCTGACTTTTAGTGAAGAGTTTGAGAGGTTTACTGGTGTCATTTATGCTTGAGATTACGGACAATTTTCTTCTTCTTATAACAAAGTAAGAAGAAAATTTCCGAAATGACGGCTACTTAACAACAACCACCTCCATCATAAAAATAGGTAGAGTCCGAAATATAAATATCTTCTCTGTCTAATGAAGAAAGGGCTCCGGCCGTTTTATCGCATACAGCCAAAGGCTGATTAGGCATCAGGACATGACCTTGGTGGTCATCAAAGTATTCTTCATTTCCGTAGTAAATAGCTGTTTTTCCAGTAAAAACACATGGGCCATCATCAGGCATTGGGTCTTTGATAGCACATACTTCAACACTTTCAATAAATATGTTTTCATCTGTATCGTAATGTTTGGGATCCAGTATTCTGTAAGGTCTTTTAGCTCTTATTTCAACGGTACCAAATCCAACTTCCGTGATCATCTTAATGTATTCCTCCAGTGGTAAGGCTCCACTCAAGCATAATGCTCTAAGTCTTTCATCTTTTTGCAAAGATTCTGGCATAGCCTGATCACAAATTGGATCAGACAAAACCAAGCGACCATAAGGTTTTAATACCCGATACATTTCAGCCAAAGCTTTTTTCAGGTCTTCTCTCGTAAAAATATTGAATAAACAATTTTGAGCAGCTACATCAATTGTTTCATCATCAACCGGAAGGTTTAAAGCATCTCCTTTTCTTAAATCAACAAACTCAGACTTAAACCATGGATTTTCTTTTTCTGCTTCAACAAAGTTTTTCTTACTAGCTTCCAGCATTTCACCCACTACATCCAGACCAACAACACCTCCATTTTTTCGGCTGAAATAAGAAAACTGAAGCAGCTCCATTCCCCCACCAACGCCTACATATAATATAGTAGGATCGTTAACTAAATCACGTGGATTGACGGTACTCCCACATCCATAATTCATATCGAGCATGATTTTAGGAATTTCCAAACCTGGTAACTGCCATACCGGAGTTGTAGTGCAACATAAACCTACATCAGGTGTCTCAGCTGCTTGCTTATAAACGTCTTTGGTAGTCTCTAAATAAGTCTCCATTATATTCTTTTAATCAATTCCACATATAAATCTGTAAGAGCCACTTCGGCCTTACCAGCTATTTCAATAATTTCTGCAATGCTTGCTTCCTGAAGATTATCTGGATCACAATCATCAGTAAGTACAGATACTGCACAACAAGGTAATGACATATGATTTGCAACGATTACTTCCGGCACCGTTGACATCCCCACAGCGTCAGCTCCAATATTTCTTAAAAACCTATATTCTGCTCGGGTCTCAAGATTTGGCCCCATTACAGAAACATATACCCCTTCATTTAATAAAACTCCTTGTTCCTCAGCGATCAATTTTAAATGATTATTAAGGCCAGCATCATAAGGCTGGCTCATATCAGGAAAGCGTGATCCCAGTTCATCATAGTTTTCCCCTCGCAAAGGATTATCCGGTAACATATTTATATGGTCATCAATCAACATCAGCTGGCCTTTCTTCCAGTCCATATTCATGTTACCTGAAGCATTGGAAAGCAAAAGATTTTTGATTCCAAGACTTTTCATAACTCTCACCGGCAGCGTAATTTGTTGCATAGAGTAGCCTTCGTAAAAATGAAATCTACCACACATGGCCAGTACTTTCTTCCCTTCAATGGTACCATAGATGAGTTTCCCCTCATGAGAAAGCACGGTAGCAGAAGGAAAATGAGGAATATCTTCATAACCAACAGTTGTGATGACCTCCATCGCTTCGATAAACTTCGTTCCTAAACCAGTTCCTAGAATGACTCCTATTTCTGGAGATTCTATCCCTTTTAATTTTAGAAATTCGGTAGCTTCTTTAATTTTTTCGATCATATATTCTTATTCAATCGTCATTTCGAACCGAGGGATGAGGGAGAAATCTCCTTGATCCGGAGACCTCTCACCCTTTAGGATTCGAGGTGACGTGTTACATTTCTAAGCTACAGTCCCCTGACAGCTTGAGCCAGCCCCGGCTGTACACCCAAAGCAATGTTGGTTTATAATAATGTCTCTATTTTCCAATTTCTGGAGATCAAAATCTTTGATATGCTGACCGGCAGATTTATCCAATTTCAGGCCAAGCATTTGATTGAAATCGCAATCGAACATATACCCGTCATAGTCGATAGAAATAGTATTTCTACACATTACTCCACTTACTGCAGCAGGATTGAAGGCATTTACTAGCGATTCCATGTAGTCTTCATAGTTTTCTGTTCTAATCAGAAATTCTAAAAATCGACTGATCGGAATATTTGTGATAGTAAATAAGCTATTAAACTCTATGTCAAAATGCTCTTTAAGTTCCTTTTTAAAATCGCGCTCTAAGGCCATCTGGTCTCCCGGTAGAAAAGCCCCACTAGGATTGTAAACCAAATCAAGAAATAATCCTGACCCCTCTCTACCATAACCCACTTCGTTAAGCATTTGCAGTGCTTTGATGGATTTATCAAAAACGCCATCTCCCCGCTGTCTATCAGTTTTATCTGCCTGGTAAAATGGCAATGAAGAAACGACTCTTACCTTATTCTTTTTAAAAAATTCTGGCAAATCGTGATATTTTGGGTTCGCCAAAATAATAGTCAGATTAGAGCGAACTATAATCTCTTCTACTCCAGCTTTGTTGGCCTCTTCCACAAACCATCTAAAATCAGGATTCATTTCAGGAGCACCTCCTGTTAAATCCAGTGTGTGAATTTTGGTATTTCGCAGCACATCCAGACACTGTTCCATGGTCTCCCGAGTCATTATCTCCTTACGGTCAGGGCCAGCATCCACATGACAGTGTTTACATACCTGATTGCACATATAGCCCACATTGACTTGAAAAATTTCAATACTTGTTGGCTTCAAAGGAAATTCCTGTAATGGTTCTAGCTTTTTCTTGAAGGTCGGCAGTTTGCCCTCACCAAAAATTCCGTTGGAGAGTATTTTTAGCTGAGTGGTTTTATCCGCAAGATCATGATGTTGTGCTTGTAGTGACTTTGACATATTCTAAAGTTTACATCGAAAGCTTTTTAGCCTTATTCATCATTTGCACACCATGAACAAGTGACGCGCCACCACGAATAGCCGCTGCCACATGTACTGCCTCCATCATCTGCTTTTCAGTAGTCCCCTTCTGTAGAGCATCCGAAGTGTAAGCATCAATACAGTAGGGACATTGAATAGCATGCGATACCGCTAAAGCGATCAAAGATTTTTCTCTCACTGTGAGTTCCCCCTCTGCGAATACATCACCATAATAATCAAAAAACTTCTTGGCCAGTTCAGGCTCAAAATCAGCGATATCTCCAAATTTCTTTAAATCTGCCGGGTCGTAGTAAGTATTGCTCATATGCACATATTTTATAGGTCGATGAAGATAAAACAATAAACGTAGATTATAATTCAACTAATCCCAAATGAAGATCATTTTGGGTTGTTGATGTCAAGTGGGGGACACAAGTTTAAGATTGTAGTCATTAAATCACAGGTATTGCAATCTGATAAACCCTGTTCTTTCGAACTTTTAGATCGTCATCTCTCAGCCAGGGATTATGCCTTTTAAGCAACTTGTAGTTGATGCCCTGATCTTTTGCAAACTGAACTAAATCCTTGATATCAGAGGTCACTTCAACATGCTTTATCTTCTCTTCTTCATATAAGTGCTCTTTGCTTATATCAAAGCCATACTTCTCCGGATTTTCAAAAATCTCTTTAATAGCTAATAATCTAAAAACATATCTTGATGTCTCTTCATTCAACATCAGGTCATAGTAAGAATCAACTTCTTGATTGTCAAGTGCTCTCTCCAAGCCGGACATGCCACGATTATATGAGGCAGCTACATTAGTCCAATTACCAAATTTTTTATAAGCCTTGTTAAGGTATTTACAAGCTGCTTCCGTAGATTTTATAGGATCATAACGTTCATCAACATCCTTACTAATTTCCAATCCATTTTCTTTACCGGCATCTTTTACGATCTGCCAAAACCCTACTGCATTTTTTGGTGAAACATCATTCTTAAACCCTCCTTCTATGGCTGTCAAATACTTAAAGTCATCCGGGATACCATTCTTCTGTAAAATCTTTTCAATCCTTGGTAACCATTGATTTCCTCTTTTCAAGAGATAGATAGTACTGCTATGCCAGTACGTGTTAATATGTAGTTCCCTGTCCAAACGTTCCTTCACATCGGGAATGTTTAGGGGTACTAGTTCTCCCGCAAAGTCCATTGAATCAGGAATTTCAAGGGATACTGCATTTCTATATTCCGTTAATCCTATCGGGATGTCTCCTTCTAAAGGAAGCTTCATGGTTGGTTCAAAATTGCTTTTTAATCGATCTTCGGTGTAAATGATATATGCACAGACCAATAAGAAAGAAACTAGCGATATGGAAATTGGAAGGTATTTCATTTTACAAAAAGTTTCTTCATTTCGAAGGAAGTATGACTGAGAAATCTCCTGAATAACTGGGGATTTCTTCTTAACAGTCGAAATGATGATAAAAATTGAGTGTATTAAAAATTAGGGCTTAATAAATACTTAGAGTAGAACTCATCAATAGCCGCAACGGCTTCTGTCGCATTTTCTACAATCTTAAAGAGATCTAAATCTTGCTCACTAATGTTACTTTCATTCTCGAGCATCGCTTTTTTGATCCAGTCTATCAGTCCCACCCAATAATCTTTGCCCACCAATACAATAGGGAATCTTCCAATCTTTTTGGTTTGAATCAAGGTAAGTGCTTCAAAAAGCTCATCCAAGGTACCGAAGCCTCCAGGCATTACGATAAAGCCTTGAGAGTATTTGACAAACATTACCTTGCGGACGAAGAAATAATCAAAAGTAATAAGTTTATCAAGGTCAATGTAACTATTACCTTGCTGCTCAAATGGAAGGATGATATTTAAACCCACAGACTTTCCACCCTGTTCTTTTGCTCCCTTATTACCAGCTTCCATTATTCCTGGTCCTCCACCAGTTACCACCCCATACCCATGACGTACCAATTTAGCAGCAATCTCCTCTGCCATTTTATAGTATTTATGATCAGGTTTCGTTCTTGCAGAGCCAAATATAGAAACACACGGTCCTATTTTAGCAAGTTTTTCAAACCCTTCAACAAACTCTGACATCACCTTGAAAATTACCCAGGAGTCATAGCTTTTTATTTCATTCCAATCTTTCTCTTCAAACGCTCTAATGATTCTTTTTTCTTCGTCATTCAAATCATCAAGTGTTCTTATATTATCCAGTTTTGTTTTTTTCTCTGCCATAGTCTTAGTTTAAAAAATATACGAGTAAACTTAATCTATTTGATCAATAGATATCAAATGAGGTATAGAGATTGAGGACATTTTTCATTCATGATTAAAAATTTCAAAGGAAGAGTCTGTGCTCGCACTCGTGATGAGAACGTTTTTGTCTTAGTCAACAGAGTTAATAACTAAAGCTCAGGTTAATAAATCTTTAAGTGCAGGTTCCAGCTCCGGGTAAGAAAACTGAAAGCCTGTGGTAACAATCTTTTCAGAAGACACTCTGCTACCACCAAGTATCATTGCAGCTCTTTTACCTAAAATTATTTTTAGGATGAAGGATGGGACATTAGGCAAAAAACAAGGTTTATCTAAAACCTTTGCAACCTTTTTGGTTATAACTTGATTAGTTTCAGGGTTGGGTCCAACGGCATTGAATACTCCTTCTACATCACTACTTTCTGTGGCATGAATAAACATTTTGCATAGATCGTCAATGTGAATCCAACTCATATATTGGTCGCCACTTCCTAGTGGTGCTCCAGCTCCCATCTTGATGGGTTTTGCCAACTCATAGAGCGCGCCTCCTTTTTCGCTAAAAACAATACCTATACGAAGCTTAGCTGTTCTTATGCCCAGTTCTGCTATTTGATCTACTTCTTCTTCCCAGGCCTTCGTGACTGTTGCCAGAAAGTCATCACCAAACCTACTCCCTTCTTTCACCCAAACACCACCTGTATCCCATCCATAATAACCTATGGCAGAAGCAGATACAAATGAGGTAACTTGATGATCTATGCTATTCAGCGTATTCCTCAACAAAGAGGTACTATTCGTACGACTCTCTAAAATCTCCTTTTTACGTTCTGCTGTCCATTTTTTATCCGCTACTCCAGCACCCGCCAGATGAATAATACCATCAACTTCTTTGAAAGCCTCAGAGTCAATCTCACTTTTATTAATGTCCCATTTATAAGATTGGATACCATTTTTAACACCTGCCGAACGTGAAAGATATTTCACCTTATGACCCTTTTCAAGTAATAATTCTGTAAGTCGGCTTCCTACAAGTCCGGTACCTCCAGTGATAAGTATTGTTTTAGACATTAAATATTCTATTAGTCAGGAAAAGAACGGTTAAGTCGGCTAAAAGTTTTTATGGAATGAAGCTTTGGATTGACTAAAGTTACTTGCCTTTTATAATTTCAATTTCTACTCGATCATTAAGTTTCGCCAACGGCCCGTTCGATGGAAAAAGCATGGCATTGCCCCCATCACCTGCGGTTTTTATGCGCTTAGAAGAAATCCCTTGGGCTACCAGGTATTCTTTTACTACTTCAGCTCTGTATTGTGTAAACTTCTTCGCAGACATCGATTGTTCTTTATTGCCAGGATTTGTAGCAAAAAAACCAGGGCTATCTCCTTTTATTACTCCATTACGATCGAATTTACCATTGCAATGCCCATGAACTCTGATTTTATATTTTGGATTTTTTTTCAACAAGTCTGCAAACGCGTTAAGTTCTGTTTCTGAATCTGGCGTAAATAATGCCGCATTAATCAAAAAATTGACCTTATTGAACTCTATATAATTCCCTTTTTTCGATCTTATTAATTGTACATCTACAACTACCGTCTCTCCAGTCTCTACACTATCTTCCGTGTAAGCCTTATAATCCAGTGTGGTCTCCAGTGGCTCATAGCCCGGGGCGTTTATTACCATGCTATAGGTTTGTGCCCTATTGGCAGGTTGCTTTACATAGACTTGCTCATTCCCATCATAGGTTTGGAAGTCATTCGACTCACGCTGTTCAGCAATATAAACCTGTCCAAATACTTTTTCTCCAGTATTAGCACTCGTGAGACTAAACTCAAAAGGTCGCTCATTAGCTTTTACTGGTGCTACTTCTTCAGGTTCATCTTGAATCGGCTCCTCGACTATTTCTTGAAGTTCTTCCACCACCTCGGTTACCACAACCTCTTCTATTTGATCAGGTACATTGACAATTTCTTCCTCAGGTTCATCTACAAAAACTTCTTCCAAGGTTCCTAGAAATACCCAGGTACCTGAAAATTCACCCATAGCACGTGCCTTTTTGGCCAATGCCGATGCTTCTGCTCTATCGGACGTCCTCAAAGCATATACATAGAAGATCTGTCGCTGTGCATTCAATGCATAGTTGGCATCTGAAAATGAGGCTCTGGCATTATCTGTAAACCGTATTGCATTATCTTCAGAAGCAAATCCTCCTATCACTACATAATAAAAATTATCACTGCCTTGCCCGTAAGAACTAAAGCTTACAAAACAGCACAACCATAGACAGTAAAGAAAGTATTTTTTGAACATAGCTAACCTTAAAATATTAATCTAATGTACAAAATGAGCAATGGATTTGCTAAGACTTAAGCTCAATTGAATCTCGCAAGGTCGGTTGGTAATGTTCGATTGGAACCAATCTGCATACCTTAGACCAAGACAGGTGTATCTTAACCAAAATTTAAAATATAAATTTCAGCTTGCAGCAGTTGATTGAGTAGTTTTATAAATCATCTAAATTGAACATTATGAAATATACTTTATTGGTGATATCTCTTTTTACTTCACTTTCTTGTTCTGTTAAATCAGACTTTGAAAATTACTGCTCGGATCTAGATGCAGCCGACTTAGAAATGCTTACCGTACATAATGAAATCAAAAAGCAGTATGCTGATGATGAGCGTTTTTTAAAACGGCTTCAAGACGCTCAGGTTTACTGGATTCAATACACGAATCGACATATTCGCTCACTATACCCAAAGGAAAAACGATACTATGAAGAAACCTATGGCAAAACCTACAATCAATGCAAATGCAAAGAATTAACCAAGCTTACCAAACTCAGAGCTAAAGAATTAAGTATGTGGCTTGATGGTAATAAAGGCGATGAATGCCCTACATCTATAAAATAAAAAAAGGGAGTCTTAAGACTCCCTTTTAGCTTTATTGTCATAAATCAGGTTAAAATACTCTATATCTGATACTCATACTAAACTGTCTGCCGGGAGCCAAGCTTTCAAATAGTCTATTATCTGACTCAAATGATTGGAATTCTTGCTCTCGCTTATCATTTAAGATATTATTTACCTTTAAGCCTAAACTTAACTTTTGGTCTGCACCTAACGTTTTATTCAAATTAAAATTTAAGCTGTGAAAAGGTACAGTGTAAACATCTGGCTTGTCTGCTGCACCTGTAACTGTTAATGTTGGCCCTTGTACATTATAATAAAGACCTGCTTCGAATCCATTAGTGATTCCAGCATATCCAAAACCTAAGTTAAGAATGAAAGGAGCCTGACCTTGAAAATCTCGTGTTCTATCAATAGTATCACCCGTTCTTTGATTCTCAACACGAGTTAAAAACTCTGCATCACTCATTTCAATTTCAGAATGAATCAAGGAGAAATTTCCAGAAAAAGTAAGATTTTCAAGAGACGGAGTAATTATGCCTAAGCTTTGTCTCAACTCAACTTCACCACCTATTACTGAAGCATCACCAACATTCTGAACTTGGAAGTTATTATCTGCCGTAGAAAGCTGTACCAATTCTATAGCATTGGAGAACTGCTTATAAAAACCACTGAAGGAAATTAACTGGCCTCTACGCTGAAAGATCTCCCATCGTAAATCAAAGTTATCGATAAGCGAAGATTGAATATTTCCATCCCATAATACCTGATCTCCATCTTCTATTGGTGCTAATGAACCGATAAAGGTTCTGCCTGTTAATGGATCAAAGATTTCAGCAAAAGAAGCTTCTTTAAAAGAAAATCTAGCGGTTGTTCTTGAGTAAGATGCTCTTAAGTTTTGATTTTCATTCAAAGAATAAATAAGGTTGACCGTTGGATAAAGTTCAAACTCTTCAATAACCTCTTCATTATCCAACTCTATATCTCCTCTTTGATTAATACCTGTATAAGTCTGCACATAGTTTTCAGCTCTTATACCAATAACAGCTTTTAAGTTTTTTACAGGAACAAATTCATTCGAAACGTAAGCTGCAAAATTATTAATAGTAGATTCAAATGCATTAGAATTTCTTGGAACATAGTCAGGTAAAAAATAGTTGCCTGCATTTCCTAAGAAATTTCCTTCGTCATTATACCACAAGTTTTCTTCTAAAAATAACTCGTCAGGATTACCAGTAAGATCTATATCGCTATCAACAAAGATTTGATTTCTGCGAATAGCATAATCCCGGTTCTTAACAGTACTTCTGAACCCAAACTTCAACTTAGCTTCTTTTTCTCTGAATTGATATTCTTTTGTAGCATCGGCTCTAGATGAAAGATTAACCTCTTCTAGATCTCTCCAAATTCTTTCAGGAAATCCCCCTTCAGTTGTAATTGATAACTCTGTTCCTTCTCTGTCAATTAACTCGGCAATATTTGAAACATCATCTACTTCATCCGGCTGGATACCCCTGATTTCATATCTCGTAAATCTAATATCCGGCTCAGTTATTTTAGACAATGTTGGTGACACTCTCCATTCTAACTTCCAATCAGACTCCGGCAAGAAATACTCACCACTTAACAAAATATTATTCATTTGGCGTTCTGTGTATTCTAAATTGTGTTGGTAACTAATAAAATCTGATCCTTCATCTTGCCCCACAAAGCCAAAAATACCTGTACGCTGCTCACCGTTTTGAAGTCGCATCACATTCAAGCGGTATTTAGCTACATCACCTTTTAATGATAAACCTACCATTCCGCCTAATAACACTTCATTCTCGCCTTGATCTCCTTGCTGAAACTCGCGTTGCTCTAACTCAGTCACATTAGGGTCTTGAGCTAATCCTGCTCTACCGTATACAGCATCCTCATAAAATCGAGTCTGATTTTTGTAGGTCATTGCTGCAGAGTAACCCATTGTTTTAGATCCTACCTCAAACTGATTTCCAAGCGAAAAACCGAAGTTAAAATCCATGAAGCTATTTTGTCTAACAGCACTTAATTGCTTGTCAAACTTTCTCAATTGTGTAGACAATGCTTGTCCTTCTGGAGAGCTTGGATTTGCTCTTCGAATAGCAGTTCCATCTGCATTTAAAAGTTCTGAATCAGTAAAAGGAATATCTCTTTTACCATTATCGAATCCTAGAAAATCAGTTGAACTACCATCATATGTTAAATAGTTCTCATTGAAATGCATGTTTGGGTTAAAACCAAAACCCCCTTGTATATTTAATGATTTTACATCTGGAATATCCTTAGTCTCAATATCTACCATGCCTCCCGTAAAGTCTGCCGGTAAGTCCGCTGTAAATGACTTAGCCACCATGATATTATTTAGAATATTAGTAGGGAACAGGTCAATTTGCAGAGAGTTTTTATCAGGATCTAAACCAGGCACATCCATTCCATTTAAAAGAGTTTTTGAATATCGATCTCCTAGGCCACGAACAAATACGTATTTACCGCCTTCAATAGAAACACCAGTAATTCGTTTAGCCGCAGATGCTGCATCACCGTCTCCTATTTTTCTAAAGCTAGCAGCAGATATTCCGTCTAATACATTGGCAGATTTTCTTTTTACTGTTTGCAAAGCCTCTTCAGTATCTCTTATCGCCTCAGCGGTTATCACAACTTCGGCTAACTGCTCCACATTCTCAGACATCAATATCTGATCAATCAATGTTACTTCATCAGCTTTAACTTCAACGCCCGTTATTTTCACAGTGGTGTAAGAAATAAACGAAGCTTCCAAATTGTAAGTCCCAGGAGCAGCTTTAATCTCAAACTTCCCGTCAAAGTCAGTAACCGCGCCATTGGTAGTTCCTTCGATTAATATTGTAACTGAAAACATAGGTTCGCCATTAACTGCATCTATAGCAGTGCCCCTTATTGTACCCTTCTGTGCAAATGCAAATGATGTAAATAACACCATTGCAAGTAAAATAACTGACTTATAAATATTCATTGTACTTAATTAAATTTCTGCGAAGGTATATTTTTCGACTATCTGACAGTGGACTTTTATATTATCATTAAATTAAGATACTGTTAACAAAAAAAGGGGAGGCTATGCCTCCCCTTTTAATTAGAAATTAAACCATTAAAAATCATCAAGGTTACCTGTAACACTTGCCGTTGTAAATGCAAACTCTGAAACGTCTGCTCCAACTGTATTAGACCCAGCACTTACCTCAGTTACTAAAGCATCTAATCCATCTTTAAAACTTGCATCTAATGTGGTTGTAGTAGAAGTTCTATCTCCATCTTCATCCACTTCGAAAGGTAAAGTAGACTCAAAGCTTGAAACGCTAAAGCCATTTGTATTCGCAGAATAAAGATCATACTCTTCTACATCTTGAGAATCATCTAAATCAAAGAAGTAGATATTGGTCATACTCACATCAGTTGTTTCATCAAAGTCAATCAATCCACTAGCTCCTGCTACTTTAATAGATCCGTTAGTCAATGTATGACCTGCGCCCACATAAGAACCCTCTGGGCCATCTAATTCGAACGCTTCATCTCCAGCGTTAATTACTATAAAGTTATCCAATGTTCCAGCCCATGCCTGGTCAGTATCAATAGCATCATCTCCAGTGCTCCAAACAAGTGCATCAGAGACATTTACGGTTCCACCAAACCACTCAATACCATCATCCTGATTCCCAACAACTTCTACGTGATCTATTGTAGTTCCAGATCCAACACCACCTAAAGTGATTCCGTTGATTTCATTTCCTTCACCAATGTTCGTACCGCCATGACGTACAGATACATATCGAATAGTACCAGAGTTATCAGCATCATTAGTACCTCCATATAACCCATTAGCATCAGATGCAGGAATACCTTCTATTTGTTCAGCCTCATTATCAGCGGAAATTCTTGCGTTTCCTAGTACGATCAAACCACCCCAAAGACCATTTACATCATCAGTTAGGTTCGGACTTGCTATCTCGCCTGGCTCGATTTCATCAGCTACTGAAGTAAATATAATTGGTGCTGTAGCTGTTCCAACTGCATTTAAGGTAGCTCCTCTGGCTACCAACAATGCAGTAGAATTAGCTCCAGTGCCTGCGGCTCCTTTAATAATTACTCCTGACTCAATTGTTAAAGTAACACCTGACTCTACAATAACTCTAGTGCTTAATGTGTACACATTGCCTGATTCCCAAGTAACGTCTTCCGTTATATTTCCAGTAATAACAAAATCATCTGTAGTAGGAGGTGTTACTGGAGTAACAGGGTCATCATCATCGCTACAAGAAGAGAGGTAAAACATTACCCCGAATGCAGCTAATAAACTCAAAATCTTTTTCATCGTTAATTTTTTTTATTTCTTTTCAAATTGTGCCACAAATGAAAGGTATAAATGTTACCTCAAGCCGATAGTCATGTTAAGCATTTATTAACTATATGAATAAAATTTTAATCTAATGTTAAGAGTCATTTTTAGTCAAAAAAAAGAAGGCTTAAAAAAGCCTTCTCAAATTCATATAGTTAAATCAGGGTAGGTTAACTAATTGTTAATAGGTATTTTATTTAATATCGCTTTCACAATTTCATTGGTATCAATGTTATCTGCCTCAGCCTCGTAGTTCAATATTATCCTGTGGTTTAATACATCCGCAGCCACTTCTTTAATATCTTCCGGTAGCACGTAATCTCTACCATCAAAATAAGCCATTGCTTTTGCTGCTAAATTCAAATTGATAGAGGCCCTTGGTGAAACACCAAATTGAATATAACCTGCTTCATTATCCAATCCATATGATTTCGGATCTCGTGTAGCGCATACTAATTCTATAATGTATTTCTCCAGTGACTCGGAAATCGAAGTCTGATTGATTTCATTCCTGATGTCAAAAATATCTTCCTTATTCAATATCGTGTCAACAGAAAAATCGAATGACATATTAGATATCCTCCTCATTACTTCCAGCTCGTCATTCTTAGAAGGATAGTCCACATTGACTTTCATCATAAATCTGTCTACCTGTGCTTCAGGCAAAGGATAAGTACCTTCCTGATCAACTGGGTTTTGAGTTGCCAATACGAAGAATGGGCGATCCAATTGAAAGGTAGTGTCACCAATGGTCACTTGCTTTTCCTGCATAGCTTCCAAAAGTGCCGACTGAACTTTAGCAGGAGATCTATTAATCTCATCTGCCAATATCATATTAGCGAAAATTGGCCCCTTCTTTACCTCAAAATTTCCCTGCTTTTGATTGTAGATCATTGTACCTATTAAATCTGCTGGTAATAGGTCGGGAGTAAATTGTATTCGCTGAAAGTCAAGATGTAACACGTCAGCAAGTGTGCTTACCGTCAAGGTCTTTGCTATTCCAGGTACTCCCTCAAGTAGAATATGACTTTGTGTAAAAAGGCCTATTAGCAAACGGTTAATCAATGCCTGCTGGCCAACAACTACTTTACCCATCTCATCAAAAACTTGTTTAATCTTTTCCTGATGATGTTTCTTCTTATCGGTATTTACTGCTGTTTCTTCCATAGCTTTTTTACTTTCTACTAAATGCCTAACGAGATAAGACTTACTTTTGATTTTAAAATTAGCGCAATTATAAAAAATTAGGGGTAGAATTTATACGAAGGGCAATTGTCATTTGATGATGGGACATATTTTAACATTAATTAACCAAGGTGAGAAGGTTTGTAATCGGTGATATTCATGGAGCTAACAAGGCTTTAGTGCAATGTCTCGATAAATCAGGATTTGATTACGAACAAGACGTGTTAATCTCTATTGGGGATGTTTGTGACGGTTGGCCGGAAACCAATCAATGCTTTGATACACTACTTAAAATAAATAATCTCATCATTACCATGGGAAACCATGACCATTGGACGTTGGAGTGGGCACTAGGAAATGAAATAAATGCATCTTGGCTTAGATATGGAGGAAAAAATACTCTTGATAGCTATCCTGATGGAATACCTGATGAGCATATACGCTTACTAAAAGATATGAAAGGTTATTATGAATTTGAAGATAGACTCTTTGTTCATGCGGGAATAAATGTTGATTTGCCTATTTCGGATCAGGATAACTCTGTTTTCTTGTGGGATCGAAACTTTTTCAAAGAAGCTTATGCTAGAGCTGCTTCACAAAATAAAGAACCTCTTACAAATTATAATGAAGTATACATTGGCCACACCCCCATTCATAGGCTTGGTCATTTCAAACCTATAAAATGTAGTGAGGTTTGGATGACAGACACCGGTGCGGGTTGGGGAGAACGCTTATCTATAATTGACATCGACTCAAAACAAGTTTACCAAAGTGATCGAGTGGAAGAACTTTACCCAAAGGGTTCTGGAAGAATATAGGAAGGTCTTAAGCTAGCTGAACTCGACAAGTTTGGCTTCAACGCTATTCACATAACTTTGAATATAATTTTCAATTTCTATGGTCGGCTTATAAATATCTACCAGCAATTTAGCTTCTTCAATAGTTGATATGGGGGCATCTCTGAAGCAAAATCCAAACCCCTGGTAAGTCCCTTTTTCAACCACAATAAGCGAAAGCTCATCCTCATTTCTACCATCACCCATTATCGCAAACGATCGGTCATTCTCATCAAATGACTGTATCGCTGTCTTAATCTTCTCATTATATAGGGCAGCAGACTCCTTTCCAGCACAAGCACCATTGCAATAGCCTAACGGCACATCAAAACAAGCACCGTCTGCTTTTTGAATTCCACTAAGTTTGGGACACAATCCAAATTCCCTCACTTTGTTCATTAAAAAATGAAACCCATCTGCATGACTATTAAATGAGATGAGCGGAACAACTCCTTTAATTCGTTTACTTATACTCAGCCGATTGTACCCTTCTCTATCTTCATATTGATAAATCCCCCATTGGTTTGGGTTATTCTTTTGAGAACGATTGTACTTTGGCCAAAGTCGTTTGATTTCTTGTGACTCCAACACCAGAGCGACCAGCTCATTCCCTGTCAGTTGGTAGTCAATATGATGAATCTCATCCCTTATCCTCTGATTACGACTATTTTTTGAAGTCCCGGAAAAATGACCGGCTATACGCTTCTTAACATTAATAGCTTTGCCCACATAAATAACTTCTCCTTTGTTATCTAAAAAATAGTATACTCCAGGTGACTCTGGCAACGCCAAATACTCCTGCTTTGGCAAATGCGGTGGTAGAATAGTCTCTTTAGAATTATGTTTTAAAGCAGCCCTAACAACCTCTTCATCTTTTTTGAGAAGCTGTTCAAAGAGTATTGTCGTTGCCTTGGCATCACCCATGGCACGATGACGGTTTTCAATCGGGATATGCAACGCCTCGCACAAATTCCCAAGACTATAGGAGCGATGATCTGGAATAATTTGCCTACTGAGACGCACCGTACAAAGCTTTTTATTGGTAAAGAGATACCCCTCATTTTCAAATGCTTTCCTCAAAAAGGAATAATCAAAATTGACATTGTGAGCTACAAAAATCTTATCTCTAAGAAGCTCGTACAGTTCTTCTGCAATTTCTGAAAACAGTGGAGCCGTGGCAACCATCGATTGGGAGATGCCAGTCAATCCGGTAATATAGCTAGGTACAAGCTGCTCAGGATTCAAAAGGGTTTCATACTGATCTACTATCTTTTCACCATCATGAATTATGGCTGCTATCTCCGTGATTTTGCTCTTACCAGCAAACCCTCCAGTAGTTTCAATATCGACAATGGCGTACACTTTACTAATCTAACTTGGAGGTAAGGGATTAGCAACTGAGTACCTCATTCATTTTCAAAATACCAGAGATCCTCATTCATTTTTATTGTGCAGATAGTATAATCCACCGTTCCAAATCACAGACTCATCGAATAAAAAATACTCACAAGGTCTCAAAATATAAGTTTGAGGAGTATGATGATTAAGACTAAAGAATTGACAACTGAAAATACTTCGAGCACTTTAATGCTGCCCGACATGGAATCTGCTCGGGATAGTCAAAATTTTGAACTTAACCTAACACATGAGCATCTATCAAAAGGTTATGAAAGAATCAACCGTCTTTTTTTAGAGCATACAAGCAATGAAAAAATGAGCCGTCTGATTCTTAGCGAATTGTGTAAGCAGGTTAAATGCTATCATGCCGTCTTGTATAAAGCGGATATCGAACAGCAAATGTTAACCCTACTATCAGGTTATGGATTAGCGAATGGAGCTGAAAAAAAAGAAATCAATTTTGGTGCGGGTCAGGTTGGACAAGCTGCTATAGATAACAAAGAAATAATCATTCGAAATATCCCTGAAGGCTACGTTAAGATTTCCTCTGGACTCGGAGAAACAAGTCCAACTTGGATTGCCATAATGCCACTTTCGTTCAAAGGCCAGGCATATGGAGTTTTGGAAATGTGCTTTCTATACAACGAATCAAAGTCCATCAAAAATCACCTAAACAGAGTAGCTGAATTGTTTGGAGCTCATTTGTTTAATCAAGGAGTGATTGCGAAACAATCTCAACTACAGCAACTCGAGCAAGAGAAGCTACGAAGTGAAGCTATTCTCGAAGGCTGTTCAGATGGGTTTATAGGTTTTAATAAAGAAGGAATAATAGATTTTTGCAACAAGTCAGCCGCGGAACTTTTACGCCTTAGAAAGGAAGATGTTTTAGGTCAATCTATAGGTAGCCTTCTGGATGTAAGCATAGAAGAACATGATGAGGGTAATTATGAAATAATCCATCATGGAATAGAGAGAACTAAGCTAGCTGAAAAAACAGAGATTCAAATCTCTGATTCTCATAATGAGGAAATAGATGTATTAGTAACTGCAAATACTATTTCTGTAGCAGGTGATATTTTATTCACACTGTTCCTTCAAAAAATATCAGTCGATCTCTTTTAAATGGGTAAATATATTATCATATCGCCCTCAACTATTCCTAAGATATTGGATGCTTTTAAGGCAGCATCAAAATCTATAGAAAGTATTGAAAGGTGTGCTTGTGAAGATTTTCGATCCACCAAAAGTATTTTAGATCGACTTCAGGAATTAGATATTTCTCAAATATTATCAAGTGCCGCCAATCATCAATTCTCAGAGATAGTTTCTGAACTTCAATATGTAGATGTTCTTCAGCAGCGGCTTGCACATATAGTTAGTACTACCAATTTATTAGAAAGAGAGCTCTGCTCGTTTGGTGAAACGTCCAGTAAGTATACTGTTGCATACCGTCAATTAATAAGATTAAACCTCAAGCAATTTCAAGATGCCATAGATATATACTTAAACACTACAGATGCTATTCATTATTCCTTAAATGAGGTATCCAAAAATCATAAAATGCTGTTTTTGCATATAAGTGGAATCAAATTACTATACAAATACAACATAGAGATTCTTAGAGAATCATACAAAGTTCGTGAAGTGTATAATGAGCACCTTCTTAAGTATAATCACCCTTCTAATCCTCTTGCAATAGACTGTGTTGAGCAAGTAAAAGATATTGCCAGTGTTTACACCATGGAACAAGAACGCTTAATTCTAGACTCCTTTTTAAAAGTGGATATGGAGTATGAACAAGGCTATGATGCGGATTCTGATACTGAAAAAATAAGTCTCTTTTAAGATGAAATGTTTCAAAACAACTCTACGCAAAAATATATTGAAGATTGCCTTTAACGGCCATGTAGAAGCACGGAATCTAGCCGCGGCCCAATCTGAAATTTTAAAGCGAATTAAGAAATCACCCACAAAAGTGATAGTGGAACTGGGTAAATACGAAAAGATCGATTTCGGTTTTATCCAATTGTTATTGACAATGAAGAATGGCCTAGAAGCCAAGAATCTTGATGTAGAATTCAATCTGACATTTTCCGAGGGGGATACAGCCCTTCTATCCAGATTAAATATTATAAATCTATTGCAAATTAAATCTAAGAAATAATGAAAGTACTAGTTGTTGACGATTCAGAAAGTATTCGCGAGTTAGTCGGAATGACACTGGAAGCGGAAGGATATCAAGTACATAAATCATCAGACGGAGTAGAGGCCATGGACCACCTCAATGATACTGATGTTGACTTGGTAATTACAGATTTGAACATGCCTAACATGGATGGCATTAGCTTACTAAAGGAAATTCGTAAAGACGCCTCAAAAGTAGGCCTACCAGTGCTTTTACTAACTACTGAATCACAGACTGCTAAAAAGGAAGAAGCCAAAAAAGAAGGGGCTACAGGCTGGATTGTAAAGCCATTTGCTCAAGACCGTCTTTTATCAGTGGTGAAAAAGGTTTTAAGATAGGGTATTGATGGACAGCATTCAGCAAATATTCGTACAAGAAGCCACCGAGCTACTAAGTGAGCTTGAGGAAGTATTGTTGACTTTCGAAAAGGATTTAACAGACACGGATTCTATTGAAAGGATTTTCAGAGTGATGCATACCCTGAAAGGTTCAAGTGCGATGTTTGGGTATGACACTGTTAATAATTTTACTCATGAGCTTGAATACATTTACGATGCGCTAAGGGAAGGTACACTTGAAGCAACTCCTGAGATTCTTGAGCTAACACTTGAATCAGTCGACCACCTGAAAATGCTGATAGAAGATAAGGAATCCCAGGATCAGGCCTTAGTTGAATCTCAAGCTTCATTGCTTAATAAAATTAAAAAATATAACAGCGGCCAAGGGGTAGAAGTTGTGAAGGATAAAGTGAAAGTGGATGAGTCCATTTCTACTTACTATATAAAGTTTAAGCCATTTAAAGATCTTATGAAAAATGGCTCTAACCCAATGTACTTGTTGGAAGACTTATTGGAGTTAGGTAAAGGATTAGTTCTGCCAGAACTAAATGACCTACCAGATTTAGAAGCATTGGAAGTATCTGAGTGCCATATTTCTTTTGAAGTCATACTCGAAACTCCTCGACCGTTATCTGAAATAGAAGACGTTTTTATGTTCGTAGAAGATACGGCAGATATTCACATTGAGTTGATCATTGAGG
Organism: uncultured Fulvivirga sp.; assembly: GCA_947500555.1. Classification (GTDB taxonomy): domain Bacteria; phylum Bacteroidota; class Bacteroidia; order Cytophagales; family Cyclobacteriaceae; genus Fulvivirga. The sequence continues at coordinate 1,028,119 of CANMSE010000001.1, read as the reverse complement.
GGGCAGTACTAAATGAAGGAATTATTTTGGAGCTCGAATCAAAAGCCATCAAGCAAAGACCTTTCGGTATTGAGACCATTTCTGGTATTATCCAAAACATTCAGGAAAAAGAGCAAAGTAACAACTCTTCCAAACCTCAAAACACTAGCGTTGCTTCTGACAGTAAAAACAGCATTAACTCTATACGAGTATCCTCTGAAAAGCTTGACGCCCTAATGAACCAGATAAGTGAACTGGTTACTTCTCAGGCAAGCCTAAGCATGCTGGTAAATGGACTAGAGGTCACAGAGTTGACTGCCATTACAGAGAATATAACAAAGATTACGCGCCAACTTCGTGACAATGCCTTCTCTATCTGCCTGATCCCTATCGATACACTTGTTATCCGCTTTCAGCGATTGGTGCGCGATCTATCCAAAGATCTCGGCAAACAAATTGAGCTCGTAACGGAAGGTACTGATACCGAACTTGACAAGTCCATCATTGAAAAGTTGAGCGACCCCTTGTTGCACCTGATGAGAAATTGTATCGACCATGGTATAGAGCATAGCGATGTTCGAAATGAGCATGGCAAAAAAACACAGGGTACAATAAAAATACAAGCCTATAATTCGGGTACCAATGTGATTATAAAGATCTCAGATGATGGTGCCGGGATTGATCTTGAAAAAGTAAGGCAAAGAGCTGTTGAAAAAGGAATAATAACACCAAATACAGAGCTAACAGAACAGGAGACCTATCAATTATTATTCAAATCAGGTTTCTCCACGGCAGTAGCCTTAAGCGATATTAGTGGGCGTGGTGTTGGAATGGATGTAGTCAAACGTGGCATAGAAGACCTCCAGGGAGACATTTTTATTGAATCTGAAAAAGGCAAGGGGACTTCCTTTACTATACGCCTGCCACTGACCTTATCTATCATAGATGGTCTACTTGTAGAAATTGGCGAAAACACCTATGTCATCCCGCTTTATTTGGTGGATAAATGTTACGAAATACCAGCCGCCTTGCTCACCGATGTGAGTCAGCAACTTGTACTCGATGGAGACAGGATACCTGTATTTCATTTAAGAGAAGCACTACGTTGTGCCAATCAATCTCCCGAATTCAATCAGATCATTAAAATGAAATTCCAAAATGAAGAAGTAGGTCTTTCTGTTGACAAAATCATTGGCGAACACCAGGTAGTACTTAAGCCGCTTGGGCATATGTATAGCGAACAAGAGGAATTTAGCGGTGCCACCATACTTGGTGATGGTACAGTAGCACTTGTATTCGATATCAATAAACTTCTTAAAAAATTAATAAATGAATCATCAAATAATATAAGCCATGGAAAGCTCAGTTATCAATAGTCAGTCGTATCTGACATTTAAACTCGACAAGGAGATTTTCGGATCTACTGTAAATCGGGTTTCAGAAATAGTAGAAGTGCCAAAAATCACAAAAGTGCCAAAAGCACCAGAGTATATGCGAGGAGTGATCAACCTTCGAGGAAAAGTCCTTCCTGTCATCGATACACGAATAAAATTTGGGATGACCTCAGTTCAGGACACGGTAGATACCTGCATTGTAGTATTAGACATAGAAATGGAAGGTGAAAATATAACTATTGGCGCCTTGGTGGATGGTGTAAGCGAAGTGCTAACGATTGACGATAGTAGGATTGAATCGGCACCAAGCTTAGGCAACAAATATAAATCGGAGGTTATAGATGGCATGTACAAACATGACGAAGACTTCATCATGCTCCTCAATATTGACAAGGTATTTTCAGGTGACGAAGTTGTGTTACTGGCAGAAAGTGCTGAGACAGAAAAAAACGAAGCTAAAAAAAAGAAGAATGAAAAAAAATAGAGAATTATCAAAATTACTTTCCCTATTGTTTTTGATCTCCATATCGGAGTTGGGCTACTCCCAAATGATAGCCGATAGGACGATAAAAAAAGAAACGGAAAAGAGACTTGTGGCTGAAAGCAAAGAATCGGAAGCAACAAGTGATCCATTTACCTTTTCTGCTGTGTTGCAGGGAGGTATGATGCAAAATTTTAGCGGTGGCATAAAAACAGGGTCTGACTATATGGGCCGCGTACACCTCACATTGAGTCTTGACACAAAAAAGGCGGGGCTTTGGAAAGGCGGCCAGTTCCTTGTCAATGCGGCCAATGCTCATGGGGGTACGCCTACCGCTGATCTTATTGGGGACTTTCAACCTATTTCAAGAAATGAAGCCACAGAGCGTACTGGTCTATTTGAGTTTTGGTATCGTCACACGGTAGGAAATACAAGTCTTCTGGTCGGTCAGCATGATATGAACTCCTCTTTCGGCACCAGTGGTTATGGAGGACTTTCCATTAATTCGGCCTTTGGAATGTATCCAAGTATTACTCCCAACACGGGCTTTGCATTTTCCATTTTCCCACGTACCATGCCGGCTATATATCTGAAGCACGATACAGATAAGTTAACCTTTCAGGCGGCTGTTTATGCCGGGGCTTCGGAGGATTTTGAAGATGACCGATACAATGCCAAATGGAACCTTGATGATTCACAATTTATGGTGGGCGAGATTCACTACAAAAATGTAAAGAATGGCATTCAGAAAGGGGTATACAAACTAGGTGTCATTAAACATACAGGTGAATTTCAGGATGTGACTAATTTATCTGGTGCGGCAACTACCGATGCCGGTATGGGCATGTACGTTATAGCTGATCATTTACTAATTCAGGAAAATGATAATTCTGACCAAGGTATGGGCGTGTTTTTTGAAGCTGGTGTTACTTCCGGAGACCACAATCTGATCGATCGATTTATAGCGGCAGGCATGGTGTATAAAGGGTTATTTAGCACTAGAGACAATGACGAATTATTTCTAGGAGTGCTAAACTCCTCTATTAATGATGACATCCCCGAAGGAAGTATTTATGATGAAGGGAGTCGCACCACTTTGGAGTTAAACTATGCCATTAGATTAGGAAATCATTTCACCCTTCAGCCTGACTTCCAATACATTATTAATCCCGGAGCCAGCTCCGCAATAGATGATGCCTTTTTGGGCATCATGAGATTTTCAATAAACTATTAAAAGAAAAAATAAACAATACCATTATGAAATTTAAAACACAATTAATCTTAGGAAATGGCATTACCCTGGTCATGCTCTTCATTATTGGAATAGTGGTTTATCTAAGTGTAAACAGCTTATTGGATAATACCAAATGGGTAGAGTTTACCTACAAAGTAATAGGTAAGTCAAACCAATTGATGGGGTATATGATAGATCAGGAAACTGGTATGAGAGGGTTTTCAGTTAGTGGGGAGGAAGAATACCTTGATCCTTACACAGCCGGCTCTAGAAATTTTGCTGACCTGATGGTCGAACAACAAGAAACGCTGAGTATTAACCCAGAGCAGGTGCAACGTTTAAAGAATATAGAGAGATTAGCAGAGGAGTGGAAAAATAATGTAGCTGAAAAATTTATTGGCCTGAGAAGGAGCATTAAAGAGGGAGAAGAGCTGGAAAAAGAAATTTATGAAATCATAAAATCCGGTATAGGTAAGAAAAATATGGACGGTTTGAGGGCATTGCTTAACAAATCTAATATGTCTCAAACTGGCAAAGACCAAATTCTTATTGACATGATCAATATGGAAACAGGTCTTAGAGGGTATCTATTGAATGAGAACGAAGAGTTTTTAGAACCATATATAGCTGGAAAAAGACAGTTAGAATCACATTTGAGTCAATTTGAAGCAAGTAGTCGCATACGGGATGCTGCGAACAATTGGGTAAATCTGTATGCCGAAAAAATGATCTCCCTACAAAAGAAAGAATCTGAAACGGCTGATATGGCTGAGCTGTATAAAGAATTTGAGAAAAAAGAGGGGAAGCAGTACATGGATAAGATCAGAGAGGACTTAGCTGAAGTAATTTCTGTAGAATCAGGGTTATTGCAAACACGTTTGGCAAATCAACAATCTACGGCCAATGCAGCACGTCTGGTTATAATCATTGGCACTTTAGTAGCTTTTATTATCGGAGTCATAGCCATTGTCTTTATCACCAGAAGTGTCATGAACAGGTTAGGTGGCGAACCAACTGAAGTGGCTGAAATAGCAGAATTAGTTGCTCAAGGAAAATTAGACATCAAATTTGATAGTAGTAGAAAATATGTGGGGCTTTTTGGTAATATGAAATCCATGGTGGATAATCTTAGTAACATAGTTACTGAGGTGATAAGTGGTTCTGATACCATTACTTCTGCTGGTGTACAAATGTCAGCAACTTCTCAACAGATTTCACAAGGTGCTAATGAACAAGCGGCTTCTACTGAAGAAATTTCAGCTTCTATGGAACAAATGGCTGCTAACATTCAGCAAAATTCTGACAATGCGCAGCAAACCGAAAAAATGGCCACTAAGGCCGTTGATGATGTGGAAGAAGGGAAAACAGCTATTGGAGAAACTGTAGACTCAATGAAAGTCATAGCGGATAAAGTATCTATTATCAATGAAATAGCACGACAAACTAATATTTTGGCACTCAATGCAGCGGTAGAAGCAGCACGTGCAGGTGAGGCTGGTAAAGGATTTGCCGTAGTGGCTGCAGAGGTGCGGAAGCTTGCTGAAAGAAGTCAGACTTCAGCGGTAGAAATTGACACCTTGTCAAAGTCAAGTGTGTCTGTTGCGGAGAAGGCGGGCAAATTATTTGAAGACCTGGTTCCTAACATACAAAAAACAGCTCAGCTGGTGAAGGAGATCAATGCATCAAGTATTGAGCAAAGCTCGGGTGCACAACAGATAAACACTGCAATTCAGCAATTGAATACAGTGACTCAGCAAAATGCAGCTTCTTCAGAAGAAATGGCAGCCAGCTCGGAAGAGTTGTCTAACCAATCTAACCACTTAAGGGACACAATAGGCTTTTTCGACTTAGGCACTGCCTATACTTCCACTGCAAAATCAGCCAAAATTACTCGGGACATACGGCAACACTCTGCCTCCAATGTGGTGGAAACCAATGGTAACAGCAGTAATGGTCAAGGGGGAGTAGAATTGTATCTAACCGAGAATGGTTCGGATGCTGATTTTGAGAAGTTTTAAAAGAATCTGCTATAAAGATAATTTGGAGTGTTGTGCTGAAATTTTTGCTTCAGCCGGCACTCTGAATTAACAATAGAGCGCATTGTTCTCATCATTAAATCAACAAATTGAAAAAATGCTGGAATGAATAATAGTATGAGTGTGGTTAGTTCAAAATTGGGGAATAGCGATTTCCAAAAATTAAGTCGCTTCATCTATGATCGACTTGGCATAAAAATGCCTCCTGAAAAAAAATTATTGCTAGAGTCACGTCTTCAAAAAAGGCTTCGGGTCTTGCAAATACCAGACTTTAAAACTTATTGCACCTTTTTGTTCAGTAAGGAGGGTTTAGAACAGGAGTTGGTTTTTATGACAGATGCTGTTACTACTAATAAAACTGATTTTTTGAGAGAACCTCGTCACTTTGATTTTCTAAATAGCGTCATTGTACCCGAGTTCTTGAACTCAAAAAGTCAGCGACCATTAAGAATTTGGAGTTCTGCGTGTTCTACAGGAGAAGAGCCCTATACTACTGCCATGTTTTTGCAAGAGGCCATAGAGACAACAGGCCCCTTGAATTATGAAATTTTAGCTACCGATATTTCAACAGAAGTTTTAAAGAAAGCGGCAAGCGGGATATATGGTGAGGATCGAATAAAAGATATCCCACAAAACTTTCGAAAAAAATACTTATTGAGAAGTAAGGATCCTAAAAGTGCTTTAGTGAAAATTATTCCTGAATTAAGGAGAAAGGTCACCTATAAGCAGCTGAACTTAATGGGTACTGACTACAGGTTAGACACCCTTCAGGATATTATTTTTTGCAGAAACGTCTTGATTTATTTTGACAAAGAAACTCAAAAAAATGTAGTCCAAAAGCTAATTAAGTATTTACGCCCAGGTGGATACCTGTTCATTGGACATTCAGAATCATTGTTTGAAATGAATTTGCCACTTAAGCAATTGATGCCTGCCACTTTTCAAAAAACCTTATAACATATGACCGATAATAGCAACACCAAACTTCAAGAAAGAATTAATGAATTGGAGAAGAAAGTAGAGCAGTCTACTCATCAACTTGAAAAACTGAGTTCTAAGCTTTTAGTAGCAGAAAGTCAACGTTCAAGTTTTCTAAGCAATATTCTCAATGAAATTAATAATCCTCTAACCAGCATTCTTGGATTGACAAATAACATCAAGCGTATGGTCTATAGTAATCCTGAATTAGTACACAAGCAGGCCAACTTAGTATTTGAACAAGCATTTGAGCTTGATTATAAAATGAAAAATATATTTGCTGCCGCAGCTATTGAAGCTGGTTCAGTGGAAATCAAGGCTGGTAAAATAGAGGTGATAGGGATGCTCCATGAGATTATTCAGGACTTACATTTTAAGAGTAAACGTAAGACTCTTACTATTCAGAAAGTTCAAGAAATAGACGGTGAGTTTTATTTTCTTACGGATCCAAATCTGCTAAGGGCTATAATATTGAATTTGGTTGGTAATGCTATAGAGTTTTCACCTCAAGGTGCTTCCATCAAAATCAATTTGCAAATAGATGACGAATACATTGTATTTACAATTGTTGATCAGGGCGATGGAATTTCTGAAAAAGATCAAAAACTAATCTTTAGTCGTTTTAAACAATTGGATGAGGGGGTAACGAAATCACATCAAGGAACAGGACTGGGATTATCAATAGTCAAAGAATACACTGAGTTATTAGGTGGTACACTGCAACTCAATAGTAGTGAAGGGTCTGGCAGCACTTTTGTTTTGACATTGCCATGCATAGCCGATCATTCTGATACTTTCGAAGAAGTGTCATTCAGTGATGAAGAGCTATTTTAAACCGTGGAAGAGTTGAACATATCCACCAAACGGCATTTTTTACTGCCTTCTACCATGTTTGCCCATAAAGCATCACACGATATTACTACGGTGCTGGGATCATGTGTAGCAGTCTGTCTATACGATCAAAAACAGCAGTTTGGAGGTATGAATCACTTTATGCTTCCTATTTGGAAAGATGAAGGTCTGGCAACGCCAAAGTATGGTAATATAGCAATCCCTCGACTTGTCGATAAAATGCTTTCCATTGGTGCTAAAAAAAATAACCTGGTAGCAAAGGTCTTTGGTGGCGCCAATAGTGTCATGGAAAGCAATGTTTACGAAATCGGCAAACGAAATATTCAGATAGCTTTCGAATTATTGGATCGCCACAATATACGGGTACTAAAGTCAGATACAGATGGCAAAAAAAATAGAAGGATTATGATGAATACCGCCACGAATAAGATTTACTTGAAATACATCTAAAAGAGATAGACTTAATAAATATGGGTAAAATAAAGGTACTTGTAGTAGACGATTCAGCCGTAGTTAGGCAATCCTTAAGCCATATTCTAAACTCAGACAGCAACATAGAGGTAATAGGTGTAGCTTCTGATCCATTCGTTGCGGTAAAGAAAATAAGCAAGCAGGTACCAGATGTCATCACGCTGGATGTTGAGATGCCACGTATGGATGGAATCACCTTTCTACAGCGGATCATGAGCCAACACCCTATACCGGTGGTGATTATTTCAAGCCTTACCGCAAAAGGGTCTGAAATGGCAATAAGAGCATTAGAATCTGGTGCTGTGGATATTATTCAGAAGAATATGTTAAGTGTAGATACTTTTTCTGAAAACTCGCAGCAAATAATAGATGTAGTAAAAGCCGCTGGAAAATCAGTAATTCGAAGAAAAGCCAGGTTACAACATGCGGATAAAATTCCGGTTACAGAGAGTAGGTCAAACCTAACCGTCACCAGTAACAAAATTATTGCCATTGGAGCCTCGACCGGTGGTACAGAGGCTATAAAGACAGTGTTAGAGCAAATGCCTGTAGACTGCCCGGGCATTGTAATCGTTCAGCACATGCCCGAAGTTTTTACCCGATCTTTTGCTGAAAGGTTAAACAGCCTATGCAAGATTGAGGTGAAAGAAGCTGAAGATGGTGATTCTATCTTAAGAGGACGGGCACTTATTGCACCCGGAAATTACCACATGGAAGTACGCAGAAGTGGTTCGAAATACTATGTACACATCCGTGATGGCGAAAGTGTAAATAGGCACAGACCGTCTGTAGATGTTCTGTTTCACTCCGTTGCCAGATATGCAGGGAAAAATGCCGTGGGTGTTATTATGACTGGTATGGGTGGGGATGGCGCTAAAGGACTATTAACAATGCATGAGGCAGGAGCCTTTACCATTGCCCAGGACGAAAAGTCAAGTGTGGTATATGGTATGCCTAAAGAAGCTGTAAAAATTGGTGCTGTTAAGAAGATTGCTTCCTTGAATTCTATTACACAACACACGCTGTCCTCAATTAATTATAAGATGATTTAAAGACACAGCCCTAGAGTAGAAAGCAATTGCCAAAAAAATAAAGCTTTCACCAAGAATACGTCTGTTCGAAAACGAGGTTTTCATTGTCATACACTTGTTGCGAAACTTCTACCCACTGACCTGATCCATTATCCCAGACAGTTGAAATAAGCAGTTGATACTGGCCTCTATCCACTGTTATAAATTTGGATACCACAGTGTTTTCTTCGGGATACTTATCACAAAAATCGAATGTATTTGATAGAGATACAAGTTGAATGCTGCCTAGAATCGGATATTCCAGATAGTCAGGTGCATGATTATAATGTGCAGCATAATGTTCCAATAAATCCCCTATTGAATTATCTCTTCTTATTTCTACTAGTAAACTAACACCGCTATGATTGTATCCTCCAAAATCAATGCTGAATTGATTACTACAACCCTCTTTCGGAATGTATGCTATCACAGGCTGAGGCAGAACGTCCAGATCGATGAATAATTCGTTGGCAGAGATCGCTTCTATACTTTCAACATTGTACAAAAAGAATGGCAGTTCAGTTTCTTCCATTAAATCTATTGTGTGGTAGTAATGTGTTAAAGGATGATAGCCTTCCTGATCAATCTCAAAAGCATAATATGCCATATCTGAAGAAAACTCAAATACACTTATTTCTGAGCCATTGGTCGATATCGTTTCATTAATTAACTGTGTATCATCCAAATCATAACCGTTTATGGTTATATCAAATGGTAAATATGTGCTGTCAACTCCAGATAGGGCGGCCAAATTGAGCTCGAAAGTTTCCAGAACATTAAAAGTAAAACTACCAAACCCGTAGCCAAAAGACCCTGGATCATGATCTGCATAAACTTCCAGGACAGTTGGTGTAATAATGGTGACTTCACTGGATAAGAGAGAAAAAGTTAACGGCAATCTTTCTTCTTCTTTAACCAGATAAGCTCGCTCAGAACCTTCAACAGGAGCCGCGTATATAACTTTTTCATCACCTTCTTCATCACCGATTACCAAAAACTCAGTCAACTTGTAGTTACCTGCCACAAGTTCTATGGCATCAGCACTTATGTAGCCATCACCAAACTGAACTAACAGTAGTGTTTCATCAATAACTTCCTCACCGGCAGTATTCTCAACTCTCACCAGCAATTTTATAGGAGAAATATCTTCCGTCTTGCCACTATTTATATTTTTCGAGGTAATAGCAAACTTCACTTCTCCCATACCTGGCTCATCATTATCCTTTGTGCAGGAAAATAATACCAAACCTGTAATACAAATTGTTAAGGCTTTTAATACGTTAATAAATAGTTTCATGATAAAGTCAATTACGTGTACTTAATATTGATGATGCTTTACCCCATGGATTAGGATCTTTCATACTTGAGGAACTTACTTGCCACCGACTAGTTAAAGTATCCCACACCACGTTTATGAATACAAAATCCTCCACAAAATCAGCCATAAGAAACATATCAAAAGCCAATTCCATATCTGGCCATTCATCACATTGATTCGGAGCATTTGAAGCATTATAGCCCGACAGGTAAACTAAATTTGGTTCTGAATAAATCTCCAGAACGTCTAAATCTAACATCTCATTAGGCTCTTCGTTGAGATCCAGCACCATTCTATCTAAGTATAGATAATGAAATCCATCTGAGTCCATAGAGGCTACACCCGCAGCATCAATCCTCCCATAGGCTAAACATCCATCTAATGGCACATACAGAGACAATGCATTAAGTCCGAAAGATTCTGCTGTAATAAGGAACTGTTGAAATAGATCTGAAGGGCTTAAACTGATAGAAAGCACTTTAAGGTTCTTGAGATAATCTGTTTGAAAATAATGATTTACTGAATGGTAATTCTTTTTACTAATTTCGACTTGGTAGAATTTAACATCACTACTTAGTATGACATGTTCCAATACCCCCTTAGTGTAAGAAACATCAACTTGATCAATAAGTGTACTATCTTCTGCAAAGCCGGTAAATGTCCATGTCGCATCCAGGTAAGAACTGTCCCAATCGGAAAGTAAATTAAGATCAATGGAAAAATTATTGATCACATTGAAGCTAAAGTCCACATAACCAAAGTCTATGGGACTATCATCTTCAGCTACTAATAGTACTTCCGGAACTATTGTCATGGCCTCACCTGCTATTACCTCAAATGCTAAGGGTAATGGGGCAGCAACCAGAGGCGCCTTAGTAGAACCTTCCAATGGTGAAGCATAAATGATCTTGTCATCTTCATCCAGAATCTGAAAAAGAGTAAGTTGATAACTATTAGGAACAAGTGCGACCGATTCACTGACATATCCTTCTCCAAATACAAATAATTCCAGTATTAAACCTTCTCGAAATTCTATTTGTCCATCAGGTCCTTGAATAGTTACACGCGCCTTTGCAGGTATAAGGTCTGAGTCCACTCTTCCGGAAATTTCCTTCAGGCTCAAACCAAAAGATACATCTTCCGAAGAAATCAATTCCTCAGAATCCTCTTTATCACACGAGTAAAGAACAATTCCGAAAAAAAGAATAATCATTAACGTAAATAGGTTTTTCTGTTTCATAGCTATGAATTTGTAAATGGTTATCGAATTTGAAATTTTAGAGATAGAGAACATCCGCTTTCGTACTTGCCACAATATCTATCACTTCCTTAATAAGTGGTTGGGGTACACTTAACTCTTCAAGGGTGGCTACCAGATGTTCAGAAACTGCAGTAAAATGCTTTTCAGTAAGGTGCATATGGGCATGGGCATCACGCATACTCCTATCGGTATAATTTAATGGTGCACCAAGGGCATAAGCGAGGAATGATTTCATTTTTGCTGACTGTGCAGAAATATTTACACTCTCAAAAAAATGGTTAATACGATCATCTTGAGTTACCTTTTTGTAAAACAATTCAGTTGCTGCATTTACTGCGTTCATACCTCCAATGCGTTCAAATAGCGTTGATTCTTCAGTTGCTTGAGACATATATCCTTTATTAAATAAGAAGTTTAATTTATTCTCCAATCCTGTTTTTGGAGCACTTGGCTTTTCAGGATCTATGTCCGAAATTATATTTCAGATTATTATAACTGGCACGTATTGACTATTGATTTGTACATGTAGACAGATGGTAGTTATCAATAGATTATATCTTATCTTTTTCTCTAGCTGATGAAACAAAAATTCGGACTTTCAGTTGTATCATAGACGGTCTTTTCGAGTTATTTTGGTGGACAAGCCCCTGATTTTGTACGTGCTACATTACAGGGAATGTTTACTGAAGAACATCGTGCAATTGTAGGTTTTCTCTGGGACAGAGATATTACTCCGCGAGTAGTAGTAAGACAGGTGAGTAAGTCCTCCAACTTTATGGTCTATGAATCGACAAATACCTTTGATGATCTGACTCAGGCAAGCGGTAAAACCTTTACTCTAGATCCTGATCAAGATATTATCTGGATATACCTTCAGGGTCAGGAAGGTTTTTGGGATGCAGATAATTTTCATGAAGGCTTTGGTCCTTTTGAAGATGCGGGCTACCAGTCTATGACGTTGGTTGTTGAGCCTGCAAATTGACTTTCTTAAATATCTTTCAGCAAAGCTCTTAAGCCTTTAACAAGTCATTAACAAACCTTTAGAAATTGTTAACAAGAGAAGTGCAGACGTAAGAGTAGTTTTAAGAAAAACACACTTTCATGAAAACCCTAATTTTAATTCTCTCAATTATCATACAGAGCATTTCTCCAGCAGTCGGACAGGAAATACTGCAAAAAACAAGTAAGTACAAATTCCAAATAGAAGAGTCTTTAGAAAAAAGAATAACGCAGACACTCGATTCCTTACTTCAAGAACTTAGAGTTGGTAAAATTAGTGATAAGTACATCTCAAAGGCCAATGGTGATCTGACTAAAAGAGTATTACACAGATACATTATTTCGCCACAAAAGAAAAGTGAAGAGTTAATTGATCAAACTATTTACTTGATAAATCTTTATCCGATTGAAGAAACCAAGAGTATTGTGACCCTCTCCCATACTACTTCAGAAACGGAAAATCCCGAATTACTCTTAATGTATAGCCTAATTGCGGATGTTAGTGATAAACAAGTTTCGTTTGCCAATCCTATAACTTATTACACGAGGTTCTGGAAGCAAAAACAAATCGGCAGGATCAATTATCATTTTCGTGATACCATCAACCTGAAGAGGGCTAGAAATTTTGATCAAAAAAATGAAGCTATAGCTATGAAGCTCGGTGTTGAGCCTGAGTACTTTGATTTCTATATGACTTACAATGAGCAAGAGGTTTTAAAGCTTTTAGGAATCGATTATTCAACGTATCGTAATGGCCAAACGAGAAATGGCTTTGGTGTTTACGTGAATATCATATGTGCCATCATGAATAATGAAGACTTTTCACATGATGTTTTCCATTATTATTCGGGTAAAATAAATAAAACAACAAATAGAAACTTAGTAGCAGAAGAGGGAATTGCTTATGCCTGGGGCAATGCTTACTATACAGATGCGGCTGATGAAATGATAACTCAAGAACGACTAGTTAGTGAATTAAAGAAATTACTCTCTTCAAGTAGAGATATAAATCTCTATGAATGGTTTAAGGAGAATCCAAAGGTTTTAAATCATCTAGCAACTGAGATATCTGTAAGATCAACGATAGCTAGTGTTCTGGTAAGGGAGGTAGAAAGGATCAAAGGTTTGGATGGAGTTATGCAATTAATCAACAGTGGAAGAGAGAATGCAATTGAAAATTTTCTGTCCATAATAGATCAGCTTTTAATGATCAATGATCAAAATTTTCATAATGAAGTTAGACAGCTAATTGAAAAATATTAAGCCAAAACCGACTCAAAAAGTAGCGAGAAATTGAAGCAGGTCTTCCTTTTCTCCTAAACCCAACTTCTTCTTTAATCGATATTTAGACATTCTTACGCTCTTGGATTCTATAAATAAAATAGAAGCTATTTCTGCGTTGGTCAGGTTCATTTTTACAAGTGTAGCTAACCGAAAATCTCCTATGCTAAGTGTCGGGAACTGAGACCTGATTCGTTTTTCAAAATCTTTATGAACTTTGCCGAAATAAAGTTCAAAGTTTTCCCAGTCCTTCTCTTCCGCTCTGTTCCTATTGATAATATTAAATATTCTTTGATAGTTGGGAGTGTCGCTCTTATTCATTTTCCTTACTTCCTCTTCTATTTCAGCAAATGCATTATTCTTATGCACCATATTTAGGGTATGATTGCTTAGGTGCTTGTTATTTAACTCCAGCTCCTGCTTCATTAATTTTTCTTTTTGCACCTGCCTCCATCTGTAAAAGAAAAATAGAATAAAGATTACGAAAAGAATGGTGACAAAACCTATGATCAGATTTCTATTTCGAAGCTTATTTATTGCTTCCTTTTGTTTCAATGTATCGATTTGTTGTTGCTTTTCAAGTACTGCTAGCTCTATTCTCAATTCAGTAAAGCGCCTTTCTGAAGACTCATTATGAACAGAGTCTTTATACGCATAATGTAGATTTAAGAAATGATTAGCCGATTCAAAATCATTGAGTTCTGTATATATGTCTTGCAAGACTTTGGCTGCATCACGAACTCCTAGTTTTATTTTCTGATCAGCAGCAATAGCTAACGATTGTTTTGCATAAACAATGGCACTATCCAATTCGAATAGTTGTTTGTAGTAATCCGCCATTTGTAAATAAATCTTCTCGGAGGCATATTCCTTTGTGTTTGTTTTTCTTAAAATCTCAATGGCGCGTCTCAAATCTCCGCGCTGAGCGTATACTTTTGAGCTATTTGCTTTTGCACTATTCCGAATGGATTGTAGCCTTCTATTGTCAGAGGATCCAACACCGAGCGCCTTATCATAATAGTTTAATGCGCTGTCTAACTTGCTTTGATTTAGATAAATCGTTCCAATTATGTTATAACTTTCGGCAATTGCCCTGGGATTATTTATTTGTTTATCAATATCAAGTCCTTGTAGAGCATATTCCAGCGCCTTTTCATTTTGCTGCTCCAACTGATAGATATAAGAGATATTGGAAAGCGCACTAGACTTAAAATTTAATGCCACTTCATGTTTAGTGCTTAATTTTACGACTGAAAGAAAGGTGTTTAAAGCACCTGCATGATCCCCTTTTGTTCCTAAAATAGTACCATAGTTATTTAGTGCCATACAGTAGTAGCTCGTGCTATCAATTGCCATAAAAATCTGCGAGGATTCTTTAAATGCTGTTTCTGCTTTAGTCAAATTGTTTAATCTGCTATAAGTTCTGCCTAGGTAATTCTTAGCAATAGCGGTATAGAAGCTATTAGGGAATTGCCGCTCAAGTTTTGGGATGGTTTCAAGGAGTAAAAAGACAGATGAATCCAGTTGATTTAGCTGAAAGTGAGCAAACGCCTTTAAGCTATTGACTAGAAGAATACCATTTTCATATTTCGACTCTTCGCTAATTATTATTATTTCTTCTGCATTTTTAAAGCCAACTGCTGGCTCTCTCAAAATCTTTTTTAAACTCTCTTGATAGATAGCATCTATTTCTTCCCATTTATTTTGAGACCATGAATTAGTGCTGAGCACGATAAGAAAAACGACTAGTAGACGGTCTATCAAAAATTTCATTCTATCATATATTGTTTGTTCATGTATTCATGCAATGAAGTTCATTGCTTGTATCATACCAAAGTACTGAGATGTAGACGAAAAAACTCTTTATAAATTAGTGCTAATTGAACCTTGTAGACAGTTGGTAGACCAGAGGTTTTGAATTTATATACTCATACCATACTTGACTAGTTGAAAAAATCTTAACAATTATGTCAAAGTATTTTACCGATGAGACTTGAAACTTGCCTGAAGCAGAGAAATCTACCTACAGATGCACAAATAATACGGTTGATTGATGGTGCAGCTTATATAGCAAAGTGAGATATATGTAATGCTTACTTCTCATTGTGTAAGAGATTGCTTGCCGAATGACCACATCTTTATACATGAAACCATACTTGTTTGTTAAAGATAATTTTAAATGCCCTCATCGTAATTATACTCTTGGTATGGATTATAGGTTATTTTCTTTTTTGGGGCGAGTTATATGGAATAATTATTATGGCATTGATCATTCTAGCCTTGGTTTTAGTTTTCGTTGGCTTTGTAATAGATGAACACTTTTAGTGAAGCAAACATTTTTCTACCTTAAAAGAATGACATCAACTAACATTTGATATCCGTACTTTTGACGTTGCAATGCGCTAACTTCCAGTTGGCCTTTCAGTAGATCACTTTAATCATACCACATATTCTTAAATTTTAAGTGATATGATTTATTTGATCAAACTGAAAAGTATAATTAAAGCACAAACTATTGAATAAAAATATAAACCTGGCCGTACTTATCGATGGTGATAATATACCATCAGCCAATGTAAAGGAAATGATGGAAGAGATTGCCAAGTATGGCAACCCTACTGTAAAAAGGATATATGGAGATTGGACAAGGCCAGGGTTGAACAAATGGAAAAACCTTTTGCTGGAAAATGCAATTACACCCATACAGCAGTACGGATATACCACAGGTAAGAATGCAACAGATTCCGCCATGATCATTGACGCAATGGACATCCTCTATAGCGATAAAGTAAATGGATTTTGTCTCGTATCCAGTGATAGTGACTTCACAAAACTAGCCACGAGATTGAGAGAAGCGGGTATGGTCGTGATAGGAATTGGAGAAAAGAAAACGCCAAATCCTTTTATTGTTGCCTGTGACAAGTTTATTTACATCGAAATATTAAAAAATCAAAATGAGGATAAAGTAGAGGATGTAAAGCGAGTAACGAGTGATGTAGATAAGGTAACCAAGCGTGAAATACTGCTGATTGCATCTTCAATCAGAGACTTGTCGGATGAGGAAGGCTGGGCCTTTCTTGGCGATGTTGGAAGTCTCTTGCAAAAAAAACAGCCAAATTTTGATTCCAGAAATTACGGTTTTGACAAGCTAACCCTATTAATTAAGTCCATTGGTGAATTTGAAATTGAGCAAAGGGAAAGTGCTAAGAGTAGACACAAGTTGATCTATGTGAGAAATAAGAAAAGGGCTAAAAGCTGAAGATTATTTCATAACAGTGAAAATCATCCACTGCTCCAAGTTTCATATAAAGTTGTAAGGGCACAAGACTTAGGATAAGCAAGTGTTTTCTTCCTGACACCAATTAATCCTTAAGACCCTTCTGTCAAATAAGACGTAACTTTAATAGGATTAAAGTCAAATTCCTGAGTTAGCATCATAAATCTACCGATAAGAATGAGCACGAAGCTATTCATCAAATATATGGTCAGTTTGCGCTGCAAAATGATGGTGAAGGAAGAGTTAGAGAAGTTGGGGCTGCACCATGTCATTGTGGATTTAGGCACCGTGGAAATATTAGAGGACATAACCGAAGACCAAAGGCGTAGACTTAAAGAAAGCCTGATGAAATCAGGACTAGAACTCCTTGACAATAAAAAAAGCATTCTTATTGAGAAAATTAAGAATGTAATTATTGAAATGATCCATTATTCTGATGAACTGCCTAAGGTGAATTATTCTGACTATATCAGTGAAAAGCTGGGGTATGACTATACCTATCTGGCCAACATTTTTTCCGAAGTTAAGGGCATAACCATTCAGCAGTTTATCATCTTGCACAAAATTGAAAAGGTAAAAGAATTGTTGATCTACGATGAATTAAATTTGACTGAGATCTCCTATCGCTTACACTACAGTAGTGTGGCACACCTATCCAATCAATTCAAAAAAATTACCGGACTCACCCCTACCTTCTACAAGCAATTGAAAAATAAACGTAAGCGAAACCTAGAAGACTTATAACCCTCTACGAGCAGATAAACAGGATTATTTGGATGAAACCTGCAGACCACAAAATCATGTACGTTCAACTCAAATATGACCACTTCCTATCCCAGTTCTAATTACCATCGGTAAACCCATGGAAGCAATGATTTTCTTATTCATGACACATAAGTTAATACCACTCAGTTAAGCCGGGAATTAACCAAGTACACCAAAACATGTGATACATGTAACACTGTCTGGGAAGGGTGTAATACATTAAATCGCCATGTAGCACAATTTTGTCTTTTAATAAAACGACTATGGAAAATCAAGACATAAACGAAATAAAGAATGTGCTTAAACAAGCCAAATGGCGAAATTTATTCATATTCGCATTGATCGTGATCACATTGTTTGCCTTTAAGCCATGGGTACAAGTGGGAGCAGGTGAGCGGGGCGTTGTTCAGAACTTTGGAGCTGTACAAGGGAAAGTGTTGAATGAAGGCATTCACTTCAAAATACCCGTTGCACAAACGGTGATCTTAATGGATGTAAAAATTCAAAAAGCGATGACTGACGCAGCATCCTCTAGCTCTGACTTACAGGATGTGGATTTGTCCGTGGCACTCAACTATCACATTATTCCGGATAAGGCTAATTTAGTCTATCAAAAAATTGGAGTACAATTTAAGGAACGTATTATCGACCCCGCAATTCAGGAGGTCATGAAGGCCGTTTCAGCCAGGTATACGGCAGAGGAATTAATTACCAAAAGACCAGCGGTGAGTACAGAAATGCAAGAAGCACTTACGTCTCGGTTATTGGCATCAAATATCTCAGTAGATGCTTTTTCAATTATATCATTTAGCTTTTCACAAACTTTTACTGACGCCATTGAAGCTAAGCAAACTGCAGAACAAAATGCACTAAAAGCAAAGAGAGACCTTGACAGGATAAAAGTGGAAGCCCAACAAACCATTGCTGCGGCAACCGCTGAAGCTGAAGCGCTAAGATTACAGAAAATGAATATTTCACCAGACCTTATTGAGCTTAGAAAGATAGAGGCAAACCTCAAAGCCATAGAAAAATGGAATGGGATACTACCTCAGGTAACAGGTGCCGGTGCAGTACCATTTATTGGTGTTGGGGATGTTGTTAAAAACAAATGAGAAGAATAACATGGAATTTGAATATATGGTCAATCATTATCTTGTTCGTGGTGATACATTTGATCGTAGGTAGCCTCCGCGGTATTCATAGGTACCAAATGATAAAAAAGTATCAATATGATTATTATGATAATCACCCCTTAAAGCTTTTAGGTAAAGTAAAGCACAACCTATTTTACGGCACCTTCTCCACTACAACGATTTACATTTCGGCTACTTTGACTGTATTAACAGTCTTCATATTGCTGGCTTTCGCAGAGTCGTAAATTGGCAATAGTGTGATATATGTAACGATGAGTCAACAAGGTATAAGGTAGTAGGGCCGTAGTAGACTTATTTTTACAGAACAGTAAATCGGTTAATCAATCTCGATAACTGGTACTCAGACTCTCTGATATAATGTTACGATTTCTGCTGGGTAAGAGATAGAAATTGATAACACCCAAGACAAAAAGAAAATGATAAAACCAACAGCCATTGTATATAGTGAAAACGAATTTGGAAAATTGGATGGCAAGGTGGCAAATGGACTGGTCAGGCGATCTGACAAATATGAGATTGTAGGCGTAATTGATAGTAAGCTGGCTGGAAGTGATGCAGGCGAGTACCTTGACGGAATAAAAAATGGAATACCTGTATTCCGTGACATTTATGAAGCCATTCATAAGTTAACAACCATTCCCGGATACTTCGTATATGGTATTGCACCATTAAAACCCTCACTAAGCGCAGATGAAAAAGAAGTCATTTATACGGCCATCAAGATGGGGATGAACATAGTGAATGGTCTTCCTGAATTTTTGACAGAGGACAAAAAATGTATGGAAATGGCTTCAACATATGGCGTTTCCATTTTAGACGTTCGTAAACCACCAGCGAAAAAAGATCTTCATACCTACACAGGAGAGATTAGAAACGTTAAAACCCCAATCATTACGGTATCAGGGACTGATTGCGCGGTAGGTAAAAGAACCACTGCACTGCGTCTGGTTGAGGAGCTTAGAAAAGAGGGACTGAATGCTGTCTTTATCACAACAGGTCAAACAGGGTTACTTCAGGGGTCTAAATATGGCATTGCTATAGATGTCTTGACTTCCGGGTTTGCAACGGGAGAAGTAGAAAATGCTATTTTGGAGGCACAAAAGGAAAGCCCGGATATCATTGTGGTTGAAGGACAGGGTGCTTTGAGCCACCAGGCGTTTACATCTTCTAGTGCCATTATTAGAGGTGCTATGCCCAGGGCCATTATTCTTCAACATCCACCTATGCGTGCGCACCGCTGTGATTTCCCGAAAATACCAATGCCAACAGTAGAAAGCGAAATTGAATTGATAGAAGTCTTCTCCAGATCCCCTGTCATCGCCCTTACAATCAACCATGAAGGCATGACTGACTATGAGGTTGAAAAGACTATATATGACTATGAACAAAGGTTTGAGCTTCCAACCACAGATGTTCTGAAACAGGGATGTGCTAAACTTATCGAAAAACTATACGAAGTATTTCCGGAGCTGGCGAAGTTTGAGACTGCCTAATGTCAACGCCAAGATTAGAAATTGATCTAAAAAAAATTGCCCATAACCTCAAAACACTTATCGCAATTTACGGGGCTAAAGGCGTCTCTATTTCTGCTGTTACAAAAGTGGTTTGTGGAAATGTAAGCATTGCTAAGCTCCTTTTGGAAGGAGGAATAACCACACTGGCTGACTCTAAAATCGATAACCTGAAAAAAATGGCTGATGGAGGTCTCCGTTGCCAATTTCTGCTATTGGGGCCGCCAATGCTCAGCGAGGCGGAAATGGTTGTGAAATATGCAGATATCAGCCTAAACTCCGAGATCTCAGTCATTCGTGAACTTTCGGAATCTGCAATAAGGCAAAGATTGATTCACAAGATAATCCTTATGGTGGAATATGGTGATTTAAGAGAAGGTATTATGCCCGATGACCTGGAAAATATTGTAGAACAGGTACTCCAGCTGAAAGGTATAAAGCTAATAGGGATTGGCACCAACCTGGCCTGCTTTGGTGGAGTCCAGCCTGATCAGGAAAATATGGGATTACTGTCCAATTTATCAACTGTGATTGAGAAAAAATTTAATGTCAACTTTCAATTTGTTTCAGGTGGAAACTCGGCCAATTATCAATGGCTGTCAAATGTAAATGATAGCGGCAGGATCAATAACCTCAGAATAGGAGAATCCATCTTTCTTGGGTGTGAAACCTTAAAAAGGGAACAAATTCCAGGCTTGTTTACAGATGCATTTACCCTTGTTTCTGAAGTGACGGAGTTAAAATCCAAACCCTCTATGCCCTACGGCATAATGGGACAAAATGCCCTTGGGAAAATACCGGAGTTTTATGATAACGGTATAGGTTCAAGAGCTATTCTTGGTATGGGTCATCAAGATGTACCTTGCTCAGGACTGAGTCCCGAACTGAAAATAACAATTCTGGGGGGCAGCAGCGATCATATGATCATCAACCCTCAGGAGAGTGGCCTCAAAGTAGGTAGTGAGGTGAGGTTTAACCTCACCTATGCTGCACTTTTATCCGCCATGACCTCACCATATGTAACTAAAGTAAATACCTAAAAATGAATGCCAACGCGTATACTCAGTCCATAGAATTAAAGGATGTTCTACATAAAAAATTAGAACCAGACTATCTGATCATAGACAATAACTCGCCTTTAAGGAGTCTGAAGGACACAGGTTTTAAGTTAATTTATGAGCCCTCCATTATGAAGGACTACCAATATCTCATAAGGGAAGAAATAGTCGAAAAAATCGGGCGAATAAGTGAGCGCCTTATTGAGCAAAATAAAACATTGGTCATACGGTCGGCCTGGCGTTCCTTCAAACATCAGCGCTTGCTTTGGGAACAAAACCTCAGTGCTATTCAAGAGAAATTTCCTAACAAATCAATCAACGAATTGAATGAAATAGTATCTTATTTTATAGCTCCATATAATAAATCAACGCACGCGACCGGTGGAGCTATTGATGCTTTAATTCTGGACAACAAGACCAATCAAATTCTGGATTTTGGCACCAATAAAGGACTAAAAATTGAGCTTAATAAAAAGTGTTATCCTCACCATCCGGAAATTAGTAAAGAAGCCAAAGATCACAGAACCTTGTTAATCAGTCTTTTTGAGCAAGAAGATTTTGTTTGTGATCTGAAGGAGTATTGGCATTTTGACTACGGAAATATTGGCTGGGCCATTGAAAAGCAAAAAGATCATGCTTTCTATGGTATTATTGAAGCTAAGCAATAAGTGAGTCTTCAAACTTACACCTCTACATAAATAACATGTGATAAATGTAACATGGCACTAGTCTGGTGTAACACTTTATGCCAGTTCTATCTGCACCTTTACCTTGTTATAAAAGGTTATTTACAATAGTAAAACAAGGTTATGGATTACTCAAACGATCAAAAGAATATTGCCGATGACTTCGAGATGAGAGGTAATTGGAACGATCAATCAAAGGTATTGAAAAGCAGATATGTCCTACTTACCGATGAAGATTTGAAATTTGAAGAAGGTAAGGAATATGAGCTTCTTCTAAGAATTCAAACCCGATTAAGCAAGAACATGGAAGATACCATTGGAGTAATTAAAAGTGTTCAGCCCGAAAAGATCTAGCAGTAGGTTTCAATGCTGAATAAGAGAAGGGGAGCAATCCCCTTTTGTATGTAAAAAACATTTTAAACCCGATTGTTAAAGAACATAGAAGTATGGCATGGAAAATTTTAGAATTTACCCTATTCAGGCGAGCGTTCAAATAGACCCAATTCTTTCTATTTTGGTCGTACTTTCTGTAGGAATTATTCTGATCAGTTTTGTTTTCAGGCTATTGAAACAACCCTATGTTATTGCTTACATCCTGGCAGGTGTAGTGATGGGTCCCTATGGGCTGAAGCTCGTTACCGATGAATCGCTCATTTCCAATCTCGGCTCATTTGGACTGGTGCTACTACTTTTTTTCATAGGTATGGAGACATCCCTTCCAAAGATTATCGCCAACTGGCGTATTCCGGTTTTGGGCACACTCATCCAGGTGGTTCTGAGCGTGGTTGCCGTTTGGGCGGTTGGACTGGTCTTGGACTGGCAGTTAAACCATATTATCGTGCTTGGATTTGTGATAAGCCTGAGTAGCTCTGCCATTGTTATCAATTTTCTGCAAGATAAACGACTAATAGCCTCTAACATAGGTCAAAACATCATTGGAATTTTACTGGTGCAAGATATACTGGTTGTACCCATGCTGATTCTGCTCAACTATTTATCAGGAGCGGCACTTTCTACCCTTGAGATAACCAAGCAGATTATCGGAGGGTTCTTAATTCTGAGTATTACGCTTTGGATCTTAAAGAAAAAGGAAATCCACCTTCCATTTGGCAAACAGATCAGGAAAGATCACGAGATCCAGGTATTTATAGCATTTGCATTTTGTTTTGGCTTTTCCTTACTCACAGCTTTTTTTGGATTGTCTTCTGCCTTAGGAGCCTTTGTTGCAGGAATGATTGTATCCAAAGCAAGAGAAACTACATGGGTGCATAATAGCCTTCATGCCTTTCGGATCGTTTTTGTGGCGTTATTTTTTGTGTCGGTGGGTATGTTAATTAATCTCAGTTTTTTGATGGATAATCTGGGCGTTATCTCCATTATGGTTTTGTTGACGTTTATCACCAATAATTTCATTAATGCCATGATCGTACGCTTCTTGGGAGAAAGTTGGACCGATAGTTTGTACACCGGAGCGATCCTGGCACAGATTGGAGAGTTTAGTTTTATCCTTGGGGCAACTGCCTATTTTGTCGACCTGATTTCCGAACATACCTATCAGTTAATCATTTCTACTATTTCGGTAACACTCATCATTAGTCCGTTTTGGATTTTTATAGTCAGCAAGCTAACTCCTAAAATAAAGTGAAGGGGCAATTTATATCTCAAATGAATAATTGTACCAGAGTTGATCTAAGATTTATGTAATGATCTCAAAGTGTTTTGTAACAATTTGAGAAGAATGGCAACGCAACTTTACAGAAATAAACAATGATTATTATGTACACGAGAAGAAAACGAATTACAATACTAGCCTCCATTTCAATGATGATTATTTTGGGAGCAAGTTGTGCAAGCAGTCCATCAGAAAAAATAGAAGAATCAAAGAATGAATTAGCTGAAGCGACTGAAGATTTAGTCAAAGCAAGAGAAGATTATTTAGTAGACATGAAAGCGTACAAAATAGAAATAGGTAAAAAAATCTCAAAGAATGAAGAAAGCCTCAAAGCATTTAGAGAATTAAGAGCCAATTATGAGTTAAAAATCGATGAACTGGAAATGAAAAATTTGGCAATGAAAACTAAACTGGATGAGAACAAAGTAGAAGGAAAAGCACAATGGAATTCTTTCAAAGCAGAATTTAATCAGGACATGGACGAACTTCAAACAGCACTGAAGGACTTGAAGGTTAATGATAGCCAGGATTAGGCGCACGTGATTGCCACTTGAGGGCTCATAAAGATTTACTAAGAGGACAGGTATCAACGCCTGTCTTTTTAATTATATAGAGTGCATTGAGAAAGTTGGATACTACACTCAACATGTGATATGTGTAAGGGATGAATGCCTGAATGTAATAGTTTCTGGAACCTACTGACTCAACTTTGTTGGATAGACAAAAAATAATTATGAAAATCAAACAAAATAAATTGATAGGAATAGTCCTTGTAATATTAACATTCCAAGGGCTCAGTCTTTACGGACAAGGAATTCGAGCATCTTTATTTGACGAAGTGGATAAGTCCTTAGTAACGGCAAAAACCGCTCAGGCGGATGTGCTCTCTCCTCGCACTTTTAAAGAAGCCTTGGATGAATATAATACTGCACAAAAAGAATATGAGGCAGGAGCGGAGCTCTCTGGGATTCGGGAAAAAATCGCTGAAGCAACTGAAAAATTCCAGGAAGCAACTGAAAATACTAAAGTGAGTGCAGTAATGTTTTCCAGTGTATTGTCTGCCAGAAAAGATGCTATAAATGCGGAAGCTCAACAATTTGTGAAAGAGATGTGGGTAGATGCAGAAGCGGAAATGAAGGAGGCCGCAGAACAACTGGAGAAAGGTGATGCTGATGATGCCAAAGAAAAAGCAAATGATGCTACGGCTTTGTATAGAAAAGCAGAGTTAGAATCTATAAAAGCCAACTATCTGACCAATGCAAAAAAGCTTTTACAAAAAGCTGATGACAACAAAGTTGACAAAGTTGCACCTAAGACGATAGCAGAAGCAAAAGGCCTGGTAAAAGGAGCTGAAAAAGAACTGTTGGAAAACAGGTATGATACTGATGATGCCAGACACCTGGCCAAAGAGGCTGAGTATAAAGCGCTCCTTGCTATGCATATCGCAAAAGAAGAAAAATCGCTGGATGAAAGGGGTTTTGAAACAGAAGATTATCTACTTATGAATTACAATACCCTTGAAAAAATAGGTGAAGCACTTGATATGAGCTTAAAATTTAACGCAGGCGTGGATATGCCAGTTTCAAAGATCACACAAAGAATTGCCCATGATCAGCTCCGTATGGCAAATCTTGAATCTTCCATTTATAACGAAAAAGCCACGAATAGAAATCTCAAAGCCTTGCTAGGTGAGCAGCAGAAAATTATCCAGACTATGGAAGGAAAACTATCTGATGAAGCCCTAAAGGGGCAAAAAAGACAGCAGGCTTTGCAAAGCAGAATTGACAGGATGGCAGAAGTAAACTCTAAGTTTGAGAAGGTGCAGCAACTGTTCGATCAGGAAGAAGCCCTGGTGTTTCGTCAAAAAAACGATGTCATAATCAGGATGATAGGTGTCAATTTTGATGTAGGCAAATCTCAAATCAAACAGGAAGACTATGCCCTATTGACTAAAGTGCAAGAAGCTATGAATCTGTTCACAAATGCTTCTATTTCCATCGAAGGCCATACAGACTCGCAGGGAGGTGATGACGCTAACCTAAAATTGTCAAAAGAGCGTGCTGACGCTGTACTGACTTATCTAAATGCCAATACCACAATAGATAAGGAAAGATCTAGCACATCAGGATTCGGGGAAAGCAAACCCATTGCCAATAACGAAACTTCTGCCGGCAGAAAATTGAATCGTCATATTGACGTAGTCATTAAGCCAGAGTTGCCAGAACTATTAATGCGTTTGCCGGCTACAAATTTGGGTGAGTAGGTACTCTCTCAAGACATACAGAATACATTAAATTAATAAAGTAATATATTCAGTTTACTAAACAAAAAAACATGTCAAAGGAAAAAGATGGTAAAGCCAAATCAGGCAAAACGGCACCTACCAAAACATTGAAAGAAAAACGTGCAGCAAAAGCAGCAAAGAAAAAAGAGAAAAAAAGTCGGGATTAGAAGTAGGCCATAAATAAAGTGGAAAATTTAGAACAAGAAAAGGGGAAAACCTTCATAATAGTAGAGATCATTGAATATGTACCCCATTCAGTGGTCATCAAAACGATCATTAAAAAAACCACTGGAAATGTGACAGTGTCATCCTTTGATACAGGAGAAGCTTTAACTGAAAAAACTTCTCCTTTTGACACTTTTATCCAGGTGATCGATGGTAAGGCAGAGATCGTGATCGATGGTGAATCCAATCTACTTGATATAGGCCAGTCGATTATCATTCCGGCCCATTCCCAAAATATCATTAAGGCCAATGTGAGGTTCAAAATGATCTCAACGGTAATCAAGAGTGGATATGAAGAGGTTACCGTTTGAATCAGTAAGAATCTTACTTTAACCAAATACAGCATTTAATAGATGGTGTAACCACATGCTTCTGGTGATGGATAGGGACAGGTGTTGAAGAACTATCTGTTCTTTTAATGTGAGATTCATGTAACAATCAATGGAAGATGTGTAATACCAATAATCAATAAAAGTGTGATCTTAAGTAAGAATTAAGTGTCAAAAACACCATTATGAGCAAGCAATTTGTGCAAAATAAATACAATGCTGGCGATATTGTCTATGCAAAAGTCAATCCCAGGCTGGAACTAGTTATCAGGCGATATATTGACCAGATATATTACTGCAAAGTTAAAGATGATCCGGAGAGGAAAGAATTAGTATACTTTGAAAGGGAGTTAGTGAAAAACCCTTAATTGAAACAATACGACTTATTACTTACAAAATAAACAACCTTGGTTTGAAAAGCCTGATAGCTCATAGAACTAGCATTGAATTAAAAATGGAAATAACAAGAAGTTGGAGAGAACAAAAAGTCATGCTTAAACAAAGGTTTTCCAATCTATGCGATATGGATTTCGAGTTTAAAGAAGGGAAAAGAGAAGGCATGCTTGAAAAGCTTTCTCTTAAACTCAATAAAAGCAGGAAAGAATTAGAATTGCTCTTTGCCGAACTACAAACCTATTGAACGTGCCTATACATAGTCGGGAAGATATGGTGAACAGGGTGCAAAAGAATATACTATGAAAAACTTAAAATTTGTAAAAACTGACCAAGCTGACTTTGCGAATACCTTACGAAAAAGGGTAGATGATTATTTCAAAAAGACAAATAAAAGCAAGTACGGTAACAGACTTATGGTGATCAAAACTATTTTCATGTTATCCATATTCTTTGGTCCTCTTATTATTATTAGTACAGGAATCATTGCAAATCCTCTGTTATTATTTGCTTTGTACATAACCAGCGGTCTTGGCATGGCTGGTGTGGGCATGGGTGTTATGCACGATGCCATACATGGTTCTTATTCAAGAAGCCGTAAGATCAATAAGTACATGGGCTACACCATGAATCTCATTGGGGCCAATGCCAGTGTTTGGAGGATTCAGCATAACGTGCTACACCATACCTATACCAATATTGACGAAGGGGACGATGATATTAATGCCCCGATTTTTTTACGTTTTTCTCCTCATGCTAAGCGCTATTGGATCCATCGTTTTCAGCACATCTACATTTGGTTATTCTACGGGCTTTCTACCCTATCATGGATTACTACGAAGGATTTTGTCAGAGCTAATCGTTACAAAGAAATGGGCTTTTTTAATAAGGAGGGTGAATTCAAAAAACAACTTTTAAAAATTGCCGGTTGGAAGATGCTTTATTATTCCTATGCATTGGTTTTGCCATTGATTATGGTGCCGCTACCTGCCTGGATTATTATTCTGGCTTTTTTGAGCATGCATTTTGTAACCGGACTCTGCATAAGCATCGTTTTTCAGACCGCCCACATATTGCCGAATACGACATTTCCACAACCAGATGAAAATGGCCTTATACCCAACGAATGGGCAGCGCATCAGCTGGCCACCACGAGTAATTACGCTGCTCGAAGTAAAATCTTTTCATGGCTCATTGGGGGTCTTAATTATCAGATTGAGCACCATTTGCTACCGAATGTTTGCCACGTTCATTATCAAACCTTATCAAAAATAGTGGAAAGAACTGCCAGGGAATTCGACTTGCCCTATGCGGTTAACAAAACATTTGCCGCGGCTCTTTGGAGCCATGTAAAAATGCTTCGTCAATTAGGCAGGGCTTAGGGGTCATATTAGAAGCTGTCTAAATCGAGACAGCTACCAGTATAAAACTTGTTCGCTTGTTGAGAATACAAAATATATACTGCTGCCATAGTAAAACAAAACCTCGACAATTATGTCGAGGTTTCGTACCCGGGGCGGGACCCGATAGCTATCGGGATGAACCCGCACCTTGATATTTTACCTTCAATCTCCCTATCATTTCCTCGTGTTTAAGCAAGTTTTGAATATAAGTGGAGCTCTTCATTTTCTTAATATGATTTTCAACAGCTCGAGCCTGATTATAACTTAAGTCATCAATCACTAAGTACAACTCCCAATCCTCGTATCTAGAAGTAAAGCTTTGCTTATAATTTTTATCGCGATGCTCTTTCAGACGTATATCTAAATCGAGACAACTCCCAGTATAAAACTTGTTTGCTTGTTGAGAATATAAAATATATACTGCTGCCATAGTAAAACAAAACCTCGACAATCATGTCGAGGTTTCGTACCCGGGGCGGGACTTGAACCCGCACGGGCGCAATGCCCACAGGATTTTAAGTCCTGCGTGTCTACCAATTCCACCACCCGGGCTTATCTGCCAAAAGGCAGGCGTAAACTACATAGTGTAGTTTAGTGCTTTCAATAAGAAAGCCTGCTTTCGCAGGCCTTTTGGAGCGGGAGACGGGGTTCGAACCCGCGACCTCAACCTTGGCAAGGTTGCGCTCTACCAGCTGAGCTACTCTCGCTTATTACTAGCTTCCCGATAATATCGGAATCGCTTTTAAAATTCTTAGAGGGACGTTTCCCTCAAGTGGGTGCAAATTTAAACAAGCCATTTTAATTTGCAATATGATTCTGTTAAAATAATTATTTCTGAAGCATTGCTGTTATCTCTTCGGGCGAAGGGTACAGCTCTTTGATCTTAGCTTTGTATTCTTTTGAAAAACGAGAGTCAAAAAGAATGAATTTCTTGGTCCTTATAAGGTGCTTTGCGCAGCCATTATCAGCCGCTAGCGCATCAGCCCTTAATTCGGAATGCTTAATAAAAGGTTTGGAAGTAAGGTACTTAATAGCAAAACCTAACAAGTTACCTGCACTTCTATCTTTATAGTCCATAATATGGCCTAATTCGTGAGCAAACCACCCAACTAAGATTTCAAGCGGGAGCTGATCTAACGTCATAGTCGTGTCCTTCATCACTAGATTTTTGCTCATAGTTATTTTGTAGTGACGTTTTTCCTTACTTCTAAAAAAAGTCTTGATCTTGGGCTGAGCCTGCATTACTCTATTTTTAAGACTTTTTCTGAACTTAAATTCAATGGAATAATCATCTAACTCTGGAAAAAAGCTTAATGCGTGCAGTATCGACTCTTGAACTTCATTTGGGTACGTTTTATAAGCGGCCTTCTGCGCCTGTAATTCCCCAATTAGGAGAATAAAAAATGTAAAAAGAAAAGGTAAACCTTTGGCCAACGTAAGAATCTAATTTTATACTTCTGAATGGAGTAAGATACAAAATTGTAACCAGAAGAGTAAATGATGATTTATCAGGCTGCCTCCTTTTTCATTTCAGCCGCCATCTGCTTGGCCTGTTCCTTATTTTTAGAATACTTGATGTGTTTTGGAACACCTCGCAGGTCCCAAATCAAACCTACCCAGCTGAATACTTTTAGAATATAGAACGTAATGTCAATCTCCCACCAGAAAAATCCTTGCCTGGCGGCTGACTCATAATAGTGGTGATTATTATGCCATCCTTCACCTAATGTCAAAAGAGCCAACCAGAGGCTGTTTTTAGACTCGTCACCAGACTCATAACGTTGACTTCCAAACTTATGCATGATAGAGTTGATAGTAAACGTCCCATGATAAGTTAAAACCGTACTTAAGAAGAATCCAATAAAAAGTGCAGAAAAGCCATAAGAACTAAACATTAATAAGACACTACCTCCATTGAAATATCCTCCTAGTGCCATAACCACAAGTGCCAGCGTAGTCGGAGGTACTAGATAATGTTTATTGAGCCAAACGAGCTCGGGGTATTTAGCATAATCTCCGATTGTTTTGAAATCCGTTTCTTTATAATCAGGACCTATAATCCACCCTACATGCGAGTACCAAAACCCGTAGAGTTTCATGGAGTGCGGATCTTTTGGCGTATCGCTATGACGATGATGATGGCGGTGATGAGCAGCCCACCATAATGCTCCTTTTTGCGCTGAGGTCTGTGCCATAAAAGCGATGATAAACTGAAACCATCGAGAGGTTTTATAAGTTTTGTGAGCAAAATAACGATGGTAACCACCCGTTATCCAGAACATACGAAAGAAGTATAGAAAGATGCATATGGCCCAATCATAGATAGTAGCTCCCGTCCAGATTGCTGCCAAAGGTATGAGATGTACTATTGTGAAAGCGATCTCCTGCTTAAGAATAGGTTTTCTTCTTTTTTCTAAAATTACAGTTTCTGCCATAATTCAGTGATGTTCAAATGAGTTGCAAAGGTAATAAATTGTTGCAGGAGAAGTGTTAATTATCTGCTTCTGACTACAGTCCTTAGTAATAATTAAAGTTTATGAAAGAGTTTTACAACTTCTTCCCTGTAAGAAAGGCTTATGGGAAACTCTTTATCGTTAATAACTACTGTATTATGTCCTAACCCTTCTATGTTATTTACATTTACGATATAAGATCTATGGATTCTAACGAAACTTGAATTCATAATTTTACCTTCAAAACTGTGCAAGTTAAAGGATAAAACATATGTTTTTTTTGATGTAAA
The DNA here is from genome assembly GCA_947500555.1 of uncultured Fulvivirga sp. Lineage (GTDB taxonomy): Bacteria > Bacteroidota > Bacteroidia > Cytophagales > Cyclobacteriaceae > Fulvivirga. Next base: position 997,265 of record CANMSE010000001.1, on the reverse strand, counting down.
AACATTGCAGTAACTTCCGGATGCTTCGATATAAAGAATCTCACTTAGATTCAATCGTTTATAAAAATCACCATCCTTGACAAAGACAGAAGAATCTAAAGGTTGTCCTGTAAATCTTTCCAATTGAGCTTCATTATGCTTCATAAAAGCAAGTTCCAGCGCTGCCTTTAAATCTTTTCTATTGTATGGTTTAGAAATGAAAGCTTGCGGCCTACTTTCGATAGCTTCTTTTATGGTAGCTGGATCTGTGTTAGAAGTTAAATAAATTATAGGTATTTCTGATTTTTCACGAAGGCGATTCGCTAATTCAATACCGTTGATATCTCCCTTTATCCTTATATCCATAAGAATAACATCGGGACGCTTTTTCTCAAAAGATAAAAAGCACTCTTCACTTGAAATTGCAATATCCACAACTTCAAACCCCATGTTTTTTAGATCATTTGCTAAGTCTTCTGCAACAATTACTTCATCCTCTACAATCAAAATATTCATACAGACATCATCTTGTAATCATTAATAACAACTTTACTTGATAGACCATCCATTTGCTCCATAGAAAACTTGCCGTTTAATTGCCGACAGAAGGACTTTACCAATTTCATTCCGAAAGATGTTGAAGATTCAACCTTACCGAGATCTCCCTTGCCATTGTCACTAATTTCTAATATCAATTTATTATTTCTCTCATGTAATTTCAGGCCGATTTTTGGATTTTCTATAGATTGAAAGGCATGTTTGAGAGAATTCACAACAAGTTCATTCAATATAAGACCTAAAGGAATTGCAGTATCGACATCCAGATGAATATCTTCAATGTCATAATTTAATTCAAATTGATCTGGATTTTTACCAAAACTATCTAGCAATCCGGTCACAAGAGTTTTTATATATTCACCCATATCGATACCTGAAAAGTCATTCTGCTGATACAACATTTTATGAATTAGGCCCATCGAGTGCACCCTTTCTTTTCCATCTAAAATGGCAGCCTTTGCCGTTTCATCTGTAATATTGGCTTCTTGAAGACTTAATAAACTTGAAATGACTTGAAGATTATTCTTTACCCTATGATGAATCTCACCAAGTAATAATTCATTCTCCTTATTTTTCTTCTCAATTAGTATTTTCTGTTTACGGGTAACTTTCAATCTGTTGTAAATGATTAAAGAAAAAATGACAATCAAAAGTAAGCCTATTGACACAGACCAAATTATAATTTTTTGTCTATTTGATTCAGCTTTGGCAAGTACTACTTCCTTTTCACGCGCTGCTGCTGCAAGTGCCTCCTTCTTTTCAAACTCATATTTGAGACTTTGTTCAATGGCAGTTTTTTGCGTTTCAATATTATTAACACTATCTCGCATATTAATGTGCAATTCATATGCTTCCCAACCTTCTTTATATTTACCCATCGATTTATAAGTCTTTTGCAACAAATCTGCAGACAGCTTTATCTCATCAGTAAATCCAATTTTTTTCGACAGTTCAAGCGCTTCTAAGGCTCGATTATTTGCCTTCTTTACTTCACCCTGCTTAAATAGAATTCTCCCCACTGAGAGCAATGAATTGATGATTCCAACATGGTCATTGATATCTTCTCTTATTTGCAAACTTCTTCGAAAATACTCGAGAGCTACTGGAATCTTACCCTGCGCTTCATAAATGGTACCTATATTATTTAGCGAGTTTGATACTCCTCTTATCAAGCCAATTTCTTCAGACAGACTTAGGCAATTATTAAAGTATTCTAACGCCCTGTCGTATTCATTCTGCTCCTTATAGATACTTCCTAAATTATTGTAAATAATGGCCACACCAGGCTTATTATTTGTTTCCTCACTAATCACTAAGCTCTTCAAATAGAAATCCCTCTGCTTTTCTATTTCACCTTGCTGACCATATATATATCCTAAAGAGTTTAATGTAGAGGCTATATCATCCTTTTTGTCAATCTTTTCTTGAATTTTCAGTGCTTCGAACAGATGGTCTAGAGCCAACGTGATATCTCCCTGGTTATATAGCAAAAGTCCAAGGTTATATAAAGACAAGGCAGTACCTTCCTCATCTTCTATCTCTTTTCTTATATTGAGACTTTCGAGATAGTATTTTTTTTGTTTTTCAATTTCTCCTAGTTGGCCATATAGATACCCAACATTGTTCAATGTTGCCGCTATATCAATTTTTTTCCCAACCTCTTTAATAAGATCTAACCCTTTCAAGTACATTTCCTCCTGCTTTTCGAGGTCGCCAATTTCGCCATAGTAATATCCAATATTGGTAAGTGACTGCGAAAGAATTACCTTAAAAGCCTTTGTTTCGGGAGGTGTTAATGAACTTTTCTGCAAATTGACTTCTGCAATAGCTTTTGCCTTTTCACAAAGTATCTTCATTGTATCTAAATTGTTAACATACAATATTTCGCTTAGACCCAAATAAGCATTGGCATTAGTAGTATCACTTCTGTCAGCTCTTATTATTTGACTTAAAGAGTCAATAACCAATTGCTGCTGAACCTGAAAGTCTTGAGCATACATGGATTGAAATAGGAAAATTGGGATGGTTAATAGGTAGAAATATTTCATGATTATATAAATGTCATCAGCTGAATACATTCACAAAAGAATTCAGCCCCTTCACAAAAAAGAAATGTAAACAGGTAAAATCCGTCCCTTAAAGATACCTTTTTATGGTTTATTTACGACAAAAAATAACTTAGCCATGAAAACGAAACCTATTTACCTTTGCATTTTAAGTCTAATTTTAGCATTCAGTAGCTGCAGTGATGATGAAGATGACTCGATAGCTCCAACTCTCTTAACAGCCGATGCTGGTGAGCCTCAGACAGTTAGTCCTCTCACGTTGGTTACTCTAGACGGTTCAGCTTCTACAGGTCCAGAAGGATTCAGGTATGAATGGGAGTATCTTGGTACTGAAAATATTAATCTCAGTAGCACTTCTGAGGCCATTGTGACCTTTACACCACCAAGGACAGGGTTTTACAGTTTTGAACTTTCAGTAAGATCAGGAGATAGAATTAATACCTCAGGTGTCCAAGTGACCGTAGAAGGAGGGATCGAACTAAATGCAGCTTCTTTTACCTCTAATTTTTTATTACTAGAAGATATAAATGACTCTGGCCCCGATTATATTGTCAATCAAGATCTAATTATATCGTCAGAGACTACTTTAAGTACCAGCAGCGGGTTCATTGAAATTGCCTTTGCAGAAACTGCGGGACTAATTGTAAAAGGGACTTTAGATGTTCAGCAGTTTACTACAATTCGTGCAAGTAATGAAAACTCTTGGAAAGGCGTACTTGTAGATGGAGGTGTAATAAATTCACCCGAACGTCTAGAAATTCTACATGGAGGTTCTCAACTATTTGAAGGGCAAACAGAAACCGCTGCCATCACTGTGATCAATCAGGGAAGTTTAGGAAGTGGAACTATAGAAATAAGACAAAATGAAGACGCAAGCAACTCCCTTGGTGTACTATTTCATGAAACGGCAGCTCCAGATATTACTTCAGGCCAAATTATAGTTACGAACTACTCCATCCCAGCAAAAGCTCCCATAAACCTAATTGGATTGACCAATAAAGTATTTGCCAATGATGATAACTACGACTATATAGAAATATCAACAAAAGGTTCGACTATAACGGATGGTTCACTAAGTTTATTCCTTTTTGGAGGCAAAAAATACTTGCTTGATAAAAGTTTTACAGCTGGCGGAAATGTTTCAATAATTGGATCTACCATTTATTTGAGTGAAAATACAGGTATAGTAGCACCTTCAATTGAGTTAAGCAATGCAATTATTGAAGGTTGGAATGATGTCCCCTGGAAGGGAGTTGCAGCAACTAATAATCTGACTTTAAATAATGCAACCATTCAAGGAGCTGGAAGCTCTATACACGATACTGGAAGCTTTACAACTCCAGAAAAAACAGCAGTATATGTTGGTGGTGTACTGGATATGTCTAGCAGCAACATCACAAATAGCAGTGGACATGGTATTTATATTTCACCTATATCTCCACCTAGTACTCAGGTGAATATACAATCAAGCACTTTCGAAAATATTAGCCTTTATGACCTAAGTATACCAACGAGTCAATTGGGCTTTGTAAACATTAGAAATGTTAATAACAGCTGGTCAGAAAACGCTGTGATATTACGAGATAACTCTACTATTCAAGGCGGAAGGGTCTTTCCTCTAGCCAACGATGCCGCATATCATAATGTCTCTAATCTTATAGTGTTAGGAGATTTACAAATAGACCCAGGTGTTGTGATGGAATTTACAGATAATACCGGTTTAATTGTAAGTTTTGCTAAACTAACAGCAAACGGTACGTCAGAGTTACCAATCATTTTTAAAGGGATAAATGAAGGTGCAGGATCATGGAACGGAATAGAACTTTCAGGACGATACGATATGAGTAACTGCCAAATTAGTGATGGTGGCCAAAATGCATTCTTAATTGAAAAGGCAAATATTGTTTTAAATGGTGGTTCTGATTCCGACCCAAGCCCCAATAATAACTATCGATTCATAGACAATACTTTAAGTAACAGTGCTGGCTATGGTGCAGTTATAAGACTTGGAAAATTTAATCCCTTTCAAAATAATGACACAAACACCTTTCAAAATAATGCAAGTGGTGAAATAAAATTACCCTAGTTGATGCAGGGAACCTGACTTAATATTCTATGACTCCATCGAGTTTAAGGTATAAAGCATAAGATCAACGTCACATTGAACCCGCCTAAAGGGGGCGGAAGGCTTGTCAAAATATGTATTTAAGCAAAAGGAATACATTTTGACAAGCCAAAATGTGACAAGAACATAGTTGAATTAATTCAATCGTATAAATCAAGAATAATCGAACCCACTATTTCTTATCCAAAAGCCCCTTAATCTCATTTAACTTCAACAGCGCCTCAACAGGAGAAATAGTATTGATGTCAAGCACCTCCATGAGTTGCATGACTTCTTTGAAGCGCGGGTCTGCTTCGAACAGATTCATCTGATAATTGGCCTTTGGTACTTCTTCTAATTTCTTTCCAGTGTCGTTTTTACTTTTATCCTTTTCAAGGAAGTGCATGATCTCATTAGCACGAATCACTATTTTATTTGGCATTCCAGCCAGTTGAGCTACGTGAATACCAAAGCTGTGCTCACTCCCTCCTTCCTTTAGCTTACGCATGAAGATGATTTTATCTCCCACTTCCTTCACCGACACATTGAAGTTTTTAATTCGTACAAAATCTTCTGCCAATTGATTGAGTTCATGGTAATGGGTAGCAAATAATGTTTTCGCTCTAAAATCAGGATGGTTATGCAAGAATTCAACAATAGACCAGGCTATGGAGACCCCATCGTAGGTGCTCGTACCTCGCCCAATCTCATCCATAAGTACCAGACTACGATCACTCAAGTTATTCAAAATACTGGCTGTCTCTATCATTTCTACCATGAAGGTAGACTCTCCTCTCGATAGATTATCTGAAGCCCCTACACGGGTAAATACCTTATCAATGATCCCGATAGAAGCACTTTCTGCAGGAACAAAGGAGCCCATTTGAGCCATTAGTACAATCAATGCTGTCTGCCTGAGCAGCGCGGACTTACCTGCCATATTAGGTCCGGTAATAATCATTACTTGTTGACTATCATTATCGAGAAATACATCGTTGGGTACATATGACTCTCCAACAGGAAGCTGGCATTCTATGACCGGGTGACGCCCACCTTTTATGTCAATTACCGTTGAATCATTTACTTCAGGCTTTTTATAATTATTAGCTTTTGCAATAACTGAAAATGACGAAAGACAATCTATCATAGCCAAGATTCGGGCGTTGTTCTGAATCTGATGAACGTAATCGGCTGCTGCTGCCACCAGACTGTTATAGATTCTTTGCTCAATAACGATGAGCTTGTCTTCTGCATTTAATATTTTCTCTTCGTAGACTTTTAGTTCTTCAGTAATATATCGCTCAGCATTGACTAGCGTCTGTTTTCTGATCCACTCTTGTGGGACCTTATCCTTGTGGGCATTACTTACTTCCAGATAGTATCCAAATACCTTATTATAAGCAATCTTTAAAGAAGTGATACCTGTCCGTTCCACCTCACGCTTTTGAATCTGCACAAGGTAGTCTTTACCTGAGTAAGCGATCTTTCTAAGCTCATCCAGTTCGTCATCGATACCATCTTTAATAATGTTCCCCTGGTTAGAGATTATAGGGACTTCCTCTTTGAGTTCAGCTTCTATCTTCTCCAGTAGAACCTCACAAAGATTGACCTGGTCTGCCAATTTTTTGAGCTCGGGTAGTTTGTGATCAATCAACTGATCATAAATAGGCCGAGTATTATACATCGCCTTTTTGAGATGAATCATCTCTCTGGGATTGATCCTACCAACTGCAACTTTCGAAATCAACCTTTCTAAATCTCCGATCTGTTTTAAGCTACTTCGAGTAGTTTCGAGTAGTTCTTCTTCACCATCATATGCCTCCACTATCTCATGACGCTCGTTGATTGCCGCAGTATCTTTAAGAGGTAATACCATCCACTTTTTAAGCATCCGAGACCCCATTGGAGTCTCTGTTCTATCCAATACATCTATAAGCGGCACTCCATCATTCTGTGCATAAACAAGCTCTAAATTGCGAATAGTAAACTTATCCAACCATACATATTTGTCTTCATCGATACGAGAAATAGAAGCTATATGGCTTGTTTCCCGATGTTCAGTCTCCTCCAAATATTGAAGAATGGCACCGGCAGCAATTATCGCCTCACCCATCTCTTCCACTCCAAATCCTTTTAAAGAAGAAGTTTTGAAGTGGTCTGTTAACTTATCATAGGTGAAATCAAACTTAAATATCCACTCATCAAGCGAAAACAAGTTATAGTCATCACCAAAAACTTTCTCTATGTTTTTAAAGGAAGGCTTGCTGTAAATTACTTCTGACGGGTTAAATCCCTGGAATAATTTAGAAATGTAATCTTCACTTCCATGTGCAGCCAAAAACTCACCTGTAGAAACATCTAAAAATGAAACGCCAATAGCATGCTGACCAAAATATACTGATGCTAAAAAGTTGTTCGCCTTTTTGTCAAGCACATTATCATTAAAAGAAAGTCCTGGAGTAACTAATTCAGTAACCCCCCGCTTTACAATCCCTTTGACTGATTTTGGATCTTCCAGTTGATCGCAAATGGCTACCCTGTTACCCGCTCGAACCAGTTTGGGAAGGTATGTATCTAACGAATGGTGAGGAAACCCTGCCAACTCTATATGTGAGGCTGAACCATTCGCTCTTTTGGTGAGAACAATATCTAAAACCTTACTAGCCTTTACTGCATCTTCTCCAAAAGTTTCATAGAAATCCCCTACCCTGAACAGCAAAAGCGCTCCCGGATACTTTGCCTTGATGGCATTGTATTGCTTCATAAGTGGAGTTTCTTTGGCGTCCTTTGTCTTGCCCATAATTACGTAGTGGTGGAGCTACAAAGATTCATTTTTTTGCCACGAATGTAAAGCGTTAATTGGCCGTTGTGATTTGGACTTCTTTTGATTAATGAATAAAGAATGTAGAATTTTGAATATAGATTTTAAAATTACCATAATGAAAAAAATTGCGAATGAAGAGTTAGGCAGAAAATCTGTAGAGGAATTCAAAAAAGCAAAAAAGATCCCGGTTGTTTTACTTTTGGATAATATAAGAAGTCTGAATAATGTAGGTTCCGCCTTTCGTACGTCTGATGCATTTTTAATTGAGAAAATATACCTGGGGGGAATAACCGGAACACCTCCGCATCGAGAAATTCAAAAAACGGCCCTTGGAGCAACTGAGTCAGTGGATTGGGAACACTCGCCACAACCCCTGGAGCTTATTAAAACACTAAAAAGTGAAGGTTACACTATCATAAGCATCGAGCAGGTGGAGGCAAGTGTTTCTTTAGAAGAATTCACTCCAGGCAAAGAAGCTAAATATTGTCTTATATTCGGAAATGAGGTTTTTGGTGTAAGTCAGGGAATTGTTGATCAATCAGATATCTGTATTGAAATACCTCAATTTGGCACAAAACACTCGCTCAATATTTCTGTGAGTTTAGGTCTTGTTGTTTGGGAGTTTTTTAAGGAATTGAAGTAAGTCTAGCTCTAAAGTAGAAATGGCATGTTTTTTGTAAATTATTTCTTAATTTATAGAGTATAACTATGATTTTAACTCGATTTTTTATTTTTAACTTGATTGTGTTATTCAGTCTTCAGGCGAATTTTCAACCATTAGCATCTCAACATTTTCCTTTTCTTAAAATCAAAAAAAATAGTGCTGTTACTATTTTAGACCAACAGCTAATTATAGACACACTTGAAATGGAAGATAACTCAGAACTTTTAATAAAAACTAATACTAACATAGTTATCAAGCATGCTTTCGTTGGTAAGTCTGCCAGGATAATAGCTGAAGGAAGTGATGGAAAAAGAGGTTTGTATGGGAAAAGATTGAATCCGAATGGGAGTTCGGGCAGTGAAGGCAGTTCAGGATTTGATATTATTTTGACTATATGTTTTGATAAGCTTGAATCAATATACATATCCACAAACGGAGGTAATGGAGGACAAGGAGGTGGTGGCTGGCCAAGTGAAGCCTATTTTTTTGAAGAAGGATTTAAGTTAGGTCAAGGGGGTAGTGGTGGGAAAGGTGGGGATGCAGGAAATTTAAAATTTAACTACATAACCAATGGATTTATACCAATTTTTAATAGTAAAAATCGTAAACACTCAATCAATATAACAACATTTGGAGGAATCGGTGGAGCCGGGGGTTCAGGTGGAGAAAACAAAAGTCATCAGCGTGACTTACCCGGGATTTCTGGTCTGGATGGAAAAAGTGGTGAAATAAAGATTAACAAGATTAACACACGCAAAGGGTTTTAAAACCCACAAACTCAATTAAAAACTATTACTTGGATATGTTCATACAACAGTCTTAATGCAAGACATTATGTGAAGCTTAATTTCTAAATACCAAGCTTCTCTTTTAACAGATTATATCCATTCCGACTTACAGAAACCTTCTCACCATTTTTTAAGATTGCAATATAACTGTCTTTTGAATAGGCTTCCAGCTTATCAATTTGATCAATATTTACAATGAATGATCGATGAACGCGAATGAACCCTTCAGGAAGATTCTCTTCCAGATACTTCATTGTAATTTGCTTCAAGTATTTCTGCCCTTCAGAATATACAGCAACATAATCATCTTGAGCCTGAAAATGTTGAATAGAATCTATTCCAAGAATTACAATTTTTGAACCATTTTTAATCACTACACGGTCGAGCTTTTCTAAAGACTCTCTATTATCCAGAACAGAGGTCACGACTTCTTGACTATCTATTTCTTCATCTACTTTTTTCAAGGCTTTAATAACTGCCTCATCAAAGCGAGCTTTCGAATACGGCTTTAGCAGGTAGTCAGCAGCGCTTAATTCAAAAGCTTTTATAGCATATTGATCAAAGGCCGTACTAAAAATGATTATGGGTTTATCATCTAATAGCTCTAGCATCTCAAAGCCTGTGAGTTTTGGCATTTGTATATCCAAAAATATCAGTTGCGGTTTGTGAGTGGCGATGGCCTTTATCCCCTCAAAGCCATTAGAACATTCTTCAATGACCTGGATACCGCTAAAGCTTTCAAGAAACTTTTTTATAACGTCTCGTGCAAGTTTTTCATCATCAATGATTATTGCCTTTATCATGATTTTTCTTGAGGGATAATTAATTCAATACTAAATATTTCTTTTTCTTTTTTGATTGTAACAAGATCTGATTTTCCATAAATTAATTCCAGTCGGTTGCAGATATTTTTCAACCCTATCCCTTTTCCTTTTTTCGGAATTGCCTCAGAATCATAATTATTCGTGATTAAAATATTTAACTGACCTTCATCACAAAAACATTTGGTAGTAATGTTTACATCATCCAATTGCTCATAAATTCCATATTTAATGGCATTTTCATATAGCGGTTGCATAATCAAGTTTGGCACCTCTCTATCGAAGCAATTTGTATCTATTTCCTCATTTACTTTCAATCTATCTCCAAAGCGTACGCGCTCAATATCGAGATAAAGCTTCATTTGTTGCAACTCTTCTTTTAAAGAGTGTAGTTCTGTATCCTCTCTCCCCAGTGAGCCCCTCATAAATTCAGAGAGCTTCACAACCATCTCATGTGCCCGGTTAGGGTCAGTTAGAGTTAGAGAGCTTATTGAATTGAGGCTATTGAATATAAAATGTGGATTAAGTTGAAATTTTAATGTCTCCAACTCAGCTTGTTTCAAAAGGTTTTGAAGCTCGAGCTCTCCTTTCTCTTTTTCTTTTAAACTGGCCGTGTATTGCAATAAGTAATAGATGAGAACTACCATGCCAAGGAAGAACGAGCCTAGAAAAATTCTCCATGGGATGGCAAGGTTTAGAAAATCAATGATTGTGGCATCATCCCCGGCAAGATTAGTCAAAGCTGAATTACAGAGATAGGTTAGAAAACTTACTCCTATAACAATAGCTAATCCTTGATTTAGAATAGTTCCTGAAATTCCTTGATTTTCAGGAGAAATGTATTGAACGATGTACCAATAAAGAATCCCAAATCCTAGAAAAGCTAAATTGAACGCAAGACTATCTGCCAATGCATAGTTAAAAGGCAAATCAAATTGTAAAAATAAAATATTAGCATGAGCAGCCATTATTGCCACCCATGCTAATGAATAGAACAGAAAAGCTTTTCCTAAAAAAGGGTGTTTCATTTCTATTTGGTGTACTTAATATCTCCACCACCAAACATTACAAAGCCTTTGACCGTAAGCACTTTGTTTGGGTGAGGAACCACTTTGACCGAAGAGTCGCGCTTATCGCTAAATCCCCCTAGAACTGAGAAAACCTCAACTTTTACTGTCCAATCTTGTGGGACAATTATCGAAGTACCACCGAACATGGCAAAAACATCCAAAATACTATTCCCTTCGGCTAAATTGGCTTGTCTTAAATCAATGCTCGAGCCACCTAGAACTGCTGAGATTTTACCTCCTTTAAAATTTTGAGAATCTACTATGATCTCTCTTCCTCCCAGTACAGCAAAATCATCAACATAGTCTACATCATTTTTTTTTTCATCACTGATGTCCAGTGATTCTCTATTTCGCGTTCTTCTAAAAATTAAGCCCCCTCCAATAATGATGAAGATAGATGGCCACAATATGTGCCAGATATCTCTAATTCTAAAGTAGTAGAAATCCTGAAGCAGAAAAACACTACCTATGGTTATCATTATAATCCCAGGTTCTGGCTTCTTTCTACCAACAATAAAATACACTCCAAGTACAATTAAAAAAGTCTTCCATGATAATAAATAATCAGGAATGTAATAGGGAATAACATTTAAGTTATCAAGTAATAATACCCCCCCGATGAATACGAAAACAAGGCCTAGCCAAAATCTCCGATCGTTTATAGTCTCTTGTCCCATTATTTTGAGTTTTTGTTTGTGATACAATTATAGCGACTATCAGAGGTGTTTTGTTGATAGTTATCGGCCAATGCCAGATCACTATCGGTGAATGCCGATTTTAATTGAGTAAAGATTCTCAAAATGAAGCTGATTTATTTTCTATTTTTGTTTTGAACTAAGTAATGTCAGTCTGAGCTTGTCGAAGACTAGCAGTACATGTTTCGACAAGCTCAACTTGACTTAACAATATTAAAATGAACTACAGAATAGAAAAAGATACGATGGGGGAGGTAAAAGTACCTGCCGACAAATACTGGGGAGCCCAAACGGAAAGATCTAGAAACAACTTTAAAATAGGTCCTGCGGGTAGCATGCCATTAGAAGTGGTTTATGGTTTTGCCTATCTTAAAAAGGCTGCGGCTCACACCAACTGTGAGCTTGGTGTTCTATCTTCGGAAAAATGTGATCTTATTTCTAAAGCTTGTGATGAAATATTGGAGGGCAAATTAGATGATCAGTTTCCTCTAGTCGTTTGGCAAACAGGTTCGGGTACTCAATCTAATATGAATGTCAATGAAGTAGTTTCTAACAGAGCTCACGTATTAGCTGGTAATAAGCTAGGTGAAGGACAAAGTGACGTACATCCTAATGATGATGTAAATAAGTCTCAGTCTTCCAACGATACTTACCCTACAGGAATGCACATAGCAGGCTATAAAATGATCGTTGAAACCACCATCCCAGGTGTTGAGAAATTAAGGGATACACTTAAGGCTAAGTCTGAGAAATTCATGAATGTGGTGAAAATTGGTCGTACTCACCTTATGGACGCCACGCCTCTAACTCTCGGACAGGAATTTAGCGGTTATGTTTCTCAGCTAGATCATGGATTAAAAGCAGTAAAAAATACTATGGCTCATCTCAGTGAACTTGCACTTGGCGGTACAGCTGTAGGCACCGGTATCAATACTCCAAAAGGATATGCTGAATTAGTAGCTAATAAAATTGCCCAATTTACAGGATTGCCTTTTGTAAGTGCAGAAAATAAATTTGAAGCATTAGCTGCGCATGATGCCTTAGTAGAAACACACGGGGCGCTAAAGCAATTGGCTGTTTCATTGAACAAAATCGCTAATGATATAAGAATGCTTGCATCCGGGCCGCGGTCAGGTATTGGCGAAATCATTATTCCGGCTAATGAACCTGGCTCATCTATTATGCCTGGTAAAGTCAACCCAACCCAATGTGAAGCCATAACCATGGTATGTGCTCAAGTCATAGGCAACGATGTAGCTATAACTGTTGGTGGTGCTCAAGGCCATTATGAGTTAAATGTCTTTAAACCAGTTATGGCTAATAATTTGTTGCAATCTGCCAGATTAATCGGAGATGCATGTGTTTCATTTAATGACAATTGTGCCATTGGCATCGAGCCTAATCATAAAAGTATCACCGAGCATTTGAATAATAGCCTCATGCTAGTAACTGCCTTGAATACTCATATTGGTTATGAAAAAGCGGCAAAAATTGCAAAGACAGCACATGAAAACGGAACTACTTTGAAAGAAGAAGCCATAAATCTTGGTTATTTGACAGAAGAAGAATTTACGAAATGGGTACGCCCTGAAGATATGGTAGGTAGCCTGAAATAAGCTTTGTTTTCATATATTCGATTTTATTGACTATTTTTCGCTTGATTTAATCAACTCACAAAGACGTAATGAAAAAAGTAACACTAATACTTAGTTTGATCATGGTTGGCACCATAGCTTTTGAAGCTTCCGCTCAAATGGATAAAAAAGAAGCCAAAGAATGGAAAAACAAGGCCAAGGAATATAAAAAGAATCCTGAAGCCCTGAAGCAACTAGTGGAAGATAAAGACGCCCTTCAGGGACAGGTGAACAGCCTCAAGTCTGATAATAATAGCATGCAATCAAAGCTGAGTGATAAAGACTCAAAAATAAGTGAGCTGCAGGATGACATGGCTAAACTTAGAAGTGATCTTTCAGCTGCCAAAGCTGCTGCCAGAGAAAAGCCCAAACCTGTGGAAATGAAAGGTGGAGAGAAAATGATTGATGGTGTAGTTTTTAAAGTTCAAATTGGAGCTTTTAAGAATAAGGATTTATCTAAGTACTTTGAAAACAATGAAAACTTCGGTGGTGAAACTGCCGATGGCACTCAAAAAATTACTTTGGGTCAGTTTAGAGATTACTGGGAGGCTGATACCTTCAAAAAATATTTGCGTGAAATGGGTGTGAAAGATGCCTGGATAGTCCCTTATCAAGATGGTGTTCGCGTAGAGATCAAAGATGTACTAGAAAACGTTACTCCATCAGAAGCTGATTCTGAATAAGTAACTACAAAATATTACCAAGTTAAAAGCAGTACGTTGTACTGCTTTTACTTTTTTAGCCTATGAAGAAACGATGGGTATTCAAAGATATTCCAAATGAAAAGCTCGTTGATGAGCTAGGCACTGCCATTAATGTGAGCCAACCCATTGCCACCATTTTAGCACAAAGAGGTATTAAAGACTTTGAATCAGCTAAATCTTTTTTTCGCCCAAGACTAGAAGATCTTCACGACCCATTCTTGATGAAAGATATGGATTTGGCGGTTTCACGACTGCTTGAAGCCATCGGGAACAATGAAGGCATTATGGTTTATGGCGACTATGATGTAGATGGCACTACATCAGTTGCCTTATTTTATGGTTTTATCAATTCATTTCATTTCAATTCTACTTTCTACATCCCTGATCGCTATAAAGAAGGTTATGGCATTTCTAAAGCTGGAATAGATCATGCCCATGAAAATGATTATTCGGTTATTGTCGCACTCGACTGTGGAATAAAATCTGTGGAACTTATCGATTATGCAAAATCACTTAATGTAGACTTTATCATATGCGACCATCACCGTCCGGGGGAAAAGTTGCCCGAAGCTGTAGCCGTACTAGACCCTAAACGAGATGATTGCGACTACCCATTTAAAGAGCTTTCAGGCTGTGGTATAGGGTTTAAACTCATGCAGGCTTTGTCAGACCAACTTAATGAACTTAAGGTAGATCCTTTTGATTACCTCGACTTAGTAGTGGTAAGTATTGCTTCAGATATAGTGCCTATCGTTGATGAAAACCGAACATTGGCTTATTTCGGACTAAAGCAGTTAGAAAAACAAAAGCGTCCAGGTCTTAATGCGCTAATTGCCCTGGCAGGAATAAAAAATAAAATCAGTATTACAGGGATAGTATTTGGTTTGGCTCCAAGAATCAATGCCGCAGGAAGAATAAGTCATGCCAAAGGAGCTGTTGATTTACTACTTGCTGCCACGGAAGATGAAGCATATCATTTTGCGGATAAATTGAATATTAAAAATAATAAAAGGCGTGATGTAGATTCTACCATAACCGAGGAAGCGTTGGATATGATCAAAGAAAATGAGTTAACTACCTCTTCAAAATCAACGGTCCTTTTCAAAAATTCGTGGCATAAAGGTGTAATAGGAATCGTGGCTTCCCGATGTATTGAGAGTTACTATCGCCCTACCATTATTTTGACAGAGTCTGAAAACAAAGCAACAGGATCAGCCCGTTCGGTCTTGGGTTTTGATGTATACAATGCTATTGATCAATGTAGAGATTTACTAGATCACTTCGGTGGGCATAAGTACGCTGCAGGACTTACCCTTCCATTGAATAGGGTAAAGGAATTTCAGGAGCGATTTGAGGAGGTTGTTGCTGAGTCAATTCCTGATGAGCTGCTAATTCCACAAATAGAATTGGATACGGAATTGGATTTTGACCAAATCACACCAAAGTTCTATTCCGTACTCCAACAAATGGAACCATTTGGTCCTGAAAATATGGCCCCAACATTTATTTCAAAAAATGTTCAATTGGCAAGTTCTTTGAAGGTAATAAAAGACAAGCACCTTAAACTGTTTGTGAAGCAGCAGGATAATAAAAATACTTTTGGATGCATTGCTTTCGGATTGGCTAAGTATGAAAATCAACTTAAGGCTCATTCGACTTTCAATCTCGCTTATTCTGTAGAGGAAAATGAGTATCGGGGAAATGTGAGCATGCAACTAAACATTAAGGATATACAGTTTGATTAACCTATTTTTGCACCTATGATATTAAAAGCTGACAATCTTGTTAAGAAATACAAGAAACGAACTGTAGTTAATAACGTTTCAGTACAAGTACAGCAAGGTGAAATAGTGGGACTCTTAGGGCCTAATGGTGCTGGTAAAACCACTACTTTCTATATGATTGTTGGTTTGATAAAGCCAAATGAAGGTGAAATCCATCTTGATGATCAAAATATCACAGATTTACCAATGTATCGCAGAGCAAAGCTTGGCATAGGATACCTGGCTCAGGAAGCTTCTGTATTTCGAAAATTAAGTGTTGAAGAGAATATAATGGCCGTTCTTGAAATGCGAAACATGCCCAAAAAGGAACAGAAGGAAAAGATGGAGGCCTTGTTGGAAGAGTTTTCACTGACCCATGTCCGAAAGAACCTGGGAATGGTACTCTCGGGCGGAGAGCGTAGAAGAACAGAAATTGCTAGGGCACTTGCAGTAGACCCTAACTTTGTGCTATTGGATGAACCCTTTGCTGGTGTTGACCCTATTGCTGTGGAAGAAATTCAAACCATTGTAGCCAAGCTTAAAAATAAAAATATCGGTATTCTCATTACTGACCATAATGTGAATGAGACATTATCCATTACCGATCGAGCCTACCTGATGTTTGAAGGTAAATTGTTAAAAGCAGGTTCTGCCGAAGAACTGGCAGCTGACGAACAGGTTAGAAGAGTTTACCTTGGTCAGCATTTTGAATTAAAGCGAAAAATCTAATCTCATTTCAACTTAAAGTCAACGGGTTTTTCATAATTTAACATCAAATGAAATAACCTGTGGATATTCTTAACTCCATACTGACCTGGGTAATGAAAAAGCGGATACATGATATCGAGCTTTTCATCAAATACCCTCATGATGTTCAGGGCGAATTATTCAAAAAACTACTTGAGCAAGCCCGACATACTGAGTTTGGGAAAAAATATGATTTTAAGAGTATTGGCTCCCATAAAGATTACGCAGAACGAGTCCCGGTTCAGGCTTACGAGCAGATCTTTCCTTATATTGAACGGCTTATGCGAGGTGAGCAAAACCTCCTCTGGCCTTCAGAAATAAAGTGGTTCGCCAAATCTAGTGGCACAACAAATGCTCGAAGTAAATTTATCCCTGTATCTCCTGAAGCACTTGAAGACTGTCATTATAAAGGAGGTAAAGACCTCATATCTATCTACGTCAATAATCATCCTGAATCAAAAATGTTTTCTGGAAAAGGGCTTGCCATAGGAGGTAGTCACCAGATCAATGAATTTAACCCGAACCAGGAATCTTACTACGGGGACGTTTCTGCTGTGATTATGAAGAATTTGCCGCTATGGGCACAGTTCATTCGAACCCCAAGTTTGGAAACTGCCCTCATGGATAAGTGGGAAGAGAAGATTGAGAAAATGGCACTTGAAACGGCAAATGAAAACGTTACGACTCTCACGGGTGTACCTACCTGGACAATTCTTTTGCTCCAAAAAATAATGGAGATTAAAGGCACCAATAATATATTGGATATTTGGCCAAATTTGGAAGCCTTTTTTCATGGAGCTGTAGCCTTTACTCCCTATCGTGAGCTGTTCAAAAAGTTGATCCCAAGTGATCAAATGAATTATTGCGAAACATACAATGCTTCCGAAGGTTTTTTTGGGATACAAGATCAAAAGAACTCAGAAGAATTATTATTGATGTTGGACTACGGAATTTACTATGAGTTCATTCCCTTTGATCAGATCAATCAGGAAAATCCGACTGTGCTTTCATTAGCTGAAGTTAAGGTCAGAGAAAATTATGCCATGATCATTTCAACCAATGCAGGATTATGGCGGTACAATATTGGTGATACCATAAAATTTACCTCGCTGGAACCTTATCGCATTAAAATATCCGGGAGAACAAAACACTTTATCAATGCCTTTGGAGAGGAACTGATCATTGAAAATGCAGAAACAGCTATTGCGAGAGCTTGCGAAAAAACTAACGCCATTATCGATAATTTCACAGCAGCTCCTATTTATTTTGATGAAGGTTCGCGAGGAAGCCATGAATGGATAATCGAATTTCGCCAACAGCCCAATGACTTGGAAACGTTTAAACTGCTCTTGGATGAGAAGCTTAGAGAGATAAACTCTGACTATGATGCAAAGCGCTATAAAGATATGGCCTTGGTTGCACCAAAAATTCATAGTGTAGCTCAAGGGACCTTTTACCGATGGATGCAAAAAAGGGGCAAGCTTGGTGGTCAAAATAAAGTGCCAAGACTATCCAATAATAGAGAGCATATTGATGATATCCTGGAAATGCTTTCTATTAAAGCTTAATTAGACATCAATTCTCCCTAATTTCATTACTATGAATAAGCGGATCATTTTCTTCGTTTTCTTTTTCTCCAGCTTTGTATACCAGCTAATTGGCCAGGGATTGGAAACAGTTATTCAAAATGGTCACCTCTCCGTAATCAAAACAGTAGCTTATACTCCCGATGGAAATTTTTTGCTCACCGGAAGTAGAGATAAGACAATAAAGTTATGGGAAGTAGCAACAGGCCGCGAAATGAGAACATTTTTTGGCCATGAAAGTACTGTAAATGATCTAACCGTATCACCCGATGGTAAGACATTTATGAGTAGTGGTGCTGATGGTATCGCAATCCAATGGGATATTTTAACAGGAAAACTGATTCAGTCTTTCGATCAAAAGGGTAAGTTGTTAACTTCAGTGGCTCTATCGCCAGATGGAAAATTATTAGTAACGGCAGGCTACGATTCAAAGGCCTTTTTATGGGATATTATAAAAGGTGATACTCTAAGAACTTTTAAAGTAAATGCGGATCAAGGTCTGGGTTATGGTGTTGATGTAACGTTCAGCCCGGATGGAAAAACGGTCTATTTTGGCAATGATAATCGATCATTGACTGCTTTCGAGGTAGCTTCGGGCAAACAACTTTTTGATAAAAAACCAGAGCAAGGTTGGTGTGGAGGTTGCGCGACTTTTGTGGCAAAGTCAGCTTCCACTATAGTTTCCACTTCAAATGGTGCTCCTCTCGCCATTCGTGATTTACAAACTGGCGAAATTAAAACCCTACTTAGATCGAAAGCTGATGATACAAGACACGTGAGTATTACTGAAAATGGTCTTAAAATCATTTATCTAACCGATGACTATCTAACAGTTTTTACCAATCAAGGTGATAGTCTTTTCAGCATACCTGCTAATGAGCAGATAAATGAGGCTACATTTAGTCCGGATGGTAAAATAGTTGCTACAGCGGATGATAAGAAGCTCATCAATCTTTATGATAGCCAAACAGGAGAATTAACACAAACCATTGGTGGCTATTCGGCAATACAGAACACAGGAGGGTTGGATTATGATGGCGATAGCCGTTGGGATTATTACATTAAAAAATACACCGATCTCAAAAATGATTTCGCACTATCACCGGATGGAAAGTATCTGGCCAAAGCTAAAATTGGAGATGTTGTTAGGATTTGGGATGTAGAATCAGGTCAAATTATCAGTGAATTACGAGGGCATAAGAAAGCTGTATTAAGTGTTGCATTCACTTCTGCAGGCAACGAGATTATCACAGGCAGCGCAGATGGAACTTTAAAAAGATGGGAGGTGATGACCGGAAGAGAAGTTCAGCAGTATGAAGGTCACAGAGAAGTAGTTTTTTATGTTGCTCTCAGCGAAGACAATTCAAAAATAATAAGTGGTAGCTGGGACGGCAGTGCAAAGGTCTGGGATCTGAACTCAGGCGACCAATTGAGTCATCATGTCTTTGAAAATAGCTCCCCATACAAAATCGAATTTTATAAGAATGATATTTATGCATTTGTAGCCAACCTTGACAAAACGCTTAATCTGTACGAGCTAGATAGCAAAAAAATTATTCGTGAGTTTGTAGGTCATACAAATATTATTCACGGATTTGATTACTCCGAAGAACAATTAATTTCTGTTTCATGGGATGGTACAGTTAAGTCTTGGAATGTCAACTCAGGTTTACAAGATTGGAGGCACCACCTTAAAAGACCCTTATATGCGGTTGATATCAACAATCAAGGAGAGAAAGTAGCTGTCGCAGGTGAGACTAGAGTAATTCACATTTATAACTCAAAAGACGGGCATCTGCTCCAGAAACTTGAAGGACATCACGCTTCTGTTACCAATCTTAAGTTTTCGGCTAACGATCAGCGATTGGTCAGTAGTTCTGAAGATGGAATGATTAAAATTTGGGACCTGGAAAGTGGTAAAGAGCTGGTCTCTTATATCGTTTTTGATAAAAACGATTGGATGGCTATCAATGATCAAGGATACTTCAATACCACCGAAGGAGCTTTCGATAAAGTAGCTTTCATTAAAGGAATGGAAACCTACGGTGCAGGTCAATTCTTCAATAAATTTTATAAGCCTGACTTACTGAAAAAAACGTTTAGTCAGAATTCCAAAAGACTGAACCTCGAACAGCAGCTCGAAAAGTCTCCTCCGCCCTCGTTGGAGTTCCTCGCTCCTCATACTAATGAAACATTAAAAACCGCTTCAGTAGATATCTTACTGAAGCTTGAAGATCAGGGTGGCGGGGTGAAAAAGGTCTATCTAAAGCACAATAACAAACTAATTGAAGAACGAGATGTGGACTTAAGGGATGGAAAAGCCATTGTTTCTTTCACATTACCATTAATAGTGGGCACCAATACTATTGAAGCTTCAGCGATAAACGAAGCAGGTATTGAGTCATCTATCAAATCTGTAAAAGTTACCAAAGAAGGCAAACTAAATACTTCGTTATATCTGTTTGCCATTGGCATTAATCACTATGAAAATGAATCCTTAAACCTGAATTATGCGCGAGCGGATGCAGAAGGTTTTGTAAAACTAATTGCTAAAAAATCCAAGCCCTTATTTGATAAAGTAGAAGTCATCACCCTGATGGATGAAGAGGCCACAAAAGAGAAAATTTTTGAGCGATTGAATCTATTATCAAAAGTCATTAAACCACAAGATGTTCTTTTCTTCTACTATGCCGGACATGGAAGCATGGTCGATGATAATTTCTACTTTGTTCCAACAGATAACGTAAAATTATACAGCGAGGAAAAGCTTCAAAAAAATGGAATAGAAGCATCTGAAATGCAGGATAAACTGAGGGAAATCGCAGCATTAAAACAATTGGTCATAATAGATGCATGCCAATCAGGAGGAAGTGTAGAGCTTTTAGCTCAACGCGGAGCACCTGAAGAAAAAGCACTAGCTCAACTTTCAAGAAGTGTGGGTATTCATGTGTTGGCTGCAGCGGGTAGTGAACAGTTCGCCACAGAGTTCAGTGATCTCGGACATGGATTATTTACTTATGTTTTATTAGAAGCACTATCAGGAAAAGCCGATGGCGCTCCTGCAGATGGCAAAGTGACAATCTATGAATTGAAATCTTATCTTGATGATCAAGTGCCTGAGTATTCTAAAAAGCACAAAGGAAAGATGCAGTTTCCTCATACTTTCTCCCGGGGTCAGGATTTTCCTATAGTTATTGAGAAATAAAACAAATCGCCATTTCGAAGAAGGTACGACTGAGAAATCCCCTTCTCAATTAGGAGATTTCTCCCTTCGGTCGAAATGACGATAGTTATATTTATGGTATCTACTAGTTAAAATCTTTTCCTTCCTCTAACGTTTTTAAATACCCCTCTAGGAACGGCTTACTCCCTTCTGGTGCCCTTTCATGGGCAATCTTTTCATACTTTAAAGCATTTTTAAAATCTCCATTAGCAGAATAGCCTCTTGCTAAACCATGTGGCGCCAACCAATGATCAGACCATTTCTTATTGGCCGTTTTAAAAACTTCCATAGCCTTGGCATCCATATCCTGGGCAATAAGCTGTCTGCCATACCCATAGTAATTATTTATGGTAACTCCTGATGCAGCCAATGCCTCATCCATTACTATAGTTGCCTCTTCCTTTTTATCCATTGCCACTAGTACACCTGCTTTGGTAGATAAAGTATTAAAGTTCTTTTGACTAAAAAACTGTCCTTCCACAGCTGCATTTGCATAGTTTAAAGCTTCATCCAAATGAATTTTATTTTGAGCCAGATAGTTAGCGGCAGCCAGCCAGGATTGGATATTGAATCCATCATCCCCTTTTAACTTATCTTGAAAATTCTGGTAAACCAACTCAGGGGTATCAGCGGAGATTTTTAAAGGAAATCTTTTCTTATCCCAATCCAGTGCCAGTGTAGCTTCATTTACTTTCGCCTCTGTAAAACTGTAAGTCAATAGATCTGTTTGGGGAACTTCTGTTGTTTGAATATCAACACGGAGCGCATCATTTGCTTTATCATAGAAATAGCTACCCCAGGCATCAGTATCGTTGGAAAAAATTGCTGTGGCCTTTCCATCTTCGAAAACAGCAAAGTGTAATCCATAGCTCCCTGCTGGCAGAGGTTTGCCCTCGACTGATACATCGGTTGAAAAAGTGATGACTGTATTCTCATTAGCACCCGCTCTCCAGGGCGCTTCTGTGGATGTACCGAAGCCGAGGTTAGTGAATCCATAGGGCACCGTAGTTCCCCATATATTACCTGTACGATCCTGCCCTTGTGGACTTACGACATGAGGTCGTGAATAATTCACCTTCACCTCTGTGATTCCTATTTGCTGAGATACTGAGGCCTCACCACTGGTGCGAGGTGTAAAAACAATGTCTTGTGCAAGCACATTTTGACTGGTCATGGTGCCAATCGATAACGAAAGGCCAATTAATAATGGTTTGATTTTCATGGTAGTAGTGTTTGGGTTAATTGGGAGTTTTACCCTGATTGATTCCATGAAATCACGTAAGCAAGCGCGCAAAAGGTTAGTTATTTACACGGCCAGAAAATATAGGGGATGAGTGGTTATCATTGCTCTTTCTTCGAACTCTTTACGAGATAAGTTTTATTCTCATCTCCAGAGGCTATTCGTACAATATTTTTATTGTGTGTCCAGATAATGATAATGAATAGGACGAAACCAAAAATCACTAGTAGGGGCTCACTTGATTGAAATCTTGGCACAAATAACAGAAAAGTTGGGAAAGCCATTGCACTCAAAATAGAAGCAAGTGAAACATACTTTGAAATCAAAAGTGTAATTAGAAATACTACTATGCATAGTAAAGCTACCTCGTAGTGGATAGCTATCATCATACCGAGTAGAGTAGCTACACCTTTACCTCCTTTGAAATTTAAAAAGGCTGAAAAGATATGGCCAATGACTGCAACAATCCCAAAGATCAACTTAGAAGTCACTAGGTTTTGCTCTTCAATCAAATTAAATTTTAGAAGCAATACTGCTAAAGAAGTAGCTAACATTCCTTTGAATATGTCAGCCAACATTACTATAGTACCGGCTCTCTTGCCTAAAACTCTGAATGTATTTGTAGCTCCGGGATTACCACTGCCATGATCTCTGACGTCAATGTCATAAATGAACTTACCAAACCAAACGGCCGTGGGGATAGAACCTAAGATATACGCTAGAAGAATTCCTATAATAATGGGAGCTGTAAGCATGAACTAGTTTTTTTGACGAGTCGCAAATTTAAGCAATTCAAGGGAAACAGTTAAAACCCTTCGTCATCATCCTCTTCTTCTTCCTCCTCCTCGTCAGCACCGCCAAAACCATCTTCGCTTTCATCAATTTCTTCCTCCTCAACTTCAGATTCTAATTCGTAACTATCTTCGATACCATAATACTGTAATCTGAAACGATTAATAAAATTAAGAGTCTCCGCTTTATCAGCAGGAGCAAATACTAAGTCTCCTATTTTTGCTTTGCTCCCGTTACTCTTTTTGCTTATTATATTATTCAAAGCGTTGTTTGAGGAATAAATTAATAGTCTGTTATCTTCATAACTAAAAAAGTACCAGGAATCTGGAGAAGCTTTAATGAACAAATTAAGTACCGGTACACCATCTTCTGTCCTTCGTACTTCAAGGAAACCATCAAAAGCTCCATTGATATCGCTACGCTGAATGTTTGATAGTCCTAGTTTACCTTCATTATAGAATCCTTTATGATCTACTGACCATTTCATATCCAGATTAGAGAAAACCAGGGAAGCTGAGGTTTCTTTTGTTAAACCAGCTAAAGGAGTATACTCTTGTAGTGATCGCTGTTCATATTCTTGAGCTGCACGTTCTCCTGACAAGTCTGCCAGCTTATACAACAATTGTGTAGGATCTCCCAAGCCTTCAGGTGCCCCGAGATTATTGATCACATCCAGAAAGTCTAATGTCATTTGATCGAAGGCTTGCGTAGGAACAGGGGCAAAATTGATAGACATCAAAGTATTAAGGCTGAAATCGAGCTCATTCAAATTACCGGTACTTATGACGGTACTTAGCACTTCAACATCTTTAGAAGAAGGTAAGAAATTGACTTTTCCTTCAAATTGGATATTACCTGTTTTAGCATTGTACCTGAAAATTTGACCGGCAAGTTTATTCCCAGAAGCCTTAGCCGTATCTTCTATGACAAACTCTTTTTTAAGTTCATCGAAGAACAAGTGACCACTTGGCACAAAAAAGTCTTCATCATCCGGAGTAAATTTTTCAGTTACAAATGTGCTATAGAGGCTATTATCTCCTGCCGAAATATGCAGTCCTGCTTCTAAGACACGACCTTCTTCTGTTATTGCATTATCGTAGTCAATGATTACTTCGGTTTGATCTGCGCTACTGGCATACTGAATCCAGGTATCATAGCCCGGTTGCTCTATATCAAGTTTAACATAACCGTCCAATTCCATTGCAGGCTGATGCGCGTATAAGATCATGTCTCCTTTATAGAACATACCTTGAGACACTAGCAGATTTTGACCTTCTGTCACTGAACCATTTGCTACCGTATGCTGTGTAAATTGCGGCTCATTTTTGCGAGCATTCGGATTTGGAATTTCTTCTAAGTGAAAGTTTTCCATTTTAATTGGAATGGTATCATTCTGACTATTCACGAACTGATAAGTAGCATAACCACTAAATTCATTTCTGGATTTAATATCAATCACCCCTTCGGTAAGTCTATGATAGCCGTTAAGCGTATCCAAAACGATTGTGGTATTGGTCAGTTGTCCGATCTTTGAATTTTCAAGCACCAATACCTCGTTATTCTCTGGGGTTATCTTAGCATCTGCAACAATAATAAATGGTATACCACTGACTTTTAATTCCAATGTATTGATATCGTACTCTGCTTCAGTAGCCATAAATGCCAAAGAATCAAGATCTTCTCTAGTAGTATAGAAATATGAATTTTCAAGAGGAACATCATCTGGTTTAGTCATTGTGATCTTTTCTTCATTAAGATCCCATCGTGCCTCTGTGATAGATGTTTTAAATTGAGCATAAGGGAAAGCAATAGCTGCTTCTCCTTCTACTTCGGGGCTAATCAAGGCATAATTCTCAGTGAGGTCAAAGTTAACACGTACATCATCTCCATAGAGCGCAGGCTTTTCAGGATTATTTGATTTTAGATCAAACTGAGTATGCCTTGAAAGGAAACTATCATGTTCTAATGTTATCTCCTTTGATGTTGATGATGACCCTTTCGTTTCAAGCATTCCAGAGCCAAATACACCACTATTGCTTACTATGGCAGTACCATCTAAGGATGCTGTTTGATTATAAAATTGAAATGGTTCATCTACATTTTCCACATACATACTATCCTTTTTTGGTAGCCAATGCATTTTATAATTTTGAACAGAGGCCTGAGGAAAAATGACACCATTATAATCTCTTTCTTGTATTTCAAAATATTCTCCACTACCTGTAACCGAATCAGGATAAAAAACAAAATCCTCAGATTCCAGCGATGAGGTTAAGAAATCAATCCTCCCATTTCCTCGAATTCCATCTTTATTCAGACTTAAGTGATTGAAGAACTTGCCTTCACCTTCATAAAGTTGATACCCTTCAGGTGGTACATCATGATCAAATCCCAATGAAAAATCCTTTTGAATAGAGAGTCTTTCTTCAAATACAGGAAACATTCCACTGGAAATGAAAGTGCCCTCGAAAGCTATGGCAGAGGCATCCGAACCTCCAAGGCTATCAAGGTCAAATGGAGGAACCAGAAAATACATAGATTTGTCATACACTCCTCCCAATATCTGCTTTCGATCAAAATAGACCACCCCACCTTTTTCAGAATTGAATCTTGGATAATTAGGCAATTTATTCTTTGCAGATTTGTTGTTGGGTCTATTTATGTATAATGTGCCTGATGACCCTTGTAAATTATTTGATGCCGATCCAGCGGCTGCAGCCGAATCGGCATTAACCAAAGAGTTATCAACTTTTCTACGACCATTGCCCCCACGACTGTTTTCGTCATTGATAAAAAAACGAATAGAATCAATCTCATTTAAATAAATAAGGAAGGAGTCATACTTAAAGGTGAAGTCCCTGCCTATATACTCAAAATTACCCGCAGCAACACGTCCATCAAACGTAAAATCGCGATCCTTTAAAAAAGTAATTTCACTACTATCAGGTTCGATAATCACATTTAAGGAGTCACTTATTTTAAAGCTTTCTACCCCTCTTACCGTCATTTCTCTCTTTGAAAAATTGATTGTGGCATTAGGCTTTGCGCTGGTGACTGACGCCAATATGATATTGTCGTAATCTTTGGTTCCAAGCTTGGCATTATACATATGCTTTGCTTTTTCTTTAACTGTAATCAAATTAGACTGAGAGTCAAAACCAATTAGGCCCTTTTCAGCCAGACCAAGCATTGCTCCCCGAATTATCCTGTCATCCTTCTTATAATGTTTAGCTAGCTCGTTCACAAAGAATTCATCCGAACCAATTCGCTTTGAGTAAGCTAGCACAATAGAAAGTGGATTGAAGGTATATATCTTATCACCAAGAGATCGATAATCATCGTAATTAAAGTGGTCTGATGATTCGAAATAGGCCGGCACTATGTTTCTGGCCTGTAAGATAGAAGCATCCAAGCTGTCGGATTTCAGATCCCATCGCATGATATCCGAAGTAAAATCTAAATTAAAGAAAGAGGTAGTAAAAGGAGTATTCCTGAACCCTCCTTTATCTTTTTGAACAGTCAGGTATTGGTTCTTAATATCATATTTGATGCGTACTGCCGGATGATAAATCGAATCATTTCCTTGGTAAATAACAATAGCAGCACGTTCTGTACTGATCAATGAATCCTGAAATTCAAAGATTTTTGCTTTGGCTCTAAATTTCTTGGCACTCTTATCCTGTGTTTCAATTAAAGAATACTCACCCAATATTGATGCACTTTTAATTTTGGCTCCATCGAGTGCGAACCCGCCTTTGTAAATGAATCCCTCACCTAAATTTTGTAGTCTGATATTACTATAATAAGATTTAAACCGTGGGTATCTTGAGTCAGTAGTACTATCATGGCGTACGCTTTTGTACTCAAAAACTCCATCAACAGGGTCTGCAACTTTACCAGTATAAGTAAGCTTAACTCCTTCCGCTTTTAAACCAGCTTTTGTAACATCAAAGCTATACCCACCCAAATTGGCATAAACGGAATCTGCGCTGAGCCCTGCCATGGACCAATCAAATTTTCCTCCTTTGCCTACAAATGTATCTGACAATATCAAAAAGTCTCCAGACGTGTTTTCTACAAAAACTGAATCATATGGAGTGACAAAATTCAAATCTACGCTTACAAACTTAATCACAGCGCCTTCAATAGGAGGTAATGCTGAACCTCCGGTCACCGCATCAATTAGTGCCTGTTCTTCATCATAACTGTCTTCCTGAAATTCGTCACCATAGTTCTGATCTTCGTAATCATCCTCATAATACTCATCATCGTAATCATCATCATAGTCGTCATCGTCCCATTCGGTGTCCCAATCGTCATCTTGGGGCTCCTGATCCAGATCATCAAACCATTCATCATCTGACGATTCTTCTTCTATTACTTCTGGCTCTTCAATTAAAGGAGGTTCAACGAACTCAAAATAGTAGTCTGCCTCATTGACATATAGTTTATTTGAACGTTCAAAATGAAGTGCTTTGTTAGCAAAGAAAGAGGCTGAAGAGTTCAGAAAAACTTTTATCTGCTCTTTACCGAGCGTAGCTATGACACGATCTGAGGTATTAAGATATCCTGTTATTTTCTGCGCGTCTGCTCCTTCTGTTTGAACAGCATTCACAAGCACCGCACAATAAGCTACCATGAAAGGATGTAATTTCAATCCTTTCTCCTCCATAGACTGCATCTGAGAGATCACCTTGCCCTGCTGGTCTGCACCCAACCCTGTCCAGATAGTAGCGAAATTATCACCAATTTCCATAGCTCTCTCAGCCCTAGTGTTGTTGAGAAGTGTACTCACAGAATCTCCAAAAATCGATGGATCGTCTGGCAGTACTTTCCTCTGGCTCATAGCAGATACCGTGAGTAATAAAAGGAAAAAGATGAGATAGGTCTTTCTAAGTGACATACTAACTCTTGAAATTCTTAAATAAAAGCGAATAAACCAATTAAGTCAGTTTTACAAGGTGTATTGACTAACGTAAGATTCAATGAATGGATTGTCAGTTTTTAATTTTTATGAAAGATGAGTGATGACCAGTCATGTCGTTCACTCCCTTTATCCAATGCAAGATTACATTCTGAAGCTCGTGATACAATATCTTCATTATCTTGAACATAAAATCCACTTAAGATAATTTTGCCATCAGTTTTAAGTCTTTCTACGTATAGCGGAAGTTCATCTAGCAGTACATTTTTATTGATATTCGCCAGTATCACATCATACAAACCCGTAGTATCAACTGTACGAATGGTGCCCGACTGAACCTCCACATGCTGACAACCATTTAATTTTACGTTCTCAGGTGCATTTTCTATGCTCCATGAATCTATATCATACGCTAATATTTCTGTCGCACCAAGTTTTTCTGCCATCACAGCAAGTATTGCTGTTCCACAGCCTGCATCAAGCACTCTTTTTCCTTCATGATCAATCTCTAGTTGATGTTTTAGCATAAGATGAGTGGTTGCGTGATGCCCTGTCCCGAAAGACATTTTCGGAGTAATCAACAAGTCATACTTATAATTTGGATCCCGGTCATGAAAAGTAGCTCTAACCATGATAGTATCATCTACCTGGATAGGGTCATAATTCTTCTCCCATTCCTCATTCCAGTTCTTCTCTATCAGTTCGTCAATAGAATAGGTGACTTCTGCCTCTTTATACCGAGATTGAAGTTCTTTTATATGATCCTCATCAAATTGTTCTTTCTCAATGTAAGCCTCCAAACCTCCATCTATCTCCATCATTGAATTGTAATTCAACATGGATAATTCTGCGATTAGAATTTCAATAAAATCAGCCTTACAACTAATTTTTATACTTAAATATTGACTGGTTTTCATCAAAATGACTTCACTATATCTACGAAATCTCGAGATTTCAGTGAAGCCCCACCTATAAGACCACCGTCCACATCGGGGCAGGCAAATAATTCTGGTGCATTGGCAGGTTTTGCACTTCCACCATAAAGGATGGTAGTTTCATCGGCTATTTTATCACCATATTTACTAGCTACATACTTTCTTATTTCTGCATGCACATCCTGCGCCTGCTCTGAGGAGGCTGTCTTTCCTGTACCAATTGCCCAAATAGGTTCATAGGCTATAACTACCTTGGAGAATTGCTCTGTAGATAAATGAAAAAGACTTTCGTTGATTTGATTGCAGATAAATGAGATAAAATCACCCGATTCTCGAACTTCTAAAGACTCCCCACAGCAAAATATTGGCAACAACCCTTCTGAAAGAGTAGCATCAATCTTTTTAGCCAATTGCTCATTTGATTCATTAAAATACTCCCTGCGTTCACTGTGTCCGATAATGACATATTCTACTTCGATTGATGACAACATAGAAGTTGAAACTTCTCCAGTATAGGCCCCAGATTCATTTTCATTACAGTTCTGAGCACTTAGAAAAAGTTTATCCGTATCCTTAATCAGGCTTTTAACTTGCGATAAGTGAATAAATGGAGGGGCAAGAATAACTCTAACATCTCCACGAACTTCATCAGCTACCATATTAGCTATTTCGGTAGTTAGTTTTAGTCCCTCATCAAGGGTATTATTCATTTTCCAGTTTCCTGCTACTATCTTTTGTCTCATCGATCTTCTTGTTTAAAGCCAGCAAAGATATTGAATATGTACTTACTATATCAGCTAATCCTACTCCAATTGATTGCCGTCTTTTTCATGGCTGCAATTTGATTTTTCACTACAATGTTATCAGGCTTCTCCAAGTTCGGGTCTTCTTTTAAAAGAGCTTGTGCCGCCTGCCTAGCAGTTTGTAATATTTTACCGTCTTTACCAAGGTCGGCTATCAATAAATCCAGAACACCACTTTGTTGGGTTCCCATCAAATCACCAGGCCCTCTAAGCTGTAAATCAGTGTCTGCTATTTCAAATCCGTTATTTGTTTTTACCATGGTCTCGATTCTGATTCGAGCTTCTTTAGAAAGTTTAAATCCGGAAATTAGGATACAATAAGATTGATCAGCACCCCGGCCAACTCGACCTCGCAACTGATGTAATTGTGCCAAACCAAAACGTTCAGCATTTTCGATGATCATCACCGAAGCATTTGGGACATTAACACCGACTTCAATAACCGTAGTGGCTACCATAATTTTAGTTTCCGCCTTAATAAAACGATTCATCTCAAACTCTTTGGCCTCCGGTTTCATTTTACCATGCACAATACTCAAGGGTATATCTGGAAAAGCACGGGCAATGCTTTCATATCCGTCCATTAGATCTTTAAGGTCAAGTTTTTCTGACTCTTCGATTAAAGGGTAAACGATATATACCTGCCTTCCTAATTCAATTTGCTCTTTGATAAAACTGTTGACTTTAAGTCTGTTGGAGTCATATCGGTGTACTGTTTTGATTGGCTTTCTTCCTGCAGGGAGTTCGTCAATCACCGATATATCCAGGTCTCCATACAAGGTCATGGCCAATGTCCTGGGTATTGGAGTGGCCGTCATCACCAATACATGCGGGTATACATCTTTATTCTTTTGCCAAAGCCTTGAGCGCTGAGCAACACCAAACCGATGCTGTTCATCAACTATAGCTAACCCTAATTTTTTGAACTGAACAACTTCTTCCAGCAAAGCATGGGTACCCACAATGATATGAAGCTCACCTGATCGTAAATATTCATGAATTATTTTGCGCTCACTCTTTTTTGTAGACCCCGTTAAAAGAGCTATTCTCAACCCCATTTTATCAGCAAATTCCTTTAACCCGGTGTAGTGTTGGATGGCCAAAATTTCAGTGGGTGCCATCAAAGCCCCTTGAGTTTCACTGCCAATAGCAATGAGCAGGCAGATAAAAGCAACTATAGTCTTTCCGCTACCAACATCGCCCTGAAGTAGCCTGTTCATTTGATGTCCTGAGCGCATATCACGATAGATCTCTTTTATAACCCGCTTCTGTGCATCGGTCAGATCAAAAGGCAAGAACTCATTATAAAATTTGTTCAGTAAATCAGCAGTATTGAAAATGAGGCCTTTGAATTTATCTATTCTTGCCAATTTAAGTTTTAAGAGCCTCATCTGAACATAAAAAAGCTCTTCAAATTTCAACCTGTATTGCGCCTTTTGCAATTCATTAATATTATCAGGATAGTGGATATTCTCAATCGCCTCTTTTTTATTTATTAGGCCGTAGGTCTCTAAAATATCTTTTGGTAATGTCTCTCTTAGCCTTTTTACAGCTTCGGGCAGCAGCACTTTCTGAAGCTTGGCAATGGCCTTTGTATCCAGGTATTTTCGCTTCAATAAATCTGTAGTAGAATAGACAGGCTGAAGATGACCAGAGTCTAAGCTTTGCTGAGTGGCTAGTTCAATTTCCGGATGAGCCACATTAAGCTTAGAGCCAAATACCGTTGGCTTTCCAAACACAATATATTCCACCCCGGGCTGAATTTTTTTTAGCATCCATTCAGCTCCTTTGAACCAAACTAATTCCAATTCTCCGGTACCGTCATTAAGATAGGCAATAAGCCGTCTCTTGCGAGGCGCACCTTTCATCTCATAGTGTCGAATTTTTCCTCTTACCTGAATAAATGGCATGTTGCCGTGAAGATCTTTTATCTCATGAAATTGAGTTCTATCCTCATGCCTAAACGGATAATACTGGATGAGGTCACCGTAGGTAAAAATATTGAGCTCCTTATTTAGCAGAGCTCCTTTTTGAGGGCCTACACCTTTAAGAAATTCAATTTTAGTATCGAAGAATCCTTGCACCCTTCAAACTAAGAAAAATATGAAATTTACGACTGTGTTTTAGAGATTATCTCGCCACTGAAGTGTATTCATCATATGCACAACATCTACCTTCACAAACTCTATTGCAGGACGCAATGAGTCATTTTGAACTTGGGTGTTGAAATAGAGTGCCCCCCGAAGAAAGTGTTGTGTCGAATCAGTACTAAAAAATTGAAATTGACTAGGAACTTCACCCTCTAGCTCAGCATAAACTACTGTTTTACCCAATGGTGTCTTTGTTATACTTTCGTCAATAGCAGAAGCCTTTATCTGATGTTTGGCCGTCAAAAAGTAGGCATCATCTAAATATCCTTTCAAAGAATCAGCATGGTTAATTACTTTGTAAGTAAGGTGGATGTTTGCCTTATATTCTGGATAATAAACCTCAATCCAATAACGATCTGAAATCCAGGAAGTATCGCGTAATATTTTAGCATGTTTTGAATATTCGAATTGGTAAGGAAGTGAGTCGGCCAATGAAACATATTCATGACTAGGTAAGTCAAATCTGTTGTAGCCCTTGGGTTTTGGTAAGTAGTCTGATTCACAAGCTGCCAACAAAATGATTGTGATACAATAAATACAAAGAAGTTTAATCTTCTGCCTCTGGATTCTCATTATACTCCTTTATGTGCACTCTTACTTTTTTAATTTTTTTGGTATCTACTGCAACTACGGTAAACTCGTATTTGTCATATTCAATTTTTTCACCAGTATTTGGTAGCGTAGCATTGAGCTCCAATAACAATCCACCTAAAGACTCGCTTTCTCCTTTTACTTCTTCAAACTTAGTAGGTGACTCTTCTGTGATTTTACAAAAATCATTTAAAGTGGTCTTCCCTTCAAAAACATATGTATTATCGTCTATCTGATCAAATGGAATATCTTCATCGTCAAACTCATCATTTATCTCACCAACTATTTCTTCAATAATATCCTCCAGCGTGATAAGACCTGATGTACCGCCATATTCATCAACAACAATGGCCATATGCACTCTTTTCTCCTGAAAATCCTTCAGTAGTGAATCAATCTTTTTGGTCTCCGGCACAAAATAGCCCGGCCTCAATAAATCCTTCCAATTGAATGTCTCATCCTTTTCAATATAAGGTAGCAGGTCTTTGATATATAGAATACCGTCTATCTTATCTATGGTTTCAGAATAGGCCGGTACCCTTGAAAACCCCGATTTATTGACTTTATCCATTAAATCATGAAAGTCCATTTCTGTATCAAAAGCAGTAATATCCATTCTGGATCTCATCACCTGCTTAACGGTGAGGGTTCCAAAATTTACAATACCTCGAAGGATATCCTTTTCTTCATCAGTAGTTTCTTCATTGGTAGTTGTTATCTCCAATGCATGATGCAGTTCTTCTACTGAAATATCATATCCCTTCTTCTGAAATCGTTTTTCGATGACATTACTCACTGACATCAGAATGTAGGACAGCGGCATAAAAATACTTTCACATACCCTCAAAAAAGGAGCAGTAAAGCGAGCAAAACTGAGATTATTAAAGGAAGCATAAATCTTTGGAAGTGTTTCACCAAAAATGAAAAGCATCACTGTAACTATAACTGTAAGAATGATTAAATCTGTACCTTCTGTAACCCTTTCGCCTTTAATTTGCCAAAAAACAAAAGTTGACAAGGTTACTATACCCACATTCACAAAATTATTGACTATGAGAATAGTAGCTAGAAGTAGTTTAGGCTGCACTATTAGACTCAAAATCTTTCGATCAGCGTTGGTATTATTCTCTTTGCACGTAGCCATATCTTTGGCCGTCAATGAAAAGAATGCAACCTCAGACCCACTGATTAGAGCCGATAGAAAAAGTAGAATAAGCATTATCATCCCAGTGACAAGGAAAAATAAGGATTGCCCAGAAACTAGTAATTCTAATAAAAGCTGACTGGGAGGTTCGTCTATAGTTGTTTCCAATACTTTGGGATTAGTCCAACATTAGAAAGGTAAATCGTCCGATTCATCCTCTAGTGCAATGTCGCCTGCTGGTGTGGAAGCCACGTTTGATTGCTGAGTATTTGTATTTGCTACAGGGGCTGATTGTTGCTGCATTCCTTCATTTGACCCTTTTGGGCTAAGCATGGTCATGTTATCCCCTACAATTTCAGTTGTGTATCGGGTAACACCATCTTTTTCCCATGACCTGGTTCTCAATTTACCCTCAATGTAAACCATCTCACCTTTATGAAGGTATTTCTCAGCCACTTCCGCCAGACCTCTCCATAAAACAACGTTATGCCATTCCGTTTGCTCTTTTCTTTCTCCTGTGTTACGATCTTTATATGTCTCAGAAGTTGCTACGGAAAAGTTAGCAACGGTTGCACCATTTTCTAAATGTCTCACTTCAGGATCTTTTCCCAACCTACCTACAATGATGACTTTGTTAACTCCTGACATATCTTTTGATAATTAAATTTGAAGCAAAGTTAAGTAATCTTAGCCAAAATCAATCAATAACGGACTCGTTCAAGTAGGCTGAAATCAATACCGGTTTCGGTAATTCTAAAACTTTACTTCGAGTAAAAAACTCTCGATTGATCAGCTGATTGAAATTTATACTGGCTTTCTTTTTGAGTTTTAATTCAAAAAAACGAGCATAGATTTGCTGATGGCTCAAAATATGTTTGTAGTCTTTGCTGATTTCTACCTCCTCAGCATGGGAAAAGAACTCACTAAAGTCATTTTTTAATAAATCATCTAAATCAAGAAGCCGATCACTTTCAACAAGCGGAAAGTCATACAAGCCTTGCCAGATATCTTTTTCAGTGCGCTCTGTCAGCAAAAGCTTCTCCTCAAGCTGAACAACCAAATAATTGAAATAACGCTTTCTAACTTTAGTTTTTTTTGTTTTTACAGGCAAATCGGTCTGACGATTATTTTCTCTAGCAAAGCACTCAATACCAAATATACATTCTGAGCATTTTGGTTTTTTAGGTGTACAATGAAGTGCTCCAAATTCCATAATTCCCTGATTATAGTCATCGGGATATATTTCTGAAATTAACTCATTAGCTTTTTCTTGAAACACTTTTTGACCTTTACCAGAGGCGATATCATCTTCAATACCAAATACTCTTGACAGAACCCGATAAACATTTCCATCCACTACAGCCGCTTTTTCTTTAAAAGCAAAAGAGGCTATAGCCGCTGCTGTATAAGGCCCAACTCCAGGTAATTTTAACAAGTCAACATATGTAGATGGGAATTCACCTTGATGTTTACTAATAATTATTTTAGCACACTTATGTAAGTTTCTGGCTCTAGAATAATATCCTAGACCTTGCCATACTCTAAGTACATCTCGCTCATCCGCTTTAGCGAGATCCCTTATTGTTTTAAATTTTTCTATAAACCTAAAGTAATAAGGCATCCCCTGATCAACCCTTGTCTGCTGTAAAATTACTTCTGAAAGCCAAATGTGATAGGGATTTCTACTTTCACGCCATGGAAGCTCTCGTTTGTTTTTTCGATACCAGCTAATAATTTGATCTGCAAATTGATCTGCTTTCATATACTATTTTTTGATTTTATGCTGGTTTATTACGATGTCAGTTTTTTTGATTTTTTGATTTTTTATTGCCCTTTAACGGAGTAAATTTGCTCATTAACAACTAGTTAGGAATTACAACTGCAAATATAGCAGTTCATTAAACATTAAAAACGGGTGACCAAAGCAGAGGTAATATCAGAGATTGCAGAGAAAACGGGAATTCCCAAGGAGGACGTATCGGTAACTGTAGAAGCATTTTTCAACATTGTTAAGACATCTATGTCTGAGGGTAGCAATATTTATGTTAGAGGTTTTGGGAGTTTTGTTAATAAAAAGAGAAAGAAAAAGATTGCCAGAAATATTTCAAAAAATACTGCCATCGTGATTGATGAACACTATGTGCCAAGTTTTAAACCATCAAAAGTTTTTATTGATAAAATAAAAGGGAGTAAGAAGGTAAAGGAAGTTAATTCTTAACCGTCAGTTATTTTTTATTCAAGAAGTGATCCTTGATCTTTGCAGACTAAATTAATCAAATGCTAAGAACAAGGATCATTTTAGTTATTAGTGCTGCAGTTTTAGTAGCGCTACTTTTCAGTCTGCCCAAAGTTGTCGTAGAAAACGATGCGGAAGAAATTGACTCAGCAGAAAAGTCTGAATCTGCGTTAGCTCCTTCCAATGCACATGATGATGAAATTGATACAGATATTGCGGTAAATATTGAGCGTCTAAAGGAAAATTTAGGTGTTGCGGAGAATATTGAAAAAAGTATTACCTTTGCAGACTCTTTAGCCATGCTGTACTTAAAGGCTAATAAGTATGATAGTGCAGCGAAGTTCTTTGAAATTATTGCCGAAAAACAACCTTCTGAAGCCAACTGGCTGAAGACAGGGGACACCTACTATGAAGCATACGGTTTTGCCATGG
Source organism: uncultured Fulvivirga sp. (assembly GCA_947500555.1). Classification (GTDB taxonomy): domain Bacteria; phylum Bacteroidota; class Bacteroidia; order Cytophagales; family Cyclobacteriaceae; genus Fulvivirga. The sequence goes on along the minus strand of CANMSE010000001.1, from coordinate 960,792 downwards.
ATAGAGCGAAGCAGGAGTTTTTAGGTGAAAAAGCCAGAGAGTACTTTAATAAAGTACTGGAGGAAAGCCCTGATAATCTATCCGCTAAAAATAAATTGGCCATGACCTACTTAAGCACTAAAAATCCCATGCAGGGAATAATGATGCTGAGAGAGATTCTTGAAGACAATCCAAAAAACGAACAAGCTATGTTCAATTTGGGCATACTGTCAATGCAATCAGGCCAACATGATAGAGCTGTTGAGCGCTTTTCTAAGCTAGTACAACTTTATCCAAACAATACTCAAGCTCAATTCTTTTTAGGAGTGAGCTACATTGAAATCGGCAATAAAGAAAAGGCGAAAGAGCAATTTACTTTGGTTAAGTCTTTGGATGATGACCCTGCTGTACAAGCAACAGCGGATTCTTATCTGGAGGAATTGAAATAAATAAAATATTGTTGAACCATCCCGATGTGTCGGGATAAAAAATTTAAAATTATGCCTTGCGGTAAAAAAAGAAAACGACATAAGATCGCTACTCACAAGAGAAAGAAGAGACTTAGAAAGAACAGACATAAGAAAAAATAATCTAAGTCCCTTGTAAGTATGCAAGGGTACTTTCTTTCACATCCATTTTTTAAATAAACTTTAAGACGTTGAGTAACGAATTAATTATTAATTCAACTCAAAACGGATGTCGAATAGCCCTATTAAAAGACAAAAGTCTTGTTGAATTCCATCATGACGAAGATGGTGATCAGTTTACTGTTGGAGATATATATCTTGGTACTGTTAAAAAAGTCGTTCAGGGATTAAATGCTGCTTTCATAGACATTGGTTATGAAAAAGACGCATTTCTACACTACCTTGACCTGGGACCAAAATATAACTCGCTGCGTGATTTCACAAAGAAAGCCACGCTTAAGAAAAACAACATTAATGGTAAACTGGATAAATTTCAGATAAGACCTGACATAGATAAGCATGGAAAGATCAGTGATGTTCTTTCAAGAAATCAGCAGATTCTAGTTCAGGTTGTAAAAGAGCCTATCTCAACAAAAGGGCCTAGACTATCGTGTGAGTTGTCGATACCTGGCAGGTATTTGGTACTTGTACCATTTTCCAACACAGTCAACGTATCGAAAAAGATAACCAGCAGTGATGAGCGAAAAAGGCTTCTCAGATTGGTATCATCCATTAAACCCGAAAACTTTGGTGTTATCATCCGCACAGTAGCGGAGGGCAAAGAAGTTAAAGAATTAGACACTGACCTTCGTAATTCCCTAGAGTTGTGGGTAGAAGGAAGCAAAAAGCTTAAAGCCGCCAAGCCAAGAGACAAGGTCATTGGTGAAATGAGTCGTGCTTCATCCATTCTCAGAGATGTGTTGAATGAATCATTCGACAATATCCATATTGACGACAAAGAGATTTTTGATGAGGTTAAGACCTACATTCAGAAAATTGCTCCTGAAAAAGAAAAGATCGTAAAGCATTTCAATAACAAGGCAAAGATTTTTGAAATCTTCGGTATTGAAAAGCAAATCAAATCTGCCTTTGGCCAATCAGTGAGCTTAAAAGGTGGCGGTTATCTGATTATTGAGCATACAGAAGCTTTACATGTTATTGATGTAAATAGTGGTAATAAGTCTAATCGTGAGGATGATCAGGAAGCCACAGCCGTTTCAGTAAATACCGAAGCGGCCAAGGAAATAGCACGGCAGTTACGGCTCCGTGATATGGGAGGTATAATCGTAATTGATTTCATTGATATGAAGAGAGCTGAAAACAAAAGGCTCATTCAGAAGGTGATGAAAGATGAGATGGCTTCCGACAGATCTAAATTCACTGTCTTACCTTTGTCGAAGTTTGGCTTGATGCAAATCACCAGGCAGCGTGTAAGGCCTGAGATGAATATCACGACTAAGGAAGTTTGTCCTACGTGTAATGGTACAGGTAAGATTAGTGCTTCCATATTGGTCTCTGATCAGATAGAAAGGCACCTTGAACACTTGATGATACAGCAAAATGAAACTGGAATCACTGTAGTTCTGCATCCGTTTATTTATGCCTACTTCACTAAAGGCACTTTATCACGTAGACTGAAGTGGTTTATGAAATATTATAAATGGGTGAAGTTAATACAAGATTCTTCCATTGCAGTAACAGAATATCAGTTCCTCAATCGTTTTGGGGAAGAGATTGAGCTGAAATGATTGTCACATTGAGCTTGTCGAAATGTCCCTGGCATTCAGCTAGTAAGGTTTCGACCGGCTCAACCTGACAACTTAGCCATTAGGCATTCACTTTGGGATTCCCGCTTTCGCGAGAATGACGATAATGTTTTGTGGCTTTTACTATTCAAACAAAAAACCAATAATCCCTAACTGGCTGTTTATTCCAATCCTCCAGCAATTCTTTAATCTCTTTTTGCCCATCGGGCGAAGTCACTACAACCATTATTTGAGGATTTTCAAGAGCTTTTATTTTCTCAAAGTGATGCATCCTAATACCATAGATGTCCTTCCCTATTTTTCTTTCATTGTCACAAATCCAAAAGACTTCTTCATCAAACCGGAGGAGTAGTTGAGCCATATCTTTTCCATTTTTTCCGGCACCCCAAAGAACCAGAGGCCTGTCTCTATCTCGATCGAGTTCATAGAAATAGCGCAATTTCAAGTCAAAGTATCTATTGTCTTCATACTCTTCCCAGGTTCTTGAAATTCGATTAGATCGATCACGCCAGTTATGTAATACTTTGTCAATACCAACTACATTCAGACCATACTTATAAAATCGAAAGCAAAGGTCATAGTCTTCGGGATAAACAATTGGATCAAAAGCTCCAACCGCATCAAAATCATCCTTGTGAATAATCCAGCAATGTGATGGGATTACACATTCCTTATAGATTTGCTGATAGTGAGTATTAGTTCTAGCTACTTCATTCAGCCACTCTTCATACCGGATAAAACCTCCTCCAACCTCTCCTTCATCTACAAAATGTTTTGTGCCTCCTGCTATAATCGTCCCTTTACCATATTTCACCCACTCTTTCACGAGCGTTTCTAACTTGTCATGTGGCATGGTATCGTCAGAATCCATCCGGTTGATAAGACTTCCTGTGACCTGTGCATAGCCTACTTGCAAAGTGGGTATTAACCTAGGCCTGTCACTATGATAAATTTTGATTCTGGAATCCTGAGCAGCATAGTTTGCTATTATCTCAGGACTGCTGTCTGATGAATGGTCATTGACCGCCAATAATTCCCAGTTTTGATAAGTCTGAGAAATAATGGAGTCGATACAATCTGGTAAATAAATAGCTGTGTCTTTTACTGCCATAATGATGGATACTTTTAGTTCTTCTCCAATCATTTCTTATTCTGTTTCCATGACTCGGGTAAATTCTTTTCTACTTCAATTTTTATTGACGCTGTTTCCTGTACATGATCAATAGATTTAGCCCAATCAGCCATTTTCATTAATCCTTTGTCTAAGCTCATAGAGGGTTTAGGGTCAAAAACTTTCCTGAAGTTGGAATGATCTGCATATGCTTCAAAAACTTCCTCTCTTTTTTCGAGATAGTTAATCCTATTTTCGATGCCCATGGCATTACAAACTTTCATAGCAAGATCATTTACAGAAGTCACTTCATCGGTACCAATATTAAACGTTTGATTTTTTGCCTCCGAAATGGAGTAACAATTGGCGATAAATGGAGCAACGTCATCAATGTAAGTAAAAGCTCTTCGCTGTTCTCCATCTCCAAATACTGGAAGAGATTCATTATTCAGTAACTTGTTCATGAATATTCCAATCACATTTCGATAAGGGTCTTTTATATTCTGTTTGGGGCCATATACATTATGTGGTCTGAAAATAGTATAATCGAGACCAAACATTTTATTGGCATTTTTCAAGTCCAGCTCAATAGCATACTTTGCAATTCCATAAGGGTCTTCTGGCCGTGGGTCATTGCTCTCAGTTAAGGGTAATTGACCAGCACCATAAACAGCAATAGAAGAGGTAAATACAAAATGGCTGACTTCATTATTGACCGCTGCATTTATGAGATTAATACTCCCAATAACATTGTTCTCATAATTAAATCTTCTGATGAAATGACTCAGCCCTTCTGCTGCATAAGCCGCCAGGTGATATACATAGGTAAATTGATATTTTTCAAAGAGTCTGTTGACCAGGGCTGTATCTGTAATAGAACCTATGATTAAATGAGCCTCTTTGTGGATGTTACGTTCATATCCTCCCGATAGATCATCTAACACAATTACCTCATATCCTAATGCAATCAGATTGGTAACGACATGCGACCCGATGAAACCAGCTCCGCCTGTGACTAGTGAGGTAATTTTCATGTAGCAAACCTAAGGAATAAGATCATTAACAAGCTAGCTATTTGAACCTTACTAGATCATGATGTATTCTCAAAAGCATCTTGCCGGATTTATTCCGGTATCTCTAAGTAAGAGCCCCCGCAACAAGTGCGGGGATTACTTCAAGGCCTCATTTTTAATCTGTTGAGATATTAAGCTTATACCAATTAACATTCCTGGTGAAATACATTGTTGCACCTAAGATTAAAGACAAACCTATGCTACCCATCAGAAGTGCATAATCAGCCAACTGTAAAGTCACAAATAGAAAACTGTAAATACTTATCAAAGTGGTGATAAGAACTGCTGTAATTTTTTTCATTTTGAAAACGCTTACTGAGTAAAGTGAAATCATAGACACTACACTCACCGTTGAAATAAGGTAAGCCAGGTTGAAGTTTGAATGTTCTGAAATGGAGACCAGCAAAACATAAAATAAGCAAAGAGCCAATCCAACTAACGTATATTGAAAAGGGTGTACTTTTCGCTTGTTCAAAACTTCTACCATAAAGAATATTAGAAACGTCAAGGCAATAGTCATCACAGCATACTTTGCAGACCTCATAGACTTTTGATAATCATCTAGTGGGAGAATGAGATTTACTCCAAATGAAGACTGATAAAGATTATCGTGATAAGCATTTCCCATCCAGGCTTCAGGGAAATTTCTGTTGAGCTGCAGTATTTTCCAAGACGCTTCAAATCCTTTGTCCGTTACCTCTCTGTTGTCAGGAAGAAAGTTGCCATCAAAACTTGGTGAAGCCCATGGCGATTGAATATTGACATTGGTCGTGCTACCTACAGGAATAAAAGACATGTTTTGACTTCCCTGAAGATTCAAAGAGAAATCAAATGGAAAAGACGCTTTATCCTTATCAATAAGAGGCAAGTCTACTGTAATTCCTGAATTGACAATAGGGTCGATTCTTGAACCTGGCTTTACGGGTAGCTTTGTTTTATTCCAGACAACCTCCACTTCATTTTTGATGCCCCTTAAATCAGAAATACCGATTGTCAAATAGGCTTTATCATAAGCAATCCTTTTGAGATTTGTCTCATCAATCTGCTGATCTATGTTAAATTCTCCATTGAATTTGAGATCGGAACCATATACCACAATTTCATAAATCCCTCGCTTTAATTTTTTTGGAGACACCTTACCATCGATATTCAATTCACCAGGCAAAATGTGAAGCAACTTGGTATAAGTAACCAATTTCTCTTTTTGCAGATATTCATATTCAATAGGAATGGTCAATACCGGTCCTAAGACCTGCTGCATTCCAGCCCATTTGGAACTTACCTCATGTATAGTTTGATTATTTAATCGTTCACGCTCCATGATAATGGATTCGATCATCGATGCCGGTATCAGCAATAAAAGCATGAGTACTGTAATTGTAATTAGTTTAAGTGTTACTGAATTCTTAATCCAGTTATTCACTTTTTCAATTGGTTGTGTTTGTTGTTCATTCATAATTATTACTTTTAAAAGTACTTTGTATTTCAAAGTATAAGTTCAAAAAAATTTATTTTAATAGTCTTTCAATAGCCTTAATATGTTTCTTAAAAGCTTGCTGCCCACTGGGTGTAATATGATATTTTGTATTTGGCTTACGATTTAAAAATTCTTTTGTAAAAGCCACATAACCACTTTTTTCAAGTGATTTCAAATGGCTGGCCAAATTGCCATCTGTCACATTCAGAAGTTCTTTCAATCTGTTAAAATTCAAATGTTCATTCACCATAAGCGCTGACATAATGCCTAGCCTGACTTTATTTTCAAAAGCCTTATTTAAGTCTTTGAGAATTTCTTTCACGACCCGTATTTCTGCTGCATCACAATACCATAAATAATATGGAGACCTCCAAACCCTATTGCCCAGAACAACAATCCATAACCGATGAATTGCATTGCCAGTAAGCCCAATATGATTTCTAATATTCCTAAACTTCTTACCTCCTTCAGTGTATACTTGCTTGCGTTAACTAACGCCAAACCGTAGAAGATCAGGGTTAATGGAGCCACTAATCCAATAAAACCTTTTAGCAGTAAAATCAGACAAAGCACACCACCAGTAAACAGTGGCACCAGAAGGTTAACGACTAATCTTTCTGACTGTGAATCCCAAAGCACTTCGCCTTCTTTCTTCGCCTTCCTGGTCGTAAAATATATACCAAAACCAACTGCTAAAGCAATTGTCAATAGCGCAATGACTAGTAACAGGCTTAAAGATTCATAGGTTATTACAGCCTTTCTATAAGCTAAATAATCTTGATTTTGATAGACAACGTTATACGCTGCATAAAGACCTACCAGCGCAATAACTCCGGCAAATATCCCGGATAGACCACTTAAAGAGATAAATCGGGAAGACTTGTTCATGATCGCCTTTATATCCCTGAGGTCCTCTACATATTTTTCTTTATTCATATAAAAGTACTTTGCATTTCAAAGTACGAGAAAATATGAATGTGGTTGCAATTTATTTTAAAATAATAGAGTGCTATATTGATACAAGAAAATTATAGATTCTTTTTGCAATAGCATTTGCTAGTAATGGTGGAACAGCATTACCTATTTGATTGTATTGAGATAAATAATTTTCTGCCTCTTTGCCTAGTTGTTTCAGTAGCTTCGAAGAGATTTGTGTCCTTTTTCCTTTAAAAACATAAGAGTCAGGAAATGATTGGAGTCTAGCTGCTTCTCTAGAAGTAATATTACGAGGCTGATTTGGATGAACAAAGTTTGAGTAAAATGATGCGGGTATGGTATAAGAAATCATATCCTCTTTTAAATGTCTATAGTTCGAGTGATATGCGCTATTAGATAACTCTCCATTACCATTTCTTTTTCTAACCTTAAATTCTTCAGGCAGCTCATTTAAACCCTTACCTTCAATTATGTGAGCATATCTTTTGACTATTCTCTTTGTATGCCTCATTGTCACGTGATTGAATAGTTTAGAAGCTCCCCTCCGTCTATCAATTTGATATTCAGTTAATGGTTCTCTGACGAAATCAGCTACCTCTGCACCTTGACCAGCGTCAAGGTTTGGTAAATCTCCAATAGCTTGAATCACGCTAATCGCTTGTCTTAGCGATTTCACAGAACCATTGAGCCCCTTTTCTTCTAGTGGTAAAAAATGTGTACGAGCAGGTTCTGATATATCCTTGCCATCCCTGTTCCCTACAATAAATATTCTCTCTCTATTTTGAGGCACACCATAATGAGCTGCGTTAAGCTCCCATATATTTACATAATAGCCTTTAGATTTAAATGTTTTTTTTATTATATCAATTACCTTCTCACCCGATGCATTTACGCCTGTAAGTATTCCTTTAACATTCTCCATTACAAAAACCTTCGGTCTTAACACATCAACCCATTGAGCATAATTAATAAAAAGCGTATTTCTAGGGTCATTCGGATCTTTGGCTGGACCAGCATAGCTAAAACCTTGACAAGGAGGGCCACCTATAATTACATCAGTCGTTTTGTTAATCCTCTCCCTAATCTGATTACAGCTATGAAAGTTTCTTATATCATCATGTATAATTTTGTGACCATTACTATTATTAGCTTTCAACGTTTCTACTGCCCAATCGTCCTTTTCCAAAGAACAAAATAAATTGTAGCTATCTTTCTCCTCACTAAAGCCAAGCCCAAACCCACCTGCTCCAGCAAATAAATCCAAAACGTTAAATCGTCTCAATTAATCACATATTTGTTTCTGCAAAACTAGGATAGTAACGGTATATTTTAGCGTAATTCTTAATATCTCTTTGCAATAGCGGTATTTGCCTTAACCTTTCGTTTTTAAAGCCGCTTGCATTTGTTTCTAGAGAAGACGGTAATGCAGTATCTAAAGCCTTAACCTCCCTAAATGTAAGGTTTGGGCATTCAATTTTATAGGAATCTTCCTTACCTCGTATAAAAGAAAGGTTTTCAAAATTCATTTTCTTTAATGACTTCTCAAGTTGAGGAGAAACTATTAAACCTCCTATGGTCATAATATTAGCATTGTCACGATATCGAAAATTGAAAAGCTGCTTAAATGAAATTCTAGTAGTAGAGGATCCATTTCTATTTATGAGCGAAGAACTTATTTGCCTACTTATTATCTTGTAAGAAGTTTCGCCCAAATTTTTGGTGTTAAAATTTAAGTCCATAGACTCAATTGGTAATTGATGATCACCCACCCTTTTTTTAAACTCATTTAATCTATACTCTTTTATCGTTAAATCTGAGTCAGCTGGCTTTGCATCTTGTTCAATAGAAAATGATACTGTAAAAAAAGTCCCTGGTTTAGAATTAAAAACTACAGTATCTATGTCTGACAGCATGAAATCAGAGAGCTTATCGTCATAATCTAACCAAATAATACTTTTTTTCTCCTCTAGGCCTAGATTAGGTAGAATGGTAGTCGATTCTCCGTACTTCATTTCAATTCCAAAGTATGGTAAGTTAAAGTCAAATCTCGGCTTTTTATCTTTCTCTTTTTCAATGCTGATCATATCTTGCAACCCGAGATATCTATGAAAAAGAATGAAATCTGAAAAATATGCAGAGCCAAAACCTATGTATCTGTAGTCGTCAAAATGTGATATATAAGTTAGCCTAGAAAAAGCTTCCAGCATCATCTTTCTTTCAATACTTTTATTTGGTCGAAGGTTATAATTTACTTTTTCAAAGCTGGACATTCTCACTAAAGCTCGTTTTCATAAAAATATTTAAATGTCTTTAGGCCTACATCTTTAGGTGTTTTTGAACCCAGATGATCACTTACCGGCTCGAATTCATTCTTGGACACTTGATAAGATATTTTAACAACATTCGTCTTTCTGGGTGGGTTGTAAAGCTCCACAGGGTATTGAAAGGAGCTATGTGATGCAGTTACTTCATTAAGAATTTTAGAAACTTCACTCTTTTGTTTCAAGCTACTGTCTACCATTTTATTGAGAGTTCTATTTTCTTCAGGATTATCTTTCGTCTTTTCATCTTTTAATTTATCAAGTAACCCTAAAACTTCTCTCGTCATACTAATCATCTTACCTCTGACATTCTTGTAGGCGGGTGAATCTACATCCATTCCCGTTTTGGTGGTATTCCATGGTAGTTTTGAAGAATCATTTGCTTCGAAGAATACAAAACCCCTAAATCTGTAATATTGAGAATGCCAAAGAGGTACACCATCACCTCTAGTTCCAGTCCAAACTGTTGCAGCTGAAGTATCTTTGGCCAAAATCAAGCGCTCATTACAGAAAACATACCAACCACCGTCATCAGCATTATAATCTGAAATACCAGCCAGTATTTTCACTTTCAAACCATTCTTTTCTTCTTCAAAGTATGCAGGTTTAATAGAATCATTATTTACAAGTGAGATTAGATTAGTAGGTAAATCAATATTATTCACTGAAATTCTTAACCCTTTATTTATATTCAACATATGTTCTAGGGCTATTTCTTTTATTAAAGAGTCTATAAACTTTGGGTCCCCAAAACTTACTTGGGCATCTGCATTAAGATCTTTAATATTAACTTTGAAACATGTGTCGCTTTTTGAATTCTTTATATTCTCTTTTAGAGAGTCTTTATTGAAATGAAACTTCCATTCTTTTGGTTTAGTTAACCACTCTAATACATCTATATCAATCTTAAACTGAGAGCTGGGAGCTTTTGAAAATACACTTATATTCTTCCCGATTTTGAAGAATGCTCTTTTCATTCCTATCCCAAATTGACCTATTGAATAATCAACCAACTGATGCTGATCAGACTTGCCAAAATTAAAGGCTGTTTTCCTAGCCACTTCGGACTCCATGCCATAACCATTATCGGTAATGCTAAAAGTTTTTGAGTCCATATCAATCTTAATGTGATATTGAGAAAGACCTGAATTGTCTGATTTTTCCTTAATTGCATCAACTGAATTATCGACTAAGTCCCCAATAGCATCTTTAAGAGTGATATCTTTAACCAACATTGAAACAAAAAAGCCCTTGGCTGGATCCGCATCTACTAAAAAGGTTTTTGGTTTGCTCATATTTAGTGGGTGAAAATACTAAATATAAGATATTATTGATATCTTACAAATAATTCCTAATTCTCTACCATAAATACTGCATTGGAAAACAATAGTTTGCCGTTTTCCCAAAACCCTCTGAATAAAGGATTATCGACCATGTAGACTACGCTGCCTTGTCCTATTGACTCCACCCCAAACACCAGGCTATCATCCAGTTTGTCGACTGCCTTGGAACCCGCAAAGCCACTCACAGGTTTAGAGTTTCCTTTTAATACACCTACATTGACTCCATCTTCCAGGAATCCAAGCCTTATGCTATTGGTTTTTAAAGAAAAATATTCTTTGTCATAACCATAAGCTAGTGGATGGGTATTGTCCAGTCGTACCTTAAAGATGGCTCCGAAGATGGAGCTTCTCAAGTTGTCTCTTTCTTGTTCGTCATAGGTTCTCAACATATCCTCATCAGAGGGCTCACTCTTCTTTTTGTCCTTGTCATTAACATACTCCTTTATTGAGAATCCGGACTTGTCTTTGAAAGCATTCAGTCCTGCCCCAATCACTACTAATTTGCCTCCATCTCGTACCCAGGAGTTTACTGTCTTCAATGTTTCATCATCAAATAAACGGTAGTAGCCGTGAGGAATGATAAAAACATTATAATCCTCCAAGTCTACTCTCGAAAAGTAGTTTGTTCCAATAGAGGTCATTGGATAGTCAATTTGCTGTTCGAAGAAGTGCCAAATCTCACCATAGCTTAAGGATGAAGTCTGAGGTCCTGATAAAACAGCAATTTTTGGGGTTTCAATTTTAGCTACACTCGCAGAACCTAAGTCAATCCCCTGATCAGCAAATCCGGTACTTACTGGTACTAAAGTTCTACCAAACTCTTGTGCGGACTGGGTAATCATTTTGTCAAGTCCTTTGATATGTTCGTTATTCCGTTGAGTAATAATCAGGCTACCTCGCTTGAAGTTATTTCCCTTAATGGATAGCTCCTTTTGAGCAGTTCTTACATTCACTCCCTTTTTTAGCAAGTAAGCCAACCATTTTACATCTTCAATATTGTCATACTTAGCTACATAAGCATATGCTTTGCCATCATTCGGAGTATTTGTAGCCTGTTTGTTGATAGTACCATTTGGGTTGATTCTTTCTGTTAATGCATAAGCATCCAGCCCATAAGCGTATGGCAAAGCCCAGGCAGTAATATCATACGTCAGCGTATCAGATAATTTTGTTAGCGGCTCAAATAGTGCTTGCACTAATCTACCGGTTGGTTGATAGGCACTAATCACTAAATCATTGGCAGAAGTGGAGAAACTACTAGTTCCATTGCTTCTATAGCCATAGCCTTTTAAGCTTTTGGAGGAACCTAAGGCTCCATAACTGATATGATGCTTATCCAAAAATGAGGTTAGTCTATTGATTTTATCGTTGTCATCATTTTTGACAATATATGTTTTATACTTTCCTGCAGGGCGATTTTTATTGCCATCAAAATACTTTTTGAATTCATTACTAAGCTCCCTAGCATTTTGAGAGGCTATTTCCACTGTAGAGATTCCAGTGGTGAAATGGTGGTCAACCCTATCTTTAAGCGTTAGTGTGTCTCCATATTCGGTAATAATGCCCAATCCGGCATAGCCATGACCGGCTTGTTCATAGGTCATTCCAATCGCTCCGTTGTAGGTTGGGTAGGTATCTCCGTAGCTAGGATAAAGTAGATCAAAACTCTCTTTGGTGAAATAGAGCCACCCTTCTTTATCAAAGTACTTGGCATGGTTACGACCAATAGTAGTTTGGAACTTTCGCTGCCATGGGGTAATCACTTCGTGAAAAGGCTCCGCTGCCGGTGCAAAATAGTAGGGGTTATTTATAAACTGCTCATGATAGTCTACATGAATATGCGGCATCCATTGGTGATAAACTTTTGAACGGCTTGCTGATTCTGTTTGTGTTTGCCAGGCCCAGTCCCTATTCAAATCAAATAGATAATGGTTTGGTCTGCCACCAGGCCACGGCTCATGGTGTTCCATATCATCTCCATTCGGATTAAAATCCTTGTTACCATATTGATTGTAGAAGTTTGCATATCGATCTCTACCATCCGGGTTGATACATGGATCAATAATGACCACCGTGTTTTTCAACCATTCTTGTGTCTGCGCATTTGACTTGTCTGCAAGTGCATGTACTGTTTTCATTGCTGCTTCTATCGATGAAGCTTCGTTTCCATGAATGTTATAACTCAACCAAACAATGGCAATCCCATCGTCAGTGGCAGTACCTTCTACCATTCCTGTTCTGCGAAGGTTGTTCATTCGTATTTCATCAATCTTTGCCATGTTTTCAGCAGAGCTGATCACAGCCATCATCAATGGGCGATGCTCATAGGTCTCACCGTATTGAGAGAGTGTTAGATTATCTGTAGTTGCAGCCACGTGCTGAAAGTATTCTACCACTCGATGATGTCTGGTGAATCGTTCACCCAATTTATACCCTAAAAAATCCGCGGGGGTTTTTAGCGTTTGCGAGTAACAGGTGGCAGAAATTAGCAATAGAAATACGGATAAATATCTCATGATTATTGGTTGAGTAAGTATATCTCAAAAATTACAAACCAAACTACTCATGTAATTCTGACTAAGGAAGAATCTTGCGAAGATTTAAAGTTTAACACTTTCCAGCTTAGCCAGATCCTTCGGAAAACTCAGGATGACGTAATTTTTGAGATAGCCTCTTTATGGCTATTTTTTAAAATCCCGAATATAAATAAATAATGCTCGTATCTGACTCTGAAACAACTGTTTTACCTCTCTATCTTTGATAAAAGGCGTTTAACTTGTGGCAAATGGTGCTTGTGATGCGCTTTAATAAAGTCCAATGTTTGAAAAATATCAATAGGACCAATAACAGGGTGCTTGAACAATGTATATTTCAACTGTTCATCATTCTGAACATTGAGTAGTAATTGCCAGCCCTGACGGACGTCAACCCAATCTTCTTTCAATTTATTGAAATCCACCTCTTCAGGAATACTCTGGCTAACATGCTTTGGAGCCTTAAACTTAAGAGGCATACTTAGCAAAAACTCTAATAACTTCATTCGAAGTTTTTCTTTTAGTCCCGATTGATGATGATTGACCTGAAGTTTCATTCTGTTAGTGACTGCCTCAAAAGTACCCTTGTCAACCAAGTATAAATGGTAGAAAAGTTGTGCAATGGACCATTTCCCAAACTCAAAGTTGATATTCACTTCTTCTTCTGATAAATCTTGGGTAACATCATAAAGATATTTACGGAGCTCTTCTAGTGTTTCAAACTTTTGTTTAACCTTTGCGTTCATGTCGGCTAAAAATAGCTAAAACATATGAGTAAATCTGTAGCATTAGTTTTATCAAGTGGTGGTGCCCGAGGTGTAGCACATATCGGTGTTATAGAAGGCCTTTTAGAAGAAGGTTATACGATATCGTCCATAGCTGGGAGCTCTATGGGTGCAGTGGTAGGAGGTGTGTATGCTGTTGGAAAATTGGCAGAATTTAAAGAGTGGATGTCTAACCTGGATAAATATCAGGTTTTCAAACTAATGGATTTTACGCTGAACTCACAAGGTTTTGTACGCGGTGAAAGAGTTTTTAATGAAATGAAGAAATTTATTTCGGACTGCAATATCGAAGACTTAAAGATTCCATTATCAATAGTTGCCACAGATATCACCAATAAGAAAGAGGTCATTTTCAAATCTGGTTCGCTTTTCAAAGCGTTACGCGCCAGTGCAGCGATCCCATCAGTACTGATGCCAAGTCTGCATGAAGGAAATGAATTGGTCGATGGTGGTGTTATCAATCCTATACCTATAGATCATGTAGATAAAAGTTCTGCTGATATGGTGGTAGTGGTTGACGTAAATGCTAATGTTCCATACAAAATAGAAACGATAGTTCCGCCAAAACCAAGTAGCGCTTTTGCAGAATATCTCGAGAAATGGAATAGTTTCTTTCCGGAAAAAACTAAGAAACGGTCAAGTTATTTTGATCTTATCGCGTGCTCCGTGGATTTAATGCAAGACCGCATTTCAGATTACATTATTGCCTATCATCGACCGGACATTGTGGTCAAAATCTCTCGAGATACTTGCGGTACCTTTTCATTCTACAGATCTGCTGAACTGATAGATTATGGTAAAAGCGAATTTAAAAAAGCCTTGAAAGATGTCAATAGCTGACTGCAATAACTCTTTTGGCAATATTGATATCTATTTGCTTGATCAACTTCTGAAGGGTCGATTTGAAGGCAAGACCAAAATTCTGGATGCGGGGTGTGGTGAAGGAAGAAATTTAAAATACTTTGTAGATAATTCATTTGAGGTATATGCAAATGACGTAAATCCACTTGCCATAAAAATGGCTCGAATGAGTTATAAGTCGGTTCCTCCTGAAAATTTTATAGAAGGTTCCATTGAAGATTTAGAATTCAATGATAGTGGTTTCGATGCCATTATTTGTACAGCAGTATTGCACTTCGCCAATGATGAAACTCATTTTAATGCTATGCTTCAGAAGCTGTCGGAGCTACTTAAGAAAGATGGGATTCTTTTCATCAGGATGGCTACCAATGTTGGGGTGAAGCAAAATATCAAGCCTGCCTTTCCATTCATTTTAAAAGAAGAGAAGATAGCATCTACATTTTCATCTGTAGGTCTGTTATTCATTGAACCATGGAAATCCGTATCGGTAGAAGGCCAAAGATCGATGGGGACTTTTGTCCTTGCCAGGCCATAATTTTTTTTTAGACCACTCATTAGATTTTCATAGAAGTGATAAATATGATTTATATTTATAACAAATATTTGTAAAATGGCAACATATACCAGTACTTTATCAGATAGCCTTCTTAAAAAATTATCAGAAAAGGCGAAGGCACTAGCCGTTCCAAAAAACAAATTGATAGAAACTGCACTGCGTTTGTACCTGGAACACCTGGAAAAAGCCGAGTATATTCAATCATACAAGCGGGCTTCGGAAGATAATGATACACTTCTTATGGCTGAAGAGGGTATGGTAGAGTACCTCAAGCAAATTGAAAAATGAAGCAGGGGGAAATTTGGTATGCTGATCTCAACCCAACGAAAGGTAGTGAGCAATCTGGAATTAGACCAGTTGTGATCGTCAGCGGTAACCTTTTAAACGAGCATTTAAGTATTGTTATCATCATGCCACTAACTACTAAAATTAAGCGTTATAAGGGTAATCCAATATTAAAACCAGTAAAAAAGAATGGATTGACAGAAGAATCAGAAATATTGGTTTTTCATATTCGCTCAGTTACAAAAACTAGATTGGTCAGAAAAATTGGATCTATAAATGATGACGAATTAAACAATTTAAAAAGTACATTAGATGATATCTTAAGGTATTAATCTATGCCTTAGTTCCTATCAAAAAGTTGATCTTGGATGGCTCAATGGATACCGTGGCTGGAGTATAACCTATGAACTCCCCATCTGCCTCTATGCCACAAGGACTTTCTGAAGTAATTTCTAATTTTTTTGCTGTTTTATATTCAAGTTGAGGGTGATCAATTACTTCACCCTTTTTTAGCTTACGAACATTTTTCAAATAATCAGAAATCGATATATCTCCTAAAACCACCACACTAAATTGTTTATTATCAAGCTCCGCTTCTGGTGCTATGCACAATCCATTACCAAAATATTTCCCATTGGCAACTACTAATGAGTTCACCTTACCACTATATTCCCAATCATTAGACTTACAGGTGAGTGGCTGATTCTTATAGGTCAGAAAGGTTCTTGCAATAGCACTAAAAAATGTGATTCCTGAACCTAGTAATTTGGATGAATTATTTACTTTTTTCACCACTTCAGCGCCAATCCCCAAGTCAGCAATATTGATAAAGGATTCATCTCCATCAGAATGCCTTATAGACCCAATATCTATACGCTTTGTTTTGTCCAGGCTTATCGCTTCAAATAACTCAGCCAGATTTTGTGGCCCTTTGGTGGATTTGATGAAGTCGTTTGCGGTTCCAAGCGGTAAGGTTCCAAGTACGGAATCTCGCTTATGATTTTTTAAAAATCCGTTCAACGCTTCATGCAATGTACCATCTCCGCCAACTGCTATAATGTGTGTGAAACCATCATGCAGCATTTCGGATGCCAATGATTTAGCATGACCCCGTGCAGAGGTTTCCACTACATTAAACTCCAGATTTTTTATTTTTTTTCGAGCCTGAGCCAGCTCTTTAAAGAATCGCTTTTTCTTACGACTCTTTCCATTAAGAATGAATCCTACCTTATACATGATTATTGTTGTTTTTGACCTTTGACCGAACGTAAGTTACTCAACTGTCATAATTGGGACAAATCTTTTTCTACATTTACCTGTTATTCAACCGAACAAAAAATAATACCAATATGAAAGCAATTTGGAATGGTGAAGTGATAGCCGAAAGTGATGATACAGTTGTAGTAGAAGGTAATCATTATTTCCCACATGATGCCATAAAAAAAGAGTATTTCAAAAATTCTGAAACCCATTCTGTATGCCCCTGGAAAGGCACGGCATCTTACTACTCATTGGAAGTAAATGGTGATAAAAATCCTGATGCTGCCTGGTACTACCCTGAAACCAGTGATTTGGCTAAAGGCATTAAAAACTACGTTGCCTTTTGGAAGGGTGTAGAAGTAGGTAAATAATTAAGGTGACGGTCTTCGCCTTACTCTACCAAGATATTTAAAGGCATCTACAAGCATGTAGGTGCCAATACCTCCTGTTACTCCACCAACTACTAAAAGCCCCTGACCAAGTTCATCATTTTCCCTACCCAGCATCAATCCACCAACTATAGTGATCGTGTAGCCAAGGGTGGCTACAAAAATTCCTCTTTGAAACTTCGATTTTGATAGTTCCAGATTGACTACTATTTGATCAACATCTAGTTTTAAATTTAGAATTTCAGATTTTAATGAGTCCAAATCGCCCTGCTGGGCCAAACCCGTATTAGACAAAAAGAGTGATGCGAAGATCACAATCAAGTACTTCATAATCACAAATGAAAGCCATTCTATTAATTTAGTCAACGGTCAAGCCACTCTTTAAATTCTGAGATTCTGCTTCGGCTAACCCAAAGAGTATTTTCAGCCGGAGCCTTGGATATTATTTGCAGTCGATTACTTTGACTGACAATTTCTCTGATTGCATCGATGTTTATAATGCATTGTCTACTTATCCGAAAAAATTTGTTTGGATCAAGCAGTTGATTCTGTAGTTCTTCTAGCGTATGATCAATCAAATATTTCTTGCCATCATTAAATGTATGCAAATGGCAAATTTTATCTTCAGCATAAAAGAAAGCGGCCTCTGAACTATTTTTATATTGAATTTTACTTCCAAATTTTACCAAAAAACGCTGTTTGTAATTTTTGGTATTAGTAAGGAGTTGGGTTAGTGCATTTTGATCGAAAGTTGGAGAGTGATTATTATTTTTTGAGAGTTCATTAAACTTATTTAAAGCTCCTTCCAACTCCTCTTGTTTCACAGGCTTCAATAAGTAATCAATGCTATTCACCTTAAACGCCTGAATAGCGTACTCATCATAAGCCGTGGTGAATATTATGGGTTTGCTGAAACTGATTTTATTGAAAATTTCAAAGCTCTTTCCATCTGCTAGCTGGATGTCAAGAAAAATTAGATCCAGTATGTCTTCATGCTTCTCCATATAGACAGCGGCTTCGCTTACTGTATCAATACTAGACAGGATTTGAATGTAAGGATCACAGCTTTTTATCAGCTCGATAAGCCTTTCAACTGCCAATGGTTCATCCTCAACTATAAGTACATTCATGTCGACTCTATCATTGGAATTTTAACCTTAAACACTCCATTGGAATTGGTAATGATAGCATCTTCACCATAAAGATAATCGTATCTTCTTCGAATATTCTTTAACCCGATATAAGTAGACTCTTCCTTTATCTCTTTTAACTTGATTGTATTTTCTACCACTAGCCGCTCGTGATCGGTAAATATTTTAATGGTGAGTGGATTAGACTTTGAAACAACATTATGTTTTATGGCATTTTCAATTAGTAATTGCAGTGTAGAAGGTGCTATAAGTGTTCCATAAGCAGCATCGGGAAGATCAATTTTTATCTTTAAATTCTCTTGAAATCGCATTTTTAGTAGGAAGATATATGAGTCCAGAAACGCTAGCTCTTCTTTAAGAGTAACCACCTCATTTTGTTGATTCTGTAAAAGATAGCGATAGACGGTGCTGAGCTGGTCAATAAATTTGGATGCAGTATCTGGATCTTTCTTGACTAGTGTTGATAGAACATTGAAACTATTGAAAAGAAAATGTGGGTTAACCTGACTTCGAAGAGCGGCAAACTGCGATTCTATGTTCTCCTTTTTAAGCTTTTCTGCCAAAAGCTGAGCTTGGTTGAATCTGTTAACGAAATAGTAAATACCATTGACACAATGAAGAAAAAGATTCACTCTGAAAGCAAATCCAAGAGATAGTTTAAAAGTGAGAACCGTATGTGCCTCGTTTCCAAAATACCAACTCAACAGCGTTGTGGCTATCAATGATATAGCTGTCACTAACAGGACACTAACCACGAAAAATATGATTAGCGGATGTATTCTATATTGATCTTCTTGAACTTTAACCGCTCTGTATAACAGCCTGTTTCCCTCCCAAATGGCAACAACCATAATTAGGATTGTTCCAAAAAAGATAAGTTCATTTATTTCATAACCAAACAATCTGTCCCCTTCAGTGAATAGAATATTGACATAGGAATAGATCGCCAGGAGAAGAATAAAAAGGTATCTGTATTTTACTTTGAACATATAAAGAAGAAACTATACGATACCAAAAAGGTACCGTATAGTAAATTTAACCTAAAACTATTTATGGTAAAATAACCTGGTTGATGACGTGTATGACACCATTAGTACCCAATATATCAGTATCTATGATATCTGCATCTTCAGACCCGAGAGTAAGTACTCCATCTGTATCAGTTATTGATAGATCATCATTCAATGCAAAAGACCCACCAGCAAGTGGCATCAGCATTACAGAAGAATTTCCATCCAATACATTAGGAATGTCAGTTGAGAACACTCTTCCATCATAAACGTGGTATTGTAAAACAGTAGCTATAGTTTCTAGACCTCCTGCAGCTAATATTAAATCATCTATATCTTCGTCCATATCAGCATCTTGATCACCAACCAAAGCATATAATGCAGTAAATGCGGCATCTGTAGGTGCAAATACAGTAAAGTTTCCACTAGGATCACTCAAAGCAGTAATCACGTTGTCGGCATCTGCATCGTTTTCAACTGCTGTCAAAGCGGCCACTAATTGACCAAACTCTGCTCCTTCCATAGCGTTTGACGCAGCAACTGCTATATCCACTACATTATCGGATGAAGGTAATAACGTTCTATCAATTACATGAACCACTCCATTATCCTGATCTATGTCAGTATCAATTACTTCTGTGGAGCCATTAATGAAAACTCCATTGTCATTAATACTTAAATAAAAGGATCCATTTAAGGTAGGCACAGCGCTGCCTGTAGCCGGTAGGTCTGCAGCCTTCACTTCAGAATCCAGAACGTGATATTGAAGAATAGGTATTAATTCGTTAGCTGATGGCAATGTTGTTATACCAGCTGCTTCAAACGCATCATTCGTAGGAGCAAACACTGTAAACTCTTCCCCCTGATCAATTAAAGTGTTCAACAATCCAGCTTCAACTACTGCAGCAGTCAATGTTGTAAAATCTTTATTAAAATAGGCTGGTTCCACAACCGTATTTACTATACTTAACTCTAATGCAGGTACAAGCACCGCATCTACAATATGAACTACTCCATTACTAGCCGAAACATCAGCCGTTGTTACATTAGCTCCATTGACACTTACACCACTGGAAGTTGATATAGTCACATTATCTCCTAACACTGTTTCTATTGATTGTCCATCTGACAATTGAGTAGATAAAGCCACAGTCCCTGATACCACGTGATATTCTAATACTCTTCGCAATACACTCTCGGGTATATCATCTAAATCATCCTGACCTATAACTCCTAATAACGCTGTAAAAGCAGCATTGGTCGGTGCAAATACCGTAAAGCTCCCTTCTCCACTTAGAGTAGAAACCAAATCGGGATACTTACTTAAGGCAGTGACCAAAATTGATAGATCATCCGTTTCGCCAGCTATAGTAACTATATTGTTGTTAACCTGTATCACTGGATCATCGTCATCATCGCAGCCAACTGTAAACAATCCGATGACAGACAAGCTCATCAAGAGTGTAAGACATCTAGTGTAATAATTCATTCTTTGTTTCATGATCTTCTAAAGTTTAATTTGTTTGGTATAGAAACTGGTTAGAAGTGGAATGTTCTTACACAAGTAGAGTGACCTGTGCTTATTGAAGAGTGAGTGGAAATATGCGATCCGCTAATGAAATTGGTCTTTCAATAAAATCTGTTTGACTTTAACTACCTACCACAATATCTGTTAAATTTATAGATTGTAGTTATTGAATAATCATGAAAGAAGAGAACAAAGAAACTAATCTTAAAGAAAGCGAAGTCCCTGAATGGCTCAAAGTCATTCAACTTAACTCGTGGGAAGCTGAGCTTCTTATTTCAGCTTTACTCTTATACATGCTGTTTCAGGTTCCTGAGTTTATCGATAACTATGGCAACCAGCATTATGATGAAGGTTATGTAACAGTGATTTTTAAAGTGTTTATTACTGCTTTAAAAGTTTTAAGAATAGGTTATTCTATTCACATCATAGCACGGGGTATTTGGGTAGCAAGCGTTGGCCTCAGCTATATTTTCCCGAAAAGTTTAAATATTGAAAGGCTCAAGTTCAAGGGTAAATTCAGGAAGGAATTGGAAAATGATGTTGCACTAGACAAGACCATTAAGAATTTGGAAAAAGTGGCCAGCTTGAGTTATGCTATTTCTTTCATGATTTCAGGAATGGTGATCAGCGCAGGTCTGATTTTTTTATATTTCATGGTCATCGGGCAAGGGTTGCTATTGCCTGCAATAAAAAGTGGCATAGGCATTTACATGGTACTGTCTTTTATTTTCGTGGTGTTCTTTTTCATGTTAATTCTGGTTGTGTTCATCGACTTTATAACCAATGGTATTTTTAGACGAGATCAATCCACCTCCAAGCCTTACTACTATGTGGCTATGATTTTTCGATATATGACCTTGTCCTTTATTTACAATCGAATTAATCTGACTATTATCTCCAATTTGAAAAAGTGGCAGGCTCATTTGGTTCCAATATTAGCAGTTGGTCTTATTGGAGGCTATATGTACTTAGAAGAAAAGGTGTATGATTGGGATGAAGAAAATTATCTTGAGACCTCCTTTAATTCCGTAAGTAGAATGAACTATGAGAATCTCAGAAAAAAAGACGACCCACTATTTGCCACCATTCAAAACGATATAATAGACAAAAATGTTGTCAGACTTTTTGTAAAAGCTCAGGGAATGCTCGGTCGTTTCTACTCAAAAGATTCTACCTCAAAAAAGGGAGACCGTTGGAGTGATTTATCTGATCAAAAACAGTCAACTTATGCTGATCGATTCGTAAACATTTCTATTGATGGTGTTCGATATAAAAATTTAGATTGGAAAGACTATAAGCATCCTATTCGTTATGAAGATGGCTTTTTAAACTATATCGATATTTCTAAACTGGAAAATGGGGCACACAGCCTGACCGTTGAATTTGACACTTCTGCTATGAACAACCTTCAACAAAAAATTCTAATGGACAAGGATCCTCCCTTAATCAAATTAGCGAGTATTGATTTTTTCAAAACTGAATAGACTATTTACAATACTCTTTAAGAGAATCCTGAGCTTCTTCAGAACCTAACTCAACAGCAGTATTTAAGTCAAGGCAGCCATCATAATTATCCCCTTTTTGAATTTTTGCCAATCCACGCTGATGAAATGTTTCAGGATCTTGGGGATATAGCTCTATCGAAAATGAGTAATCTTTTACCGCTCCTTTGTAATCTTCATTAGCAGCTTTTGCTAATGCCCTGTTATCGTAGTAAACAGGATTATATGGATCCAATGTAATGGCCGCGTCATAATCTGTAATGGCTGCATCATAATCTTTGAGATTATAATGGATCACTCCCCGAAGGTTATGGGTATCAGGATCTTCAGCATATAGCTCAATTGACTTGGTATAATCTTCAAGGGCTCCGTTAAAATCTTCAATGGCTGTTCTGGCCAAGGCCCTGTTTTCATAGATGATAGGATCTTTATCATCTAAAGAAATAGCCTTATCATAATCTGCTATAGCTTCACTTGGTTGCTCGATATTGTACTTAGCAACTCCTCTAAAATTATAGACTTCAGCACTCGAGGAGTCGAGCTTTAGCGATTGATTATAATCATCAATAGCGCCAATATATTCTTCCAATTCGGCTTTAACCACTGCTCTATTAAAGTATTTGTCAGCATTTTTTGGGTCCAACTCGATAGCTTTTGAAAAGTCGAAATATGCACCTTGTAGATTATCCACATTATACTTTGCAAAGCCTCGGTTATTATACGCTTCGGCCATTTTTTTATTGAACTTGATGGCCCTATCATAATCTTCGATAGCACCATAATCATCACCCAGATTAAATTTGGCTTCACCTCGATTATTTAATGCTTCCGAAAACGTAGAATCCAGTTCCAATGCAAAATTGTAATCACCAATTGCTCCATAAAAATCGCCTAGTTGATTTTTGACGAAGCCCCTTTTATTTAATACTTCTTTATTATTTGGTTCCTCTTTTAGTAGTTCTGAAAGCAATTCAATGGCTTCATTAAAACTATTATTTTTAATAAGCTCTTCAGCTTGCATAAGTCTTTCAGTCGATGACTGGGCAAAAAGAAAAGATGGTAAAAAGACGGCCAGAGTGAATAAGACTCTCATATAGTTAGTTTAGCTTGTCAATGGTATCAAATATAACGATGAAGAATGGCAATATTAAAAACCCTGCAAGATATTAGTCGTAATTAAAACGTATGTTTCAAACCAAAACTATCTCTATGTATCAACGGTATCTTCTGCTCTTTCTAATTATTGTTATATCTATCCAATGCAAAGGCCAAACCATGGATTGGGAAAAATATGATCCGCCATCAACGCTTGTTGTACCAGAACATGAGGTTACCAAGGCTAAATTTCCTTTCATTGATGTTCATAATCATCAATTTTCTATGCCTTCTCAAGACTTGGATGAGCTAACAGCCGAAATGGACAAATTGAATATGGTGGTGATGGTTAACCTTAGTGGAAGAGGACGTGGAACTGATGAACATCTACAAGGTGTACTTGACAATGTTCATGAAAATGCCCCTAATCGTTTTATCATTTTTACGAATATTAGTCTAGGTGAAATTAACGATGCTGATTGGACAGAACGTACCGTACAACAAATCGAAAATGACGTGAAGTTGGGAGCTAATGGTCTCAAAATTTACAAAAGTCAGACTATGGCTGTAGTTGGTGGGCAACGAATTGCAATCAACGACCCACGTATTGACCCTGTCTGGGCTAAGTGTGGAGAGTTGGGAATTCCAGTACTCATTCACGCAGCTGACCCTAAACCTTTTTGGGATGAGCATGATGAAAATAATGAGCGCTGGTTAGAGTTGAAAGTTCGTCCCAGAAGAAAGCGTGACGCTGATAATCCAGCCCCTTGGGAAACTATTATTGCAGAACAACATGATATTTTTAAAAAGCATCCCAACACAAAATTCATTAATGCGCACCTGGGGTGGTATGGGAATAACCTGGCTAAACTAGGTGAACTAATGGATCAATATCCAAATATGTACTCCGAGATTGGCGCTGTAATTGCTGAGCTGGGGCGTCAGCCAAGAATGGCAAAAACTTTTTTAACAAAGTATCAAGACAGAGTAATGTTCGGTAAAGACTCCTGGAATCCCGAAGAGTATTACACCTACTTCAGAGTACTGGAGACGGCTGATGAATATTTTCCCTACTATAAACGGTACCATGCGTTTTGGAAAATGTATGGGCTTGATCTTAGTGATGAAGTGTTGAAGAAGCTTTATTATAAAAATGCATTGAATGTGATCCCAAATATTGATAAGAGCCTGTTCCCGAAGTAATTATCAACGCTTTTTTTTCTGTTATTATTAGTAATACAGACTTGTTTTTTAAATTTTGAGTTTTTCAATCAGATATACTTATGCCAATAAATAAAAGCAGGTCTAGTCCACCAAAACCCTCGTTGCACCCACGGAATAAACACAGTGGACGATACAATTTTAAGCTTTTGATTAAAGCCAATCCTGAATTGGCTCGCTTTGTTGTGGTGAATAAATATGATAATGAAACCATCGACTTTTTTAATCCCGATGCTGTTAAGGCGCTTAACAAATCCCTGCTTATTCACTATTATAAATTAAAATTTTGGGATGTGCCTAACGGCTATCTTTGTCCGCCTATACCCGGAAGAGCCGATTACATTCACCATATAGCCGATGTTTTAGGAGGTTGCAATTCAGGAGAGATTCCTACTGGAAGCAAAATCAAATGCCTTGATATTGGTGTAGGAGCAAATTGTGTTTACCCCGTCATTGGACATAGTGAATACGGCTGGTCGTTTGTAGGCTCAGATATTGATTCGGTGGCAATAGCCTCCGCTAATAAAATTATAGCGTCAAATGAGGGTCTTAAAAAACATATTCAATGCCGTCTTCAACATAGTACCTTGAGAATGTTTGATAGCATTATTAGAGATAATGAACATTTTGATTTGACTATTTGCAATCCACCTTTTCATGCTTCTATGGCTGAAGCCAATGCTAGTAATATTAAAAAACTCAGTAACCTTAAGAACAAAAAGATAGAAAAAGCTGAATTGAACTTTGGCGGTAAAGTTGGTGAATTATGGACTAAGGGTGGGGAGAAGGGATTCATTTTGAATATGATTCGAGAGAGTAAAGAATTTTCAAAATCATGCTTTTGGTTTTCTACTCTAGTCTCAAAAAAAGAAAACCTTGAATTCATATCTGGAGAATTAGAAAAAATAGAAGTGGCCGATTACAAGGTTATCCCGATGGGTCAGGGAAATAAAGTGAGTAGAATTATTGTCTGGACATTTTTAACTCCGAATGAACAGAATGTTTGGCGAAAGGAGCGGTGGCTCAATTGATAATGATCTGTACGATCTACCAAATACATTAGGCCTATGTATTTTCTTAATTACTCTTTATATTCACTAATCGATTAACCAAATTTTTTAAACTATGACACTCGAAGAACTTCAATCTGAAATCAGTACCCTTGAAGCATCGCTCACAGGTGATATGTTTAGCGACATGGAAACCAAAGACAAAATCCATAATCTAAAAATGAAGCTCAACGGTACCAAGCCGATAGATCAGAGTATTGAGTGTGAGGGGTGTGGATCGTAACCACCCATTCAATGAAATTTTATACAGAGAAACAAGTAGGTTTAGCTGCATTTCTAGGAGGTCCAATACCACCGGGAATTTTGATCTACAAAAATTTAAAAAGGCTTGGTAAGGACAAGGAATCTTTAATAACACTGGCAGGAACTCTATTATTCACTGTTTTCTTGATCTATGTTCTTATCAAAATACCAGCTGATAATAGTGGCAATCGTCTTTAGGGTCAATTAGTATCTTCAATTATAGGGTTATCAGTATATGCAATATACTATTTTGCGTTCTCCAAAGAGATCAAGGAAACTATGTCCGATAAGGATAATACAGAGTCTAATTGGAGTGTCGCAGGAGTCACTTTTTTTGAGTTATACTTATTTTCTTAATGGCCTTTGGTATTGCCTCAATTGAGCCCCCTTTCCAGGCTCTAAATATGAATTTGAAGGAAATGTCATTTATGTGGAAGGAGAAGTAAATGAGTCTGAGATTCAAAAAGTAGCTGATCAGCTTTTTTAGCAGGTTGGTTCGAAGCTGATCTACTGAATTATGTCTACCGCTATAATTCAAGTGAGACGTGTGAACTAATTTTACCCATCAATTAAGATTTTTGGAATGATGATGACATTCTAAATGGATTGACTAGTCGGAAGTAGCTTTTAAAGGCTAAGTTAAGCAAACCTGTAAGTAGCGATTTTGGAAAATTATGATCTATCTAGGGCAACGCTACAGAAAACGATTAAAGATTAATTGAAATCAAAAGTAGAAAATATGTCGATATCATTGATTAATCTTATCAATCAATTCTAAAAGTTGAATGAAATAAACATTCCAAAAAACTGTTTTGATACCCATTTATGAAGACCAATGTAACTCGGTCATATTATAAGAAATATTTTAAAAAGATGGTCTTTTTGGCAAATGAATATGTGCATGATTTACAATTAGCACAAGATTTAGTTCAAGATGTTTTTGTTTCATTAATCACAAAAAAAGATGAAACTATCCATAACCCTGATGCATATTTTTTTACTTCTACTAAAAGAAAATGTCTTGATTACCTAAAAACTAAAGCCATTCGCACCACTCATCATGACCAGATTTCTTATCTATCAACAGACCGATTTTACGAACAAACCCTTGAGAATATAGAATTAGAAGCATATTTGATGGCACTCATTGAAGAACTCCCAAAACAGTGTAAAGAAATATTTAAAATGAGTCGAATTCTTGCACAGCCAAATCAAGAAATTGCTGTCCAGATGAATCTTTCTAAAAGAACTGTTGAGACTCAAATTAGTAAAGCGTTAAAAAAACTTAGGAGTGGCATAGAGTATTATAAAAGTGCAATGCTCTTTTTTTAATTATTCTAACTAGTCTCGTACGTGTTTGGAGCTAGTTATTCTTCTTACTTACAAATAAGAATAAGATGCCTAAACCAAATAACATTGATAAGCTCATAATTAATGGTTTAATTGATAACCTCTCACAAGGTGAGCGAGAGGATCTGGCCGATTGGATCAAAAGTAGCCCTGTAAATGAACAGCGATATGAGTTGTTACAATTTCGATGGAAGGCAAGAGAACTTTATGATAATTGGGAATCAATAGACCTTGATAAAAATTGGAAAGCAATAGAAAAAAAGTCGAAGAGGAGATCATTTTTATCCATTTACCAAAATTCGATTTTTCGTTATGCTGCAGTATTTGCGTTGATTCTAACCACAATATGGCTTTTTGATAGGATTAGCTCTACATCTTTCCAAAATAATGAGAATAAAGTTAAGAGGTACATGTTACCTGACAGTTCAAAAGTTTGGTTAAAACCAAAAGCATCAATACAATTCAACGAAAGAAGTTTTGACGAAAAGCGCGAAGTTTTGATGAATGGAGAAGTGTTTTTCGAAGTGCAGAAAAGTATCATCCCTTTTACAGTTATCGCGAACGAAAGCAAAGTTGAAGTGTTAGGGACATCTTTCAATGTAAAGTTAGCAAGTCAATCCACCCAAGTAATTCTTATAGAAGGCTCGGTTAGCTTCTCTTCTCAATCTCAGAAAGTACGACTTAAACCCGGAGAGAAAATAGAATATGATGGCACCAAAATCGAAAAAATTACTGACGATATTGATATGAATTTGATCGGCTGGAAGACTGGGATTTTCAAGTTTTCCAATGAACCTCTTCACTTAGTATTGGAGCAATTGAGCCCTTATTATGGAATAGAATTTAAAATAGCTGACGAAAAGAGGAATCTTCTGGTCACAACGTCTATAAATCAGATTAGTCTAGATCTAATAATAGAGGAATTGAAATTCATACTTGATATAAATGTTGTCAAGAACAACCGTATAATAACTATTAATTAATCTATGAAATACGCATATATCGTTATACTGATACTACTGAGTTGTCCGAATATGTCTGCTCAATCTCTTGAACAAAGTGAACAGCTTAGTGAAAAAATTGAACTTGACATTATTATACCTGATCAAAGAATGTCACTTGATCAATTACTTGGGTACTTAACTCAGATTTACGGGTTAAAATTCTCTTACTCCACTTCGGAGATCGAAGTAAATCAGATGATTTTTTTTAAAAATAATTCTTATAAATTTTTAGAACTTATGCAAGAAATTGCATTACAGGCAGCTTTAGAAATTCGTATTCAAACAGATAAAATTCTAGTCAAAAACCAATCTGGGAATAAAAATCAAATTAATTCTAGAGATCAAACACCAGTATTGTATAATCTTTCTGGAATAGTTAAGGATAATCAGAATAACCCTATTCCATTTGTTAATTTGCAGATTCTTTACTCACAATTAGGCACCTCCTCCGATGAGTCTGGAAAGTTTACTTTAAAAGGTATCTCAGGAAATACCAACCAAGAGCTTTACATTAGTGCCATTGGGTTTGTTTCAAAGTCAATTACCTTAAGTAATTCTAGCAAGGAATATATAGAAATCACTTTGAATTCCGGATTCATAGAACTTGATCCTGTTGAAGTGACTACTGGTAGATATGAACTTACTGAATCCTTAGTACCAGCGAGTGCGCTTGCAAAAAAACAAATTGATTACTCACCAAATTTAATCAATGATGTTTTTCGTACCATAAACTTAATACCTTCTGTTTCTAGTACAGACTTTAGTGTAAGACCACGTATAAGAGGTGGCAATTTTTCTGAATCTGCGATCTATCTTGATGGGTTTGAACTTTTGAACCCTTTCCATATCGAAATTGCAGGAGGTATGCAGGGGCTATTCAATACCGAATATATTGAATCAATAAAAGTGTATCCAGGTTCATTCTCCGGTAAATACACAGATAAACTATCAGGAGTGGTAGATCTTAGAAGTACAACTTTTTTTGACAAGAGTGAAACCTCTTTATCTATTGATCTACTGAATGCAATAGCTTCCACTAAAATTAAGATAGGAGATAATCTTTATTTTTCTACCTCGCTACGAAGAGGATATTGGGATTATTTAGTCGACTTAGAAGCTCTGGGTGTCGGGTTAACTTTCTATGATTCTTGGAATAAATTAGTTTATCGTCCGTCTGATAAGCATCTTCTTGAAGCAAATTTTCTGTTCGGAAATGACAAATTTGACTATGTGGGTACTGAAAACACTGAATCCCAATGGCTTGATTCAAGGTATAGTAAACTATATGGATGGATGAATTGGAAAGTTAGCGTTAATCCTAATTTTTTTGTTAGAACCACCGTTGGCTATCAAAGCCAGTCTAAGAAGGCTGAATTTGCTTTTGAGTCATCCATTTCAGATAATAATACTGACAATGCTGATTTTGATATGTTCAGCATTAATGAATACTTCGAATATGAATGGAATGAAAATCAACACCTGAGTTTTGGATGGGAATATCGGTTGGCAAGCAATAAAACTGAATTTCGAGAACTTCGTTATGATATCCATGCCTCTACATCGACTAATCCTGTACAAGAGGACATCTTTGTTGATGTTGATCTGAATGAACATTTATATGGATCTTATGCAGAGTATACACATGTATTTGGTGATCGGATTATTGGTAAGATAGGTTTAAGAGCCTCAGGGCAAAGTTTCTCTGAGTCGATAAACGTTGCACCCAGATTAAATTTAAGTTATAAAATTTCACCATCAATTGATGCAGCAATTGGCTACGGATGGTTTTATCAGCCAGATCAGTTTTTTGATATTCGATCTGAAATTGGACAATCTCAACTCTCAACAGAAAATGGAAAAGCTATCCATTATACTGCCAACTTGACTTATAACAAACGTAATACTTCTATTAGGCTCGATATTTATATGAAGGACTATGAAAAACTATTTGATGACTTCAGATTTACCCCAACTGAACGTTTTGAATCATTTAAATCATTTGAAAAAAATTATGAAGCCATAAGCGGTAGCTCTACCGGGCTTGAGCTAGCCTTTAATCATAACTATGGCAATCACACTTTGAATGTAGCTTATGCGTACACAAATAATCTTTTTGAAAATGCAAATGGTATTGAGGCTGTGAGGTCTGGGGATGTGCCTCATAGTTTTTCATTTAATAATCTATTTCAATTTTTAAATGGATGGAGTATCTCTACAAGTTTGGTGATAAGATCTGGAATGCCCTATAGTACACTTACTAGTAGGGATGTGATTTTTAGTCAAAATCAAACGAAGAGAATTATTTTTTATAAGGAGGATATTAAAAATGAACAACGACTTCCCAACTATAGCACCTTTGATGTACGATTTTCAAAGGAATGGATTGGAAAAAAGATTAAAATAGAGTCCTACTTAAATTTTCTTAACCTTTTTGGTTTTAATAACATTAGAAATCTCTACTATGACACAAACTCTGTTAGAACAGAAGAGAATATATTTTTTCCCTCCTTAGTAACTCCAGGAATTAAGGTTACATTCTAGAAAAATTGTCTAGCCTAAGCAAATAAGTAAGTGCCTAATTAAGCTGACATATAATGTATATTTTATGGATTTAACTTTTACCAATTGTAATTACACTATCAATATATAGCAATAGCATGTCATTGATAACAACTCACTAATTGTGTTTTGGTCGAATATCACTCCTCCTTCAACACCTCTACAGGATTAGCCATTGCTGCCTTAACCGACTGAAATATTACCGAAAGTGCAGCTATCAGTAATGCCGCAAAAAGTCCTAGTAAAAAGATCAATGGCGTAAGTTCCACTCTGTAAACAAATTCATCTAACCATTGGGTGCCTAAATACCAACTCAGTGGTATAGCGACTACACTAGCCATTAGTACCATTTTCATATAATCAGTAGTCAATATTCTGGAAATTCGCTGAATAGAAGCCCCTAAAACTTTACGAATACCTATTTCTTTTCTTCGTTGAGCTGCTGTAAAAGACGCTAGTCCAAATATCCCCATACATGCTACCAATATAGAGATACCTGCAAACAACTGAAAAATTCTGCTTTGGAGCCGCTCATTCTCATACAGATTCTCCAATGATTGATCAAGGAACTTATAGTTTGGTTTAAATGGAACGAACTTGGCCCATTCTTCTTCTATCAATGCAATGGATTCTTTGGCATTACTTCCAGAGCTTAGCTTAATCGATAAAAGGCTAGCCTGATCGGTCATTCCAATCGCTAATGGATTCACTTCTGTTTTCAAAGAACTAAAATTGTAATCTCTGACTACGCCTACTACTCTTTTATAGGTCGAATCCAGAAAAGAAAACATCAGCCGCTTATTTATGGCTTCTTCATTGGTCCAGCCCAACTCTTTCACCGCAGTTTCATTCAGCATCAATGCATCATCTATATCTGTTACATGCTCTTCGGAAAAGTTTCTTCCAGCAACTATTTCTAATTCATAAGTGGGTACAAACCCTTCATCAGTAAACAATGTTCTCATCCGAGGTTGATCTTCCATTCCTTCCAATTTTAAAGCATACGTGTCATGAAAACCTCCAGGTACCCCGCTGGATAAACTGACTTCTTTCACCATAGGGCTAGTCAATAGCCGCTGTTTGAAAGTTTCGATGTTTTGATTGATTGTATTGTAATTAAGTTCAAGGGTAATGACCTCATCTTTATTGAAACCAAGGTCTACCTTATTAATATGCTCAAGTTGGTTTCTTACAATAAGTGTAAAAACAATTAACACTATGGAAATTCCAAATTGAAGTACCACAAGGCTTTTGCGAAGAGCTGAACCACCCCTCATTGAGCTCACTTTCCCTTTTATAACGTTGACTGTTTTAAAAGATGACAATACCAAGGCAGGATACATTCCTGAAATAAATCCAGTAAACAATATCAGTCCAAACGCTAAAGGTAGAATTAGAGTAAAGTCTCTAAAAGGCTCGAGTTCCAGGGAATAAGTGTCGTTGAAGAATGGCAAGAGTACTTCACTCAATGTAAAGGCCAATATCACAGATGCACCAGCTATGAAAAAGGACTCCAGGAAAAACTGAAAAATCAATGACTTCTTAGATGAACCAAGAGCTTTTCTTACTCCAACTTCCTTAGCTCTCTGAACTGATCTAGCAGTAGCCAAATTCATAAAATTGATGCACGCAATAACAAAAATGAATATAGCAACGGCCACAAAAATGTAGATAACCTCCAGGTTTCCATGGAGCACATCATCATATCTGATATCGGCTTGAAAGTAGACGTCTTCCAGCCTCTGCATTGTAAGGTCAATTCTATTTCCCATTTGCTGAAAGTCTTCGCCAAAATACTTATCCATAAAGGCAGGGAATTGTGCCTTCAAACTTTCTGGATCGGCTGATTCATCTAGTGTAATATAGGTATACAACCCATTAGACCACCAGTTTGACATCCAACCGATCTCTCTTAAGGGAGCCCAATTGGCGACAAAATCAAACTTCAAATGAGATCTATTACTATTTTCTTCAAAGACTCCTGTTACGATGAAGTCTAGCTGATTGTCAAGGGTAATGGTCTGATTCAATGGATCTTCCGTACCAAAATACTTCTCTGCAGACTTCTGAGTTAAAATGATGCTGTTGGGTAATGAGAGTGCGCTGCTTTTATCCCCTTTTTCCAAAGGGAAATTGAAGGTTTCTAAAAAATTTGAGTCTGCCAAGAAAAGTCTATTTTCTATAAAATTTTTATCCTCTCCATGTGAAACTAGCCCACTTACATTGAAAACACGAGTCGCACTGACAATGTCCTGCGGAAAATCATTGAGTAACGCCTCCGCATAAGGTGCAGAAGTAACTCCAATCAAATACTTCTCGTCATTTAAATCGCCTATCCGCAGTACACGATATGTATTTTCTGAATTTGAATGAAAGTTATCGTAGCTCAATTCCTGTCTCACATACAGAAAAATAATCAGGCAAACGGTTAAGCCCAGCATCAAGCCGGACACATTTATAAGGGTGAATACGCGGTGCTTCAATAAGTTACGAAGTGTAATTTTTATATAATTTTTTAACATGTTATTCTTCTTTTAATGTTTTAGCAGGATTGATAGAAGCAGCTTTTATAGATTGATAGCTTGTAGTTAATACCCCAATAATCAATAAAACTAATGCTGCCTGTATAAACGGTAGTACACCTAACTCAATGCGATATGCAAAAGAATCAAGCCAGTTAGTTACAAATTGATAGCTTAAAGGTATCGCCAGTAAAAATGAAATTAGCATAAGCTTCGCATAGCTCGAATTAACCAATTTTAAGATCGCCCAGGAAGAAGATCCCAACACTTTGCGAATACCTATTTGCTTTGTGAGTTGGTTAACTGTATAGGAAACCAAGCCAAGTGCTCCAAGACAGGCAATAATTATTGCAATGATAGAAAATACCACAAAAACCTTTAGAAAGGTCTTTTCCCCTTGATATAAATCATTCAACGATTGATCTAGGAAATTGATATCTAAAGGCCTGCCTTCTGAATAAGAATCCCAAACAGACTTTATCTGACTCAGTGTTGAGTTTATGTCACTTCCATTTATTCTAACTAAAACATAGTTAAGCGGTATAGTAATTTCACTGGAAAGCGAAAATATTGTTGGCTGTATTTTTGAATGCAAGGAGGTGAAATGAAAGTCTTTAACCACACCGATGACAGATGCATTTTTTTGAGCCCAATTATCTCCTGTAAATGCATAGCCCGATAACTCAGCACCAATAGGGCTGTCCAATTCGAGAAAGTCTGATGCAGATTCATTGAGAACATAGGCCTCGGTTTTATCTGAAGTAAATTCCTCAGAAAACGTTCTTCCTTCAGACGTTTCTATCTCCAAAACATCGAAATAATGATGATCCACAATGATGGTTGACATAGAGATTTGTTTTTCTCCAATTTGGTAGTCTCTCCAGTTACCAACTCTTCGAGTAGGGTCATTGTTTGTAGCTCCAACAAATGATACTGAGGGCATTTTTTTCAATTCATTTTTTATAGTCTCGTACTTTGCTCTTACTTCAGTATCATCCAAAGGAAAATAGATTACCTCAGAAGTATTAATACCTAAACTCTGGTTACTTATGAAATGGAGTTGCTTAAAAATGAATAGTGTACCTATTAGCAAGACAGAAGTCGCCATAAATTGAAACGTCAACAAAATCTTTCGAATAGTTAATACTCCTCCTCCCAATTTGACGCTCTGACCTTTAAGTACCTTCAAAGACTGAACTCGAGAAAGATAAAACGCTGGGTATGCGCCAGATAGCAGTCCAACCAGTATACCAATACCAATTAACCCAGCTAATAATGAAGCACTGGTAACAATATTTAGCTGTATTGCTTTCCCAGAAAGGTCATTAAATAATGGTATCGATAATTCTGTTATGAGGCCACCTATTAAGACTGAAATAACCGCCATTAAAACAGATTCGGATAGATAAAGTAATACCAACTGACCTTTAGATGCTCCAATTGTTTTTCTCACTCCAATTTCCTTCATACGTGTAGATGATTTTGCAATCGCCAGGTTAGTATAGTTGATGCAGGCAATGAGTAATATCATAATGGCTATGGACATAAACACATAGGTATAGATGATATCACCATTAGCCTCAATTTCACCATTGAGTTGAGAATGAAGATGAATCTTTCGTAAAGGCTGCAAAAAATACTCAGGAGGTTCGCCAAAATCATATACCTCCTTTGTGTGCTTATCCAATTCATATTCAAACTGAGTTGCTAACTTGCTGTCATTCAATTTCACATAGGTATAATGACTTGTTCCACTTTTATTATTAAGAATCCAACTCGGATAATTGGGAATGGCCGACCTCATGGAAATAATAAAGTCGGCAGTGAAGTGAGAGTTGGGACTTATGTTATACATTACGCCAGTCACTTTCATAGGAGTGCCATCAATGACTAGTATCTGATTCAAAGCTTCTTGATCAAAGTACTTCTTCTCAATTTTTTCATTGATCACTACACTATTTATTTCATCCAATGCTGTGTCTGCATTACCAGATTTTAAGGGGAAAGTGAAGAATGAAAAGAATGAGCTATCTGCGTACAGGACTTCATCTTCCTGAACTAATTGATCCTCCTTTCGCACAAGTGCTCCTGAGAAATCTAACCTAACCCAATCGCGGACACTGCTGAATTGATCTAATTGTGGGGCTAACAAAAATGTCGATATAGCACTCTCATTTTTTTCGTCTCCTCCCTGTTGGTATCTTCCAGCTATTCGATAAATAGAATCGCCATCATTATGGAAATTATCATAGCTCAGTTCATCATTTACATAAATGGAAAGAAGTAAAAAGCATGCCAGACCGCAAGCCAACCCGAAGATATTAATAATGGTAAAGCCAGGCTTATTCCGAAGTGCTCTTAAGGCAACTTTTAAATAATTATAGAGCATATTATTCTTCTTTTAAGGTTTGAACAGGATTTAAAAGTGCTGCCTTGATAGAGTTAAAACTGATGGTAATCAAAGCCACACTTACAATAACCAAAGTTGATGCGATAAATGCCATCCAAGGCATATCGACTCTATACTCAAAATTTTGAAGCCATTGTTTGATTCCAAAATACGCCATCGGATAAGCGATGATGTTGGCTAGCAAAATAATCTTTAAAAAATCTTTATTGAGAAGAAGCGTAATGTCTGCCACTGAAGCTCCTAAAACCTTTCGAATGCCAATTTCAGACATTCGCTTAGAGACAGTAAATGCTACTAACCCCAATAAACCAAGACACGCGATAAATAAGGCCAACACTACAAATAGTGTAAAGACTTTTAAAAAGCGCTCTTCCGCTTGATATAGATTATATAAATTATCTTCTAAAAATGAGTATCTGAATTCTCTATTCGTTTCAAATTCATTCCAAACTTCATGAACATAATCGATGGATTGATTTAGCTGATCTCCCTTGACTTTCACGGCCATCCAGCTGGCAGAAGTAGGATCAACCACAAAAACCATGGGTTTGATACGGTTATGAATCGTTTCGAAATGAAAGTCCTTTACTATCCCAACTACATGTGCCTTAAACCACGATTCAATTGGTTTATCCACTGCATCATTTAAATTTTCAAAGCCAAATACTTTAGCAGCAGATTCATTCAGAATCACAGAAGAACTGTCCGATGCTATTTCATCATTGAAATTCCGGCCGGCAATAATCTCAGCATCGAAGTGATACAAGAAATTATAATCAACAAAAATGTTGCTTAATCGAGCCTCTTCGAGTTTACCATTCACCTCAATTTTGTAATAGTCGCCACTGTTTATATCTACGCCCAATCTTCTGCTCGAAGTAGTTATTCCAGCAATTCCAGGATAATCAGATAGCTTGTTTTTGAAGGTCTCCAAGTTATCACTAATGGCTCGAGTAGGAGGTAAAACTATATTATGCTCCACCTGAACGCCCAGATTTTTACTCCTCAAGTAATTAAGTTGATTATACACTACCACACTTCCAATAATTAATACTGAACTTAAAATAAACTGAAATAGTACTAATACTTTTCTTAGAGTATGAGGGGATTTGACATTCGGAGCGCCCGACTTTAGCACTTTTGTAGGATTAAACGATGAGATATAGAACGCTGGATAACTGCCTGAGAAAACTCCTAGTATTAGTCCGAATGTGATAAATGAAACCAGCATTTTGGTATCATTCAGGATGTTCAGCTGAACATTTACTCCTAATGAATATTCGATTTGAGTTGCCGCTAATTCGGCTAATAATCCACCAAGTAAAAGAGCTAAAAAACTGGTAATGATTGCTTCACCCAAAAATTGAAAAATAATCTGACTCCTTGCGGCACCAACTGATTTACGTATCGATATTTCCTTGCTGCGATTCATCGCTCTAGCAGTGCTCATATTCATGTAATTAACAGATGCCAGTAGCACCAATATTATCCCCACAACCGAAAATATATAGACATAGATGATGTTGCTATTCGCCTCAGCTTCACTATTAATGTCGGAGTGTAGGTGAATTTTCTCTATTGGGTAAGCAAAAAATTTGATCTTATAGTCCTTAAAAAGTCTATCACTAAATTCTGCTAGTTGCAGATTGAATAACTCCTCTCTTTGCGTTTGAGGGAGCCTGATATAAGTATATTGAGAATCCCAACCCCAAGACTCAAAAATTGATTCGGGATAGAATTCTTTAGCAGTACCCATAGAAACTAAAAAATCAATATGAAAATGACTAGCTACCGGCATGTCTTTCATTACCCCGGTAATTACCATTGGCATATCTCTATCTCCAAAAGGTTCTTCGACCAACATTTCTTTGCCTAAAATATTAGTTGTTCCAAAATATTTACTGGCTACTGATTCTGAGATAACGAGACTATTGGGTTGGTCAAGCGCATTGGTTTTTGAACCTGAGATCATATCAAACGTGAAGAATTCAAAAAATAATGAATCAGCAAATGCTATTTTCTCCTCTCTAAGTTTCTTCTCATTTGCGGTTACTTCTCCATCGTATAATCGGCTAAATTGAATTACCTCTTCCACTTCAGGGAAATCAATTCTCAACCGCTCAGCTACAGGATAGCCAGTTGTGGCTATTGTTTTTTTACCTGAGCCAAGATCTACATCAAAACCCACTCTGTATATTCTTTTGCTGTTTTCATGGAATCGATCGTAAGATAATTCCTGAGAAACGTAGGCATAAATAAATAATGCTCCTGCCAGGCCAATGCTTAGCCCACCAATATTAATCAAGGAATAGATTTTACCCTTATACAGGTTTCTAATCGCTATTTTTAAATAATTATAGATCATGTTGTTACTGAGTTAGTCTTCTTTTAATGTAACCGTTGGATTGGTATTAGCAGCCGCCAAAGTTTTAAGACTCATGGTCAAAAAAGCCAGTAATAATGTTCCTGATACTGCTAAAGCAAAATGAATTGGAGATAAAGAAATTTTATAGGCAAAACCGTTGAGCCAATCAGCAAGAAAATACCATGATAAGGGAATTCCCACAAGTGCAGCTGCAGCGATTAAGATCAGATATTGCTTACTCAAAATTATCACAACATTGGAAATAGAAGCCCCAAGAACTTTTCTAATCCCAATTTCTTTTCTCCTCGTATCAATGTTGTAGGCAATAATACCAAACAAGCCCATGCACGCCAGAAAAATGGCAAGGACTGAAAATGTATTTACAACTTTTGAAAAATTCTGATCTGACTGATAAAGCTTGCTAATATGATCATCAAGAAACGTATAATCGAAAGGAGATTCTGGAAATATCACTTCCCATTCTTTCCGAAGACTAGCAGTTATATCCACTAAATTTCCTGCTTCAGTCTTCACAAAGATATACTCAGAGTAAGTACTAGGAATATATATTACAACAGGGGAAATATTCTCATGCAAGCTTGCAAAATGAAAATCTTCTACCACTCCAATAACCTCTCCGTCCCAAACGTTAACCCTCAATTGTTTGCCAAGCGCACTCTCCTTCCAACCAAACATTTTAACCGCAGCTTCATTAAGTATAAACCCACTACTGTCGTTGGCGAATTCTTTTGAAAAATCTCGGCCTTCAACAAATTTGAGGTCCATTGTCTTGGCAAAATCATAATGTCCACCAAACAAAGAAATTCGGTATGGTTCTTCTTCATTATCCTGATCAACCACAGGAACACTTCCATTTTGACCATCGAATAAATTTCCACTGACCGATACCGATTTGACATAAGGATTGGAAAGCAGCCTCTGCTTAGCCAATTGAAACTTGGAAGATAATACGTCTCCTGGAACTTGCATTGCAATGACTTGCTCCTTATTAAATCCCAGGTCTTTATTTCGCATAAATGACATTTGATCATTAATCACGAGACTTCCTGCTACCAATCCGATTGTAATTAAGAACTGCACCCCCACTAAAACCGTTTTTAATCCGAAGTTCTTACCGTGACTTACTCCTCTACTTTTTAAAGCTTTAACAGGTGAATATTTTGACAAAAATACTACTGGGTAAGCTCCTCCGGCAAGACCAACGATAAGAGTTAGTGCTAAAGCAAAATACCAATATTCAATAACATGGTCCGTAATTTCTATTGGCACCTGGAACAATTGATTGAAGAAATCATTGAACACCTCTAAACAAGTTACGGCTAAAACAAAACTGACTGCAGTCAATACCAACGACTCTGTGAAATACTGCCAAAAAACCATTTGTCGCTGAGCGCCAAGTGTCTTTCTAACACCAACCTCCTTAACTCTTCTTAATGACAAGGAAGTCGACAGGTTGGTAAAATTGAAAATGGCCAAACAGATGATTAAAAGAGCAATTGAGAAAAGAATAGTGACATATTGAATATCTCCTTTGGCAGGAATTCCGTCACGTTCAGAAATATCTTTTGAGTATAAATGAATCTCAGATACCGGCTGCAACTCAAGTGCTAGGGCGTTGGCGGACTGTTCACTCATATTCCTAGCTATAAAATCACCAAATTGAGCTTGTAGGTTTGCAACATCCGTATTTGGTCTTAGCTTCAAATAGGTAGGAAACGAAGCCCAGCCCCACGATTCAAGCGTGACGGGATAGCCATAGGGGACTTCAAATGTTTGAAACGATATGAGCATCTCAAATTCAAAATGGCTAGGGGTGGCTGGTTCTCCAACCACCGCTGTAACTTCTATTGGTACTTGATCAATATAGATTATTTGTCCAATCGGATCCTTATCCTTAAAATATTTGTCTGCTGTGCTCTTTGAAACAATGGCTGTGTTCTTCCTGTCTAATGCTTCGTCTCTAATTCCGGAAACCACTGGAAAACTGAAAATATCCAGGAAGCTGGAGTCTGCGTAAAAAACTTTTGTATTATAAAACTCTTCCTCCCCAATAGTTACTAAGACTCTATTCGCATGCCTAAATCTTACATAAGACTCTATCTCGGGAAAATCAGACTTCATTGTAGGAGCCATTGGAGGACTTATAGCCGCAGCTTTTGCTCCAGTATTTTTTCTAAGAATATTGACTCGATAAACATCCTCAACATCATCGATATAGCCATCATACGATTGTTCATATTGAACAAAATTGATGATCAATAAAAAGCTTGCAAGACCAACTGATAAACCTAGAATATTGATGAGCGTGAAGGTCTTATTCTTAATTAGGTATCGGAGGGCATATTTTATGTAGTTATTAATCATACGGTTACTGAGTTAATCTTCTTTAAGTGTATTTACCGGATTGGCATTTGCAGTCTTAATGGTGAGATAGCCTATCGTCATAAAAGCAATGGCGACCAATATCATCCCAGAGATAATGAAACCACTGGCATCAAGATCAATTCTATAGGTAAAGTTTTCGAGCCAGCCGGTCATAATATACCATGCTAGAGGAATCGCTAGCACAATGGAGATAAGTATTAGAGTAGTGAAATCGCTCAAAAGTAATTTTAGAATTTTGAGCGTAGATGCACCCATGATTTTTCTGATACTCACCTCTTTAACACGTTGAGAAAAGCTCAAAGAAGCAATCCCAAAAAGTCCAAAACACGCAATAAGAATAGTAATGAGTGAAAAGCCTCCAAAAACCTTGGCCGTCTTTTGCTCTCCCAAATATTGTTGTCCTAAGTCGTCAGCGAGTACAGAATATTCAAATCCAAATCGATCTTCAAACTGACCCCAAACATCCTCGACTTTAGCCATGGTCTCAGGGAAATTTTCGCCATCTACTTTTAGGACTATCTGATTAAAACTCTGGCTCAAATAAAACAATAAAGGACGAACAGGTTCATGGAGAGAATTATAGTTGAAATCTGACACCACACCAATGACCGTCCCCTTGAAAGGTGCCCTGCCATTATTATCCCAAGACCAAATAATCTCTTCTCCAACCGCTACTTCCAAGCCCAGATTTCTGGCAGCAGTTTCATTAATAATAAATGCTCCTGAATCTGTGGAGTAGTTTTTTGAAAAGTTTCTACCCTCAACAAAACTTAGCTCTAAAACGTCAAAGTAATCGTAGTCTACCATTACTTCAGAAGAACTGACATTCCTCTGCAAATCTGTTGCTAGCGCTATAGAGTTTTGATTAAACTGTTTCCCGGGAATATTAGAAGCTGCCGATACTTCTAAAACCCCATCGATGTTTTTCAACTCATTTTGTAACGCTTCAAATCGACCAATTAAATCATAGTTCTTCAACGGAACTACTACTACCTGCTCCTTATCAAAACCCAAATCTTTATTCTGAATAAATTGTAATTGATTATAAATCACCAAGCTTCCGGTAAGCAAAATCATAGAAATCACGAATTGAAAAATAATCAGCGATTTTCTAAAAATCCCTCCTTTGGGCTTTAGTTTTTCTATCCCTTTTAAACTAATGACGGGATGTATGGAGGAAAGAAAGATAGAAGGATACAATCCTGCAACTAGCCCAGTAAATAGTGTGCAACCCAGAAGAATGAAACTCAGGCTTGGCTGATCAAAATATTGAATATCTAGTTCTTTACCAGTCACTACATTAAACCATGGAATACAAATCTCTGCCAATACGCCAGCCAATAGCATAGCTAAAAGAGCAGTGAAAATTGACTCTCCTAAAAACTGTAATCCGACTTGTTTTTTAAATGCTCCCAACGATTTACGAATTCCAATTTCCTTGGATCTTCCAGTAGATCGGGCGGTAGTCAAATTCATGAAATTCACACAGGCCATCACTAAAATGAGTAATGCAGCGGCTGTCATGATGTAGACATATTCTTTATTTCCATTGGCCTCCAACTCCCATCGGATGCGAGACTCTAAGTGGATGTCTGTAAGTCGTTGCAGTTTAAAGTGCATACCTTCCTCCACAGCCCGCTGCATCTCTTCCTCAGAAACCTGTACATATCCTGCGGCCCAATCCATTAACTGACTTTCCAGAGCAGCCGGATCAGATTTTGGAGCTAATTTAATGTAGTTAAAATGGCCAAAGTCCGCCCAGGTGTAATACGGATCACTCTCATCTTCAAAGGCCTTCATGCTCACATAAGAAATCAATAAATCGAAATGAAAATGAGAATTGGCAGGCACATTTTCAAAGACCCCTTCTACGAACAACAGCGTCTCATCATCATTAATAGCCAATTGTTTTCCAATAGGATCATCTGTACCAAAATACTTTTTTGCTATACTTTCAGAGATCAATAAACCTCCGACATTTCGCAATACTTCATCCCTATTTCCTTTTACCAGATTAAAAGAGAATACATCTAAGAATGTGCTATCTACACTGAGTATCTCACGTTCATCATAAGTAATATTCTTTTCTATGTTTCTTATAGAGAAGGTCTGCTTAGTAAGGCCGGGGCCCCAAATTGGTGATAGTGATACTGCTGATTCTACCTGAGGGAAATCATTGACAAGGGCTTGCGCCATAGGATGTGGCGTCCGGGTTTGCGGATTATCTGTCCACCAAGCAATACGGTAAATATCACCTGCGTTTCTATGAAACTTATCATAGCTGGTTTCATCTTGCACGAATAGGCTGATTAATACAACAGCAGCCAAACCTACAGCCAACCCAACTACAGTGATTAGTGAATGCAGTTTGCTTTTAAGTAAGTTCCTAATAGCTATTTTTAAATAATTTTTAATCATCATGATTCATTTCTTAATACTGTGGATGGGTTGGCACCAGCCGCCTTTATCGAAAAGTAAGAAACCGTCAATGTTGAAAAAGCAAAGATGATGAGCAAAGTAGTAGTCACAGATTGCCACCCTACCTCAATATGATACGCATAATTATTCAACCAGTCAGAGGCGACTAAATAGGCGACTGGAATTGCAACTAAACTTGAAACAAAAGCTAACTTATATAAGTCAGAATGAAGGAGTGATAATATATGCCTGACACTCGCTCCATGAATCTTTCGAATACAGATTTCTTTTTTACGCTGAACCGTAGAGTAAGCAGCAAGTCCTAATAATCCCAGACATGCAATGATAATTGTTAGAAAAGTAAATATTTGTAGAAGGCCTGCTAACGTTTCTTCGCTTTTATAATAGCTGTCAAAATACTCGTCTAAAAAACTGTAGCCGAAAGGTCGGTTAGGTTGAAAGTCAGCATAAATGTTTTTTATATATTCTAAAGTCTCAGGGATGTTTTCACCATTGACTTTAATCGCCAAATGAGAGACTCTCGGACTAAATTGATGTATCACCACAGGATCTATTTTAGCTTGTAAACTACCGTAGTTAAAGTCTTTAGTCACCCCGATGATTGGACCTCTTTTTACAGTGTCTCCAGCGAGCCAGACACCCCATCCCAGTTGCTTACCAATAACTGATTGTGGAGTGTAGCCCATCATTTTGGCTGCGGTTTCGTTGACAATAAATCCATAATTACGATCTGAAATACTTCCATTAAAATCTCTTCCTGAAACCATTTGCATTCCCAGTGTAGCAATAAATTCATCATCGACTAAATACATTTTAGCCGAGAGCGTGGATTTGTTTTCTGTTAAGAAACTTTCACCTTGAATAAAACTTCCAGGTAGCCCGTAACTGGCAGTTATCGATGTAATTTCCGGCTTTTTTAGTAGCTCATTTTTTATTGTATGTATCTTCGAATGCAAGCTGTTAATGATTGGCACTACGACAACCTCTTCTTTATTAAATCCAAGGTTTTTATTTTGCAAATAGTCTAGTTGGCGAAACAGTATTAGTGAGCCCATGATCAACATGATGCTAATTCCAAATTGGAAAGACACCAATACTTTTCTGAGTCTATTAAAACCTCCAGCGCCCTGAAAGTCTTTAAGCACACGTGAAGGTTGGATCGAAGAGATATAAAAGGCTACATAACCACCCGCCAGGACCGAAGTAATTATCAGCAAACCTGTAAGTATAGCGATGAGTTGAAAATCATTCAATAGGTTGAATGAGAGTTCTTTAGCGATAAGTGTATTGAAAAAAGGAAGTGTCACTTCAACCAGAAAAGAACCCAAGATCATCGCAACAAGTACCATAAAAAAAGACTCCCCTAGAAATTGAAAAATTATTTGTGTCCTACTTGCTCCAGAAACTTTTCTTAAGCCTACTTCTTTCGCTCTTTGGTTCGCTCTTGCAGTTGAAATATTAATGAAGTTGGCACAGGCTAGGAATAATATAAACCCTGCTATGGCACTAAGAACATTGACATAATCAGCATTTCCTTTATCCGCAATATCAAATTTGAGATCTGTTGAATATAAATGGATTCTTTCCAATGGCTGAAGAAAATATTTGTAGGAATAACCCAGGTGTGATGTTTTTGGATCTACAATCTCTTCTGCTAGCCTCGAAAGATAATTTTCTACAGTTGCTTTATCTTTTTCGTCATTTAGCTTCAGATAGACATAATGCCTTGGAGATAGCCAATTATTTTTATCCCTTTCAGAAAGTATCTTTCCCAATGAAGGTTTAGAAATTAGGT
Source organism: uncultured Fulvivirga sp. (assembly GCA_947500555.1). Taxonomy (GTDB): domain Bacteria; phylum Bacteroidota; class Bacteroidia; order Cytophagales; family Cyclobacteriaceae; genus Fulvivirga. The sequence goes on along the minus strand of CANMSE010000001.1, from coordinate 915,979 downwards.
AGTCAAAGCTTAAATGAAAGTTGGACGAAGGATTTTCTATAATACCCGAAACCGTATAATTAGTGGAGTTATCGATGAGAATATTTTTTCCAACCATATCCTGCCAGTTATCACCGTAGTACTTCCTGGCTAATTTCTCAGTAAGTATTAAGTTATTAGGCAGTTCAAGTGTTTTGGTAGGGTCTCCTGAAATTACTTTGATGTTAAAGAATTCAAAAAATTCTGAAGATGTATACAGTCCATTCGGTTCAAAAATCAAATGGTCTTCCATCTTAAATAATCTGTTACCTGATGGTCTTATCTCTAACAATGATTCTACCTCTGCATATTTATTATTTATTTCAGGAGCTAAGGGCACGGGAAGAGGAACTCCGTAGGAAATTTTATCAGGATAGGTCCTCTTATGATAAACTCTAAAAATCTTCTTATAGTCATTATGAAAAGTATCATAGCTGCGCTCTTCTTTTACAAACAGTACAATTATGATGCATGTAGCTATACCTAAAGTCAGCCCCAGGATATTTATAAAAGTAAACCCTGCATGTTTGGTAGAACTTCTAAATAGTATTTTGAGGTAGCTCTTAATCATGCCAACATAATAGCTATATATATGCCAGTATTCAAAATAAGCTCCAAATAGCTGAAATTGTTCTTTTTGTATAAAGTCAACCAGCTTTATGTTTCATTTCGGAACATTTATCTGTTTCGTTTCAGAACATATTGAAACACATTTACTATCTTCAACGGATGTCTAAATTGGACGCTCATATATTAGTAGTAGATGATGATCTCGATGTGCTACATACGGCAAGATTTATTCTAAAATCTCGATTTAGGAAGATAACCGTAGAGAGCAATCATCAACAACTGCGATATTTAATGAAGAATGAGCGCTTTGATGTAGTCATTCTTGATATGAATTATACCACAGGAGCTACTAGTGGTAAGGAAGGCCTATCATGGTTAAAAGAAATCAAAGCAATTAGATCGGATCAACAGGTAGTCATGATGACAGCCTATGGAGATATAAAGTTGGCAGTTGAAGCCATGAAATTTGGTGCTTCTGATTTCATTGTTAAGCCCTGGGAAAATGAAAAATTCCTGGCTACAATTCAAGCAGCATTCGATCATAGTCAATCAAAAAGGGAACTGCAGGAACTAAAAGATAAGCAGGCCAACATAAATCAGTTACTTACTACAAATGAACCTGAGGTAATCGGTAATTCATCGGCTATAAAAGACGTGTTGGAAATTGTCGGAAAGGTCTCTAAGACAGATGCGAATGTATTGATACTGGGGGAGAATGGCACTGGTAAAGAGGTAATAGCAAAGGAAATTCATGCACAATCTAACCATAGAGATCAGCCATTTGTAAAGGTTGATTTAGGTGCTATTTCAGAAAATTTATTTGAATCAGAATTATTTGGGCATAAGAAAGGAGCTTTCACAGATGCCAAGGAAGACAGAGCTGGCCGGCTTGTCATAGCGGGAGATGGCACACTCTTTCTGGATGAAATAGGCAATCTGTCTATGTCGTTACAAGCAAAACTTCTGTCAGTGCTACAAAATAGGGAACTAGTGCCTGTTGGTGGGTCAAAACCTGTTAAAATAAACGCACGAATTATTGCCGCTACTAATTGCGACCTTCAGGAAATGGTGATAGAAAAACGCTTTCGAGAGGATTTACTTTATAGGTTAAATACTGTTGAGATAAATATTCCGGCACTTCGAGATCGTAAAGAAGATCTAGGCTTACTCACTCAGTATTTTTTAGAGCAGTTCAATAAAAAATATCGAAAAGACATTTCTGTTGATGAATATTTAATTGATCATTTATCATCTTATGATTGGCCAGGCAATGTTCGAGAACTTATGCATGTAGTGGAAAGAGCTATTATTTTGGCCGATGGTTCGACTTTAGATAAAAGCTCATTCCCATTTAAACCGGAAGCAAGTAAAAGTTACACTCAAAAAACGTTGAATCTAACTGAAAATGAAAAAGAGATGATTGAAGCCGCCATTGCTAAACATCATGGAAATATAAGTAAAGCTGCAAAAGAATTGGGGCTAGGAAGAACGACTATCTATCGAAAGATGGACAAATATGGGATTCAATATTAGTGAAGAATTTCAAGCTAAATATCGTCTTAAGAACATTAATTATTTTAGGTCTAAGTCTACTTTTTAGTTGGGTGTTGACTAACAGGCATTGGTTTTTCACACCTCTTGTTATCGGTATTATTCTCATAAGTGTAGTCTGGAATCTAATCTACTATGTTCAAAAGACCAGCCGTAATTTGTCTCTCTTTTTGTTAAATATAAAGCAAGGTGGGTTCATGTCTTCTTTCAAAGAAAAAAATGACCCTAACCAAGGTTTATACAAAGTTTTCGATGATGTTATACATGAGTTTCAGCATGTAACCATGGAGAAGGAAGCTCATTATTTGTATTTGCAAACACTTAATGAAAATATAGGGGTTGGTCTTTTAAGTTTTGATGAGAATGGGAAAATTGATTTATACAACCCTAGTGCAAAGGGTTTGCTTAAAAAACCAAACTTACAAAGGATCGATCAGCTTAAAGAAATTGATCAATCGTTCGAAAAACTGTCAGCCCTTGAAAGTGGGCAACGTCAAATTATCAAGGCGGTCATTGACGGAGAGCTTTTAGAACTCTCGGTCATTTCAAAAAAATTCAGGGTGAAAGAACAGTTATTTACTTTACTAATATTTCAAAATATTAATGCTGAGCTAGAACAAAAAGAAGTAGAAGCCTGGCAAAAATTAATAAGTGTACTCACCCACGAAATAATGAATTCTGTAACTCCAATAAGTTCACTAAGCGGGGCACTAAATCAACAGTTAGGAGGTATAGACTTATCAACTCTTGATGAAGAAGATCAGGATGATATTAAGAAGAGTTTATCAACAATAGAATCCAGAAGTAAAGGGTTAATGACTTTTGTTAACGCCTATAAAGAATTTACTAAAAGCCCAGATTTAAACTATTCTGAGTTTAGCCTTCATGAGGTTTTCAATGACCAACTACTTTTATTAAAAGAGGATTTAAAAAATAACAACATCAAAGTAGACATTTCAGTAGAACCTACTTTCATATGTCGCGCAGACAGAGATCTTCTGGATCAAGTAATAATAAACTTATTAAAAAATGCGATTCAATCACTCAATCATGAATCCAATGGAATGATTAAAATTTCTGCACGTAAAAACGTGCAAAGAAATAGTATTGAAATATCTGATAATGGACCTGGCATACCACCTGAAATGCTCGACAAAATATTTGTCCCTTTTTTCACCACAAAGAAGAAAGGTACAGGAGTTGGACTTAGTTTTGCAAGAAAAGTGATGCGCCTGCATAATGGTCAAATTAAAGTTTACTCAAAGCAAGGAGAAGGAACTACATTTAATCTTATCTGGTAAGTGTAACAATGATAAACCTATGGCGTTCTTCACTTGATCAATATATTTTTATGAAGTATTTACCAGTTTTATTTTTGATTTTAATTATCTCCTGTGTTAGACCGGATGAAGCACCTGTATTTAGAAAAGTTTCTAACATAAGGGTATCAAAAGTCTCTGGCAAAGAAGCTTTACTAAAAGGAAATGCTCTTTTCTATAATCCCAATAATGCTAAAGCAACCTTACGCAAAGTAAATATCGATGTATGGCTCGAAGGAAAGAAAATTGGTGTCATTAATCAGTCAGCTAAAACTAAAATTGGTGCCTTATCCGATTTTACAGTTCCCGTTGATGCTACTTTTGATATCGCAGATATTGGTATTCTCAAAAGTGTATTGAATGTTCTTGGAGGCAAGAAAATGAAAGTCCGGTATAAGGGTAACATCAAACTTACTTATCATGGTCTGCCAATCCGTGTACCGGTAGATTATGAAGATGACATTAGACTACGCTAATAAACGAGATAGAATTCCACCCGCCTATTCCTGGCTCTCCCCTCTTCAGTTTCATTACTACTAAGAGGAATGGTCTCACCAACATAATTAACATTAATTTCAGTAGATGGAACTCCCAGATCAGTCAACATCTTAGCCACAGATTCTGATCTCTTCATGGACAGCAGGTCATTATATGAATGTGAACCTAAATCATCTGTGTGTCCTACCAAGTCAATAATTGCACCTGATGTTTCCATCCATTGATTATATACTCTCGCTACTGTATTAGCAGCTAAAGATGTTAAATTACTTCTGTCAAATTCAAATTCTATGAACCCTATAAGGTGCCTTTTCGGAATTTTGGTATTTGGTAGTTGAGTCTGCTCAACATTGGTTTCTGTTATACGACTAAGTTTTTTAACAGGTAGTTCCTTTTCAAAATGATCATCAAGCGCCACTAATAGATCACCAGAACTTTGAAAAGAGCCTGCTTCCAGAAATACCCCTGAGTCCAAAATTCCATCTCCTACATCAGAAATTGCCAGTTTAATATGATATATCTGGTTAGGAACTACTTTATATCTAGCTTCTAAAACTTTAGTAAAGCCATCAAATTGCGTATCAAACTTTGGTGGAATTTCTTCTTGAAGATAGTTTTCATTATCAATCACTTTTTTATTACGAACATCCCATATGAACGGATCAGTTGTATTATGATAAGCATTGTCAACATAATATTCATTATTCAAAGCATTATTCACAGTGTTAATTGTTATAGGAGTCTGACCATCTGGAAGTTTAGCAATATTCACTTTTGGCTCATCGTTTCTTGAAATAAAAAATCCAAAGACGTCATTGAATTTTGAACCTACGTACTCAAGATACTCTTCAGAAGCAAAGACATATCTAAATGTCAAATTCTCGGAAGCTGTAACAAAATCAAACTCCAAAACAGCAGCATCCCAGGTTTTACCCCTCGCAATAGACTCCAATTCAACATCTCCTTTTGATGAGCTGGCCCACCCTGTCCGCGGAGATTTATTCGGACCAAGAGCATAATATGCATTTCCAGACGTGAGAAGAATGCCTTTCTTAATTCCAAGTTGATTAGAATCATCCAAATAAGTACTAATCGCATGTTTTTCACCAGTATACTTTACATTACCCACAATAACACCTGAGCCTAATAGAACCTTTTCTACCAAGTAACTCGCAGAATAACTGGTATCTACCACTACTTGAGCATGCCCCAACCTCATAGAGGTGATTGAAAGAAGTATATATACCCAAACCTTATTCATGGACATGCGGTTATGCAATAGTGGTATAACAAGAAAAGTATGCTTTTAGGTTCGATGACTGTAATCTTACAATGATGGTAAGTTTTTACTTACTTGTTTTGAAAGAAGTCTTTAGTTTATATATTTGTACCGATTGGTCTAATTACTCAATGGGATACAAACATAACAAAGAGAATATTTTGGAAGTTGGGTATCATGTGCTGCGCAAGAATGGTTACCATAAAGTCGGGGTAAATGAAATTTTGAAGGAAGCAGGCATACCTAAGGGCTCATTTTATAATTTTTTCGAATCTAAGGAAGATTTTGCCGCTCAGGTAATATCACATTATGGAATGACTAATCGTCAATGGATCGAGGAATTTTTTAAACAAAAAGGATCCCCTTTTTCACTCATCAAAGCATTTTACAAAGAACTTATTGACATTAATGAGCAAGATAATTATTCCAGTGGTTGCCTCGTGAATGTCATGGCAAACGAGACGGGAAGGATTTACGATAAGCTGGCTAAAGTATCTGATGAAAGTTTTGAATCATGGCTGGAGATATTGACAAAAGTCATTTCAGAAGGTCAGGCAAGCGGTGAAATCACTAAAAAATACCCGGCTAAACAGTTAGCAGAGTTTTTACATACAGGAATGTACGGTACTTTTTCTCGAATGAAAGTGACCCGATCAAGAGAAGGTATGGATGAATGGTACAGCATGGCTATGAATTTTATAAAAGCATAAAAAAAATTTACTAATTAAATAAGTAGAACGGTCTAATTTAAAATTATGAATATTAAAAACTTCACGAATGCTCCTGAACAGCTCAGAGTTTCAAAATTTATAGCTGCTCCTATTACTGATATTTGGAAAATTGTCTCTGATCACGAGGGCATGACAGGTTGGATGCCCATGATCAGTAAGGTAGAATTAGTACAACCAAATGCTGAACAGAAATGGGAAGAAGGCAGTGAAAGACATTGTCAATTTGGGCCTGATCTACTTCAGGAAAGAATTGTTTATTGGAACCCTCCTTATGCCTATGCCTACAGCATAGCCGATATGCATATCGTCAAAGATCATATTGGTGTTTTTCAACTAGCTGAGAAAAACAATGGTACCCAAGTTACCTGGATACAATATTTCAATCCAAATGGTATAGCACCGAAGCGCTGGATGGCCAAAAAAGTCATGCTGCCTTTCGTCATGAAAAAGGCATTGAAAAATCTCACTAAAAAAGTTTCTTGATATGAAAATTATAAATCTTAAAATAAAATTATGCAGTCTAGTATTGTTAGTATCTTCTTGCAAGATGGCTGATATCCAGACGGATTATATGTCTGCCTCACAGAATGTTGATGACGATAAAAAAGGAAGACAGCTACTGGAAGAATCCGTGAAAGCCATGGGATATGACAACCTACAGAACGTCAGTACTTACCAAGTTAATGCACTCTTTGATTGGAAATTTCCCTGGAAAACTATGCCGCTTAATTCTTTGCCTGGTGCTAAAGGCAACAGTATCCAATTTCGTTTTCGCACTAATTCTTTTGACGGACAAGTGGAGTATTTGGAAGGAAGAAATAAGGGAGAAGCGTATGGCCTTCAGTCATGGCAGACTTATAAAATAAAGAACGATGAAATAGAATTAACGAACGATAAAAGAAGAAGTTGGGGCTTATCCTCCTACCACTATATGTTAGAAGGACCTTATCGATTGCTGAATGCTGATATCATCAGATATGCCGGAACGTCAACTTTTGAAGGTAAAGATTATGATTTAGTTTTTGTTAGTTGGCACAAAGCAGAGCCACAAAAAGAATATGATCAGTGGCTGCTGTACATTAATAAGAATACCAAGTTCGTAGATATGAGTAATCTCACCATTCGCGATTTTTTTATGCCATTCCCACCTAATATGGCAGAGGGTACTGTGCGCTATCTCAATAGAAAGAAAACCTCCTCTGGCATCTATTTTCCGGAAAGTCTGGTTATACAGCTCTTAGATCCAAAGAAAGAAAAGAAACATGTCTATAGAATTACCTTAGATAACTACCAGTTCGACACATTTGATGTGAATGATCTAAGTCCCATTAAAGGACTACCTGTATATGATGATGAAAAACCAATGGAAAATAAGTAGTTAATGTTTTCACACCTCAATCAACCTCTCGTCTTAGTCATGAACCAATCTAATTAGATTATGAATCCTTTTACCATTGAATACAATTCTGACAATACAGATGAAGAGTTGATCAAACAAGTGCAGGAAGGAAACCGAAAAGCTCTGGAAGAGTTGCTGCTCAAGCATCAACCTTATATTTACAATATCGCCTGGAAAATGGTACGTAATCCTGATGATGCTGCCGACCTGACACAGGAGGCCATGATAAAAGTGACCGTAAACCTGAGTAAATTCAAATTCAATAGCACTTTCAGAACCTGGGCCTATCGAATAGTCGCGAACCACTTTTTGGACGCGGAAAAGAAAAAAAACGAAGTAATGATCAACAGCTTTCAGGAAATGGACTCCGCCTTGGAAAATACTCCTGACATCGAACTGTCAAAAGCAGAGCAACAAGAATACCAGGCTTATATTCGAGAGATGAATCTAATGTGCATGTCCGGCATGCTTTTATGTCTGACCAGAGAGCAACGCCTGATCTACATTATTGGTGAAATGTTCAGTGCTGACCACAACATAGGCTCCCAGTTAATGGATATCTCCAAAGACAACTTCAGAGCGAAATTAAAAAAGAGCAGAAAGGACATTTATAATTTCATGAATAATCGCTGTGGATTGGTCAACAAATCTAATCCTTGCCGATGCCATAAAAAAGTGACCTTCGCACTTGATAACGGCCATATCGATGCCAAAAACTTACTGCATAACCGACAGGAGTTTGGCCAGTTTAAAGATCTTATACGTCAGGATTCAAAAGATATGATCGGTTGGGTGGACGATAAGTATGCAGAGCTTTATCAAGGAATGAAATTCAAAAAAGACTTCGATAGAAAAGTGTTTATGGAGGAGATATTGAAGGATATAACCGTAAGAAATAAACTGCATTTGAACTGAGGCAGGTTAGTTAACAATTTTTCTTATTAGAAGCTTTCACACATTTCGATTTACACAGTCTAATAGTCATAATTAAACAAAAAGTACAATTATGATTCAGAAAATTTTAATTAGTGCCCTGATCATCGGGTTTGAAACCAGTTACTCATATGCGCAAAGTATGAGCAAAAAATACAGGACAGTTATCGCGGAGCAGCAAATAAATGCAACGCCTGAAAGAGTGTGGGAAGCTATGGTACTAGATTACGGAGAAATCTCAAACTTCTCTCCCTACATCTATTCTTCTAACTATGAGTCCGGCTCATTAAAGGGCGAAGCAGGTGCCGAAAGAAAATGCTCCTTCAACGAAAAAGGCAGTAGATGGACACACGAGAAAATAGTGGAGATAGATCATGACAATATGATCATGAAAAATATAGTTATTGACGCTGAGAAATTCCCATTAAATAAAGACAATTCTTTTGCTTACTATAAAGTGAGAGACAATGGAGACGGCACAACCACTGCTTCCTATGAATTTCGTTACCGTACACAACCCGGCTTTATGACAGGAATGGTAAAGGGTAATTTCCAAAAAACATTGGACGAAACCCTCCTGGGTTTAAAGCACTACCTGGAAACAGGAGAAAAAATCAACGCTTCCAGTGGTAATTGGAAAGAAATTAAAAAACAATACGACTCTAACAATTAAGCTGATGAAATTAAATTTTGATAAAGAAGTAGTATTGAATGTTTCAGCAACCAAAGCCTGGAACCTGCTGGCAGAGAATTATGAAAATGTCGGTGACTGGGCAACAATTATTCCTGAATCTGCGGCTAGAAATGAGAATGGTAAGATCGTAGGTAGAACATGCTCATCTACCTATGGAGATGTACAGGAAATAATTACCAGTTGGGATAAGGAAAATATGACCTACAGTTATGAAGCTGATGGACTGCCCGCCATGTTTAAGAGTGGTAAGAATGTCTGGAAGATCGACCCTATTGGTGATGACCGATCAAAAGTGAAAATGAACCTACGTATGGAAATGTCTGCTTTGCCAGGTTTTTTCATGGGCTGGATGATAAAATCAAAAATGGCGAAAGATTTGGAAGGTTTAATGGAGGATCTGAAACATTATGCAGAAACCGGTTCACCTCATCCAAAAAAATTGAAATCACTGGAAAAATGGAAGAAGCATAAAGCCAAATAAGCCTCTTAACCTATTTTCATTCTCGCTTATTTAATAAAAAGACCTGCTTAAGCAGGTCTTTTTATCTTATACCAAGTCTATTTAGTGCTTGTGTAAATTCCTTCGTAATTGTTTCACGGTGGTTGTGCCTGTAATCTTTTACCACCCATTCACCATTCACTATAGTTCCTTTTATCCAGGTGGCATCAGATGAGTAAATGATAGTTGATAATCGATTATCTTTTGACGATGTACCTAGCAAGGGTACTTTGGCATCGTAAACTACCCCATCAAACGGTTGGCCCACTTCAAAGTATTCCTTATTCGTATTGCCCATTGCCTTACGTCCAGCAAGAAGCGCTTGATTGAATCCATATTCTCCACTTTGACCATGGTCTTCACTAATGAATGTATCACGCCTGTGAGAGGTTAATCGCTGTCCGTAATCCAATAATCTCAGCTCCTCACACGGGTTTAACCCGATATGACTGTCTGTTCCAATAGACCATCTCCCTTCTAATTCTTGAAACTCTCTTAGGGGAAATATACCATCCCCAAGGTTTCCTTCTGTTGAGGGACATAGCACCACGTTCGCCTCACTTTCGGCTATACCGCTTATCTCTGAAGTCGTTAAATGAGTAGCATGTACAAGGTGAAAATTATGATCTACCTCGGTATTTTCTAAAAGCCATTCTACAGGTCTTCTTTTTAAAAACGTTTTTGAGTCTTCTACTTCTTTCAACTGCTCAGCAATATGAATATGGAATGGGCCATTCAAATCTTTATTTGAGAGTACGGATTTGATATCCTCAGCTTCCACTGCTCTTAATGAGTGAATACCATAACCCAAGGATGCCCCTGTATAATTCTTAGTGGCTTTCTCAGAAGACTCTAAAAGTTTGTAATAGTCTTCGATAGTCTTCGAGATAAATCTTCGCTGCCTTGATTGTGGTTCCTGACCAAAACCTCCTTTTTGGTAAAACATAGGGACCAGAGTAATTTTAATACCGGCTTTGTTTGCAGCAGCGATTAAACGCTCACCATGTTCTGACAGATTATTGTAAGGCTTACCATCTTTATCATGATGTAAATAATGAAATTCAGCAACGTGCGTATATCCATGTCGTACCATCTCTGAATATAGCATAGTAGCAATATCTTCCAGCTCATCAGGACCCATGGTCAGTGCTATTTGGTACATGGTCTCACGCCATCCCCAAAAATTATCCCCTCCGCTACTTGCATCGTGTCTTTCGGCAAGCCCTGCCATAGCATATTGAAAAGCATGCGAATGAGCATTCTGAAAACCAGGAATAATAAAACCTTCAATAGATTCAGACTTGCTGTGATCATGATCAATAGAATGAATTAACCCCCCCTCATTTACATTCACGGAAACGTCATCAATCCACCCTGAAGCTTTCATTAAACCTCTAAATCTGTACTTTATCATTTGAATGATTTACCTGTTTCAATAAGTGATTCAAAAACATTAAACAATGCTTCCCGCATTTTACCTGCTCTGCTTTTATGATATACTGTTTCGCTGTCGTCCATATAATTCACTTTGGTCATTTCCAGCTGTAAAGCATGCTGGTTGTTTTCAGGTTGCCCAAAATATCTCGTTAAATGTCCTCCTTTGAATGGGTAGTTGTATTCAATTTCATATCCTTTTCTTTGGAGCTGATCGATTGTTGTCTGGCTAAATACTTTTTCAGCAGCTTTTCCATCATTATCTCCTAAAATAAGTTGTGGGAATTTTTCTTTTCTAATGGTAGGAACATATTCTCTTATGGAATGCGCATCCCAAAAAATAACGTAACCAAACTCCCCTTTCAACTCATCTATGACTTGTTGAATTTTTCGATAATATGGCCAGTAATAATTCTCAAGTCTTTGTTCTATATCTTCTTGTGTTAACTTGTAACCTTTGTTATATAAAGGCTCTCCAAGAAAGTTTTTTGTTGGACAAAGCTCAGTTATTATCCGGTCATCATTATATAGTGGTTGACTCTTTGGATCTCTATTTAGATCAATCACCCAGCGACTGTAATTTGCGCTGATCATGGTAATTCCTAATTCCGAAACAAAGTCATATAACTGATCAACGAACCAATCTGTATCATCGGGATACTTGATCAAATCTTTGTCATATAAATCCTGAAGATCAGTGGGGAAACTTGTCCCGGAATGTGGGGAGGATACAATAATTGGAACTTTGGTACCAATCGGCTCTGTCAGTTTATAGACTTTCATTGCGGCTTGTCATTTCTCTCAAATTGAAATTGAGCCTCTTTCAAAGCATCCTTAGCAATCTCTTTTTGCCTTCGAGCCTCTTCTAATGCCTCTTGAGTACGCCTCTGAAGCTCCTCAGCCCCAGCCAAACATTGTTCCAATTCCCGTTCTTGAACTTCAGTTGCTCGCTCGGCACGTTGATGAAGTACGCGCTGATGCTGCCCGTAAAAAGCAAGTACTGTACAAGCTATAGCCAATATTGCAATTATTATCGTCTTTTTCATATTGATTAAAGCGTCTTTTTCAATTCTACCACTCGCCTATAAGATTGATCTATCCTCTCCTCTGAGATCTCCCCATCTTTAACCATTTTTTTTATCAATTGATGGACTGTATCTACCGTGCGATTTTCGCTACCCTGAATGTTATTTGAGAACATTAGTACATCTATACCTGCAAGGATCGAAAGTTTTAAAGCTTTTTCCAGTCCATAATATTTAGTAATTGCGTGCATCTGCATATCGTCAGAAAAAACCACCCCCTCGAACGCTAACTCCTCACGGAGTAGCCCATTAATCATCTCATCAGAAAGTGTTCCAGGCAAGCCTTCTTTATCCAATTTCTTATTAACAATATGGGCAGACATGACGGCATCTACTTTGTTGTTTTTCAACATGATTTTGTATGGCTTTAACTCACCTTTACTCCAGTATTTAGTAACATCGGTCACACCATAATGTGAATCAGCCTGAGAGCTTCCATGTCCCGGAAAATGTTTCAACACGCTGACCACCCCTGCGTCTCGCATAGCATCAACTACACATGAGGCATGCATTGCTACTGAATCGGGATCTTTGGAGTAAGCGCGCTTATTATTAGCTATTACAGGGTTACCCTCAATCAATATATCTACAACTGGAGCAAAATTAACATTGAATCCCAGTTCTTTAAGAATAGCTCCAGTGAGATCAGCATAATATCTGGTGCTATCCAGACTTCCTACCTCCCCCAGATATTGAGCTGAAACAGATTTAGGAAATCCATATTTGGTCTTTAATCTATTTACTAAACCTCCCTCCTGATCAATAGCCACAAACAGAGGAATTGGTGCGTCCATACTCAGATCATTTATAAAATTTTTTAAGTTTTCATGAGAGTTTTCAGCATCAATATTTTTTTCAAATAACAAAACTCCTCCTACATTCCCGTATTTGATATCTCTTATAATGGAGGTATTCTGTGAGATATCAGTTCCACTTACTCCAACCATCAACATCTGACCGATTTTAAAATCTAAGCTATCATTTTGCTGAGCTCTCACTGTTCCGAACAGTCCTACAAAAAGTATTATTAGTATTCTCATTTTAATAGTTTAGATGCACCTCCCACAATAGTTGCTCCATTTTTTTCTTGACCGGACTTGATGAACCGGGATAGTTGTTATTCATTAAGCTGAAAATCAGCATTTTGCCTTTACGGGTAATCAAAAATCCACTTAGCGAATGATTATTGCTTAAAGTTCCTGTTTTTCCAAAGATATAAGGGCTTTCCGACTTGTAATAGTTTTGTAGTGTACCAGATTCACCACCAGTAGCCAATAAAGGAAATAATTCATCTGTTGGCTTTATTTTTAAGATTTCATTCCATAGCCACACCAATGATCTTGGTGTGAACAAATTATATCTTGATAATCCCGAACCATCTTTCCAAATAGGATCATCTGGCATTTCAGAAAAATAAAGTTGCTTTATATGTTTTATACCAATTTCTGACTCAAGGGTATCACTGATCACTCCTGAACTCATAAGTAATAATTGCTCAGCAATAAAATTGTCACTTTGTTGCATCATTTCCTTGTAAAGGCTATCCGCATAGTAGTTGAACAACTTTTTTCTGATTTTGGGCAATGGTTTGTCTATGTATCGCACCCCTCTTTTCAATGTATCCGCGAGTAATTCCGTGGTCAGAATGCCTGAATATCGATAGGGAAACTGACGATCCAGAGAGCCTCCATTTGAGGGTGAATAAAAGAAAGTATTTGAACCATATTCGCGCTGTATCGAAGGCCTAGCCACAGAGTCGGATAGAAAGAACATGCTTTTGAAAACAGATGGCTGTACAGAGGGATAATTTTCAGTCAGCTCCTTCCTGAATGTGAGTGTATTACCATATATCGGCAATGGAGATTTTTCTGAAGAAAAACTATATGAATAATCATCCCATGCCCAACCCGGCCCGAAAGTATGGCCACTGAAATTGGCGTCAGAAAAATAAATGTGTTTATCGCTTTGAGATAAGAATTCAAACACTTCTGTTTGTGGTAACCATGGGTACAAAAATGACGGGTCTCCTGACCCCCAAATGATTAATGAGTCTCCAATTTCCTCATAATAGAGTGCAGGGAGAGTGTCTCCCATAATCTGGAGCGAGGCATAAAGTGTAAATATCTTCGTATTAGAAGCTGGGGTAAAATACTTATCCGAGTTATGAGAAATAAGATTTTTTTCTGCAACAGGATCATAGAGCAGAAACCCAACATGATCCTGAAATTCACTTTCCATTTGGACTAGCTGCTTTTGAATTTTAGTCGTGGCACACGAACAAAGTAAGACGATACAAAATCCTGACAACCCTTTCATAGGCGGAATTTAGCAAGTCAAATTCAATTAAGAAAAATATCGATCATTTAGAATATTGCGATGATGTATTTCATGCCCCAGCAGAATAAAGCCTATTGCATTGACAGACATTGAATTTCCACTTGCGATTCCTGTTCGATTCAGCATTTCGGAAGTAAAACTTCCAAAAAGATCTATGGTAGATGCTCTTACATTATTAAACTCTTCCATTAATCTGTACAACTTTCTATTTTCAGCATTAGTTTCTACTGCCCAGTCGTTTTGCTCAAAGCCGGGAAGGCTTGTTTTATCATTTCTTGAAAAAGTGAGTGCTCTGTAGGCAAATACTCTTTCTGCATCAATCATATGTGCAACTACCTGCTTAATGGTCCACTTATCCTCTTCGTATCTATAATCTCCCGAAGCCTCAGGAATAGATTTTAATAAGTCGGTAGTCTCATTACCACTTATCACCAAGCCTTTTGTAAGGTCATCATATTCTACAGCCATGACGTAGTTTTGGTAGAAGGATGGTATTTCTGATAGGTCAGGTTTTGACATGCTATTGCTTTTTATGACCGAAGGGTTGTCTTATCCGGACAACCCTTCGGTGAATTATATTAAAAGTTTGATGGAAGATGAACTAAGACGTCCATTTTATGGTACAACCAATTGCTTTGGTCTTAGTTGTTTCGGGCTTATTGCCTTTCAATAAGGCCTCAACCGCATCTTCAACATATTTCTTATCTGCCGCTGCCGCATCTTTAGTATTGTTGTCAATCGCACCTATATAGTTAAGAACCATTTTACCCGCATTTTTTTTTACTATAAATACATGCGGAGTATTAGTTGCTCCAAAAGCCTTTGCAATTGACTGATCTGCATCGTACAAGTAGGCATGCTTGTAATCATGTTTTGCAGCATAACTTACCATTTCATCGAAAGAATCACCCGGAGACTTTTGAGGGTCATTGGAATTTATTGCTATTACAGGATAACCTTTTGAAGCAAACTTTGAATTCAGGTCGATTATTCTGTCTCTATATGCCTTTGAATATGGACATGTATTACAATCAAAAACAATTATAGCCCCTTTATCAGCATAGTTTGATAAGGTAACTTCCTTACCGTCAACGTTTTTTAAAGAGAAGTCTGCTATTGAGTCACCTATCTGATAGGTAGAAGTATTAGGTGCACCCGCAAAAAACAAAGCAAGAGCAAAAATTGATAAAAGATTAGTTTTCATAGTTCTATATATTAGTTACAGTAATTCATTGATGAGTTTTTCGAGTTCACCTTCTTTTAACTCACTTTCTACGAACCTGCGTTCTCCGGTTGAAGGATTTATTACTAATGTAGCAGGGATAGCTCCTGACCATCTATTATCCACCTTGTCTATCCATGAGTTATAGTCAACATTATCAATTAAAAATACATTTGATTTCAATTTTTTTCGTGCAATAAACTTATTCACTTTCTCTAAATCTTCAACAAAATCCACTGTAATCAGATTAACTTGTATATCAGCAGACATTGAAGTAGAAGCTGCTTCAAAATAAGGAAGTTCTTTGATGCAGGGACCACACCAGGTTGCCCAAAAATTATATACTTGTAACTTTTCCTCCTTTTTAGATAAAAGCTTTTCAAGCTGTGGTACTCCTATAACCTGAGCTGTCTGAGCATTGAGATTATAACTTATGATAATAAAAAGTGAAAGAATAAATTTTATCATAAACAGGTCAACGAAAAATGGGTTCTTAATGTTTTATTCAAAATTTAAAAATTGCACTATTTCAATAATGCTAGAGGCCTCTAAATTTAACGCTAATTTAACTTCAAATTTTACAAGAGTCAAAGTTAAACTTCCCTTAACATTAAATTAAAGCTGAAATTTGGATTTTGTATGGTCTTAAGTTCCAAATAATCAAACTCAAGAATTGCCAAAATCACTTAAAATCTTATGTAAGGTTCGGGATAATTTTCAAAGTTATCACATCAATTAAGAATTGAATTTAGACAAAAAAAAGAATCAAATAAATTTGGATGAAGTTTTCCACAATTTCGGAAAGTTTTCCACACGAATATGCAATTATCATTTAAGTTGCTGATAATCAATTATTTAAATTACTTTATTTGATCCTGAGCTTTGTGGACAACTGTAACTTTGCTTTCGACATTTACAATAATTAAATTATTAATGCAAAGTAAAGCTTCAAATTTTTTTAAATAAAAATATTATCTACATGTAAGGACTCTTACTAAGCACTATTCTCTATTTGTACGAATAAGCTTAGTGCGATAGGTATTAAAAATTCTTGATTTAGATAAGAACCCTTTATACACTCCTTCATCAATAACAGGCAAGTTCCATGCACCTGTCTTCTCAAATTTATTCATTACCGATTGCATATTTTCATGAGGACTGACTTCTGCCGGAGCACTATGCATGAGGCTGCGAACAGAGGTAATATCTCTTTTCTCTTGATCAAACATGATATCTCGAATATCATCCAAAGTAATTACACCAACGAGTTCATTCTCTTCTGTCACTACAGGAAAAATATTTCTATTGGATATTCTAACCAAATCAACCAGTGCATTAAGGTTCTCATCTGGTTTAATTGTGAGAAGGTCTTTTTCAATAATTTTAGTAAGGTCTATCTGACTTAATACCTGTTTGTCCTTGTCATATTGAATAAGGTCTCCTCTCTCAATTAAGTGCTTTGTATATAAAGAGTGTTTTTCAAAAAAAGAACTCGTGGAAAAAGCGATTGCCGAAACCAACATCAACGGAACAAATAATTCATATCCACTGGTTATTTCGGCTATCAAAAATATTGCAGTCAAAGGTGCATAAAGAACACCACTCATTATTCCGCACATTCCAACCAGCGTAAAGTTGCTAGTGCTTATACTCCCTCCTGTAATGGTATTTGATATTGCTGCAAATAAAAACCCTGTCACTCCACCCAGAAATAGTGAGGGAGCAAAAATACCTCCACTACCACCTGATCCGATTGTAAGTGCTGAAGCTACCGGCTTGATAAGAATCACACCGAATATAAATGCCAATAATAGCCATAGCTCATTCAAATCATTAAAGAACAATGATCGGTTAAAAATCTCTGTTTGCTTACCTGCTAAAAGAAGCTTTATTGTGTCATAACCCTCACCGTATATTGGAGGGAACACCAGAATAATTATTCCAAGCAGTATACCACCCACTATAGCCTTTCCATAAGTATTCTTTACCTGACTTATCAATTCTTCTACTTTGTAAGTCGTTCTTGTAAAATAAACCGATACAAGGCCACAAACTATTCCTAACAAAATATAAAATGGGGTATCAGAAGCTTTAAAACTATCGACAAGACGAAAGGAGAATAGCACGTCATCGCCAAGGAGCGTTAACGATACCAAAGCACCAGTCACTGAAGCGATAAGTAGCGGTATAAACATGCCAATTGTCACATCAGCCAGAATAACTTCCATACTAAAGATGACTCCGGCTACCGGTGAGTTGAATATAGCCGAAATGGCTCCTGCAGCTCCACAACCAATAAGTAACGTTCTTTTCTTGTAATTTAAATGCACGAATCGACCAACGTTAGAACCAATAGCGGAACCGGTGACTACTATCGGAGCCTCGAGACCAACTGACCCACCAAAACCTACTGTTAGTGCACTGGTAAGCATCCTGGAGTACATTTTAGTCTTTCGTATCAAGCTCGATCTTTTTGAGATATCATAAAGTATTTGAGTGATGCCATGCCCCATAGATTCCTTCAAAAGATGGTTGCTGATTAGAACAGTAAGCAGTATCCCCACAAGCGGAAAGGCGAAGTAGATATAACTTTCCAAAGTAATTAAGCTACGCAACTCATGTTGGATAAGGTGCACTGTTTCTTTTAGAATGACCGCAGCTAAACCTGATAACAATCCTATGAAGCCAGCAAGTATCAGCACAAAATTCTTATTGCTGATATGTTTCATCCTCCAAACGAGAAACTTTATTAATGGGGCTTCATGCTTCAAAGCAGAATGTTTTTAGGGGTAAAGTGCAAATGTATGACAATAGCATATATAAGGTAATGTTAGTAGATTAAAGTTGATGAACAGAATAAAAGAACTTTTCAATATTCAATACCCTATCATACAAGCAGGTATGGTTTGGTGCAGTGGATGGAAGTTAGCATCAGCAGTGAGTAATGCAGGAGGTTTAGGACTTATAGGTGCAGGGTCAATGCATCCCGAAACACTTCATGAGCATATTTTAAAGTGTAAAAAAGCTACAAAGGATACTTTCGGAGTCAATGTCCCTCTTCTATATCCCGAGATAGATAAGTTGATGGAAATAATAGTCCAAAATAACGTAAAAGTCGTTTTCACATCAGCAGGAAATCCTAAGGCGTGGACTTCATTTCTTAAAAATCATAACATAACTGTAGCTCATGTGGTCTCAAGCGTCAAATTTGCCTTAAAGGCACAAGAGGCTGGAGTTGATGCCATTGTTGCAGAAGGTTTTGAGGCGGGTGGTCATAATGGGCGTGAAGAAATAACCACGTTTTGTTTAATCCCAGCTGTAAAAAATGTTGTAAAGATTCCTTTAATTGCAGCTGGAGGCATCGGGAATGGAAGAGGAATGCTTGGAGCTATGGCTTTAGGTGCTGATGGAGTGCAAATTGGTAGTCGGTTTGCAGTGACTAAAGAGTCATCGGCTCATGATAATTTCAAAAAGAGAGTCATTGAAAGTAGTGAAGGAGATACTGTATTAACTTTAAAACAACTTGCACCTGTAAGACTTATTAAGAATAAATTCTATGACCAAGTGCTTAAGGCAGAGTCTGAAGGAGCTGATACTTTAGCAATTAAGGAAATCCTCGGAAAACGAAGATCTAAAAAAGGAATTTTTGAAGGTGATTTGGATGAAGGTGAGCTGGAGATCGGCCAAATATCAGCTTACATCAACTCTCTTGATTCTGCAAAAAAAGTTGTACAGGATATTTGGGGCGATTATCAAAATCATAAAAGTCGATTTTGTAGCCTATGAAAGAAGTCATAAAGATCAAAGAAAACTGCTTGTATATTCATGACCTCGAAAAGGCCGTAGATTTCTATCATCATTTACTTGGCTTTGAAATCATTCATTATGCAGCTGACAAACATGCTTTCTTCCGAGTGGGCAGTTCAGTATTGCTATGCTTTAATCCGGATGATTCAAGATTGAAAACTTCGCCACCAGCACACTTCGCAGAAGGGAATCAGCATTTTGCTTTTGAGGTAGTCAAGGAAAAATATGAAAGTTGTAAAAAGAAAATTCAATCGCTAGGAATTGAGGTGATAGATGAGCTCATATGGAGTTCAGGGCAGGAGTCCTTCTATTTTAATGACCCAGAAAACAACGTTTTGGAAATTGTTCCTGTTGGGGTCTGGGACTAGCGACCTACAGCCAGTTTAATGGACTTGATTGGCTGTTGTTTTTTCTTGCTAGTCACTACCTCTTCGACTTCGTTGACACTAAATACGTTTTCAAACCAATAAGTATAGTCTTTAAATTGAAGTGCATCTTCAATCAAATTATCATCAATCAAGATTTTGATTATCTGTTCTCTTGAAGTCCAATTCCATATGGCTTCTTTTTGATCTTTTGGCAGTTCTGAGATTCTAATAAATTCAATGCCTCTATACACCTTCGCTTTTTCCATGCATCTGAATATTAATTCGAGTAAACCTAAATATTCCAGGTCGCACTAAGGTAACCCAACCATTAACTAATTGTTAAAATAGACCGTAGCGGAATATGCAATATATAGCTCTAAAACCATCTTTCCAATTAATCTTCTTACCTTCTGCATAGGTTCTTCCATAATATGAAATACCAACTTCGTATATTCTTATACCTGGTATACGAGATAGTCGCGCAGTAACCTCAGGTTCAAAGCCAAACCTTCGCTCCCGAAGTTTCAGCTCCTTAGCAACAGAAGTCTTTATTAATTTATAGCAGGTTTCCATGTCCGTCAAATTCAAATTATTCATCATATTCGACAAAAAAGTTAGAACTGAATTTCCTATTGAATGCCAGAAAAAAAGTATCCTATGTGGATTGCCTCCCATAAAACGACTACCATAAACAACATCTGCAAAACCTTCGATGATAGGTTTGAGTAGGACATTGTATTCTTCAGGGTCATACTCTAAATCCGCATCCTGCACTATCAAATATTCGCCAGTTGCTTCTTTGATTCCCCGATGCAAGGCTGCACCTTTACCCATGTTTTTAGGCTGACTAAATAGTTGAATATTTATATCTGCATTGTCTTCCATATATACCTTTATCCTAGCTTCTGAATCATCCGTAGAACAATCATTCACCATCACAATTTCTTTTTCTATTCCATTGATCAACTTGACATCTTTTATCTTGTCGAGAATCAAATGGATTGTTTTTTCCTCGTTATAAACAGGAATAAGAATAGATAACTTATTTATGATCATCTTTTAAACTTTAAAAGAAATGTATCGGGATTTTTTAAATGGAGCACCTGCTGAAAGCGTTCAGGGTGCTCTCTGACTGCTGGCAGAAGATATTGAAACGTATTTCCATAAACCTGGTCAATAACCACATAGTCCACTTGTTGCTTCTCAAGGTGCTTTAGCAATTCATCGCTGTCTTTGGTAAACTTATACCTCATTGTAAAGTTGTCAGCATAGGTGTAGAACAAAGAAGGTTTTCCGCAACTTACCACAACATCCTTTTGATTTTTTTCAAGCCATTCTGCCACCTCGAAGTATCGTTGCCACGCGGGTGGGTATGGAGCTTTGGCTTTACTATTCAGCTCTGTCATGGGAGAAAATAGAAATAATAAAATCACAAGAGGTGAATAGTTAACCACCATACTCACTTCTTTTTGGGAGCGAATCAAGATAAACAAATGGAAAAAACCGTTTATAACCCCTAATAAGAAGAATGGAACTACGGGTACTATAAAACGAACACCAATCCATACATCCGGCCAAATCATAAGTATACCTAGAGTTCCCAGAATATAGCCAATAATCAATGTCTTAAAATGTTTTAATTTGAAAAGTCCATATCCGATTAAAAGAATTAATACTATTCCCATCAGCCATTCTTTTCCGCTAATGGGCTGATTATAAGTCGGGCCAAAGTTGAAAATAGAATCCGGGATTTCTCTTGTAACATATCTCGAAAAATTACTCCAAAATCTCTCTGAAAAATCACTGAATGTAGCTTCTCCCAACCCTGGATTATAGGGGTTTATCAATTTGAGTTGATTCATGTATGAAGTGCCTCCCAGTGACTGTCCTCTCAAAAACCAAGGCAACCCACCCAAAATAAGTGCAGCAATCGGAATTCCGATCATTTTCCAATTTCTTTCTAATAATAGGTATAAACAGAAACCTGCTAAAAGTGCTACTCCAAGGGATCTAACATAGTAGGATATGATGATCATGATTAAAGCAAGAATAAATGACTTGCTCTTAAGAGCAACTTTCTCAAAATCAACCAAAGTAAAAAGGTAAATCGCCAAAAGGCTGAAAAACATATATGGAACCTCAGACATCATCAAGGACCCATAAAACAACACATGGCTATTAAAAGCAGTTAATAATACTATAACAAAAGATGTGATGTAGTTTTCAACCAGCCGGGCTATCAGGAAAAAACTGAGAGTTAAAGAGCCCAATAAAAAAAGGCCATTAAGAAGTTTAATAGCTATAATACTATCAGAAAAGAGTAATACTGTACTGATGATAACTGGATAACCCGGAGGGTAATGGTTATTCGGGCTTTTACTTACCTTGGAAATATTTACATAACCTTCTCCCTGTGCAATTGCTTTCCCCAATGTATAATAACTCGCGTTATCTCCAAGAAGCGCAAGTTTTGAGTCAAAGGTGTAGGTGTAGGTAAAAATGAATACAACTGCTATTATCCCTAAAAAGATCCATCGCTTATTTTGACCTGTGTATGTTGAGGTATTCATAATAAAAAAATGAGCGGTAAAGATAAATAATTATAGCACTTGTCATTTGCACGCTTAAATATTGTTGTGGCAGAATCAAATTCTTTTTTCATTTGTTAACAATGAAAAGAAATCATATGAAAGCATTAATGTTTCCTCTTATCGTAGTCCTTATACTTTGCTCTTCTCTCAGCTGTCAGAAAAGTGTTAACTCTGAACCTGCAAAAAGCTTAAGAACAAATGTCGAAGAGTTCAATAAATATTGGTATGCCGGAGTGGCTGAAATTGATGCTTACAACCTAAAACAGGCACGTTATGGAGAAGTACATGAAGGTAAAGCTGTATTAATATTCGTTACTGAACCTTTTTCTAAAACCAAGCAGGTAAAACTAGACTACCCAAAACAGAATAAAGAAGATGAGCAAACGGTTCTAAAGCTCAACTTCACCAAAAAGTTTAATACAGGAATTTATCCATACAGCATGATGCTCTCTGTATTCACACCTGTACAAACTCAGAAATACCCTAACACTCCCAAAGTGACTATGAGCAGTCAAGAGTGGTGTGGGCATGTATTTGCTCAGATGAATCTTAAAAAGAAGTCCTATGATCTAAACTCCTTCTCATACTTTGAACAGGAAGGTGATGTAAAGGTCGAAATAGAAAAAGGGCTTTTAGAAGATGAGATATGGAATAAGATTAGACTTGAACCAGAATCCTTACCTATTGGTACTATTGAAATTATTCCAGGTTTATTTCATACCCGATTACTACATAAAAACCTTAAGGCCAAGATGGCCTATGCAAGCATTTCCGAAAGTGGTGACAACAAAATTTATTCATTAGAATATCCGGAAGATAAAAGGATGCTTACCATAACTTTTGAATCTGATTTCCCTCATAAAATAGTAAAATGGGAAGAGCAGATCACTGGTCTTGATGGAAAAACCTTGACTACTACTGCCGAATTGGATAAGACTTTACTCACGGACTACTGGAGTAAAAATAATATTGCTGATTCCTATTTGAGAGATTCTCTTAACTTGAAATAGTTAAGTGCATTTAAGCGGATATTTTGATCATTGAATTATTTACATTTATGAAATGATCAAATGTCAAAAGGACTTATTTTCACTTAATACGGGCACAACATATCTCAATTGTGCCTACATGTCGCCCATTCTGAAAAAAGTTGAAGAGGCTGGCATATCTGGAATTAGGGAAAAGAGAGACCCCTCCATAATAGGCGCTGTAGATTTTTTCACTACAACAGAAGAACTACGTAGCAGCTATTCGCGTTTGATCAACACTCATGAACCCAACAGAATTGTCATCATTCCTTCTGTCTCTTATGGAATATCGACAGTAGCAAAAAATATCTCCTTGAAAGAAGGTGAAAAAATAATAGTCCTGGAAGAACAGTTCCCTAGCAACTATTATCCATGGAAAAGATTATGCGAAGAGCAAAAGGGTCAAATGGTAACTGTCAAGAGGCCTTCCTCATCACAACGCGGTTCGGATTGGAATGATAGAATTCTTAACGAAATAGATGCCAAAACCAAAGTAGTAGCTTTGCCTCATGTACATTGGGCTGATGGGACGTTGTTTAGTCTAAAGGAAATCAGAAAAAAGACACTAGAAGTTGGCGCCTTATTAATCATTGATGGAACACAATCTGTTGGTGCTTTTCCTTTTGATGTTCAGGAAATAAAACCAGATGCGCTCATTTGTGCGGGCTATAAATGGTTGTTGGGGCCTTATTCTATAGGGCTGGCTTACTACGGTCCAGCATTTGATGAAGGAGTGCCCATTGAGGAGAACTGGATTAATCGTTACGAAAGCGAGGATTTCTCAGGTTTAGTAAACTATAATAATCAATATCAACCTGGCGCTCTTAGATTCGAAGTTGGTGAACACAGCAATTTTATTCTAACACCTATGCTGTTGGAATCTGTGAGGCAACTTGAAAGCTGGGGGGTTTCAAATATTCAAGATTATTGCCAAAAGCTATTTGAAGATGGCATTGAGCAATTAACTAATGATGGGTTCAAAATAGAAAGCTCTGACTTTCGAAGTTCTCACTTATTTGGAATAAGATCTGCTAAAAAAGAGAGGCTTGAAGCAATTAAAATAGCACTTCAAAAAGAAAAGGTTTCGGTCTCCGTCAGAGGAGATGCTGTAAGAGTATCTCCACATGTCTATAATGACGAGAATGATGTAAATAAATTATTAGATATCTTACTTTCAATTAGATGAATAAGTTTTTAAAAGGAGTTGGCCTTATAATAGTAGTACTCTTAGCAACCTATTTTTTGGGACCAAAAGTGGAATTCGATCCTATATCAAGAGAGTTACCGGAAGTTTCAAGTGACCTCCATGCACTTGAATCAAAAATACAAGAGCGTGAGTCATCAAAAAAGAACATTCGGAAAAATAACGAAGCCGAAATAGTTTGGTATGATTCCGTACCATCAGTTACGGAATATAGTATGGTGTACTTACACGGATTTTCTGCAAGTAAAGTAGAAGGCAATCCCATACACCGAGATCTGGCAAAAAGATACGGTTGTAATCTATACTTGCCTAGACTTGCCGGTCACGGTCTAATAGAGGAAGAGGCCATGCTCAATTTAACCGCTGCGGATATGATGAGAAGTGCAGCAGAAGCGATTGCTGTAGGAATGGAAATAGGCAAAAAAGTAATCCTCTTAACCACCAGCACTGGAGGAACTTATGGACTATATCTAGCGGAAAATAATCCGGAAATTGCAGGAATTATTTTATACTCACCAAATATCAAAATTTACGATCCCAACTCTTTTTTGCTTTCAAAGCCATGGGGACTACAATTAGCCAGGCTTGTTAAAGGCTCAGATTATAATCAATGGCCGCTGGATAGTAGTAGAGCAAACTATTGGACTAATAAGTACCGTTTGGAGGTACTTACACATCTCCAAGCACTTGTTGAAAATACAATGGTTCCTGAAACTTTTTCCGGAGTACATCAACCTGTATTTTTGGGTTACTACTATAAAAATGATACGGCTCAAGATAATACGGTTTCTATACCGGCCATGTTAGAAATGTATAATCAACTTGGCACACCAGATGAGTTGAAAAGAAAAGTAGCTTTCCCCAATGCTCAACACCATGTAATCGGATCTTATCTGACCTCCGAATCAGTAAATGAAGTTCGCTATGAGACCATTAAATTTCTGGAAGATGTAGTGAAATTAAAACCAGTTATGGAAACTATCCCAGAAGAAGCTGAAATCAACTAATTTCAATTGATGCGGTTGCTTCTTGACTTCTCAATAGCTACAGGAATTGTAGTTACAATTATAATTCTCGTACTACTTTTCAAACGAAAATCAGAAGATCTATCTACTAAAATTCTTATCAGCATTTTTAGTTTTTTTTTGCTTGTATTCATTCACACCTATGCCTATATCCATAAAATAGCAGGACTATTTTGGTCGACTTTTATCTTCGATGATGTCACCTCAGTCATTATAGGTCCACTCATTTATATCTACATTAAGTCCTTGACCGGAAGTACACAATGGAGTCTTAAGAATTACTCGATTCACCTCTTTTTCCCGGCACTTTATTTATTGATAGTTTCTATTCCACTAATGATCTCTGTTAAGCAAGATGACTCATTTGGCATATATATTCAGTACTTAGTGTATATTATTGAATTTGATATTGCTTATTCATTTGTCTACTGCATTCTGGCATTGAGATTGTTGATCCGGTCAAAGTCTTTGATCAAAGACAACTATTCAAACCTCCAGAATAAAAATCTACAGTGGGTAAGAACCATGCTTATAGGTTCCATATTCATCATTTCAATTGATATCTCAACTTCCTTATATGAGATTTTCATAGCTAAAGTTGAATGGAATATAGGCTTCCTAACAGTTGCCCCAATGGTATATATTATAATTTTTTTAGGCTACTATGGAGTTTCACAATCCAGCATATTACTTCCTGATTTTTTACTGGTAGAGCGTAACATTGATAGCCTTGAGAAAAATAGTCAGACCACACCTGAAGTACTGAGTAACGAAGAGGCTGAAAAACTGCGGCTTAGGCTCGGCCGATTGATGAAAGAAGAAAAGCCCTATTTGATTGATGACCTTACACTTGGTGTACTTGCCTCTGCCATATCCACCACAGATAAAAAACTTTCTACCGTACTTAATCAATATATGAACATCTCCTTTTACGATTATGTGAATAGTTTTCGTGTAAGTGAAATTATTGAAGCGATGAAAGATCAATCAAAAAACCATCTTACACTGCTTGGGGTAGCCTATGATTGCGGATTTAAATCTAAAAGTAGTTTCAATAGGGTTTTTAAAAACATCACCGGGCACTCACCTTCTGTATACAAAAAAAGACTGGAAAATAGTAGCAAATAGGTGCCAATACTTCCATTGGTACGCTTATCATTGTCCTTTAAGTTTCATTTGCTTAAAAAGCTCATGAAAAAAACAAGACTTGCGGGAGGGTTATTTATAATCCTTCTTTTAGCAACTTCAGGTTGCATCACCTTTCAACAGAAGAAAGGATCTGTCAGCCCAGGAGAATTTTATTACAATACCACATTTAAAACAGCAAAGTCTGTCATTCTCCTTCCGGTAACGCTAAATTATCAGGATACAAAACAATTCATTTTTGATACTGGTGCTCAGATAAATCTCATTCAAAGAGACTCCATGATCGGAAAAGTGAGCGAATGGACGGGCGCTTCAAAACGAAAGATGGAGCTGGGATTTGAAACGACAGCATCACTAAAGATCGGATCGGTAGAGTTCCAAAACACCAAGTCTGGTAATGCAGATATGGTGGGGTTAAAAGAGCAAATAGAAAATTTTGGAGGGCTCATTGGGCAACCTATCATTAGCAAGGCCAATTGGCTAATTCATTACCCTGCTAGAGAAATTGAAATGTCAAATAAGCATTTGGCTGATGATTCTTTCCAGAGCATTAAAATTATAAGAAAGGGCGGTCATCCTTTCGTGGAGGTTGAAGTGCTGGGTAAAAAGTACAAGGCTATTATTGACCTTGGTTCTACAAGTGTATTTAGCATTCCGGATGATCATCCATTAGCAAATGATGTACTCAATAGATATGAATTTCATGATAACGGAAGAAGCGTATATACACTCGGAGGTTTACAGTTGATTCAGGAAAAAGTAGGTCAACTACCATCCGTTAAAATCGGGAATATGGAATTTAGTGATATCAAAACAGATATTAGAACTTCAAGTCGACTAAGAATCGGTATGCCTTTTTTTAAGGATTACATTATCTATATTGATAATATCAATGGTGATTATAAAATAAAGAGTGGAGCGAGCGAGTGAAATAGTCTGCAGAGCCATCTTATTTACCGGAGGGTTTATGATAGAATGAGCTATATTTAAAAATAAAATTTCAACATGAAAAAATCATTGGGACTGATACTAGCTATATGTGGAATTTTAGTATTATCAGGTATCATTTTCTATCAATATAGGTATCAGGCAGATGCCTTATTTGTAGTGCCAATAGGATTGGCTTTGACTTTCTCGGGGGTCTTTATTTTGCTTAGAAGTGGGAAGACTAAATAGAAACTACCTTTGCCCCTTGGGCTGACTATATTGGTTTGCTCGGATGTTCTCGTTTGCCAGTCTTGCGGTTACTTTTATTCTTTTGATTCTCGTTTCAGGCCTTTTAGCACTGAAGATCCATTCTAAAATGCCCCGCTTTACTGATTTCGGAAACTCTTCGAAATACTTTTCAGCATTTGAGTAAGTCTTCAACTCAGCCCTTAAATCATCTGGGACTATAAGATTTTCAACATCATCCAGAGCGCTCCATGTACCTGATTGTTTGGCTATTCGTATCATCTCCAAACCCGGTGTAGCCATTTTATTAGCTTTTATCAAACGCTCTACTTTGCTTTTATTCACTGCACTCCAATTGCTTTTGGGATTCCTTTTAGAAAAGAACTGGTAGTAACTCTCCGCATCTCTTTTGTTTGGTTTGCTATCAATCCAACCAAAACATAATGCTTCATCTACCGCCTCATCATAATATACGCTTGACCGTTTTGAGGATTTTTTATAGATAATCAGCCATACACTTTTTTCCGTTTGACAGTTTGCTTCCAGCCAATCTCGCCAAACCGTGGCATTAGCCGCTTCTATTGCTTTGACAACGTCTTTCATTACTTATAAATCAGGATTCGCATTCTTTTCTACAACTCAGCAGCAAGATTCGACAACTGAGTCACTCTGTTTTTCATGCCACCACTGTTCATCCGACTTTAGTGTCAGAATTAAGAACAAACAGAAATATTATGAAAGCTTTAGCCCACAAACCCGCAACTATAATTCTTGGAATAATAATCGCAATTATTATCGCTTTCTCCTATCAGTCGGCTCTAGCTAGTTTAAAAATAGAGAAATCAGTAGAACATCTTGGTGACCTTCCAATTGGCACCTTTGGTGCTCCTACACATCTTACTCAAATAAGGTAATCGATTTCTACAACTCAGTAATAATAATCTACAGTTCGGTATTTCTTTTTTCTTCCGGGATAATCCTAACAAGATATTAGCACCTAAAATCAAACAACAAAACAATTTATATTATGAAAACTTCAGCACTTGTTTTAATCTTTTTAACAGTAGCCACTTTCGCCTTCGGGCAGGAAATGGTCAATGTTACAGTAGATGTGGAGGGTATGTTAAACAGGAAAGGAGACCTATCCATTACAGTTTATAACAACCCAGATGACTACCTGAAAAATCCTGTCAAACACTTAACAGTAGAGCTAGGGGAGTACGATGGTAGCACTTTTGAAATCACTGACTTACCAAAGGGGAAATATGCCATTGTAGTATTGCACGATGAAAATAGAAACGGAGAACTTGACTTTGGCGGTATGGGACCGGTAGAAGGTTATGGATTCTCCAATAATCCTGACTCAATGTTTGGGCCAGCCAAATATGAGGAAGCTCTCCTCTTAATAGAAAAGGATAGTAATATTATAATCCGATTGAACTAATGGAACTGTTAATCAAATCATCACTCATCATACACATAGCGGCAGGTATTACAGCTTTGCTTGTAGCCCCTATAGCTATGGCTGTGAAAAAAGGAGGGAAAGCCCACGCTCGTTGGGGACTCATCTTCTTTTGGACCATGACAGTTATTTTTGTAACAGCTCTATTTTTGTCCACAGTGAAATGGATTCCCTTTTTGCTCATGATTGCGGTCTTCAGCTACTATTCTGTATTCAGTGCGTACCGATGGAAATTCTTGAAGCATCTCTACAATGGCAAAGATCAACTCCGGTGGTTTGATTGGGCTGCTTTAATAATTAACGGATTATTTAATATTGCTTTTGTAAGCTGGGGGCTGTATCTAATAATTCAGGGAGTAAGCAGTGCCTTTCCTTATCTAGCAATTGGTTTTGGCTTTTTTGGTTTCAGAATGTCATTGAGGAACTACAAACTGTTCAAAAAAAAGCATAATGCAACTACCTGGCTCTTCGAACATCTGGGTGGTATGGTAGGTGGATTTATCGCTACAGTTACAGCTTTCTCAGCTCAAATCTTGACCTTTTTACCAGACTTTATTCAATGGGCCTGGCCTGCGATGATAGGTGTTCCATTGATCAACTATTGGAGTAGACTATATAAGAAGAAATTCAAAACTGCTACATTATGAGTCACTCTAAAGAATTTTCAATAAATTAAAACAATGATCACCTACTTAAAAGATCCGGCTTTTTGGAAGCATCAAATCAAGGACCTTTTTTTGCTATTTATGATTAGCATTCCTTTCAGTTATTTGACTTGTTCAGAATGCTGGGAAGATAGTTATTTGACAAAAATAAACCTCTCCGTCAATGCTATATTATGGGTATTTCTAGCTAAGGGAAATGGATTTATTTCTTTCACGATTGGCACCTATGTTTCATGGATCAAAGAGCCTGTTAAAAGATTAATCTACAGTTTGGTAGGGCATACGGCTTACACCGTTTTATTTGTAGTATTAGTCAAGTTGGCTTTCAAACATTTTCTGGAAATAGAAATTGGCTCCTATGCAGTGTTAATTCTTATTTCCTTAGGGGTATCGCTGCTTATTACTTTAATTATGCATAGCAGGACATTTTTGATGTCGTGGAGGGAGCTTTCATTGGAAAGTGAGCGGATAAAAAAAGAAGCTATTTCGGCCAAATATGAGGCACTTAAAAATCAGGTAAATCCTCATTTCTTATTCAATAGTCTCAATGCACTTACTAATCTGGTCTATGAAGATGCAGACCTTTCTGCCAAGTTCATTAAGAAGCTTTCCGAGGTATATAGGTACGTGCTTGAAACAAGAGAGAAAGAAGTAGTTACATTGAAAGAAGAGCTGGACTTTGTAAAGTCTTATATTTTTCTCCAAAAGATTCGACATGAAGACAGTCTCATTTTCAATATTGAAAATTTAGATGGTTCCTCAGGGAAAGTAGTACCACTGGCTATTCAAATGTTAGTTGAAAATGCATTTAAGCATAATGTCATCTCAGACGAAGAGCACTTGACCATAAAAATTTACAAACAAGCTGATGATCTGATCATTGAAAATACGCTTCAGAAAAAAAATATACTTAAAGAAGAATCTTCAGGTGTAGGTCTGCAAAATATAAAAGCCCGGTATGAATTACTTTCTGAAAGGAAAATGACCATTGAAGAAGATGACGGAATGTTTAGAGTTATTCTACCACTTATAGACGAGGTAAAATGAAAATACTCATAGTTGAGGACGAAAAGCCAGCAGCCAAACGGTTAGAGAGACTAATTATGGAATACAATACTTCCATAGAAATACTAGCCAAGTTAGACAGTGTAAAAAGTGTAGTAAAATGGTTTAATAATCATGATCAGCCGGATCTTATATTTATGGATATTCAGCTCGCTGACGGTTTAAGCTTTGAGATTTTTGATCATGTAGAAATTAATGTTCCAATAATTTTTACCACAGCCTATGATGAATATGCTTTGAAGGCATTTAAGGTAAATAGTATTGACTACTTGCTCAAGCCCATTGATAACGATGAGCTGACTTCAGCATTTGAAAAATTCAATCGACTTACTTCCACAGCGCAACAGGAAAACACACCGATCAATTCAATAGAGCAGATTACACAGGCAATGACTATGCTTACTCGCCAATACAAAAATCGCTTTATTGTTAAAATTGGTGAACACATTAAAGCCGTAAGTATTGATGATATTTTATTTTTCTTCAGCAGAGATCGGGCAACCTATTGTGTGACTTCAGAAGGCAAGAGCTACTTGCTGGATTATCCATTGCAGGATGTGGCTGAAATGGTCGACCCGGAAAACTTTTTTCAAATAAACAGAAAGTACATCATTTCACTAAAAGCGGTCAATGACATGGTGAGTTTCTCAAACAGCCGATTGAAAATCATACTCAAACATTCTACTGATGACGATGTCATTGTCAGCCGGGAACGTGTTCAGGATTTTAAAAGCTGGTTAGATCAATAGTCATGTACCACCAGATATCTTTTTTGTGCTATCCATATGAATGGCACCATAATGATAACCAACCCATATAGCGGTACACCAAATAGCACCAGGTAAATTTGCAGGAGCGTAGAGAATAAACTGAATTTACCTAAGCGTTCTATATCAGCATTTTCATAAATTGTCCAGTGCAAGTAAAAAAGAAAATGGCCTATCGAGTATAAAATCGCCTGCCAGGCATAAAGGTTCGGTGCTTCCACAGGTAACCTCCTCAAAATAATAATGATTTCCGGCATAAGAAGTAAGCATGCTATAGCCAAATAGAATTGTACTCTTTTGATGGATGATAAAGGCAGATTTTTGAGTATAGATAACTTAAGTACATAAAAATCGAATAAGGAATGAACAATAACCATATTCATACTCATTGCGGCTACTACAGAGATGCCCAGGAAACGCCAATCATAAAGTGCAGTAGAGTATGTTGAAAAGCACGCTATGAGTAAACCAATACTTAAAAACTTGGATAATGCCAGTAGAATAGGCCTCTTAGTAAAAAGATATATCGGATACCAAAATACATAAGGCTTGTAAATTTTTTTATTCAAGTAGCTTGTTAATGTATTAGTCCTTACTTCCCTATTAGGCAGCTTTAACAGCCTAACTACTGCCCATGTATAAAGAGCAGAGCAGGTTACAAAATACATAAGGATTAGCAGCACCTTTTGGTATGACCCTGATTCAATCATGAAGCCGGCCACGAACAAGCCATAGATAAGGATTACACTATTTATTGAGAGATAAACTGTGGTAATGATCATAATTTGTCTTTTCCAATGGAGCAAATAAATATTTCTTAGGAATAGGAAGGGGTCACTACTCAACAATGATTTGGTAAATAACCACACTTTCAATTGGTAAAGACTGAATACCAAAAGAAGTACAACTGTTAAGAAATCACTTCTAGCAATATATTTCGCCAAAGTAATGTGCTCATTGGAACGCATAAATCCCCCTGCTATAAAAAATAATAGAAAGAAAAACCCTGCATGTGCTTTATAAAAAGGTTTGGCTACAGCCCTTACAATGATACTTATCATACCTCGACCAGAGTTTTTTCTTTAATGCAGTAGCTCATGGTTATGGGCAACTGTTCGCCTCCATCTTTTATATGAGAGGAAATTAGAAACGTCACTCCGCGTTGATAATATTGAAGTATGAGTTCCACAAGTTTATTGGTTGAGTTCTTGTCGATGGTAATAAATGGCTCATCCAGAACAATCAGTTTAACGTCTCCCAAAAAGGCTAATAGTAATCCGGTCTTTTTTAACATTCCGGACGAGAATGTTTTGACGGATTGGTTCAGATAAGCAGAAGTCCCTAGTTCTTCTACCAAAGTATTTATCTGGTCTTGACCTGACTTTCTAGTCTTAGCGTAAAAAGTAATCAGATCTTTCTGTGTCAGGAAATCAGGGTATATTGGCTCTGCTTCACTGTAGCTAACTAGTTTTCTATAAGATTTTGGGTTCTTCTTACAGCTGTATCTATCTAATAAAATCTCTCCCTCGAATGGTGAGATTCCACAAATAGATTTAAAGAGCGTAGACTTCCCGGAGCCATTTTCACCTTTAATCCAGTAGATCCCATGATTTAAGTCTAAGTCTGGAATGGAGAGAATTTGTTGGTTCCCATAAGACTTTTCAAAATTTGAGAGCGAGAGAGTCATACATAAATTTTCCATACTAGTATATCAATAGCAGCTATTCTTACAACTCGTCTATAATTATTATATTTATCTAGATCAATATGGAGACTGATTAATATCACATAAAATGCAGGTGGCATTTTATACATTGCTAACCTTCTGAGCATTATTTATATGGGAGAACAGATAATTAACGTACAAGACGATGATGAAAGCCTAAAACGATTTATTGGCCACCTTCTAAATGACATTACTTGTCTTGAAAAAATGCTGGAGGAAGGTCATATCGAAAAAGCCCCAATCAGAATAGGAGCTGAGCAAGAGTTCTGTTTATTGAACGATCAGTTTAGACCATCCGATCGGGCGCTTGAAGTTTTGGAAAAAATCAACGATCCGCATTTTACTACTGAATTGGCCAAATATAATTTGGAAATAAATCTTGATCCACTGCCACTCGGTGCAAATAGTTTTTCGGAAATGGAAGGCGAGCTGAAAAGATTACTAGAAAAGGCGAATAAAATTGCGGAAGAGAACGACATCCATTTAATATTGACTGGAATATTGCCGACCATAAGTAAGAAGGAATTAGAACTTGATTATCTTACTCCTTACCCAAGATACTATGCCCTAAATGACCGAATGACTGCGCTACGAGGTGGAGATTTTAAATTGAATATTCGAGGCAATGATGAACTCTCCATAAAGCATAATTCTGTCTTATTTGAAGCATGCAATACTAGCTTCCAAACTCACCTTCAAATTAATCCCGATGATTTTGTGTCATCTTACAATTGGGCGCAAGCCATTGCCGGGCCGATATTAAGTGTTTGCACCAATTCCCCGTTGCTGTTGGGAAGAGAATTGTGGAAAGAAACACGTATTGCCCTCTTTCAGCAAAGTATAGATACACGTCAATCATCTTACGCTTTGAAAGATCAACAGGCTCGTGTTTCCTTTGGGAGACGTTGGGCTAAAAATTCGATTGTTGATATTTTTAAAGAGGATATTTCACGGTTTCAAGTGATCATGACCTGCGACATCGCCAAAGGCTCAATGGAAGCGCTCGAAGATGATGAAATGCCTAAGCTCAAAGCTCTCAATCTGCACAATGGAACCGTGTACAGATGGAATAGACCATGCTATGGGGTTGCTAATGGAAAAGCTCACGTACGCATAGAAAATCGTTATTTACCCTCTGGTCCCAGTGTTATTGATGAGATAGCTAATTTTGCTTTTTGGACAGGGCTCATGCTCGGTAGACCTAAAGAATTTGACGACATGCCTTCCATTATGGATTTCTCAGACGCCAAAGCAAATTTTCTAAAAGCCTCTCGATATGGCAAAGAGTCGGTCTTGCATTGGATGGGTGAAAAAATTAGTGCCAGAAACCTATTATTAAACAAATTGATTCCAATCGCAAGGACAGGATTGGAAAAAGCAGGCCTTAATAATGACGAAATACACCGATACCTAGAGATAATCGAACTTCGTGCTTTGAAGAAAACTGGTGCCCAATGGATGATAGAAAATTATCGAATAGGTCAGCAACAATTAAAAAAGGACGATGCCCTTCAATCTCTGATACGGGCAATGTGGGAGAACCAACAACAAGGTCTGCCAATACATAAATGGCCAAACATAAAGCCCGAATTGATTCAGGAGAACCGTCACTCAACCCTGGTGGGACATATTATGTCTACTCAGCTTATTACAACTAGAGAAATTGATCTGGCAGATCTTGCGGCACGCATCATGGAGTGGAATAATATCCACCACATGCCGGTAGAAGACAAACAAGGACAAATATGTGGACTGCTGACCTATCGGCATATAAATAAACTAAAAGAACTGGAGATTGACCATAGCATGCTGAATGTATCAGACATAATGATTACTAAGGTGACTACAGTAACCACAAAGACAACTATCAAAGAGGCGATTGACATTATGAAGTCAAATGAATTTGGCTGCCTTCCGGTTGTAGAAGGTCACGAGATGGTAGGAATTATTACTATAAAAGATGTACTCCCCTTTGATGAAGACTGAAGTGATCGAAGAGCCAACGTTACCTCCACTTCAAAAGGAGTCTCGAGTAATAGGAAAGCTCCACCAAAATTTACCTGGACCTACAGTTATCTTCACTGCAGGAATCCATGGTAATGAACCGACAGGAGTTCAGGCTTTACAAAATGTGTTTGACGAATTATTGACATTAGACATAACTATTCGTGGTACGGTATACGCACTTAAAGGAAATCTTCCCGCACTTGAAAAGCAGGTTCGCTATATAGATGAAGATCTCAACAGAGTTTGGATTCAAAACCGGATGGAAAACTTGGATGAGATTGAAGCTGAAAATAGCGAGCTCGACCAGCAAAAAGAACTCTGGCAACTACTTTCTCAAATAATAAATGAAGAGGCAGGCCCCTTTTATTTTTTCGATTTACATACCACTTCGTGTCAGACTATCCCTTTTTTAACGGTCAACGACACCCTACTAAATAGAAAATTCACAGCTCAATATCCAGCTCCTATTATATTGGGTATCGAAGAGTACCTGGACGGACCACTGTTGAGTTATGTCAATGAACTTGGCTATGTGGCATTTGGTTTTGAGGGAGGCCAGCATGATGACCCGCAAGCTATAATCAATCATGAGGATTTTGTCCAGTTAACACTGGGGTTTACGGGAAGTGCTGATCCGCAGTCATTAAATCACTTTTTTCATTTCAACAGGCTCAAAGAAGCTTCTGAAACTAAGTATCGTTTTTACGAAATATATGATTACCAACCCGTGGCTCAAAATGACCAATTTAGTATGACGCCCGGCTACAGAAATTTCCAGCGGGTACATGAGGGCGAGCTATTGGCAGAGTTAAACAATGAAAAAATTTATGCTCAGGAAGTGACCAATATCTTTATGCCACTCTATCAGCAGCAAGGTGATGATGGTTTCTTCTTTGTCAGACGTATTCCAAAGCCATTTCTTTGGCTGTCTAAATTTTTAAGAAAATTTTCATTTCTTCTTACCATTATGCCTGGAGTAAAATGGAACGATCGTAGTAAAACCAGCCTACTCGTCAATGAAAACATCGCCCGATTTTTTACCAAACAGATATTTCACCTTTTTGGATTTAGAAGTAAAAAATTGAGCGGTAAGTATTGGTTAATGCATAATCGAGAGCGAACATCTCGAGATAGGGAATACATTGATACAAAGTGGTATAGCTAGTCAGTCATATTAAAGCACTTTGACTACGATAAATGAATTCAGTAAATTCAGCATTCATTATAACTAGTTTGTCAGATGATTTTCTCAACAATAAGATCCGCCTTTCGGTCCTTAAAAAGATCAAACCTTCTTGGTACTTTAAACATTGCCGGATTAACTGTTGCTTTGACAGCTACCTTTTTTATCACATCATTCGTCCATTCAGAGTATTCGATAGATAGTCAATTAGAAGAGCGTGATCATTTATTCAGGATAATTAGATCTGTTGAAGGGCCTAAGAGTTCATACCGAACTCCAACACTCTCTGCCGTTTTTGGGGATAAACTAAGCACTGATCTAGGGCTGGACGAAGGATCCATTACCAGGGTTTATAAAGACAACGAGTTAGTGACTTACAATGAATTGAGCATTTTGGAGGACAACTTTCTTTATGTTGACAAGAACTTCCTGATGTTGTTTCAATATCCCTTTGATTATGGCAATGCGAAGACTGCGTTAGCAGATAAAAATTCGGTGGTAATCTCGCATGAAAAATCCGTACAGTACTTTGGAGATGAAAATCCAATCGGAAAGATTATTGATATAGATGGAAAAGGCCCTTTGGTAGTAAGTGGTGTCTTGTCAAATGATATAGAAAAAAGCCACCTCCAAATTGAGTTCCTCGCGCCAATAGAGGCAATGGGTTATTCAAAACGGATTTTACAAGCAGAAAATGTGCATTCAACAAACTTTTATCTTTACTTATCAAATAAAGAGAATAGCGCGTATTAT
Organism: uncultured Fulvivirga sp.; assembly: GCA_947500555.1. Lineage (GTDB taxonomy): Bacteria > Bacteroidota > Bacteroidia > Cytophagales > Cyclobacteriaceae > Fulvivirga. The sequence continues at coordinate 878,440 of CANMSE010000001.1, read as the reverse complement.
CAGCAAAATCTTCAACGACTCAGCCAGTCTTATTTTCAAGAGGAGGCAATGACTTCTGCCATATCTACCAAGCTGTCATTGCAACCTCTTTCAGAAGTCTATTTTGATAAGGATACAACGTTTGATATTGCACAGCATGGAGATAAATCATTGGTTAAGAGCCTATCGCTTATTACCATTCTAATTTTATTAATTGCTGGTGCAAACTTTATAAACTTCACCATGGCTTCTTGTCTGAGAAAAGTCAAAACGTTTGGGGTAAGAAAGGCTTTGGGGTCTTCTAAAAGAGCATTACTCACTCTGCTGCTTACTGAAACATACTTGTCGGTTATTATATCCATGGTGTTGGCCGCACTATTATATACAATGATTCAAAACCATTTGCCTTATGATATTGTGGATGCAAGCAAACCTATAATAACATCTGCTTCCATTTTTTATTTTGTGATCGGATCAGTTTTACTTACACTCGCTATGGGGCTCTATCCGGCATGGACGGCATCTTCAATTTCCTCTAAAAACGCACTAACACGTAAAACCTCAGTGATTAAGCATAGGAAGCTGCAAAATGGTTTATTAACATTCCAATTTGTGGGAGCGTTAGTTTTGATAATTGTCACAATGGTTATTTCTGGTCAATTTAACTATATGAAAACCAAAGAGTTAGGAGTTGATAAAGAGCAAGTCCTCATTTTTAGCTCTAACAATAAACATTCTTGGAGAAATAAAGAGCAAATCGGCAATGAAGTGGCGCAGTTGAATACCGTTCAGCAAGTAGCGATGGTCTACGGGGGAATACCCGGTAGCACCTCTGAGTCTTACGAATATCTGGCAGAAGGATCTGAAGTATCATTTCAATTTAAGACAGCTTTTACGGACATCAATTTTCTTGAAACGCTAGATTTGAAACTGATCTCAGGTCGAGGGTTTGAAAAAGACATTTCAACGGATTTGACAGAGGCCGTTGTAATTAACGAGGCGGCAGCCAAAAGACTAGGGTGGCCTGAAGTGAATGTAATTGGCATTGAACTAACTAACCCAGCCGAAGAGCAAATCGGGAAAAGAAAGATCATAGGGGTCATAAAAGACTACCATTTTGAGTCTATGAGAAATCTGATTGACCCTTTAATCTTATGTCCTACGGGTTGGGAGGAAAGTTTCTTAGTTAAGCTTTCAACTACTAATTACAATCAATCCATTGCTGACATTGAAAGCATATGGAATACCTATGTGCCCAAATATCCTTTTAGTTATAGATTTCTTGATGACAGCTTTCAGAAGCTTCATGAAGCTGACACTAAACAAAGAGAAACCTTATACTTTTTTTCTCTTATTTCTATCTTGATTGCTTGTTTTGGAGTGTTTGGCCTTAGTGCTCTGGCATTACAAATGCGAACTAAAGAAATTGCCATTCGAAAAGTTCTCGGGGCCTCAATGCTCAACAACTTAAAAGTTTTATCATCCTCTTTTATCAAGCTGCTTCTTGTTGCCAACCTGGTAGCTCTTCCACTGTCCTGGTTTCTATCAAAAGAGTGGCTAATGAATTTTAGTTACAGAACTGACCTAAAGCCTGTATACTTCATAACAGGTAGTGCCATAGTTATTATAGTTATTATGGCAATTGTATTTTCACAAGCTTTTAGAGTCTCTAAAACAAATCCATCTGTTAGTCTCAGGCTTGAGTGATTCATCAGTTTATACACTCGGCATTATAATAATCTGCAATTGGTTCAGCGTATTTAAATTCATCTGCTTGAATCCTACTTTGCAATGAAGCACAGTCATTAAAATATGGTACAAGCTTTTTTTTCTTCAGCCCGAATAAGCCTTGCGTGGCTCGAATCATAAAGTCATCTGACATCTTTTTAAAATAGGTAGCATAGTCAATGAAGTCCTCACCTTGTTCCTGAAACTCCCAGCGATAGACGGAAAGTTCTCCCCTTGTGGAGACTTTTAGAAAAACCTTTTCTCCGGTTCTGTCATCAAAAAGATAGCGTTCATCAAAAATGTTAAGCCCTGAATTTATTCTTTTTACCCAAACACTTTCAAAGAGGTTATCACCAACTTTGTAACTAACTATTTCACTCAGTTTGAACCGCTTCTTTTTCCCTCTCTGGTCTTTAAACCTGATTTTATTATAAATCTCACCAAAAGGAGGCGGCTTTCTATCACTTATCAATCCGTTTAATGTATCTCCTTCGACCGTAACAATATAACCGGGGAAATACGCTTGTTGACTATAGCAATTAATGCAAGCTGTGAGCATTAAGAGAATAAATAGGTTCTTCATAGGTTATGTTAGTAAGCAATTTTTGTACCTAGGTGCAACAGTATGTGATATGAGTCCTGCTCCAAGAATAACCAGGCTTGCAACAAAATCATTTCGTTTCACGACATTTTGGAAAACGTATATTGAACCAGGCGTAAGTGCTATTAAACTAACTATAAAACATCATGGATTTAAAACGTTTAATTGTCTCTACTGCCTTATTGACCTTTTCATTTAGCAATTCAAGTTATGCTTCAAATGACATTGATGAAATAAAACAGGTAGCGGAGAAGTTCGTAAAATTTGTTGACAACAATGAGGCTGACAAACTAAGTGAGATCTTATTGCCAGAAATGATTCAATATGCTTACCTAGGAGGTAATCTTATCCCATTTAAGGCATCAGATTTCGTTCAGATGGTAAGAGATAAAAAGCTTGGAGGAACACCAAGGAAAATCTCCATTAAGCAGGCTGAAATTGTTAGAGGCAATACCGCTTTCGTTATTGTCAGTGCTGTAAGCAATGAGTATGATTTCAAATATCAATTATCTGTTGCCAAAAAGGACGGCAAATGGGTTATCGTTGGCATTCTTTCGGATATTGTAAAAGTATCATGAGACTTCTGATATTCTTATTAGTGTCACTTCCTGTTGCGCTTCATGCACAAAAGGAAGTGACCTTAGGCAATATGAATATGACTTATCAAGTAGTTGGCAATGAAATTGAGATACAGCTGAAAGCCCCGACAAAAGGTTGGTTAGGCATTGGCTTCAACGATGTCAATTCCATTGTTAAAAGCGACTTGTATTTGTTAAGAGTAAGAAATGGGGCCGTTGAAGGAATAGATATGGATGTACTAGCTGCCGGTAATCCGAAAGAAGATGACACCATAGGTGGCACGAATGACCTAACATTGATTAGCGGAAAGGAAGAACAAAATGAAACAACCGTCAGGTTTAGATTGCCTCTTAACTCCGGGGATAAGCATGATTTCATCCATTCTTTGGATAAGGATTTTTGGTTAATTTTAGCATACTCGCAGTCCGATGACTATGGACACCATTCAACAATGAGAAAACATACAAAATTTAAATTTTCGAAATAGGTGACAAGACCCTGGAAAACCATATGGTTGCAAAGCTTACTGGTATGGTGTTTTGTGTCAATTTTTACAGCCAGTCAACTATACTTAAAGACAATACAAGCTGGAGGCGAAGACTCGTGGTTTAGCATCTTTAAAATTCAATTGCTCGTATGGTTGCTATGGGGATTGCTAACGCCAATTATTTATTGGCTAGCACATAAATTCAGTATTAACCGGGATAACTTTTTCTCAAGATTACTGATTCATTTACCTATTTCAGTCACCATGGTTATTCTATACCTAGGCGCCTACTCGATCATTTGGAACCTGGATCAATATGGCTCAGTGGGTTGGGAGTCATTTTATGGTATTGGAGTGGCGCTCTTTTTAAACCTATTTCACTGGCATTTTTTTATATACATAGCCATAGTGGGTGTCGTACATGCCCACCTTTACCTAACAGCCAGCAGAGACGAAAAAATAAAAAATGCTATACTGGAAAAAGAGCTGCTAACCAGCAGACTTAACTTTCTTAAAATGCAATTGCAGCCTCATTTTTTGTTCAATACACTAAATGGAATAGTCAGTTCGATTCATCAAAAAAAGACAGAAGCTGCCGCTAATATGACAACAGAACTCAGTGAGCTTTTACGTACTTCATTAACCGAAAATAATCAGCAAATTACATCTCTGGAAAAAGAACTTCAATACGTAAAAATGTACCTGAATATTGAGAAGTATCGATTTAAGCACTTAAAGGTTAGTTACAAAATCCCGGATGATCTGCTGGAGGTAGAGGTCCCCAATTTTTTTCTTCAGCCGCTTGTTGAGAATGCTATAAAACATGGTATCTCCAAACAGAGTAAAGCCGAACATATAGAAATCTGCGCCAAAAAGGTCAGTGATCAATTGCACTTTTCGATTTATAATGACGGTCCCCCAATAGAGAACTATTCTGATGGAGTAGGTCTATCAAACCTTAGAAAAAGATTACATACCTTTTACAAGAATCTCAGCCAATTCAAGATTTACGCTCATAAGAACGGAACTATTGCTGAAGTAAGTCTTCCGATATGAAAAAGATAACGCTACTAATTATTGATGATGAAGAAGACGCTAGGGAGCTGATAAAACACCACCTGTCCGATGTAAATGATGTGGAGATTTTAGGAGAAGCCAAAGATGGTAAAATGGCTATTTCCATGATAGAGCATTACAAACCAGACCTTATCCTTTTGGATATAGAAATGCCTGAGCTAAATGGGTTAGAGGTCATCAAAAAGATAAGTCATGTACCACAAATCATATTTATTACCGCATTTAATGACTACGCAGTAAATGCCTTCGAGATACATGCCGTAGATTACCTATTAAAGCCATTCACTGCAAATCGGTTAAAAGAGGCGATTGAAAGAGTTCACTCCAGAATGATAAGTAGTGCTTTTGACAAAGAACTGTACCTTAATCTATTGAGCAGTTTTTCGTCCGGTAGCCAGTATTTAAACCGAGTCTCTGTCAGGTCGAATAATAAAACACACTTTATCGATGTTCAAAACATTGTACTGATAGAGGCTTCTGACCAATATGTGACCCTACAGACAGCTAGTCAAAAATTTGTACTAAGACAGAGTATGGATTACTTCGAAAAAGCACTCAATCCGAAAAAATTTATCAGAACCCATCGCTCCTACATCGTATCAATAGAAAATGTGCTTTCTATTGAACAATACGAACCTAAAACCCTCATCATACATTTAAAAGGAGACTTTAAAGCTAAGTTAAGTCAGTCAAGAAAGGTGTTGTTTGAGGGTAAGTTGCATGCAGGTTGAGTCTTGTGTTATGTTACTAAGCTTCGGTTTTTGATCAAGTAATCAATAATCCCAACTTTTGAATTCTTCGTGATTATCCTTTGTATCTAAGTAGATCCAAACCATCCTATCAAGAAACCAGCACTTACCTATTATAGTTAGTGCAATTCCAATGATAACATATGGTAAGTTAAAGATTATGACTCCATATATTGATAGCAAAAGCCCAACACCAGCAGTCATATTAGCAATTTGAAGAACAGGAGTTTTGTGATGATTAGGCAGGTCTATTTTATCTCTATGGAGATAAACCCTCTCGCCTAATACGCATCGAGAAGCCCAGTTTTTTGTAGTATTTGGCTTGTTGAATAGATGCGGGTTTATGAACATCCATAGGAGTGATCCTCCTAGTGCCACATACCACCAATCACCTAACCATACTCTTGACCACCCTGCTAAAATACCTATTGGTAATACTGTAAACCTTGTAGCTACACTCCATGGGTTGGCATGCTTCATCCAAGTATGATCATTCAAACCAAACATTTTAGATATACGATTTTCAATTGTCATTTTCATGGGGTTTTAGCAGAACAATGGCATTACTAATAGTTAGTCTGTAAATCTTGAATAAGGTTCAATATCTGGTTAGATATTACAGGATTTTATCACCAGTACAAATAGTTTTTTATTGCCGCCATACTAGAGCAATGATAAAGTGTGAGATTTCTGAGTGTTTGTTTATAATTTCATTTAATGATATAATCTGTCATTTCAGGTAAGCCGTTTATACACTAAATTTAACTTATGAAATACACTGCGCTTTCTCTCTTTGTTATCATTTCAATCTCTTCCAGAGCGCAGCTTCTTACGGCAGAACAAGTTGTTCAACAGCAACTAGAAACCTACAATAATAGAGATATAGATGGTTTCATGGCATTATTTAGTGACAATGTGAGGCTTTACAATCATGTGGATGGGAAACTGCTGGCTGATGGGAAAGAAGCTGTTCGAAAACTTTATGTCAACCTGTTTGAGAAGTCGCCTAAGCTCCACTCAGAGCTGACCAATAGAATGGTACTCGGAAATACGGTTATTGATCATGAGAAAATCACCGGGCGAATGGGCAATGATGACGCCATTGAACTCATTGTCATTTATGAACTAACGGATCTGAAGATTAGTAAGGTAACGGTGATCAGATGAGTTATAAGTTCTATTTATTAATAATTGTTGGATGTAGTTATGCTGTCAGTTCGGTCGCAAATGGCTCCCTAGAAGCAGTGGCTGATTCTATCAAAATTCATATCGAGTCTTCCAATCTGAGTGAGGACGTAAGTCGAGTATCGTCTAAAAATGATGAACTAATTTTATTGATTTATGAAATCCCTGATTCACTTGTACTTCATCCTCCTGCCTTCCATAAGAAAATACTTTTTACAAAAACCAATAGTTCACAAGTATTTGATTGGATAAAAGCACACAATCAAAAATATGATTTTATATGTTTTTTAATAGAACAAGATTCACAAGCATCTTTTGAACGCATAAACGCTTCAATCAGAATTTATCATAAAGAGATTTATGAACATTACAGAAAGAAGGAGTACTTAGGTATTGAAAAGTATTTAGGAGATGAAGATGTATTAGGAATTCAATACTTTCATTTGAAAACTGGAGAGCCTCTTGAGCTAGTGTTTCAAGGTATGCAGAAATTAGATAAGTACTCTTACACGCTAAAGTTCTATTGAAAAAATAAGCAGATATTAGGTTAGTAAGTCATTCCGCCAGGAATCTTAGCCACCGAGAAAGTCAATACCTTCTTGATGGCTAAGATTTCTCCACTACGTTACGAAATGACCTACTTAGTGGTGAGGAGTTTCTCCACTATATGAAAAAATCTCTTACTTATAATCCAACAGCCAGATTGATCAGATAAGAGGTCTTTACTCCTTATATCTTTTCAAACCACAACGACCGAATGCCTTCATAAGACACATTGAATCCTGTTTTTTCTCCTGCTCCATTTTCATCATACTCTATACTTCTTAAAAACCAGGTGGCTCCTGTAAACTGGTTTTCCATTGCCGGTGCGAGTACCATTTCTCCAGTAGAAAAATTGCTTAATGAGAGCTTGCCTTCTTTTACTTCTGCCTTAAAACTTAAGTTATACTCCTCGTTGTAAAATGACCCTTCAAACTCTTTTAATTGGCCTGCAGCATACTCCACAGGTTGATAGCGGAAAAAACGATAAGGATCACTTTCTCCATTCAAATATTGCATCTTCATTCCGCCTTTGGCGTTTTCAAACTGGAGGTAAATTTTGTCATCCCAAGTAACCTTCATCTGAAATCTATCATTTCCCAGGGGCACCAATGCTGTCTGATTACCGGGGCGTCTGTAGTAATACAAACTGTCATTTTCGAATATAATTTGTCTGGATATCCCACCTTCTTCATCCCAGTAAGAGCCAGTGTAGCTCTTAAGTTTATCTACTTTAAGTTTCTTAGCCCCTACTTTGGTATAGTCAATAGTAGAAGGTTCTAAAAAAGTGTCTTCTAAGAATAAGTAAGCCGTTTCCATTCCCAAATACCCTCTGTAGTAGCTCCCGTCATTACTAAGTATAATGGCAACGAAGCCCTTTTGATCAAACCTAAAGATGGCGCTAGTATATCCGGCATAATAGCCTGTTCTATATAACTCTGTGATACCTCTTTCTTTATGATAGAACTGCTGTCCGTAGGTTAGCTTACCCTGGGGTGAACTAAATTCTTTTCCATTGGGCAATGTTACAATGGCATTTAGCTTCTCAATGATTTTTCTATTCCCTACTGTAGGGTTCAAAAGATTACTTTGCCATTTAACCAAATCTGAAATTGAAGAATAGAGATTAACAGGGCCTGAGATGGTATAAAATGGTTTTACTTTTTCGGTCACTTCGTCATTCGTGACATAGGCCTGAGCAATATTTTTATTACCCATTGGCAAATTATTGCCGTCACCAAACCAGGTATTAGTCATGCCTGCAGGGTCAAATATCATTTCTTGTGCATAAGCCTTAAGCGATTTGTCGGTTGCTTTTTCTATCACCATGGAAAGAAGCGTGATACCCGTTTCAGAGTAGGCAAAATTAGATCCGGGAGAAAAATTAAGTTTCTGCTGTCGGCTAATTAATTTAATTACATCTTCTTTATCGAACCTGTCATGGTCATCCCATCCTGCTATATGCCTTAAAGCGCCCAGATCATATAATCCACTACTGTGCGTTAAAAGATGATTTAGTGTAATTAACTCTCCAAAATCCGGTACCTCAGGCACATACTTTCGAATATCATCATCAAGTGCAACCACTCCCTCGTCTTCCAATAGCAGTAAAGCAAACGCTGTGAAATGCCTGGACAGTTCTGCCAGCTGGAAGGCTGTGTTTATATCATTCCGCTTACCCGTTTCAAGGTTTGCCATTCCAAACCCTTTGGCATAAACCAATTCATTATTATAGAGAAATGCTGCTGCGCCTCCCGGCTTATTTGGGTCTTCCCAATCAGTGAAAAGTGCATCTATCTTTTCTTCTTCAACAATACTTTGAGTGACACCGATTTGAGTCATCAATATTGCCAAAACCAATGTTAAATACGTTTTTCTAAGAGTCGTCATATCTTTAATTTCTAGTTGTTATTTTCTTTTAGTACTTCAATTATTTTTCTGGCGACTGCCGCTGCTGCAGTAGGATCCTGACCAGTAATTAGTCGTCCGTCAGATAGCATATAGCCATCCCAGCCTTCTGAGGAGTATTCGAAAACTCCTCCTCGGTCAGCAATACTTTGCTCTATCGAAAAAGGGAACTGTTGATAATACCTTCCTTCTGTATCTTCAAACAGGTCTGGAAATCCATTCACTTTTTTCTGCTCATAAATGTATTTCCCGTCACTGGTTTTCAAATTGACGATACCTGCTGTACCATGGCATAGTGTCGATACTATACCTTCATTGTCTTCATAAATTGACCTGGAGATTTGTTGTATTTTTTCATTTTCAGGAACGCCAAACATAGCACTGCCTCCTCCTACATAATACACTGCTGAGTACACTTTTGAATCCACCTCATCGGGCCTAGAGGTATGTTCTAAATCATTCATAAAGTGTTCATCATACAGGTACTTTTTGGTCAAAGAGTCGGATGTATGGATGTAACCAATAGGAATAGCACCGCCCTCGGGGCTTACAAAATCGATGTGATACCCTTCATTGGCCAGCACATCATACGCCAAAATAATCTCATGAAAATGATTTGCCGTTTCTATGTCAGAATCACCATAGTGATCTGCGTTTGAAACAATAAATAAAATGTTTCCCTTCGCTCCTGTAAGATCTTTTGTAACAGGAGGAGTTTCTATATCTGCACAACTGACAGATAGAATAGTCAAAACCAGTAATTTTAATTGTTTGTAAATCATGCCAATAATCTTTTTTTGGCAATGATATCAGACGGCCCGAGATAGTAGATTCTTGATTATAAATCAGGCGTCTTGATTTATAAATTCGAACTATTTATGCTCTTCCATATATTTTGCAGGCGTTGTTCCGGCATGTTTTTTAAAAGCCGTATAGAAGGTCGATTTTGAATTGAAGCCACATTCGTAACCTATGCCCTCGAGGGAAAGGTCTGGTCTTGACTTGATCATTGCCTTAGCCGCCTCAATTCGGAATTCATTAATATAATAAGGAAAACTCTTTTCCAAATTATCATTCAACAACTGTGACAGGTGATGAGGAGTGATTTTGAGCTTATCAGCAACTTCAGGAAGTGTAATATCTGCATTTTTGAAGAACTCCTCTGTTGTTAGGACCCTGTTTAGTTTGTTGGTCAACTCATTTGCTTCTTCATCCTCTATCTTCTTTGCTCCATATTTTGGAACACTATTGAAGAGTATAGATTTTCGCTTCTTATTGAATACCAATGAAAGCAGCAGAAGGTATAAAATGAAGGAGAACATAAGAGCTCCAGCGATATAAGAGGTATAATTAAATAGCCAAAAAGCCACACACACCAAAAGATTGCCAATAAAAACGCTCAGAATCCATGTTTCCACTCCGTTAAGCCGTTCGTCTCTTTTAAGGAATTTTTGAAATATTGGAAGTGAATCGAACCCAGATGCGATGATATAAATTGTCCAAACTGAATAGATGGCCCAAATTACATAGGGTCTCCATAGACTCACATTGGTTTCAAAAGGGAATAGGTACCCTATCACGGTGACCAAAACAAGAAGTGCCATCACATGGTACTTCCAGTTGGTTTTGATATGACTTTCCGGCTTAACCATCGACCGAATGTAAAAAAACAGAAACGGGCCAATGAAAAGACAAACCGATAGGCCCAACTGAAGATAGATCCAGGCTAGATCTGGTTTAAAATAAAAAATAACTGACTTACCAATTCGTACACTCAAGGTAAGAAGCAGTGCGCCCAAAAATTGGTTGGAGATATGTTTTGGTTTGGCATAAAACAGGAAATAAAGACCCAGTAGAAGTCCATTAAATGCGCCCATAGCGCTAAAAAAAAACAGGAGTTCGCTACTTATTTCCAATTGATTTGGCCTAACTGATTCGATCTAAAATATTCTATCCAAACCTATTAAACAAAGACAAATTGAAACTTTTCATAAACAACATGACTTGGTAGACACAAAGCTTATTAGGGTGGACTAACTGCTACTCTTAAGACTATCTAATTTTTAACAATGGCAAACTAAAAATACTAAGTAGCAAATAGGGTCCGGCTATCCAAACATTCGATACAAAAGCGACCAGTCCTGCTTGAATAAGGTAGCATATAGGAAAAATGGAAATCCCTACACAGAACTTGATGGTACCAACCATCACGGGGTCTTCAATTGACTGTTCTATTGATTTCCATATCAAAAATGGAATGATACTATTTACAAAAACAGGAAAGTAAACCATCCTCCGTAGAAAGGAATTGCTTTGATTGTAGACGGTCTTATTTTCAAGACTCTCAATGCTTTTAATCTGTTCGTTGGTTTTTACCGGATCAAGATAGTCTGGGTTAGCCATATCCAATTTCGCTGCTATGATGGCATAGTTTTCATGGTCATCAATATGAGTTGTTAAGGTTTTCAATCGTTCACTTACCAGCATTTTGAGCGAATCAATACTTGTTCTGTCGTCAGATAGGACATGATCTTTAACTGCTATTGGCTCTCCAAAATACAGACTAACGCTACCTCGATATTCTTGATGAGAAGTATAATTCAATCCTACAAGAATGATCTTCAAATCCAGAGCAGGCAATTTTTCCAAAGCTCCAAAAGCTATTCGGGTGAACCCTTTACTCAATGGTCGCAACCTACGCTCCATACTATGATTTCCTTCCGGGAATATCACCAGGCAATCACCCTTACTAAGCCGTAAGATGCACTCCTCGAAAATATGGTCATTTAACTTAAGTGCCTCTCTTCCGTCACGAATCCGATAAATTGGCATCATGTATAAGCTTTTCAAAAGGCGTTTAACCAATGGCTTTTTGAAAACATCAGCCCGCGCTACAAAGTGCGTTTTCCGCTGATTATTGGTAACAATTAATAAAGCATCGAGTAATGCGTTTTGGTGATTGGCCAGGAAAATCACCGGCCCATTCTTGGGTATATTCTCTCTCCCTTTTACGATCAGTTTCTTAAAGAAAAGATGTAATCCGAAATTGACATATTGCTTTAAAAGAGCGTAGAAGATACTCATATTATACTGATTGTAAACTGGTAGCTCTCGACCAGTAAGTACTTAGGCACAAACCAGAAATAATATGCCATATCCCCCACCATGCCGCGATCATAGCCATGCCACCGAGTCCGTCAAAGAATCCAAAGATTAGAATAAGGCCCAATCCTGAGTTTTGAATCCCTGTTTCAATAGTAATTGATTTTCGATCTTCTGAATCCAGTTTAAAAATGGTCGCTAAGGAGTAACCTGTCAAAAATGCCAGTGCATTATGCAGTAAAACAATATAAACTAAGTACTGGAAATACTCTATAAATAGGTCTCTGTTTTTGTAGAAAGCAATAGCAACGAAAGCAACAAAAATGATGACCGACAAAGGCCTTAACCACTTTTTCAAACTAAAGGCTAGTTTTTCATTTCTGCTTCTTACCAGCATGCCAATAACTAATGGAATACCTAGTATCAATAAGATGGTTTTTGCTAGCTCCCACCCATCAAGGCTTACGGTTTTTAACAGCTCATTGGTTGGTTGGTAAAGACTCGCCCAAAGGGTTAGGTTAATGGGAGTCATAAAGAGCGCTCCTAAAGTTGAAAATGCGGTTAAGCTAACTGAAAGAGCCACATTTCCCCCAGCAAAGGAGGTCATGAAATTAGAAATATTTCCTCCCGGACATGCGGCAACCAGCATCATGCCCAGCGCAATACTTGCCTGTGGTTTAACTACTAAAATTAATAGAAAGGTTAAAAATGGAAGAAGCAAAAACTGGGAGGCTATACCTACCAAAGCTGGTTTAGGTGATTTAGTGAGCCTTTTAAAATCTGACACTTTCAGATCCAGTGCCACACCAAACATGATAATGGCCAGGCAGATGTTTAATAACCAGAGTGAGTTATTATCAAAGTTTATTCTAACGGAGTCGATAATAATTATAGTTTCAAATTCCAAGATACATTAAAAAATCAAAGGTTCTAAGGCATCAAGAAAGGTTGCTTTACATTCTAGAACGCTACCATTCGGGTCCCTATATTGATTTTTAGCATGCTCAAATCAACTTTTTCGTGAATTTTTGTGTTTATAATTCACAGATTTTTTATTTTTTCAGATCAATTCAAGCGTCTATACTATGAAAACGGTAGAAACTACATTTAAACTGACGTACACGCCTGAGCAATATGAAAAGGCAGTGGAGTATATTCAGGATATGAAAAGACATCCTAAAAGGGTGTTTTGGTCGGGTAAAGAAGAGAAGAGTGATGAGGAGTTGATTTACTCACACATTGCACATCGTATCCTATCAGGGTTTTACAACAACTATGATCCTTCTTTTGCAAGAAAGCAGATCATTGATATGGAAAACAGGCAATCAGCCTAAAATTTAATTCCAAAGTTTAACCCGATGTAGTCATTTTTTAGAATGATATCATCATCCAATCCATCTCCCTGATCACTAACGGCATTGACCAACCCTCGGTGATAGGATATTCCTCCAAATACAATGGTGCTTGTTCCTAATCTATACTCCATCCCTAAGCCGGCAAGCAGAGAAAAGTCAAAAAATCTAAAATCCTCTACTAGTACGTTATCTCGAGAATCTGCTTCCTCCTGGATATTCAGTTCTATATTCCCGCCAAACTGAAAATATAATCGCTTATCTAATGATACTTCGTTTGTAAAAAGCTTCATAGATATCGGTATTTGAATATACTGAAGATTATACTCTTCTGTTCCTGAAGTTCCAGTAGTCCTATTTGTACCTTCAAAGCCCACTCTTTTTGAAGCGAATAAAATTCCAGAGCTTACATAATAATTATCGGTCAACTGAATATCTACAATCGGCCCAAAAGCGAAACGAAGACCAGTTCCGTCACTATCAAGATCTAAACTGTCAGAATCTAGCTGTACTCTATTGGCAGATAAAAGAGGCGAAAACTGAAATCCCAATTTAAATTGAGAAAAAGCCGAAGTCGACAAAGTTATCAATAAGACAAGCAGAATATTTTTTCTCATAAGAGGATAATTTTTGGTTATTTAGCGCAGTTGTTTAATCTATGCAGTGCGAAATTAATTAAATAGTTCGATGATGAGAAAGTTGTTATTCATGAGCCTGTGTATCATCACCATCCTGGCTTCATGTAACAGTAACGAGTATGATGAGTGTGTATTTCAGCCTGATGTAGAAAATCCCGTTACCATTGATATAGAACGTCTTGAAGGTCAGTTGCTCAATGCTAATAACAAAGCCTCTCTAAGAACTTTTCTTCAGGCCAATCCAATCATAACAAACTACTTTCTTCAAAGAAATAGTTACCCTGACGATTCTATCATGATGGAAGTTCTTCTTAAGAAGTTTAGTAACCCTTACATCGACACCCTTATGCAAGAAGTAGATCAAGTCTTTGGAGATTTATCTATATTAGAAAGAGAGCTCTCAACTGCTTTTGGCAATTTAAAATACTACTATCCGGAAGTTCAAATTCCAAAAATTCAGACCATCGTAACGGGCTTAGATTATGATCTTTTCGTATCGGATTCGTTGATCATTATAGGTCTTGACTACTACCTCGGACCCGGGGCAAGATTTCGCCCGGTAAATATGTATCAGTACATTCTAAAGCGGTATGCGCCAGATTACATTGTGCCTTCTATTATGCTATTAAATGGTATTTCACCGACTTACAATAAAACACAAGTAAAGGACAAGACCATTTTGGCAGATATGATCAGTTATGGTAAGTCATATTACTTTGCGAAACACATGTTACCGTGTACACCTGATAGCACGATTATTTGGTATACTCAAAATGAAATTGTGGGTTCTACAAAAAATATGGATATCATTTGGAGTCATTTTGTAGAAAATGAATTACTATATGAAACGAATCATGTGGTTAAGAAGAAATACATTGATGACAGACCAAAAACTTACGAGATAGGTGATGAAGCTCCCGGTAGAATCGGGACGTGGCTAGGCTGGCAAATAGTTAGGAAATATATGGATGAGCACCCACAATCCTCTTTACCTGAAATGATGCAAATGGAAAGTGCCCAACAGCTGTTTAAAGAATCTAGGTTTAAGCCTTAGCATAATACTAACTCTCTTCAGCACCCTGATAAAGCCGCTCTATTTCCATTCTATCCTCCTCAGGAATGGACATGTCATTCATCCGTTTAAAAGCATCGGCTGAAGTTCGGATATCATATTTCTCTAGCACGTTACTCTCTTTCTCACGCTTTTTTCTGGCTCTGATGACGAAAAAGAGAACTATTTGAAGCACTAAAGCAAAACCTAAAAATACAAAGAGAAGGGTCATATCTTTTATATTAGGAGTAAAGTTTAATTGTAATACGATGGCATTCGGAAAAAAGATTATTGATTTCTATCAAAATTTAACTCCTCCAAAAAAACTACCAAAAGGTGTTGAGGTACTATTCCCATTTAAGAATACCGAAGTTGCCAAATTCATCGAAGAGTTTAATCTAAAATACTTTAATGATGAAACCCCGAGAACCTTTTTAATTGGTATCAATCCCGGAAGACTTGGTGGTGGAAGTACAGGTATTCCATTTACTGATCCTATCCGGTTGGAATCAATAATAAACATTAAGAATGATCTTGATAAAAAACAGGAGCTTTCATCCAACTTTATCTATCAAATGATTGATGCCCTGGGAGGCGCAGATTTCTTTTATTCAAAGTTTTACTTTACCTCTGTTTGTCCTGTTGGTTTTATAAAAGATGGTAAGAATCTCAACTATTATGATTTGCCAGCACTACAAAAGCAGCTCGAATCTTATATAGTTGATCATTTGAAAGAACAAATTACTTATGGAGCCAAACCAGTTGCTTACAGCTTGGGCCAGGGTAAAAATATTGCCTATCTCAAAGTTCTAAATAAGAAATATCAGCTTTTCGAAAGGATAGAGCCCTTGCCGCACCCTCGATGGATTATGCAATATCGTTTGAAGAGATTAAATGAGTTTTTAGAGGTTTATCGCCAAGCCCTAATCCAATAAAGGTCGTCCTCTCGAAAATAGAATGTTACCTTTTTAAAACATTCTATTTATCGGGAATCTCCGATGAGATTACGGATATTTTCCTCTTTTAATAAGAATTTAAATAGGAAAATTCCGCAATGACTATAGTGATTCTTCTACAACAAAAACCGATAGGTATACTTAATCAAAAAAGTATTTCTTGGGGTTTGATCAAAAAATGAATTGACTAAATGATCAAAAGAATGATCATCCACAGATGGTGACTCTGATAGGTTCTGCGACCAGACTAAAAAGAGTGTCGACCCAGGAATATATTCCCACCGCAACACCATGTTCGATTGAAATTGAGTGATGTTAAAATCAGGATTATCAATACTATAATCAACAACCCCATCATTGTTTTCATCAATATCAATATCTTCTGATTCAGTATTAAGAGCGGAT
Source organism: uncultured Fulvivirga sp. (assembly GCA_947500555.1). GTDB lineage: Bacteria > Bacteroidota > Bacteroidia > Cytophagales > Cyclobacteriaceae > Fulvivirga. Next base: position 862,103 of record CANMSE010000001.1, on the reverse strand, counting down.
GATACTATATTAAATCGATCATTATAATTTTCATGACCAGGCTGAGTCACTCGCTTAAATCTTGAGTACGCCCCCGAAGAGGCAAAGGGTTGCCCCCAATATTGAATGGAAAGATTTGGTGTCAATACATAAGTCATTCGCAATGAAAGGTTGTAAGTGCGTTGACTTATTTTAGCTATCAGGTAGCGGCTTTCATTATTCACATCTTCCGTAGAAACGTATTGCATTTCATTAGAAGAATTTCTTATACTCCCAGTAAAACTAATATTAAGTGCATCGGTAGGCCTTAAGGTCAACCGTGTCCACCAGCCTCGAGTAGATACAAAACCATCTTGACTCCAATTCCACCAGGGGTTCAGTTCAAAACGAATCTTTTTTCGCTCATCCGTAGCCGCCCAGATCCAATAGCTATAGGATCGAGGATACCTGATTGTTGGCCCACCTCTTAAATCAGCATTTGATGCCTGATAAGTTGTCGCCCTACCACCAGTGCCTACTCTGAAAAAATTTTTCAATTGTAATTGAAGGTTAGAATTAATTTGGGACAATAATCTTTCTCCTCCAAAATCCCAGTTTTGTTCTTGACGAATATTCCACCTCAACCATCTGAAAGGGCCAAACGGGTTCAGTCTTCTATACTGCATCCATGACCACTGCTTTACCTGATCAGTTTGTGCTAAAAACCCGATATCATTGAGTGCTAATCCCGGAGAGCTCCAGGACGTACCTAAGTCATAAATAATATTACCTGTTCTTTTACCAAAAACAACTGAGCCGGCAGTACCTTCCATTTTTGTTCTTGTAGAGTCCACCTTGCGGTGACTGTTGTCCGGTCGTTGATAAAATCGAACTGATGATTCCTGGAGATCATGAATAGCTTGTTCTGAACCACGCACCTGACTAGCGATAAAACTCCCACTAATGAAATATTTTCGGTCACTCCAGAAATGTCGGATATCAGCACCTGTGGAGTAGGCCTCTTTAGGTAAATTCAGAGACTTTAGGTCTCCTCGATTAGTAGCAGTGACCATTCCTCCAAGAACAGTTTTACCCTGTTTTAAATCCTGTTGAAATCTTCCTACTAAATAATTGGTAGATGGCTCGATTACTTCATTTCTTCTGAAACCAAGGCTATCAATATCTGCTCTTACTTCCTGTGTTATCGCCTCGAGCAACCCCCAAGAAAAGCCATTTTTATTTTTCCCTGTTAGCTTCATAGAGCCCAAAATGCGGCTATTCTGTGGTGCATTTACAAATTCCTCCACATCATCATCACCATTTTCATCGGTATCAACATCTCCCTGGGGTTTACGACCTATCCTTCGAGAGTAGAAAAGGTTATCAGATTGGTTGCCCAATGGAAACGTAAGTATGTTATTGCCTTCAATAAAGAACGGGCGTTGCTCCGGAAAAAAAAGCTGAAACGCTGAGAGGTTAACCTGCGAAGGGTCGGCCTCAACCTGACCGAAATCCGGATTGATGGTCAAGTCCAATGTGATATCGCTTGTTATACCCATCTTAGCATCAAGGCCAAAGTCTATGTCTGATGATTTACCTGTTTCAAAAGGATTACCTTTTTCTCTTTCAGAAGTTTGTGTTTGCGCCAGCACATAAGGTTGAATCTCCAATTGCTTTTGAGGCTTAACTCCCGTAATACCATCAAGTGTTCCAAAAAGACGAACCCATCCTGAAGCATTTTGTGGAATGTATTCCCAATGAGACCATTCATCATTTCTAAAGATATAGCGTCCAAATTGAACACCCCATGTATGCACCTCTTTGTTAGCAAATCTCAACTGACTCAAAGGAATTCTAAATTCTGCCATCCACCCTTCTTGATCAACGCTAGTTTCTAAATACCAGATCGGATCCCACTTATCATCCCAATTGTCTCCATCGTTCGAAACATACTCATCTCCCTTAACTCCTGACACAGATGAGGTGAATGAAAATGCTGTTCTTTTGTCAAAGTAGCTGTCGATCATAATGGTCACTCGATCACCATCAAAACCATCTCGCCTTGACAAGCGATTGACAATTTTATCGGGCTCAGGATCTAGAGCCCTGATGAGTACATATAAATTCTTAGCATCGTAACGGACTTTAAACTTTGTCTGCGCAGTTGGCTCTTTACCATCATTGGGTTGTCTCTGCACAAAGTCCCCTCCTCCCCAGGGAATTTCACTCCATGCAGGGTCATTGTCCAACCCATCAATTTTAGGAGGTTCTGAGGTAATTCGCGAAGTGAGATAGGTTTTTACCTGGTCGGATGACTGAGCATAGATTGAAGCACAAAATATAAAGAAATAAATTGAAAGTAAGACTCGCCTCATCTATCACAGTTAGGTTACAGTAACCTATTACTGAAATGATGATCTCCTGTTTGACAATTTCGACAAACGACAATCCATAAGGAATGAATACCTACATTGATTAGTCGATCACTATGAAGGTGTCAACCACTTTTTGGCTTTCTTTTCGATTCATAAGGTTTTACTTCATCAAGCAAAACTGCCTCATTGATGATTTCTTTGATTGTAGACTTCGGGATATCTGACACGTTACCAAATTCAATACTAAACACTTGTTTGCGCCCCTTGCTTGAAAGTAATGCCTGATCATTAGACAATTCGTTGCCTCTCACGAAAGCAAATTCCACATTGCCTTTTTTAGTTGGACTTAGATAACATATCCAACTGCGGCCGTAATAGAAGGGTATATTGTACCTCATTTTATCCAATAAATTAAATTCATTTGTTAGAAGCTGATGAAAATAGAGCATGATCTCTTTTTGGTCTTCATCAAATGAAAAGATAAAGTCTTCTGCCCGGGACATACTATTTGAAAAGTTTCATGGCTATAAATCCAAAAAACGAGAAGAAGAACCCCATACCTCCCATAAAAATTATAAGAAACCACCTATCCGTTACTGTATTGATGATTACATTTTCAGGATAAGAGGGATCAACGAAAATCTCTACTTCCTCTCCAACATAATAGCTTGGTGGATTACTCGAAACAGAGGAATAGTAATAATAAACTTGTCCCTCAAATTCATATTCTATCGTAGGTTGTGAAGGGTTACTTTGAACTCTTCCAATCACTAAAACACTCTCATCGATTTGTTTGCTATCCTGAACAAAGTTTATGACCCCAATGACTAGAAATCCTAACCCAATAATGAAAAAAATGAGTCCAACCTTTCCACCAACTTTACCCCTTGCTTTAGGAATAGCAGGAGTCATACTTGGCCTTATGAACTCATTCGGCTCCATTTCATCTTCAATATGATCTGCGAGCTCTTTCGCTTGTTTCAAATCGAGATTGAAGGTGGATTTCAAGTATTTTATTGCTTCAATCTTGCGACCTTCCGAAAGCAATCTTTTGACTTCATTTTTCTGTAATTCACTTACAGCCATAAGCTAAATTTAGCTTTTTCTTTTCATCCATGAGAATCATTAGTTTAATTTTAATCTATGAATTTTCACACAAGAAAATGGGTTAAGCCGGAAGACTTAAATCCCAATGGTTCCTTATTTGGCGGTAGCCTACTCAAATGGATTGATGAAGAAGCTGCTATTTATGCCATTATTCAATTAGAAACACAGCGTTGCGTTACCAAGTTTATTTCAGAAATCAACTTCGTCAGTTCTGCCAGGCAAGGCGATATAATTGAAATGGGTATGGAGGCAATACACTTTGGCAACTCATCTATGACTATCAAGTGTGAAGTACGTAATAAGCTCACTCATAAAACCATTCTGGTTATTGATAAGATTGTATTTGTGAGTCTTGACGAAAACGGGAATCCAATGGCTCATGGGAAAAAGGAAATCTCCTATGTGAAAGACAGGTTAAAAGATAGCTAGTCTTTCAAACTGGTTCCCTCTACCTCTAAGATCAAACCTTGACCATAAGCGGAAGATGGAGTTTGATAACCAGGTTTAAAGTCTCCTTTGACGATTTTATCGGCAATCAATAATGCCGTTTTAGCAGTTAAGGTGTAACCATTACGAGTAACAAGTCTGGCTTCAACGGACTCTTGTCCATTCTCTACTTTGCCCCATAAATGCATGGTACTATTCTCTCTACGCTTTGCTGATGGGCCTGCTGGTTTTTTATCAATCTGCTTTTTGAGAAAAGACTTCACAAATCTGAGCTTAAGCAGAAAACTTAATCTACTCAACCACTTCATCTGCCCAATTTGCTTTTTGGTTGATCCAATAAAAACTTCAATAGTAGGAATTATAGTACTGAAATAAGCAGAGGAGATATCACCCCAGGAAATGCCTACCGATACCTGTTCAAACTCACCATAGTCAATCGTTTTTACTGATTCCCCTCCGGGTCTTGTTTCCAATTTGCCATTCTTTCTAAACCATTGCCCTTCATGAGCATTTTCTACCATAGTTTTAGCTGTACCTCTGGATAATCCACCACCAAGTCCTGTAAAAGCAAGGGTCATCTTTTTTGCATCTGGTAATTTAGATTTCAAATGAGCGGCCAGACAATCTGATGGAACCACATCAAACCCCGCGCCAGGCAGTAGCATGATTCCAGCTTCAATAGCTTGTTCATTCATGGATTGAAGAAGCTCGAAAACCTGAAACTCTCCAGTAATATCAATGTAATGTGTTTTGGTATTAAGGCAAGCCAATGCCATTTGCTTAGCTGTATGAATAAAAGGCCCTGCACAATGCACCACAAGGTCATGTTGGCCTAGAATCTGATTAAGTGATGCTTTATCATCCAATGCTAAGGCTATAGCTGGTAGATCTTTCTCAGAACCTAGTGCATCTATTTTTTCTTTATCTCTTCCTGCTAGTGTAGGTTGATATCCATTGGCTAGAGCCTCATCAACTATCAGCCGACCGGTATATCCATATGCCCCGTAAATGAGTATTTTATTCAACCTAATCGAATATCGTCAGAAAGTTCATTGGGATTTCCAGCTGGTTTATCCACTCCGGCAGCAACTAGTAGTTCTCCGCAGCGTTGTATACCATCGATTATACCTTTAGCAGGATTGCCGGCTTTTATTCCAGCAACAACCAGTTGAACAACTTCAACCCAATCTTCTTTTTTTACCTTTTCATTAATCCCACTATCACCCAGCACATCAACCATATGTTCGAAATGGCTTATCATGATCAAAATTCCTGTCCTGTTTTCAGTAACAAAAATTTCATCTGACAAGAATTCTCGCATTGCACGTTCTTCCACTTTCATTTGCATAACTTCTCTGGAAGTAAACAGTCGTCTAACCGGGTCAATGGTTTTAGATAGTAAATAACCAATAACTCCAAGAACAATTGCAAATAAAGCTACTTCCCATGGAGTGATGACAAATGGCAGATTCCACGTAAATGACAAAGTTGCCGCTATACCCAAGGCCAATAATGAAAACGTTATGACTGCCCTGAGATTGCTTTCTTCATAATCATCGGACGAAGACACAAAAAATGGGACGATTTCTCCAGAGGTCTTTTTCTCTGCCTCCATAACAGCATTTTTTATTGCTGTCTTTTCCTCATCAGTAAATTGAAATCCTTTTGCCATTTTGATAAAATTAAATTACCATCCTCCTGAGGCTCCTCCGCCTCCAAAACTTCCACCACCCCCACTAAATCCACCACCTCCACCGAAGCTACTGCCACCACTACTGCCAAAGCCTCCTCCATAATAACCCCCTCCTCTTGAACCTCCAGAGATAGAAGAGAAGATCAAAAAGAAAATAGTAAGACCAATAGCAGCTCCTAAACCTAATAAAAGAAGTCCTGCTACAAATGCTACCAAAGACCCTACCCCTTTGCTTTTGGCTTTACCCAATTTTTTAGAAAATGCCGCATAAACAATAAGCGATAAAAAGAAAATTGGAATGAACCATCCTGATCCGTCACCTTGCACTGAGCGGCTTCTATGTGATGGTTCAGGTAATTCTTCACCAATAATCAGTTGTGAGAGTGCATTGACACCTTCATTGATGCCTCCATAAAAATTGCCCTGTTTAAAGTTTGGGGTAATGTAATTTTCAATTATTCTTTTAGCTTGAAGATCAGTAATGGCTCCTTCAAGGCCGTAACCCACCTCTATTCTAAGCTTTCGATCATTTTTTGCAATAAGTAAGATAACGCCATCATCTATTCCTTCACGACCAATCTTCCATTTTTCAGCTACTCTTATTGCATAATCTTCGATGGGCTCCGGTTCAGTGGTTGAAACAATAAGCACAGCAATCTGGCTTCCCTTTTCTTGCTCCAATTGGGTCAAATAGTTTTCAAGCTGATTTTTTTCAGCAGACCCTAAAGTGTTAGTTTGATCAGTGACTCGTGTCCATAACTCGGGAACCGATTGTAAGTCTTGACCAAAGGCAGAATTTACAAAAAGTATAAGAGCTAAAAGTGAGTATGTGATTTTTGCTTTATTCATCTTTCAATGTTCATTCTAAACTAACAAATAATCTTTATATTCAGGGAGACTATATTTTAAGATCTAATGTCTACAAAAAAGAAACTTCTGGTCCTGACAGGTGGTGGTGACTGCCCAGGACTTAACGCGGTTATAAGAGGAATTGTCAAACGTGCCAGTCAGGAAAGTGATTGGTCGGTAATTGGTAGTATTGAAGCTTTTAATGGGGTGTTGGAAGATCCAATGAGGATTATTGACCTAACAAGTGAAACAACTGCTGGTATACACGTCAAAGGAGGTACCATACTTAAAACTACCAATAAGGGTAACCCGGTCAAATTTCCCAGACAGCTTGAAGACGGCAGTTGGACAACTATTGATCGGTCAGAAGAATTGATAGAGAAGTTGAAGGGAATTGGAGTAGAGGCCGTAATTAATATTGGAGGCGATGGCTCTCAGCGAATTTCACAGCACCTGTTTGAGAAGGGATTAAATATTGTAGGTGTTCCTAAGACCATAGATAATGACTTGTCGGCTACTGATTTTACGTTCGGATTTCGTACAGCGGTTCAAATAGCTACAGATAGCTTTGATAAACTAGTCACCACAGCTGAAAGTCATCATCGGGTAATGATCATGGAAGTGATGGGCAGAGATGCCGGATGGATCGCTTTGCATACAGCCATTGCTGGGGGAGCTGAAATATGTCTCATCCCGGAAATTCCCTATGACATAGATATAGTAATGGAGCGCATCAATGAGCGCTATGAGGATGGACGTGGTTTTGTGAACATTGTGGTGGCGGAAGGTGCCAAGTCTAAAGATGGGAAGGTAACTTCTGAAAAAAGTGACGTAATTGGCTATGGACACGAACGACTGGGTGGTGTTGCTTTTACATTATCACGGCAACTAAAAGAAAGAGGGTGTCAGGCTGATATCAGAGAAACCGTTCTGGGTCATATTCAGCGGGGTGGAACACCAATATCTTTTGATAGGATACTGGCTACACTTTTTGGTGTAAAAGCATTTGAAATGGTACTAGAAAATGAGTTTGGAAAAATGGCCTCCTACAAAAATAACGAGATCACCTCAGTGGGTTTAAAAGAAGCTATTAGCGATTATAATCTTGTAGATAAAAATTCATTTACAGTTCGTGCAGCAAAAAGTACAGGTATCTCATTCGGTGATTAAGAATGAAGTTTTTTTATATAGTCATACTCCTCCTTGTGTCCAATATCTTTTCATTTGGACAAAGAGAGCTTTTGATCTCAGATCAAGACGAGATTCAATTAAATGACTATTTTGAATACTACATATCTACCGATAAAAACCTGCGACTAGATAACATAAAAAATCAGCCTTTTAAACCGATGTCCAGTGAAGGTTTGAGAATAGGTGCTACAGGCGAGATAGTATGGCTAAGACTACAAATCAGCAATTTAACTCCTGATCAGAAAACCTATATTCTAAATTTCATTGATCCCTCTACTAATAGAATTGAGCTTCATAATGCTGATGGTTCTAAACTTGCTGGTGTATCTATACATCCACAACAGCGTGATATAAAAGGTAACAAACATTCATTTCGAATTGAACTAAGTCCTTCACAACAGTCTGTTTATTACTTCAGTATTTCCTCCATTAACAAGTTGACATTGGATGCCACTCTTATGCTCGATGATCTCTATTATGAAAGATCGAGTCGTGAACGTTTTGTCTTGGGGTTATTCTATGGTGGGATGATTATGGCATTTTTATATAGTCTTCTTTTGCTAGTCACAACAAAAATGAGGCTATTTGCCCATTACTGTGGGTATATAATTTTTGTAGCACTTATTACAGGCGCTGGAGACGGTATAGTTTCAGAGTTTTTGCCTGGATGGATAAGATGGAAAGAGGGCTTTCAGGATGCTGCTGCTGCCATCGGAGCCAATGTTCTAGGCTTAATGGTAATGATCTTATTTCTTAATGTAAAAAAATGGTCCCTTATACTTTATAAAATCTCTGTTGGAGTAATGTTGCTTATTGGTTTTGGTGGACTGATTCTACTGCAGCTCAATAGCCTTTTGATATTTGATGCGCTGGGAGTAGCAGGTCTTGCTCATATATTTGTAATCATCTTTGTTTCAATTCAAGCCGTTAGAAAGAAGGTCCCACAGTCCGGATACTACTTAGGAGCTTATATTATATTTGGTGGCTTCCTTATCTATTTCGTCTTAAATCTATTTCGATTAGTACCATATAATTTTTGGTCCCAATATGCAATCCACCTTGGTTATGGTTTAAGTGTGATCATTTTGTCATTTGGACTAGGTGTACGTATGTATTCCTTCTATTTAAAACTTATTCGTCAAGAAAAAGAAAAAAAAGAGCTGGTAAAACAAAAGAATGAAGAGCTCGAAGAAAAAGTTTCTATAAGAACCAAGTTTTTAAAAGAGAAAGAAGGCAATCTAAGAGCAATTATTGACAATCATGTTAACCATATCTGGCTTATTGATGATAATTATATATTAATGGATTTCAATTCAGTTTTTGCTCGAGATTGGAAGATATCTTTTAATGTCACTCTGGAGCGTGGTGTAAGTATCCTTGATCAAATTCCATCCGAAGACTTGAGAAAGCTATGGAAACCAAGATATGATGCAGCACTTGCTGGTAATTCTGACATTTATTATGATGAGTATCAGATAGGTGATGAATTAAAAAGGTTTGAGATTAGGACCTTCCCAATATTGCAAGATGGAAGAGTCAGAGGGGTATCAACTTTTTCATCAGACATAACAGATCGCATTGAGGCTCAAACTAAGCTTGAACAACAAAATGTTATGCTTACCAAGGTAAATCAGGAACTGGACAGCTTTGTTTATAGCGCATCTCATGATCTAAAAGCTCCTCTGGCATCAATTCTGGGACTTATACATATCTCACGCAATGAAAAGAAAAGAGAAGAGAGAAATACTTACCTGGATATGATGGAGACCTCAATTCAGCGACTAGATAGTTTTATAAAAGATATAATTGATTATTCTCGAAATGCTCGCCTAATTCCGAAATCATCTAAAATAAATCTTCAAAAACTCATCGATACAATTTTTGAAGACTTAAAGTATGCCTATGACAAAAGCAAAGTTTCCATAAATATAAAGGTCGATGAGAAAGCCGAATTGTTTTTAGATGAAACCCGCCTCAAGGTGATAATTAGAAATGTACTCAGCAATTCACTAAAATATGGATGTGTCAAGGAATCGAATAATATTGTAGATATAAATGCCAGAATAGATCGTAACCACCTAGAGATTGCCATAAAAGATTATGGCCCTGGGATAGATAAGGCGCATTTGGATAAAATTTTTGAAATGTTTTATAGAGCCCATGAAACTTCATCGGGCACAGGATTGGGTTTATACATAGTTAAAGAGACCCTTCAAAAAATTGATGGTCAGATTCATGTTGAATCAGCTTTAAATGAAGGCACTACATTTACTATAAAAATTGTGAATAAAAAATTGTCAAAAGACTGACCAATATTCGTTTTGAATTGTTAATCACCAACGAATAGAAAATGACATCGTTAATTACTTTATGAAAAAATTAGAACAAGCTGTATTTGGCGCTGGCTGCTTCTGGTGTATCGAGGCAGTTTTTCAGCAAATAAATGGAGTAAGTAAGGTAGAATCCGGTTATATGGGAGGCCAGATTAAAAACCCTACTTACCGCGAAGTATGTGGAGGACGCACCGGACATGCTGAGGTAGCACGAATAGAATTCGACCCCACCATGATTTCTTTTAAGGAGCTTTTAGAAATATTCTGGAAAACACATGATCCCACTACTTTAAATAGACAAGGGGCTGATGTAGGAACGCAGTACAGGTCAGTGATCTTTTATACAAATCAATCTCAAAAAGAACTGGCTACTAGTTACAAATTACAACTGAATGCAGAAAACGCCTTTGGAAACCCTGTAGTGACAGAAATTAGCCCTGCCAGTGAATTTTATGTAGCTGAAGGTGTTCACCAAAATTATTATAATGACAACAAAGAACAGCCATATTGTACCTTCGTGGTCAAGCCCAAGGTAGATAAAGTAAAAAAAGTTTTTGCCGATAAAATAAAATAGGTATATAGAATTAGCTCTTCTTTTTAATTTAGTTTCAATACAGCCAACTAAAAAAATGAAACTTACTCGCACTATTTATTTGTCAATCGCAGTTCTACTAGTTAATTGTTCCTCACCAGAAGAAAACATGGAAGATCAAATTTCAGCACCCATTGCAGAAAAGAAAGACAGTGTGCTGGAGATGCACGGTCATATAAGAAAAGATCCATATTTCTGGATGCGATTGACTGATGAACAAAAGAGAGCAGAAAAACCAGACGAACAAACCTCAAAGGTCATTAGCTATCTCAATGCTGAAAACGATTATAAAAACGAAATACTAAAACCAACGGAAGTTCTTCAAGAGACACTTTACAATGAGATAGTAGGTCGCATTAAGCAGACTGACGAGTCAGTTCCATACTTCAAAAATGGCTACTGGTACTATACACGCTTTGAAGAGGGTTTGGATTACCCTATATATAGTAGAAAAAAGAAAAGCCTTGATTCGGATGAAGAAGTTCTGTTGAACGTTAATGAAATGGCTGAAGGGTTTGACTATTATTCCGTTACCGGATTGAATGTTAGTCCTGATAACAAAATACTTGCCTACGGAGTCGATACACTCAGCAGAAGGGTATACACTATTCACTTCAAGAACCTTGAAACGGGAGAGCTTCTACAAGATAAGCTAATCAACACAACCAGTGGCGGAGCATGGGCAAACGATAATAAGACCTTTTTCTATACCACCAAAAATGAAGTTTCTCTGCTATCTGAAAAAATTTGGAGACATACATTGGGAGATTCCTCCGATAAGCTCATGTATACTGAAAAAGACCCTTCTTTTTACATAGGTGTTAGCCGCATGAAGTCTGGAAAGTACATCGCAATCTGGAATAGCAGTACTATCAAAACAGAGTTTCATCTTCTTAATTCTGATACCCCTAATGGTAATTTTGAGACATTCCATCCGCGAGAGGATAACCATTTATATTATATAGAGCATTTTGAAGATAAGTTTTATGTGAGAACAAATTGGAACGCTACCAATTTCAGACTGATGGAAGTTGGTGTTGAAAACACAGCCAAAGAAAATTGGAAAGAGGTAATTTCCCATCGCGAAGATGCCCTGCTAAGTGGTATTGAAGTGTTCAAAAATCATTTGGTGATACAAGAAAGATCAAATGCTTTGACTCAATTAAGAGTTATTAATCAGCAAACCAAGGAAGAACATTATCTTGAATTTGATGAACCGGCCTATGTCACTTACTCTGCTACAAATCCTGAGTTTGATACAGAACTTTTACGTTATGGTTATTCATCACTTACTACTCCTCGTTCTACCTATGATTATAATATGAATGACAAAACGCGGGAGTTGAAGAAACAGGAAGAAGTAGTTGGGGGTCACAATCCTTCAGATTATACTTCTGAACGTTTTTTTATCACCGCTCGAGATGGAGCCAAAGTACCGGTGAGTGTTGTATACAAAAATGGTTTCAAAAAAGACGGGGCTAGTCCATTACTTTTGTATTCGTATGGATCTTACGGCTCATCTACAGATCCTTGGTTCAATTCAAGTAGGCTTAGCTTGCTTGATAGAGGTTTCGCTTTTGCCATAGCCCACATTAGAGGTGGCCAAGACATGGGACGTCAATGGTATGAAGATGGTAAAATGTTTAAAAAGATAAACACATTCAATGACTTTATTGATTGCTCAAAATATCTGATTGATAATAAATATACATCTAGTGAACATCTGTATGCCCAGGGTGGGAGTGCAGGTGGATTGCTCATGGGAGCGATCGTGAATATGGCACCAGAACTATACAACGGTGTGATAGCAGCAGTACCATTTGTTGATGTTGTTTCCACCATGTTAGACGAGTCTATACCTCTGACTACCAACGAGTTTAACGAATGGGGAAATCCCAAAAATAAAGATTCGTATGATTACATGCTTTCTTACTCACCATACGATCAGGTGAAAGAGCAAGGGTACCCTAATCTGTTAGTAACTACAGGATTCTTTGACTCTCAAGTACAATACTGGGAGCCTGCCAAGTGGGTAGCTAAGCTGAGAGATATGAAAACAGATAGTAACTATTTGCTTTTAGATACGAATATGGAAGCGGGCCATGGAGGTGCCTCCGGTCGATTAAAAAGAAATAAACAAACTGCTTTAAATTATGCCTTTTTGCTTTGGTTAGAGGAGAACCTTAATTAAAGACTGTCCAAAAACTCCTCTATTTCTTCTATCTTTTTATCAGAGCATGCTCCTGAGCTAGCATAAGCTATTTTTCCATCTGTATCGACTAGAAAAATGTATGGTACATCCTTCTTATCAAACTCCAATGCCTCTTTATACGGCTTCAAGTTGCCTTTATAAAAAAGAATATTCGGTATCAAAAGAGGATCTAACTCCTTTGCAGTTTTTTTCTTGGCTGCTTTGGTTGCTGCCGCTTTTACCCCTGTGAACATCGGTATAAAGTAGACATTTATATCATAAGAAAACGATGCAAACACTCCTGTAGACTCTCTTATAAATTTATTATATACAGGACTAAACCATGTTGATAGGTCTTTCTCAGCTTTTTTTGAGTAGGCCATTGCCAAAAGTGAATATTTGTCTCCAATATCGGCAGGAATATTAATGACTTCATCTTCAACCGTCTCTGTTTCCATAGAGGGAAAATCTGTTCCTTCAATTTGAGCTAATAAATTAAAGCTTAAAGCCGCCAGACAAATAGTGAAGAACTTTTTCATGTTTTCTTTTTTAGTTAATGTTTAAAAAATGCTTCAAGGCATATTTCTGATCCTGGTCTCTACAACTTCTGTGCCTTTCATTAAATCGACTATGATGGAAGTATCTGTTTTTCCATAGTGATAAGGGTAGAGAATTCGAGGCTTAAATGCTTTAGCTGCATCAGCAACCATCTCAGGAGTCATTGTATAAGGCAGGTTCATAGGTAAAAATGCTATATCAATATTTTTCAGAGCTTTCATCTCAGGTGTGTTTTCAGTATCGCCACCTATGAAGATTCGTTTATCTCCAATAGTTACTACATAGCTATTACAAGTACCCTTAGGATGAAAAAATTGACCATTGTCGCGCTTATGAACCAAATTATAAGCCGGAACTGCTTCAATATTTATTTCATCAAATGTAGCTTGATCGCCATTAACCAAGATTTGACCAAAACCTAACTTTTCTTTAGCCAGTTGAGTAGTCATCAATATTGTTTTGTCAGTACTTACAGCTGATATGGCAGATGGGTCACAATGATCACCATGGTGATGAGTAACAAGAATTAAATCGGCCTTTGGTAAATATGCATAATCCGCTTCCCTGCTCGATGGATCAATATGAATGAATTTATTATTGTACTCAAATATGAGGCTGCCATGACCAACAAAAGTAATAGCCAGTTCTTTCTCCCCAGCATTAAACACATCCTTTTCGAATTCTTGTGCCTGCCCTATCCCCAATGTGCAGCATGTGAGGATTATATAGATTATTTTATCCATTCAAACAGTTTGTAATGATCTCCGTTCATACCCAATTTTTCATATACAGCTTGGGCATTCGTATTTGTTTTATCTACATATAGCCTAAGACCTACTAATGCAGGATCTTCTTCTACCAATATTTTCAGTTGAGAATATAGCTGTTTGAAAATTCCCTTACCTCGCCATGTCTCCGTAACATATACAGACTGTATCCATAAAACGGTTCCATTTCTCCATTCACTCCACTCTGGTGTTACTAATAAGCATGCTATTGCTTCATCTTCTTCATCCGTAGCCACATAATATTTTCCCTTACCTGGGTCTTCAAATACTGCTTCGATACCTAGAAGAATATCATCTTTACTTAGTTTCAAATTCTCAGTTTCTTGTGCCATTAGCATCTGAAACTCAGCAATTGTCTCTAGTTCTTTGAATTTGGCTGCTCTAATTCGACTCACAGATTAAATATAACATTTTGTATCTATAATATTTGAAATATTATTTACGCAACTTAATATTTCGATCAACAAACAATTCGGAAGACAATCATCTTTTATGTATAGATTCAATTGATCGCTATACTTGTAAAAATGAATACTTCGAACAATGCTTGATGTTATAATTATAGGTGCTGGGCCTATCGGGATTGCTTGTGGGATTGAAGCAAAAAAGAAAGGGTTAAAATATACGATCATTGATAAAGGTTGCTTGGTTAACTCGATCTATAACTACCCTTTGAATATGACTTTTTTCTCCACATCAGAAAAGTTGGAAATAGGCGATGTTCCCTTTATTTCACATGGCAATAAGCCTAATAGATTTGAGGCATTGGAATATTATAGAAGAGTAACGGCTCATCACGAGCTAGATGTTAAGCTATACGAAAAAGTAGAATCCATCGAAAAAAAGGATAATTACATTTTGATAAATTCGGATAAGGATACCTATCAATCGAAGAATTTAATTCTAGCAACTGGTTTTTATGATTTTCCCTACATGATGAACGTCCCTGGAGAAGAGCTAGATAAGGTCAAACACTATTATGATGAACCACATCCTTATTTCAGGCAAAAGTTAATTGTTGTTGGAGCCGCTAATTCAGCAGTGGATGTAGCTTTAGAAACTTTTCGAAAGGGGGCAGAAGTAACCATGGTTGTAAGAGAACCTTCCATTTTAGAATCTGTAAAATATTGGGTAAAACCTGATATTGAAAACAGAATTAAAGAAGGAGCTATAAAGGCCTATTTCAATAGTCATATCACAAAAATAGGGCATGATCATGTTGAGCTCAATACTCCGAAAGGATCAGTTAATCTAAAAAATGATTTTGTACTAGCGATGACAGGTTACGAGCCTAACTTTTCTTTAATGGAGTCCATTAGCATAGACTTCCATAATGATGAGTTTAGAACACCCGTATACAATGAGTCTTCTAATGAGTCAAACGTAGAAGGAATATACTTAGCAGGCGTAGTTTGTGGTGGATTAAAAACCAACAAATGGTTTATCGAAAATTCACGCGTTCATGCAGAAATCATAGTACAAGACATTTGTAAAAAATCCTGACATACGAATTTTAAGAGGTTTGGTTATCTGGTCATAATCGTACGAACAGTGTGTTTATTCGCACATGAATATTATAGTCTCTGTGCTTTAACCATCAGATAATCAGTTATTTATATTATTGGCATGTTTATAGTAATCGAGTGTTTGGTTAATTTTTTAAACTCAAAATACAACAGACATGAAAAATTTGAAATCAACATTGGCTATAGCATTCGCATTAGTAATGCTAGTATCAGTAAGTAGTCAAGCAGCTAGTACTGACAAAGTAGTCGCCAAGGCCAGAGAAATGGTTAAGGATGCCTCCCCTGACGATTGGCAAACACTTGCTTCTGCAGCAGCCTTATGTATTAAAAAAGAGGTCAATCTTACCGAGGCAAAATCCTGGTTTGAAAAATCACTATCAATAAAAGAAAATAGTAAAGCCTTTGAGGTTGCAGGAGACTATTATGCTCAGAACAACCTGTATGACAAAGCCATCGAACATTACGTGAAAAGCATGTTAGAAGCTAAGAAAAATAATGTGAATGCCAACACGGAATCCATTGAATCCAAAATTGTCACCGCTAAAAAGGCTAAAAACAGCTAATCGTAAAGCATTGAGGGCGTTAACATTTAACTAACGTCCTCCTTTTTTTCTTCAATTTCTTCAGGTGTTTGATGTTTTTCCTGTTCGGGAATTTCTTCAATTTGTTTATCCATTTCTCTCCAGTAAGCTAACTGCGATGCTGCAACGGGTTCTATGTGCTTACCCGAAGATATCAATGCTATAGCCATCGCTGAGCTAGTTATTAATATGGTATAAAGTAAAATTGCCGTATTGAACTCCTCCACCTGTAAACCGACAGGTATGGCAAAAAACAATAGTATTGTTATCAAGCCTCGCGGAGCCATAAACAATTGAGGTTTTAAGTCCTTCTTTAAAACCAGTTTCAAGAAAACTGCACGAACAGCGAACAATAAAACTACGATTATAATGCTTTCCAAAAGAGCATCTAAGTCTTGTAGCAGAGAGAGGTCAATAGTAAGTCCAAATAAAACAAAAAATAGTGTTCTTACTACAAATGCCGTTTCAATAGTAATCATGTGAAAATTGTTCAGAATACTGTGGACAGCTCTGATATTTATCCATTTTCTCAACTTTCCTCTGAAAAACAATTTGTAATTGTTAAGGACAAGACCAAAAACCAAAATTATAAGTAAGGAAGAAAGGTGAAACAATTTTCCGACAGCATAAAGTAAAAGCAATACAGCAACAAGTAAAAAAAGTTTCACCTCTGTTCTAAGCCTTTGAAAAACTAAAACCAACACATAGCTCGCTACTAAAGAAATCAGTATAGTTAAGATAATATTAGATGAGACATCCCAGATCACATTACCTACATTTTTACTATCTATGTTACCGATTAGGAAGTAGAAATACATAATACCCAGGATATCGGAAAATGTACTTTCGTAAATCATAAATTCCCTTTTCTCCTCGGTCATCTCCCCCACGGAAGGAATAATAATAGCACTACTTATAATGGACAATGGTATCGCATAAACAAGTGCTATGATAAAGTCATCTATTAAAAAGTATTGAATGACTAATGCTATCACTAGAGAAGAACCGATAAGTGAGGTAAAAGCTACAATCAATGACTTAGATATGACAGGCCACTTACTTCTATTCAACTCCAAGTCAAGCGCTGCCTCTAGCACGATCATGATTAGGCCAACAATACCTAATACTTCTAAAATATCAAAAAGGTAATCTCCTGTTGGTAGTCCAAGAAAGTCGCTGCCAAGCTTAATTAGCACCCCAAGAGCTATCAGCAATAATACACTTGGAATTCCTGACTTTGAGGAAAGAAGGTTGAATAAATAAGAAATGATAATCAGTAGAGAAAAAAATATTACTGCTACGTAGGGGTTTAATATATCCAAAATAAATAGTTTACCTTTTATTAATTCAGAGCATTGATTACTCAGACTCTATGAAACATGAAAGCTACGCATATTGTTAAAAAAAAATTCTAAAATATCAATGTGCTTTAAAAAAGTTCTATTTTAGATATTGATATATTTCTACTATGCTCATATACTTCTTATTTGTACTTGGCTTTATATTTCTTATCAAAGGAGCTGATCTGCTTGTTGACGGAGCCACTTCAATAGGCAAAAAGCTAAATATATCGAGTATAATTATTGGTCTCACCATAGTTTCATTTGGTACTTCACTACCAGAGCTTTTGGTCAATCTTATTGCTAGTTACAACAACACTCCAGATATAGGAGTAGGTAACGTTCTAGGAAGTAACGTAGCTAACATATTGTTGATTCTGGGAATCGCAGCATTGATTAACCCGTTGCCAATAACTAAAAACACTTATTTTATTGAAGTTCCATTTTCTCTTACTGCTACGCTTTTAGTCGGCTTTTTAGCAAACGCCTCTTTATTTAATAAAGCGGAAGACTTAGCAATCAGTAGAGCTGATGGGTTGGTACTGCTTTTCTTTTTCTTCTTGTTTATGGGCTATGTGTATATAGTTTCTAAACAAAAGAAATCAGAGTTTAATGATGAGGACTACAAAGAAATGGCCACTAGTAGATCCATCATTCTTATTCTCATAGGTATGGTAGGCCTTTATTTTGGAGGTCAGTGGGTGGTAGATGGCGCTGTAGCGATGGCTCGGACTTTTGGAATGAGTGAAACCTTTATCGGGCTTACCATTATCGCAATTGGTACTTCACTACCAGAGCTCGTTACCTCGGCTGTAGCTGCATTCAAGAAAGACACCGACATTGCTGTAGGTAATGTAGTCGGGTCGAACATTTTCAATCTCCTTTGGATTTTAGGCTTAAGTGCCTCGATAAAAAGTATCCCTTATGACGCAATATCCAATTCTGATATTTTCATGATTATAGCCTCGAGTACTGCGCTTATTCTCGCTGTAGTTATAGGTAAGCGACCAGTGATTAGCCGATGGGAAGGCTTCTTTTTCCTGATCGCTTACATATGGTATATTGTTTTTCTTATCGAAAGAGGATAAATATATTATACTCATTTCCTAAGCTGATCTTATAAATTCAAATCATAGGTCAGTATTGACATGCCATCACTAAATATTTCGTTGTTTATCAATTTCATGCTTCTAGGTTTTTTGATCGACTCAAAAAGACTCACTCCTTCTGTAAGAACTATTGGATTCAGTTTTAATTTAATTATGTCAATTAATTCATTGTCAAACAGCCACCCTGCAAATTCACCTCCACCACATAAATAAATATCGGTTTCAGAGATCGACTTTAACGCATTGACATTTTCAACTGATGGTGGCTGAATGATTAAATCTGAATGACAATTATCCAGCTTGAGATTTTCTGAAAATACATAATTTTTCATTGAAGAATATGCAGGATGCCCTTTTGGCAATCCGTACTTATAACCAAATTCATAAGTCTTTCTACCCATAATTACCGTTTTATAAGATTTCAGATCTTCGAAATATTTATCGACACCTTCACCTTGCTGAATAAAAAGGCTTATGTCTTCATTAGCTCCTGTTATATAGCCGTTTATTGAAGTAGCTACATAGTATACTATCTTTTTCATGTTGATAAAATGTTATGATTAAAAATTGGAATAGAGCGAAGGGGGAGTTGATACCCCCTCTACTACTCAAATAATATTTAAATTATACTTGCACCATTTTCCACTTGCCCCTCTTAAAGAGGATAATGCTAAGTAGTGCAAACAACGAGGATGCAATAGCGATTGCCAGAAAGATTCCAAGTGGACCCAAATCAAATGTTCTTGAAAGTATCCATGCCAAAGGAACTTCAAACATCCAAAAACAAAAGAAGTTAATAATGGTAGGTGTTTTAGTATCTCCTGCCCCGTTAAAAGACTGGCCTATCACCATCCCATAAGCAAAGAAAATATAGCCACAGCAAATTACTCGTAGTGCCATTGATCCATATTTAACCACTTCAGGTTCGGCAGCAAACAAGCTAACAAAGAACTCTGCCCATATTCCGAAAATCAAAGAAACAGCTGCTAGAAATAACATGTTATAAAAAGCTGTTTTCCAGACTGATTTTTCGGCTCTTTCAGGTTGACCAGCACCTAAATTCTGTCCTACCAGTGTAGCTGCTGCATTACTCATACCCCAGGAAGGCAATATTGTGAACATAATTATTCTAAAAGCTATGGCATAACCCGCTAAAACTTCACTGCCAAATACGGCACTAATTCGCACAAGAAACAACCAACTTAAAGTCCCGATCATATATTGGCCGATTCCTCCCAAAGAAATGTTTATTAGGTTTTTAATCGTTTTCCATTTGATTTTTATATGCTCCCAGCCAACTGAAATCACAGAATGCTTTCCTGTAAGCGCTATCAATTGAATAATAACTCCAATGCCTCTACCAGTATTTGTAGCAATAGCTGCACCTTCAACTCCAAAAGCTGGAATAGGCCCCAGCCCAAATATGAAGATAGGGTCTAAAATTATGTTAAGGCCATTGGCAATCCATAGCACTCTCATTGCAATAGAAGCATCTCCTGCTCCTCTGAATATTGCGTTAATAAGGAACAATAACATTACTGTTACATTACCTCCAAGCATGATCATGGTGTATCCGTAACCCTCCTCTATAAGGTCTGCTTCACCACCCATTAGCCTTAATATATCTTTTGAAAAAAAGATACCAACAAAACTGAATACTAGTGATATGCATAATGTTAAGAAGATAGCCTGAACCCCTGCTTCGGAAGCTTCAGTGGGTTTTTTCTCTCCTATTCTTCTGGACACAACGGCCGTAGCTGCCATACTAAAGCCTATTGCTAAAGCATAAATAATCATTATCACTGACTCGGTGAGTGCAACAGTAGCAACGGCATTAACACTTACTTTACCCACAAAGTAAATGTCAACTACGGCAAAGAGAGATTCCATGACCATTTCTAAGATCATAGGAACAGAAAGCATGAATATTGCCTTGTTTATGTTTCCCGTAACAAAGCTTTTTTGATCGCCTTTTACGGCTTGAATAAAATATTTGAAAAATTTATTAATACGCATTTCATCGGATTTAATGCTGGAAATAAGATTAGACTGCTAGTTAAGTGGCTAACCTTCTGAAGGTTCCACTTAAAGATTTACCGATGTATTGTTCATGTGCGTATAATTTAGCTTCAATTATTGCTGAAGAATTCTTTTAAAATAGATTGCTAATATCAAAAAATTATGTGAAGTTTCAAATCTTCTTAATATTTTGATCGTCTCCTTTATGCGCAATTGGAATGTTTTTGTAGTCTTTCTTCTTCTATGCCATGCTCAACTCTTGTTAGGGCAAAATAGATCTGATAGCATAAATAATATTATAAATACTACCCCAAATGACTCTCTAAAGGCAGCAATGTACATTGAGATCGCAGAAGAAATTGACGAAGATGTAATGCTGTCCATAAATACTCTGCTTAAAGCATCTCAATTAGCTAAGGAAATAGGAGAAGAAAAAATTGAAGCAAATGCTTACAATAAAATTGGTATCCGCTACTATCGTCTTGGTAATCTAGATCAAACTCTTAAGTATTTTTATTTAGTTCTGAGTATTTATGAGCACAATACCTCTGAGAAAGCCTCATTGGCTTCCGCCTACAATAACATAGGATTAGTTCTCAATGATCTTGGGCGTTTAGAAGAAACACTTGAATATTTTAAAAAATCGCTCACCATAAAACAAGAGTTGGGAGACTCTCTTTTTGTGTCAAGTACATTGACTAATATGGCACTACTTTACGATAAGCTTGGCAAATACAAAGCTGCACAGAAGTACTACTTTCATTCACTGTCAGTAGATCAAAGATTAAACAAAACGCTAGATGTATTTAAAGATCTTAGCAATATCGCTGATAATTATATGTATCAAAAAAATTACGACTCCGCACAAATTTACTATAGTAGAGCTCAAGGTATGCTTGACGATATTGAGTCACCTTATAGCCGATCGGAATTTATGAATCGTCTGGCAAAATTGAATCAAATTCAAAAGAATTATTCAAAAGCTGAAGAATACTATAAACAGGCACTAACTATAGCGGAATCTATTCCTGCCAAGCAGCTAATAAGTAATAACTCCAAGGGGTTATCTGAAATATATAAGCTCATGGGTAATTATAAGCTCTCACTCCGGTTTTATGAAAAGTATATGATAATTCATGAAGAATTATTTAGTGAGGAGCAGGCTCAAAAACTTGCCCAAATCGAGAATACCTTTCAAATACAATCTAGGGAAAACAAAATTTCCTTACTTAATAAAGAGGCTGAAATAAACGATTTACAACTCTCTAAAACTCAATTTATTGTTTATCTGTTTGGAGGTATTATAGCCTTAATAGTTTTGATAATTGTACTTCAATACCGAAAAAATACATTCAAATCAAAAGCCAATAACTTACTCAAGTCACAGAACGAAGAGATTATTGCAAAAAACAAAAACATCATGGATAGCATTTTATGTGCAAAAAATATTCAGGAGGCCATTTTACCAGATGACAAAAAATTGAATAGTGTTTTTAGCGAGGCCTTTGTCTTTAATAAAGCAAGAGATATTGTTAGTGGTGATTTTTATTGGTTTGCAGATCGTGATGATGTTGTATTAATAGCAGCCGTTGACTGCACCGGCCATGGCGTGCCAGCCGCGTTTCTAAATGTCATGGGTAATTCGATATTAAATCAAATTGTTTACGAATCACATGTTATTCATCCAGCAGAAGTGTTGAGAGAACTCAATAGTAGAGTGATGAAAACACTTAAGTCCGACACTATGTATGTTCAGGTGGAAGATGGAATGGATATTGGGCTTTGCATGATAAACAAGGTAACCAAAAAGTTGACTTTTGCTGGTGCCAAACGTCCACTTTACTTCTTTCATAATAAACAGCTAAACGAGGTGCCGGGAGACCATTTTCCAGTTGGAGGAACGTTGTTTGATATGAATAGAAATTATAAACAGCATGAAATACAACTGACTGATAACGACCTGATTTATCTTTTCACAGATGGGATTGTAGACCAATTTGGTGGTGAAAGAAATAAAAAGTTTATGTATCCCAGGCTCAGATCAATTCTCAAACAGGTTGTCGACAAACCTCTGACTGAGCAGAAAAGAGTTTTAGAAACGGAGCTATCAAGGTGGCAAGGAAACAACGAGCAGACAGATGACATGCTTTTAATAGGCATTAAAGTTTAGCCTTGTTGTCTCTTCTATAGCGAAAGTATCTAAGTGTTGAAATGCTTAGCACAAGCCAAGCGAAGCCCGCAACAAAACCTGCAACAACATCCGTAGGGAAATGAGCTCCAAGATAAATTCTTGTTATTCCAATCATAAGAATCAATGCTCCAAATAGTAGACTGAGTAAAGTGGTCAATGCGGTATTGATAGGATATCGGTGAACGAGATAAATTATAAAACCATAAAAGGCCATAGCTGTCATACTGTGTCCACTAGGATAACTCAAAGACCCCTCGGTTAAATCTACCAGCCAATATTGTGGGTCAGGTCTAACTCTTCCATAATAAGCTTTTAGAGCAATGTTTAATAAGAATGATGATAGTAGAATTACCATGGCCTCTATAGATCTACTCCATTCACGTTTGGCAAAATATAAAACAAAGAAAATAACAGGTAGCCAAATCAAATATGCTATTACATTGCCCATATCCGTTATAAAAGTCATGATAGAAGTGAATCCAGGACTCCTTAGAGCAAAGAAGAAATCTGTTACTCCTTCATCAAAAGTATTGAGTTCACCTTGATGTAGCTTACCTGTAAATTTTATAAAAACAATTATTCCCAACACAAACATAATAGTGGCAATAATTATTGTAGCCGTAAACTTGACTTGATTTTCCTTATTGATGATTATACCAGTTTATTTTATTCAAAGTCTTTCATCACTTCTTCAAGTGATCGAGTCTGTTGAAAATAGGAAATAATTTTTAACATTACCTCATCAACTAAGGTATCTGGGCAACTGGCTCCGCTAGTCAAAACAACTCTTGTAGGGCCATTTTTGGGCAACCAACTCATAGTTATTTTCTTTTCTTTATTGTCATAATCGAAATGATGGATCTCTTTTTCGTTTATAACTTCCTTCGGACTATTAATAAAATATGTTGGAAACTTTCGCTCACAAAGTTCTACGATGTGGGAAGTATTAGAGCTATTATAGCCTCCAACAACAACTGCTAGGTCAGCGTCTTTCTCTAAAAGTCCATATGTTGCCTCCTGATTATCGTTGGTGGCATAACAAAGTGTATCTCGCGTATCCGCGAAATGCTCTTTAATATTTTTTTCTCCATATTTCAAAGACATCGCTTTCTTTATGTAATCTGCTATTGCCTGAGTTTCGGTGGCTAGCATTGTTGTTTGATTAACAACTCCAACCTTTTGCAAATCCTTTTCAGGGTCAAATCCATTTGAATATCTACCTTCAAAAATATCGAAAAAGTCACTGGAAGACCGCTGGCCATCTATTACTTGTCCCAAAAGCTCCGCTTCAGACATGTCTCTGACTATAATTGAAGGAGCCTTGTCAGAACTATGTGAAAACGTTGCTCGAGTCTCCTCATGATTGTGTTTACCATGAATTATAATAGTATGATGATCATTCCCTAGTTTTTCGGACCGTTTCCAAACTTTCTCAACAAAAGGACAGGTGGTGTTATATTTTTGAACTTCAATACCAATCTTTTTTAGCCTTTCCTCTATCTCTAACGTTGTGCCAAACGCAGGAACGATAACTATGTCATCTTTATTTAGCTCGCTCCAATCAATAAATTGGGTGCCGTCAGTATCCATTATAAATTTGATTCCCCTAGAAACCAGATCATTATTTACTTCCTGGTTATGGATCATTTGACTTAGTAAAAAAACTCTTTTATCAGGATTTTCTTCTAATGCTTTATAGCTGATCTCAATGGCATTTTCAACTCCATAACAAAATCCAAAGTGTCTTGCAATATAAAATTGCACGGAACCAAAATCTAATATGGCAGGAGTAAAATCCTTTTTCCTAGGGTCAAGTGACTTTCTAGATTCTTTGACCTTTCCGGTAATGGAGGATCTATAATAAGTGGGGATGTCAAATTTTTTAATGGCGTTCTTTGTTTAAATATTCTGACTCTTTCAAATTAGAAAACAAAGATAAGGCATCATAAGTTTTAGAAGGCTTAAAACAAAAATGGGGACTTTTCTTTTCAGAAAAACCCCCACTTCACTACTAACCTTTCGGCTAGTAAGTGACCAAGTTACTGTTATCGAGCTTTGACAGCGATTCATGCCGAAGCATGATTCTGTCGCTGGCTTTCTATTGGCATTTCAAATAATACTACTCCCTTAGGCAGTACAAGTATTTCATATCTAACAGCAACTTTAGTTGTTTCAAATGTTCAACAATGTCGACATTCTTGGTAGATATGAATCTTACTCTTTTCGAATTAGCTACAGCAAGCTGATGCTACTTTCAAGAAAAGCTATTCTATAATGGTGAAGTGCGTAGTTTACACTATTTCAGAGTTTTAGCCGAAGCCAAAACACCTTTACTATCATCATTGCAACGCTGTCAATACTTACCTGATACTCTTTTGTATCTGCAACGAATATCTCTCGCTTGGTGAATCTAAGGTCGTTATTATCTTTGTGTATGCAAACTTTTAGTCCTCTATCTTTCCCACAAGTTTTGCACTAAAAATACACGTTAAAAGCAGGTGGTTATCCACTTAAATTTTACCTTAATCACAAAAGTTATTAACAATCTTTTATTCAGTAAATTATTCTTATCCCAATAGTGTTGTTGTGCTTTGTAAAACTTTCAAATTACTATGAGTAAATCAAAGGTCACCATAGCCCATGTGTTTAAGACCATAGTTTGGCCAAGAAGAAAGCAGTTGCTTTTAGGCCTGGTTCTAATAATCATAAGTCGGCTCGCAGGATTAGTACTTCCGGGAGCCAGTAAGTACTTAATGGACGAGGTAATTCCGAATAACAATCTGGAACTATTGAAGGTTCTTTTGCTGGCAGTTGCAGGTGCAATATTAATTCAGGCGGCTACTTCTTTTGCACTCACACAGATTTTAAGTGTAGAGGCCCAGCAACTTATTTCACAACTGCGCTCAAAAGTGCAAGCACATATCATAAAGCTTCCTGTCCGATTCTTTGACAACACTAAAACAGGAGAACTGGTATCGAGGATAATGACTGATGTAGAAGGAGTTAGAAATATCGTAGGAACAGGTCTTGCCCAGCTTTTTGGAGGTGTTCTTACTTCAATTATTTGCTTGTTCTTGCTGATTAATATCAGTCCAATGATGACACTATATGTGCTGGTACCTGTTGCTATATTCGGTTTTATTTCTTTAAAAGCATTTGGTAAAATAAGACCTATTTTTAGAGAGCGTGGTGTCATCAATGCCGAAGTGACCGGAAGATTAACCGAAACACTCGGGGGGGTTAGAGTTATTAAGGGCTTCAATGCTGAAAAACAGGAGATCAAAACATTTGAAGATGGCGTTAACCGATTGTTCTTAAATATCAAAAAGAGTTTGACTTCGACAAGCCTTGTTACCAGCTCCGCTACTTTCCTGTTAGGGTTGGCATCCACCGGAATAATGGGAATAGGAGGTTACATGATTATGAAAGGTGATATGACTTTTGGTGATTTTCTAGCTTTTACATTGTATCTAGGATTTATGATTGCTCCTATAGTTCAGATGAGTAATATAGGCAGCCAGCTTACTGAGGCTTTTGCCGGGCTTGATAGAACCGAGGAAATACTTAATACTCCCCTCGAAGATGATCCAACAATAAGAACACATATAGTAGATGAGATAAAGGGAAATATAGAGTTTAAGGGTGTTTCATTTGCTTATGAAGAAGATAAACAAGTCGTATCTGACATCACCTTCAACGCTCCTCCAGGTACGGTCACTGCTCTAGTAGGAACTTCTGGGTCAGGCAAAAGTACCATTGCAGGTATCGCGGCTTCTTTCTTAAACCCTTTAGAAGGGACTGTTACAGTTGATGGCATTGACCTGTCTTCTATAACACTAGATAGTTACAGAAAACAGCTTGGCGTTGTTCTTCAAAATGATTTTCTGTTTGAAGGCAGCATAAGAGAAAATATTCTATTCCCAAGACCTAATGCTACCGAAGAGCAACTGATGCATGCTGTTGAAGCCGCTCATGTTAATGAATTTACGGAACGTTTCGAAAAAGGCCTTGGTACCTTGATAGGTGAACGTGGAGTAAAATTATCAGGAGGTCAGCAACAACGAATCGCTATTGCAAGAGCAATTTTAGCAAATCCCAGAATTTTGATACTCGATGAGGCTACGTCAAATCTAGACCTTGAAAGTGAAGCCTATATTCAAAAAAGTTTAAAAATTTTAATGAAGGGCCGGACAACATTTGTTATCGCTCACAGATTGAGTACAATTAGACAAGCTGATCAAATATTAGTTATTGAGAATGGGCACATTGTTGAAAAAGGTAAGCATGAAGAATTAATTGCTAAGAAAGGGCGCTATTTTGACCTTCATACTTATCAAGCAAGAATATAATCTCATTATCATAGAATATTACATCCTTAAGATATTAAGGCTAAAAAGTTATATATTCCGTTGTGGCTATTAAGAAAGAACATCAGAAGAAAATTGAATCCCTTCTTAACCTAGGGAAAAAGTTTGAAGCTGTAAGATACATACAAAAGCATCTAAAATATGACGCAGATAAGTCTATTGAACTTGCTGCAAAATATGATCAAGAGGTAAGTAAGAACGACACCTTATTCAAACAAAATCAAGAGCTCGCAAGGAAAGAAAAGCAATTACAGAAAACAAATAAGGAATTACTTTCCACTCAGAAAGAAATAACTAAAGCCAAAGAGCTAATTACTTCGATAAACACTAACCTCACGGAAGGTATCTATAGAAGCCATGCGGTAGGAGGCTTATTATATGTTAATCAGTCATTTGTAAGAATGTTTGGATATGATTCTGAAGAAGAAATGCTCAAAATACCTTCCGATAAGCTATATGCAAACCCTAAATCCAGAAAAGGGCTCACTAAAACGATTCTAAAAGATAAATCCAGATCAGATGTTGAAGTGCTTTATAAAAGAAAAGATGGAAGTACTTTTTGGGGACTCAATAGTTACCTACTGACGGTCGATGATAAAGGTCAAGCAGTATTTGATGGTGCAATTCGTGATATCACGTTAGAAAAGGAAACTCAAAAGAAAATCCTTGAAAGCCAGAAACTACTTGAATCCATAAATACTAACTTATCCGAAGGAATATACAGAAGTCATAAGAAAGGCGGGCTAGTGTATGTCAATAAGGCTTTCGCTAAAATGTTTGGCTATAGAGATCCAGCAGAAATTTTAAGTATTAAATCCATTAACCTATATGCCGATCCCACATCTAGAAATGAGCCAATTCAAACACTAAACGAGGATAAATTTCGGTCCAATGAGGAGACTCTTTTTAAAAAGAAGGATGGAAGTACTTTTTGGGGATTAAATACCTATTTGATTACAACTGATGAAGATGGTAACGAAGTCTATGATGGTGCTGTAAGAGATATAACAGAACAAAAAAATTATCAAGAAACGCTCTTTGCTTTGAACCAAGAGCTAGTGGAACGAAATAATGACTTGGCAACGCAGGAGGAGGAGCTTGAAAAATCTAATGAAGCGTTAAGAGCAAATAGTGAAAACCTTGTAAAGACTCTAGAAGAGCTTTCAGACAGAAATTTTGAACTTGATCAGCTCGTATATCGCACTTCTCATGATTTGAGATCTCCGCTTCGCTCAATTTTAGGCCTGGTTAATCTTTACAAGCTAGAGATAGATGACTCAACAGAGTACATCAACAAAATAGAAGATCGAATCCTTAAAATGGATGAGTTTATCAAATCTATGTTGAACTACTCTCGTGCAAGTAGAATGGGAATCAAACACGAACTTGTAGACATCAAGGCATTGCTTGATGAGGCAATTGAGGGGTTAGAGTTTCTAGATGGCTTCAAAAAAATGGATATAAAAATCCAAATAGCTGGAGATCAATCTAAAATATATTTAGATCAGCTAAGGCTTAAAATTGTTATCGGAAATATTTTATCTAATGCTATCAAATATAGAAATCCTGATCTTGATGTCAATGAATTAGACATTCAAGTAAGGGTTTTAAAAAAGTCTCTGAAGCTAACTTTCAAAGACAATGGTATAGGTATATCTAAAGAATACCTTGATAAGGTATTCGATATGTTTTATCGTGCTACGGAACAATCTGATGGTTCAGGATTAGGCATGTATATAGTCAAGCAATCCATTGATCGGCTCAATGGAAAAATTGACCTCTCTAGTGAATTGGGAAAAGGAACTAAAATATCGATCCTTCTCCCTCTCAATAGTTCAGAAGATTCCTCAAACTAACTTTTATAGTGCTTTTAAGGCTGCATCGTAGTTCGGTTCATTGCCTATTTCAAGAACCAGTTCTGTATGCAAAACTCTTGCTTCTTCATCCAACACCACTATAGCTCTGGCATTTAATCCTGAGAATGCTCCATCTTCTATTTCAACACCGTAATCCTTTGAGTATGTATTGTTTCTATAACCTGATAGGGTGGTTACATTTTCAATTCCTTCAGCTCCACAAAATCTAGCTTGAGCAAAAGGTAAGTCCTTTGAAATACACAAAACTTCCGTGTTGGAAAGTGAGCTAGCTTCTTTATTGAACTTTCTGATAGAGGTGGCACATACGCCAGTATCTACACTTGGAAAAATGTTAAGGACGACCTTCTTTCCTTTGTAATCAGACAAAGATGCCTCAGACATATCATTTTTGACCAAAGCAAAATTTGGTGCCTGATCTCCGATTTTTGGTAGTTCTCCGAAGGTATTTGTTGGGGTTCCCCCTAAAGTTATTTTTGCCATAATTTTTTTATTTATTTTCTAACAATGGATCCAGTGAATAAGTTGAGACAAAATGATAATTAGGTCTGGCTTTACCATAAATACTTCTAGCCATCTGCATTCCTTCTTCAGTTTTTATCAACTCTTTATACAACGGCATCAAAAACTTCCTTCGCCCAGTGTTAATCAAAAAGTCTTCTAACCTGGAATATGCAGGCTCATATTGATGTTTAATGCTTTGGACAAGCCACTCTGTCAGGACCTCAGAGTTACCTGAATTTGTCAGTCCGAACGTCTGGTCCATTTTTTTCATTTGCTCCATATCCAAATCCTCTGGAGTTCCTCTAACGAAATGAAGCCATTCGTGAGAAGACCATCCTTCGGTATCCAATTGTTCAAATCCAATTCCTTCACCATAGTGTGTCCATTGAGTATCAACAATATCAAATTTATCAGATATTGGTTTAGGTGCATTTTCCGGAAGACCCTCTGAATATATCCATTTATCAATATTATCCTGATTTATAACCAGTCCATTCTTTTCATAAAGATTTACTTTTAATTCGTTAACGAACTCTTCCGTAGTCATGACTTTAAAAGCATTCTTAGTAAAATATTCCTTCAAAAATGAATCGAATTTCTCACGTCCAACTTCCTCTTCGAGACTTCTTAAAAACAAGTAGCCTTTATCATAGGCTATTGAAGTCATCCCATCATCTGGATTTCGCCCATTTAAAGCAAGCTTTAGTTTTGTGTCAGCAGCCATGCCTTCAGAAGTCATACTTTCTATTTCCTCTTGTAAATCTTGTGCTGCAAGTGATGTCAACATTTCTGAATAATCACGGCCATATAACTTTTCCATAATTCTGTTTTCAAAATAGACGGTAAAGCCTTCATTAAGCCAGAAATCATTCCATGTGGCATTTGTGACTAAATTTCCCGACCAAGAATGAGCCAATTCATGGGCTACTAGTGAAGTCAGCGACCTATCACCTGCAAGAATCGTTGGTGTTGCGAATGTTAGCCTCGGGTTTTCCATCCCTCCAAATGGAAAACTTGGGGGTAACACTATTAAGTCATATTGCTCCCACTGGTATGGGCCATAAAGCTCTTCAGCAGCGGCTACCATTGCTTCCAGTTCAGCAAATTCATAAGCTGCTTTACTGACAACTGATGGTTCAGCGTAAACACCTGTCCGCGGACCTAATTCTTGAAATTCCAAGTCTCCCACCGCCAAAGCAAGTAAATATGCTGGGATAGCTTGCTTCATTTGAAAGCTGTAAACACCTTCAGTCGATTTCTCAATAGGATTTTCAGCACTCATCAAAGCCATCAATTCATCAGGAACTTTAACCTTGGCATTATAGGTGAATCGTATTCCGGGTGAATCTTGAATAGGCACCCAGCTTCTAGCTAGAATCGCTTGTGACTGAGTAAATAGAAAAGGATGTTCTTTATCTGCAGTTTGTGCTGGTGTGAGCCATTGTAGTGCCTCTGCCTCAGGTGAGGTGGAATAGGTTATAACAACTTTCTTTGTCTCTGGCTTAATCTCAACTTTTAAGGATTTTCCTAAAAAAGGGTCTCTTTCGCCAATCTCATAATGAGTTTCCTCCTCTCCATCATCAAGGGTTATTTTCTCAATGGAGAGTTCTTTTGTATCTAGAAAAAGAAAAGCTGCGTTATCGCTATTTTCTAATGTCAAAGTAGCGACTGCACTGATTACTTTTTCATCAAAGCTAACAGTGGCATCCCAGTCCAGGTGTATAATTTTAGATTCCTCAGGGTTCGCATAAGAATGTGGGTCGTTTACAATCACCTTTTCACTATCTTTTTCTTCATTAGAATTTTCATCGGATGTTTTTGAACAACCAAAGTATAACGTCATAAATAAAATGAGGTATAAGAATTTCATATTAGATTGTTTAATATTTGTTTTAAATGCAAGCTATTAAAAGTTATGTTTACCATATAGATTTTGGCCATAATTAGTTTCTCTATTGGTAATGAATCTTCTAATCGATGAAATCGAAAATACTTTTTCTAACATTATTTTTTCTTGGCTTATTAAGTTACGGTCAGGACAAAATTGTGGTGAAAAACATGAAAGAGGCTGTTCTTTATGGTAGCACCGAAGAAAAAATAGCAGCATATAATCAACTTGGCTGGCAGTATCGTAAATTATATCCTGATAGCTCCATCTATTTTCTCAATAGTTCTCTAGAGCTTCTAGAGCTGCAAGAAGATAGAAAGCATGAACCTGAGACCTATAACTTTCTGGGCGTAGCCTATTTGTATAAGGGTGATTTTTTAAAGTCTTATGACTATCATGAGAAGGCTAAGGACATGGCCCGTGAACGTCAAGACAGTCTTCAATACGCCCATGCATTAAATAGTATTGGAAGACTCTATGAAGGAACCACGGCCTATGATAAGGCAATAGAATATTACAACGAGGCCTTAAGTGTTTTTCAATCTTTGAATGATAGGGTTGGGTTAGCCTATATCTACTCAAGTTTAGCCACCTTTTATCAAAGCCAAAAGTCCTTTATTAAGGCCGAAGAAATGTCCAAAAGGGCATTACAAATTCGGCTCGAGGAAGAGCTATGGGCTGGTGCAGCTTTCAGCTACCTGGAGTTAGCGAAGATTTATAATGATGGACTCAAGGAACGTTTAGCATTTGACATGTTAC
Source organism: uncultured Fulvivirga sp. (assembly GCA_947500555.1). Classification (GTDB taxonomy): domain Bacteria; phylum Bacteroidota; class Bacteroidia; order Cytophagales; family Cyclobacteriaceae; genus Fulvivirga. The sequence continues at coordinate 829,863 of CANMSE010000001.1, read as the reverse complement.
AACTGGCTAAAAACTATGGTGACAGTGTACAAGCTAATCTGGTACTAAAAGCTGAAATAAATACTGAAATTTCAAGTCTACTGCGCAAAAAAGGAGAGTATAATAACGCCTTGAAATTAATGACCTCCACTCAAGATATAGCCGAAGGAATTTCGAACCAAAATCTTTTTATGAAGGTATATAACGAGCTTGGTAAGCTAAACTATGACCTCAAGCAGTATGATAAAGCCATTGCTTATCATGAAAAAGTTGTTGGGGCAGCAGAAAAATCAGCTTTCTGGCAAGAGCTAAAAGATGCTTATTTGAATTTATCTCATAATTATGAGCAGCTTGGAAATGTTCTCATGGCATATGAATACTTTAAAAAGTATAACGAAATAGAAATCAAATTTTTAGATGTTGAAAAGGCACGCCTTGTTCAACAACATGAGTCAAGAATTGCATTAGAAACCAGAGCAAAAGAGAATGAATTGTTAAAAGTTGAAAAGCAAAAAAATGAAGCTCTACTGGCAGAACAAAACATTCGAAACTTAGCCCTTGTAGGGTTGGCCGTTTTAATGTTTGTCTTGTTGGTAACCTTTATGACATACTCTTACAAAAGACAAAGAGCGAACACCTTGCTTCTGCAACAAAAAAATGAATTGGCGGACATTAATCTTCAGAAGGACACACTTATGAATATTCTTGCCCATGATTTAAAAGCTCCTTTCAACCGAATAATTGGTCTTTGTGAGCTAATGACGGTTGACAAGGCAAACCGGGAACAATATTTTGAGATGATAGCAGCTATGAGTAAATCAGGAGCAGAACTTATCAAGGATATTCTGGATTTTAGCAAACTTGAAACAGGTAAAGCTGAAGAAAACATTGAATCTGTTGACCTTGAATCAGTATTAAGAAGAAAGATTGATCACTATAAGGAGGATGCACAGTCTAAGAAAATATCTCTTAAAAGCTCTTTAGATATCAAAGATCATTTTGTTACAAACCAGTTATTTCTGGAAAGAATAATCGACAATCTCATTTCCAACGCCATTAAATATTCTTATCAGAATTCTAGCATTCTTATAGAAGCTGAAAAGACTGTTTCCAACTTAAGACTTAAAGTTGTAGATGAGGGGCCTGGGTTCACAGATGAAGACAAAGAACATCTCTATGAGAAATTTAAACCTCTTTCGGCTAAACCCACTGGAGGAGAAGCCTCGAATGGTCTGGGTCTTTCTTTGGTTAAGACACTAGTTGATAAGCTGAAGGGAGAAATATCTTTGGTAAGTGAAGCAGGAAAAGGAAGTACTTTTGAAGTAACAATACCTGAACATGGTTAGAACCTTAAATCTATTGAGATGAGATATCTTTCAAATCGATTTCTTCTCTTATCAGTCTTATTCTTTTTCTCATTTGAAGTTTTCTCACAAAAATTAAATGATAAGAAATTAAGGTCCATTTCAGATAAGTATGCTAAAACATCTTTCGATGATTTTAAGGAATTACTCAGCATACCAAATGATGCGAACCACCATGCAGATATAGAAAAAAACATAAAATGGTGTGAAGATGCTTTTACCACCCGAGATTTTAATACTATTCGAATTGATACAGAAACAGTTCCTCTTTTATTGGCATCGAGAAATGTAAAAAATGCTAAAAAGACTGTTCTAATATATTTTCAAATTGATGGTCAACCAGTAGATACTTCTAAATGGTCGCAGCGTAATCCATACATTCCAGCACTGAAAAGAAAGAATACTAATGGTGAATGGGAAGAAATTGACTGGTCGAATATCCGTGCATATGATGATGATTGGAGAATTTATGCCAGATCGGCATCCGATGCTAAAGGACCTGCTGCTATGTTTCTTGCGGCTCTGGATGCTATAGAAGACGCCAAAATAACTCCTAATTTCAACATGAAGATTATCATGGATTTTGAGGAGGAGCTAGGTTCACCAAGGCTTCCAAAAGCTGTAAAGGACAACAAAGAGTTATTGAGCGCTGATATGTTGGTCATTTTCGATGGCCCTATGCATATCACCAATCAACCGACCCTTGTATTTGGTGCCAGAGGTATTGCAACTATTACCCTGACCACCTATGGGCCGATTGAACCACAGCATAGTGGGCATTATGGAAATTATGCACCAAATCCTGCCTTAGGACTTTCGAAGCTTCTTGCTTCCATGAAGGACAATAATGGCCTAGTGACAATTCCAGGTTATTATGATGGAGTAACAATAGATGAAAAAACTGAGGAGATTCTGAAGGCCATTCCGGATGATGAAACTGAAATAAGAAATCGTCTTCAAATTGGAAGTGTTGATAAGGTAGGAAGTTATTACCAGGAAGCACTGCAGTATCCCTCTTTGAATATAAGGGGTATGCAATCCGGATGGATCAATGAAGCCGCAAGAACCATTATTCCCAGTTGGGCAAGAGCCGAGCTAGACTTAAGGCTAGTTTTAGAATCAAACCCAGAGCGGTTAGTACAATTAGTAAAAACCCATATACAAAAACAGGGTTACCATGTAATTGACAGAGAACCTACAAAAGAAGAGAGGGTGAGCAATGATAAGGTTGCTTCATTCACATCTGAAATATCTTATCAGTCATTCAGAACAGACTTTGACACAGAAATAGGCAAATGGTTAAGAAAAGCGCTTAGTACTGCACATGGGTCCGACCCAATAATGGAGCGCATGGCTGGCGGATCAATTCCAATTTCCCCATTTGTAGTGACTCTGGGCTTACCAGCGGTATCAGTGCCTACGGTTAACAGAGACAATAACCAGCACAGCCCTAACGAAAATATAAGACTTGGGAATTACAGGGAGGGAATCAAAACAATGATTGCCATACTGTCAGAAAAGCTCTGAAATTACCACTGTATCAATTGTAAATAAACTCTCCTTTTTCACTTTGGATCGTCACCTGTTTTTTATCTCGTTTTTCTACATGTCCAATTACTTTTGCTCTGATATTGAAGGTATCAGCTATGCCAATGACTTCATTTGCCATTGATACCGGCACATATAGCTCAAGGCGATGACCCATATTAAAAACCTTGTACATCTCCTTCCAATTGGTCCCACTTTGATTTTGAATAGCTTCAAATAGTGGTGGTGTTTCAAAAAGATCGTTCTTTATGATATGTAAATCATCAACAAAATGAAGGACCTTAGTTTGGGCACCTCCACTGCAGTGAACCGCTCCGTGCAGTTGATCTTTGAATTGTTTAAGTATTTCTGCCATAACCGGAGCGTAGGTCCGAGTCGGAGAAAGAACAAGTTTACCCATATCCAAAGGCACTCCTTCCACTGAATCTGTGACCTTGGAAATTCCGGAGTATACCAAGTCTAATGGAACTGCTGGATCAAATGATTCTGGATACTTCTGAGCATAAAATTTACTGAAAACATCATGTCGCGCAGAGGTCAAACCATTGCTGCCCATTCCTCCATTATATTCGCTTTCATAAGTTGCTTGACCAAAAGATTCAAAGCCAACGACCACATCTCCTGCTTGAATGTTTGCATTATCTATCACGTCACTCCTTTTCATGCGAGCGGTAACTGTACTATCAACAACAATTGTTCTAACCAAATCTCCAAGATCTGCTGTTTCGCCACCGGTGCTTATGATGTTCACATCATTATCACGTAGCATTTGTAGTACCTCTTCTGTCCCTTCTATAATGGCAGCAATAACCTCTCCTGGAATTAAATTCTTATTTCTACCAATTGTGGATGAAATAAGAATATTATCAATTGCTCCTACACATATCAAGTCATCAATATTCATAATGATTGCATCCTGAGCTATCCCTTTCCAAACTGAAAGATCACCGGTCTCCTTCCAATAAATGTAAGCCAATGATGATTTGGTACCAGCTCCATCCGCATGCATGACTGTGCAATAATTAGGGTCACCTCCCAAATGATCGGGCACTATTTTACAAAAAGCTTTAGGATATAAACCTTTATCTAGGTTTTTGATGGCATTGTGCACATCTTCTTTTGAGGCGGAAACACCTCTTTCAGCATAACGATCACTCATAAATATTGCGTTAAAAGAAAGGCAAAATTAAGATTCTCGTTATCAATTAAATACTTATGACAATAATCTTTAAGATGCTATCTATTCTCCGGAATCCTCCTCTTCATCAAAATAAGCATCTTCATCAAATTCAGAAACAGGCCGTTGACCTACATCAATAATTTTGAATTCTGTTCGTCTGTTAACCTGATGCTGCTCTTCAGTAGTGGCATTTGGAATCAATAGCTTTGATTCTCCATAACCACGAGCAATCATTCTCGTTTGGTCTATCCCTTGTGTAGCGATATAATCAACAGCAGCTCGGGCTCTTCTTTCTGATAGTCGGAGGTTATATTGATCCGTTTGACGATCATCCGTATGTGAACTTAACTCTATTTTTATTTCTGGATTATCTTTCAAAATAGTTACTAGTTTATCTAGTTCTAGGGCCGCATCATCTCTGATTTCATATCTATCCAAATCATAATAAATGTTCTCCATTACGAAGATTTTGTCCTTCTCTAATTTCTCTAGTACCATCAACGTGTCGAATCTTACTTCTGTGACTAGCTGAGTTAGTGTATCTCTATCTGCTGATTTGCCTACGGTGGTAAAAGGCTGTCGCGTAATCAGATACTTTTGTGAACCTCCTTCTTTCTTTGCTACTAAGTTGTAATGTTCGTGTTCATAAACTCGAAATAAAAATTTGCCATCATCGCTAGTTGTAGCATTATCTAGTTCAATGCCATTATAATCAAGAAGTTGTACATTGACTTTAGGCAGAATTTTTAATGAGTCATTATCATCATGCGTCATGGTGACCCCTTCTAAATAATAGTTGACAACTCGAAGGTTTGGATCTTCATTTAAGAAGGTATAGATATCATCATCGCCTGCACCTCCATCTCTATTTGAAGTAAAAAAGCCGCGATCTGCTTTGAAAAGATACATCCCGAAATCATCGGCATTGGAGTTAACTGGTACACCAAGGTTTTCAACAGTTGTTACACCATTCTGCCTTCTTGCTACAAATAAGTCTAATCCTCCAAAACCCGGGTGGCCTGTACTTGAAAAGTATAAGTGACCATCATCGGAAACATAAGGAAACATATCATTACCAGAAGTATTGATCTCAGGGCCAAGATTCTTGACCTTGTAGAATCTTCCTCTAGCATTTCTCCTTGCACTATATAAGTCTACACCCCCATAGCCTCCAGGTCTGTTTGAAGCAAAGTACAATGTTCTTCCATCTCGACTAAAAGCTGGCGATGAGTCCCAATAACCTGGATTGTTAATATTGAGCATTCTAGGTTCCGTCCAGCTATTATTTCTATAAATGGATCGGTATAGATTCACATCAGCTGTACCTTTTCGCTTACCTGAATTGCCCTTAGCAAAAACCATCGTTTTTCCATCAGGACTTATGGTAAGTGATCCTTCATTTGCATTTGGACTGTTAATTAAATCACTAATTGACTCAACAGTATTCCCATCAACTTTGGCACCTTTCGTCTTTGCCTTATAAATGTTTGTAAAAGGTGTGCCTGTTGCAAGGTAAATTTTGCTATTGCTTCTGGAAGAAGTAAAATACAATTCCCCATCATTGTATATAGGAGCATATTCTGGAGCAGGAGTATTGACTGCTTTCAAGTTTTTTACTCTGAAATAGTTTTTCTTTTTCTTTAGCTCTTCAAGGTAATTTAAACTTTCAAATTCTTCATTAGCACGAGCTTGCAAATCTTCATCTTCTACTTCTTGCAAATACTCATCTAGTTGTACCCTAGCCTTATCATATTCACCTCTGGATTTCAGTGCAAAAGCATAATTCAATTTTATTGAATCATTTTCCATACCATTGAGCATCGCCTTCTCATAGTATGGAGCAGATTCAAAAAACCTATTGGATTGTCTGTAAGATTCTGCGATAAAGAAATTCGCTTCTGCATCGTCTGGATTTTTTTCCAGAATCTTAGAATACATATCTATTGTATTCTGAAATCTACCCAGAGAAAACTCTTTATTTGCCTTCTTATTTACACTACAAGAAGCCACTAAGAATGTGACTGCAAGAATGAAAGTGTGCTTATTAATATTCATACCTATTAATTCTAGTTCAATAATAACGAATTATAAGCCCTGAATGATGCCTTAAAAACAAAATTGTTAAACCATTGGTGATGGAAGAAATCTTCCGGCCCAGCTTTCGCCTAACGGAAGCATCCATTTTTCTCGCAGTTCGCTTTTAACTGTTACCGCATTGTTGAATACAATCGCTGAATCCGATATTTCACCTGATTTTACTTTGTTTTTAAAATTATTGAGTGATTCGATTTGAATATTGTCGTTCAAGATAAAGGCTATTTTACTTCTATCAAAAAGGTCTACGTTAAATTCAGAACCAATTGATCTCATGAATCCGACTGAAGAATCAATAGAACACCCTGTGGCAAGGTTAGCACCTTCATCAACAGCCATAATCAAAAATTGGTCATGCTTAATTGCAAAAGCTGCTGAAAGGTCTTTCCCATGAGCTGCCCACTGCCCTATAAACTCCTTAGCTGCCGATTCAATTTGATCCTGTTCTTGCTTTTTAAAAGCTCTTGAGGATTGATAAATCCAAATTTTACTTGAATCAGCGATTTTATCAAACGGTATTATCATAATACAAATTTAGCAAATAAACCCATTTTGAAGATTTATAGTTCTGATTTTACATCGAGTCGGGCAAATGACTTTTTATTGACTTTTCCATAAATAGCTTTATCATAATATATTCCACCGCGTTACTGTGATAGTTTCGTGATACTTGAACTATACCTTTAACCTATGAAAAGGGTACTCCTTATAGAAGACGACCTTCATATTAAAGAACTCCTGGAAATTCATCTTAAAGATTTGGATTGTGAATTGACCATGGCTATGGATGGAAGTATAGGATATACTCTTGCCAGAAAAGAAGCTTTTGATCTTATCATTTTGGATATCATGCTCCCCAATAAAGATGGATTAGAAATTTGTCGAGATTTAAGAGCCCACCAGGTGTATACCCCTATACTTATGCTCACGGCTAGAAGTGAGGAAATTGATAAAATAATGGGGTTGGAGAATGGGGCTGATGATTACTTGACTAAGCCATTTAGTGTTCGAGAATTTATAGCACGCGTTAGGGCTATTTTCAGAAGAGTTGAAATGTCAAAAGAAAAGGAAGAGGATATATCAATCTTGAAAATAGGAGATCTCCTTATTGATAAGGCTAAGCGAAAAGTACTTGCCAGTGATGATAGGATTGAACTCACCCCTAAGGAGTTTGACCTCTTATACCTCATGGCCTCAAATCCAGGTAAGAGCTATTCCCGCGACCGTTTGCTCACATTAATATGGGGATATGAATTTGAAGGCTATGAACATACAGTGAATTCTCATATTAATCGACTTCGTGCAAAAATTGAAAAAGACCTCTCAAATCCTAGTTACATTCTTACCACATGGGGCGTAGGTTATCGATTCAATGATGAAATAGGGATTAAAACTATTATCCAATGAAGAACCTATCATTTTTTTGGAAGATAAGTTTAGCAGTAGCAGGACTATTAATTCTGGTGGGTGCTGTTTACGTATTTGTCACAGCTCAATATGCTGAGCGTTTTTTCCAGGAGCGAAACCAAAGACTCAATACATCAATTGCAGAACATATTATATCAGAGGTTAAGCCATTTATAGATGGAGAAGTGACGGAACAGGCTACCAATGATATTATGCATCACATGATGGCAATTAATCCAAGTATAGAAGTATACTTATTGGATCCGTCTGGTAAAATCCTTACATACGTAGCGCCATATAAAAAGGTAAAGCTTGAATCTGTCAATTTAAGTCCAATCAAAGAGTTTATTACTACACAGGGGAATAAGTATATAATAGGTGACGATCCAAGAAATCCAGGAGTGCAAAAGGTTTTTTCTGCTGCACCTATTATAGGGGTAGAAGAACAGTTGGAGGGCTATGTATATGTTGTTCTGGCGAGTGAAGAGTACGAATCTGTCTCAGAATATTTAATGAGTAGTTATGTAGTCAAATTAGGGGGCAGGTCAATGCTTGTTGCTTTAGTTGGCGCTCTACTACTCGGCATCTTTGTTATCTGGCTTATCACCAAAAACCTTAACAGAATAATTGAGGCGGTAAACAGTTTTAGAAAGGGAGAAATGAGTGCTCGAATTCCCGTTAAAGATAAAGGTGGTGTGAATGATCTGGCCATTGCTTTTAATGAAATGGCTGACACCATAGTAGGAAATATTGAGGACTTAAAGTCTATGGAAAACCTACGAAGAGAGCTGGTTGGCAATGTGTCACATGACCTAAGAACCCCCTTGGCAGTCATTCATGGTTACATTGAAACGTTATTAATAAAGAGTGATAATTTGACTCAAAAAGAAAGGGATAAGTATCTTAAAATCATATTAGAAAGCACAGAAAAACTTAAGAAGTTAGTTCATGAACTCTTTGAGCTTTCAAAACTAGAAGCCAAGCAAGTAGTCCCTAAAAAGGAGCCTTTCTACATCCAAGATTTAATAAATGATCTTGTCCATAAATATCAGGTTCTTGCAAAAGAAAAGGACATCACCATTCAAGCTTCTTCAGAAGCTCAGCAAACCAATACCATGGTTTTTGCTGATGTCAGTTTGATCGAAAGAGTCTTTCAAAACCTGATTGATAATGCTTTGAAGTTCACTCCTAAGCATGGTCTAATTACATTGCAAATTGATCACGCTGATGATAATGTAGAAATTAGGGTCTCAGACAATGGGCCCGGTATTCCAAAAGATCAGATTCCGTTTATTTTTGATCGTTACCATATTGGTGACAAGCGCATTAGCTTAGACAAAAATAATACAGGTCTTGGTCTTGCAATCGTTAAAAAAATACTTGAAATCCATGATGCTTCAATTGAGCTCACAAGTAAAATTAATCATGGAACAACATTTAAATTTGATTTACCTCAATACAGCAGAATATGAAACACCTTATTGCAATTTTATTTTCAGGTTTATGGCTATCGTCATGCATAGGAACCGATGTTCTCGATGACCCTTTAATCGAACCGGAATTAATCGTAGCTCCGGAAGTGATTACCTTGCTAATTGGAGATGATCAAGCACTGACCTTCAGTTATTTTGATGAATTTGGAGTTCAGCAGGAAACTTCTCCGACATGGCTTGTTGATAATACTGAAGTTGCAACCGTGAGCAATGCCGGAGTTGTGACCGGAGTTGCGGCTGGCCAAACACAACTTCGTGGAGTAATTGACGGGACTTCCAGTATGGATGTTTTGATTACAGTAGCCGAGAGTGAAGACGATATCATAAAAGTTTTAATATCGGAACCTGCCAGTTCGAGTCTTGGTGTAGGTTCTACAATACAATTAACTGCTACTGCCTGGAATATAAATGATGATTTAATTGAAAATCAAGTAGTTCAATGGGAATCAAGTGATAACCAAATCGCCACAATTACCCAAGACGGGCTTCTTATGGCTATTTCTAACGGAGTTGTGTCAATTACAGCTACTATTGAAGGAATCTCTAGCGTGCCTCTTGAATTTGAAATTGGCTCTCAGGCATTGTCTGCAGAATTCCAAGGAGTAAGTGGATACACTGCTGTAGGTGTGGCCGAAATGACTAAAGATGAAAATGGGGATATAATTTTAACATTTAGTGATGATTTTAGAACTTCGTTTGCTCTGGGTACTTTTATTTACTTATCCAACAGTACATCAGGATCAGACACCAAAGGAGGAGGGCTTCAGTTAGCCGAAATTACTACTAACGGTGCGAAAACATTCAATGTAACTGCAGTAGACTCCAGCGTAGAGTTGAACAGCTATAGATATGTAATCATTCTGTGTTTTCCTGCCTCTCTAACGTTTGGTTTTGCTGACTTTCAAGAATAAAATTATGAAAAAAATATTTCTAGGATTTATACTACTACTCATCACATCAGTATCAATAGCGGGTGGTGGTTGGCCTCAACAAAAAAATAAAGGCTATTTTAAGTTAGGTCAAAATGTAATTCGCTCAGATCAATTCTATGACCTTCAGGGCGACATTATAGATATAACAACGATAAGCCTTTATACTACCAGCTTTTATGGGGAGTACGGTATTACAGACAGACTAACTGCTATAGCATATATACCTTTTTTTGTTAGAAGTACACTCAATGAAGTGGAGCGTAGGCCTTCTGGTAATGTAGAACCTGGGGATGAAGTAAATTCTTTTGGTGACACTGATATCGGGATCAAATACGGATGGACTCCTGGCAAGAAAATAGCATTAGCCACGACTCTAACCTTTGGCTTGCCTTTGGGCAAAACTGCTGGGGGAACGACTGACTCTGGTGATGCAAGAATTCTTCAAACAGGTGATGGAGAATTTAATCAGATGCTGTTCGTTGATGCCAGTTACTCTTTTCAAACCGTTCCGCTTTACACTTCATTAGGTGTTGGTATCAACAATAGAACGGATGGTTTTTCTGACGAATTTAGATTTAGTTTTGAATTAGGTTATCAACCCATTGAAGGCTTGAATGCTGCTTTTAAGTTATACTCTACCAATTCGTTGGAAAATGGCGATTCAGGTGGTGGAGCAGGTAGCGGAGTATTCGGAAACAATGTTGAATACCTCTCTTTTGGACCGGAAATTAGCTATGCTCCTAATGGTAGTTTTGGAATAAGTATTTCAGCAGCATATGCGGCATCAGGTCAAAACCTACTGGCATCTCCAAATTACGGACTTGGGCTTTTTTATAAACTTTAACTTTCTGTGATAACCTCGTGATACTTCCGTGATATCTCATGGCGTAGTTTGAATAAACAAAATTCAAAACTAGTCATGAAAAAATTTATTTTATTTTTATTAACTGTAAGTATCGTATTTGTCGGGTGTAGCGATGATGACGATAATACACCTGCCGCTTCCAACATTACCCTAAACATAGAAGGCTTTGAAGCATTAGGGGATAATTTTGATTATGAGGGTTGGTTAATTGTAGATGGGAACCCTGTAAGTACGGGTGTTTTTGATGTTGACGCAAACGGTGAGCTTTCAGAAACAGTTTTCGAAGTAAGTGCTGCTGATAAAGATGCTGCAACGATGTTCGTAGTATCCATTGAGCCTGTTCCTGATAATGATCCAGCCCCGGCTCCTACAAAATATGTTTCGGGAGCATTTAATGGAAATACTGCTTCCATTGGTACTGGAACTATTGGTGCCGGATTTGAGAGTTCTACAGGAAAATACATCATTGCTGCTCCAACAGGGACAATGGCTCCTGAAGAGGAATTCAGCGGTATTTGGTTTTTGGATAACAGTGGAACCGATGCTGTTGCCGGTTTAGATCTACCTTCCTTAAATCCAGGTTGGAAATACGAGGGCTGGGTTGTCATTGACGGAACTCCTGTAACTACTGGCACTTTTACCAATGTAAATTCTGCAGATGAAGCTTCTCCTTTCAGCGATGGTGGTCCTAACTATCCAGGAGAAGACTTTTTGATGAATGCTCCAACTGGACTTGCTTTTCCAACAGATTTGAGAGGGCAGACAGTTGTGATTTCAATTGAGCCAAGCCCGGACAATAGTCCTGCGCCATTTACATTGAAGCCTTTAGCTGATGGAATACCAATGACATTATCTGGAAACCCATATTCTATTGCTAATAATACTGTAGCTAGTTTTCCTACTGGTTCAGTTTCAAGATAAGTTAAACCTGTAAAAGAGGCTGCCTCAAAGAACACACTATATTGTCATATTGAGCTTGTCGAAATATGCTCCTAACTAGAAGTGGACTTCGACAGGCTCAGCCTGCCAAGTTAAAAATTTTTGAGTCAGTCTCTTTTTATGCTATTGTTAATTTAATGTAGCTAGTTGGTCCCGGATCTTTTCATTTTCCGAATCTATTAGCAAGCCTTCCACGTATGACAGCTTCGCAAGATTATCATTTCCTATAGATTGATAAAATCTGCCTTTTCGAAGAAACGGATATGGGTCATCAGGAAAGAGTCTGGTATTCATGTCATATACAATCTCACTTTTCTGTATTTCGAAAGAAGTAAACAGTCTAAAAGCGTAGGTATTAAGTTCAGAAATCTTAACTGATACTGGTTTAAGCAGCGTAGTTATCGAATCAATATGCGTTTTGACATAATTCACTCCTTTATCTTCAAACAGTGTGATCAAGGTTTCAACAATATTATAGTTAGGAGTATACTCTTCTCGATTAGCAATTTGCATCAAATCAGTGCTTAAACTTGCCACTGGATATTCAACTATTCTTCCGATCTCAGACGAGCCTTGGTAAACTATAAAAGTAGGAACTCTATGAACATTCAGCCCCCTTTCTTCTCCATAGGGGCTTTGCTTGTAATTCTGAAATGTATGATCCAGGCCAATTAAATTAATATTTTCATACCCTACCTCATCCATCAATTTCATAAACTTTGGAACTTCTCTCTTACTATCTCCACACCAAGTACCAAAAAACACCTGTATAGAATCTACTTTTTCCAAAGACTTTTTTAGTAGCCTGGAAGCCCTATTATCAATTTGAAAAGTATCATAGTTTGGCTGGAACCATTCAGCAAATGGGGCCTGGCTTAACCGGTCATTCTTTACATGGCCCAAGAGCTTTAGTTGGCCTGTGTTGTTTATTTCAATTCCTCTTTGGGAATATAATGGTGAAACTAACGAAAGGGCTAATAATAGAAGTAAAAAGTTTTTCATAAGCGTATGTTTTATTCAAACCTACTCTTACCTCTATACTTTTTTTGTTAACTAATTCTTAAGGTTTGTTAACAGAATGTTAAAGCCCTTCAGACTCTGCAATGAGTTCTGCAAGGTCCTTCACTTGAACCTGACTTTCCTTCTCCTTATTCTTTACACCATCACTCATCATGGTAAGGCAGAAAGGACAGCCCACAGCTATGGTATCAGCTCCGGTCTCTAAAGCTTCTTCTGTGCGGTCTATATTAACTTCTTTATTACCTTTTTCGGCATCTTTAAACATTTGTGCTCCTCCTGCTCCGCAGCAAAACCCTTTGGTCTTGCAACGTTTCATCTCTACTAATTCAGCATCAAGTGCTTCTAACACTTCTCTAGGTGCCTCATAAATATTATTGGCCCTACCTAAATAACAGGAGTCATGATAAGTGATTTTCTTGCCCTTAAATTCACCTCCTCCTTTCATACCTACTTTGCCATCGTTAATTAGCTGCTGCAGAAATGTAGAGTGGTGAATCACTTCATAATTTCCTCCTAATACAGGGTATTCATGTTTAATCGTATTGAAACAATGCGGGCAAGCCGTGACGACCTTCTTCACATTATACCCATTCATAACCTGGATATTGGCTACTGCTTGCATTTGAAATAAAAATTCGTTGCCTGCTCTTCTTGCAGGATCTCCGGTGCATGCTTCTTCTGGGCCTAATACAGCGAATGAAATACCCACTTTATTAAGAATTTTCACAAACGCTTTAGTTACGTTCTTATAACGGTCATCAAACGACCCTGCACATCCTACCCAAAAAAGTATTTCCGGAGTTTCTCCAGAAGAGGCCATTTCAGCCATTGTAGGTACATTATATGTTTTATCACTCATGTTTTTTCTATTCTGCTTTTTCAGATTTTAAATCATTAGCCCAGTTAAATCGATCAGTTGGAGCAAACTTCCAGGGAGCAAAATTGGTTTCTATATTCTGGAACATTGAGTTCCATGATGCTGGTGAACCAGATTCTTCCATTGCTACATACCTGCGCATTTCCAAAATAATTTCTAACGGGTTAATATTTACCGGACATGCTTCGACACAAGCATTACAGCTTGTACAGGCATTAATTTCCTCTTTAGTAATATAATCTCCCAACAATGATTTACCATCTTCCAGTCCTTTTCCACCTTTGGAAATACTGCTTCCTACTTCTTCTGCTCGATCACGAACATCCATCATTATTTTGCGAGGAGAAAGTTTTTTACCTGTTTGGTTTGCCGGACATTCTGAAGTACAACGACCACATTCGGTACAGGAATAAGCATTGAGAATGTTTTTCCATGTCAAGTCATTAACATCCTTTGCTCCAAACCGCCCAACTTCAGCTGGCGGCTCAGCAGGTTGTTCTGTAGCAATACCCAGCATCATATTGACTTCATTGGTAACAGCATCCATATTGTTCATCTCTCCTTTTGGTGCTAAAGAAGAATAGTATGTATTTGGAAAAGCCAGACCAATATGCAGATGCTTGGAATAGGTGATGTAAACAGCAAAGCCAAGAATACCAACAATATGGAACCACCAGGCAAAACGTTCAATAAAGATTAAAGCCCCCTCACTGAAGCTTTCAAACAATGGAATTAACATACTGCTGAAAAAAAGATTACCTGTTTGAGTGTAATGGTCAGCTCCAAGGCGTTGCAAGGCCTGATCTGATGCATTCATGGTTAAAATGGCAAACATTAATATAATCTCTATAACGAGAATCAGGTTGGCATCCAGTGTAGGCCATTTTCTCATCTCCGGAGCATGGAAACGTTTTACTTTTAAAACACTCCTGCGAATTAGAAAAACCACGCAAGAGAATAATACAAGGACAGCAAGAACTTCAAAAATATTCATGAGTACATTATAAAAACCTCCAAGGTAAGGGGCGAAAAGACGGTGCGTTCCCAAAATTCCGTCAAGGACAAATTCCAGTACTTCAAGATTGATAACTAAAAACCCTGCGTAAATAAAAAAGTGAAGAATGGCAGGGATGAAACGTTTAAACATCTTTTGCTGCCCGAAAGCGACTAAAAGCATATTGTTTAACCTGGCTGACTTATTTTCAGAGAGGTCAACATCTTTACCAAGCAGTATATTTTTTCTTATCTGAGTAATTCTTTTTGAAAGTATAAAGGCTGCTATACCTACTACTATTAAAAAAACTACTTGCTGAACGTATTCCATATTTTAGCTAATTACAACTATAATTTTAACAAAAAAATTTGCACCGGATGCAAAATTCAATAAGTTTGCATCCACTTTTTAAAGGTGCTGTAGCTCAGTTGGTAGAGCATCGGACTGAAAATCCGTGAGTCGGTGGTTCGAGCCCACTCAGCACCACCTTCAAAACCTCTTCAATTGAAGGGGTTTTGTTTTTTAGGCCCCATCCAATTATATTACTTAAAAGTAATTGTAATGAGTAAAAATAGTATGCATACATACTATTTTTTGTTAATTTAAATTAATTCTTGATTACAACTCTCCAATATGATCAATGCTGATCTTGAGCGATTAATCTATATCTATACAGCACAAATACTGCTATCGCTCATTATTTCAGCATTATTCTATTTCTATTATAGAAATTATAACCGCCCTTTTCTAAAGTGGTGGTCTATTAGCTGGGCAGCTTATACATTATTCTACATTTTCTCCATAAGTCTTACCGTTTTCGGAATAGGATTTTCTTCGTTTGGAATCATCTTGTTTTCATACTTACAAGTGCTCTTCTTAATCATTGGCGTTAACGAGTTTTCCACTCAAAAGAAGTTGAACCATCAATTATCGATTGGCTTTGTTTTAGTTTTCTTTTTTTCATTGGCAAGTTATTATTTATTCAAAAATGATCCTGAGGCAGGCAATTATCGATATGTTATCCGTGTAGGTATTAAATCGTTGCTGATCGGATTTGGTTTTGCGTGGGTAGCAGTAAAGATTCTTTTTTCAAATGCTTTTAAGAAAAGTTTTAGTAAACTATTTCTTGTTACAGCATTCGCACTTTACAGCCTACAGCAGTTTTGGCATTCAGGAATAGTTTTTTGCAATGCCGCAGGGTTTGATGTCCCTTTTCCATTAGCTTCTTTTGGTATCATTGACTTGTTTTCAATGGCTGTTATAGGAATCGGTATGATCACATGGTTACTGGATAATCAGCATAATAGGCTACAGCAAACAAATAAAGAGCTAGACAATTTTCTTTACAGCACTTCGCATGACTTACGAGGGCCTATTGCATCAGTACTAGGTCTTACTAATCTGGCAAAACTGGAAACACAAGATCTGGTTGCTGTGGACTACTTTAACAGAATCGAATCTCGAATAAAAAAGCTGGATCAAATTGTAGGTGATATCCTAAATTATGCTAAGAGTGTTAAAATGCCCGTAACTAAAGAAAAAATTGATTTTCTGGAAACTGTAAATGATATTTTCAAACAACTTCAGTTTGCTTCAAATCAAAATGAGATTACTTTAACCCTGGATACTACTTCACCTCAGTACTTCTACTCAGACCCTACGCAGATTAGTATTATTCTAAGTAACCTTATTGGAAACTCAATCAAATACGCTGATTCACAAAAATCGAATAGTTACATTGAGGCAACGATGGTTAGAGAAAATGGTGTTTTAAGAATTAGTATTAAAGATAATGGGATTGGTATTGCAGATGAAAACATTCCAAAGGTATTTGATATGTTCTATCGGGCAACTAATGTGAATGAAGGTTCAGGACTGGGACTTTACATTGCAAGGGAGGCCATTCGCAAACTTGATGGCAAATTTGAAGTCACCTCTTCAGAGGGTAGAGGAAGCACTTTTACTATCGTACTAAATGAAAACTGGATTTAGTCCTTCTTTTTGATTTTTAAACTTTTCAAGCGGTTTATTTCTTTATCAGATAAATGCCTCCATTTGCCCCTAGGTAAGTTAGATTTATCAAGGCCAGCATACACAACTCTATCCAATTTGATCACTTCGTATCCTAAATGCTCGAAAATTCTTCTGACAATTCGATTTTTGCCGAGGTGAATTTCCATTCCCAATGCCTTTCTATCATCCAGAATCGCTAACTCATCAACTTTTACGGGCCCGTCTTCTAATTCAAGGCCATCAACAATCTGTTGAAAGTGTTCTTTAGTGATAGGTTTATTGATCTCTGCCCTATATATCTTTTTAACATTATTAGAAGGATGCGCCAACACTTCTGCCACTGCACCATCATTAGTAAAAAGCAAAAGCCCCGTGGTGGCACGGTCTAGCCTTCCGACTGGATATATTCTTTCATCGCAGGCATTTTTAACCAGCTCCATTACCGTCCTCCGCTCCTGAGGGTCATCCGTAGTCGTTAAAAACCCTTTTGGCTTATTAAGGAGAACATAAACCGGTTTTTCAGACTGTAACAGCTGTCCTTTATGATATACTTTATCCGTGGGTTTTACCTTATAACCCATCTCCGTAATCACTTCTTTGTTTACTTTTATCTCTCCGGTAGCTATGAGCTTATCCGCTTCACGCCTGGAACAGACGCCTGAATTGGCTATATACTTGTTCAACCTCACTTCTTGAGGTGAAGCTGAATTTTCGGATCGTCTTGGGTTAGTTTTTTTGTGTTTCATGCGTGGATGCAAAGATACCACACATTATCCTTCATTTTCTTCTCCGATGGTATTTTCTGCCGGAGCGAAGTCCTTAGGTGTTGGCAGTTCGTTGAGATTATTAATACCAAAGTATTCCATAAACTTTTCACTAGTACCATAAAGAACAGGTCTGCCAATTGTTTCTGCCTTCCCTTTAATCTCAACAAGTCCTTTTTCTAAAAGCTTATGAACAGCATAATCACAATTAACACCTCTGATAGCTTCCATATCACCTTTGGTAACAGGCTGCTTATAAGCGATAATGGAAAGTGTTTCTAGGGCTGAAGTTGAGAGTCTTCTTTTGGATTGTTGTTTAAGTAGAATACCAATGCTTGATTGATAGGCAGGCTTGGTCATAAATTGATAACCACCCCCTGAATGGGTTAATTCAAATGAATACTCTTCGGCACCAAATTTATCCGTCAGACCTTCAATAGCACCCGTTATATCCTTTTCGGGAACATCTGCCTCGAACATTTCAGTTAGGCAAGACTTGATATCCCCGATTTTAATGGCATTGGGAGAACAAAATATTAATGCCTCAATATGATTTTGAAGAAAATCCAACCTAGCTCTGCTGGCTAAGTTTAGATTCTATAGATTGTGTAGTATGAGGCACAGCGCGAAGCCTGTCTTTTGAAATTAACTTACCGCTTACAGAGCATATGCCGTAAGTACCATTCTTGATTCTTACCAAAGCTGCCTCAAGGTTATTGATGAACTTTTGTTGTCTGCCGGCTAGCTGGTTCAGATTTTCTTTTTCTGCCGTGTCAGCGCCATCTTCCAGCACTTTGGTATTTACTGCTGTAGAACCAGTACCTTCATCATCACTTTTATTTAAAGTTCCTTTAAGGACCTTTAATTCATTGCGTGCTTTATCAAGCTTCTCAAGGATTAATTCTTCAAATTCCTTTAGCTCTTTGTCAGAATATCTTGTTTTTTCTTCCATGCCCTTTCTAGTTTAATGACAGGCTGTCCTGCCGATTGGCTGCTAAAATAATTTAAGCTTGCCAAAACAAAAAAGATATCTGGAATAAAACTTATAGACTACGCTCCTTTTAGCTCAATATTAATATTTAGCTTACTCAATCTTTCCTTGAGTGCCGCCAAGTCAATATTAATTTTGTACTTCATTCTAATGTATCTTCTTATGGCCTTAGGGTTTTGCCCTTGTCTGGAAAGAAGCATGATGGCAGAATCTATTACACAGTTCATAACGTAGCGGGTTTGGTATAATAACTGCATTCCGAAGCTAATAGTTGGCCATTCTCGTATTAAAATTTAGATATCTATTCATCTTAAAATAATTTCTTAAGATCCTTCTAAAACCTAGTGCCTATGACGACTTTTTCTTTAAAACTAAGTGTATTTCCTGCCGAGTCAAACGCTTCAAAATAGACTATATAATACCCCATCTTAGCTATTCTTCCCTCATCATCAGTACCATCCCAAGTATAAAATCCACTTGAAGGAAGAAAATCATTTGAAGCAAGTGATTTCACTACCCTGCCAGCAATATCATAAACAGTCACAGTAGCTACATAGCCCTGCTGATCAAATGAATACCCGATAGTTGTGAAATCATTTTGGCCATCACCATCAGGAATTACAACTTTTGGGTCAATAGTAATGGAACCAGTACCCGGAGTATTGATCATTTTAATTTGAGAGTTTTGATAACCTGGGGTAGCAAAACCAACATTAGAAGCTGCGGAAATCCAATTATCAGCGTTCTGTGTTGACTCTTCAAAACTTATTCGCTCAAGAGAAACCCCCTCATTATCATTTAATATGGTTGAATGATAATCTTCGGTATAAGCGAATAGATCCATAATTTCCTCACCAGAGTTCATTAAAACTACTACACCGTTATCATCCGAAAATGAGGGCAAAACTGCTTCTATATAGTTATCTGATTGCCCACTTGGATAAAAATCTTGCAGGTTTATATTGTCTGTGGTAATAGCACGGTACTCTTGAGGACCAACAATAGACATTTCATCCGTTATAGTCCTTATTGTTCCTGTTATCAATGAGTCGTTTAAAATTTCTCCATTGGCTAGCTTCCAGTTTTTCAAAGAAATGAAACGATCACTATTGTTGTATATCTCAAGAAAATCATCTCCGCCCACTTTAGGGTTAAATAATATTTCATTAATAATGAGATCACCCGGCTCACCACTCTCAATAAGCGAGAATCTTTTCGTGTTTTGATTGCCAATTATATTTCCCGGGCAATCAGAAACATTAGTTACATTAATCTCATAAACTGATCCTGTTTGTAAGAGAGATGAAGAAGAAAGTTTTAGAAAGACTGTAGTCAGGTCTGTTGATGAAATGTTTTCGATTATTAAATCATTACTTAATTGATACTGTGCAGATTGAATACTGTTTTCATCAAGTAATTCATTAAAAATTAAAGTGATTGTATCTGGTGCGGTTCCAAATGCGTTCAGCAGCTCAGGCCCAATATTATCAGGCATACTACTAAAAACTGAGTTTTGCTGACCGGGTGTTCCTCCATTACTACTTTCAGAGGCTATCCAGTTATCAGCTGTGCTACAAAAATCGGTCAAATCAATGGCCTCCAAGGAATATCCGCCTTCATCCTTTATCGAACTGCGATACCAGCTGTCATCATAAATCACCCGATCTAGTAATAAGTCCGTGTTGTCACTTAATAAAACATCATCACCTGAATTATTAAAATTTGGAAAGCTCGTTACACCTAGAACATTCCCAAATGACACAAAACCTGTAGCCGATCCTACACTTGTCAGAATTAGATATTCGCCTGGAGGCAAAATATAAGTTGATAAAATAGCAGAAGAATTTCCATCTGCAATTGTCCAATTGGCGAGATCAAAGATCTTGTTAGAGTTATTGAAAATTTCAATATAGTCAGTATCAGGCAGTCCTACGGAAGGCTCGGGGTCAGCCATGACTTCAGTGATAATAACATCTCTAAATTCAGGAATGTCAGGAATGAAATACGAAAATTCTACTACTTGTGAAGAAATCGCATTACCACTTATATCTGTTACGTTGTCAACTGTCAACTCATAATCTGAAGAAATTAGGTCTGTGGAAAAAGTGAGTAAAATTTCATTGATTGATACAAGTTCTGCCGATGTAGGGTTTCCAAAGTCGTTGTTCAGCGAATAATTGGTAAGTTCAGTTGCAGATAATGATTCAACCGATTCATTATAGAAAACAGTAAGTTGATTGGGCTCCATTACTTCCACCATTGTAATATCCGGAGGGGTAACATCAGTATTAGTAGCAGTTATTTCTATATCATCAAAAAAGAAACTCTCTCTTCTTGTTGAGGTATGTTCTACTTTAAACCCGAAATGTGGGCCATCGATAAATTCAGTATCTGAAACTGAGCCTATAGTGAGGTACGTAGTTCCTCCTGTGGGGTCAGATTCAAGTAACCAATTGCCCTGATCATCCCTTGAAAGGCGGATTCGCACATTGACACCTGTCGCAACTGAAGGATTTGAATCTTCAATTAAAGCGGTGGTAGAACTCGTCTTATAAAAATCTATGCCGTCATCACTACCTGATTCACCCAATCGAATAAAATAACCTTCAGGATTCGTAGATAAATCCGGTTCATTGCTTAAAACGAATATTTCAATATTATTACTTGAACTAGGCGATTGTTCATAACGAACATAAAACTCCCATACTATGAGGTTTCCAGAAGTTGACGGAACAGCTTCTGTTGATACAAAAATAGTCGATGTCGCTGAAGGACCAGATGATTGAAGCTCTTCAGCAATTACAATAAAATCCGTACCATTTCCCGATTCATCGGAAGATGTCCAGGTTGGATTGATGGATATATCTCCATCGCTAAAGTCTTCCACCAGCTGTGCGTTTGCCATTTTCATGACAAGCAGTAGACAAACTATGGTAATGATCGTTTTCAAAAGAGAATATCGCTGTGGTAACTACCAAAAATAGTATTTTTACGCTTTAAATATTTAGCGAATGAAGTTAGCTGTTGTAGGAGCCACAGGATTGGTAGGCCAAGAAGTACTAAAAGTTATTAAAGAACGTCAGGTAGATTTTGATGAACTATTATTAGTTGCCTCTCAAAGATCGGTGGGTAAAGAAATCATTTTTAATGATAAAGCATATCAGGTCATGGGTATGGAAGATGCCATTGCACAAAAACCTGATGTAGCGATATTCTCTGCGGGAGGTAGCACTTCACTAGAGTGGGCACCACGTTTTTCAGACAACGGCACCATCGTCATTGACAATTCCTCAGCCTGGAGAATGAATCCCACCCATAAACTCATTGTTCCTGAAGTAAATGGCGAATTGCTGAGAATCGATGACAGAATCATTGCCAACCCCAATTGCTCTACCATTCAATTGGTATTGGCTCTTGCCCCATTACATAAGAAATATAAGATCAAGCGACTGATTATTTCCACGTATCAGTCAGTGACCGGAACAGGGAAAGCTGCTGTTGAGCAACTCATGAATGAGCGGGAAGGAAAAGAGCATACCAAAGTATATCCACATAAAATTGATATGAATGTCTTGCCTCACATTGACATCTTTATGGATAATGGATATACCAAGGAAGAAATGAAAATGGTGAACGAAACCCGAAAAATTTTACAGGATGACGATATAGCCATTACGGCAACAGCAGTACGTCTACCTGTTATGGGTGGACATTCTGAATCATTGAATGTTGAATTCGAGAGTGATTTTGACCTGGAACAAGTAAGAACATTACTTGAGAATGCGGCTGGACTAATTGTTCAAGATGATATTAAAAACAATGTCTATCCTATGCCTCTGGATGCACACGGTAAGGATGAAGTATTTGTGGGAAGAATCAGGAGGGATGAGTCGCAAGCTAATACACTCAACATGTGGGTGGTTGCTGATAACTTGCGAAAAGGAGCTGCTACCAATGCTGTTCAAATAGCAGAATATATGACTGCAAATAACCTGGTTTATTGATCGCTGATTTACAAAAAGAATCGGTTCAGCAATTTATCAAAGCGCATGAGCGAGAAGATGCTTTTCAATTATCGTTGCGCTATTCTGAGGTAGACGGTGTACCTATTCAGTTAATTGCCGAGCAGATTGCAAGTCGACAAAAAGCAAAACAGAAGTTGCCTTCATGGTATGATACTGCAGGTATCTTATACCCTCCCAAACTTTCCATGGAACAATGTTCATCGGAAACCACTGCTAAATACAAGGCCTCACTGGTCAGTGGAAAGCATTTTGTTGACTTAACAGGTGGTGCGGGTGTTGATGCTTGGGCTCTGTCAAATTCATTTGAGACGGGTGATTATGTCGAACAAAACTCTCAGATTGCTGAATTGACAAAAGTGAATTTTGAAAAATTGGGGGTTGAGAACCTATCGGTGACTATTGGTTTCGCGGAAGACTTCTTGAAAGATTTGCATGATCCAGCCGACCTGATTTACATCGACCCTGCCAGAAGGGACCAACATAAAAATCGTGTTTTTCAACTAGCTGACTGTACTCCAGGTGTTGTTGAGCTTCTTCCTATTTTAAAAAGCAAAGCCGAGCAAGTACTTATAAAGACTTCGCCAATGATGGATATCGATCTGTCCATAAAATCCATGAAAGGCGTTAATGAAGTTCATATTTTGTCTGTTGAAAATGATTGCAAGGAAGTTCTTTATCTCGTGGAAGAAAAGGAAGTAAAAGATATACTCTTTAAAACAGTAAATTTTAAAAAGGGTAGTCAAGAGTGCTTTGATTTTTCTCAACTTGAAGTATCGACCGCTCAAACTACTTACTCCCTGCCCAAAAAGTATTTGTATGAGCCCAATGCTTCCATCATGAAGTCGGGAGCTTTTGACCTGATCTCCCAGCGATTTTCCATATCGAAATTACATCCAAATACGCAATTGTTTACAAGTGACGATTTGATCGATTTTTTCCCTGGAAGGACATTCGTTATAGAGGCCAATATAGGTTACGATAAAAAAAAGTTGAAGAAACTCATTCCTGATAATAAGGCTAATGTGACCACGAGGAATTTTAAAGATAGTGTTGAAAAAATTCGAAAAACGACCGGACTGAAAGATGGGGGGAATTACTTTGTTTTTGCCTGCACCAATTTAGACAGCAAGCCTACTATATTGATCACTAAGAAAGTGACCCCAGCTCTTTAATAATCAAGTGAATTACAAAGAAAAGAATAGCCGCAAACCCATATACTTTTATCACCTTTTTCCTATTCTGACGATCTTCCCACCACAGCATTACCCATGGCCTAAATAAGCCAATAAGCAAAAATAGCAGGCTTAAACCTGAAGCGGCTAAACAAACATCAGCATATAGCTGCATCTTTCTTAAATTAGGTCAACAATTACATAATTGGTTTTGGAAGATAGTATTTACACTGCATTAAAAAAACGAATAGACGCCTTAAGTCCCTTGACTGAAGAGGAATGGACTGATTTTTCCTCTAAATGGAAACACAAAACTGCCGCTAAAAATGAATACCTTTTAAAGCCCGGTCAGGTGGAAGGCTATTTCTACTTTGTTGGAAGCGGAGTTATTCGTGTTTTTGGTGAGAAAGGTGAAGAGGAAATTAATGTGGGTTTCACTTATGACAACGAGTTTTCCGGTGTTTATGATTCCTTCCTCTCACAAAAGCCCACGGATCTTTATCTTCAGGCTATTGCAGATTGCAAAATGATAAGAATAAGCTATGCTGATTTGATGAATCAGTTTGATAAGTATAAAAGTGTAGAGCGGTGGGGGCGGATGTTCAATGCTGAAATGCTGATCGGGGTTTCAAGGCGCCAGGTGGAAGCCCGCTCTTTTTCTGCGGAAGAGAAGTTCAAAAGGTTGGTAAAAAACAGTCCGCATATCTTTCAATTTGTTCCCCTTAAACATCTAGCATCCTATTTAGGTATGACCCCGGAGACCTTAAGTAGGCTTAGAAAGAAAGTGAGATAAATTTGCCTTGTCGAAATTGTTTAGGCACCCCATGAACAGAGACCCCTGCCTGCGCCCGCCATAAGGTCGGACAAGCAGGGGTGACGAATTGTTCTCTCGGGGTCATTCCGGCCAACGAGCCGGAATCTACGAACTTGATATAGATCAATTCAAGACTCCTTCACTCACTTTATCTTTGACCCAAGCAAATTCAAATGATATGAACAACACGGAATTCTTAGAAAAGCTGTCAACCACTAATCAATCTGTTAAAGGTTTTGTGAAAGAACTTATCGATTTACCTAAAGATAAATTAACCATCAAGCCAAGTGCTGAAGAATGGTCAATATTAGAATGTATTGATCATATGAATAAAGCCACTGAGTTATACATTGACCAGATAGAGGAGAAAATTGATCACCTGAGGCCTTCAAGAAAAGAACAGTTCAAAAAGACCTGGTTGGCCAATAAGTTTACTAAAATGCTGGCTCCCACTGAGCAAGGCGAAATAAAGAGCAAAATGAAAACGTTGGCTGGTTTCGTTCCTCACAGTAATCCGGATACAACAGTTGTAGGTCGGTTCTTGAATAACTGCGATAGAATAGAAAAAATACTAAAGAAAGCTAATAACAATGACCTCCGGTCTTTTAAAGTGACTACCGCTCTTGGCCCCATCTTGAAATTTTATATTGGTGATGCGCTGGATTTTATTTTAACACATAATCAGCGGCATGTGATTCAGGTTAAGAATACATTGAGTGTTGACTCAGCTGAGTAAGAGAAATAATTATTGTAATTATTAACCATAACATTCAGGAGCATATAAGTAAAAAAAAGTGTAGTAGATTAGTAAAAAAACATAGTGGATAAACAGAAGTTCTGTTATCCAGGTGTTGTAATTCACTAATCTGATTTAACTATGACAAAAGTTATTTATTTGCTTCTTCTATTCGCACCTTCTGTAGTATTCAGTCAACAAAAACTATCTGAAGATGAAGTGTGGCATAAAGTAGATAAGCCTGCTGAATATCCAGGGGGATACCAAAATCTGTATAATTTTCTTGATAAGAATATCAAATACCCCAAAGAAGCAAAGAAAGCTAAAATTGAAGGAAAAGTATATGTCTCAATAGTTATCGATAAAACTGGCCAAGTTATTTCGGATTCAGTACGTGTAGTACAAGGATTAGGTTATGGATTGGATGAAGAGGCTATAAGAGTTATTAAACTTTTAAAGCCATGGAAACCTGCACATGTTACTGAAATTAACCAAGATGTACCGCAAAGAATAGTATTCCCTATTTCTTTTAAAAGATAGCAAATTACAACATGGTATAAGAGCGCATTTGGGCTACACAGTGCGAAGCCCTAATTATGAGTCGATCAAGCTAGGAGGACAGCCCCAGTGAATACAGCCGAATTACAGGATAAGCTCAAGATGAATGACATTAAAGTACAATAAGAAAAGCTTTGGCTAAACAGGAAATTATTTTTAATGAACTTGACAAAAACTACCTGAACATTCTCATAGTTTGGTAAGTGATACCAAAATCCACAAAACATGAATGACTCAGAAAATATTTGTTTGTCATGTGGACTCTGTTGTGACGGTACCTTGATTGGTTTCGTACAACTCGATCGTGAAGAATTGCCTGAATTGAGAAAGTTAATGGATATAGAGGAGGTAAATGACAAAGGTTTTTTTCTTCACCCTTGTAGCAGCTATTGTGATGGCTGCACTATTTATTCCAAAAGACCGAAGCAATGTGCCAGCTTTGAGTGCGGTTTATTAAAATCTCTCGAAAAAAAGGAGTTGGCTTTTGATACGGCCATTGAAGTGATCAATGTAGTAAAACAAAAAAAGATCGTTATAGAAAAAAAGGTCGCGAGACTACCCTTTAAACTGCAATCCCAATCATTCTACTTTAGAATCGTTGAGTTAAAAAAGTGGTTAAGGAAAAACCAATTTGAATCAACAGAAAACCACAAGGAGTTAATATCAGACCTCCAGCAGTTGGATAGCCTACTATTAAAAAGATTTGGAGTCTCTTTAAACTAGCGAGCTTGATCTGACGGTTTAATCCTTCTTCACGATCTCATATTCATCAAAAAAGATGTCTCCATTTGGTACATTCATTTTCATACCGACCACTTCCAGGTTGTCATTCAAATGAAAAGTAACAAGGCCAAAGTCAAACCAGGCATGAGTGTTATCCCATTCAATTTGCCAGGTGTCATTATGCCAGTGTGTGAGAGTAGCAGATAGATCAGGCGAATGGGAAAAGTGAAGCCGCAGCTTGCCTTCCTCTTCCTTGACGGAAATGTCGCCATACATATCTGCGAAGTAATCACCTGCATACGCTGAAATTTCTACACTTGGGCTGGTACCTGCTCTTCGATTTTCTTTAAGTTCTACAATTCGTTGGTCTTCTTTCTGAGGCCTGTGAAAATTGGAAATCCAGTCTTGCTGATCTTCTTGAATAAACATATTAAAAATAGCATAAGTTAATGGTGTGGAGATACCGGACATGCTATTGGTTAATACCACTATACCCAAATTTTCATCCGGCATCATAGCTACCCTTGAATACATGCCATCATACCCTCCACCATGGCTCACAATCATACGTCCATAATAATCCTGAAGACCAAAGCCCAAACCATAACCAGAAAAATGCCGCCCTGGAATTCGCTCTTTCGAACGGGTGCTAAGTGTATAGTTATTATGCAACGTCCACAACGTGTTTTGCTGTGCTGGATCCAATAATGTATCGCCATTAACCACTCCATTATTTAAATGCATGATCATCCATTTTGCCATATCATCACTAGAAGAAATAATAGCTCCTGCTGCACTCATATTATCCCAATTGGTCCAATCAATCGGCTGGTTCTCATCCAATTTAGTTTTGTGAGGGGTAGCTGCATTACCGCTAACTGATAATTGGGTGGTTGATGTAATAGTACGCTTCATTCCTAGCGACTGGAAGAACGTCTCCTTTACGTAATCATCCCACGACTTGTTAGTCACAGCTTTAATCACCTCTCCGGCAGTAATAAACATTAAATTCGAATAACCATAACCCCCTCGAAACGGATATGCTTGTGGAACATGCTTTGCAAGTTTGACTATTTCACTAGCAGGAAGTTCCGATTTATACCAAATCGCATCCCCACTAAAGGTACCAAGCCCTGCTCGGTGGCAAAGCAAATCACGAATGGTGATATCACTAGTCACATACGGATCATACAATTCAAAATAGGGAAGGTAATCTTTAACATTATCATCCCAATGGAGCATCCCTTCTGCAACCAGATTGGCAATGGCAGAAGAAACAAACCCTTTAGTATTAGAAGCAATGGCAAACAATGTCGCCCCATTCACTTTTGCTTTTTTCCCTTCTTCCAGGGTGCCATGTCCACTGCTATGAAAAACTTTCCCATCTTTTACAATGGCGACAGAAAGACCTGGTACATTCCAGTGCTTTTGAGCTCTTTCCACTAACTTGTCAATGTCTTTAGTATTGACTTGAGCGAATAGGTGTTGCGCTAGAAAAAAGATGATTACAAAAAAGGTGAATCGTTTCATACGAAAGTATATTAGGTTCTAATCTATAGTTAAAGCATTAAATTACACTAAAGTAATAATGCTGAGACATCTTGAGACCGTAAATATCATGACTGGTTTAGTTAGTAAAGTAAATCTGTTAAATTAGCTATCAACATGAAGTATTTCATAAGCGCAACGTTCTTATTCTTTCAGGTAGTAGCTCTCGCCCAAGTGGAATTGGCGGACTTTAACTACAACTTGAAGAAGGAATATAATGCGGATACCGTTCAAAGTTATAATTACGGGAATGAAATTAAATTCGATAAAATCGTTATAGACGGTTTTGATTCAAGGGTTCCTTTTTTCGCAATCCAACCAAACAACCCAACGAATAAGTTCGTAATTCTTCTTCATGGATTAGGTAGCAGCAAAGATGGGTGGATTTATCCAATCTCTGATTTATCCAAAAAATACATCTCTTTAAAAGACTCCTTATTAAGGATGGGATATAGTGTTATCATTCCTGACGCAAAGTTTCATGGTGAAAGAAGTTATGAAGCAGGTTTTATGCCTCCTGCTGAACTATTAACACCTTCGAATCTTGATATTATTGATGACATGTGGATTACAACTGTTAAAGATTTAAGGTTAATAATGGACTATGTTGAGTTTTCGTATAAAAACGTTTCTTCTTTTCAATTGATTGGGTATAGTATGGGAGGAATGCTTGCTATAATGCTAAATTCAGCTGATGACAGGTTTGATTCTGTTGTCGCTTGTGTTGCTCCGCTTGACATTCCTAAAGTATGTATGACCGTTCTGGGCTGGAATGATTCTGAAGCTGCAGAGTCACTGGGTTTAATATCACCAGAAAATTATGCGCATATCCAGTTATCACCAATTTACCTGTTAATGGGAGAGTCTGATTTTTACTATACTAAAGATGAGGCTCACACTTTCTATAAGAAAATTTCCATTGACAAGAAAAAAATTAAGTTCTATGATTCAGGTCACTACTTACCATCCGAATTTATTGCTGATGCCATTAACTGGATAACCAAGTATAACTAAACTATATGAAATAACAGTTGTTGTGAGCACTCATCATTAAAAATCGCTTTATGAAATACTTGCTGCCAAACCTATTAGTCATACTTTTTACAATATCAGGGACTAGTGCCTTTTCACAGTCTGAGCTTTTCAGTTATGAAACGTATAATAACGCTGAAGGCGAGACGCTGAAATACAGACAACTTATGACTGATTATGATTCAAAATCTAAATACCCGCTGGTCATATTTTTACATGGTTCTGGAGAACGCGGTGATGACAATGAAGCTCAACTTAAATGGGGTGTATTGAGCTTTGCCAATAATGAGGTCATGAAAAACTATCGACCCATTGTTATTGCACCGCAATGTCCGCAAGATATGACCTGGGATAATATTTCATTTGAAACAATGTCAATGAAACCTGAACCTACTAAACCCATGAAGCTATTAATTGAGCTCATCAAACAGACAAAGGAAAATTTACCTGTTGATACCAACAGAATTTACATTACGGGTCATTCCATGGGAGGCTTCGGTACCTTTGATGCCATATCGCGTTACCCGGATTTATTCGCAGCCGCTGTCCCTATTTGTGGAGGTGGAGATATTTCTAAAGTGCCAGCTTTCTCACATATCCCTCTCTGGATTTTCCATGGAGCTCTGGATGATGTGGTCGATCCTGCGCTTTCACACAATATGGTGGAAGCACTGACCAAAGAGGGTGCACACCCCGGTTTTACTCAGTACCCTGAAGCCGGACATTTTTCATGGGTAGCCACTTACAGTGATATGATGATGATGAATTGGTTGTTTAGCAAAAGCAAATAATGAAGTTTACTCTTTTAAAGCTCCAAATCAACCCGTATTCCTCATAGCACCCGCTATGGCATTGATAGTAGTCAAAAGAGAAATTAATGTTGATCCTTCGCCATTGCCTGATTCTTTTTCCTTTCGCCATTCTGCCAGAAGACTTACTTGCTTGGCATGCAAATGCTTCATGGTAGAGGTCCGTAATACATTGGAATAATAATGCTGAGGCCTTCTATCTTCAATCTCTTTCCCCAATATCTCATACATCGCCTCACGGGTTTTTTGCAGCTCAATAAGAAAGATATTTAAGAATTTATCACGCAGTTGCTCATCAGGCACCAGAGAAGCGTACATCTTCATAATTTCTTCATCTGTAGCCGCAAGGCTGGTATCAACATTCGTCAACACATATCGAAGAAAAGGTTCGGTCTTCACAGCTTCTTTCAACTTCATAAAACCATCGGAATCATTTTCCTGGTAATTCTTCAGTGTGGTGCCAATCCCATACCAGCTTGTCATATTAAATCGTGATTGACTCCAGGAGAAAACCCAGGGGATTGCTCTCAGGTCATTTAAGGAGCTCATTCCTTTTCTTCGTGATGGTCTTGAGCCAATTTTGCTCATTTCAATCGCATCAATAGGTGTTGCCTGCCTGAAGAATGGAATAAAGCCTTCTTCATAAAGGAGAGCGGAGTAAACTTTCTTACTCTCGGCAGCAAGATAATCCATTGTCTCTTCCAGTGGGTGAGGTGCTTTGGGGGTAGATTTGCTCCTTACAGTTTTAGCAGTAGCACTCGCCAGAAGTAACTCCAGGTTATAAGCCGCATTCACCTTATTGGCATATTTCTGTTCAATGGTTTCTCCTTGTTCTGTCAACCTGATATTTCCATTAACAGAAGAATGTGGCAGGGCTTGCATGAAATAGTGTGTAGGACCTGCTCCACGACTGATACTCCCTCCTTTACCATGAAAGAATCGAATTTTTACATCATGTTTTTTACCGGTATCGGTAAGCGAAGATTGAGCCCGGTATAAGTTCCACTGACTTGCGAGAATTCCGCCATCCTTATTGCTATCGCTATAGCCCACCATTACCTGTTGCACCAGTTGCCTCGACCTAGTTCTTTCCTGCAAATAATTCAAACTCCTTTTGGTAAAAGGGTGAGAAAGAAAGGCATCCAGTATGTCAGGGCCTGCAGCCAAGTCTTCAATAGTTTCCAAAAGTGGTACAACCGGAATGATGCACGTTATTCCTGTTTCGGTTTTTTCGGTAAGCCCTGCTTCTCGAGCCAGAAGGTAGACTCCCAGAAGATCTGAGAGCGAACGGGTCATACTAACGATAAATGATCCTATGCCATCCAGCCCGTATTGGCTAGTGTATTTTTCAACCGTTCTGTAAACATCCACCACTGCCTGGGCATGCTCTCCCAGCTCCATATTGCCATGTGTAAATGGTCGATTGGATTTTAATTCTTCATTTAAGAACTCCAGTCGCCTGTTTTCATCCCAATCAATATAAGGATCGCCCTGATAGCCGGAGGCTTCCATCAACTCAGAAATAGCACGATCATGAAATTCGCTGTTTTGACGAATATCCAGGGCAGCAAGATGAAAGCCGAAGATATCAACACATCTTATGGCATCGTTCAGATCATTATTGGCAATTGAAGAAGCTCCATAGTTTCGAAGCTCTTCTTTCAGCAGCCTAAGATCATCAACCAGATCACATTTTTCTATGTATGCACCTTCAAAATCCGATAGATGAGTGGCATGACCTCTGGCCGTATCAAGTGGCAATTTGGTGAGCATCAAATTGACAAACTGGCGAAATGCTTCCCCTTTATTTCGATCTATCGCAGACTCTGCTTTTAGCGATAGTTCCTCACCCATTTCCTGAATCCGGGCTTGAAATGCTTCGCTTGTCTCATGCCTATGAATAGCAAAACTTAAGTTCTTCACTAATTTTGTCAGGCACCTTCTGACCACCACCATAGCGTTTAGTCTTAGTTGACGTAAGGTTTCCTGCGTCACATTAGCAGTCACTAACGGATGACCGTCACGATCTCCACCCACCCAATTGCCAAAAGTGATACTAGGATAGGTCACGTTTTTTTGAATAGCCTCCGCTGAAAAGCCTTCTGACTCCAACGCCTGTGTCATTCTTCTGTCGACCATGGGTATTACTTCAGGAAACACATTCGTAAGATAATGTATGACATTTCTCAATTCAGACTGGATGTCAGGTTTTTCAACAAATATCTCCCCCGTTTTCCATAGCCTAAAAAGAGCAAGTTTGATATTCAATCGGATGTTGGCCAATTCCTTATCCGTGTACATCTCATTTTCCCGGGATACAAGAAGCAAATACAATTCTCGATGATGCTCCAAAACAGTAGCGCGTTTGGCTTCTGTGGGGTGTGCCGTGAGCACAGGTTCAACATGTATTGAGGTCAGGTGATCAGCTATTGTATCCTCTTTGACTCCAAGTTGATTCAACGTTTGAAAGCTGCTCGCCCATAAGCCATGTACACTGGATAGTGACTCACTCTCTTGTTGGCGTCTTTGCTGTACGGCACCATTCACTTCAACGGTATTTAATAATTGGAATACAATGCTATACAACTGAATATGTTTCAACGTAAAATCCGATGCTTCAAAGGGTGGCAAATCATTAATCCATGGTATTTGATTTGCCATCTGTTCTTCACCATTTTCAGTGAGCACTTCTTTGAGTGCAATCAGTAAAAACTCGAGATCTTCATAAGGTTTTCCCAAGCGATTTTTTACAGATTCAAGCGGATTGTTAGTTGCCATAATTCTCAATATTTGAAAACAAATATAGTTCAAGAAAAAGGTGATTTAGGCCATGAAAAATAAAATATAAACTTCAATCGATTGCTGACGCTGCATCCTTAACATATTTTATAAATTTGTGCCCTTGTGAAGACCAGCGACCTCTTAAAACTCTATAAAGGAGATAGTATAATTCAGTCAATAGCTGAAAAAACTAAAGATAATGGGGAGAGGTATGTCCAATTGAAAAATATTACAGGCAGCCTGGATGCAATAATAGTTGCTTGTACCTATCAAATTAATCATCAAAACCATCTCATTGTACTTCATGATAAAGAAGAAGCAGCATACTTCCATTATGATCTTCAGAACTTACTAGGAAATAAAGAAGTTCTTTTTTTTCCTACCTCCTACAAAAGGCCTTATGAGTTTGAAGAAACGGAGAATGCCAATGTGCTTATGCGTGCAGAAATTCTTAATCGTGTAAATCATAAAGCAGCATCCGGAGAAATAATAGTGACCTACCCCGAAGCACTGACCGAAAAAGTCATTAACAAAAAGTCCCTTACAAAAAATACATTTAGTGCCAGTGTTGGAGAAAAAGTAGATATCGAATTTTTCAGTGAGCTATTGGTTTCCTACGACTTCGATAAAACTGATTTTGTTTATGAAGCTGGTCAGTTCGCTGTTAGGGGTGGAATTCTGGATGTCTTCTCTTATGCGCACGATCTCCCTTATCGCATTGAGCTATTCGGTGATGAGATTGAAAGTATTCGAACATTTGATCCAAATTCCCAACTTTCTGTAGATCAGGTCAAAGAAATTAATCTCATTCCTAATGTACAGACCAAGTTAATACAAGAGGAAAGGCAAGGGTTCCTGGATTTTTTACCTAACAACACCAAAATTTGGTATAAGGACTTTCAGCATACGCTAGATATCATTGATTCATATTTTGACAAAGCCTCAGGAAGTTTCGACCAGGTGCTAGATGAAAGTGGAAATACACAAGTGGTTCTTGATCCCAGTGATTTATTTGAAACTTCTGATTCTTTCAAAAGTCAAATTGGAGACCTTGTACAATTAGAGTTTGGTAATCGGTTTTATTTTCAAGATGCTATTCTGTTCAAGTTAGATTCCGAACCACAGCCATCGCTGAACAAGAATTTTGAGTTGCTGGTACAAAACACCAGTGAAAATCAAGAAAAAGGTTTTACAACATTAATTGCTTCTGACTCTCAACGTCAGCTCGAAAGGCTCAGAACTATTTTTGAAGAAATAGATGCCGGTACTGAATTTCAGGGTTTTAATATCAGCTTACGAGCAGGTTTCATTGACAAGATATTAAAAATAGCCTGCTACACAGACCATCAGATTTTCGAGCGGTTTCACAGGTACAAAACCAAAGACAAGCATTCGAAGTCAAAGGCACTGACACTTAAGGAGCTCCGCACGCTACAACCTGGAGATTTTGTAACCCATATCGATTACGGGATTGGAAAATTTGCCGGTATGGAAAAACAGGAAGTAAATGGTAAGATTCAGGAATCCATCCGACTGATCTACCGGGACGATGATTTGCTTTATCTGAGTATCCATTCGCTGCATAAGATTTCAAAATATACAGGCAAGGAAGGCTCACCTCCAGCTATTAGTAAACTAGGCTCACCTGAGTGGGAGAATAAAAAGAGTAAGGCTAAAAAACAGGTCAAGGACATTGCTAAGGACCTTATCAATCTTTACGCTAAGCGAAAAAAGGCTCCGGGGTTCGCGTTCTCTGAAGATAGTTTCATGCAAGCAGAGCTTGAATCTTCCTTTATTTATGAAGATACTCCTGACCAGGCTAAAGCTACTGCAGATGTAAAGGAAGATATGGAACAGTCGCACCCTATGGATCGGCTGGTTTGTGGTGATGTGGGCTTTGGAAAAACAGAAGTCGCAATTCGCGCTGCTTTCAAAGCTGTAGCTGATGGTAAGCAAGTTGCTGTGCTGGTGCCAACTACTATTTTGGCCATGCAGCACTATCGCACATTTAGTGAACGGCTATCCAACCTGCCAGTAACTGTAGAATACATCAACAGATTTCGAACACCTCAAGCCATAAAAGAAACTTTAAAAAGAGTTAAAGAAGGTAAAACTGATATCTTGATTGGCACTCACAGAATAGTGAGTAAAGATGTGGAGTTCAAGGACATCGGCCTGATGATCATTGATGAAGAGCAAAAGTTTGGAGTTAAAGTAAAGGAAAAGCTAAAAGAGATGCGTGTAAATGTTGATGCACTCACGCTGACGGCTACGCCTATTCCTAGAACATTGCATTTTTCACTTATGGGTGCACGTGATTTAAGCATCATTTCTACTCCGCCTCCAAACCGTC
Organism: uncultured Fulvivirga sp.; assembly: GCA_947500555.1. Lineage (GTDB taxonomy): Bacteria > Bacteroidota > Bacteroidia > Cytophagales > Cyclobacteriaceae > Fulvivirga. The sequence continues at coordinate 794,852 of CANMSE010000001.1, read as the reverse complement.
AACCGGTTACGACCGAAATTCATACGTTCAATGAGGAAATCACAAGAGATGCTATAAGCTTTGAATTAAGACGAGGTGGCCAGGTATTCTTTGTTCATAATCGAGTTGGGGATATTGAAGAGGTAGCTAATATCATTATGCGACTGGTACCAGATGCAAGGGTTGGCATCGCACACGGACAAATGGACGGTTCAAGACTTGAAAAAAGTATGATGAAGTTCATCGAAGGTGAATATGACGTATTGGTTTCAACCAATATCATAGAATCCGGGTTGGATATACCAAATGCCAATACCATCATTATCAATCAGGCACATACCTTTGGCCTCTCTGATTTGCATCAAATGCGTGGAAGAGTTGGACGTAGTAACAAAAAGGCATTTTGTTATTTGCTTACTCCACCTACCATTGGGTTGTCATCAGATTCCAGAAAGCGACTAAGTACTTTGGAAGAATTCTCTGATTTAGGTGACGGCTTTAAAGTGGCGATGCGTGATTTGGATATTCGAGGTGCCGGAAATTTATTAGGGTCTGAACAGAGCGGATTTATTTCTGATCTGGGTTTTGATATGTATCATAAAATTCTGGATGAAGCTGTTCAGGAACTTAAGGAAACTGACTTCAAAGATCTTTTCGTGAAAGAATTGACCGCTGCCGCATCAAAAGCAGTAGTTCAGGATTGCAATATCGAAACCGATCTGGAACTTATTATCCCTGAAAACTATGTGACTAATATCTCAGAAAGATTAGCTCTTTACTCAAAGTTAGATAACCTAAAGACTGAAGATGAATTAGTGAAATTTGCTGAATCAATGGTTGACCGCTTCGGCTCATTACCTGATACTGTGCAAGATCTCATTGAAACCGTTAGATTAAGGTGGCTCGCTGAAGAATTAGGCTTCGAAAAATTGACGCTAAAGGGAGAGAAAATGAAGGCGTACTTAGAAACAGAAAACAATGAAAGCTATTTTAAGTCTGAAACGTTTGGTTATATATTGAGCTATGTACAACAGCATCCAAAGCAATGTCGACTGAAAGAGTACAAAACAAAGTTAATACTGACTTTTGATGAGGTAAGAACAGTGGACGAAGCCAAACTTATCTTGAATTTTATAATTCCCAAATCAGCCGAAAAGGTCTGATATATCAATTTCACCCAAATAGGGTTCCGCCAAGGCCGAGTTTTTAAAAGCATGAATGCCAAGTACCTTGGATTGAGAAGGCGAATAACAGACTTCCACAAAGTAATTCTCCATATGATACAAATAGAATTTTTTATCTGACTCGGTTCTGTAAACTATATAATCTGCAAAAACTGTGATGAAATCACATTTTTTATCGAATGGCAAAATTTGAAAATCACTTATTGAAATCATAAATCAAGGTTGTTAGCAATTAACAACTATGATATAAACACTATGCCAAGTGCCTAAAGCCTCTAAAAATCACGTTTTGCATTTATTTGTTTCCCAATATTGGAATATTGATTAGGAAATTCATCCCATGGAGGGAAATTAAAAGCTCATCAGTTCCTTAAATCGCTGTGTTTGCCTTCTCGAAACATCAACTTCATGACCTCCTTTAAGGTAAATGCGAATGCTGCCACTAAACCACGGCTCGATTCGTTCTACCCATTTCAAATTGATTATCTGCTGACGATTGGCTCTAAAAAAGGTTTTAGTATCCAGTCTGGTCTCTAAGTAATTCAGAGTTCTTGGAATCATTGGTTTGTTATCCTCAAAGTATATTTTGGTATAGTTTCCTTCGACTTCAAAAAGTCTGACTCCTGATAGAAGAACAAACCAACAACGTTCGCCATCCTTCACAAATACCTGATGGTTTTCAGTCATTCGATCTTCCTCAGCAGTTTCGTGTTTATCTTTTTTCTCCTGAACTTTACTCAAAGCTCCTGCTAGCCTATCTTTTTGCACAGGTTTTTGCAAGTAGTCAAGGGCATTATATTCAAACGCTTTTATCGCATATTCGTCATAAGCTGTTGTAAAAATGACTTCAGGTACATCTTCCAGGTCTTCCAATAATTCAAACCCATTTTTACCGGGCATTTGAATGTCTAGAAATACTAGCTCGGGTTTTTTTTCTTCGATAAACTCTTTGGCTTCCTGAGCATCAGCTGCTTCTCCAATGACATTTATAAAGTCAAATTCTTTAAGTAACCTTTTCAGTTCATTTCGGGCAAGTCTTGAATCATCAACAACTAATGCTTTCATGTCAGTGGAATTTTAAATTTTGCGCAAACCATTTTTTCATCCAGATTACCGATTTCCAAATTAGATATTTTTCCAAATATTAATTTCAACCTGTCAGATGCATTCTTTAGTCCTATTCCTGTACCTGTAGTTTTATCATTTACTTGTCCTGAGTTAATGACCTCTACTACTAGGTTATTTTCATTCAAAAAGCTACGAATATTGATTTCGCCTCCTTTAGGCAGATTGGAAATACCATGTTTAATGGCATTCTCCACTAAAAGCTGTACCGCCATTGGTGGTATCTTTAGATCAAGTGTTTCCGGTTTAATTTCCAACGTATATTTCAATCGGTCTTCAAACTGAATTGATTCAAGGTTTAAATAGTTCTGAACAACTTCAAGTTCTTGTTCCAGGCTTACCTTCTCTCTATTGTTAAATTGTATCGAATAACGCAAGAGGTCTGACAAGTGTGTTATCATATCACGAGACTTTTCAGGGTTTTCAATCACGAGGGATCTAATGTTATTCAAACTGTTAAAAATGAAATGAGGGTTAATTTGGGATTTAAGTGCTATGAGCTCAGCATCTTTTACCGCAGCTTCCAATTTCCACTTTTCTACTTCACTTCCCTTTAGATTGATAAAAAATTTAAATAAGAAATACATCAGCGACCACCCGATCAAAACTATTGACAGGTTAAAAACTACTATAACAGCAATTACAAAAGTGAATTCCTGATCACTTTCTACAGGAAAAAAAGTGTTGTTTACCGGTATTACAATACTTGCCCACAGCATTGCAAGTATCAATCCACCCAATATAACTCTTGTAGAGAGCTTAAAAATGCCCAATCGCTCCCACTGACGATTTTTAATGTGATATCTATAAAAATGGGTGAGAATAAAACCTACTAATACGGTATTGAAATATCCAGCAAGAATATGCCATTGAAACTCATTAAAATATATGGCTATAACGGCATAAAAGGCAAAGAATAAGGCCCAGCCTGTAAATTGAAATATCCAATAGAGTTTTCTTGTATTTATTCGCTCTTCCACTTATTAACTTATTAGTAAATGTAAAATTGAAGTATTGACATAAGATGTCTTTTTAAATTATAAACTATGGAGTCATTGAAAGTTAAGCGGTTTATTTGACTGATTAAATCTTTAGCTGGACATAATATTTTCAAGGAGAACAAGTTATACAAAGGCAAATGATGGCCTATCCGATTATTAAAATTGACAATTAGATAGAAAATTTCACTTTTTAGTGGGCATTTTATCAAATAGAAATGTTATTTTGGCCACTAATAAACTTGCGAATACTTTAGATATATGACTATATTAGTGTTTGCATTTAATTTTTTAATAAATAAACAGTTATGAAAAGAGCTGCAGGCTTGGTAAAAAGCGCTTTGTTAGTTGTTGGTGGTTCAATGTTACTCACTTCTTGTTTCCTTGGTGGAGGCAGTGGAAGACCTACTAGTTCCCACCCGGGCGCTTTGAGTACAGCTACTGGTTTAGCTTATAATGATGAAGATAATAACGGTTTTGAGGTGAATCCTTATGCAGGGCAACCAGAAGGGCCAAATTTGGTGTTCATTGAAGGTGGTCGTTCAATCGTTGGATCTTTCGAAGAAGATATTCTTAACAGACGAGACAATTTAGAGCGAACAGTATCTGTAGCTTCTTTCTACATGGATGAAACAGAAATTGCCAATATTCACTGGTTAGAATACTTGCATTACTTAAATGTTTCGGATTCTTCCAGAGAAGTATACATTGCTGCTCTTCCTGACACAACTGTTTGGGAGGCACGATTAGCTTATAACGATCCTTATGTTGATCATTATTTGAGATACCCTGGCTTTAGATACTTCCCAGTTGTTGGAGTTAGCTGGGTTCAAGCTAATAACTATGGAGACTGGAGAACCGCTGCGGTAAATCAAAAATTGTATGAAGATTCTGGTGAAGAACTACCTGAAACTTCTGGAGGAAGAATTCCTTTGGAATCTGGTATTGTACTTCCAAATTACAGACTTCCTTCAGAGGCTGAGTGGGAATATGCTGCTACTGCACTCATTGGAACTCAGTGGTTGGATGAAAATCAAACACACCAAAGGTTATATCCGTGGGATGGACATGCTCTTAGAAATCCCTATGGAAAAGAAATGGGTTATTTTCTTGCTAACTTCAAAAGAGGTCGAGGTGATTATGCAGGTATAGCAGGTAAATTAAATGATGGAGCCCTAATTACTTCATACATCTATGAATTCCCTCCAAATGATTTTGGGCTTTACAATATGGCTGGTAATGTGAGTGAATGGGTGCTTGATGTTTACCGACCTATGTCATTCCAAGATTTTGATGATCTAAATCCTATCCGTAGAGATGGTTATATGGATGAAACTAAGAATGAAGCCACTGGAGAAGAATTCTACAATTCTGATTTCGAAAATAACCCTGAAGGTTTCACTTCTTTGATCACAGACGAGGCGAGAGTTTTCAAAGGAGGTTCGTGGAAAGACGTTGCCTATTGGATGTCTCCAGGAACAAGAAGGTATTTAGATCAGGATTCTTCTACGGCTACGATTGGTTTCCGTTGTGCTATGATTAGAGCAGGATCTAATTATTAATAAGATATTTTAAATTTAAGAAGCCTCTCATTAAAATGAGAGGCTTTTTTATTTAGCACTTGCCAGAGTTATAATACTTAATCGGCACCCTTTATCTATCAAGACATTACCACAGGCTTCCAAAGTGGCTCCCGTAGTAACCACATCGTCAACCAATAAAATAGACTTCCCATTAATTGAGTCATTCGAAATTTCGAAAATACTATTAACATTTTTCCATCGTGCTAATCGAGACTTAGAAGTCTGAGTCTCAGTGGCGACTTTACGGTTTAAAGCCTCAACAACAGGAATATTTAACGATTCACTAAGGCCTTCGCTAAACTTTGTACTTTGATTATAGCCTCTGATTTTTAGTTTTTTATAGTGTAATGGTACGGGTACGATAAAATCATAATTCATTATTTTACCAGATATTAACAGCTCCTTGCCATACTTCAGTCCAAGCTCGATACCCAACTGAGGCATATTTGCATATTTGAGATGATAAATCAGCTTTTCGGCTATTCCATTCTTCTGAAGATAAAAATATGACCAGACATTTTCTACAGGAAGCTTACCGTAAAATTTAGAATCAATAACATTTACTTTCTCCTTGTGGCTATTGGTCTTCGCCACGTTAGAGAAACAATTTAAGCAAACATATTTTTCATTTCCATACAATGACTTTCTGCATGCAACACAATAGCGAGGAAAGAATAACGAAATGAAATCTTCAAGAATTCTCAACGGTTTAGAATATATTTGTTGACTTATTCATGGACTAAAATATGCATATAGTAGAAGAGTTTAACGATTATAGAGCCAAAATGAATGAGCGTATTTTGGGTTCTGACAATAAAGTAATCAAGAGGATTTTCAACCTTGATACAAATGCTTTTTCGGACGGAGCTCTGGACGCTAAAACAAAAGAACTACTAGGGTTGGTTTGTTCAATGGTACTAAGGTGTGATGACTGCGTCAAGTATCACTTAGGTAAATGTTTTGAAATGGATTATATGGATGATCAGATATTTGAAGCTTTTGCGATTGCAAACCTAATTGGAGGCACTATTGTCATCCCTCATTTAAGGAGGGCGACAGAATACTGGGATAGCTTGAAAAATGATTAAGAAGAATCTCGAAATAGAAAGGCGCTGGCAAGAGTTAAGGCTTAACTTACAAAAGAGCATTGGAAAGCGTCCAAAAGATTTAAACGCTGTTCTATTTTTAATTGGTGTTCAAGAACTTGGTAAGGGAATTAAAAACTTTAGCAAAGAAGAAAAACAAGACTTAATTCACATAGCTATATGTAAAGTTCTTAGTTTATCTGATTTTTATGAGCTTGAAGGAATTGATGAGGAAGGGTGGCCACATTGGAAGGAAAAGAAAAAGCTTCCTCACTTTGACATTCTCGATCAGGAAAAATTACTGAAAATGCATGTGTTGGATTATTTCGAAGCAGAATTTTCTTGAGAATATAGGTTAAGAATGAACTACATCAGCCAAAATTCGTATCAGCTAGATACTAAATGAGTGATAAAGAGAAAAACATATTATCCGAAATAAATAGCTACAAAAAAAAGGCTATAGCAAACCTGGTCTTGAAAGGACTTATTATCACGTTAACTTCTTTGCTATTTCTTTTTATAGGTTTTAACTATTTAGAGTATTCTTTTCAGTTTGGTGTCGTGATTCGTGGTTTTCTGTTCTTCAGTTTTCTCAGTTTATCTGTCTATTTTTTGACATGGTATATCTTTCTTCCGTTGTCAAAGCTATTTCATCTTGACAAAGCAATTAATACCGAAAAAGCAGCACAAAAGATTGGTCAGCATTTTCCTGAAATAAGAGATAAGCTTCTGAATATCATACAGTTAAGGAGTCATGGAGAGGTAGGAAATTCATTAGCTTCGGCAGGAATTGATCAAAAAATTGAAGCCTTACCTCCTGTAAAATATGCCGAGGCAATAAGGTTTGAACGTAACAAAAGACTTCTTCCATGGTTGTTTATTCCATTGCTCATATTTATTGCAATACTTAGCTATCAACCAGAAATATTTACTGAAAGTACAGAACGAATAACTTATTACAACAAGAGTTTTGCACCTCAGGCACCTTTTAACTTTAAGCTTCTAAACGATGAGTTACTTGCATTTAAGAATGAGGATTTTATCATCAAACTTGAGTTAACAGGCAGCGCCATTCCAGAAAGTGTCTATCTAATTGATGGAAATAGAAAACTTAAGATGAATAGTCTTGATGAAGGGTTTGAGTATTCAATAAAAAAATTGACGGCTCCAATTACCTTTCATTTTGAAGCAGCCGGATTTTCATCAGAGGATTATAATATAAAGGTACTTAATCGACCCGATCTTAAGTCTTTCAATATGTTTCTAACCTATCCTCGATACTTAAATAAAAAGAATGAAAGACTTAGTAACGTTGGCAATACTCAAGTCCCCGAAGGTACTGTAGTCAAATGGCAATTGAACACCATTCACTCCGACTCAGTGTTTTTAAAGTTTGAATCAGACAGTAGTAAATTCTTGTTTCAAGAGACTGATAATCAATTATTTGAAACAAAAAAAACAATATCAAAGCCGGATTCATATCAATTCGTACTGAGGAACGAACATAGCAATAACAGAGATCTAATTCAGTATCATATTGATGTAATCAAAGATCAGTATCCTAAACTTGATAATTCATCATATCAAGATACTTTACTTTACTCATTTGTAAGTATCGGTGGAAACATATCTGACGATTACGGATTAACAAAGCTTACGCTTAATTATAAACTTGACAACTCCGGTTATAAAAGTGTAGTAATACCGATAGATCAAAAACAAAGAAGTCAACGATATTACTATCAATGGAAAATAGATTCTTTAGTAACTGATAATCAAGAACTTACATATTATTTACAAGTCTGGGATAATGATGGATTTAACGGCAGAAAATCTACTAAAAGTGGAGTATACAAATTCAGGATTCCTTCAAGGGATGAAGCAAAACAAAGTATTGATAAAGCCTCGCAGCAAACAGAAAACAATATTGATAAAACTTTGAAGGAAGCCAAAGAGCTAAAAGAAGAACTGGATGAGGCCGAAAGAAAAATTAAAGGGAAAAAAGAACTAAACTGGCAAGATGATAAACTAATAAAAGACTTAATTAAAAGAAAAGAAGAGCTAAATCAAGCTATTAAAGAGTTAAAGAAGCAAAACAAGAATAATGAAACAAAGCGAGAGCGATTTAGTAAGCAAGACAAAAAAATTAAGGAAAAGGTAGATCACCTCCAGAAGTTGATGGACGAACTGCTAGATGAGGATACAAAAAATCTCTATGACGAATTAAAAAAACTACTCGAAGAACAAAGTCAAATAGAAGATATCCAAGAGCTGATTGAAAAAATTAATAATAAAGAATCTAATCTTGAACAAGAGCTGGAAAGGACGCTGGAGCTTTTCAAGCGAATGAAAATGGAATTTCAATTGAATGAAAACCTCAATGAGCTTAAGGAACAAATTAGTCAGCAAAAAAGCCTAAAAGAAGAAACCCTGGAAAAAGAAACTCCCAATGAGGAGTTATCTGCTAAACAGGAGGAGCTAATGGAAAAATTCAAAGAGCTTGAAAATGATATGCAAGAGCTTGAAGAAACCAATCAACAATTGGAACAACCTGAAAGCTTACCTGATTTAGGAGAAGAGCAAGAGGAAATAGAAAAGAGCCAACAAGAAAGTAAAGAACTTCTTGATAACAATAAAAACAAGAAAGCAGGGGAGCAGCAGCAAAAGAGTATTGAGCAAATGCAAGAAATGGCTGAAAAAATGGAACAGATGCAGTCAGGCATGGAAATGCAGTCTATGCAAGAGAATCTGGACGACCTTAGGGCTATAGTCCACAATCTCATTCAACTATCATTCGACCAGGAAAAGCTAATGAATGAATTCAGTGCAGTTAAACAAAGTGATCCAAGGTTTGTAGAACTTTCACAAAAGCAACTAAAACTAAAAGATGACTCACAAATAGTACAAGACAGTTTGTTAGCGCTGGCCAACAGAGTTTTTCAAATTGCCTCTTTTGTTACACGAGAAGTTACCGATATGAACGAACACATGGATAAGTCGGTAGAGTTTATTCGTGACAGACGAAAACCACAAGCTGTAGCAGAACAACAGTTTGCTATGACTTCAATGAATAATCTAGCTTTATTACTTGATGACGTACTTCAACAAATGCAGAACGCTATGGCAGATGCAATGGGCAAACCTAGTAAGGATAAGGGTAAGTCTCAATCACCATCACTAGGCGAACTTCAGAAACAATTGAATAGTAAGATTAAGGACCTTAAAGGAAGTGGTAAGAAAGGAAGAGAATTATCTGAGGAATTGGCTCAGTTGGCTGCAGAGCAAGAAAGAATAAGGAAGGCATTGGAAGACGCTCAGCAAAAAATGGGTAAGGATGAGGGCGGAAATACACCTGGTTCAGGAATTCCTGAAAAAATGGAGGAAACAGAAAAAGACTTAGTTAATAAGCAGCTAACAGAACAAACTATAAGAAGACAGAACGAAATACTCACTAGGTTGTTAGAAGCAGAGGACGCTCTTAGAGAAAGAGAGTTAGATCAAGAAAGAAAAGGGGAATCTGCTGGGGAATATAAAAATAAGACACCAGACCCATTTGAAGAATATTTCAAACTAAAAGAACAGGAAATTGAGTTTTTAAAAACTATTCCCCCTAAATTATACCCTTATTATAAAAATGAGGTCACAGAATATTTTAAACGAATAGGTACTGAATCGAACATCAAGACAGAATGAATATCATTAATATAGAAATTCCATCTCTATCCGAAAATATTCGGATGATTGAAAGCTTCATAGACAATGCCAAGGAAAAATTTGACCTCAACGATGATATATATGGTAATATAATGATTGCTGTGACCGAGGCTGTTAACAATGCGATAAGGCATGGAAATGGAAATGATAAGGCAAAAAATGTAATACTTACACTCACGTTAGAAGAGGGAAGAATAAACTTTCAAGTTGAAGATGAAGGAAATGGTTTTGACCATCAAAACCTTCCTGATCCAACAGCTCCTGAAAACTTGGAAAAGCCCGGTGGTAGAGGAATATTCCTTATGAAACATCTTGCCGATGAAGTCCGTTTTGAAAATAACGGAAAAGTAGTGAGTCTAGGCTTTTACATTGGGTAATGACAATCAACCTATTTGAAGAGGATGTTGAATATACTGTAGAAAATAAGAACATGTTATTTTCATGGCTTCAAGAAATCGCTCGGTTAGAAGGGAATGAAATCCTAGACCTTAACTACATCCTTTGCTCTGATGAGTATCTTCATAAAATAAATAAGGAATATCTCAATCATGACACATACACCGACATTATCACTTTTGATCATTCAGAGTTTGGTAAAGGTATAGAAGGTGACATCTTCATAAGCATTAATCGCGTACAGGAAAATGCCATAACTTTCAACGTTTCTGTGAATCAAGAGCTACATCGTGTAATGGCACACGGGTTATTACATCTTTTAGGCTACAAAGATAAAACCGAGAGTCAACAAGGGGAAATGCGAAAAAAAGAAGACGCTTGTCTATCTTTGCTCTCCGAAATAAAATAGTATGTTCCACGTGGAACATCAAGATGATCTAAAGTGTTAAAGTTCCACGTGGAACACTCAACAATATGTTTTCAAAATACGATATAATAGTAGTAGGTGCCGGACATGCCGGTTGCGAAGCTGCGTTTGCCGCAGCACAAATGGGATCAAAGGTTCTATTGGTTACTATGAACATGAACACAATCGCACAGATGTCTTGCAACCCTGCAATGGGAGGTATTGCCAAGGGTCAAATTGTGAGAGAAATAGACGCTCTAGGTGGTATGTCTGGAATAATATCCGATAAGTCAATGATTCAGTTTCGCATGCTGAATAAATCAAAAGGTCCTGCAATGTGGAGTCCGCGTACTCAAAATGATCGAATGCGTTTTGCCGAAGAATGGAGATTAGCACTTGAACAAAATCCTAACATAGATTTCTGGCAAGAAATGGCTACGGGAATCATAGTGGAAAATCATAAAGCTGTTGGCATTACCACCTCATTAGGCTTAGAAATAAAGGCTCGTTCTGTCGTTCTAACCAATGGTACGTTTTTGAATGGCCTCATTCATATAGGGGAAAAACAGTTCGGAGGAGGTCGAACCGGAGAGCGTGCAGCTACGGGAATAACAGAACAGTTAGTATCTCTTGGCTTCGAGTCCGGCAGAATGAAAACAGGAACTCCACCACGAGTTGATGCGCGATCTTTGAATTTCGATAAGATGGAGGAACAACCTGGAGATGAAAATCCTGGTAAGTTTTCTTACACTGATACTCAACCATTAGCGCAACAAAGAAGTTGCCATATTACTTATACAAACAACAATGTTCATGAGATTCTTCAAACAGGTTTTGATAAATCTCCAATGTTCAACGGACGAATACAAGGCATAGGCCCAAGATACTGTCCCTCTATCGAAGATAAAATTAACAGATTTGCAGAACGAGACAGACATCAGATATTTGTCGAGCCTGAGGGGTGGAATACTATAGAGATATATGTAAATGGATTTTCTACATCTCTTCCTGAAGACATTCAGCAAAAGGCTCTCAGGGAGATATCTGGTTTTGAAAAGGCCAAAATGTTCAGGCCGGGTTATGCGATTGAATATGACTACTTTCCGCCTACACAACTCAATCTGACATTAGAAACAAAAGGTGTAGAAAATCTCTATTTTGCTGGTCAGATTAATGGTACAACTGGCTATGAAGAAGCTGGCTGTCAAGGACTTATGGCCGGAATTAATGCTCATAATAAGATAAATAATATTGATCCCTTTATTCTAAAAAGGTCAGAAGCCTACATTGGTGTCTTAATAGATGACCTTATTAATAAAGGTACTGATGAGCCATATCGAATGTTCACTTCACGTGCTGAATTCAGAATTCTGCTACGGCAGGATAACGCTGATATTCGTCTGACTCAAAAGGGTCATAGCATAGGACTGGCTTCTGATGAACGCCTAGAGCAAGTCTTTGATAAACAAAACGCTCTTAAGAGTCTATTGAAAGATTTGGCAGACAAACGTGTGGAGCCTTCCGTCTCCAATAATATTTTAGATGAAATGAATACAGCTACCTTAAAGCAACGTGTTCCTGTCATCAATCTACTCAAAAGACCCGAGCTTGGTATATCTCAGTTAAAAAAACTCAATCCCGAGTTGAATCTGTTTCTTTCAGAGTACGCTGAAGAAATTCTCAACCAAGCTGAGATTTCAATTAAGTATGATAACTACATCCAAAAGGAAAGAGAGCTAGCCGAAAAAATGGAAGCCCTTGAAGATAAAAAGATACGGTCCAACTTTAATTACGATGAGATCACTGCTCTCTCAGCGGAAGGTAAGCAGAAGTTGAAGTTTATTCGGCCTCAAACCATAGGTCAGGCAAGTAGAATTAGCGGTGTTTCACCATCTGATATTTCAATATTGATGGTATATTTGGCCCGCTAATATGTTTGAAAAATTATCCGACTGTCCATCTTGCCAGTCTACCAATCTGCAAAATCATATGATCTGCAAGGATCATTCTATAAGCCAAGAAGATTTCGCTCTCGTGAAATGTCAGGATTGTAACTTGGTATTTACTAACCCCAGGCCTGACCTAAGTAATATTAATCGATACTACCAGTCTGATCAGTACATATCACATTCAAATCAGGGACAAGGACTACTTGGTATTGTTTATAAACTGGTTAGGTGGTTTGCTTTAAAAAATAAGCTTCGCCTAATTTCTAAATTATCATCCACAAGATCTCTTCTCGACTATGGATGTGGAACGGGGTATTTCCTTAAAACAGCTATTAATAGCAGGTGGTCTGTTGAGGGAGTAGAGCCAAATAAAACTGCCAGAGACCATGCTAATGATAGTCTTCCAATAACTGTATCTGAAAGCCTCTCAGAAATTAATCAAAAAAAGAAATTTTCGATAATAACTTTGTGGCACGTTTTAGAGCACGTCCATGATCTTAATCTCATATTTAATGAGTTAATTCAGCGTTTGGATAAAAAGGGTAAAATCATCCTTGCTCTCCCCAATCATAAAAGTCTTGACGCTCAACATTTTAGTAATTACTGGGCTGGATATGATGTCCCTAGACACTTGTATCATTTCGATCAACATAGCATTAAAAGCTTTACAAAAAGGCATGGTATGAAAGTTGAACGTGTTTTACCGATGAAATTCGATTCCTACTATGTTTCTTTTCTCAGCAACAAGTATAAATTCTGTACTAATAAATATTTCATATCTATTATAAATGGCTATAAATCAAATAGTTATGGTCAAAAAACAGGTGACTATTCAAGCTTAATATATATACTTACCAAATGAAATACTGTCTTTCATTGATTATAATATTTTTTATCTCCGGGTGTGCCAACCAGACCGCACCTACCGGTGGGCCCAAGGATGAGGACCCGCCAGTTCTACTAAGTTCAGATCCTCTCAATAGATCCATTAACTTCAGTCAAACAAAAATTGAATTAGAGTTTGATGAATATCTTAAATTGAATAATGTCAAAGAACAAATTATAATCTCTCCCAGAATTGATCAGGAGTATGAGTTAAAGCTTAGAAAGAATAAAGTACTTATTGAGTTTGAGCAACCACTAGATTCTAACACTACTTATACCATCAACTTCCGAGAGGCCATTCAAGATATTACGGAAGGTAACTCACCCACTGACCTAAAATTAGCGTTTAGCACAGGTTCCTACCTCGATTCATTAAGTATATCGGGTAATGTCAAATATCTATTAACCGATGAACCTGCATCCGAAATCAGCATATTTCTTTATGATGTTTATGATACTATGGAAATACTGGAAGACCCACCGTTATATTTTACTAAAACAACCGAAGAAGGAAATTATTTACTGGAGAATCTTAAAAAAGGGCACTACTATATATATGCTCTCACTGACAACAATAAGAACCTGATGTTAGATATGAAATCAGAAAAGTACGGGTTCTTATCTAGCTCTTTATATCTTGATAGTACTTTGACAAATCAGAACTTATTAGTTCAATACTTAGACGCAAGACCGATAGAATTGAAGAGTGCCAGACAAAACGGGACTACCTTTGAAGTTACCTATGACAAGTATTTATCAGATTATAATGTTACTGTACCCAATTCCAATATCAATATTCTGAGTAATTTTCTAGATGATCAACACAGAGTAATAACATTCTACAACACTCTCCAAAATATAGATAGCACATTATTTCTCGTTGATGTTAAAGATTCAATATTTAATAATCTTTTGGATTCTATTTACGTCCAATTTGCTGAAACCGCCCGCTCCCCAAAAGACTTTGAAGCTAAAGTAAGTTTGGAAAAAGTATTCCCCACAGATGGTTTACTTCAAGGGTCCATCACTCTTAATAAACCAGCAGTAAATATTAATTTAGACAGCGCATACCTATATCTTGATTCTCTCAACATTATACCACTTGACACCAGTATAATGAAACCTATAAATGAACGTAACACTATATTCAATATTGATTATGTCATAGATCCAGGGCTTTTTCAAACAAGTACCGAAGCCGTAGTAGCTACTGAAAATGACAGTACCATTATTCCTGATGAACCACCTCACATATATATAGGACGAGGAGCTTTCGTAAGTCCTGAATCTGACACCATTGCGAGCAGCACCACCAAATTATCTTTTGATCGGCTCGAGTCGAACGGAATAATTCTAATTGAAGTAGATACTGAAGAATCTTCATTTATTATTCAATTACTTAATAGCAACTTTGAGGTAGTTCAAACGACAAATAACCAAAGGATTTTTTCGTTCAATAAGGTCAAGCCTGGCGATTACTTAATTAGAATACTAGTAGACTCAGATCAAAATGGCAGATGGGATCCTGGAAATATCAAGACTAATAAAATGCCGGAACCTGTTCACTATTATGAATCTGATGATGGAACGAAGAAGCTGACCATAAGAGCCAATTGGGAATTAGGCCCAAATATTATCAACTTTTGATGTTGATAAACCGTTAACATAATGTGAATAATCACATAGTTTTATTGATATATTTATTCAGTATTCAATTCTCTTAATCCGACTTTGTCTTCTGTCTGAGTAAGTTCACTTAATCAACATCAATACACACAATTCTATACTATTAAAAGATATCAACACCAACGAAACTTTATCACCATCAAAATTATAACTTTCTTATATTCAGGCTTTTAACAGAATTACGATTGTTCATAACTTATGTATAGATCATAAACTAATGCACATTTCGTAAATGAAAGTAAACATTTGATTATTTATCCACGTATTCACACCCTAATAATTAATAATAGTTTTTATATTATAAATTTATAAATATATATAGCCTGTTAACTAAGTGTACAAGTTTATAATCGCCACATTTTTTTTACTACCAACTATTTTATTTGGACAAGATAATAATGACATTCAATTGGCCAATGAATACTATGGACAAGGCCAATATGATAAGGCTCAAAAATTATATGAAGAATTAGCAAAGAACTACACCAATATTCCGCTTATTCATAATAACTACTTTTTTCTACTACTTGAAAAAGCTGACTATGCTAAATCTGAAAAATACTTAAAAAAGTTAATTAAAAGATTTCCAAAAAATTGGTACTATAGGCTTGATCTGGGATTACTAATGTTCAATCGTGACGGTGAGACCAGGGCCGATAGTTACTTCAGAGATGTTATTGATCAAATTAAATTCGAAAACTATCTAGTAAGTATTACAGCAGACTACTTTGTTAATAAACAACTAACACAATATGCAATACTGACTTTTACAGAGGGAAGAAAATCTCTGAATAACCCTTATCTTTTTTCTCTTGAGATGGCCAACATCTATCGAATTATGAATGAAAAAGATAAAATGGTAGAAGAGTACCTCAATTATGTCATTCAAAATCCCTCAAATTTAAATGCAGTTAAAAATACGCTTCAAAACCTTTTATCAAAACCAGATGAATTAGCGAGTTTGGAGTTACTACTTTTTGATAAAATTCAACAATATCCGGAAAGTGAAATATTTGGTGAATTATTGATCTGGGTCAATTTGCAACAAAAGAATTTCTATGGGGCATTTATGCAAGCGAGAGCTATTGATCGCAGAACTCAATCTCAGGGAGCAAGGACTTTAAACATTGGACTTATAGCATTAGATAATAATGATTTCAACAATGCCATTAAGATTTTTAGTTATCTAATTCAGACTTACCCTGGATCCCACAATTATTTGCTATCGAAGATGTATTTGATAAGATCCTATGAACAGCGGGTGAGGAACACTTACCCAATAGATGAAAGAGAAATAAGAAATCTGATTAGCGATTATAATCAGTTCATTAATGAGCTTGGTGTAAGTAGAAATACATTGGAAGCCTTGCGAAACAAAGCATTATTACATGCTTTCTATTTAGATGAGAAAGACTCGGCTATTCAAATCCTACAAAAGATAATAGACACTCCTCGAGCTAATCCGACCATTAAGGCTAAATCTAAATTGGATCTAGGAGATATATATTTACTAATTGATCAGGCCTGGGAATCTACCTTATTGTATTCGCAAGTAGAAAAATCGAACAAAGAGGAAAACCTGGGCTATACTGCTAAGCTTAAGAACGCCAAGTTATCTTACTATAAAGGAGATTTTAAGCTGGCAGAAGAACACCTAGATATTTTAAAACAGGCAACAACCAGAGAGATAGCTAATGATGCAATGTCCTTAAGTCTATTGATCAAAGACAACACCGCACTGGACAGTTCAGATTATGCGCTTCAGCAATATGCAAATATTGAGTTATTAATGTATCAGAACAAAACCAAAGAAGGACTTGAAGAAATAGACGGCATGTTAACACATATGCCTTATCATTCTCTTCATGATGAACTACTTTGGCTAAAAGCCAGTGTTTATAAAAAGTCTGGAAACTTTAAAAACTCTCTCGATCTATTGCAGCAGATAGTAGATAATTATGGTACGGATGTTTTGGGAGACGATGCCTACTTTTCAATTGCTGATATCTACGATAGACAGCTCAATAATAAGGAAGAAGCTATGGAATACTATCGATCATTTCTAACTCAATATCCAGGCAGTGTTTTTGTGGCAGAAGCCAGAAAACGCTTTCGAGAATTGCGTGGTGACTTTATCTCTTCAGAAGATCTGGTTAACTAGTAACCTCTCAGAAAATTTGCTTAAATTGATCTCTCTAATTTATTTTACCAATGGAGATTAAACGTTTATTTGACTGTTTAGAATATCAGCTAAATGAAAACCCTCTTGAAACGGCCTTAGCCAATAAGGCTGATGACGAATGGGTTAGATATTCCACTGCTGATATAAAAACGATAAGCACAGCCCTAAGTACTGGCCTACTAGAGCTGGGTATTCAAAAAGGGGATCGTGTCGGAATAGTTTCTTTTAATCGACCGGAGTGGGTTTTTGCTGATTTTGCGTTATCTCAAATAGGAGCGATAGGCGTGCCAATGTATCCTAACTCAACTCCAGAAGATTATGCCTTTATTGTCAATGATGCCAACGTAAAATTAGTTTTTTGCGGAGAAGAGGATATTTACAACAAGATTGTGCAGGTCAAAGACAAATTTCAAAATGAGGTGCGTCTATTTCTTTTTGATGAAGTCGATAACAAAGACTTTTGGAAATCGATTTTAAAGGAACCAAGTGAGGAAGACCAAAAAATAATTGAATCCTTAAAATCTGGGATTCAAACAGAGGATCTGGCAACTATCATTTATACATCCGGTACTACTGGAAACCCGAAAGGTGTAATGCTGTCTCATAAAAACATATTGTCAAACAGTGCTTCAGTCGAGAGTATTTTTCCGGTTGTCAGACCAGGTTTTCGGACGTTGAGCTTTCTACCATTATGCCATATTTTTGAACGTACAGGACTATATACTTATATGAGAATGGGAGTGTCCATTTACTATGCTGAAAGTATGGACACAATAGGTGAAAACCTAAAGGAAGTGAAACCACATTTTTTTGCAACTGTACCCAGACTTCTTGAAAAAGTATATGACAAAATTATTGCTAAAGGTTATGCACTTTCCGGCTTGAAAAAAGCGCTTTTTTTCTGGGCTATCAGATTGGGTCAGGACTTTGAGCCAAACCTTAATTACAGCGCATGGTATAAATTGAGATTGTCCTTAGCTAACAAATTAATTTTTAGTAAATGGCGTGAAGCACTCGGTGGAGAAGTAGAATTTATTGTTTCTGGTGCAGCTGCATTACAACCGCGGCTCGCACGAATATTCTGGGCTGGACAAATTAAAATTCTTGAAGCGTATGGCTTGACTGAAACATCACCAGGAGTAAGCTTTACGACTGATGACCCTGATGATGTAAGAATAGGATGTGTTGGTCCCCTGCTTCCTGACGTTGAAGTAAAGTTTGCGGAAGATGGAGAGATAATGGTGAAAGGGCCTAATGTTATGATGGGTTACTACAATAGACCTGATGCAACAGCTGAAGTGATGGATAAAGATGGGTGGTTTCATACAGGTGATATTGGAGAGCTTGTCGAAAACAGATACCTGAAAATTACTGATAGAAAAAAAGAAATGTTTAAAACCTCCGGAGGTAAATACATAGCTCCACAGGTGTTGGAGAATAAATTCAAAGAGTCAGTAATAATCGAACAAATAATGGTGGTTGGCGAAGGGCAAAAGTTCCCAGCTGCTTTAGTAGTGCCATCTTTTGAGGCATTAAAAGAATGGTGTGCAATTAAAGAAATTGAATATACCACCGATAAAGAAATGATTGATCACGAAAGGGTGCAAAAAAAGTTTGATAAGGAAATGAACAAGATCAATAATTCTTTTGCTCAATATGAGAAGGTCAAAAAGATAAAAATTCTGTCAGAACCTTGGACCATTGATGGAGGCGAACTAACTCCCACCCTTAAGTTAAAAAGAAAAAATATCTATTCTAGATATCAACCATTGGTTGATTCAATTTACGCTGAACTGACTTAAGAAAAAGCTATTCACTTCTCAAAGAATCTACAGGATTACTTAAGGCAGCTCGAATAGATTGATAGCTTACGGTTAGCCATGCAATGCTGAAGGCGGCAATACCTGCCATCAAGAATAAATCAATACCGAGACTGATTTTGTAAGTATATGCTTCTAACCACCTGCTCATTAACCACCATGCTACTGGTCCCGCTAAAATAAAGGCGAGTATGACCAATTTTGTAAATTGTTTGGTAAGCATCATTACAATTATCTTAACACTCGCCCCTAGCACTTTTCTGATTCCTATTTCCTTAATTCTTTGCTCGGCCATAAATGTAGCCAGGGCGAAAAGTCCAAGACAGCCAATAAATATTGCAAGCCCGGCAAAAACTTGAAAAATAGAACCTAGTCTGGCTTCTGCACTATACATTTTGTTAAATTGATCATCCATGAAATCATAATTGAAGGGCAATCCGGAGCCAAACTTTTGCCAAACCTTCTCTATTTGATCAATTGTACTGCTGTAATCTGTTGTAGACAGTCGGACTGATAAAATACCGGTACTTCTGTCCATACGCATAGCGAGAGGGCCTATAGATTCTTTCATTGATTCAAAATGAAAATTTTTGACAACTCCTATAACTTTATAGTCTACCAATTGGTCAGCTAATACCACACCGGTGGTTTGGTCATAACCGTAAGTTTGAATCCACTTATCTTCAATATTATCAAAGCCAAACTCTTTCATTGCCCGCTCATTTAAGACTACAGCTGAAGAATCAGAAGCAATATCGGAACTGAAATCTCTTCCCAATATCAGTTCCATTTTCATAGTTTCAATATAGTCGTCATCCACGGACCACATCTGAGTACTTTTGGTATTTGTTTCATCCGGAGAAACTCCTTTTTCCCAGTAAGTATTGTCGCTTCTGTTATATCCATTTACTGGTAAAAAGCCGCTGTAAGAAGCCGATAATACAGTACTTAGCTGCAAAACCTCTTTTTTAAACGAATCTCGCGACTCACCAAGCATATATGGATCATTGACTAGGAGAACTTGCTCCTTTTGAAAACCTATCCTTTTATTTTGAATGAACTGAAGCTGTCTATTGATCGCTAAAGTTCCGATAATCAATAAAATGCTGATAAAAAATTGAAAAACTACTAAACCACTTCTAACAAGCGAATTCCCGGAACCTAATGCCAATTTACCTTTAAGCGTATTTATTGGTCTAAAGGCGCTAAGAAAAAATGCAGGATAAATTCCCGCAAGAGTACCAGTGATAATAGCGGCTCCAAAAAGTGATAATAGAAATACTCCGTCATAGAAAGGAAGAGTAAGTTGCTTGTCAGCTAGTTGATTAAACATCGGAAGTGTCAGCGACACTAAAGCCAAACCAATAACATAAGCTATTAAGCTCATGATAATAGATTCGGTTAAGAACTGCCTGACTAGATGTGATTTGTACGATCCCAATGCTTTTCGAATTCCTACTTCTTTTGCTCGATTAGCCGAACGTGCCGTTGACAAGTTCATAAAATTGATGCAGGCCAACAAAAGAATGAATATTGCTATGGCGATAAATAAATAAACATTGTCTTTACTGCTCATCGTATTTATGTCGAAAATAAAATCCGATGAAAGATAGACATCAGCTAAAGGTTGAAGCTCCAGCACTATACTGTTGCCAGCCTCTTTAAACTCAGCTATAGACAAGCCTATATATTGAATAAGTGCAGGTTCTGATTTTTTTTCGTAAAGGGATTGAATTTTTGATAATACCTCTTCAATGTTTGTTCCTTCTTTGATTGCTATATAAGTAAAAAAATTATTGCTTAGCCAATTGGAATTATTGGCTTGCTCCGTTGAAGCCATAGACAGCAAAAAGTCCAGTTGCAAATGTGAATTTTCAGGCATGTCTTGATAGACGGCAGTTATTTCAAAATTTTGGCTGTTGTCCAGTACCAATGAGTGACCAATCGGGTTTTGATTTGGATAGTACTTATCAGCCATTTTTTGACTAATTGCAACAGTATTTGGGCGAGTGAGAGCTTTTGCGGCATCTCCTTCCAATATTGAAAAAGAAAATAGATCAAAAAATGTAGAATCCGTATAAATCAGTCTGGTCTCTTTAAAGCTTTCACTTGAACCTGAAGCCCTGACAAGAGAAGTACCACTTGATCTAAACCGAACAGCATTTTCGACCTCAGGTATTTCTGTGATCAGTCCGTTAGCCAAAGGAGCCGGACCAACAGGGTAGTGAAATTCATTGTCAGCAAACTTACCATGCCGAACTATTCTGTATATGTTATCACTATTCAAATGGAATTTATCATAGCTCATCTCATTTGAAACAAATAGAAATATGAGCAAGCTACAGGCAACACCAATGGACAAACCTAAAATGTTGATTGATGAATAGAACTTGTGCTTTGTTATGTTTCTAAAAGCGATTTTAAAATAATTGTTAATCATAATCAGAGTGTTGTTATTAGAGTATTCGACCGTCTTATTTTGTAATTCGAGGAGTTTTGAATCACTTCCAAAATCAGATATGACACTATCATAAGCCTCAATGAATCGCTCACCATGTTTCATTTTTTCTTCAACTAAAACACATATATGGTCAACCAGCTCTTCACCAAGCTTATCATCAACGATTCCTCGATAGTTTATATCTGTGATGATGTAATTGATATTTTCTTCAGTCAATGTCATGAGCCGATAGGTCTCAATTGTAATACATTGAACATTGTGCTTATAAAGGATTCGAAATCTTCGATCCTTTTTTGTATGCTACTTCTACCAATTTCTGTAAGTGTATAGTATTTTCTAACCCGTTTGCCAAGGCTCACTTTTTCAGTTGAGAGTAGACCCTCGGCTTCCAGCTTATGTAATGTAGGATAGAGCGCGCCTTCCGTCAAGGCAAGTGAACCATCAGAAAGTTCTTTCACTTTTTGAGTGATTTCATATCCATACATTTTTCCGTGGTCGGCAAGTAGCTTTAGAATAATAGTTTGAAGCGTTCCTTTTAGTAATTCAGGGCTATGCATAATTCTTCAATACATTAGAGTCTTAGGTAATACGAGAGTATGTATTTAAGGTTACATACTTACTAAGTCTGGCTATTCTCTGAACAAGCTATAAACTCATAAAAGGCAAGGAAAAGTAAGAACCATGTTTTGTGATCTTTGAGCTTCAAAATATTTTCGATACAACAGGCAATTACATTTAGTCAATCATTTCGTAGAGAATCTACAGGATTACTTGATGCAGCTCTGATCGACTGATAGCTTACGGTAACCCATGCAATTACGAAAGCAATGACTCCGGCCAAAATGAAAAGGTCCCAGCCAAGTTCGATTCTATAAATATAACTTTCCAACCAGATTGAAAGCAACCAGTATGCAAGTGGAGAAGCTAAAACAAAAGCTACAACAATCAGTTTGCTAAAATTCTTTGTTAACATGAGTACCAGCTCTGTTACGTTAGCACCTAATACTTTTCGAATTCCAATCTCTTTAATCTTTTGTTCAGCCATAAAAGTCGCTAATGCAAATAAGCCAAGACAACCAATGATAATAGCAAGTGTAGCGAAAACAGCAAAAATCGTTACTAGACGTGCTTCATTTTTATACATCTTATCAAACTGATCATCCATGAAGTTGTAACTAAATGGAAGGCCTGATCCGAATTTTTTCCATTTTTTTTCTACCTGGCTAATGACACTTTTATAATCATTAGTAGCGAGTCTTACTGACAAAACGCTGGTACTTTTCCCCAGTTTTAAAGCTAGAGGAGCTACGGTTTCTTTTAGGGATTCAAAATGAAAATCTTTTAATACACCAATAACTTTATAGGTATCATACTCTTCAGGTAGAACCTTCCCATTTTCCTTATCAAAGGCATAGGTCTGAATGAACCGTTCACCATTCTCCTTAAAACCAAACTTTCTAAGTGCCTCTTCATTTAGAATAACAGCAGAAGAATCGGATACTAAATTCCTGTCAAAATCACGACCCTCTAATAGCTCCATGCCCATAGTATTTATATAATTATGATCAACAAGCCATACTTGAGTACTAGCTGAGTTAGATTCCCCTGGAGATACACCCTTCTTCCAGAACATAGTTTCATTTCTATTATATCCGCTTACTGGAATAAAACCACTGTAGGAAGAAGAAATGACCGGACTAACATCATCAATTTCCTCTTTAAGTGCCGCTCTGGAATCGTCCAGCATATAAGTGTCTTGTATTAGAAGTACTTGTTCTTTGTCAAAGCCTATCTGCTTATTTTGTATAAAACTTAATTGTCTTTGTATGGCGATGGTTCCTATAATCAGGACGATGCTCACAAAAAACTGAAAGACTACAAGCGAGCTTCTGAGTAATGAATTACCACCACTAATTGCCAACTTACCTTTTAGAGTATCGGCAGGCTTAAAAGAGCTCAGGAAAAAGGCTGGATAAGATCCAGCAATAATGCCGATAAAGATTGAAGCAAGTAAAATCAAACTCATAAAAGTTATATCGGTTGCTGGTATACTCAAATTGCGTTCGGCCAACAAATTGAATGCTGGCAATATCATCAGGACCAACAAAAACCCTAGGAGTAAAGCTCCGATACTGATAACAATGGATTCAGTCAAAAACTGTTTAATCAGATCCGGTTTGTGAGAACCAAGGGCCTTTCTAACCCCCACTTCTTTGGCTCTCGTAGCAGATCGTGCTGTAGAAAGGTTCATGAAATTGATGCAAGCCAAACCCAATATGAAAATGGCAATGGCAATAAAAAGATAAACGGTCTGTTCGTTACCTACAGGTCCAATGTCGAAGATGAAATTAGAAGTCAGATATATATCGGAGATGCGCTGTATCTCTAAATTGACAAAGTTACCTACCGACTTAAACTCTTTCAACCCTACACCCGCAAAGCGTTGAATTTCGGGTTCTATTTTACTTTCGTAGAATGCATTAAGCTTTGTATTAAACTTCTCTGGTTGCACTCCTTCTTGAAGTCTAAAATAAGTGTAAAAATTATTGCTCAACCATATAGGGTTATTAGCATCTTCTAATGAGCTAAGTGAAATTAAAAAATCAAACTGTATATGGGAGTTTGAGGGCATATCCTCAAAGACTGCTGTTATTTCATAATCTTTATCTCCATCGAGTAAGAGAGTTTTATTTAAAGCACTCTGTCCATGAAAATATCTGTCAGCCACGGATTTGCTTACAGCCAGTGTATTTGGCCTAGTTAGAGTACTACTTTTATCACCTTCTATTAATTGAAAAGAGAAAAGATCAAAAAAAGTAGAATCTGTAAAGATGACTTTATTTTCTCGGACACTTTCCTTTGCATCTGGAGTGCGTACTAAATATGATCCATTACGTTTAAACCTTACAGCTTGCTCAACTTCGGGAAGTTCAGACACCATACTAAATGCCATAGCCGCAGGAGCAACGGCATGATGAAACTCTGTTCCATTTAAGGAACCATGTCTAACTATTCTGTAGACTCTATCACCGTTTTTATGAAACTGATCATAGCTCATTTCATTACTCACAAAAAGATAGATGAGCATACTACAGGCTATACCTATAGCAAGACCTGTTACATTAATGATGGAATAAAATTTATGCTTTTTTAAGTTTCGAAAGGCGACTTTAAAATAATTTCCAATCATAACTTCTTGTTACTTTATCTATCGGCTTTAAGATTAAACATGGCTTGGTCCAAAGAAGTTATTTGATGGCTTTTGCATAAGCTTCATTATAATACCTGCTGAGCTTAGACCAATCAAAGTTTTCAGCGAGATCTTCCGCTTTGTTGCGCAGCACAATCCTGTCTCTTCTACTTAGTTGGGTAAATTTATACATCATGTCTGTAAGCTCTTTTACTACCAGGTCAGGCTTTAACTTTGATCTTTTAAGTAAATAAGCACCGGCCTGTTCATGTCCTGGAAAATTCGCTCCGGTATAATCTCCAAAGCCTGTTAAATCAGAAGTTATCGCGGGTACACCCTGGGCCAAACATTCAAGAGGTGTGTAGCCCCAGGGCTCATAATAACTCGGGAATATGCCTAAATGACAACCACGAACAAACTCATTGTAGTCAATACCAAATAGAGGATTAGTAGAGTCGATAAAATCCGGATGATAAACCACTTTCACTTTATCTTTTGGGTCATTGACTAAAGGTGCAGACCTGATGAATTGGATAATATCGTCACCATCATCGTCTTTCATATTATGAGTGACCACCAACGGCCATTGGTCTGATTTCCAAGATTGCAAAATTCTTCTATATCTTAATTTCCAGTAGTCATCGACTAAATTATTAAGGTCAGGAATTCTGTAATCTTCACTTTCAGATGCTGCGCTCAAAAAAAGACGAGCTCCTGCCTGCTCTTTGATAGAAGCACAAACACTTCTAATCTCTTCCATCACACCTCTTTGCTGAAGCGCAAGAGGGTTGATTGACCAGGTAGGTCTTTTGGTAATAAAGAACATGACAACAGTAACATCAGCGTTCTCCTTTCGCAGTTGTTGATTCAGCTTTTTTAATGCCTGAAGGGTAATATCATAGCCTTTGTTCCTAAACTCATACCTACCTGAGGTAAAAAAGTAAACCGTCTTATCAAGGTCAAATGGAGACGAATGAAAAAAGTGACCCATAACAAACTCATGGATTTCATTTTTAAATTCCTGATGTAGGTTTTGAACCTCATGAGAAGCGACAAATCGTTCTATGTTCAAACCATTTGGTGTTATAAAGTCTGGTTTCCTGCCATAAAAGGTTTCACACTCTTTAGCAGTAACATCACTCACCGTGGTGAAAACATCACAATTTTGGGCACTTAGTCTTTCAATGGTCGCTATTGGAAGGATATTATATTTTTCGGCCTCTGCTTTCCAGTCATAGAAGCTGAGTTTGTTGTAGAAATCCTCTTCATTCATTGCGACATACCTTCCAAGAGCGGTAGCATGTGTCGTGAAGACTGTCTTTATGTTCGTGTGTTTCTTTTTAATATCTAAAATAGGAAGAGCGGCCATCCACTCATGAAAGTGGGTGATCAGGTTAGCACTTTTTAATTCCGTGCTAATGGTAGTTACTATCGTGCGAGTGACACTGGCAAAGGCCATTACTTGTTTCTGAAGATTATCATCCTGTATGATGAGTTGATGCTCCGCATAATATTGCTTTCTGATCTCGGTGATGTCACTTAATGAGGGTTCAATATCAATTAGTATGACAGTAGGGCGACCAGTTATTAGCCAAGTTCCATAAATAATAGAAAGCCCCTGAGACTTTAGCTTTTTAACGGAACGACCAATAGGTGTATTGAAATCCGTAATCTCATCAATTTCGGCTTTGATATTTTGCCCAACCAGTGGACCAATCAAACAGTACCTATTTCCCCACTGCTTAGAATATTCAGGAACTTTGGACCGAATCACGGTGTAGATTCCACCGAGTTGGTTACATACTTCCCAGGAACATTCAATTAAATAAGATTCACTGAGAGTAGAGATGGTATTTGTTATTGATGAGTGTTTAAGTTTGGTCAATGTGTATTAATGTTTAAAAAATTGTAGCTTCATAGAACCCTAATAAAAGTAATTAATTTAGCCCAATAGGCTTGACTAAATAATTAAAACAATTTGTTATGCATGCATAACAAATTTTTATATATTTGTTATCCCAAAATCTATTTGAACGATTTGGATAACAAATGAAAAGGGAAGAAACAATTGATCATAATATTAAATCAGCTTGGCATGCAATTTCTCGCATGTATAATCAACAGGCAGTTAAGCAAGATATTACCACTTCTATAGGTTTTGTATTATTAAATATAAGCTCTAAAGACGGAACTCCAGCGACTAAAATTGCTCCCTTAATGGGCTTGGAATCAAGAAGCCTGACCCGTGTGCTTAAAAACATGGAAGAGAAAAGGCTCATATATCGAAAGCCAGATTTGAATGACGGGCGTTCTGTTCGAATTTTTCTTACTGATGAAGGAAAACGAAAAAAAGAGGTTTCTAGGGCAACAGTTCTCGCATTTAATAACCAAGTGAGGAAAGTAATTCCAGAGTCCAAGCTCAATGTTTTTTTCGATGTGATTGACGACATCAATAAGATTATAGATCATAATAAAATTTACGATAACACTAACAACAAATAAGCTAATGACAAGACGAATAAGAAAAGTTGCAGTATTAGGTTCTGGTATTATGGGATCTCGCATTGCCTGTCACTTTGCTAACATTGGGGTAGATGTTCTTTTGCTCGATATAGTTCCTCGAGAGGTGAACGAAAGTGAGAAAAAGATGAAGCTTACTTTGGAAGATAAAGCTGTACGTAACAGAATAGTTAATGATGCTTTCACTTCAGCCATAAAATCTAAGCCAGCTCCTCTTTATGATAAAAGTTTCGCAAGTCGAATTTCTTTAGGAAACTTTGAGGACGATATGTCAAAAATTAAAGACTGCGATTGGACTATAGAGGTCGTTGTCGAAAACCTGGACATTAAGAAAAAAGTATTTGATCAGGTAGAAGAATATAGAACTCCCGGAACACTGATTACCTCGAACACTTCTGGTATTCCTATCAATTTTATGTTGGAAGGCAGGAGTGATGATTTCCAAAAACATTTTTGTGGAACTCACTTTTTTAACCCTCCAAGGTATTTGAAATTATTGGAGATCATTCCTACTAAAAAAACAGACCCTGAAATCACGGATTTTTTCATGAGATATGGAGATCTGTATCTAGGAAAGACTACAGTTCTGGCTAAAGATACACCAGCTTTTATCGCTAACAGGGTAGGAATTTTTGCTATACTAAAAGTGATTGCGTCCATGCAAAAATTAGGGCTCAATGTCGATGAAATAGATAAACTTACAGGCCCTGTAATAGGCAGGCCAAAATCCGCTACGTTCCGGACTTCTGATGTTGTAGGTCTAGATACTTTGGTTAAAGTTGCCAATGGACTTTATGCAGGTCTTCCTAATGATGAAGGAAGAGATACATTTAAGCTTCCTGAAGTAGTTGACAAGCTTGTAGAGAACAACTGGTTAGGAGATAAAACCAAACAAGGGTTTTACAAAAAGACAAAAGATGAGAAAGGCAAAACCAACATTTTGACACTCAATCTTGACACGTTAGAGTACGAGCCTAAAAAGAAAGCCTCTTTTGCTACGCTTGAAACTACCAAGTCAATTGATAATCTGAAAGAAAGATACAAGGTTCTTTTTTCAGGTAAGGATAAAGCAGGAGAATTCTACCGAGATTCATTTTATGCATTATTTCAATATGTAACAAATCGTATTCCTGAAATAGCCGATGAGCTTTATAAAATTGATGATGCAATCTGTGCTGGTTTTGGTTGGGAAGTTGGACCTTTTGAAACGTGGGATGCTGTTGATGTTGCCAAAACGGTTGGTAAAATGGAGGAGATGGATTATAAGCCTAACCAATGGGTTTATGATATGCTTGATGCAGGGATTACTTCATTTTATACTGCCAAAGAGGGAGTCAGACATTATTATGATATAAATTCAAAGTCTTACAAAGCAGTTCCTGGTGCTGAAGAATATGTCATCCTTGACAATATCAGAGAAAATAAAGTAGTGTGGAGTAACTCTGGATCTACGATTTTCGATTTAGGAGATGGAGTTTTAAATATTGAATTCCATACTAAGATGAATACTCTTGGAGGAGAAGTTGTAGAAGGAATCAATAAAGCCATTGATATGGCTGAAAAGGATTACCGAGGCCTCGTCATAGGAAATCAAGGCGCTCAGTTTTCTGCCGGAGCAAACTTGGGAATGGTATTTATGTATGCTATCGAACAAGAATTTGATGAGGTCGATTTTATGATTCGTCATTTTCAAAACACAATAATGCGGGTTCGATATTCTTCCATACCCGTTGTAGTAGCTCCACATGGTTTAACATTAGGCGGAGGTTGCGAGATGTCTATGCATGCAGATATTATTCAGGCAGCAGCGGAAACATATGTTGGATTAGTAGAAGTGGGTGTTGGTCTGATTCCAGGTGGAGGCGGAACAAAGGAGCTTACTAAAAGAGTTTCTGATGGCATAGAAACCGGTGATGTAGTTTTGAATGCCCTTCAAAATTCATTCATGAATATAGCAACTGCAAAAGTGGCTACTTCTGCCGAGGAAGCTAGAGACATGAATATTTTGAGACCTCAAGATAGAATTACCATTAACAAGGATCGGCAAATTGCTGATGCCAAATCAACCGTATTAGAACTTGCTGATGCTGGATATACAATGCCGGTTCAAGCTAAAAATATTAAGGTTCAGGGAAAAACGGGAATGGCGCTTTTCATGGCTGGTGTTAATGGAATGAAAATGGGGAACTACATTTCAGAGCATGATTTAAAAATTGCAAATAAAATTGCCTACGTAATGTGTGGTGGTGACCTATCATATCCACAAGAAGTGACGGAGCAATATCTTTTAGATTTAGAAAGAGAAGCATTCTTATCACTTACTGGTGAGAAGAAAACATTGGAAAGAATACAAAGTATTTTAACCACAGGTAAACCACTTAGAAATTAATAGCGTTCAGTTTGCGCTCACAATTAAAATTATTAAAATATGGATGCATATATAGTAGCAGGATATAGAACAGCAGTCGGTAAGGCTGGAAGAGGAGGTTTTCGATTTACCAGACCAGATGATCTCGCAGCAGATGTAATCAAACACTTGGTTGCTTCTGTCAAGGACTTCGACCCAAAAAGAGTTGATGATCTGATAGTGGGTAATGCCGTGCAAGAAGCAGAGCAAGGAATGCAGATGGGTAGAATGATTTCCTTATTATCTCTTCCGTTAGAAGTACCTGGAATGGTAATAAATAGATATTGTGGATCTGGTTTAGAAGCTATAAGTATTGCCGCATCTCGTATTCATTCGGGAATGGCCGATTGCATTATAGCTGGAGGAACCGAATCCATGTCATTGGTTCCGGTAATGGGTTATAAAACTGCATTGAATTATAAGATTGCTTCAAAAACACCAGACTACTATACCAGTATGGGTTTAACTGCTGAACAAGTAGCTCAACAATATGAAATTTCAAGAGGAGACCAAGATGAGTTTTCTTACAATTCTCACGTAAAAGCAGCAGTAGCAATTAAGGAAGGTAAGTTCAAGGATCAGATTGTACCTATTAAGGTAGAGGAGACCTTTCTTGATGCTAATATGAAAAAGCAAACCAAAGAATATACTGTTGACACAGATGAAGGGGTTAGACCAGATACTACAGTAGAAGCACTAGCAAAATTACGTCCGGTATTTGCTGCTGGAGGATCTGTTACAGCTGGAAACTCAAGTCAGACATCTGACGGAGCGGCTTTCGTAATGGTCATGTCAGAAAAAATGGTAAATGAGTTAAATCTCAAACCAATAGCTCGAATGGTGAGTTATGTAGCGGCAGGTGTAGAGCCTAGAATTATGGGAATTGGACCTGTAGCTGCAGTTCCAAAGGCTTTGTCAAAAGCGGGGCTAAAACTTGAAGACATAGAGCAAATAGAATTAAATGAAGCTTTTGCAGCTCAATCTTTAGCTGTAATGAAAGAGTTAGAAATTGATCAAAGTAGAGTTAATCCGAACGGAGGGGCAATTGCTTTAGGCCACCCACTGGGTTGTTCAGGAGCAAAACTTTCCATTCAGCTTTTTGACGAAATGAGAAGAAGAAAGCAAAAATACGGAATGGTTACGGCATGTGTTGGTGGTGGCCAAGGTGTAGCAGGAATCTATGAATTCCTGAATTAAGAAATAATATTAATACAATTAAGAAACTAAAATGGAAGCAGTAAAAGAACAAAATGCAATAAAGGGTGGAGAGTTTCTGATACGAGAAACAGAGGCCAATAATATCTTTATACCTGAAGAATGGAGCGAAGAGCAAAAAATGATTGCTCAGACTTGTCATGATTTTATAGAGCAGGAAATTCATCCCAAGCTCGATGAAATTGATTCAATGGAGAACCCTGATTTAATGCCATCACTACTAGACAAAGCGGGCGAACTTGGTTTACTAGGAACAAGTGTCCCTGAGGCATACGGTGGTTTCGGGATGAATTTTAATACCTCCATGTTAGTTGCTGAGGTTTTTGGAGGAGCTCACTCTTTTGCTGTTGCTATATCTGCTCATACAGGCATAGGTACGCTCCCGATTCTTTATTATGGTAATGAAGAACAAAAGAAAAAGTATCTGCCCAATCTGGCAAGTGGTGAATGGAAGGCAGCTTACTGTTTGACCGAACCGGATTCAGGTTCTGATGCTAATTCTGGAAAGACTAAGGCGGTGCTTTCTGATGATGAAAAGCACTACATTATCAATGGTCAAAAAATGTGGATCACCAATGGTGGTTTTGCGGATGTTTATATAGTATTTGTAAAGATTGATGATGACAAAAACCTTTCTGCTTTTATAGTAGAGAAGGGTTTTGGCGGTATAACCATGAATGAAGAAGAAAAAAAGATGGGTATAAAAGGCTCATCTACCAGACAGATCTTCTTTAATGACTGTAAGGTGCCCATAGAGAACCTACTTTCGGAGAGAGAAAATGGATTTAAGATTGCAGTAAATATTCTGAATATTGGTCGGATAAAATTGGGAGTAGCTGCTGTAGGAGGTTCCAAAGGAATAATCAACAATGCAGTCAATTACTCTAATGAGCGAAAGCAGTTTGGAACTTCTATTTCTACTTTTGGAGCTATTAAAAACAAAATAGCCAAAATGGCTACAATCACTTATGCTTCCGAATCAGCTCACTATAGGGCAGGTCAAAATATTGATGATGCCTATGATTCTTTAGTTGCAGGAGGTATGGATGAGGCAAAGGCTAAACTTAAATCTGTGGAGGAGTTTGCCATTGAATGTGCTATTCTAAAAGTACACGGATCTGAAGTCTTGGATTATTGTGCTGATGAAGGAGTTCAAATTTATGGAGGAATGGGATTTTCGGCAGAAAGTCCTATGGACAGAGCTTACAGGGATGCCAGAATTAACAGAATCTTTGAAGGAACCAATGAAATCAATCGAATGCTTTGCATCGATATGCTGCTAAAACGTGCCATGAAAGGCACTATCGATCTTATGACTCCAGCAATGGCTGTACAAAAAGAGTTGATGTCTATTCCTGATTTTGGAGCTTCTGATGGAGATGAGTTGTTTGCTAAAGAGAAGAAAGCCTTAGTCAATTTGAAGAAGGCAGGGCTGATGGTAGCTGGTGCAGCAGTTCAAAAATTCATGCAAAAACTGGGAGACGAGCAGGAAATTTTAATGAATCTGGCAGACATGTTAATCGAAGGGTATGTAGCTGAGTCTACATTATTAAGAGTGGAGAAGCTTGTATCTCAAAAAGGAGAAGAAGCTTTGGCCATTGAAACGGATATGATGCGAGTATATCTCCATGAAGCTATTGAGAAGGCAGCTGCCGCAGGCCGAGAGGCTATCAACGCTTTTGCTGAGGGTGATGAGCAAAGAATGATGTTGATGGGACTTAAGCGTTTTACTAAAATCGAGCCTATGAATTTAAAAGAAGCGCGAAGAAGAATAGCAGATCACGTGATCGATAAAAACGAGTATCCGTTTTAATATTCTGACCTTAAGTTCTTATAGAAAGGCTTTGATTAAATCAAAGCCTTTCTTTTTATTAAGCGATTAGACTAAGCCATATAGCGTTTGTTGAAAAACCTTGCGGGTCTTCTCATACGTTCTATTTTTAATTTTAAAGAATATGAGCTATCTTTTTTTGAAGTAAAAGTGACCTGATCTGTTGTTTTTTTAATGATACCAACAGATGATACTGAAAAGCAAATGACTAAAATGATTCCTATCTTTTTCATAATGGTTAGATTATGATTCGCTATAAGCCAATCTCGTTACACATCATTTAGGTTCATTAAAACAACAGCCATGCCAAAAGATAAAATAATAGCACAAAAGCCTAGTAATCAAATATTTATATACTTAGTAAGTGCGGTCTTTCTGATTGTTTTGAGTTGTACAAATCAAGAAGAAAGGAAAGAAGAGCTTAAGCAACAAAATTCTTCTCCCATCCAAGCGCATGAATACGAGATCTCTAAATCGGAGGTAAACTTCGTATTGACAAAACATCAAGATAGTACATATAGCAGCTTTGCTTTATATCGAAATAGAGATTCCATAACATATAATCATTTTAAATATAACTCCTCGGTACCAGGGTTGATGCTAAAGGATCATATTGACGAAATAATGAACATGTGGTCTGTAGCCCAAGATAGTGTAAATATTGAATTAAAATCATTAATGGTAGGCTACCCACTACTATATGACGATGTACTTGACGAACATATCAATGCATTTATAAAATCTGATAAGTGGGATGTAAAAAAGAAGGGGGTGATAAACGAAAGCTATCAGGTTGTTAGAGACATTATGAAGGAGGCTAATGTGTATTCATCGATTAACCTATTACTAGAGACAAACGGTTACAGCATAAAACAATTTTCAACAGAAAAACATGGACTTGTTCTTCCTTCTGAACTAAGTCGACTAGGTTATGACTCCACCCTATCCATACCAGTTCCTTATATGGTTTGGATTGAAGTTGAAAAAAGATGATTAGTTATTTATGACAATTTTCTCAGTGCTTACAGTATTTCCAGATTTGACTTCAACAATGTATACACCAGCCTTTATTGAACTTATATCTATTGAGCCCGTAGTATTTTTACGATCCAAAACTAATTGACCGGTCAGGTCTAATATTCTGATGGAAATTGGTTCAGAAGTAGTTGCTGATATGTCCAAGCGGTTTGAAGCAGGATTTGGGAATAGTTTAATTTTCGTACCATGGTTAGTCAATTCTGTAGAAGTCACCAGCTTTTCGAAGTATCTTTCAGCTAGATCGAATGCGTCTAACCCAATTTGATTTCCAATGATTCTGCCCCTTATATCATCAGCTGGCGGATGAATTCCACCCCATATTCGGGATAAACTTGTTTGATCTGAAGCGTCTCTATAGGTAGCCCATTGCAGTGTTATGTCTACACTTGGCCCGTCTTCAAACACTAAAAATTCATTTTTAGCTGCGAAGAATTCACCAACTCCTCCCGGAAAATACTCGTCACCAGTGAGCAAAGTTAAAACCTCCGCTGCAGCACGGGAGTAAGTTGAATGACCTGATACATAACCGGCAAAAGGAGGGGTTATGAAAGATGGGCGTTGATAAGGCCACCAGTTCTCGGATAATATCCATCCTACACCTGCTACATCAACATCAGGGAAGGTAATAAAGTCAGGCCCTCTCCAGGTATATAATTTGATTTTACCAACGTTTTCATTGCCTGCACCTGCCAAAGGATCACCTATTTCTACCAACTCTATTAAACCGGGCTCAAGTGGTAAGCCCTGAGGGGAATAGCTGGGAAGCCCCGGGTCTGTACTTTGCCCTTGATCTCCCATATACCTTATAGATGATATAGGACGAATGTAGTCATACCAACCTTTTATGCCCCAGGCACTAATTGCACAGTCGTGCATCGCTCCCCCGAGTGTGAAATACGATTTAACATCCCATTCAAGGTCAGATAAAGTCTCACCTTCACCCTTAAACCTTTTTTCAGTCAAATCGTCACTTACTTTATTCAAAATAGTATACCAATGACCAGGTGGGGTTTCTGAGTCTGGGCCATCAGCCCAGAACTCTGCCAATACACGAGCATAATCACCTCTGGGCACTATATTTTCCGGATATGGCTGACCCGTTTTAGGGTTCATGGATCGACCTAATCCAGGGTCTCCACCATCTATTGTATTATAAAAGTCTCGATAGTCTTCCAATTCAGTTGGGAGATTGTCGACTGAACCCAAATTTCCAGAGGCTCCCGGGGAGATGTCCCACATCACACCATCGGTAGGATCCAAATGACTTCCCCAAATAGATACAAGGGAGAAATTCCAAATATATTCATCTGATAAACCAGAACCATCTGTTTCGAGATATGGTGGGTCAGAAGGGTCATGATAAACCCAATATTCATTATTATCTCTTTCAAAAATGTCTAGAGCATCATCTGTTAAAGCAAATGGAAGAACAGAACCCCATTCGGGGCTTAAAAAATCAGGAGTCGCTCCAGGTATTTCATTACCAGCTTGGTCAATGAAAAGTTCGAGTGTTAGTGGTTGCCATCTATTTGGATCGGTAAGGCTAGGATTTCCTGGCTCATCGGTTATCAATGGTTCGTTCACTGGAGTATAAAAAATATTTTCATATTCCATTTGCTCATTTGAACCATCCTGCAAGCCATAATCTATGTAGCATTGAGCTATATAATTTCCTAAAGCAGCCGGGTCTCCAAATTCGAGATTTGTACTGATAAACTCTTTGTCATAACCTAGTTGATCCATTAAATCGTCAATAATCTCCATAGTTTCAAACGCCAAAGGTGCATTGGCGAATCTATGTTGTATTAACCTGTAACAAGCATAACTTATTGCTTCTTCTTGTGCTGCTAAAATACCGCCATCCGTTGATGGTGATTCTACTCCATCAAAAGGGCATTGAAAACCATTGAGAGTCTGACCCAAAAGATAAAACTGGCCAGAGTTATCGTATACGTTCCAAGCGTCATAAGTAGCAGAAGAAATATGAAATAAGTTTCGTGCATGGACTGTTGGGCGCGCAAAATCATTTCGAATTGCCTCCAAGAGAGCATCATTCCAAAGTCGTGCAACAGTTTGCTGGGAATAACAAGCAACAGATGTTATTGTAAAAAGTAGCGCAGTAATAATTCGTTTCATTCCTAAAGTGGTTTTTCCGGTAAAGTATGAGTTCGGTCTTTGTTCGTTTCTTTTAAGTGTGTATTTGTCTAAAGTAATCCAACAAAGCTTTGGTATTAAGACCTTCTCCTGTAGTTTCTTTAAGAAGTTCCCGCCAATCTTTTCTGACTACAACTTTTAGAATGTAAATTTTCATACTACGGAATTATATTTGTAACCAAATATAAATAGAAAAGCACTATTTATCCCTCACTAACTCATTCCTCAAATTGATGATATAGTTGGATAAACCTTCCTGCCAGGTATATCCAGCGTCCCAGCGCTTTCCTACAAACAAGTTTCTTGTTCTTATATGTTTGATATAAAATTTATAGACATGAGCATCTATGTTTTGGGAGAAAACCTGCGATTTACCGTCAACTTTTATTTCACTCACAAAGGCAGTTTCATTCTCATTGAAAGGGTATTCCAATAGTTGTTTGGCAACCTTACCGGTAGAGTTCACATAATGCATTATGTATTGAAAACCGTCCTTGCGAAGTGCATCTTCATCTTTGCTCCCATCCACAAACTCCCACCTGTATGGATAATTAGCCATAACTGCTTTGATATCACTGGTGTCAGCAAAAACGGGAACAGCTAACTTTTCAGACTTAAAGTTCAGATCATAAAATTCTGACCTTCTTCCAGTAATTATATCTACTGGCGCACCATACTCGGGAGTACCAATAATAAGTAGATTAGTTTTCTCCAAGCCTGAATTAGCGGCCTTTTTATAGAGGCTATTCATCATAGAAGAAAGGTCGACCCCGGTCATTTTGAAAGCAGACTGCCCTTCAGCTATCAGAAACTTCCTATCCTGAAGTTTGAGTAAAATCAATTGATATTGCTCTCCATCAAAAAAGACCAAAGCTGCGTGGGACAAATTTCTATCGTCAAAGGCATCCAGATAGGCATGGTAAGATTCTGGCCCACTAAAGATGTCATCGATATAATAATGGACAACTGCGTCAATTTTAGCTTTTTGAAAACCTTGTTGGATGGTCTTTGACACGGAAGACCACTCTCCTCTGATGGTAGGGTTTTCTCCTTCACTAGGAACCTCTGTTAAAACTACGGTTTTGGATGATAATATTTTTTCAGGAAGCGGATCTGAATAATTTAGAGTGGATAGCCTTCTTAAAAACTCGGTCTTTTGACATCGAACGGAGGCAGCCGTTAAAATGGTCAACAGGGTACATAAAAAGACGATTCTGGACATTTTATTTAAACGCTTATAGAAGGCAAATATTTGACTTTTATCTCGAAAAGCCTTGTTCAATTGGAGTTAATTCCAACATATATACCATCAATTCTACTATCAACGGGGTAGGTCCATAAATCTCCGCAGTTACTTTCAGACCCCTTTCCGTCTTGCATTCTAAAGCGGTAATTGTGCCAGGGACATATAATTTCACCAATGTGATTAATATTTCCCTCACTCAGCTGTGCTCCGTTGTGAGGACAAGCGTCTGCCATTGCATAAAGTATGTTGTTAAACCTAGCAAGACAAAGTCGATGTTGACCTATTTTAACCAGAACAGTACTTCTTTCAGGAATACGCCCCATTGCTTCTTCTGTAGATATAAATACTTTATACCATTTCATTTTTTGAGTTTTAGAAAATTAAGATCGTTGATTTGAAAAACTTAATAGCTATCTTTTCGAACTATTTAATCGAATCATCATGAGAAAATTTATAACGGTACTTTTTATCTCAATACCTTTTTTTAGTCTCTCCCAATCTTTGATTAACGCTAAAGCCGAGAAGTTTGCGACTGATGTAGAGCCAAAAATGATCGAGTGGAGGAGGCACTTTCATCAAAACCCCGAGCTATCTAACCGAGAATTTAATACGGCAAAAAAAATTGCGGAATATTTATCGTCTTTAGGCATTGAGGTTCAAACAGGAATAGCTAAAACAGGAGTTGTTGGTTTGTTGAAAGGAGGTAAACCGGGGCCTGTGGTAGCGCTTAGGGCCGATATTGATGCATTACCTGTAACTGAGCGAACAGCCATGTCATTTGCCTCGAAGGTCACCTCGAACTACAATGGTCAGGAAACAGGCGTTATGCATGCCTGTGGTCATGATGCTCATATAGCTATATTGATGGCAACTGCTGAAGTCCTTTCCAAAATGAAAGATGACTTAAGTGGTTCTGTAAAGTTTATCTTTCAACCGGCAGAAGAAGGCCCACCTCCCGGAGAAGAAGGAGGGGCCATGTTGATGGTGAAAGAAAAAGCCTTAGAAAATCCTGTTGTTGATGTCATATTTGGTTTGCATATAGCAGCCGGCCTTCCTGTAGGTCAAATCAGCTTCAAATCAGAGGGCTTTATGGCCGCGTCCGATCGGTTTGAGATCACAATTAAAGGAAAGCAGGCTCATGGTTCTGCCCCATGGTCTTCGATTGACCCCATAGCTGTTTCGGCCCAAATTATAAACAGCCTTCAATATATAGTTTCAAGAAATGTTGAGTTGACTAAAGAGGCCGCAGTTATCACGGTTGGGATGGTTAATGCTGGTGTAAGGTTTAATATTATTCCAGAGGAGGCCAAGCTAGTGGGAACGATACGAACGTTGGACAAGCCCACTCAAAAAATGATCCATGAAAAAATAAAACTTACGGCTAAAAACATTGCAAATATTGCAGGCGCGGAAGCAGAGGTCAGTATTGTAAATAATGCTTTACTCACGTATAATGACCCTAAGCTGACCAATGAAATGCTAAGCAGTTTTGAAAAATCGGGAAACGTGGTGACTATCAAAGCAGTTACAGGAGCTGAGGACTTTTCATCATTTCAAGAGGTTGTTCCTGGAATATATTTTTTCATAGGAGCAAGACCTGAAGGGGTACCTTATTCCCAACCACTACAAATGCATCATACACCAGATTTTGAAATTGACGAAGCAGGTATGATGACTGGCTTAAAAGCTATGCTAAATTTAACGCTAGACTATATGCAAAAGTAGGATGCACAAACTACATGCTGAGCCGGTTATTCAAGAAGTTAAATCATCTTTACTTGAAGAGAAATCGATCAAATTAAGTATAAAACGCGAAGATTTAATTCACCCTTTAGTTTCTGGTAATAAGTGGCGCAAACTGAAATATAATTTACAAGCAGCTCACCAAGAAAGGGTTGATACCATACTCACTTTTGGCGGAGCATACTCCAATCATATTTATGCTACTGCAGCGGCTGCTAAAGAAGCAGGTTTCAAGTCCATTGGAATTGTGAGAGGAGAAGAGTTACAAAATAAACCCTTAAACAAAACCCTCCAATTTGCTAGTGCTAATGGAATGCGGTTGAAGTTTGTGAGTAGAAAAATATATCGAGAAAAGGCAGAAAAGGGATTTGTCAATCAACTAAGGCAAGAATTTGGCAAGTTTTACTTAATTCCTGAAGGAGGAACCAATGCTCTGGCGATTAAGGGATGTGAAGAAATCTTAAATGAAGAGACAAAGAAGTTTGATGTTATTTCCAGTTCTGCAGGAACAGGAGGTACTCTTAGCGGGCTTATTTCATCATCTCAAAAAAATCAAACTATTTTGGGGTTTTCAGCTCTTAAAGGAGACTTTTTAGTAAATGAAATTTATAGCTGGCTATATCAATACAGAGGTAAAGAATTCAGCAATTGGAAACTTAATACTGATTACCATTTTGGAGGCTATGCTAAATCTACTCTTGAGCTCTTAGAGTTTATTGATGATTTTGAAGATCAACATCAGATTCCTTTGGAACCCATATACACGGGTAAAATGATGTTTGGGCTATTTGATCTAATATCCAGAGATCATTTTAAAAAATGGACTCAATTACTGGCTATTCATACAGGTGGTTTACAAGGCAAACACTAACCAAACAACTCACCAAAAACGTCATTCATTTTTGAGAATGGTTTGATTTCTATCTGATGTTTTTTTTGATCAAGGCCTTTTAAACCATACTTTGATATGTAGATTGATTCGAAACCAAGTTTCTCAGCTTCAGCTATTCTATTCTCTAGCCTATTCACTGTTCTTAGTTCTCCACCCAATCCCACTTCAGCAGCAAAACATGCTTTTTCCGAAATTGAAATTTCCTCCAACGAAGAAATGATTGAGCAACAGACAGCAAGATCCATTGCAGGGTCTTCTACTTTAATGCCGCCTGCCATATTTAAAAATACATCTTGAAGGCCCAAACGAAACCCACAACGTTTC
The DNA here is from genome assembly GCA_947500555.1 of uncultured Fulvivirga sp. Classification (GTDB taxonomy): domain Bacteria; phylum Bacteroidota; class Bacteroidia; order Cytophagales; family Cyclobacteriaceae; genus Fulvivirga. Next base: position 754,839 of record CANMSE010000001.1, on the reverse strand, counting down.
TCTAAAACGGCCAAAAGCATGTTAAGACGCTTTGCATCATAACCGGTACTACTTCTTTGCGGTGTGCCATAGGCTGCGTTGCTCACTAACGACTGAATTTCTATCATTAATGGACGATTACCCTCAATTGTTGCTCCTATGGTCACTCCACTTATATCACCCTCCTTTTGTGAAATAAGTATCTCCGAAGGATTGCTGACCTGACGCAAGCCATTGCCCATCATTTCATAAATACCTAGTTCTGAAGTGGAGCCAAATCGATTTTTGGTAGTTCTCAGAATTCGATAAGTCAAATGCCTGTCACCTTCAAACTGTAAAACAGTGTCTACCATGTGCTCTAAAACTTTTGGCCCGGCAATAGCACCATCTTTTGTGATATGACCAACCAAAAATATGGGAGTTGCAGACTCTTTTGCGTACTTAATCAATTCGGCAGTAGTTTGTCGCACTTGAGAAACACTTCCTGCAGAAGACTCTACCTGATTGGAATGCAATGTTTGAATGGAGTCTACTATTATAAGTTCAGGTATCACTTCCTGGGCTTGCTGAAAAATGTTTTGAGTTGAAGTTTCCGATAAAATATAGCAGTGATCATTCAGTGATTCCGACATACGGTCAGCACGCATTTTTATCTGTTGCTCACTCTCCTCACCTGAAACATAAAGTATTTTGTTTTTGAGAGATAGTCCGATTTGCAGCATTAAAGTCGACTTTCCTATACCAGGTTCACCTGCAATCAATATTACTGACCCGGGAACTATCCCACCGCCAAGCACTCTATTTAACTCACCATCTCTTGTATCTATACGTTCGCTTTTTTCTGCAGATACTTCTTTTATGAGTTTAGGGCGAGATGATTTTTTGGAGAGTCCAGTGTTGTTCCAGTCATTTTTACTAGACTTTTGCTGTAGTTCTTCAACGAATGTATTCCACTCGTTGCAGGAAGGGCATTTACCTAACCATTTGGCGGATTCATAGCCACAATTTTGACAGAAGTAGATGGTTTTTGTCTTAGCCATAGATAATAGTTGGGCTCAAATTTGACCAATATATTTGCTTATTGAAATTAAAACCATCAAAGATTATCCTAAAGGCCCTGTTAGTTGTTAGCCAAGTGAAAATTCACGTTTTTTACGCTTTAATAGATTGAAATGAATAAGAAAGTACTTTTAATGATCCTTGATGGTTGGGGGTTGGGAACTAATCCGAAGGTATCTGCCATTGCTAAAGCAAATACTCCATACATGGATTCATTGTATTCAAAGTATTCCAACTGCAAGTTGGAGGCATCTGGATTGGCCGTAGGGTTGCCTGATGGCCAGATGGGGAATTCAGAAGTGGGCCATATGAATATTGGTGCAGGCAGGATTGTTTATCAGGACTTGGTCAAAGTGAATTTGGCCTTTGAAGAAAACACCATTGATGACAATCAAACTATAAATGATGCCTTTGACTACGCTAGAGCTAATAGTAAGAATATTCACCTTATAGGCCTCTTATCTGATGGCGGTGTACACTCGCATATTAATCATCTAAAAGGGCTATGTACACTAGCTTCTAAGAAAGAATTAGATAATGTATTTGTTCATGCTTTTACAGACGGAAGAGATACTGATCCGAAGGGAGGTAAAGGTTATATAGCTGATCTTGAAGATCATTTAAGTAAAACGACTGGAAAAATTGCCTCAGTCATTGGTCGATACTATGCGATGGATAGGGACAAAAGATGGGAACGCGTTAAATTGGCATATGACCTACTTGTGAATGGGCAAGGCACGGCTCATTTGAATGCGATTGATGGAGTGTTAGAATCATACAAAAATGATGTAACGGATGAATTTATAAAACCCGTTGTAATAACTAGCGATTCAGGTGAACCAGTAGCTAAAATCAAATCGGGAGATGTAGTCCTTTGCTTTAATTTTCGTACAGATAGAGGTAGACAAATTACGCAAGCGTTAACACAACAAGATTTTCCCGACCAAGGGATGCATAAGATGGATTTACATTATGTAACCATGACCAATTATGACAATACATTCAAGGCTGTCAATGTGGTTTTTGATAAGGATAATCTGGTGAACACACTTGGTGAAGTATTGGAAAAAAATGAGAAAACCCAAGTGCGAATTGCCGAAACGGAGAAATATCCGCACGTAACCTTTTTCTTTTCAGGAGGTCGCGAGACAGAGTTCAAAGGAGAGCGAAGATTACTATGCCCTTCTCCTAAAGTGCCTACATATGATCTACAACCTGAAATGAGTGCTTTGGATATAAGAAATAAAATAATTGACGATCTTAATTCAAACCATCCTGATTTTGTGTGTCTAAATTTTGCTAACCCTGACATGGTAGGTCATACTGGAGTATTTAAAGCTGCTGTCAAAGCTTGTGAAACAGTCGACTCTTGTACTAAAGATGTTGTAACGGCCGCATTGGCGAATGATTATTTAACGATCATAATTGCTGACCATGGTAATTCTGATATTATGATCAACCCTGATGGCAGTCCGAATACAGCTCATACTACAAATCTGGTACCCTGTATCTTTGTTGATAAGCAATTTAAAGGAAAAGTCAAGAATGGTAAATTAGGTGATTTGGCCCCCACAATATTGGAATTTATGGGAATCGATGTACCTATAGAGATGACAGGTGATAAGTTACAAGGATGAAAAACGCATTAATCTTTTTAGTGCTGTTGACAGCAATCTCATGCTCAGACATTAAACCAAAAAGTGTTACTGTCTATTTTTCAATTGATAGTCTCATGAATGATCAAGCTGCTCTATTAATAGAAAACGAAGCGAGTTTACAAAAGGAAGCTGTTGCGAATGGTGATACTGCAGTGAGTGAAATGAAGCCAGATAGTTTAAGCTGGGCAAATGAGTTTCAGATTATTAGAGACTTAGATATTAATAAACCTGCCTTAATTGGACAATACCGAATAAGTGAAGGGGAAGATAATAATAGCAACTTAAAGATTTTGGAATACAGAGCAAAAAACAGTGCTCTTGAAGTGCAGACCTTAGAAATTTATTATTTGAACAAATTAGAAAACATCAAAAAAATAAAGGTTAAAGCTCTTCAGTCAAACAGTATTTTTAAATCAAAAAAGGAGCTGGAAATGAAACTTGATAGAATTGATGGAAATCTACAGATCAAAGAATACAGAATTCACGGTTTTCAAAAGATGATTTTGCAAGACTCTGTAATTTTCGATGTCTTAGGGAGAGTGCAATATTAAATTCGAAGTAAAGCGTCTAAAAATCCTAAATTCTGTTTCTTATCCTTAATTACCAGTACAGGAATTTTTCCTTTCACTTGAAGAATTTTATCAGCAACGCTACCGAGTAAAATATTGGCCAGGCCAGTTCTCCCTTTTGATGCGATGATTATTATGTCGGCTTTATTTTTTTCAGCCTCAATATAAATTTTATCTGAAGGCTCATCATCGTCATCCAGAGAAAGAGCAACCTTACATTTAGAAGAGTCAAGGTTCATTTGCTTCAGAAAGTCATTTGCTTCATGTTGTGAGTTTTCATGCATAATCTCAGCAAATTCTTCGTAAGACTTACCACTTTTATGATAACCCTGTGGTACAACGTAAGTATTCTGAATGAGAATGTCAGCATCAGTTTTTTTACCTAATACCAGGGCTTCATCCAATGCGATTTTTGAAGACGATGAAAAATCAACAGGTACCATAATCCTTTCGATTTTTGCATCAACCCCTTCGGGCACCATAAGTATGGAGCAATGTCCAATTTTTGCTAGACGGTTTGGTAGCAAACCGCTTCCTTTCAACTCATTTTTCTTCCCTACGATTATTAAATCAATTTCCTTAATGTCTGACCATCTCAGTATTTTATCTTCGGCATTACCTTCCCTAACTTCAATATTAATTTCGGCACTACCCTTATAATGCTGATCAACCTTATCTTCTATTAGATCTTCTATAGACTCATCGGCAGGAGCAAGTAAATTTGGATACTTTTCAGTTAATCTTTCCGGTATAATAAGTGATTGAGAAACGTGAAAAAAATAAATTTTATCAATATTCAGTAAATCACTTAGCATTGAGGTATAAGATATTACAGTAGTATCCATTTCTGTCATATCGAGACCAACTAATACTCGGCTTATTGATTGCATAGCTTCTGGGTTTATACTTAAAGATAATTCAAAAATGATTTCTTAATGTGTAGTAATGATCAATTCTTAGATTTTTACTAATTATTAGTCATTCACCAGCAATGTGAATAAATTTGCGGCTTGATCTTGAAAAGATAGATGGCTAGGAATCGCAGCAGAGAACCACTCAATAAAGAAGATAAAAGAGCCTTAAACAAGGAAAACTTTAGTAAGCTTCTAGGGGTATTTTCATTCGTCAAACCGTATAAAACCACATTTGCATTTGGTATGCTTAGCTTACTTTTCAGTAGCACAACACTATTAGTATTTCCATACCTGGCAGGAAAGCTCATGGATGTGGCCTCAGGAAAGCAATGGATCGTTACCTCTATTGATCAAATTGCTTTAGCTCTTGTCGCAGTACTTTTTTTTCAAAGTATCTTTTCTTTCTTTCGAGTGTATCTTTTTGCTCAAGTAAGTGAAAGATCCATGGCAGATATAAGGTTAGCCGTATTTGGAAAGATGCTCACTCTACCTACTGCATTTTTTGATCAGCGAAGAGTAGGGGAATTAATTAGCAGAATAACGTCCGATGTATCAATGCTTCAAGATACTTTTTCAACGACCTTAGCAGAATTATTCAGACAAGTGGCTACGCTCATTATAGGTGTAATAGTCATATTTTACATTGCGCCCAAGCTGACTCTTTTTATGCTTTTGACCTTTCCTCTGTTGGTGTTGAGTGCTCTTGTGTTTGGCAGGTCCATACGCAAACTCTCGAAAGCAACTCAAGATAAGTTAGCCGATGCCAATACTATTGTTGAAGAGTCATTGCAGGCTATTCATGTTGTAAAGGCATTTACCAATGAATTATTGGAGAAAGCTCGGTATTCTAAAAATTTGAATGAAACTGTTAGAATAGCTCTAAAAACGGCTACCTACAGAGGCGCCTTTATCTCTTTCGTGATTTTCGCTCTTTTTGGAGGAATAGTAGCAGTTATGTGGTACGGAGCAGTACTCGTCCAAGAGGGAACTATGAGTGTAGGAGACCTATTATCCTTTGTTTTATACACTACTTTTATTGGTGGCTCTATTGCCGGATTGGGAGACATTTACGGACAAGTCCAACGTGCTATCGGTGCTTCTGAGCGAGTTTTAGAAATCATAGATGAAGTTCCCGAAAAAGAAAGCCTTTCGAAGGAAAGAAGAAAACTTAAGGGGTCAATTCAGTTTGATAATGTAAGCTTTTCTTACCCTACACGTGAGGAACTTAAGGTGTTAAAGGATATTGATTTTACTATCGAACCGGGTCAAAAAGTTGCTTTAGTAGGGCCTAGTGGTGCAGGCAAGTCTACTATTATTCAATTGCTCTCTAAATATTATGACGCATCTCTTGGAGAGATATTGATTGACAACAACGAGATAGGTAGTATTGACCTTAATACGTTAAGAGGAAATATCGGCATGGTACCTCAGGAGGTTATGCTTTTTGGGGGGACGATTAAGGAAAATATAGCTTATGGTCGAATTGATGCTACTAATGAGCAAATTAATGAAGCGGCAAAAAAGGCCAATGCACTTCAATTTATTGAGAGTTTCCCAGACGGTATGGAAACCGTTGTTGGTGAACGTGGGGTGAAGCTATCTGGCGGTCAACGCCAACGTGTTGCAATAGCTAGAGCAATTCTCAAAGATCCAGCAATATTGGTTTTGGATGAAGCTACTAGCAGTTTGGACGCTGAGTCTGAGCACCTGGTACAACAGGCGCTTGATGATTTGATGAAAGGTAGAACCACTATTATTATTGCCCACCGCCTCGCAACAATTAGAAAGGCAGATATTATTCTGGTTGTTAAAGATGGGTCAATAGTTGAAAAAGGAAATCATGAATCATTGTCTGCTGACACTGACGGAGTGTATAGTTATCTTTCTAAGTTACAGTTTCAATTGAATTGACTCATTTTAGTATGGAAGCGAGTAAGGTCTTGACTAATTACGAACTAAAAAGGACCACCTGCAGATTGGAGGTACTGGAGATTTTATTCAACTCAAAACAAGCTCTTACACAATCAGATATTGAAAAATATGTAAGCCCTTCTCACGACCGAGTAACGGTCTATAGAACTCTAAAGTCTTTTTTAGAAAAAGGATTGATACATAAAGTTCTTGACGATGGTGGAGGAGTAAAATACGCCCTTTGCAGCGAATGTGCCAAAGATTTTCATAATCACGAACACGTTCATTTTAAATGCAAGAACTGCCATAAAACGCTATGTCTTGATAATGTTGCTATTCCTAAAATAAACTTACCTGATGGTTATAAAGTCGATGAGAAAAACCTGTTGATTCAAGGAGTTTGTCAAAATTGTAGCACTTAATAGGTTACTAATTATCTCTAAAATGTAATAAACTCTGCGTGTAAGTTTTTTGCTTGATTTAATTGTTTAATTTTACATGCTAATTTGGGGATAATGATCTATAGTAGCGGTTACTCCCTCTCATAAAAACTGGTTTTAATTTTTGTCCTAAATCCCTGAATGTTTCTTATTTCTCTACTAGATAATACAAGCGAAACGTTGCTATTTGGCCTGTTTGGGATAATTATAATCTTGTTCCTTGTAGTAGATCTGGGCCTTCTAAACAAAAAGGCGCATAAAATATCTACTAAATCGGCCCTATATCAGTCTATTTTTTGGGTAGCTATTTCAGTTGGTTTTGGATATCTCATTTATGCTTATGGTGATGGAGCAGATGCTTCACTCACATTTTTTACTGCTTATCTAACAGAATATGCCTTATCAGTAGATAACATATTCGTTATCTTACTCATCCTGAAATACTTTGCTGTTAAGGATATCTACTATCACAATATTCTATTTTGGGGGATACTTGGAGCGCTCATTTTCAGAGCAATATTCATTTTTCTTGGGGCATTCTTAATAAGTAAGTTCTATTGGATCCTTTACATATTTGGTGTTTTCCTTGTTTACTCAGGGATTAAAATCTTTTTTGAAGATGGAGAGGAAGAAATAGACCCTAGTAAAAATCCATTGCTTAAAATGGCTCGTAAATATTTGAGCATAACAAAAGGGGATTATGGTGGGCGATTCGTATTACGAAGAAATGGTAAGTTGTTATTTACTCCACTTTTTTTGGTAATCATACTTATTGAAACTACGGACTTAATTTTTGCTGTTGATTCGATTCCTGCGGCTTTTGCAATTACACAAAATGAATTTTTGATTTATACCTCCAATATTTTCGCGATTTTAGGCCTCAGGGCTAAGTTCTTTCTCTTGGCAGGAATTATTGAAAAGTTTTATTTACTTCAAAAAGGCCTTTCCTTCATTTTGATTTTCATTGGCGCTAAAATGCTATTGGAGATAGTTCATATCGAAATTGATATCACGCTTAGCTTCATGATTATCATTTTTACCCTGGCAGCTTCAATAATAATGTCGTTGATAGTTCCTCAGAAAAGTAAGGAAGAAGAAACTTCTGAAACTACTCTTGAGAAATAACTTTAGTAATCATTTCTTTAGGAATAATCCTAAGTAGGTTTTCATAATTAAGAAAAATATCTGGAAGAACCAGAACTCTAAAATTGGGAATTGACTGAAGAATTTTGATGAATTTGCTTCGTATCAAAAGCTTATCATCTTCAGAAAGAACATTTGAATGGCCTCGCTTAATTACGGATACAAGTTGATGATCTTCCAAAAGCTTAGTTTCGAGCCTTTTAATATGTGATCGTGACATTTTGATCATGCGCTCTACATATTCTTCACTTACAGCTTTGTAGTCCATTTTTTCATGGATGTTATCTAAGCTACTCCAGTTTTGTAGCAGGAAGCCTTCTACCGACAAAAGACTAATATCAAAATCGTCATTGTTAAACCCTAGAGACTCATTGAAATCCTCCAGAAATATTCGCTCGCTTAATTCTATTTTTTTATCTGAACAGATGGTCAAAGTGGCCATCTCAAGAAAAAACTTTCTAATAATCCATGGGTCAGACTCTTGAATAGGGATTTCTTGAATACCCATACCATGTTCAAAGTATTCGTTTGCTACACGCTTCTTTTCTGCCGAGAGTTCAATGTTTGATATAAAATGTTCGAATAGCATTCTCTCTTCATCTTCGATCACTGAATTAGCATGTGCTGCAGCCGCAATAACTTTAACTGAAGTGAAAGTAAGTTCTTCTTTTTCACTTTTAAAAAACTCTAATAGAACATTGTCAGGCTTAGTATGTGTCCATTGTCCGAAAATATAAATGTCCAGGAATAACTGACTTCGGCTAAAGAAGGAGGAAAGAAAAAATGAATTTTTATTATTTGTCAAGTTTACTCTTCGCTCGATTATTTGTTCAGCGATTTTGTAGGGGTCTTTCTTCTTTCCAAGCCAGGTTTTAGTTGCTATACTAATCTCAGGATATACCGCACGATAATACTCTACTACTACTTCTAGCGTATGCTCCACTAGATGTTCGAAAGTGTCAATACCTTCTACTGATTCTTCACTGTATAATTCTGCTATATTAATAAGACTATCAAGCAGAAGTATTTTGGTTCTGTCATTTTCTGTCCATAGGTGTTCATCATCAAAGCCATAAGTACCTACAGGACAACCATACATTATGCCTGTAGGTTGTATCAAACCATAAAATGACTGATCAGGTGTTTTACCTTGACGAACTTTTTTGGACTCTTGGTTTGATTCGAATTCTGATTTTCTAAAGTCGACAAACTCTTTTAGCCAACCGGGATTAGACGGATTCATGCCAAAAATTACGTTAAATAGTTAAGAAAATGAATTTCAACGAGGGATAACTACACCTTGAGTTGTGGCAATCGCTGAATAAAGAGACTGAATCGTTTTTGTAACAGGCCCGGCAGTTGTTGAAATCGTTCTTCCATCGATTTCTAAAACAGGAGTAATCTCTCCCATAGAGCCTGTAACGAATACTTCGTCAGAAGTGTACATTTCTGATATCGAAAGTCTTTTTTCATCAATCGAAATGCTATTTTCATTTGCCAATCTAATTACGTTAGCACGAGTTATACCAGGTAAACAACTATCGGCAAAAGGAGTGTAAATGGATGAGTTTCTTACGAAGAAAATGTTTGTGGCATTGGTTTCCGATACAAAACCCTCCACATCAAGCATAACAGCATCTTCTACACCTGCAAGATTTGCTTCAATTTTGGCCAAAATATTATTTATTAAATTATTGTGATGAATCTTTGAGTCCACACACTGAGGAGAATTTCTTCGTATGGAAGAAGTAATTAGCCGAATGCCACCATTATCATAAACAGGCTTTTTCCATTCTGCCAAAACTATTAAAGTAGGGCCATATTGATTAAAATGAGGGCTCATACCAGAGGTGACCTTCTTACCACGTGTGAGTGTTAGTCGAATGTGTGATTCATCATACATATCGTTTGCTTTCAACGTTTTGAAAACCTCTTCTCTAACTTCCTCTTTAGAGGGTATTTGTACGAAAGCCATTGCTTTTGCAGATTTCACTAATCTATCTAAGTGCTCCTCTAGCATAAATACTTTCCCATTATAAATTCTCATGCCTTCCCAAACTGCATCTCCACCCTGGACTGCACTATCAAATACAGATATTTTGGCATCTTCTCTTGGAAGTAGATCTCCATTAATGTTTATCAGGATATTTTCATTTCTCGAATCAGGTAATTGAGGCATATTAATTGATTTTTAGTGATTGATCGAATAAGTAGTTATAATATGGTTGACATTCCTTCAGCAACGGATCAAGTTGAGAGGGGAAAGTAACGTCTTTTGGCAGATACGGGCTAAAGCCTTCTGACTCGTGTACATTCTGATACCAGTATTTCGCCCAAATACCGTCTTCTTTTCTAGGGCCTTTTGGCCAATGAAGCATGGAAGAACTAAAGGGAATATCTAAATGATTACATATTCTAGATAAAATTGCCTTTGGTTCAAGCAACAGGTTTTTAGAATCGATTATCATTGGGTTGTGCCCCCTGGAAATTAACCCTTTATACAAATCAACTTGAGTTTTCAATCCGGTATCTCGCAAAGTAGGCTGAGGAAGCTGATTGATTAGGGAGGGTAGCATTTCTCTAGGATCCCTTATAAGGAAAATGTTATCGAACTTGTCTAACCAACTGTTCTCAAGTTGTATCCAATGATGAGCCATGTTTTTAATAAATAGCATAGGCTGTTGCTGAGCGGAACTTAAAATATTTTCAAGAACTTTTTTTCCATCGTGTTCCATGGTATCCAAAACCTCTTGATCTCCTGGGTGGTTCACGTCCGTTTTGCTCAAATAATGAGCGTATAATGGTTCATCAACTACCGTCATATTGTCAAGCTGAGCAAATGAATACATCAATGCCGTTGAGACATTTCTAGGGCCTGACCAAAGAGAGATAATTTTCATTATCGGAAAGCTATTAAAAATTGGAGACTAAACACAATATGAATATCTTCAAACTGTGCCCATAGCATTGAAGAGAATATTATTTGCTACTGTCCTTTTCATTATTAGTTTAATGATAGGAGCATTAGGCTATATCGTTTTGGAAGGTTATGACCCTCTAGATGCTATATATATGGCTGTGATTACATTTTCTACCGTTGGTTATAAAGAGGTAAACTCTCTGTCAAGCTCAGGGAAAATATTTACTATTATTTTCATCGTTATAAATCTGGGTATCTTTGCTTATACAGTATCGGTACTTTCTTCTTTTCTATTTGAAGGAGAACTTCGTAAGATTTTCAAAAACATGAAATCATCCAGAGATTTGAGTAAAATGAAAAACCATGTTATTGTATGCGGCTTTGGTAAAAATGGAAGTAAGGCTTGTGAAGAGCTAAAAAAGGACAAGCAAGACTTTGTGGTTATTGAGTCTGACGCCTCGGTAATCAATGCGTTTTCCTCAGATAAAGGGTATCACTTTATTAATGGTAACGCTACTCTTGATGAAGTACTTTTGGATGCAGGGATCAAAAATGCCAATACTATTATCACGGCATTGCAAGAAGATGCCGATAATGTATTTATTACTCTGACCGCTCGTGAACTGAACCCTGGAATTAAAATTATTGCTAAGGCTACGGAACCTACATCAGAGAAAAAGCTTTACAGGGCTGGTGCATCGCACATAGTTATGCCTGATCGACTCGGTGGTATCCATATGGCCAACTTGATTACTAAACCCTATGTGATAGAGTTTTTGGAATTAATAAATGGAGTCGATGATTCTAAGCTGCTACTTGAAGAGATAAGTCATGAATCAATGAAAAAAGAATTTCAGAATAAATCTCTGCGAGAGCTGGATATTAGAAATAAAACAGGGGCTACCATTATAGCATTCAAAGATGATAGGCTTGGGTTTGTTTTTAATCCTCACTCTGAAAAAATGGTAGAGCAAAATGATGTTTTGATAGTCTTAGGCAAGCCGGAAAATATTGAAAAATTCAAAGACGCATTTGTTGCTTAAAAACCTATTTTGGTGTCTTTCCACCCCTTAGTTTCGATATTTTTTACTTTATCCATGACCTTCGATTTTAGCTCCTCCTTGTAACTAGCAAGTTTATCTGCAACCATTTCATCATTTGTTCCAATAATTTCAGCGGCCAGTATACCAGCATTTTTTGCACCGTCCAGAGCTACTGTCGCGACAGGAATTCCTCCTGGCATTTGCAAAATGGAAAGAACAGAATCCCAGCCATCAATAGAATTACTTGAGTTTACAGGCACTCCAATAACCGGAAGTGTAGTAAGAGAAGATACCATACCAGGAAGATGTGCTGCACCACCCGCACCAGCAATTATTACTTTTAGTCCCCTTTCTCTGGCTGATTGGGCATATTCGGTCATTCTCTCAGGAGTTCTATGGGCAGAAACTATCGTCAGCTCATACTCAACACCAAAATGGTCTAACATTTCGGCAGCTTCCTTCATTACTGGAAGATCAGAATCACTTCCCATAATTACTCCTACAACAGGATTGCTCATAACTTATGCTTTTACTTTTAATGTATTTTTAACAAACTCCACATTTTCCTTGAGTGTTTCAGCATTTTCTCCTCGCAGCGTTACATGGCCCATTTTTCGAAAAGGTTTTGTATCTTTTTTTCCATATAAGTGTACATGAACACCTTTTACAGCCATTACTTTTTTGAGGCCTTCGTACTGAGCCACACCTTTATAGCCCTCTTCACCCAGTAGATTTACCATAGCTGAAGGCATAATATTTTCGGTATTGCCTAAGGGAAGATCTAATATTGACCGCAAGTGTTGTTCATATTGCGAAGTAAAATTCGCTTCAATAGTTTGATGACCGCTATTATGAGGTCTTGGGGCTACTTCATTTACCAAAACATTACCATCCTTAGTGACGAACATTTCTACCGCAAGCAATCCAATCATATCGAGATCTTGTATAACCTTCTGAGCTATTGACTGAGCCTTTTTTTCTATTTCAGTTGTGATAGTTGCCGGAGAAAATAGGTATTCCACCAAATTAGCTTCTGGATGAAACACTAACTCTACCGCTGGGAAAGTTTTTATCTCTCCACTCTCATTTCTGGCGACTATGACAGAGATTTCAGTTTGAAAGTCAATCAACTTCTCCAATAAACCAGGTTTGTCAAAAGCTTTTCCCAAATCATCATTAGTTCTTAAAACCTGCACTCCTCTCCCATCATACCCCTCTTTGCCAAGCTTGTTCACTGCTGGAAGAAAATGCTTATTGGCCTCTACTTCTTTAGCGTTTTCTACTAATATGAACTCAGCGGTGGGAATATCGTGATCTTTATAAAACTGCTTTTGAATTCGCTTATCCTTTATTAGCTCAATAATTTCGGGCTGCGGGAAGACCTTGATGCCATCTTGTCCCAACTTTTTAAGAGCGTCTGTATTCACATTTTCAATTTCTATGGTTACCAGATCGCACCCTTTTCCAAAGTTATAGACAGTTTCAAAATCTGTTAATTGCCCTACTGAGAAGTCACTTACCAGGTACTTGCATGGAGCATTTGGATCAGGATCTAGAATTTTAATGTCAATATTAAAATCGATGGCAGATTGAACCAGCATTCTTCCTAATTGACCTCCTCCTAGCACACCTACTTTTTGATCCTGAACACTTCTCATTTTATCTCAACTGAAATTATTTTATCTCCTACTTCTATTTGATGAACAACCTCCATCCCCGATTGTACTTTTGCAAAGATAGTATATCCACCATCCAGATGTGGTGTAGGAGAGTGAGTAATAAACCATTGAGTGCCCTCTGTATCCTTTCCTGCCGAGGCCATTCCTACTGTACCTTCTTCATAATTTAGATTGGCAAATTCGGATCTGATGGAGTAGTTCTCACCCCCAAACCCATCTCCTCTATTACATCCTCCCTGGATAACAAAATTTGGAACCACCCGGTGAAAATTCTTTCCGTTGTAATACCCTTCTCTACTCAATTTAACAAAATTAGCTACCGATCCAGGTGCATCTTCAATCAATAGGCGCATCACGATTTGTCCTTTATTGGTGACGATATGTGCAGTGGTTGATTTTTCTAAGGTCTTAACCAAATCCCAATTGATTGGATGATTGAAATCATTAGAAGGCTCTTGGTATTCATTTCCCTCAAAAAAGGAAATGGCTCTATCTAGAGCCTGAATTGCTTCTACATCTTTAGGTAATTTGAGTTCGCTTCTTACTGCTTTTAAAAAATTAGCAGAATCATAAAATACCTGGAAGTCAAATTCGGGGTTTGTAATTATTGATGCTGCAGAGTAGATCATGGCAATGTCTTTTGTTTCTATTGCCTCTTTGAAAATTTCGGCAAAAGAGGGCTTTAACTCTTCTGGAAAGTCCTTAGCCAAACGCATATTGGAAATTGCGCTAATACCAGCGGTAGATATAGGAAATGATTTTTCTGCAAAGGTTTTGGTAATAACAAATTCATTTGCTAAAACCGAATTCCCCAAAGCTGCTAGAAGCCCTGCTTTGTAGTAATCGTCATCCGAACTGTCATACTCAGCAACAATCTGATCTACTATAGTTTGTTTATTAGTGGCTAATTTAAGTAAGGACCCCCAAAGCTGTGATCGGACTCTTTTACTAGCAGTAGAATCCAATGCTTCTCTAATCAAATCAACTTCTTTAGAACTACTTTGAGTTGCAATTACTCCTGATGCAGTTACGCCAACTGAGATATTGGAATCTCTTAGAGCATTAAATAATATATTTTTAGTTTCTTCAAATTTAAAAGCAGCCAGTGCGCGAATCGCATTAATCCGTACCCGATAGTCATTATCTCTAATAATACTTTGTAGTGCATTAAGGGAACGAGACTCAACAGCATTTCTTAAGGCTAATGCACAGGCCATTCGTACATTTTCCGATACATCAGTAGTTGCTGAACGAATAATAAATGCTGTTCTTCCTTTTAAATCGATATTACGCGTTCTAGAGAGAAAATGTGCTGCCCCTAAACGCGTGCGATAAGTGTTACTGCTGTCTAATAGAGAAATAGCCAGATCTATTGAAACGCCATCATGGACATTTCTTAATCCTGCACGATAAAGACCCCAGGCCAAGCCCTCTTTGTCCTCCTGAGTCCTTAATGGCCAATATTGAAGAGTCTTTAACTTATCTTGTGTAACGACCTTACCGAGAGATTTAAGAACCTCTTTTCTTACGAATACACTGTCCTCGACTTCCATAGCCTTAATGAGAGGAGCAATAGCTGAACTATCCCTGGTTTGTCCAAGGGCATAAGCAGCTGCACGCCTTACTTTTGATGACGAATCATTCAAGCATAAACTAAGATTGTTAATAACTGATGTATCTTGAATTGATCCAAACCCAAGTGCAGCTTCGTACCTGTAGATGGAGTTTTTATGATGAAGATAATTTAGGAGAGAATCTGTATTTCTTTTATCTACGAGGTCATAAATATTGACGATTTCAGGGTCTTCAAACTTGTTAATGACCTTAAGAGGTTCTTTCTCTACTTGAGATTGACAAGAAGCTATTAGTAAAACAGCTATTATCAATGGCCAGCTTCTAGTGATGGAGTTAATCATGAATCAAATTTTCTCAAACGAATATAATCTATTTGAATGACTCATCGGACACAGATTTAATAACAGACCATATTTGATCCACCCAATCATGATGATTGTGCTTCATCAAACAACTTCTCAAACATGTAACAAACTCTTGATCTCTTTCTATGTGACCCCACTCATTTGGCAGAAGCCGAGACGGATACTTAAAGAGAGCAAGGTGTAAATCCTTTTTTGCACATGTATGAAAAATCTGATTGGATTTTTGACTTATATCAGATAATGTGTTACCCTTTGGGGCCCATACCACAATATCAAGCTCAGGGTGAAATAAAGGTATAGAGTTATCGTCTTCAGCAATTAGTTTGGCAAGAGAAATTGCGGCAATTCTACAATTTTCTATTCCTTTAGCAAAAGCCCCTTTTCTTTCTAGAGGAAACATTTGCATAGTCGCCCATAAGGCTACGGCCGCTGCACCTGCACGAGAACATTCCAGGCTTATTTCTCCTAAATGCAGTTCTGCCGAACTAAAATAGGTATATGGAGAATCATGTTTATAAAGCCTGCCTGTTGACGGATCTTTAAATAAGATGCAACCACAACCGTAGGGTTGCAAACCGTGTTTATGAGGATCAATAACAATGCTATCAGCATGTCTTATAGCTTCATATTGAGCCAGCCCATATTCTGTAAGATTGTCGGCAAGCTTAAAATAGCCTCCATAGGCTGTATCAATATGTATTCTAAAATTATATTTCTTTTGTAGAGCCAATACATCAACTAAAGGATCAACAGAACCAGTCCCGGTAGTTCCCAATGTTACAACTACAGTCCCAACTTCGTTTTGATTCAAGATATCCTCTAGTGCCTCAATACTCATCCTTCCATATTGATCCGCATTCACTTTTTTAAATTCAATTCCTAAAACTTCTGAGATACGTTCATGAGTATAGTGAGCCATCTCAGATGCCACAATTATTTTATCAGGGTGTAGTTTTCTTGCTACCCACAAAGCCTCCATATTGGCCATTGTCCCACCACCAGTTAAATGTCCTAAATACTCTATCCAACCAAACATTTGAGCAATGGAGGTAACAGCCTCTTTTTCCATTTGAGAGCTAGCTTTTCCACCATCAAGGGCATGATTATTAGGATTAAAATATAATGCCAGCATGTAGGCAAGTCGAGCAATAGGGTGAGGCGGTTTTAGCATCTGCCCGGCATATTTGGTATCAAAATAAGGGTAGTTATCTTGCATGCGCTCAGCAACTTCATTGAGTACACTAGCTACCTCATCAAGATTAGTATCAACTGTCAATGAATGGTTGAAAGAAGATTGAAGCTTGTCAATTACTTCATTGAGTATGGAAAGTTCGCTGGAAATGGACATGATCAATAATAGGCATTTAGACAAATTAATAAGTGGTAATGAGCACTAAATTTTTTTTGGCCTGATGTTTGAAAAGAATCAGTTGAATCAAATTGTTAAAGCTATGAAACCCTTATTTACAATTATCGGATTAGGATTAATGTTATCTTTTAGCTCATGTTTCATCGGTGACGATGGCGATGTTGGACCAGTTGGCCCAAGGGGTGATCAGGGGCTTCAAGGCGAGCCGGGAGAAGAAGCATTTGTTTTTGATTACGAAGGGGTTTCATTTACGGGGCCTGACTATCAAGTTGTACTTCCATATGCGGATGATTTCGTGGCGTTGGATAGCGATGTGACGTTAGTTTATTTCAAGTGGGGAGAAGATGAGGTGGATGGAGAAATCGTTGAAGTGTGGAGGTCCCTTCCTCAAACTATTATTGATGGTGAAAGATTAATTCAATATAGTTTTGACTGGACTATTTTTGATGTGAAATTACTAATGTCTGCTAACTTTCCATTGGACGAATTGACTGCTATAGACACAGATAACTGGGTAGTTAGGTTGGTCGTTGTTCCGGGAAAATATTGGAATGGTAGACGTGAAGTGCCTTCATATGAAGATTTGAAATCATTATACAATTTGCCTGAAAGGCCTGTTATTGGCCAGGATACAGAGCGAAGAAAATAAATTTACTATCCGTCATTTCAACCATGAAATGACGGATTTATAGTTCAATCCCAATCTTTTCCATCAACTTACTGGCATTAAAGCTTTGACACACTCCTTTTTCAAGTGTGTATGGAAAAATGATTTCATCGCCTTTTACCTCACTATTAAAGCTATAGTTATCAATTGAAGACATTGATTTAGAAAGCTCTCCTAAAGTTAAATCATGTGTAGAAATTAGCCCGAAAGCATTGGTTTTAGATAATTGCCTGGCTAAGGCTACGGCTCCAATATGGCGATCCTGAGAGTTTGTCCCTTTCAGAATTTCATCAAGCATAAATAGTACAGGAGTCGAGTCGTTAACTAGACCAAGCAAATTTTTTATTCTTTGCAGTTCCGCATAAAAAGAGGACACATGCTCTTCCAGGTTATCTTGGGTACGCATGCTTGTAAATACCTGCATCGATGAAAGCTCCATATTAGAAGCACAAACCGGAGCGCCTGCCTTAGCCAATGCAATGTTCACCCCTAACGTTCTCAGGAAGGTGCTTTTACCCGACATGTTCGACCCGGTGATAATCGATATACTTCCTTTTCCAACTAGTTGATAATGATTAGAAATTCGCTCGTGTTTAGGAATAAGCGGATGACCCATATTTTCGGTAGTGAGAAAATGTGATTCATCACTAAATTGAGGGAATGAAAAATCCTCATTGGAATAACTAAAGCCTGCAATACTACTCAGAGCCTCTAATTCAGAAATAGCATCAAACCATTCCGATACATCGGTTTTATTCTTGGCTTTCCAGTTTTCAGCTCTCATGATAATGTGCAAGTCGAAAAGTAGCACCACATCAATTATCATGTAGAAGAAATTTGAACGTGCATTAAGAAAGTCAAGAATTTTATATAAATCCTGAATTATTTCAGAGGCATTCTTTCCATCATGACTTATCCGAAGCTTTATTTTATTGAGCTTTTTACTTGAAAAAGAGGTATTTTCTAGTTGATCAATTAGTTTGACATATGCACCGAGTACGCTGACATGTTTAATGACAGAATCTGTTAAATTCTTAACACGATCTTGAAACCTGTTTAGAACAAATCCACTCAAAAGCACTAAAATTAGCGTGACAAATGAAGGCCAATTGGTTAGTAGGTTAAGAGCTATAGAGGAGATAATTAATAATGGAAACAGAAATGCACTAACCTGAAATCTTCTTTTAACCGGATTACTTGTCTTTATCCACTTGATCAGTTCTGAAGAATTGGTTTCTTGCATTGTAAAATGAAGCCCTTTAGCTTGAAGCTCCTGTCTCCAATCAACAAGTCCGGTTAATTCTTTTACCGCCTCCTGCCGATTTATTATTTCTTCTATTTTATCATGATTGGAAAGCCAGTAAGCAAGTTTATCTTTTCCTCCTTTAGTAGTGGTTCGATTTAGCAGCTGAAAAATTGAGTTAGACCCAAAAATATCCAGATCATTGATATACGCATGATTTTTATCCAGGTACTCTACTCCTGGATCCTGATTTTTTAATTGTCCTTTAGCAATAGAGACTTCTTGCTCATTGATCCGTTTCAGTATTCCGGACTGTTTCCTTTCATATGCAATTTTTTGATGCCACCTTACAATGAGCCCAAATGCGAAAGGAAATACCAAAGTTGTGATACCTATTTCAAGACCCATTTTGTAATTAGCAAATGCTATAAATGCTATTATAAAGCCAACAAAAACGAGAACCCTAACGGTTGATACCAGATTATACTTTCTCTGCAAGGCCTTATTGAGCCCATCATATTGCTTGATTCTATCTTTAAAGATTTCCAATGAGTTGTTTTTTTATCTAACTTGTCACTAGTAGACTAAATGACTGATTTATTACAAAGATTAGGATAAAATGGAATAGGTGAGCAAAGCTGATAAATAAGCGATGCCAGTCATATAGATTAATTGTAACATTGGCCATTTCCAACCTTTAGTTTCACGGTAAACAACTGCTAAAGTACTCATGCACTGCATTGCAAAAACATAAAAAACAAGCAGTGACATGCCAGTTGCCAGGTTATATCGTGGCTCGTCTGTCCCAGGTATTTTCTCGGACTTAAGCCTATTTTTAATAGTTGTCTCTTCCTCAGTATCTCCTATGCTATAAATTGTTGCCATCGTGCTTACAAAAACTTCTCTGGCCGCAAAAGAAGTAATTAGTGCAATGCCAATCTTCCAATCGTAACCTAAGGGAGCAATGGCAGGCTCAAGGGTTTTTCCAAAAATTCCAGCATATGAATGCTCTAATTTATAAGATTGTATTTGGTTGGTTAAATCTTCATCAGAAACAACTTTCCCCATATTCAATATGGCTACCTCTTCTTTGGCATTTTCTATATGATCTCCGGGCCCGAAAGAAGCTAAAACCCATAAAATAATAGATATGGCCAGAATAATTTTTCCTGCTTCAAAGACAAATGTTTTGGACTTCTCATACATTGTAAATACTACATTGATCCAGCGAGGCATTTTGTAGGTAGGTAATTCCATGACCAAAAAACTGCGTTCTCTTGTTTTGAGAATCAGCTTCATTGCTGCGGCTGATAGAATCACCATTATAAAGCCTAATAAATAAAGCCCCATGAGAGCTATACCTTGTAAATTGAAAACCCCAAAGATATTTTTATCAGGAATGACCAGTGCAATAAGTATAGTATAAACAGGTAGCCGAGCGGAGCAACTCATAAACGGTGTCACGAAAATAGTGATCAGTCGCTCTTTCCAGCTTTCAATTGTTCGTGTTGCCATAATTGCGGGAATAGCACAAGCTACACCAGATATAAGAGGAACCACACTTTTCCCACTCAAGCCCACTTTTCGCATTAGTTTGTCCATTAGAAAAACTACTCTGGACATATAGCCGGTTTCTTCCAGGATGGAAACAAACGCAAACAATATGGCAATCTGAGGAATGAAGATGACAATACCTCCTATGCCTGGAATGATCCCTTCTGTTAACAAACTAGTGAGCAATCCAGCTGGTAATATATCACTTAAGTAGGCGCTTAGTTTTGAAAAAACTAAATCAATCAAATCCATGGGCCAAGTGGCCCATGCAAAAATGGATTGGAAGATCAGAAAAAGAATACTAAGAAATATAGCATACCCCCAGATTTTGTGTGTAAAGACTTTGTCTAATTGATCAGTAATTCTTTTGGGAAGAATGGTAAATGTTTCTTTGACAGCACCATTTATAAAATGATTTATTGCGGCATAACGCTCAAGTGTTTCTTTCCTTCTAAGGTCATCTTTCTGGAAGTCAAAATCTTTTTCTATCTGAAGGAGCTGTTTTTTATCGGACTCTTCAATTGATCGATTGATTTGGGCTTGTTGAAGTAATTGATAAGCTACATAGTCTTCTTGAATATTAAAAGACTCTTTGACTTTTAGAATTGCTGCTTCGGCATGGGAAGAAGGATCAAATATTGGACTGTAGGCACTTGGGATAAAATCGATTAAAGTACTCTTTAGTAAATCTATTCCCTTTCCTGTCCGAGCCTTCATGGGTATTACCGGTACCTTTAGCTCTTTGCTCAGTTTACTGGCATCAATACTTAAGCCAGTTTTTTCCACAATATCCATCATATTGAGTGCTAGAATGACGGGTATGTTTAAGTCATAAACTTGAGTGAACAAAAGCAGGTTTCTTTTGAAATTTGAGGCATCAACTATAACCACAACAGCATTTGGGTGCTGAGGATGACTTTTATTGGCTAAGATGTCAAATACAATGCGTTCGTCTTTAGAATTGGGATAAATACTATAAGTACCTGGTAAATCGATAATTTCTACCTTTTCATTATTTGGTAGCGAGGTAGTGCCGGTTTTTTTATCGACTGTAACACCAGGGAAGTTGCCGATTTTTTGGTTGAGTCCCGTGAGGTGATTAAATAAAGAAGACTTACCAGAATTGGGATTGCCAACTAAAGCGATTTTTCTCATATCGCTATCAGACATACTACTGTACGGAGATGGTTATTGCTTCGTCTAATCTAAGTGATAGATCATAACCTGAAACACTTACACATATAGGGTCACCAAGAGGAGCGGCAAAATTATACTTTATAGGTTGACCTGGTAAGCAGCCCATTTCTAGAAGCTTAAGAGACAATGCATCGTCCATAAAACCACTAATAATGGCACTCTCTCCCGGGGCTAAATCTACGACACTTCTTAAATCCACAACTTCTATTTAGATCAATTATAAACAGTGCGAAGATATGAGCAATTGGTATGATTAGCAAAGGAAAGGTTTAATAAGAGTAATGAATAAAGATGATAATAGTCATTATTTATCATTGACATCTGCGGCTCTTAACAAGGAGTATAAATAACGCTCAACAATTACTTGAATGACAATATCAGGGCGTTCATAATTGATTATTTCTTTATTTAAATAATAATCATGGCCCCAAACATATGTTGTTCTTTTAAAGTGAGGATTAATGAACTGTTGCATGTACCCTGCATAGGAATCTTTGAATATAACAGCAGTTAATGAAGAAGAATTACTTTCAAACGCACTGACGCTGATTTCGGGATGAAAGATTTTAGGTTGTGGAAGAGCATATTCTCCTAATGGTGCTTCTTTAACATTCACCTTATTTTTTGAGCGATACTCGATAAAAACATCTTGGATTTCATTTTCCTTACCCATCATTGCTACAATGTCTCCGCCCTTTTTATTGCGCTGTGAGACATTGAACTGATCAAGTCTATTAGGGATGATTTGTGGAAAGTCTCTGCTGATTACATCAAATAGCTTTTTATACCCGATATATGATCCGTGCAAATTCCAGTGAGAGTCAGTTTTAAAATACAAGTCTTTTTCGGACTTAGCTTTTAACATTTCCTTTCTTATATCTACAAAATTTAGGTCAGCACTTTCAAAAGCAGGGACTAGTTGCTCAAACCGGGATTTTTCACCTATTTTTCTAACATATTCAGGCAATTTGTCATTGTAAATGGTGTGTTTATTGGGGACAACCAGCAAATAGTATTTAATACCTCTTTCATTTAGCTCATTTTTAGCATCAAGTAACTGATTGACTATGGAATTGATTTCAATAGAAGTGAAAGGGCGAACCGCCCTATAATCATCTACCACTTTTTGAAAATTACTGAAATACCAACCATCCTTTCCTATAAGTAATGAATTGTCTTTGAACGGTTTTGAGCTCAATTTTGATTTAATTGTCATATTCAAATCAAATAGTAAACTTCTGCCTTCAAACTGATCATTAAAGAATGATTCAAATTCTTTGGGGTACGATTGAATTGCAGTAATAGACTCAGGAATACTAGGACTTGTTTTAAGAGTTCTGTTCTCAGTATTTTGGTTTTGAGGTAAAAGAGGAATCACAGAACTCAATAGCGGCAGTGCTATTATTATAGCAAATATGATTGTTGTGACAATGTTTACTACTTTCATAATCAAAAACGAAAATAGATAAATGGATTGTAAGTATCTGCGGCTATGTATGATAGGCTAATTATGCCTAGTACAATTAGTAAAAGTCTAAATAGAGAGAGCCCCAATAATTTGATTCTACTATTATTGAGAGACTCAATAAATGAAAAAAGATACTTTTTTGTTGGAATACAAAATATTAAAGCCAGCACGAAAACCCACATTACCTCTTTATTGATTAGGTAAAGAATGTTGTTAGGGAATGACTCCTCAATTTGAAAAGCAAACATTATTTCTAAATAGTGAAAAGCACTTGCAATATTTTCAGAACGAAAGAAAACCCAACCAACTGCTACTACTAATAAAGTATAGAAATGCAGAATCGAATGGGGTATTCTAATTTTAGTTTTTTTACTTAAAAACCTTTCCAGGATTAGGAAAAATCCATGAAATAGGCCCCAAAGAACAAAGTTCCAACTTGCTCCGTGCCACAATCCTGTAAGAAAAAAAACTACAATGAGATTAAAATAAGTTCTGAACTTGCCATGTCTATTGCCACCCAAGGGTATATATAGGTAATCACGAAACCAGGAAGACAATGAGATATGCCATCGCCTCCAAAACTCTTTAATTGATTTTGAAATATATGGGTAATTAAAATTCTCCAAAAAAGTGAATCCGAACATTCTACCTAAACCAATTGCCATATCGGAGTACCCAGAGAAATCAAAATAGATTTGAAAGGAATAAGCTAAAATACCAAGCCACGCGAGTGGAGTATCAATAGTTGATTCATCAAAAATGGTATCTGAAAGAACAGCTAAATTATTGGCTATTAGTACTTTTTTAATCAATCCAATTAAGAACCGTTCAATACCATAGGCAAAGCTATCAATAGTCATTGACCGCTGTTTGAGCTGATCATTAATATCTTTATATCGTACAATAGGCCCAGCAACAAGTTGAGGAAATAGAGAAATATAAAGAGCAAGATGTACAATGTTCTCTTGGGGGGCGGTCTCTTTCCTGTAAACATCTACTAAATATGAAATGGCCTGAAAAGTAAAAAAGGAGATACCAATGGGTAAATGAATATTACCTATTTCGATAAAAGGAATGCCGAGAGCTTCATGGGCACTTTGTAGAATAAATGTCGAGTATTTGAAGTAGGCAATACAACCAATATTTGCGGAAACACCTAAAGCCAAAAATAAGGGGCCATGCTCACCAATGATTTTGTGGCCAATAAGATAGTTGATGGATATGGAAATAAGCATCACTAGCACGTAGGTTGGCTCTCCCCATGAGTAAAATAGTAGACTCATAAAAAGTAATGCAGAATTCCTAAATCGACCAGGAAGTATTCGAGATATTAAGAGAGTAATCGGCAGAAAGACGAATAAGAAAAAGGATGAGCTGAAAACCATTGCTCAAATCTACCCTATAGATAATTCACTATTATCTAACCACACCCCAAATTTTTCTTTAAATCTTGACCTGGCAAAATACCCGAATTCGATGCTACTTTTTTCTTATCGAACTGAGCTAGAAATTGGCCAATGACAAGATAACATTCGGAAGTAGCTTCATACATACCCATGTGTCCGGTATCTTTTAGCTCTTTTATCAGCGGGTTTGAAATCAAATTATATTGAGCGCGCGATTTTTCAATTGGGACAGAACTATCTTGATCACCAGAAATAAAAAGGATTGGATTTTTGAAATTTATAAAGACTTGTGACCTATCCGGACGATCGCGCATCGCCTCCATGTAATGCACCAACGTTTTTTCGCTAGTTGCAGCAGCTATCATAGTTACTTCTTCTATTTCATTTTCAAGAGACCGTCTATTTTTTACATAAAAAAGCTGTTGAACAAAAGATTCAGCAAATACTTTCACTCCTCTTTTTCTGACAAATGTAATGGTCTTGTTCCTTGCTTCTTTCTTCATTTCATCATCAGCGAATGCTGTAGAATGTAATAAACCAAAACCACTGATTGAATCAGGAAACTTTTCAGCAAGGGCGAGACTCACATAACCACCTAAGGAATGCCCTATTATGATACTATTTTTAAGATCATTTTCTAACAACCAGGTACGAACCTGGGTAGCAACATCTGTAATTGTAAAAGGTGTCTTAAGCAGTGGGCTTTTGCCGAACCCTGGCAAATCTATAGTGATAACCTCATTTGAAAGGGCAAGTTTATTGACCAGAGGCTTCCAGACAGCTGAGGTCTCACAAAATCCATGAATCAATATGATTGGATTGCCAGAGCCATACCGTTGTGAGTGAATAATAGACACTTAGTGACTATTTGGCTAAAACACCCTCTGTCATTTGAATTACAGCGTTAGCTATTCCTTCAGGGTCAAAATTACATTCCTTGTGCAACTGCAATTGCTCACCATGTTCTACAATAGCATCTGGAATACCTAGCCTTTTTACTTGAGCCTGATAGTTATTCTCAGCCATAAACTCTAAAATGGAGCTACCAAAGCCGCCCATAAGACAACCATCTTCCACAGTAATAACCTTCTTAAAGTTTTTGAAAATTTTATGCAACATTTTCTCATCAAGCGGCTTTACAAAACGCATATCATAGTGTGCAGGATTCAGATCTTCTTTTTCAAGTTTTTCACAAGCTTCTACTGTATAGTTACCTATATGGCCAAGTGTGAGAATGGCCACATCATGTCCATCTTTTATTTTTCTACCAGTACCAATAGCTATTTTTTCCATCGGTGTTTTCCACTCTGGCATAACGCCTTGTCCTCTTGGATAGCGAATAGTAAATGCCTGACCTTCACGTGGAAGTTGAGCGGTATACATTAAATTTCTTAGCTCCGCCTCATTCATGGGTGCAGATACTATCATGTTAGGGATACATCTCATGTATGCTACATCATACGCACCATGATGAGTTGGTCCGTCTGCACCTGCAAATCCAGCTCTATCCAGACAGAAATTAACGGGTAAGTCTTGGATACAAACATCATGTATCACCTGATCAAATGCACGTTGCATAAAGGTGCTATAGATATTACAGTAGGGTATTAATCCCTGCGTAGCCAGTCCCGCAGAGAATGTAACTGCATGCTGTTCTGCAATACCAACATCAAACGCACGCTCAGGCATTGCTTTCATCATGATATTCATGGATGAGCCTGAAGGCATCGCAGGAGTAACTCCGGTTATTTTTTCATTTTTCTCGGCTAGTTCAACGAGCGTATTTCCAAAAACATCTTGGTATTTTGGAGGCTGAGGTGTCTCATGTACTTTTTTATGAATTTCACCTGTTACCTTATCAAATTTACCAGGAGCATGCCAGGTGGTCTTATTTCCTTTCTCGGCAGGTCCATAGCCTTTACCCTTTTCTGTTATACAATGAAGTATTTTCGGGCCTTTTATATCCTTGAGGTCATCTAATACACTTACCAGATGATTAACATCATGACCATCCACCGGACCAAAGTACCTGAGGTTCAACGACTCAAAAAGATTGCTTTGGCTTAATAAGGTAGATTTAATTCCATTTTCAATTTTAGCAACAATCTCCTGAGCATTTGGTCCAAATTTGCTGATCTTCCCAAGCGCTTTCCAGACCTCATCTTTCACTTTGTTATAAGTATGAGAGGTTGTGATGTCCGTAAGATAATCCTTCAGTGCCCCTACATTGGGATCAATTGACATGCAATTGTCATTGAGAATTATCAAAACATTGCTGTTTGAGACTCCAGCATGGTTCATTCCTTCAAAGGCTAAACCACCAGTCATGGCACCGTCCCCAATAATTGCCACATGCTGCTGCTTGTCATCACCTTTATATTTCGAAGCCACTGCCATGCCTACAGCTGCCGATATAGAAGTAGAGGAATGCCCTACTCCGAATGTATCATATTCACTTTCCTTTCTCTTAGGGAAACCGGAAAGACCTTTATAAATTCTATTGGTATGAAAAGTATCTCTTCTGCCAGTCAATATTTTATGACCATAAGCCTGATGACCCACATCCCATACTAGCTGATCTTTTGGTGTATTAAAGATATAGTGTAACGCAACGGTTAATTCTACAACTCCAAGACTTGCACCAAAATGACCGCCATAAACAGAAACATTATCAATGATGAAATGTCTCAACTCATCACATAATTCTACAAGCTGAGTTTGGTCTAATTTTTTTAAATCGTCAGGGCTGTCTATTCCAGCTAAGAGCTTTCCTGGTTCAATAAGCATTCTGTATAATTATTGTTGCTAAACCTTAAACAAGAACTTAAGGTAAGTGTTTTCTTCTCTTTATCCAATTGAATAAATTAGTACAAAAGTACACTTTTTATCGCAGCACTCATTTATTAAAGTGGATAGTAATATATTTGAATAGTACTACCAAGCCTAATGACATTTGAGCTTTGAAATTAAATTACCTCTTTTTGAAGGTCCTTTTGACCTTTTGCTGTTCTTCATTGAGCGTGATGAACTTGATATCAACGATATACCTATATCCAAAATCACCAATGATTTTTTAGATTATCTGCATAACCTGGAACAAATGAATATCGAAGTTGCCAGTGAGTTTATCCTCGTTGCTGCGACATTAATGAGAATAAAATCGAAAATGCTTCTTCCAAGGCCACAACTTGATGAAGAGGGTAATGAAATTGATCCGCGTGAAGAATTAGTTAAGCACCTCTTAGAGTACAAAAAGTATAAATCTGTCCTACAGGAATTGCAGGAGATGGAAAGTAGCCAGATTGATAAAGAAAAGAGAGGTAATCTGGCCAAAGAATTACGCTCTCTATCGGAGTCGGTTAATGTAGAATCAGAATTGCAAGACCTTGATCTTTATAAGCTTTTGAAGGTTTTCCAAAATGTAATTGAGCGTTATGAGGTAGAAAAAAATAAACCTCGGCATGAAGTGGTTCAATACCCTTACACCATCAGCGGTCAGCGTAATTTCATAATGGACAATTTGAGAAATAAATCAAAAATCTCGTTTTCGGAAATCATTGAACAAGAGAAAAATAAAATAGCTGTGATATTTAATTTTCTGGCAATTTTGGAATTACTCCAACTGCAAATGGTCACCCTAATAATAGGTGAAGGATTCAATAATTTCTGGGTAGAAAAGCTGGATGAAGTGGAGGTTATGTAAGCCTATCTATTTCCATGAATTGGTTGTGTAATTTCAGCACCTGGGGAACAACCATTTGACTTCCATCATTGTGAATTAGGTAATCGGATCTTCCGGATCGTTCTTCTTCACTTAATTGTTTATCAATGATTGACCTTACCTCCTTTTCACTTCGAAAAGAATCTCGCTGAAGAACTCTTCTTATTCGGAGTTCGATAGGGGCAGATACGTTGATAATTCTATCTAAATTTTCGTAAGAACCGGACTCAAACATTAAAGCAGCCTCTTTTATGGTATATGGAGATTGCTGTTGTTCAAACCAATTAACATAATCTTTTCCTACTGCCGGATGAATTATGCTATTGAGAAGAGTAAGCTTGGTTTGATCTTTAAAAACGATGCTGGAAATATAACTTCGGTTAAGACCATTTGAATTATAAGATTTTTTTCCAAAGTGCTCGACTACCTTATTCTTGATTGTTTCATCATTATTTGTTAACCATTTGGCACGGGTATCTGCGTCATAGACTGAAACACCCAAAGCCGAAAATATTTTACAAATAAGACTTTTGCCTGATCCTATTCCACCAGTGATTCCAACTTGAAGTTTATTCTTCTTCATTGAATAGTACTTTCACTCCGGTGCTGTCGATAGCGATATTTTTAATGATTGATGGAGATGAGATAAGTTTGAGGGTCACTGTGGAATCAGAAGAATTAAAGCTTTTGAAATCGGCCTGTAATTCAAATTCCTCTATTGGAACATTATCACTTTGATCCTTTCCAACTTGATACCCTATTACTATGTCAGTTCTATCTAGGAATACCGAACTATCTTCAGGGAAATCTACGGCCGTGATAGGTACTGTAAGACTTGAGCTTACAAATTCTTCCACGCCAAAGGAGACATTGATGGTAGGAGGGTCTCGATTTATTAGACTATTGTTTCTAACTTCTATTGGGATATCCTCATTATAATTCTCATCAATATTTTTTTGAGGAATTCTGACTATTAGACTATCAGAAATTTCGTCTAATAACGATTCTGGTCCGGTAAGCAAAACCGTATCAGGTGAAAAGGAAATGGGTGTATTAAGCCAATAGTTATCATCCAATTGAATTGAAGAACTATCCACTACCAATTGATATAATCTATTGACCTTATTATCTATTTTAAGATAGACTGTATCGGTGAGAACGAAATTCACTTGAAACTCAGCCATTTGGTCTGAAACTGTGCTGAGCATAGTATTGGCTGGCAGTTTTTTAATGTCTGCTGCATTTTCTAGTCGAAAAATGATAGGAGCTGTTTTAATACCTAAATTATTACGAAACAGATTCCATCCAAGCCCATTAACATTAATTTGAATTTCATCAGGAAGTTCTTCTGTGGCAATGTATCGTTCAGTATCGAAAACAAATTCAACAGGATAATTTACGGTAGTTGAATAAGAGTCATTGAGAGCATTAAGAAACCAGAATGTAGCTGCAGCCAAGATACTGAGCGCAATCACTCTAAAATTATGGACACGCTCAGGGTTTAACGATTGCAATATGACTCTTAAACGACTCAATTTCAGCTTTCTGAATTTAAAGATCTGGAAGAATCCGATGAAATTGCCGATTTATTAAACTTCATTTTCACACCTTTATCTACTTCCAAAACTACCAATTCGTCATCGGTTGATAAAACTTTGCCATGGATGCCGCCAATAGTAACAACACTGTCACCTTTACTGATTTCACTTATAAATTTCTTCTGTTCTTTCTGCTTTTTCTGTTGTGGCCTGATCATGAAGAAATAAAACACAATAGCTATACCGCCAAATAATATAAGTTGGGTGATACCTCCACCATCTTGTGCCTGGAGTAAAATTGATTTAATCATTTTCTGTTTTAGTTTGAATATAATTGTGAATAAACAACACATCCCAACCTCTAGTAGAGATTGGGATGCGCAAAGATAGAATATTTATTCTAGCTATATTATTTCACTGGTCCGGCAGCAGGAGCTTCCTCAGCAGGAGCTGGCGTTACCATTGCCTTAATTCTTAAAGTAGACTGTTTCGGCCATGTATTTGCCGTGATCGTAACCGTTTTATTTTGAATATTAGGTTTTCCTTTACTGTTAAACTTAGCTACGATTTCGCCAGTTCCTCCAACAGGAATTGGTTCTTTAGGCCAGGTTGGTACAGTACATCCACAAGATCCTTTTGCACTTTGAATGATTAAAGGAGCTTCTCCAGTGTTAGTAAACGAAAATGTGTGTTCTACTACATCTCCTTCATTGATTGTTCCGAAATCATGTGATTCTTCAGCAAATTCAAAAGATGGTAGTGGCCCTTCAGGCTTTTCTTCAGGAGTGGCCGCTGCTGCAGTAGCGCCAGCGGGCTTATTGCTCTCCAATTGAGCCAATTTATTCTCTAGTTCTGCAATTCTTTTTTCAGCGTCTTTATCGCTTCCACACGCACCAAGTACAAAAGCCATTAATCCTATAGCCAATGCCGATTTCATTACTTTGTTCATTGTTAGTTTAGTTTAAATTTTAACTTCTACCTGTTAGATTAATTATTGTCTCCTTCACCACCTTTAATGTGGCTTATTAGTTCATCTACATCTTCTAATAATCTTTCAGCTTTTTCTTTAGCATCATTTACCACTCGTTCACCATGACTTTTAGCCTCACTTAGAGCCCCGTCTTTTTGGTTTACTAAATCATCTACCAAATCTTCAAGCATAATTTTGTACTTGTCGAGACGGTAGGATAATCTATCTCTGGTATTTGATCCTTTATCAGGAGCATAGAGTATTCCTACAATAGCACCTGTGGCTGCACCAAGAAGAAAAGCCATAAAAGTATTTCCTGATTTCTTGCTCATATCTTTATCATTTATTGTCAATTAAACCTCTGCCACTTTTTCGTATGACACCTGTATTTTCAAGTTCGGAGGCTATTACATCTAATATCCCATTTATAAAAACTTTACTCTTAGGAGTACTATAACGTTTGGCAACTTCAATATATTCATTAATAGTCACTTTAACCGGAATACTCGGAAAATGAATCATTTCAGTGATGGCCATTTCCAAAATAATTTTGTCCGTGGCAGCAATTCTATCAATATCCCAATTTTTAGTTTTCTCGGCTATAAGAGACTTATATTTCTTCTCCACCTCTATAGTTTCTTCAAACAGCTTCTGAAAGAACGTTTTGTCATCTTCCCAGTTATATGATAGTTCTTGAAGCTCAAAGTCTTCCATATCATTTTCCGAGATTGACTTTATGGTTTTGATTAACAAGCTCTTAATAATTGCCCGATCCTCGCCCCAATTCAGGTCTTTTTCTTCCATGTAGATATCTATTACATCACTCTTTAAAAGAATACTTTTAACCATGTGAAGTACTATCTCTTTATCTTCATCAAAAGATTGACCTGATTTATCTAAATATGTTTTGTACTCTTTATTTGGTCTAATTAGATCTTTAAACCACTGGCGTACAACATCGGACTCATTTGTCCAATTTAAATTTCGTCTCAAGCTAAGTGATTCAATAGACTTATTGGACCTAATTGCTTTGATTAACAAATTTTTAACAAACTTTTCGTGATTCAGTTTAGAATCATTTTCCGCCAAGTCTGCAAATTCGGTTGGTAATAATAATAGAAGGATATATCGGTCTACAATTTTCTCAGCTTCATGGACCATGAGCTTTTTGAAATGGGACTCGTCTTTTTTATTGTTCTTATGATAGTCTGAAATTGCTTCCTCTGCGGTCTTAACAGTTTTTGTATCAGACTCAGCAGAGAAATCTTCGTTATTATAATTTTCCTTGAATATTTTAGAAGCTTCTTTTTTATCAAGCTTGAGCTGATCTTTATCTTGAATCTCCATCGAATTCAGGTCGGGGGAGAATATCTCATTGATATGATCTATGGCTAAAGCATAGTTTGCCTCTTTGCTTTGCCTATAAGCAAACAAGGTTTGCATTGCTTTAATACGTAATGTTCTTCGATTGAGCATTTACAAAGAGGATAAAGAACTTAGTTGGTTTCAAATAAAAGTGGTGGCTTAATTGCCACCTCTTAATTAAACCACAAAAGTAAGTTATTTATGTTTATCTAGGCAATCTAACTTTACCGATATCTGTAATTCTTTTTTCTGCTAATTGAATTGCCGCATCTTGAGAAGAGAGACTCTCATTTTCAGCCAGATTTAGAATGTCAAGACAGGTTGTATATATGTTTTCTGCTTGACGATAGGCACTTTCTCTGTTATAATTTCCTAAAAACTCTTCATAAACGTTTATAATTCCACCAGCATTAATCAAGAAATCAGGTGCATAAGTAATACCCATATCCAACAACATGTAGCCGTGTTTTTTTTCATCAGCTAGTTGATTGTTTGCCGCTCCGGCAATCATTTTACAAGTAAGTCGCGCTAGTGTTTCATCGTTAATAGTTGCACCCAAAGCGCATGGTGCATATATATCCATGTCAAGGTCATACACTTCGTCCATACCGACAACAGTTGCCCCAAACTTTTCAGAAATAGCTTTTAGTTTAGACTCAGAAATATCAGTAATGTAGAGCTGGGCGTTTTCTTTGGCTAGATGCTCAACCAGGTACATGCCGACCTGACCAACTCCCTGAACTGCAATCTTCTTTCCCTCCAGGCTGTCTGACCCAAATACTTTTTTTGCAGTGGCCTTCATTCCCATATAGGTGCCATATGCAGTAACGGGTGAAGGATCACCACCACCACCTCTGATTTCCGGAAGCCCTGTAACATACTGAGTTTCCATGCCAATGATTTCCATATCTCTGGTTTTCATATTGACATCTTCTGCAGTGATATACTTGCCTCCAAGGCTCTCAACGAATTTTCCAAACCTTCTTAAAAAAGGTTCGGTTTTCATTGTATTCACATCACCTATGATTACCGCTTTTCCACCACCTAGGTTTAACCCTGAAATAGCTGACTTGTAAGTCATTCCACGAGAAAGTCTTAAAACATCTGTTAGAGCCTCTTTCTCATTGGTGTAATTCCACATTCTGGTTCCTCCACAAGCAGGTCCAAGCACCGTGTTGTGGATGCCAATAATTGCTTTAAGTCCAGTAGGCTCATCATGACAAAAAACAACTTGTTCGTGGCCTAGCTGAGAGACTTCTGAGAATAAAAATCCATCTTCTACCTTTTCCATTTCATTTACATCCATCATAACGTGCTAAATTATTTGTTTGTCGTAGTTTTGAGTTTCAAACGTGAAAGCCCTAATTAATGTGGCGCAAAACTAATTCTTTTTTGTAATTAATTCAATGAAGGCAAACGTTTGCACACAACCATAAGTGGCTCTATGCGTTGTTCTGAAAGTATGAAAAATCCCTCTTTGAACTGCTAATCAGTTTATGAAAGAATTAAGTTATCTGAATAAGTACTTGTGGAAGTATAAGTATCATCTTGCTCTTGGGATACTCTTCATAATCATATCTAATATTTTCCAAATTATTCCAGCTCAAATTGTTCGTTATGCCCTGGACTTGGTAGGAGATAATATTCTGATCTATAAATCATTTCAATCATTATCCCTGCAGCAGGATATGTATGCTGTATTTGCCATAACGGTACTGATTTACGGAGGTATTATCTTGCTTCTTGCACTACTTCGGGGAGCCTTCTTATTTATGGTTCGACAAACCATTATTGTAATGTCGCGACTGATAGAATATGATCTTAAGAATGAGGTTTATGCCCACTATCAGTCGCTACCATTGAGCTTTTATCGAAAAAACAATACTGGGGATTTGATGAACCGCATTTCAGAGGATGTCAGCAAAGTTCGTATGTATTTAGGCCCTTCTATTATGTATGGTCTTAGCTTGATTACTCTTTTTGCTATGCTCATTCCTTACATGTTTTCAATCAATGTAGAGTTGACTTTGTATGCTCTGATTCCTTTGCCTATACTGTCAGTAAGTATTTACTATGTGAATAACATTATTAATCATAAGTCTGAAGAGATTCAGATAAGTCAAAGTGGGCTGTCTACTTATGTTCAAGAGGCATTTTCGGGCATAAGAGTTCTCAAGTCTTTTAACCGTGAGAATGATTCTATTGAAAAATTCACGGATGAGAGTAATGATTACAAACAAAAATCGCTTAGCCTCACCAAGGTGCAGTCGTTATTTTTTCCATTGATCATGGCATTAATAGGTCTTAGTACAATTCTTACCATCTATGCAGGTAGCGCACAAGTCATTGAAGGAACACTAACTTTTGGCAATATTGCTGAGTTTATCATTTATGTAAATCTCTTAACTTGGCCAGTTACTTCTTTAGGCTGGATAAGTAGTATTATACAACGTGCAGCAGCCTCGCAAAAAAGACTAAATGAGTTTTTAAAGACAAAAAGCAATATTGTGACTACTGAAGGTTTATCTGTTCCGATAGCAGGTAAAATTGAATTTAGGAATGTGAATTTTGTTTACCCTGATTCTGGAATTAAGGCATTAAATGACATTTCATTTGAGGTGAGCCCAGGTCAATCTTTGGCTATCATTGGGACCACCGGTTCAGGAAAAAGTACTATAGCCAATTTAGTGTCGAGGATGTATGATGCTACGGGAGGAGAAATTCGAGTTGATGATAAGTTAATTAAAACCTACGAATTGACTTCTTTAAGAAGTCAAATTGGTTATGTACCTCAGGATGTTTTCCTTTTTAGCGATACTATTTTTAATAATATTGCTTTCGGCAGTGACAAATCTGATGAGGAAATAGTACTTCAATCAGCCAAGGATGCAGATGTCTATGATAATATTATGGAATTT
Source organism: uncultured Fulvivirga sp. (assembly GCA_947500555.1). GTDB lineage: Bacteria > Bacteroidota > Bacteroidia > Cytophagales > Cyclobacteriaceae > Fulvivirga. Next base: position 720,168 of record CANMSE010000001.1, on the reverse strand, counting down.
CCTCAGGGGTTCAACACCCATCTAGGTGAGCGTGGTATTACCTTAAGTGGAGGACAAAAGCAGCGTGTTTCAATAGCTCGGGCCATATCTCGTAACCCCAAAATATTGATGCTGGATGATGCACTCAGCGCGGTAGATACGAAAACGGAAAATACTATTTTAAATAGTATGAAAAAGATCATGGAGGGGCGGACAACTATTATTATTTCGCATAGAGTATCATCGGCCAAACTGGCCGATAAAATCGTGGTGTTAGATGATGGGCAAATTATTGAACAAGGGACTCATGATGATCTAATGGATCTTAACGGGTCTTACAAAGAGTTATATGAAAAGCAGATGTCTGCTGAAGAAACTATCGAAACGTAGTTTATTTGGTTAATGCTGGAAAAAGTATCTCAACCTGTTCGTCCACTCTGTAGATTTCAATTGAAAAACCTTCAAGCCCTAGTTGTTTTGAGTGTGCAAATTTTGCGGCTAATTCAAATACTCTGTTCGGAAGCGGTCTCACCAAAGGGTGCGCTGTTATCTTACCTTCAACGAAAGTTGTATTTTTTAATTCTAGGCTCTCACCATTCCTGGGCTCATCAGAAATTACACCTATGAATAAATTAACGGAATCTTTGGAATCCATGAAATGGTCAACTACTGTTAATAGCTCTCCCTTTTTAACTGAACCTTTGGCTTCTGTAAACAATTGTTCTAAACTGGGATCATCAGGCTTGCCTCGAAATGACTGTCCGTAAATGGTAAGGTCTTTGGTACTAATCTGGAATTCTACAGGGTTGAATCCACCCAAAAAATAATAAGCAATTAAAGACACTCCAACAATTGCTACTACTGGAACAGCTATTCTTTTGATCATTAGAATATCCACCTGAGGCCTACTCCACCTTGCAACCTCGACCAACCCGGATCTTCTACGACATCCGTATACCATTCGATTTCCATAAACGCAGATATGGGGATTGTAAAGTAGGAGTATTCAATCCCCAAAACAGCTGTTGGTCCCATAGTCACGAATGATTCGTCAAAGGTGAATATCTCTGATCGGTCGAAACTGATGTCGAGCTGATACTCATATTGAATAGATGTGCTTCGCCACTGAAGACCAGCTCCGATATACCATTGCAGTCCTTTCAATAATTTACCGGCATCTCTTTGATACAAAACTTTTCCTTCAAGAACCCAATCCTCCTCAACAATATGACCCAGATATTCTATACCCTGTTCTATAGATTGATCTAAAGTATCAGGTTGTGTGAGGTTGTCGAAATTTTCACGATAGTATTTACTGTATAAACCGCTTGCAGTTTTTCCAGCATCTATTGCAATACTAAAATTACTTGATGCATAAAATTTGTAAGTAAAGGCAAACGGATCCCCAACTTTAAATCCAATGCCATGATACGGGTATTGGCTATCCTCAAAAATGGGACAAACCACTTTAGCCTTTGCTCTACTGATATTAATTTGCTTAAATCGGCCTCTGTGATGAGAAGTGGAAGTAGGTCTGCGCTGTTTTTGTGCAAACAATTCATCTGCAAAGAGCAAGCATAGCATCACTACGGCAATATGGCGGATTTGTCTGAGCATCAGCGGCCTAAGTTAGTCACAATTAAACAAATAGCGAAGATGCGGTCAAGATTTGAGATTAGCTACACTATTTCTTTATACTGCATATTATGCAGTTGAGCGTAGTAACCGTCATGATCTAGCAATTCTTCATGAGTACCAGTTTCTTTGATTTCGCCTTTATCCAAGACAATGATTTTGTCCGCTTGCTGAATGGTTGAAAGTCTGTGCGCAATGACTATAGCCGTTCTGCCTTTCATCATTTTGTCGATTGCCTTTTGAATCATTTCTTCTGTTTCGGTGTCAACTGAAGAAGTGGCCTCGTCAAGCACGAGAATTTTAGGATCGTAAACCATGGCACGCACAAATGATATCAATTGTCGTTGTCCAACAGAAAGCGTGGAACCTCGCTCCATCACGTTGTATTCCAACCCACCGGGAAGGCGCTCAATGAATTTTTTAGCTCCAACCAGTTTTGCAGCTCGCATAATTTCTTCTTCTGTAATAGCTGGATTTCCTAGTGTAATATTTTCTTTGATGGTGTTCGAAAAGAGAAAAACATCTTGTAGCACAACACCAATTTTTGACCTTAAACCAGTGAGATCAAAGTCTTTGATATCGTTATTATCTACAGTTATAGTTCCTCTGTTAATATCATAAAAACGATTGAGGAGGTTGATAATAGAAGATTTGCCAGCACCTGTCGCACCTACCAAAGCTACGGTTTCACCTGCTTTTACATTCAGTGAAATGTCCTTAAGAACATATTCATCTTCGTTATAAGCGAACCATACTTTTTTAAATTCTACATTGCCTTTTACCGCTTCCGGAATGAAAGTACCATTGTCGGTAATGTGCTCATCATTATCTAAAAGCTTCATGATTCTTGAAGAACTGACAATCCCTAATTGCAAGGTATTGAATCGATCAGCAATTAATCGTATAGGGCGGAAAAACATCTGAATATACATTATAAAGGCTATGAGTATACCCAAAGTGATTCCGGTCTCTTCCTGATGAACTACTCCCTTAGCTCCATACCAGACAAGAAGGCCAATGCCTGCAGCGCTGATTATTTCTGCTACTGGAAAATACACTGAATAATATAGGACAGACTTTAAATTAGCTCTTCTGTGCTCACGATTAATTTCTCGAAACTTCTGGTATTCTCGTTTTTCACTTCCGAATATCTGCACAATACTCATCCCTGTAATATGCTCTTGAACGAAGGTATTCAGATTTGATACAGCATTTCTGACATCATTAAATGCCACCTTTATTTTTTCTTTAAATACGTAAGTGCTGAGTAATAAAAGTGGTAAGGTAGATAAACTGATCAACGCTAATCGCCAATCAGTATAAATCATAATACTTAAAATGAAAATGAGTTGAAGAAGGTCCCCGGCCATGGCCGCAAGGCCTTGGCTGAATACGTCTGCCAAGGTTTCTACATCAGAGATATTTCGTGTAACCAATCTACCTATGGGCGTCTTGTCAAAAAACTTCAATCTTAGGTTTACCAAATGTTTGAATAGCTGAACCCGAATGTCTCTGATTATGTACTGGCCGAGCCAACCTGATAAATAGGTATGAACATATTGTACAGCTGCTTGAATTATAAGAAGGCCAATGAGCAGCATAACCATATTTACAAGACCGGGATAGTCACCCTTGGCTACCTCATTGTCCAATGTCTGTTGTATGATTAATGGCCTAACTGGAGCAAGGATGCCCAATGATATAGTAAGAAATATGAGCAAATAGAATCTCCCTTTGTAGGGTTCTACAAACTTGATTAGTCTTTTAAGGACTTGAAGATCTACTATATTGCCGCTTTTTGTCTTTTCTTGCTCCACGCTCTAGTCTAAAAAAATTTCTTGGGGATAAATAACTTCAGTCAAGAATAACCCATGAGCAGGTGCGGCAGCACCAGCTTTTTTCCTGTCTTTGGCAATGATAATACTTTCCATACTATTAGAAGCTTTCTTGCCCAACCCAACTTCTAGAAGAGTACCAACAATTGCCCTGACCATTCCTCTCAAAAAACGATTTGCGCTGATGTGGAAAATAAGATTACCTCCGCTTTTCTCCCAGCTGGCTTCAGTTATGTCACAAATAAAATTATTGACTTCTGTTTTAACACGACTAAAACTTTCGAAGTCTTTTTTTCCTATTAACAACGCAGCAGCCTCATTCATAGTTTTAATATTTAGCGACCTATTAAAATAGTACTGAAGATCCTTCGAGAAAGGATCTTTATGTTGAGAAATCCAGTATTCATAACTTCTTGAAGTAGCGCTAAATCTGGCATGCCCCTCATCAGTTATCGGGCGAACACTTTTTATTGAAATATCCGGAGGCAAAAAATTATTGGAAGTAAAAAGTATATTATCAGGCATACTATTTTCAAATTCCAGGTGAAAATATTGCTGACGGCAATGAACTCCCGTATCTGTTCTGCCACTTCCTATAATTGAAATGTTCGTTCTTAAGATAGTCGAAAGTGTTTCTTCCACTACTTGCTGAACTGAAGTAGCATTCTTTTGGCGCTGCCAGCCATGATAGTTAGTCCCCTTATAAGCTATTTCAAATAGATAACGCATATAGCCTTAAGGCATTAAAGCTTCTCAAAGATAACAGCGGCTCCCTGGCCAACACCTACACACATGGTAGCCAATCCGTATCGGACATTTTCTCTTTTTTGCATTTCGTGAAGAAGAGTAGCTGATATTCTCGTACCACTAGCCCCTAATGGATGGCCAATAGCTATAGAGCCTCCATTGACATTTACAATTTCAGGATTAAGACCCAGATCATTCATACAAGCCACTGCTTGAGCTGCAAATGCCTCATTAAGTTCTATAAGATCTAAGTCCTTGATAGCTATTCCAGCTCTTTTCAATGCTTTTTTTGTAGCAGGTACAGGACCTATTCCCATGCAATCAGGTGTTACCCCGGCAATAGCCACAGAAGCTACTCTGGCCATTGGTCGGAGGTTAAATTTCTTCAAAGTGTCTTCATTCACAATAAGGCAAGCTGCCGCTCCATCATTGATTCCGGAAGAGTTGCCCGCTGTCACACTTCCCCCTTCTCTGAAAGCGGGCTTTAAGGTGGCTAGCTTTTCTATGGGAGAAAATCTCGGATGCTCATCTTTATCGAAAATTAAAGCGTCAGCCTTTCGTTGTGGAATACTAATAGCTTCTATTTCATTTTTGAATTTTTCAGCTTTATGGGCAGCATCGTATTTTTCCTGTGAACCGTAGGCAAATTGATCCTGCTCCTCACGGCTGATCTTCCATCTTTCAGCTACATTTTCAGCTGTCTCGCCCATTGCAAAGGGATGATGTAAATTAGATAATGCTGGATTTATAAACCTCCATCCAATGGTAGTATCGTACGACTCGATTTTACGACCAAAAGCAGTTTCTGATTTTGCTGTTACAAATGGTGCTCTTGTCATACTCTCTACTCCACCAGCGATATAAGCATCACCTTCACCTAACATTGTAGCTCTTGAAGCATCCATTATAGATTGTAGGCCTGAGGCGCACAGACGATTTACCGTTACTCCGCCTGTTTCTATCGGAAGACCTGCTAGCAAGCCAGCCATGCGAGCCACATTTCTATTATCTTCACCAGCCTGATTAGCAGCTCCAAAAATCACATCTTCTATTAAATTAATATCGAGTGAAGGATTTCGCTCAACCAATCTTTTAATAACAAATGCTGCCAAATCATCAGGACGAGTAGTGGCCAGGGTTCTACCAAATTTTCCTACCGGAGTTCTTAGGATGTCAACTATATACGCAGTCTTCATAACAGATCTTTTCTTTTTAAAAAGCGTGGATTGAATTACATTTGCGCTGCAAATTAACCGAATAAATTGTCAATCGCATATTGACTCTGCAAATCCCAATAGTATGTTACAACGAATCCAAACTATCTTTTTATTACTTGTAGTCATCTGCATGAGCGTGACATTTTTCTTTCCGCTTTGGACTCTTTTAGCCGAAGATGGATCCAAAATTTACGAGTTATTCAATCTAAAGCTAAACAGTTATTCTCCTGAGGATGGTTCGCTTAATGAGCTTTATTTCCCGTATTCATTCGTTGCAAGCTTAGCTGCTGCATCTATTACCATTGCCATTATTGAGATTACTAAATTCAATAATAGACTTTTACAGATGAAATTGGGTGCTCTTAATGCGATGTTAATGGCAGCAACAATGGGCTTGTCTGTTTATTTTGCGACTGACTTGATTACCTCAGAGGTTTCTAATGGAGGGAAGTATGGTCTGGGACTTTTTCTTCCTGCTGCTGCTATGATTTGTAATATTATTGCCAACCGATTTATCAGAAAAGATGAACGTCTGGTAAGGTCGGTTGACAGAATTAGGTAGCTTAAAGAAATTTGTTGTACTAGTTGATAACGACTCTTTTCATTATCCGCTGGCTGCCGCTTTTGATTTCTATAATATATTTTCCTCTGTCCAAAGCTTTGTTTTCACAAAGGTTAGTGAGTTCAGTAGTGGTCTTATGATCCATAATCATGTTTCCATGAACATCATAAACAGTAATTTGTGCATTATCTTCGGGCATTTGTTTGAATTCAACATTCAAATTATATGGTGTAGCGGGGTATGGAAAAATATCGACTTCCAGTTCGCTACTGGAAGATGCACTCGCATAAAGGTTAGAATTATCAAATTGTGCTGAACTATTATATGATATAGAGATCATTAAAAGAAAAAGAACGGTATAAGCTATATTTTTCATGGTATTCGTTTTTTGTTTCTACTAATGTCATTAATGGGTGATAAAAAAGAATCAGGGCAATTCTGATTTGATGAAATGTGCCTGAAATGGCTATAATCCCAGATTTAGGATTGTTTTTAAGAAATCTAATTGGCTCAGATGTCCGCCCCTCGGGGAATCTTTTAAATGAGAACTCAGGGAGCTCTGTACAAATTCATCAGGGAAAACCCTGAAAACTGTCATTTTGTCACCAATATCTTATTGGAATAGTATTTGAGTTTCAGCTCTCGACTAACTGAACTTATTTAAAAGATAAAAATAAAATGACAATGGAAGAGAAAGGTACTATTTCGATTCACACCGAAAACATTTTCCCTATTATCAAAAAATTCTTGTATTCAGATCATGAGATATTTTTGAGGGAATTAGTATCCAATGCAGTTGATGCTACTCAAAAACTTAAGAGATTATCCTCTTTAGGAGAGTTGAAAGAAGATATTGGAGATACCACTATTGAAGTGAGCTTCGATAAGAAGAAAAAGACCATTACCATCCAAGACCGAGGTATTGGTATGACCGCTGAGGAGATCAAAAAATATATCAATCAAATAGCCTTTAGTGGAGCCACGGAATTCGTTGAGCAATTCAAGGATAAAGAAGATGTAAAGGATATTATAGGAAAATTTGGCCTAGGCTTCTATTCAGCCTTTATGGTGGCGAAAGAAGTAGAGCTTATTTCTAAGTCTCATGCTGAAGGGTCAGAAGCAGCTCGTTGGGTATGTGATGGATCTACTGAATTTGAGATAACTAAAGCAAAAAAGAAAGAACGCGGAACCACGGTTATTCTTCATATTGCCGATGACTCTGAAGAATTTCTTGACGAATTTAGAATCAAAGGAATCCTTGACAAATACTGTAAGTTCTTGCCTGTACCTATCAAGTTTGGTACGAAAGAAGAAAGTGTAGAAGATGGAAAGGACAAAGATGATAAGCCAAAGTACAAGACGGTAACTACTGACAGGTTCATCAATGAGACGGAGCCATTATGGACAAAGTCACCTTCTGAGCTCAAAGACGAGGATTATCTGAATTTCTACAAGGAGCTATATCCTATGACGGAGGATCCATTGTTTTGGATTCACTTGAACGTTGATTACCCTTTCAATTTGACGGGTATATTATACTTCCCCAAAGTGAAAAATGACTTTGAAGTACAGAAAAATAAAATTCAATTATACTCTCGTCAGGTGTTCATCACAGATGAGGTAAAAGATGTGGTTCCTGAGTTCTTAATGTTACTTCACGGAGTTATTGACTCTCCTGACATTCCGTTGAATGTATCAAGAAGTTATTTGCAGTCTGATAGTAATGTGAAGAAAATAAACAGTCACATTACTAAGAAAGTGGCGGACAAGTTGAGCGAGCTATTCAAAAAGGACAGAACAGCCTATGAAGAAAAGTGGGATGACATTGGAATTTTCGTGAAGTATGGAATGCTAAGTGAGGATAAGTTTTACGAAAAGGCAAAAGACTTTGCTCTATTCAAAAACGTGGATAACAAGTTTTTCACATTCCCAGAGTATGAGGAGGCTGTAGGTGCGAACCAAACAGATAAAGACGGTAATAAAATTTATGTATATACATCTGATCCAGGGAAACAGGATACCTATATTCAATCAGCTAAGAATAAATCATATGATGTTTTACTGATGGATGGCCCACTGGATAGCCATTATGTCAATTTTCTTGAGCAGAAATTGGAGAAAACTCAACTGAAGCGTGTCGATGCTGATACAGTGGACAAATTGGTTGATAAGGACGAAAAGATTGATAGCGTTTTAACCAAGGAGCAAGAAGAAAAGGTGAAGACTATTTTCGAAGAAGCTATTAATAATCCAGCTATGACGGTGGCAGTTGATTCTCTTTCTCCAGACGAAATGCCGGTAACCATTACCATGTCTGAGTTTATGAGAAGGATGAAAGACATGAGTAAAATGGGTGGTGGCCAGTATGCAATGATGGGAAGTATGCCAGATCAGTTTAATGTAACGATCAATGGTAATCATCCAGTAGTTGATAAAATTTTGAAGGCTAAGAAGGCTGAGAAAAAATCTCAACTGGCTAAGCAATCATTTGACCTGGCGATGTTATCGCAGAATATGCTGACAGGTTCTGATCTGACGAACTTTATCAAGCGCAGTGTAAGCCTAGCGGCTGAATAATTATAGATCCGATCTTTTGATCGACACTTATTTAGAAATCACCGGATGAGAAATCATTCGGTGATTTTTTATTTACCGTCATTTCGATCCGCCAGTTGGCGGAGAGAAATCTCCTCGGTGAGTGACTATACTAATTGGAGACTTCTCAGTCGTTCCTCCTTCAAAGTAGCGATATAGCTATTGCCCAAAAAAATAAAAAAGCCCTTCTTTACGTTTGCTAATTGACAGGTGAAAAAAGAGTACTACATAGCATTACTATTGTTTCTTCCCATAATTTCCTGGGCTCAGGGAGGAGAGGTTGACCCTAATAGTACCGATGAACGATTTACCATCAGTTCACCGGTAACCTTCGATGTGAATAATGAAGAGAAGGATGAGGATTTTGTTGAACCAAAAAAGAAGAAAAGGAAGAAAAAAGTCTTTTATGGAATAAAAACAAAGCGAAGATTTACACAGAAAGGTTATGGTAATCGTATTACGGTTGAGCTTTTTCATGTATTGAAAGAGCCCATAGAAACGGATCCTTATGTTCGGGATATTCACTGGTTTGACTACAGAAGAAAAGAAATTAGAATTGGTGGGAAAGTAGATCAAAAGTATGGAGCAATACTTCATGGCTCCTACAAAAAGATGCTTAATGGCAAGGTAATAACTGAGGGTATTTACTATAAAGGAATGAAGCATGGCCGCTGGATTCACCTTGATAAAAATGACCTGTTGGTTGACAAAGAAAAATATTACTTTGGCTGGCCTAAAGAGTCATTAGTTACCTACTACAGTAGAGATCAAAAGAAACTGAAAGAGATTATACCTGTTGAATATGGAGAGAAGGAAGGCAATTATTTTTACTTTTTTGATAGCGGAAAGGTTGGTGTAGCTGGAGAGTATAAATGGGACAACCGTGTAGGTGATTGGATAGAATATTATCCTACAGGCCGGAGAAAAAAGGTTATTAGGTACTCGAAAGAAGCCTTTGATGATGAGTTTCGCCCTTATATTTGGAAAGAATGGGACAAGCAGGGAAGATTAGTTTACGAGCGTAAAAACAGATAACCATTCTTTTAGTCTGCTTGTTTTATTCTCAATGACAGCAGCACTGGTTTTTCCACATCAAATATTTGAAGACAATCCGCTCTTATCGGAGTCTGATCATTTTTATCTTATTGAAGATCCACTTTTGTTTAAGCAATATAGCTTTCACAAATCGAAATTGGTTTTACACAGAGCTTCAATGAAGTTTTATGCTTCCATACTTGCTGGCAAGAAAAAACAAGTTCATTATGTATCATCTGACCAAGCCAATTTAGTATCTCTACTACAAGAACTCTCTGATCAAAAATATGAGAAAGTTATTGTAATTGACCCAACAGACTACCTGCTGGAAAGAAGACTAAAAAGAGAGTCTCAAAGGAGTGGCCTAAAGTTGCAATTTGTAGACAACCCTAATTTTTTGACGTCTAAAGGCGATCTTAAGACACGATTGAAAAAGGGTAAGTCCGGTTATTTGATGGCCAATTTTTATAAAACTCAGCGCGAAGAACTTGATATCTTAATTGACAATGGAGAGCCTACTGGCGGTCAATGGAGTTTTGATGAAGACAACAGAAAGAAGCTTCCTAAAAACATTGACTTACCGAAAGTGATTGACCTCCCATCAAATGATTGGGTAAAGGAAGCCAAGGAATATGTGGATAGAAACTTCAACGACAATCTAGGTGGCATGGATCAATTCAATTATCCGGTGACACACGAAGAAGCGGAGGCTGTACTGGAAGATTTTCTTGATAATCGGATGAAACTCTTCGGAGATTATGAGGATGCCATAGCTAAAGGGCAATCGATCCTTTTTCATTCGGTACTTACACCTGCCTTAAACATTGGATTGCTAACACCGCGACAAGTGTTAGATAAAACTTTTGAGATACATCGGGATAGGCAATTTCCGTTAAACTGTTTGGAAGGATTTGTCCGGCAGATCATTGGTTGGCGTGAATTTATGAGAGGTATATATGAGTTCGAAGGAGTATTCGAGCGAACCAATAATCATTTCGGGCATACACGAAAAATCCCACAATCATTTTATGATGGCACTACGGGGATAGTCCCTATTGACCAAACCGTTAAAAAGGTTTTAAAATTTGGCTATTGTCATCACATCGAGCGACTGATGCTCCTGGGTAACTTTATGTTACTCTGTGAATTTGATCCCGATGAAATATACCGTTGGTTTATGGAGCTTTTTATTGATGCCTATGATTGGGTCATGGTTCCCAATGTTTATGGAATGACTCAATATGCTGATGGTGGATTGATAACCACAAAACCTTATGTTTCCAGCTCCAATTATGTACTGAAAATGAGTGACTACAAAAAAGGAGATTGGTGTAAGTATTGGGACGGGCTTTATTGGAAGTTTATTTTTACTCATAAGGAAGACTTCTCCAAGAATCAACGAATGAGTTTCATGACAGCAATGCTAGATAAAATGAAGCCTGAAAAACTCGAACAACATTTGGAGAATGCCGACAAATTCTTATCAGAATTGGATACCTGATTATAAATAAGGATTTTTTAAAAAATGCTAACTTTCAACTTGAAATTAAATTAAAGTATAAATGAAAAAACATTTTCGTGATCTTCTAAAATATAATGAATGGGCCAACTACAGAGTTTTAAAATCGGTAGAAGAAAACGGGCCTGATGATGCGGAACTGTTGAAGCTTTATAGTCATATCCTTTCAGCTCAGACTATCTGGTTGAACAGAATTAAAGATCTTCCTACCTCACCCTTCCCTGTGTGGGAGCAGTACAAACTTTCGGAGCTAAGTACTATGACTGAGGAGTCGTCCGATAACTGGAATGATTATATGGGGGAACATAAACTGGAGACTTTTGAAGAAATGATCTTCTACACTGACTCAGAAGGGAAAAAGTATGAAAATACCATTCGTGAGATTATTACTCATATGGTCAATCATAGTGCTTACCATCGGGGTCAGGTGGCAAAATATATTCGTGATAAAGGAGGGCAACCTGCTATTACAGATTATATCGTTTATGCAAGAGGAAAATGATTGGACAAATAGGTGGTATAGTTTGTTTTTGACATACCACTTTACTAATTTCACATGGTAGCATTAAACCATATAGCCATGGCGGAAAAAATAACACTCACACTAGATAGGTCTACTCTTGAGGCTTTGGCTAATCGAGCTCAAAAAACCATGTCAGAATTTGTTAGGGATTTAATTCAACGAGAAAAAGAACTCACCGAAGATTCTATTACTATTTCAAAAGAAATTAAAGAGCTAAGAGGCTGTCTTCCGAAAAGAACCAAGCCTACTAAGGAACGTGTTCGAGAAGCTGCAGTCAAAAAGCTTCGAAATTATAAACGTGCGTAAAGTTTTCATAGATACTAATGTATTCGATGACTTATTTGCTGATGGTCTTGCTGCCAAAGAAATAGAAGTCATCCTTGAATTTATCAAACGAGGGGAGCTCATAGGTTGTACCAGTTCAAAAACGTTGATGGATATCCATTATTTGTTTCAATCAACTGGTAGTACTGCATTGGCAAATAAAAGAATAAAACAAGTTTATGCAATCATGGAAATTGTTGGACAGGGTGCCGCTGAAGTTAAGGATGCTTTTGCCTTGGGCTGGACAGATTTTGAGGACTCTATGCAAATGGCTTCAGCATTAAATGCAAAATGTGACAAGATTATCACCCTTGATAAAAAATTTAGAAATAAAGACAAAGCCTATATTTGGACACCTTCAGATTTATGCAGTTATCTTATGCAAAATAGAATAAAGTAAATCTCACTCATTTGCTACCTTTAAAATATGAGCAACCCTACCAAAAAACTCTTCCTCCTCGATGCCTATGCATTAATCTACAGATCACATTTTGCATTTAGTCAAAATCCTCGTGTTTCCTCCAAAGGGATAAATACAGGAGTGATGTTTGGCTTTACGCTTACCCTTTTAGAAATACTGGAGAAGCAGAACCCTTCACATATTGCAGTAGTGTTCGATACATCAGCGCCCACTTTTCGACATGAACGCTATCCGGAATACAAAGCGAATCGGGAAGAAACCCCGGAAGACATAAAAATTGGTATTCCCATTACCAAAGATATTATTAAAGCATTCAATATTCCTGTAATTGAATTGGATGGTTATGAGGCGGATGATATCATTGGCACATTTGCTAAAAAGGCAGCTAAAGAAGGGTTCGAAGTTTACATGATGACTCCGGATAAGGATTTTGGGCAATTAGTAGAAGAAAGAATCTTTCTCTACAAACCAGCCTATATGGGTAATGCGGTAGATGTAATGGGCGTAGAGGAGGTTTGTAAGAAGTGGGATATTGAAAATGTAGATCAGGTGGTCGATATGCTTGGTCTTCAAGGTGATTCAGTAGATAACATTCCAGGAATACCTGGAGTAGGGCCAAAGACGGCTTCAAAATTTTTGAAAGAATATGGTTCTGTTGAAGGCTTAGTGGCCAATACCGATAAGTTGAAGGGTAAGATGAAAGAAAAGGTGGAAGAGTTTGCTGAGCAAGGCCTTTTATCAAAAGAATTAGCAAGAATTAATGTAGAAGTGCCTATAGAATTTAAGTCTGAAGATTTGGAATATACAGCACCGGATGAGGATAAGCTTAAACCCATTTTTGAAGAGCTAGAATTCAAAACGCTGCTAAAGCGAGTGTTCAATACTGAAATATCGAAAGGAGCACCCGCTTCCGGACAATTGGATATGTTTAGCAGTGCAAGCAAAGAAGCACTCGAAGTAGAAGAATCTGAGCAGGTTCCGTTTGAAACTTTAGAAACGGCCAAACATAATTATCAGTTGGTCAATACCTCTGAAGGTCGTAGTGAGCTACTCAAAAAGCTTGAAAAGCAAAAGGAGTTTTGTTTTGATACAGAAACTACAGGAGTGGATGCGGTAGAAGCGCAAGTAGTAGGTATATCTTTTTCATTTAAAAAAGGGGAGGCTTATTATGTTTCAACCCCGTTGGACTTCGATGAGGCCAAATCAATTTTATTAGAATTCAAAGCAGTGCTGGAAAACACTGGCATTTTGAAAGTTGGACAAAACGTAAAGTACGATGTGCTCGTGTTAAGGAAGTACGACATCGAAGTTCAAGGACCAATTTTCGATACTATGCTGGCTCATTATCTGATTGATCCTGAGACCAAGCATGGTATGGATGTTTTGGCAGAACGATATCTCAACTACAGTCCAGTTTCCATTACTAAATTGATAGGTCCGAAAGGGAAAAACCAGAAGAATATGGCTGATCTGGCACCTGAGGAGGTTTCTGATTATGCCTGTGAAGATGCTGACATCACCATGCAGTTGAAAGATAAACTGATACCTGAATTAGAAGCATTAAAATTAGAGAAACTCCTTAACGAGGTAGAACATCCGCTTGCACTGGTGCTTTCTCAGATGGAGTATGAAGGGGTGAAAATCGATGAATCCGCTCTTGCAACCATGTCGAAAGAGCTGCAGGATGAGAGCCTTAAAGCACAGGAAGAGATATTTGAAATAGCAGGACAGGAGTTTAATATCGCCTCACCAAAGCAATTGGGAGAGATACTTTTTGATAAACTTAAGCTGGTAGACAAACCCAAAAAGACAAAAACAGGACAGTATGCTACTGGTGAAGAAATATTGAGCAAACTGGCCAATGAACATACCATTGCCAATAAAATATTAGAATTCAGGGAATATCAGAAGCTGAAATCCACATACGTAGATGCACTACCAAGAATGATCAGCGAAAGTGATGGGCGTATTCATACAGACTACGGTCAGGCCATAGCCGCTACAGGTCGATTGAGTTCCAATAACCCTAATCTCCAAAATATTCCGATACGTACGGCCAAGGGAAGAGAAATTAGAAAGGCATTTGTTGCGCGGGATGAAAATTATGTTATTCTTTCTGCGGATTATTCCCAAATAGAATTACGCATAGCGGCTTCTTTTGCTGAGGATAAGACTATGATCGAAGCATTTAAAAACGGAAGAGATATTCATTCCACCACTGCAGCCAAAGTTTTTAACGTTTCCCTGGATGAAGTAGATCCTGGCATGAGACGCAAAGCCAAGGAAGTCAACTTTGGGATTATATATGGAATTTCTGCTTTTGGGTTAGCCCAAAATCTTAGTATTTCCAGAACAGAAGCGAATGAAATAATTACAGCTTACTTCAAAGAGTTTTCTGCTATCAAATCTTATATGGATGCGAGTATTGAAAAAGCTAAGAAGGATGAATATGTTGAGACCATCATGGGAAGACGAAGGTATTTGCGTGATATCAATTCAAGAAATGCTACTATGCGCGGCTATGCGGAACGAAACGCCATTAATGCTCCCATTCAGGGAAGCGCAGCTGACATTATTAAAAAAGCGATGGTGAATATCCAGCAATGGCTTAAAGAGGAAAAGTTGGGCACTAAAATGATTATGCAGGTACATGACGAATTAGTATTTGATGTACCTAAGAATGAAGTGGATTTGGTAAAGCCCAAAATCATTGACTTGATGATGAATGCCGTAAATCTCGAAGTGCCTTTAGAGGTAGAAGCAGGGACGGGTGATAACTGGTTGAAGGCGCATTGATAATGCTTAATGTTAACCTACTGCTAGCGCAAGCGTCCGCTTGTGCTTATCTGTAGTTGAAAATAACTTTGATGATGTTTTATAAATTAGATGATCATTTAGAAACTATCTGAATAATAAATGCAATTCCGAACAACCAACTTGTATAAAAGAATGTGTACAAAAAGGCATTGTATATAGCAGCTGTAAGATCTCCTTTTGTCATCCGCCCTTTGTAAAAGACTAATCTTAGTGCTCGAATAAATATCCAATATAGTGAGGCAAAAAGAATAAAAATTGACATCCAAAGAATTGCTTCAAAAATCAAAATCAGTACAACCATTAAAATTGCTATAGCTACCCAAAGAAGTATAGAAAGTACTATCCCTGCTAAACCTTCACCTACATCAATACCAAAATCAGGCAAATCAGGGCTACTCATGATTGATCCCGTTTCATAATTCTTAAACTTTGGATAGTTATTAATTAATTTTGTCCCATTGTATAATGTTATTGTCAGAAAGCAGAACATAAATGTTGCTATTATACTCAGTGAGATAAAGAAATTATTCGATAATGAACGGTTATATTCCATTCCGGTGATGTAAACAGTTAGAATAGTCAGGATTATTGTGAGCAGTGCAATAATAAAAATTGTCTTCCCCTTTAACTTTAGTTTTGGTCTGATTTGACGTCTTGATAAGTTCATAATATTGAAAAAGCCTAACTAACCTCTCCCTTATCAGAAAGCATAATGGCCACAGGCTTGGTTGAAGGGAATTGAGAAAAGACAATGACCATGATCACGGTAATCGGAATGCTTAATATCATTCCTGTTACCCCCCAAATAGCACCCCAGAAAGATAAAGCGATGATGGTGACTAGTGCACTTAGATTCATAGAGTTACCCATTAGTTTTGGTTCAATCACATTGCCAACAATGAGTTGTACGGCCCCAACAAAAATGAGAACTAATATACCTGGGGTAAATTCACCGAATTGCAACAAACAAAAAATAGCCGGAAAGGTAGTGGCAATCAGCGAGCCTATGGTCGGAATGTAATTGAGAATAAAAATCAGAAATGCCCAAAATATGGGAGAGTCTATTCCTATGATCAATAAAACAACATAGCTTAAAACTCCTGTAATGAGGCTTACCAGGGTTTTAAGGCCCAGGTATTTCGCAATAGATTTCTCCATACTTGTTAGGATACCAGATACCCAATCAAAGCGCTCTTTATCGGGAAACACATTCTTTAGTTTTTGCTGGAAAGAGGACTCTTCAAGGAAAATAAATAGCCCGTAAAGAATAATCATAAAAGCACTACCTAAAATATCGGTTACTGAGTTGAATATGGAACTTAATATTGTACCGAAATCAAGGTCACTTGTATGGCCTTTTAGAAAATCCATAAGATCAATATTCAGCGTTTCATTGGTTTGAGTCACCAGTTGATCAACATTCTTTTCGTACTTTTTGTATGATTTTGCCAGCGAGTTAATACTTGAGGTTATGACTGTTGAAGAGAAGGCTAAAACAGCTAGAATCACAAATGACGTTAGGATGTTTTTGGCCCATGAGGGGAATCTATTTTTTATAAAATCTACTTTATCCAATAGATGTCGCACCTCTCTAATAATGAACCAAAGGAGCAGGGCAAAAACAAAGGGGATCAATAGACTTTTACCAAATATCTAAATGACGACAATGGAAATTGCCGAGATTAAGAAATAGGCGATAGATTTGATATTCATAGACTTAGCTGTATTGATAGTATTTTGTCACCTGAAGTTACTAAAAAGTATAAGACCCGGGATAATTCAAGCTTGGTACTGTACATTGAAAGTAAGTTGCTACTGATCCATTCGCTTTTGTAACTTAAGAGTTCGTATATCGTCTGATCCTAAATACTGTTATGCGAATTTTATCATTTATATTGTTTGTTTTACTTTTTGCACAGCCTACCTCAGCGCAGAACTCTATTTCGGGTAAGGTGCTCGATAGTGAAACGGGAGAGCCAGTTCCTTTTGTAAATATAGGTAGCCCTAAGCTTGGAGTAGGTACAGTTAGCAATAGCCAGGGGGAGTATATCCTAAAGAGTATCAAGGAAAGTGAGCAGGTCATTTTTTCCTCCATTGGATATGAAGTTCTTGAGCTTTCTTTTCAAGAGCTTTTAAAGAACCCTGATGTTAAGCTGAAAGCTAAAACAGAGGTGTTGGAAGAGGTGATAATTAGCGCAGACTACTATGGGAAAGATGTTATTCTTGGTAACAAGCTCGAAAGCAAAGGCAATAGCATAGGATTTGCTGGCAAAACGTTAGGTACTGAGATAGGCGCACATATCAAGGTGAGGAAAGAAACGCTTATAGAAAGTGCACACTTCACTATCAACTTTACAGGTGCCGATAGTTTATTGTTTAGAGTAAACTTGTATGATTTTAACAAAGGACAAGTAGGTAAAAAACTGCTGAATGATAATGTAATAATAAAAGCACCACAGCGAAAAGGCACCTTTGATGTGGACTTGTCAGACTATGCACTTGTAGTTTCTGAAGATGTATTACTAAGTTTAGAATGGGTACACGATGAACATGGGAAAGGCAATGAAGGCCTGATGTTTCGGTCGAAGAAAGTAGCTTCGGGATCCAACTTGTACACCAAACAAACAAGCTTTGCTACATTCGAGAAGCTAACGGAAAGAATTTCTGTAGCACCTCAGTTAAAGATAGGGTTTTATTTAAAGGGCGTAGAAACTAAATAAGGCAACATATTACTAGGTACAATTGCTATTAGCTACTGCCTTGTTTTTCAAAATACTCTATTTAAGAAAAGAATGAACGATTCATAAATGCCAACTTTAGACTTTTTTTTGGTTCTAGTACATAAGTGGGTCATATAATATGATTCAACTTTATCATCCATAGGTAATATTTTCAAGTGCTTTTTGTCACTCAAGTTCGTATAGATTAAATGTTGTGTATTTTCTTTGAAGTACATTCCGCAGTCAGCACCTCCTCCAGAAGAAATTACGTCAATAGTTGTAGAATCATAAACTCCTTTATGAAGTGATTGTATTTTAAATTTGAAAGAATAGATATAGTCTAGCTCAACATGTTCATAGATCGAATCAGAATTTGACAGAGTATACGTTAGAGTATCATAGTGGCTTATATCAGAGATCTCTATAACCTTTCCTGTAAACACTAAATCTGCATTTTTTATGCCTTTGACCACAGAGTATCTAGAGCAAGAACAGGCAAATGATGCTAATGTAAATGCCAGCATAATTAATATCAGAAAGATTGTTTTAAACATTATCTATCACTCCCTCCTATACACTCCACTCGGAAACACCACCACACTCTCGTGACCATCTTTTCCAACAGCAGCTACTCCAAAGAGGTAATTGTCAATGACAATGCCTTCCAGTAAATATTCATTCACTTTACCAACAAATTTGGAAGATTGCCACTGAGGAGCAGTGGTTTCACGCCAGTAAATTTTATACCCTGCAAGGTTAGCATGGTCTTTCATTTCCCATCGTAGTGAAGTAGATGGTTGTACTGCACCTGCTATCTCTACATTTTTGGGAGTATCAGGTGCCCAGGCCAAAGAAGCCAGGTTAATCGCATTCACAGCAGTGAGTTTCGCACAATAGTCGAAATTTACTCCTTCTATTACATCACCGTATTTGATGCCATTTTCTTGTCTTAGGTCTTGATGCTGGCGGGTATAATTTTCATTGGTTTCCATAATACGAATACCGGCAAAACCCTGGTCATTAAATGGTCTGTGATGGCCACCTCTACCAAACCTATCCAGACGATAAATCATGTTAGGATTCATTTCAGGCATATAGGTCATAGTAGTTCTATGAATATAGCGTGCTAACTGTCGTGAGATGCCATCTACTTCTCCACCATAAAATCGCCTTCTTCTTCGGGTTTGCTCATCTTCCGTAACGGGAGTTGGCTCGGAGAAAATTCGAAAGCTGCGGTTATCAATGACACCATTTACTCCCTCAATATTTCCGATCATATCATTGTTTAAGACGCCAATAATTTCCCAGCCTTTTTCTTTAGCCACTTCAGCCATGTATTTACCTCCAAAAAGTCCTTGCTCCTCTCCGGCAAGACCAGCATAAATAATGCTTGATTCAAAGGTATACTTTGACAAAACGCGTGCAGCTTCTATTGCTCCTGCCATACCCGTGGCGTTATCATTTGCTCCCGGGGAGTCATCCGTAGAGTTAAGAGGGTCACTCACCCTGCTATCTATATCTCCGGACATGATCACATACCGGTTGGGGTATTTCGTACCGCGTTGTACCGCCATCACGCTTACAATCTCTACATCTGTTTTAATACGAGTATCCGGATCTCCTTTTACCAGGTTGCGCAAGTAGCTTACTTCCAGGCAACCTTGGCAGTCTTTAGAGATTTTAGAGAACTCACTTTTTATCCATCGTCTGGCAGCTCCTATTCCTCTCGATTGAGAAACAGTATCTGATAAGGTATGGCGTGTGCCAAAAGAAACTAGTTTTTGAATGTCTTTTTCCAGCCGATCGGCTGAAACAGCCTCAATAATATCATAGATTCTCGAGTCAGTGGTTTGTGCTGAAAGAAAAGAGCATGTGAACAAGAGGCAAAAAGTTGGTAATAAGTTTTTCATGGTATGGTCAAAAATATAGATGGCTAATGAACCAGAATGATCCCGTCATGCCGGAATTTTTATTTCTAAATTAACAAAGAAATAAAAATGTCCGGTATCTAATTATCGAGATACCGGAAAAAATAGGATTACTTTTTGCAATCCTATTTTTTCCGGCATGACAACTCATAGTCGAGGTTTTTAATCATCCGGTATTACACTAAATTTAAAACAAATTCACTAGCCTCCATAAACAATGAACGACTTGCCGCTGACACTTACAGATTTTGAACAAGCTCATGATAGAATTAGACCTTATGTACACAGAACTCCCATACTAACCTCTGAAAGTATTAATGCACTGGCTGGCTGCGAAATTCATTTTAAGTGTGAGAACTTTCAGAAAGTTGGTGCTTTTAAAGCACGTGGAGGAATCAATGCTATTCGCTCACTCTCGGAAGAAGAATTACAAAGAGGAGTAGCGACACACTCTTCGGGTAATCACGCACAGGCAGTAGCGCTTGCCGCTAAATTGGTGGGCACCAAGGCCTGGATAGTGATGCCGATTAATGCACCAAAAGTGAAGAAAGATGCGGTGCTTGGTTATGGTGCTGAAGTGATAGAATGTGAGCCCACTTTGCAAGCTCGGGAGGATAACTTAGCAAAAGTGATTACAGACCATGGAGCTATAATGATCCACCCGTATAATGATCACAGAATTATTCAAGGCCAGGGTACTGCGGCTAAAGAACTATTGGAGGATTCTTCTTTTCAGTTCGATTACCTGCTTGCACCTATTGGAGGTGGAGGCCTCATTAGCGGCACTGCTTTGATGACTCACTATTTAAGCCCTGAAACAAAAGTGATAGGAGCAGAACCCGAAGCGGCAGATGATGCCTATCGTTCTTTCAAATCAGGAAGCTTAGAAAAGAATGAAACGCCACCCAAAACAGTAGCGGATGGACTTTTAACAAATCTGGGAGAGAAGAATTTTGAGGTGATTAAAAAGTATGTTCATGATGTTCTATTAGTGAATGATAAAGAAATTATGGCTGCTATGAGACTGGTTTGGGAGCGAATGAAGATTATTATTGAACCTTCCTGTGCTACACCATTAGCAGCTGTTCTTAAAAATCGTGAATTATTTGAAGGTAAGAAAGTAGGTATCATTCTTAGTGGAGGGAATGTGGATTTTGAGAAGATTCAATTTTGAAAAGTCATAAGTTATTTATGGAATCCAAGAATTGATGCATCATATTTATATAACTAAAACAATTTCTATGCGACTCACTATTTTATTTCTCTTGCTCAGCTCTGCATCATTCAGCCAGACACCATTAAAAAAGGCAGTTAAAGCTGATATTAAGGAGGTCACTGTTTTTCTGGAAGGAGCTCAAATTAGAAGGTCTGGTTCTGTCAATGTAGTAAAAGGCAAGACCTCTTTGGTAATAAAAAAATTGTCACCTTATGTAGATGAAAAAAGTGTACAGGTTAAGGCCATTGGAAACTTCACAATACTTTCTGTGAATAACAAAGTCAATTTTTTGGATGAATTGATGACTAATCAAAGGCTTGATAGTATTGATGATGCCATTGATGAAATCAATAATCAACTGACGGAACATACCTCTAGAAATGAAGTGCTAGTTGAAAAAATTGATCTTTTAGATCAAAATAAAGTACTTACTGGTGAGAATAGTTCCTTGTCACTGACACAATTAAGAGATGCGATTAATTTTTTTGATCGTGAAATGACAAGTATTAAAAAGGAACAGCTTGCACTAGGTCGAACCATTAAGTTAAAGAAGGCACAACTCCAACAGCTTGAAAGAGAAAAAGTAAATGGAAACTCAAGAGTTAATAAAGCTACATCGGAGATAGTTATTAATATAGAAGCAAATGCTTCTACAAAGGCGGAATTTGAAATAAGTTATCTAGTAAGGAATGCTGGATGGTTTCCAAAATACGATATACGTGCTAGCAGTGTGGATGCTCCAATTCGGATAGACTATAAGGCGTCTGTTTATCAGAATACGGGTAATAACTGGAATGATGTAAAACTTAGCTTTTCTAATGGAAATCCTAATGAGGGCGGGACGGCCCCTGAACTGAATACATGGTTCTTAAATTATGCCAGACTCTCTTCATACAGAAGTACTCAGTCCGTTTCGTCTCCTGGATTTATAGTAGGGCGAATCACGAGCTCAGAAGATGGCAGTACACTGCCAGGGGTAAATGTGGTAGTGAAAGGTACTACAATAGGAACAGTGTCCGATATTAACGGAAGATACTCTATTGCCAGGCCACGTGGCGCTGTAACGTTGGTCTACTCTTTTATAGGTTTAGCAAGTGAAGAAATTGGTATTGGAAGTCGAGGGGTTGTGGATGTTCAGATGTCACCAGATGTAATGCAGCTGTCAGAGCTAGTTGTACTTCAGGGTAAAACTGCAGGAGTTAATGTAACAGCGAGGGGTATTTCAAGAAATAAAAATGCTCGTGGCTACTCGACAATGAATGCTGAAATAAACGAAACTGAAGTAATCGAAAATCAAACAACAGTGGAAATAGAAGTGAGTGAACCTTACTCTGTGAAGTCTAATGGAGAGCAAATTCAGGTAGATTTAAAGAAATACGAAATCAATGCGCTATTTGAATATTACGCTGTACCTAAGCTTGACAAAGACGCCTTCTTAATTGCTAAAATAACAGATTGGGATCAGTACAATTTTTTAGCAGGTGAAGCTAACTTATATTTTGAAGGAGCTTATGTAGGGCGTTCTATCCTTAATGCACAGTCTTTACAAGATACACTGGACATATCACTAGGTCGGGATAAAAGCATCGTGATTAATAGGATAAAAAAAGATGAGCTTAGTAAAAAGAAATTTATGGGATCTAATATTACTGAGAGTAGAACATATACTGTTGACGTACGAAATAGAAAATCATCACTCATCAATTTGACTTTGATAGATCAAGTTCCTAAACCCATCACTTCTGATATTTCGGTTGATGTTTTGGAATTATCTGGTGGGATACATAATGAAAAATCGGGCGAGGTGAAATGGGAACTCGAATTAGCTCCACAGTCGAAAAAGAGCCTAACGTTCGGTTATGAAGTCAAGTATCCAAAAAGGGAGCGAGTGATATTGGACTAGAAATGGAAAGAGGTTAAACGGCTTCTTACGGTGAACTTAACGATCCAACACATTATTCCTTCTATCTACATCACCGGTAAGGTTTTCAGGGTCGATGCTTACTCTGTTAAGGATTTTGTCAAACACAAAAACCTTTGCTACTTCCTCCTCATTATAACGCCATATTTCAGCAGGAATAGTTTCCATCACGGTTGAGCCTTCTTCGAAACTGAACGCTAAGACTATTGGAGTAACCAGACCCCCAACATTTTTGAAAGTAAGTTCATAGATATTTTTGTCTTTTAATGAGGAGATAAATTTTTCATCATTAAATCTGTTTTTAAATTCTCTATAAGCTGACTCTGTTGTTTTTAGAATAGTAAAAGGCTGTGGCGTCTTGCTCCATTTATCGTTATTGGTCATCTCTTTTCTATCAACATCAGTTTTAAACCATTTTACTTTTTGGATCGCTATATCAACAGGTTTACTTTCAAAAAACCACCCTCTCCAAAACCAATCTAAATCTACACCAGAAGCATCTTCCATAGTCCGAAAAAAGTCGGCTGGTTTTGGGTGTTTAAATCTCCAACGGTTGGCATATTCTTTAATGGCATGGTCAAACAATTCTGGCCCCATGATTACTTGTCTCAGAATATCCAGAGCAGCCGAGGGTTTTCCATAGCTTGAGACAGAAGGAAACAGTAAGTTTTCCGGGTTGGTCATAGGTGGTCTTTCAGCAATTTGCTCTACTCCCAAATAAGGAGCAATACTTTGTGCTGTCCCCCAATTTTGTTGTTCAGGATACCTGGCTCGCTTAGTTTCTAATTCAAAAAATGAATTAATACCCTCATCCATCCAGGCATATAATTTTTCGTCTGAGTTCACAATCATTGGAAAGTAATTATGACCAGCTTCGTGTATGACCACATCGGTTAAGGCCGCAAGAATATGCTTACCGTACTTTCCATTTTTCTGTGGTCGTCCACTGTTAAATGAAATCATTGGGTATTCCATTCCTTGGTCGGCTGAATTGACCGAAATAGCCACCGGATATGGATAGTCAAACAATCGTTCTGAATATACTTCCAGTGTATTTTTCACTGCTTTAGTAGATTCTCTCTCCCAAAGTGGATTTCCTTCTTTTGGATAATAAGACATGGCCAGTACCGTATTAGTCGGAAGCTTCACCGCCTGCGCATCCCAAATAAATTTTCTGGAAGAGGCAAATGCAAAGTCTCTGACATTGGATGCCCTGAATTTCCATATTGAGGTTTCCTTCGATCTTTTTCCTTCTCGATTGAGAGCCTCTTTCTCATTGGCAATTATAATAGGTTTGTCAAAGGAGTTTTTAGCTTTTTCCAGTTGGATTTTTTGAGCATCAGTTAGAACATCATTTGGATTTTGTAACATGCCAGTCGCAGCTACAATATGATCCTTTGGAGCGGTAATTTCTACTTCAAAATTTCCAAAGGTTAATGCGAACTCTCCATTTTCTATGAATTGTTTGTTTTGCCAACCAACTACATCGTCATAAACGCACATACGGGGGTACCACTGTGCTATGGTGTACAAATAGTTATCATCTTTCGGAAAGTACTCATAACCACCACGCCCCTCTAACTTCATCCTATCGTATACATTGTAGCTCCATTTGATGGCGAACTGAAATTGTTTTCCCGAAGCAAGAGGCTCAGGAAGCTCTAATCTCATCATTGTTCGATTGACGATGTAATCAAGCGGACTTCTATCGATGTTACTTACACTTTTTAGTTCATAACCTCCATCATAATTAAAGGCCGCTAAATCTACCACCAGCTGCCTGGAACGGACTTTTTCATATTCACTAATAGAGGTGTTTCTAGTTTGTTCATTAAGGTTTCCTTTAGCTCTTACATTCTGATCTAATTGTAGCCATAGATAGGTAAGATCGTCTGGAGAGTTGTTATGATAAGTAATGACTTCTTCTCCATAAATACGCTGGTTTTCATCGTCCAGGGTCACTTTAATTTTGTAATCGGCTTGTTGTTGCCAATAGTCAGGCCCCGGAGCACCATCGGCTGTTCGATAACTATTTGGTGTCGGTAGAAGCTTTCCTAATTGCTCAAACTGACCTTGCCAGGGGGCTTGACCTTTTAGCTCATAAGTCAATAAAGCGAAAGTCAAAAGGAATAAGCTTAGCCGTTTCATATTTTAATTGGATGGGTAATTAAAGCTAAGGAAATAGAGGCAACCTATTCCACAAAATAATTAACTAAAAATACCGCTCGATATCAAACTGATCTTTAAACAAGTTTAGCTCAACCAGGAGCGATAGCTCATGTGTTCCAAAATTACTTTGTACTAACTCATTCGTAGGTAGTTCAAATGAATAGCCCAGTCGAAAGGATCGATTGACTTGTAGTTGTGTGTTGATAGCTATTCCACTAAGATTTCTTAAAGTCAGCCCTGCCCAGATAGTTTGTGCAAAAAGGGCATTAAGACTTATATCGGCAGCGGTTTGACCTTCCGTATATCGAACTAAAAAACTCGGCTTGAGCAAAAATTCTGTGGTCGACTTAGGCTTGATAATAAATCCTCCACTTAGGTAATAATGGGGTAAGTATCGTGTGCTGTTATTTACACCATCGTTTACTTTGGCATTCAATATTCTTGGTACCGATATGCCTACATAATACTTATCAGTCATATAAAATGCCCCAGCACCAAAGTTGCCTTTGCTAAACCCATCGTTATTCATATCCAGGCCTTCATCGTCTACAAAAGCGAGGTTTAACTTGCTATAATCATACCGATAACTGACTATACCACCTTGAACGCCTAATGCTAATGTCTTATCTCCAGAGGTAATCTTATATGAGAAGGAGAGTTGTGCTTCTGTATTGTTATTGATTCCAAGGCGATCATTTACAATTAGTAGGCCTGTACCAAACTGATCTCCTACAGAACTATGTGCAGTAAACAAGTTAGTTAAAGGAGAACCATCAATTCCCGCCCATTGCTTGCGGGTTATAAGATTGGCAGAAAAATTATTATAAATCCCAGCATAAGCAGGGTTGATCATGTACTGATTAAAGGAATATAAATTGTATAGCGGATCTTGCTGACTCTTCACCGTGCTCACAGAAAAGAATAACAATAAAAGAGAAATGTAAATAGTAGCTTTCATGCTTTTGGACTCAGTTTTCTTTATTCTTTTCATGGCGTTATCTTCTTAATAGAAAGAACCCATTTTCTACCGTCTCTCCATCATTTAGCTCAATAACATAGTAGTAGGTTCCGTCCGGCAGCTCATTACCATTATCAGAGTCACCAACAAACCGATTACTTGTATTATTATAATTTCCAGTTTTGAAAACTTCTCCACCCCAGCGATTGTAAATAAAAACTCGGTTGCTATTGTAGAACTCGATATTTCTGATTTCGAGGAAATCATGTTTGCCATTTTGTTGTACGGTGACAACATTAAAGATTTCCAGAGGAGGCGCTTCGGAAAGACCACTGGCACTAAGTGTAACCATAAAGTCCGCTGCCGACTCACTTCGAATGGTCAAAGTGGCTGTTTTGGGTCCTATTGATTCAGGTCGAAAAGTGATCGAAAGTGTAGTAGTCGCAAGAGGCGCTACAGGATCAGGCAGAGGGCTGTTTAATCTGAAATCATTACCATCAATAAGGATTTCAGTGATGTTTAATGGAATAGAACCAGTATTAGTTATAACCAGTTCACGACTATCTTCAGCACCCACAGGTATATCATCGAAGTTAACAATACTACCATTGGCCAGCGGAGCACCACTGATGTCTACATTTAGCTCTCCTCCCTCTACAGTAATAATCACATCAAATACAGGACTATTATCTATTCCATCATTGATTACAATTGGAGCAGTAAGATTTCCTGTAAAGCCTGTGTCAGGGGTAACATCATTTCCATTTACAGTGTAATTGGTTCCATCATTAATAGTGATTGAAAAACCATCTGGAAAATCATTATCAACATCAGTTACAGTGAAGTCATTTAAGACCAAAGTAATGGTGGTATTTTCGGGTATTGTTAGGATGGACTGACCTGTAATTATTGGAGCGTCATTTGCAGCATTTACCGTAAGTGAAAAGGATTCAGAAACAGTAGCCTGACCGTCATCTACCTGAACAATGATGGTAGCACTACCATTAGCATCCTCTGCAGGAGTTATATTGATGGTTCTTGAATCGTTAGAACCGCCTAAAATAATACCATTTGGATCAACTAATGTTGGATTGTCAGAAGTGGCGGTTACTATCAAATCATTAGAAGGAGTCTCTGTATCATTGATCGTAAAGGGTAGATCTCCTGTATTTCCGTCTTCGTCAATAGCTAAATCTGCTATGACACTTATAGATGGAGAGTTGTTACTACTTGAAATTATTTCTCCTGATATGGGAAACTCAAATGTGGCTTCGTCATCATCGTCATTGTTTACAATTACAATTTCATTAAATAATCCAGGAGATGCTCCGCTAAGTGTTAGAGTAAATGTAGATCTTGAAACCATTGCATCAATAACTCCTGGAATAACAAAAGGACTAGTGGAGTTAATGCTAAAAGCCGTACCAGATATGGAGATGTCAGAAATATTGAGAACAAGAGGGTTAAAATTGGCTATGGTTATTTCTAAAGTTGCATCTACACCTTCAGGACTTGTCCCTAAATCTACACTGGTTGCCTGTCCATCGAAAATTTCATCTATAGATGAGAAAATGTCAGTTCCTTGGAAAACGGCAATATCTGGGCCAATTATATCACCTTGGATATCGAAATTAAAAATTGCCTCATCTGTATCGTCATTGGTTATGGTGAGTGTTTCAGTAAATGCACCTGCAACACTGCCGTCTAAAATAATTTGTATGGTTTCTGTTGCACCAACAGCTATTGAGGGCGGAGTGGTAGCTGCAAAGCTAAAGGCAGTCCCGGATATAGACATACTTGAAATATTAAGTACAGCAGAACCTTTGTTGGTCAAAGTAATTTCATCGGTTACATTATTTCCTCGTAGATCACTACCGAGGTAGTAAGTACCAACCTGATCATCAAAAATCTCAGTTCCGGTTATGGTGGTACCTTCAAAAACAGCTATTTCTGGTTCTGGTGTAGCTGTGATGACTCCTGTCAGATCAAATTGAAAACTTCCAATAAAGTCATCGCTGGTAATTGTTAATGTTTCAGTAAAAGTGCCTGGAGTAGCTCCGCTTAGTACTATATTGATTGTTTCTGTAGAACTGGCTGTAATTGTAGATGGCGGAGCAGGCACTATCGAAAAAACAGAACCACTAATAGATATAGCCACATTGGTCAGATCACCATTCAACTCATTTTGAATGGTAATACTCCTTGATTTGGTAGAAGGAAGAATAGCTGTTGAGCCAAAATCTATCGGAGCAGCCTGCCCATTCGTAATTTCAGGAAAAGAGGTGTTGTTCCCATCATATACAGTGATACAACCTTGACCACCATCTGTAATAAACCAGTTGAATGTTGACTGTAGTATCATTCTTGCGGCTTCTCCGGCACAATAGAAAACATTAATAGCTTCAAAAGAAACATTACTTCTCAGCGCCTGACCACTCCAGCCAATTAATAATGCGTCATAGCTTTCAACGGAGAGGCCGGAGTTATTGAACATGTCGACAGCGAAACGCAAAGCAGTAACGTCCCAGCTACCAAGGTCTTGATCGAATGAACTGGCTCCTGAAAACATTTGTCTCATGTCATCAACATTTCCAACATTCCATCCGCTGATATCCTGATCGAAAGAGGTAGCATTCTCAAACATCCCTGACATATCTCCAACAGCACCTACAATCCATCCGCCAATGTTTTGGTTAAATGCGGTAGCTCCGCTAAACATCTCTTCCATGCTCTGAACGCTGGAAACATTCCATCCACTAATATCTTGATTGAAAGTCGTATTGTTGGCAAACATAAAATCCATCCGCTGTACAAGAGAAACATCCCATCCCGTAATATCTGCTGTGAAGGAATTTGCCCCTCTAAAGAGGCCTCTCATGTCATCAACCATACCAATATTCCATCCGGATATATCGGCATTAAATACTGTAGCTCCACTAAACATGAAAGAAAGGTCATCAACGTTACCTATATTCCAAGAAGAGATGTCTTGATCAAAAAATTGAGCCCCATTAAACATACTATTCATGGTAGTGACATTATCGACAATCCATCCACCGATATCTCGATTAAAAGCACTGCTACCAAACATGCCCGTCATATTTTCTACATTATCAACATCCCAATCAGTAATGTCACCATTGAAATTGGTAGCTATAAAAAATAGTTCTCGCATGTTCGTGACATTGAGTACGTTCCAGGTGTTGAGCGACTGATTGAAATTTTCCGCCTGTCTAAACATACCTTCCATGGTCTCTACGTTTGCTACATTCCAGGCATCCAGTGGTTGATTGAATGCATCGGCATCTCGAAAGGTCTCAATCATAGTTGTTATAGAAGAAACATCCCAACTGCTGATATCGTCATTGAATGATGAAGCCTCATAAAACATCTGAGACATATCTGTCATACCAGATAAATCAGGTGAGTCAGAAGCGGTGACTCTTAGGTTGGTACAGCCACTAAATGCTTGGGCCATACTTGTCCAGCTCATATTGCCCCATTGTTGTACAGTTAATATTTTATCATGGTCTGTGTTGCTGCTAAAAAATCCCCCACCATCAAAATATATTCTGGGAAACAGACCAGTTATCGATACAGTATATGTTCCGGGGCTGCCATAGGTGTGTGTTATATTGCCTGTCACACCAATATCACTCATACCATCTCCCCAGTCAACGTCATAGTTGTAAGTCTCTCCCGAAAATGTCGGTATAGTAATCTGATCATCATTAGATGGTCCTGAGTTATCTGTTTTCCAGGTGGTGATAAAAGATTGAGCAATCAGACTGCCAGTTGACAACCATGTTAGTAATACAACAATAGATAGACGCTTGTAGACACTTTGATACATTGTATCAAGTTAGAGTAAATCCAGGCGACTGGCTAGCTATTTTTAGCAAACGACCTTAAGAAATTAGTAAACGGCCAGATGATCAATGAGAAGATACTACAACAGTGCAATCTTTGACATAAATACATTTTTGTAGGCCCTACCAATAGGAATGGGGATCTCATTGAAAAAGACGAAACCCTCATTTATCCTCGTTATTTTGCTGGTATTTATTAAGTAAGACTTGTGAACTCTATCAAAACCAAAACTGGAAAGTTTACTTTCAATACTCTTGAGTGTGTGGCTGATAATGTGGGAATTTGATTCAGTGAAAACTTTCGCATAATTGTCAAAAGCTTCTACATACAGAATATCTTCGGGTTTCACAGGCATTAAGCCTTCCTTGTCTTTCACAAAAAACTGTGATGGCCGTTGTTTATAAAGTCCTATTTTATGAAAAGCCATCTCTACGTTTACAGTCACTTCACGCTTATCGAAGGGCTTAAGAATGTAAGCCAGTGGATTGGTCTTTTTTGCACGACTCAGCGTATCCTGATCGTAATACGAGGTAATAAAAATAAAAGGTAGCGATTGCTGATTTTTGATAAAATTAGCCAGGTCTATTCCATCGCGCTTTCCTGATAGGTTGACATCCAGTAATGCCAAATCGAATTGCTTATGCTGTACTTTCTCCAAAGCCTGATCATATTTCAATGCTACTTCAACATCCTCAATACCTAAATCTTCAAGATGATAAAGTAAGTCATCGGCTATAAGAGGCTCATCCTCAACTATAAGTACTGATTTCTCCATTGTCAATTATATAACTTATAGCTCTCAATGGTAAGCGAAGCTTTCGTTCCTTTACTAAAATTAAAATCAATGGTAGCCTCAAGTTTTCGTGATAGCGACTTAATCATTCTCATACCAAAAGAGTCCAATTCATTAATATCTGTAGTATGACCCACTCCGTTATCTGTAACAGTTAACAGCAATTTATGTTGGTTTTCCTTGAACTCAATCTGCATTGAACCTTCCCCAGAAGGAAAGGCGTGTTTAAAGCTGTTGCTAATCAGTTCATTTAATATCAAACCTATGGGGATCATGGTGTCTACATCCAGAATTAGGTTATCGATATCGTAACTCACCTTCACTTTATCGGAATTGATACCATAGGCACTTTGAAGTGTATTGGTTAGGTTCTGAATATAGTCTAAAGCTTCTACACCCATCAAATTATCTTTTTGATAGAGCTTCTGATGAATCAGTGCCATAGACTTAACCCTATTTTGACCCTCATTAACCAAAGCCTGTGCGCTTTCATCTTCAATGAACCTAGACTGAAGGCTTAATAAACTCGAAATGACTTGAAGGTTGTTTTTTACCCGGTGATGAATTTCCTTTAAAAGTGTTTCCTTTTCATTTAGAGACTTAGCTATTAAGGTATTCGACTTGGCTTTTGTCCTCAATAATACGAAAAGTAGAATAGCGGCTAAAATTAAAAATCCGGCTAAGAACAGCAACAGGTTTCGTTGATTGGCTGCTTGTTGCTCCGCAATTATGGCGTCTTGATTTGCTATTTTTAGTTCCGAGATCTCTCTTTCTTTTTGTTCGGTTTCGTATTTGAAGGTAAGATCACTTATGGTTTCATTCAGAGATTTAGTTAAAAATGAGTCTTTTTGATAGAAGGAATTTTCTAGCCAGATGTAGGCATTTTCATAGTCATTTAAGGCCGCATATGCATTGGCAAGAATCAGTTTGTTTTCAATGGCCATTTCCTTGTTTCCGATAAAATTATTCAACTCTTCCAACTTCTTAGAGCTAGAAATAGCTCTTTCAAAATTCTTACTCTCTAATTGGTTTTGAGCAATGGAAAGTAGAGCATTAGCTATATTCAAGGTGTCATTCCTACTCTCAAAAAATTCTAATCCTAGTGTAGCATAATAGAGACTGCTGTCTAATAGGCCTAATCCTTGATATGAATTTGCCAGATTAACATATGACTTAGCCAGATTTCTTTTGGATGAATTTTTTTGTGCTAAAATCCGTAGCCTGTTGTTGTATAATGCAGCGGAGTCATATTTTTCAAGAGTATTATAAATTGCTCCCATATTTAAAAAAGCTACTTCAAGGTATCTATATTGCTTATTTTTTTCTAGTGATGCGATGGCATCATTATAGTAGTCAAGTGCTTTGTTATAATTACCTTGTTTTTTAAAGATTAGGCCAAGGTTTGTTTTTGTAAGGGCCACACCAATCGTATCATTAGATTGTTGTCTTACTTCCATTGCCTGGATATAGTAATTAGTAGCTTCTTCATAATCTTCCTGATCCATAAACATGACGCCCAGATTATTGAGTGATGAGGCTACCCTATCCAATTCATTTTCTTTTCTAATAGTTAATGCCTGCTTATGATAAAATTCTGCACTATCCCAATTATTCATGTAATGATAAGCTATGGCTACGGAAGTGGCTGCCTGCGATAACCCCTTTGGGTCATCTAATTTTGAGAATTCTTTAAAGGCCATTTTACCATAGAACAGAGAGCTGTCAAGGTCATCATAAAACCATTGGTAAGACAGCTCGTCAAGGGTATAAGCTTTTTCCGGATTTTCGAGATTGGTTTTTAGTG
Source organism: uncultured Fulvivirga sp. (assembly GCA_947500555.1). Lineage (GTDB taxonomy): Bacteria > Bacteroidota > Bacteroidia > Cytophagales > Cyclobacteriaceae > Fulvivirga. The sequence continues at coordinate 687,580 of CANMSE010000001.1, read as the reverse complement.
CCTGATTGAGACTGTCAACGGTACTTTGAGCGCTTAAGACGGAGGGTGATAGCCATAAGATTATTATGCAATAATGGTTCATTCGATTCGGATAGAATAAAAAGGTCAGCACTATTACAAGGTACAAATAGATTGTTGTTTCATTAACAAGAAGATGGTCTTTTTAATAAAAAAAGGCCACTCACTGGTGGCCTTTTTCTAATGTGCTTTTATGATATTCTATTTCCCCTTTTTCTCTTGGAATTCATCAAACTTACTTTTCTCTATTTTTCTTGGAAAAACATTGTCTGAAACGTCTGTATCTGCCGTCTCCAAATTAGGATCTAAAACAATATTGGTAACCTGTTTGTCGAAGGCAAATAACTTTGAAACTTCATTCTCATTCTGTCTCCATATTTCCGCTGGAATTTTCTTTATTTGTTTTGTGCCATCTGCAAAAGTGAATTCAACAATGATTGGCATCACAAGACCGCCCTTATTTTTGAACTTTACTTCATAGATGTTTTTGTTTTCGAACTCTTGAATAATAGCCTTTTCATCAAGTCTGTTTTCAAATTCCCCATACCAGGCATCCGGAGTTTCGACCAGTGAGTAAGGTTGTGGCCCATCACTGAAATCCATCATTTCTTTGTTTTCAGCTTTGGCAAGATCGCCCTTCTTCACTTTCTTCCTCTTATTTTCAACATCAGCTTCTTCAGTTCGCATTTTAAACCACTTTACTTCGTCTACTGAAATATCAACATGATCTGTAGTATAGAACCATCCCTTCCAGAACCAATCCAAATCTACCGCTGAAGCATCTTCCATAGTTCTGAAAAAATCAGCAGGTTTAGGGTGTTTGAATGCCCAACGTTGTGCATACTCTTTAAATGCTGCATCAAAAAGCTCTGGACCCATAACTGTTTCCCTAAGGATGTTTAATGCGGCAGCAGGCTTACCATAGGCATTGTTTCCAAATTGAATAATTTGCTCAGAATTGGTCATGATCGGGCGAATGTATTTTTTATCACCTTTCATATATGGAACAATTTTAGAAGCAGGACCTCTTCTCGAAGGGAAATTTTCATACTGTTCCTCCTGGGTTCTGTATTGAACGAATGTGTTCAGCCCTTCATCCATCCATGTCCACTGACGTTCGTCAGAGTTGATGATCATTGGAAAGAAGTTATGTCCTACTTCATGGATAATTACACCTATCATACCATATTTTGTTCTTGCAGGTACTGTGCCGTCAGGATTAGGCCTTCCAAAGTTGAAACATATCATAGGGTATTCCATACCTATTGAAGCCGTGTGAACAGATATAGCCACTGGATAGGGATAGTCTATCGTGTATTTAGAAAAAGTTTCTAAAGTTGCTTTTACGGCTTTGGTTGATTCTTCTTCCCAAAGAGGGTTTCCCTCTTTCGGATAATAAGACATTGCTAAGGGAGCTTTATCTCCAATTTTTACAGCCTGAGAGTCCCAAATGAATTTACGCGAAGAAGCAAAGGCAAAATCACGAACGTTATCAGCATGGTAGGTCCATGTCACCGTTTTAGTGGCTTTTGTTTTTTCATTGTCTTCCGCCTCTGCTTGAGTAACAATGAGAATTGGTTTGTCAAAAGACTTTTTGGATTGCTCAAATCTTTCAATCTGTGTTTTGGTCAATACATCTTTAGGGTTTTGTAGCCATCCAGTAGAACCAACAATGTGGTCCTCAGGAACTGTAATATTTACTTTATAGTTTCCGAAGGTCAAGGCAAACTCACCACTACCAAGAAATTGCTTATTTTGCCATCCTTCAAAATCATCATAAACAGCCATCCTTGGATAAAATTGAGCTATAGTATATAAATAATTGTCATCTTCCGGAAAGTACTCATAACCACTTCTGCCACCGAGGAGCATTCTGTCATTTATGTTGTAAGACCATTCTACTTTGAAAGAAACATTTTCACCAGATTTTAAAATTTCAGGTAAATCAATACGCATCATCGTTTTATTGATGATATAAGGAAGTTTTTTACCTGAAGCATCTGTTAAAGACTTAATTTTAAACCCTCCATCATAGTCGACAAGCCCTAACGATCTTGCCGTAGACCTGGCAAATGACGAGTCTACTAGTCCTCCGCTGCGCGCTTTTAAAGAGTTAGTTTCTTTCTCTCGAACATTTTGATCAAGCTGAAGCCATAAATAATTCAATGGGTTAGGCGACTGATTGTAATAGGTAATGGTCTCCTTTCCGGTAATTGTTTGTGTTGCATCATCCAGAGTGACATCGATATCATAATCGGCACGTTGCTGCCAGTAATCTGGTCCTGGAGCCCCCGAGCCAGTTCTATACTGGTTAGGTGTAGGCAGATCAGTACCTAATTGCTCAAATTTACCTGACCAGTCTTGTGCCTGTAGTAAACCAGAGATCATCATTAGAAATGATACGGCTAGAAATTTAACTTTTTTCATAATATAATATTTACCAAAATTTAGTTTCAAATAGTAATAAAAGAGATATGCCGGCAACAGCCGATGATATGACAAGCCTCCAGTCTCTTTTTGAGGCGCCAAATATATTAATCATAATAAAACTTAACACTAAAAATAGTGTCACAATTAAGATCTGTCCAATTTCGAGTCCCAGGTTAAAGGCCAATAATTGCAAGAGAATGTCTGCATCCTGACCCAAAAGTGCACGAAGGTAGTTCGAAAAACCCAGACCATGTATCAAACCAAATACAAGAGCAATTCCATAATTCCATCGAATGGATGCATTTGAACCATAGCGTTCTTTTTTAAAAAGATTTGTAAAGGCAGTAAAGAAGATTGTTGCTGGTATTAAAAACTCAATAAGCTCGGTGGAGACATTTATGACTTTTAAAGTTGATAAAGCAAGTGTTATCGAATGGCCTATTGTAAATGCTGTAATAAGAATCAGTAGTTTCTTCCAATCACTGGCGGCATAGGCAACTGACAATACAATCACAAACATCATGTGATCGTAACCGTTGAGATCTAGTATATGATCAAATCCTAGATCGAAGTAAAGAAGAAATTCGGACATTCAGTTTACAAATAAATTGGCAAGATAAATGTTAATTAGCAGGCTGATTAAATAAATTACACCAATGGGTAGCATATTGTTTTCAATGGTAGTTGGATTATCTCTTTTACACCCTATTCACGTAAGCGTAACGGATGTGGAATGGGACACCGACAGAAAGGCGTTGGAGTTTACTTCGAGAATTTTCTTAGATGATATTGAAAAGCATATACGTGTTCAATTAGACGAGCCATATCTTGATTTGTCGAACCCTTCAATCGAACAATCGACAGATGATTTAGTGAAAAAATACTTATTGAATAACATCACCTTATTAATAAATGATAAAGCAGAAGATATTGATTATCTAGGTCATGAAATTGAAGGTGAAGCGGTCATTCTTTATTTTCAGGTACTTCGAGTTAAGAAACTAAAATCACTTTCATTAAAGAGTACTATTCTCACAGATCTTTACCAGGATCAGGTAAATATGCTTCATATTAAATGGAATGGAGAATTAAGAAGCATGAAGATGACAGCAGATGAACCTTCCAGTTCGTTAAACTTCTCGAATTGATCATTTAAGCGGAAACTGCTTGAAAACATCCCATATTTTTCCATTATGTTTCAACAGGGTGAGATGTGTAGGAATAAAGGTCCGCTTATATTTTTTCATACAGTAGGTTGACCAGGCACTCTTAAAATTAGCTTTGTTAAGATTTCTAAATGCCACTGTTATATGTGGACTATACCCCCTATTTTTATAATCCGAATTAAAAACCTGGAACTCTTTTTTCATTAGACGAGCTATTGATTTGTACATTAATGTAAGAGGCTCAGGCTTTGAAACTTTTAGATATACTACTTTCTCTTCAAAATGACCAAAACCATCAAGCGTTAATTCGAAAGTAGTTGCTTTTGCAGCCGCATTATTTAGTAGATGGACTAAATTCTCTTCTTTTTTGGGACTGATTTTAAAAGGCATATGTAGCGTCACATGTGGAGGTGAATTTAAAGCGGCTTTACTTTTGTAGCTTTTCTCAAAGTCTTTTTTCATTGCCCACACCTCCTCAAAAATTGGTTCTGGAGGAATGATAGCTATGAAATATAAGCTTCTTTCTTTGGTCAAATTTACTTAATCTAAGCAAAGGGGACTTTCCACCCTTAAAGATTCTCTAATACCCAGTTAGTCATATAAGTAAACAAGTGCGGTCTGGCATTTGATTCATAAATTCCATGTGACCTGTCAGGATAATAGAACGAATCAAACTGCTTGCCTTCAGCTATGAGTTTATTTTGGAGTGTTACCGCATTTTGGAAATGAACATTATCATCTCCAGTGCCATGAATCAACAGGTAATTCCCATCGAGTTTCTGTGAATGTGTTGTTGGTGAATTATTGTCATAACCATCAGGGTTATTTTGAGGAGTATCCATGTATCGCTCTGTGTAAATAGTGTCGTAAAATCTCCAGTTAGTTACTGGAGCTACAGCAATAGCAGCTTTAAAGATCCCATTACCCGTAAACATTGCTAGTGAAGACATATACCCGCCATAACTCCAGCCCCAAATGCCAACTCTATTAGCGTCTATATAATTCAGCCCGCCAAGATACTTAGCTCCTGCTATATGGTCTCTAGCTTCGTACTTGCCCAACTCTTTATAGGTCATCTTTTTAAATTCCTGACCACGACCGCCAGTTCCCCTTGGGTCGATAACCGCTACGATATAGCCTTTTTGTACGAGCATCTGGTGCCAGTAAAAATTGCTGCCACCCCAGTTATACTTAGCTTGCTGGCTACCGGGACCGCTGTACTGAAATATCAAGACAGGATATTTTTTACTGCTTTCAAAATTGACAGGCTTAAGCATATAGCCATTCAAATCTGTACCGTCAACGGTTTTAAAAGTGAAAAACTCCTTCCGTGGTAATTGGAATTCTTTGAGCGCATTTACCAATTTGCTATTATCTTCCAGAACTTTTACAAGTTGGTTATTAGCAGTTTTATACAGACTCACTTTTAAAGGTTGATCAGGACTGCTGTAACTATCAATATAGTATTTACAATCACCTCCCATGTTTATGGAGTGCCATCCTTCTTCCGTGCGTAAAGATTTTTTGCCTTTTCCTGAAGCACTTACCGAGTAAAATTGCCTCTGTAGGGGAGAGTTTTCTGTAGAGGTAAAATAAATGGTGGGGATTTTCTTAGATTGGTCAATTCCTACAAGCGAAGCTACTTCCCAATCTCCAGTCGTAATTTGATTTAATAATTTTCCTTCATTCGTGTATAAATACAAATGTTTGAATCCACTTCTTTCGCTAGCATGGATAAACTGTTTACCATTATTGAGATAAGTCAATTCATCTACAAAATCAATGTCGATATATCGCTCATTTTTTTCAGACAATATGTTTTGAACGCTTCCAATGGTATTTACATGTAAAATATCCAGCTGATTTTGAAGCCTGTTTAGCCTCATTAAGGAAAATACCTTTGGGTTAGGAGTTTGTTTTATCCTGGCGATATAATACTCTTGATCCAATCCAAGATCTACAGGAATTTTGGTTTTGTCAGATAGTTTATAGATTGTAGCAGTGACTTTGGAGTTGTCCTCGCCAGCTTTGGGATATTTGAATCGATAGTCTGTAGGATACAATTGGCCTTTATTCCAAACTTGCATATTATATTCACGCACATTTGACTCATCAAAAGTCAGATAGAAAAGCGCCTCGCTGTCACCACTCCATTCAAACGCTCGGGTAAATGAAAGCTCTTCTTCATACACCCAGTCAGTACTTCCATTGATGATGAAATTGAATTTTCCGTCATTCGTGATTTGAATTTCCTGACCACTTTCTAAATCAGTATAAAAGAGATTATTATCCCTAAAAAAGGCAACTTTTTTACCATCTGGCGATAGCGTAGCATAGGCTTGTTTACCTCCTTCGGAGAGTTTTTTAGCCGTTTTGCTGGCAACATCATAGATAAAAAACTCCGCAGTATATGACCTTCTGTAGACAGACTTTCGGTCAGTTAACAAAAGAATCTTACTTTCATCTGCATTAAAGGAGTAGCTGGAGAAATTTATTTTTGGCTTAAGTTTATCTCCATCTAAAATGGTTTCTACTATTTGGCCGGTTGTAATGTCATACTTAACAATATCATTCCCATCTTGTGCAGAATAATATCGCCCATCATTCATCCAGTTAATTCCTCTTACAGACTTTTCTGAGAAGGTTCCTTTACCATATATATCTTCTATAGTAATCTGCTTCTGAGCCAGACTGTTGAAGCTGTAAAGTGCAAGGGCAAGAAATGATAATAGTCTCATAGTTAGGAATAATGTTTTTCAATTAAATACTCAGGGCTTTCTCTAAGTCAGTGATTAGATCGTTGGCATCTTCAATACCAACTGACAATCTTAACAAATTCGGTTTAATTCCAGCATGTGCTCTTTGATCAGCGGTAAGCTTAGCATGCGAAGTCCTTTCAGGTGAAGAAACGGTAGTTTCAACTCCACCAAGGCTTATAGCTGGTTTTATCAGGTTTAATTTTTTTACAAATTCATCAGCATCACCTTTTACTTCAAAGGATAGCATGCCGCCAAATCCAGTCATTTGCTTTTTAGCAATATCGTGATTAGGATGAGATGTCAACCCTGGATAATAGACGTTATCAATTTTGTCATGATCTGCCAGATAGCGCGCAAGTTGATGGGCATTTTTTGTTTGTTCATTCACCCTTAGAGCCAGTGTTTTAAGACTTCGATCTAATAAGTAGCACGTCTGTGGATCGAGGCTACCGCCTAAATTCACTGCCGTCTTATAAACTTCTGCACCTAAATCTTTTGAAGTCACCACAGCACCACACGTAATATCGCTATGGCCACCTAGATATTTTGTGCCACTGTGCGTAACGATGTCAATACCAAGTGTCAGTGGCAACTGATTGATAGGTGAAGCAAATGTGTTATCAATTACTGAAATTATATTACTTGACTGGCACAGCCCCGCTATAGAAGCTATGTCTATTATCTTTAATAATGGATTGGAAGGAGTCTCTATGTAAATGAGCCGGGTATTTTTTTGAATTAGCCTTTCGAATGATTGAACAGTTATATCATCGGTGAAACTAAACTCAATTCCGAATTTACTAAGCTCTGAAGTAATGGCGTAATGAGTACCTCCATAAATATCGCCTTGAAATATCGCATGATCACCTTTTTTTAAAACTGCTAACAGAGAAGTTGTAATTGCGGCCATTCCTGAACTAAAAACAAGGCCAAATTCCCCGTGCTCTAACAACCTTATTTTTTCACCTACCTCTTTTTGATTCACTGTATTGAAATAACGAGGGTAGTTTAAAGGATCATCACTTAAATAATCATAGGCAGTAGAAGTATGAATGGGGGTATTGACTCCTTGGGAGACGTTTTCACTTAAGCCATGGACGCATTTCGTAGCAGTATTTAATTTCTCTATTTCCATTTTATTACCTTCCCATTTTTTTTGATGTCAATGTAATCGGGAATTGAAGCCAATATCTCTTTATGCAGCGCTTCGACCAATTTTCGTTTAAGATAGCTTCTATGCATGACAATGCTTACTTCTCTTATGGGCTTTGGCTCAACAAAGTGCCTTAGATTATTTTTTTCGTTTTTACTTAGATCAAATGTCGCTAGTTGTGGCAATAAGGTCATACCGCCATGCTTATCTACAATCTTCTTTAGTGCCTCAAGAGATCCACTTTCATATTTGAACTGGGAGTCCCTCTCTTTATAGGTTTGACAGAGATTTAGCACTTGTTCACGAAAACAATGCCCTTCATTTAATAGCCATATATCATCATCAGTTATGTCATCAACATGGAGAACTTCCTTTTTAAAGAGCTCACTACGATGAGATATATACGCATAGAATTCTTCATAGAATAATGGTTTTTCAATGAGTCCTGGATCACTAAATGGTGTGACAATTATTCCCAGATCAAGAGTTTCATTTTTAAGTCGTTTAATTACCTCTTCGGTGACAAGTTCGTGAACCTTGACTTTAACATTGGGATATTTTTCTATGAATCCATGTATAAATAGTGGTAATAGATAAGGAGATAATGTCGGAATTATTCCTATGCTCAGCTCACCTGCAATTTCACCTTTTTCTTCTGACACAATTTCAGTAAGTCTCTTGGCATCACTTACTACAATTCTTGCTTGGGCTATAATTCGTCTACCTATTTCAGTTGGAACTACGGGTTGTTTGCTACGATCGAACACCAGAACACCGAGCTGGTCTTCAAGCTTCTGAATTTGCATGCTCAAAGTAGGCTGTGTGACAAAACATGCATCGGCCGCTTTTCCGAAATGCCTGTGATTGTCAACAGCGATTATATACTCAAACTGAATGATTGTCATAATGCTAAATTAGACTATTGATATAAGTTTTCTCTATTTAATTGAAAAAACGATAACAGGCTGATTTTTAAGTAGTTAAATGTATTTTTATCATCAAAATAATAAAATGACTCAATCTTTAGTATAATTTATAGATCTCGATCTGGAAATTGTTTAAATTAAACAATACATTATTCACTAAAATTTATAGACTATGGCTTTTAATGGAAAAGAAGGAAGACCAATAACATTGGATGTTGCAAAAAAATGGACCAGTAACTGGAGAGAAGCTAACAAAGGAAAGGTTAAAGGCATTTTTTATGGTAAGGACAATATCATGGATTTACTAAATCAATCTGGTGCTATGGGTATAAGAGTTTATTTTGCTCTTGATGATGAAGGCAATAATAAACTTGTTCTTGTAGCAGCAGATGCAGAAGAAGCAAATATTTATGGAGATGAAGGTAAAGATGGCGGAGCACCTTTATTGGATGATGGAGCTACTTGCCCGACAAATTGTCCTCCACCTAGTGATCCATTGACAAATTAAATGTGAATTTATTTTAATAGATTACTTAATATAGCCCATTCTATGGGCTATTATTATTATATAATATTAGGAGTATCTCTTACCACATCTTTTTCTGCGTTTTTTCTAGGGGCTAAATGGAATGCATATCAAGGCTATTTAAAGTATATATTCGTTTTGACATTGATTTCGTCAATTGCGGATGCAATTAATTATTTCGCATTATGGTATTACAAAATAACAGCTCAGTATTTTTATCAGCTTCACATATCATTTTTCTACCGGCTAATAGAATTTCTTCTCCTTTTCGAATTTTTTAAGTGGCTAGTTGGCATTAATAGAAGGCTGGTTATTTCTATTCAAGTAGTTGCGGCCCTTTACTTTTTATGGTGTTATCCGGAAGTACCTTATACAGGGTTGCAGATGATAGATTCTACACCCTTGAGAATACTAAATTGCTTAACTTTTATATTTATGAGTATTTTGGCTTTGGTACACTATTTGCGAAAGATGGAGATTGAAAACCCTATTGATGATCCCTTATTTTTTACTATCTCATCTGTTCTTATGTACTTTTCTGGGATAACTTTTATTGCAGCTTTTGATTGGTACTTACAAGAATTTGATAGAAATGCATCCTATGTATCATGGTCATTTCAAAACCTATTTGTGATCTTAAGAAATGTGCTATTTGGAATAGCATTTTATAAACAATCAAAACAACCAAATGGAATTAGAGTCTGATAATTTATTGCTCCTAATTTCTCTTGGAACCATGGTAACGTTCTTCCTTTCTGGTTCTATTATCTTTTTTGTCATCTTCTATCAAAAGAAAATGCTGCAGAAAAAAATGGAAACCCAAAAAATTGAGACTGACTACCAGCGAAAACTTCTTCAATCAACCATTGAATCTCAGGAAAAAGAGCGTAAACGAATTGCATCAGAACTGCACGATGGTGTAGGAGCCATGTTATCCGCTACAAAATTAAATCTTGGAATGATTACGAATGGAACCATTCCAAAAGAGGAGCTCAAAGAAGTGGTATGTGAGTCAAAGGATATGATTGATGAGACAATAGACACAGTCAGAAGAATCTCAAAGGACCTACTACCTTCTTCGTTAGAACAATTTGGATTGGCAAAAGCATTGGAAGAATTAACTGAAAAACTGTCTAACCAAAACACACACGTTACGTTCGAACTGATTGAGTCAAAAGATCATACTTTAGATGTTCAACGGCAACTACTCACTTTTCGAATTGTTCAGGAATTAATTAATAATGCATTGAGGCATTCAGAAGCCTCATTAGTGAAAGTTGTAGTGAAAGTTGATGACTCCTTTCAAATAGTCGTTAGTGACAATGGCGAAGGATTTGACCTTGAAGCAACTAGAAAAGATATTAAGAAGGGAGTAGGCCTCTATAATATTGAAAACAGGGTAAGTTTGCTGAATGGTGAAGTGAAGTTTGAAAGTAAAGAAGGAAAAGGAACCACTATCTCTATCATATTTGAATTTTAATGGCTAATTGGACAGTATATATCGCAGACGATCAGACCTTATTTAGAAAAGGGATGGCTCGATTAGTTAAGTCATTTCCGAAGGTTAAAGTGGTAAAAGAAGCTGCAAATGGACAAGAGGTGCTAGACTTAGTTGCAGAAGAAGAGCCTCAGGCTATATTAATGGACCTGGAAATGCCAAAGGTTGATGGTATCGAAGCTACAGAGAAAATTTTGGCAAAATATCCAGATGTCAAGATCATTATTTTATCCATGCATGATACGCAACAGCATATTTACTATTTGATGGAGTTAGGTGCTCATGCTTTTTTATTAAAAAACGCAGAACCTGAAGAAGTAAAGGAAGCGATTGAGTCGGTGATCACGAAAGATTTTTATCAAAATGAACTAGTGGTTGAAGCGTTAAGAAAGGGAACGATGGATCTCCGCAAGAAAAAAATGCAACGTCCACTTTTCAACAATACAGCACCATTATCTGACAGAGAAAAAGAAGTTCTTCTCTTGGTTTGTCGTGAATATACCATGAAAGAGATTGGAGCTAAGTTGGCGCTTAGTGAAAAAACTATTCAAAACCACAGAGCAAGAATCATGGAAAAAATTGGAGCAAAAAATACCGTTGGAATGGTGAAATACGCTTATGAAACAGACCTCATTAAGTAGTTGACATTAGTTAAATTGTATTAATTCGTTAGGTGTTTTTACCTAATATCTTTTTCGCTCATTATTATAATAAGCTGATTAATAGAGCTTAAGCTAATTAGCTAGAATCCCTTCTTGATAAGGCCTCCTAATTCATACTTTTTCCAATAGTAATTTGATTGACTATAAATCAGGTTACCTATGGATTGTAAGAAAATACTCATTATTCACGAAAGCGAAGAAGTACGAAGGGGGATTCATAATATTCTGAGTCATTGCCATTTTCAGTTCCTATACGCTAGTAACGGTCTCGATGGATTGGCAGCCGCAAAATATGACAGGCCTGATTTGGTAATTACTGATGTGTCACTCAAAATTCTTGATGGCCTTTCATTAGTACGTATGTTGAAAAAAGAAACCAAGAAGAAGTTTCCATCGATCATTTTTCTAAATGATAAAATGGACTATAATTTTTTACGTGAAGCTCGGGAGCTTGGAGCTCTTGGATTTTTGTTACCCCCATATGTTGATAACTCATTGATATATACTATTCAAAGAGCACTTCAACAACCTGTACTCCCTATTGGTGAGTCTGTTCCATTTGAGCATAGCTTGAATGCCAGAGTACCTGTGATTAGTTTGGCGGGATAAAATATCGCCTATGAGTAAATTAATTCAAATAGCCGCAGCCGAAATTGGTCAGGAGGAGTTGAGTGGCTCAACACACAACCCAAGAATAATCCAGTATGCAGAGGAATCAGGTATTAAAGGAATAAGTAAAGATGAGGTAGCTTGGTGCAGTACTTTCGTTAATTGGGTGGCGTTTAAATGCGACCTGAAACGAACGAATAGAGCTAATGCCAGGTCATGGTTATCTGTGGGTAAGAATGTAAATTCATCTCCTGAACCGGGTGACATAGTTATTTTTTGGAGAGAGAGCCCACAATCATGGAAAGGCCATGTCGGATTCTTTCTAGGTTACTCGCAGAATCAATCCAGAGTGTATTGTCTTGGGGGTAATCAGGGAAATGCAGTTTCCATTTCTGCCTATCCATCTGATACGATTCTGGGTTTTAGAAGACTCGTTACTAATCAAATGATTGATCTACCTGAAGGATTTTTTAAATTGGGAGACTCTGGCGAGAAAATAAAGAATTTGCAGCAGGCATTGAATACAGCCGGCTTCCCTTGTGGGACTGTTGATGGCTTTTTTGGTAACAAAACTGAAGAAGCAGTAAAAAATTTGCAGTCAGCCAGCGGCTCGTTGAAAATTGATGGAGTTTTTGGAGGGCAAACCAAGAACTATCTACTAGAAATTTTACAAAATTAGAATTTTATGAGCGGATTAGGGTTTTTAGATCTGGTCATCGGGCTGGTTTTCATCTATTTCCTCTTAAGTATGGTGGTATCTACTGTGCAAGAAATCAGGGCTAACATATTCAAGTTAAGGGCTAAGAATCTTGAGCAATGGTTTAGAGATACCCTAGATGTACAACAGTTAGGTGATAAGCTGCTTCAGCATAAACTCATTTCTGGGTTGGTTAAAAAGGGGCGAAAACCTTCTTACATACCATCAGAAAACTTTGTCACCGCACTTTTGGATACCATCAATTTTGATCATAACGGAGATAAACCTTATGATATTAATTCTCTTAATGAGGCAATAGAAAATACGACTCTTTTACCTCAAGACCTCAAAAGGTACTTGCAACAGAGCATGCATGAAGCTTCTGGTGAGCTTACCAGTGTAAAAAAAGATGTTAGCCGGTGGTTTGACAACTGCATGGAGCGAGTAGGTGGTACCTATAAAAATGTTCAACAAAAAGCATTGATTGTTATCTCACTGATCGCTGTCTCTTTTTTCAACGCAGACAGTATTTCTTTGACTATATTCTTGTACGAAAATGAAGATGCACGGATTGAATTGGCTACTACAGCCTCTGAAATAGCAAACGATCCCGCATTGCAATCTATTACAAATAAATACCTGGAATTAGACTCTTTAAATAAATCAGGAGCAAAACAAGATTCAGCGGAAATTAGAGTCTTGGAGAACATACAGGCTGGCGTCAATGATTTAAAGGTCATTAGTGATAAACTATCTGATACTAAACTACCGCTAGGCTGGTCTAACAAATTGAATGCTAATAATTCTTATCCTCGCGATGTTCTTGGCTGGCTCATGAAAATAGTCGGTTTATTAATTTCGACATTTGCCGTGTCATTAGGTACACCTTTTTGGTTTGATATACTAAATAAGCTGGTGAATATTAGAGGTGCAGGTAGTAAGCCCGCTGAAAAATAAAATGAATGGAATAATGAAATCAATACTTAAAAGCGTACTACCAGTTTTCTTCCTGCTAGCTTTTATTAGTTGCAAAGTGCAGTTTGTGCCAGAATACAATGCTGAAATTAGCAAGCAAATAGATACTTCAGCAAAAATGGTTGATAAACTTTATCTGGAGATGCTTGAAACTACGATGCCAGAACAACGTGAATTTGCTAAGTATGCTAAGGAGTATGTAGCAGTAGAAGTAGAATTGAATTCGTTATTAAATAAAAATAAGATCAGACCTCTCAATGAGCATTCAACTAAAATTTGTGAAATAACCCTCAAAAAGTGGATTAAATATAAGCAAGAACATAAGAATGAATATGAAACCAGCGGCAGCTATCCTAATGGTAATATAAAAATTAACCGTGTCTATATGCGTGATTTCTTTAATGCCATGATCATAGCTGAAAATGCCAAGAAGATAATTTCAGAAGAAGAAAACTAATTCAAAATATTATAACATGGACTTTGACTTAAACGAAACACTAGCTGATATGCTTGGTGCTATCAAAGGAGCCGTATCTGATAATTGGGATGAAGTAAGGTCAACGGCAAACCAATTTATTGAAAGAAGGAAAGAACGTTTGAATCTGCTCGCTGAGCTTCGGTTAGCTAAGGAAATCTCAGAAGAGAAGTTTTTATCTACACTTGAGGATGAAAAAGATTTATTAGAAGCAGAACTGCACGCTATCGCAGTCATTTCTAAGGCAATTGCTCAAAAGGCCGCAAATGCAGCCATCGATATATTAGGAAAAGCAGTAAAAGCTGCTTTATCCGCAGCTTTGTGAAGCTACTTTAAAACTAAACCTCTCAACTATGTCTACTGATCTTTTTACTCAAAATGACACCATTCTACTAATTATTGAAAGAGCAAAAAAACTTAAATCAGAGGGAAGGGAATTTTCGGATATCGTAGATGGCCGTGGTAATCAATACGTAGATTTAGTTCAAGAAGGCGGAGGTGTTTTGGGTATTGCGTTGGTAGGGTATACCTATATATTGGAGATGGCTGGTATTCGTTTCTTCAGTTTAGCCGGAACTTCTGCGGGAGCCATCAACACAATGATGATGGCAGGGCTTGGCAAGATAGAAGAAACAAAGTCAGAAAAAATATTGGACATTCTCAGTAAGAAAGACCTTTTTGATTTTGTAGATGGTGATAAAGCCGTCAAGAAGCTGATCAATAAAGCAATCAAAAAAGAAAGTGGCTTGGGTTGGGCTTTAGCCTGGAGAGCTTTGAAAATTTATAAAATTCTCAAAAGAAAACTCGGGTTGAACCCGGGTAATGATTTCGAAAGGTGGATAACGAATGAACTGGGCAAATCGGGTATTTCATCTATCAAAGATCTGATGGAAAGGAGAGCAATACTTCCAGATGGACTTAAGAATAGAGTAGATAATTCATTCATATCCAACATAGAAGCCAAATTGGCCCTTATTACCTCAGATATCACAACACATACCAAGACAGATTTCCCCAGAATGGCGGAATTATATTGGAGTGACGTAGACAAAGTTTCCCCTGCAGATATGGTAAGAGCCTCGATGTCAATTCCGTTCTTTTTTGAGCCTTTTGAAATTGGCAATATTCCGAATGCAAAAGCTGAGAATGATCCAAAATGGGACGAGTACGCCAGATATTATGGACCTGTTCCATCAAAAGTTAAGTTTGTAGATGGTGGAATGCTTTCTAACTTTCCGATCAATGTATTTCATCGAAAAGATGGCGGAGTTCCACGCATGCCCACCTTCGGGGCCAGGTTGAGTGCCTATCGTAGAAAACTTAGCAACACAGACAGCCTATTTGGAATGAGTGGTGCAATGGTCAATACTATGCGGCAGATTCATGACTACGACTTCTTACTTAAAAACCCGGACTACAGTAGACTTATTTGTCGAATAGATGCTGATGAGCAATTCAATTGGCTGGATTTCAATATGACACAGGAAGACCAAGTGAAGCTTTTTAACCTGGGTGCACTAAAAGCAATAGAGTTTCTTGAAGACTTTAAATGGGAAGACTATAAAACCATGAGAGCCACCTTATATAAATCTTAAATCATGTTCGCAGATACTCACATACACCCAATCATGAAGTACGTTCACAATGAGCGTAAGAACCTTTGGAAGTCTATAAGTGGAGTTATCCATATCAGTGGTTTCCTAAATAATATCGTGGGTATCCCCTCTTTTTCACAGGCGGATATGAGGAGATTGGCACGTGGTAATTTTCAGGTTGTATTCTGTGCTCTTCATCCACCTGAACATAAGATATTGTTTACCAAAGCCAATAGCACCTGGGATAATCTGGTTGATGGTGTGGCTTCCCAAGTGATTTCCATTCCCAAAGAAAAGATTAAACTTTATAGGGAAGCAAGTTATGATCATTTTAAACAGCTAGAACTGGAATTAAAAAACCTGGTTGATGGCCAGCAAAAAAGAAGAAAGCTGAGAGTAAATGGTAAGAGGCGAAAATGTAGCTATAAGATTGTTAAAGATTATAGTGAAGTTGAAGAGATTGTAACATTCAATAAAAATCAGGATGACTATTTCAAGATAGCTGTTGTTCTGACCATCGAAGGTTTGCATGCAATAGGCCGTGGGCATCTTGATTTTAATGATACACCCAATCCGCATAACGTGGATGATGACAACTTTCTTTCCCGCTTAGATCGAATAAAAGGCTTAAGTAATGATGGTGGAGCCGGATGGAGTCAGTCTCCGGTCCTAATCAATGTTACACATGCTTTCGATAATGGTATTAGCGGTCATGCACAAGCTCTGGCCAAAGTCATGCGTGAAAAGCTCTTCAAGTATGCTAATTCTGGTGGTGTCAATGAACCACTATCACCTTTTGGCAAAAAAGTGATTAGAAGGATGCTCAATCTCGATGCTCAGCCAGAGGGTAGACGAATTATACCTGATATTAAGCATATGAGTACAAAAACCAGAAGAGATTACTATGAGATAATTGATGCTCACAACTCTCAAAATTCTGATGATATCATCCCAGTGATTATGAGTCATGCTGCGGTAAATGGTAAGCCATTATTGAGTGAAAATAATTATAATCCGGAAGATAGTGACGGAGAGTACGATGATAGTACAACATTTAACACATGGAGTATAAATCTTTATGATGATGAAATCATCCGAATCCACGAAACAAAAGGACTTATTGGTTTGATTATGGATCAACGGGTATTGGCCGGGGGTGAGAAAGTAAGATTGCTAAGAAAATATATTAACAATAACCACGATTATGGTAACCCCTTTGAAGGAATGAGCGATAAGGAAGCTTGGTTTTCTTTGGTCTTCGACCAGATCGTACATATCGTGACAACGGTCATGAATAGTAATACTTCCATTGACAAAAAACTGATATGGGATTGTATTTGCATAGGGAGTGATTTTGATGGGCAGATAGACCCCATCAATACATTCAAGAAATCGACAGATTTTGATAAATACAAGAAAGAGCTAAAGAAGCGACTTCACGATGCAGAAAATGATACGATTAGGCAGGGGCTTAGTATCGATGAGATCGTTCATAAAATCTGCTTTGATAATGTATTTACCTTCTTAGAAAGAAATTTTTGACTATGACTTCTACTGATAAACAATGGCAACAGGCACTACTTCCATTTATGAAGTATATGTTAATTGCATTTTCAGTATTCTTTTTTTCTGCTACTATCTTTCAATTATACAACCTTCATCAAAAGATTTATTATTCCGCACCATTAAACCTCGATGATCATCTTGAAGCAGTTGCTGATAGCAGTGAATTTAAACAACAACAATGGGTGACTATTGTAAAATTAGAAGAACATACTTTGACCAGAAGGTATCATCAGGCTAATGTGACATTGATGTCAGGCATCTGGATCAAATATCTAGGTTTCCTTACAGGAATGATAATTACTCTTAGTGGAGCAGTTTTTATCCTTGGTAAGATTGAAATTAAAGAATCAAAGCTGGATATGGAGAATTCAGTTATTGGTAAAAACTCTTTGCAAAGCAGCTCTCCAGGACTCTTTCTAGCTTTATTTGGTGTAGTACTTATGATATTTACAAGCCGATTAGAGGTAAAAGTAGATGTTAAAGATGGGCCAGCATTTCTTACCACTTATCCTCTGCTCAATAAAAAATCAACTCCCATAACTAATAAAGAAATCAATGATTTTAATAAAGCCATTAGAAAAGATAGTGTTGATGAAATACCTGATTAGTTTTTTTGCCTTTGCTCTCTTATCAGTTTCAGGTATTGCGCAAAATCAGTTCTACTTAAATACAGAACTGGATATCTGGTCGAGGAATGCATATTCTCAAAGTGTGGCTAATATTAAAAACCATATTAATGTAAAAGGGTATAAATCTGCCACCGTTCCACAACAACTGATCTACTATAAGGGAGTGGCATATTGCTCTGATCAAAAGATAAGAAAGGGGATTAATAATTTTGACTGGATACTTAGTAATTTCTTAATGTCTGACAATGCCCTTAGGCTTATTCAAACTCAGAAATTAAACTGTTTTCAGGGTACTGATCATACAAGATTCAGTAAACTTTATGGGCAAAATATGCTTAATGATGGAGTAGTTTATTTAGTCGAAGTCTCACAACCTGGGATAAGAGCTAGTACCAAAGGTGGACGAATAAGTTGGGATGATGCGGAGGTCGCGCAAGTGAATTCAGATGAGTTTATGGGCGAGGAGCCGATCTCTGAAGAGGATCTGAAAAAATGGTTGCCAAGAGATACATCAGAGGATAGTATCAGGCACAATCTAAATTTGAGATTGACTGATCGGATAGATGAGGTAAGTATATTACAAAGCGATCATTTTATTCTTGTTGACTTTGGTAATAACTCTAACAGCAAAATCACATCACAACTTGCTGAAATTGAGAAAAGCTATGAATTTATTTATGAATATTATGACCTGAAAGTTCCTGCACACAAAATAACTATCTACATCACGGATGGGAAAAGTGAATTTGCGATGTTAGGTAAAGAATTACATGGACTTAATTTAAGTGACCATCTTTTAGGTTACTCAGTTAACCCGGATTTGAGTATTGTGGCCTACACTCCAAACTTTTACGTAGGAACCATAAAGCATGAACTTGCTCATCTTCTTTTAAATAATAACTATCAGGCAATGGCTCCGTGGCTAGCAGAGGGTATTCCGACAATTTATGAGGTTTCAGAATGGTTTGGTAACGAGTTAAAAGGAGTAGACAATTGGAGAGGGCCAATTTTGAAAGAAGCTAAACAAAGAAGCCTAGTACCACCATTGAGAAAATTACTAGGATACAATTGGTTGGAATTCAACGGTCATACCGATTCAGGATATGATAAAATTAGGTTGTCCATTAATCATGCGTTGGCAAGGTATTTTTCAATCTTTTTGGAGGATAAGGGAAAGCTTCGAGAGATCTTAAAGGCTTATGCTGAAAGAAATCCTGATGATATGGAAGGCACTGTGGCAGATAATGCTGTACTTATAGTTGAAAAAAGTTTGGGTAAATCCATTGAAGAAATTGAAATCGAATTTGAAAGGTGGGTTCGACAATTTAGATGATAGTTTTATATTGCAATAAAGAGAATAGTGTCTGAAGAGCATCCAGATAAGTCTGAATTTGAGAATCGAGTAATACTAGTTGTTATTCTCACTGGTTTTATCGGATCTGTTGTCCTGTACTTTCTTAAAGTACCTCCAATTGTAATGTCAATTTTTCTTGGCAGCGGTATTTCAGCATTGGTCTATCGTTTCCTAGGTGGTGCCGCTGGAGCCAGTTTTGTGATGGGTACACTCAAACTATCAGGGTCAATAGCAGTATTATTAGGTAGTGCCTATTATATAAACCAACAACTGGAAAGACAGTTGAAGCCAATCAGTAAAATCGAGAAGGTCACCTTCTCACCTCAAAAAAATACTTGGATCGCTCTTGATAAGTCTTCCGGAAAAGCCGTAGAAATTAAAATAAATGAAACTGATCAGGTAATTACAACACCTGCTAATTCACCTTTCCGGAATAATCCACTAAAGCTTCATACAAATGGAGAGAAAATTTATATTAGTTCAGAAGGTGATCAAGGCTTCTTTTTAGGACAGATTTCTAAATCTGAACTAAAGTCACTGAATTTATATAATACAATTATAAGTACTGGAAATTATGTGGTCACTGATAGGTTAGAGATTAATAAACACGCAAACCTTACGCCTTTACCATTTAATATGAGGACTACTGCATATGCAAATGAGTATAGTGAGTTTCAGCTTTTAGACAGAACTTCTGGAGAGGCCATATACTCATCCCAGATTTATAGAAGACGATTTCAGTTGGCTCAAGTTGGGGACAAAAACTATATGATAGGGGTAGTGGAGGTTAATCATTCACCAAAAAATCCTGATGACCCTAATTCTCGAGAACCATATGCTAAATTTGTAATAGCTGAGATTGTGGCCGAGCTAAAGTAACCTCTATATCATCAAATCGTTACCATTTCTTAATAGGAGAACAATATATCTCAAAATTCGTTTTAATTGTGTAACCACTATTACATAAACAAATGGAAACCACTATTAAAAAACAGGCAATTGTTCAGTCGATAGATTCAATGAATGCCGCAGAAATGGAAAAGGTCATTAAGTTTATCAAGGGACTAATTTATTCACCTTCACTGGATCAGAGCTATCTGGATTTTAAGAAACAGGCTTTGAATGAAATTCAGGAAGCATTAAAACCAAATAAAATAGAACTAAGCGCTTAAATCACAAGCGCTTTTTTTGTGCCTTAAGTGTATTGTACGTAATGCTCCCATTTCTCAATTACTGAAGAAAAATCTTCCGGTAACTCAGAGTTGAATTGCATTTTTTCTTTAGTAGCAGGATGGATGAACCCCAACGACTTTGCGTGTAGCGCCTGGCGAGGGATCACTTTGAAGCAGTTGTCTACAAACTGTTTATATTTTGAGAATTGTGTTCCTTTCAATAGTTTATCGCCCCCATAAGTAGCATCATTGAATAAAGGATGCCCAATATGCCTCATATGAGCTCTTATTTGATGTGTTCTACCAGTTTCCAAATTGCATTTTAGCAGTGAGACGTATCTCAAGTCCTTCAACAGCTCATAATGGGTAATCGCATGTCGTCCAATTTCAGGATCTTCGTAAGCAACAGTAATTCGTCTGTCTTTTAGACTTCTACCAAGATTTATATCTATAGTACCCTTTTTCTCATTAGGCACTCCCCAGACGAGAGCATAATAAGTCCGTTCAATACTATGATCAAAAAATTGCCTGGCCAGTCCATCCATAGCAATCTCTGATTTAGCAATTACCAAAAGACCTGATGTATCTTTATCAATTCTGTGAACCAAGCCAGGACGACCCTCATTACCTTTCATTTCAGGCAAATTGTTGAAATGGTAAGTCAATGCATTCACCAAAGTACCTGACCAATTTTGATATGCGGGATGCACTACCATACCAGCTTCCTTATTAACAACTAATAAGTGTTCGTCTTCATAAATAATATTTAACGGGATATCTTCAGGGACTACCTTTGTATCACGAGGAGGTTCAGGCATGGAGACAGTAATAACATCATCGGGCTTTACTTTATAGTTAGCCTTTACCTTCGAACCATTTACTTCAACAAAACCATCAGTAATGCCACTTTGAATTTTGCTTCGAGTTGCATTGGCTATTCTATCCATTAAGAATTTATCGATTCGCAAAGGAGCTTGCCCCGGATCAGCTACAATTTTATGATGTTCGAACAAGTCATCATCATCTTGTTCAATAGGTTTTGAATTCATGGTACAAATTTACAACTATTGGCTGCCAACGACACAAACGCCTATCATTCATTTCAATCGATTGCGGGTAAAATAGAGCATAATCTGCTTTTTATCGGCATGTTTTGTTCATATTTTTATCCATACGCACAATTAATATTTTATGGTATCTGGTCAGATAAGAGCCATTATCGAAAATGTCACTCCTGAAATCGATAATGGAAAATTTTATGCAAAACGCGTTGTCAATGAAGTCGTAACGGTCGAGGCCGATGTCTTTACTGATGGTCACGATGTTATTAATGCTCATCTGCTTTACAAGCACGAAAATGATAAACAATGGTCTGAAATTCCCATGAAGGAATTGGTCAATGATAGGTGGTCGGCATCTTTTAAAGTAGAAAAGCAGGGGCTTTACCATTATACTATCGAAGCGTGGGTAGATCATGCATTGAATTGGCAGCATAATATCGACAGAAAAATAGAAGATGGCCAGAAGGTTGATATTGAGTTGTTGGACGGGCTACAATATCTAAAAGCAATAAAAAAGAAAGCAAAGTCAACGGATAAAGCTTACTTGGATAGTTTGATCAAACTTTTTGCTGATAAAAAGAAGTATAAAAGTGCTGTCAAAGAAGCTGCCAGTAAGAGGCTTGAGGCAATCTTTAAAAAGCATCCTTCTGCAGAATTTAAACTTACCTATGAGAAAGAGTTGGCGGTCTACGTTGATAGGAAAAAAGCACTATTCAGTACATGGTATGAATTCTTTCCAAGATCGGCCTCGCCCATAGAAGGTGAACATGGTACTTTCAAAGACTGTATAACAGTTTTACCGGAGGTTCAGAAAATGGGTTTTGATACCCTTTATTTCCCGCCTATTCATCCCATTGGTGAAGACTTTAGAAAAGGCAAAAACAATTCTACCGTTGCTGAAAAAGATGAGCCAGGCAGCCCATGGGCCATAGGTGGAAAAGCCGGAGGTCACCGAGATATCCTTCCAGAGTTGGGAACCCTTGCAGATTTCAAAAACCTTATGAAAAAGGCAAAGGAAATGGACATTGAATTAGCCATGGATTTTGCATTACAGTGCGCGCCTAACCATCCATATGTTAAATCTCATCCACAATGGTTCAAATGGCGTCCAGATGGTTCAGTACAGTATGCAGAGAATCCACCTAAAAAATATCAGGACATTCTCCCAATTAATTTTGAATGTGATGATTGGCAAAACTTGTGGGATGAGTTAGTGGATGTGGCCTTATACTGGGCAAAGCACGGTATTCGAATATTTCGAGTGGACAATCCACATACTAAACCATTTCGTTTTTGGGAATATTTGATAGCCAAAGTCAAGGCTAAATATCCTGATTTTTTATTCTTATCCGAGGCCTTCACACGCCCTAAAGTAATGGCGCAGTTGGCAAAAGTCGGATTTACACAATCGTACACCTACTATACCTGGCGTAATAATAAACACGAGTTGATCGAGTATATGACTGAATTGTCACAGACAGAACTTAAGGAATATTTCAGACCGAACTTTTGGCCCAATACACCAGATATTAACCCCTTTTTATTGCAAAGTGGTAATGAAAACGTCTTTATCATGCGATATATACTAGCGGCAACTTTGAGCTCCAATGTTGGTATCTATGGGCCAATATTTGAACAAATGGTTCATGAGGCTATTATTGGAAAAGAAGAATATCACGATTCTGAAAAATATGAAGTTAAGCACCATCAATGGTCAAAAACAAACAAGCTTAAATCAATCATTACTGCCGTTAATCAAGTTAGAAAGGATAACCCAGCTCTTCAAGAAACGAATAATATTGAATTTTGCTCTATTGATAACGATCAGATACTGGCATTCTTTAAGATTGACAGAGAGAAGAAAAACAAGATATTAGTTGTGGTTAGCCTAGACCCTTATTATACACAATCTGGTTGGGTGCAAGTACCGTTGAAGCAACTTGGTGTTGAAGAAGGTGTACGCTTTAAGGCCAAAGACCTCATAGTGGATACTTCATACACCTGGGACAAAGAGTGGAACTTTGTAGAGCTTGGGAATAATGGGCTTTCGTTTCACATTTTCAAATTAGAGGTATAATCTTATGGCCAATACTTTAAAAACTACAAAACGGTGGGTTAAGGTCTTTGAAGATGAAGAGTTTATCAGTTTACTGACTAAAAGCGTGACTGACTATATGCTCACTACCAGATGGTATGCGGCTAAAGGACAAAACACAAAAAATTTCAAAATAACACTACGAACTCCTCTAGGTACAGAGAAAAAAACTTTAGCGCATGCTATTGTCATAGAAGTGAATTTTGCAGCCGGCTTTACCGAGTACTACTTCATGACGCTTGCATTTTGTTCAGAGGAGATTGACAAAAAAGGAATTGTGACCAAGGCTTCTGTAGGTGGGAAACAGGGTTATATTATTGATGCTGTTTACTGGGAAGAGTTCAGAAAATTCTTGTTTTTGGCTATGACGAAGCAAAAGAAGTTCGAAAGTGACGGTCGGACCCTTTTATTTGAGAAAGGAAAGGTGTTGCGCTCATCTACCGAATATGTCAGCTCTCAAGTGTTAGGTTTTGATCAAAGCAATACTTCGCTAGAGTACAATGATAAATACTACCTGAAGATTTATAGGAGACTCTTCGAGGATGTCAATCCAGACTTGGAATTAACACGCTATTTATCTGATGATGCCGGATTCAAGAATGCGCCCAGCTATGTCGGAAGTATGAGTTGGAAAAATCGTAATTACTCGGTGATCTCTCTGGGTTTGATGCAAGGAAAGATCGATAATCGTGGAGAGGCATGGACGATTATGCTTGATGATGTCAAAGCCTATTTCGACAGAGTTGCTTCAACGAAAACTTCAGTTAAAGACATCGAAAACATTCCGCTTTTCGAGCGTAGAAGGATTAAAGAACTTGATGATGAAATTGTAGATCTGGTAGGATTTCAAACATTGAAGAACGTTCAAAAGATTGCTACCCGGATTGCTGAAATGCACATTGCATTATTCAAGAACAGATATGATACAGCTTTCAATCCTACATCATTCAATTCAGATTATTCGGTTTGGTTAAAAAACAGGATTATCTATCAGTTTACAGCAAGACATATTCTTGTTGAGCAAAATATTGATAAGTTGAAAGGACTGGCGCAAGAGTATGCACAGTTATTTCTTAATGCACGTGATGAGATAACGCGAAAATTTCTAGAGTTTGAAGAATCACTACTTAATAGTCAACGAATAAGGATTCATGGAGACCTTCACCTGGGCCAAATATTGGCATCAGATAATAATGATTTCTACATTATAGATTTTGAAGGAGAGCCAGAGAGTACCATTCGTGATAGAAAAGTGAAACAAACACCTTTGAAGGACGTGGCGGGCGTTCTGAGATCCTTCCATTATGCCGTTTATGCGGTAATATTTAGTAAGAAGTTCAAAAGCTCATTGACAGAAGATGAACTGTTTCAGGCAGGCGAAAAATACTATCAATGCATAGTATCGGTTTTTCTTCATACCTATCTCGATACTGCTATGTCCAGCAACATGGATGTAGGCTACTATCCTGAGATTGTGTACTTACTAAAGTATCACCTGCTTGAAAAAGCAGTGTATGAGATTGGCTATGAATTAAAATCCAGGCCCGATTGGGCAATTATTCCTTTGACAGGGATCAAACAAATATTAGATAACTAAAAGAAACGACAGTGGCGAAATTCCAAGAATTTATTCAAGCACACTCACTTTTTACTGACTTTGATATCAACTTATTCCGGGCAGGAACGCATTATAAGTTGTATGAAAAATTAGGAGCCCATATTATAAAAGTGGGTAAAACATCCGGGACATATTTTGCTGTCTGGGCACCTGGTGCTTCTCAGGTCAGTGTTATAGGTGACTTCAACCACTGGAATGGCGAAGGCTATGAGCTGAATGCAAGATGGGACTCTTCGGGAATTTGGGAAGGCTTTATTCCCAGTGTTAAAAACGGAGATACCTATAAGTATAAAATTGTTAACAGTGACAGTGGGGAGGTTTTAGAAAAGGGTGATCCTTTTGCAAAAAAATGGGAAGTCCCTCCAAATACCGCATCCGTAGTTTGGGATATTGAAGATTATAGATGGAAGGATAAAACCTGGATGAATGGGCGAAAGAAGAAAAACGCATTGGATTCGCCAACATCGGTTTATGAAGTACACATTGGGTCCTGGAAAAGAAATAATGAGCATTTATCTCTTTCTTACAAAGAACTCGCAGAGGAGCTGGTCAATTATGTAAAAGAGCTTGGTTATACTCATGTTGAACTCATGCCGGTTATGGAACATCCTTTCTTTGGTTCATGGGGCTATCAAATAACAGGCTACTTTGCACCTACTTCTCGTTTCGGAGACCCGCAAGAGTTTATGTTTTTGGTTGAAGCTTTTCATAAAGCAGGGATTGGCGTTTTTCTCGATTGGGTTCCATCACATTTTCCAGGCGATGAACATGGTTTGTATCGATTTGACGGGTCTCATTTATATGAGCACGCAGATCCACGACAAGGTTATCATCCCGATTGGAGCAGTTATATATTTAACTATGGGCGCAACGAAGTGCGAGCTTTTCTTATAAGTAATGCTGTCTTTTGGCTTGATAAATATCATGTAGATGGCCTGCGCGTTGATGCAGTAGCTTCTATGCTTTACCTTGACTATTCGAGAAAAGAAGGTGAATGGGTTCCAAATGTACATGGTGGCAGAGAAAACCTAGAAGCCATATCATTTTTGAAAGAGATGAATGAGTCGGTATTCAAAGAGTTTCCGGATGTTCAAACTATAGCGGAGGAATCCACATCGTTTCCAATGGTTAGCCGACCGACTTACTTGGGAGGATTGGGCTTTGGTATGAAATGGATGATGGGTTGGATGAATGATGTACTTAACTATTTCCAAAAAGATACTTATTACAGGCAATATCATCAAAATGATATCACGTTTAGCCTGGCTTATGCTTTTACGGAGAACTTTATGTTACCTCTTTCCCATGATGAGGTGGTACATGGTAAGGGCCCTCTTATTGGAAGAATGCCCGGGGATGAATGGCAAAAATTTGCTAACCTGAGACTACTTTATGGTTGGATGTATACGCATCCAGGTACCAAGTTACTGTTTATGGGAGGTGAGATTGGACAGACGTCAGAATGGAAGCACGATAACTCATTAGAATGGCACTTGTTAGATCATGCTCCACATCAAGGAGTAAAGAAAATGATAAGTGATATTAATGAACTCTATAAATCAGAACCAGCCTTGTACGAACTTGGTTTTAGTGGAGATGGCTTTGAATGGATCGAACTTAACGATTCACAAAATTCAGTATTGAGTTACTTAAGAAAAGGAAAAAAGGAAAAGGACACATTAGTAATTGTAGCCAACTTCACACCGGTGGTACGTGAAAACTATAGAATTGGAATTAATGTACCTGGGAGTTACAAAGAGGTTTTTAACTCAGATAAAAAGGAATATTGGGGCAGTGATAATTTGAATAAAAAAATTCTAAAGACACAAAAAGAACCTTATCACGGTCGAGAGAATTCTTTGGTGCTCAATCTACCGCCATTGGGAATAACCGTGTTGAAGAAGAGTGTTGTAAGTAAGAAAAAATAATGGATAAAAAGTATTTATGCATACACGGGCACTTTTATCAGCCCCCAAGAGAGAATGCGTGGTTGGAAGAAATAGAAATACAACCATCTGCTTCACCTTATCACGATTGGAATGAGCGAATCAATGAAGAGTGTTATGCTTCTAATACACATTCCAGAATATTGAATGATAAGAACAAGATAATTGACATCGTTAATAACTACTCAAAAATGAGTTTCAATTTTGGTCCTACCCTGCTCTCATGGATGGAACAAAATGCCCCTGAAACTCATCAGGCAATTATAGATGCAGATAAGAAGAGTATTGAAAACTTTAATGGACATGGTTCGGCAGTAGCTCAAGTATACAACCATATTATAATGCCCCTGGCCAATAGGCGAGATAAAGAGACGCAGGTGATTTGGGGTCTTTTTGATTTCAAGAAACGTTTTGAAAGAGATGCTGAAGGGATTTGGTTAGCAGAATCAGCTGTTGATACCGAAACGTTGGAAGTATGTGCAGAGCACGGTATTAAATTTACCATTCTTGCCCCATCGCAGGCCAAGAGATTTAGAAAAATAGGAGCTAAAGATTGGAATGACGGTATTAATAGTAATTTTCACTATCAGTGTAAGCTACCTTCTGGTAAGATAATGACCTTATTTTTCTATGATGGAGATCGATCTCAGGGAGTAGCTTTCAAAGGAGTTTTGGATAACGGAAAGCGTTTTGCTGAAGACCTTTTGAGTGGATTTCAACATATGGATGATCCCCAAATTGTACATATAGCCACTGATGGCGAGAGCTACGGACATCATCATAAAAATGGTGACATGGCACTTGCGTATTGTATACGCTATATTGAAAATAATAATTTGGCCCGCGTAACGAATTACTCAGAGTATATGAGTCTGGTGGAAGCGCAATATGAAGCAGAGATTCATGAAAACAGCTCATGGTCTTGTGCTCATGGAGTTGGAAGATGGCAAAGAGATTGTGGTTGCCATACTGGAGGCATGGCAGGCTGGAACCAGAAGTGGAGAGGGCCCTTGCGTGATGCGCTCGACAATTTAAGAGATGCACTGATTAATGTCTTTGAAAAAGAGATAAAGCCTTTAGTTAAGTCTCCCTGGGAGGCGAGAAATGCTTATATCGAAGTAATTTTAAATCGTACTAAAGCTAATATTGAGCAGTTTTTATCAAAACATGCATTTGAGGGACTTGATGCCCAAAGTAAAACCAAGGCAATTAGATTGCTGGAGATGCAGCGTCATGCTCAACTCATGTATACCAGTTGTGGGTGGTTTTTTAATGAACTATCAGGAATTGAAACTGTGCAGATTCTACAATATGCTGCCCGTGCTATTCAATTGGCTGAAAGTGAATCTTCGGTCAAATTGGAAGAATCTTTTTTAAACGATTTAGGTAAGGCACAGAGTAATATTCCAGAAATGGGGACAGGCAAGGATATTTATTTGCGATATATCGCACCTTATAAATTGAGTCTAACCCAGGTTGGAATGCACTATGCTGTAGCTTCATTATTTGCTGACAATCCTAAAATACTGACAGTACTCAATTATGACTGCACAAGCGTAAAGTTTGAAAGGTTGAATGCAGGAGTGCAGAGGTTAGCCATTGGTACAACCAACGTGAGTTCTAAGGTGACCCTATCTCAAAAAGAATTTAGCTTTGTTGTACTTTATTTAGGTCAGCACCATCTTATTGGTGGTACCACAAAAGCCTTGAAAGATGGTGAATTCGATAATTTGTCTAAGTTGCTTAAAGAGGCCTTTGATAAAAGTAATATAGCGCGTGTTACAGATCTGATAAAAGAGAATTTCAAAGAACATAATTTCTCATTCTTCCAAATGTTCAAAGATGAGCAATTGAAATTGGTCAATCAGTTTTTGATGCAAAGTGAAGATCAGGCTTACGATTCTTACCGAAAGATTTATGATATCAATTACAACATCATGAATGTGATGAAGTATGAGAATCTGGTTATACCTGATATCTTGACCAAGAATTTGGAAATGGTTATTAATGTTGAGCTTAAGGATACTCTTACTGATAAGGCATTCAATTTGGAGAGGTTTACTCAGCTTGTAGATGAAGTGGTTAAATGGAAGGTAAAACTGGATGAGGACATTTTAAACAAAGTACTTCAACAAGTATTAGAAGATCAACTACAAGAGTTTGAAGGCGTGCCAGCGAAAACGGAGTGCCTAAAAAATGTGATAGCAATTTTGCAATTGACTGAGAAAATAAGACTAAACCCTAATCTTATTAACGTTCAGAATTCAGTTTATCACCTGGCTGAAAACATCTACTGTAGCCGGCTGATTTTAGATAATCAGCAATCCGTTATTTTGGTTTTAGAAGCTATCTCCGATATCATTGGCATTGACTTTAGTTTGGTGAAGGAGAGGTGCCTGGTCAATTAATGCACAATGATTGTAGGTAAATGTTTGGTCTCGTAATTATGGCCCCCGCCAGCGGAGTAAAGAAAATGATATTCTACTCACTCCTCAAACACCTGGCAGGATTGACATTAGCTGCTTTAATAGCTTGAGAACCTACTGCCAGCCAGGCAATAATTATTGCTACTAAACCTGCCACAGCAAAAAGCCAGACACCCAGGTCTATTCGAAAAGCAAACCTTTCAAGCCAAATAGATATTAAGTAATAGCTAATGGGCAACGCAATTACTATTGACAGTAAAACCAGCTTAGTAAAATCACCGGAAAGCAATAGCACAATATTAGTGGCACTTGAGCCCAATGCCTTTCTTATTCCTATTTCTTTAATACGTCTTTCTGCGGTAAAGGCCGCAAGTCCAAATAGCCCCAGACAAGAAATTAGAATAGCGAAACCTGCAAAGTATTGTGATAAGGTAGCTACCCGCTGTTCAGCGGCATACTGGCGTTGAAATCGTTCGTCTAAAAAGTAATAATCAAATACAAACCCTGGATTGAATTCCTGGTAAAAGTTATCAATGGCCTCTAAGGTCTCGGTTTCTTTTCCTGATTCAATACGCGCCATAATGTTCCAATTGTTTTCTGGATTGATGGTGAAGAAAAGCGGCTCTATTTCATCATGCAACGATTGAAAATGGAAATCTTTCACTACGCCAATAATCTCGAGATCATATTCTCCCCAAAGGTTTATACTTTGACCAATAGGATCTTCAAGACCCATTATTTCAATAGCGGTTTCATTAAAAATGATTTTTGAACTATCGGCTGAGAAGTCTTTCGAAAAACTTCTGCCAGCTACCAATTCCATGCCCATGGTTTCCAGAAATCCATAGTTAGTCCTCATATTTTCAAACAATATCAGATCATCCGGATTTTTGCCTTCCCAATTTAGCCCGCTGGTGTTGTTTTGTCTACCAATAAGATTATGACCTATAGAAGAAGCGTTAACGACTCCGGGAATAGTTTTTAGTTCTGAAAGAAAAGTCTCCAAGCTGTTTTCCACTTTACCTTCAATTCCGAAATAAATGATGTTGTCATTTTCATAACCTAGTGTTTTGTCTTGCACATACTGTATCTGTTGGTAAATAACTATGACAGACACAATAAGAATAACGGACAGAGTAAATTGGAAAACTACTAAACCTCTTCTCGCCCAAAGCTCACCAAGCGAACCCTTCAATTCTCCTTTTAAAATTCGTACAGTATTAAATCCACTTAAATAAAGAGCTGGATAACTTCCTGCTAAAAGGCCGGTAAAAAGTAAAACGCCAAACAATGATGCTAATAAGGTCCAATTAAATGACAGTACAATTTCTTTTCCTGTGATCTCATTGAATTTGGGCAAAAACAACCAGATAACTACTATTGCTAATAAAACAGAAAAAAATGTGATGAATAATGATTCTGAGAGATACTGTATGACCAATCCGCC
This sequence comes from uncultured Fulvivirga sp., assembly GCA_947500555.1. Classification (GTDB taxonomy): domain Bacteria; phylum Bacteroidota; class Bacteroidia; order Cytophagales; family Cyclobacteriaceae; genus Fulvivirga. Next base: position 656,777 of record CANMSE010000001.1, on the reverse strand, counting down.
TTTTTTAGCACCAACGGCCTTCTTGATACCTACTTCCTTCATTCTTCTAGAAGCTCTCGCAGTAGAGAGATTCATAAAGTTGATGCAGGCTATGATAAGAATGAAAATGGCGATTAATGAAAATAGCTGAACATATTCAATCCTTCCCCCTGCTTCTTTACCATTTTCATATCTACCGTGCAGGTAGACATCTGAATATTGCTTTAAAAATAAGGTAACATTGGACTGCTCATTTTTTGTAGTTACAAATTGCGCGATTTTTTCTGTGAAAGCATTTACATCAGCTCCTTCTACCAAGGTGATGAAAGTACTTGGCCCATTGCTGCCCCAATTGAGCACCCAGTCATTATCATCTTTGAATGCCTCAAAAGAAAGTACATACTCAAACTGAAAAGATGAATTGTGCGGAGTTCCTTCAAAGATTCCCGATACCACATATTCTTTTTTGTGCTCATACTCCACCACTTTCCCCACAGCTTCATCAGCTGTTTTAAAAAGTTGCTCTGCAAGAGATTTTGAAATGACAATGTTTTTTTTGTCTGCAAGAACTTGATCAGCATCGCCCTGAATAAGATTGTATGAAAAAATATTGAAAAAATCAGATCCAACATAAAAGCCCTTAGACTTCACATTATGTTCACCAATTGATAAGGTATTGGAACTTATCCAGGTGGTGGTCGCAGCATGTTCAACCTCAGGAAAATCCTCTTTTAGTGTTTCTGCCAATAGCCCGGGAGTAGACCAGGTAGTCATAATATGATCAGCATATTGCTGATGTTCCATAACCCGATACAGACGATCACTCTTTGCATGGAATTGATCCATCTGAAGTTCGTCCATTACCCATAGGTAGATAAGTAGGGTGCACGCCAACCCAGCGGTTAAACCAATTAAATTGATAAAAAATGAACTTTTGAATCGCTTAAAAGAGCGAAAAGCCAGAAGTAGGTTATGACGAAGCATGATGAGTTTTTGATTGTTGTCATTTAATGACAAATGAAATCGTCAAGGGTTGCTTTAAGCAAAAACTTAAGAAGCTAATATAATTTAACTTATGTACTATGGCTATACTGTGGACATCTCACACTATTTTGGAAGTCAACAATTTTCAATCTCATGTCTTGCTTATTACTAAAATGCCTTGATATTTCTTGGGTAAGGTTTATATAATTTTCTTGATTTTCATAATAGTGTATGTTAATCTTTTTGCACTCCTTATGCTCAAATATATAGCTCAAAAGAGTTCTGTCAGATAGTCCACAAGAATGACCGATAATTTCAACTTTGAAACTGCCAGAATCAACAAAGTTGCTTAAATCCAAAAAATTTGATGTTCGGAAATACATAAAAGATTTGATGTATTTCAATAGACTATTATTATTAAGATTTTCAAGGATTTTATAATATTCATCTCGCTCATCTCCAAATCCGAAAACAATGGGGTTATCTTCATCTTTCAAAGATCCATGAATATGATTGACTTTTAAATTGTTACTACCATCTGAATATTTCCTAATAGTTGAGGTATAATTAAAGTTTAGAATTAGATCATTAGTGCTTAAACATTCAAAAATGGATTTAAAAGGACTTTGACTGAATTCGATTTTAGTTTCTACATGCTTAATTAAATAATTATGAAGTGCGATCTGAATATTTTTAAATTGAAGGTTGAGAGATTCAATTAACTTGAAATCCATACTCTTCGCTGAAGTTATTTCTTTTACTAAGCCAGTCAAATAAGCATAATACTCTAGTTCAACATTGACCCAATTTTCTATAACTGATTTATCAATGATTCTCTCTAGAAGAGGGTTCTTATATTTTAATATTACGTAGTTTGTATTATTTATATAGTTGAAAAACTCGGATACATCAATCTGCTCTAATCCACTTTTTTGCGCCTTAACTATTATTGAAATATTATCGTCATCAAAGGAACCCTGGGCATCATAAGTAGCATTAAGCACAGCATCCTTTAGATATTGAAATATGAAGTCGTTATAAGATGTAGGTAATCCATGAGCTAAATCGAACCCATTGCCAATAATTAGTAACTTCCTCATTGCTCACACATCAACCCCATACCTATTGGTGATCCATCAGGTGGTGTTAGATCATCAGTGGTTTCATAAGAATCAGGGTTATCCCAGAACTGTTGAATTCTTGTAGCGCCATAATGATGATGCGCCTTTTGAGTTGCGGGAGATGAATTTTTCCAGCCGGACAGAAATTCCTTGAGATCATAAAGTTCTTGCAAGACTATAGCTTTTACCTGTTCACTAGCATCTTCATTGGAGGCTAAAGCAAACAACTTATTTAAGACCACATGATCTACTACTCTTTCAACTTCGCCTTTCATAGCATCATCGTGCTTTCTTTTCCATGTTTGATCCAAAACAGAATTTATCGCAAAGCTCAATGAGGGCTGATCACTATTTCTTGCATGTAACTCTACTAATCGTTGTGCTCTTGCAGAGTTAAATAGCAAACCTAAAGTCATAGAAGCCCCCGTTTCGGCCGCTGCTAAAGGATCAAAAGTTAATCCTGTCCTGACATTAACCAACTCACGACCGCGTGAATAGCCGATGGGTCTTGGAGGGATCATTTGTATTACTTTTTCAGGAAGAAGTAATGCTTCAGCGCTGATTGTATTCATCAATGAATTTAATGCGGCCTTTTGTTTATCAGCAGCTACATATTCAGTGATTGGCTGTCCGTCACCTCGAAGCGCATACCTATAGTTTACTCCACCAATCAGCTTTACTGCCCCTTCTACCTGATATCTGTGCAAAAAATAAATTGGAACTAACACTTCTTCCAATTCTGCATATGGCTCACCTTTCTTTATATTGTTCTCACCAAAATTTGTCAGTGCTATTTTTCTGACATTAAGTAAATGATCAAGCTCTTCTTCCGGGGACTTTCCATTGTCCCATAGGTGAGCAAAGGGGTGTGCACCACCTTGTGGTCTAGCATCCTGATCACTTAGAAAAGTGAGACCATCTTTCAGAGAAGTTTGAATTATTTGCTCAAGTTCTTCTTGTTCATTTACTCCTTCAGGAAAGTCCTGATAGCCATAAGTTATAGATACCTTATCCCAGGCTCCTATTTTTTGATCATAGGCGTCTGACAAGTCTATTTGACCATTGGTAATCTTGATTTTTGGATGGGGATAATCCATAACTGACGCTCGTTCCTCGGCACTTGAGGAGTAACTATGTGCTAAACCTAGAGTATGTCCAACTTCATGTGCAGCTAATTGTCTCAAACGAGCCAAAGCCATTTTTTCCATTTCAGGGGATACTATTTTCCCCTCTTCATAAGGTGCAAGAAGCCCCTCAGCAATTAAATAATCCTGTCTCACACGCAGGGAGCCTAACAAAACGTGCCCCTTTATTATTTCACCAGTACGTGGATCTGTTACACCCCCACCATAGGACCAACCGCGAGTAGACCTGTGTACCCAGTTGATCACATTATAACGAACATCCATCGGGTCTACTCCTTCTGGCAAAAGCTTTACCTGAAAAGCATCTTTATAGCCAGCTGCTTCAAATGCTTGATTCCACCACATAGCACCTTCCATTAAAGCAGATCTCACCGGCTCAGGTGTACCTCTATCAAGGTAGTAGACGATAGGTTCTACCGCCTCACTTATAGAAGCACTGGGGTCCTTTTTTTTGAGCCTATGCCTGGTAATCAATCGTTGACGAGTGTCTTCACTAATTGGGGTTGTGTAGTCGTAGTAGGATAAATCATAATAACCCGCTCTAGGGTCAAATTTTCTTGGGTTGTAGTTATTATCAGGTAACTCTACAAAAGAATGATGCTGGCGTACAGTGACACTTGAAGAAGTTGGCGTAACACTATTGAGATTGGACCCTGCTCCAGAGCCTTTAAAGGTTAAGGTTACTTCAAATTCTGAGTTTTTAGGGAAGCTCTTAGTACGTTCGAGGTACATGGCAGACCTTGATTCATCTACAAAATAAGAACCCTGTTTCGAATTTTTAAGCCGGTCAGCCACTCCATGGGCATCTTGCATTAGGAAATTTGACATGTCGATAAGTATTTTACCTTTCTCTTCAGCTTCTAAGGTAAAGCCCCAAAGTATCGATTGAGCGAAGGCATCTTTTACCGAGTTACGTTCATCAGTATTGTCACTTGTAGCTCGATAATCATAGTTGGGCTGAAGCAGTAAAATTTTCGGGCCTCTTCTTATAAACTTCACCACACGTTCTCTACCAAGTTGATTACGATCAAGGCCTATATCATTGGAACCAATGCCAGCGGCAAGGCCCTGAACATATAGGAACTCTTCATTCAACTTATCAAGTTCCAGGAAGATTTTATCAGTTTTTGAATCGTAGTAATAATTGAAGAAACCTTCGTATTTAGTCATGCCTGACGTTTTAGAAGCGATACTTCCACTATTATTCGATGAACTGTTTATGGAATTGGAGGTGGCAGAGCATCCTATTAACAGAAAAAGACAAAAGCATATTTTATTCATGGGATGAGATTAGTTGAATTATCGTTTAGGATGAAAATAAAAATAGTGATTAATACTCAGGTGACCATAGAAAATTTGATGATCGGACTGTCTTAAAAAAATGTAAATTAAATGTGACCATTTTTTAATGAGTGATTATATACATAAAACCATCAACCGAAATACTTTGAGTGATGCTAACCATATGACCGATAATGAACTGGCAGATGAGCAAGAATTGATAGCTGCTGCCAAAAAGGATGCGAAGGTCTTTGGGCAGATTTATGATAAGTATTTTGAGCGGATTTTCAATTTTTTGCTTAGAAGGTCAGATGATGAAATGATTGCAGATGATTTGACTTCTCAGACCTTTCTTAAAGCACTAAATGGATTGAAGAGGTATGAATTTAGAGGAGTTCCTTTTTCTGCATGGTTATATCGGATTGCACATAATGAGCTGAATAAGCACTTTAATAAGCAGCAGAGAAAAAAGGTATTTAGCCTTGAACAAGAAGAACTCTTTCAATTTGTACAACCGGAAGATGAAGCTGAATTTGACGATGACAGATTGGAGAAGTTAATGGCAACATTAAAAGAATTGCCAACTGAAGCAATGGAAGTGTTAGAACTAAGATTTTTTGAAGGAAAAAACTTCCGCGAAATAAGTTATATTTTGAATATAGGTGAGAGCGGTGCAAAAATGAGATTGTATAGGGCTTTAGAAAAGTTGAGGAAAAATTTCAACGTGAACTGGAACGACTGATGGGAAGACATGACATCAAATTGAGAAGACAAAAGATGACCTCACGTAGAATTGAGGGATTCAAGGACTATAACAGCTTGTTAGAGCGTCATAAGTCTACTCGTCTCAAAAGATTGATTAAGCTTCTATTTCTATTACTGTTTTTTACGGCATTATGCCTGTTTGCTTATCTGCTGATATCAAAAACTGAGAAAACTGAGAATGTGAAGCCTCAGAGCGGCACACAAATAATATCCCGGCCGGATGTTTCATTTAATTCTAACCTAAACACTGAAAACAATGGAAAAACGTAAAAATCCAGAAAAGGACCTTATGAATAAATCAGGTCTTTATTTCAATATGGGGCTTTTGATAGCCATGATGCTATGTGTAACGGCTTTTGAATATGAAGTAAAAAAGCCAATGGTCAATATACCAGAGATTGAAGGCGAGATGGTTGACACTTATTTACCGCCAATTACGGAGCATCAAGAAATTCCGAAACCCCCAAAGCCTGCTCCTGTATTCGGTACTAAGCCGACTCCAGGTGAGCCTTTGGAACCAATAGAACCGGTTTTGGTGCCACGTGACGAACCGGATCCATTTAAAGGTGTTGAACCTTATGTGGAGCCAATGCCTGTAGAACCAGTACCTGACGAACCATTCATTTTTGTTGAAGAAATGCCATCACCTAAGGGTGGTTATGAAGCGTTTTATAAGTTTGTTGGAAAGAAGCTAAGGTACCCTGCTCAAGCCAGGCGAATGGGAATTGAAGGAAAGGTATTCATTAGTTTTATAGTGGACGAGAACGGTGAGTTGAAGGATTTTAAAGTACTAAAAGGTATTGGAGCGGGTTGCGATGAAGAAGTATTGAAAATGATGCTAAAGGCAGCCGAATGGAATCCTGGAAAACAACGGGGTAAACCTGTTAAGGTTAAGCAAGTTCTTCCTATAGAATTTAAACTCAATTGATGCTAAAGGCATGAGGGTTGAATATTTCATGATTCGTCAAATTTATTATTTTTGACATCTGAAATTTTAGATGAATTAAATAATTACAGGACCATGAAAAAAATCGTTTTAGCTATTATTTCATTTTATATGTTCTCGTGTGAGAACTCTCAAGAGTTCAGCCAGGCAACGGTTGAAGGGCTTTCCGAACTTCCAGCCTCAGCCACCAAAGAACCTTATGAATCTAATCCAGAATTAGTCAAAGTGACTCTTAACGAAAATGGAGTCAAGAGTATCGGAGACTACCTATCTGGCAAGAAAAGTGGAAATTGGACTGAATTCCACTCTAACGGACTGATTAAATCAGTGACTGGTTACATCAACGGAGTAAAGCAAGGGGGTTATTCTGAAATTGATGACAGAGGGCAATTACAGGTAAGTGCTTTCTATCACAACGGTGAGTTGCATGGAGAATGGAAAAAGTTTAATCGAAATAAAGTCAAAGAAGAACGAACCTATATCAATGGTAAACTAGAAAACATGATCAAAATCTATTATGACAATGGAAATATAATGGAAGAAGGCAGTTATGCCAATGGTGTAAGAGATGGGCTGTCAAAATGGTATGATCAGGAAGGTAATGTTACAATAGAATATGAATATAAAGCTGGAGAGCTGGTGAATAAATAGTGCCATATAGACATATAATTTATTGAAAAGAGACAAAATAATGCCATTTTGTCTCTTTTTTTTAATTAGTAAGTAATGGTATTTGATTTGTAGCCATTAGAGTGAATTAATTATTAACTATAAAAAAGGAGGAATTATGACACTTATTAGAAGATCAAACGACCTGATTCCGACATTCTTTGATGATTTTTTCGGAAGAGATTGGTTTATTAACAACGATCAAAACACATTGAATTCAATGCCTGCGGTGAACATTGCAGATAATGCCGAGCGCTATGAAGTAGAAATGGCTGCTCCTGGATTGAGCAAGAAGAATTTTAAAATCGAACTTGATAATCAGCTATTGACCATTTCTTATGAGAAAGAAAGCAAAACTGAAAATGCAGAAGGTAACTACACTAAGAGAGAGTTCTTCTACAACTCATTTCAGCGCTCTTTCACATTACCTCAAACGGTAGAAAGTGATAAGATTGAAGCCAAATATGCAGACGGAATTTTGAGACTAATGATTCCAAAAAAAGAAGAGGCCAAGCAAAAGCCTTCAAGATTGATTTCAATAAGATAATGTCTAGTAGCCCTTGAAAATATATCAAGGGCTATTATTATTTCTTAAAATTTGTTAAAAATAGAACTCTGGTTTTTGCTTAAACGTAATTACGAATCAATTGGCTCGTTTTTTGGAATGAGAAATTTATAATTGAAAATAGAATAAAATGGAAACAAGAAATTTTGGATCACTGCTTCTTGCGGCAGTATTGGGAAGTGCATTAACTATAGGGTCATTTGAATTGTACAACAACAATGAAAATGCAGTTCTTATAGAGCACGTGGATAAAACACCGGCTGTAAAAGCCAATTATGAAAATTTAGACGGAGTTGCTGGTACTGTACCGGTAAGTTTCACAGAAGCAGCCAACAAAGTAATGGATGCGGTTGTACACATACGTTCTACACAAACTTCAAGAGTTTCTAGAAATAGTCAACAACAAGCTATACCTGAACAATTTAGAGATTTTTTCGGTCCCTTTTTTAGGGATGATAGAGGAATGCGGCAGGGACCTAGAGTTGGGTCAGGTTCTGGTGTTATTATTAGTAACGAGGGGTACATTGTCACCAATAACCATGTTATCGATCAGGCTGATGATCTTGAAGTCACACTTCATAACAATAAAAGTTTTAAAGCAACGGTGATCGGAACGGATCCTACCACTGACATTGCTCTGATCAAGATAGAGGAAGCAGGACTACCATACCTGGCGCTTACAAACTCTGATGATGCGAAGGTTGGAGAATGGGTCCTGGCGGTTGGAAATCCTTTTAATTTGAATTCTACCGTTACCGCGGGAATAATTAGTGCCAAAGGAAGAAATATTGGCATTATTGGAGATAGTGCTTCTATTGAGTCATTTATTCAAACAGATGCCGCTGTTAACCCTGGAAATAGTGGCGGTGCTTTAGTGAATCTTAATGGTGATTTAGTTGGAATTAATACAGCAATTGCCAGTCCTACCGGAGCCTATTCTGGTTATTCTTTTGCTGTTCCTTCCAATATTGTAAGTAAGGTAGTTGAAGACCTAATAAATTATGGAACTGTTCAGCGCGGTTGGTTAGGAGTTACTATTCAGGAAGTAAATAGTGTTCTGGCAAGAGAAAACGATTTGGAAGTAGACGCTGGAGCATTTGTTGCCGGCCTATCAGATAATAGTGGAGCTAAGGATGCAGGAATTAAGGAAGGCGATGTGATTACGGAAGTTGATGGCCGAGAAATACGCTCTACAGCTAATTTAATAGGTTACGTAGGAAGCAAACGACCGGGTGATAAGGTATCTATTAAGGTGGACAGGAAAGGTACTTCCAAAGAGTTTGCTGTTCTACTCAAAAACAGGGATGGAAATACCAAAATCGTAAAAGAGGAGAAAGACGAGATTTTAATGGCCCTGGGAATAGGATTGGGAGAAGTAGACAGTAAAACGTTGAAGAGACTGGATATTAAATCTGGCGTATTGGTAAAGTCTATTAAGCCAGGTAAAATAAGTCGGTATACTGATATGCGCGAAGGATTTATCATTACAAAAATTGATGATTCAGAAGTAGATAGCCCTGAGGATGTAGTAGACATTTTAGAAAATAAGGATGGTGGAGTTTTGATTGAAGGAGTTTATCAAGATGGGTCTGGAACGTACTATTATGGTTTAGGATTATAGCCTTTTATTTAATGAATAAAAAAATATAGAAAAGTCAGACTGGGTAGGAAAAAATTCGTATACTTAAGTCAACAAGATCTTTGAATTAATTTAGTTAAATGCCTATGAAAAGACTCTTTAAGAAAGGAGAGCGGGTAAGGAATGTGAGAGATGGTAAAGTGATGGAAGTCTTAAAATACATTAAAGACAAGAGCTCCTACGTAGTCGAATGTGCCTGGTTTGATATGGAAAAGAAAGAAGTCAGGACGCTAAAATTGAAACAAGAAAAACTTTTAAAAGCGAGTTAATAAAACCCCCATGATAGCTATCATGGGGGTTTTTTAATATCCAGATTTTAGATATTTATCTTAATCGCCTTATATCTACTTCTCCAATAGTCCAGTTGCGTTCTACAGTAGGTTGCCCGGCATAACTTAATCGACCTTCTCCTATATGTAGAATTCTCAAATAGTCTGTAGCATTAACGGAAATCCGATTCTCTCCAAAACTATTGGTTTTAACACCATAGCTGATCAAATTACTGGCTTCTATTGTGTTTTCGCCATAAGTATTTACTATTTGATTGTACGTATTACCAGAACTAATTTTCATTTCGTTTTCCCCATAAAGAGCAACCTTAAATTTCCTGGTGTCAACAGAAGCAATTCTAATTTTTGTTTGACCATATGCCTTAAGCTTTATCCTACTTCCAGATAACTCGTCATTACATGTAAGCTTTTCTTCTCCTCTAAATTGAATATTCTTCAATGTTTTATAGGTAATCACCATCCTTACACTTGAATAGCGGTATTTCTTTTTTCTAAAATTATCATCAGCAAAAAGACTAAATCCCACTTTCGCATCAGCCAGATACACTCTGAGTGTTTTACCTTGTTGTTCTGCGAAGATTTCATCCGGATCGATGTTATCATAAAAAACCTCGATTTGCTCTTTATCACCTTTGACTAATTCAATTTCAATATATGGGTCTACTACCAGTTTATTGAATGGGTCAAGATCTTCTGAAAACTGCTGACCGAAAGCCACAGAAGAAAGGGTTATGAAGGTTAGAGTAAAAATTCTAATCATGATTTTGAGTTTTGTTTGACTGTTAAGATGCAAAATGAGCAACTTTGGTTGCATCAATAATTTGAATATATCATGAGACTATTTATAACGAGTATTTTTATCCTCAGTTTCAATTTTGCCTTTTCTCAGGAAAGGAAAAATCCTATTGTTACTCCTTTTGGCGGTATTTATGACATCCCCGAAGCTTCGGTTAAGGCAGACCCTTCTTTAAATTATAAGATTGTTATAGACCTTGTCACTGGTAATAAAGATCCATCTGAGTTTAATTGGTCCTTGAACAACGTGGCTCGCTTACTGAACTTACATGCTGTAGCGGGAGCTGATGTTTCCAAAATGGATGTAGTGTTGGCCATTCATGGAGGTGCAACTATGGCTATTGCCAGCGATAGAGTTTATCGTAAAAAGTATGGGGTTGATAATCCCAATAATGAATTAATCAAGGCTTTATCCGATGCTGGCGTACGCCTTACGGTTTGTGGTCAGTCGTTGATTTCTAGAGATATTAATGCTGAAGAAGTAAACAAAAATGTTGAGATAGCAATTTCAATGCTCACTACAGTCACCACGCATCAGTTGAATGGATATGCTTTGTTAAAATTTTGAATGAGGTCTTTAAGTTTATCGAGTTGAAGTTCTGGAGAAAATTTAGAAGCTAAGGAATACGCATTCTTTTGAGCTTGTTTAAGCTGCTTTTCGTCATGAATAAAAGGAGAAATTTTTTCCAAAAAGCTGTCTGGATCGTGAGGCGAATGATAAAACCCACAATTATTATTTTCTATTAAGTCTCTAATCCAACCTCCAAAATTTGTAATAATTAATTTACCAGCGGCAAGGCCATCAAAAAACTTGTTAGGGCTACCGGAACTTAATATTTCAACATCTTTAAAACTGACATAAATCGCATCGGTTACATTAACAATTTCTTTCAACTCCTTTTTATTCATATGTTCAAAAAAGGTTATGTTATCCATTTCTTTAGCCTGCTTTCTAATACTATTAAATTTGGCGCCACCTCCTGCTATTATAAAATGAATAGAAGCTGCTTTGACCGCCTTGACAACGGATAAAAGATATTCCAACTCATTGGCTAACCCAACAGTGCCCAAATAAGAGATAACAAATTTGCCTTTAACCTTAAATTGCGCTTCTAGTGATGACTGCTTTTCTTCGAGGTTAAAAAAGGTGGTGTCTGCAAAATTTGTAATGACTTCTACTCTTTGTTCAGGGACTTGAGAATGAATGTAGTTTTTTATATCTGTTGACAAAGCAATAAGGCTTTCAGCATTTTCATAAAAGCTTTTTTCCCATTTGCGTGCCAGCGTTTTCAATAGAGGATTTTTTAAAACACCAAGTTGAATCGGGGCTTCCGGCCATAAATCTCCTATTTCGAATATATAAGGGATTCTAAGCTTATTCTTCCCATATAAAGCGATCAGTCCGGTTGTTAAAGGGGTGGTGATGACATAATTCAAATCAATGGGAATAAGCTTTTTCATTAATCTTTTGGCCTTCCAGACAAATAGGAAAAAGGCATGAATCCGACTTAAAAAACTAAGATGGTTTTCGTAATAGACTGGTAAATAATGGACTTCAACACCTTCGATATTGTCAATACTATACTCTTTATTATTTCTGGCGGTAATAACACATACGTCATGACCCAACCTCGTGAGATATCTTGCTATGTAATATGAGCGTATTGCACCACCTGTTTCTGGTGTTTTATAGTATTGATGGATAATACAAATTCGCATGGTTGTGTTATGCGAAGTTCTTCTGGAAGTATCTGCAAAAGTATTGTAAAGAGCACTCTTCACACTTTGGCGTACGGGCTAGACAGATATATCTCCCGTGTAAGATTAACCAATGATGGGCTGTAGCTACATATTCTTTAGGCAAATAACGCATCAACTGTTTTTCCACTTCTAGTGGCGTTTTGGCGTTTTGGTTTACAAGGCCCAATCTTTTGGATACCCGAAAAACATGAGTATCTACGGCCATTGCCGGCTGATTATAAACTACGGAGGCAATGACATTAGCTGTTTTTCTTCCAACCCCGGGAAGTTTTTGAAGTTCGCTAATGTCCGAAGGTACTTTAGAATCGAACTCTTCGATCAACATTTTAGCCATGCCGATCAGATGTTTGGTTTTATTGTTGGGGTAGGATACCGATTTTATAAAAGGAAACACTTCATCAAAGTGACTCGTTGCCAAATGTTCGGCAGTAGGAAATTGTTGAAATAATGCTGGAGTAACCGCATTAATGCGTTTGTCAGTACACTGAGCACTGAGTATCACAGCCACTAAAAGCTCATATGGATTATTATACTGTAATTCCGTCTCAGCTTCAGGCTGGTTTTCAGTAAAATATGCTATAAATTTTTCAAATCGCTCTTTTCTCTGCATTTCCTATTTATTAGGAAGCAAATTTAGCGATTTTGAATAATCTAATATATTAGCAATTACACGATCCGAAGGAGTTTGTTCAGCACTATCCAAACGTTTTTTAATGCCGTTAATTTCATTATAACGGGCTTCAAGTTCAGCATCGAAAAGCATAGCTTGTTCTATTTCTTTACTTTCCGCTTCCGTGGTTTCGTGATATACGTACCTGATTAAGTCATCTTGGGTAAAAGTTCTGATCATAGGCAATATTATATTGTTGCATTTTTTTCCTAAGATTAATCAGTGCATACCTCATTCTCCCCAAAGCAGTATTAATGCTTACCCCCGTTGATTCTGCAATTTCCTGAAAACTCATCTCCATGTAATGCCTCATCACCAACACTTCTTTTTGTGCTTCCGGCAATTCGTTGATGAGCTGCTTCAACTTCGCATGCGTTTCCTGCCTTATTTGGTCAGACTCGAATGACCCTTCGGCAAATTGCATTGTATTAAACACTGAGCTTCCGTCCTCCATTACGATGGTCGGATTGCGTTTTTCTTTTCTAAAGTGATCTATTGCCAGATTATGAGCAATCCTCAAAATCCATGGCAAAAATTTACCTTCTTCGTTATAACGTCCCTCTTTAATTGTCCGTATGGCTTTGATAAATACCTCTTGAAGCAGGTCTTCTGCTTCATATTTATCCTTTACAATTAAATAAATAGTAGTGAAAACTCTAGACTTATGTCTGTCCAACAACATTTCAAAGGCCTCTTCGCTACCGTTTTTGTAAAGTGATACCAACTGACTATCACTGATCTTATACTTCTCCATTAAGGTTTACAATTTAAATTAACGTAGAGGTCTATATCATATTGTATGTCCCGAGTTTTTTGGTGAGATTTTTTTATTCGTAGAAATCAAATGTAAAAAAATATAAATCTAATAGGCAAATATTTTCAAAAAATATTTTTGCAATCCGAAGGAGAATACCTCTCATATTCTTGATTTTAATTCCTCATATTGAATTGTAAAGTCTTAGATTTTTTGAAGGAATAACTGTAGAAAAAAACTGGTCAACTGAAACCAAGACCCACTGATATTCTTGAGGTAGAAAAAGTAATAAATGATGCTTAAAAACGTCCTAAGGTCTTAAAAATGAATTTTTTAATCTCTTTTAAAAGGAGGGTGATGACTCTTAATTAGACTTAAAGAATCCATCTATAGCTAACCTTTTGAAACTGTAAATGCCCACCTATCCTGTCAAGATTAGCTACTGTCGATATATGAATTGATACCATAATTTGGATATAAAAAATAAACTTTAATGAGATTGAAATTTTAAATGAAAGCTTTAAAAGAAAGACTTTCATGAAGATTGAACGGAATAGAGCATTAATCTTTTCTGTCATGTATCTTTGCAAATTCTATGGCAGAGGTAGCAAAAAACAAGAGTATCGATCAGCTTGATCCAAAAGAATTTATTATTGTAAAAGGGGCCAAGGTCAATAATTTAAAAAACCTAAGCTTAGCTATTCCGCGTAATAAGTTGATTGTAGTAACTGGACTTTCGGGATCTGGGAAATCATCACTGGCTTTTGATACACTGTTTGCTGAAGGACAGCGAATGTATGTTGAGAGCTTAAGTTCATATGCCAGACAATTTCTTGGTAGAATGGAAAAACCAGAAGTTGATTACATTAAAGGAGTTTCACCTGCCATAGCAATAGAACAAAAAGTAAACACAAGAAATCCGAGATCAACGGTTGGGACTTCTACAGAGATATTTGACTATTTGAAGTTACTTTTTGCACGCATTGGGATCACTATATCACCTGTAAGTGGGGTGGAGGTTACTAAAGATTCCATTTCTGATGTGGTCGATTACATAAACAGGCATGATAAAGGTACTAAGGTCATGATCACCTGCCCTTTAAAACTTCAGAAAGACCGAACTGTTAAAAAGGAATTGGAGATTCTCTTAAGTAAAGGATACACAAGAGTATTGATCGAAGATAATCCACAGTTTATAGAAGAGCTTCTGAATGATGCCAAAGCTTTGAAAAAGGTTACTGACTTTGAAATCCTCATTGACAGAGCAGTTGTGGATAAAGATGATGAGGATACTGTGTATAGGATTTCGGATTCAGTTCAAACTGCTTTTTTTGAAGGAATTGGCGACTGTTATATTCATGTAGCAGGCGAAAGTAGAAAAGACTTCTCCGATAGGTTTGAAGCAGATGGAATAAAATTTGAGGAGCCATCGGTAAATTTTTTCAGTTTCAATAACCCTTACGGAGCATGCCGTACTTGTGAAGGTTTTGGTAATGTTTTAGGGATTGATCATGATTTGGTAATACCTGACAAAAGTCTTTCAATATACGAAGGAGCTATTGCCCCCTGGCGCAGTGAAACTATGAAAAAGTGGCTACAGCCACTTTTGAAAGAGGGCATAAAGTTCGATTTTCCTATTCATAGAACTTATTATGAATTGACCCCTGAAGAAAAAGAACTTCTTTGGGTTGGCAACGAGCACTTTGATGGATTGAATGCATTTTTTAAACATTTAGAATCAAAAACTCATAAAATTCAGTACCGGGTTCTTCTTTCAAGGTATAGAGGGAGGACTGTTTGTCCTGATTGCCGAGGAACTCGTTTAAGAAAAGATGCTAGCTATGTAAAAGTAGGTGATAAGTCAATAACCGATTTGGTTTTGATGCCCGTTGAGAGGGCAGTTGATTTTTTCAATTCATTGGAGCTGACTGATCATCAAGAAGAAGTTTCAAGGAGGTTATTAAAAGAAATTCAATATCGGCTTGATTTCATTCAGCGGGTTGGCTTAGGCTATCTAACGTTAAATCGTATGACTTCCACTCTATCGGGAGGAGAATTTCAAAGAATCAAATTGGCAACATCATTGGGAAGTGCTTTGGTAGGGTCCATGTATATTCTCGATGAACCTAGCATTGGTCTGCATCCTAGAGACACTCAAAAGTTAGTAGGCGTCCTTGAATCACTGCGGGATTTGGGAAATACTGTTATAGTCGTTGAACATGAGGAAGAAGTGATGCGCGCTGCGGATCAAATTATTGATATAGGTCCTGATGCTGGTGTGCATGGGGGAGAGCTAATATTTCAGGGTGATCTCAAGGAACTGGACAAAGGGGAGGGTCATACAGCAGATTTCTTGACTGGCCGTGAAAATATTACGGTTCCTGGACAAAGAAGAAAATGGAAAGACTCTATTACCATATCTGGAGCAATTGAGAATAACCTTAATAATGTTGATGTTACTTTTCCTTTAGGAGTTTTAACAACTATAACAGGAGTAAGTGGATCTGGAAAATCAACTTTAGTCAAAAAACTTCTCTATCCGGCAGTTGGAAAAATACTTGGAACAGTCTCTGAGACTACAGGTAAATTCGATAAGCTTGAAGGCGATTATGAGAAAGTAACACAAATTGAATTTGTGGATCAAAATCCAATAGGCAAATCGTCACGTTCCAATCCGGTGACCTATGTCAAAGCCTATGATTTCATAAGGCAACTCTTTGCTGATCAGACTCTTTCAAAACAACGTGGGTACAAACCTTCCCACTTCTCTTTTAATGTTGATGGTGGACGCTGTGAAACTTGTCAGGGAGAAGGTGTAGTAAAGATTGAAATGCAATTCATGGCAGATATTTACCTTACGTGTGAGAGCTGTAAAGGAAAGCGCTTTAAGCAGGAGATTCTTGATGTAGAATACAATGGAAAAAATATCTCGGAAGTATTGGAATTGACTGTAGAAGAAAGCCTTACCTTTTTTGAAGGTAAGGCTTCCATAATCAATAAGATTAAGCCACTTTATGATGTTGGACTAGGATACATTGGTTTGGGCCAATCGTCAAACAGCCTAAGCGGAGGTGAGGCGCAACGAGTTAAATTAGCCTTTTTCCTGGGTAAGAATACACGAGATAAAAAGGATCATATTCTGTTTATTTTTGATGAACCGACTACCGGCTTACATTTTCATGATATTCTGAAACTTCTTGATTCAGTCAATGCTTTGGTGGAACAAGGTAATAGTGTAATCATAATTGAGCACAATATGGAGGTTATAAAATCGGCTGACTGGGTTATTGATTTAGGACCTGAAGGTGGGGAATATGGCGGAACTATTTGCTTTTCAGGGTTACCTGAAGATCTAGCCAAATTAAAGAACAATCATACAGCAAAATTCTTATCTGAGAAGCTTTGAATTAAGCATTCGAAATCGTTTGCAATAGTGTTATAATAGCTATATTTAGCAAAAAATTTTATACATCCATGTCCAAATTACTCAAATCCGTTATTGATAGAAATCCAGGGGAATCGGAGTTTCATCAGGCCGTTGAAGAAGTTTATGAGACCGTAGAAGCCGTTATCAAGAAAAACCCAAAGTATCAGAAAGCAAAGCTTTTTGAGAGAATGACTGAGCCAGAGCGTTTGATTAGTTTCAGAGTGACCTGGGTGGATGACAAAGGTGAAGTGCAAGTTAATAAAGGCTACAGAGTTCAGATGAACAGTGCCATTGGCCCATACAAAGGAGGCCTCCGATTTCACCCTTCAGTCAACCCAAGTATTTTGAAGTTTCTTGCTTTTGAGCAAATTTTCAAAAATGCGCTAACTGGCTTACCTATGGGAGGCGGTAAAGGAGGATCCGATTTCAACCCTAAGGGTAAATCAGACGGGGAAGTTATGAGGTTTTGTCAGGCATTTATGTCAGAGCTTTCAAAACACATAGGTCACCGATTGGACGTACCTGCGGGAGATATTGGTGTAGGGGGACGTGAGATAGGCTATATGTTTGGAGCCTATAAAAAAATACAGAATGAATTTACTGGTGTATTGACAGGTAAAGGTCAGGGTTGGGGAGGATCTTTGATAAGACCTGAAGCCACAGGTTACGGGTTGATATATTTTGCTCAGAATATGCTGGCAGAAAGCAACGATTCTTTTAAAGGCAAAACCTGCCTTGTTTCTGGTTCCGGAAATGTAGCGCAATTTGCAATGAAAAAGCTCTGTATTTTGGGTGCGAAACCAGTGACAGCCTCTGATTCTTCAGGCTACATCTATGATGCTGATGGTATTAGCCAAGAGAAGCTTGAATATATTATGGAGCTTAAAAATGAAAAGCGGGGTAGGATTAAAGAATATGCTGATAAGTATTCTTCTGCTGAATATTTTGAAACGGACAAATCTTCTGATCATAATCCTTTATGGGCGCATGAAGCTGACTGTGCTTTTCCATGTGCAACACAGAACGAGATCCGTTCTAAAGATGCTGAAAACCTAGTTAAAGGAGGGGTGAAACTACTTGCCGAGGGGGCTAACATGCCTACCACTTCTGATGCAATTGAAATACTGCTGGA
Source organism: uncultured Fulvivirga sp. (assembly GCA_947500555.1). GTDB lineage: Bacteria > Bacteroidota > Bacteroidia > Cytophagales > Cyclobacteriaceae > Fulvivirga. Next base: position 638,854 of record CANMSE010000001.1, on the reverse strand, counting down.
TGGCGGGGTTTCATACGCACCCGGAAAAGCTTCTAATGCCGGTGGAGTTGGTACATCCGGATTGGAGATGGTACAAAATTACTCGGGCATATACTGGACAAGAGAGGAAGTTGATACTAAATTGAGGGCCATTATGAAAGATATTCATGACTCATGCTTGCACGCTGCAAAAGAGTATGGAATGGAGGGAAACTACCAGGCAGGAGCAAATATTGCGGGCTTTGTTAAGGTAGCTGATGCGATGCTAGCTCAAGGAATAATTTAACTTTTCTAATACTAATTTGTTCAATTAAAGACCTCGTTAATCCCAACGAGGTTTTTTTGTTCAAAAAAGTTAGCTTAGTCACATTTATGAACTATAAATCTTTAGTAGGTATAGTATTGGTAATCACTCTATTGCAGAGCACCCTATTTGCCCAAAATGGGGACTACTTTATGACGCATCACAGTCATAAAAGTGAGTTGATTGATCATACTAATTTTGATTTAATTCAAGACAACTTCGGTATTATCAATATAGCCAATAGAGCGGGGTTAGTGCGATTTGACGGACATAGTTGGGAACATACAACGACACCTACCTCTATTTTTTCTTTGGCTTTAGATAGCACCACCAATACTATCTATGGTGCAGGTTATAATGGTTTGGGCCAGTTCGTATTTAATGATGAAAACAAGCTTGAATATCAAACCTTAGCAGATAGCACTTCCAGTGTGGGGCCTATCTATCAATTACTCTTTCATAAAGGCCAACTAATTGGTTTAGGAAATAATGTGATATATTCTTATCACCTAAATACAGGTGAGATCTCTAAAATTGAATCAAAGTACAATGGTGATATTTATGAGATTTTTCTAAGCAATGATCAACTATTTGTGAGTACTGAGAACAGTGGTCTGATGTATTTAGATGGAGATAAAATCACCGAACCTGATATCAAAGGAACAGCACAGCTAGGGATTGAATTTATCATTGATAACCCCAATAGTGATCAACGATTGCTAGGTACTTTCGATAATAAACTGTTTACAATTGCAAATGGTAAAATAAGTCCATTTCAGATAGACGATGACTACTTATCTCAAAGTGGTTTTATAGATGCATTATGGGTTGATAAATCCCTTGTTGCAATAGCTACGTTAAAGGGAGGCGTGATTTTTATCAACGTTGAGACTAAAAAGATTGAGCAAATAGTCAACTATCAATCTGGCCTACCAGATAATGAAGTATTTGCTTTTTCGAAGGATTCCAATGGCGGAATATGGGTAGCTCATAGTAATGGTTTCACAAGAATTTCTCCTCAAATACCGTTTAAAAACTTTAGTAATTACGAAGGACTGGAAGGGAATATACTATCGGTCGTTAATCATCATGATAGTCTTTATGTAGGTACTAGCCAAGGACTTTTCTACCTTCAGAAGGTAAAACAATATGAAGAGACTGAATATCTTCAGAAACAAAGAGTAGAGGTTGGTGTAAAAGATGCGGAGCAAGAACAGCAAAAGGATAAACGAGGTCTTTTTGGCTTGTTTAAGAAAAAAGATAAACAGGATAATGCTTCTGCGACAAAGAAATCGACAAAGATCATATACAGGTCAAAAACACGTAAAGAGCTCAAATCTGTAAGTTATAAGTTTCATAAAATCGCGGGTATTAATTCAAAAGTAACCCACTTTACCAGTTACAGAGAACAACTTTATTGTGCTGGGCTGGATGGAATATTTAGGATCAGTGGAGAGAATGCTAAAACACTTACAAGGGAGCCGATTCAATATTTTACAATTGCTCAAAAGTCAAGAATAATCCTTGCTTCAACATATAATGAAGAGATTAAAGCCTTTACTCTCACTGGAGATAATCAAGAAATCTATCTTTTTTCGGATTACAGAGATCTTATCCAACACATATTTGAAGATGGTAAAGGACGAATATGGCTAACCTCTGATGACGAGATATTTAATATTCAACTTGAAGGCAATGAGATTTCTGCTTCGGACATCTACCCAATTGAGAATCCTTATCTTTTCAATACACTAGGTACTTCTGTAGGTGATAAAATTTTATTTGTCAATGAATCTGGTCAGCTTGATTTTGATGAATCCACTAATTCCCTTGTTACTCGAGATAATTCTGTTTCACGATATCTTGTTGGTACAAATGGAGTTATATGGGTATTGAATAATGACCATTGGTCTAAACTTGGGACTCCCGATACTGAAGACAAAAATCTTCTTAATGTTTTCGATAACCTCAACTACATTTCCATAGATCAGAACGGTAATCATTGGGTTGTAACGGAATCAAATGAACTTATAAAGATTGGAGGAAAAGCATCGTCTATTTCTGAAACATATGACTTGTATTTAAAGCATATAAAGACGGGGGGTCAAATCCTATCAAATAAGCGGAAACTTAGATTTGAGCAATCAAAAAATGCCCTTTCTTTTGAATTTACTCAGCCAGAATTTTCAGGTATTTTGGATTTAAAATATCAATATTTGCTTGAAGGCTTATCTAAAGAGTGGTCAGATTGGTCAGACGAATACAACATTATCAATTTCAACTATTTACCTGAAGGGTCATATAAGTTAAAATTGCGTTCTAAAGACGTGTTCGGAGAGGTTAGAGAAATAGCCCCAATTTCATTTAAAGTGGTACCACCATATTGGAAGCGTCCCTGGTTCTATGCGTTTGAGTTTACTGCGCTTACCATGTTATTGTTTATTTCTGTTCGACTCAAGGATCTTGGTTTTAAGTATCGTTTGGCTAGCCGCCTGCTTGCCTTAATTACACTCATCATTATTATTGAATTTATACAGACGATAGCAGAAAACGAATTTGCCGATGAGAGTTCCCCCGTATTTGATTTTATAGTTCAGGTAACAATTGCTATCATCGTACTTCCAGTTGAGAGTATTATTCGCAAGTATGTTTTTAAAGAAAAAAATGTTAAAATCCTCGATTTCGTCAAGCTCAAAGATAAAGGTAGCAATTAGTGCACTGATATTCCTTTTTGTCAATTGTCAACCTGCTGAGAAAGCCCCGATAGAAACCCTTTCAGATGTTAATCCACATGCAGATGGATTTAATATGTCTGAGTCGGACAGTTTGGCTATTGGCTGGGCGGATGCTACTATGATGGCCATGGGCGGTCGTGAAAAATGGGATGCAACCAGATACATCTCCTGGAATTTTTTCGGTAGAAGAGACCTCATCTGGGATAAATATACCGGTGATGTAAGGATTGAAGCGCCCAAAGACTCACTAGTGTTTTTGGTTAATATTAATGATGAGACTGGCAAAGTTCAATTCAAAGGGAAGGACATTACCGATGCCGATAGTATCTCAAACCTACTAGAGCGGGCTAAAAGAATATGGATTAATGACTCTTACTGGCTGGTGATGCCATTCAAACTAAAAGATAGTGGTGTTACATTAAAGTATTTAGGAGAAGGAAAAATTGAAACTGGTGATGATGCTCATATACTAGAACTTACTTTCGTGGACGTTGGAGTTTCTCCAAATAATAAATACGAGATTTTCATTACAAAGGGAGATTCTCTTGTAAAGCAATGGGCCTTTTATAGCAATGCCCAACAAGATAGCGCATCGGCAATTTGGCCTTGGGATAATTATCAGGAATATAACGGTTTGAAACTGTCGGCCGACAGGTCAGATAATTTAGGTCCTCGAAATGTTCAAGTATATGATTCACTACCGAAAGAAGCATTTACAGATTTTGGATGGGTAGCAGATTAGAAGATATTACTGATATCCGACAGAAGACGCCAGGGTGTGATGAAAAAATTCATTTTAATAATGCTGGTGCCGCACTTGTATCAGAAGAAACTCTGCGAACACAAGTAGATTATCTGGAACAAGAATCACTTATAGGGGGTTATGAAGTAGCTGCGAAATATGCTCAACGTATTGATCAGTTTTATGATAATGTAGCTGAACTAATCAATGCCAATAGAGATGAAATTGCCTTCACAGAAAGTGCTACCGTAGCATGGTTACGTGTGTTTTGGGCTATTAATTTTCAAAGTGGAGATGAAATACTTTGTGATAGTACCTCCTATGCAAGTAATTATATAGCCTTTTTAAATGCGCAAAAACGCTTTGGTATTCGCATAGTACTGATCGATCAGAAACCGACTGGCGAACTGAGCTTGGAAGATCTCACAGGGAAACTTTCTTCTAAATCAAAGCTAATTTCAATCACTCATATGCCCACAAATAGTGGGTTAGTAAATCCTGCTCAAGAGGTTGGTAAAATAGCTGAGAAGTACAATGTTCTTTATCAACTAGATGCATGCCAATCGGTTGGACAATACCCAATTGATGTGCGTAAAATTGGCTGTGATTTTCTTTCTGCAACTGGCAGGAAATATTTGAGAGGACCTCGTGGAACAGGGTTCTTATTTGCAAAAAAAATTCGTTTTAGTGAACTCAGTCCTTTAAACCTTGATCTACACTCAGCAGAATGGATATCGAAGGATACAATTGATATTAGGGAAGATGCAAGAAGATTTGAAACCTGGGAGTGCAATCTAGCAGCTAAGCTTGGCCTTTCTACCGCAGTCAGTCAGGCGGTCAATTTGGGTATGGAAACGATATGGGAAAGAGTTCAGTTATTAGCAGATTACTTGAGGAAAGAACTATCAAGAATTGAGGAAGTTATTGTTACGGATATTGGTGAGATAAAATCTGGTATTGTTACGTTTTATTCAAATACTATATCTACTCATCAACTGAAGGAAAGATTTCTGGAACATAATATCAATACCGTAGTAGCTATTAAAAGTGGCACTCGTGTGGACATGGAAAACCGATCACTTGACTCTATACTTAGGGCATCAGTTCACTATTATAATACAAAGGAGGAAATAGATAAGTTTATAAACTTATTAACTCAATTCGTAAAACCTTAATGAAACGATTTTCAGTCGCTTTTTCCCTATTGTTTATATCAGGCTTTGTTTTTAGTCAAAATAAAAGCTGGTCTTATGGAGTTAATCCATATTATGGAGCTGTTTTAAAGTATAAGAAGGAGATGAAGCAACTGGAGTTCACAAACCTTCACGGTATTGAATTGTACGCCAATAAAATAGCGGATGGAAGTAAAGACTGGCATCACTTTTATAATTTTCCGCAGTGGGGTGTGGCTGCCTCATATTTCAACTATGGAGTACCTTCAGAGCTTGGTGAAGTGGTGAGCCTGACGACCTATCTTGACTTTACGGCCGGTAAGAAAAAGCATAAATGGAGGATGAACATTGGTACTGGTCTCGTTTATTCATCGGTAACCTTCGAGCCTGAAACCAATAATCAAAATACGGCCATCAGTAGCACCATTAGTTATGTGCTGAGAGGTACAATTCATAAGGAATTTCAATTAAGTGAAAAGTACTTTTTTAATGTCAATCTGGCATTTAGACATTATTCGAATGGCCGTTTGAATATGCCCAACAACGGAATGAATTATCCAATCATCGGTGTAGGTATTAGATACCTACCAAAGTCAGTTGAAATAAAGAGTATGGAGCGTGATTCCGGTTTAGATAACAAAATACGTTACACAGTAAGAGGTTCAATGTCTTGGCGTGAAGTATGGGAAATTGACGATAAGCAGAAAGCCTACAGTCTATCCTTCTATGGATCAAAACAGCTTTCTAAATTTAATAGGCTACTGTTTGGTATTGATGCCTTTAAATATAATCAGGAGTCTATAGTTAAGAGCAATATTGTTTATAGAGAAAAAGCGGGAATAAGTGAAGATGAGCAGTTGGATAATGGCACAGAACAGCTGGCTTTAACTCTTGGAACAGAATTGCTAATCAGCAAAGTTTCTGTCATAATACAGGGAGGAGTATATGTTTATAAACCCCAGGCATATTATTCATCCTGGTATCAGCGATATGGGATTAAGTATAATTTTACTAGAAATATATTTTCACAAGTAAGCCTTAAATCTCATAGTAGAACAGCTGATATGGTAGAGTTTGGTGCAGGGTTTACACTCTAATCACTGGTAAAAATTTCCAGAATATAGTAGAGATTAATAGATTTAAGTCTATTCCTAATATTGAAGCTTGATTTTCAAACAGCACATCCCAGCTTTTCCTTTAAACAATTATGTTTCGTCTATTGTATACACGGAATATAATCCAACACACTCCATAGAACGATTGATTCCCGATGGTACTGTTAACTTAATTCTGGAATTAAATGACAAACCACAATTCATCTATGATAATCAAAAATTAGCCGAGCAAAAAAAGTACACTCATTCCTGGGTATCTGGCATGCAATCTGGATATATCTCTATCAGTTCAGGAATTCAAACGGCCATGATGGTCGTCCAGTTTAAACCTTCGGCTGCTTATTCAATTCTGCATTTGCCAGTTAATGAACTTAATGACTTGGTAATTGATGCAGAGTTGGTTTTTGGTTCATCTGTGGACGATTTGCGAAATGGTATCATTGATCAAAAGGATATAGATCAAAAATTTGATTGGGCCAGTAAGTGGCTTATAAACAGGGCAAAAAGTATGTCCATCCCCGAAGCTGTAATACAATATGCAGTTGAGGAAACGATGCTTAACCCTACTTCAACGGCCATTAAAGAGATAGTCGATAAAACAGGATATTCGCAGAGACACTTCATTCAGTTATTTAAAAAACATGTAGGTCTTACTCCAAAACAGTATCATCGAATTATAAGATTCAATCAAGTACTTGGCAAAATAGACTTAGGAGAAAAAGTAGATTGGACACAACTTTCGTACGACTGTGGATATTATGATCAGGCACATTTTATAAAAGAGTTCAAGTATTTCTCAGGATTTAATCCAAAAAAATTCATGAAGGAAAAAGGAGAATTTATTAATTACGTACCACTGGTATAGTAAGAGCTCAGGTCAATTTTTTACAATTTTTTGAATTTCCATATGCTAATCTTTAGTACATAATTAGTCGAAAAAATCACTAAAGAATTTAAAATGGAAAACATGGAAATCAATCATCTTGCAGTTCTTGTAGCTGCAGTTTTTAATCTTTTGTTAGGAGCACTTTGGTATTCGCCTGCTTTGTTTTACCAGCGCTGGAAAGTGGAGAATCAGTTAACTGATGATCAAATCAATAACCAAAATAACCTCAAGGTTTATGGGCTGGCATTTATCATCAGTTTATTAATGGCATATAACATGGCCTTTTTCTTGGCAGATGCTGCTACCGATTGGGTTTGGGGTATGACTGCAGGGTTTTTAACTGGCTTTGGATGGGCCGGAGCCATTTTTACAATAATTGCCCTATTCGAGCAGAAAAGCTGGAAATATATTTTTATTAATAGCGGCTATATCATCATCTATTTTACGGCTATAGGTTTCATAATGGGCGTCTGGAGATAATTATACATCTGAAAGAAGAAAACTATGGTGAAATCATCACAAATTATTGAAAGTGAATTTTTAGCCAACCTGTCTAAAGAGTCAGGTAAAACACTCGAATCATGGATGAAAATCATCAAAGATTCCGGCTTTAAAAATCGAAATGAAATATTGGACTGGCTCAAATCAATGTATGATTTTGGACATGTAAATGCATCTTTGCTGGCAGGAGTTTACATGAATAATGGTAATCCTGTTTATCAAAATGAAACAGGATTACTCACCGATCAATTTGTCAAAAAAGAACACCTGAAACCGCTTTATGGGCATCTGATGCAGACAGTTTTGGAGAAAATACCCGAAACGCATATAGAAATTAAAAAAACGTATACTTCACTAAATGCCAAGCGAGAGTTTGCAGCTATTGGTATCAAATCAAAAGAAATACGTTTGGCAATGGACCTGAATGGCGAGCCTGATGGAGTACTATTTCATAAAACGACAGGTATAGGGTGTATGCCCCGGATATCCCATATGGTAAAAATAGTGGGTGAATCTCAAATCAATAATGATCTAATAAACAACCTAAAAACGGCCTACGAACGGCTCAACAAATAAAAAATTATAACTATGAAATCAATTAAGATTATCTTTTTCATATTAACTATTGCAACAAATGCATTCTCTCAGAAGAATTCATTAGAAGCATTTAACGACCTCATAGATGGAGCTTGGGTTTCCGAGGGTACTCAACTTGGGGGTTTTGAAGGAAAAACAGAATATCAATTTAACAAGATATTGGACAATAAAGCGATTCATGTAAAGACGTTTGCCACAGATCCTAAAACTCGAAAGTTTGGGATTCGAAACGAAGGTGTAAGAATATTCAATGCAACCACCAATAATCTGGAGTTCTATGAATTTGACATTAAAGGGGGAGTAACTTTAGGAATCATAATACTTGAAGGTAAAAATATACACTATGAGTACGAGTATCATGGAATGAAATTAAGAGATTCGTGGATATACAACGACAAAGATCACTACAAATACATAGTAGGTGTCTGGGAGTCAGATGGCTGGAAGCAAAAATTCCATGAAACAGTTCTTGTACGCAGATAGACCTCGGCTAACTGGTCTTTTGATGACCAAAAGTTTACATTTGGGGCTGCATAATAAAATGATACTATATGAGCGCCATAAACTATATCAAAGACAACAAGCAGAAGTTTTTAGATGAGTTGTTTGACCTTCTTCGAATACCATCGGTAAGTGCCGATCCGGCTTACAAAAATGATGTACTGAAAACAGCAGAATTTGTTAAAGAAAGTTTAATTAAAGCCGGTGCAGACAATGCAGAAATTTGTGAAACTGCCGGCTACCCTATTGTTTATGCCGATAAAATCATTGACGCAAGTTTGCCTACAGTTTTAGTTTACGGACACTATGACGTTCAACCTGCTGACCCGTTAGAGTTATGGGATTCTCCGGCATTTGAACCGGTATTGAAGGATAACAAAATCTATGCACGTGGAGCTTGTGATGATAAAGGCCAGATGTATATGCACGTTAAGGCTTTTGAATCAATGATGCAGACAGACTCCCTTTCATGTAATGTTAAATTCATGATTGAAGGTGAAGAAGAAGTAGGTTCTGAAAACCTTGAGATTTTTGTTAAAGAAAATAAATCAAAGCTAGAGGCAGATATTATTCTCATTTCTGATACTTCTATGATATCCCTTGATACACCTTCTATTACTGTAGGCCTTAGAGGGTTGAGTTATCTAGAAGTTGAAGTTACAGGACCAAACAGAGATTTACACTCCGGAGTTTATGGAGGGGCCGTAGCTAATCCTATCAATGTACTTAGCCAGATGATTGCCTCTCTGCAAGATGATAAAAACAGAATAACAGTGCCTGGTTTTTATGATAAGGTAGCGGAGTTGACCGAAGCCGAAAGAAAGGCATTGAATGACGCGCCATTCAATCTGGATGACTATAAAAAGGATTTAGATATTAATGATATCAGAGGAGAAGAAGGTTACACTACGCTAGAACGAACTGGCATAAGACCTACTTTGGATGTTAATGGCATTTGGGGAGGCTATATTGGGGAGGGAGCCAAAACGGTTTTACCGTCAAAAGCGTACGCCAAAATATCTATGCGGTTAGTACCTAATCAGGTATCAGATGAAATCACTGAACTGTTTACCAACCATTTCAAAAGTATTGCCCCGGACTCTGTAAAAGTGAAAGTTACTCCGCATCATGGCGGAGAACCGGCCGTTACTCCGACTGACTCATTAGCCTATGCTGCCGCGAGTGATGCATTTGTAGAAGCTTGGGGAAAAGAGCCAATACCTACACGAGATGGCGGCAGTATTCCTATTGTTTCGCTTTTTAAAGATGCTTTGGGTCTTGATACTGTATTGATGGGCTTTGGGTTAGATTCTGACGCTATCCATTCACCTAATGAGCATTATGGTGTGACAAATTTCATGAAGGGTATTGAAACTATCACTCTTTTTTACAAGCACTTTGCGAAAAGAAGTCAGAATTCTTGAATCTTTTAGGATAATTTTCGTTTTGTAGAATTGTGAGAAACAAAGGCATGACCAAAATCTTCAAGTTCTTTTTTGTATTTACAATTTTATCATTATTCAATCAAGGCTATGCTCAGGTACTTGAACCTTCTTCATGGGAACATTCTGCCAGTAAAACTAGTGTGGAGATAGGTGAGGAATTAGAACTCATTTTCACCGCTAAGATGGATATGGACTGGTACTTGTATTCATCTGATTTTGATCCTGATTGTGGGCCAATGGTCACAACATTTTCTTTTGAAGATGATACCTCCTATGAGCTGGTTGGGGATTTAAGAGCTATAGATCCAATTGAGAAGTTTGATGACGTTTTCGAGTGTAATGTCAGGATCTTCAAAAAAATAGGTGTTTTCAAACAGACAGTTAAGATTTTGAGCAGCCCTTTAAAAATTGTCGGCAATTATGAGTTCCAGGTTTGCTCTGATGTGGACCTCAAGTGCATTACTTTTGACTATGATTTTGAGTTCAATGACATCATTGTCAATAGTGGTATCAAACAACAGCAGCCAGACCCAAAACCAAACAATAATGAGTTGCCTTCTGATACTTCTGGCGAAAAGATTGAAAAAGCCGAGAATCCATTTGGTCGGTCAGAAGAGGTTATAGACTCTTCAGGGGTTGAGACTGAAGAAACTAAGTCAGCAGTGATCTACGGAGCAAAAAACCAAGGGCCAATTTTAGACCCAGAGTTGATGGTTGAAACTGATCGAGATAAATCAATTATCTGGTTCATGATCTTTGCGTTTGTAGCTGGCCTCGCGGCACTGCTTACCCCATGTGTATTCCCACTCATTCCTATGACAGTTAGTTTTTTTACTAATAAAGGAAAATTTCAAGCCCTGATATACGGTTTGAGCATTATAGTCATTTATACTATTATTGGTTCTGCTGTAGCACCTTTGATGGGGCCTGAAACTGCAAATCATCTGGCAACAGAATGGTTACCAAACATCATTTTCTTTGCTGTGTTCGTCATTTTCGCATTATCATTTTTTGGACTATTTGATATCACTTTGCCTAACTCTGTGGTCAATGCTATGGATAAAAAAGCTGATCGAGGAGGACTTATTGGCGTGTTCTTCATGGCCTTTACTTTAGTTCTGGTTTCATTTTCATGTACAGGCCCAATTGTAGGGAGTATTTTGGTTAGTTCTGCAGGTGGCGAATTTGTAAAACCAATTGCTGGTATGTTTGCTTTCTCATTAGCTTTCGCTATTCCTTTTACCCTTTTTGCCTTTTTTCCAAGTTGGTTGAGTTCTTTACCTAAATCCGGAGGCTGGTTAAATACCGTTAAAGTGGTACTCGGCTTTCTCGAATTAGCGTTAGCATTTAAGTTTTTGAGTATAGCTGATCAGGCGTTCCATTGGGGCATATTGGATAGGGATATCAATATTGCTATTTGGGTCGTAATTTTTGGCTTAATGGGCTTTTATCTATTAGGTAAAATTAGGCTTCCACATGATAGTCCTATGGAAGTAGTTAGCGTGCCGAGGTTAATTATCGCTATCGCTACGTTTTCCTTTGTCATTTATTTAATTCCTGGACTTTGGGGTGCTCCATTAAAGGCACTGGCAGGTTATCTTCCCCCAATGTACACTCATGATTTTGATCTCGTATCCAAGAAAATAGATGATGAAAACTATAAAACCTGTGATGAACCTAAGTATGATGACTTTTTGCATCTTCCACATGGCTTGAAAGGGTATTTCGACTATGATCAGGCATTAGCATGTGCACGCGCCCAAAATAAGCCTTTATTTATCGACTTTACGGGTCACGGCTGTACTAACTGCAGGGAGATGGAAGCCGTAGTTTGGTCTGACCCGGAAGTGCTCAAAAGGTTGAAAGAAGACTATGTTATTGTGGCATTATATGTAGATGATAAAACAGAACTTCCCGAGGAAAGTTGGTACACTTCCAATTATGATCAAAAAGTCAAAAAAACTATTGGCAAGCAGAATGCAGATTTACAAATAAGGCGATTGAATAATAATGCTCAGCCATTTTATGTACTATTAGGTGCTGATGAAAAAGTTTTAGTGAGCCCAGTCGCATATGATAAGAATGTCAAAAATTTTGTTGAATTTTTAGATAAAGGCGTTGAAGCGTATGAAAAACTATACTAACTCCACTGTTTTCATAGGGTCAGGATGTTGATATTCATAGCCTAGTACCACTTTAGATTTTGTATTGTCTACAATCTTAAATGGTGCTGGTTTATCAGTAAATACTGGAGGCTCCAATTTCAATAAGGCGGTTGCTTTTGTATAAAAGTCTTTTTTAATGGGATGTGCATCGCTACAGGCATTAAAAGTATCATCCCAGTAATTATTTGATAAGACTGTTTTAATTATCCCGATACAATCATCTAAATGAACAAGGTTTATTGGTGATTTTGCACCTTTCAAATCAGTTTTCCCAGCTAAAAATTTGCCTGGATGCCTGCCTGGTCCATAGAGCCCAGCCATTCTAATAATAGTGGATTGGTTAGAAGCAATCTTGAAAAGGTTTTCTACTTGGAAAAGTGAGATTCCCGAATGAGGAGACACTCGATCTTCTGCATCTGTTTCTCTAACAAGGGCATTGGTATTAGGGTACACAGAGCTCGAACTTATATAAATCAATTTCGCATTTGAGGGTAATTGATTAATTAACCCTGATACGTTTTGTTTGTAATTACTATTAGTAGGTGGTATAGTGATGATATAAATACCACAGTTGATTAATAACTCTGGTAGTGATTCTCCTAATTTAAAAATGCTGGACTTTATGTTTAGATCACTCAAGTCCTTCACTTTAGCCTGACTAGTTACGGACCCTTTTATTTGATATCCTGCGGCAAGAAGATTAAGCGCCAACTCTTTACCTAACCAACCCAAACCCAAAATGGCAATGTTACTGTCCTTCATATTTTATTGGTGCTTAGCATTCAAATATATATAGTTATTTACAACGCTGACGTTATTTAATAAAACAAATCGGGGGGTAATATGATTATTAACTCTCGAAAAATAGGGTTTTGGAGAGCGTTCAGATAGTTTTTTTCTCCATTTTTTGCTATTATTAGCTTTTGGTTGTACTACTTTGCACCGCAAAATTGGTGTAAAGCCATTTTTTAAACTAAAGATCATGTCTAAAAGAAATCTCAGCATACTTGTTTTGCTAGTGATTACAGCGGCTTTATTCGTTATTCTGCCGCGGTTAAATCATTCCGTTAAGGAACAACCCCTTGAGCCTGTTGTGGCTTTAGATACTGTAGTTGCCCCAAAACCAGAACCTAAAGTACTTTATGGAATTGTTGTGGATTCTTTAATCGTTATCGAAGATAAGATAAAGAGGAATCAGAATATAGCCGAAATTCTAACGGCACATAATGTGACAAATGAAAAAATATTTCAATTGGCTCATGCCTCTAAAGAGGTATTTGATGTACGTAGACTAGTGGCCAATAGAAAATATACCCTTTTATGTGAGCGAGATTCCCTTAAAACAGCGCAGGCATTTATTTACGAGCATAACCCAACTGAATATGTAGTTTTCAATTTGAAAGACACTATCAGCGTTGAGAAAAAACAGAAAGACATTGAAATTATAGAAAAAGGAATTGCTGGGGTTATAGAATACAATTTGGCCACCACGATGAAAGAATTGGGCCTTTCTGCACAAATGACTGATAACTTCGTTGACATATTTGCCTGGCAAGTGGATTTTTTCAGACTTCAGAAAGGAGATAAATTCAAATTAATTTATGAGGATCACTTAGTAGAAGGAGAATCAATTGGTTCTGGAAAAATAAAATCAATTTATTTTGAGCATTTTGGCAATGACTATTATGGCTTCTATTTCGATCAGGGTGACGGAATTGATTATTTTGACGAAGAGGGGAATAGCTTGAGAAAAGCATTATTGAAGTACCCATTGGATTTTACACGCATTAGTTCCAGATATTCTGGTAATAGATTCCATCCTGTTCAAAAACGATGGAAAGCACACAGAGGAACCGATTTTGCTGCTCCTAGAGGTACTCCCATTCGGTCAGTAGGTGATGGAATAATTCTAGAGGCAAGGTATGCCAAATACAACGGTAACTTCGTAAAGGTTAAACACAATAGTACCTATACTACACAGTACCTGCATATGTCAAAGATAAAGTCCGGTGTTAGACCTGGAACGAGAGTAAAGCAGGGTCAGATTATTGGTTATGTAGGTAGTACAGGTTTGGCTAAAGGTAATCATCTGTGCTATAGATTCTGGAGAAATGGTGTTCAAATTGATGCGCTGAAAGTACAACTACCTCCTTCGGCACCAATTTCAGAGGATAATGTCGAGCAGTTCAGTGCTCATATTCAAGATATGACAAATCAACTGAATGCTATCAACTTTCCGGTGGAAGAGGCACCTGTCTTCGCCAGTACTAAATAGAAATATTTTATAATTTAATAGAGATGGCGAGGCAATTTTGTCTTGCCATTTTTGTTTAGTTTTAAACACAAATGAAGAGCTGGATTTTCATATGTACTATGGCGCTCACTCTTGCTTTCACCGAAACTTTAGGGCAGAAAGTAGGCTTGGTTATGAGTGGTGGTGGAGCAAAAGGAATTGCTCATGTGGGTGTTATAAAAGCGCTCGAAGAATATGATATTCCAATCGATTATGTGGTAGGTACATCTATGGGAGGCATAGTGGCGGGGTGCTATGCAGCAGGATATTCTGCTCAGCAAATAGAAGGGATAATGCTATCTCCATCCTTCATAAAATGGGTTAATGGAGAGTTTGAAAAAGGATATAATTATCATATTTACAAAGACGAAACAAACTCTTCTTTTGCCTCTATTAGGTTGTCATTAGATTCAACATTAAATGCAACTGTTAATTCAAGCCTGGCCAGTGATATTACCCTCAATTTTGCTTTACCGGAGTATCTTTCCAGAGCTTCAGCTATAGCTAATAATAATTTTGACAGCTTGTATGTACCTGCCCGAATAGTGGCAGCTGATGTCTTCACCCAGAGTGAAATGATACTTAAAAAAGCTAGTTTACCATTAGCATTAAGAACTACACTATCTGTTCCTTTTTTCTACAAACCAATTAAAATTGACAACCAGTACCTCTTCGATGGGGGAATTTACAACAACTTCCCAATTGATGTAATGCAAAAGGAATTTGCTCCTGAGACTATTATTGGCAGCAATGTTTCCTCGAAAGTTTTTGAAGAGTATCCATATGAACAAGATGATAAACTTATCAATAACTCATTACTTTTTATGCTCTTGGATAAGTCTGATCCTTCTAACATTCCTTCTTCAGGAGTATACCTTGAGCCTGACCTAAAAGGGTATAATGCTTTTGATTTTGCCAAGGCCAAGGCCCTAATAGATAGTGGGTATTCTGAAACTATCAGAAATATTGAAGAAATAAAAAGGAAGGTAAATAGAAGAGTTAAGAAAGAAGAAAGGTCAAATAGCAGGAAGGAATTTATTCATAAGGGAGAACCTTTTAGATTCAGCAATATCAATTTTCATGGGTATAATTCTAAGCAACGTATTTACATTAAGAAATTATTCAAGCTAGAAGATAACCCCCTTACTCTTGAAGAGATAAAGGCAGCCTACTTTAAAATGGTTTCTGAAAAGTACTTTAGCTCAGTATATCCTGATATTGGCTTTAACCAAGAAACTAATCAGTATTCGTTAGAGCTTTATGGTCGGCCTAGAAGCAATGTAAATGTAAGCGTTGGTGGTGCTATAGCCACCAGGAATATAAGTCAAATATACCTTGGTGCCGAGTACTATTATTTTGATAACTATTTACTAAAAAACAGCCTGTCTTTTTATGCAGGAGGGTTTTATAAGTCTGCTTTAATAAGGTCAAGGTTGTATTTAGCCAGCCCTACTCTTTTTTACATTGAACCTGAGTTAGTATATAATAATTGGGACTTTCTTAATTCAGATGATATATTTCTTGATGATGATTCCCCAACTCTACTAACAAGAACAGACAGAAAATATGGCTTAAATATAGGCCTGCCATTTGGCAATAAATTTGTTACGGTTTTCAGTGGTTCACATATTAATAATGAAGACGAATTTAGCAATACACCCGGAATAACCTCGATTGACACATTAGATTTGTTAGAACTCAATGGCTCAAAGGTTGGGTTGAAAATTGGCAGGAATAACTTTAATAGAAAGCAGTATCCTAGTGAAGGTAAAGAACTGAGTTTTTCATTTGATTATTTTAACATCAGAGAAAAATATAGACCTGGGACTACTTCTACAATTGACTCAGACCTGACCAAATTTCATGAATGGATAAAAATATCCGGTAGGTGGGAGCAGTATTTTAAAGCAGGGAAGTGGAGTACTGGTTATCTGGTACAGGGCGTCTACTCTGCCCAGCCCAAATTCAGTAGTTATTTTGGCACACTAATTAATCTACCTTCTTTCAATCCCCTTCAAGATAGTAGGACATTACTGTTGCAAAATTTTAGAGCATTTAGCTATGCAGCTTTTGGTTTAAAGAACGTATTAGCAATTAGGTCGAATCTTGATTTTAGAATTGAAGGGTACATTTATAAACCATTCGAATTATTGACCAACGAAGGTGAATTGTTTGGCAGGTCTCCAGACAGGGATCAAATTTTCCTTGTCGGAAATGCCAGTTTAGTACTTCATAGCCCTATAGGCCCTATTAGCATCAACACTAATTATTACGATGATAATGAAACGCAATGGGGTGTGTTGTTGCATGTAGGCTTCCTTCTTTTTAACAATAACTCGCTCGATTATTAATAATCGTTTGATATTGAGCCTATTGCTGGATTCAAAGTGTTTTTTTTTCTATGTTTACCTAGATTAAATCTAACCAAATCTCGCTTTGAAATGAAAAAAGCTCTACTAGCCATAGTTGCTACTCTCTTTGTTGGCCTTACTAACGCTCAAGTTGTTCAATGGGCCTCTGAAGTAGTTGAATTTTCTTCTGAATTAACACCCATTCAATACTCAGCACAACAAATACTAGGTAAGCCTAATGCTCTTCCTGCAGGAGGCGAAAACCCTAGTGCCTGGACACCTGAGAGGGCAAATAAAAAAGAGTTTATAAAGGTTAAATATGACAATCCGATTCAAATTCGTCAAATAGCCATTGCAGAATCGTATAATCCTAGTGCCTTGTTTAAGGTGTTTGCCTACGATGAGCAGGGGACGGAATATTTAATTAATACTTTCAGCCCACGATCTATCCCACTTAAGGGAAGAATGGTAAATGTATTTGTGGAAGAAACTCCATACAAGGTGGCTGCTGTAAAGCTGGAATTTGATGGAGGAGCTGTTCCTGAGTACTATAGTGTAGATGCTGTGGCAATTTCAGATTCTGATATTCCGATTATTGCCGCTATAGATATACCGGAATTTATCAATCCTGATATCGAAAAAGAAAGACTTAGCGAGAATGTAAATAGTAAGTATAAAGAGTATAAGCCTCTGCTAAGCCCTGATGGCAAAACACTTTATTTCTCAAGAAAGAATCACCCCGATAATATTGGCGGTGAATCGGACAATGAGGACATATGGTATTCAGAACTTGACTCGGCAGGCAATTGGCAACTAGCTAAAAACATGGGATCTGCACTAAATAACAAGGGACCCAACTTTGTAAGTTCAGTAACACCTGACGGCAAATCTGTTTTGCTAGTACTGGGTAATCAATACTTAGAAAATGGTAGAATGGCTGCTGGTGTAAGCATAAGCTCCAATGCAAGTGGAGACTGGTCTAGACCTGCACCAATTCAGATAGAAAATGATTACAATTACTCAGAAAAAGCTAACTTCTTTTTGACCCAGAGTCGAAAAGCTCTAATAATGTCGGTTATGAGAGAAGATACTCAAGGAGGACGCGATTTATATGTAAGCTTCATGGAAGAAGATAGTACATGGTCAGAGCCCTTAAACCTTTCAAACACGGTAAACACAGCTGGTGAAGAGTCATCTCCGTTCCTTGCTTCAGATGATAAGTCACTATACTTTTCTTCTGATGGGTACAGTGGTTTTGGATCTAGTGATATCTATTTGACCAAACGACTTGATGATACATGGACGAACTGGTCTACTCCGGAAAACCTTGGACCAACTATCAACTCACAATATGAAGATCTCTTTTTTAACATTCCAGGAAATAGTGAATTTGCCTACTATTCGCAGGGGGTGAGTGAAGATGACATGGATATTTTTAGAGTAGCTCTACCAGTTCTGAAAAGACCTGAGCCTGTAATTTTAGTTAAAGGTAAACTTATTGATGCTAAGACTGGCGAACCTATTGAAGCTAAGATTATTTATGAACGATTATCAGATGGTAAAGAAATGGGAATAACAAGTTCTAATGCTACTACTGGTGAATATGAGTTGTTGTTACCTGCTGGTGAGATGTACGGCATAAGAGCTGAGGCTGATGGATTTGTTGCCGAAAGTGCAAATATTGATTTGCGTGAGTATGATGAAGATGCTGATCAAAGTGTAGAGCATAAGGATCTAAAACTTGTACCTATTGAGGAGGAAGCTGTTATTGTCTTAAACAATGTTTTCTTTGATTTTAATAAAGCGACCTTACGATCTGATTCTTATCCTGAACTGGATCGTGTTGCTAAATTGCTAGGCGAAAAGGCTACTATAAAAATTGAGGTAGCCGGTCATACTGATGCTACTGGGCCAGAAAGTTACAATTTGGGTTTATCCAAACGTAGAGCTCAATCTGTGGCTAATTACATAACTGGCAAAGGAATTGCGGTGAATAGAATTACAGTGAAGTATTTCGGAGAATCTGCACCTGCTGAAGACAATAGTACATTAGAAGGAAGAAGGAAAAACAGAAGGGTAGAATTTAAGATTTTAAAAAATGAATAAATTGGAGCCATGAACTTAAAGAGCGGTATACTTTTTTTACTAACAATATTTGTAGCCTCTGGCGTATTTGCTCAAGAAGATACGCCAATTATATTCACAGGGAATATTATAGATGCTGAATCCAAAGAACCTGTTGAATCTAAGATTAAATATGAAAGCCTACCTTATGGTAGTAAAATAGGAGTTTTCTCAGGTTACTCCTTTAATTTTAATATGGAGGGGGACAATGATTATATGGTAGTAGTCAGAGCTGATGGTTATACTACGCACACTTCAACCATAAAAGCTGATGAGAATAAGGAGGGAAAAATTGATAAAGTCATCGAACTTGTTCCAAACGGTATTAACCGATTGATTAGGCTAGATAAGTTAATTTTTGCCCTTGGTAAAGCTGACATTTCTCCTGAGTCACATGAAGAGCTAGATCAAATTGTAGCAATGCTCAATGATAGTGAAACTATGACAATCCAGTTAGAGGGTCACACTGATTTTAGAGGTAATGCCAAACAGAATATGAAGCTATCGGAAAACCGAGTTGAAGCTGTTAAAAGCTATATTGTAGGTAACGGAATCAGTAAGAAAAGAATCATAACCAAAGCTTTTGGAGGTACTCAACCTCTTTCGAGAGCTGGTGATTCTGCTTCTAGAGCAGCCAATCGTAGAGTCGAAGTGAGAATTTTGACAAACTAACGGCTCGCCATAGCATCATCCATTTTTAGAAAAGAGCGTATTCTACTCATAGCATGGTTTTTGTCAGTTTGATTAAGAGTCTGATCTACAGCGATAGCATTAGCCAGAACTATACCGAATTCTGTAATTCTTTGAGAGTGATAAAACAAACTTGCTTTCTCCAGTAAATTCAGTGTAGACTTTAAGTCTTGTTGATTATAATGGAAGACAGCCTTGTTATAGTACTGTAAGCCCGCTAGCTTAGTTAACGTGACTAGCGAATTGAGCTGAGCTTTAAACAAATAAGTAGATTCTGTGTTAACATCCAATTCCTTCAACTCTGTTCGGAGGGCAATTTCTTTTTCATCATAAACGAAACCAGTTATAGGGTCAGTGGATTCAATCAAAAAACGACCTTCTTCAGTAGTTACAAAAAGATAGATATGATAATTTGTTTCTATTACTTCTGGTTTGTAGTTGAGTTCATTGAGTAATAATGCATATAATGTTGTTGCCGACAGGCAGTCATATTTCCCGTTATCTAATGTGGTAGCCAGAGTGGTATATTGTTCATAGTTCTTGAGTGCTTTACGATGAACTTTATAAAACATCCACGATAAGAATCGTTGATCTGATTTTGCAGTCAATTTCTTCTTCTTTAGGTCTATCAATAACATGTCAAAGGTTTGACCATACGTATTTAAGGAATTGGTGGTGACATTCTCATCAGCTATGAGTTGCAATTCAAGTGTCTTTGTCTTGCCCTCCAGAATGTATTGATCAATGACATTTTTTTCAATATCTGAATGAAAATGATAATCACTTTGAGCTAGTAGTTGGAAACTGAAAAAAAATAGAAGTGTAAAAAATAGAGCTTTCATCCGCATTCCTCATCCGTTTGATAACATTAAGATAACATTAAGATAACATATGAACAAATTGAATTAATGTTTAGTTAACATTGGAATAACAAGATTCTTTTCTTCTGACTCTTGTTATTGGTAATTTTAAATCTATGACAGTAAAAAAAATGGCTTCTAAAAGTGACCTAAAGACTGTTTTTAGTAAGATTCAGTTGAAAAAGGAGCGCTTTGAAATGACTTCGATTAAGAGCAGGAAATATGCATTAAAAAGTATTCTAAAATGGTTAATCGCTAATGATGAACGTATTAAAAAGGCTATTTATGATGATTTCAAAAAACCGCCAAGTGAAACTGATGTTACGGAAATCTATCCTGTAGTAAGTGAAATTAGGCATGCTTTAAATCATTTAAGTGCTTGGGCGAACCCTCTAAAAGTTGACACTCCTTTGAGCATGTTAGGAAGTACTTCTTATGTTAAATATGAGCCAAAAGGAGTATGCTTAATCATTGCACCCTGGAATTATCCTTTCAACTTGGCTATAGGCCCATTGGTTTCGTGCATAGCGGCAGGTAACGTGGCAATCATTAAGCCATCAGAAATGACGCCAAATACTGCTTCATTGATACAAGCAATGATTACTGAGATTTTTCCTGAAAAAGAAGTTGTCGTTGTTAATGGAGGTGTTGATGTATCCAAAGAACTACTTACTTTGCCATTTGACCATATTTTTTTTACCGGGAGCCCTAACGTAGGCAAGATTGTTATGAGAGCGGCTTCAGATAATTTGACCTCAGTTACTCTTGAATTAGGCGGTAAATCTCCAGCAATAGTGGATAACGAAGGGGATTTAGTTAATGCTGCTGAAAAGATAGCATGGGGTAAATTTTTGAATAATGGTCAGACTTGTATTGCCCCTGATTATCTGCTGGTGCACGAAGATGTGGCCTCTGAATTTTCTAAAATTTTGGTTAAACAAATTGATAAACTTTTTGGCTCCTCAAATAATTTTTCAGAATCAAAAAGCTATGGGCGTATCGTTAATAAGCATCACTATGATCGTCTTAATCGACTTCTTGAAAAAGCGATAACAGATGGAGCGGAAATAGCTATGGGAGGGAACACTATTGAGGATGAAAACTTTATTCCTCCAACGGTATTAACAAATGTACCAATGTCATCAGATATAATGCAGGAAGAAATCTTCGGTCCGCTATTACCAATTATAACTTATCATTCTTTGAAAGAAGCTATTGATACAATCAATTCAAAACCTAAGGCCTTAGCATTATATTATTTTGGCACTAATAAAAAGAATAGAGAAGAAGTTTTATCAAAAACTACTTCAGGCAACGCAGTCATTAATGATTGTGTTATTCATTTTGGTCATGTTAACCTTCCCTTTGGAGGAGTCAATAATAGTGGCATAGGTAAATCCCACGGAAAACATGGTTTTTTAGCTTTTTCAAATGAAAAGGGTGTAATGAAACAACGTACAGGTTTGACATCGACTAAGTTTATTTATCCCCCTTATACAGATTCTAAAAAGGCTATCATAAGTTTCTTGAAAAAGTATCTTTAGCAGAACAATCTTTCAAATGATCTTGGCGTTGTATTTGGTAGTTTATGAGGATAATTTTTTTACTATCGGTAGTACTTTTTGCATGTACAGATCATGTTGAACAACAACCACTGACCGGAAGCTGGAATATAGCTTTCAAGGCTTTTGGTGAGAATCGCCAAGGTGTATTGTTTCTGAGGAATAATAATACTGGTCATTTCATAATGGACCCAGACAGCTCATCCATTTTACTACCAGATGCTGATCAATTTGATCTTCAATGGCAGAAACGACATGATGAATTAATCATTACTCGGGCTGATAATAATTTTGTGTTAAAATATCACGTGGTTTCTTCAACTCAAAGTAGTGTTCACCTCACTTATACTGATGAAATTCAAATATACCTGACTAGGTAGTGCATAAGAATATCACCAGCTAAAGAATGATTGAATTGTTTATTAAATTTGATCTGGAAATTATTCAACTTATTTACCCAGCACAGTTCTCATGAAAAAGCTTGTTATCATCCTCGGTGTTATATTAGTGATTATTTTATCAGTGGCTTTAATAGTACCTATTATTTTCAAGGATGACATAAAAGCGGCTATTGATAAATCACTGGCAGAATCTGTAAATGCGGATATTGTATGGAATACGGAAGATTTTGGAATTTCATTATTTACCAACTTTCCAAATGCTACAGCCGAATTAAACAACTTCGGAGTAATTAATAGAGCTCCATTTGAGGGAGAAATACTTTTTGCTGTAGAAGCGTTTGAAGTAGAAATTGATCTCTTCAGCCTGTTTGGAGACCAGATTAAAGTGAGTGGCATTCAACTTGTTCATCCAGAAATAAATATTAAAGTACTGGAAGATGGAACAGCAAACTATGATATTGCCATTACTTCTGACGAAGTTGCAGTTCAGGATACGGTAAGCTCAGAAGCTACGGCATTTAATGTTGGTATTGATCACTGGTCTATAACTAGAGGCCACGTAATATATGATGACGCCACACTTCCCTTTTTGTTAGAAGTTAAAAATTTAAACCATAATGGTAGTGGAGATTTCAATCAAGATGAATTTGATGTTGCTACTAATACTTCGATAGACTCTCTATCTGTTATTTTTGATGGAATCGAGTACATCAGTGATAAGCAGTTATCTTCCGATATTACCTTGAGTATTAGCGACAACTACAGTAAATATACTTTCAAAGAGAACGCCATCAATCTGAATGACTTTGGTTTTGGTTTTGATGGTTGGCTGTCATTAAATGCTGATGGAAGCATGGGTATGGACTTAACTTACGGTGCAAAAGAAACTACTTTTAAGAGTCTTCTTTCATTAGTTCCTGGGGTATATACCAATGACTTCTCGTCTATAGAAACAACAGGTGTTTTGGCTTTTGATGGAATGGTCAAAGGTACATTTGACAGTTTAAATATGCCTGCTTTTAAACTTAATATGAAAGTAGATGATGCTATGTTCAAATATCCTGATTTGCCAACGGCCATCTCCAATATTAGCATGGATTTACTGGTGGATAACAATGATGGAATTATAGATAATACTGTTGTAGATCTTAAGCAGTTTCATATGGATTTTGGTAATAACCCAATAGATGCCAGAGCTCGTATTGCTAATCTGGTTGACTACAATATGGATGCAAAAATAAGTGGCAAGTTGAACCTTGCTGAGCTCAGTGATATGTTCCCGATCGAAGGCACGAATATGAAAGGCCTATTTAGTATCGACCTTGAAGCTGCTGGAGTATATGACAGTATAACTGGTAAGACACCTACAGTTGATGCTGTCATGTTAATGCAGGACGGCTATATAAAAACCGCTGACATGCCGTACGCGTTGGAGGGGCTTGCCTTTGATGCAGAAATAAAAAGCCCAACAGGTCTAATGGAGGATTTTAAAGCTTTTGTTAAGGACTTCAATATGACAATGGATGGCGAACCATTTAAAGCAGACTTAGTATTTTCTAACCTCAATAATTACACCTGGGATTTATCGGCTTCAGGAGGAATGGATCTGGAAAAGATAACTAAAGTTTTTCCTTTGGAAGGGATGACTCTTGCAGGGATAGTTAAGGCAGATCTCTCAACAGCTGGAAATATGTCAGATTTGGAAGCAGAACGCTATGCCCAATTGCCTACAAGTGGGCAAGTGTCCATAGCAAATTTTAAATACACAGATGCTGATCTTCCTTATGATGTGACCATATCATCAGCGAAAGCTGCATTTGACCCGGAGAAGATAGCCTTGAATGATTACAAAGGAACGGTTGGTAAAAGTGACATGGCCATGACCGGAGCAATTTCTAATTATATAGGCTACTTATTTGGAGAAAACCAAACACTCAAAGGGTCCTTAAATTTCAGCTCTAACCTGTTGGATTTGAACGAGTTCATGACCGAAGAGGAGACAGCCAGTGGTCAGGAAACGACAGAGACTCCAACGACAGATGATTCATATGGGATAGTTGAAGTTCCAACGGATATAGATTTTATATTGTCATCCGCTATCAAGACTGTGGCTGTAATGGATATGCAGATGACCAATGCCAAAGGTGATATCATCGTTAGGGATGGAGTGGTGAACCTGAGCGGATTGAAGTTTAATTTATTGGAAGGACAGTTCGCGATAAATGGTACTTATGATCCAAGAGATACACAAAAACCCAAATATGATTTTGACTTGAAAGTCGATGAGTTGTCAGCGCAAAAGGCGTTTCAGACCTTCTCAATAGTCAAAAGCTATTTTCCAATTGCGAATAAAGTGGATGGGAAATTATCAACAGATTTTAAATTAAATGGTTTACTTACCCAAGAGATGCTTCCAGATATGAAAACGGTGACCGGTGCCGGTTTGCTGAATATTGCTCAGGCTCAGTTGGAGAATTCTGAAACGCTACAAAAAATTGGGTCACTGACAAGCCTTAATAGTCTAAGTAACACAGATAAAGTTGATATCAAAGATATTTTAATGGATGTGACTATTGAAGATGGTAAGGTAAATGTAAAACCTTTCGACCTAGAACTGGCTGGTTATAAAACATCCATTTCAGGCTCTTCATATTTAGACGGATCATTAGACTATAGTATGAAAATGAATGTCCCTGCCGGAAAGTTGGGCAGCTCAGTTAATTCTTTGGTTGCTAAATATACTGGAGGAAACTCTGATGGAAACACTATTATACCTTTATCAATTGGAGTTGGTGGAACATATGATGATCCAAAGCTCAAACTCAATGCGTCAGAGCAACGCGCTCAAGTAAAAGATGTGGCCAAGGCCGTTGTTAAAGATCAGATTGAAGAAAAGACGGGAGTTGATTTGGATGCTGAAAAAGAAAAACAAAGACAGAGTATTATTGCTGAAGCGCAAGATCAAGCTGATAAAATTGTTGCTCAAGGTAAACAAGCAGCTGACAAGCTACGAAAAGAAGGCTATGCACAAGCTGATAACATTGTAAAAGAGGCGGGTAGTAATTTTCTAAAGAAAAAGATTGCCGAAGAAGCAGCTAAGAAACTAAAAAGGGAAACAGATCAAAAGGCGAATAAAGTAGAAGCTGAAAGTAAAAGTAAAGCTGATGCTATTATGGCTAAGGCAAGGGAAAAAGCAGCAGCCATTTAGCAATTGCCATATTTTTACCGTGTATGTAGTCACATCTAGTCTTAAATTAAACCCACTTACTGAGGGGGATATGACTGATGTTCACATCCTGAATTCTCATGAAAAAGTTGCTCGTTTCAATACTATTGGCATACCTAGTGATCTTAATGCTACGCTAGAATTTCATAAACCTATGATTGACAATCCTGATTATATTGGATGGTCAATAAGACTCAAAGATGACAATACCTTTATTGGAATAATGGGCTTAAGATTAGCACCTGCTCGTTTCAGATCTGGAGAAGTTCACTATAGTGTGATACCTAAATACTGGGGTAGAGGGTTTGCCACAGAGGCTGTTAAAGCTATAGTAGATTTAGCCTTTAACACGTTGAACCTTCACAGGATTGAAGCTGGTTGTGCAGTTGAAAATTGCGCCTCAATAAGGGTTTTAGAAAAAACCGGCTTTGTCAAAGAAGGAAGGAAGAGAAAGGTACTACCATTACAAAATGGTTGGTCTGACAATTATGAGTATGCCATACTCAAAGAAGATTTAAAATGAATATTGCCAAGAGTAATAGTAATCTTAACCAATCTGGTTTACAACGTCTTTATAGGAATTACCAATTGGCAAAAATTTACCTGGCTTAATCTCTATTGACTCTTGATTATAAGAAATCAAATTTTGAGAATTTACTACATAAGACTTGTGTATTCTCTTAAAAGATGAGGGCAGCTTTTCTAGTGCTTTCTTTAAGCTTATGTAGCTAATAATTTTTTTCTCAGTTCTCAGGTGGTAGGTAGTGTAGTTGCCTAAACCCTCTAGGTATAATATCTCATCGGCATTTACTTTATAGTAACGCTTATCTGATTTTATTTCAACAGTTTTAATAGCTCCATCATTTTTAGAGGCCCTTTCTTCAAAGTATAGAAAGAGAATTTTTACTGCTAGCAGGAGTAAAACGGTTGTGTTTATAAGTACTGCTGCTCGAAGTATGAGTGAAATGTTTAAGATTTCCACTAGGTTGAATTGAGTATTCTGTTCCAGAAAGAAATAAATGCTGAAACGTTGAAGCGCACCACCAATAAAGAGCATGACCAGATATAGACTTACAAAAATGATAAACCTCCTCCTTAGTAAGTATCGGGGTAGCAATACATGAAGTGTAAAATATACTGCTCCTATTCTGATAGGCATGAGTACAAATTCAAGGAAAAAAGATTCCTGATAGTCTCCATTTTTAGCCCATAATAGCCCAAAGAAAATGTAATACACAAACCAAAAGATGATGTGCGTAAGAATTCTGGAGTTAAAAAGATATTGCATGAATAGGTGCTGTAAAGAAAGTCATGAAAATAATACTATTCACATAAAAACAATTGATGATGATATAAGAAATCCCATTTACTTGGTAGAATCAACTAGCATTGATCAAAAACTAACAGCTATGAGACAGTTACTATTCGTATTACTTTTTTTATCCTTTGCCATTCTTAACGCCCAGGAACTACAACGTAGAGCAACTTGGCAGGCCACTATTGGATGGCCAGATAACAAAACCCCAGGGGCAATTATTAAAAGTATAGATAGCGATAGCCCATTGAAGAAAGCAGGTCTGCAAACAGGAGATAAGATCCTAGCAGTGGATGGAAGAAAAATATTGGATCAAGAAGATTGGAGTGCTGTCAACTATGCAATACGGGCTAATAAAGAGACATCAATTCTCATAAAAAGGGCTAATAAATCAATAACTAAATCTGTAAAATTAAAAGCCTTGGATTATGAAAAACATAGTGGAATAAAAACCATTTATGGGCAAGTTGTGAGTGATTATGGAATAATCCAACGAACTATAATTACGAGTCCCAATGCCAACAACAAATTACCGGCAATATTCCTGCTGTCGGGTTTAAGTTGCTCTACTATCGAAGGTTATCCAGGACGTTCTAATAATTGGGCAAAGCTAATAAATGATCTGGTAGAGAAATCCGGTATGGTAGTCATGCGAGTGGATAAGCCAGGCGTTGGAGATAGTCAGGGAGACTGTGGACAAACGGATTTTCTTACCGAGTTGAGTGGTTATGAAGCTGCCATAGAGAGTTTGAAAGCATCTGAACTGGTTGATACAACCAAAATAGTTGTTTTTGGCAGTAGTATGGGCAGTGCTTTAGCACCATACTTTGCGAATAAATATCAATTGGCAGGAGTCATTTCAGAAGGTACTTTTTACAAGACCTGGTATGAGCATATGCTTGAAATTGAGCGAAGGATATTATCATTTAAAGGTAACAACGAATCTGAAATATTAAGAAAAATGAATCAGTGGTATATTCCCTTATATCATGGTATGTTGATCAATAAAAAAAGCTATGCTAACGTAATTGAGGAATATCCAGCATTAAAAGAAGCTAATTATCATGGACCATACCACATGTATGGAAGACCAATGGAATATTATCATCAATTGCAAGATTTTGATTTTGCTAAAGAATGGGAGTCCTTAAAAGCTCCTATACGAATAAGATGGGGGACTAATGATTGGATTATGTCAGAATTGGATAATGATATGATTATCAATGTACTAGATCGTAACAAGCATGCTGACCATAAGTTGCATAAATACCCTGGTCTGGATCATTGGTCTACCATTCATGAATCAGAGCTTAACAGCTTCACAGGAAAACCCGGCATATGGGAAGACAGGATAAGTCAGCAGGTTATAGATTGGGCCAATGAAATAGTAGGTACTTATTAATAACCTGGTGTCAATTCATAGAAAGAAAGTGACTTTATAACGAGTATATGGGAGGCTAGTATTTTTTGTTCTTTGCTTATTGATAATTATGATACCTTTATCCCTCAGGTTTAACCAAAGAGGTTGTAAAAACTTATTTCTTTGGATATCTTATATCAATTATGCATTTCTTGTCACCAAAAACCCTGACTATTTGTGTTGTAATTAGTGGACTGGTCAGCTTCTTAAACCCACTTCTATCTCAATGCTTGATGACCCCTGTTTCTTTAGAACAAAGAATAACCAATTCGTCATTAGTTATAGAAGGTCGCGTAGTTTCTAAGAAATCTGAATGGAATAGCAGTCGCACATTGATTGAAACACATCATGTCATTGAAGTTTACAAAGTATTTAAGGGAAACATTAAAAGAGGGACAGTTACGATCATTACACAGGGAGGTGTTGTAGGCACAGATATGCTTGTTGTAAGTCATAGCCTGGAGTTGGCTGTAGGAGAGGTTGGAGTTTTTACTTTAACGGATAATAATAGTCAACAAGATTTTTTACCTTATGCCGCCTCACAAGCATTCATTAGATACAACGAAAATAAGTCTACGGGCCATTCAATATTTGATTCTTACGATGATCTAAATTTTGTTTATGAACAAATTAATAAGGTGACTGCCCGAAGACCAACTGAATTAAAATCCTATGTTTCAAAATCTGCTGGAAAATCAAGTCGCGGAGAAGCTACACCCAATATAACAGGTCTAAGCCCTTCCTCTATTTCAGCGGGGACTTACAGTTTATTAACGATTACGGGGTCTGATTTTGGTAATACTGCTGGAAGTGTGGACTTCCCTGATGCTGATGATGGAGGAGCTACGTTTATAACTGCTGATGCTACATTAATTCAAAGCTGGACAGACACTCAAATAACTATCTTTGTTCCCACTGGTGCAACCACAGGTAATGTAAGAGTGACCAATTCTACTGCTGAAACCGGAACATCGGCAGATATACTGACCGTTACTTTTAATATTTCTGGACTTAATAGCACATTCCAACAAACAGCAGATTATACACCCGACCTTATCAACAATAACGGCTCTGGGGGTTACACTTTTACTTTTAACAACAACTACTTTTTAAATTCAGATGCGGTAGACAGGTATGATGAAGTTATAGAACAGTGGCGGTGTGAATCCGGTATCAATTGGAATTCCAACGGAGCAGCTACTACCACTACTTCTTGTGATGGCTTTGATGGAATCAATCTAGTGACTTTTGATAGTGATTGCGGACTTCCGGCAGGGGTACTTGGTACAGCATTCAGTTTTTATAGTGCCTGTGGTACCGGGGGCGTTGCTTATTGGAGTGTCAGTGAACTTGATATAAAATTTGATCTTGGTACCACCTGGAACTTTACCTTAGACCCTCCAACAGGAGGGGAATTTGATTTTTATAGTGTTATGCTACATGAAATGGGGCATGCACATCAACTTGGACATACGCCTGTTTCTAGCGATGTCATGTTTTTTAGTATTTCCAATGGCGTAGAAAAGCGTACACTAAATGCAAATAATATAAGTGCTGTTAACTTTATAATGACTCGAAATAATACTAATGAACAAGCTTATAATGGCAGTACCGGGGGTAGTATAGCAGCAAATGCCTGCGGTTCTGGGCCTATGATATTTAATGGTTGCAATATCGCTCCTACCACAGCTTTTTCTGCTGATGCCACCGGTACATGTAATTCTTCCTTGACTGTTAATTTTACAGATCAGTCCACAGGAAGTCCGACTGCATGGTCATGGGACTTTGGTGATGGTAATACAAGTATGGATCAAAATCCAACTCATAACTATATAGAAGCAGGGGGTTTTGATGTTGCTTTGACAACATCCAACAGTAACGGCAGTGATGCATTGACAATTAATAGCTTTATTACGGTTACAGACGGAGTGCCAGTAGTTACTACTTGTGATCCTACTTCAGCAAATGAAGGAAACTTTGGGCAAACTGTTTCAAATGTGTCTTTTGTTGGGATTGATAATACAACCTCAACATTAACTAATGTGGCATATACAGATTTTTCTTGTTCGGATATCACTGCAGTTGATATTGAAGATACATACAGTTTGTCGGTGACATTGAATGCTACCAATGCAGGAGGGTTTGATCAGCTGTGCTTTGTTTATATTGACTACAATAATGATGGATCTTTTGCATTAAGTGAGAGGGTCATGAATGTGACTCAGCCTACAGGCGGATCTGGTACATTTACCACTCCTGTAACTATTTCTGCAGCAGCCGTAACCGAAACTGCACTACGGATGAGAGTTGTCTCAGACGTAGATGCGTTATCGGGTCCATGTGAAAATAATTTTGCTGGAGATGTCGAGGATTATGGCATTTACATTAATGCAGCACCCTTACCTATCACATTGGCCAATTTCGATATTGTGCAAACCCAGAATAATGCAGTTGATATCAGTTGGCAAACAGCTTCAGAAATAAATAATGACTACTTTACTATAGAGCGCTCCAAAAATGGATACGATTGGAAAGTGATCAATCAGGTTAAAGGTGCCGGAAATACCACTACATTATTGAGTTATAACGCGATTGATCAAAGACCATTTTCAGGAATTTCGTACTACCGTTTGAAGCAAACTGATTTTGATGGACAGTTTTCATATTCAGATATAAAATCAATTTCCATCTATCAGGAGAGAAATTCACGGCTAAGAGTTTATCCTAATCCTAATAATGGAGAATTTTTTAATATTCAATTTGATAATGCTTCGTATGAAAATGTGAGTGTTGTTGTAACGGATATTTATGGCAGGTCTGTTTATTCAGCGAAGATTCCACAAGCAAATGATAAAATTTGGTTTGATAAAAAGTTGTCCAATGGATACTATGCGGTTACCGTTTATTTTGGGAATCAAAAGATTACAAAGACCTTAGTGATAAGGTAGAATAATAGAAAGTGTATTAAAAAGGTGCGTACAGTTTTTATTTATAATCGATGAGATTATGATGTCCGTTGCTCAAGCAACAGATGTTTTATTTGCTGCAGCCGCTTTCTCGACATGATAAATTCCTTGTCAGAGTCTTTTATTCTGACAACGTATTTATCATTCTCCCAAAATGAGTAATTGAGTAAATAACTTAGATTGATTAAAGCGCCTCTATTGATCCTTATAAACTGACTCTCATCTAGTTTCTGTTCCAGCTGAGATATATTTTCTTTCAATCTATACTTATCTTCAGAAGTAACAGCAATTGTTTTTCTCTCCACACGTTCTATCCATAATATTTTATCTACTTCTAAAAACAATTCTCCAAATTCATCAGTAGCCCAAAGACGATCCTTCTTTTTCTTAGTCTTTGTAAGATTTAGGTCTTCTTTTGTTTTACCCAACTGCTCATTGTAATTCTTAATTAGGTTTACATTTATAATGAGGTACCCAATGAGCAAAACAAAAGGCAAATAGGTGAAATACAGCTTAGCACTGTAAAAGTACTGACCAAAATAAATGGCCGAGTCTAAGTCAGGAAGTGTATGTAGCAGATAGCGTGTTGTGAGCGTAAAAGGGGCAAAAAGAAAAAATGCAAAAAGAAATAGCGGCAGGAATTTCAATTCATATAATGCCAGATTAGAAGTCCTTAATTGCACTTCAGTTAATTTCAAATTGTGTACATAAAACCTAATCGAAGCAAATAAAATAGTAACGGTTATGCATTCTATGAGAAATTGATCAATGAATAGAAATCTCAACAGATTGACAAATGAGAAACTATCACTGCCGATCCATTCCGCATTTGCGGGATGTAAATAGACAGCTGCTTGATAGACCAATATCAAGCTGAAAGTAGTCAGTGCAATGGCCTTCCAACTTTTGAGCAGATTATAATTTAATGATAATTGCATGGTTCAGATTTCAGACATGAATATAGGTATTTCGAACAACTAGTTTTCCTCCCTAAAATTCCAATACCCTGATTTGGTGCATTCATACCAGTGGTTCAGACATTGGTAAGAATTAATAGGCCGTATGTTGAGCTACTTTGCCTCAAAAAAGAGATGAAACTACGACTAACAATTTGTCTATTGGGG
Source organism: uncultured Fulvivirga sp. (assembly GCA_947500555.1). Lineage (GTDB taxonomy): Bacteria > Bacteroidota > Bacteroidia > Cytophagales > Cyclobacteriaceae > Fulvivirga. Next base: position 606,380 of record CANMSE010000001.1, on the reverse strand, counting down.
CTATCATTTTTCGTAAAATCACAAAAATTAGACGTCACAATTATTGGTACTGCCCACTACTTCAAACCAGAGTATCAGAGTATTCAAAGCTTTGAAACTGCTAAGCATCATATTATTTCACTATCCCCAGACCTATTTTTTTTAGAAGCCGTTCCACCTCAGGATACGCTCAGTTTAAGGGAGATTTATGACGATAATATGAATAAGGCTGATGAAATGAAAAAAAGGCTGGAGAATAATTACTATGATTCCTTAGCAACTAAAGAACAATTAAAAGGGGCAAGATATTATGCTCGATATGATTTCTGGAATGCTTACTATTATTGGAATACCATGGAGGAAAAAGAAGATACGCTAGGTGTTTTCTCACCCTACCAACGAAAGCTTGAAAATTCTGAATTTGACAAACTAATTTTTCCAGCAGCCAGAGAACTTGGGATTGAGAGATTCTATGGAATGGATTATAGATATGGTGAGGAAACCTTTATGGCAAACAACAATAAGGTATTGAAGGAATTGTTTTTCAAGCTCAAATGGAAACCGCTAAGAATATATCTAAGAATCCAAAAACACTATAAAAAAGCTGAGCAAGAAGGAAAGCTTATCGAATTTATAAATGACAAATCTTTTTTAGAATCATTCACATCGCTTATTGACCAATTACCAGTGAGGCTTTCTCGTTCTGAAGAAGCTCAAGCCATAAAGTCATATTGGCACAATAGAAATGAGATCATGGCCAATAGAATAATCTCCACTTCTAATGAGATGGGTGCAAAAAGAATTCTCGTTACAGTAGGTTCAGCACACGTCCTCCCTATTAAGCGTTTTTTAGAAGCCGAGGGGCATTCGGTGACTATTTATGATGAGATAACTAACGAGTCAAGTAAGTAATCATGGAAGAGATAATGCAATCAAATTCATTTTTTATAATTCCACTCACTATTGCTTACCTAAGTGTATGTGGACTGTGGTTTTTATTTGATAAAAAAAAGTTGGCATGGCCTGTAGAACCCATAGAAAGTCCGACTAAACCCTGGTGGGAAATGGGCCTTGCGTTGGTAGCCTGTGTTGTAATATTGGCTATTGGACAACTATATTCTGCTGGATTCTTAATTCCAAAATCTTCTGAGCAGTGGTTAAATCATGTGATTTGGATCATCAATAATTTTATTATTTTCTCGCCAATTTTTATGGTACTCATACTGAGAAAACAGAAACTCAATACAATTTTTATATCTGCAAGGGATATACTCAGAAAGATCAGTTTTGGGACTTTGGCATCAATTATTGGAGTCGTTCTGTTTATTGGTATTCGTGGAGAATGGTATCGTATAATTGAGGTTTTGGAATATTCTATCAAAGCCGATGCTTTGGCTAATTTTCCTGCTACTTTTTTTGAGAATGTAGCCTTGGCGTTCCTTTTTGTAAGATTAAAATGGGCACTAGGTATCAGGTGGGCTATTATCATCCCAGCTGTAGTATTCGCTTTTGCACATGTACCCGGATCATTAGCCGAAGGCGATTCACGGAGTCATATTATGACATTTTTCATTTTAACGGGTAGTCTTACCACAGTGATTTTATATACTGCCTACCGCAGTAGAGATATTATCTGGCTGGGTGTGGTGCATTATTTTATGGATTTGGCGATTAAGGCCTTTTGATTGTGATCATAGCTAATTTTTGTCGTTAATCATCTAACTTGTAGTATGCCCTACAACAATCAAATAGATGAAAGACTTGATTATTTTTTGAGGCACGAGTCTGGAAAGCTAATTGCAGTACTCACGAAGATCTTTGGCGTTGAAAATATGACATTGGCTGAAGATGTCGTACAGGACGCTATAATAGAGGCCTTAAGGGTGTGGAAAGAAAAAGGACTACCAAAGGAACCAACTTCATGGTTATTTACAGTTGCTAAAAACAGAGCACTCAACATTGTCAACCGGGAAAAGTATAAAAGAAATTATACTTCGGAAGTAGCTAATTTATTACAATCAGAATGGACCGCAGAACCAGCCTTAGATCATTTTTTTTCAGAGAAAGAAATAGTCGATGATCAACTAAGGATGATGTTTACCTGTTGTCATCCGGCTCTAACTTCAGACTCTCAGGTGATTCTTACACTCAAAGTGATTTGCGGCTTCGGTGCGTCAGAAATAGCCAGTGCCTTTATGAGCAATAAGGAGACGATAAATAAACGCCTCGTGAGAGCACGGAAAAAAATGAGACAGTATAAGTTACCATTTGTAGTACCCATGGGAGAGGAATTGCAACCACGAGTTGAATCAATCTTAGAAACACTATACCTCATTTTTAATGAAGGGTATAATGCATCCTCAGGAGATCGAGTCATTAAACATGAAGTGGTGGAAGATGCTATTCGTTTGACGGAGATATTGGTCAATCATGCAGCCATAACTGAAAAATCTAATGTGTATGCCTTACTGGCTTTGATGCTGCTTAACGCTTCCCGATTTACAGCCCGTAATGGTACTGATGGCGGTACTATTACGTTGGAAAAACAAGATCGCTCCAAATGGGATAAGGAACTTAGAGATCGAGGCTTTGTTTTTTTTCAAAAATCAAAACCGCATGAATACATATCGAAGTATCACATTCTGGCAACTATTTCGGCCTATCACTGTGCTGCATCAAGCATTAATAAAACTAATTGGGAAGGTATATTAGAACAGTATGACTTGCTGTTAAAGTTAGAGCCGACTGCACTTGTACAGTTAAATAAGGCAGTAGCAGTAAGTAGAGTTTATGGTGCCGAGGAGGGAGTATCATTTATGGAGAAATGGGATAAGCATCCTGCATTTGACAATTATCATCGTTACTACATGGTTATGGCAACTTTATATTCGGCGGCAGGCAACTATTTAAAAGCGGAGAAAATGTGGGCGAGAGCATTGAAACTTACATCAATTAAAACTGAACAAAAGTCTATAGAACAGGAAATAAACCATTGCAGAGAGAAAAAATAAGAGTAGCGTGTCCTATATCAATTAACTCATTTGTCTGTACCTAAATAATTATTAACCCGCTTACCTGATGTAAGCTTAAAGATTATCAAATGAAAGATTTCTTATTAATTATCAAAACAGAAGGAAGTGTCTTTACCGATCTTTCCCCAGAAGAGTTACAAAGGCATATGGAACATGGAAAAACCTACATAGGCAAACTCTTAGAAGAAGGTAAGCTGAAGTCAGCCAATCCTATTGATAAAGGTAGCCGAATAGTGACCGAAAGTAATGGCCTGATGAAAGATGGTCCCTTTAATGAGTCTAAGGAAGTGGTCGCGGGCTTTTTTCATTTGGCGGCAAGTGATTTGGATGAAGCTGTTGCAATAGCCAAAGAGAATCCAATTTTTAAGGATATTCCTACCAAAATCGAGGTGCATCCATTGATGCCCGTTGGTGGTTGATTATAACTGCGTTGTTATTTGATACAGGGTAGTTGTCAAACTGCCCTGTTTATTTCTTGGAGAAAATTAGTTAAGCCACTTTGTAGATTTTTATAGGCTCTTTTCTCCCCTTAATGGTGGTTTCAATACCCTCTTCGTGTAGTTCTTCACTGTTGTTTATGTGCTCATAAATTGAATCGGAAATAAGAAGTTGTGATAAGTAGATTTTGTTTAACTGCTCAATACGTGCTGCAGTAATAACCGTATTTCCTGTTATGCTATATTGTTTTCTAATTTCTGTCCCCACATTCCCAGTAACCACATTCCCGGCATGCAAGCCAATGCCCACTTTTGTTGGATAAATTTCTCCTGATTCACTTCGAGAGTTTACTTCAAAGACTATTTCACGAGCAGCATCATAGGCATTTTGTATATCATTTTCATAAGAGGCAGGAGCACCAAAAGTAGCCATAAAACCATCACCCATGAACTGGTTAATGACTCCATGGTATTTTGCTATAATCTCTATCATAAAACCGAAAACATCATTTTGGTAAGCAATGATTTCTTCAGGGGTTCTTGACTCAGCAAATGGGGTAAAATCACGAATATCTAAAAACATAATGCAGACAAACTTACTGCTTATACCAGTATCACTTTCGTCCATAAGAGCTTGAGCAATGTCATCAGATACCTGCTGACCAAGCAGCTTTTTGATTTTCTTCTCAGCATCAACTAGCTGACTTTTTGTTTCTTGAAGATTTGAATAAGTAGTAGTCAACTTATTATGTGCCCTTTTTTTGGAAACAAACAACCAGTAGAAAAGAATAAATAATCCTGCTAACACCACTAGACCAATAGTCAACCAATTCCTGAATGCCGCTTGTCTTTCCAGCTTAGTATTGGTTTGAGATAGTTGCAATTCTCCTAATTCATTTTCCTGAACTAATAATCTTATTTTTTGAGCCTGGCTAAGCAATTCAATACTATCAAGAATAAATCGCTGTTGCTCTTCATGTAATTGAGAATTCAACTCATTATATAATTTATAGTATTTCAGTGACTGAGTAAAATCTTGGCGTTTCTCATACTGCTCAGCCAAATTCTTTAGTTGATTCAATGTTTGAATAGAGCTATCTCCAGGTTTAGAAATAGGTAACAAAGGAATATTACTTGTTGACTTTAACTTGGATTTTGGAGTGAGATCTTCTAGTTCATCAAATACACTTTGCAACCCTTTCTTAGACTCAACTACAGCAGTCGAATCCCCTAACTTCGCAAAATTTTCTTGTGTAATTTGATAGTAGGCGACTGCTTCTTTTAAATTACCCGACTTCTTATTCAGTTCAGCAATTTTTATCTGGGTTTCGGCAACTTGTTCTGCATCTCCCAGATTGCGCATTAAATTGACGGCTTTGGAATAATTCTGGATAGCCTTATCGTAGTTTTCCTTGTTCTCATAGAGCTTAGCCATTTTCAGTAATGAGCCTATTCTTAGATTGATCGAAGTATTTGAAACTTTGTCACCAAGACCTAATGGCTTAAGTGTTTTTTTTAGGAAACCATCGTTGATGCCAATAGAATCTATTTTGTTTATCATATTTAGAGCTCGTTCAGCAAAATCTATATGATTTGATTGTTCAGCCAACTCTCTGCACTTGGTGAATTCATCAAGTGCATTGCTTAGTTTCTCCTCATCATATAAAAGAGATCCATAAAGAAAATGGGCGTTGAGAGAATGTATACTAGCCTCTTCACCTAATAAGGCTATATTTTTTTCATTAAACATGTTATTGGCTAGCGCACCTGCTTGCCTGGCATATCGTGTAGCCTTTTTTACATTACTGTTTTGGTAATACTCGCTGAGTATATTGAGTGTTTTTAGTTTTTCTAAACCATACAAGCCGGATAATTCCTTTTCTAATGCCTGAATATCTAAGCGCTCCTGTGCTTGAATTGTGCAGGACAAAAGTATGAGTAGAAGGGTGATGCCTATTAAACGATGAATATAGTCGAAAATGAAGGGCATTAGAAAATTTCAATCATTATATCAAAATTAGTAGTTTAAATGTATCAATTGTTGTGAGAAGAGATAGTTTTATGTCATCCTTTCCAAGATAGATAGTCAAAAAAACTTGAATATACTTTTACCGTTAATAAGAACTATTTACAGGGCCATAATCAATGATCAAGCTTAAGCGTACTACATCTAAGAATCAAGATTTTCTAACACTAGTGGAGCAACTGGATGTTTACCTCACTATTACTGATGGTGAAGAGCATTCTTTCTATGATCAGTTCAATAAATTGGATAATATTAACCATGTTGTGCTGGCTTATGATGAGGGAGTTGCTGTCGGATCTGGTGCTATTAAAGAGTTTGACGCTGATAGCGTGGAAGTGAAAAGAATGTATACTTCACCCAAGGGGCGAGGTCAGGGAGTTGCCACCCTTGTTCTAAAAGAGCTTGAAACGTGGGCTCAGGAGTTCGGTTATAAAAAAACCATTTTAGAAACAGGGGTTCGCCAATTTGAAGCTGTGGGTTTTTATAAAAAGAATGGTTATGAAACTATTCCCAATTACGGGCAATACAAAGGAATAGAGAACAGCCTGTGCTTTGAGAAGACTCTCATATAGACTTTTTGGATGATTTATTTGAAGGAGTGTAACCTTTACTGCACATTTGCAGTCTAAACTCTACAAATAAGAATTTATTTAATGAAAGGGACTAACCTGGGGGAGTTCGAGGAACTTGTACTTCTAATCATAGGGGTACTTCAAGATAATGCATACGGTGCAGCCATTATGCAAGAGGTAGAAAATCAAACTGGAAGAAATCCTAGTGTAGGGGCAGTTCATTCTTCGTTAAATAGGCTCATGGAAAAAGGCTTTATCAAATCCCATTATGGAGAATCTACAAAAGCCAGGCGCGGAAGAAGAAAGGTTTTTTATATGTTGACTGCAGCTGGTAGGTCGGCTTTGGTCAAAACAAGGGAACTACGAAATTCACTGTTTTCACTAATCCCAAATATTTCGATGCAATGAGTGAAAATGATGATCAAATAGCACCGGAATGGCCGTTTAAGTTGCTTCGATCCTTTTGTAAGGATAGCCTGATAGAAAGGGTTGAAGGTGACCTGCTGGAAACCTTTGATTACAGGGTCGATAAGTACGGTAAACGAAAAGCTAAATGGATGCTGTACAGGGATGTGATAAGTATGTTTAGGCCATTTGCTTTAAAAGGTATTAATAACTCAAACAACTCGATTATGATGTTTTCAAATTATTTTAAACTCACTCTTCGTAGTATTAAAACAAACAAGACCACTTCTTTCATCAGTATAGTTGGGCTTTCCGTATCTATTTCATGTTGCATCATTCTCTATTTATTTATTATGAACATCCTTACGGCCAACGATTTTATCGATAATCAGGATGAGATATACCTAATTACAAGTGAAGCAAGGGATGTGAATAACGATAAGTTTATCTGGGCCAAATCCCCTGCAAACATAGAATCAGTATTAAATGATGACATTTCTGGAATAGAATACATTACCAGATTTACCAAAGGCCATGCGGTTATACGATACAATGATATCGTTATTGAAGAACCTGTAGAGTTTGTAGATGATGACTTTTTAAATACCTTCAGTTTTGCGCTTCAATCAGGCAGCAAAAATGTGTTATACGACCCGACAAAAATAGTTCTTACCGCTCGTGCTGCAGAAAAATTTTTCGGTTTAGCAGACCCTCTGGATAAAGAGATGATTCTCGTCATTAACGGTGAAAATATACCTGTGACTGTAGGTGCTGTGACAGAGAAATTGCCAACGAATGCCTACTTCAGCTTTAATATTTTAGTGAATTCAAAAATCAATCCTGTAAATAATGACCAAGGGACATCTCTGGCAGGTGCTACTTTTATAAAGTTTAAAAACCCTCCGGTTATTGATCAATTTGATAATAAAAAGGCCGACTATATTCAGGCATACAATGCGGGCAAGCCAAGATATATTATTGATAATCTTCAATTATTGAGGTTTGATAATATTTCAAATACTAAGTATACCATTGTCGGTAATGTAGTTGGTAGAGAAAATCCTTCAACTCTTTACGGAGCAATATTTTTCGGACTTTTACTATTATTTATTGCTTGCTTCAACTATATCAATATTGCATTGGTATCAGCTACCAAAAGGTTGAAGGAAATTGGCCTGAGAAAAAGTGTAGGCGCCAAGCGTGGTCAATTAATCACACAATTTTTAAGTCAGAATATTTTCCTTTGCTCATTTGCCGTATTGTTAGGCTTGGTCCTGGCTCAAGGTATTTTGCTGCCGCTTTTTAATAGCTTTTTCCCATTTGAATTTAGCATCAATTATTGGAGTCCTTACTTATGGTTATTCTTGTTAGGTGTAGCATTTGTGACAGGACTACTTTCAGGCTTGTATCCTGCATTATACATTTCATCGTTTAGCGCTAATAATATATTTAAAGGCACACTTAAACTTGGGGGAAACAACAACTATCTCTTCCGATTTTTCCTGGGAGTTCAATTTGGGATTACCTTCTTAATTATTTTTTCCGGAATAGCGTTTATGAGTAACAGCAGTTTTCAAAGAAATATTGATTGGGGGTATGATCAATCTTCGTTGTTGGTCATTCCTACAGAAAATTACGATCAATACAAAGGACTTTCGCTCAAGCTCAGTCAATACCCGGAAGTCGTTTCTCTGGCTAGTGGCATGAATCATATTGGAGATAAGGCAAGTAGTATTGATGTTATTTTTAATAATGAAAAGGCCTCTGTTCGTACTTATAATGTAAGCCCTGAGTATATCAATACGTTGAAGCTTCAACTCATGGATGGCAATTCCTTTAACGGAGATAAATCTTCTGATATAGAAAATGGGTTGATCGTGAATGAAACCTTTGCTAGACAATTTTATGTTGATGACATTGAAAACGATGTCGTAAAAACTGCCGAAGGTGATTTTCAAATTATTGGAGTTATTCAAGACTTCCATTATCAAAATTTTTATACCCCAATACGAGCAATGGCCTTCAAAATCGTTCCTGAAGAAAGTCATCGCTTTCTTGTAGTAAGAACCCAAAATGAAAATGCATTGAGTTCACTAGAGAATAAGATTAAAGCTGATTGGGGCAGTATGTATCCTGATTTCCCCTATTTGGGCTATCGGCAGGATACCATATTTGATAATTTCTTCAGAGAAATGTCAATTCCGACTAAAATACTTTTACTATTTGCCACGATTTCTATTATTTTATCTTCTATCGGACTCTATGGGCTAGTATCATTGATGTTAGCCAAAAGAATGCGTGAGATAAGTATACGGAAGGTAATGGGTGCAACTATGAGACACATTACGTTGATAACGAATAAGCCCTACATTATCATACTAGGTGTTGCTCTCATTCTTTCGATACCGCTGAGCCAATACCTCGTTAAGAACTATTTGGATCAGGTAAATGCTTACCATGTTCCTGTTGATTTAAAAATAATTATCCCGAGTGTATTGTTAATCACAGTAACAATTCTACTTACGATAGGGACTAACCTGCTCAAAATTGCCAGAGCTGAGCCCTCGTCAACATTAAGAGAAAAATAGGTGTTATCTTACTGCATTAGCCAACGTGTCATTGTGCTTCAGCAATAATGATCTCAAATAGCTCCCAATAGTATAAACACTTTCAAAACCAGCGACTTTAGCTGCTTCATTTTCTTTTTCCAATGGAATATCTGTGCTCTCAGCGAAGTGTTTGAGATCTCTATAAAAACCTATTGTAAATATAGCAGCTTCACCACCCATGACTTTTGTAAATATCAAGTTGTTATCGCGCTTAAGTTCGTTGAGATAGACATTTTCCATTTGTCGCTCTTTCAAGAGTTCCATTCTTTTACCAGCAAGTGCCTGGAAAATTTCTACATGATAGTAATCGTATTTTTCAAAACGTTTTGTAAAGACCTTTTTGCTGGGTCCTTTCACAATTTGTTCTTCCTGAAATGAGATTAAATCATAATACCTGCTCTCGTACGGTTGATCTAATGAGTTGGAAGCTTGCCTTTTCGCAATGCCCTTGTCTTTGAAATGATCATCTAGCGAAGAGATAGGATAAATCAAGAGTAAATCCCAGTGATCGCCTTGAGAATGCCGCATCAGAAAAGGTTTATCAATTCCGTATGATTTATAATCACTTATGTCTTCCTTGATCAGGCTGATTAACTGCAAAAGACTACCAGGCTTAGCTCTGATGGTTGATACATGATAAAGGTTGTCTTGAGCTAATGAGCAAGTTGAAAAAATGGTAAAGAATAAAATTAGTGTGAGAGATAATTTAGAATTCATTCATCAACATATTTATATTCAACTTTAAACCCATCAGAATTAATAAACGAAACCGGATAATTTTGTTCATTATATTCATGTTGATAGTCGTTTTTTGTACCGAAGAACTCTGATTCAGCTACTACGACATTATTCGGGATCGGATAAATGTTGGAATGGAGCAATCCCTGAAATGCTCTGTATGGCAAACTTTTAAACGGGTTAATTTTATCATCAACCTTGATATTAACCATCAAGTCAACGTATTCTCCAAGAGATGGTATATAAACTTCAGGACTTATTAGTCTAGTTAATTTATCATTTTCGTCATATTCAAAATACAAATTATCATCTTCTATGAATGGCTCTTCAGTACCTTCATACTTTTCAAATCGCATTAGTCTTTCTTTATCATCATAACTATAAATGTCAAATGATACATAGCCGGATTCTGCAGTCTCATCAGATCGCACTATTTTACCATTTTCATATGTGAATGTATGAGTCCGTTGATTAAATCCGGTTGTATACACTTCTTCCATTCTAATTATTAAATCATCTTCGTAGAAGTACAATCTGCTACCGTAGATTTCACCTTCATAAGTATTATATAAGTCAATTTTGACAAGTTGATCATTTTCATAGTGAAAGTCGAAACCTGTCTTACCATCTACAATAATTTTGTCAATTATTAAATTGAATACTTCAGTTGTCTCTTCATCCTCTGGTTGTGGTACAGCAGGCGTTTGAGGGTTAGGCTCCTCTGATTGTTCGCTACATGAAAATAAAATAATAGCGATAGCAAATAATAAGCGCATGGTCTAGTTTTGGTTACTTTAAGGTTTAAAGTTCAGAAATATATATGATAAGTTGGCCTGGCTGCTGCATAATTTAAAATCAGGCTTTAGCAGTAGGCTCTACTGATGTATTAAAACATTTTTTGCAATAATTTAAACAAATTATTATCACTTATGTATAGAGTAGTAATAACAGGAATGGGTGCATTAACACCGATTGGTAATACTGTTGAAGAGTTTTGGGCCGGGCTGACGGAAGGTAAGAGTGGATCTGCAGCTATCACGAAGTTTGATACTTCATTATTTAAGACACAATTTGCTTGTGAGCTAAAAAATATAGACTTACTGGATCATTTTGATTCCAAGACTATAAGGAAAAATGATCCTTTTACGTTGTATTCATTGATTGCATCAAGGGAAGCAATGAATCGGTCAGGCCTCAAGGGAGTAGATTTTGATAAGAATAAGAGTGGTGTCATATGGGCTTCAGGTAATGGAGGGATCACTACTTTTGAAACTGAGATTTTGGAGTATGCGAAATCTGAAATTGGACCGAGATTCTCGCCTTTCTTTATTCCAAAGATTTTAGCCGATACTCCTTCTGGAGCTATTGCATTAGAGAATGAGTTCAGGGGTATCAACTACTGCACTGTTTCTGCCTGCGCTTCTTCAACCTCTGCCATTATGGATGCTTACAATTACATAAAATGGGGTAAGGCAGATGTTATGCTGACGGGAGGTTCAGAAGCCCCTATCACTCAATCGGGCATTGGAGGGTTTAATGCGATGAAAGCACTTTCTACAAGGAATGATGATCCCGTGTCTGCATCCCGACCTTTTGACCAGAATCGTGATGGTTTTGTCATGGGTGAAGGTGCAGGAGCATTGATTCTGGAAGAATTGGAACATGCGAAGCGAAGAGGCGCTAAGATTTATGGAGAGGTAGTCGGAGCAGGCATGTCAAATGATGCCTATCACAGTACCGCAACTCACCCAGAAGGCTTAGGAGCTAAATTGGCCATGGAAATGGCATTAGAAGAGGCTGGAATTTCTATAAATGAAATCGATTATGCTAATCTTCATGCTACTTCTACTCCCGTTGGGGATTTATCAGAGATCAATGCGTTAAAGTCACTTTCAAAAGGGAATCTGTTAAATCTTCAGGTAAGTGCTACTAAATCTATGACCGGACATCTACTGGGGGCTGCAGGAGCAATAGAAGCCATAGCTACAATAAAAGCGATGAATGAATCCCTTGTTCCTCCAACAATCAATACTTCCAAAGTGGATGAAGCATTACCGGAAGGTATTGATATCACTATGGGAGTGGCAGTGGAGAAAGAGATTAACTATGCAATGAGTAATACCTTTGGTTTTGGAGGTCATAATGCCATTGCCATTTTTAGAAAATACACTAATTAATTGGTTTTATATCTATCCTCATTTAGTCTAAAATATTATCTTAATGAGGTGAAGAAAAACATCTTTAAGAGGCTCTTTAGCAGTTATCAAAGATTTCAACTGAGCCAGACACCGCAAGTCAATATAGTTATTGGCTTTTTCTTATATATACTGGTCGGCACCTTTATCCTGGCACTTCCTATTTTTCAAAGGGTAGATGTATTATTTATAGATAGCCTCTTTATATCAGCTTCCGCTGTTTCTACCACTGGGCTTGTGCCCATAAGTGTTTCTGGATCATTTAATCTTGGAGGGCAGATTGTAATTCTACTTCTGTTTCAGGTAGGAGGCATAGGTTATATGACCCTAACCACTTATTATTTGCTTTATACCACCAACAACATTAGCCATTGGCATAAGAAAATGTTGGGTACCGCATTCACCATGCCCAAGTCCATTCAAATCAAAGACTTTCTTAAAAGTGTGATTTATTTTACCATTATAATGGAAACGTTAGGAGCCATTTGCTTCTTTTTTGCTTTTAATAACATCATGGAAACCGGAGGAGCTGTATGGTATAGTATATTTCATAGCGTTTCGGCTTTCTGTACAGCCGGTTTCGGCCTTTATGATAACAGTTTTATTGATTTTCAAGATAGCATTTATGTCAATAGTATTATTTCCGTATTAGCAATTGCAGGCTCCCTGGGTTTTATTGTGATTACTGATCTTTGGTATAGACTATCAGGTAAGTCGAAAAAACTGACTTTTACCACTAAAATAGTAGTAGTGGGTTTTGTAGTACTGCTACTTGGAAGTACAGTTCTAACTTATTTTTTTGAACCATCTGTGGTTTCAAATGGTGAGTCAAGCTGGCTAAAATCTTTTTTTCAAGCGATGACCGCAATGACCACTGTAGGTTTTGCCACTATTCCGACAGGCTCACTTTCATTGCCAATATTACTATCGGTTATTTTTCTAATGTATCTAGGGGCATCACCATCCGGTACAGCAGGAGGGCTTAAAATAACCACACTGACCGCAGTTTTTGCGATTTTAAAAAGCCGCCTTAAGGGAGCTAAAAAGATCACTTTTTTTGATAAAATAATTCCTTTTGAACGACTATATGTCGCCACTTCAACATTCATTTTCTATACCAGCTTAATTTTCTTCTTTACTTTCCTGACATCCTTTTTTGAAAATTTTACGTTCGAAGAGCTTCTATTTGAGGTATCTTCTGCTCTAGGTACGGTGGGGTTAAGTATGGGCATCACAGGGGGTCTCAGTACTGCAGGTAAAATTTTATTAACAGTACTTATGTTTATAGGAAGGGTTGGGGTGCTAACCTTTGGCTTTGCATTACTTGCGAGAGAAAGAAAAACAGAAATAGTACACGAGGAAGGAGACCTGGCGGTTTAATATGGCATATGATGAATTTTTAGCTGACCGAATAAGAACTTCATTTAGACAGAAGAAAATTGTTTTTGAAGAGAAGAAAATGATGGGTGGATTATGCTTCATGGTCAACGATAAAATGTGTGTTGGTATAATGAAAAATGAGTTAATGGTTAGAGTAGATCCTGAAATGTATGAGGAGTTACTACAGCGTAAGGGCAGCCGTCAAATGGATTTTACAGGACGAGTGTTAAAGGGGTTTTTATTAGTAAATGCTGATGAAATAGATTTAGATGATGACTTTGACTATTGGCTAAACCTCTGTCTGGACTTTAATCCTAAAGCTATATCGAGCAAGAAGAAACGATCTAAATAAATACGTTATTCAGATACTTATTTCGTATATCTCGGTAGATATAAAAGTCCGAATCAATACTGGCTATTTCATTTATTTTCAAGGCTTCTGAAGCTGCAACCAATGAAGCATCAGCCAAGTCCATAGGCACATCACTAAATTTTTTGGATAATGCTATGATTCTATATAGATGGTCGGTATCTAATTGAAAAAGCTGAAGACCCCCTCTTTTTATCCATTCCAATAAATTTATCTGAGCACTTACACTAAAGTCTAGCATATGAGAAGCTTCAGTTATGACAGGCCAGGTAGTCCAAAGCTGCCCTTGATATTCTTTGATGAAATGTATAGCTTTTAAATGATATTTATCACTCTTATCAAACAATGCAATCAATGGACCCGCATCAATGAGTGTACTTCTCACGTAGCTTCTTCTTTATTTTAGATTTGTATGTGGTTGAGTTATCAGCTTGGTCACTACCTTGATTACCAAATAAATCTATGCCTAACTCATAAGGCCTATTGGATAGCCCTTTTCTGGTGAGATACATGGTCAATGCTTCTTTAACAACAGTTGTTTTTGATAGATCATGTTGATCAGCATACTTTTTTAGCTGCTCTTCTATTTCCTTTGGTAATCTGACGTTTAACATAGCTCAAATAATGTAATACAAATGTAATACAATTATATATAAATTAGAAGTCACTAACAATATCCTCAATAACTTCTTCTTTATCCTCCTTAAGCTTCTGTCTCATTAGGAAGGACTCATATTTTAACTCCAATTTATCTTTCTGATAAGGCACATAGGAAAGTCGAATATTCTCTCCAGTCCAATGATGAAATTTGCTTCGGTAATTGTAGTCAGGTTCCCCAAAAGCTGATTTTAGGCCCTTGTATAGGTTGGGGTTCTTCTCTGTGATGACAATAATTTGAAATATTGAATCACTATATGTAAGCACTTCTAAATCAAAAATCTTAATACTACCTATGCTCTCATAAGCACCTTTTTTCGAAACGTACACCTTGATGTCCTTATAAAGAGGGTGTTCATCTTCCTTTTTAAACTCCAAACCATCATATTTTAGGACAGACGTATTGAGTTTAATGTCTTTGAAGCCATTTCTCTTATCTAGCTCAGTTACATTTTGAGCCAGGGATAAGGTCACAATGAAAGAGAGTATAAATACTATTAACGTTCTCATAGATATCGCATTTGCCGCTAAAATAAGCAAGGCCAATGCCAACTTAGAAATAATAGGAATGTTTTTGATCGAGGAGGTCTAATTTACTGAGATTGATTCAATCACATTTTTAATTACCTGACTTCCAAAACTTTCGAAGTCAGCTTTTTTATTTACCCCTATTCTAATGGCTCTGAGTCCATGGGCTCCTTGCAGTTCTTCTAACTCAACCATTTCAATTTTTTCATCTAATACATGTTCAGATTGTAGGTATTTTATGTATCGCAGATATTCTTCAGCCTCCTTTTCATGAGCATACACTATTGCTATCTTTCCTGGCTGTGTTAGGCGCTCTTCTGTATTCTTTATATAAGCTTTGTCAATACGTTTTTTTACAATCTCATAACGGATGTTATAAGCACCATCTACATCAAAATGCTTTTCATCTTTTCTAAATTTTATTGAAAGCGGTTCGGCATGGATTAAGATGAGTTGAGTTATATCCAATGGATTAGCAAGTGAAGGTTTTAACTTATTCACTCTCACTGCTATTTCACACATTACTATCAATTGCCATAATCTGAAATTTTGAAGGTAGATAGGATCAAAATTTCTGTTTTTAACCATAGACTGTCCTAAATAGATGTTGTACTCAACTCCATCTGTCTTATACTTTTCAAAATAGTGAGGAAAAATTTCCTGAGCTTCTATTTCTACTTCATCAAGATAAGCCGATATAGTGGAGTTAATTTTCGTAAGACTTTCTTCAAAATCTCTTCTTTTATTATAAATCACTCCCAAATTAGGATCTAGCAGTTCCTCATACTTCGTTATTGCATCTTTAGATTCTGGAAGATCCTTTTTGAAATGCTCGAAAGTCGGAACGATCTCATTTTTCAAAAAATCTAATACCGCTGATTCATCACCCGAATTCAATCCTCCTGATAGCTTTTTAATTTCCTTATTTAATCTAAACTTAAGCTCACTTAAGATAGGCATGGCCTTCTCTGTAGAAATAGTATCTAAGACCATTTTTGCTTCATTGAGATTTTGTTTTAAATCTTCCTGAATAGCGGTATTTCTTTCAAGAGAAGAATTGCGAATGTCAGACATTCCATAAATCGGGTAAACATCTTTAAAGACAATATCTCCGAAAGGTTCTTTTTTATCACCTTTCCAACTTCCCAATAGCCTATACCCCTCTTGTAGAAATTTCCACTCAACACTGGGGTGTATGGCAGTACAAGACTTTTGTATCAATGCTCGTACTTCAGTTTTCATTTCCTCCAATACGCGGTGAACGGAAGCAGTAAACATTGGCAACACAGCTTCCATTTTATTAGCACTCATCGCGTTTAATTTCCCGGTGTAGGGGCAGCCAAGTTCCAGCATGCCGATCACTTCATCGTCATAAACTAAGGGTGCAATAGCGACATTCTTAATGTCTCTTTTTAACAGATCTTCTTCAATACCAGTACGATCTTTCATTGTTTCAAGGTTCTCAATGATCACTGGTTTTTTCAGTGTATGCGCCAAATCATATATAGAGTTTTTGAAATAGTCACACGATACTGCTTCTTCCTGTGTTGGTATCATGAAACTATTCCAACCGCTCATTCCCTGGTTTGAAATAACATTGTTTTCCACATCAAAAAAGGAAAGCCCCAGGTGCATCTCAGGGAGGTTGAAAATAGATCGTATTTTTTTCTGGATGGACGCAAAACTGTCAGGACAGATTACAGCGTCTTTCTTAAGTAGATCATACTTGATTCTGGATAGCATTTCTCCTTCAGTCACTTCAACTAGTTGGCATATGCTAAACCCTTGAAATTCGAAAGCATTAGAGTCAATATGGTCTAGCCAAAGTTCCGTATTGTAAAGATCACTCATCAAAAGACTGATCTGCTCTTCGCTAATTGGTGCGGGTTCTTTTTTAGCAATAACATCAACAAATTGAAGGCTTATATCTACTTTGTAGATTTTATCCAAACCAGTTTCATTACTAGGTATGGTCACTAAAATTGGCTCATCAATGCTAATCTCTGTTCCGTAAAATTTGTTGAGAATGAAGATACATGCGCGTAATATTTTTGCAGCCTCCATATCATTGCCTCTTAGATTAGATACAATATCCGTGCGAAGAGTATCTATGGGCAATATCTTTCTATACCCTGGTGTAGCATAAAACCCAATAAAATCAAAGGGAATCAATGCAGCTGACAGCTCTGATTCGAGAAGTGCAGGTGGCATTACAGCACTCATCAACATGCCAAGCAGCGTCTTGTGCTTATCAAGGATTTTTAAATCCTCTATTGGCTGACGTAATTCGCTGGCATCTTTAATCGCTTTGAGTATATCATCTGTAGGGTATAAACTAAATGCGTTATTAGTCTGCAGATTTACTTCCCAGTACCCCATTAAGGCACTGAGATTCAGTTTAGCGGAAAATGGAAATTGAGTTTCTGGTAATTGTGCTGTCATGACTGATTGGCTGTATTAATGATGACAACGATAATTTGGCCAATTAAGTTTGGCTAATTACTACTCCGTTACTTCTACAATCATTTCTATTTCTACTGCTATATTGCTTGGCAATGAGACCATGCCAACAGCAGCTCGAGCATGTTTCCCTTTATCACCAAAAACCTTGACTAAAAGATCAGAGCATCCATTGATTACTTTGGGCTGATCGTAAAAGTCAGCTGTAGAATTTACCATACCAGTCACTTTTACAATTCTAACTACTTTGCTTAGATCACCGATTTCTGCTTTTAATGAAGAGAGTAATGCGATAGCAGAAATTTGAGCAGCTGCATACCCCTGTTCAATAGATAAATCCTCTCCGAGGCGACCCTTAATATTGGTTCCATCCGCCTTTCCGGGACCATGTCCAGCAAGAAAAACTAAATTGCCTGTGCGAACAGCCTTTACATAATTAGCAATTGGTTTTGCAGGTTCGAATAGTTCAAATCCCAGTTCCTGTATTTTTTCTTCTGGGCTTTGAGCCAAACATAAAATTGAGCCAAACAAAAGACAAAAGGTGAGAAATGATTTGAAAAAGCACATATTTTAGAAATTTTATTCGATATTCAATTTGCAAATTTTTATAGGGAATAACTAACTATCATGAAGAGTCGATGTGATTGGGCTGAAGGCCAGTTTGAAGAATATATTACCTATCACGATGAAGAATGGGGAGTTCCAGTGCATGATGATAAGACACATTTTGAATTTCTAATTTTAGAAGGAGCACAAGCAGGGCTAAGCTGGGCAACGGTGTTAAAAAAGAGAGAAGGATATCGTAGAGCATTTGCCGATTTTGATGTAGAAAAGGTAGCTGCTTATAATGAAGCCCAAATTCAAGAGCTTATTCTCAATCCTGAGATTATAAGAAATAAATTAAAAATTAGGGGGAGTGTGTTAAATGCCAAACAGTTTATTGAAGTTCAAAAAGAATTTGGAACATTCGATAATTACATATGGAGTTTCGTAAATGGAAAACCCATAATTAATCATTGGAAAAAAATGGAAAATTGCCCCGCTACCACTAAAGAATCAGATGCCTTGAGCAAGGACTTAAAAAAGAGAGGATTTAAATTTGTAGGGAGCACTATTATCTATGCTCATATGCAAGCTTGTGGATTGGTTAATGACCATTTGGTTTCATGTTTTCGACATGCTCAGGGTTAAAGCATTTTCACGATTGCTTTTTTCTTGTAATTAATCATCCAGACACCCTGAAGTGTGTCAGCCTCCATAATGGGCTTGGAGTAGATTAACAATTCGTCTCCATCCTTTTGAATATTATCCGCTGCATCCGGTTCATACTTATAAGCTTCAAATAATTCAGACTGTTTATCGGAAAGTGTTTCCGCACTTTCGACAAAAGTAATAGAGCAATCACAAATTTGTTGGACAGAATCTAAATTAACGTCTAGGGCAAGTTCCTTCACTAATTTTCGTCCTTCGGATAGCGCTTTTTGATAGATTTCTTCAGGACCTACTTTTTTAATTTTGCGATCTTTCATTTCGTCACGAAGAGCTTTTCTTTGCTCATCAGTCAGTTTCGTTTCGCAAGATGCAGAGACAATGAGTATCAATAAACAGCAGATAATTACTCGCATGGTTCTTTCATTCACTTTTGCTCAAAAGTAGTAGTTTTGTAGCGTTAATCGTAACACCTATGATCGCAAAACTAGAAGAGCTTAAGGACAGATTTGAAGAGGTAGGGCAGCTCATTGTTCAGCCGGATGCTATGTCGGATATGAAGCAGTATTCAAAACTCAGTAAAGAGTATAAGGATCTGGAAAAGATTGTTCAGGAGTACGAGACATACAAAGAAATTCTTTCCAATATAGAGAGTGCTAAGGAAGTACTAAAAAATGAGAAGGATGAGGAATTTCGTGAAATGGCAAAGATGGAATTAGATGAGCTTGAGCCTCAGCAGGAAGCCATAGAAGAAAAGTTGAAACAACTGCTAATTCCAAAGGACCCTAATGACGAAAAAGAAGCCATCCTGGAAATTAGAGCTGGAACAGGTGGTGATGAGGCTGCAATTTTTGCTGGAGATTTGTTCAGAATGTACCAGCGTTACTGTGAAAAAAATGGACTTAAGCTTAGAGTGCTTGATTTAACAGAAGGTACAAGCGGAGGTTACAAAGAAATTGTTAGTACAATCACAGGTGATATTCCTTACGGGAAGCTCAAGTTTGAATCTGGAGTTCACCGTGTGCAACGGGTTCCTCAAACAGAGACCCAAGGCAGAGTACATACTTCAGCGGCAACAGTGGCTGTTTTACCTGAAATGGATGATGTAGATGTGGAAATTGACATGAATGATGTCAGAAAAGATACTTTCTGTTCTTCTGGACCTGGAGGTCAATCAGTGAACACTACATACTCAGCCGTAAGGTTAACTCACATTCCCAGTGGGTTGGTGGTCTCTTGTCAGGATCAAAAATCTCAATTGAAGAACTTTGACAAAGCACTTAAAGTATTAAGATCCAGGCTTTATGAAATTGAGTTAGCCAAGCATAATGAGGCCGTTGGAGCGCAGCGAAAATCTATGGTGGGTAGTGGTGACCGATCCGATAAGATCAGGACATATAACTATCCTCAAAGTAGGGTAACCGATCACAGAATAAATTATAGCCAGCACAATTTGCCGGCTGTTATGGATGGTGAAATTGAAGAGTTTATAAGTCAATTGAGAATAGCTGAAAGTGCTGCAAAAATGGAAGAAGATCAATAATGTTTGCTCTGGCCATTTCTTCGGAGCTCAATATTTTACTGGCGCTCAGTGTAGTAATTGTAGTTCTGGGATTGGTGCTCAAAAAGCTCGGTCAACCATATGTCGTAGCTTACATATTATCAGGAGTAGTGCTTGGTCCGTATGGCCTCGAAGTTGTTACTGATCAGGAAGCAGTTACGCAATTAGGTGATATAGGACTTATTGTCCTGATGTTTTTCATAGGTATGCATATCTCATTGCCGGATATGGTTCGTCAATGGAAAAGCATAATTCTTAGTACAGCTATTCAGGTGTTGTTTAGCTTACTTGTGATGTTGGCCATAGGCTGGTTCTTAAACTGGAACTTTAATCGAATTTTGCTGCTTGGCTTTGTCATTTCGCTGAGTAGTTCTGCAGTAGTAATAAAGCTCGTTGAAAGTTTTGGGGAACATAATGGACGGTTATCCAAAGGTATTGTTGGAATACTGATTTGCCAGGATATTCTAATCATTCCTATGATAATTATCATAAATCTTGTCGGAGGGAAAAATGCTTCTCCCTTAGAAATTACAGGCCAATTAGCAGGGGGAATAGCCATCCTATTATTTGTGGCCTATATCTACAAAAAGAAATCCATCAAAATACCTTTTGAAAAAACCATTTCAAAAGATACCGAGCTACAATTATTTGCTGCCTTGATTATGTGTTTTGGGTTTGCATTAATGACTTCTTTAATTGGGCTTTCTGCAGGTCTGGGGGCTTTAATATCCGGAGTAATTATAAATAACAGACCAGAAGGTGGTGATTGGTTGCACAATAGCCTGGATTCATTTAGGATATTATTAATTTCCATCTTTTTTATTTCAATTGGGATGCTTATGGATTTGACATTTTTATTTGAAAATTGGCGGATCATTGGCTTGATGGTATTAGTAGTATACATTACCAATCACGGAATTAATACAGTAGGGCTCAGGCTCATAGGAAATTCCTGGAAAGAGAGCATTTTAGGTGGTGCAATGTTGGCTCAAATCGGAGAGTTTAGCTTTATACTGGCTTCAATTGGTTTTGGAATGAAGATGGTAAGTAATTATGGCTATCAGCTAACTATTATCACCATCGCTATCACCATTTTGATCAGTCCCGTTTATGTTTCTTTGACTAATAAACTGACGGGTCATTGAATAATATTGAAAGAATTAGCGTTTTGTCTATTGTGAATAAGCTGATTGCTCCCATTATTCTAATTGTATTAATCATAAGCTGCCAACCTCAGGAAGAAAAATTTACTTCTGACAGTTCTGCCAGGCTGCGATTTTCCACAGATACTATCTTTTTTGATACACTGTTTACATCATTGGGGAGTGTTACCAAACGTTTTAGAGTCTATAATGACGCAGAAAACGCGATAAACATTTCTAATATTTCGCTGGGTGAAGGAGCCTTATCTGAATACTCCATTTTCGTGAATGGTATCGGTGGGCCTGAAATTAATAATGTTCGCATCTTAGGTGAGGACAGTATATTGGTGTTAGCAGAAGTTACCATTGACCCTCAAGATGATAATTTACCGTTCCTCGTTACAGATCAAATTAATTTTTTAACCAATGGTAATGATCAAAAAGTTGATCTTGTTTCGTGGGGTCAGGATGCCAATTTCCTTCGTGATTCGGTATTAGTATGTAATACGACCTGGACTGCTGATAGACCTTACGTCATTTACAATTCCATTTTGGTGGATGAAGGCTGTACTTTGACTGTAGAACCAGGAACACGGATCTTTAATCACAATGGGTCTTTCATTTTTGTTGGAGGTACACTGGATGTTGCAGGTAATGCTGACGAACGAATCATCTTTACCAATGATAGGTTTGATGAGCAGTTTGTAAATGCGCCAGGACAATGGGGTGGCATTATCTTTTTACAAGGCAGTACAAGTAACACCATCGATCATGCAGATATACGTAACGCCAATGTTGGGGTCTACCTCGGGACTCCTGATGAAGATTCTGACCCAGACTTGATCATTTCCAATACTCGTATTGAAAACATAGGGGGAAATACTGTGCTACCTACCATAGATAGCTTGGTGCAACCCGGTTATGGCATAATAGCAATAAGCTCTGATTTATACGCTTCAAATGTTCTGATCAACAATTGTGAACTCAACGGTCTCGCTAATTTGGCGGGAGGTAATTATCGCTATGAGCATTGCACCTTTGGTAATTTTTCATTCGACTTTTTCAGACAGGAACCGACTGTGGTGTTTTCAAATAATCTTTTGCTGGGGAATGGAGAGCCGTTAATTGACGATTTAACAGTAAGCATGGTTAATAGTATTGTGTGGGGTAGCTTATCAGAAGAGTTATTATTCAGTAATGTAGCAGAAGCTGCTTTCGATGTTACTTTGACCAATAACCTTTTCAGGACTAGAATAGTTGAACTTGAGTCTGAAAATATACTAAATGAAGACCCCAAGTTTTTTGATCCCTCCGATTTCGATTATTCACTTGATACCCTTTCACCTGCTAAAGATGTAGGCTTAGATATCGGAGTTATGTTTGATATCAACGGTGAAATGAGAGATGATCAGCCTGATTTAGGGGCTTTTGAGCGAAAAGAAAACTAAACTTTCAATATCCCTTCCTGATAACCATTGTCACTTATAGTGGTTAACTAATCATGAGACAAAAGGCTATTATCTGGTTCAGAAACGATCTCAGGGTTACTGATAATGAAGCTCTGACTAAAGCTGCAGAGATCTATGAAGTCTATCCTGTATTCGTGTTTGATGAGAGGTTATTTAAGCCGCTAGATCAATTTGGTTTTACTAAAACAGGATCTTTCAAAACGAAATTTTTAATAGAGTCAGTAACTGACCTGAAATCTTCTTTAATTTCTTTAGGATCAGACCTGATTGTTCGAATCGGTAAACCCGAAAAAATAATCCCTGATCTTGCAACTCAAATAGGAGTTACGAAAGTAGTGGCATCTAAAGAGGTAGCTACCGAAGAGGTGAATATTGAAGAATCGCTTGAGAAAGAACTATTTCAAAAAAGTATAAGCTTCGAGCTATTCTGGCAACAAACACTTTTTCATGAACAAGATGTTCCTTGGCCTATCAATCAGGTGCCTGAGGTTTTTACCACTTTTCGAAAAGAATCGGAAAAATCAGTAGTAGTAAGGCCTCTTTTTCAAAAACCAAAAGAACTGAATTCAGTAGATTTTCCATGTGGTAAGATACCTGATTTAACAGACCTGGGACTGAAAGAACCAACATTTGATCGAAGAAGTGTACTTAAGTTTATAGGAGGAGAGCAAGCAGCCTTTAAACGTTTGGAGCAGTATTTTTGGGATAGGGATCTGCTAAAAAATTATAAAGAAACTAGAAATGAGCTTATAGGATCAGATTATTCCTCTAAGTTTTCCGCATGGCTATCCGTTGGTGCGATATCACCAAAGTCCATTTATTACGAGATTAAGCGCTATGAAAAGGAAAGAGTCAAAAACCAGTCGACCTATTGGCTTTTTTTCGAATTACTATGGCGCGATTTCTTCAAGTTCATGGCGAAAAAGCATGGAGCCAAAATCTTTTTAAAGAATGGATTATCATCATTAAAATTCGATCAAAATGATGACTTAGATAAATTCCATAAATGGAAAGATGCTAAAACGGGAGAACCTTTCATTGATGCAAATATGAAGGAGCTGAAAAACACTGGTTTTATGTCCAATCGTGGAAGGCAAGTGGTGGCCAGTTATCTCATGCATCATTTAAAGGTCAATTGGACCTGGGGAGCTGCTTGGTTTGAGCATGCACTTGTTGATTATGATGTGAGCAGTAACTGGCTCAACTGGGCCTATATATCAGGAGTAGGCAACGATCCTAAAAACGGACGGGTATTTAATGTTGAAAGCCAGCAACAGCGATATGATCCTAAGGGAGAATATATAAAGTTTTGGGCGAATTGATCTTCTAAAAAACCCTGGTTAGGCGATAATAGTCTGAGATTGTTACTCTAAATGCTTCCCGAGATTGCGCATTATTCAGAATAGGAAGTTTTTCATTACCCACTATAAGCTGAAAAGAGTTATCCTGCAACAGGTCATAAAGATCAGTGGCAAATTCCAATGTACTTTTAGGATTTTGAGTATCCAACCTTATAAGCTGCGTTGCTCTGGTGCTATCATTAGTACCTTCAATTACAAGAGGTAGGTCGCCAACGATTTCGTTTGGTTCCAGCAATAAATAAGCTTCATCTTGCAGGTAATTGATAACGATGGCAAAATTAAGAATTGGATAGGGTGCATCTTTCACTCTTTTTTTATTTCTAAAGACGTTGAATTTTGCTGCCTTATTTTCTTCCAGATCATAATAAGACTGGCGAACATTTTTAAAGAAAAGCTGTGTATCACTACCTGTTTTGAAACTGAACTTCTTACGGTCTACTTTTTTGTCCTTATCTATACTACAGGCTTGTAACAGGATCAATACATATAAGGGTATCCATTTCATTGGCTTAGTAACATCTTCAACTCTTTTAATGTTGGCATCAACCACGAAAATGAATTAATTTAGTTGAAAATTTTGAATTATGGGAAGTTATACAAAATATGTAGTTGGTGTTCTAGCTCTAATATTGGTTTTATGGAGTTTCAGAAGTTACAACCGCCTGGTAAGTAAAGACGAAGCTGTAGAAGGTGCATGGGCACAAGTAGAAAATGTATATCAACGAAGAGCCGACTTAATACCTAATTTGGTAAACACAGTAAAAGGTTATGCGGATTTTGAAAAAGAAACACTAACTGGTGTCATCGAAGCCAGATCAAAAGCGACTGCAATCAATATTGACCCTACTAACCTTTCACCAGCAGCTATTGGACAATTTCAGCAAGCTCAGGAAGGATTATCATCGGCACTTTCACGGCTATTGGTAACTGTAGAACGATATCCTGACCTTAAAGCGAATCAAAACTTCTTAGAGCTCCAATCTCAGTTGGAAGGCACGGAGAATAGAATTGCGGTTGAGAGAAAGCGATTCAATGAAATAGTGCAGGACTTTAACTCTTCTATCAGGAGAATCCCAGGAAGCATTGTAGCCTCCATTGCAGGGTTGGAGCGCAAGGGATACTTTGAAGCGACTGAAGGAGCAGATGAGGTGCCTGAGGTGAAGTTTTAGGTAATAAAATATATCAACCACTCGGTGTCTGATATCCGGGTGTTAGATGCCAGAAGTACCAAGAATAAAATGAGCAGTAACAAGCAAATTTTAGTGGAGTTTCAGTCTATTAAATCTGACTTGAATAGGCTGTTTCGAGATTTTGAACTGATACCAGGGTCGCCTTTGGATGAATTTGAACATTTATCTAACCAACTCCTATCACATCTTTGGAAAGGAGCTGAAGAGTCCAAAGTATTCAACATTGTGCAAAGTGAACTGATTTCTAGATATGGACTTTCAACTACGGATGAAGACGTGCAACAAATTACCAGTGAAGTACTTGAACTCTGGAAGACTCGGAACCCGTAGAAACCTAATTTTTACGATGCTAATTGTATTCACTTCTTGTGGGCGAACTCCTAGTGAAGATCGGTTTGAGCAAGCAACTGGCATTCCAATCCCTAGTGACGTTGAAGTATTGAAGGACGAATATCAAGACATGATGCAAGATTATACAATTGAATACTCAATTAAACTGACGACTTCACAATTGGCTGAAATATCAAATTCCATCCGCACCTCAGATCTATTTAATCCGAATGTTTTGGGAACTGAACTAACCGAACAACAATGGTTTCTGAATGAATCAGCCAACGCTGTTTGGTATCGAACCAACAAAGGATATTACTTCGCGAACAGAAACGACCGAACGGGAGTAACTGCCAAACTCGACACAACAATTCTTGTAATGGAATTTTCGGAATGGTTCGACTGAAAACCCGGCATCTAACAGACTGTATGAAGGCATGTGCTTACATGCTTCTAGCAAATTTCAATACAAACATTACCGTGAATCTGCCTCTGAGGAAAATCCTGTGGTTTCTACTGAGCTCAGTTCGCAGGAGTTTTCATCTTTCTAAGCGCAGTGCTTTCTAATACTTTGGATGCACCGGCAGATTTCACTATTTTGCTACTTCGATCCAAGTGTGAGCACAGGCCTCATACATGAGCGTTAGTCTCAATAGTCGAATTAGAATGAAACAAATCCTTACTTATTTTTCAATCTTTCTTACCACAGTCGCATTTGGACAAGACTTGGAACAATTGTCTAACAAGATACTGGCTGAAGGTATTGAACTTTATCGTAATGAAAAAGCCTCATGGATTTCAACAGACTCAGTTCCAGAAGCTGATAGAGAACTTGTTAACGGTTACTTTTCATACTCCGATGGAAAGAATTATTTCTCAATTTATGTTGATAAAACCGATAAGAGTGCGGTTTACAAATTCACATTTAGCCCTGTAGGTAACTTGGAAATCGAACTTATTCAAACAGAGAAGAACATCCCACTCTCAGAATCGGAAATAAATATTCTCAGTGTTCGAAAAAAGGCTGTTGGACTGTCTTCTATGTGGTATCAACAATTTGGATATACGCAAATAGTGAACCCTAATATAATAATTTATCGTACCGAGCCTGAATTTATCGTTTATGCTATTCCTGGAGCTAAGCAACATGGACTCTTACCTATTGGTGGGGATTTAAGAATGACCTTTAAGCCTGATGGTGAATTGAATAGAATTGATCCAATTCATAACAACTTGATTCCTCTCAATACCGACACTCCTGAAGAAACTGCATATATGGCACATGAACATCGCGGTAAACGATTAGCCAAAGAATATATGACTTCAACCGATGTTTGTACTTTATTACTTTATAGACAATTCTTGAAAGAAGAAAAGCATTTATCAGTTCATAAGAAGTTTATATCTGAGTTCTATTACAACGAACCCCGGCTTGTTATTCGGCAGAACATTGAAAAACTAAAACTGAGGTAAATGAGCCTAACATTTGCTATAAATGAATGGAGTTTAATCGGTCAAGACATTTTCGTGGGAATTGGTAAGTACGCTACAAGTTTTAAATTTAAATCAAAACGTGGCCATGTGCGAGACGAGAGGTTAGTGCATTCTAATCCCCACTCATCATAGCTGGTCGTTAGTAAGTATGTATCGCCTATTAATCATAATTACGTTATTCGCTAGTTGTAGGAGCGGTTGTTTAAGGAAATCTGATCTGAAAGAAATTCTAAATGAGCAACTTATGAGTGAAAAAAAACTCACTCAAGTTGAGACCTGGCTCATTGAAAATCATTCTAAAAATGGCAAATGGATAAACAGCAATCAATCAACTTTAAAGTTAGCATTCGATTCAATAGCATTTTTATCCGATAATGATAAACAACTGATGCTTCAATTTAAATTATCCCATGACAATAATGAGGAAGAGCTTACTGAATTAATAGATAATAATAAAGTTTATGAGATTCAGCGAACAACTCAATACGGCCAAATTAGCAGCAAATTCTTTGATGGTCGACTCACAATTGTTGTATCAGATAGTTTATATCGGATAGAGCGAATAATCAAATAAAGCATTTGTTAACAGGCCTTAATATCGCATTGAACTTCACTATGTGAAATCCTAGATGCTGGTTGCAACTCGGCCGCACGTTATGGGTAGCTTTCCACATCTGCTTTCATCTCTTAACTTATGGACTACTTGTAATGACGGGGTGTCTTAAGCTGCTTGTATCGCGACTAGGTTCTAAACCCAAATCGTGCTAGTTTTATGCCCTTTAATCCCGATAGCTATCGGGAATGTAAACAAACGCACATTACAGGGGCGTTGTAATCCATAAAATCTGTATGAAGAAACCAATTGTAATATTAGTTCTAACAGCTTTAATAAGCCATGTATCAGCTCAGTCTTTAAAAAAAGAAACTGTTAAAAGCAGCTTTCCAAGTTTGAAGGAGGTATTTTACGTACTTAAGTCTAACCCTGAAGTCAGACATGGAGAATACGAGAAAACTTCAAGGGGTAACTTGATCTGCAAAGGACAATATGAACAAGGTGAAAAGTCCGGTATTTGGCAATATTTTGACACTGAAAAAAACATCGCCCATAAAGTAGATTACACGAACTACAAATTGGTATTTCCAAAAGAAGAATCATCAAAAAGTGCTGAAGTATTAGGTGGATATACTCAACTTTATCAGATGTTTGCTTATACAATGATGTATCCTGAGGACGCTAGACGTATGGGGACACAAGGCAAGGTAATGATAAAATTCACAGTTGATAAACAAGGCCAATTGAAAAACTTTATCATAACTTCTGGACTAGGACATGGACTTGATGAAGAGGCAATTAGAGCCTTAAAAGAATGTAAGATGGAGTGGTTCCCTGCTAGAGATTCCAACGGAGAACCGATTGAATCCGAGGTTGAACTGCCTTTTACTTTTAGACTAGGTTAAAACGGATTACAACATTTCGTAAGAGCGCATTTGGTCTCCACATGACGAAGTTCTAGATGCTTTGGTGCGACTCGGCCGCACGTTATGGGTAGCCTTCCACATCTGCTTTCATCTCTTAACTTATGGACATTTTATAAGGACGGGGTGTCTTAAGCTGCTTGTATTGCGACTAGGTTCTAAACCCAAATCGTGCTAGTTTTATGCCCTTTAATCCCGATAGCTATCGGGAAAGTGAACAACGCGCCTTACAGGGGCGTTGTAAGGCATTAGACATAATCATGGATGATTTCTTAACTAGACTAAAACTCAAGCATACAATAGCTATTGATTTGCCCATCACTAAATCAGAATTTGTAGAAAGATTTAAAAAGGTGGTAGACCATGGAACTTTAGATCCTTTTTCTGAAATTTTTGATGTTTTCTCTAGGAGTAAAAACATATACAAAGGCTCTGTAAGTCTTGACAGGTTTAGAATAAAAAGAAAAAGAAAATTTTTTGATATGCATATGAATCTCGCAATTGCTGAAGGTAGATTTGATTCAAAAAACGATGCTGTTAAAATTACAGGAATTATAAATGGATTTAGAGGGATGATGCTCCCATTTTTCATCTTCATAATTGCAGTATATTTATTTATTTTCTTAATGATATTTTTTTCTGAATCATGGAATGACTTTCCGTTTGAAATGATTCCATTTATTCTTATTCATGCTACTTTCATGCTTGGCATTCCTTATGCAATGATGCGGGGGAGTGCCAAAAATTTAAAACATGATCTTGAAAGAGAGTTCTATTTTTTAACTAGGGATACTAAATAAACTGCCTTACAACATTCTTTAAGAGCGCATTTGGACTTCACCGTGCGAAGTCCTAAATGCTTTGGTGCGGCTCGTCTGCACGTTTTGGGTTGACATTTCACATCCACTTTCATCACTTAACTTGTGGACGACCAACAGGAACGCAGTGTCTTAAGCTGCTTGTATCTGAACTAGGTTCTAAACCCAATACGCGCTAGTTTTATGCCCTGTAATCCCGATAGCTATCGGGAAAGTAAACAAACGCACATTACAGGGGCGTTAGCCACAATTCATGAGATCACTTTTAATTCTTTCTGTAATCATATTTTCCTGCAGCAGTCCTGAAAGTAAATATAATGACATTTCTGAGAGTGCTATTCATTTGAAATATCAAGGCAATATTGATGAAGTAACTCAAGATTCGCTCCACCTACTGCCTAAGAATGTAGTGTCCATCGACTTAAAATTACCTGAACCTATTAGGACAAATCTTTACAGTCAAATTCTAAAAAATATTGACTCAAATCAACTTGACTCATCTTCAATTATTGAAAAGATTTATGAAACTAATTATGACATAAGAGTATTCGATGTAACTTATAAAACGAAAGCAAAAATCTATCACTTCACCGGACTCTTTAATGACAAAACCTATACATACATTGCAGATATAATTGATGGTTCGTCTATTACTAATTTTGACATTTATAATGTGACATATAACATGGACTATCAAATTACAACCACTTGGGATTTTCCAGATACGATAGCTCTATTTGTAAGGAACACTTCAAAAGATACGCTAGATCAGTTTGTCTTTTACAAAACTAATAATTGGTAAAACCTGTGGCTAACATAATGAGAGCGCATTTGACCTCCAACTGACACGTGTGCGCTTGCGTCAGTTAAGGGATACAATAGCCTTGCTATGTTAAATATCTCTCACTATTTTCTAAACTGTTGCCATTCCCAAAAAGTAGCACTCCTCCATAACCATTCAAAAGGGCCGTAATAAAATCTTTTTTGCCACCATACGGAGTATGTAATCTGGAGAACCCAGATACTTAGTACAATTAGCATTTGGCTGCTTCTATCTACTTGCCCAAACAATCCCAATCCAAACCCATAGAAGATGAATGTGCAAATTATCGTTTGTAAAAGGTAGTTAGTCAATGCTTGTCGGCCTACTGAGGAAAACAGAGAAGTAGCTCTTTCAAATTTTCCTGAGAGAACTACTAGATTGATCATGGCTATATAACCTATGGCTAATATTAGACTTCCCCAATAGTTAAACTGTCCGCCTAAAAACATACCATATTCAAAAGACCATTCTGCTCTAAATAACCTGAAGATACCCGTGATAATGAGGGTCAAACCAATTGGAATTGTCCAAGCAACGGTTTTCCAATAGCCATGGATAGTCCATTTTCCGATCAAAAATCCAGATTTATATAATCCCATGCCTATGAGCATGAGCCCGGTAATTCTCCAGAAAAAATATAGAAAGAATACATCGCTATGCATATTATTGGCCGCTTTAATCCGCTCATTCATTTGTTCTGAGAAACTACCAGTATATGCACTGACCTCATGTTCGATCGTCTCCTGCTCGGGAGACCATGAAATCTGTACTTCAGCGATAGCTTCTTTTGGCCAATGCTGCATGCTTACTCCAAACAAAAAATATAATAGACTTGCTACAGAAAAAATAAGAATACCGACTACCAGTAGTTTACGAGGTGAAATTTTTCTCATAAAAAATACTAAAAATGAGCATAATGCATATGGGAAAAGAATGTCACCATACCATAGAAAGTAGGAGTGAATTGCTCCAAAAACTAAGAGCCAAAAATTTCTTTTGTAGTGAATAGGCCAGGCACTACCTCCTTCTTTATCAATCTTCTCAGTTATCAGTATGATAGATGCGCCAAAGAGTATAGAAAATATACTCATGAACTTCTGGTCGGCAACAGTATGGCTAATTATCCAAGCCCACTTATTGATTCCTGAGAAGTCACCATAAGCGGTAGGGTTGAGGTAAGCTGCACCAATCATAGAGAAACTTTGAATGTTCATGATCAGAATACCCAATATGGCAACACCACGAATCACGTCAAGTGTTAAGTATCGTTGTTTTGGAGATGAAGTTAAAGCGGTAGTCATTTTGTCAAAATTTTGTTCACTCAATTCTGACGATGAAATTAATTCTTTTGATGCTTTGAAAACTAAATTAGGTATGAATAGGACTAGGTTGGTGCGAATTGGAAGAGTTCAATGAAAGAATGAATTTTTGAAACGAATCTACTTTGCTTCTGGCAACAGGAATTTCACTTGACGAGCCTCTTAAAGTAACAAGATAGCTTCTAGCATTGCCATTAATACGTTCTATATAATCCCCATTAATGACATAACTACGATGAACATGAAAAAATTTAGAGGGAGGTAATTCGTCTTTTAAAGCTTTAAGCTTTTGCCGAATAAGGTATTTGGTCTCATTGCCATCCTCATTAATATAAAATATCTCAATATAATTTCCTTCGGCCCTTATGAATAATACCTGATGAAGTGGCAGCTTTATTTCAGGTTTTCCTGTTTCATTTTGAAATAGAAATAGTTTTCTGCTCTGGCTCATTGGATCAGAAGTATCCAAAGATTGAGTTAGCTTATTGGCCATTACCAGCTGCTTTTTCAAGGCTCTGTTTTGATCTACAAAAACGATAATGAGGATGGGTACGATAGAAATTAGAAAGGTGTGAAGCTGCACTTCAATCAGTGATTCAATAAATGGTGGAGAATTATCATTTACAGAAATAATAAAAATTGTGTTTATGAAGCCAAGAAATATAACCACATAAATAGAGTAAAGAATTTCTGATAAAATAGTCCATTTGTCTTCATTGAAGTAATGAGGTATTAGTCTCTTAAAAAACCAATAATTACCCCAGACACCTACAGCGGCTATTATTCCAAAACCGGTACACATGAATAGTTTGTCTGATAAATTTAGACTGGACATATCCAGAGGTTGGAAGAGAAATAAGAAGAGAAAAACTATGATTCCAATGCCTAGGGCCATTTTGAAGTCAAAGAAAAATGGATGTGGCCTTCTTAGGTATTGCTTTAATTTATTGAATGCATATTTCATCCAAAGGTATTCTGATTTAATTTTTCTTTATACCAAATCTAAGCCATTTCATAACATGATTAAGATTTAGGGGCAACCTTTCTATAAAGACTGCGTTTAGGACTTTTATATTTTAATTACTTTTAGGACTTAAATATAAAATCATGGGTAAATACTCCATTGGTGAATTTGAAGAAATAGTCTTACTGACAGTTGCTGTATTATATGAGAATGCCTACGGTATTTCTATTAAAGAAGAAATAGAGACTAAGCTAAACCGGAAAGTAAGTGTTGGCGCAATGCGGACAGCGCTCAATCGCCTTGAGAAAAAAGGCTATCTAAAATCTGAATTTGGTGAAGCCACTGCTGAACGTGGGGGCAAGAGAAAGCGGTTTTTTAAGGTCACCAAATCTGGTAAAGAAGCTCTTGAGCAAGTGATGGAAAGTCGTCAAAAACTTTGGAGTTCTATTCCATCGTCTGCCTTTGAATTTGACTTCGCATGAAGTACGAAGTAAACCCTCCGGCAATACCTCTAAAGCTATTGAGGTGGTTCTGTCATCCAGATCTATTGGAGGATGTGGAGGGGGATCTATCTGAGCTTTTTAAGCACCGCTATAAAGCAGGTAAAAACAAAGCCAGGCTCTACTTCTGGGCAGAAGTACTTCTTCTTTTTCGTCCCGGGATTATTAAAAATTTTCAACCGTTCAATAATAAAATTAACTACGATATGCTGTCAAACTTCTTCAAAATAGCTCGAAGAAATGCTATGCTTTACAAAGGGTATACTTTTCTTAACCTTTTAGGACTTATCACGGGAGTAGCATCCAGCTTGCTGATTTTACTCTGGATAAACGATGAGGTGCAAATGGATAAGTTTCATGCGCAGGGAGAGAATATTTATCAGATTTTCCGAAACATGAAGCAGTCGGATGGTGACTATATCACCAACAGTTCCATCCCCAAGCCAGCGGGTGATTTAATCAAAGCTGAATATCCCGAAGTTTCAGAAGTAGCTTTTTTGAGTTGGCCTATGGAGTTCACTCTGGGTGAAGGTTCTGAAGCAACTCAACAAGGAGGGCGTTTTGCTTCGCCAGAGTTCATGAAGATGTTCTCTTTTCCCTTAATCATTGGAGACCAATCAACAGCACTTGAAGATGAGGCAGGTATTTTGTTATCCAAAAGCTATGCAGAAAGCTACTTCGATGCAGAACTCTCTTCTGACCTTATTGGACAAACGATTTTGGTAGAAGGGCAATATGAAGTTAAAATAAGTGGTGTTTTTGATGACCCTGGAAACAATTCAACGTTAGACTTTGATTGGATTTTACCTGCAAAACAGTTTTTTATTAGAAATGAATGGGTTGATGATTGGGGTAATGGAAGCTTTAATGTCTATGTAACCATTGAAGATCCTGGTCAGGTATCAGCGGTATCAGAAAGAGTATTCAATGAAATAAAAGATCATACGCAAGGAGCATCAAATGCCGGGGATGAAACGCTGATACTGCATAAGTTTCAGGACTACTACCTTTATTCGAATTTTGATAACGGTGTAGTGAATGGGGGGCGAATAGAATATGTGAGAATTATGACGGTTGTTTCAATACTCATTCTTCTTATTGCTTGTATCAATTTCATGAACCTTACTACTGCCCGCTCCGATAGAAGGTCTAAAGAAATAGGTTTGAGAAAGGCCATGGGCGCTCCAAAAAGCTCTATTGCAGCTCAATTCATGGCTGAGGCATTTCTATATTCTCTCATAGCAGTGGTCATGGCGTTGGTTGTTACAATAATATTATTACCCTATTTCAACCAATTAGTGGATAAGAATTTAATGATCAATTTTCTTGAAATTAGAACTTGGGCAGTTCTGCTTACACTGGTCGTTGGTATAGGCACTATGTCTGGTAGTTATCCAGCGGTAATTTTACCTGCTTTAAGCATTATTCAGTCATTGAAAGGAGGTATGCAGAAAAGACGTGGTGGTATACTGGTCAGAAAAGGGCTGGTGGTTTTCCAATTTTCAATTTCTATTCTTTTGATTATTGGTACCTCGGTGATATACCAACAATTGGATTACGTAATGTCAAAGGATTTGGGTTTGAACAAAGAAAATCTGCTGCAATTGCAGCTTGATGTCGATTCGCTGGAACAGCTTAATGCCTACAAAACTGAGTTGATGAAAATAGCACAAGTAAGTGCTGTGTCTGCTACTTCAGGCAATCCGGTATCATATGGTCGATCAACAAGTTCGGCAGACTGGGAAGGGAAAGATCCTACTAAAGGGTATGAAGTAAATATAATGCTCACTGATGAGGATTTTATTCCCACCATGCAGATGGAAATGGTCCAAGGCCGTGGATTTTCTAAAGAATATAACGATGCAAGAAATTATATCATTAACGAGGTGGCTGCTGACTTAATGGGATTTGATAATGCCATTGGTAAAAGGCTCTCATTTTGGGGTATAGAAGGCCAGGTTATTGGTGTGGTAAAGGACTTTCATATGCGCAATATGCATGAAGCTATTGCACCATTAATTATTACATGCATGAATCCAGAGCGCTCTTCAAATGTGATGATTAGACTTGAAGGAGATATCAGTGAGGGCATTACTGCAATTGAGCAAGTCACTGAACTTATCTACCCGTCAAATCAATTTGAATACAGGTTCTCTGACGAGCTTTTAGAAAGTAGTTATGAAAGTGAGCAAACGGCAAGTACCCTGGTCAACATTTTTGCAGGCATCTCCATCTTAATATCATGCCTGGGGCTCTTTGGTCTTTCTGCATTCACCGCTGAACAGCGCTCCAAAGAGGTTGGAATACGTAAAGTACTTGGATCAAAGGTTTGGCAAATCATTTTAATGCTGTCTAAGGATTACGCTAAGCTCATCATTATAGCTTTTATGGTAGCTGCACCTGTTGGTTATTATATTATGCAAGGCTGGCTCGACAACTTTGAATTCAGAACAGTATTGCAACCGGGTGTTTTTATTTTGGCTGGTTTGATAGGTTTAATTATTGGTGCACTGACAATAAGTTTCAAATCTTATCAGGCGGCTGTGGTTAATCCAGTGCAGTCACTCAAGAATGAATAAAGTTCACTACTCGGTATAGTAAACCCTTTTTACACGCTGACTCACATTGGTGAGAATCTCATAGGGTATAGTATTCGTTTTATCAGCCAGTTCTTTGATTGAAATATGATCACCGAATATTTCCACTTGATCACCGACTTTGGCATTACATTCAGTTATGTCAATCATGGTCATGTCCATACAAACATTACCAATCACATTTGCTCTTTTATTATTAACCCAAACTTCTCCTGTTCCATTGCTAAAGGCACGACTGTAACCATCAGCATAGCCAATCGCTATGGTGGCTATTTTCAAATCTTGATGGGCAATACCTTTTCGGCCGTAACCTATTGTTTCTCCAAGCTTAACTGTTCTTATCTGTGAAATTACCGTCTTTAATGTACTGATATTTTGAAGTTGATTTTGATCTATGTTATTTGGTTCGAGACCGTATAGACCGATGCCCAGACGTACCATATCATGATGAAATTCTGGAAACCGCAGTATGCCGGGAGAATTAACAAGATGTAATAATGGCTCAATAGATAATGATTTTTTTAGCCTGTTAGCCAATACTTCAAAATGACTAGCTTGGGTCTTGGAAAAATTTGAATGTATATCTTCATCAGCACCGGCTAAATGACTAAATATAGATTGAACCTTAACATTTTTAGAATCTCTCAGAAGGTCAATCAACTTGTCAAGTTCGCTCTCTTCAAAACCTAACCTATTCATTCCGGTATCTATTTCCAGATGTACCTTAGCATTTCGACCATTCAGAAAGTCTAAAAATTTTTGGAGTACAGCTAAATCATAAATTACAGGCTCCAGATCATATTGAATAAGGCTTTCATAGCTTTCCTCATTAGTATTCATGACCATTATAGGAAGGTAAACTCCATTTTTCCTTAGTTGAACCCCTTCATCTGCATAAGCTACACCGAGGTAGTCTACCCTATGAAATTGTAGAAGATTGGCTATCTCAAAACTTCCACTTCCATAGGCAAAGGCTTTTACCATCACCATCAGTTTAGTCTGACTTTTTAGTTTAGATCGATAAAAGTTCAGATTATTTGTGAGTGCATCAAGGTTTATTTCTAAGAGGGTTCCATGAATCTTTTCTTCAAGAGCTTTCACAATTTTTTCAAACGCAAAAACACGTGCTCCCTTCACCAGTATTAACGCGTCCGACAAGTCATGTTTTTGAAGCGAAAGAAGAAACTCTTTTGTTGAGTCGTAAAAGGTTCTTTCTAATGAAAAGTATTCGGAGTGTTCTGATATGGAAGAGCCTATTCCAATAACCGTACTTATATCACTCGAAGAAACGATTTCCGCGACCCTCTGATATAACTCTTTTTGCTCTAATCCCGATTGTAAGAGATCAGATAAAATAAGAACCTTTTTAGACTTTTGTTTTTGTGATGAAATAAAATCAACTGCTTGCTGGAGACCCACGAGATCATTATTGTAGGTGTCATCTATGATATAACTGTTTTTTACAGCCCTTTTCAGTTCGAGTCGCATACTGAGCTTATTCAGTTTGTTTATGGCTCTTTGTATGAAATCCTGAGCAAACCCTGAGTATAACATGTAAGTGACGCAATGCATTGCATTTTCAACTGAGGTGGCATCGCTAAAGGGCAGGGTAATTTGATAATTATCATCGTGATAATCTAAAGTCAAACATACTTTTGCATCATCTAATTGGGTTTTGACTATCTGGACATTGTGTTTCGGTTCGTGCCCCCAACTAAATCCTTTATCTCCGAAATCTACACCTTCTTGGTCTCCATTGTATATCACAATGGTTGCCGATGAAAACAGCTTGGATTTTTCTACAAACTTCTGTTTTCTTGACTCAAAACCTGCATCATGTGCAGAACCTAAATTGGTGAATATGCCGATGGTTGGTTGCACCATGTCAGCAATCTTTTGCATTTCATTAATTTCCGAAATACCTGCTTCAAAAATGGCCAGATCATTAGCCTCTGACATATTCCAAATTGATAAAGGAACACCTATTTGTGAATTAAAACTATGTGGACTTCGGGCTATTTTATGAATATCAGATAAACAACTGTAAAGCCATTCTTTGACAATTGTTTTACCATTACTTCCTGTAATGCCGATGATAGGAATATTAAATTGTTCTCGATGATGTCTGGCAATAGACTGGAGGGCAGCGACAGAGCTATCTACCAATAATATATTACCCTGCTCAATATCAATTGGCTGTTCAACAATAAAATTTCTGATGCCTCTATCATATAAATCTTTTATAAAATTATGACCGTCATGATGATCCCCTTCAATGGCAAAAAAAAGAGCTCCTTGTGAGAGAAATGATTTTCTACTGTCAATAATCAAGGTCTTAATAACTTGATTGGTATCATCGGATTGGATGAGTCGGCCGTTGGTTATATCAATGATTTCAGAAAAGGTCATAAAGTCAATATCATTTCATACTGATCTATCTGATTTTCGAAGCCTAAATGTTCAAAAAAACGTTTGGTCCCATCCGAGTCGTCATTGACGTTAATGATTGTAAGCTTCTTTTGTAGGCTTGTTTCCAGCGTGTAATTGATTAAAGCCTTACCAATTCCTTGCCTCCGTTTGTTTTCATCAATCCCTATTTGACTAATACGTCCAAATGCTGGTTGATATATTGCAAATCCAACACAAATATCATCTTGCCTAGCCTCAACAACTGTTTCATTTGCCAGGTTATCCGTTATCATTCTTTTTGAATCGAGAAAACTTGGTTCATAATCACAAAACCGCTCATATAAATTCCAATTTGGAGATTTTACATTGACAATTTCGATAGTATGCAGTCCTCTTTCAGCATAGAATGTTTCCATCTTTTTATTTAGGACAAAGCATTTAAAATATTTAGTTTTTTCAAATCCAATTCGTTCATAAGCCTTTATCGCCCGATCATTAGATGTTAGTACCTCTAACACGCAGGCTTTGATATTCTTTTCGACTAAAAGCGGGAATAGATAATCATACATTTGAGAAGTTAGACGCTGTCCACGACTATTAGGGCGCACGCCAGTGCCCCCATTGTAGGCCATTAACTTTCCTTCATAGTAATTGATAGCTGAAAAAATAAATCCGGCAAGGGAACCATCATAATTATGAGCCCCGACAGATAGGTTGAAATCTAGTTTCAATTTCTGCACAAACTTTCTTACAAACTGCTCCTTAGTAAGTTTGAATGGAATAGGATAATCAGAGAAAGCGTCTAAAAATGTAATGTACATTTCAGTTAAATCTCCTGGCCTCAAAGGCTTCATATACATTGAGTCTCCCATTGTTAGAATAGCCTAGAGCCATTAGGTACAGCTTTGTCTGGGGTAGCAAGGACAACGGCTTTATTGTCATCTGCAAAGCCTGTGACTAATACCTGAGATAGAACGGGTCCTATTTGCTTGTCTTCAAAATTTAAGACTCCGACTATTTGCTTACCCATCAAATCTGAGAGCGTGTAATGCTCGGTTATTTGTGCACTGGATTTTTTAATACCATATTCACCAAAATCAATAGAAAGCTTATAGGCAGGTTTCCTTGCTTCTGGAAATTCTTCTGCTTTAATGATCGTTCCTACCCGTATTTCGACTTTATCAAAGTCATTCCAACCAATCTGTTGCATAATGTATTTTAATGTAATTAACGAAAATAAGGTACATTGGCAAAGAGAGTAAATAACCTTTTAGTGCTTAATGCGTATATTAGGAAACTCTTTTGATCAAGATGAACAAAAACGCCAAGTTTTTACTATTTACCCTTCTATTAACCATCAGCTTATTGCTGAGCCAAAGTACTACAATTTATTGTCAGGACACCCAAGAGGATTTTGGTAGAATTAACCCTGAATTTGGAGTAGAGGAGGAATATAATACTGCAGAAAATTATCAGCCTGATGACGTCATTATCACTGAAAAAGAGGATAAAAAAGTTGAGTCAAAAGGCAAAAAAATTACTGCAAAAGTAAAAAAAGATCAATCTGACTCCACCAAAACATCTTCTGGAGCAGCTACAGGTTATTCAGACAGTAATAGTCAAACTGAGTCTGTCCTCTCTTTTAATTTCCTCTATTATATCATTCAAAAGTTCAAGTTTGCTGAAGTAGTTGATCAATAGTATTGAAGGCAAGCAGGTTCGACCGATCTACTGTTTACAAGGAGTAAAGCTTAAACCTTGACCAAGAATTTTTCCAATTCTTTAAGTTTTATTCGGCCTTCATAAAATGCCTTTCCGAAAATAACTGCGAAAACACCCATATCATTTAGCCGTTCAATGTCATCTATATTTCGTACCCCACCACTTGCCAGTACGCATATATCAGGGAACTTGTCCATCATTTGTTGATACAAATCGAACCCAGGCCCTTTCATAACTCCATCTTTTGAAATATCTGTCGTCTTAACATACTTAAGACCTCTACTGTAGAAGTAGTCAATATGCTCGAACAAATCAACTTCGGTCTGCTTTTGCCATCCCCGAATAGAGATTTTACCTTCTAAAGCATCTGCCCCTAAAGTTATTTTTTCGCGGCCGTAAGAAATGATCCATGAAGCAAATAACTCCTTTCTACTCACAGCAATACTGGCAGCTGTAATATAACTGGCGCCATACTCATAGGCTTTAGATATGTCACCATCAGTATTTATACCCCCGGTAAAATCAACTTTGAGATTAGTGTACCCTGCAATTGCCTCCAAAATATGGTAGTTAACAGGCCGTCCCCTTCGGGCTCCATCTAAATCTACCAAATGAACGACCTCTATCCCATGGTCCTCAAATGATTTGGCCAAATCTATAGGTGTCTGATCATATACCTTTTCCTTCTTAAAGTCACCTTGCTGAAGCCTGATAACTTTACCGTCTATAACAGCAATGGAAGGAATAATTTGAATCATGGATTTCAATAGTTTAAAGCCCGCAGTTTTAATCAATCAACTAACTGATTAACAGGCAATTATTAAAAAATTTACCGAAGGAAGTTTCTACAGCACAGTACCAGTTACTCCTAAGGGGAAAAAGTAAAGTACTAAAATATTCAGACTTTTACAAGCTTAAAGCCTTCACCATGTATGGTTATAATTTTTAAGCTAGGGTCAGCTTTTAGGTACTTACGAAGCTTAGTAATGTAGACATCCATACTTCGTGCGTTAAAATAGCTATCATCTCCCCAGATTTGTTTTAAGGCTATTTTACGGGTCAACACTTTATTCTTATGGGCTACCAACAGCTTTAAGAGTGCGTTTTCTTTTGTAGTTAATGATTGCTCAAATTCCCCTGATGATAATGTTCTCTTAATGGGGTCAAAAAATAGCTGTCCCAATGATTTCGGTTCATCAATAGAACTTTGGTCCGGGCCAGTTCTCTTTAATATGGCTTTTATTCGAAGTAATAGTTCTTCCATACTAAAAGGTTTAGTGATATAATCATCTGCACCTATTGTGAGTCCCTGAATTGCATCTTCCCTAAGTGATTTAGCGGTTAAGTAGATCATCGGCACTGTAGCATCGATAGACTTGATTTCTTTCCCAAGTTCGAAACCATCTTTTTTGGGCATCATTACATCTAATAAGCACAAATCATACTTACCTCTGGAAAAATCATTGAGGCCTTCTTCACCATCACGTAAACGATGTACGTCAAAACCTTTTAGCTCGAGATATTCTTTGAGAATTTGCCCAAGATTTTCATCATCTTCAACCAGCATTACTTTAAGCTTATCCTTCATTAGGTAAAATTATTTTAAATGTGCTGCCTTTATTCAGCTCAGATTCTACATTCACAGTTCCAGAATGTTTCTCAA
Organism: uncultured Fulvivirga sp.; assembly: GCA_947500555.1. GTDB lineage: Bacteria > Bacteroidota > Bacteroidia > Cytophagales > Cyclobacteriaceae > Fulvivirga. The sequence goes on along the minus strand of CANMSE010000001.1, from coordinate 564,945 downwards.
TGATTGTCTTTACATAACTAAGCCCTAATCCAAACCCCTTGACATCATGCCTATTTCCAGTATGCACTCTATAGAATTTATCAAAGACATTTTTTAATGCTTCTTTGGCCATTCCTATCCCTTTGTCGCTAATTCTGATTTCAATGTGGCTAGTGAGATTGATGGTACCAATGGTTATTGAAGGTACGTCTACAGAATATTTTATGGCGTTATCAATGATATTCAAGAGAACATTGGTCAAATGATGTTTATCACCTCGAATGAGATCATTTTTTGCGGCTAATTTCTTTTTAATTATTCCGTTTCTATTTTCTATAGGAATAGCAGATTTTTCTATTGCTGAAGCGATAAGAGCGTGTATGGATAGTCGCTCGTTTTTCATTTCAAATGTCTCTTTATCTAAGATGGCCGACTGCAAAACTTTCTCCACCTGCGTTGAGAGTCGATTGTTTTCTTCACCAATCATTCCAACATATCGTAGCAATGTAGACTCATTTTGACGTATTTGAGCTTCACCAAGAGCTTCTACCGCCAGACCTACCGTAGCTATTGGTGTTTTGAATTCATGGGTCATGTTATTTATGAAATCATTCTTCATTTCGGACAGTTTTTTTTGGCGAAGGATGATATAAATGGCATAGCTGAAGCAGCTGACAATAATAAGTATGAAGATTACAGAAGCTAATAGTGTAGTGGATATCTGCTGATAGAGATAAGATGTTTTATCAGGAAAATTGAGCATGAGATAGTTTGTCCCAGAAACTATATCACTCGGAAAAAGAGCAGCTCTGAGATCAGATTGTTTGATCTCTGATGTATTGTTAACAGCATTGGTAGTTACTACCAAATCTTCGTTTGAGTCCCATACGGCAAACTCATATTTAGTATCAATGCCATTATTACTTAAAGTAGTAGAGATAAGAGAATCAAGTGTTTGATGGTTGATGCGTTCATGAATTGAAATTGGATCAATAAGTTGTTCAATAATCACATTGACCATATGGCTTTTTAAATACACATCACCTTGTATGGAATTAGAATCAACGACAACTCCCATTTTAGGAGGCATTCTTGGAGGTTTTACTGAAGTTATGGGATCGAGAACGTTTACAGCATCAATACGTTTAAGGTGCTTTTCCGCTACTGGAAGGCTATCGTGGTCAATAGTTATTTCAGTACTGCCATCACTCTTTTTTCTTTCTTCCCGATAAATGAACTTTAGATTCTCTTTTTCCGACTTAATGTTGAATACAGAAAGGCTTTGAGTGGCAAAATGTGCGACCTCTTTGCGCTCGAGGTTATCAACGACTTGTCTCAGAGAAGCCATGACGTTTTCATTAAACGCTTTTTTGTTAAGTTCTATGGCGTTATTTATCCAATAAACCTGAAAGGTAGACAGGCCTATCAATGCTATACCCATTAGAGCTATGATCACGAAAATCATCGATCTCTTCATGATAGCAAAACTACCTTATTGGAAGAATAATGAATTTAGATTAACAATTTTTAACTTAATCAGCTAGCAATATACTTCTTCAAAGTTGCTATTCCAGCAGCCGGTCATTCCATCAACGCCAGTTATCTGTCCATTTTTTTTCTTTCAGAACAAGAAGTAAAAAGCGTAATAGAGAAAAATAGAACTAGGCTAAATATCTTTTTCATGGCTATGAGGATTTTATTTATCTTAAATTACAAAAAGAGGAGACTCTTAGAAGTATTAACTTTTCACTTTGGCATTGGTGTTTTTTATATCTTTGGCCTTGTAAAATGAAAGGATAATGGAAATTAAAAATGGTCAGTATACTGTCCAAGGATTGAATTTGGCTAAAATAGCCGCACAATTTGGTACACCAGTGTATGTTTACGATGCAGACAAGATAGTCGCTCAGCTTAGTGCACTTAAAAATGCTTTTTCAAATCAAAAACTTAAGATTAAGTATGCAGCTAAGTCATTAACAAACATTTCCATTTTAAAACTTATCAAAAAGCATGGTGCTGGTGTAGACGTGGTTTCAATCCAAGAAGCACAATTAGCATTACAGGCGGGCTTCAAACCCCATGAAATACTATTTACTCCAAACTGTGTTTCCTTTGATGAGATTGTTGAGGGTGTAGAGCTAGGATTGATGATCAATATTGATAACATATCTATACTTGAGCAATTCGGACATAAATACCACAACACTGTACCTTGTTGCATTAGATTAAATCCTCATATCATGGCGGGGGGTAACACAAAAATTTCAACCGGTCACGTGGATTCTAAATTTGGCATTTCAATTTATCAGTTACCACATTTGGTTAGAGTGGTAAATACTACAGGCCTTAAGGTAACAGGCCTTCATATGCACACAGGGTCTGATATTCTGGATGCAGAAGTATTTTTGAAAGTCGCTGAGATACTTTTTGGTGTGGCTAGAGATTTCCCTGATTTAGAGTTTATTGATTTTGGTAGTGGGTTCAAGGTAGGATACAAGGAAAACGATATCACTACCAATGTATATGATTTGGGAATAAAGCTTGGGAAAGCATTTGATTCATTTTGTGAGAGCTATGGACGCAAACTAGAAATGTGGTTCGAGCCAGGGAAGTACCTTGTAAGTGAAGCTGGATTTTTTCTTACCAAGGCCAATGTTGTCAAAACTACACCTGCTACGGTTTTTGTTGGTGTCGATTCTGGAATGAATCACCTCCTAAGACCCATGATGTATGATGCTTATCATGAGATCGTAAATATATCAAATACAAAGGGTACACAAAGAGTATACACCATAGTGGGGTATATATGTGAGACTGATACTTTTGGTTGGGACAGGAAACTTACGGAGGTAAGGGAAGGTGATATTATGATGATCAAAAATGCCGGAGCATATGGTTATTCTATGGCTTCCAATTATAATTCACGCTTCCGTCCGGCAGAAGTTATGGTTTATGAAGGAAAAGCTCACTTAATCAGGGAGCGAGAAACTATGGAAGACCTGCTTAGAGGGCAGGTAGAAGTGAAAATTTAGGTTACTTATATTTCTCTTTCAAAAATTCTTTATACTCCTTTACAAACTTCTCCACTTTAGGCCTGGATACTGAATAGACGTATGGTTGTTTGGGATGTAGTTCATAATAATTCTGGTGGTATTCTTCCGCTACATAAAAATTGGTGTAAGGTGTAATTAGCGTCTCAATTTTGGAGTCATACTTTCCTGACTCATCTAAATACTTCTTACGAGCTGTAGCCAGATTTTTTTCTTCTTCAGTTTTGAAATAAATCTCAGACCTATATTGACGTCCGACATCGGGACCTTGCCTATTCAATTGGGTTGGGTCATGACTTGCATAGAAAAACTCTATCAATTGCTTGTAAGTAATTAGTTCTGGATCATAGGCAATTCGTACAGCTTCTGCATAGTTAGTGATACCCGCACTTACCTGTCTGTAAGTAGGATTGGGGCGTTCACCGCCAGCATACCCAGATACTACATCCACCACTCCATTTACTCTTTCAAAAACCGCTTCAGTACACCAAAAGCAACCACTGGCAAAATAGGCCGTGTCGAGCCGCTCTTGTTGTTCCTTACGTATTGATGTTTCTTGGATTACTTCCTGAGTTGGTTTTTCACCACAGCATAGGGTAAAGAAACTAATCAATAAAAGTAAGGTCAAATTATAAGTTTTCATAGCATAATTATTTCCCTTACTTAACTAGAAGAAGGGTTAGAATGTTGCGAATAAGATGACAGCCAAAAGACATTCAAGTGAAAAGCGTATAATTTCCGCCTTTTCTAAAAGCAGATAAGTTCCACTCAGGACTTTGTCTGTTTCTCAAATACCGTCTTTTTGCCATATGATGAAGCTGCTGAATAGTTTCAGCTATATTTCCATCCCCATGCATTCGTCTTCCGAATTCACTGTCATTGACCTTGCCACCATGAAGTTCTTTAATTTGGTTTAGCACCTTTTGAGCTCTTTCAGGAAAGAAACGATTGAGCCAGCCTTCAAAGATGTCTGCTATTTTCCCATTAAGCCTCACCGTTGTATACCCTACAGAAAGAGCTCCATGGTCAGCAACTGCTTTTATAATTCTGGGGATTTCATGATGATTGATAGAAGGTATTATAGGAGCATTCATAATATGGACAGGTACTCCGACATTAGTGAGTTTTTCAATGGCAGTTAGCTTTTTACTAATAGAAGCGGTTCTGGGTTCCATAATTTGCCTTAGCTTTTCATCAAGTGTGGTCACAGAGAGAATGACTTTTACCAACCCCTCGGAAGCCAGGTCTCTTAAAAGGGCTATATCTCTAAGTAAAAGTGTGTTTTTAGTAATTATACCAACAGGATGACGGTACTTGGCAAATACTTCTAGTAAGGCTCTGGTAATTTTTAATTTCTTCTCAGTCGGCTGATAACAATCTGTATTGCCTGAAAGTACAATAGGTTTTACTTTCCACGAAGCTTGCAACAAATGCTTTTCAAGTAAAGAAGGAGCATTATTCTTAACTACTATTTTTGTTTCGAAATCAAGCCCTAGATTAAACCCCCAGTATTCATGGGTTTTTCTTGCATAACAGTAAATACAACCATGTTCACATCCTTGATAGGGGTTTAAGGAATATTCCATCCCTACATCAGGACTGGTGACTTTATTTACCACTTTATTTGGAGACTCATAGAAAAGTGAAGTTTTTGGTTTTTCTATGAGTAACTCCTCATCAAGACCTTCTATATGCTCAGTGACTACCTCCTCTGATAAGAAATCATTAGATACGCTGGTTTGGGCTCCCCGGCCTTTGAGTAGTTCATTCATATTCTAAATTACTAATATTATTAGTAATTTAGAATATTATTAGTAATTAATCTTTTTTGATTGGCTCGGCAAAAGTTAGATAGTAGCCATTAACATCTCTGATGGTAAATTCTCGCATGCCATAAAAGGTATCTTTTATTTGATCCACTACATCAGCAGATGTATATAGGTAATCATAATAGTCATTCACTCCGACCATTGTGATGAATAGAGTGCAACCACCGCCAATATCTTCTTTTCTGATTTCCGGCAAATCTTTTTTGAGACTGTCTTCACTTTGTAACATGATTTCAACATCTCCTTTTTTTAACCTTGCCCAGTCAAGCACATCACTTTCTGTTGGCACTGTATCTACTGTTTTAAAGCCTAGCACACCATGATAATAATTGATTGTTTGTCGTACATCTTCAACCATCAGGTTGGGAGTTATTGTTTCGAGTTTCATACTTCGTATTTTTTTGAACGTAAGTTAAGTAAAAGTTTAGGATTGGAGCTAATGTTAATAACTAGCTGTCACTAAAGCTAAAACCTACACCATGGATATTTTTAATTTGAATTGCAGTATCACCAGCAAGATACTTACGAAGTTTTGAAATGAATACATCAAGACTTCTTCCGAGAAAATAGTCATCATCACCCCATACTTCTTTCAAGATTTCTTCACGTTTGATTACTCTACTTTTATGAAGACAAAAATATCTTAGAATATCAGCTTCTTTTTGAGTCAATTGCTTTTCCTCATTATCTAGTTTTAGGCATAACTCAGCATAATTGAATGAGTAACTGCCAAGTGTGAAGAGTTGGTTATTACCCGGATTAGTAACTTTTCTTTTCAGGAATACCTCAATTCTAAAAATCAGTTCTTCTATACTGAAGGGCTTGGTAATATAGTCATCTCCACCACTTTTAAATCCTTCAAGTTTATCTTCTTGCATTGACTTAGCTGTGAGATAAAGTATAGGAATATCTGAATTTTCTTTCCTAATTTCTTTCCCGAGTGAGAAGCCATCCATTTTTGGAAGCATTACATCTAAAAGGCATAAGTCCACCTTATTTTCATTAAAAACTTCGAGCCCCTCTGTGCCTGTCGCACAATGGATTACTTCATAGTCTTCGAGCCTAAGATTATCCTGAATAACGAAAGAGAGGTTTTCGTCATCTTCAACTAAAAGAATTGTTGCTTTACTCATTTAAAAGGTAAAATTTAAATTCACTCCCTTTTCCTATTGTACTGTTTACCGATATCGTTCCTTTGTGTGCCTTAATTATTTGTCGGACATAGCTCAGTCCCAATCCAAACCCTTTAACATCGTGTCTATTTCCGGTATGAACTCTAAAAAACTTGTCGAAAACTCTTTTTTGATCCTCGTGGCTGATTCCAAGTCCATTGTCCTTCACAGAAATCCATAGTTTATCATCTTCGTTGTAAGTGATAATGTGAATTTTTGGAGTGTCTTTACAATACTTAATGGCGTTATCTACTAGGTTATATATCACATTAGATACATGCAATTTGTCAATGAATAGGTGGTCATTTGAAGCATCTAGTTGAAGCTCAATCCAGTCTCCATTTTTAGCCATTCCTGTTTTAATTCCAATGACAGCGTCTTCGATTAGTTGATGGAGGCTAGTACTCTCTTTTTTAAGAACAATGTCTTCTTTATCCATCCCAGCCATTTGCAAAACACGTTCGACTTGTTTTTTTAGTCGGATATTCTCCTTTTTAATAACCGATGCGTAACTCTTTAACCTATCAGGTTGATGGACAATATTGGGGTCTTGAAGCACTTCGGCACTTAAGGCTATTGTTGAGATGGGCGTTTTGAACTCATGGGTCATATTATTGATAAAATCTTTTTGTATTTCAGACAATCGCCTTTGTCGTAGAACGACAAATATGGCATATGAGAAAAAAATGATTACTAAAATCAATACTGAAGAGGAGAATATCCAAATACTCATTCTGTCAGTGATTATTGAAGCTTTGTTGGGAAATTGGACTCCAAAATAATAGCTCTGATTATCCCACTTTGGTAATCCATGGGGCTCACTGACCTCTTTGTTTTTATCATAGGAAACATAATTTCCATAGACCATTTTATCGCTGGTGCAGTCGTAAATCCCATATTCAAAGTCCGCTTCAATACTTCTTTTTTCAAATTCAGACTTTAATAAATATTCAAGTAAATTGGCATCGATTTCATTGTTGATCATGACTACATAATAGTTGGTACTCAATTGTTTAATCGGGTTGTTCGATGGAACAGCGGCTTCATTAATCTCAAAGAATTGATTGGCAACATTAAATAGAGCCGTATTTACCTCTCTATTAAATAATTCTTCTTCAGTATCGAACGCTTTATTAAACCAGTAGACCTGTACTGTGACTATGCCCAGAATGCTAATCACTGCCATAACCACCAAAGCAAGAATTGATTTACGCTTCATGAATTTTGAATTTAGTCAAAATCTGTCAGTCAGTGCTGATATTAACATATCATTAACAACCTTAAAATTTACTAACGGTGTTTTCTATCTTTATTCTTTCATTATGTTCACTAGTTAACTGATGTTTTTTATGAGGATAGGGTTATTATTTTTGTTTCAATTCTTAACGATTTCATGCTTTGGCCAGCAGACTTTCTCACCTGCCGAGTCGCGAGGTGAAGTAGAAAATGGAGATATAAATGAGGCGTCAGGTTTGGCCGCAGGCATTAACAACCCGAATATGCTTTGGACACATAATGATAGCGGTGATAAAGCAAGGCTTTTTTTATTAGATGAATATGGGAAATTTAAAGCGGAGTTTATTTTTCCAACTCTCAAGAATCGCGATTGGGAAGATATTGCTAGTGGTCCAGGACCTGAAGAAGGAAAAAACTACCTATATGTTGGTGAGATAGGTGATAATCGTGCTGTACATAAATTAAAATATATCTATCGTTTTGAGGAGCCTAGCTTGAAAGATGAAAAAAGGACGATTGATAACTATGACCTAATCTCATTTGAATTTCCTGATGGTAAAAGGGATGCAGAGAGTTTATTGGTTGATCCATTGACTAAGGATATCTATATTTTGTCAAAGCGTGAAGAAAAAGTAGGTATTTATAGAGCTACTTACCCTCAATCAACAACTGAAACTATTACTTTGGAGAAACTTGGAGTGATCCCCTATTTCAATTCAGTAGCTGCAGACATCTCTCCCGATGGTCAGGAAATTTTGACCAAAACATATGATGCTATTTACTACTGGAAGCGTGACGGACAATCTATAGCAGATCTAATGCTCTCGAAACCTGAGCAAGTCCCTTATGTTATTGAGCCTCAAGGGGAATCGATTGCCTGGAAAAAGGATGGTTCGGGATTTTTCACATTGAGTGAAGAACCACGGGATATAGAAGCAGTGCTTTACTTTTATAAGAAGAATTAATCATTGAGTGCTTCCATAATAAATGACCTATTTGCATTCTTGCCTGTAAGGTACACAATACTTAAATTACATCTGGATCAAGAAGTCTAAACTGTAAATTGAGGCATTCCTCTCAGGCATTCGAACAACTCTTCAAAGCGTATTTTACGCCTTTAACTCATTTTGCCATGAAGTATCTGGGTGATATGGACGATTCCAAAAACCTGGTACATGAAGTATATATAGCACTTTGGGAGAAGTATGCCGAAATGGAAGCAGAAAGTAACTTCAAAAGTTACCTATATACTGCCGTCAGAAACCGATGTCTCAATGCGATACGAGACAGAAAAAAAGTAGTAGAACTGGATGTTGTAGATAAAGAAAAACAGGTTCAAGAGACTGATGCATTGGAAGTAAATGAATTAGCGGCAGAGATTGATTTCGCGATTAATTCTTTACCTGAGAAATGCAGGATGGTGTTTGAAATGAGTCGCAAAGAAGAGCTGAAATATGCTGAAATAGCTGAGAAAATGAATATTTCTGTAAAAACGGTTGAAGCTCAGATGTCAAAAGCACTAAAGATGATGCGAGAGCATCTGGTGGATTTCCTTAGCGTATTAATTTTTTTACTTTTCAACTAAGGGTATGAATCAAATGAAGTGTTCTATGAATAGCAGATATTAAGTGAAAGAAGAAAGTAACGATATTGAATTAATAATCACCAAGGTTCTAAACCAGGAGGCCACTGTTGAGGAGCAGTCACAGCTTGAATATTGGCTTGCTGAAAGTGAGGCCAATAAGAAGCTATTTGAAAGTTATAAAAAAATTATTGATAAGGGACAGGAGTATTTCAATTCTCAACAGCATATCAAAATAGATGTTGATGCCGAATGGGCTGCGTTTCAGGATAAGTTGGCTGCTAAAAAAGTTATTCAGATGGAGCCGAAAGCAACTGCAAGCAGTCGTTGGCTTCAAATAGCAGCAGCCGTGGTTGTATTAATGGTCTCAGGCTATGTACTATATAATTTCATTTCAAAGGATACAGTTTACTTGCAAACAGCTGATGTTCCTGAGGAATTCACCTTACCTGATGAATCTGTTATCACACTGAATGCCAATTCTGTGCTAAGCTATAACCAAGATTTCGGTAAGAATAAACGCACTGTAGAACTCAAAGGAGAAGCCTTTTTTGAAATTACATCAGATAAAACGCGCCCTTTTATTATCACTGCCGGAGAAGCAGAGGTCGAAGTATTAGGAACTTCTTTTAATGTAAGTGTAAATAATGGCAGCACTGAGGTAATAGTCGCAACTGGCGTGGTTGAGTTATCCTCGAAGGAGACTAAAGAAAGTATTGAGCTTACGCCCGGTGAAAGGGGACTGCTGGAAAAGGACTCTAAAATCATTGAGACAAAGAATTCTGATCCCAATTTCAATGCCTGGAAAACACGTACTATCATTTTCGAAGAGGCTGATTTAGTGGCGGTTGTCAATGCATTAAACAAAGTCTATCACGCAAATATTTCCATATCTACTAATGTTTCGCAATCTTGCATAGTGACGGTCACTTTTGAGCAGCAGTCGCTAGATGCAGTTTTAAATGTCTTAGAGTCTACACTAGACCTCACCCTCAAAAGAAATGGCCGCCAAGTGGAAATAACTGAGGCTGGGTGTTAAAAAAGATACTATTACTAACCATAATATCCTTATCTGGGTTGTCGGTTTTACTGGCACAAACAGATAAATCTTCCAATGATCAAATAGTAATACTAGACGTTTCCGATATTTCTCTCGATGAAGTACTTCAGTTAATTGAAGATCAAATCGGTATCAGATTCTCCTATAACTCCAATCTAATAGGCTCAGATAAAAAAATTACCTACAAAGGGAATAAGGAGCTTAAAGAAGTACTGGAAGACATTTTAAAGCCAATTGCTCTGGACTTTATTTTTCTTGAAAAACAGATTGTTATAAAGAAAAAGAAATATGATAAATCTGAGCTAAAAGATATTCGAGGGTATGTCACGGATGAGCTAAATGGAGAAGCCATTATTGGAGGCACAGTATTTATTGCCAATCTTGGCATTGGTGTTTTGACCAATGAGTTTGGCTTCTATTCTCTAAGTATACCCCCCGGTGATCATAATCTTGCATTTTCTTATATAGGGTATGAAGAGCAATCAATAGCCATCAACGCCTCCAAACAGCAAGATTATTCAATAGGGTTAGCAGAAAATCCAGCCGTACTTGATGAAGTATTGGTCACCTCATCAATACCAAGCTTAGTGGAGCAAATACAAATGAGTAAGGATAATCTGAGTTCAAACACTGTAGAGGAAATGCCAGCACTTTTTGGCGAAACTGATGTAGTAAAATCTTTGGAGTTTGTTCCTGGCATTAAATCCCATTCTGATGGGTCAACCTTTTTTTATGTTCGTGGAGGGAACAGGGATCAGAACCTAATCTTGATAGATGACGCTCCTATTTTTAATCCTAGTCACCTGCTTGGGGTATTTTCAACAATTATCCCTGACGCTGTCAATTCAATTGATATTTATAAAGGTAATATGCCTGCGTCATTAGGAGGAAGGCTTTCGTCAGTCATTGACATTAGAACAAAAAAAGGGAATGATAAAAAATTACAATTCTGGGGTAACCTAGGTGTTATTTCGGGGAAGTTGGGAGTAGAGGGGCCTATAAAAAAGGACTATAGCTCATTCTTATTTTCGGCCCGAGCCTCAAGGCTAAAATGGCTTGCGAATAATGATGAGAATGACGTTAAAAAATTCAATTTCTATGATTTTACCGGCAAGCTAAATTTTAAACTGGGTCCAAAGGATCAACTTTATATTTCATCATATTCTGGTCGGGATAACTATTTTGTAGACAACAGTGGTTTAGAGTGGGCCAACATAACAGGTAGCGCCAGATGGAACCATATATTCGGAGATGATTTATTTATGAACGCTACGATTGCAGGTAGCTCGTACGATTACTTTCTGCACACTGATGTTGAAAACAATACTAAATGGAAATCTCGTATAGCAAATTTCACGCTGAAAAGCGATTTTACTTTTTTCAATAATGCTGATAATGTCATAAAGTTTGGTGCTGCCATAAATGGCTACAATTTTAATCCTGGCAATCTTACTTCGGATAATACTACCATACAGCCTCCGCTGGTTTCTGTAAGAAACTCTTTTGAGGCTGTCTTATATGGGAACCATGAAGTGAAGATCAGTGATAAAATAGGCCTTAGCTATGGATTACGAATCACTTCATGGACCAACCAAGGGGGTGCATTTGAGTTTGTCTATGATCAAGAAAGAAACCCTGTTGATACATTATTTTTTGATGCAGGAGAAGATTATGGAGAGTATGGAAATCTTGAGCCACGACTGGGTATAAGTTACTTTATTAATCAGAATTCAGCTATCAAATTCAGCTATGCTCGTAACGTTCAAAACGTTCATTTGATTTCAAATTCCATAAGCCCGTTTACCTCTTTAGAGGTATGGTTACCAAGCAGTTTGAATATTAAACCTGAAACAGCAGATCAAATAGCCGCGGGATATGTCAAGTCTTTCCCCAAAAGCGGATTGGATTTTGGTGTGGAGGGTTATCTAAAGAAGATGAAGAACCAGATAGATTATGAGGCTCATGCCGAAACCTTACTCAATCCACAGATTGATGGAGAGCTTCGTTTTGGTGAAGCTGATGCCTCTGGTTTGGAGTTATCACTAAAAAAGGAGCAAGGTAGAATTAGAGGATGGATAGCCTATACTATTTCCAGAGTGAGACGAACCTTTGAGGAAATAAACAATGGAGAGCCCTACAATGCATTTTACGATAGACCGCATGAAGTAAATTTGGTTTTAGGTTATGATGCGACTTCCAGAATAAACCTGGGATTGAACTGGGTTTACTATACAGGTTCACCTTATTCTTCTCCCATAGGTTTTTACAAATTCAATGGGTTGGAAACTCCAATTTATGGAGAAAAAAATAATAGCCGACTTCCTGACTATCATCGACTTGACCTGTCTGCTACTTTCAAGTTGAACAAAAACTCGGAAAGTAAATTCAAGCACGATATATCATTGTCATTATACAATGTCTATGGCAGGAAGAATACGTTATTCGTGAATTACAATAAGACAGAAAATGAAGAAGGAGAATTTACAATTCCGGCAAATCTTCTTTCTGATAGTAGGGTCACTACGCAAAGTTATCTCTTTCGATTTACACCATCTATAAGCTATAATTTTAGATTTTTATGAAATTTAGAAAGTACATAGCGATTTTTTTTGTAAGTGTTAGCTGGAGCTGTGAGGAAGTTTTTGACGATGGGAAAATAGATTTTCAATCTGAAGATCTAATAGTTATTGAAGGAGTGCTGAGTAATGAGCGCAAAAACCACCGAGTTAAGATTACTCAACCTTATGCTACACAAAATGAGAATGAAAACCCGGTTTCCGGAGCTACAGTTGCTATTGTAGATAGTGATGAAGAATTGACCATTCTTACTGAGTTTCCTCAAGGGTCTGGAGAATACTATACGGATTCTTTAAGGGCTGTATTTGGGAAGTTTTATTTACTTGTAGTTCAATATGAAGGTAAGGAATATCGGGCATTTGATGCTTCTCCGGGTGGTGAGTTACTTGATCCCCTACTGGTAGAGGAGAAGATTGTTGATGATCAGATATTATATACTATTCCCTACTCCGAGTCTGGTAATAACGCTAATTATATTACTTATGATATTGACTGGTCACAGACTCCTTCTTGTTCTCAAGCATCTGTTTGTGAAGGTAGAATGGTCTATTATGATTTAAAAAATATTGATGTTCAAGAGATATATGCGCCAGAGCGAGAGGACTTATTTTTCCCGGGGGGTAGCAGAGTGATTAGAAAACGATTTAGTGTAAGCGACCAATATAGAGACTATCTAAGAGCTTTATTATCCGAGACCGAATGGCGGGGAGGATTTTTCGACATCAATCGAGATAATATTCCAACTAATATGACTGAGGGAGCACTTGGTTTCTTTGCGGTTACAACCGTAGATTCCGACACATTAATCGTTGCTAATTAGGCAGTTATAAAAAAAATAAAAAAAAATTATATTTCAACTAAGGGTGCTACTTGACTCTTGTGTTATAGTAATGAAAGGGGAAAATTCTAGAACACTCCTATCAATTTAAAACTGAAACTAACGAACTAAAATTTAAAATTATGAAAACTTTAAAATCAAATGTACGTCTGTTGGCACTGGCTGTTTTGACTTTACTGATGGCCATTGGCTTTACATCTTGTGATGAAAATCCGGAAACGGTTACTCAAACTCAGATTCTTCCAGAATCTTTTGGTGTAGACATCCCTTCTTCCATTAGCAATAACAATTTTGTTGTAAATGGGCGACAAGGAGGAAGAACAGAGGAAGACCTTTCGGGGAATGCGATATATGAAGGGCTTAGCTTTTTCATTCTGATTGGTGAAGGTAGCGCGGAGCTCATTCAAGAACTTATGAGTGGAATAAGACAATTCGACCTTCAGAACTTGAGACTGGTTACTTACGTGAGTGATGATGATGGAAGCGAGAAGACATTAACTGTACAGGAAAATGTAGAGTTCGAAGGAAAAGTGTGGGAGTACTTCTTAAATGTGGATGATGTAGGGGAAAATGGTGGAACGGCTATGCAAATATTCTGGAACAATGATCCGGTAGAAGGGATTGCAATTTTGAACCCCTTTAACATTGACCGTAACGGTGATGTTGATGCAGGAGATGCTATGTATAGAATAGACTATTATGAAAATAGCCCTGTTGCTGGCTATGATGCACACATGGAAGTTAGAATTTCTAATCTGCCTCCAGAAGAAGGTGATCAGTTTTCTATGAGATCAATGAGAATGTTTGTTGGTAAAACCGGGGATATTGTTGACATATTTGGCAACTCTAGTCACCCTGATGCGGTCTTGATATCAGAAGACAATGAGCAAGGAATTGGTTGGGCATTCGTTGCTTCAGGTAATGATTTACTAAACATTGGTGTAGCGGAAGTTGGTTTACCTCCTGCCACGTTGAACGAAGATTCACGATCTGTTTTGCTTGAAGATTATTCTATCAAAAATGTCTTTGAAAATGAAATTCAGGCTGAGTTTGGAGGGGCAATACCACAAGATATTTTGGATGCCTATCTCGTAAATACAAACGCTCCTGGATTCTTCAATAGTGATGGGTTTGTACAGGCAGAAACTGCACCAAGCAGTGAGTGGGATGGGCTAGCTCTTAGAATTAATGATTTAAGTCCATACAATCCATTAGAGATAACAAACCTCGAAATAGCTTTTAAATAGTTTATTTTAGGTTTTGCAGAGGGACCTTTCCCATCTTGGCTTTGCTGAGATGGGATTGGTTTTTTTAGCTATTGCAATTACTTCTGCCGATCTATTAAAGCTTCGGCAAATTCTTTCAAGTATACTTTTTCCGATTCCGAGCAGTTCACCTTTTCTAAAGCCTCAAAGCCCTTATCGAAATAGTGATTCATTTTGACTTCAGTCAGCTGTTTAATACCAAGGTCATCATAAATTCCGGTAACGCTTTTTACTTTTTCGTCACTATCAAACTCGGTTTTATCAAGCCATTTTTGTAATTCTACTTGTTCTTCTCCTTGCGCTTTTTCTAAAGCATTGATCAGTAAGAAAGTTTTCTTATTGGAGATAATATCTCCTCCTACCTGCTTTCCGAATTTGGCTTTATCTGCATAAACGTCTAGCAAGTCGTCTTTGAGCTGAAATCCAATACCTATATTGATACCAAATTCTTTCAGGTGTTGTCTGTCAATATCAGCAGCCTCTGCCAATAAGGCTCCTATTTCTAAAGAAGCCCCCAGAAGAACAGCCGTTTTGAGACGGATCATATTAAGGTATTCTTCCTCAGATACGTTAGCCTTTGTTTCAAACAACATATCGAATTGTTGTCCTTCGCACACCTCAGCCGCACAAATATTGAATATTCGGATCAAAGGTTTAAGGTTCTTCTTTGAGGTATCTAATAAGAGATCATAAGCCTTCACCAACATGACATCACCCGATAATATCGCGGTATTTGTATTCCATTGCTCATGGACGGTTGGCCGTCCTCTTCTCAGAGGAGCCTCATCCATAATGTCATCATGCATCAACGTGAAGTTGTGAAATACTTCTATGGCAAGTGCCTGATCCAGAATACTTTCGGGATCATCTTTAAAAAGATTGTACCCAAGTAAAGCCAGAATAGGCCTTAACCTTTTCCCTCCCAGTGACATGATGTAACTCAAAGGTTCATAAAGCTCTGGAGGGGACTCCCCATAGTTTTGAGCTTTGATTTTATCCTCTAAAAGAGCATGAAACTGTGCTACCGTTTTTTGCATTTGCCTACTTCTGCTTATTCGTAAAAGAATTTGTCTTTTTCATCAACAAATTCCAGGTCAATTGTTCTTCGATCTATGTCAGTATTTATTACTGCCACCACCACTTCATCGCCTAGCGCAAACATCTTCTTATTTTTTTTGCCGATAACACGATAATTTTTTTCATCAAACTCATAGTAGTCATCCTTAAGATCTGTTATGCGCACCATTCCTTCGCACTTGGTAGAAACTATTTCTACAAATAATCCCCATTCTGTAACTCCGGAAATGATACCATCGAAAATCTTATCTTCAACTAGCTGCATGTATTCCACCTGTTTGTATTTGATGGAAGCACGCTCGGCTTCTGCTGCTCTTTTCTCCCTTTCTGAAGAATGAACACATTTTTCTTCGTAGTCCTCTTTTTTTGCTGATTTTCCGCCATCCAGGTAATGCTGAAGAAGGCGGTGAACCATTACATCTGGATACCTACGTATAGGGGAGGTAAAGTGAGAGTAATGGTCAAAGGCTAATCCAAAATGACCCATGGCTTCTGTAGTATATTTTGCCTTAGCCATAGAGCGAATGGCAAGTTTTTGAAGCACATTTTCCTCTGGCTTATCTTCAATGTTGGTCATTAATTTGTTTAATGACTTTGATACCGCTGTACCTTCTGTTTTGAGCTCATGACCAAAACGCTTGGCGAATGTGGCAAAAGTCTCTATTTTTTCAGGATCAGGATAGTCATGGGTACGATAAACAAAAGTCAATTTGTCCTCACCTTTCTTTTTATTATAGATAAAACGAGCTACCTGCCTGTTAGCCAAAAGCATAAATTCTTCTATCAGCTTGTGAGCATCTTGACGCTCTTTAGGAATTACACCCAAGGGCTTTCCATTTTCGTCAAGCTTAAATTTGACTTCAGTGGTTTCAAAATTGACTGCTCCAGCTGCAAACTTCTTCTCTTTCAATTTTTTAGCCAGAGAATTTAACGCCTGGAGTTCTTTTCCATAATCGCCTTCACCTGTTTCTATTCCTTGCTGAGCTTCTTCATATGCAAAACGTCTGTCAGAATGAATAACAGTTCTTCCAAACCATTCACTTACGATCTTAGCTTCTTGGTCTAACTCAAAAACAGCGGCAAAGGTGAACTTATCTTCATTTGGTCTCAACGAACATAGTCCATTGGAAAGCTTTTCAGGAAGCATAGGAATGGTTCTGTCTACCAGGTAAACCGAAGTAGCCCGATCATAGGCTTCTTTTTCCAATGCGGTGTTAGGCTGAACATAGTAAGTGACATCAGCGATGTGTACACCGACTTCGGTATTCCCATTATTGAGGATCCTGTAAGACAAAGCATCATCAAAATCCTTCGCATCCTCAGGGTCAATAGTAAAAGTGGTAATATCTCTGAAATCTCTTCTCTTCTCAATTTCCTTTTGAGGAAGCTTTTCACTGATAGATTCAGCTTCTTCTTCTATATGTTTTGGAAATTCAAAAGGCAGATCAAACTCGGCCATGATAGAATGGATCTCAGCATTATTTTCACCTGCCTTACCCAGCACTCTGATTACTTCACCTTCGGGGCTTTTGTCATGAGAAGGCCATTGTTTTATTTTCACGATGACTTTGTCATTGTGAGCCGCTTTCATTGTTTCTGTCAGGCTCACAAAAATGTCCTGATGTAACTTGCGATTATCAGGAATGACAAAAGCAAAGCGAGGTGAAAATTCTATCCGTCCCACTAATTCGCTCTTACCTCTTTCAAGAATTTCAAGAACAAAGCCTTCCTGTTTTTTTCCATGCTTTTTGTCCTTAATTGCTACTCTTACGGTATCACCGTCCATAGCATTCTTCATGTCCTTGGTAGAAACATAAATGTCGTCAGATCCATCTACAGGAATGACATAACCAAATCGTGGATTGACATGATCTACTTTACCAATAGTAAACTCGGGTTCTCTTAAACTTTTGTAGCTGCCGTTCGACAGTGCTTGTATTTTGCCCTGCTTTTCTAACTGGGTAATGATATAAGGAATTTCTCTGTTATAATCAGTCCTTCTAAATCCAAGTTTCTTTATTATTTGATTCGTACTATACGCCTTATCAGAATTTGAATTGAGCAGGTGGGTTATTTTTTGGGATAGCTTGTCCTTTATATTTTCGGACTTTTTGCCTCCCGTTTTCTTTCTTTTTTTGCTCATATATTGTTTGTAATCGGTACAAAGATGCAACTTATTTAAGGGCTCTCTTTAACCGCATTATTATTAAATGTAAATGTTAAATTTATTAATTGATGATGATCTCAAGATCATCTAGCACTATGCTCTTTAATTTTGCATAGAGTTTTGCCGTTACCACTACATCTCGTAGGCAGTATTCAGCGATTTTTTTGAGGTCTTTATCTTTATGGTAGACCTGGTTAACCATACTTCCATCCATATCTGACTTGCTGGAGTCAATGTCAAAAATGGCTGCTAGCAAATCGAGTGAAGTGTAATGCTTCCAATCTCCGAACTTCCACATATCCATGGTATCCAGATGATTGATTTCCCATGGTTTTTTACCGGACAAGTTCAGTGCATCAGGAAGTGAGATGCCATTAATCAACATTCTTCTACTCAAATAAGGAAAGTCAAATTCACGGCCATTGTGACCACACAGCCTAAGATCAGGAGTCATTTTTGTGATAATCGCCCTGAATTCTTCTAGTAGTTCAAGTTCATTATCATTTTTCAAAGCCTTGGTTCTAAACTGTAATTGGTCTCCTTCCTGATGGAAAAAGCCGAGACCAATGACTATGATTTTGCCAAATTCCGCATAAATGCCACTACGTTCAAGAAACAAGCTCTCATCAGTTTGATTTTCTTCTTTCTTTAAAAAAGCGGCCTTTCTTGCCCACTGCTTTTTGATGCGCTCATCTAAAGCATTGTAATCATAACTTTGACTGACTGTCTCAATGTCGAGAAATAAAATATCTTTTAATGCCTTATTCACGAATGCAATATTCCTTTCGTATCTAATTCCTTAATGTAAGTTAAATTCTCCTCTTTTATAGATTCCGGTAAGAAAATGAATTTCTTATCAAATACTTTGCTTTCTGCATAGTAACTAACCCAATATTCATTATTTAAATGAAAAACCTCTTCCTGGATGGGCTCTATCAACGCCACACTATTGGCTGATACAGTTTGCAAGAAGTGCCGCAAAGTGGAGGTTTTTTGTATTTCATCATTGGTCTGCCCATAACCGGTAGAAGAAACTAGTGTATTTTCCAGATCATAGTCATTTTGATTAATGAGATATACAGACCATTCGTTCACATTTAGTTCATTAGTCTTTTTAATGATAGCTACGGTTACGTTTTTAACTTCTGGTTTTAAAATATCTTTTTTCATTGACTATAGCTAATTCTTATTTGGAGTCTTGCCGGATATATTCCGGCATCCCGTAATCATGGCAATGCCATGATAAACTTATTTCACTTTATGCGTTATTCAAATAATTCCATCTCAAATAAAGTTGACAAATGATGTGTCAATTTTATTGCCACTTCTTTCATTTCTACCGGTCTATTTAACTCATGCTGCAATGACGTTACCGCCTTGTCATCTATCCCGCAGGGGATGATGTGTTTAAAGTAATCTAAGTCAGGGTTGATGTTAAAGGCGAAGCCATGCATCGTCACCCAACGACTTGATTTTACGCCTAACGCACAAATTTTACGAGGATTAACCTGTTCCTCATGATCTAGCCAAACACCAGTAAGCCCTTCTATTCTTCCGGCTTTAATGCCATATTCCTCCAAAGTAAGAATGACAGCCTCTTCCAGTAACCTCAAATATTTATGGATATCTGTAAAGAAGTTATCTAAGTCCAAAATGGGATAGCCCACCAGTTGACCCGGACCATGATAGGTGATATCTCCGCCCCTATTGATTTTATAATACGAGGCTTGCTTCTCTTTCAGCCCTTTTTCATCAAGAAGCAAATTATCTTCTGAGCCGCTCTTGCCTAGCGTATAGACATGCGGATGGACACAAAAAATCAAATAGTTTTCCGTTTCCTCTTCATCATGCTCTTGCCGCTTTCTATTTTCAATCTTTGTGGCTACTACATCATCGAAGAGCTTAGTTTGGTAGTTCCATGCTTCCTGATAGTCGATTGACCCAAGATTAATGAATTTTACTTTTTTGTTGATTTTGTGGTTCACTAAATACTATTTCTTAACCGTCATCTCATCTGTTGATTTGTGAGATCACTACAAATTTATTCCTTTTGCCATTGCATAAAAATATAAACATCTGTTTGAAATATTAGATTCCTTGCTCACTACGTTCCAAGGAATGACGTTCTAGGTTAGAGTATACTTCTTCAACAAAATATTTACTTTTTGCATATTCCGTCATTCCTGCTTGTCCGACATTAAGGCGGGCGAAGGCAGGAATCTCTAAACCCAATTGTAGAAGTTTAAATTCTTTTATCTTAAATCCAATGAACAACAAAGCTGACTTAGGAAGGGAGGGAGAATTACAAGCTTCAACGTACCTGGAGAACAAAGGTTATGCTGTGCTTGAGAGAAACTACCGATACAAGCGATCTGAGATTGATTTAATTGTTAGCAAGGGGGACCTGCTAGTATTTGTGGAGGTAAAAACAAAGACCAGCGTAAATTTCGGTCAGCCCGAAATAGCCATTGATGAGAAGAAAGCTGCTAAAGTCATGGAAGGCGCGGAACACTATATTCAATCAACCAATTGGAAGAAGAATATTCGTTTTGATGTTATTTCATTGGTGAAAAATAAAGATAGGTTTACCATTGAGCATTTTGAAGATGCTTTTTATTAGGGTTAATATTTAATTGTATTCGAAAATTAGAATTCATTTTAGCCTTTTAAAATATAGAACTAAACCAACTAAAATCATCCATTTAAGAACTCCTATTGTCATAATTGTAAATCCATAAAGCTCCAACCACTGAGAATCTGAGAGGCTGTCATTATAAGTATGACTTGCTGCTATGAGTCCACTCAATTTGTTGAATAGAGGTGGCAGCAAAATGGATATCAATGCGGCAGCATAGAAAACTTTTTTTGGAAATGGAATAGTAAGAATATCATCGATTTCAGATGATAGGTTAAGACGCTTTAGTATTAATAGAGTTGTTAATCCGTAAGTTATAATTGACATGACTGGTAAAACTGCATATAGAGCATTATATGGTAATTGCAGTGATGTCAATAAGTAAAAAAGAGCAAGAATAACATAGTGGAGTATGGTATTTATAGCGGTAATTCATACAAAACCAAATAAACACCATAGTATAAACTGTTTCTGTTTCATCAGTTACAACTTTTTAGAAGCTTCCAGCTTAAAACGAATAAATTTTTGGGACATATTTAGAACTATGTAAACACAAATAATACATAGAAACCATGTTACTTCGTCAGAATATTGTAGAAGATTTAATTCTTCAATTTTTTTTTGATTTTTTTCATGAAAAACAAATGGTAGGCCCATAAGAAATGCTGGGACGGCAAGCGGAATGAGAATTAAAAAACCTGTGAATACGAACAGTATTATTTTGTAATTATCCCAATCAACCAGACCTCTAATGTTAATAAGATCTTTAAAGTATATAGGATATTTATTAATCGTATCAAAAGAGCATTCTAAATAATCTTGCCAATGAAATAATTGCGTTCCAATTTTAACCCTGTCCTCACTTAATAACTCAGTTTTAGAGTTGATCCTTTGGCCATTTACAAATGTTCCAAATTGAGAATTTAAGTCTGATATATAAACTTTTTTATCTTCTTCGACAAGTTCAGCATGCTCGTCACTTATATATCTTCCATGCATAATAATATCCGATGTCTCACTTGAACCGATCAGTCTCTTCATAGAGTATGAAATCTAATATTAAAAAGGAATATTGTCTTCATTCCACCAACCTATAAACAGGATACCGCATAAATGCCTCCTCATAGTAGGGTGAGTTCTTATAAATGTAATCCAGCTGAGCATACCAGTTTAGGGCGAAGTCAGGCTCCTCTTTTTTCTTCTTTCTAAAAGCTTTTTTCAACTCTGGTTCTGCATCAATTAACTGTTGGGCTAAATCTTCAAAAACATAAGGGGAGAAACCTTCTTTCTGTTGCAGAATAGTATCGAAGAAATTCCAGTTAAAATAGGAATCGGTAGCAGTTGGCTCTAATGTCTCTACCAGGAACCTGCCGGCTGGTTGATCGGTGTAGAAGATATAATCGCCCTCCTTTACTTTAACAGTTTCTTCTATCACGGTCAATTGCACATTATTGTTAGGGTAATGGCCCTCATAAACTGTTTTTGAGGGATTATACTTCTCAATATCATAGACTTCAACTTGTAAGCTACTGTCCTGTGTTAGCCTTTTGTACTGCGCTTTATTTGCTTTGAGAAGATCAATGACTTTGTGCCATCCTTGAGGAATGATATAGGCCTTGGGGATCGTCACTTCCTCGGTGGATACGAAGGTATTATAATAGGGAATAGTCTTCGTATATGGCCAATTTTGATCGAAGGCCAGTCGTTCTTGACCGGTTAAGTCACTTTTGATCTTTTGCCCTTTGTAACCCTTAAAAGATATATCAGTTGACTGACTTCGTGTTAACCTCCAGGCTACAGGATGCTGAGTCCCGGCTATGAGGTCGGTTTGTCGGTCTATTTTCAGCTGCCTTATTTTTTTGCCATCTAAGTAGGCAATGTCCATCATCACCTCCAGAAGATTGTAGGTGCTTTCTACTCTTGTTTTGAATGGTTTGAGCATATGGGTTTCAATCATCAAACCTAAAGTGTTGAACAGAGATGCGTAACCTGTCGAATACCTCGGATTATCCAAAAACTGGGAGAATCCATCTTCATCGGGAGTAGTATTAAAGACATTGACATAAGGAGTGATTTCACTTCCTTTATCTTTCATCTTTTGCTCAAGCTTAGGGGTGAAGTCATTTAAGATAAAATCTCCCATAGCTCCACCCATTTTATTATGCTGCGTGATGAGGTGTGTGATGGAATATTGATAGTCTGCTCCATTACTGACATGGGTGTCTATGAAAATATCAGGATTTACATAATGAAAGATCTCATAAAAAGACTTCGTATTTCTAGTATCTGCTTTGATAAAGTCACGGTTCAGATCAAAATTCCTGGCATTGCCCCGGAAGCCATACTCTTCAGGACCATCTTGATTAACTCGAGTAAACGAATTGCGATTAAGTGCTCCGCCCACATTATAAATTGGGATTACTCCAACAACAATATCTTTTAAAATAGATTTCTTTTCCTCATTCTGAACATAATCTCGGAGTAGCATTTGACACGCCTCGATACCATCAGGTTCTCCCGGGTGTATTCCATTATTTATTAAAATGATTGTTCGCCCTTCATCATAAGCTTTTTTGTAG
Organism: uncultured Fulvivirga sp.; assembly: GCA_947500555.1. GTDB lineage: Bacteria > Bacteroidota > Bacteroidia > Cytophagales > Cyclobacteriaceae > Fulvivirga. The sequence continues at coordinate 541,899 of CANMSE010000001.1, read as the reverse complement.
TCAAACTCTCCAGAAGCATCAAGCGTGACCAAATGCAAGGGGTAACCGCTGTCTGTTGATCCCATTTCCTTGATCTGAATTTCTGGGTATAGATCAGCTAGTTTTTGATAGTAGTTTATTACTCCCTCATAATTAGCCGTAGCTCTACCACCTGACGATTCGAAAACCGTAGCTGGATTTTGTGCCAATAGTCCAAAGCTCAAGAATAGAAAAAGTAGGGCCGCTATATTTCGCATTGTATTATCTTTAAGAAGATTAAAGTTAAAGCATTAATATGAATACACAGGCAGTTGTAAATGAGGCGATTCAAAATAGAAGGTCAATTTATACAAGTATGTTTTCAGGTGGAAAAGTGGATGATCAGATTATTCATCAAATGCTTGAAAATGCGAATTGGGCACCTACTCATAAACTAACTGAGCCCTGGCGATTCGTTGTTTTTAAGGAGAATGGGTTAAAGAAATTGGCAGACTTTCAGTCTGAGCTATACAAAAGCAGGTCTGAAACATTTGGTGAATTTGATCAAGTCTTATTCGATAAACTCGCCAGTAAGCCACTTGAGTGTTCTCATGTCATTGCCATCGGCATGAAACGCCATGAAGTGGTTCCTGAGGTAGAAGAAGTATGCTCTGTAGCAGCAGCTGTCCAAAATATGTGGATCACAGCCTCTTCTTATGGTATAGGTTGTTATTGGAGTACTGGGGGAGTCACATTCTATGAAGAGGCTAAGCCTTTCTTTGGACTAGGTGCAGATGACAAGCTCCTTGGTTTCCTCTTCATTGGGCTGCCAAAATCTGAAAAGTGGCCAAAGGGTAGAAGGAGTGGAACTGAGGAAAAGGTAAAGTGGGTAGTCTAAGTTTTATCCAATAGTACTATTTTTCGATTGTCTTCCTTAATAACGGCATTGATAAATTTTTTAAAATGATCATATTCCTCAGCCGGATATACGCCATCATTGAAAACGAATTCGCGGATAATTGTCATCTCCCCATTGCCTTCTTTCAGAGTGCGAATATATTTCCCATAGTCACTAATTATGCTAACTGCTTTCGGTCTACTTTCAGGGAATAAATTCTCTGGGAAGGTATATTTAAGCGTGTCCACTTGGCTGTACCCATACCTAATTCTAATCGGTTTTGTGCGTTTAGAATCAGGCAGTCTATCAAGATAACTTTCAAAATACTTCCCTGGAGAAATGAACCATCTGCTGCCTATTCTTTTAGCTTCTTTGTTGGTAACTATGTTTGCTTTAAATCCCGCCTGAGGCACTACTTCGTTTGTTAGTTGCTTCAGCTCGAAATCTATTATTGACATATCTCCAAGAGTGTAACTGTCAGTTAACCACTTGTTTACTTCACTTTCTCCCTTTGCGTACAATTCACGAAATCTGTAATTATCAATTTCAAGTCCGTTAAAGTTCCTATCGAGTGATACTTTTGCAGCGCCATTAGGTTGTAGCATTACGCCAATCTTTGAATATTGTACATTTTCTTCGGGAGTATATTTTTTGGTGTGTATGATTTTGCCTCCATTCTCGGTAATCATCAAGGCATTTCTGTCACTAGTGAATTTACCCATATAACCAAAAGGTTTAGTCTGAGAAGTACACTCAAGGAAGATAGTATCCTGATTTATAGGTACCGAAAGAATTGCATGGTTGAAATGTGCATTGGGAAAGGAGGCATCTACCTCAGCGGAATAATTCCCAGCTCGAATTAGGGTGTAATAGCTTTCTATTCCATAATGCTCTAAAAGTGAATGAGCGTAAAATGATAGAGCTTTACAGTCTCCATATTTTTTTTCGTGTACAAATGCTGAGTTAAATGGTTGCCATCCACCAATTCCCAATTGAATGCTTACATAATGCGTACTACTTTGAAGGTAATCATAAACTATTTTAGTTTTTTCAAAGTCAGAATCGATTTTTGATACAAGATTGGTTAGGGAATTCAGCTGCTGTATTTCTAAATCATTTTTGCCTTCATTCAATTGTTGCATCCACTTTCCAAAAGAATTCCAATTGGTCATATCCCCTTTAAGTCCATCCATTTGAAATGTTGTAGGTGCTGTATATACTATTGGTGCATAGTCTTCTATGTTATAATTGTAGTCTTCATATTTAAAAGGTGAGATATTTTCGACTTCCCATTTATAGGATGTTGTATTACCTAAATCTTCAATTTCTGGATCGGCCAAATTGAAAGAGTTGTATCTAAAGGAGTTATTTGAATTATCTAGAACTACAAAATTTGAAGATTTGATGTATATTTTTTCATCCCTCTGGGGGTTCCAAATCGGATAATGAAGCGAACCACTCTTTTTTAGTTCATAAGAAACTGAGATTTTAAATGGGTATTTAGATAATGTGGGTTTTAAAATCTTTGCTCTACTATCATCTGCTAAAGATCCACCTCCAGCAGAAACATCATTAAAATCTTTAATTTTAAACTTCTCCAGAACTGTTCCACTCAAGTCTGAAATTGTGACTTCTGCGAATGTAATTTCTCTAAATTGATCATAGAAAAGGTAAATATTTTTGTAGTCGGAGGCGTACCTATTTTTTATTATAGCATTATATTTTCGCGATATAATTAACTCATTCTCACTTAGTATCTCGAATACAGTCTCGTCTCTTAATACAATTAAGTCGGAATTTTTACTTTTAATAAGAGCTTCAAGAGACTGGCTAAAAGCATTACTATAAAAAATTATAGCAAAAAGATATATGCTTAAAGACTTCACTTTTTTAATACAATCATCTCCTGATTTTTTTCTGCCACAATTTGATAGAACTGTTTCAGTAAGGGATAATCATTAATGCTAAAATCTGTCTTATTAATTTTTACATCGCTAATAACATTAATAGTATTTCCTGCTTGACTTAGATTAAAAGTAAAGGTCCCTTGGCCATCAGGTAATTTCACAAGAGCAGGCTCAGGAAGCTCAGCTTTATAGCCATCAGGGATGGTAATTTGAGAAATCACCTTATATGATTGTGAATATGGAAAATCTATTGGGGAAAACCTTTCCGCTCTTTTAAATGGATTACTAGTAATTGAACCAAGCATTATTGGTTGCAAGTATATTACATGCGCATCATCTATCGATCTTACAATGTCATATTTTAATGAAGCTGGCTGAGAAATAGAAACGGGATCATCAACACTAAAATTTTCCAGCTCTACCTCATCGAATTTGGTGGCTATTTTTTTCGCAAATTCATCTTTTGATATTCTAAGAAGATCTCTATTAACATTAAACGCTGCATAGCCAGACTCTTTTTGACTTACATGGGTAACTAACTCAGTTCCGTCAAATTCAGTATTCAGCATACTTAATTCGGAATACACAGCTCCTTGCTTCAAATCAATCCACTTACCACCTGCCTCATCGACTAACCAACCTTTTCCATTTCTACATTTTAGAGGCAATTGACCAATAGGGAGACGTGAGCTTGCGTCAGCAAATAAAAGTTTTCCATCTATTTCTAAAGCTCCTATAACATAATTAAAATCTTGATAAGAAGGATAAACTGGGTGAACTATTCCGTGTCCTCTCGTACTTAAAATTATTGGATTGACCTTTATATTTGCTTCTCTTAACGCAGCTATCAGGGACAAGTTGATGTCAGCAATATTTCCATTTTTATTATTATAGGCTTGTTTTCCGGCTTCTGCACTTAAAAAATTATTGAATTCATTCCAATCAAAATGATTAGCTATATGAGTGTAGATCCCAGTAGCTTTTTCTAAATCTGATTTTGATGGCAGCTCTTCAATTAAATCTTTTGCAAAGCTTCCTTTGTCCAGTCGATCCCCAAAAGCGCTGTGCGAAAGTAATTCTTCATTAAATTTAATATAATTACCAGCAACATATTTCACAGGTTTATTCGGAAACTTTGTTGAGACCAGTTGAAACTCTAAACGGCCAGGCACATCAGATTTATTATTCATGTAGGGTTCATTTTCTACAGGAACTATGTTTTTCATTACTAATCTTTGCCAGCGGCTATTGGATTCTATTGTACTCGTACCTGTTTCAACTTTTCCTCCCCTTTGTGGGTCCGAGCGCCAATTATAAGTGAAGCTCTCATTTACGTTTTTTGTTTCTTTTTCCCCAAACGATACATTGCCAACTTGAGATATTTGATAATTATAAAATTCTGGAATGGTAAATCTGAATTCACTATGTGCGGTTGGGACATTAGATTGAAAAACCCAGGTTGATAAGCTATTTAAAAATTCTGAAGTTTTGGTATAAGAATATTCAATGACAGAACCCGACTGAATATTGGGAATAGCAAAACTGAATTCTACCCAATAGTCATTCAAACGAGTTTCGAAGTATTCATTACCACTCAATTTTTCTTTTTGTATTTTATTGCCAACTAGATTATAGGAATATGCTTTTAGAGAAGATATGTCCTCTCTTGAAGAACCTCTAATGGGATGATAGACGCGTAACTTTATATTTCCCTGATCTGCATCGGTTATATCAAAAATTTTCTTCCTTACTGCGACCGACATTTCATATTTGAAACCATCTTCATTGCTGTATATAAATTTGAGGTCTCCATATTCAGCCAAAATCATAGACTTGGCTTCAGGGTAAAAAGAGCATTCACTCATCTTAATTTCCTCCTCACTGACCTTTCCAACCTTAAAAGGAGGTTTTTGAGCGTAGGAAAACGAGATGCAAAATGTTAGTAGTGCAATTAAGAGGCTTTTCATCATGAGTTATATTTGTGGATTAATTCAATCCACAAATATAACTGAATATTGAAATTTTCATATGAATGAGCTATTGATATTACTCCCATACTTAAGGCACCATCACTCTATTAGGAGTATAAGGTGCTCCAGCATCTTCAAGCCGAGCTTGTAATCTCACAAGGTCTTCTTTAATAAGCTGCCTTAAAGAAGTCAGGTGTGGTTGAAACTCTTCTTTTGCTATCGCCAGACTCTCTTTATGTGTTTTTGTAGGTGTGGAGGTAGAATAGAACATTTCATACTGAATGTTGCCCAATCTACCAGCCACTGACATTGGTCTGTCTATATCTAGCTGGCCGGCCACACGATCACCATTAATACCAACGTTAATTTCGTTCAGTTTTTTATTAAAATCTGAGTATGCTTTTGTCAGTTCCATTTGGCTACCGGAACTTCTATTAATCGCTTCTTTAATATGCCTTAATTCATTTCTTAATTCACGTATGCTATTTTGAGCGCCACTTACTACACGAGAAAGCTCATTGACCTCATCCTGGAAGTCGGCAAGAGCTTCTCTATCCTCGGCTGGCATGACGGTATTGTTCAGCGATTTAACATTGAAAGATACAGGCTCACCTAAGTTGGTGAAGGTACCATCAACATATTGTGATAGAGCAACAGAGTAGCTTCCCGGAGGCACTAATGTTCCCCTGTCATTCCCACCCCATGGATTGTAAAATGCAGGAGGTACTAAATTTATCGGATTAGTGGAAGCTACACGCAGGTCCCAGTTAATTCTATTTACGCCTGTAGAAGGTTTGGTGGTTAATTTTCGCACTACCTCTCCCTGAGCGTTTTTAATAGTGAATAACAAATAAGGGTCTTCTTCTTCCTGCTCTGCCTTTAACTCGTTATAGGTAGGATAGCGATCGTCAGCCGATTCTTTTTCTCTATCCAGACGTTGATCTCTTTTTGACTTGATTTCATCTTTAAGGTAGTAAGTGAAAATAGCTTCAGATCCAAGATTTTCGCCAAGGTAGTAGTCATCTCCCTGGAATGACTTGCCAGGAAGGCCTAACGGATACTTGTATTCAAAAGCAAAGGCATCTCGTACAGGTAAGAGTTTGGCAGACTCACTTTCTAATGTTTTAATATTCCTCAATGCCGAATAGTCATCCAGAATATAAAAGCCTCTTCCAAATGTCCCAAGAACCAAATCATTCTCTCTTTCCTGAATAGCGATATCTCGAACAGCGATGGTCGGAACGCCAGATTTCAATTGTGTCCATGAACTTCCACCATTGTCGGAATAGAAAACGCCAAATTCTGTCCCCACAAACAATAGGTTGGCATCTATGTGATCTTCTTCTATGGCATAGACTGATCCTCTCGAAGGAAGGTCATTTGATATAGACGTCCAAGTTTTTCCCTTATTATTACTCTTGTAGATATATGGCTTAAAATCTCCATTTTTATGATTGTTGAATGCTGCGTAAACCACATTTTCACTATGCTTGGAAGCTAACACTTCATTGACATAGGTTCTTGCAGGGACACCAGAGACGTTTGTTACTTTAAACCAATTAGATCCACCATTTTCAGTGACTTGTATAAGACCATCATCAGTACCAACATAAAGAAGATTTTCATTTTTCGGAGATTCTGAGAACGCCACAATAGTTCCATAAGGAGAGGTAGACTGATTTTTCATTACAGCATCTGTACTCCATATTTTACCCATCACTTTCAGTTCATTTCTATTAATTTGGGCCGTAAGGTCATCACTTATAACGTCCCAGCTATTTCCTCGGTCGTCACTTTTAAATAGTTTGTTGGCAGCAAAATATAACCTGCCAGGTTTATGAGTACTGACTTCAAGAGGAGCATCCCAATTCCATCGGTAAGCATCTTCGCCTTTTCTTGGTTGTGGCTGAATGCCAAGTTCTTCTCCGCTCTGTTTATCATAACGAACTAAATAGCCGTATTGTGATTGAGCGTAAACAATGTTCGGATTATCAGGATCGATAGCTGATTCAAATCCATCACCGCCATGTGTCATGAACCATTCAGAGTTGGCTATTCCATTGCCGCTAATTGTTCTCGAAGGGCCTCCCATGCTGAAATTATCTTGCGTGCCTCCGTAAATGAAGTAGAATGGTTCAGCGTTATCGACTGCTACTTTGTAAAATTGAGTGATTGGAAGATTAGCCTTGAATTGCCAGGTAGCTGCTCCATCAAATGTTTCATAAATACCTCCGTCACAGCCTGCTACTAAATGTTGTGTATCGCTAGGGTCTATCCAAAGACAATGATTATCCACATGCTTTGTATCTTCTCCCAAATTGCTAAACGTTTTGCCTCCATCCCTGGAAACCTGCATCCACGTATCCATGCCATAAATGACATTTTCATCAAGTGGATCTACAACGATTTCTTGGTAGTAATTCCCTGAAGAATTATAGTCACCTTGTTTTGCCCATGAGGCTCCACCATTGGTAGATTTGAAAAACCCGCCTTTACCTTGTGCAGCTTCAACAATGGCATAAATAGTCTCTGGATTTGATGGAGCTATAGCTAAACCTATTCTGCCTATGTCAACGGACGGTAGGCCGTTACTGACTTTAGTCCAGGTGGCACCACCATCTGTACTCTTATGTATCGAAGATTGAGGACCGCCTCCTAAGTAGGTGAATACGTGTCTTCTTCGTTGGAAAGTACTTGCGTATAATATTTCCGGATTTCTTGGGTCCATAACTACCTCATTGACTCCGGTATGTTCGTCAACAGTCAGAACAGCACTCCATGATTTACCACCATTATTGGTTTTATATAGCCCACGCTCACCTCCACTACTCCATAAAGGACCTATAGCTGATACATATACCACATCAGAATTATTCGGATGCACAATGATATTCCCGATATGCTCACTTGATTTTAGTCCTACATGTTCCCAGGAAGCTCCTCCATCGACTGATTTATAAACTCCATCACCGTAAGAAACACTCCGTTGATTGTTATTCTCTCCCGTACCAACCCAAATGATATTCGAGTTATTTGGATCCATGGTCACACAACCAATAGAGTAACTCCCTTGAGAATCAAATATTGGTGTATAAGTTGTACCGGCATTGGTAGTTTTCCATACTCCACCAGCAGATGTGGCTACATAATACTCTTTTGGGTTGTCAGGATTAACGGCAAAATCCGAAACTCTTCCAGAGGTAATAGCGGGCCCTATGGATCTGAATTTTAATCCGGAGAGACCAATTTCTTCTTTCTTTGGAGCGGTAGCCTGTTTTTTTCTTTGGCCACTGACATTCAGTGAGATAGCTATTATTGAGATTAGGAATATTGTCTTTTTCATAGTCGATAATTGTAATCAGATAATACTTCAAATTAGAAAGAATCATTGGCTATTGAAAGATGATCTTTACCATCGGTAAGATCAAGGCTATTTCTTGTTAATAACCAACTGCCAACGGAACGCCCACATCCATTTTAATGAGTAGTTTAAGATGCCTGCTTCTCTTAGTATATTTTTTAAATCCAATTTTTTGAAAGAGCGCATTACTGATACGGCCGCGTCATTTTTAACCATTTCTGATTTTGAAAAGAGAGCTGTCAGTAATTTAATCGAATAATAAGCAAGCCAATGTCTATGGAGATCATTGATGACTATTCCTATTCTTGCTTGCTTGAGCCAGGTGGAATAGAAAGATACTAATTCTTGGTTATTGAAGTGGTGGGTAAAAAGTGTAGAAGTGATAATATCATAGGATTGAGCCTTAAATTGTTCCGAAAAAATATCAACTATTTCAAATTCGATATTTGGAAATTTTAAGCAATTTCTTTTGGCAAATTCAATAATATGTGGATTAGCGTCAACTCCAATTAGTTTTAACTTGAGTCCTTTCTTTTTACCCCATTGAGCGATGAGTTTTAACATATCGCCACCGCCACAACCTAAGTCCGCTATGCTAATTTCATCTGTCTGATCTACTAACAATTTGCCCAGACCATTTAGTGTGACCTTGTTACCACCCAGCCATTTGTTAATGACTTCCAACTCTCTTAATGTTTGGTCAATAATTTCCCCGGAGCACTCCAGATCATCCATCAATTCGACTTCATCAGATCGCTTTGAGAGGTCAGGCATACTTAACATTTAGAGTCATACTTTCTAATGTAAGCCCAGGGCCAAAAGCCATGGCCAAGATAGACTTGTGGTCATCACTCTCTGAGAGTGCATCAAAAACCTTCTTAATGACGAACAAGATGGTCGGTGAGGACATATTCCCACAGGTCTTTAATATTTCATGAGAAAAAGTATTTTGATCTTTTGATATATCTAAAGCTTCTTCAATAACCTTAAGAATCTTCTTTCCACCAGGATGGATAGCATAGAAATCATAAGATTGATCAATTCTTTTTAAGAGATGATTGATACCATTTTGGATGATATATGGCACATAACTAGACAACTTCATTTCAAAGCCAAAGTCCCCAATACTCCAGGCCATTTCTTGTTTTCCTGAGGGAAGCACGTCACATTGGTATTCCGAAATCTCCAATGATTTGGTAGCAGTTGAAGTTGATTCAACCAGTACGGCAGCACTACCATCTCCAAAAAGTGCATTTGCCAACAGATCGTCTTCGTTATCTCCTTTTTGAAAATGCAGGCTACAGATCTCTGTACAAACGATAAGGACTTTTGCTTCGCCTGATTTGCAAAATGCATCGGCTACTTTCATTGCATTAAATGCAGCATAACAACCCATAAAATTAATTGCTGTTCTTTGAATGGTGTTTTTAAGTCCTAGGTGCTCAATTAATTCTAAATCAAGTCCTGGGGCATGCATTCCAGTACATGAAACAGTGACTAGGTGAGTGATCTCTGAAAGTTCAATATTAGATTGGCCAATACAATCTGATGTGGCCACAACACTCAATTTAATAGCTTCAGAATAGTAAGTTCGCATTCTATCTTTAGTAGAAGGAAGCGACCGGGAATTATTGTTAGGGTAAAAATCGAAACCTTCAAGTTTAGTATAATCTTCTAAAACTGTATGTCGCGATTGTATTCCACTTGCTCTATATAAAACTTCGAGTCCATGCCTTTGCTCCAAATTAAAGTCATTGATTTTGACCATAAAATCTAAAGCCTGCTGTTGTGTAATTTTATATGCTGGAACGGCTGTCCCAATGGATGTAATCTTACTCTTCATCTACCGTCAATAATACTTAAAAATTAATATCTTGGTACTAAATATTCTTTGATGTTCAAACGATCTAGCTGGCTTCACCTTCGCATCCCATTCTCGTTTTTCTTGTTGCCAGTTTATCTATTTTCACTGGCTTCAATCAATGAAGTTAATATAATTTATGCCCTTATTGTTTTCATCATACTGCATTTGTTTTTGTATCCTGCTAGTAATGGATATAACAGCTATTTTGATAAAGATGAAGGAAGCATTGGAGGGTTAAAAAAGCCCCCAAAAGTAAGTCGCGAGCTTTATTATTTAGCCTTGATTTTTGATGGCCTTGCACTTCTACTAGGGGCATATAACTTTCCTTTTGTTGTCATGCTGTTGGCTTATGGCTTGGTTTCGAAGGCGTACAGCCATCCTTTGATACGGATCAAGAAATATCCATTTGCCAGCTGGTTCATCGCAGGATTTTTTCAGGGTTTCTTTACCTTTCTAATGGCATATGTAGGAATTACCAACGGAAGTACTTCTGATGTTTTATCACCTCAACTTTTGCAAGCAGCATTGCTCACTTCCATTATGCTCTGGGGCTCATACCCAATGACACAAATTTACCAACATGAAGAAGATGCCAAGCGAGGGGATATCACGTTAAGTCTGAAATTAGGTATTTTGGGGACTTTCCATTTTGTCATGGCGATGTTTTCTATTTCATCAGCTTTGTTTACGCTTTATTTTTATACCTATTATTCTATCTCCGTAGTAGTAATTTATTTTGTAGCCATGGCTCCTGTAGTAGCCTATTTTTTCTATTGGTATGTAAAGGTAAGAAGAGATCAAAGTTCAGCTGATTTTGATAGCACTATGCGGTTGAACTTTATTTCTTCCTTAAGCCTGAATGTTTTTTTCCTCGTTCTATATATCTTTTTCTAGAAAGGTTGCCCATGGGTTTGTTTAATGATTCCTCTGGCCAATGGTTTTATTTTAAGCAAATTAACTCCAATTCCTGAAAGTGTACCCGACCCGAAAAGCTTTTGAACATGCCGACCCACTGCCAGCCGCGTCTTGAATATGGTGCTCCATTTTTTCTTATATGTTTCTTCGAGTTTTAAGCGGTTTACATGCTGAAAATAGTCAATCACCTCCTCAGATAGTATTTTGGCGCTATGAATAGCCATCGCCATTCCATTTCCACAAAGGGGAGTAATCATACCTGCAGCATCACCACACATTAAAATATGATCTTCAACAGGACTTTTTGTTTCAAAAGATATTTCATTGATTACCTCAGGTTTTTCAAAAAGAAACTCTGCTTCATTGAAAATGCTTCTCAAATGAGGGTTCTTACTCAGAATATTTTTTTCCATCACTTGAATGTTCCGGTGCTTTTTAAGGTTTGAACGATGGCTTAAATAGCACAAATTGAATTTGCCATTTTCGATTGCATTAATTCCGCAGTAGCCGCCCGGAAAATTATGAAGGGCGACAGTATCAGTATCAAAATTGTAATGAATGTGGTGTTTAATACCTACATAAGGTGAGGATTTATTGATGAATGTCCTCTGTAGTTTTTTGTCTATTAATGAGCGTTTACCATGAGCTCCAATAACTACATCTGCTGTTATTGAATCAGAAGATTTTTGAATTAGCGTGAATTCGTCATTAGCAAATGAAATATTTTCTATCCGATCATGGATGATATCGACACCATCTTTAATTGCAATTTTTGCTAAGTAGTCATCGAGCAAATATCGACTTATTCCAAAGCCTCCTTGACCGAGATTTATGGTTTCAGATTTTCCCGCTATGGAGGATAGTTGAAATTTTGAAATGTCTGCCTTCTGAATTTCATTTGGTAAGAGTTTATTCGCCTCTAGAAATGGTAAGACTTCATTAGAGATATACTCTCCGCAAACACGATGAAAAGGGTAGGTCTTTTTCTCAAATAGTGTGACTTTTAAATTCTTTCTTGCCAGTAGAATAGCGCATGTTAGGCCGGAAAGCCCACCACCTACAATGACTATTTGACTATTTTTTAAAGACTGAGGCAAAACGACTTTTAATTGGGTTCAACTATAAACATATGACCTCGACTTTTGATAAAAGATTTAATTGAATGAAACGTACGCTTGAAAGTAAGAAAACAATGGATAAATCTCCTCAAACTAGATTTGACTCTGTAGTTTGAATCGTGTGTGAATAATGTCTTCTTCTCGTTTTAACTCCAACCTAACCGTCTTATTTTCTTTTTCGTTGAGGATGCCGTTAATAGTTTCGAGATTTAATTGTTTGACTGAAATATTGTTTATTGAGATTATTTCATCTCCTTGCTTTACACCAGAAAAAGCAGCTTGAGAATCTTCACGCACTTCTGTGATTTTATATGTATTCAGCCTGCTTCCAATGGCTTTGACATTTACTCCACTAAGATTATAGTCAAAAGAATCTTTAAATCCTTTACTTTTTTTGAGATACATTTTTTGCTCTGGGAAATCAAATATGACTTTGAATCGACTCAAGATTTCTCCACCTATTGACCCGTTTCTAAAAATATTACTTGCCTTTAGGCTATCCAAAGCTGAACTATTATCAGGGAAAGTTGCAATAATATTCGACCACGACCTTTTTCCAATTCCAAAACTTTCTATTCGCCCAACTCTACCATGAAGGTCTCCGGCTAATCCATGACCCAAATTGCAAGTAATATTTTTTTCTGGTACAGTTAAACGCTTATCGGAATCACTTTTGAGCATCAACCCATGACTAGCACCTGAATCAACCATTAACTTTAAATTGATTGGGTTCTTACCCTCATATTTTAATTGTCCGCTGATATAGGGCTTTGTATCTTCTACAGTCATCTTAAGTTCTTCATAACCCTTATGTGGATGAAAATACTCTGGAGTTGTTAACATTAATATTTTGGCTTCGTAATCAACTTTAACCACAAAACGACTAAATATCTCATATCCTAGCACACCATGAACATCCGTACCGAGGTAGTTTCTAAGCTCTAAATAGTCCTCTTCTAAAACTAACATGGCATGACCATTGCCTTTTATTCCCGGTAGTGTTAGAGATACCCCGTTTGTGACATATGCTTCTATCCCCTCATCTGCGTTATCACCCACTCCAGAAATTGTATATTTTTTGCTGTAAGTAAGGTTCAAAATATCCGTATAGGCCTTTTCAGTAAGAATTGTCGTTCGTACCCCAGTATCTAAAACAAACTTAAGGGGCAACTGATTATTAAGAATGACAGGAACAACTATCAGGTTATTATATAGCTCAAATGGTATCCTGACCCGTTTTTGATTATTTAATATTTTGAATCCCAGTGTTTGAGAAAAGCAATTACTACTCCCTAAGAGTGTAATTAACACTATGATTTTCAATATTTTAAGCATGACTGATTTAACGACAGGTAAGATATTTGACTTACCTTACAACATTATTTGTTTTTCACATTCCTACAATAACCCAATATGGGTGAATAAACGATTCAGGTTTTGTCAATACTTTCACGAATCGAATAGCTTCCAAACTTGAAGTCAATGAGTTCTTCTAACAAAGACTTTGCCTGATTTACGCAAATAATATTTTTCAGGTTCTCGAATTTTAAGAATCCTTCGGCAGTCATATGATTTAATTGTGAAATCAGATGATCGTAAAACCCATTAACATTAAGTACACCAATGGGTTTTTTCATCAACTCCAACTGTACCCAGGTAGATATTTCTGCCAACTCCTCTAGAGTTCCTAACCCCCCTGGCATTGCTATAAATGCATCTGAAAGCTCTGCCATCAGTTGTTTACGTTCGTGCATAGTATCAACTACGTGTAGCTTGGTTAGTGAATTATGCCCCACCTCTTTTTTTCTCAGAAAACCGGGAATCACACCTATTACTTTTCCATTGTTTGCAAGTACTTCGTCTGCAAGAATACCCATCAACCCAACATTCCCCCCTCCATAAACTAAAGTAAGATTTCTTTCGACAAGCTCTTGACCCAATTTCTTAGCTTCGTTCTTATAAATATCATTTACGTTAGAACTAGAGCCGCAAAAGACACATATATATTTCATTATTTGAGTAATATCTTATTAGGCAAGTAAGTTAGTAAAATGAAATGTTAATTATACGAATATCTCTTTAGAGCACTGTTGATGGTAAAAGAGGTGTTATTGTAGAACTTTAACATTGGGAGTAAATACCTTTGAGGCACTAACAGTCTTCTTAGTTTAAGTCAACAACAAATGTGCAGATTTTAAAAAAAATAAGAATTACTTAACTTTTATTTTACAGAAGCTAAATAATATAATTTGTTAAGACTATCTGCTGGAGATAGAGACTTTGACAGTTATTCAGTAGAATTGTTGACATCATGTTTGTTGTTGCTGAACATTTTATTTGGAAAGATTTTTGGTGATAAAATGGCTAACACAAACAATACTAAAACTACAACTAATGCGGGCATGTTCTTTTCTTTTGTTTTCATCACAAATATATACCCTCTACTCTCATAATAAAATGTTTCTAAAAAAATTACAGGCTTCAATCATTTATTTGTTGATGCTGAGTACAGTTTCAATAGCTCAAAAATCTCGATTATATAACTCAGACAGCTCCATTTATGGTATAGGAGAGAGTGTGAATGGTCAAAGAACGGGAGATTGGGATTTTTTTTCAAATCGAGGTATTCTAATTAAGAGAGGCGAGTTTGTTGATAATAAGGAATCAGGAGTCTGGCGTTATTACTATAACGATGGTGGATTAATGGCTAAAGCACAATTTGAAAATGGAATTCCTACTGATTACGTAGAGTACTTCAGGACTGGTGGAATTAAGTTGAAAGGACCTTATGAGAATGGTTTAAAATCTGGAAATTGGGTTAGTTATTATGAAAATGGTATAAGATATAAAGTAGAACAATATTCTGAAGGAAAAAGAGAGGGAATTGTCCAAATATTTGCTCCAACAAGACAGCTTATTGTTGAAGCAGAGTATAAAAATGATACTACTCATGGTGTTTGGAAAGAATACAACCTATTCAGAAAATTAATTACAGAGGGATTTTATACCTACGGATATAGGGATAAAGTATGGCGCTACTATTATGACAATGGAAACTTGGAGGAACAAGTATTTTTTAAATACAATCTTAAAGACAGCGCCTATTCAAGTTATTTTATGTCTGGTCAGCCTCGAATCACTGGTTTTTATATCAATAATTTGAGAGTTGGCAACTGGAGATTTTTTTATGAGTCAGGTGTTTTAATGGAAGAGGGTAATTATAAAAGCAACTTACAACACGGGCAGTGGTTCTCATACCATGAAAATGGGCGACTTAAATCAGTAGGTGCTTTCGTAGGAGGAAAAGAAGATGGTCTTTGGGGAATATTTCATAAAAACGGTGAATTAAAAGTTGAAGAAACATGGCAAAATGGATCAATATGGAATGTAAGTGATTACTATTCCATGGGTGGGGATACACTGAGCTCAGGCACGTTGAAAAACGGAAATGGTATCAAAATTGACTACTACTCTAATAATCAGACGGAAATTGTGTGTGAGTTCAAAAACGGCATCCCAAATGGTGAATGGAAATATTATTTGGAAGATGGGACATTGGCAGAGTTAGGGCAGTTCGAGAATGGAGTCAAAACAGGCTTATGGAAATTCTATCATAAAAATGGAAATGTAGAATCTGAAGGAGAATTTGTTTCTGGGGAAAAGTCAGGAAGGTGGCGTTATTATTATCGAGGAGGTAAGCTAAAGGAAACCATCACTCACTAGTATTATTTACTTTTCTCGAATTGATTTAAATTCTGAGCCTTCTTTCCATTTAGGGAATTCATTGCTATTAGCCAGTTTGTAGCCAACTTCAAAATATACCTGTGCATCAAGAATAACTCCGTCTATGTTCATATCCTCTGTATATTCATCTGATGGCTTATGATAATGTTTACTAGTATATTCAGCATACTTTTCTTCGCCCCATTCTTTTCCATTAGCATCACTATCAACTGCCCCTTTACCATATAAAGCTGGAATACCAATTTTAGCGAAGTTGAAATGATCAGATCGAAAAAATGATCCTGCTTCAGGGTGAGGGTCTGGCGTGATGTAACGCCCCTGATTTTTAACTGCTATTTCAGCATAATCTTCCAGTTCGGACTGTCCATATCCAATAACTGAAAAATCATTTACCCTACCTATAGGCCTTATGGCATCCACATTAATATTTGCTACTGTCTTTTCGGGGTCATATATTGGATTTTCTGAATAATGTTCAGAACCAAGTAATCCTTGTTCTTCTGCTGTCACAGCCATGAAAACAACAGATCTTTTAGTAGGCTTATTGAGTTTTGTAAATGCTTCGGCAACTTGGATAATGGCGGCTACACCTGTACCATTATCAACGGCACCATTGTATATGGAGTCACCATCGACAGGTTGGCCAATACCAAAATGATCCCAGTGAGCTGAATAAATAATTGTTTCATCTGATCTTTCCTCACCATTATATCGGGCAACTACATTATTTGAAATCGATTTTTTGATGGAATTTGTAAGGTTCACCGACATTTTTTGATTTAGATCAAAACCTTTAAATCCATTCTGCTTTCCTTCTTCATAAAAATTGTAGTCCACATACCCTGCATTTGAAAAAATATCGGCTGCACTCTGTGAGGAAATCCATCCTTCTACTGCGCACCTGGACATATTCGCATCCGCACTTTCCAAGTATAGGTTTGCCCCACTCCATCCCCCTTGTACAACTTCAAATGGATAGCTCGCATGGGCAGTTTCATGAATAATCAATAAAGCTGTAGCACCTTGTCTGGCAGCTTCTTCATATTTATAAGTCCATCTTCCGTAGTAGGTCATCTCATTCCCTTTAAAGAATGACTTATCCTTACTACCAAAACCTGGATCATTAATCAAAACCAGGACAGTCTTACCTTTGACATCTAGCCCCTCATAGTCATTCCAATCATACTCAGGAGCCACTATTCCATAACCAGCAAAAACCATATCTGATTCTAAGACAGAAATACTATCAGTGACACGTCTTGTTAAGGCAACAAAGTCAGTCCAATAATTTAAACTTTTAGAGGAATTTTCACCTTGAATCAGCATAGAGGAGTCTTTGACAAATGCTGTTAGTTCAACCATTGGAACTTCTTGAAAGTAACTGTGGCCATTTCCTGGTTCGAGACCCAGTTTTTCAAATTCTCCTTTTAAATAATTAATAGTTTTAGTCTCACCTTCTGTAAAAGGTTTTCTTCCTAAAAAATCATCAGATGAAAGTGTAGCTATTCGTTTTCTCAGTCCTTCCGCATTTATTGATTCATATGCTTCTTGATAATTTTCAGACTTTTCGCAGCTAAGAATAAAAAAAGTAAAGAATACTGGTAATAGTTTTTTCATCGTCTTTCGTATTAAGGATGGAAGATAGTAAAATTTCTGAAATTGAATAGAATTGCACTATTCTTAGAACGAGATAAAGACTTTTGTAACAAAAGTCTTATCATTGGCGTAACTGTAAATCACTAATCAATAAAAGGAATGAAGAAAGTAATTGTCATTGCAGGTGTTATTGTGGCGATAATAGCTGCCGGATTTATTGGATTAAGGTTTTACACTAAGTCTTTTAGCCCTGAAGGACTGGCCCTCTACGATAAAAATGGTGTCGAAATCGAGGTAGTATATGGAAGACCATTTAAGAAAGACAGGACAATTTTTGGAGGCCTTGTACCTTATAATGAAGTATGGAGAACTGGAGCCAATGAGGCGACTGTTTTTACAACTAATGTTGATTTAAGTATAGGTGATCAGGAATTAAAGGCTGGAAGCTACTCCTTATTTACCATTCCAGATCAAACAAGCTGGCAAATTATTTTCAATAAAAACATACCTGGCTGGGGTGTAAATATGTCAGGGAAAGCTAACAGAGATCCATCGAGTGATGCCGTTGTCATAGAAGTAGCATCAATTGAAACCCAAAACCTTTTTGAACAATTTACCATAGACTTTGAGCAGATGCATAACGAAATA
The DNA here is from genome assembly GCA_947500555.1 of uncultured Fulvivirga sp. Classification (GTDB taxonomy): domain Bacteria; phylum Bacteroidota; class Bacteroidia; order Cytophagales; family Cyclobacteriaceae; genus Fulvivirga. Next base: position 523,920 of record CANMSE010000001.1, on the reverse strand, counting down.
GATATGATTATGATGTGGGATAAAACATTAGTAGTTGTGCCAATGGCAGCAAAAAACTAAAAGTCAATAACCTTTATTTTAACTAGCACATCTTGCTTTAAATCATCATCAGTGGCGTCAGTACTGAAGACTTTGTGGCCCATTAAACTTAAATTTTCTTCCTTAGCTCCTTTTTCTACCAAAAACGACTTGATAGCCTCGGCCTGTGACATCGTTCTATCGTTGTGATAGGTATAGGTAATCTGAAGCTCTTCGACTGTTTCGTAAATTTCTGCTTGCTCTACTACCGTACTGTCTTTGGAATAACTCATAGAATTGAGAGAATCAACGGTAGCATCAATCTCTTCGATATTCAGAGAATCTGTGTTTTGAGGAATATCAGAAATATTCGTTACGAGTACCTGCCGTTCTACAATCATAGAATCAATGAGTACTTCCGTCAGGTCGGGATTTGACTGAACAGAATCTTCCTGATAATTGGTTTGTGTAACATGAATCTCAATCTTCATATTAGGATTTCTTCGAACCATATCTGCAAGTCGCCTTAGTTCATAAATTGAACCATCTGCAAGATTTGAAGTGTGTTGTTCAAACAATACATCAGATACATATTCCTTCTCAGATGTTAGAGGTTCCAATTGAATGTTTAATTGCTCTTTATCCCTTCCAATGTCATCAAGCGAATAGACTTTTGAATAGTACTTATAACTTGCATCGGGGTGATTAACGGATAGATCATATGTATTTCCTTCATTCAATACCAAAGCAAATTCACCTGCTTCACCAATATTATCATTCCAGATCCGATCTCTCAAATCAACATTAAACACGATCAACTTAGCATTTACGGGTTCACCAGTTACCACATCTGTTACCTTACCCTGTATTCGCATAACCTTTTTAGGTCGAAATTCTTCTGGTATGAGTAACTGTACCAAGTCATAATCTCTACCAGAATGCTGTGAAGTATATAAGTAGCGGCCCTTGGCAGGGATGCTTATGAACTGATCATCTTTATCCGTATTCATAAAATCCATTGGCACAGGCTTGGACCAGCTTTCACCTTCCTTTTTGCTCATGTAAAGATCCAAACCCCCTTTCCCGCCAAATTGATCAGACGAGAATATCAAAGTTTCACCATCTGCCATGATTTTAGGGTTTTGGGAGTTTCCTGTGTTGATATTGGATGGTAATTCTACTGGAGTTCCCCACTTTCCAAATTTCTTTTTAGCTACATATAATTTGCATCCTGTTGCACCTTTATATTCAGTCATTTGATCACATCGCATAAAGTAGAGATAGTCACCGTCTGGTGAAAGTGAAGGAGTCCCCTCATTTGATGCGCTATTAATTGGTCTTCCGAAGTTGCTGGGAGAACTCCAATTTGCTCCATTTCTATATGAGTACCATAATTCAAACCCGCCAAGTCCAGACTTTCTTGACGTAAAGACCAACATGTCTCCATCAAAGGAGAGGCAATAACCACCGCGGTAATTCAAAGTGGGTCTATTGACTAGTTTAGTTATTTCAGCAGGTTCATTCCAACTGGAAACACTTTTTTTAGTAGTAAAATACATTGAATGGTGACCGTCATCAGTATAATCCGAAAGATAAACTATTGTTTTGCCATCACCACTGATAGCAGGAGCATACAAATTGAGAGATGATTTGTTAACATTTGCAGGTAGAACCCTGACTTTTGACTGAGCTAGTGCAGTTAGAAGTGGAAAGAATAAGATACAGACTAGGAAGAACTTCTTTGAATGATTCATGATAAAACAGATTTGTTCCAATATAAAAATTAATGGAGTTTAAAGCTATATTCTATTACCCTTTAATGAGGTAAGTTTGTAAAAACGAGACTCAGCGGTATGAATTTGTATTTTAGAGAATTAGGAGAAGGTGATCCAATAATTATTCTCCATGGATTGTTTGGAGCCTCTGACAACTGGCTAAGTATTGGAAAAGTTTTGGCCGATAATTTTAAAGTATTTTTAGTGGATCAAAGAAATCATGGTCAATCACCTCATAATGATAGTTTCGATTATCCGACTATGGCCAAGGATTTGGAAGAATTTATTTCATTTCAAGCCATCGACAACCCCATAATTTTAGGACATTCTATGGGTGGTAAAACGGCAATGCAATATGCGGTCAATCATCCCGAGAAATGGAAAAAACTGATTGTTGTTGATATTGCTCCCAAAAGTTACCCTGTTCATCATGACACAATATTGGAAGGCCTGAATAGCCTTGTGCTAAGTAATATTAATTCAAGAGGAGAAGCAGATAGACAATTAGCTGCCTATGTTCCGGAAATAGGGGTGAGACAATTCCTTCTAAAAAACCTTACTAGAGGTACTAATGGTTTCGAATGGAAAATAAACCTTCCTATTTTAACAAAAAACATCGATATTATCGGAGATGGATTAAATGGAAAGTTGGCTGACACTAAGCCTGTACTTTTTATTAACGGAGCCAATTCCAACTACATAAAAGAGGAAGATCATGGTATAATCAAAGAAAAGTTTCCAGAGGCGAGGATAATCACGATAAAGGGTGCTGGTCATTGGGTTCATGCTGAAAAACCAGAAGAGTTTCTTGATACGTTGTTAGCTTTTATTCAAAGTTGAATGAAAGGTAAACTATTTCTTATTCCTACTGTCATAGCTGATGATACCAGTCAGGCTATTCCCCAACAAGTAAAAGATGTATTAAGCAGTATTAAAACATTTCTTGTTGAAAATGTGCGAACTTCAAGAAGATATATAAGCTCATTGAGATTGGACCTGACTATTGAAGAACTACAGTTTGATGTACTAGATAAAAAAACATCCAAACAGAGGCTAGATGAGTTGCTAAGACCATTACTTGATGGAGAAAATATGGGTATACTATCTGAATCTGGATGCCCCGGAATTGCTGACCCCGGTGCAATTGCTGTAAATTGGGCGCATAAAAAGAACATTGATGTTATTCCACTGGTGGGACCTTCATCTATTTTTTTGGCATTAATGGCCTCTGGATTTAATGGTCAAAAATTCTGTTTTAATGGGTATTTACCAATCGACAAGAAGGAGTTAGAGAAGGAAATTAGAAAGCTTGAACAAGAATCCAGAAGATCAAATCAAACGCAAATATTCATTGAAACACCTTACAGGAACAACCAATTATTTAAAACTTTAACTCAAGTAAGCGATTCTAGAACTATGCTCTGTATAAGTAAAGATGTTACAGGGAAAACCGAGATGATAAAGACGAAAACCATGGAGCAATGGAAGAAGGAATCGATTGATTTACATAAAATACCAACAGTTTTTTTACTTTATGCAGGCCGATGACATCCTTTGCAATTGGTTTTCTTATCACCTTGTTTTATTCTAAATTTGCGCCTTCAATAAATTAGACAATTTAAATATTAATAAATGCCTTATCTATTTACCTCTGAATCTGTTTCTGAGGGTCACCCGGATAAAGTAGCGGATCAAATTTCAGACGCACTTATCGATAACTTTCTTGCTTTCGATCCTAGCTCTAAAGTGGCATGTGAGACTTTGGTAACTACAGGTTTAACAGTATTGAGTGGAGAAGTGAAGTCTAACGCTTATTTGGACGTTCAAAAGATTGCGCGTGAAGTGATAAATAAGATCGGTTACACCAAGGGCGAATACATGTTTGATGGAAACTCTTGCGGAGTTATTTCGGCAATACATGAGCAATCTCCTGATATCAATCAAGGTGTAGATAGGTCCAGCCCGGAAGAACAGGGAGCAGGAGATCAGGGAATGATGTTTGGCTACGCAACCAATGAAACTGAAAACTATATGCCTTTGGCATTAGACCTTTCTCATAAGATATTGATCGAACTATCAAAATTAAGAAAGGAAGGGAACGAGATATCTTATTTGAGACCAGATGCAAAATCTCAAGTTACTATAGAGTATTCAGATGACAATGTGCCTCAACGGATTGACGCCATCGTTGTATCCACTCAGCATGACGACTTTGACACCGAAGCCAATATGCTCGCCAAAATTAAAACGGATATTGTCAATATTCTTATTCCAAGAGTTAAGGCCCAGTTAAAACCTGAATTACAAAAGCTATTTAATGATGATATTAAATATCACATTAACCCAACAGGAAAGTTTGTTATAGGAGGCCCTCATGGTGATACTGGCTTGACAGGTAGAAAGATTATTGTAGATACGTACGGTGGTAAGGGAGCTCATGGAGGAGGAGCATTTTCAGGTAAAGATCCTTCCAAAGTCGATCGTTCGGCTGCTTATGCCACTCGCCATATGGCAAAAAATATAGTGGCTGCTGGTTTAGCAGATGAAATATTGGTTCAGGTCTCTTATGCAATAGGAGTGGTAGAGCCTATGGGAATATTTGTAAATACATATGGTACTGCAAAGGTAGATATGAATGATGGAGAAATAGCAGCCAAGATATCTGAAGTATTTGATATGCGTCCGTACTCAATTGAAACTCGATTGAAACTACGTAATCCAATTTATTCTGAAACAGCTTCTTACGGACATATGGGACGTAAAAATGAAATAGTGAAGAAAGAATTCATTTCTGCAAGTGGCGAAAAGACGGCATTGGAGGTAGAACTATTTCCTTGGGAGAAGCTAGATTTTGTAGATCAAATTAAAACCAAGTTTGGCCTTTAAGGAGAACAGGACAGGATTATATAAGCTAATTAATAATCTCAGTATTGATGTCGTAATAGGAAGCGTAGCTTCCTATTATTTTTTCTCAGAAGTTCTAAATGTCACACCCGACATTGTATCGGTTATTTTACTTGGAATAGCAGTATGGTCCATTTATACATTAGACCACCTTATTGATTCTCGGAAGATAGATATTAATGTTGCAACAGATCGGCATCTTTTTCATAAGGCTAATTATAGCATACTATCATGGGTGGTATTAGCTCTTTTGGCACTAGCAATCATATTAATCGCATATATTCCAACAAGTACAATAATCGCAGGTGCTATGCTTTCGGGGTTGGTAATCCTCTATTTTATTACAATACATTTATTGAATTTATCAAAAGTGATTTTTCATAAAGAGCTAACCGTAGCTACACTTTATTCTATTGGAGTAATACTAGGACCTTTCAGTTTGTATACCCAAGAACTTCTAAGTCATCACAAACTACTATTTGCTTCTTTTTTTTGTATTGTTTTTATGAACGTCATAATCTTTGCATTTTTTGATCGTGAATCGGATTGCAAAGCAAATTTTCAATCAATACCATTAAAAATTGGAGTTCTAATGTCCCATAGGCTCATACATTTTCTAAGCCTAAGTGTACTAATTTTAAATTTAACTCTGATTTGGATCGGTTTTGAGAAAGAGGCACTTTGCATATTTAGCATGCATGCAGTTCTGTATAGCCTGTTTCTTTTTCAGGAAAATTATTTTGTCAGAACCAATTTTCGCTACATCGGGGATGGAATTTTCTTTATACCATTATTTTATCTGCTTTGAGCGGCCCCAATGATTTTAACAGAATAGCGGGAATCTATGACTCAATTGGTCAAATAGTATTTGGAAACACATTGAGACAAAGTCAGTCTACCTATCTGGATACAATAAAAACAGGAGATAGCGTATTGATAGTTGGTGGAGGTTCAGGCCAATTACTTACGGAATTAGAAAACCTTCAAATTCCAATAAAGATAGAGTATCTTGAAAAATCTCAAAAAATGATTAACCTGAGCAAGTTAAGAGGACCCTTCAAATACCTGAGTATTAATTTTATTCATGCTGATCTTTTAGAGTCACAGCTGAATAAATATAATGTTATAATCACAAATTTTTTTCTTGATGTATTTGAGGAGCACAACCTTCAAATAGTAATAGCAAAGCTGTCAGGAAGCCTTAAGGTAAAGGGCCTTTGGTTGGTCACTGATTTTGTATCTGCGGGAAAACCAGTTCAGAATCTATTGATATCCGCGATGTATCGATTCTTTAAAATAGTAGTTAATTTGGAAGGAAATAAACTTCTAGACTTTGAGAAATACTTACAAGAGGCTGGATTTGCAAAAAGGAAATCTAGAAAATTTTACTACCAAATGATCGAATCATGTGTTTACAAAAGATACCAATAGCAATAATATTGAGTTTGTTTCTGAGTTGTCAGAACATCAAGGAGGAACCGCAGAGAGACATACATTTACCAAAAGTTGATAAGCCAGAGCACACTTTAAATGTTGCTTTTCTTATTGTGGATGGAGTTTATAACTCAGAACTGGTAGCACCTATGGATATCTTTCATCATACAGTGTATCATGCTGATCCTGGTATGAGAGTATTTACGGTTGCTCCTGAGTTGAAACCAATTACTTCTTTTGAAGGGTTGAAAATAATACCAGATTATTCTTTCCTGAGTGATTCTTTGCCCCCGATAGATATCCTAGTAGTTCCCAGTGCCGAACATAGTATGGATACGGATTTAGAGAATCAGGCATTAGTTTCATTTGTGACTGAAAAGGGCACAAATGCAGCTTACGTTATGTCTTTATGTGACGGAGCATTCTTATTGGCCAAGGCTGGTTTGGTAGATGGGAAGGAGTCCACTACATTTCCTTCTGATATCGATCGTTACAGAAAGACATTTTCTCATCTGACAGTTCATGAGGGTGTTAGTTTTGTTCATGATGGTAATCTTATTACCTCAGTAGGTGGTGCTAAATCGTACGATCCTGCTCTATACCTATCGCAGCTGCTCTATGGCAAGAAAGCAGCTTTAGGCTTGGCCAGAGGCTTGGTAATTGACTGGAATCTTAATCAAATAGACTTTGTCATAGTCAAGAAATAGTATTTCTAAAATAATTTTGGTACTTGAGCCAGGTAATATTGTTCTGCTAAAAGATAGTTGTTAAAATTACTGTTGTTAGGAAAACTGCCTAGAGATAGCTGAATGGATAAATTTGTTGATGTACGAAGGTTAATAATAAACAAGAACAAGCAACTGTTGAAGTGGCTTCCGAAGTTTGTAATTAAATGGATTGAAGGAGTTATCCGTCAAGAAGAAGTCAACGAATTCATGAACAAGCACAAAGATGATGATGCTTTCGCATTTTGCGCAGGTGCTGTTGAGACTTTTGAGCTTGATTTAAACTTAAGTGGTAAGAAGCATATTCCTGAATACCCTCAAGAATGTATTTTCGTTAGTAACCACCCATTTGGTGGTTTGGATGCAATTGCAATCATTCATTTATTTCGAGAAATAAGACCTGATATTAAATTTATTGTTAATGATTTATTGCTTCATATTACAAATCTGAAAGATCGGTTTATAGGTGTCAATAAAGTAGGTAAGAACGCTTTGACATCTTTACAAAAGGTTGAAGAACAATTCGCTTCAAAAGAAGCTACATTCATTTTCCCTGCCGGATTAGTAAGTAGAAAGAAGAAGGGTGTTATCGAAGATCTTGAGTGGAAAAAAACATTTATCTCTAAAGCAAAAAAATACAATAAGTTAGTTGTTCCTATCCATATTGATGGAAGGTTAACCAACCGTTTTTATATATTAGCAAACACTAGGAAGTTTTTAGGCATTAAATTGAACATTGAAATGTTTTTTCTGGTTGATGAATTATTCAAACAAAAAGGAACTAAAATCGATATTGTTATTGGAAAACCCATTGATCCACAAACGTTTACATCTGAAAAATCAGATAAACAATGGGCGCAATGGGTAAAAGATAAAGCCTATGAATTAAAAGAGTCTTGATCGTCAGTATGGAAAGTAATAAAGACATAAAAGATATAATTCCCCCCGTTGATCGTAAATTAATAGAAGCGGAGTTGACTGATGAACGTTTTTTGAGAGATACTAGCAAGGGGAATAACAAAATATATGTGGTGAACCATCACAACTCTCCAAATACCATGCTTGAGATCGGACGTTTGAGAGAAGTTTCTTTCAGGTACTCAGGAGGTGGAACGGGTATGGAAGTGGATATTGATGAAGCCGATACTTGTGAGCGTTGCTATGAACAGTTAATTGTCTATAATGAAGAAGATAGAGAGATAGTTGGAGGATACCGTTACATTCTTGGAACGGAAGCTTATAATAATACTACTGAAAAATATGAGCTTTCTACGGCTCATTATTTTGATTTTTCTGAGCAAATGAAAAAGGAATACCTGCCTTACTCAATTGAATTGGGAAGATCATGGGTTCAACCAGACTTTCAACCAGCTAATAACCCACGGAAGGGTGTATTTGCACTTATGAACATTTGGGATGGTCTCGGTGGGTTGGTTATGAACTATCCGGAGATCAAATATTTCTTTGGAAAGGTGACCATGTACACTTCCTACAATGCAGAGGCGAGAGATATTTTGTTAGCTTTTATGGCTCACTACTTTCCGGATAAACAGAACTTATGTAATCCAAAGCAAAGTCTTTTTAAAGGTTTCGATGACACCTTGTTCAAAGAGCATTTTGGAGATAATACAGAGTATAAGGAGGGTTTTAAGTTATTGTACAAATTGCTTAAAGAACGTGGGGAGTGGATACCTCCATTAATCAATATTTACATGAATCTCTCTTCTACAATGGTCTCTTTCGGGACAGCTCATAATCCAGATTTTGGTGATGTTGAAGAGACAGGGGTGTTGGTGACCATAGCTGATATTCACCAGGAAATAAAAGATCGTCACATAGCTTATTAATAAGTTAGCTCTTTCTAGACTAACTTAGTCTTTACAATAATCTCGCTGTGCAAAGTTTTATGAACTGGGCATCTGTCAGCGATTTCCAATAGTCGGGCGCGTTGTTCTTCGTTTAAATCGCCAGTTAGTTCTATCTCTCGATCAATATGATCGAGTTTAGCACTTTTTTTATTTACATTTTCAGAATCTTCAACATGTTCCTTATTATGCTCTAAATGAACCTTAACTTCTTTCAAATCCCAATTCTTATGATCAGCATACATTCTGAGTGTCATAGAAGTGCAAGCTCCAAGCGATGCAACCAGTAAGTCATAGGGCGATGGCCCTAAGTCACTACCACCAACTCCTTTCGGTTCATCGACCAGTAGAGAGTGATTTTCAGTACTTACTTCTGTCAGGTAGCCAGATTCTCCGGTTCTGACAGTGACTTGTTTATGTGTGGTTAGTTCTTCTGATTTAGAAAAATCAACATACCTGCTTGACCAACTTGCAATAAGGTCTGCTACATAATTGGAGTCTTCTTTGTCCGACAGTAGGTGGTCAGCACCATCCAAAGTGATGAAACTTTTGGGGTGATGTGCCGAATCATAAATAAGCCTTGCATTTTCAACACCCACAATGTTATCTTGTGGTGAATGCATTACTAACAATGCTTTTTTAAGCTTTGGTAGGCTGTCTCTTACATTAGATGACGCCAAATCATTCAACAATTGCTCTTTTACTTTAAACGGTCGCCCACCAATATTGACAGTGGCTTCTCCATTTTCTTTTATCTTATCAATGTCCTGATCAAATATGTGTTTAACATGGACAGGATCTGCTGGTGCACCAATGGTGACTACAGCCTGTACATCTGACATTTGATGTGCACTAGCTAATACTGCTGCTCCTCCAAGAGAATGACCAATGATAATTTTAGGGCTGGCGTAATTCTCACTCAGATAATTATATGCGGAGACTAAATCATTCACATTTGACGAAAAATTAGTGTCAGAGAAGTCACCTTCACTACTTCCAAGGCCTGTGAAATCAAATCTTAAAACGGCTATGCCACGTTGATTCAAAGTTCTGCTTATGTTAACTACGGCAGATAGGTTTTTTGAACAAGTAAAACAATGAGCAAAAATGGCATATGCTTCAGGCTTTTCAGTAACGGGCATTTCCAGATTAGCAGATAGTTTTAACCCAGAACTATTTGAAAAATCTACTCTTATGGATTTCATAGGACAATTGTTTTCTTCTTTTTATTACAACGCACTTGAATGTAATGCCGTAACCCTTATATTGCAAAGTTTATTTTGATAAAACAATAAATGGTTCAATTGGGTGCGGACAGTCTCTTGGTTAGTGATCTCATAGAGACTAGTGTGGATGGTGTTTTTTTACTGGATGAAGATTTCCAGATTTTTGCCTGGAATCAGAAGATGATTGCCATAACAGGCCTTTCTACAGACGAAGCCAAAGGGAAAACTATTTTTAAAATATCAGCTCAATTTAAGCGTGATTCTTTTCTGGAAGGACTAAAAAGAAGCCTTAATAATAAGGGCTCAGTTTTAAGGTCAAAGCTCATTTTTAATAAAATTGATCATTATGAAACTAGTATTTCTCCTTTCAAGCTCCCGTTTGGAGAAGGTATTGGTTCTTTTGTGACATTACGTAAGGTTGAAATCAGTAGAGATGATAAATTCAGGCCTTTGGTTGAAGAGTCTCCTATTGCAACCGCTATTTATGATAAACAAGGTGTCCCTAAGTATTTTAATAAATCATATGGCCGTATTTGGGGAGCCGATCAATCTATATCTGAAAAGGTTTTAAACTCATATAATATTCTTGAAGATGAGCAGCTTGTTTCATTAGGCATTATGCCCTTTATTGAAAAAGCATTTGCCGGTAAATCTGCTGAAATTCCTCCGATTCTCTATAACCCCTACGACAGTCGTGCATTGAGAGATACTGGTCTCAATAGTAGTAAGTATGTAAAAGGTCATTTATTTCCAATAAAAGATAAAAGTGGGGAACTCGAGGAAGTAGTTATTATCTTGAATGACATCACTTATCAGAGGCAGGCGGAGCAGATATTGTCCGAAGCTCATTTAAAGTTTGAGAGACTGACTCAAGGTCTTCCAGGAGTTATATATGAATATGAAGAGATTGGAGAAGCACCAAACACATTCCGATACATCAGCGAAGGTTGCAAAGAGATGTTTGGAGTGACCCCGGAAGAGACAATGTTGAATACCAATTTACTTGAAGAAAAAATTCACCCGGATGATATAGAAGACTATCGACAGTCGATGCAGGATAGTAAATTTGGGGCTAAAAATTGGGAGTGGACGGGTCGAATAGTGGTTGAGAATAAAGTGAAGTGGATAGAGGGAAAATCTAGCCCAGCTAAACTTACCGATGGTTCAATAGTTAGGTATGGTTTGCTATTGGACATTACTGATAAGAAAAAAGCCGAAGGACGCTACCAAAAGGCTCAAGAACGATTGCAAATTGCGTTAGATGGAGCAGATTTAGGCTTATGGGAATGGGATGTAGAGAGAGGTAAATATTTACATAATGATTCGTGGGCTAAGAGTTTAGGTTATACCAGAGATGAGTTCAACAAACTCTTTTCGGATAGGTATTCGCTTATTCATCCTGATGACTTAAAGAATTTTCAGAATGAAACTGAGCGACCTTTAGAAGCTTCTGATAACATTTCAGAAGTAGAGTATCGTATGAAAAGGAAAGATGGTCAATGGGTTTGGATTCTTGATAGGGGAAAGGTCTTAAAGAGAAATAAAAAGGGAGAAGTTTTAAAGGCGTCAGGAACGCTTTTAGATATTAGTAAATCAAAAGTTACTCAAAGCATTATCAAGCAGAATGAGCAACTATTTACGCAATTATTTGAGAATGCTCCAGTGGGGATTGTGCTTCTCGATGAGCAACATCAAGTTGTTCAAATGAATCAGGGTTTCGAGGATTTGTTTGGTTTTTCAAAAGATGACGTAATCGGAAATCAGCTAAACAACATTATAGTTCCGAAAGACTATATTCAAGAGGCGATTGACATCAATACACTAACAGCAGACGGTACAGTTGGCTTTTTGGAGTCACACAGGGTGAACAAAAGTGGAGAGTTGGTGCCTGTTATCATTTATGGTGTTCCTGTATCATTAAATCAAAGGACTATAGGTATCTATGGCATCTACGTCAATATAAGCGACAGAGTAAAAGCAGAGCAAGAACTAAAGACTCGAAATGATGAGCTTGATAACTTTGTTTACAAAGTCTCCCATGATTTGAGAGCACCCCTATCTTCAATTTTGGGACTGATCAATCTGGCAAATCATGATGATAATGAAGATGATATTCACGAATATATTGGGATTATTGAGAATAGAGTTCAACAACTGGATAGTTTTATTAATGATGTTCTAAGTCACTCCAAAAATCTCAAGATGGAGGTTAAAGTTGATGAGATTGACTTTAAAAAAATCATAGACGACTGTTTTATTGAATTAAGCTACCTTCCTAATTCCAAGAATATCATTCGAAGAATAGCGGTTAATGGAGGTTCATTTTCAAGTGATGTTTGGCGGATAAGAGAAGTTTTCAGAAACCTTATTTCTAATGCTATAAAATATTCAGACAGTGAGCGTGATTGTTCATTTGTATCCATTGATGTAGATATTGATATGAATGAGGCCACCATCACTTTTGAAGACAACGGCATTGGTATAGACACTACCTCACTACCACAAATCTTTGAAATGTTCTATCGTGCCACCACCAAGGCAGAAGGAAGTGGAATAGGTCTGTATATAGTCAAGAACGCTATAGAAAAATTAGGTGGAAATGTGATCATTTCAAGTGAGCCCGGAGTGGGTAGTACTTTTAAGATAAATTTGCCTAATCATACAAAAGAGGCAGAAACTAAGGGTTAGAACGCTTATACTTGCACCATGACTATTGTTGAAGTTGGTAGCAAATCGGAGGTTAAAGAATTTCTTCAACTACCGGTTAGGTTGTACAAAGATGAACCTACCTGGATTCGTCCCTTAGATAAGGATATCGAAAGTGTCTTTGATTCAAAAAAGAACAAAGCTTTTAGAAACGGAAAATGCATCCGCTGGCTCCTTAAAAATGATACTGGACAAGCTATTGGTCGCATCGCTGCCTTTGTCAATAAAAAAACGGTAAATAAAGATAATGATCAGCCTACAGGAGGGTTAGGCTTCTTTGAATGTATTAATGATAAAAAGGCAGCTACAATCCTTTTTGATACAGGTAAAGACTGGTTAGAACAAGAGGGAATGGAGGCAATGGATGGTCCGATTAATTTCGGGGAGCGAGACAAATGGTGGGGATGTTTAGTTGACGGCTATGATATTGAGCCTAACTATAATTGCAATTACAATTTTCCATACTACAACCAATTGTTTGAAGCATATGGCTTTCAGATTTACTTTAAACAATTCACATTTGGAAGAAAAGTTCGAGCGCCTTTTTCAGAAAAATTAATGCAGAAAGGCGAAAAAATAATGACTGATCCAGAATCGGGATACACCTTCCAACATCTGAGAATTAAGGATTTAGAAAAATATACCGAAGACTTTAGAACAGTTTATAATAAGGCTTGGGCCAGACATAAGGGAGTAACAAAAATGACCTCTTTGCAAGCTAAAGCTATCATGAAGCAGATGAAGCCAATCATAGATGAAAAAATTATCTGGTTTGGTTATCACAGTGGAGAACCCGTAGCATTTTATATGAATTTGCCTGAAGTCAATCAGATATTCAAATATGTGAATGGTAAACTTGATTGGATTGGCAAACTAAAGTTTGTCTATCACAAATGGCGAAAATCATGCAATAAAATGCTGGGATTAGTTTTTGGAATTGTTCCTGAACATCAGGGTAAAGGCGTTGAAGGAGCTTTGGTATTAGCAACAGCACAAATGGTTCAAAAGGACTATCAGCGTTATGATGATATGGAAATGAATTGGATAGGAGATTTTAATCCTAAAATGATTCGAGTTGTGGAACAAGTGGGTGGAGATATTGTTAAAACACATATTACCTATCGCAAGCTTTTTGATGAATCAAAACCGTTCAAGCGCTGCCCGATTCAGTAAACTATTGAATGAGTATAATAAATTTTAGATCGAGAATTTTAATAAAGAATGTTCTGCGTGGGCTTCTATGGCTAGCAGGGCTTATAGCTTTATTTTACTTTTTTGAAGAGTATACTCATTTCAACGCCTTTCTGGAACATATAGCTCAGTGGCCTTTTGCTGTTTATTCCGTCTTTACTGCTTCTGAGATAATATTTGGTATCATCCCTCCGGAATTTTTTGTTAAGTGGTCCGAAAGTCACGGGTTGTTTAATACCTATGTAGCCAATGTAGCTTTATTAGCCATCATTTCTTATGCTGCGGGTGTTTTAGGGTACTACATAGGAGCCAACCTGCGAAATGTGCCATTATTCAAACCTTATTTTGATAGGTACATCAGACGGTATAGAAACCTTCTCAATCGATATGCGGGGTTTTTAATAGTTATAGGAGCAGTCACTCCGGTACCTTTTTCGGCTATATGCATGTTAGTCGGAGCCACTAATTTTAACTTCAACAAATTTTTACTTATTTCTCTCACACGATTTTTGAGATTTATATTTTACTCTGCAGCACTCTTTTATATATAGTACAGTATGAAAAAAAAGACAGGCGTTTTATTGATCAACCTGGGTACTCCTGACAGCCCTTCGGTGAGTGATGTTCGCTCTTATCTATTTCAATTTCTTAATGATCCAAGAGTTATTGATATTCCAAAACTCTTAAGGATGATTTTGGTCAACTTAATTATAGTCCCATTCAGAGCGCCTAAATCTGCTAAGATTTATAAGGAATTATGGACAGAAAAAGGTTCTCCTTTGCTAATTATAAGTCAAAATGTAGCTAGTCTGTTAGATGCAGAACTTGGTGATGATTACGATGTACATCTTGCCATGAGATATAAGAATCCTAATATTAAGGATGTATTGGAAGAAATGCGTTTAAAAAATTATACGCGCATTGTTGTTCTACCTATGTTTCCTCAGTATGCATCAGCAAGTACAGGCTCAGCTTATGAATTAGTGATGGATGTGGTTAAGAAATGGTGGGTTATCCCAGAGATTAAATTTGTTGGTCAGTATTATGGTAATCCGGACTTTCTAGAAGCGATTGTAGACAGGGCCTCAAAATATAATATAGAGGATTATGATCATATCCTTTTCTCTTATCATGGTCTTCCTGATCGACATGTAGATAAAGTATATAAGACAGGACTATGCTCAGACAGGGATTGTGAACATGAGCTGACTGATGAAAATCAATACTGCTATAAGGCCACCTGCTACACTACAACTCGTTTGATTGCAGAGAAATTGGGGCTAAAGGAAGAGCAATATACTGTATGCTTCCAATCTCGATTAGACAAAAAGTGGTTAACACCTTTTTCTGACAAAGTAGTAGAAGAATGGGGGCAAAAAGGTGCTAAGAAGCTGCTTGTTTTTTCTCCAGCGTTTACGGCAGACTGCCTTGAAACTATCATAGAGATAGGAGATGAATATCAAGAGATTTTTGAAGAGTATGGTGGTGAAAAAGTTCAATTAGTTGAGAGTCTAAATGAACATCCGTTATGGATAAAATGTCTAAAGGATTTGGTAGTTAAAGATTAGTGGAGCAAATCCTTTAGAAAGGATAAAGTACTTTTTTGGTACTTAAAATGGGTATCCGGACTTAAGCTCTTAAAAGCTCAAGTTTCTTGGGTATGAAAGTGGACTAACCCATCTAAGGGGTCTTTAGATATTTTGGCTAAGAGAAAGCCGCTTTCTGTTGCTACCTGTGTTAGAATATCAGCAAAATAATATGCGACCGATCCTATGAAAAAAAGTTTTATTTCTTTTTTTGGGTTGAGCAAGGCAACATTATGTAAAATGTAGCTCTTGAAGCATGAATAAATAAGCTCTTCGATGTATTTATTAGATTTATTATCAAATAAAAAATCGGTAAAGGAAGCTATGAATTTATTAGGATCCTTGCTCCCGTAAATTTCATGAATAAATCCCGTATGGTTTCCGAGCCGCTGCTCAAATGACTGTTGCAGATCTTTTGGCAACATTTTTTTAAAGTAGCGGTATATTAACTCCTTTCCCAGATGAAAACCACTGCCATAGTCATCTATTAAATAGCCCAAAGAGGTAACTTGCTTAATCAAACTTTGTCCATCAAAATGGCATATGCTAGAACCTGTCCCTAAAATTGAAACGATACCTTCTTCATGTTGGCAAGTCGATCGAGCTGCGCCAAGCAGATCGTGATGGACCAGACAGATTGAGCCCTTAAAAAAAGCTTTAAGTATTTTAGTTAATTTTACCTTGTGTGATGGATTTCCACAACCAGATCCATAAAAAAATACCTTCTCCACAGATTCTTTTAACTCGGTGGCAATGTGTTCTAAAATAGAAATAAGGACTTTTTCACTATGATAGTTAGGGTTATATCCCGATGTTTCTAAAATCTGAATATGTGCTTTGTATAAAAGGCCCCACTTTGTTTTAGTGGAGCCTGCATCAGCGATAATTATCATTAATCAACTTCTATTTGCAATAGCCTCATTCACTGAACCATACTTATCTAACAACTTGAGCGCCTCCTCTGCAGATACGTGCAGTTCGTCTATTAATAGATTAACACCACGTTTAACTAACTTTTCATTGCTAAGCTGCATATTGACCATCTTATTACCTTTTACACGACCTATTTTGATCATTAGAGCCGTGGAGATCATATTTAATACCATTTTTTGAGAAGTACCACTTTTCATTCGGGTACTGCCGGTCACAAATTCAGGGCCCACAATTAGTTCAGCTGTAGTATGTGCAATTTTTGAAATAGGAGAAGATGGATTGTTTGTAATTCCTGCAGTAAATGCACCTAATTTTTTAGCATAGTCCAAACCTCCAAGTACGTATGGAGTAGATCCTGATGCGGCTATTCCTATCAAGGAATCGGATCTATTAAAATCATACGTTTTTAGATATTTACCTGCTTGTGTAGTATCATCTTCTGCAAACTCAACAGAATTTCTTATTGCTTTGTCCCCTCCAGCTATAATTCCTATTACTCTATTGTGCGGTAGCCCATAAGTAGGGGGTATTTCTGATGCATCGAGAATTCCTAATCTGCCACTCGTACCTGCACCAATGTAAAATAGTCTACCACCATTTTCAAAGTTTGCGAGGATACCCTTTATTATTTGAGAAATTGCAGGAAGTGCTTTCTCAACAGCATAAGCCACCGATTTATCTTCGTCATTCATTTTCTGTACCAAATTATCTACGGAAAGAGTTTCCAAATGGTCGTATGGCGATGATGACTCCGTAATGCGGTTATCCTGGCTCATAGTATTGTTATATTTTCCTCTTTGTATGAAGCTAATATCTCAGCGTTAGGGTCAAGCTCGGTTATCAGGGTATTAATAGCCTGAATTTCACAAATTTTATATCGTTGAGTAGAATTTAGTTTTTCAGAGATTGAAAGAGAAACAATTTTTTTTGAAGCATTTATCATTGCTTTCTTCATTTGGACTACCTCCCAATCAAATTCAGTCAGGCCATTCGTAGGATCAAGATAACCAGTGCCCATAAAACAGATATCCACTTTTATTTCAGATAATGTGTTTAAAGCGCTACCTCCTACAGTTATTTGTGCATCTCTTGACAATTTCCCTCCAATGAAAATTACTTCTATGTTAGAATGGGCCATCAATTCTATCGCTACAGGAAGGCTTGGTGTAAAAAAAGTAGCAGAAAGCTTAGGGGGTAAATGCTTCACTAATTCTAAATTGGTAGTGCCCCCGCTAATGAGTACAACACTTTTAGGCTCAATCAATGCAACTGCTTTCTGTGCTATTTTCGCTTTATTTTCAAAAGCGTAAATATCTTTCACAGCGTCATTGCTGTAATGAAAGCCTATAGATATAGCTCCACCATGAACCTTCTTTAACTTACCCTGCTCGTCCAGTTCTTTGATATCACGTCTTACCGTATCTATAGATACATTGAGAAGAGTAGCAATATCTGTGAGTAGAATTCTGCTATGCATACGTACTTCATGCAGAATAAACTGCTGCCGATCTTCTTTTTTTGCCATTTATTATTGCTTATAGAGCATTTGACTATTAAATCTATGAAAAATTTTGATGTAAAATCAACTAATTTAAAATTAATGCCATATAAAACAGCAATAAAGTTTATTATGCCGTATTTAATTGCAAACTTTAAAATTAATTTCTACATTTAACGAACGTTGGAAATATACTACAACCTCAAAATTATAGAGAAGACTAATGATCGAGATGCTTGAAAAGGAGGAAAATGGCTTTCATAAGCTGGAAGCAAAGAAATTCGAGAAGATTAAAACCTCAATTTATAATAGCTCAGATGATGCCTCCTTACATGTTGCCAGGCAAATAGCCGAACTAGTTAAGGATAAAGCAGCAAAAGGAGAATATGCGATACTTGGCCTTGCCACAGGTTCCAGCCCTACAAGAGTTTATGACTATTTAATCCAATTTCATAAAGAAGAAGGCCTAAGCTTCAAAAATGTGATCACCTTTAATTTGGATGAATACTACCCCATGGACCCGAAAAGCCTTCAAAGCTATGTGAGATTCATGAAAGAGCATCTTTTTGATTATATCGATGTTGAAAGTAAAAATATTAACATCCCGGATGGCACTTTACCTCTGGAAGAGATTAAAGCTTATTGTCATAATTATGAAGCTAAAATCCAAAGTTATGGAGGGTTAGATATTCAATTATTAGGGATAGGCAGAACCGGACATATTGGCTTTAACGAACCGGGATCTTCCATTAACAGTCGAACTCGTCTTATCCGTCTTGATCAGGTTACGCGCCTTGATGCTGCCAGCGACTTTTTTGGAAATGAGAATGTTCCTTCTAGAGCTATCACTATGGGAGTAGGCACCATTATGGAGGCCAAAAAAGTTTACCTCATTGCCTGGGGCGAGGGTAAGGCAAATGTGATTAAGGAATCAGTCGAAGGTGAAGTCAAAGCTTCTTTGCCTGCGTCATTTCTGCAGAAGCACAACAATTGCGAATTTATAATTGATACAGCTGCGGCAGGGCAACTAACGCGAATTAAGACCCCATGGTTAGTAGAAGAATGTGTTTGGACAGAGAAATTAATTACAAAAGCGACCATATGGCTGGCCAATAAATTGAGTAAAGCCATACTAAAGCTCACCAATGAAGATTATAATGAGTATGGAATGGGCTCTCTGATCGCTGAATACGGCTCGGCTGAAGAAATTAACTTAAAGGTTTTTAACATACTACAAAGAACTATAACGGGTTGGCCGGGAGGAAAACCTAAAGTCGATGACTCTACCAGACCGGAAAGAGCTAAGCCATTCCCTAAAACTTCAGTCATCTTTAGCCCGCATCCGGATGATGATGTTATTTCCATGGGGGGGACATTACTAAGACTGGTAGACCAAGGTCATGATGTTCATGTTGGTTATCAAACTTCAGGAAACATAGCTGTTTTTGACGATGAAGTGCTTCGGTTTCTGGATTTTACAAGGGAAGTCATTGATAATGATGCAGCTAACGAACAGCTATCAGATGCCATTAGGAAAGTAAAAGAAAACATCAAGAAGAAAAAGCCTGGTCAGGTCGACTCTTTAGAGATACAAAACTTTAAGGGGTTGATACGAAAAGGTGAAGCGAAAGCAGCCTGCAGATATTGCAATGTAAAAGAAGAAAATATTCACTTTCTAAACCTCCCTTTTTATGAGACAGGCACCGTAAGAAAAAAGCCAATTGGAGAAGAAGACGTAGAGATTATCTATCAAATGCTATCTAAAATTAAGCCAAATCAAATATTTGCTGCAGGTGATTTATCTGATCCTCATGGTACTCACCGAGTATGCTTAGATGCCATATTCAGAGCGGTAAAACAACTTAAAGAAGAAGGTGCCGAATGGATTAAAGAAACCTACGTCTGGCTATATCGTGGAGCCTGGCAGGAGTGGGATATATTCGATATTGAAATGGCAGTTCCTATCGGGCCAAGGGATTTGATGCGCAAAAGGAAAGCAATCTTTAAACATCAGTCTCAAAAAGATGAGGCCATGTTCCCAGGACATGATAAACGTGAATTTTGGCAACGTGCTGAAGATCGTAACCACGAGACTGCCGCAGAATATAACAGGTTGGGCCTCCCTGAATATGAGGCTATAGAAGCGTTTGTTCGCTGGAAATTTTAAACTTTATCTAAACCATACCTATATGAGAAAAACAAGTACAAATTATTTAAGAACTGCATTAAAGAGCTTTTTCGCATCTGTAGTGCTGATCTTGCTGGTATCTTCGGTACAAGCTCAGACAGCTACTACTTTTCGTGGTAAGGTTACGAACGATGCTGGAGAATCTGTGCCAGGTGCAACCGTACAGATAGAAAATACGCAATATGGAACGGTTACTGATTTTTCAGGAGATTATGCCTTTCAGGCGAATTTGGATACTGGAAGCCATACACTCGTATTTCGGTCCGTAGGTTTACTTACAGAAGAAGTATCAGTGTCTGTTGGAACTCAAACAGAAATTGTTAACGATATACAATTGTCTACTGACATTCTGAATTTGGATGAAATAGTGGTGACTGGTTCCTCAGTCGCTACAAGCAGACGCCAATTGGGCAATGCAATTTCTACAATTGATTCAAAAAGCCTTGAAAAGTCAGCAGCAGTTGCTGTTGATCAAGCATTATCTGGGAAGATAGCGGGCGCACTTGTACAGCAAAATTCGGGAGATCCTGCCGGTGGTATTAGTATTAGATTGAGAGGAGCAAGTACTGTTACCGGGAGCTCAGACCCTCTTTATATTGTCGATGGGGTCCTTATAAATAATAATAGTAACGAATTGATTGATATTGGGGGAACTAGTCAGAATAGGCTTGTCGATATAAATCCTGCTGATATTGATAGGATTGAAATTATAAAAGGAGCAGCAGCAGCAGCAATCTATGGTTCCAGGGCAAGTAATGGGGTCGTTCAAATTTTTACAAAGAGAGGTGAATCAGGTAAAACAAAGTTTAATTTTACTACGTCAGTTAAATTCAACGAATTAAGAAAGGAAATCGATGTAAACGAAGCACCGATCAACGCTGCTGGCGAATCAGTAACGAGATTTAATTATCAGGATGACATTTTTCAAACGGGTACAGGTACAGAGAACAATCTTTCCGTCAGTGGTGGAAATGATAAGACAAAATATTTCGCTTCCGGTTCATATCTCTTCAATGAGGGAATAGTAACTAATAGTAATTTTGAAAGATATGGAGCTCGACTTAATGTTGATCAATTAGTTAATGATTGGCTCTCATTTAATGTTGGGTTAAACTATTCACACAGCAATAGTGAAGATGTGCCTAATGGAGGAATAGAGGCTTTTTATGGAGCTATTACCGGGTTTTTATTTTTGGATAACTCATTTGACTTATCTCCAAGTTCGTCAGGCGTTTACCCTTCGGGTCCTACTTCCTTTGGCCGCCCAAATCCATTAGAAGTTATCGATAGATATAAGTTCGGCCAAAAAACTAACAGGGTCATATCAAGTATAGGGGTGACAGCAACTCCTTTTGATGGATTTGCCATCAATTATAAATTTGGGATCGATTATTATAACCAATCTGCCACAGGATTCATCCCTGTGGGCAATACTAGTGGCTTTCCTGCAGGTTGGGCAACAAGAAGTGATGCCAATGTTTCTCAATTTAATCAGGATCTTAACTTAAGTTATGAAAAGAATCTTTCATCAAGCGTAAAATCAACTTCTGTATTGGGAGGTACATGGCAAGGGGAGACATTCGAGAGAATAGGTCTTACCGGTTCCGGATTAGCTCCCACCGTACAGATACCTGCTGGTGCAGCGACCATTTTAGAACAGATAGACGAAAGAAATGAGGTTTCTTATTGGGGAGCGTTTTTTCAACAGACCTTTGGGTTTAAAGAAAAATTATTCATTACCGGTGCACTTAGACTTGATGGAGCATCCGTTTTTGGTCCCGATGAAAGAAATCAACTTTATGCCAAAGCGAGTGGTTCATATTTGATTTCAGAAGAGGAATTTTGGTCCAATTCAATAGGTCAGTTTGTTAACAGTTTTAAAATTCGTGCATCATGGGGTCAGGCGGGTAATTTAACTGCGATTGGCGCCTTTGACAGACTTTCTAACTACAATCCCGTATCAATTTCAGGTGCTGGTGGTGTTGTTCCGGCACCGCTATTGGGTAATGAGAATTTAGCACCTGAACGAATGGATGAAATAGAGATTGGGTTTGATGCAACCTTTCTCAATGATAGATTGGGTTTAGAGTTCTCCTACTATAAGCAGGAAGTGACAGATTTACTTTTAGAACGTGAATTAGCGTTATCTTCCGGCTTTAACACTCGGTTCGAAAATGTAGGATCTTTGGAAAACACTGGAATTGAAATTCTAATTAGAGCAAATCCTATAAAAACAAATGATTTCAATTGGAATCTCATCGCTACTTATGCCGCAAATGAAAATGAGATTACCGATGTGGCAGGTGAAGTGTTGACATTGCCGAGGTCGTTTGGAACTAATGCCGTTCTGGAAGGCGAATCTTTAGGAGTATTTTATCATTCTTATTATGAAAGGGATGCAAGTGGACAAATTGTCCTGGACGATGATGACTTACCAGTCGCTGGAGAGGGTTTTCAAGTCATTGGTGATCCAAATCCGGATTGGATAGGATCTCTAATAAACGAATTAACTTATAAGAAGTTTTCTTTCAGATTTCAATTTGATGCTGTTCAAGGGTTTGATGTTTTTAACTGGAATCGCAGACTATTGGACAATGCATTTTTTGGAGGAGGCCCAGGGTCGGGTGCCGAAATTTTGGGAACAAGAACTGCAGGTTTAGGAGGTAGACAAGCAGGTATAAGAGAAGAATTTATAGAAGATGGTTCATTTGTGAAATTGAGAGAATTGGCCATTGGCTATACTTTCCAACCTAATATCAAAGCAATTGAATCGGTTAATATCAGTTTGATTGGTAGGAACCTTCTGTCATTTGATGACTACTCTGGTTGGGACCCCGAGATTAACACTACGGGACAAAATAATAGTGTCCGCGGATTTGACTTTGCTGGTGTTCCTATTCCCAGAACATACCAATTAAGTGTTAACATCAGCTTCTAGATATAAAACAGAAAAAAGATGAAATTTAAAAAATACGCAATACAAAAATATATTACCCTGATCCTTCTGGTAATCATGGGTGCATGTGATACTGAGTTTGTTAATCCAAATAATCCTACAGAAGAGCAAATATTATCAAGTAGAGAAGGCCTTTTTGGGTTGGCTGTAGGTTTAAGACAAATATATTCTACTGATGGTTTACGGTTTTCATTAGAAGCTCCTGCAGTAACTACGCGTGAAGCGGCTGCTTTTATCACACTTGTTCAATATGTTGAGCTTGAAAATGGTGCGGGTGATTTACTAAATACCAATGCCCACGTTGCAGGCTTATGGGGGAATATGCTTCAGATAATGGCAATGAGTGAAAAGATAATTATTGCAGCTGATAATGTTCCATTAGAAGCAGGTACATCGAGTGGATTAAAGGCAACTGCAAAGTTCTTTAAGGCTATAAGTATAGGTGCTTTATCTCAGAATTTTGAACAAGTTGTCATCAATACAAGTACGGATAACGCAGCGGAGTTTGTGCCTCGCGCTCAGGGGTATCAAGAAGCCATTGATCTCTTAACAAGTGCTCGATCTGACTTATCTGCAAACGGGCTTTCGGATGAATTTATAGCTGCCTCCATACTCGGAGGTATTGATCTCTCAAATTCAATTGAAGCTTATTTGGCGCGTTATCAACTTTTTAATGGTGATTATGATGCAGCAATAAATTCAGCCTCTAATGTGGATGTTAGTGTCAGATCTGAGTTTATTTATGATAATATTAATCCTAACCCGATATTTGGAACAGGTGCTAACAATATAAAACCGCGAGACGATTTCGGTTTTATGACTTTTGCGGGAGATGGAAGAATTGATTTTTATCTATCGCCATCAGATGAAGAAAATGCAAATGGACTTGATGTTGAGGATTTTAATGCGGTTTCTTTCTTTGGGAATGCAAACGCCTCAATTCCGGTTTATCTTCCTGGTGAAATGCAATTAATAATTGCCGAGGCAAATGTGCGTAAGTCTTCTCAAAATTTGGCAGCGGCTATTGCAGCTCTAGATGTGATCAGAACCAAAAATGATGATATTTATGGAGTCAATGCAAATTTAACAGCTTATGCAGGACCTGTTACAACAGATGATTTACTATTAGAAATTTACCAAAATAGACGTGCAGAATTATTCTTGACAGGAGTCAGTTTGGAAGATAGCAGAAGGTTTGACAGGCCACAACCTACAAACGCAGCTCAGACTTTTTCTGATGAAAGAAATAGGAATTTTTATCCTTACCCCACTCAAGAGCGGCTAAATAACTCAAGCACACCACCAGATCCTGCTATATAAAATTGTTTTAGGTTTAAGTTATAGAGTCTGCATTTGCAGGCTCTATTTTTTCTTATGAAGTATATCATTTTATCTTGTATATTTTATCTGCCTCAATGGGCAATATGTCAAAAAGAGCAGCTGAAACACGAATTTCGAGCAATTTGGATTGCTACTGTTGCCAATATTGACTGGCCCAGTCAGGATGATATATCCACAAAAGAACAGCAAAGCGAATTCATCGATATACTTCAATTTTATCAAAGCCTGAATTTCAATACAGTCATTGTTCAGGTAAGGGCTGCAGGTGATGCATTCTATCCTTCCTCGTATGAACCATGGTCAAAATATTTGACTGGCAAAGAAGGTACCTCACCAAAACCATATTATGATCCGTTACAATGGATGATTGAGGAGTCGCACGAAAGGGGGTTTGAATTTCATGCTTGGTTTAACCCCTACCGTGCTACTTTCAATTTGGATACAGCGAGCTTGGCGAACAGCCATGCTTTTTATCAACATCCTGAATGGATGATAAAGTACGGTAAGAAACACTATTTCAATCCAGGCTTACCAGAAGTAAGAAAATATACCACCAATGTCATTATGGAGGTCGTTAATAACTACGAAATTGATGGGGTTCATTTTGATGATTATTTCTATCCCTATAAAATCAAGGATGAAATCTTTGAAGACAGTGCCGCTTTCAAGCTAAATAATAATGCTTCACTGTCATTGGATGATTGGCGGAGAGCAAATGTAGATAGTCTGGTGTCCAATATCTCCGATAGTATCCGTGCAGTAAAACCATGGGTTCAGTTTGGCATCAGCCCTTTTGGAGTATGGAGAAATGCCTCTGTAGACCCTAGCGGTTCTGATACACAGGCCGGGCAAACCACTTATGATGACCTTTACGCAGACCCTTTAAAATGGGACGAGAATCAATGGATTGATTATATAGTACCTCAACTTTATTGGAGTATGGATCACCCGCTCGCCTCTCACAGTAAATTAGTCAACTGGTGGTCTGATCAAAAATTAAAGTCTCATCTATACATTGGGCACGGTACCTATAAAGTAAAAAATAATAGTGATAAAGCTTGGA
This sequence comes from uncultured Fulvivirga sp., assembly GCA_947500555.1. Taxonomy (GTDB): domain Bacteria; phylum Bacteroidota; class Bacteroidia; order Cytophagales; family Cyclobacteriaceae; genus Fulvivirga. Next base: position 498,511 of record CANMSE010000001.1, on the reverse strand, counting down.
ATAAGTATAGAGAGATTCCCAAACAAATTGAATTGACCCGAGGAAAAGAAGAAGTCGATGGGAGTGTATTCTTTAGCGCAAAATCATTGATTAATAAACATAAGCGGTTAGTGAAAATGATGGCTCGTAAAAATTATCGCTACCAGGCATTGCCAATGCCGACACCTTTTATTAGTAAGGAAGAACCCGGCCAACCTATTGTTGAAGCCCAGTGGACAGATGAAGAAAGGATGAGCATTACTGTGAAAAATGTAGATAAATCTATTCGTTATATTATGGTATACGGAAGTAAGGATAAAGACTCTGTAGATTTAGATGCTGCTGAATCTATTTTGATTAAAATATCATACCCCGATAGTGGTGAAGCAACTATTTCTTTTCAAAAAAAGCAATTAAAGAAAATTAAGCAATTAGGTATGACTTATATCAATAACTACGGTCAGGAAAGTAGCGTATCCGTACTTTCAATAAGTAAGGAAGAAGTGACAAAAAAAACCGACTGATATGCAAAACATGCTAGTAAGGTTAATAGACCTGCCAGACATTGAAAAACAAAAAAGTGATCTTTTAGAACAAGGGATTATTTTTCGACATCCTATTGCTCCGGAAAAGTCTATATTGACTGATTGGGTGAAAGCGAATTTTAGTGATTATTGGGCCTCTGAAGTGGAGGTATCATTTTCCTTTCAACCTGTACATTGCATCGTAGCCCAACAAGATAAGCAGCCGATAGGTTTTGCATGTTATGAGACCACCTCAAAAAATTTCTTTGGCCCCACTGGTGTACTTGAAACAAAAAGGGGATTAGGAGTGGGGAAGGTACTCTTGGTGATGGCACTTCAGGCACTTAAGAATAAAGGATATGCTTACGCCATTATTGGTGGAGTAGGACCAGTAGAATACTACCAAAAGGCAGTAGGTGCAACGATCATAGAAGGATCAGAAAACAGTATTTATAATGATTTATTAAAAAAGAATGGCGGACAATAAGTCGATAAACCCATGGCGTTGGGTGCCAACTTTATATTTTGCTGAAGGACTACCTTATGTCCTTGTCACTGCGCTGTCAGTAGTGATGTTTAAGAGGCTGGAACTTAGCAATACAGAGATAGGGCTGTATACAAGTTGGCTTTATCTGCCGTGGGTTATAAAGCCATTTTGGAGCCCGATAGTTGACCTAAAGAGTACCAAAAGGAAATGGTTTTTAACACTTCAACTTATACTAGCTGTAGCCATATTAGGAGTAGCACTCTCCTTACGTCTCAATGCCTGGCTCTCTTTTAGTTTGTTCTTTTTTTGGCTCGCTGCATTTAGTTCAGCCACACACGATATAGCGGCCGATGGTTACTATATGATTGGGTTAAAAGAAGATGATCAGTCTTTTTTTATTGGAGTAAGAAGCACATTTTATCGTGTAGCATTAATTACAGGCCAGGGACTCATAGTAATAATGGCAGGCTATCTGGAGGAGCTTTATTTAGATAATCTAAAGGCCTGGTCAGTGACACTTCTTATTGTTTCGGCCGGAATGTTTTTGCTAACAGCCTATAACTTTTGGGCGGTGCCAAAAAAAGAGAAGCCAAGAGAGATTGCTATAAATCCAATGGTTGGTTTCTTCGATATATTCGTCACTTTTTTCAAAAAGAAGGAAATAGTAGTAGCCGTTGCCTACATTTTATTATATCGTTTAGGTGAATCGCAGCTGGTAAAAATGGCTTCCCCTTTTTTATTAGATAAACGTACTGATGGTGGATTAGAATTAAGTACCCAGCAAGTAGGTTTCATTTATGGAACTCTGGGCTTTGTAGCCCTTTCTCTTGGAGGAATTTTAGGTGGAATACTTGTTTCCAGACAAGGCTTAGGCAAGTGGATGTGGAAGATGGCATTAGCTCTAAATATGCCTAATTTGCTATATTTTCTGATGGCCTATTTTCAGCCTCAGCAAGTAGAGTGGGTTATGGGAGCAGTCATAGTTGAGCAATTTGGCTATGGATTTGGTTTTACATCCTTTATGTTGTACCTCATTTATCTGGCTGATGGAGAGACAAAAACGGCTCATTACGCTATAGGTACCGGACTAATGGCATTGGGGATGATGCTCCCCGGAATGATCAGTGGCTACTTGCAGGAAATGTTGGGTTACGAATGGTTTTTCCTTTGGGTAGTTATTGCAGCCGTTCCTGGTATTTTTATTATCAGATTTTTAAAATATCCAAAAGACTATGGCAAGCAGATTAATGAAAGTAAGTAAAAAAGGAACTGATATCTGGACTTTAGAAGAAAAAATAGGTCAATTATTCTTTCCTGCTGCTTTCATTAATGCTGATGATGTGCATATCAAAACTATTGAAGACCTTATAACAACGTACAACATTGGTGGTCTGACATTCTTTCATAGCCCAGAAATGGCTGCTACTAACTATGAGAAGAGAAAAAATATTTCCAAAAATGAGCGAAGTCATGAGCGTCTTGAAGAACTCATTCAACATTATCAAAGTATTTCGAGCCACCCATTATTAATTAGTATTGATGCAGAATGGGGCCTGGCAATGCGAGTAGAAAATACGGAGCAGTATCCCTATTCTTTAACTCTGGGGTCAATATCAGATCCTTATCAGGTATTTGAAGTTGGTGAAGCGATTGGTAAGGATCTAAGAAAAACCGGCATCCATCTCAATTTGGCTCCCGTTGTAGACGTCAATGATAATCCTGCTAACCCGGTGATTGGGTATAGGTCATTTGGGCAGGATAAAAAGAAAGTGGCTGAAATGGCTTGTGCGTTTTATAGAGGGATGAAATCAGTGGGTATATTGGGGTGTGCTAAGCACTTTCCAGGACATGGTAATACATCAGTTGATTCACACTTGAGTTTACCTGTTATTTCCAAAACTCTAAAAGAGTTGCAGGCTCAGGAATTATATCCTTTTGAAAAAATTATTGAAACGGGAGTTGATGTCGTGATGCCTGGTCATTTAGCAGTTCCTTCTTTAACAGGGTCATCGCATGAACCTGCTTCACTTTCGAAAACTATTGTTACCGAATTATTGAAGAAACAGATGGGATTCGAGGGGGCAGTAATTACGGATGCCTTGAATATGCATGCCGTATCTAAGATGTTTGAGCTTCCTGGCCAATTAGAAGTTGCTGCTTTAGAGGCAGGAAATGACATGCTCTCTTTTTCCAAAAATATACCCGCTGCTATTGAGCTAATTGGCAAAGAAATATCAGCCGAAAGGATTGATAGTAGTTTCTCACAGATCGAAAAATTGAAAGTAAAGGCGAGACTTATTGAAAATACCGATGAAGCCGAAGTGCTTGAACCATTGTCTAAAAAAGAAGCTTCTCAACTAAGGGAAAGAATTGCCATAAGAGCAATTACAGAAACTAAAAAGGGAGAACCCTTAACTCAAAGTGGGCTTGATAAGGTGGCTTGCCTAATCATGAACAAAAAAAATGATTTAAGTGTATTTGCTCAAAATGTTTCCCGATTAAGAACAATGCCTATTTATGAAATGATATCTTATTCTGAGCAAAGAGCTAATGAAATGACCGCTTCGCTTTCTCAATATGATACTATAGCCGTTGGATTATATGTGCCTAATATCAAACCGCAAGAGCATTTTGGACTTGATCAAATTTCTTTGAAATGGCTAGCTGATCTGGCCAAGAATAAAAAGATTCACCTGGTAGTATTTGGCAATCCCTATGCTATGGAATTTATTGACACCACATATACCAAACGATCCCTTTTAGCCTATCAGGATTTGGCTGAGTTTGAAAAAAAGGCCGCTGAAATTTTATTCGGTCTTTTACCAACTACAGGTTCTTTGCCAGTAACCTTGAGTAAGCATGGGAAGTTATAATCTATGCGCATATGGCAAATAAAAAAATAATAAAATCCTGGGAACAAAATGCTGCTGAATGGATTAAGACCATTCAAGAAGAAACTATTGCTTCAAGGAAAATTACTAACCCTGCTATTATAGAGGTATTAAAAAGATACAATCCTTCAACTCTTTTAGACTTAGGGTGTGGAGAAGGTTGGCTGACTAGAAAGTTGAATGAGGAAGGTATTCAAACTGTTGGAATAGATGGTACATCAGCCCTTATTGAAAGAGCAAAATTGATAGGTTCAAACGACTACTATGTTCAATCATATGAACAAATAATAAATAATGAACCAGTTGAAGGAGCTCCATATGAAGGGGTAGTCTTTAATTTTTGTTTGTATTTGAAGGAAGAAGTTGTTGATATATTAAAAGTAATTCCAAATTATCTGACCAATAGAAGACTCATTTTTATTCAAACACTCCACCCATTTGCTTTTCCTGGGGGAGATTTTAACTATGAAGATCAATGGTTAGATGATTCCTGGAAAGGACTAAAAGGTTCATTTACCTCTCCACACAAATGGTACTACAGAACATTAGAAGGTTGGGCGACTACTTTTGCCCATAGTGGGCTTAGCATAGCAGAAATATCTGAACCACTTCTACCAGATAAGTCAAAGCCGGCTTCTATTATATTTACCCTAACGAAAGCGAATGACTAATACTTATAATATAATTGGATTGATGTCGGGCACATCATTAGATGGCTTAGACATTGTTTTTTGCTCATTTCATTATCAGAATGAACGCTGGTCTTTCGAGATAAAGGGATCGAAAAGTATTGACTATGAAGATGAATGGCGTCAACGACTCAAAACATCTATAGATCTATCAGTGCTTGATTTACTGTTATTGAATAATGATTATGGACGGTGGTTGGGAGAACAGGTGAGCGCTTTTATAAAAGAAAAAAAGGTCAGTGCAGATTTCGTGGCCAGTCATGGGCATACAGTATTTCATCAACCTGATAAAGGGATAACTTACCAGATAGGTGACGGACAGCACTTAGCAAATACCTGCGGATTAAAGGTGATTTGTGATTTCCGTTCTAAGGACTTGTCATTGGGAGGACAGGGAGCACCCCTGGTGCCTGTTGGGGATAAATACTTATTTTCTGAATATGACTTTTGTCTTAACCTTGGAGGGATATCAAATGTATCATTCGATTATAAGGGACAGCGAGTAGCTTATGATATAGGTTTGGCTAATATGATTCTTAATCATATTACAGCACAAATAGGGTTGAGATATGATCAAAATGGCGAAAAGGCGAGATCGGGTATATTAAATAATGATTTGTTTGAAAGGTTAAATGACCTGACCTATTACAAACTTCCTTTTCCTAAATCAACAGGATACGAATGGTTCTGCGAAGAAGTGGTGCCGATAATTGAAAAATCAAAAGCAACCATGGAAGATAAGTTACATACTGCTGTGCATCATATAGCGTTTACTGTGGCCCAAGATATAAAACAATATGCCAGCCCTGGAAACAGCATGTTAGTAACAGGTGGTGGTGCTAAGAACTCATTCTTAGTTGATTGTTTGAAGAGATATCTGGGAAACGCTATTCAATTGGCTATTCCCGATGCTAAAATTATCGAGTTTAAAGAGGCCATAGTATTTTCTTTTCTCGGTATTCTCCAACAAAGAGGTGAAGTCAACTGTCTTAAATCTGTAACTGGCGCGCAAAGTGATAGTTGTGGAGGGGTGGTTTTTAACGCCAATTAAACCTTCACTTCACTATAAAATTCCGCCAGTTTTTCAGCGGTGTAATCAATTTCTTCAATAGTATTGTATTTGCTAAATGAAAACCTGACAGCTCCCCTATTTGGATTGGCCTGTACTTCCTGCAGTACATGGGAACCTGTGGTTGCTCCACTTGAACATGCACTGCCACCTGAAGCTGAAATTCCGTTAATATCTAAAGTAAACAGCAGCATATCATTATCAGGTGATTCTGGTAAGCAAGCATTCAGCACCGTATAAAGACTTTTTTCAGCGTTAGCAGATTCGCCATTAAAGGCAATACCATCAATTGAAGAAGTCATTTTTTCAATCATTCGATCTTTCAACCCTTGAATGTGTTTTTGATGTTTATCCATATCACGGTAGGCAATTTCAAGTGCTTTGGCCAATCCAATAATGCCATATACGTTTTCTGTGCCACCTCTCATATTTCGTTCTTGGCCACCACCATGTATGAAAGGGACAATTTTGGTATTCCTATCTATATACATGAATCCAGCTCCTTTAGGTCCATGAAACTTATGTGCAGCCCCTGTAACACAATCTACTGGCAACGAACTTAGGTCATGTTTATAATGCCCCATAGTTTGTACCGTATCAGAATGAAATATAGCCTCATATTCATTACATAGATTGCCAGTAGCTTCGAGATCCAAGAGATTACCTATTTCGTTGTTGGCGTGCATTAATGAAACTAGTGATCGGTCACTAACTTTAAGCAACTCCTCCAAATGATTGAGATTTACATTCCCATTTTCATCCAGGTTCACATAGGTTAATTTAATCTTATTTTGATTGGCCAAGTTCTCCAAAGTATGTAATACGGCATGGTGTTCAATTTTGGAAGTGATGGCATGTTTGAGTCCATAAGAATCAATACTACTGCATATAAGTGCATTGTCAGCTTCCGTCCCTCCAGAAGTAAAGAATATTTCGCTGGTTGAAGTATTTAGTAATTCGGCAACAGTTTTTCTTGCTGATTCTATCGCTGACCTTACTTGTCGTCCATGAGCGTGAATACTTGAAGGGTTGCCATAATTCTCAAGAAGAAAAGGTTTCATTGCCTCAAATACTTCTAAGTCTAGTGGGGTAGTTGCAGCATTATCAAGATACACTTTCATACCTGTGAGTTTTAACTAATGATTTCTCTAATATCCGAAATTATTTTTTTAGCTAAATGTTCAGCTGTTGCTTCGGACTCTGATTCTGAGTATATACGTATAATAGGTTCAGTATTTGATTTTCTCAAGTGAACCCACTCGTTATCAAAAATGATCTTTACTCCATCTATGGTATTTACTTCTTTAGAAGCATACTGTTTTTCAATTTCAGAGAGTATGTTATCAACATCAACACCAGGGTTCAGATCCATTTTATTTTTTGATATATGGAAGCTTGGATAGGTAGCTCTTAACCTGGAACAACTCATACCAGACTTGGCCAGATGAGTAAGAAATAAAGCAATACCAACAAGAGCGTCTCTTCCATAATGAAGTTCAGGATAAATGATACCACCATTTCCCTCCCCACCTATAATGGCATTGGTTTTTTTCATTTCTTCTACCACATTTACTTCTCCAACTGCAGCGGAGGAATATGTACAACCATGTTTTTCAGTCACTACTTTGAGTGCCATTGAAGAAGATAGATTCGAAACTGTAGGTCCTTTTTGATTTCCCAAAATATAATCAGCTACAGCTACCAAAGTATATTCTTCACCAAAAGGGGTTCCATCCTCTTGCAACAATGCTAATCGGTCAACATCAGGGTCTACAACTATACCCAGATCATATTTGCCTTTTTCTAATTCAGATGAAATCTGAGTCAGATTTTCAGGCAACGGCTCAGGATTATGTGGAAAATGTCCAGTAGGTTCACAAAAGAGTTCTTTTACCTGAACTCCCAAAGCTTTTAAGAGTTTTGGGACAGCAATACCCCCCGTTGAATTTACCGCATCTACTACTACACTAAAACCTTTAGACTTAATAGCTTCCACATCTACCAAAGGTAAATCAAGTATCATTTCGATATGCTTATCAACATAGCTGTCGTCTTTCGATATCTTTCCTATGTTATGGACATCTGCAAAATCAAAATCAGCCGATTCGCCCATGGCAAGAACTTCTGCTCCATCGGCACCAGAAATAAACTCGCCTTTCTCATTAAGCAGTTTCAAAGCATTCCATTGAATAGGATTATGACTGGCAGTGAGAATAATGCCTCCGGCAGCACCTTCTATAGGTACAGCTATTTCTACTGTAGGGGTAGTGGACAAACCCAAATCTATTACGTCTATTCCTAGTCCAATTAATGTATTGGATACCAGGTCGCTCACCATCGCCCCGGATATGCGAGCATCTCGTCCAATGACAATTTTCTTCTTGCCAGAGTTTTTGACTGCCCAAGCACCAAATGCAGCAGAAAATTTTACTATATCTAATGGAGTCAGGTTTTCTTCAGCTTTACCGCCAATGGTACCGCGAATACCTGAAATTGATTTAATTAAAGTCACACTAAAGGGTTTTAAAATTCAGTGCGCAAAGTTAGTATAATATTAGCTCAAGAAGAGGTATTCTGTAAAGAGAAGTATGGGTTATGAGAATTTAGACAACACTTTATCTACCTCATTACCAGGGTTTCCACAAGATTCATCACCGGTCATCGTTTTGCCGCAGTAGCCGCAAGAGGCACCTTCTTTATTCAGAAAAGGGCTTTGTGAAGCGCATGTGCCTTTGAACTCACCATTCTTTAAAAAGATAAGCCTTACAGACATTAGAGCAAAAAAAAGTGCTATGAACCCAATTACAAGAAGAAAAGTAAGCATGTTTATCTATTTTTAACGTGTATTTCGACAGCACAAAATTAACTATCAAAAAGTAAACACCCATAATTAGTCTAAAGTTTCTGAACCCATTGAAATGAAAGATATAAAATCAACTCCAGATACAAATCGTGAGACAAAGCTTCAAGCCTTTGACCGATTACTTACTATTATGGATGAGCTTAGAGAGAATTGTCCATGGGATATGAAGCAAACGATGGAAAGTCTCAGGCATCTTACCATAGAAGAAACTTACGAGTTGACGGATGCCATAATCGAAAATGATATGGAAGAAGTGAAAAAGGAGCTTGGAGATCTAATGCTTCATAATGTTTTTTACTGTCGTATTGCGTCTGAAAAGAATCAGTTTGATATAGCCGATGTGTTAAATGTAGTGTGTGATAAACTAATCAATCGGCACCCTCATATTTATGGTGATGTGGATGCTAAGGATGAGAAGACTGTAAAGGAGAATTGGGAAAAAATTAAGCTGAAGGAAAAAGGAAACCAGAAGAAAACAGTTCTTGGAGGTGTACCCAAGTCACTACCTGCCATGGTTAAAGCTATGCGGATTCAAGAAAAGGCACGTGGTGTAGGATTTGACTGGGAGAAAAAAGAGCAAGTATGGGAGAAGGTAGAGGAAGAAATGAATGAGTTTAGGGCTGAATTCAACATTGAAAATGAGGCCGGAATTGATAAAGAAAAGGCGCAATCAGAGTTTGGAGACCTTCTTTTCTCACTTATCAACTATTCCAGATTTCTGGATATAAATCCTGAGGAGGCACTGGAGCGAACCAATAAGAAATTTATTAAGCGATTCAATTACCTCGAATCTGAGTCTGAAAAAGATGGTAAAGAGATAGCCAATATGAGCCTGGAAGAAATGGATGCTTATTGGGAGCGTGCAAAGTTCATATAAATGTCATGTTTATATAATTCATTACATTTAGTTAGTGACTTATGATCGTATCAATATCATCAATTTTGGTACTTCTTCAGATATGTCTTTTGATATTTCCAGAAGAATACGTCTTGTTAACGTATCAGCACTTTTAGCGGCTGTTACTACGATTCCTTACCTTATTATTTTTTTTAGCAAAGAATTGCCTATAGCCTGGGTAGCACTGATCTTTTTTTTATCGTACTGCTCTTGCTGGATACTTAATAAATATAGACTGTACAGCTTAGCCAGAAGTAGCCTCTATATATTTTCATGTATTTACTTATTTATTGTAGCCTCCACTTTAGGTAGGGAGTCAGCCCATCAATTAATGTTAATTCCTGTATTGCTAAGTGTAGTGCTCGTTTATGAATTCGAAGAAAAGACATCACTTTTCTTAATGATTGGTCTAATCCTTATGTGTTTTCTATTCTTGGAGCTCACTGATTATGCTTTATTGTCAGCAGATATTACCAAAGCAGAACAACTCTATTTCTACTATGGGAGCCTTAGTGTGGCAATTTTAGGTACTGCCACCATTGGTATATTTTACTTTTTTCTATATGGCCGCCAGCTAAAGGAAAATCAGGCCATGATAAGAAAGAGTAAGGAGATAGAAAGAACGATCAACTATTTCTCTACTTCACTATTTGGTAAAAATACAGTGGATGAGATTCTTTGGGATGTAGCAAAAAATTGTATCGGCAGGCTTGGCTTTGTGGATTGTGTCATCTATCTACTAGATGAAGAAAAACAATTGCTGGTTCAAAAAGCTGCTTATGGGAATAAAAACCCTAATGATTTTGAGATTTATGCACCAATTGACATACCGATGGGTGAGGGGATTGTTGGTCATGTGGCAAAACTGGGGAGTGCTCTCTTAGTAGAAGATACTTCAAAAGATTCAAGATATATTGCGGATGATGAAACGCGTCTTTCTGAATTAGCTGTCCCATTAATATATAATAACAAGTTAATAGGAGTAATAGACTCTGAGCATCCTGAAAAGAATTTTTTCACCCAACATCACCTTGACATTTTAAATACCATCTCATCTTTATGTGCCAATAAAGTGATACGTGCTATGGCTGAAATGGAAAGGGAAAAGGCTCTGAAAGTTCAGCTGGAAGCTGAAAAAATCAAATCATTTGACGAACTGAAAACAAAATTGTTTGCCAATGTATCGCATGAATTAAGAACCCCACTCACCCTTATAGTTGGAACTATAGACAGGCACACCAACAAGGGTGAGTCTGAAGATTGGGGCTTATTGAAACAACATACTGATAGATTACTAAGGCTGATCAATCAGCTGTTGGACCTTTCCAAGTTAGAATCAGGACAGTTTAAACTGAACCCAACACCTGGTGATATTTACCAATTTCTCAGAACAGTTAGTGCTCTTTTTTCATCTTACGCTGCGGATCGTCATGTCAAGATTATTGAAGAAATTCCAGAAGGATCATTGTGGTTAAATTTTGACTATGATGCATTGGAAAAGATTTTCTTCAACCTTATCTCAAATGCCATTAAATTCACTAAGGAAAATACAGTGGTCAAACTTAAAGTGGTCGATGACTCACCTTTTTCAGTTCAAGTTATTGATCAAGGGGAAGGTATTCCTGAAGGGGAATACAATAAGATTTTTGATCGTTATTACCAGATAGGTCAACAATCTTCTGAAGGCACTGGTATTGGTTTAGCTCTTACCAAAGAGTTAGTAAATCTTCAAAAGGGTCATTTAAGTGTTGATAGCACACCAGGTATTGGTACTACTTTCTCTGTTATTCTCCCCTTGGATAATGCTGAGAAACTTTCAACAGATTCAACTAAACAAGAACCTGGAAAGAGTCATTTGAATAAAGAACTGAAAAACACTTTCGAAGAGACAGGGAGTTTTGTGCTCTTAGTTGAAGACAACATAGAAGTCGCCAAGTTGATAAAATCAACATTGCAGGAAAAGCTTTATATCATCCATGCCAACAACGGGCATGAGGCGATGAGTATTGCTAAAAATCGCATACCTGATCTTATTATAAGTGACATTATGATGCCAAATATGGATGGGATGAAGTTTTGTAAATGGGTTCGAGAAAATGAGTTGACAAGCCACATACCATTTATTTTTTTAACTGCGAGAGCAGATAATGACACAAAATTAAAGGGACTCGAAATAGGAGCTGATGATTTTCTAACCAAACCATTTAGTGGTCAAGAACTAGAAATTCGAGTTGCCAATTTAATCGAAGGTAGAAATATGCTGGCTGAGAAATACAGGAAAATTATTTCCTTAGAGCCCACTAACATCGTAGTTACTAGCATCGAGGAGATTTTCCTTAAAAAACTACTCAATGTGGTAAGTGAAAATATCGATAATAGTGATTTTAATGTGACTGATTTAAGCCGGTCCCTTGGTATCAGTAGAATGCAGCTACACCGTAAAATTACAGCCCTGACAGGACATTCAGCTACATCCTTTATCAGGCATCAGCGTTTGATTCAAGCTTCAAAATTGTTAGAAGCTGGTGAGTCTGTTTCGCAGGTTGCTTACGCTGTGGGCTTTAGTAGTTTGTCGTATTTTTCTCGAGTGTTTAAAGATCAGTTTGGCGTGCTGCCATCGGAGTTCAATCTTGAGGATACTTAATCGTTACAAATGAGTTAAAATCTGTTACATCCCTTGTAAGGATGCGGTTGCGACTATGTCAATTTTGTGATTGTACTTAACAAGAAAAATTTTAACCGCTAATAAAACATCTATATTTATGAAACCCTTCACTATTGTTGTGCTCATGCTGATTTATACAGTTTCTTTGGCACAAAACGAAAAAGATAAATCGGCTATTCAGAAAATTATTGAAGATCAAAGTAAGGGCTGGGCAACTAAAGATCTTGAATTAAGCCTCAAAGACGTGGATGAAAATGTGGATTGGACTAATGCCTTTGGAGATCGAATGCAGACCAGGGATGAACTGAGACAGCTATTGTCACACATATACTCGCTTGATTTTGTAATGGCAGGCAAATCAGAAAATGAATACAATGACATCACTTTCTTAACCCCTGAAATTGCCATGGTAAGATCAAAAACAGTTGTTCAAGGTCAAAAGTGGGGTGATGGAAGTGTCATGGAAGACCGACATAACCATCACCTGCGGATATTGCAAAAGAAAGATGGGCAATGGAAGGTGATCAGTCACCTTATTAGCCAAGCCTGGACGAAAAAATGATGTGAAATAATTTGATGGCTCCCATCGGAGTTCAATCTTCAGGATACTTAATCGTTACAAGCGAGTTAAGATCAGTTACAATAGAGATAAGGATTAGGCTAGGCACAAGGCAACTTTGTACAAAAAACTCAGCTTACCTAATGATAAAAAAAGTACTACTATTTCTCTGTTTATTCGGCTTATTCCAAAACACCTACTCACAAACACCGGTTAGTGGCACTATCACTTCCAATACCACTTGGGACTTAACAAATAGTCCATATGAGGTAACAGGGGATGTGACGGTTATTACAGGAGTTACACTAACCATAGAAGCTGGTGTGCAGATAAGTTTACCTGTTTACACCAATGATATCATCGTAGACGGTACATTAGTGGCAGTGGGTAGTGCTTCTCAGCCTATCATTCTAACTGGTCCGGGGGGCATTGATATTTCAGAAACCAGCGATAATTCCATACTGGAATTTATAGAATATACTGGAGTAGGAAACGTTGGGTCAGGCTTTTTAGACAATACATTTAGAGCTGGTATTGCGCTCGGATCGGCTGGTAGTTCATCAATAAGTAATGTAAGGATGAATGATTGTGATATATGCTTGCATATTTACAACGACTCACAACCAAGTATTAGCCAAAGCACATTTACAAATGCTACAAATGTCGGCATCCAATCCCAGCTAGGTCAACCCATCATTACCAATTGTACCATTGATCAAAATGCCATCTACGGAGTACAACTGACAAATGGATCTGGGACTATTCAAAATAATACCTTTTCTAGCAATGGATCTTCTGGCAAAAATTCAGCACTCTACCTGCAAAACCCTATGACGGGTTTGATTATTGAAAATAACACGTTTATAACAAATCATCAGGATTTACTTATACATGCTGAAATGGCAGATGATGAGCTGTATGACAACAATGGACTTACGGTTGTGCAGATTGATCAAGGTACTATTGCCAGCAATACAACCTGGCAGAAGCCACTGGCTCCTGAAATCTGGACTTATGCTATGTCAGCAGGTGCCGTTAATGTTAACGCTTCTGTTACCTTAACGATTGAGCCAGGAGTTATTATTCAACCTACAAATAATATCCAAGTACAAGGTACGGTGATTGCTCAAGGTACTTCTTCAGAACCTATACAATTTTTTGGGGCAGGAGCTTTCAATTTTCTAACAAATAGCACAGGTTCTGTTTTTGAATTTATTGAATACTACGGTACTAAAAGTGATGGTGGGGGAGTATTTCGTATGCTCAATTCAGCCGGCCCTGTGTCTTTGACGAACTCGCTCATTGATAACTGCCGATTTGGAATTCTTATTAATGGACAGGACCCTATCATAGATCAAAATACAATTAGTAATTGTAACCAGGCTATAGAATCCACTTCGTCCAGCCCGATCATCACCAATAATGTAATAACGGACAATGACTTTGGCGTGGAGGTTACACAGGGTAGCCCCACTATCTCAAATAATACCTTTACTAATAACGGTAGTTCGGGCGATCTAGGGGCCATAAAGTTTCTAAGTGGCATTACAAACCCCGTGATTGAAAATAACTCGTTTAGTGGTAATACCTTAGATATAGTTACTCATCCTGAGGTCACAGATGATGAGTTTTTTGATACCAATGGTTTGTCAAAAGTTTTTATAGATAACGTAGCGATTGAAAACGATGTAACCTGGCATACCCCCGTTTCACCTGAAATCTGGGAATTTGAAATGCTGGGGACTGTTACGGTAAACTCAGGCATAACACTCACATTAGAAGCCGGCTTAGTCATCAATTCTACTGCTTATACTCATGACATTGATGTTCAAGGGACATTATTGGCTGTAGGTACATCAGTATCTCCCATCCGAATAGTTGGTGCGGGTGGAATAGATTTGTCGGAAACAAGTGTGAACTCTGTCATTGACCATTTGGATTGGCAAGGTATAGGTAATACAAGTGCAGGGGGTGGAGATCGCACTTTTGGAGCTGGGATTTCCATTGGTGGAATCACTTCCATGGTATCTAATATAGAAATGGACGACTGTAGAACTTGTATTTACATTTATAATAATGCTGCTCCTGCCCTAAATGATCTCACGTTGAGTAACGCGTTTTTAGATGGGATGTATGTGGATAGTGGCTCTCCAACAATTGCCAACTCCTGCATAACTAATCCCGGAGATGATGGACTAGAAAATGCCGGTGGTGGCAGCGTAAATGCTATTAATAACTGGTGGGGTGATCCTTCAGGACCTTTCAATGCCAGCAGCAATAGCAGCGGTACAGGTAGTTCTGTTACTGACGGGGTTGTATTCAACCCTTGGCTTACCGTAGATATCTGCAATCCGGCAATAACTATTACCGTGCAGCCACAGGACATTGACGAATGCGAGGGAACAGATGTCAGCTTTTCAGTTCAGGCATCCGGTGCGAACAATCTGCAATACCAATGGCAGGAGGATCCGGGCTCAGGGTTCATTAATCTGACAGATGGTGGGACGATATTGGGAACTCAAACTCCCAATCTTGGTCTGACAGCTATTACACCCATCATGGATGGTTTTCTGTATAGGTGTGTAGTGTCAGGAGATAATGCCACAGATGAAACCTCAGCTTCAGCATCTCTTAACGTAACAGGCTTAACGCGAATCACAACTGATCCAATAGACCAAATACAAAATGTAGGCGAGACAGTTAGCTTCAATGTAACAGCTAGTGGTGAAAACCTGACTTACCAGTGGCAAAAAGATGGCATTGATATCTCTAATGAAACAACTTCCAATCTCACATTAAATAGTGTTATGGTTAGTGATCAGGCTGATTATACCTGTGTTGTGACTGGTAGTTGTGGTACAGTAATTAGTTCAGTTGGCTCTTTGATTGTGATTGATACAAACATAAGCTTCTCAGTAATAGATTTAGGACTAAATCAACCTATCACAAATGGTCAACAAGCTTCAATAAACTTCGGACAAACAAGTCCAAATCAAAACATTAATCGCAGTTTTTCTATAGAAAATAACGGTGCCGAAACATTAAACATCAACACAATAGCATCTTCTGATCAGGTGTTTGAAATCAGTAACATCCCTGAACAAGTTCCAGTATCAGGTAGTCAATCATTTGAAATAATATTTTCATCAATGATGCCAGAGGTCTACACTTCCACCATAACCCTGCTTACAGATGCTGGTTCCTTTCTTTTTCCTGTTTCTGCTGAAGTTGTAGAAATGCCTGCAACAGGAAATCTTATTGTTTATAATGCTGTAGCACCTAATGGTAATGGGAAGCATGACTTCCTAAAGATTGAGAATATTGAGACTTTCCCGAATAATGCAGTGCAAATATTCAATCGATGGGGTGCCAAAGTGTATGAGGCTACAGGCTATGATAATCAAAACACACGCTTTAATGGGCTTTCCAACTTAGGGAGTAACAAAGAACTCATTGAAGGGACTTACTTCTATGTAATAGATGTTGGCAATGAAACCCTAAATGGATTCTTTATTCTAAGAAGATAAGAAAACGAGCTCAAATCGCATTATCACTTTAGAAAGTTAATTGGTAACTTGAAGTATGATGAGGCTCGTATTATCACTTGTTGTCTTTGTCTTAGTTGGCTATCCGGTTAATGCACAATCAAGAGTAGATAGCTTGTTGAATTTCATTGAAACGACTGCTGATGATAGTTCCAAAACCATTGCCTATATTACGCTATACTACGAATATCATAGAGTAGATGCGCAGATAGCTTTGGAATATGCTACCAAGGCGGAATTGCTGGCCGAAGAGACAAATTTGACCTGGACATTAGGTAGAGCGAAATTCCGAAAAGGGTCAGTGCTTACACAACTCGGTGAATTCAGAAAAGCCGAGCATACACTTAATGGGGCATTTGAAATTTTTGAAAAGCTTCAGGATAAGAAGTATATGGGTATGGTTAAGATCCAGCAAGCTTTATTACAAAAAGATCAATCTAATTTGGAGGCTGCTACTGAACTGTATATTACGGCTCTCAAACTGACTCAGGAGATAAGTGATAGAAATTCTGAGGCTAGGATATACAATTATTTAGGGTCTGTTTACAACACTCAAAAGCAACCCCTAAAGGCCATTGAACAATTTGAAAAAGCTCTTCAAATTGTAACGGAGATAGATTTTAAACCCGGAATATCTGCATGTATGGTAAATCTTGGTCAAATGTATAGTCAAATTGGAGAATTCGACAAGGCTATTAACATCCTAGAAGAGGCGCTTAAATTAAAAAAAGAAACCAATGACAGATTAGGCGAAGGCAGATTACTAGGAAATTTGGCCAACCTTCATTCTGAAATGGCTAGTTATGATCTTGCCAATCAATATTATTCTACTGCCTTGGTAATTGCAAAAGAGGTGAATAATGCGGACCTGATAACAACATTGAAGTATGGGTTAGCTAAAAATGCTTTTGAAAGAAGAGATTATATCAATAGTATAAATAAGGCGCAGAGTCTGATCAATGACACCCTTTCAGCAGATAATTTGGATGTACTACAAAAAACACATCTGCTCCTAGCCCATAGTTTTAAAGAAATCGGAAAGTTCGACTCAGCATATTATAATGCCATTCTATCAAAAACCTTGTCGGATAGTTTATACAATGATCGAATTACAACCATCATTAATGATCTGGAAGCTAAATACCAAAATGAGCAAAAGTCTAAAAATATTGCAGCATTAGAATCTGAAAATGAACTTCAGCAAGTTCAAATTGACAATCGGCTTCGTGAAAGAAATTATCTTATAGTTGCGATTATTTTGGTTTTATTGCTCGCAGGACTCACTTACAATCAATACAAAATCAAGCAGCGAGCAAATGCTAAACTTGAGGAACTTGACCATCTCAAGTCAGAATTTTTTGCAAACGTTTCACATGAATTCCGGACTCCGTTGAGCTTAATAATGGCGCCTCTAAAAGATAAAATTGCCAGTACATCCACTGATCGAGAGCTGTATATATTAATGTATCGAAATGCAGAGAATCTTTACACGTTAATCAATCAGTTGCTGGATATTTCCAAACTCGAGCATGGGGCTCTTAAGATTGATAGAAGGGAAATTGAAGTTTTTAGTTTTTTAAGAATAGTAACAGCATCTTTTGATTCGCTAGCAGTCCACCGAAAAATCAATTTTTTAGCAATCATTCCGGATCAGGAATGTAAGATAAAATTGGATGAAGATGTTCTTAAAAAAATATGTAACAACCTTTTGTCCAATGCTTTCAAATTTACTCCGGAACATGGGAGAATTGAATTTAAGGTAATGATAGCTGATCAAAATCTGAGCATTATAATTAGTGACTCAGGAGCTGGAATACCAGAGAGGGATCAATCAAAAGTATTTGATCGATTTTACCAATCCTCAGCTCAAGGCCAACTGGGTACAGGTATTGGCCTGGCTCTCACAAAACAGTTGGTTGAAATACACGGTGGTAAAATAAGTTTGCAAAGCTCAGAAGAAGGCACTTCGTTTAAAGTTCAAATACCTGTAGGACAGGCTACTATAAGTGAAATTCAATCCGTTAGCGACCTAATTGAAGATCAACTAACAACGTTGTCTCCGGAACAAGGTGAAAATAAAGAAGCAGCTAGTGCCAACGGCCCAATTGTGCTCATCATAGAGGATAATTATGATCTAAGGACGTATCTCAAAGGTCTTCTTAGAAATAACTTTGAAGTCCATGAAAGTAGTAACGGGATTGAAGGGCTTGCTAAGGCAAAGGAGATAATCCCAGATCTGGTGCTTAGTGATGTGATGATGCCAGGTAAAGGCGGTGTTGAAGTATGTCATGAACTGAAGCAGTCTGTTGAAACACAACACATACCAATAGTTTTGTTAACAGCGTTAACTGACCAGAGCAGCAGATTAGAAGGGTTGTATACAGGAGCGGACGATTACCTGTCTAAACCCTTCGATCCGGAAGAATTGTTAGTCAGAATTTCAAATCTACTTGATCAACGAACTCTACTCAAAGAAAAGTATTCGAAATTACTCCTTCTGGAACCTTCCAAAATGGAAGTCACGGATAGAGATGAGATATTCATCAAAAAGTTACTGGATATTGTGAATGCAGAAATTGATAATTCAGAATTCACCGTGGAAGAGCTAAGCAAAGAAGTTGGAATGAGCCGTATGCAGTTGCATCGCAAATTAACCGCACTTACGGGTCATTCTTCCAGTACATTTATCCGCCATATCAGGCTTTCAAAGGCCGAAAAACTACTCCAATCAGGAGAATCCGTTTCACAAGTGGCTTATGCTACCGGATTTAGTAGTCCCTCTTACTTCAGTCGCGCATTTAAAGAGGAATATGGAGTAGCTCCATCTGACTACATTCAAAACAAGGTATAACAAAATTAGGTGTTACATGAAGTAACAAATAAGTTACATATTGAAAAGTAAGATAACCAGGGTATTTCCATCTTGAGGTCAAATTATTCAAAGATGAAAGAAAACCTAAGTGCTTACTACACTTCACTGTCTATAGAATCAAACTTCAGAGTCTTTATTTCACTATGTGTCTTATTTATATCCACGAGTCAGGCACAAGGTCAAAATATAAACATTGTAAGCGTAAGCCCCCAGCCATATAACTACAATGTACCAGCTGGATCCAATATACAAGTCATCTTTGACCAGAATATTGAAGCCACCACCTTAGTGAACAGTAATGTAATGGTCAGAGGAAGTATGTCAAACGTCATCTCTGGAACTTTATCCGGTGGGGGTACCAATACGTTGATTTTCGACCCTGACATAGACTTCCGTTTTGGAGAGATGATTTCCATTACTTTGACCAACGCGATAACTAGTGAGGTTGGACAACCGCTTGCCCGAGGCCATACTTATTCCTTTACGGTGATTAGTGGTGTGCCACCTTCGTCTCCATTAGCCTTGGCCCAGCGTAACATTGGTACAACCGTATTATCGCCAGATGATGTAAAAACCATAGATTTTGATGGGGACGGTGATCTGGATATCATCACCGGTTCAGACGCTTTTGTTGAAACTACAGCCTTGTATGAAAACGATGGCAGTCAAAATTTTTGTCGATCTGTTTTAGCCAATTTTAGAAATGTGGAGGTCCATGACCTTGATGGTGATGGGGATATGGATGCCTTTGGGGCAACCGGAGCTTTTGACACGGAACTTAATTGGTTCGAAAATGAAGGGTCATTCCCATTCACCGAACGATTCATATCAAGCAGGGATCCATGGGCACTCACCGGAGGAGATATTGACAGTGATGGCGATATAGACCTTTTGGCAGCTACATTACTTCCAGATCAGCTTCGGTGGTTTCCAAATGATGGTTTAGGCAATTTTTCAGCTCCTATTAGTATAACAAGTTCGTTCGATGGTGGATCAAATTCATTTTTAAAGGTTGCTGACATAAATAGTGACGGGGCCATGGATATTCTCGCATTTTATGAAGACTTGCGGGCAGTAGTATGGTTGGAAAACGATGGTGGTCAGAACTTCACAGAGCATATAATTGATAACACCACCAACAGGCAAAGGTTCGATCATGGAGACATTGATCAGGACGGAGATATTGACATCATCATTGCCACAACGGATAATAGTACCGCTTTGATTTCCTGGTATGAAAACGATGGTACGGAAAACTTTACCGCACAACTCATTCCTGTAACTGCCACTAACCCTCTTGAAGATATCAAACTTACTGACCTTGATGGAGATATGGATATCGATATTTTATCAGGAAGCTTTTGGTTCGAGAATGATGGAACACAAAATTTCACCCAACACCTGATGAGTGAGGGTCTTATTCAAGGGTCACATCCATACACGAGATCAGTAAGTTTTGCTGATCTTGAAAATGACGGTGATATGGATGTCATCACACTGGGATTGTATAAATTAAGCTGGCAAGAAAATAGCCTTTTCATGCAGATCAGCAATACCTCCCCTACCAATGCTGTGAATAGTGCTTCTGCAAATACAAACATTACCGTCAACTTCAGTGAATCCATAGAGGGTTCCACCCTTAACAATTTCAATTTTTCTGTCACGAACCAATACGGACAAAAAATAACGGGAACGTTTAGCGGAGCAGGTTCTTCTACCATAATTTTTGATCCGGATGCTGATTTCATACCCGGTGAAAAGGTGTACGTTTCAATAAATGAGTTATTACTCAGCACATCAGGACATAGTTTAGCCAATAAATATGGATTTGAATTTACTATTGGACAGTCAGTGGTAGGCACGCCAAGTTTTGTGTCTAATTCTGTATTTCTGCACCCTTCAGATGTCTTCCGAATGGCTATTTCAGATTTGGATTCTGATGGCGATATTGATATAATTTCATGTTCACTTGATGACTTAATTTGGTTCGAAAACAACGGAACAGGCCTTTTCACGAATCACGTTATTCCCACCTCCGCGATTCCTGTTGATGTCGTCACACTAGATATTAATGAAGATGGCTTTATGGATATGATTGTTGATTTTAGTAGCTCAGATCCTACTAAATTGTATTTAAATGATGGCACACAGAATTTCTCTGAAAGTGACATTAATCAGTTTTCTACCTTGGTTAGAGATTTTGACCATGATGGATTTTTAGATTTTATAAATGCAAATTCATGGTTAAATAATCAAGATAATTGTGGAATATACCAAACAACGGGTATTCAATCAGCCCAAACTAATCGTATCACCATATCTGTTGGAGATGCAGATAATGATGGTGATTTAGACCTGTTTAGGGCGGGCTCCACGGGAACCATACTAGACACTAATTATGGAGCGATGAATTTTATCCTCGCGAGTACAATGAATTCCGTATGGACCAATGATCAAATTTTAATTGATTTGGATTCAGACGGTGACTTGGATTTTGTAGTAGTGGAGCGCTTCGTTGGACTGGCCTGGTTTGAAAATCGGTTGAATGAAGCTAGTAATGATATTGGCTCGAGACAGGGAATTGGAAATTTGAACCAAGACCCGAGGGCTACAAAAGCGGCAGATTTTGATGGTGACGGTGACCCTGATCTGGTAGCCATTAGCAGAAATGACGACCTGGTTGTATGGTACGAAAACCGGTTGAATGAGCCAGAAGCTGATTTCGCACCTGCAGTTACTGTTGGACTTACTGCAAACGGCCCCATCCAGTTAGAAGTCGGTGATATGGACAATGACGGAGATTTAGACATAGTTACGCTCTCTGACATGGATGACGAAGTCATCTGGTTTGAAAATACTTTAGCAGCCTGCTCAGCACCTATTATTCAAACTCAGCCCATAAGCCAGACCGCTCTTGAAGGAGAGAACATTACTCTTTCAGTTGTAGCAAGTGGGGCCTCACTTTCTTATCAATGGACAAAAGACGCCATTGACATTGCCAATGCTACAAGTGCAACGCTTCAACTGACAAACCTCACTCAATCTGATGCCGGTTCATATATTTGTTTAGTGTCCAATAGCTGTGAAACGGTGACTAGTAGTTCGGCAACGTTAACCGTAACCCCTTGTTCAGCACCTACCATTCAGACACAGCCTATAAGCCAGACCGTCTTAGAGGGAGAGGATGTCACTTTTTCAGTTGTGGCAAGCGGGGCCTCACTTACTTATCAATGGGCAAAAGACGCCATTGACATTGTCAATGCGACAAGTGCAACGCTTCAACTAACAAACCTCTCCCAGTCTGATGCCGGTTCATATGCATGCATGGTGTCTAATAACTGCGAAACCGTAATTAGTAATGTAGCTACTTTAATGATAAACTCTCCCTCAACCTCCTTTGTCATTACTGATCCGCAACAGAGTACTATTTTGATGAATGGACAACAAACCTCGGTAGATTTTGGGCAGACCTCAGCTGAACAGTCTATAACGCGAAGTTTTTTGATCGAAAATACCGGAACTCAAACTTTAAGCATCAACAGTATTACTTCCACAGATCAGGCCTTTTCCATTAGCAATGTACCCGAACAGGTACCTGCAACCAGCAATAGTACATTTGATATAATATTCTCTGCTTTACAACCTGGCTTTTACACTTCTAATATTAATGTGCTAACCGATGCAGGATCCTTCTTATTTCCGGTATCAGCAGAAATCACAAATATTCCAACTACAACAAACCTGACCGTTTTCAATGCTTTAGCCCCCAATGGCAACGGGAAACACGATTTTTTTAAAATTGAGAATATCGAATCCTTTAGTAATAATTCGGTTCAGATATTTAATCGGTGGGGCAAAAAGGTGTACGAGGTTTCTGGATATGATAATGAAAACATTCGATTTGAAGGCCAGGCCAATGTTGGTGGGAATAAGAACCTAATAGAAGGGACTTACTTCTATGTGATAGATACCGGAAGTGAGCAAAAAACAGGTTTTTTAATGCTTAGGAGGTAGCGTGGAAGATGTTACAAAAGAGCAAAGGATTGATACATTCCTATCAAAACAATGAAAATATAGTCATGATATTGGCCAAAGTTTAAAACACTATGAAAGAACAGATACTATTTTTAACACTTTGTCTAGGTTTATCTACTCGGTTGTTGATGGCTCAACAAGACCCGTTGTTAAGTCAATACCAGTTTAACCAACTTCCAATCAATCCTGCCTATGCGGGAGTTAATGATGTCACCAGTTTTGATTTGCAGTATAGATCACAATGGGGAGGCGTAGAAGGTGCTCCGACTACTTTTGTATTTTCTGGTAACAGTTCCTTGTTTGAGAATAAAGTTGGACTGGGTTTATCACTGGTTCATGATGAAATTGGTATCAATAAAAACACTGACTTCAACCTGACTTACGCTTATGAGTTGGAAGTGGCAAACAATACAACATTGTCATTTGGTCTTCAAACAGGCTTGCTTTCCCTACAATATGATTTTAGTGGACTGACTTTGGAAGATCAGACCGATGAAGACTTTATAAATGCCAATGATGGCTTGACGAAAGTTAATTTTGGAACAGGACTGTTTCTTGGTGCCGAAAAGTTTTACCTGGGTTTTTCTATCCCAAGATTATTAAAAGTCACAGAAGATATAGGCGAAAATACAGGTGAGCGATACAACAGGCATTACTACTTCACAGGAGGACTTATTATCGATAATTTCCAGACTATCAAGTTAAAGCCCTATACTGTACTTCGATCGGCTGAAGGCTCTCCTCTTTCTGCGGATCTTGGTATCAATGTCTTGCTTGCGGATGTTATTTGGGGAGGACTATTTACGAGAAACTTTAATACTTATGGAATTTCTGCCTTTCTTAACCTTGATAATGGGTTTCGTCTCGGATATACTGGTGAATTGACTTCTAATGACGCTCCCGCTTCTACCTTCAGCACTCATGAAGTTTCGCTGGGGATCGATTTAGAACTATTTGCTAATCAGGCAGTATCGCGGAGATACTATTAAAGAGTAGCGATGAGCAAATATAAAAACCTACATCTATGGATGATTATCCCTTTTATCTTGATGCAGAGTGGGTTCATAGATAGTTATTGGATGACCTGGTCGGAGGAGGATTGGTCAACCCATATTCATGCTTTCAGTGCAATGCTGTGGTACGTACTACTCATCATGCAGCCTTATCTAGCTACTCATGGAAACATTCAAGCACATCGTACCTGGGGAATGATCGGTTTTTTTGTAGCAGGAGCAGCAGTGTTTAGTGCGGTATCTTTCCTATGGCAGGATGTATATTTTGCTGATATCGGAGGATTTGGAGAACCATTCACCGCAGATTTTTTCTATGGTATCGTCTTGGTGGAATTAATTATGATGATAGCTTTTGCGGTGGCTGTTATCATGGCGATTGTGCACAGGAAGCGCACGGATGATCATGCTTTATGGCTCATCTCTACTGTTTTTTATATCATGATGCCCGGCCTCGGTCGCGGACTTGAGTGGCTTATGTTCACTTTTTATGGGCCTTACGCCTTACTAGCATTGTCTATTTGTTCTGTACTGATCATAGTCACGCTAATACTAATCGGTTGGCGGATGAAAAGGATCACACACCCAGCCATTTTATTAGGGATTGCAGTCAACATTCCTACCTTTTTTGTGTATTGGCTGGGCCAACAGACCTGGTACGTTGAATGGCTAAAAGGTTTTATGAAGTATTAATTACTAATGAATAAGTATTTAAAAATAGCGCTTTGGTCTATTGTGTTTGCTCTAAGTGGTTGGTTCTATTTTGAAAGTGTAGAACCCTATTTTACTAATGACTTACAGCCACGAAAAATAGCCATAAAGCCTTGGCTGGTTACTCATTTTGTAGGAGCCTTTTGCACATTATTTTTAGGACCGCTGCAGTTCTGGCCCAACTTTAGGAAAAGATATTTACCGCTTCATCGTACGCTAGGTAAAATCTATATAGTAGGGTCCATCATAGGAGCCTCTACAGTATTCTACTTGCTTTTCAATGGCTACACGCTGTCCGGAGGAATTCCATCCTTGTTCGTGTTGGCCATCCTCTGGCTATTCATGACAATTGCTGCTTATGTCTGCATCCAAAAAAAGGATATCATTAACCACAAAAACTTCATGATCCGAAGTTATGTCTTTGGGCTTGCTTTCATTTTTATCAGAGTCTTGAATAGGCTGGATGAGTATGGCTATAATCTATTTCCTTTTATCGAGGATGGATTGATGCGATATACTTTATACGAATGGATGTGCTGGATTTACCCATTGGTTATCATGGAGATGATTATGGTTTGGATGCCTTCCCTGAGAGCAAAAAAAAGTGCTTATGAAAAAACTTAATTTCCTCTTTTCTTTAGTTGTTATGGGCGGTTTAGCGACATGTACCCATAAATATTCTGAACCATTAATTTTTGACGAGCTGACCTATTTTCAACCTGAAGGATTTCAGGATTCCGTTTTAATTGGGACTCTGGATGTCTTTGAGAATAGGGATAAATCAACTGGTAAAACTATACCCCTTTTTGTAGCAGTTACACCCGCTTTGAAAAGGGACAGTTTAAGGGAACCTATATTTATCGTAGATGGTGGCCCTGGAGTGGCGGCCTCAAACCAGGCGTATTTTTATACCGAAGAAGATGATACTTTCAGGAAGTACCATGATATTGTTTATATTGATGTACGAGGTACTGGAAGGTCCGCACCTCTAAATTGTATTGACATACAAACCAAGACCTCTCCCCAAGAGCACTTTGAACATCCCTATTCCAAAGAAGAGTTGATGTCCTGTATAGAGGTGTATAAAGATTCAGTTGATTTTAACTTCTACGCCACAAAGTATATTGTGGAGGACATGGAAGAAGTCCGTCAGTGGCTGGGCTACGATAAAATCAATATTTACGGAGTTTCATATGGTGGAAAGGTTTCTCTAATGTACATGGATCGGTATCCGGAGGTGATCAATCGTGTAGTCTTGCATACTCCGGACGCACCAAATATTGCCTACACGGCCAATCGAGGGAAGTGGTCGGAGCAAGCCCTGCAAAAAGTGTTTGATTATTGTCTGACTCACTCATTGTGCGGATCAACTTTTCCTGAAATTAAAAGTGAGTTTACTGCCTTGAAGGAAAGGATGCTAACCGACACTGTGACTGTAGATGTTAGTTTCAATGACTCTATCATGTCACTCAGTATCAAGTGGTATCCTATAGCCGCAAAAATATCTTCCTATCTATACTCAGATTATACCTACTCACAACTCCCTTATATTATTCATGAGGCTTACCTTGAGAATTACACCCCATTGCTGGAGATGTTTAATTTGAATGACACTACTACAAGCTACCTCTTTGCAGACGGCATGTTCCTTTCCAATATTTGTGCAGAGGAGATTCCTCATCAAGAAGCAGACTCGTCAGAATATGCTTCATTTTTAAGTGACTATATCTATCGCACAAGAAAAGAAGCGTGTGATCATTGGCCTGTAAATCGGGTAGATCGTTCAATATATGAGCCGGTAAAGTCAGATATACCTGCATTAATTATTTCGGGGGGTTTTGATCCAACATTTTCTTTAGAGACGGGAGAAAGGATTGCTAGTACGCTTCCAAACAGCAAGCAAGTCATAATCCCGCACATGGGTCATATGCTGGGTAACTTGAGTAATTTGGAATGCTATGACCAAAATGTGCTTCGCTATTTTGATGGTGAACCACTTGATTTGGAATGCTACTCAACAATGAAGCCAACAGACTTCTTACTTTCCAGCACAAATGACATAGAGAAGTGATATGTTAGGTAGCATGTCTAATGAAATAAAACCCACTTCACCGGCCGAGAGAATTGAGATCCTTGACATTCTCAGGGGATTTGCCCTTTTCGGTGTACTGATAATGAATATTATAAATTTCAGTGGTTATGACTTAGCTTCTGAAACCACTCATAAATCTTTATCCACCTATGATTATGATAACCTTTTAATTCAAGGCGCCCGTGTATTATTTGATGGAAAGTTCTATACCTTGTTTTCTATCCTTTTTGGTATTGGGTTTTCAATAATCATGACCAGATTGAAGAGTAAAACCGATCAATGGAAGCCCATATTTTACCAGCGGTTAATCGTGCTTGCAGTTATTGGCTATCTCCACTTACAGTTTTTTTGGTCCGGTGACATTCTTTTGGTCTATGCGCTCACAGGTCTTTTGCTGCCCTTATTTGCTAATTTAAGTGACAAGCATTTGATCTTGATTTCTTTGGCGATGCTCTTTGCCGCACTTGCAGTGGACACTTTTAATGTAATCTTTGAGTTTGTTCCGGGTGCCTGGTTAGAAAGAATAGGCGAGGCGATAGACGCTAAGAACGGCATTTCGGATGACAACTGGCGCACCTACGCTTTTGACAGTAGCCATAGTTGGACAGAGTTCTGGCACTGGGTACAACCAGGCCCGCTATTCCGGTTAGCAGACCTACTTAATACAAATCGTTTTTTTAAAGTGCTGTCATTCTATCTAGCAGGTTATTACATAGGGAGAAGCAACTATCTGGCCGAGGCTCACAAATACAAGTTACTGTTCAAGAAGCTTTTAATGCTTGGTTTTTCAATTGGAATACCTTTGAATATGGCTTATTTATATTTTTATGAAGATGGTAAACAATTGCCTGAAAGCTATGGCCTTTTTGACTCTGTAACTCATATTTTGGGTATTTTAACCCTATGTTTGGGTTACATCGGTGGACTTGCACTTCTATGGGTTAAAGGTTTTACCTGGCTTAAATTGTTCGCACCAATGGGGAGAATGGCATTAACGAATTACCTGATGCAAACTGTCATTTGTATTTTATTATTTTACTGCATTGGCTTCGCACTTGGTGGACGGATAGGACCTTCCGTTAGCTTTCCTATAGCTTTCTCATTAGTTATTTTTCAAATGTGGGCTAGTCGAGTGTGGTTAGAATATTTCAATTATGGCCCAATGGAATGGGGATGGAGAAAATTAACCTACCATAAATTTTAATAATAGGAGTTTGTGTTGTTTTATGCCGCATGGACATTTTCAATACTATCACGAATATAAATATTTAAAACTATGAAACACGTCAGCCTTTTACTCCTTATTTCACTCGCACTTGCTTGTAGTACTACTGAAAAACCTTCTTATGATTTCATCATATCCAATGTCAATCTCATCGATGGCACCGGAGCTCCTTTACAGGAAAAGGTGAATGTGATTGTCAATGGTGGCAAGATACTCTCGGTTGATACCAACCCAATACGTCAGGAAGAAAATGTAATCGATGGAACAGGCAAATACCTGATTCCTGGGCTATTTGATTGTCATGTACATACCGCAGATTATGAAGAAGATTTTCCAAAGCTTATTCACTATGGCATCACTTCTGTTTTTATCCCCGGAGGTAGCACCGTTAGCAATGAATATTATGCTAAAATGAGAGCCCGTGGTAAACAGGACTCAGTTCCGGCACCAAGAGTGTTCCATACTAGCCAGCATTTTACTATGGAGGGCAGGCATCCGGTGAAGACATATGCCAGCAGTAATTGGCGAGAAGGAGAGACTATATTCTTTTTGCGAGATACAGCCCAAATTGCCCGGCTCGTGAAGCAGGTAGCTCAATTCCCCATCTTAGGGATCAAACTTACTATCGAAGATGGTCCCTCTCCTCCCTTTGTTGAGCGTATACCTCAAGAGTTTATTGATAAGACAGTAGAAGAAGCGGCTAAGTATGGACTAGAAGTTTATGCCCATGCAAGTGATACAGAAGAATTTCTTATGGCAATCAGAGGGGGTGTACAAAACCATGTCCACTTCGTTGGTGTGGACATTGATTGGGGAAATGATGAACATGCGGATGCTGTGAACACAGTGATAGAGCGTAAAGGTTCGTGGGTTACTACTCTGATCATTGATAAATCCTTTCTTTACCCGTTGCATCCTGAATGGATGGAAGAGCCAAAATTGAATGAAGCATACCCAGAAGCCGACCTAAAGGTGTTGATTACACCTCAGAGCGTTACCAAAGCCAATCGAATTGCCGAGTTGACAAAACTTGATTATGGCATCGATACGATTAATCTAAAAGATCTTTTTCTTCCAAAGGTAGCCGATATCCAACGTTGCTTAGATATGGGAGTAAATATGGTTCTGGGCACCGATGCAGGAAATGATTTCAATTTTCATGGCTACAGTCTACACGAAGAAATGCAGCTATTAGCGCTCGGTGGTATGGATCCTATCGATATCATTAAAATGGGGACTCATAATGCCGCAGCAATGGTGCATGCCGCAGATAGTCTGGGAACCATTGAAGCGGGGAAGTTGGCTGATATGATATTATTGGATAAAAATCCGCTCGATCAAATTGAAAATACCTTAGCTATTGATATGGTATTTAAGAATGGAAAAACTCAAAACAGATTCAGGTAATCTTTCTGTCTAAGTATATCAACCATTTAGTATAATGATACAAATTTTAAAAAAACACTCAAAGAGTACATGAAATCGTGAAGACTCACATTTTTTCAGTATTTTCCACATTCCGTTAATTCTGATTGCTGAAAAATGATAGACAGTCAAGTGGTTACGTTACTTCTTGGGTTTTTGATAGTGGCGATTGCCTCCAATCAAATTGCCAAGAAATTTCAACAACTAAAGCTTCCTTTAATTACGGGGTTGCTAATTATTGGGGTCATTTCAGGCCCCTTTATTCTTGATCTTGTTCCTTCAGTATCGAAGTTTAAGCTTCAGTTTGTCAATGACCTTTCATTAGCTTTTATCGCTTTTGCTGCAGCAGCAGAGTTATATCTGAAGGACCTAAGAGGTAGGCTTAAGAGTATTAAGTGGATGACCTTTGGTCAGCTCGTGGTCACTTTTGTGATGAGTGCCCTCGCAGTGTACTTTTTGGCTGACTATATTCATTTTATGCAAGATATGAGCGCAGAAGCTCGAATAGCTGCTGCCATACTTACCGCCACAATTTTTGTCGCCAGATCTCCCGCTTCTGCTATTGCTATTATTAATGAAGTTAGAGCAAAAGGCCCATTCACCCAAACAGCTATGGGTGTGACAGTATTAAAGGACTTTTTAGTAATAATCCTTTTTGCCATATGTATGTCACTGGCGAGTGTACTAGTTAAGGGGTCAGACCTGAGTTTCTGGTTTTTATTAATTATTCTGGTCGAGCTTGCCACTTCTTTTGCCCTTGGCTACTTGGTTGGCAGGTTAATCATTATGCTTCTATCTTTCAGAATACATAAGTATGCCAAAATAGTTTACATTCTTGCACTAGGTTACTCAGTGTATCTGTTATACTATTTTATAAAAGACTATACGGCAGTAGAATTCGGAAAGGAGTTCTTAATTGAACCACTTCTCATATGTATTATAGGAAGTTTCATCGTCACTAACTACAGCAAATACAGACATGAATTCATCAAACTGCTGGATGACGTTGGCCCACTTATTTATGTATGCTTTTTTACCTTAGCTGGTGCCAGCATGTCTTTGGATTTATTGGTTAAGGTTTGGCCAATTGCTTTACTATTTTTTGCCATCAGGTTAGTCAGTATGATGATTGGAGCTTATATCGGAGGAAACCTTGCTGGTGATCCACCCCTTTTCAATCGTATCGGTTGGATGCCTTACATCACACAAGCAGGTGTCGGGCTTGGTTTGGCAACGATCGTTGCAGCAAATTTTCCAGAGTGGGGTCAGGAATTTTCTACCCTCATCATTGCCGTAATTGTTATTAATCAAATTGTTGGACCACCATTTTTTAAATGGGCTATCAATAGAGTAGGCGAGAGTCATGCAAGAGCTTCAACTCCTGAATTTGATGGGCTCAGAGACGCCATTGTATTTGGTTTTGAAAGTCAATCGGTTGCTTTAGTGCGACAACTCAAAAGTCATGGTTGGGAGGTGAAATTGGCGACAAGAAGAAAAGATATTGACAAAGAGGAGTACCCAGATATAGATATCCGAATCATTGAGGAATTAAATTTGGAAGCGCTAAATCAATTAGATGCTAACTTATCAGAAGCAGCTGTTTTAATGCTCACTGATGACGAAAACGAACAAGTTGCTGAACTGATCTATGAACATGTAGGAACAAAAGATGTCATAGTTAGATTGAATAACCATTATAACTTTGACAAGTTTCATAAACTAGGTGCCCTTGTAGTGGATCCATCCACAGCCATGGTAAGTCTGATGGATCATTTTGTCAGATCACCTCAGGCTACTTCACTTCTTTTGGGTATGCAGGAGGGTCAGGATACTATCGACCTCCAAGTGCTAAATCCGAACCTATTTGGTCTATCATTAAGAGATATGAGACTACCACAAGATGTTATCATTTTATCCATTCGCAGAAAGGGGCAAATGATCATTTCCCATGGATATACAAGGCTCAGAAAAGGAGACTGGATCACCATGGTTGGTTCTACTGAAAGTTTGGACAAAATGACTCTTTTGTTCGATAATGACTGATTAATCTATTTAGGGCAGTTCATCTTAACTTATTGATAATTAAATTACTTTAGAAGTTAAGTTAAATTATACTCCGGTTCATAATATATGACAAGATCAAGTGATACAGTAGAAGAGGACTTCAGTATATGGTCGACAGAGCGAAGGATAAAATTAACTCGTCAAATAGCAGTTTTATCTTGTCTTATTTGCTTGTTTTATCTTGCATTTGATTTTCTAAATGGGGCTTTTGCCTATTTGCCATATTATTTTATTTTACTAACAGGTAGTCTTACCTCGATTATTCTGTTAAGATATAACCGAGTTACTCTGGCTAAAATCATTCTATTGCTATCAGGCACCCTCCTTCTAGGCATCTTAGCTTCATGGGAAACCGCAGAAACAGGGCTTTTCATGTATTTTTTAGTGGTTGGAGTAGCTGCATTTACCATATTTGGTACAGAAGAAAAAATAAGTGCCATTGCCATAGGTCTTTTCAGTGTAGTAGTTTTTTACATAGTATACTTCACCGATTTGCTTTCATTTGAGCAAATCCCTCTTTCGCAGGCATACATTCAATCAAGTTTCTTCATTAATTTTTGTGTTTGCTTAGTAGCATTGATGACCATTATGTATCACATCATGACGCTGAGTGTGAAATATGAGCGTAAAATGGTTAAGGCGCAAAAGGAAATGATGCGTCTGACTACAGATTTAAGAGAAAGCAAAAGTCGATTTGAATTGGCGATTCAAGGATCGAGTGTAGGTATTTGGGACTGGGATGTAGTTAATGATAAGCTATTCATCAGTCCATTGATGGTTGAATTGCTCAACTATCCAGAAGAGAAATATCAGAATATGACTTCAGAAAAGATAAATAGAGTAATACATCCTGAAGATCAGAATAAAGTAAAAAAAACCTTAGAAGAACATCTGAAAAACAAACTTTCTTTCATTTTAGAATGCCGTTTGCGCAAGGGGGATGATACCTACATATGGATATTATTATCAGGGCAAGCACAATGGGATGAAAATGGCCGACCGCTTCGTATGGTTGGAACAATCGTAGATGTTGATGATCTGAAAATGGCACTTCAGAAAATGGAGGAGCAGAATACATTACTTGAAAAGGCGAACGAAGAATTGGATCGATTTGTATATAGCACTTCCCATGATTTGAAAGCACCTTTAAGCTCTATTCTTGGTTTGGTAGGGATAGCCGAAAAATCCAAAGACATCGGAGAAATCCACGAATGCCTCAAGATGATAGAAAAGGGAGCACTAACACTTAATGGGTTTATATCGGAGATAATTGATTACTCAAGAAACACTCGTTTGGCTGTTGAAAATGAAGAGGTCCGTTTAAAGGAACTGGTTGATGATATAGTAGAAGGGTTACAATTTTTTGACAAGAGTGACCAAATCAAATTTGAGATTGATATTCCTAAAGACCTTGTAATATTTACTGACAAGGGTAGAATAAAGATTATTCTAAATAATCTTATAACCAATGCAATAAAGTATCAGGATTTTGAGTCGGGCAAAAAGCCTTATGTAAGAGTGGCTGCTAAAGAGGAATATCATCGAATGATTATAAGAGTAGAAGATAACGGAATGGGGATTAATCGGGACTTTCACAATAAGATTTTCGACATGTTTTACCGGGCATCAGAAAAGTCTGAAGGGTCAGGTTTAGGACTCTATATTGCCAAGGAGATGTCGACAAAAATCAATGCAAAACTCTGGCTGGAATCAGAACCAGGTAAAGGATCCGCTTTCCATATAAAATTACCTTTAAGTTAATTTTACAGGGGTATGCAATTAGCGCATTTTATTATCTTTGCGCGCTATGGCACAACAGGAAGACAATTTGCTCAAAAAGATCATTTCTCATGCAAAAGAGTACGGGTTTATATTCCCCTCAAGCGAGATTTATGATGGATTAGCTGCAGCCTATGATTATGGGCAAAATGGAGTAGAGCTAAAGAACAATATTAAGGCGTACTGGTGGAAAGCCATGGTACAGCTTCATGAAAATATTGTGGGTATAGATGCTTCGATTTTTATGCATCCCACAACGTGGAAGGCTTCTGGTCATGTAGATGCATTCAACGATCCGATGATTGACAACAAGGACTCTAAAAAACGGTATCGCGCAGATGTTTTGATCGAGGATCATATTGCAAAAATTGAAGCTAAGATTGCGAAGGAGGTATCAAAGGCGGCTAAGAGGTTTGGAGACTCTTTTGACAAAGATCAATTTGTAGCTACCAATCAACGGGTACTGGGTTATTCAGAGCAAATTGACTCTATCAATAACCAAATGAAAACGGCCATAGAATCGGATAATTTATCTGACTTAAAAACTTTGATTGAAGAACTTGGAATAGCCGACCCGGTATCTGGTTCAAAAAACTGGACTGATGTGCGTCAGTTTAATTTAATGTTTTCGACAGAGTTAGGCTCTTTGGCTGAAGGGGCTAATAAAATTTACCTACGTCCTGAAACCGCCCAGGGGATTTTTGTGAACTTTTTAAATGTGCAGAAATCGGGTCGCATGAAAATACCTTTTGGTATTGCCCAGATTGGCAAAGCTTTTCGAAATGAGATTATAGCACGTCAATTCATATTTCGCATGCGTGAATTTGAGCAAATGGAAATGCAGTTCTTTGTTAAACCCGGTGAAGAAATAGAATGGTATGACAGATGGAAGGAGAACCGAATTAAGTGGCACAAAATACTAGGCCTTGGAGAGGAGAATTATCGTTTTCATGATCATCTGAATCTAGCGCATTATGCTAATGCTGCATGCGATATAGAGTTCAACTTTCCGATGGGCTTTAAAGAACTTGAAGGTATTCATAGTCGTACGGATTTTGATTTAAAAGCCCATGAAGAGCACTCCGGAAAGAAACTTCAATTTTTTGATCCACAGGAAAATAAAAATTATGTGCCTTATGTGGTGGAGACTTCTATTGGTCTTGATAGAATGTTCCTGGCAATTATGAGTGCTTCGTACGTTGAAGAAACGCTAGAAGATGGTAGTGAACGAACCGTTATGAAAATACCAGCGGCTCTGGCTCCGTATAAAGTAGCTGTTTTACCATTGGTCAAAAAAGATGGATTACCCGAAAAGGCCCGTGAGATCATTGATGAGCTAAAATTAGACTTTAACTGCCAATATGATGAAAAGGATGCTATAGGCAAGCGTTACAGACGTCAGGATGCTATAGGCACTCCATATGCAGTTACTGTTGATCATCAAACATTAGAGGACAACACAGTGACGCTACGGGATAGAGATTCCTCGAATCAGGAAAGAATAGATATTTCTACGCTTAGATCAAGGGTGTCTGAATTAGTGTCTATTACAAGGCTTCTCAAACAGCTTTAGTTGAACACTCTCTTTTTTGTCATTGTAATAGCGCTCCCGGTTTTAGCGTTAGGCCTTGGCATTTGGTCTCTTTTTAACGATGTATATACTTTTTTTCATGGTGAAATAACGTACAGGCTAAAAATTAGAAGGCCTCTCTATAGTCACTATAGGGAGATCTTAAGAAAATACTGCGCTTATTACCTGGTTCTATCTTCACAAGATAAGGTGGAGTTTGAAAGGAAACTTAGGAGATTCATGTATTCCAAGCGGTTCATCCCTCGTGGAGTTCCAAAAATTACAGATGAGATGAGAGTCCTAATATCAGCTACAGCGGTACAGCTTACCTATGGACTTCCTGAAGTTTATCTGTCAAACTTTGATAAAATATTAGTCTATCCTGAAGAGTATTATTCTCACATAAATAGGAGATATCATTTGGGGGAAGTAAATCCTTTGGCAGGAGTGATTGTACTTTCATGGAAAGCTTTTGTTGAAGGATTTGGTGACCTGAAAGATTCATTTAATGTAGGTATTCATGAAATGGCACACGCAATACATTTTGAGAATAGGATTAAAAATGAAGAATACGATTTTCTAAATGGGCCGGCTTTAAAAGAACTTGAGCGAATAACTGAAAGAGAGATGCCGAGAATACTTGATGATTCAGAAGAACATCTTCTAAGAAAATATGCTGCTACTAATGAATATGAGTTTTTTGCTGTGTCATTAGAGTATTTTTTTGAACAGCCTGATCAGCTTAATGAGCGACTACCTGATTTGTATAGGACTCTTAAACTATTACTCAATCAAGATCCTCTAAAATTGTATAATTTTGAACGATTGAAACACAAGCACTTATGATTTGGGAATCACTGTTATCTAATCAGCGTTATGGAGAAAAAGCTAGGGAACATCAGCCTGGAAGAAGTGCCTTTGAACAGGATTTTGATCGTATAGTCTTTTCATATCCCTTTAGAAGACTGCAGGATAAGACTCAGGTTCACCCCCTACCGGAACATGACTTTGTTCATACTAGGTTGACCCATAGCCTGGAGGTATCTAGTGTTGGAAGATCTTTAGGTAAGAGAGTTGGCGAGGAAGTGATAAAGAGTAATAGTAAACTAAATGATCATTTTTCAGCACATGATTTTGGAGCTATTGTGGCGGCAGCTTCCCTGGCACATGATATCGGGAATCCGCCCTTTGGGCATTCTGGAGAAGATGCTATTTCTGAGTTTTTCAAGTATGGAAAGGGGACACATTTTAAGAATAAAGTAACTGCTATTGAATGGGCAGATTTGACAACTTTTGAAGGGAACGCCCAGGGCTTCAGAATTCTAAATAAGTCTGGGATTAAACTAACTTATGCTGCATTAGCCGCATTTAGCAAATATCCGCGACAGTCAATTATTGACAAGAGAGATAAAGGCAGAAGAAGCCAAAAGAAATACGGATTTTTCCAAAGTGAGAAAATTATTTTTGAAAATATTGCGTCAGAAACAGGCCTTAAAAAACTCGGAGATAGTACATGGACTCGCCACCCTCTTGCTTTTTTAGTGGAGGCTGCAGATGATATTTGCTACCACCTCATAGATTTGGAAGATGGCTGCAGGCTCGGCCTTGTTAGCTATGATCAAACAGTTGAACTATTCCAGAATATTCTAAAGGACAAGTTCGATAGAGAAAAACTGGAAAAAATTGATACTATCAACGAGCGAATAGGCGTGTTGCGAGCGATGGCTGTGGGTCAACTAGTTAATGAATGTTCTAGTCACTTTTTGAAAAATGAGGACGCAATAATCAGTGGTGATTATGATGTTTCTCTTACAGATGACATTCCGAGTGCTGATGTCCTTTCTCAGGTAATCAAAATATCCATTGATAAGATATATCGTTCCAAGAATGTAATAGAAACCGAAGCTGCCGGTTTTGAAGTATTACCCGGCCTCTTAGAAGTTTTTACTGAGGCAGCTGTTCAGTTATTTGAAAAAAAGAGTACGACAAAAAAAACGGAAGCATTGAAAAGGCTATTACCACAAGATATTTTGTTATCTATTGAGAACGAACATCAAACCCTCTATGAGGTACTACTAAGTTGTGTGGATTTTGTTTCAGGCTTAACCGATCGACATGCCATTTCCATATATCGTAAGATTAAAGGAATATCCTTGCCTAACGCGTAACAGAGCCTGTTTTCGAAATTATTGATTAAGGGTAAAATCATTACCTTTGCAGCTTCTTTTTTCTATGTGGACTAAGCTATCTCATATAATAATCAAAAAGCGCATGTGGCTGGTTGCCTTTCTGGCATTGGTGACAGCATTTATGGGCTATCATGCCCGTAATACTGAGATGAGCTTTGACTTTGCCAAGACCGTCCCAGCGGATGATCTTGACATGATAGAGTTTCAATCATTTAAGGAGTTATTTGGAGAAGATGGAAATCTGGTGGCACTTGGTGTTCTGGATAGTAGCATCTATGAGATAAATAACTTCAAAGCGCTGAATGATTTAAGTATGAGTCTAAAGGAGTTAGAAGGTGTTAACAGTGTCTTAAGCCTCCCACTTGTAAAAAGACTGGAAAAAAATACAGAGCAAAAACGCTTTGACATCGCTCCAATATATTCTGGAGTTATCCCATCAGATCAGGAAGAATTTGATAGTCTGCTTCAAGTAGTATTTGATCAAAAATTTTATAGTGGCCAACTTGTAAATGAACAAAATGGAGCTACCCTTATACTAATATCAATCAAGCGTGATGTTCTTAATTCTCCAAAGAGATTGGCACTTACAGCAGAAATTCAAGAGTTAGGCGCAGAGTTTGAATCTGGTACAGGAATCGAACTACATTATGCAGGGCTACCCTTTGTTCGATCAGTAGTAGCTGGTAATGTAAAGGACGAGATGGAGTTTTTCCTGATCTTGTCTGTGATCGTTACAGGTTTTATTTTGTTCCTGTTTTTTCGAACATGGGATGCTGTGGTCTTTCCAATGACTATCATAGCTGTAGTGGTAGTATGGGTAATGGGGTCTCTCGTGCTCTTTGGGTACAAAATTACTATTCTCACAGGCTTAATACCCCCGGTCATTGTAGTTATCGGTATACCTAACTCGGTTTACTTATTAAACAAGTATCATCAGGAGTTTGAAAAACATGGTAACAAAGCCATGGCTATCAGTCGTGTGGTAAGAAAAATTGGTCTGGTTACGTTGATTACCAACTTTACTACGGCAGTAGGGTTCTTAGTTTTAACGA
This sequence comes from uncultured Fulvivirga sp., assembly GCA_947500555.1. Lineage (GTDB taxonomy): Bacteria > Bacteroidota > Bacteroidia > Cytophagales > Cyclobacteriaceae > Fulvivirga. The sequence continues at coordinate 460,318 of CANMSE010000001.1, read as the reverse complement.
CCACAGACATCACCATTTTAAAAGAATTTGGAGTCGTTGCAGGGCTTAACATTATGGCCACCTTTCTGGTAAGTATTATTCTTATTCCAGCGGTGTTTACCTGGTTGCCTTCTCCAGATGTCAAACAGCTTAAGCACTTACGATTCAAGGTCATCGATTATGCACTGACTCAAATGGATATCCTAGTGCACAGACATCGAATCTTTATTTATTCGATTACAGGGTTGCTAATTACCTTTTCCATCATTGGCATGTCCAGAATTGAAGCCGTTTCTTATATGGTAGATGATATTCCAGCTAAAAGTGAGATTAAGCAGGACTTATTATTTTTTGAAGAACATTTTAGTGGGATTATGCCTCTGGAAATTATTGTTGATACCAATAAAAAGAGAGGAGTTATAGATATTAAAAACCTTAAAAAAATTGAAGAACTCGAAGCGTTTCTTGGAGATCAACGAGACATTTCTAAACCTGTAAGTATGGTAAGCTTTGTAAAGGCTTCGAAACAGGCATTTTACAATAACAATCCTGCAAGGTATAGCTTGCCTTCTAACCGTGAGAAAAATTTCATTCTTCGTTATATGCGAAATCAGAATGATAGCTCAGGGCTATTTAATTCCTTTGTAGATAGTACTCTGACCACAATGAGATTATCCATGCAAGTGGCTGATATAGGATCACATAAGATGGATTCTTTGATTAAGCAGGTTATACAACCCAAAATTGATTCTGTAGTTGCAGGTACTGATTTAGAAATATCCATAACAGGAACGACTCCACTATTTATAAAAGGGAATAAGTTTTTGATCAAAAACCTATGGTTCAGTCTATGTCTGGCTTTTGTGATTATAGCAATAATCATGGGGCTATTGTTTGCAAACGTAAGAATGATCATCATTTCATTAGTACCTAATATTATTCCGTTAATGATTACAGCAGGTATAATGGGTTTTGCAGGTATCCATTTGAAGCCAAGTACAGCCCTAATATTTAGTATCGTTTTTGGTATTAGTGTCGATGATTCCATTCACTTCTTGGCCAAGTATCGGCAGGAGCTTTTTGGGAATAAGTTTTTTGTGCCGTTGGCAATCAGTAAAAGTATCAGAGAGACAGGAGCTAGTATGATGTACACCTCTATTATCTTGTTTGCTGGGTTCGTTATTTTCGTATGGTCAGATTTTGGAGGAACAGTAGCATTAGGAATTCTTACATCTATCACTTTGTTAATAGCAATGGTGACAAATCTTATTTTGTTACCCTCGTTACTAATGACTTTTGACTCCGGTAAAAGAAGTAAAACGGCACATCCGTTGATTGAACAGTATGATGATGGTTTTTATCAGGAAGACGAAGATGAAGAAATCGATTTAAGTCTGATCAAGGTTATTGGTGATGAAGAATCATCAAAAGAAGAAAAATCATAAATTTTAAATTAGGAATAAGGTGAAGTATAAAGAGTATAAAGGACTCAATTACGCAGAAATAGCGGATAACGTACTTGACAAGTGGAAGAAGGAAGAGATTTTTGAAAAATCTATAAGTACTCGCGAGGGAAAACCAGCATTTACTTTTTACGAAGGACCACCCTCTGCTAATGGTACTCCGGGAATTCACCATGTGATGGCTCGAGCAGTTAAAGATATTTTTTGCCGATATAAAACGCTGAAAGGATTTCAGGTGAAAAGAAAAGGAGGCTGGGACACACATGGTCTACCTGTTGAACTTCAGGTTGAAAAGGAATTAGGTATTACTAAAGAAGATATTGGTAAAAAAATCTCTGTAGAAGAATACAATGAAAAGTGCCGCGAGACGGTCATGAAATTCAAAGATCAGTGGGATGATCTTACCGAAAAAATGGGTTACTGGGTTGACTTAGATGATCCTTATGTAACTTTTGAAAAAGAATACATTGAGACGTTATGGAGTATTCTTAAAGAACTCTATGACAAAGGGTTTTTATATAAGGGTTATACGATACAGCCATATTCTCCTGCAGCGGGTACCGGACTGAGTTCACATGAGTTAAATCAGCCTGGAACCTATCGAGATGTAAAGGATACGACTGTGACTGCCCAGTTTAAAAAGAAAGGGAGTGAAAATGAATATTTCCTTGCCTGGACGACTACACCATGGACTTTGGCAGCCAATACTGCTTTAGCAATTGGTGAGAAGATCACTTATATAAAAGTGGAAACTTTCAACGCTTATACCTTTGATAAATCGTTCGTTATCCTGGCGAAAGATCGTTTGGCTTCTTATTTCAATCCAAAAGATACAGATGCTAAAATTGAAGATTATAATGCGGGAGATAAAGTCATTCCCTACAGAATAGTAGAAGAGTTTCAAGGTAAAGATTTAGTTGGTCAGGAGTATGAACAATTGCTTCCGTATATAGCTCCAGATGGACCTGCCTTTAAAGTTATACCAGGTGATTATGTAAGTACAGAAGATGGTACAGGAATAGTCCATATTTCTCCAACCTTTGGTGCTGATGATTATCGTGTTGCTAAGCAAGCTGGTATTGGTGCTATTATGGTAAAAGATGCGGATGGAAAAGACGCACCCATTGTAGACAAACGAGGTAGATATGTCAAGGAGATTTCAGATTTTGCTGGAATTTTTGTTAAGAATGAATACTATGCTGACGGTGAAGCTCCGGATAAATCGCTAGATGTCCAGATAGCAATAAAGCTTAAAGAAGAAAATAAGGCATTTAAAGTAGAGAAATACGAACACTCTTATCCTCATTGCTGGCGTACTGATAAACCTGTACTGTACTATCCGTTAGACTCATGGTTTATAAAAACTACAGCCGTAAAAGATGAGTTAGTAGCACTTAACAAAACTATCAACTGGAAGCCTGCATCGACTGGAACGGGCAGATTTGGAAATTGGTTAGAAAATCTTGTGGATTGGAATCTATCTCGTTCGAGATTTTGGGGAACTCCTTTACCTATTTGGGTATCAGAAGATAAAACTGAGCAGAAGTGCATAGGTTCGATTGAAGAACTTAGAAGTGAAGTAAGTAAATCTGTAGAAGCAGGATTTATGAAGTCTGAACTTTCTGATGATTTTGATTTGCATCGACCATATGTTGATGATGTTGTATTGGTTTCAGATTCAGGTCAGCAGATGTTAAGAGAAAAGGATCTTATTGACGTTTGGTTTGATTCGGGTGCTATGCCCTATGCACAATGGCACTACCCTTTTGAGAATAAAGAAATTTTTGAAGCTAACTACCCGGCTGATTTTATTGCTGAAGGAGTGGATCAAACCAGAGGATGGTTCTTTACTCTGCATGCCATATCTGTTATGTTGAATAAGAAGGTAGCATTCAAAAATGTTATAGCAAATGGACTAGTTCTGGATAAGAATGGTAATAAGATGTCTAAGCGTCTTGGTAATGCTGTTAATCCATTTGAGACTTTGGAAAAGTACGGACCTGATGCAACGCGCTGGTATATGATTTCAAATGCCAATCCTTGGGACAACTTGAAATTCAATATTGAAGGAGTTGCTGAAGTTCAAAGAAGATTTTTTGGCACTCTGCATAATACCTATTCCTTTTTTGCGCTATATGCTAACCTGGACAGCTTTGATTTTAGCAATAGTGAAATTGCGATTAATCAACGAACAGAAAGTGATCGCTGGATATTAAGTAAGCTGAATACGCTTATAAGCAAGGTGGACCAGGCTTATGAGGACTATGAACCTACAAAGGCAGCAAGACTGATTCAAGATTTCACCATTGATGACTTAAGCAATTGGTATGTTAGGTTAAATAGAAAGAGATTTTGGAGAGGAGAGTATAATGAGGATAAGAAGTCTGCGTATCAGACGCTGTATACTTGCCTGATGACTATTGCTAAACTTTCATCTCCAGTAGCACCATTTTACATGGATAACCTATACGCTGACCTGAATAGTGTAACTGGCCTGGAAAAATATGAGTCTATCCATTTGACAGATTTTCCCACCTCTGATTCTTCAATGATTGATGAAGACCTTGAGGCTAGAATGTCATTGGCACAAAATATTTCTTCTTTGGTTCATTCACTGAGAAAGAAACATATGATAAAGGTGAGACAGCCTTTGTCAAAAATACTACTTCCAGTATTGAACAAGTCGTTCAAGGAACATGTGACTGCCGTAGAAGAGCTTATTAAATCTGAGGTCAACATTAAAAACATTGAGTTTGTAGATGATGATTCTGTAATACTTGTAAAAAATGTTAAGCCAAACTTTCGAAAATTGGGACAGGAATATGGACCAAAAATGAAAGCTATAGCAGCTAAAATCAATCAGCTTACTGATGAGGATATTGCCACTCTAGAGATTAAAAACAACTTAGAATTAACTTTAGATGGTGATTCGGTGACATTAACTCTAGAAGATGTCGAAATATCTTATCAGGATATTCCCGGATGGTCTGTTGCCACTGAAGGAAAACTGACAGTTGCTCTTGATATCACCCTTGACGATGATCTCCGTAAGGAAGGGATAGCCAGAGATTTGGTAAACAGGGTTCAAAATCTGAGGAAAGACATGGGGCTGGAAGTTCAGGATAAAATTAATATCCGAATTGAGCGTAATGATGATTTGGTTAATTCAGCACTAGAATCTAACAAGGAATACATTTGCTCTGAAACTCAGGCGTTATCTTTGAATATATTGGAGAGCGTTGCTGATGGTAGTGAGCTTGAAATGGATGAGTACAAACTAAAAGTAAAAATTGAGGCGTAAGAGATGAAGTTGAATACCGAATTGTTGAAATACTTTTTGCTGGCTTTGGGCATCATAATAATAGACCAAACATCAAAGATGTTAGTCCATAATAATATGATGATGGGTACTGGAGGGGAAATTGATGTCATTGGAGATTGGTTTAAACTACATTACCTACTTAACCCTGGAATGGCATTCGGCCTAAAGTCCAGCCATGAATATGGCAAACTTCTTTTGACCTTATTTAGATTAGGAGCCATGGTTGGGATTGGATACTACATCTTTTATCTCTATAAGAATAAGGCTCATGCTGGACTATTGTGGTGCATGGGCTTGATTTTAGGAGGTGCGGTAGGTAATGTTATCGATAGTACTTTTTACGGAGTTTTTCTTGACAATGCTCCTGCAGGAAGCCCTACACCTTGGTTCCATGGCCAAGTGATAGATATGCTCTTCTTTCCTCTATTTGATGGTTACTATCCCGACTGGATTCCATATTTAGGAGGCAAATACTTCCTGTTTTTTAGCCCTGTATTCAATATTGCTGACTCTTCCATTTTTATAGGAGTCGTGACCATACTTATTTTTCAAAAAAAGTTTTTCGTAAAAGGGGAATCAGTATTGGATGCTTCTGAGAATGAGCCACAAAAAGAAGCAGAAGAGCAGCAGGTAGCTAGTTAGAAAGTATAAGTTCATCTATTATTTCAACTGCTTGTTTTTGCCGTTCAAAATGGCCACCTGAAATTTCAACAAAGTTAGCGCCTTTCTGCTTAAGCTCGTTTTTGAAGACATCATAGAAATAAGAACGTAAATGTGGATTTTCTCGTTGGGGGTCATCACACCAAGGCACATCTATTCCCATAAGTAAGTAAAGGTCGCAGCTTTGTTGATGATAAGCATCCAGTATCTCATCATAGCAGGCACCATATTTATGTTCACTCCATATCTTTATCACTGTAAGATCGGTATCACAAATCAAAATTTGATTAGCTTCTTTTGCTAAGTTTTCTTCACTTTCTAATTGACCTCTTGCTATAGGGAGCAAGTCTTTTTCTTCGTAGCTGCGATCCAGCCTATTGATATAGTCACGGGCATACTCAGGAACCCAAACAGTGTTGTAATATTTGGCGAGTAGGGAAGCGAGTGTACTTTTACCTGTGCATTCCGGGCCAATTAGAACTACCTTTTTCAATTGTATTGACTTCGTTCTATTCTCTTCCATTCTATAAAACCGAGTATAGCTAATCCAATGTAAATAAAATAAAGTAGTGCGTAAAAGTAGATGTCTTTATAAACATAAATTCCAGCTGCCAGAATATCTACAATCAACCAATAGATCCAGTTTTCTATCTTTTTTTTTGCTGTAAGCCACATGCCTACGACACTAAGAGAGGTAGTAGTGGCATCCCAATAGGGAACAGAAGCCGGTTGAAGGTTTGGAAAAATATGATGAATGTTGGTAAGAAAATAACCAAATAGGCCAATGCCAATTATTGATATCAGAGCGTATATAAGATTCATTCTTAGATCCAGCCTTGTGATAAAAACCTTCTGCTTGCCTGATTTGTCTCCTTGAGTCCAATAAAACCAACCGTAAATGTTAAGAACCAAAAAAAAGATATGAAGCAACAAGTCTCCATAAAGCTGTTGTTGCCAAAAAATAACGAATGAAACCAATACATAAGCAATACCACTAGGCCAGGTGAGCACGTTTTCTTTCACCAGAAAGTATACAGCCAACAACCCAAATATTAATCCGGATGCTTCCAACCATTCGATTGTTAGAAGGTATTCCAGGCTATGTTCCAACAGTTCTACCATTGGCGTCAAAGATATTTGATTGAGTTAATATGTTAGCAATAAGAGGAGTAAACAATTACTCACAATAAACCTTTAATAGAATATGCACTTAAAGATTTCAACGGTTGTAGAGTCAAACCACTTAAAAGTTAAAGAAGGCTTTGACGAAGAGCTATTTCTAAAACTTAACCCTCCATTTCCTCCAGTGAAGCTGACTAAGTTTGATGGTTGCATTAAGGGAGGCCAGGTTATTTTAGAGCTAAACTTTATTCTTTTTAAGCAGCGATGGGTGAGCGATATTACTTACGATCATACAGATGAGAAAATATTTGAATTTATCGATGAAGGTGTTGAACTTCCATTTTTTCTAAAGGAATGGAAACATCATCATATTGTGAATAGAATTGATTCAAAAAAAAGTCAAATCGTTGATGACATTAACTTTAAAGCGCCTTTTTGGATAATGAGTCTTTTGCTCTATCCAGCTTTATATCTTCAATTTTTATACAGAAAACCTATTTATAAGAAGTTATTTAAGAACAAATAACTTTAGATTAGTGGTTCACTTTATGGAGCTACGACTTTATTTTCTAATGTTATGCCTCTCGGTTGCGGTCATTGGTTGCGAAAATAGTACTGAAAAATCATCGTCAAAGAAGGGAATTAAGGATGGTGTAGTAAAGCAATATCGAGCTGGCAATATTCTAAAGAACGAAATAACCTATAAAGATGGCAAGCGTCATGGACTTGCTAAAACTTATTACAAAGACGGCAAGCTGAGGCAACAAATTGATTATGTAAATGGTCAAAAACATGGTGACGCAATTACCTATTACGAACATGGGAAAGTCTTTCAAAGCACCCCGTACGTGAGCAATAAAATTCAAGGAATAAGAAAGAAGTATCGAAAGAATGGACAGCTGATGGCAGAAGTCCCTTATCATAACGGACTACCTTGTTCAGGCTTAAAAGAATATCTTTTGGATGGAAGCCAAAAAAGGAAGTATCCCAGAATTGTATTTGATGAGAAGAACACCATATTGGTGAATGGCAAATTTCATTTGGAAGTAAAAATGTCGGATGGATCTAAAAGAGTAGACTTCTATGTCAATACCCCACTTTCAAAAGATGGGTGTCTTTTAAGCGACCATGGAGCAAGGTCAAACTACAAACCTGGGGTACTGAAATTGTCTTATAATCTGCCAGCAGGAGGTTTTGTAATGGAAGAAGTACGAATACTGGCAGTTGTGAAGACAAAATTAGGCAATCCATACATTACAGAAGCGAAACATAATTTAGCAATTGAGAATAGAGGGTATTAGCGAATCATTCTCTTCCTTACTTGCAACTCATGATTATGTGGAGCCTTATTTAGTCCTTCATTAAGTATCTGCCTTGCTTTTGTTGTGTAACCTTTCCTAAAATAATAAACAGCAGTAATTGAATAAGCTCTACCCAGGTTACTCTGATCTATACTAAGTTCGGGACTATAATATTTTTCAAAAAGAGCTTTGTAATTCAATCCGTCTTTTTCTTTTTTCAGATCAAAAGCCTGTCCAAATTCTATAAGATAAGTATTGGCCAGCATGCTCTTAAAGAAATTATTTTCAATCAAAGAAGGATGTGCAGCATGATATTCTTCCAATTTTTGTATTGCTTCAATATTTGGTATGCTACTCATTGTTTTGATCATAGCGTTGATAAAGATGTTGCCTATATCAAGATTAGTGGGTTTTGTGCTGTAGGCTTTTTCAAAGAATGGAAGTGAAGCTTTGTATTTAGCCTGATTGTATCTTGCTCTACCTTGTTCGTAATGGTAGATGTAATTCATCTCTAGCTCTATCTTTTTATTGTTAACAAGGTTAATGAGCTTGTTATAATATTCTTTTAATCGTTCAGAATCTCCTTTCTCGATTAATAGTATGTTGATCATCCTTGAAAATTCACTAAGAACGAAGTCATCATCCAATTGTTCAAACCTAGAAAGTTTTGCCAGGTACTTCACTGACTCGATAGACTCAAAGTTTTGATTTACTAAGAACTCAAGCGTAGTGGCCAATAAAAGATTGGATGTGCGATCTGATGAATAAAACATACAAGCTTTCTCTGCCTGGTTGTAGGCCCCCTCCACATCCTCCTTATTCATTCTATAAATGGCATCATTCAAATATTGGATACCTACTAGCTGTTTTAGATTGATGTCTTCATCAATGAGATAGTACTTTTTAAATAGCTCATCTACAGACATGTTCCTCATCTCTGAGCTACTTATCAATTTAGCTTTACTAAGCTGGTTAATCAATGTCTGTTTGTTGCTGTCAGTAAATCGAATAAAACCTCCAGTGGGATCAGTCGATTCCACCAAAACCTGTTCTTTTTTTGGATATGCCACTATGTATACATGGGTCGGCTTTTCCTTGATCGTAAATGGAACGTCTAATTCATTAAATATAAGACCATACATGGCTGTGGCTGACACGCAATTATATTTTCCATTTTTGAAAATGTCCGAAAAATGATTTTCATCCTGATATTGATCAAAAAATGAATTATGGACTTTTTCGTAAATTATTTTGACCTTCTTCTCAGGCTTTTTATTGAGAATCTTAGAGTCATTAAGCAATGCTAACTCTGACAGGAACTTCTTTTGAGAGAATAAAAAAAATGAATTATCGACATCCGAGTCCAATCCGAGAAATAGCTCCAAATAGTTATTTTGCTTTTCTTCAAAATGTTTTTTAAAAGCGTGTTTCTCGAATTCAGAGTTGAAAGTCAGTTCATTATAAGTGACAAGGGTATCCTGAGCTTGACTATTATATAGCCCAGAGACAAGGCATAATATCAAAAAATAGTCTTTCACAATTTGCTGAAGTCCACGACAAAGGCGTCTGGATATCTCCTTTGTACTTTCACTCTAAATGGATTGGCTTTTTCTCTAGTATTGAAGCTGCCCACAATCAAATTGTATACTTTTACTCCTCCAATAACCTTCACCTGTACCGTCACTTCTTTTTTGTAAGATGATTTCAGGTTGTCAGCAAGTCTCACCAGATTAGCTAATTCTCGAAAGCTTCCTATTTGTATGCCAAAACCTCCGGGTTTTATTCTATCAACATTAAACTCATAAAATTCTTTCTCATCAACTACGACCTGATCTATGGGTTTAATGATTCCGCCACCTTTGCCGTCACCTGCATCAACTACTTCTATTTTCACATCTGCTAAGCCATCATTGATGAAGTCTAGTTTTTCTGCGGCAGATTTAGATAAATCTATGACCCTACCAGATACGAATGGTCCACGATCGTTTACCCTTACTTCAACAGATAGATTGTTTTTCACATTTGTAACTTTCAGTACTGTTCCAAAGGGTAATGTTTTATGAGCAGCAGTCAATTTTGAGTGTTTGTACTTTTCACCATTTGCAGTTATACGACCTTCAAATTTATCTGCATAGTACGAAGCTTTACCTTCTTGAACTTGAGCAAAGAGAGCTGTTGATAACACAGAGAAGAGCATTAAGAATATTCGAGTAATAATATTTTTCATCAGAAGTATTTTTATGATTTAAATATACCAAGATAACCTCAACAGGTCTATAAAATTCTTTTTGGAAGATTAGGTATTTAATATCTCGGTATTCTGTAGCTTTGCACGGCAAATAACTATAACGATTATTTGCTATGTCAACAGACAATTCCAGATTCCCACAAGCACTTACATATGATGATGTGCTTCTTCAGCCGGGATACTCAGATGTTTTACCAAGAGACACAGATACTTCTAGTCACCTTACTCGAAACATAAAGTTGAATATTCCTTTGGTATCCGCTGCCATGGATACTGTCACTGAGGATGATTTGGCTATTGCCATGGCCTTAGAAGGAGGGCTTGGTTTTATTCATAAAAATATGACCAAAGAAGAGCAGGCACGTCAGGTCAGAAAGGTGAAGCGATCTCAAAGCGGAATGATTCTCGATCCTATTACCTTAAATATTGATTCCAAGGTATTGGATGCCGAGAATATTATGCGCGAGTATAAGATTGGTGGTATTCCTGTGATTGACGAATCAGGAAAGTTAATTGGCATAATTACCAATCGTGACTTACGATTTCATAAAGACATGAGCACTCCGATAAAGGATATCATGACTACTCAAAATTTAATTACTGCAGAAGAAGATAATATTAGCCTTGAAACAGCTGAAGGAATTTTGCAACAACATAAAATTGAGAAATTGCCAATAGTGAATAAGTCTGGTATACTTACAGGGCTTATAACCTACAAGGATATTCTTAAGAAGAGAGATAAACCACACGCTTGTAAAGATGAGTATGGTCGATTAAGAGTGGGGGCAGCTGTAGGCGTTACACCTGATATTTTGCAGCGGATAGAGCTATTGAAAAAAGCCGGGGTTGACGTGATTAGTGTAGATACGGCACATGGTCATTCTAAAGGAGTTATTGACATGTGCAGGGAGGTCAAAAGCACCTATGGAGATTTAGAATTGATAGTTGGCAATATAGCTTCTGGTGACGCGGCTAAAGCTTTAGTAGATGCTGGAGCAGATGGTATAAAAGTAGGCGTTGGGCCTGGCAGTATTTGTACTACCAGAATTATTGCAGGTGTTGGAGTGCCCCAATTGACAGCAGTTTACCAATCAGCAGACGCAATTAAAGGTTCAGGAGTACCCATTATCGCTGATGGAGGGATCAGATTTTCGGGTGATATAGTAAAAGCTTTAGCTGGTGGAGCTCACAGTGTAATGGTAGGTTCCCTTTTGGCAGGTACTGAAGAAGCTCCTGGAAAAGTCATCATTTACGAAGGGAGAAAATTTAAGTCTTATCGAGGTATGGGGTCGCTGGAAGCAATGGAAGATGGCTCAAAAGATAGATATTTCCAAGATGCTGAAGATGACATTAAAAAGTTAGTTCCCGAAGGAATCGTAGGTCGCGTACCTTACAAAGGACTAGTTTCTGAGGTTTTATATCAATTGGTTGGAGGGCTTAAGGCTGGAATGGGATACTGTGGTGCTAAAGATATTGAAACATTAGGCTCAGCCAAATTTGTTCGAATCACTGCCGCAGGAGTCAATGAAAGTCACCCTCATGATATCTTTATCACTAGAGAAGCACCGAATTACAGTAGATAGTCCAGCGAGAATTGTAGATTTTTAGACTTAATTAATTTAGATGCTTTTTACGCACGTTGCATATTGTCTAAATCCATAATTCATTATCTTCAAGACTATTATGCTTAGTGCAAAGGCCATCATACGATTAAGTACACTTGTCTCCATATTGGCATGGGTGGCATTGGTATTTACTGACCTTTCAATTGTTTTTAGCAGCACTAGTAGTATTAATCAGAGTGTCGGAGAGGAAATCCCCAAAATACTATTAAGTGTATTTACCTTTGCTATTTTTCTTTATTTCAAGTTCAAGATTGAAAAAGCAGAGAGCATCAACTTTGTAGACCTGCTATGGAAGGTTTTTGTCACTGGGTTGGTAGTCACTATTATCTCTCTTTTTTTTAGGCTTATACTCAATCTTTTAGGTAGTACTAAGCTGGCTGAAAATGTGGTCTTTCTCGATTTTCTCTATTTAGCCAATCTAGGGCTAGTCATTTCTTTTCTAGTTTCCACTTTCATTGTCTGGAAACGTCTGATACTGTATCAAAAATCAAAATTTCTTTTAACTACCTGGAAAGTATTCGAATATGGTCTGCTAGCGAGCCTAATATACAGCCTATTTGACGGGCCAGCCGTAGTCTGGTTTAGAGAATACTTTATAGCAATACTGATATTATTAGGGTTATTCCTTTCTGCTAATATGAAGTGGGTAGCCTATCTCAACTTCAAGCAAAAATGGAAGAGTATTCTACTCATAGCCTTGGCGATGTTCTACCTTGGCTATTTTAGCTTCACTCTGGCAGGGTTTGCTGGTGACATCTCAGAGACTACCACCCTTTTTCAAGATTTTAGAGATAGTGTATTTATCATTTCAATGATCAGCTTTATTGCTGTCTATGCTTTATTTTCATTACTTGTCATCCTGTTTAATTTACCCACTTCTTCAGTATTCGAGCAAAAACTGGAGGAGGTTCTGAATTTTCAACGGCTAAGTCAATCTGTTCAAACAGAGCAAAATGAAGAAAGGGTCTATGATATTTTACTTGAAAGTTCTGTAAGTACCGTACTGGCCGATGCCGCCTGGATAGAATTACATGGGCCTAATGGACAGAGCACGTACTTCACTCATAATATTGAAGAGGATGCTATAATCAAGATTAAAGAACATTTTCTTGATAATAATATAAAAGGCATACTTGACAAAGGTAGTGACAAGACTAAAAATCTTGGAAAATTCTTGTCAACACTGAAGGGGACTAGTTACCGCTCCATGATAGCTTTCCCCGTACATGTGAAAGGCAAACAAGAGGCCACTCTTGCACTGTTGAAGGACGTTAGTGACGGTTTCAATAAAGAGAATGCAAACATTATTGATGCTTTTAGCAATCAAGCTGGAATTTCGATAGAAAACTTTCGGCTATTGTCAGAAGCAATTCAAAACGAACGCTATAAGGAGGAGTTGAAAATTGCCAAAAAAGTGCAAAGTAGTTTGCTCCCTCAAACCTTAGAGTCGAGTGATTATTTTGACGTAGCAGCCTTTTCAGAAGCAGCTGATGAAGTTGGAGGTGACTATTACGATACCTTGAAAATTGATGATGATCGTATGGCCATTATCATCAGTGATGTTTCGGGAAAGGGAACTTCAGCGGCTTTTCATATGTCACAAATGAAAGGAGTATTTCAAAGCCTTGCTCAGTTAGATTTAGAGCCAAAGGATTTTTTAGTTAAAGCTAATACAGCCTTAAGTAAGTGCTTAGATAAAACATCCTTTATAACAACGTCTTATTTCATTATAGACACTAAGAAACAATGTGTAGATTTTGCTCGTGCTGGTCATTGCCCTACCTTGTTCTTTAATGCCAAGGAGAAAGAATGGCAGTTTTTTCAAAACAAAGGACTGGGTTTAGGTATTTTAAGAAGTGGTGATTTTGCCAACTTCATTCAGCCTAACAGTTTCAAATATAAGTCGGGTGATATCATAGTGCTTTATACAGATGGCATTACTGAAGCTAAGAATTTTAAAAACGATGAATATGGTTATGAAAGATTGCAGGAGGCAGTTTCAAGAAGTGTTGATGCTTCAGTAATTGACATACAAGAACTCATAATTAAAGATTTATATGACTTTACAGGGTCACCTATAATAGATGATGATTACACAACATTAATTGTCAAATTCAAGTGACTCGATCAATGAACAATAATTTTAACAATACGTAATAGAGATATGGTTGACGTAAAACGAATACAAGAGGGCAGCTATGATTTAATAAGCATAATTGGAGAGGTGGATGCTAGTTCTTCCATTGAACTCGATAATGCTATGTCTGAAGCCATCAATAGTGGAAGAAAAGAGTTTCTTGTCGACTGTTCAGCTTTAGAATATATTTCGTCTGCTGGCTTGGGAGTTTTTATGTCATACATTGAGGAGTTCAAACGACATGAAATCAGTATAGCTTTTTTTGGTCTGAATGAAAAAGTAGCCAATGTATTTGAGATTTTAGGACTCGACCAACTTCTGACTATTAAAGATTCTAAAGAAGAGGCACAATCAACTCTGTAATGAAGTACAGTTATAAGGTACCGTGCAAAAAAGAGAAACTGAGAGATATTCGGTCTTTTGTAAAGGATATATTAGAAAAGCATGGCCTCTCGGAAATTGATTCTAGTACACTCGTATTAGCAATTGATGAGGTTTGCGCGAACCTTATTATTCATTCACATGAATGCAATGCTAAAGACTCTATTGAAATAGTAGTGAAAGTAGAATCAGGGTCAGGTATAATTTTCGATATCATAGACAAAGCCGAAATATTTGATATTGATGGTTATAAAGAGCCGAAATTAGAGGACATAATAAAAAAACAGCGCAAAGGTGGTTTGGGCCTTATCTTGGTTAAGCGGATAATGGACGAAATACAAATTGTTCAGGAGTCATCGAAAAACATCTGTCGAATGACTAAAAAGATAGATGTAGCATAACCAGTTCTTTTGCTACAAAATCGTTAAAATTGCAGGGTTTTAAATGAATTGTCCTTCATGCTCAAGAAGTATTCACTTATATTTTTAATTCTTGCAAGTTGTAAGACTGCTCAGGTTAGCGAGGTTAAATCTCCTGATAATAGAGTTCTATTTACCGTGAGTAATACGCCTATCTCTGTTGAAGAATTCAAATACGTATACAGTAAGAATAACATCAATAATGATAGTGCAAACACGAAAGATGATATTAAAGATTATCTCGACCTTTTCGTCAATTTTAAGCTTAAGATAGAAGAAGCTAAAAGTCGTAATATGCACGAGACTGAAGCTTTTCAGAAAGAACTTGATTCATATCTTGAGCAATTAAAAAAACCATATTTATCCGAAAATCAAGTGACAGATAGGCTTGTCAAAGAAGCTTATGAACGTTATAATATGGAAGTAAGAGCTTCGCATTTATTGATTAACATAATAGAAGAAGATACTCTTTCAGCTTATAACAAGGCAATTGAATTAAGAAATCAGATTTTGAATGGGGCTTCATTTGAAAAGGTAGCCAAGGAAAATTCTAGTGATCCTTCAGTTCGAATTAATGGTGGAGATTTAGGTTATTTTAGTTCTTTTCAAATGGTTTACCCATTTGAATCAGCAGCCTATTCTACTAAAGTTGGCGAAGTGTCAATGCCTGTAAAGACTAAGTTTGGGTACCACCTGATTAATGTTAAAGATAAGCGCCCGACTAATGGAAAGGTTCAGGTAGCTCATATCATGCTTAGGCATAAAGGAGATTCTTCCGAAGTAAGAAATAAAATATTTGAAATACACGATCAAGTTGTTGGAGGAGTCGAGTGGGATGAACTGGTAAAGCAAAATTCAGAAGATATTAACAGCCGAAATACCAATGGTATTTTAAGGCCCTTTAGTGTTGGTCAGATGCCATTTCCTTTTCAGGAGGCAGCATTTGCCTTAAAAAATAAAGAGGAGTTATCTGATCCTGTTAAAACTAAGTATGGATGGCACATTATCAAATTAATAAAACGAGAGCCTATCGAATCTTTCGATAAGCTCAAACCAACAATCGAATCAAGAATTGCAAAAGATGTGAGATCTGAAATGAATGAAAAAGTCTTGATGAGCCGATTAAAAAAAGAAAATGGATTTAGTGAAAATAAGGAGGCTTTTGAGGCTTTAGCAGCACAGGTAGATAGTTCACTTATAAAAGGTGAGTGGAATCCATCTATTGGCTCAACAGGTGAGAAAACGCTGATTACAATTGGTAATAGAAAGAAGACTATTCAAGACTTTCTAGCATATGTTAAAACAGCTCAAAAACCATCAAGTTATTCTCCTGAGAAATATTTGAATACGATCTATTCTAAATACAAGAAAGAGGAAATAATCAGTTATGAAGAAGATCATCTTGAGGAAAAATACGTAGACTATAAAATGCTCGTTAATGAATATCGAGAGGGGATTTTGCTTTTTGAACTTATGGAGAAAGAGGTTTGGAATAGGGCTGTTGAAGATACAGTAGGTTTAGGAATGTTTTTTGAGTCTAATAGGTCAAATTATCAATGGAATGAGCGAGCGAAAGCATCAATCTTTAGTACGGAAAATGATGCTATCTTGGAAAGAATAATCAAGGCTATTAATAATAGTGATTCTAGTTTCTTGACTAAGAGTAATCTATATAAAGAATATAATTCAGGGTCTTCATTAAATTTAGAAATGGAAGCAGGTACTTTTGAAAAAGGTTCTGTTGGTGTGCTGGATGAGGCCCCTTGGGAAGTTGGAACTCATCGCGTGACCTTTGCTGGTAAAAAGCACCTTGTTTGGATAAGCGCTATTGAGAAACCTAGGCCAAAAGAGTTGAACGAAGCTAAGGGAGCTGCTATTTCTGACTATCAAAATGCATTGGAGAAAGAGTGGCTTGAAGAACTTAAAGCTAAGTATGAAGTGAAAATTGATGATAATATCCTAAATCAGGTATATGAAGAGTTGGCAGACTAACAGTACCTTATTTTTATTGATTACCTTAATCTTTGTCAGTTGTGATCTGATCAAAATGAAAGATGAACCACTCTCTGACGAAGCGAAACCTGATCCTGTCGCTAGAGTTGGAGACCAATATCTATACCCTGAAGATCTTGAGGGTATTGCAACAAATGGAATGTCAGCTGATGATAGTACGGAACGTACTATGAGGTTTGTAAACAGTTGGGTAAGAAAACAACTATTGATACAAGAGGCAGCAACGAAAATTGAATTTGATGAAGCTGATATAGAGCGAAAAATCCTGGACTACAGATTTAGCTTAATGGGCTATGAGTATCAGTCTTACTATATCAATCAAAAGCTGAATATGGAGGTGACAGACCAGGAGATTCAGGAATACTATGACAAGAACATAGATAACTTTGTACTGAAACAAAATATTATCAGAGGAAGGTTTGTCAAGCTCCCCTTAGGTGCACCTAAAATAAAAAAGGTGAAGTCACTTATTAATTCAAAGAAAGAAGAGAGTATTGAAGAGTTGAATTCATATGCGTTGAGCTTTGCTGCAACTTATCAGCTAAATGATTCAGTTTGGATGGTGTATGATGAAGTTATTAAGAATTCTCCGCTTGCAGAAATACCAAATAAGGTACAGTTTTTAAGAAATAATCGTTACATAGAAACTGCTGATTTACAGTTTAAATATTTTTTAAAAATTGAAGAGTATCGCATTTCGGATAATATTTCACCATTAGAATTTGTTAAGGAAGACGTGAAAAATATTATTATCAACAAAAGGAAAGTGCAGTTGGCACGGCAGCTAGAAGAAGATCTCTATGAAAAAGCATCACAAGAAAAAGCATTTGAAATCTATTAGGTTTTTAGCCACCCTTTTTATCTTGATCTCAACTTTTTCAGTGAGAGCTCAGGATAAGGTGATGGTAGATGAAATAATAAGTAAAGTTGACAATTATATAGTTCTCAAATCGGACTTAGAGCGAGCTTACCTTAACTATTTAGCGAGTGGAAATACTGCCAATTCACAGGCTAAATGCAGTATGCTAGCCCAATTGATAAGTGGTAAGCTAATGGTTGCTAAGGCAGAAATAGATTCTATTTTAGTCAGTGATGCAGAAGTTGAGAACAACTTGGATAGAAGAATGCAGCTCATATTATCTCAGTATGGTGGCTCTGAGGCACAGCTGGCGGAGTATTATGGAAAATCCATTGACGACATTAAGGCAGACATTCGTGATGATATTCAGGAACAGCTTGTGGTTCAACGAATGCAGGATGAAATCATAAAAGATGTCAAAGTTACACCTGCTGAAGTAAGAAAATTTTACAACGGAATTCCAAGAGATAGCTTACCTTATTTTTCTACTGAAGTTGAAATTGGCCAAATAGTTAAAGTTCCTAAGGTAAACGAAGACAAAAAAAATGAGTTGAAACTGAAACTCAGCGAACTCAGGAATAGAGCCTTAGAGGGAGAAAGCTTTGAGGCTTTAGCAAAAGAATACTCTCAGGGCCCGAGTGCTAAGTATGGAGGCAGTCTGGGTTTTGCGCAACGTGGGGCTATGGCTCCACAATATGAAGCAAATGCTTTAAGATTAAAGCCTATGGAAATTTCTAAACCATTTGAAACTTCTTTCGGAATTCATATTACCCAACTAATAGAAAGAAGAGGTAATGAATATAACTCACGGCATATAATTCTTATTCCGGATCCTACAGAAGAAGATATTGAGAGGACAAAAGCATCATTAGATAGCTTAAGAACTCTAATTGTAAACGATAGTATTGAGTTTCAAAAGGCAGCCAAGGAGTATTCTGAAGATAAAATAACAGCAGGTAGCGGAGGATTCTTTACGGATGACTTAGGTGGTTTTAGAGTTTCTGTTGAAGACCTTGATCCTGTTATTTTCTTTACCATAGACAGTATGGAAATAGGGAAAATAACAAAACCCATGTCTTTCAGACAGGATAATGGTAAGGAATCGGTTAGGATATTATATTACAAATCTAAAATAAAACCTCATCAGGCTAATCTTAAGGATGATTGGCAAAAAATTCAGGCAGCTACATTGAATGAGAAAAAATCTCGAATTCTTAATAACTGGTTTAATAAAGCTCGTAATGATGTGTTCATCAGCATTGACGAACAATATGATTATTGCGGTATCATGAATTAAGAACTAAAAAAATCGGAATGCGTACCTATTTAAAATCAATTTTATGAAGGAATTCAGTACTGATGTGGAGGCGGCCAATGGGTTATTTGCAGCATTTGATTCTCTAAAAAGTGAGATCTCCAAAGTTGTTGTTGGTCAGGATGAGGTTGTTAGACTTTTACTCACATCAATATTTTGCCAAGGACACTGTCTTTTAGTTGGGGTTCCCGGGCTTGCTAAAACGTTGCTAATACAGACTATTGCCTCTGCTCTGGATTTAAAGTTCAACAGAATACAATTTACCCCAGACTTGATGCCCTCAGATATTGTTGGTGCGGAGACATTAGATAAAGACCGGAATTTCAAATTTATCAAAGGTCCAATATTTGCCAATATTATATTGGCTGATGAAATAAATAGAACACCCCCCAAAACTCAGGCGGCACTTCTTGAATCGATGCAAGAGTATTCTGTGACTATCGGTGGTCAAAGGCATGTATTAGAAAAACCTTTTTTCGTTTTAGCAACGCAAAATCCCATTGAACAGGAAGGAACATACCCTTTGCCCGAAGCTCAACTCGATCGTTTTATGTTCAACGTGGTACTGGACTATCCGAAGTTTGAGCAGGAATTGGATATAGTTAAGAATACGACAACAGAAAATTTTCCAACTGTTAATCACATTTTAACTGGCGATGAGATTAGTTATTTTCAACAGCTTGTACGAAAGGTGCCTATAACAGATAATGTTATAGAATATGCCGTTGAATTAGCACATAAAACACGACCAGGTTCAGAAAAAGCTACCCAGATAACAAATGATTATCTTGAATGGGGTGCAGGACCTAGAGCTTCACAATACCTGGTTTTAGGAGCTAAATGTAACGCGCTACTAAATGGGAAATACTCTCCTGACATAGAAGATGTTGTGGCAGTCGCAAAACCTACTCTAAGACACCGATTGGTGAGGAATTTTAAAGCGGAGGCTGAGGGGTTATCAATTGACTCAATTATAAATCAACTAGTATAAAATTCAGAATCCATTTGCCGATTGGTCAGTGATAGTAAGCGTATTTCCTGATAACCGTGTTTCATAAATTCTTAATGGAGATCTTGCCGGACCTGATGTAGGTAATCCATCTTGGAAGCTGAAGTTGGAACCACAACAGTCATCTGTCATAAAAAATGTTGATTGGTGAACTTTAACAGTAGCACAAGCGGAGTTAGGTTCAAAAGAGCAGTTACGTTCAAAGGCTATATAGCTAGTGCTACTTTCTCTATAAAGAATGATGCCTCTTACACCGTCATTGAGTAAAACACTTCCTTTATCTATGTCTAACGCTTGATATTCTGGAAGGGATAGATTTATTACTATGTCTTGAAAATCAACAAAGGGGATAGGAATATCGTCTACAGTTTGCTCACAATTAACCAAGGTAAACGAAGTTGATACAATAAGGAAGCATATAAATCTATTCATAATCATAAAAGCCTTTTCCCGACTTTCTACCATGATGCCCAGCATCTACCTTTTGTTGCTGTATACGGCTAGGTCTAAATTTAGAATCCTGATAAAAGGAATTGAACATAGAAGTTGTTACCGAAAAATTCGTATCGACTCCTATCAGATCCATTAGTTCAAAAGGCCCCATTCTAAAACCACTTGCTCGCATAAGCCTATCAATGGTTTTGACATCAGCTATACCTTCTTCTAACGCTTTGAGTGATTCAACATAGAAATGACGAGCGACTCGATTGACTATAAACCCTGGAGAATCAGAAGCAACTACAGGCACTTTTCCAAGCTTTTTAGCCAAATCAACAGTAATATCAGCTGTTTTTTTGGAAGTAGCAGCCCCTGATATTACCTCCACCAACTTCATAATATGAGCGGGATTGAAAAAATGCATTCCTACAAATAAATCAGGCGATGAAAGTTTTGCACCGATTTGGGTTATCGGTATTGATGATGTATTAGATGCGAGAATTGAATGAGAATTATTTTTTTCTAAGTCAGCAAATACCTTTTGCTTAATATCTAACTTTTCAATAATTGCCTCAATTATAAAATCGGCTCTAACCTCATTAATATTATTTCTTATTTCTATTAATTCCAGAGCCTTGTCTTTCTGCTCTATTGACAGTTTTCCTTTTTCAATACCCTTTTCAAGGTTGGTACCAATAATTTTTAGGGCCTTAGTTAATGTACTTCGATCGATATCAAAAAGAATTGTCTTGATGCCGGCCAAGGCACTAATTTGGGCAATACCTTGTCCCATAGTACCAGCACCTATAACAGCTAGAGTTTTTATATCGTCAACAGATTTGATCAATGAGCGGTCTTAAATTGTTTCAAGAAACGTACATCATTCTCCGTGTATAAACGAAGATCATTGACTCTATATTTTAACTGAGTAATTCTTTCTATGCCCATTCCAAATGCAAAACCAGTATATTTTTCAGAATCAATACCGCAATTCTCAAGAACATTTGGATCTACCATTCCTGAACCTGCTATCTCTACCCAACCAGTATACTTACATAATTGGCATCCGTCACCCTTGCAAATATGACATGATATGTCAATCTCCGCACTTGGCTCTGTAAATGGAAAGTAAGATGGTCTAAATCTTATTTTTGTATCTTGACTAAAAAGCTCCTTGGCAAAGTGATATAACGTTTGTTTCAAATCAGCAAAACTCACATTTTCATCTACATATAAACCCTCCACCTGATGAAAAACACAATGTGCTCTCGCGGAGATAGCTTCGTTTCTAAAGACCCTGCCAGGCATAATTGATCTGAAAGGAGGCTTGTCTGATTTCATCAGACGGGCCTGAACGTTAGAAGTATGAGTACGTAGTAGTATGTCAGGGTTACGTTCTATAAAGAATGTATCTTGCATTTCACGAGCTGGATGATTCTCAGGGAAATTTAGAGCAGTGAAATTATGCCAATCATCCTCTATCTCTGGACCATCACTTACATTGAAGCCCAGTCGTTCAAAGATTTCTATGATTTTCATTCTGACTACATTCAGTGGGTGCGCACTACCCGACTCGCCACCCGATGAAGGTAAGGTTAAATCTATGTGTTGCTGATTGAGCTCTTCATTTCCTTCATCACTTAGCTGATCAATAAGACTCTTAAATTTTTCCTGAGCGAGTTGCTTGACATGATTAATTTTTTGTCCAAACTCTTTCTTTTGATCATTAGGAACGTTCTTAAGTTCAGAAAAAAGTTCACCCAGAACACTCTTCTTGCCAATATACCTCAGTCGAAATTGCTCTAGCTCCTCCTGAGTTGTTGCGTTAGATTTTGCGATTTCTTCAATAAGTTGATCTACCTTATTCATATGCCTAAATAATCATTCCTGCTCCAACAGTCTCATTTGTGAATTCATCAATTAGAATAACAGAGCCTGTATTTCTATTTCTTCTGTAGGAATCATAGAATAAAGGTTTTGCTGTCTTGATATTAATTCTTGCGATATCATTAGCGGAGACATCTTTCTCATCTTCACTTTTTTCTAACGTGTTGACATTAACTTTATAGCGCACTTCTTTCACGATACACTTTGCCTCATTGCTAGTATGTTTGACCAAATATTTACCACCTACCTTTAATCCGTCAGTATTTAGCCAGCAAATCATTAAATCAACGTCCTGATTGGAATTTGGCTGGTTATTAGGTTTGGCAATCATATCTCCACGACTAATATCTATCTCATCTTCTAGAGTAAGAGCCACGGACATTGGGGGAAACGCTTCGTCTAATTCTCCATTCATACTGGAAATGGATTTGATTTTAGAGGTAAATCCTGAAGGTAATACTACTACCTCTTCACCTTTTCGAAATACTCCTCCGGAGATTAAACCTGCATAACCTCTAAAATCATGATACTCATCTGACTGAGGTCTAATTACCCATTGGACAGGCATACGGCTATCTATCAAATTTCTATCCGAAGCAATTTGTACATTCTCAAGAGTCCAAAGTAACGAGGGTCCCTGATACCAATCCATGTTTTTGGATCTATCCACGACATTATCACCATGAAGTGCAGATATCGGAATAAACCGAATGTCAGGAATTTCTAGTTTCGCATCAAATGCCAGATATTCATTTTTAATTTTTTCAAAGATCTCTTCGTCAAAATCCACCAAATCCATTTTATTGACACAAACGATAATATGTTTGATCTGAAGTAGGGAAGCTATAAAAGAATGTCTTTTAGTCTGTTCGATCACACCTTTTCGAGCATCAATAAGAATAATGGCAAGGTTAGCAGTAGAAGCACCTGTAACCATATTGCGAGTATATTGAATGTGCCCGGGAGTATCAGCAATAATGAATTTCCGCTTTGGAGTAGCAAAATATCGATACGCAACATCTATGGTGATACCTTGCTCACGTTCTGCTTTTAAGCCATCTGTCAGTAATGCTAAATTAACATGCTCGTCTCCTCTGTTCTGGCTTGATTGTTCAATAGCGTCAATTTGATCTTCGAAAATAGACTTGGTGTCATACATCAACCTCCCAATCAGAGTGCTTTTCCCATCATCAACGCTACCTGCTGTCGTGAACCTTAGAAGATCCATGTCCATATATCCTGCTGTATTACTCATAGTTTCAACTGTTAAAAGTATCCTTGCTTTTTTCTATCCTCCATAGCAGCTTCTGATCGCTTATCATCAGCTCTATTCCCTCTTTCTGTTTGTCTGGCTGCAGCAACCTCCTCAATAATGTCATCGAGAGTAGAGGCATCGGATTCTATGGCTCCAGTAATGGTCATACACCCAAGAGTGCGATATCTTATCACTCGCTCTTCATAACTTTCATTATCCAAAAGGGTATTATATGGCGAGTCAGCAATCCATACACCATCTCTATTGACCACTTTTCTCTTATGTGAGAAATAGATGCTAGGAAGATCGATTTTTTCTTTCTTAATGTATTGCCAAACATCCATTTCTGTCCAATTACTTATTGGAAAGATTCGAAAAGATTCTCCAACTGCCTTTTTGCCATTGTAAAGGTTCCACAGTTCAGGTCTTTGATTTTTTGGATCCCATTGACCAAAATCATCTCTATGAGAGAAAAATCTTTCTTTAGCTCTAGCCTTTTCTTCATCTCTTCTACCTCCACCAAAAGCAGCATCGTACCCACCCTCTTCCAGCTTTTCAAGCAAAGTGACGGACTGTAGAGAGTTTCTGCTTGGGTTTGTTCCTTTTTCTTCTCTTGCTGTTCCTCGGTTTATAGAATCCTGTACAAGTCCTACATCCAGAGTCACATTATATGTTTCAGCTAGGTTATCTCTAAATTCAAGAGCTTCAGGGAAATTATGACCTGTGTCGATATGCAATAATGGAAAAGGCACTTTGGCAGGCCAAAACGCCTTTCTTGCCAGGTGAACCATAGTTATGGAGTCTTTTCCACCAGAAAACAAGATTACTGGTTTTTCAAACTGAGCAGCCACTTCACGAAATATATAGATTGCTTCTGACTCAAGTTGATCTAAATGTGATAAATTGTATGATGCCATACTAAAATTTTATTTTGTTCATAACATCCTCAAAAAGTACATCTAAGGATGTTTCCAAATTCATTTGATGAGTTTTGATTTCAATATCTGGTGCAACAGGTTCTTCAAAAGGAGAGTCAATTCCTGTAAATTTTTTAATTTCGCCTCTTCTGGCTTTGGCATAAAGTCCTTTAACATCTCGCTGTTCACAGATTTCAAGCGGACAATTGACAAATACCTCATAGAACCTTTTTCCGATAATATCTTTTGCTAATTTTCTAATGACTATCGTAGGGCTAATGAAGGAACATATGGTTACAGTTCCATTGTTCGCAAATAATTTTGCGGCTTCTGATGCTCTTCGAATATTTTCCGTTCGACCTGAGTCATCAAACCCAAGATTACTATTTAACCCTACCCTCAAATTGTCGCCATCTAAAAGCATAGTATATATACCTTCACTATGCAATTTATTTTCTAAGCCTGTGGCTAATGTACTCTTGCCAGATCCACTTAATCCTACCATCCAGATCACTAACCCTTTTTGACCGAGCAAAGACTCTTTATCTTGGGAAGATAATGATTGATTAAAAATGGGATGGATATTTTCCATTACTAGTTTTAATTTGGCTGCAAATTTACAATTAATTCATCTTAATTGTAAAGTTTGTTAGCTTCACATTCGAATTACTTACGATATGCAAATTGATAAGAAAGATATAGAAGAGATTTGTAAAAAGGCTGGTGCAGCTATTCTTGAAATTTACAATAATCCTGTTGATTCTGAAATTGTTGACTACAAGGCAGATGATTCACCTTTAACATTGGCAGATAAGGCCTCACATAACATAATTAATCAGCAGTTAAAAAAACTTTATCCAGAGGTGCCCATTATCTCAGAAGAGGGTGAATTGTTAGATTATTCTTTAAGAAAGGATTTTGAAACATATTGGTTAGTAGATCCTCTTGATGGAACTAAAGAATTTATAAATAGAAATGGTGAGTTCACGGTAAATATTGCTTTAATCAAAAACAGGAGACCAATAATGGGCTTTATATATGTCCCTGTTAAAGCAACTATGTATGTTGGAGATATTCGAACGGGTTCTACGAAGGAAGTAGACGGTGCTTTATCCCCTCTAAAAGTTAATAATAGTGGTACAGATCGAATTGCAGTCAGAAGTAAGTCACATGCTTCGATTGAAGAAGACGAAGTTTTAGATAAGTATAATGTTACTAATAATATTTCTGTAGGGAGCTCATTAAAATTTTGTATGGTAGCTGAGGGGAAAGCTGATATTTATTATAGGCATGGTCCTACTATGGAATGGGATACAGCAGCAGGTCAAGCAATCTTAGAAGCAGCCGGTGGAAGAGTATTATCTGGGACAGGACCTCAAGAGTTTAAATATAACAAAGAGACTCTACTTAATAGCTCTTTCCTATGCCTCGGCTTTTCTTGATGAGAAATAATTCAGTAGAAGTAAAAGAATGGAAACGACTATGATGATTATTAGAAGTAATAGACGATCACCTAAATCTTTACCAAAGTAAGCAAGGCTAATGAAACCAATATTGATGACTGCTAATAAGACTGTGGAGGTGCCATGACTAAGTCCCAAATCTAACAAATAGTGGTGAATATGATTGTTATCTGCCATTAAAGGGGATTTTAGCCTTATTACTCTCAGAAAAAATACTCTCAAAGTATCAACCAGTGGTATTATTAAGATGCAAATAGCAGTGGAGATAGAACCTGTAAATTTATTAGGGTTGGAAGTGGGAAGATTGAAGTTTGCGTTAATAAAATGTATTGTTAAACAGCCAATAAGAAATCCAATTAGCAGTGCACCGGTATCGCCCATGAATATCCTGGAGGGAGACCAATTGTAAATTAAAAATGCAATCAAACCACCAACGAAAGCGAATGAAATGAATGATAGAGCTGTTAATTCAATGTTGAAAAACCATGTACCAAATGTGATAAGTATTATACTCCCAATTGTTCCTGACAAGCCGTCAATTCCATCTATTAGATTGAATGAGTTGGTTATAACAACTAAGGTAAATACAGTAATAATTATGGCTACGACTGGATTAAAGGTTAGATCAACCAGACTATAAAGAGAATTCAGTTGAATGTTTGAGAATACTGACACTAATAAAATGGGGACTAATTGGCTTGCTAATTTAAATCTTGGCTTCATGGGAATAAGATCATCCCTGAGTCCAATAATGAATAGAATTACTAACGAACTCAAAAGAAACTTATTTTGAACCCCTAAATTGGAACTCATCCATAGAAGCAACGAAAAAAGGGCACCACTAAAAATGGGAATACCACCCATGCTGGGAGTATGAAATTTATGAATTTTTCTTTTATCAGGTGTATCAAATATTTGTTTCCATTCCAAAAGCCTGATAACAATTGGGAATAAGAAATAAGCAAAAATGACTGATGTAAGGGGATATCTTAATAATTCAGAAATAACTAATAAGCTTTTTCGTCACCCTTAATGAGAGTGATAATTGTTAAGAAAATAATTTTCATATCGAGTATTAAAGACCAGTTTTCGATGTAAAATCGATCGAATTTAACTCTATTTTTCATTAAGCTCACATCAGGTGTTTCTCCTCTATAACCTTTGGCCTGTGCCAAACCGGTAATTCCAGGCTTAACAAAATGTCTAGCCATAAATCGTTCAACTTTTTTTGAATACTCTTTAGTATGATGTAACATGTGTGGTCTTGGTCCAACAACGGACATGTTACCAATAAATGCGTTAAAAAACTGTGGGAGTTCGTCCAAGCTAGTTTTTCTTAGAAAAGAGCCGACTCTCGTTATTCGATCATCATTTTGGGTTGCTTGCTGTACATCAGCTTTCTTATTCTGATACATGGTTCTGAACTTCCAGCACCAAAAATCATTATTGCTTTTGCCAGTTCTTCTTTGTTTGAAAAAAATAGGCCCCCTTGAATCCAGCATAATTGCAATTCCTATTAATGGGAATAACCATGAGAATATTGCTAGTATAATTACTGAAGAAAAGACAACGTCAAATACTCTTTTAACTACTCTATTCTTTTGGGCCTCTAAAGGAAAAGAAGTTACATTTAGTACGGGGATATTATCATAGCTTTCAATTTCAACCCCTTTGTTCTGGAATCCCCTGAAATCTGCAATTAGCTTGACCTTAATGAAATTTTTCTCTCCGAATGAAATTATTTTTTGGATAGAAGAATACTTGACGTAAGGAAGGCAACAATAAATTTCGTCAATTCTATGAAGGGATGCGAAATTAATTATATCATCAACCTTTCCTTTGGCGATTGATTTTTTTGCATCATTATCAAAAAAACCTAAAAACTTAAAGCCAAATTCAGGATGATATCTAAAGAATTTTTTGAGCTCTTCGGCAATATCACCATAACCAACAATCACTACACTTCTATAATTGTAGCCAAATTTTCTATATATTCTAATTGAGTAGATAAAGATTGCTCTCCATAGTAATATGAAAAGAGGAAAAATTATATAAGTTGTAACTAGTTGCTCTCTAGAATAGACCAGCGGATTAATTAAAACAAGGACGGCTGAAACAGAAAATAGTTGTACGACAATAAATCGTATTATAGTTCTTAAAATCTCAGACAATTTTGAAATACGTGAAATTCTAAAAGGTTTGCCAAGAAAAGAGAGCACTAACCAGGTTAGGTTTGTAAAGAACAGGATATTTACATATGGAATATCCAGTAATCCATCCAACGAACCTAGACTTGATTTGTAAGCAATGACAAATGACAAATTAAGTAGAAGTACATCTACTATAAAGACAATTAGATCAATATATTTGGAGAAGCGATGCTGCATAATTTATCAAACACTGCAAATATAATACTAAAGTAAAGTATTGAAAAATATTATTAAATAAATGCATTATTTCTAAATCTTAAAAATTCATCAAGCACTGAAAACCTTTGAATCACCTTAGATCCTATCATTACGAGATTATAGTATTAATACCTCATTTTAATAACCCATCGGGGTTGGAAAGATCATTGAAGAGTTTAAGTGTTAATGAGTCAATGGCCGTGATGGTGATTGATGATGGAAGTGCTAAGAATAAATCTATAAATGCGCAGGAAGTAGAATCAATACTGGACAAAAAAAAAATTGATTTTGTTATTCAGTTTAATTCTAAGAATAAAGGGATTGAGTATGCATTAAATGCCGGTTTATCATTCATCCAGAAAAAATTACAAGTAAGTTACATAGCTAGATTGGATTGCGGTGATCTTATCATTAATAATAGGTTTGAAAAACAATTCAATTATTTGGAGACTAACCCTGAGGTGGGGTTGGTAGGCAGTTATGTTAGATACTTCGACAATGAGGAAACACTATTCACTTTGAAGTTGCCTGTCGATCATGAAAGTATTAAAAAAAATATGATGCTAGGTGTTTCTTTTATTCACCCAGCAGTCATGTTTAGATGTGAGGCTTTGGATACAATTGGGCATTATCCTGTCGATTTCAAAGCGGCTGAAGATTATGCTTACTTCATGTTATTTGTAAAAAAATTTAAAACAGCCAATCTTCCAGAAGTTTTAACACTTGTAGAATATAACACAGATGGAATTACTTCCAGAAATAGAAGAACACAGCTTAAGACAAGATTAAGGATAATATGGAAATATAGGAATTATTCATTTTACTTCTTTGTAGGAGTTTTGAAAGTATTAATCCTATTGATAATACCAAAGTACATTATCCTGAAGATGAAAAAAGTAATTTACAAATGAGAATTTTACATGTAGTTGAGCCGTTTTCTTCAGGTATTACAACATTTATTATCAACTTGTCTAGTCAATTAAAAAGTGAAAATCACGTAGTTTTTCATGGGTCGAGAGCTACTGCTGATACCATTAGTGACGTGAGAGGTAGGTTTGACGCTGATGTTAAATTTGTTTTGTGGGACAGTGTTCAAAGAGAGATAAATCCTTTTAAAGATATTATTGCCTTATTTGATCTAATTAAATTTTTAAGAAATGAAAAGTTTGACACTATCCATTTGCATTCTTCCAAAGCAGGCTTTCTAGGCCGTATTGCTTGTTTCATATTGAGGATTAAAAATGTGATTTATACGCCTAATTCTGCTCCTTTTGCCAGAGAGGATATAGGGTTTTTAAAAAAAAGACTATTTATTTTCTTAGAAAAAGTGGCCTATTACCTGGCCGGAGAAATAATTTCATGCGGACAATCTGAATGGCTTCTATATAAATATTGGGGAATGAAGTCGATCTGCATCAATAATGCCATTTCCATAAGTAGTGAGATGAAACCCAAAGATAATATAGGAGAACCCTTGAGGGTGGTATTTGCTGGTATTGCTTCATATCAAAAAAACCCAAGGATGTTCAACGAGATAGCTAAAGAGTTTTACGGAGACAAAAACTTTGAATTCGTATGGGTGGGAGATGGCCCCTTAAGTGATGAACTGAACCCAGAACTAATGACAATTACTGGATGGGCTAATTCAGAATGCGTAGAGAAACAGATTAGTGAGGCGGATATTTTTTTATCTACTGCTCAGTGGGAAGGTCAACCTTTTTCAGTTTTAGAGGCTATGAACTCTGGAAAGTGCCTCATACTCTATAATTGTGTAGGGAATAGAGATTTAGTTATTGATGGAGAAAATGGGTACTTGTTCCAAACGGTTATAGAAGCCAAAGAAAAAATCAAAATGTTTGTGAATGATCGAAATCTACTGAATCGAATGGGTCTTAAAAGCAGGAAAATCTGTAAAGAAAAACACGACATTAAAATTAATGCCGAATTTTATAAAAAGGAATATGAAAGAGTGGCTACAAAAAAATAACAGCTTGACTTCTATTCGGTTAGTCCAAATTAGTTTAGCACTTTTTATTTTTGGTTATCATGATGTTGCCAATATGGTTGTCGTACTGGTTTTTTTGTTATCTCTGTGGAGCCTAGGAAAAGACGGCCTTAAAACAATGATCCAAAATAAGTACGTATGGTTCTTTTGGGGGTATGTACTCATTACCCTTTTGGGAATATCTTATTCCAGTAATGTAAGTCAGGGGTTTAAATATGTTGAAATGAGACTGCTACTTATCTTGTTTCCCGTAATTTTTTTCTCGTTAAGAAATTCAATTTTAGTTCTTACTATTCTTCGATGGTTTATTCTAATGGTTTTCGCAGGCGCATTCATCGGCCTGATTAATTCAACGATCCTTTATATCCAAACTATGGATTTCGGATATTTTTTTAATGATAATTTGGTCTCTCTAATTAATAAACAAGCTACTTATTATTCTATTTATGTTAATTTGGCCCTTGTATTTATTGTTTATTTCTTTGGCAAGTTCTCTGACAAGGAAAAAGCCATTTACCTCATTATTGGCTCAATACTTATTTTATTTCAAATACTTTTAGCGGTAAGAATCTCACTATTTACTTTCTTAATTCTAATTTTTTTGGGAGTGTTTAATTTGCCTGTAAAAAAAAGAAGGCTTTATGGAGCATCAGCCGTTTTGGGAGTTATTACAATATCAATTTTAAGTGTATTATTTTTTCCTCAAACAATAAACAGATTAAAAAGTATGTCATCAAATTTCCGGTATGAATTTGACAACCCCAATCCGGTTAATCATTTTAATGGTGAGGTTAAATCTGAAAATTGGAATGGTTTGACTTTGCGATTAGCATTATGGCATTGCGGTATTGATATAATTAAAGAAAATCCGGTTTTCGGTGTTGGTTCCGGAGATTATAAAGGCGAGATGAATCTACAGTTTGAAAAAAAGAACTTTATATACGCCCTGGATCAAAACTTTGGAGTTCACAATCAATATCTGTACTCATGGATTTCTTTTGGGCTGTTAGGGCTACTAAGTATTTATCTACTTATACTGCCGTCAGCAAGATATGCTTGGTTATACGAAAATCATCTATATTTAAGCTTTGTCCTGATATTTTTTCTTGTATTTATAACTGAAAATGCATTGAACAGATACATGGGAATTTACATTTATGGCCTATTTAATAGTTCACTTTTCTTTCTCAGGACTGAAAGTTGACTTAATTCGCATTATCTTCGTTATAGAGTTTAATTGCTTCTTTGGCATCTCCTAAATAAGCTACTTTTCCTTTTTTTAGATAAACGGCTCTTTTACAATACTTTGAAATGTTGGTCAGACTGTGACTTACCATAATAATGGTTCTTCCATCAATCCAACTTTTCTCCATAACATCAATAGCTTTCTTTTTAAATTTAGCATCTCCTACTGCAAAAACTTCATCTAAAAACATAATGTCCGCTCCTGCATTAGTTGCTATAGCAAATGATAATCGTTGAATCATACCTGATGAGAAGTATTTGACTTTTGAATCGACAAAGTCTTCTAACTCAGCGAATTCTATTATTTTATCAAATAGCTGTTCTATTTCCTTAATTTTTAACCCTAGAGCTGATCCACTCACATATACATTTTGTCTTGCTGTTAATTCGTGACTCATACCTACTCCCAAATTAAGTAGCATTGATGTACCATTCTTTTGAATTTCTCCTCCCATATCCGGGACAAAGGCTCCACTCATCAACTTAACAAGTGTTGACTTTCCACTACCGTTTCTACCAATTACTCCAAAATTTTCGCCTCTCTCAATTTCTAAACTAATGTTCTCAACAGCTTTAAAGCTTCGTGAATTCCTATTGCTCATGCTGTTAAATAATCGCTCTTTGAATGTATCCACTTTCTTATCATTAATATAGAAAGTCTTTGATACGTTCTTCAGTATTAGTGCTTTTTCGCTCATTTAAAGTAACTCAGATGCCCTGGGTGAAATTCTTTTAAGTAGCATTAACCCTATTATTAGAATTAAAGAAGCGTAACCAATATCAAATAAAAGCATTTGCCAATCAGGGTTTGCTTGAAACATTAACACGTTACGTGCATTGTTGATAATTCCAGAAATTGGATTAAGATAATCAAGAAAACGCAATTTTTCGCTAAATAAGTCACCTCTGTACAATATAGGAGATAGAAAAAAACCAAATCCAACTACTATATTCCATATTTGCATTATATCCTTGAAAAGTAGAAATAAGTTGGACAAAATTAGAGATACGCCAAAACTAAGGACGAATAAGTTTATGAAGATGAAAATAAAGAAAACATAGTGAAAGCTAGGGTATATGCCTGAGACCCATGCCCCGATTAAAAAAATCATAAGGTTAAAGACTAAGCCTATAACTGAAGATAGTATCGAGGCTATGTAGATCTCCAATTTGTGCATATTGGTGTACTCGTATAGATATTTTTTTGTTTGTAAGATTTTTACTGTACCACTGGTACACTCAGTAAAAAACATCCATAGGAGTAGGCCGGCAAACAGGTAAATAACGTAGTTCTCCACTTGTTGATTCATTAGTACTTGAAAAACTACATAATACATTAATATCTGTGAGACTGGCTTAATCAGCGCCCACATCAGTCCTAGTTTATTCTCGTAGTAACGCAGCTTGAATTCTATTTTTGCCATCATCCAGATTCTTTCGGCTCGATTACTTTCGTAAAACCACGAGGTGAAAAAATTCGGAAGAAGGTTGCTCATTTAATTGCCGATGTGTGAATAAATAGATTTGGCAATTTTACGTAAAAATTTATTGCCTTTAAGTGTCTCTATTAATTTTGAGTTGTTGAATGGTAGATTAAGTCCATGAAATATCCCTAACTTCTTGGTAGGGTTGTCAAAATTCATTCCAGGCCCATTGGCGTTCAATAGATTTATTACTTCAGTTGCGTATTTCTGATAGTAATCCCCATGCTTGTTCACTAACAATTTATAAAGGTATTGTTTAGAATATTTATTGAAAGATTGAGCCAATGAGCCTTTCCTAATCCTATAATTCCAAAGACACTCTGGAATAATTACACCGCCACAACCATTTTTTACAAGGTTTATAATTGAATCATAATCCTCCATGCCATATATAAATGCCTCATCGTTTTGACCATAGTGTAAATAATCATTTCTGCGAATTACTATGGCACTGCTATTTACCATATTGTGAGTAAGAAGGTAGGGTGGTTCAGGATTAAAGGATGGCCATATGTAATTCTTCGCACCAAAATATTTAGCCCAGCATCCAATGAACGATACATTAGAATAGGTTTTTAATATATGAATAGCTTTGTTGTAGTAAGTAGGCTCTACGCTATCATCAGGGTCTAAAAAGGCAATATACTCACCTTTAGCCTTTAACGCACCAAAGTTTCTTGTAGCACTAAGTCCACTGTTGTCTTTATTATAAATTTTGATACGATCATTTAGTTGAAGCTTTTTTAATGCTTCAATACTTCCTGCATCAGTGCTACCATCATTGACTACAATTATTTCGTAGCTGCTATATTCACTCTGTGTAACTGAATCGATACATTCATTTACAAATTTACCCATATTATAATATGGAATAACCACTGATAGTAGTGTGCTTTCAGAGTTTGGGGCGTCAGAAATAGGTGGTTTAACTTCTGGTCTTAAAAAGGGAAATAGATGGTTGGTTGAATTAGGATTAGATTGTAGTAGTTTTATCTTCTTTTCATAGACATGATCATAACCACATTTTAGAGAAATCGACTTTTTGGCGGCAATACCAATTGCTGCAATTTCAGATGTATTGAGTGCTAATATCCCTTTCAACGTATGAATAAAATCATTCTTTAGGCGATGATCAAAAAGAAAGCCGCTTACACCATGTTCTATTAGCTCTTTATGACCGCCATCTGTTGAGGCTAATACAATTTTGCCTAGAGACATTGCCTCAACCACAGTATACGGTAGATTATCAACAATACTCGGAACAATGATTACATGCGCTTTAGCTATTCGTTGAGGGAGTAAATTGGGTTTAATATGACCTTCAAAAGTTAATAAACCTTCATCAATTCTATTGCTATACTTATCTCTGACATAGTCTCCAACATCCTTGAGTAGAGGGTAAAAAAAATGATCCCCACCCCCAATTACATTTAACGAAATCTTTTCACCACTCCGCCAGGCATTTTCGAAATAGCTAAGCATTTCCAATGCGCCCTTTTGGGGTGTTAACTTGCCAAAAAAAGCAACATCACCAATTTGAATATCATCTAAAGTGGTGCTATCTATTTGATAGGGGTTGAAAACAACATGCGATTTATCATCGTCTAGCTCAAGTTTATTCAGCAAATACTGGCTTGGTGAAATCACTACATCGGCAGTTTTAAGTGAATGTTTTTCCATTTCTCCTATCCAAAACTCTGGAAAAGAGTAGCCGGGAGCTTGATTATATTCTAAGTATAGATAGCTGGGAGCATGAGCTGTAACCAAAAACTTTGTTTCTGAGAAATAGTCTTTTTCTAACCATTTCCGCTGAAGAGTATAATAACCTATTCCATTATACTCCTGAAATTCGATAACGTCAGGAGGTGAATGATTAATACAATAGCTTCTGAGCACCTGTGAGATAGTATAACTTAGGCCTGCCTCATATCCTAAATGATCATAATGCTGAATTGGAAAATAGATCAGTGTTACTCCATTGTCATCAACTTCATTTAATTCTTGTTTGATATTACTATCAGGTATAAATACAAAAACCTTGTGGCCATGAGCGCATAACATTTGGCCCGTATGATAGCAATAGGTACTAATACCACCACCGCTTTGAGGAGGATATTCAGTTGTTACTAACCAATAATTCATTAGCTGGTAGTTAGCTTTGAATTTTTCTCAAAACTACATCACAAAATAAGTTTGGATGAAATGCATAATAAAGAAATTCCCAATTGTTCTTTATACAGAATTCATTGGTGGCTTCTACTACTCCATACTTCGACATAGCTAAATGATCATACATGATATAATCGTTCATTACAATATAGCCGTCTTTTTTTATTTTCTGCCCGCTCATCTCCAAATCCTTCTTTACTGAATTATAATCATGCGCTGCGTCTATATATATCAGATCGAAGTAGTTTGCCTGGTACGAGCCTAACACGTTCCAAGAATATCCCTTCATTACAATTACTTGCTTTGCCTTAATCTCTTCATCGAACCTTTTATGAATAAAATTCTCATGCTGCTTTTTATTGAATCTACCCTTTCCAGGAAAATCTGCACAATTGTATAGATCAATTAAGTGCAGCTCTTGGGGCTCTAAATTTTTTAGAAACCAATTGGACAGATCTCCTCCTAAAACACCGACCTCCGCAATTTTGCCATTTTTAGGCAGTTGTTTTAAAGCGTGGTATCGGTCAACAGAAAACTGACAATTTACTAAGTGTTTCGAAGGAAGTATCTGCATAGAATGTATAAAGTTGCTAAAATACTGAATTAGCAATAACTAGTAAGGGATTTAGTGTCATTTAAAATGCTTTAAAAACAAATCTAAAACTTTACCCATTCGAACAAACCATCTTGGTTGATGACCGTAATTTTTTTCATACCACAATTTTTGTTTTTCCAGATTATCTATCCTCTTCTTTAAAAGCGCAACTTCTTTTTCCTTATCCAAAGATTCATGATTTAGATTGAAAGGAATGTACTTTCTTGAAGGGGATGTAATTATTTCGTATTTTTTCTTAGACGTTTCATCGTTCTCTAGGGCATTTTGAATATCTTGATCCAGGGCGGATTTGTAATCTCCACTTTGGTGCTTGATATAGTCATTGCTATTTTGAACGTCAAAAGGATGATTGATATCATTAAACCCTGCCCGACAGGCTCGCATCGTATAGTCAATATGACCTACCCCTCTAAAGCCGAAATTTCGGATATCCATATATCCCACCTCCTTTATAACATTGGGAGTTAAAGTAAAAAAGGCCCCTTGTACATCTTTGGCAACACAATGACCAATTAATTCATCTTGTATTACAGGCTTTTTTAAGTTTTTTATTGATCTCCATGATTCGTCAAAATGGCAGAGATGATGGTAACCTGTTCTTTCTATGGCATCAATATAAAGTTGCTCCCATCCTGGTTTAATAAATTCAATATCATCATCACATTTTAAGCAGTACCCGAATTCTATATTTTCTAGTTCTTTTAGAATAGTGTTAAACTGATGATGAACACCTTGCCTATCATTTTTAATTAAAGAAATTGGAATGCTTTGAATTATTAAGCTCTCTATATATTCAATGGTTCCGTCCGTGGAACCATCATCGGCTATTAGAATAATCCAATTTACGTCATTCCGACTATGTTTTATAAAAGATGAAACGAGAGTAGTTAAGTTATGTACTCTATTGAATGTTGTAATTGCTAATACAATTGTCATTAATATTTATCTTCACACTGAAAGTGTTGAATTTAACATGTTTTGATAAAGTTACATTAAATAAAATTTTCTTGAGTGGTTAGAATTATTTTCTACCACAGTGATAAAATAATAACAATTGAAAATTGCAGTACTAATTCCTTGTCTAAACGAAGAGCTTACCATAGGTAAAGTTGTAAGAGATTTTAAAGAGTTACTTCCTGAAGCTATAGTTTATGTTTATGATAATAATTCTGATGACCAAACAGTAGTTATAGCACAAAAGGCAGGAGCAGAGGTGTCATTAGAGTACAGAAGGGGTAAAGCAAATGTGGTGTTAAGAATGTTCAGTGACATCAGTGCAGACTTTTATGTGTTAGTTGATGGAGATGATACTTATCCAGCTGAGCACGTTGTCGAGTTGATAAATGTTGCACAAGGCTTTAATTCTGACATGGTAATCGGAGATAGGATTTCCAATAACTCATATGCAAAACAAAACAAAAGGAAGTTTCATAGTTTTGGGAATGACTTAATGAAAAAATTAATAAATATTTTTTTTAGGACGAACCTAAATGATATTTTAAGTGGATATCGTGTTTTTAGTAGAAGGTTTGTGAAAAACTATGCTTCCCTCGCCAAGGGTTTTGAGTTAGAAACTGATCTTTCAATTTTTTCATTACATTATGAATTGGCCATCAAGGAAGTCCCAGTTAATTATCGTGATCGGCCAGAAGGGAGCACGTCTAAATTAAATACTTTTAAAGATGGGTTTAAGGTAATAATTACTTTTTTCAATCTTTACCGATTTTATAAACCCTTATCTTTTTTTACAATCATTGCTAGTTTTTTTCTTCTTGGGGGGCTGTTTTTAGGGGTCTTTCCAGTGATAGAATATCTCAAATTCAACTATGTACATAAAGTGCCTACTGCCATACTTTCAGTAAGTCTAGTTGTTATTTCACTTTTATTGTTTTCGTGTGGTTTAATATTAGATACCTTAATTAAGATCGATAAGAAAAACACTAAATTGAAATTCAGGAATGGTTAGGTTATGAAATTAGACAGAACCTTAATTCTATCATGCTTTTTTCTTATTGTGTTATCAGCTAGTTTTTACGATAATATTTTTAAAACGGTAGATTACGAATGGTTTCAAAGTTTTCAATTGGATTCTGAGTCGTTAGTAGCTGGTAAATTGGCACTTTCACAGAATGATGGAATATTTGCTAAAGGGGGGCTTACCGGAAGGTATAATAAAGTGCCCAATGATAAGGACAGAAATCTTTACCAATACGACTTATACTGTCAGAATATCAATTTAGAAACGAGAAGTTATACAGCTTATTTAAGTCAAACTGGGGGACAGGCAATAATGCTTTCCTATTTATCATGGTTGTCTCCATTTTCTAACACTGTGAACCTAAATCTTTTTCATCTGATTAATGCATTTCTGACCTCTTTGGCATTATCAATTTTACTATTTTGGATTGCTAGGTCTCATGGTTTAATTGTAGCTGTCATTACTTTTATTTTCATATTTTTTTCACCCTGGTTTACAGTTTTTGGAAGAAATATGTGGTGGGCGCTTTGGTCTTTTTTTATACCGATGATTTTGGTCGGGTCAGAATTTCGCTCTAATAACAATAATAATAGCCTTTTCAGGCTTTTAGCAATTGCATTTTTGGGGCTTTTCATAAAGTGCTTTTTTACTGGGTTTGAATATATTTCAACTACTTGTATGATGATGTTTACCCCTTTGGTGTATTACAGTTCATTAGAAAGGTTTAAGTTTAAAAAATTCATAAAAAAAACAGGAGCCCTAGTTGCTGGGGCACTCACTGCTATTGTTATTTCAGTCACCATTCTATCATACCAGGTAGGGCAACTGAAAGGGAGTTTTCAAGATGGCTTGGAACACATTTACTACAGTTATAAAAAAAGATCCTCTGGTAGTTCAGACAGACTTTATGAAATGTATAATGAAAAGCTTGCTTCTGCTTACAATAGATCTTTAGATAGTGATCTGTCAGAAGTGTTAATTACTTACCTAAAAAAAGATGCACTTGATTTCATTCTATTTAACGTGTCATTTTTGTGGCTAATTTTTCTTTTTCTTTTTAGTACTACTTTGATTGTTCTTCCGGTCAGAGTGAATAAGGTTATTAAAAATAATCAAAATAAGGCGCTAGCTATTACTCTTTGGTTCTCGATACTTGCACCACTTTCATGGTTTATTTTGTTTAAAGGTCACTCTTATATCCATCATGGAATGAACAGTATTGTATGGTATATGCCTTTTTGTATTGTGGGATTTGTATTAGTCAGTAATGTGCTATACTCAACAGTTTTTAATATTTACTCGTCTATGAAGAGTAAGATTAAAATATGAACCTTAGCGTAGAAATTCAGAGATTTAAGAGATTGGCTTCATTTAATTACCGGCTGATATTCACAACCCTTGTTGCATGTCTTTTTATATATATCATTCATGATTATGGATTAGGTGTTTCTTCTGATAGTACCGTATATTTTGAAATTGCAGGTAACCTATCTAATCTTCAAGGCTTTGTAAATAATCAAGGTAGATTCATAAGTCATTGGCCCCCTCTTTACACAGTTGTGATTGCGTTAATATCCGTTTTATTTGATTTAGATATTCATTCAGCAGCGGGTATATTAAATACAACCCTGATATTCTTCTACATATTAATATTCAATGAGATACTTCATTTAATAAAAGTTAGTCTGCTGAATTCAATTTTGTTGTCTTTTATTTTAAGTGCGTCAGTTGCTTCCACAGTATTCTTGTGGGCATGGTCTGAACCGCTATTTATTACATTATTAGTAGGAAGCTACTGGGTTTTTATGAAATGGAAGGAGAATAAAAACAGAAGTTATTTAGTTCTTTTTTCCATTTCATCCGGACTGCTGTTTCTTACAAGATATGCAGCTATAGGATTTATATTTGGCTTTGTTCTTCACCTCCTTTTTTTTGTCAACCAGACAAGGAAAAATAGATATCTAAACACCGTATTTTATCTTATAGGTTTACTATTTGTTGTATGTCCCTGGTTTATTTACAATTACTTTAATGGCCCTCAGGGAGTAGCACCGCGAGAATTCGTAGTTCATATTATTTCCGCTGAAAAACTTGCGCAGTTAGGGGTGACTTTCAAGTCGTGGATTGTTCCTGGATGGAGATCTGCAGTCATTTTACTTTTTGCTATGACCTTTCAATTCGCTATATATTTTAGAAGTTGTAAAGGCTCAAAAAAAATGAGTGGTTATCTTTTGCCGGGTACACTTTTTTTGTCATATACACTCTTCTTATTCCTGTCAATCTCTTTTTTCGATTACCATACTCCATTAGATAATCGAATACTCTCACCAACCTTCTTCTTGTTGGTTATTATTTTTAGTCAAACTATGATTGACACCAATCATCTTACTGGTATATATAGAAAATTATTCTATCTACCAGCAGTAGTACTATTATTTTGTGTTTTCTATTCTGCACAATATCTGTGGAACAGTCATTTTCAAAATGGCTCGGGTTATACAGGTACAACATGGTCTAATTCTGAAACGCTAGACTATGCCAAGCAACTAGATGATAAAATAATATATACTAACGCAAATGATATTTTGAGATTTCATACCAATTTATCTTCTGACTATGTTCGCTTGATTCCTTCAGAAATAGACGCAAAAAATAATAGGGTCAACAACAATTTGGAAAACCAATTGATGAAAATACGTTCATGCATTATTGATAACTCTTGCGAGGTCATTTATTTTGAAAGTGTAACTTGGAGATGGTATTTAATAGGAGAAAATAGTTTGAAGCAGATGTTACAACCAGCTGAGATAGTTAACTTTAGTGATGGACTAGTAATTAGATGAAGAGATTGACAAGAAGAAGATAATCCAATTTATAAAATACTTCGTTTAGCTCTTCTTTTTGATGATGGGTTTTGCAGAAATAAAAAAGCTTATTGTGAAGGTATGATTAAAAGTAAAAATTATATTGTTGGATTCTTTTTGATTTTTCTATTCAATATGTGTGATAGAGAAAATCCGGTTCCCTTTGGCTCCTTAGAGTATAGTATAGATAATATAAGAATAGATTCAATTACAATTTGGGATGAAGATCCTTTTATTGTATATAAGTATAACTATAACGAGAGCAAGCTATCTGAAATCATTTCTTTTGACAGTTATGGTCATCCAGCAGAGATCATTTCTTTCATATATCAGAATGAAATATTAGATTCAATCTTTGTGTCCATATATCGTGATAATTCAACCACTTTAAAAAGTTTCTTCACTACTACTTATAAAAACGGTTTGATTGTTTCACTTGAAGGTTTAGAAGATATGGGGCAAGAATCAAATTATTATAAAGAAGTATATTCTTATGAAGATGAGGTGCTTGAAAGAATTGACTTTAACATGGAATTTTACTTGCTGCAAGATACCGTTCAGCAGAGTTTTACAAGAGTTTATGAACGTGACTCTGAGGGTGGTTTAATAAGAATCAAGCATTATGGAGATCAACCATATATCTTCGATCAACCCCTTACAAACTACGAAATATCAATAGAAGTTGATGATAAGATAAATCCATTTTATGGGTTGCCTTATCGAATAATAATAATGGTATCAAATGCTTTACCTATTAGGAATAATATAGTCAAGCTTAATGATGAGATTCGTCATTATGAGTATAATTCTAGTCTCTATCCTGTGAGATTTGATTCAAGGATAAATTTTTTCTATAAATAAATTTATTATTTACTTAAAAGGCCACCTCCTAAATATCCCTCCAATTTTCAAATACCACTTGGGTAAGTGATCATAGGTTCGGGCATACCATGCCAAGTCATTTTCTAAATTCTTTTTTTGCTTCCTGGAGGCATTTAGCATTTGTTCCTTGGCTTCTACCTTCTGTTGGTAAATGTTAAATTTAATACTTAACTTATCAGTATCGGTAATGCTTGTGTTAGATATGCTCTTCTTCGCACTCTCAAATTTTGGGTATTGATATTCAACCTCGTTATTTAATCTTTTTCTCCATAGTGTTTCGAAGTCCTTCTTTTCCTGTTGCTTATGCTTATTAGTGATATTAGTTTCCCCCATATCTGTAGATACCACTAATACATCCTCTACTCTTTTGTATAAACCCTTAATAGGTTCGCAATCCATGAGAAAGCTATGTATGTTCTCATTTCCTTTAAGCCTAATGTCGGCATAGTGGTATAATATTCTTTCCGCATATTCTGCATCTGATGCAAATCTATTTTCCCAAAAAAGGCCAAGTTCC
Source organism: uncultured Fulvivirga sp. (assembly GCA_947500555.1). GTDB lineage: Bacteria > Bacteroidota > Bacteroidia > Cytophagales > Cyclobacteriaceae > Fulvivirga. Next base: position 418,337 of record CANMSE010000001.1, on the reverse strand, counting down.
TCAAATAAGGATCGATGAAAGACGGAGGTATTAAAACCAAGGATTTTCCTATCTCTGTAATCATAGTTCCCATACTTATTTTTAACTCTTCTCTCTTCCACTAAGGCCATCATTTCTTCTGGATTTTCAATATCAAGCTCTTCTACACTGCACCTGCTTCTATAAATCCGTGAAATGGTAAATTTAGCTTCTTTGGCCAAAATGGGTATTAACTGTTTTTCAATACGATCTGGTAATGCAATATCATCTGCATCTTGGATAGCTATGATCTCACCTTTGGCTATCTTTAAGGCATCATTTCTAACATAATAACACCCCCTGTTTAAATCGTTTTCCTGAAGTCTTATGCGCTTATCCTCCGTTTGCAATTTCTTTACAAAATCAACAGTTTTGTCATTACTGCCATCATCCGCTACTATTAGTTCAATGTTCTGATGGGTCTGATTCAATATTGACTTAATACTTTTGCTGATCGTTTTTTCAGCATTGTAGGCCGCTATGATTACAGTTACCAATATCTCCTTATCAGGAAAGTTGTAAAGCTGCAGGTCCCATTTAACTTTCTCTGCTAGTTCATATTGATTTCTATTCAAACCGATATCACTTTCACTTACATCTGCAATTACTAAATTAGGCTGAGCCACGAAACACTGGTTTTGGTATTGACTCATCACAGTTCTTAAAGGACCAGAATCTAATGGGGCGTTATATTTTTCAATTTCTTTCAAAAGAATCTGATAAACACTACAGTCAATACCTACAGCAAATGAACCATCAGTTATTAGTGGATGATAGAAATCTTCTTCTGGACTAAATTCACCTAATTCTTCATTGCTATATTTATGCGATTTTGGAATATTCCAAACATGTTGCGTGGCTCCTAAGAAGAGCAATTTCCACTCTGCATGTATCTTAGGAATAAACTTTTCAAATTCCTTGTTAAACGATTTATGAAAGAGTATATCGTCATCGAAACAAAGTATCTTTTTAAAACCTTTTTCTTGTGAAAGGCTTAGAACCATTTCATAAGTTTTTAAATAACCTAATGCTCCAGAGCTTTGAATTAGCTTTCTTCCATACTTTTTTTCTAAAGGATGGGAATTTTTGGCTGAAATGGGCTGCGAGAAATATCTATTAAATTCAGATACTAATTCAGGGCTATACCCATCGATGGCTTCAAAGAAATCAAACTGAATATTCTGCTCTGATAATTTTCTTATAATTCTTAACCTTCTGTCAACTCTAGATTTAAGATTTATTACAAATATCTTATCAAAATAATTATTTAGATCTGATGTCATATCGTAAATTTTGACCAGTGTGTCATACCAAAATAAAATAGGAATGCTTCGGTAATTAAGTGTAAATTTAATGTTTAATTTTTGAAGATATGCAAGTCATTGTTCTAGGAATGCATCGCTCAGGCACCTCTATACTATCACGGTTATTGAATATGATGGGGCTGTATTTTGGAGCGGAAGGATCCTCAACAGGATTAAATATAGAAAATCCTAAAGGCTTTTGGGAAAGGTTGGATGTAAGAGCGCTGAACGATTTCATTTTACAAGACAATAACCTGGACTGGAATAAAATCAACGAGTTTGAAAGTGTAGATCAGTTCAATAGCGATTCGTTGAAGAAATTTCATAACGATGCTAAAAAATTAATATTAGGGATGGACGCTTTTAGACCATGGTTTTTGAAAGAACCTCGTTTTTGTTTGACTTTACCCTTATGGAAGGAACATCTTGAATTACCATTAATCATTTTTATTTATAGGCACCCATTAGAAGTGGCTAAGTCATTAAACAAACGAAATGGTTTTCCTATTAGGTACGGCTTGGCCTTATGGGAGCGTTATAATCAATTGGCACTTGATCATAGTGATGGTCTTCCAAGATTAATTCTTGATCACAAAAACCTGATTGATAAACCTAAAAAGATATTGTCTCAAATTTACGAGTTTTTGGAATCAAATAAGGTAGACAGAATTCGTATGCCTGGCGAAATGGAACTTTCCAAGTTCATTGATCGGAAGCTACATCGAAATGTTTTTACTCGAGAAGACTTGGGTGTATTGAATAATTCTCAAACTGAACTTCTAAATAAATTAATAAAGAATAATCAATTGCTTGGACATCATGTCTCGCAAGAGTCTTTAACAGACTTAAAAGATTACGAAGATATACAAACAACAATAGAAACGCTTGATACTAATCTGAAGGACACTCAGAGCAGAAAAGATAAGGAAATAGAGCGCATTAAGGATCAGTTGTATCAGAAAAACAAAGAACTGGTCGAGGTAAAAATAAGCTATGAAAAGATTTTGTCAAATGAGCTTATAAAACAAGAATTAGCTGAAGCTAAGAGAGAATTGGCCGTTCATAAAAAAAGGGTAGATGGATTAAGTGTTATTAATTCGAATAAGGATAAAATAATAAATGAGCATTGGGAGCGAATTCAAAGCATGAGAATTAGCTCAAGAATTAAGAAGGTTCTTTTTTTTGACGTAATACGTCAAAGTAAAAATTGTTTTTTAAATCACTTAAATAATTTCAATAAAAAAAGACAGTTAAAATCTAAAAAAATACATATCGAGAAGTTTATTCAACAAAACTTTGATCACTCTTTATCTATTGATACACCCCTAGTTAGCATAATTATTCTTAATAGAAATGGACTCAATCATCTTCAAAGTCTTTTTAAAGATTTTGATAGAAATACTATTTACCCCAATTATGAGATTATTGTTTTTGACAATTTTTCAAATGACGATTCAGTTTCGTTTCTAGAAAATTTGGGATTATCAAATCTTTCAATAATAGAAAATACTTATAATGATTCATTTTCTTCAGCTAATAATAAGGTTGTGGCTGAAGCTAAAGGTAATCTTATACTATTTCTCAATAATGATATTATTACAGTTAAGGGTTGGTTGAATCAGCTTGTGAAAGAGTATCTAGAAAATGAGAATCAAGTCGGTTCTGTAGGTGCAAAACTTATTTACCCCGAAAATATTGAGAACCCAAACTCTTTAAAAGTCCAACATAATGGAATTGGTTTTAGGTGGGAGGAGGGTTTTATCAGGCCCTATAATCTTGATGTTTCGGAAGAACTATTTAATATAGATCACACTAAAAGTCATGATAAACCCTGCCTCACTGCGGCATGTGTTTTAGTTAATAAAGAAGTTTTTGAAAGAGTTGGAGGCTTTGATGAAAACTATATGTATGGTTTTGAAGATGTTGATTTAAGTTTAAAATTGAGAGATATAGGTAAGAAAAATATAATAGCCAATGGTGCTATAATATATCATAATGAGTTTGGCACTCAGGGTAAACAAGATAAAGAAGCTGTCAAAAAAAGGCGAAGGTTGAACCTAAATCATTTCAGAGATAAATGGTATAGAAGAATATTAAATGAATCGTGGCATGATAAACTCAATAATAAAAATACATATGCTCTTGAATCACCAAAATTCACTATTGGCATAATAGTAACTGAGCAAGGGAAGTATGCAAAGGCCGGAGATTACTTTACTGCGAAAGAACTGGCGAATGAATTTGTCAAATTAGGTTGGAAAGTTCGATTTTATGCTCAAAGAGAAGAAAACTGGTACAACATCCACGGAGATGTAGACATGATTTTGGTATTGCTTCACGGGTATGATTTGAATAAAGTGGTTAGTAATAATAAAAATTTAATCAAGGCTGCATGGATCAGAAATTGGTTTGACAAATTTTCTGACTCTGATTGGTTCAATCAGTACGATTTGGTTTTCTCCTCAAGTAAAAAGGCTTGTGATTACATAGAAAATAAGAAGTTTAAGAAGGCATATTACATGCCAATAGCTACAAATGAAGAGAGGTTTTCTCAGCGTGATTTAAAAAGTAAAGAATTTGTTTGTGACTACTGTTTTACTGGTAGTTATTGGAATGACCCTAGGGAAATAATAGAAATGCTGGACCCTAAAAACTTAGCGCAATACAAATTCCACTTATATGGTAAGAATTGGGATCAAATATCACATTTAGCTGACTATTCAAAAGGGTTTGTGAAATATGAAGATATGCCGAAGGTGTATGCTAATACCAAGTTGTTGATTGATGATGCCAACAGAGTGACGAAACCTTGGGGTTCTGTTAATAGCAGGGTCTTTGATGCCTTAATGAGTGGAACGCTTGTAGTTACAAATGGCACTTTGGGCTCTGAAGATGTTTTTAAAGGGAAATTACCAATATTTAGTCATGCGGAAGAATTAGAGGAATTAATAAAATATTATTTAGAAAATGATGCTGAGCGAAATAAGCTAGTCGAAGAGTTACAGCAATTGGTAAGGGATCATCATACATATCAAAATAGAGCAAGTCAGATAAAAAAAGTTCTTACTCATTATTACTCTAGTAGTATGGTGATTAAAATACCTGTCCCTAATATTGAAGTGGCCCACCAATGGGGAGACTATCATTTTGCACTCTCGTTAAAAAAGGAGTTTGAGAAGAAAAATATAAGAACCAAAATCGAATTGCTTCCGGATTGGGATTCGGAAGCATCGCTAAGTTTTGAAAATGTATTGGTTTTAAGAGGCCTTAGTGTTTACAAGCCTCAAAAGAGCCAATACAACATGATGTGGAACATTTCCCATCCTGACAAAGTTGAGCTTGATGAATACAGAAGTTATGATCATGCATTTGTGGCTTCTGAAAAATGGAAGAAAAATTTAGAAAAGGAAGGTCTGAATAACGTCAGTACGCTTTTACAGTGTACTGACCCAGAAGTCTTTAAAATACCTAAAGAATCAGAACAGGTTCAATCAGAGTTATTATTTGTGGGTAACTCGAGAGGTATATATCGAAAAATCATTGCAGACTTATTGCCAACACAGTATGACCTATCTATTTACGGGAATGGATGGGAAAATCTTGTTGATAATGAGTATGTCAAGGGAGGCTATATTGACAATACAGAATTGTATAAGTATTATGGTGGAGCTAAAGTAGTTCTTAATGATCATTGGGATGATATGAGAGAGAAAGGATTTATATCTAACCGAATATTTGATGCATTAGCATGTGGAGCGACACTTGTTTCAGATAAAGTGGAAGGTTCTGAGGTCTTGAGAGAGAACTCTTTATTATTTTATGAGTCAAAAGAGGAACTGGAAAAGGCTGTTAAAGATGGAATAGAAGAAAGAGGTAATAAAAAAGTATCTGACTTACGAAAGTCAATTATTAAGAATCATACATTTGAAGCTAGAGTAATGCAGATTCTGGAACATGTTATGAGCAAGAAAATATAGAAAAGGCAAGAAAGACGCAGTCGAATGGATAAAATTTATTTTGTACATATTATGAAAACTGGCGGTACATCCTTTAGGCAGATGTTAACCGAAGAATATAAAAGGAAATCAATCTATCCAAATGGTAATGACTTAGATAGTTTCCCAAATAGATGGTATCCAAAAGCGGAGTGGGTTGCTGAGAACATTAATGTTCTCAGAAATCATAAAGTATTGGTTGGTCATTATCCTTATTCACTTCGCAATAGTTTAGGAGAGTACAAATGTGTCACAGTTATTCGCGATCCATATAAAAGAACACTTTCAATGCTTGGCCATAAATTAAAAAAAACAAAAGATCCTACTGTCACAATTGAAAAGTTGCTCAACAATGAAAGCTTTGTATCCAAACAAATTTTAAACTACCAGACAAAAGTATTAGGGATGCCTTTGGGAGAGGTAAACATAGTTGATATAGTGACAGATGAGACGTTTAGTAATGCGAAAGATAATATAAGACATTTGGATTTCATTGGGATTAATGAATATTTTTCTGAGTCCTGCTTTTTATATGATCATCGATTTGGAACCAGCTTAGTGGATAAAATTCGACATGATAACAAGGCCAAACGATCGCTGGATGTTTCTGTTGAGATTAAGAAGAAAATAGAGGGCCTTATAGAAATGGATGTAGAATTGTATGATTTAGCTTTAAAAAGATTCAGAAGTGAACTTGAGAGCATTAATTCTAAATAGTATATGATACCATTAGTTAATTATAATTATCAATATATATTTTATTACAACCCAAAAAGTGCATGTAGTACTTTTAGAAAATTATTTCTTAGTCTACATAGAAATGAGCTTGAAGATATTGAGGGAGTTACACATCATAATTTAAGGCACTACTGGCCTATATTGGCTAATAGAGATTACTCAGACTTTTTGGTTTATACAGTCGTTCGAAACCCATTTACAAGAGTAATATCAGCTTATTTGGATAAATGTGTAGAGATAAAGTTTAATGAATCGATTAGATTTAAGAATAAAAACTATAATAGATTAATTCATCAACCAATTTTTGATTTTTTGGGTAGAGAACGGAATTTTAGCTTAGGTTACTCATTCGAGGAGTTTTTGACTTACTTAAATGAAAATATATATGACCCAGCATTAGATGTCCATTTTAAGTTGCAATCATCTCCAAATGTAAGGCTTGATTTTTTCCATCGAATTGAAGATGGGAATGAGCATTACTATTCTTTGGTTTCTAAAATTTTCAAAGATAATTCTACAGTACTGAACAGTGTCAAAAACTTCTTTGAAAGTGATAATAAAAGTAAAACTAGTAATACAACTTTTTCTTCGGAATTTGTTGAAGATAAAGAGCTTCAATCATTAACCAATAGTTCTTTTGATGAGATGAAAAATCTTTACAATAATAAAGTAAGACTTAACTATGAGAAATTCTATAATGAAGAGACTAAAAGGTTGGTAACATTAATTTACAACGGAGATTTAGATTATTACAACTATTCCTTTCCATATTAATGGCAAAGCATTTTTATAAAATAACATAAATGGTAGGAACCCGCTGTACTCTAATTTTTGCTCCTAATTTCTTAGATAAGTCTAAGGCGCCTGCAAAGTTCAAATGAGATAAATCTTTAAAGACATTTCTATTATTATCTAGCTTAATTGTATCCATTCTTGATTCTTCAAATAATGAAAGTATGTCACCTTTAAATGCTTCGGCTTTAGGCCAAATTGGCGATTTTTCTTCAATCTTTGCAAGCTTTGGATGATACGGAAATTCAATGAAAGAAATCTTACAATTTTTCTGAATTAAATTTTTAATACCACTCAGGTAAAGGCTCTGCTTGTCTTCCAAAAAAGAAGGAATTTTATTGTAGTAGCTTTCAAAATGTGAAATGGGCAAGTCGATTTCCATTGTCTCCTTGAATCTAGGAACCCGATGATTTGTCTTTATATTCTGTTTGGGCTTTAAATTTTTCTTAAGCACTTTCAGAACCTCATTAAATGAGTAATTGTTTTGGTATAGTTTAAATAGTGCCCAAATAGATAATCCACTGGCGTTATAGTCATAATCTTTCCTCCGAATTTGAGCTAATTTGGATACGGCAACAATAACTTCGGAGTTTTTAGTTACTTGTTCCGTAAAAACTAGAAAGTCGTAGACACTTGCTCCATCATGGCAAGAAGAGTATATATTTTTATTTAATTTTTTTTTTAGTTCAGTTAGATGAATGCCTCTATTAGCCTGAGAGTCTCCCCAAATGAAAACTGCGTTTTTATCATAAAATGATTCATTCAAATTGATGCTGATGACTGAGAAAGCAATTGGCATTACGACCATCAATCCAATTAAAAAGAATATAACGTTGGTTATGAATTTTTTCATAAAAAATTAGAACTGAAAGTAAATAAATTCTTGCTCCTTGTCTCCGAAACAATATATAGCAAATATTAAGAGATAGTAAATTGAATGCCTGACTGGCCATGCTCTTCTAGCAACAATCTTCTCAATCCCATATTGATCCTCCCTTCCAATCCATTCAATGACCAGAAATATAATGATGAGGGTGATAATGGTATTATGTTTCCAATAAAGACTAAATAATAAGAGTGTTCCTGGATCATTATAAATACCAGATATATAGTTCAATGCATGATCCATATTTTCGGCTCTAAAGAATATCCACGCAAAAACTGTCAAGCTGAATGTTATCAGCATCTTTAAAAACTCTTTCGAATTTGGTATAATTCTGCCTTTTGCAACTGTATCCAAATGCTTTCTGTTACTATTTGTGATTAGTAGGGGTACAAAATATATGGCATTGAGTAAACCCCAAAAAACAAATGTCCAACTAGCCCCGTGCCAGAAACCACTTACGATAAAGATTATAAAAGTATTTCTGATAGCTTTATATTTATTCACACGGCTTCCACCTAATGGAATATAAAGGTAATCGCGAAACCAGGTAGAAAGAGAGATATGCCAACGTCTCCAAAATTCAGCAATATCTCTTGAAAAATAGGGGAAGCTAAAATTTTGTGTCAAACGAAAACCAAAAAGCCTAGAAGTTCCAATCGCAATATCAGAATATCCAGAAAAGTCTCCATAGATCTGAAAGGTAAAAAACAATGCACCAAGTACAAGAGTTCCACCAGACTGGTCATCAACGTTGTTGAAAATTGAATTAGCATACTCAGCACAATTATCCGCTATCACAATTTTCTTAGAAAGGCCCCATAAAATTTGGCGCATACCATCAACAGCTCGCGAATAATCAAAACTTCTTTTTTCATCAAACTGCGGAAGAAGGTTAGAAGCCCTTTCAATAGGGCCTGCAACCAATTGTGGAAAGAAGCTGACGAATGCACTAAAAGCAAGAAAATTATCTGTTGGCTCGAGTTTTTTTCGATAAATATCAATGGTGTAGCTTAAAGTTTGGAAAGTATAGAAACTGATTCCAACGGGTAATATTATGTTTAATGAGGTTGCTTCAATTTCCTGCCCAAAAAATATAAAAGCAGTTAAAAAATTATCTAGAAAAAAATTATAATACTTAAAAAAACCTAGTAAGCCCAAATTAACTAAGATGCTAGTCCAAAGAAATACTTTGCGATAGACCACGGACTTTTCTTTTCTCAATTTAAGTCCAACTAAATAATCAATTATTGTACTAAATACTATGAGGCCTAAAAATCGCCAATCCCACCACCCATAAAATATATAACTGGCAGCCACAATAAGTAGATTTTGAAGGTTTAAGTTTCTATTTGTTATGAACCAATAAAATGCAAAAACGACAGGTAAAAAGATTGCAAAATCTAATGAGTTAAACAGCATTATTCTAATGTCAACTAAACGCTGGAATAAAACTTTAAAATTGATTTAATAATTTTATTTTGATCGCTGTTAGTTAATTCATAGTAGAAAGGTAGCCTTACCAGCCGGTCTGAATATTTATCAGCATTTGCCAACTCTCTACCATCATGCTTATTTTTATAATAGGGAGATTTATGTAGTGAAATATAATGAAATACAGCATGAATATTATTCTGGTTTAAATTATTAATTAGTCCTGTACGCTCTTGTAGGCTATTACAAACCAAGTAAAACATATGACCATTATTCATTGCGTAGTCAGGAATTAAGGGAAGTCTTACTTTTGAGTTATTGTTTAAGATATTCAGACCTTCGTAATAGATATTCCAAACTTCTTTTCTTCTTTCTTGTATACTGCTTAGGTTTTCTAATTGGGCATATAAAAAAGCTGCAATCATTTCCGATGGCAAATAAGAAGACCCAATATCCACCCAATTATATTTATCTACCTCACCTCTCCAAAATGCTGCGCGATTGGTTCCCTTTTCCCAAATAATTTCAGCACGTTCTGCAAATTGGTCATCATTGACAACTAACATGCCTCCCTCTCCAGAAATTAAATTTTTGGTTTCATGAAATGAAAATGTAGATAGATGACCGATGGAACCCAAAGGAGTTTCATTTTGGTAATAGCTATCTATCGCATGTGCAGCATCTTCTATTACAAATATGCCGTGTTTATCCGCCAATCGCATAATCTTTTTCATATCACATGCCACTCCTGCATAATGTACAACAACAATTGCCTTTGTTTTTGAGCTGATTAGTGATTCAATATGTTCAGCGTCAATGTTAGGTTGATCCGAACAACTATCAGTGAAAACTGCTTTAGCACCCTGCAAAATGAATGCGTTAGCACTAGAAACAAATGTGAAAGAGGGTATAATGACCTCGTCTCCAGGTTGAATATTTATAAGTAGTGCTGCCATTTCTAATGCATGAGTACATGATGTTGTAAGTAACACTTTTTTAAAACCGAATTTTCCTTCAAAAAAATCATGGCATTTTTTGGTATATAATCCATTACCAGATGTTTTGCCAGATCTAATGGCATCTGCCACATAATACAACTCTTTACCAGAGAGGTAAGGTTTATTGAATGTTATTTTTTTTGGTAAATTTTTCACTTGAATCAATGGATTTTTGCCAAAATCAAATCAAAAGTTATATAAAATTATGCCAATAAGGATTATGCCAGAACCATAAATCTGATTTTTAGTCGGCTGTTCGTTCAGAATAAATTTACTAAGTAATAGAACTAGCAATAAAGTGATTGCAGTGGCCGTGTAAACCATATCTATTGGCAATTTAATCAGTGCTTTGTAATTTAATAAAGGCACGAGACAAAAGCTTATAAGAACAGCAAATATTATCTCGAATTTCTTTTTTAAAAAAAAATATTTGTACAAGACCTGCCCAAGTGAGGTGAAAATCAATGCAAAAGTTAGATACAAGTAAGACTCTATCATGCTTTTTTTTCAAAATAAATGAGTCCAATAACTATTAATACAATGCCTATTGTTTTTGACCAGGTAATCATTGATTCTCCTTTAAAAAAACTAATTAGATAGATTATTGGAAAAAAAATTGATGTTAACGGATAGCTGGCGTTGACATTATACCTTTTATGTATTACTCCCCAAACAATAAACTTTAAGATATTTACGCTAAAAGCCAGACTAATGACTAGAAGAACAACGAAATTAACTCGGGAATAGGTATCTGCGGCAAAGTCAAGAATTAATGATGAAACAATAGTGATCAGTACAGTTATGAATACTAAAAAGTGCCTCACAGGTTCCAGAGATTGAGCTTAAGGTCATATTCATTTGCTAGAAGCTTATTATGAGTTTCAAAATAATCTTTCAGCTTTTCAATCACATTATTAGGAACAAATTCTATTTCTTCTGCTTGGTTAACCTTAGTACTAAAGTTTGGAGTAGAAAAGTTTTCATTAACATCGAGAAACTTATATACTTCCTGAAGATATTTCTCATTTTGGATTAATTCCTCAAATAGAATAATTTTAATCTTTTCCTGTCCGACTATTTTTGAATACTTCTTTATAAAAGGAAGATAAATCCCTCTTTTTAAATAACTGTACGGTGAAACAGAAGTATTTGAATAGTAATGAAGATCTTCATCACTGTCAATAAAAGTCTCTTTAATTGTTCGTGTTTCCAAACCATTTTTTTTGCTGAAGAAAAAATTAGAGACAGCTCTTTTAACAGGGTTCCTTAATACAATTATAAATTTTGCTTTATCAAAAATTGACATTATTCTTTTACCAGATTCTGGATACTCAATATAGCTTGTACTTTTTTCTCCTATTTTTTTCTCCTCTTTAAGGCCTTTAAAATATTTGTCAAAATAATACTGCTTACCAAGGGATACTGAATCTTCGCGGATAAAAAATTTGGGTTCAGGAGTGATTGGTTTGGCCATGAATATTTCAGGGTGAGCATCCAGCTGTTTGTAAAGGTAAGTGGTGCCGCAACGCTGAGCCCCAATAATGAAGAACATTTCGTTAGCCATTATGTTACCAGTTCTTTAATTTGATAACTCTTCTGGTCAGAAAGCTGGGTCATAATTCTAGAAATATACTCTCCTATCATGCCTAGCATAATTATTAAAAAGCCATTAAAGAATGAAAGTAAAACAACAAGAGTGGTCCACCCTTGTACTTGTGTTCCAACGAGTATTGCTTTTACAATAATAAATAGGCCAAATAAGAAACTCAGGCTTGCGACAAAAAAACCGACACCTGTTAGTAATTTAAGTGGATAGGAGGAATAGTTGAATAAAAGGCGTGATACTAGTTGTATGATTTTGAACAAAGAGTAATTAGACTTACCAATTTGTCTTGGATGATGTTGTGCTTCAGCATTTCCGATTGCAGATGAAAACATTAATAATAGGCCAGGTATATAAGGATAAAATGTATTAAAATGTTTTACACGTTCAGCCACTTCACGATTAAATATTCTAAAATTGGTTAAGGTAATATCTTTGGGCTTTTGAAAAATTTTCTTGTTCAGATAACCAATTATTTTTGTTCCGAATTGTCTATAATGACGATGCTTCTTTTCTGGAAATTTCGCAAAAACAAGATCGTAACCTTCTTTAATTTTATCGATCAATTTAATAATTTCTTCAGGAGGATTTTGCAAATCATCATCAATAGTAATTAAGTAATCACCTTTTGCTTTATGGATTCCACAAAATACCGCTGAATGTTGCCCGTAATTTTTTAACAGGTTTATAGCAACCACACTGTCAAATTCCTTTGCTAAATTTTTGATTTTATTCCATGAGTTATCCCTACTCCCGTCATTAATCAATAGAATCTCACATTTCAATTGAAAAGAGTCAAAAGCAGCTAGCGTTCTATTAACAGTGTTTACTACCATTTTTTCACTATTGTAGACAGGAATAATAACCGAATACAAATTTTTATCCATTACTTTTTAGTGTTGAGATTTATATTACTAATAATTCAAAATGATCCAGTCAGTTTAGCGGTTTGATTGAAATATCTTTAACATAAAAATTTCGGTCTTCATTTTTTTCTGAATTGAAAAAATCATTGATGAATTCCATACTGAGTCTGTTAGTTCCGGTTTTGTTAATTATTAGATTAATTTTGAACTCTTTGAATTCTGATTTAGTATCGATTTGTTTGAGCACCTTATCTCCTAAAAAGAATTTAATTCTGGCGGTTTCATTTCTAATTTTATTACCTCTAACTGTTACTGTCAATTCATATTTTCCAGCTTCAAACAATATTTGTCTTGAAAGATATTTTCCGCCACTTGCACCAATGAAAATCTCTTCTTTCTCATCCTTACTCTTGTAGGGAGGTTTATACCAGCCATTAAATGAATTGGCTGTTAATTTGATTGGACTCATGGGTATTCCTTTGTAAATGTAAATTGCAGGATCTCTATGAAACCGATTCAAGTTTATAGTTCTTCCCTCAATCACCTTAATTAGCTTTTTACTTGTATAAACTACGTTATAAGTGGAATCTTGACCACGAAAACCCTTTTTATCACTGCCAAATTTACCAGAAACAAAAAGGTCAAAATTTGATATATTTTCTTCGAAATCCATGTGATTAATAAGAACATAAGGTACATTTAACCTTTGCAAATCCATGTTATGTAAACGCAGTTCCTTAGCTATTGCAACTTTCAGATAAGAATCTTTAGCATAGCGATTAATAATATTAATTAACTGGCTTCTAGTTTCAACATGATTTGACAGTGCTCGAGCTTTTTTTATTTCTGCTCGAGCATTAAATGAAATCATTAAGGCTAAAATAAATAATAGGCTATAATTAATTCCAACTCTTAATAAATGGCCGGGTAGTTTTGATTTGAATTTTTCTGTTAGTCTTTTTAAGAACTTAGTAATTGAGTGCACTGCATGTGCTATCCAAATTGTAATAAAGGGATATATGACTAGAAAATTGCGGTGAAAATCAACTTTTTGGCGCACCATATAAAGCATGTATGTTGCTACAAAAAACATCAATAACCATCCTTTTTTTTGTTTTAAGGAGGTAACTGCTCCAATCAAAGAAAGCCCTAATAGCACTCCCCCAAAGTCACGATAAAACTCATTTATTTGAAATTTGAAATGGGTAAGGCCTGGCTCAATAGTATGAGACCCATGACCACTCTTGTAGTGCTTCACTTGTTTACCCATATCAGCCAGAAATTGTTTCAAATCTATTATAGTGAACGGATTAACAATTAAAAAGACTAACACTGATACTGTAATGCATATGACAGACCCTGAGATTATGTCTATTTTGAATTGCTTGAAATTCATACAGTAACTCGCTATTGGAGCAATTAAGCATAGAGCAAAGTTGTATTTAGTGGATATCGCTAAACCAGAAAAGATTAAGGATAGTATCAGATAGATATTCTTTTTATCAGAATTGAATTGTATTGCATAATAAACAGTCCCAAGAACGAACAAGACTCCTGACAAGTTAGGTGTTATATACCTTGAGTGTTCGACCATTGTGGCCGAGAAGGCCAAAAGAGAGGCTCCTACTAAGCCCGCTGTAGAGCTACTAGCTAATTTTTTCCCAATTAGATATGTGAAATAAATACAAATAGTACCCATCAAGGCTATTATTCCACGATTCCATAAAAAAAATGAGGGGTGAGAAATCGTCCAGATAAATCCCCCTTTTTGAACGGACGTAGGATTATCTACTATTAAATCTTTTAGACCAGTAAATGTCGCATCTTTACCCATTAAGTAGAGGTAGTGAAGTACATCAACTATCATGTTTAAATATATCATCAAACCAGGATATTGAAACCAGTGTGGATTGAAGTCTCCTTCTTTTAACATTAATAATGCTCTAGAAGCAACAAAAGGCTCATCGTAATGATGTAAATAAGGAAGACCTTTACCTATACCGATTAGCCTAACAATTAAGGCCAATCCAAGTATTATCATTAGAAGTAAATACTCAATTTTAAATTTTACAGGAATAAAAATTCTGCTAAATTCTATCATCTTATCAAAGATTATATTTATAAAAAAAGCAATTTCCGCATGATTACTATATGGTCCATCATAATATGTCTGATAGTTACTAGAAGTGGCATATTTACCTACTTAACTCTGAAGTTTCTGATCTATATTTCACATAGTATTCCAATATTTTTCCAGCTCATTTGCGAGTTTTTCCAATAGTGTCGAATATTTTAGTTTTTTCCACATAAAGGCGAGGGTTACTATTTCAATTAAGAATAAAAGATTTTGTGGAGAACTGCAACTCAGTTATGAGATAGAATAGCTTGTAGGACATGATACAAACATTTCTCTATTTTGCCACTATCAAAATTTTGAAATAAATCGTGAGTGTTGTAGGAGTTTTTCTCTAAAAGCTCAATACGATGTTCATTCATTACGGGATATTGAAATTCTAAATTAAATCTTTGTTTCAACCATAATAAATCAGCCTTATGCTCATTATATATGTGCTGTGCTACTTCTTCTTTTAACTGAAGCTTTGTAGATTCTTTATCGGTAATATCTGTCAAATGTTTTAAAAGTTTGCTCGAATCCTTTTTGAAAAAATTTTCTGAATTAGAATGGAACAATTTTCTGTATTTCTTCAGAATAACCATGGATTCCAAAGAAAGAGATTTGTTCTTATGTGAAGATTCAACTAAAATTACTGGAAAGTTGAATTGTTGTTGCAATTCTCTCTCAAAACTTTTTAACAGGCCATTATTTTTTTGTAGCTCTTCATCATACAATTTCACTGATAGTTTTTGAAAGTCTTTTCTCCATGTCTCAATAATACTTCTGAATTCATACTTAAATGAAGTTGGACTTGGGTAAACGTATGAGGCTTTAATTGTTTGTTGAACATGAGACGTATAAAAATAAACTGGATTTCTAACATAAACCAAAATTTTTATGTCAGTGTAGGAATGTGCTGTGAGAAATTCAAGAAAGGATGTGGTTTCATTTCTACTAAAACTATCTATCATCTCAGCTGAGATAATTGTGTTATCATATTTTTTTAATTGACCCTTCAATTCAATTTGAATGGACTTTTTAAGCTTGAGGTATTCTTCTTTACTATACTTTTTGTAGATTCTAGGTAATTCTTCATAGTCCTTGAATAATATTGATAGGAAGTTTTGATTCCTTGCATTTGGAAACTCGGAAAATGAAGGGTAGCAAATATTCTGTTCTTTAAGATTTGAATTATAAAGAGAATGCTGAATTGTAGTTGTACCAGTTTTATGAGTACCAATATGGATAAATGCTGTCTTCACCTATTATCAAAAATGGTCATAATAGTTTATTCCTAAGATACTTAGTCTGGCCTTACTTTTATAATTAGGTGTGTTGTTTCGTATAATACTGCTCATATTCTCCAGAAGTAACATGATCTAACCACTTTATATTCTTCAAATACCAATCGACCGTTTTTTCCATTCCCTCCTCAAATTGAAGAGAAGGCTTCCAGCCTAGCTTATTCTTAATTTTGCTAGCATCTATGGCATACCGATGATCATGTCCCGCTCTATCCTTTACATAAGTAATTAACTTTGCTGATTCACCTTGTACGCGACCTAGTTTTCTGTCCATCAGTTTACATAATAAGTTTACAATGTCAATATTTTTCCATTCATTGAAACCCCCTACATTATAAGTTTCACCTGTCGTACCGATATGAAAAATATCATCTATAGCTCTAGCATGATCCACCACATAAAGCCAATCTCTGATGTTTTCACCTTTTCCGTACACAGGAAGTGGTTTATTGTTTTTTATATTATTGATCATGAGTGGAAGAAGCTTCTCAGGAAATTGATTAGGTCCATAGTTGTTGGAGCAGTTGGAAATCTTAGTTTGCAGCCCGTAGGTGTTTGCCCATGCTCTTACAAAATGATCTGAACTTGCTTTTGAAGCGGAGTAGGGCGACTGAGGATCATAAGGTGTATTTTCCAAAAAGAAACCTGTTTCTGTCAATGAACCATATACTTCATCAGTACTTACATGATAAAATACATGATTTGATAAATCTTTTTTCCAAGCTCTAGCAGCTGCATTCAATAAAGTTACAGTTCCGAAAACATTGGTTTTCACAAAACTAATAGGATCGTTAATAGATCTGTCTACATGAGATTCAGCCGCTAAATGAATGACATCAGTAATTTTTTCTTCCGTAAATAGTTTTTCAACTAAAGGGATATCACAAATATCGCCTTTAACGAACTTGTAGTTATCTGCAGTTTCAACATCAGTGATGTTTTCAAGATTCCCAGCATAAGTCAGTAGATCTAAGTTAATAATATGATAATCTGGATACTTTTTAACAAATAGCCTGACTACATGAGATCCGATAAATCCTGCTCCTCCTGTAATTAGAATTTTTTTCATCAGTTTCAATACTTATGATAATAAATTAGTTCTTAAAGCTAATTCAAAGATACTTACTATATGGACATTATTGTTTCGCCTCACCCTTGTACTGTGTAGATTTACTGATCGAATTGTTAATTCTTTTTCAATTTAAGAGTAACAATGTATTCATTGTTTTAAAATACTATTTTTGTAAGTCATTTAACGATGGTAGATAAATATAGGAATTCTTCAGATGTATGAAATTAGTATTGACACTTCTTGTTAGGGACGAGGTAGATATTATTAGACAAAATATTGAGTATCATCTTAATGCAGGTGTTGATTTTATAATTATAACTGATAATGGCTCAGTTGATGGTACAGCAGATATTTGCTCAAAATTTGTTGATAAAGGAGTGGCAGAACTCATTATAGAACCACCTGTTGATTTTTCTCAATTTAAGTATGTAAGTCAAATGGCCAATATGGCAGTTGTAGATTATAATGCTGACTGGGTTATAAATGCGGATGCTGACGAGTTCTTCGTTCCTAAAACTTCGAATAACCTTAAAACAGAATTGAGTAAAATATCAAGTGAACATTCAATTGTTTCAATCAAACGCCATGACTTTGTGCCAATAAAAAGGCAATATTCTTCTTTTGACCCAAGGCTTTTCCCCTACCGTAAAAGTATTTCTCTAAATTTAGCAGGGAAACCTCTTCCTCCAAAAGTTATTCACCGAGCAGCTGCAAATATTCAGGTTAGCCAAGGTAATCACACAGTGAGTGGCCATGGTTTATATAAAAAAACTGATAGTGTCGGTATTGAAATTTTTCATTACCCCATTCGTTCTTACAAGCAATTTAAGACTAAGGTAGCAAATGCAGGTTCAGGTTACGCAAAAAATAAAGAACTTAGTAAAAATACTGGATTTCATAAAAAGTACTGGTACGACTTATTACTTAAAAATGAATTGAAAAAGGAGTTCGACAAACATTATTATGGATTTTTTAAACTTATCAAAGCATTATACAACAAGAAAGTAATCAGAGAACCAAAGCTTAGAATATTTAAGCCATTCATTAATAATTCATGAAAGTTCAATATATAGTCAAAAATTATCCTCAGCTATCACAAACATATATTAAATCAGAATTGAAGGCTGTAATGCAAAACCATGAAGTTAGCATTATTGCAACTTCCACTCCAAATGTAAAAGACAGCGAAGCTCTAGAGTTTCAACAGGTGTCGGAAGAAGAGGAAATAATTAGGCAAGTAGAAGCTTTTCAGCCTGATATCATTCATAGTCATTATCTTGTTCTGGCTGAATTAATAAGCAGAGTCAGTTTAAAAACAGGGGTACCATTCACAATAAGGGCACATTCATTTGATGCTCTAAAGAATAATCTCAATAACAAAATTCCAGCTCATATAGAGAATTTGGCGCGATACTTAAATACTGATTTATGTAAAGGAGTACTAATATTTCCTTTTACTAGAGATTTACTAGTTGCTGAAGGTAAGGTTGATTCTTCAAAGTTGGTAGATACTGTGCCAGTAGTTGATGTTAATGCGTTTTACAATGAGTCTCAGAATGGTGACTTTATTATGAATACTGGTGCATGTATTCCAAAGAAGGAAATGCAGACATTTGTAAAATTATCTCAACTTCTTCCAGAACAAACGTTTAACCTTTATGGTCTGGGGCATGATATTGACAAAATATATAAACTTAATCAAGAAATTGGTGGAAGCGTAAACTTTATACCGCCTGTACCTTACTCCCAAATGCCGAGGGAATATAAAAAGCATAAAAGTATGGTTTACACGGCTAATATGGATATAAAAACTGTGGGTTGGCCGATGGCGGCTTTAGAAGCCATGGCGTCAGGAACAATGGTGTATATGCCCAGAATTAGACCTGATATTGAGAATTATATAGGCGATGCAGGTTATGTTTATGAAAATATAGAAGAAATAGCCGACCAGTTAAAGCGCCCTGTGGATAATGAGAAGAGACAATATGCTTTTGAATATGCTAAGAAATATGACATAATTAAGCACATATCTACACTCACTGAACTTTGGTGAGTATAAGAAATTGTATTGACCCTAGAATGAATATGGGAAATGTTCTTTAATAATTCTGCGGCAAATTTCCAGACGGACGTATTATAGCAATTGCAGCTATATCTGTTACGCTCATACTTTCATGCATTCTTTTAATGAGAGACGCCAATCATTTAGACTAACAGTTGGCAAATTAGATTTAATCTTTGATTTATCTAAAACACTGTATTTGGGTCTCTCAGCCTTTGTGGGGTATTCAGAAGTAGTAATAGGTTTTACGTTACAATTCAGTTTTCCTATTCTCATAACTTCATTTGCAAACTCTGCCCATGAGCAACTTCCTTCATTGCTATAATGATAAATGCCAGGTTGATCATTCTCCTGTTCTATTTGACCTATAATTTCTAAAATGGCGGCTGCTAAATCTCTTGCATATGTAGGAGATCCAATTTGATCGACTATTACCTTAATTTCTTTTTTTTCAGATCCTAACCTTAACATGGTCTTTACGAAATTATTTCCAAAAGAAGAGTATACCCAAGCTGTTCTGATAATGTATGCATCATTTAGGCTATCAATTATTACCTGTTCACCTTTCCATTTTGTGTATCCATAAACAGACTGAGGATTGGGTTTAGCTACTTCATTAATAGGTTCTTCGAAGTTACCATCAAAGACATAATCAGTAGAAATATGTATAAGCCTTTTTTTATGATTATGACAATAGTTGGTTATTTTTTGTGTGGCAGTGATATTAATTGCCTTAGCCAATTCCGGTTCATCTTCTGCTTTATCAACGGCAGTATAAGCTGCACAGTTAATAATAAAATCAGGGTTTGAATTTTCAAGAAATGGAATTATCCTTTCTTCATCTGCTAGGTCTAGTTCTTCCCTATCTATGAATTCAAAATTATATCGATAGGATGAAGCTAAATAGTTAAGCTCACTTCCTAGTTGTCCTTTTGCACCAGTCACTAATATTTTCATCAGTCAAATTGAGTGTTAAACTGTGCGAAAGAAATGTATTCCCTGTCTTTTTCTGACAAAAGGATCTTTTCATGCTGTATTCGCCAATCTATTTTAAAAGCTACATCGTCAAACATTAAACCACCCTCAGACTCTTTGTTGTAGAAGTCATCACATTTATAGAGTATTTCAGCAGTATCTGATAGCACAACAAACCCATGTGCAAATCCCTTTGGCACTAAAAGCTGCTTTTTGTTGTCTCCTGAAAGCTCTAAACTGAAGTATTCTCCGTACGTATTACTTGACTTTCTGATGTCGACTACCACATCTAAAATTTTTCCTGAAATAGCCCTAATTAATTTGGTTTGAGCGTAAGGGGGTTTTTGAAAATGTAAGCCTCTTAGAACTCCGTAATTAGACTTAGATTGATTGTCCTGAACAAATTTATAATCAATACCATATTCACTTAGTTTTTTGTGATTATAGCTCTCCATAAAATAACCTCTATTATCTTCGATAACTATCGGTTCGAGAATAAATAATCCTTCAAATTTAGTAGAAGTAATCTTCATTTATTTTAATCCTTTTGATACGGCTAATAAATATTGTCCATAATTATTTTTTAAGAGAGGTTGAGCAAGTTCAACCAATTGCTCATAGCTAATGTAGTTCATATGAAATGCTATTTCTTCTAAACAAGCAATCTTCAGGCCTTGCCTTTCTTCTATGGATTCAACAAAGTTTGAAGCTTGCAATAAAGAATGGTGTGTACCAGTATCCAGCCATGCCATACCTCTACCTAGAAGCTCTACCGTAAGCAAATCTTCATTCAAATACATATTGTTAAGATCTGTAATCTCCAATTCTCCCCTTGGCGAAGGTTTGACCGACTTAGCTTTTTTCACAACTGAGTTATCATAAAAATAAAGGCCAGTGACGGCATAATGAGATTTTGGATTTTCTGGTTTTTCTTCGATCGATACTACTTTGTTCGCATTATTAAATTCTACAACTCCATACCTCTCAGGGTCACTGACGTAATACCCGAAAACAGTTGCTCCTTTTCCCAAGGCTGCAGTTTTTTGCAGCGTTTTTGAAAAATTATAGCCATAGAAGATATTATCACCCAAAACAAGGGCTACTGAATCACTCCCAATAAACTCTTCACCAAGAATAAAAGCCTGAGCTAATCCATCTGGGGATGGTTGGATTTTGTAATTAAGCTTTATGCCTAAGTCGGTTCCATCACCAAGAAGTTTCTCAAAAGCCCCTATATCTTGTGGAGTAGATATTATAAGTATTTCTCGGATGCCTGCCATCATCAAAACTGACAATGGGTAGTAGATCATTGGTTTGTCGTAAATGGGCAGTAGTTGTTTCGAAACACCTTTTGTTATAGGGTATAATCTGGTTCCGGAGCCACCTGCTAGTACTATTCCTTTCATTATTTTTTCAATATATTTTTATATTGCGAATACACGTCATTATTATTGACGTGCAAAAATATGGAAATCAGAGGTCATGCCTTCTATTGAAACTCTTTTAAAGTGAGTTTGTAAATATTTCCAAATTTTCGGGTATGTATTTTGGAATCTTAGAGAATTTTTATCGTCTAATTTGCTGTTATCAACAATGCAAAATTGAACATCAGTTTTATTAAATTCAGATAACATCTGATTTTCTTCTTTATTGATGGGCGGATAAACTGAAAATGTATCATAGATTGGGGCTATCGTTTTGGTAATAGCATATAACCCTGCCAGTTTTGGTAAAAATACCATCTGCCCTTTTCCATTGCACCTTTCTTTGAGAGAAAGAGAGTTTTTTATTAATATAGAAGTGCTTCTAGATGTTCGAATTTTTTGATTATTAATTGATACTTCATGAGTATTGAGATTGTGCTTTCGAGAAATTAGTGGATAGTAATCAGGCATCCAGATCACATAGTAAGTTACAATCAGAATCAACACCAACAAGAATGTAAATAGATAAAAATTTATACTAAATAATGCAAATATAGAAAGCAGCAATGGAGAAATGCCACCTATTAAATGGCTCTTATCAGCTCTGCTATAAATGTGATTGGCGTATGGAATTGCCATAAATATGGCTGCGTTAAAAACAAGGTTTTCAGAGTCTACAAATAGTATATAAGTTATGCTCAAAACCAAGTAGACGGGTAATGTAGCGAAAACCCATTTTAGTGCAATAATTTTGGAATTCTTCTTGGAGTTTTTGGGGAATGTATTCCAGGGAAGGGGTATTGGCAGCTTAAGATTAGTGGTTTTTCTTGTTAGTATTCTAATAATTTTTTTGTCAAAGTACACCCTGCCTGTCTTAGTAAGAATCAAAAAAAATAGAAATGGAGCCATACCAAGACTTAATCCAATTATTGAATAAACGGCAGCGCTAACCTCAAAGTTTGAATACATAAGTAGCAAGAGCAATAAAGCGAACAAGTGATATGCAAAATGATTCAGGCCTATAATTAATGTAATTCCTGTAAAAAGACCATAGATAATAAATGACTCTGCATTGCCTGAATCTATAACAGACAGTAAAAATGTGACTGAAAAGATAGGGAGAATATTATCTATCGTTTTATGGATCAGGCCTGACCATAGAAATAAAACTATTAATGCAAGAATGGCGACAATGCTTTCTTCTAACCTTGGTGATATAAATATTAAAAAAGTAATTAGAGCCAGAAATTGAAATATCTTTAAAGAAAAGCGGATGGTCACCAAGCTTTCTCCAAAAAGCTTACACCAAAAGGCACACCAATAGTATCTTCCTGGGTCGTACGCTCTGAAATCTCTTATAGGAATTTTTCCCCTAAGAGTTTGTTGAACACCATACCATAAATAACCTTCATCTGAAATAATAAAATCTAGGTTGTAAGTCTTGCTAAATGGAATAAACACCATCAGAAAAACGAAAAATACTCCAAAAGCTGTTTCCAATATGTATGTTTTAAGTTGTAAACTTGTCAGTGAAAATAAGTAACTAAAAATTCCTAAATGAATTCACCTATCCTCTCAAAAATAAAGTATCATAATGATATTCAACTGGATTACTTTGCTCAAAGAATTAAAAAGACCATGATCCCAGTCAATAGCCCTTATGTTTTAAGGCATGTTGATTTTTTATTAGAGAATTCAAAAATTCAATTGAGCGATAAGGTTTTAGAGGTAGGGTGTGGAATGGGAAAATTTACTTTTCCTCTTCTAGAAAGAAGAGTAAATGTTACCGGACTTGATTTGTCACCATTTCTATTAACTAAATTGCTGGAGCATAATGATGGAAGATTCGATGTAAATTTGATAGCATCAGATGTATTGGAAACCCCAGAAGAATTAGATGGTAAATTCGACCATGTTATTGGTTTTTTTGCATTACATCATTTTCATAATTTACCAGTATGCTTTCAAGCAATGTCAAGATTGGTAAAGCCAGGAGGAAAAATCATATTTATTGAACCTAATGCCTGGAACCCACTTTACTATTTACAAATACTTTTTACTCCCGGGATGTCTTTTAAAGGTGACAAAGGAGTTATGAACATGAGGAAGAGCATTCTTTCTAAAGCCACAAGCTACGCTGATCTAACAGATTTGAAAATTTCAAAATATGGTATGTTACCTCCATTTATCTATAATAAAAATTGGGGTCAATGGTTGGATAGAGTTATAACATCAATTCCTTTTTTGAAAAACTTTTTAGCGTTCCAGTTGATCACAGTGATAAGACCTTCTTCTGATGGAAATTGACAGTATGTTTAGACAAGTTTCTCTACTTGCAAATGGGATTTTTACTGTCAATTTAGATGAGGCAATTTCGTATACTCTAGATGGACATAATAGTATCCTAAAGCATGAGGAGAATTCTTTTTGGTACGCACATCGTAATTTATGCCTTAAAGAATTGGTTGAAAGCGCGAGTGTAAAAGAAATTGTTGATTTAGGTGGAGGTAACGGATTCACTTCACAGCTGTTTCAAAATCTTGGAATAAATACTATTCTTTTGGAGCCAGGTTTAAATGGTACCATGAACGCAAAAAGGAGAGGAATAAAAAAAATCGTTCATGGTTCATTAAAAACAACAGCTGCTATGGGCAATTCATGCCCCAATATTGGAATTTTTGACGTTTTAGAGCACATCGAAGATGATAAAGATTTTTTGTATCAGATATATAATGCGTTAAAAGTAAATGGTTTACTTTTTATTACAGTTCCTGCACACATGTCCCTGTGGTCAGCTTTTGATGAGGAAGTAGGGCACTATAGAAGATATAGCTTGCCTGACTTAGTTAAGATTGTTGAGAATTCAAACTTTGAAATAAGGTATTCATCTTACTATTTTTCATTACTAACGCCAATTCAGTTTATTCAAAGAAAGCTTTTCTATAAACGGAATGATAATCTTAGGTTGGACAGAGAGCATATTCAGAAACACTCTCTTTTAGGGAGGATTATAATTTTTTTACTTGCTTTAGAGAGGTATTTTATCAGAAAAGGGTGGTCTATTCCCTTTGGTTCCAGCTGTATCATAATTGCAAGAAAAAAATGAAACTATTACTTTTTTACCGTGATTATGCATCAACCGTCAGATGTCTTTCGGATTCTATAGAATCAGTAATATTTGACTGGGAAAATCAAGGTAAAAAATCAAGACAAAAAGAGCGTGATACTCAGATAAATGCACACTCAGCCCTTGATCTCTATCACTTTATCTCAACAACTTCATTTCCGGCTATAGTAAGAGTTAATGGGTTCCCTTATTTTGATTTAGAAGAAATCAACAAAGCTATCGATAATGGTGCTTCAGAAATATTACTACCGATGGTAAGAAAAGAGGGTGAGATAGAACATGTTTTGAACGCTATAAATGGAAGGTGTAAGTTAGGAATTTTGATAGAAACGAATGATGCAGTATTAAATGCACATAATCTTTTGAAGTATGACCTGAATCGAGTTTACTTAGGACTTAATGATTTATGTATCGATAGAAATAGTGATAATATGTTTAACCCCCTTATTGATAATACAGTTACCAAATTAAGGGAAATATCAGATATACCGTTTGGGTATGGTGGACTTACACACCCAAGTTTAGGAAATCCAATACCCTGTAAGTTGCTGTTGACCAATCTCATAAACGAAAAAGCTGATTTTACTTTTTTAAGAAGATCTTTCTACAAGGCAATTGAGCAATATTCACCACATGCTATTTACCAGGCTATTAAAAATGAGATTACTCAGATTAATACATCGAGACTTGAAGAAGTTCAAACAGATTTACAATTGCTTGAAACCTATGTTAAAAAATTTCCTTCTGAATGCTCTGCTTAGCACATTTTATTGCTCTGACACCGGCCTTAAGCCTCTTTATAAAGTCATAAGAAGATTTACCTGAAAATCGAGTTGATCTTTTGGCTGTTATATATTCAATTTTTAGGGAACACACCGCTACTTGTATGGAAATGTATGGTGGCTTGATGTGAAGTTGCAACAGCCTTTTTAGTGTTTGCTTGTGCAAAGCATAGTAGCTTCCTGCATTAGGATTTAAGCCGGTTAGAGAATATATGTAGTACTTGAGAATTTTTGAGGTGATCATGCGAGGAATGGATTGATAATGACCTGTTCTTTTAATAAAAGCGGAAGTAGTCTTATTTACTTTTGAAACTAGTTGTTCAATATGCTGAGGTGAGTCCTGTAAGTCTGCATCCATAACCACTAATATTTCTCCGTTTGACTTTTTCAGTCCTTTCATAATGGAGAGCTGTTGCCCAATGTTTTTGGAATTGCAGATCACTTTTAAGCAATTTTCGGGTGATTCAAGAGAGTCTAGAACCTGTCGTGAGTGGTCTACACTGCTATCGTCAACATAAATTATTTCATATGATTTTGTGAAATGAAGAGCCTTAATAATTTGATTGTGCAAATCAACTAAAGTGCTTGAATTATTAAAAACTGGTATAATTACACTATACTTCAAAGTTTAATCATTTAGGAATCATGTCACTAATTGACTTGTACCAATTGATTGTTTTTTTTAAGCCTTCGTCAATATCAATTTTTGGTTCCCAGCCATAGTAATTTTTGGCTCTTGAAATATCAGCACTCACATATCCTCTATCTTCGGTTTTTATCAATTTGTTACTTGAAATTTTTGCTGGTAGGGAAAGCTGTTTAGCAATAATGTTGACAATATTTCTCGCAGTATAACTTTGAGTGCCACCAGCATTTACTGCACAACCAATGTATTTGTTGCTTTTGGCAGCAAGCACAATTAGCCTTATCAAATCATCTATAAACAAGTACTCTCTCGAATGGCTATCATCGGTTAGTTCAATAGCGGTTTCATCTAATATTTTCCTGATGGTGGATATAATTAGTCGATTTTGTTGCTCCCATGGACCGTAAGCCCTCATAATTCTGATAATGTTTATCGGAATATTGTAATTATAATAATAATAATTACAGATATTATACTCATTTAATTTTATAAGTCCTCTAAAACTAGTTGGTTCTAGTTTATTATTTTCATTAAAAGGGAGGTTATTGGTGTTGTATACAAATGAGCTACAACAGTGTACAAATCGTTTAATAGAAATTTTCCTAGAGCTATTTAAAAGATTATGAAGTATTATTGAAGACATTTCATTTTGTCTTAAAAAAACATGGAGATTTGAGGGGTGAGTTTGGTTTAGCGCACAATGAAAGATGTATTCAGGGTTAATAGTATTAAACAATTTTTCAACTTCTTCATGACAGTGTAATTCTGTGAAGTGAATCTTTACTCGAGATTTGACATCTCCTAATCTCCATAAATTGGTCGATTCTCTTACAACGCAATGAACAATATTATCCTTTAGTAAAGCTCTGGTAAGACTAGATCCTATAAACCCTGCAGCACCCGTTACCAGAACTACGTTGTTTTTTAGACTTGAAAATTGAGTATGTATCACAATTGGTATTTACAGTCGTGCCGTGATATCCATTGGATTCATTTTACCCTTAACATCATAAATGACGGTGGTTTCATTTTTGAGTTGCTCAAGATCGAGACTGTCAAACTGATCATGACCAACAGCCATAACTATTGCATGATATTTTTGATTTGGAGTTTTTATGAGATCAACATCATATTCAATTTTCACCTCTTCTTTGTCAGCTTCAGGATCATAAACATGAATATTTGCTCCAAAATCGTTTAGCTCTTGAATAACATCTATCACGCGACTATTTCTGATATCTGGACAATTTTCTTTAAAGGTTATTCCAAGTATTAGTATATTACTATCTTTGATAGGATTACCTTGGTTGGCCATTAGTTTGATTACCTTATTAGCAATATACATGCCCATGTTGTCATTTATTCGTCTTCCAGCTAATATAACCTGAGGATTGTATCCCAGGCTTTCGGCCTTATAAGTAAGGTAGTAGGGATCAACCCCTATACAATGACCCCCAACAAGCCCAGGCTTAAAAGGCAAAAAATTCCATTTTGTTCCTGCAGCTTCTAACACTTCAAGAGTGTCAATACCCACCTTGTCAAAAATCAATGCAAGCTCATTAACAAATGCAATATTCAAATCGCGTTGTGAGTTTTCTATGACCTTTGCAGCTTCCGCTACTTTGATGCTGGATGCCTTATAAGTACCAGCCGTGATTATCTTCTGGTATAGGTCATCAACTTTTTTTGCTATTTCTACAGTGCTACCACTAGTTACTTTTTTGATAGTAGGTAGTCGATGCTCTTTGTCACCGGGGTTGATTCTTTCAGGTGAATAGCCACAATAGAAATCGACATTGAACTTTAAACCACTGCATTCTTCTAATATAGGAACACAAACTTCTTCAGTACATCCCGGGAAAACAGTTGATTCATAAATAACGATGTCATTTTTCTTCAAAACGTTCCCTACGGTTTCACTGGCTCTTTTTAATGGAGTCAGATCAGGGGAGTTATGACTATCGATAGGAGTTGGGACTGTGACTATAAAAATGTTAGCATCACCAATCTCACTTATTTCAGAGGTAATATGTAGTTGTGATGCAGATCTTAGTTCTATTGCATCTATTTCTTGGGTAGAGTCTTTCCCAATCTGGAGCTCATCTATTCGCTTTTTGTTAATATCGAACCCAATAGTTGAAAACTTCTTTCCAAATTCAACGGCCAGTGGCAATCCAACATACCCTAAACCAATGATTGCTATTTTTTCCAATGTATTTAATTGTTTGAATACCATTTGAAGACTTTGTTAAGGCCATCTTCAAAAGATACATTCACTTTATAATTTAACAATGTTTCAATTTTGTTAATATCTGCTTTCGAGTGTTTTACATCACCCTTTCTTTCAGGTCCATATTTAGGTATTATTTTGTTGCCTGAAATACTTTGGAGGATTTTAATGATCTCATTTAAAGATATTTTCTCTCCACATGCGACATTGTAAATTTCATTTTTAGATGAGCTATCCTCGGTGAAGATACTCAGCATATTTGCCTGTATAGCATTATCCACGTAAGTAAAATCTCTTGAAGTTTCTCCGTCACCATTGATTGTTGGAGTTTCTCCATCCATATATGCTTTGCAGAAAATAGGAATAACTGCTGCATAAGGATTATCTGGATTTTGTTTAGGTCCAAATACATTGAAATATCTTAATCCAATATAGTCAAGACCATATGTACATTTAAATACCTTCGCGTATTGCTCTATCGCATGCTTAGTAATTGCATATGGGCTAAGAGGGTTGCCAATAACATCTTCTTCCTTTGGTAACGAAGGACTATCACCATAGGTACTGGATGAACAAGCCAAAACTACACGGTCGATTTTGTTGACAACGGCTGCATGTAAAATGTTGACAGTACCATCAATATTTACCTTAGTAGTTAACATTGGGTTTTCAATGGATCGAGGTACTGAACCCAAAGCTGCTTGGTGAGAGATTACATCAAAACCTGTTGTCAATTCTACCATGCGATCATAATCGCATATGTCATCTTGAAAAAAATCAAATTTCGAATTACTTTCAAACTCTTCAATATTAACCCTGTAGCCATTCGACAAGTTATCAATAACTCTAACATTATCGACTCTTTCATCTTGCAAAAGAGACTCTACTAAATTTGAGCCTATGAATCCCGCACCGCCCGTTACTATGACTTTTTTGCCCATACCTGAAATTTCGACAAAACTAACAATAATGATCTTATCCAACCGAATTACTTACTTTTTTGATAGACTTGTATTTTTAAAGAGGCTCTGGTTTGATCATAGAATTCATAAAAAAAGAGTTCAAGCAGGAATGGCGTAATAGATATGCGCTGAATGGTCTTGTACTTTATCTCGCAAGTACCATTTTTATATGCTATTTAAGCTTTAATGTGCGCAATGAAGAACTCTCTCCTATTACATGGAATGCACTTTTTTGGATAATTATTTTATTTGCTTCCATCAATGCCGTGGCAAAAAGCTTTATTGGAGAGAAGCCGGAAAGACAACTATATTATTATTCTATTATAAGCCCGCAGGCTTTAATCACGGCACGTGTTGTATATAATTCCTTACTGTTAGTGTTCCTAGCTTTAACTGGAGTATTTTTCTACTCCCTTATTTTGGGTAATCCTATTGATGATATTGGCCTCTTTCTCATCAATATTATACTGGCAGCTGTTGGATTTTCATCAACTTTGACTTTGGTATCTGCTATAGCTTCAAAGGCAGGTGGTAGTCAGACGCTAATGGCTATTCTTTCCTTCCCAATTATACTTCCTATGCTGCTCATGGTTATTAAAGTTTCTAAGAATGCTATTGACGGTTTGGAACGATCTGTAAGCTTAGATGAAGTACTTACTTTATTAGCAATTAATGTAATTGTAGGCACAGTTTCTTTTCTCTTATTCCCGTATCTTTGGCGCACATAAAAGCGCAAAGAATATGCGGAAACACTGGTGGAAAATACTAACCACTATTTTATTAATCTACACGTTTGTTGGAGGGCTCCTGTTTGATGTCCCAAGACTGAATATTCTAAACGAGACTATTCGGGCGCTTCATTTTCATGTGCCCATGTGGTTTGGAATGATTGTCCTTTTAGCCATTTCAGTAGTTTACTCGGTCAACTATTTAAAGGATAATAAGGCAAAATTTGATACTGTAGCAATTGAATTTGCCAACGTAGGAGTCATTTTCGGCATTTTTGGTATCCTTACCGGAATGTTTTGGGCGCAATATGCTTGGGGAGAATGGTGGAGTGGTGATCCTAAACAAAATGCCAGTGCCATCGGCTTACTTATTTATTTTGCCTACTTTGTTTTAAGAGGCTCTATAGAGAATGAAGAACAAAGAGCACGTATCAGTGCGATATATAATATATTTGCTTTTTCGGCACTGATTCCATTGCTGTTTATTTTACCTCGTCTTACAGATTCACTTCACCCTGGCAATGGAGGTAATCCCGGTTTTAACGCTTATGATCTTGATAGCGGATTACGTTTGGTGTTTTATCCTGCCGTACTAGCGTGGATACTACTTGGTGTTTGGATTGCCACCATAAGAGTAAGAATTAGAAAACTAGAATTAGAAACACTATGAAAAAGTGGTTGTTAATTATTGTAATGTTTGTGGCATTGAATCTCAGTGCTCAGGATAGGATGCCAATTAGTGAAGAGGACTATAAAAATACTGAAGTCCCAATGGCTGACCGTTTGAGAGAAGATGGTAAGATATACGTTTTAACAGGTATTATTTTAATCATTTTATTTGGGACACTTACCTATCTGGTCGTCATTGACAAGAAAGTGTCTTCATTGGAAAAGACTATTAAAAAAGAGTCATGAAATGAGCATAAACTTAGAGTCCCTAATTTTACCAACCGAGGGATGAATAAGTTTATTGCGAATTCCATATGACATTTGAAGATAAATACATACACATGAAAAGATCACATATAATCGGAATAGTATTGATAGCGGCAGCTATTGGAATCATTATCTCCACAGCAGGTGATGCCAGCAGTTATGTAACATTCTCCGAAGCTTATGACATGGCTAAAGGTGGTAGCGATAAGAGTATCCATGTGGTAGGAGAGCTAACAAGAGATAATCAAGGTGAGATAACAGGAATATATCCATCGGCCGATAAACTTTCAGTACGCTTCATCATGCAAGATGAGAATGGTAAAAAGCAAGAAGTTTTTTATAATGAACCAATACCTCCGGATTTCATGAGATCTGAAAAAGTGGTAGTTATCGGTTCTTATAATGATGAATTATTTGTTGCGGATAAGATTTTATTGAAGTGCCCTTCTAAGTATCAAGAAGAGACAGTAGAAGCGAAGATGTAGCGGAAAAAGAAAATCATATGATTCATGAATTTATTGGTGACTTAGGTCACTTTTTTGTAATAACCTCTTTAATCGCTGCGCTTTATGCAGCCTTTTGTTTTTTTAAATCATCTAATGCAGAAGGAATTGATAAGGAGTATTTTTGGAAGCAAAATGGCCGAGCTGCATTTTATGTGCATGCTTTTTCTGTCTTAGGAATAGTCTTCTGCCTTTTCTTCATTATTTATAATCATTATTTCGAATACCACTATGCCTGGTCTCACTCCTCCAGACGATTGCCGGGTCATTATATGATCTCTTGTTTTTGGGAAGGACAGGAAGGCAGCTTTCTACTTTGGATGTTTTGGCATGCTATTCTGGGTATTGTGATAATAGCTACTAACAAATTCTGGGAGTCTCCTGTGATGGCTATATTTTCTGCAGTACAGGCTTTTCTATCATCAATGATATTAGGAGTAGTTATTCCCGGGTTAGAATTAAAACTAGGAAGCTCTCCCTTCATATTACTTCGAGATGCCATCTCTGCTCCAATTTTCGCTGCTCAGCCTAATTTTGTTCCCGAAGATGGAACAGGCTTAAATCCTTTGCTCCAGAATTATTGGATGGTCATTCACCCGCCTACATTATTCTTAGGTTTTGCCACCACGGTTGTACCATTTGCTTATTGCATTGCAGGACTCTGGAAAAAGAGATATAAGGAATGGATTCGCCCGGCTCTACCTTGGGCTTTATTTTCAGCAGCCGTACTTGGTATTGGTATTTTGATGGGAGGTTACTGGGCTTATGAAACGTTGAACTTTGGAGGTTACTGGAACTGGGATCCGGTTGAAAACGCGGTATATGTTCCGTGGTTATTTCTTGTTGCTGCTATTCATGTAATGATCGCTTATCGTAATAGTGATACAACCCTGAAGTCATCAATCATTCTGGTGATTACCGCATTCATTTTAATACTCTATTCTACCTTCCTGACTAGAAGTGGTGTTCTTGGTAACGCCTCAGTTCATTCTTTCACCGATTTAGGTCTGTCAGGCCAGTTGTTGATTTATCTGGTATTCTTTACTGCAGTAGCTGTTATACTTACTATTGCTAGGTGGAAAGACATTCCCACAAGTGAGAAAGAAGCTGATACCTATTCTCGCGAGTTTTGGATATTCTTGGGGGCTCTTTCA
This sequence comes from uncultured Fulvivirga sp., assembly GCA_947500555.1. GTDB lineage: Bacteria > Bacteroidota > Bacteroidia > Cytophagales > Cyclobacteriaceae > Fulvivirga. The sequence goes on along the minus strand of CANMSE010000001.1, from coordinate 385,685 downwards.
TTATGCTTGATGGGTTTTCAGGTGCTGATTCCAACCTCAATACCCGTATTTAATAACATCATAGAATTATTTGGTGGAGTAGGAAACTTTGCTCCTCCAGCCAATCAAATTGAATACTACTCTAAATTTCAGCTATGGTTTGCGGTTTTAGTAGCATTATTATCCGGAGTTGGCCAGTTTTTCTGGTGGAAAAAGATTGAGATTAAGGATTTGAAAAGTAGCCTGACAGGACCGCTAGTTTTGACACTTATAATTAGTGCTACGGTTATTTTGGTTGCCAATGTGGCTGATCCTACCTATATAGTTTTATTATTTGCAGGAGTTTTCACTATCGTAGCTAATGGAAAAATACTAATTGGTCTGTTTAAGACTAGCCCTAAGTTATCCGGTGGCGCAATCACACACATTGGTGTTGGCCTGATGCTTATTGGTATTTTATTTTCTTCGGGGTATTCGAAAGTGGTTTCTCTCAACAACACCGGGATGCTGATCTCTAAAGAATCATCTGCTGAATTTAATAATGAGAACCTTTTACTTTTTGTCAATGAACCAAAAGTGATGCTTGATTATGAGTTGAAGTATAAGGGTGAAAGAGTGGAGTCTGTTAAGGAAGGTATTTACATCGATAAGAATGACATTACTAATACAGCTATATCACATTTAGTAACGGTAAAGTCTGATGTTTTTGATAATGATAATTTGATCTATTCAAAGGGAGATACCGTTGAAATAGCTCCAGAAAATACATTTTATGAAATTGAGTACACCAAACCAAATGGTAAGAAATTTAACCTTTTTCCAAGAGCACAGATCAATGAGGATATGGGAGGACTCTTGGCCTCTCCGGATATAAAACGAGGTTTAAGTAGTGATTTATACACTCATGTAAGCTCGGTTCGTAACCCTACCGAAGAAGTAGATTGGAGTGAGAGTGAAGAGTTTCGTGTAGCTATTGATGAAAATTTCTTCGTTAACGATTATGTAGCTACCGTGCAGGGATTAGAGCGTCTTCCTGAATTGGATGGAGTAGATTTAAGTGAGGAGGATGTAGCCATCAAAGCCTATATCAAAGTTCAGGGGGAAGAGAAGGAATATACTACAACTCCCATCTTTCTGATAAAGGATGGTTTGGTTGGCAGAATTTCAGATGAAATTAGCGACCTAGGCATTCGATTGAGCTTGCTAAATGTTCACCCTGAGACAAACAATTTTTCTATCAGCGCTAACACAAGGCAAAAGAATTGGGTGGTAATGAAAGCACTTGAGAAACCATTTATCAACCTATTATGGCTAGGGACACTCGTTCTAGTGGCTGGTTTTATAGTTGCTATTAACAGGCGTTATTCCGAATTTCAGAAGATGAAAACCAAAGGATTGGAATAAATTATGCTTTCTGATAAGCGCATTGCCTTTATTGGAGCTGGAAATGTGGCCTGGCATTTAGCACCAGCATTAGAAAATGCGGGCTATCCAGTGGTTGAAGTGTACAGCCAATCAAAAAAAAATGCTTCTAAACTTATTGATAGATTATACCAGGCTGAAGTAAATGCTGACTTAGATTTTTCTTCAAGTAAAGCAGAGCTTTTCATAATTGCTGTATCAGATGATGCTATTGCCGAAGTTTCTCAAAATTTGGTATTACCTGATCGAGCAGTAGTTGTACATACATCAGGGGCTCAATCACTAGGTGTACTTGGCTACACTGCTGCGGATGCTACCGGTGTTTTTTATCCTTTGCAGACATTTAGCAAATCAAAAAAAGTATCATTTTCTGATATTCCAATTTGCATTGAAGCAGAAGATCATAAGACAGAAAAGCTATTGAAGGCCATTGCTAAAGATATAAGTAAGAAAGTTTATACGCTAAGCAGTACTGATAGAAAGGCACTACATGTGGCGGCAGTATTTGCCAGTAACTTTACCAACCATTGCCTGATGCTAGCGGAGCAAATATTAAAATCGAAGAATATAGAGTTCGATATTTTAAAGCCTTTAGTGATAGAGACTGTTAACAAAGCCCTGGAAATTGGCCCTGTAAACTCACAGACAGGGCCAGCTAAACGTCACGACTTTCAAACACTCGATGGACACATGAGCTTCTTGGAAGAGAATGAAGAGCTGGCCGAACTTTATCGTCTCATTTCGCAGAACATAGTTGATAATTACCCTATTGATTAATGTCTTCACATCACATCGTTCGTGACGAGCAAGAACCTGCTCTTTTGATAATCAATCCAAACCTGAATAATGTACCCATGGATAGTCTGTTGGAATGGACTCCAACAGTTATTGTCGATGCCAGAGATGTGGAGAAGCTGCTACTTCAAGGTTTTAAGCTTGATGTTGTTATAGGAGGGAACAAAGATTTGGAGCTGATAAGAGAATTACTAACTCATCAAGAACCACTTAAGTATCTGACAAAAAATAAAGAGGAGAATACCTTGGAACGGGCCTTACATTTCCTGTTAGCTAACAATTACAACGCTGTAAACATAATTGGCAAATGGGATAGTGCGTTTACTAAAAAGCTTAATCCCTTCACTTCCAAAATTGACCTGGTGATCTATGATAATAATCTGAAGTGGCATTATTCAAAAGAGCATTTCAAAAAATGGTTAAGCATTGGTCAATCCATTGTTCTTTGGGATGAGGTAGATGAAATTATTTTCAATAATTATCAAGTCGCGACAGAGAATAATAAATTCATGCCTACTCAGGAGGGATTTATTGAAATATCAAACCAAACTGGGTTTTGGCTAGGCGAGCGCATTTGAGGCTCTAATAATTCGGTCTTTACCATTAAGGTCAGCAATGATAGAGACATTCTTATAGCCTTTTTGTTCCAACATAAATTTCACTTTATCGCCAAACTGCTCGTTGATCTCAAAGTAGAGGCGCCCGTCCTCTTTCAAACTTTCCAAGGCGTGCTCAGCTATTCGTTCATAGAAAACTAATGGGGTTTCATCGTCTACAAAAAGTGCGGTGCCGGGTTCAAATTTCAGCACATTATTCTTCATCAACTCTCGCTCGGAGTTGGTAACATAAGGAGGGTTGCTCACAATAACATCAACCCCCTGAATTGGAAATTTTTCTTTCAGCGCATCGATCATTAAAAAATCAATCTCCACATTATACTTTTCTGCATTTTGCTTCGCAATTTTTATTACCCGGGGATCAAAGTCAATAGCATAAGCCTTATTCAATTTCAATTCCTTAATCAAAGTAATTGGTATACAACCAGAGCCTGTGCCAATATCCAGTAGCTTGATTGACTTGTCTTTATAATCCTGAATAATCAGATTTACCAATTCCTCTGTTTCATTTCTGGGAATAAGTACTGCAGGGGTGACCATGAACTTTCGCCCAAAGAAATCAGCTTCACCAAGTATGTATTGGATAGGTTCTTCATTATTGATCCTGCCTATGAACTGTTTCAGCTCCTTGATTTGCTTATTACTTAAATTGATAGACCGATCTGTGATAATTTCCGCTTTATCAATTTTAAAAAGCTTCTCGAGTGTCAGATAGGCCAAAGATTGAATTTCCGATTCAGACTCGTCTATCTCTATAGATTCAATGATCCATTTAAGAAGTTTTTTAGTAGAATCAGGAGTAGTTTCTGACATATGATTTGAAAAGGATAGAATTAACTACCCAAGCAAATTTAGTAGTTACAACCACTTGAACCAACTGTTAATGAAGCATAAATTTAATCCGTCAAATATGACGTTGAATAATACGATTATAAACGTCCTGCAGGAAAAAATGGCTTTATATTTTTTTAAAGTTCATTTTTGTCACTGTATATAAAATTATAGTTACGTGAACCAGGACGAATTATACATGTTACGAGCCATGGAACTGGCCCAAAATGGGCTGGGGAGGGTAAGCCCTAACCCAATGGTAGGCTGCGTTGTAGTTCATGATGATAAGATTCTTGGAGAAGGATGGCACCAGCTATATGGAGAAGCTCATGCAGAAGTTAATGCTATCAATTCAGTAAATGATAAATCGCTATTAAAGTATAGTACAATTTATGTTAACCTTGAACCTTGTGCCCACCACGGTAAAACACCTCCTTGTGCTAACTTACTAGTCGAAAATCGGGTAAAGAGAGTCGTCATAGCTAATGTCGATTCTAATCCTCTTGTGGGAGGTAAAGGAATTGAGAAGCTGCGTTCCGCAGTTATAGAAGTAGAAACTGGAGTATTAGAAGAGAAAGGAAGAGAGCTGAATAAACGATTCTTCACTTTTGTTGAAAAAAAACGACCTTTTGTAATCTTAAAGTGGGCGCAAACAGCTGATGGCTTTATTGCGAGAAAAAACTTTGATTCAAAATGGATCAGTGCCGAGTTGAGTAGACAACTTGTTCATAAATGGCGTGCGGATGAGGCTGGTATTATGATAGGAACCAATACTGCCAAATATGATAATCCAAGATTGGACGTGCGTGATTGGAGTGGTGGTAACCCAATTCGAATAGTGATTGATAAAAAACTATCGCTGTCTGATAGTCTCAATTTGTTTGATAACTCCATTAAAACGCTTTGTTTTAATTTAGAGAGAAGTAAAAAGTCCGAAAATATCGAATGGATTAAGGTTGAACAATCCAATATGCTGAGCCAGATCATGAGCCATCTTTATGATCAGGGAATTCAGTCAATAATTGTAGAGGGTGGAGCAGCTTTACATCAATCATTTGTTGAGGCAAATCTTTGGGATGAGGCAAGAGTTTTTGAATCCAAGGCCAGCTTTGGTGAAGGGATTGATGCGGTCAGATTATTTTTACCCCATCAGGAAGAACTTATTGGAGAAGATAAATTGTTAGTGTACCGGAATAAGAAAAATTAGTCAGGTTGAGCTTGTCGAAACCGACTATCATATTTCGACAAGCTCAATATGACAAATAAACAACGATGGCAGAAGATTTAATCATATCAACTACAACAGATAAAAGGGAGAAATATGAGTCACTACTTCCTCAAATAGAAGGACTGATTTCTTATGAAGATGATTTAATTGCAAACCTTTCAAATATAGCCGCAGCTCTTAAATATGGGATGAATTTTTTCTGGGTAGGTTTTTACCTTGTTAAAGGAGATGAGCTGGTACTCGGACCATTTCAAGGACCAATAGCCTGTACACGAATTAGAATGGGCAAAGGCGTATGCGGTACAGCCTGGGAGAAAAACGAAACATTGATCGTTCCAAATGTCGATGAGTTTCCAGGTCACATAGCATGTAGTTCCGATTCCAAATCAGAGATAGTTCTCACCGCTTCGAAGGATGGTGAAGTGAAGTTAATACTTGATGTAGATAGCGATCAACTCAATGATTTTGATGACGTGGATAAAGAATATTTGGAGAGGTTGATGAGGTTGATTGAGAACATTTTACAACCAAATCAGAAGTGATAACCCACACTTAATCCGCCTGAAAGGAAAAGACCTTTATCAGGAAAATCACCTTCGAACCCATAAAAAGGAGTAAAACCAGCTCGTAATAACAAACCGGTTTTCCTCTTTTGAAACCTATAACCTATAAATGAAGAAGCGCTGATGATTCTATTATCTTCTCTTTTGTTTGTGAAGCCAAAAGTACCTCCAATACCCACCTCAAAATGATGGACAGGTGCACGTGAAACCATTGAAAATAACACTGGGATAGTTGTGGTCGTTCTCTTTGATTCTTTTACAACAACACCTGGTACAGCACCAATTTTTTGTGACCAATGGGCAACGCCAAATCTAAACTTAAAAGTTTCTATTAGAGATTTTTCATAATTAATAGAGTAGCGACCTCCATTACCTAGTAATTCTAAATAAATCACATTTTCTGATTGAGAATAACACTTAAACAGAGGGAAAATGCTTACTAAAAGAATAATTATTATGCATTTCAAATCTCAGCAATAACCGTTCGACCACCTTTAGTTTTCTGGCCTTCTTTTACTAAAATTTTTGTACCTAAGGGAAGAAAAATATCTACTCGTGAGCCGAATTTAATAAAGCCAAATTCTTGCCCGTGACCAAGATTTTGCCCTTCATTGACATACCATTTTATTCTTCGGGCAACTGCCCCGGCAATTTGTCTCACTAATACAGGCACACCGCTCTCTGTTTTGAGCACCATGGTAGTACGCTCATTCTCCGTACTCGATTTTGGGTGCCAAGCCACTAAATATTTACCTGCATGATATTTAAAAAAATCAACTACACCTTTCACAGGTGTTCTATTCACATGCACGTTGAGCGGTGACATGAAAATTGAGATTTGAATCCTTCTATCTTTCAATACTTCATCCTCAGTGGTTTCTTCAATGACCACTACTTTACCATCAGCGGGAGCAATGACTTCATTGGCCTTAGCACTGATTTTAAAAATTGGATTTCTAAAGAACTGAAGAACTAAAAGAAAGATAATGATGCTAGCAGCTATAGATAAGTTAATCAGTAGACCACTACCATAAAAATGATATAAAGTAAAATTGAGTCCTGCTAAAATGATAAGCATGACTAATAGTAAAACCCGTCCTTCTTTGTGTATTGTCACGATGAATAGATTAAAATCCGCCCCTAAAGGTATAAGTTTTAGCAACTTTGTCAATAGCAACAATGTAGGCTGCTATTCTCATGGACACCCCATGTTCTTGGGATGTTTTGTACACATTGTCAAAAGCGTCTTTCATAATCCTATCTGATCTACGATTGACTCGTTCACCTGTCCACTTATAGCCTAATCTGTTTTGCACCCACTCAAAATAAGAGACCGTCACACCACCAGCATTAGCCAAAATATCTGGGGCTACCATAATACCCTTATCATTGATGATGTTATCAGCTTTAGCTGAAGTAGGGCCATTGGCTCCTTCTACTATTAACTTAGCTTTTATATTTTCCGCATTACCAGAATTGATCACATCTTCAGTAGCCGCAGGGACTAAGACATCAACTTCTAGCGTAAGTAATTCATCATTACTTATTTTTTCAGCACCGCTAAAACCATCTAGAGTGCCATTATTTCCATTTCTGTAGTCAATGGCTGCCTGAATATCTATACCATTTTCATTATGATAAGCTCCAGACAGGTCACTGACAGACACTATTGTTACACCTCTTTCCATCAGTAATAGTGCGGCAAATGACCCAACATTTCCAAATCCCTGAACAGCACAGGTCGCTTTATAAGGATTGATTTTCAATTTTTCCATGGCAGCCAATGCAGAGACCATCACCCCTCTCCCTGTGGCTTCCGTTCTGCCTAAAGATCCACCAAGAACCAAAGGTTTACCTGTTACTACTGAGTTAATGGTCATACCCTGTGCTCGGGAATATTCATCCATAAGCCATGCCATCTCTCTGGGGCCAGTGCCCATATCAGGAGCTGGAATATCTCTATCAGGGCCAAATATTTCCAGCATAGAGAGAGTATAACTCCTGGTCAATCGCTCTATCTCACCTGCAGACATTTCCCTTGGATTACACTTTATTCCTCCTTTAGCACCACCATAAGGGATATCAACTACTGCGCACTTCCAAGTCATCCAGGCAGCCAAAGCTTTTACCTCATCCAAATGAACTCCCGGATCAAAACGGATACCACCTTTTGATGGCCCCAGGATATTAGAATGGATAACCCGATAGCCGTCAAACACTCTTATCGAACCATCATCCATAGTAATCGGCAAAGAAACAATTACTTGCTTTGCTGGAGATTTTAGTACGTTATAAACTTCATCATCAAGTCCAAGTATTTGGGAGGCGATGTGAAAACGAGACATCATTGCTTCAAATGGATTGTTCTCGTCTTTGAGAGGAGCAGGTTCTATATAACCCATAAATCGTTTACTATTTGATATTTAAAACGATTGCAAATTTAGTCAATATTCACACATATAAACTTGCTGAACTTAAAAGATTTTAAGGAAAGCAGAGATAAAAGGGGCAGAAAGGAGCAGCCCATCAAAACGATCCATAAAACCTCCATGCCCGGGAATTAAACGACCGCTGTCTTTTATTTCAATACTTCTTTTGAAAAGCGACTCTACGAGATCCCCGTAAGTACCGCAAATGGTTATGATAACTCCGATGCAGAACCATTGCCACGGCATCAGCACGTTAGTAAAATGGGATATAGTATAAGCCATTCCCATTGCCAGAATGAATCCTCCCAGGCTTCCTTCCCATGATTTTTTTGGAGAGACACGCTCAAACAACTTACGTTTTCCAAAGCGCACCCCGGTAAAATAGGCACCGGTATCATTTGCCCATAGAATAAAAATGGAGCCTAAAATAAGTTCATATGCATAGGTCACATTAGAAAAAGCAATAACGTTTAATAGTGCAAATGGAATGGCTACATAGATAATGCCCAGGAAAGTAAAAGCAATACCTCTAAAAGGTTTAAGTGATTTTTTACGATATAGATAAATAAGATAAATACATGCACTAACAGGAAATACAGCCATGTAAAACCTGGAATCCAACATACCACTTTCAATAAAAAAGCTAAGTACAAATAAAAAGCCTCCAGTAAAAGTGCCAAAAGTCTTGAGTGGAAGCATACCGTCCAATCCAACAAGTTTATAAAACTCGAGCTGGGTGATCATGCAAATGACTAGAAAAATTATAAGATAGAGCCACTGACTATAATAAAGTCCAAAACCGATGAAGAGGGCTCCAAGTATGGCCGCTATTATGCGCTGAGTGAGATTACTATACTTACTTAAAATCGATGTCATTCTGTATTATCTGCGTGGCTCTTATTACATCATCTGGAAGCACATGAATTTCATGAGCTCCAAAGTTATTATAGGACGAGTCTTTTTTATTGACAATTACAGCATGAATCTCTGAGTCTTCCAGCACATCTTTTATAATTTCAGCCCTGTAGGAATGTTCAGTAGAGTATACCTTTTGCCAGTTAGCCATCCGCAGGTTTTGAATAAGTTCTGTGAAAATAATAGACCAGTCCTAAAGTAATGATAGCAAATATTAGAGTGGTAGCCAAGGTAGGAGCTTCTGTATTTTGAATATCGTAGTCTATTACCTTTTGATCAACCAAATAAATCATAACAAGGGTAAATCCATTGTTAATAAAATGGGCAACGATGGGAATAATTAAATTGCCTGACCAAAAATACAAGTAACCAAATAGTGCGCCCAGCAGCATCCTCGGAACGAACCCAAAAAACTGTAAGTGGATGGTACTAAATAAAATAGCGCTAAGCCAAATGGCAACATGAATATTATTAATCCCTTGATGAAAATATTTTTGCAGAAGTCCTCTGAAGACAAATTCCTCGGCAATTGCAGGAAGTATGGCCATGATGAGAAGAGCTCCAAATAGTTCTCCGACACCACCTATGTCTGTTAAAAACTCTGTCATTTTAGCACCTTGTTCCTCAAAGGATCGTGCCCATTCTTCAAGACCTTTGAAGGCGTCTGGGAATGAAAGATTTGCATTCCACTCAACAAATATTGAATTGACTCCCATAAAAGCTATAGTAATAAACATGGCAATGAGCGCACCAACTATATCGGTAGGTCGTGGAGAAAAGAAACGGTAGGATGTGTTGTGTTTGGATCTACTGTAAAGTGCAGGCATGATAAACATTCCAAATGTAGCACCGGCTTGCATAAAATAGAGTAATGTTTTTCCATCAGCGGATGAATAAGGGTCAATCATAATGTTAGTCACCTCCATCATTGATCCACTTAAAAATGGCAGCGCCAGCATTAATCCAAGAACTGGGCCTACTATTATAAAGCCAAGAAGCGCAAAGGAGAGTAAAAATATACCATTGAAAATAGCCTGCATTCGCTCATTGGTATTTGTTTGATCTATAGTTTCCATATTTTGACCTAACTTTGCACTTTAGTTTAAAGCTGCAAATATAGGTATTCAGCTAATGGTTAAGATAGGAAATAATGAGATCGGTGAATTTCCCTTGTTGCTGGCACCCATGGAGGATGTTAGTGACCCGCCCTTTCGCGCTGTGTGTAAAGAAAATGGTGCTGATCTTATGTATACAGAATTTATTTCTGCTGAAGGGTTAATCCGTGATGCAGCCAAGAGTGTGCAAAAGCTGGATATCTATGACTACGAGCGACCTATAGGTATTCAGATTTTTGGAGATAAAATTGAGTCTATGCGTGAAGCGGCTGCTATTGCGGAAGCAGCGCAGCCGGAAATCGTTGATATTAACTATGGTTGTCCGGTAAAGAAAGTGGCTTGTAAAGGTGCAGGGGCAGGGATACTTCTGGATATTCCAAAAATGCAGAAGATGACTGAAGAGATAGTCAAGCAGGTGGACCTTCCTGTTACCGTGAAAACCAGACTTGGTTGGGATGATAGTACAATTAAAATAGTGGAAGTAGCCAAGCGACTGCAGGATGTTGGCATTCAAGCACTATCCATTCACGGACGGACACGCCAGCAGATGTATAAAGGAGTGGCTGATTGGACTAAGATAGCTGAAGTAAAAAATCACCCGGATATACACATTCCTATATTTGGTAATGGTGATATTGATTCTCCTGAAAAGGCGTTGGAATACAAAGAGAAATATGAAGTTGATGGTATAATGATAGGAAGGGCTGCCATCGGTTATCCATGGATATTCAATGAAATAAAACATTATCTGGCTACAGGTGAGAAATTACCAAGTCCGTCATTAGAAGACAGAATAGATATTACCCGAAAACACCTAGACTTTTCTGTGGAATGGAAAGGTGAGCGCCAGGGCATCTTCGAAATGAGAAGACATTACACCAACTACTTCCGTGGGTTTTATAATTTCAAACCTTACCGAACTCAATTAGTCAACCTGGAGACTCATGCAGAAATAGTGGACTTGTTGGCTGAGATTCAAGAAAAATTTCAAGATGTTTACGCTATCGCTTAGCGTTGATCTATTCTGAATTTTTATGACAAAAAATGTTAATGCAATAGCCATTGTGCTCTTGGCTATTTTATCTCTTATATGGGGTAGTTCTTTCATTTTAATCAAGCGGGGGCTGGACGTTTTTAGTGCTGGAGAAGTTGGGGCCTTAAGAATCGTTGCCGCTTCAGTTTTTCTGCTTCCGCTTGCTGTAAAAGGTATAAGAAGTACTGAGAAAAAGCACTGGAAGTTCTTACTGGCGGTTGGTTTTTTTGGGAGCTTGCTGCCCTCGTTTCTATTTGCAACGGCACAAACGGAAATTCCGAGTTCAGTTGCTGGCATTTTAAATGCACTTACCCCACTTTTCACAATGTTGATTGGAGCAATTTTCTTTTCTCAAAAGTTTACTAATCAAACAATCTTTGGGCTTATAATCGGGTTCGTAGGTACCATAATATTAATTATGGCTGGATCTGGAGGTGATATTTCTTCACTTAATTATTACGCATTTTATGTGGTTTTAGCTACCATATTTTATGGAGCTAATTTGAATTTAATAAAATTTAGGATTCCTGATCTTAATGCAAAAACAATAACAAGCTTGTCTTTAGCCCTTGTTGGTCCTATGGCTGCTGCCTATCTATTTATAAAAACTGATTTTTTGTATAAACTCTATGAAGTAGATGGAGGCCTTGAAGCTGCCGGAGCTGTAATTTTATTGGGAGTAGTTGGTACAGCTATTGCCCTAATCCTCTTCAATAAGTTGGTTAAGATTACAAGCCCCGTTTTTACCAGTTCTGTAACATACATTATCCCCATTGTGGCGGTTATTTGGGGACTATTGGATGGAGAGTTTTTGTATTCTGGACACTACATAGGAATGGTAGCTATCATCCTTGGAGTATACCTTGCCAATAGAAAGAAAAAATAAATTTTAGCTTGTCCTTTTTGATGAGACCTATTCGTCATAAAGGAAAAAATGGTCACTAAGTCATATAAAATAAATGCAGATGCCACTTCGGTATTTACAGCATTGACAAATCAAAAAAGTGTTGAGCAATGGACCGGCAACAAAGCAGTTATGACTGCTATATCGAATCAGCAATTTTCTTTATGGGAAGGAGCTATTCATGGAATAAATGTAGTTGTAAGTCCGAAAAAGATTGTTCAGAAATGGAAGGAAGAATCCTGGAGTAATTATTCTGATGTCACTTTCTTGATAAAAGAAGAAGGGACTTTTACCATTCTGGATCTAATTCATGATAATATTCCTGAGAGTTCCATCGAATCAATAGATAATGGCTGGGATGATTATTACCTCAAACCATTGAAAAACTATGTAGAATCAATTAAATCAAATTAAACCATATAAAATTATGAAAGAATTCATGTATTTATTTAGAGGAGGCGATGCCAGAAGAGCAGAGCAATCGCCTGAAGAAGCACAACAACATATGGCTAAATGGGGTCAATGGATGCATCAACTGGCACAAGACGGGGTATTAAAAGCAGGTCAACCTTTACAGACTGACGGAAAGGTTGTTGAAAAGGCGGGCGAAATTGTGACAGACGGCCCATTTGCCGAAGGTAAGGAAGTTGTTGGAGGGTTTTTAATTGTGAAAGCTGAGACTATTGAAGGTGCAGTTGAAATCTCAAAAGGATGCCCAATATTTGAGCATGGTGGTACTACCGAAGTACGCGAAATTTTAGAAATGTAATTGCTTACGATATTGATTGTTGAGGGTGCTTAATTTCAAGCACCCTCTTTTTTTATTAATTTGGTTTCATGAGTAATCCAACTCGCACTACCGAAATAGTTGATCATTTTTTTAGATATGAATCGTCTAAAGTAATTACCTATCTCGTAGGTAAGTTTGGAAAAGAAAACCTTGAACTTGTTGAGGATTGTGTTCAGGAGGCCTTACTTAAAGCTATGAAGGTCTGGCCGTTTAAAGGCGTACCTGATAATCCATCGGCATGGCTTTTAAAAGTTGCACAAAATAAAGTGTTAGATACTGTACGCAGGAGCCAGGTGCTGACCGCAAAAAAAGAGACTATTTCTAATTTTTCAGCCAGAAGCTCCGAAGTCAATGAGGTGACCTTGGATACACAACTTCATGATGACTATCTGAATATGATGTTCGCTTGTTGTCACCCTTCAATAATGGGCGAAAGTCAAATTATTTTGGTACTTAAGATACTAAGTGGTTTTGGGAACAGAGAAATAGCCCGGGCTCTTATGAAATCAGAGGATGCTATCGCTAAGGCCTATACCAGAGCAAAAACAAAATTGAAAAAGAGTCAAGTTAAACTTGAAATTCCTATTGGACGCCAACTCAGTCAAAGACTTGATATAGTGTTGAAAATCATTTACTTAATGTTCAATGAAGGATATAGTTCCAGTTCATCGGATGAATTGGTTAAGCAAGATTTGTGCTATGAGGCTATGCGTTTGACTAAAATACTAGCTGATCACCCACTTCTAAATCACCCAAATGTAAATGCTATTTTGGCTCTTATGTGTTTCCATGCATCACGTTTTAATACACGTACCGATGCTGACGGAAATTTACAAACGCTTGATCAACAAGACCGGTCTAAATGGAATAAAGAACTCATAGAGCAAGGAGGTTACCATCTGTATAAATCTACCAGGTTTGGAGAGGAGTCTGCTTATTTTCTAGAGGCTAGAATTGCCGCGTGTCATGCTATGGCGCCATCATTTGAGGAAACTAATTGGAAACTAATCCTCACCCTTTATGATGCACTTTTGGAAAAAAGACCGAATAATATTACGGCTCTCAATCGCTTAGTAGCCTTGGCAAAAGTAGAGGGTGCCGATAATGCTTTAATATGCCTGGAAGAAGTAAAAGCAGATTCTAAAGAGAACTATTTACTTTATGCGATAGAAGGCTTCTTATATGAAGAAGTTGGAGACTCAAAACGAGCTACAGAAAGTTATGAGAAGGCAATTTTTCTTACTCAAAATGAGGCAGAGAAGAATCACCTTGTCCAAAAGCTATCAGAAATTGTTTCTGTTTAGATTCAAGCCGCCAACTGCAGTAGTATACGCATCCTCATACTTCTTAGCCAACTCATCTTCACCATTTCTATAAAGCGTTCGTTGGAGCAGGTCAAGTACTACTAAGTTAACCTGCATTTCATACCCCATTGCAGTATCATTAGCTGACATCAAATAGTCCAACATTTCAATTGCACGATCTCCTAGTATAACAGCTATTTCTTTGGCTCGTTCATTTTCATTTACCCTGAAAAGATAAGATACCGAACGAGCAGTGGTATAATCAAATGGTATTGCTTCATCAGGCATAGTATCCAAATTAAAAAGCAGAGCCCTTCTTGCCCTTTCCTTATCACCTTTGTCAAGTAATGCTTCTGTTAGCGTGTTAAAACTACTTCTGTGATTGAGGACAAAATTCCTGTAATCCTCAGTATAATACACACTTGGATTATCCAATTCTCTGTAGTGAAAGTTGGTCATCATATTTTCATACATCAAATCAACATTAACATAACTATCTTCTGGATTTGGGTTTTTGACAGGTAATATTCTATACGCATTACCTTCTTGTATTGCCCATGGAGACAGATCAAAATTAATTTGTTGCATTGACGTGTTATTAACGTAAATCGGCCGCTCCCAATTGGCACTTGCAATATTATCTAGTATTGCTAGGTCCTTCTTTTCCAATGCATTCTTGCCTCTCTTAAGGCTGAAGACCATATTGTCGACAATTAGACTATCCATACCTTCAGGAATAATTCCTAAGCTTCGTACTTTATCTTTATCGATAGGAATTGAGAAAGTTCTACTAGGCACTACGTTAGCTGATGGGTATAATTTGAGTCTTTTATCATTTCTTTTTAGTAAACCTAAGAACTGATTTACATCTAAGACATTTACTCCCAAATCTTCATATGGCAAATAATCGTTTGGTCCACCTTGTTTATAATTTTCTTCAGTTAGTGTAAACGGGAATGGTTCTGATTCATAAGCCTGTCTCATCATTTGACCGATATACCAATCTGTATTATAATAGCTCAATACTACAACTCTGACATCAGTTCGGAAACCTTCTACATCCTGGGAATACCAAAGTGGGAAGGTGTCATTATCACCACCGGTATACAGAATTGCATTTGGTGCCACTGATGCCAGAAAATTTTTCGCTGAGTCAACAGAGAAGTAACGATTACTTCGGTCATGATCATCCCAACCTTGCTGGGCCATTATTGCTGGAGCAACTAGACATAAGATAGTTGAAACAATAGCCGCTAATTTTTTTGAACCGAATCTTGCTATAATTTCTCCAAAACCTAAGACAGCAAACCCAATCCATATGGCAAAGGCGTAATAGGAGCCAACATAAATGTAATCTCTTTCACGAGGCTCTATTGGTGGTGAATTAAGATATAATATAAGCGCCAAGCCTGTTAAGAAAAATAGCATAGCAACAACGGCAAACTCACGCTTACTTTTAGTATATTGAAAGAACATGCCGATTATTCCAAGAATCAATGGAATCATAAAAAAATTATTTCTCCCATGGTTTTCGGCAATCTGATCGGGTACTTTTTCGAATGAATCAGCAATACTTAGCCAACTAGCATCTTGCCAATCACCTTCACGACCTGCAAAATTCCAGAGGAAATAACGCATATACATCCAGCCCATTTGGTGCTTGAACATAAATGTCATGTTATCAACGAAAGAAGGCTTTTCACCCTCGCGCAAACCTGTTATTTCGCGATAACGCTTAACATGTGGCCCTGAATTACTATACATTCTAGGAAGTATGGTTGTATGAGAAGGATCATACTCATAACTCAGTCTTCTTTCAGCAACTTCATACTTGTCTTTTCCTTTTACATATACCTTCTCTCCTTCTTTAGTTCCGATTACTTTGGCAGTAAAATATTGACCGTGAAGCAGAGGCCTACTGCCATACTGCTCACGTTTAAGGTATTTCACGAAGGACATCACATCAGAAGGATCATTCTGATTGATAGGAGTATTGTAGTTTGATCGTATGACAACCAATGCATATGATGAATACCCTATAAGAACAAATGCTAGTCCAAGTAATGAGGTGTTGAGAATAACTTTTTGATGCGTATTGGAATAAATAATCCCCCAGATTAAACTTCCGATAATCAATAACGCTACAAAAATAGCCCCTGATCCAAAAGGCATTCCAAGCGTATTCACAAAAAATATCTCAAATGATCCTGCAATGGAGGGTAAAGTAGGAATAATAATGTTATTGATAAGAATGACTATGAAGCCGCTTATTGCTAGTGCTGAGATAACTCCCCATGTAGTGGGCTCCTTGTATTTTTTGAAATAATAGATGAGGCCCAAAGCAGGAATAGTCACCAGGTTAAGTAAATGAACACCTATTGAAAGGCCCATCATGTAGGCAATCAAAATCAGCCAACGATTGGCACGACTTTCGTCTTCTATTAGTTCCCATTTAAGAATTGCCCAAACAACAAATGCGGTAAAGAATGATGACAATGCATAAACCTCTGCTTCAACTGCTGAGAACCAAAAGGAATCTGAAAAAGTATAAGCCAACGAACCTACCAGTGATGCGCCCAAGATCAAAATGCTTTGATCTATTTTAATATCTTCTATCGAAGTAATTTTTAATAATTTTCTAGACAACATCGAAATAGTCCAGAACAAGAAAAGTATGGTGAAAGAGGATGATAATACGCTTATCATGTTGATCCAATAGGCTACCTGAGTTACATCACCAAAAGCCAGGAAAGAAAAAATTCTGCCCAACAAAAGGAAGAATGGTGCTCCTGGAGGGTGAGGTACCATTAGCTTATATGATACGGCAATAAACTCCCCACAATCCCAGTAGCTAGCTGTTTGTTCAGCTGTAATGAGATAGACTAATGTACTTATGGCAAAAACTGCCCAGCCGCCTATATTATTGAGTTTATTAAAGTTCATGGAATAGCATTAAAAATTGATGGACGAAATTAACGAACAATGGACAATTAACCCAAATAACTATTGTATCGGATAATTATTGCAACTTCATTTATAAATCAGAATATAGAAACCTAACCACAGAAAAAAGAAAAGAGTATAAGAGCTAAAAACAATACTGTAAGCTATATTCTTCTTTTTATGGGCCATTACATTCATCCCTTCAGCCAATATGAACCAGTAAGCAATCTCAAATATATTTAGTGCCTTCAACGGGTAAAAATACTGATCTGAAAGAGCAGCTGTGTCAACAATGTTAATTAGTGACAGCGGGTAGAATTCACGTATATCAAAATAGTTTGGGTTTGTTTCTATGAATAAAAACCAGACTATTTTTAAGACTTCAGGGATTAGAAAAATTGACTCAGATAGCAAAACTACTTTCCAAGTTTGACCATAGGTGATTTTGTAACCAAACATAAATGCACCTACCCAAAGTATGAAAGCGATTATGGTGAACTTCCACAAATAGACAATTGGGATTGTTAAATATTGAAGGGCGCTGATGGCATGAAAAATACCCATTTCGCCTCTTTCATCAAGAATTTCAAAGGCCATTGTTGTATTCTCAATAAAGGTCTTCTTGACAATAAGTAAAACCAATGTGGCAATACATAATAATATGAAGAAACCAGTTGTGTTGATATCGTAAATCCCTTTCGATTCATTTTTCATAAGTGAAATTTAAATAAAGCAACAATTAAATAATATAAAGAATGTGCTCATTGGTTGGAATGAATTTTGAATAGCTAATTAAGGTTATTAATTGATAAATTTGTGATTGATGAAATTGATGCTCACATACTTACTTACAGGCCTATTGGCTACTCAAGTATTTTCTAAAACCACTGAAGATAGTATCAATGTTGATGATCATATCATCCTTATTGCTGATATGCAGCTTCAGATTGAAATTAACCAGTCAATGAATGACATGTATAATTTCAAATTTGAAGAGGCCGAAAGACAGTTTAGATGGCTAAAGCAAAAGTATGGTTGGCACCCTTTACCCTACTTTTTGTTAGGTCTTAGTGAATGGTGGAAAATCATGCCTAACATCGATGATAGAGCTCATGATGAAAAGTTCATGGCGTATATGGATACGGTTATTAATATTTCGGAAAGGTTGTATGAAATTCCTAAGCATGAGGTAGAGGCTTCTTTTTTTTTAGCGGCTGCTTACGGTTTTATAGGTAGACTACATTCAAGTGAAGAGCGAAAAAACTGGAGAAAGTCAGCAATGGCTGGCAAAAATGCATTAAAATATATGCAAGAGAGTGAAGGTATGCATGAGTTGAGTCCTGAACTTTTATTTGGTGACGGTCTTTACAATTATTTTTCAGTTTGGGTGCCGCAAAATTACCCCTTACTAAAACCAATATTGGCTTTTTTTCCTAAGGGAGACAAACAGCTTGGCATCGAACAATTAAAAGAAGTATCATATAATGCCTTTTATACCAGGACGGAGGCAATGGTCTTTTTGATGAGAATTCTTGGAGGATATGAAGGGCAACCAAAAAAGGCCCTACAATTAAGTAAATATCTTCATGAGACGTTTCCTGATAATCCCTATTTTCATCGATACTATGCTCGTTTATTATATAGTAGTGGTAAATATCAGAGTGCTAGGCCAGTTGCAGAATCTATTCTGGCTAAAATTGATAGTGGAATGATTGGTTACGAGGCTACCAGTGGTCGATATGCCGCTTTCTTCCTTGGTCAGATTCATGAATCACGACATAATAATGATGTATCTAAAAGCTATTATCAAAGAGCTGTAGATTTTTCAGAATCAATAAATGCTCTGGAATCAGGTTATTACCATTACTCATTGCTTGCGTTAGGTAAAATACATGCTAAGGAAGGTGATAGAAGAAAGGCGAAAGACTATTTTAATTTGGTTAAAAAACTTGCCAAGAGAAATTCCAGAGCTCATAGGAGGGCTAGGGAAGCGCTAAAAGATATCTGATTTATGAATAAAAAGAACATTGCTGTTATTCTTGGAACCAGACCAGAGGCTATCAAGCTCATTCCTGTTTATCGTTTATTGAAAATGAACAAGAGTATACGTGTTGTATTAATCAATACAGGGCAGCATAAAGAAATGCTAGATCAGGTTCTTAAATTTTTTAATGTTAAACCTGACTATGACCTAGATATCATGAGAAGTGGACAATCTCTATCATCCATGTCAACAATACTTATCAGTTCTTTGGAGAAAATTTATAAGGAAGTAAAACCTTATTTAGTACTTGTTCAAGGTGATACGGCTTCATGTTTTTTTGGAGGAATGGTTGCTTATTTTAAAAAGATAAAGATAGTTCATCTTGAAGCTGGTCTAAGAACTAATGATAAGTATGCTCCATTCCCAGAAGAAGGTTTAAGACACATGTTATCTTGCGTTACTGATTTGCATTTTGCGCCTACGGAAATAGCAAAAAATAATCTTCTAAGTGAGAATATTGTCTCATCAAAAGTTTATGTAGTGGGAAATACAGTTATTGATAGTTTGTTTATTACCATTAGACTAATCGAAAATAATATTGAACGATATAGGATAAAATTTGATGATATACTTAATAGTGGAAATAAGAATATTCTAGTCACCTCACACCGAAGAGAAAATCAAGGAGAGGGCTTACTAAACATTTGTAATTCGCTATTAGCTCTTGCTAAATCTTATGAGGATTATAATTTTATATTCCCTGTTCATCGTAGCCCTGAAGTTCAAGGTACTGTTAATGACACACTGCAGAAAATTTCAAACATCAAATTAATTGAACCTCTTCCATATGATGAATTAATATTTGTTATGGATAATTCGTATTTAATACTTTCCGATTCTGGAGGTATTCAAGAAGAGGCACCTTCTCTTAATAAGCCAGTTTTAATACTAAGAGATAAAACGGAGAGACCCGAAGGGGTAAACAGCAATTGTTCAACGCTGGTTGGGAATAGTCAAGAGCGAATTGTTTCAGCATTCGATACCTTAATGGAAGATGAAAGTGTTTACAATCAAATGAAATTCAGCAAGAACCCATATGGGGATGGTAAAAGCGCTAAAAGAATCGTTTCCATTTTAAATAAGATATTCAAAATTGGAGCTTAGAGATTTTATAGTAACACCACTAATTCTTTTCCTGGTATATACTCTGGCATATTGGTTTCGGTCGAAACTTACAGATACAAATACAAAAATGTACTTTATTCCAGCCTTAACAGTAAAAATTGTAGGAGCATTGGCTGTGGGGTTTGTTTATCAATTCTATTATGACGGTGGTGATACGTTCAATTATCATACACTTGGCAGCAGAGTAATATGGGACGCATTTATTGAGGCTCCTCTCACGGGGCTTAAACTGATTTTTGCAAATCATTCTTTTGATCATGCATCTTATTTGTACTCTTCTAGAATTTTGTATTACGGTGATATCAGCTCTTATTTTGTTGTTAGGGTTACTGCTTTATTTGATCTTTTTACATTTAGTAGTTATTCCTCAACAGCTGTATTATTTGCTGTAACCAGTTTTTCTGGTAGCTGGGCCCTATTTAGTGTATTTTATGGTAGGTTTAATAATCTGCATAAGTATTTGGCGATAGCTATTTTTTTTATTCCATCTGTTTTTTTTTGGGGGTCAGGAATTTTTAAGGATACATTGACTTATTCTTCTTTATGTTGGGTGGTTTATGTATTCGACAGATTATTCCAAGGGAGAGGGAATTTGATTTTGAACATATTTATTCTCGCATTAACGATGACTACTATTTTTATAGTTAAGAAATACATATTGCTTTGTCTACTACCAGCAATCTTGATATGGTTCAATGCAGAGAAAATCACATCTATAAGATCAACGGTTTTGAGGCTTCTTATTGTTCCTTCCAGTATTGTACTAAGTTGTGTACTGGCTTTTTTAGCTATCAATATGGTAGGTGCTAGTGACGATAAATATGCTATTCAAAATTTAGCTATGACTGCGAAAATCACGGCATATGATATAAGATATGGATGGGGTGCACGAGATGGTATCGGGTCGGGTTATGAGTTGGGTGAGTTGGATGGTACATTTGCTAGTATGATTAGGTTAATGCCTGAGGCTATCAATGTTTCACTATTCAGACCTTATTTGTGGGAAGTTAGAAATCCTTTGATGCTTTTGTCTGCATTGGAATCGCTAGCTATTCTATTGGCTACCTTGTTAGTATTATATAAATATCGGATTATCGGTGTATTTAGACGAGTTTTTGATCCTATCTTAATGTTTTGTTTTACCTATTCTATTGTTTTTGCATTTGCTGTGGGGATATCTACATTCAATTTCGGTACCTTGATGCGCTATAAGTTTCCACTTCTGCCATTTTATGTAGTGTGCTTGGTTATTTTATATTTTCACAATCTAAATGAAGACAAAACCATCAAGCAAGTCAGTGCTAGCTAGTCCGAAAAGAATATATCTTTTTGATGTGTGTAATACACTTTTTGATTCCAACACTACTTTTGACTTTATTCATTTTCACTTGAAAAAAAATAAAAGTTATTTTCGTATTTGGAGTTATAACCTCATAGTAAAAAAATGGTCTCCCTTATTTTGGTTTTTGGTTGCTACAAATAAAATTACTCGATTGGATCTTCACAGAAGGTTAGTTGTTTTTATGCTAAGGAATACCACCCGAGTCGAGTTGGTTAACACTGCTGAACTGTTTTATAAAGAAGTATTGACAGAACTCAGGATAAAGAAAGTACAGGATTTGCTACACCAAGTAAAATCCGAAACTTTAAATGAAGTTTTATTAGTTTCGGGTAGCATTGACCCTGTAGTGCAGGTCATTGCGGATCACTTAGGGGTAAAATATTTATCATCTCATTTAGCATATAAACACGGAAAGGTTGCGGGTTTCTTATCTAAAGATTTGATAGGAAGAAAAGAAAGTTTTGTAAAAAATTATCTTCAAAATAATCATGTAACAGTAATTACTGATAATTATTCTGACAGAAGACTATTGGAATTAGCTGATGAAAGGTTGGTTGTTCTAAAAAATAGTAAGTCAAAATTAGCTTGGGGTGATTTAGACGCAACATTTATCATGTCATGGGAAAGCTAATTATCTTTATTCCATTTTTCTATTTTTTAAAATCTAGACTAAATTCTTTTAAGAATCTGATCTTTCATTCTTATTATGAATGGATTCCAGCGTTTTTGATCTTGGTTTATCTAGAGACCTATTCCACTGCGGGACTAGCTAAAGGCTTGCTTCTAAGCTATTTGGCCTTTATTTCAATATATGAAATTGGATACTTCATTAACGATTTTTACTCTACCAAGTTTGAAAAGAACCCCAGACCTAGAATAAATGAGGATTTTGCGAGCTATGAAGTTGTTAGTTTCATTTTTTTTAGGTTATTGGTTTTTAGCCTTTGTACTTATATACTTGGTTTCCACTTCGATTTAATTTGGTATACTTTTTACATAACATTAATCATTTCATTCCTGGCTCATAATACCATAACCATTCCTGCCGTTAAAACAGTCACATTTTTAAATCTCAGTTTCTATAGGTTCTTCGCTCCAATATTTATGTTTTTATCAGAAGATAATTTTAAAAATATTTTATTACCTATAATCCTTAACTATTGTATTTTCAGAATGCTCACCTATATGGATAGTAAAAATTTACTGAATTTCACTGAAAGGAAGACACCATCTTTCAAGCTTGCCTATTATCTACTTTTAATCCCTATTCACGTGATTATAGCATTGTTAAATAACAGTAATTTGCCACTCTTAATTCTATGCTATTTCTTACTATTCAATGTCGTATATTATTTTATAGAGAGCGTTAAGTCCAAGATAAGTCACTAATAGTTTGGAGGCATAACCGATAAAACCTTACTTAGACCACTTTCCAAATCGGATAGTTTTCTATCTAACAGTGATTTCATTTTTGTATTGTCGGGCATACGTCTGGTCATGTCACCTTCTTCCAACGGAGGCAGATGAACAATCTCTGATTTAGATTTTGTGATTTGAATTATAACTTGAGCAAGTTCTTTTATGGTTACTATTACATCATTACCCATGTTTAATACATCATTTATAAAAAGGTGTTTTTCCAAAGCATTGATGGTAGCTTCAATATTGTCATTAATATAGCAAAAAGTACGTGTTTGGCTCCCGTCTCCAAAAATAGTTATATCCTTATTCCTAACCGCTTGGTCAATGAATTTTGATATCACAAAGTCTTTACTTTGTTTTTCTCCATAAGTATTGAAAAATCGTAATATAGTATAATCCAAGCCATATTCTTTGTGGTAAGAGCGGCAATAGGCTTCACCTACATTTTTAACAATCGCATATGGCAATCTAGAATTCAAAGGTGTTGTTAATTCATTTTGCGGCAATTCAACGGGCTCGCCATACACTTCGGATGAAGATGAAAAGAAAAATCGCTCAACGCCAGTATTTTTTGAAAGACTCAAAAGATTATTTATCCCATTAATATCATCTAACACTTTCACGGGGTTGTCTAATGTCCTTTTTACTCCAACAAGTGCTGCGTAGTGAAAAACATAGTCGAAAGAGAATGAAGTCATTATTGGTGCAATGTCCTGATAGTCATTAACATCACATTTGATAAACTTGCAATTCTGATGATCTGGAATATTGCTTTTGTTACCAGTGATGAGATTGTCAACCAAGACTATGGAATATTCTGGTTTTTTCAGTAAGCCTTCGGCCAGACTGCTACCTATGAACCCTGCACCACCTGTTATAAGTATTTTTTTCATATTTGTAATTTAATACTAGTTGTAAAATCAAAATTAGATAAACTTTACTGTTTATTTAGATAGGACAGGATCGCATAATTGACAAGTAAACATATATTCCTAGATAGAACCCATTATCATCATTTTTAGTAGTACCTAAATCCAGTTTCAATACCTTGCAATTATAATATGGGATTTTCCTTAAAGGATATATACCGAAGCTTTAACCAAGAGGGTTCGTTTTTACGAAACTCCAGTTATTTATTCTCTTCGAGGGTTTTTACAACCATTATGGCCGTTCTCCTAACGCCTATTCTAACAAGGTTATACAACCCTGAGTCGTACGGGTACTTTTCACTTATAAATGCCATTATTCTAAATTTTAGTATGGTGAGTAGTCTTTCTTATGATAATGCACTGGTCATTATTAAAAAAGAAAGGGAATTTTATAACCTTTTACTATCATGCGTTCTCCTATCCCTCATATTTACCTCTCTTCTATTACTTGGCTTAGTATCACTAACTTATTTTCTCGATAATAGTTACTCGCTGTATGAATTTCTCAGAGCACCTTACTTCATAACACTTACAGTAGTTGGAGGCTTTATATATGCAAATGCGCAGCTCTTTTCCAAATGGAATGTTCGAAGAGCTAAGTTTTTATTTATTTCAAAGGTATGGGTAAGCCATCAAATAATGAATAAACTGGTTAGCCTTTTACTAGGCTATTTCTATGCACCCGTGTTTGGACTGGTTTTGGGTGAATTATCGGGCAAAGTACTTTCCATTTTCCTGAACATTAGATATAATATTATCAAGGAATGGAAATCATTAATAAGACTATTATCAAAGAAAGAATCGATTAGGGTTCTATTTCAGTGGAAATCATATCCTAAGTACATTTTGCCTGATAAGTATATCAGTATGCTTGTGAACCAAGCCCCAATATTTATTCTATCCTTTTATTTTGGTGCAAGTATCTTGGGTAATTTTAGCCTGAGCATGAGTATTATAGGATTGCCAATTATTCTCATAGCGAATACCATGAGTTCAGTGATCTTAAAAAAAACCAGTGATTCAAAGTCAAATAAGGAGGAAATTCGACAGTTTATTCGAAAGGGTGTTACCCTGATTACACTTCTCTTACTTCCATGCTTTGTTATTCTCATACTTTTTTCAGATGATTTATTTTCAGTGATTTTTGGATCAAACTGGCTGGAAGCAGGAAGAATGGCCTCAATTATTGCCGCTTATTCTATTGTTCAAATGTATCAAGTCTTTGCGATGCCATTATTTCAGGTTTATGAGAAAGAAAAAAAAGCGTTGTTGATCAATTCTTTCCAGTTGATATTCATATTGGTTTTTACTTTACCCGGGATCTTTCTTAAAGATGCTCTTTTGATTATTGCAGGATATGGATTAGTTAGGTACGTATTTGGTTGGATGCAGATTGTATCTTCCTTTCGGTTAGTGGAAGTTAGAGTCGTACGACACATTGCGCTGGTTTCGTTAAGTATAATAATAACCCTCCTGACTAAGTATCTTTTTTTATGAAGACTTCAGCTATACTTTTGAATGACACTTCTGTTAACCATCATCACGGTTGCCATAAGGTAGTTGACAATATCTCAATTTTTTTCAACTCCTTGGGTGTTGCAATTATTTATAAACATGCGGTTGGTAATACTTGGAAGAATAACTCAACATTCAATGAGAAGCTCGATGAAGCCGATATCTTAATTATTAATGCGGAAGGAACTATACATCACAACTCTACAAGGGGTCGCATCCTGCTGGAAGCAGTAGTGGAAGCAAAAAAATATGGCAAGCTTGTTTTACTTCTGAATATGACCTATCAGTCGAATCCTGTTGAATTTAAGGAATATCTGGCACAGGCCGATCTGATTACAGTCAGAGAGTCATTAAGTTTAGCTGAATTAAATAAACTTGGTATAAAAGCAATGTTGGTTCCGGATTTTACATTTTACGATGTTGAAAATTATGCGCCAATTAAAGCTGATAGAAAACACTGTCTTGTGACAGACAGCGTTTTTCAAAGTTTATCACTGAGTTTATTCAATTTTGCCGATAGTAATGAAGGCTTTAAATTTAGACCTATACTTAGCAAAAATCCGAATGACAAGTTATGGTCACACTATTCGACAAGATTTATCAAATTTCCATCGAAAATGACCTTGAAACTACTTGTTACACGCCCAAAGACGTTTTACAAAGAATATAAATTAAATAATACTTTATACAAAAAGCATACAATTGAAAACACTAAGGCTTATATTGACGAGGTTTCAAAAGCTAATGGAATTATCACAGCAAGATTCCATGCGCTTTGCTTTGCGATTCAGCAGAGAAATAAATTTCTAACGGTAGTTTCAAATTCCCATAAAGTCGAAGGTCTGTTGAAAGACATTGGACTTGATGATAAAAGAGTGATGCTTGATATTCATGGAAAAGTAACAGCCACCATTCCCGACTATACCAAGGAAGAAAAAATGAGAATCCAAGAATATATTCAGTTTTCGAAAAACGCCTTTGAAAACCTTTATGTAGAGATTAAGAACTTAATCTATCCCAACTAGTGCTTTCTAAACATCTATCTGAGATATTGAATGAATTGGAAGGAAAATTACCAGTATATAACTGGAAGTATAAGAACATTCATTTATGGCCAGTTTTAAAGACAGG
Organism: uncultured Fulvivirga sp.; assembly: GCA_947500555.1. Classification (GTDB taxonomy): domain Bacteria; phylum Bacteroidota; class Bacteroidia; order Cytophagales; family Cyclobacteriaceae; genus Fulvivirga. The sequence continues at coordinate 359,309 of CANMSE010000001.1, read as the reverse complement.
ATTCCTACCAAAAAATGTGGTGCCAATCAAGAACAAGATTCCTTTTTTTGTGCGAATTCTACTTAACTCAGGCGTTATTATGTCAAGCCTGTTGAGTATTGCCAGGATATTACTCATCAAGCCCAAAATGATGTTTCTAAACTTTGACGAACACATGTTTAGAATGAATGGTATTTCAGTAAATAAATATTTTGAGGGCTTTAAAAAAGATTTAAAACCATTTCATAAAGGCGCAGATTTTAATTTTGTTCATAGCTACCGAAAAGAAAATTTTAGCTTAAAAACTTTTTTTAATACTGTTCACGTGCCAATGCTGATAAAATTATTTTCTTCTAGAAGCACGTTCAAGAACGATCTACTGGAGCTAAATGGCTACGACAGTTTGAAAAACTATTTTGAGGAAAAACCAATTGCTAATTTTGAAGGACAATTGTCAGAAGAGGAAATTAAAAATCTATGCATAATTATCGATCAGCATTTATCTTTTTGGAAGTGTGTATTTAAGTACTATAGACCTAAGCTTGTATTCACTTGTTGTTATTATATACCACAAAACTTTGCAATGATTTGTGCAGCTCGTCTATACAATGTACCAGTAATAGAAATCCAACATGGAAACCAGAAAGACTATCCACCTTATATATTTTTTAATGTGCCGAGAGATGGTTTAAATACTCTACCTAATTATTTTGCTACATGGGATACGGACTCATATGATCAAATAAAAAGTTGGTCAAAAGATTTGCCTTCTGTACAACCTATTCTTACAGGTAATCCTTGGCAAAGCATTTGGCAGTCTGAGCGTTGGATACTGGATAAGTATCCTGATTTCCATGCAATAAAAATCAAAAATCAAAACCCTGTTATACTATACACATTGTTACCAGAGGCTGATGTTTTGACGGAACAGCTTAGGCTTGTAATTCTACAAACCCAAGATAGCTATGATTGGTATATACGTTTGCACCCCAGGCAAATGAACGATATAGATCGAATCGATAGCGAATTGATGTCTCAGGGAATTACTAGAGCTAACCTGAAATATGCTTCCGAGTTACCACTACCATTGCTATTGTACCAGTGTGATTTACACATAACTTCATGGTCGAGTGTAGTTATTGAAGCCTCACAGTATGGTAAACCAAGCATAGTCATATCCGAAGAAGGACAAAATCGTTACGGACATTTGAAGAACGTTACGGGTGGACTTTTCGATAACTCTGAGCTTAGAACTGCTATTGAGGATAGTTTGAGTAAAAGTGATTTGGACACTGAGTCGATAGAATTTGATACTTCTACAATTAGAAATATTATAAAGAAAATAGTAGCATGATTAAGCGATTGATAAAATCTGCTATATCCAAATTAAAGTCTTTTTTACTTGGATTAAATGAGGGATCGGCAGAAATCCATATTGGAACTGGCACTACGATTAGTGGGTCACGCTTGCATGGAATTCTTAAAACCAAAAATTCCTGCATTATACGTGAAGTTGAGCTCATGGGCAACTTAACCATCGGTCGAAATACCACCTTATGGGGACCTGGAATTGGTGTTTATGGTAAAGTAAGTATAGGATCTTTTTGCAGTATTGCAAGGTTTACATCTTTTTATCAGGAAGGTCATGATTATCGAAAATTAACTACTTATTATATGTACAAGAATGTTTTCAATGAGGCAGATAATGAGGCAGATACTAAAGGCCCCATAATAGTGGGGTCTGATGTTTGGATTGGGTCAGGAGTAAGTATTCTATCGGGAGTCAGTATTGGCAATGGAGCCATTATTGCAGCTAATTCAGTTGTTACTAAAGACATTGAGGCATACTCGATATCAGCAGGTAACCCAGCCAAACATATAAAATATAGATTTGAAAGAGAGATCATTGATAGACTACTAGAGATAGAGTGGTGGAATTGGAATATTGAAAAAATAATGGAAAACAAGCATTTATTTAAAGGACACTTGTCTTTGGGCAAATTAGACGAGATAAAATAAAGTTGAAACTCAATGATAAAAACATATTATTAATCTCACCGGAACCCTGGTCTCATCTTAAAGTTTCAAAACATCATTATGCCATTTATTTAGCAGACCGGAATAATAGAGTCTATTTTCTTAACCCTCCTACTTCTGGTAGAATTCGTTATGACAATACTGAATATTCCAATGTCTATAGTGTACATTATGATGGTTTTTATGCAGGGATGAGATTTTATCCAAAGTTTTTGAGACAATATCTCATGAGACAAAAATTACAGGATATTCAGTCTACTTGCCATGTCGACTTTGACATAATCTGGTCGTTCGATAATTCAGTTTTTTTTGATTTTGAAGCGTTATCAAAGCGAGCTTTTTACATAAGTCATATTGTTGATTTAAATCAAAACTTTCAACTAGATCAGGCTGCAAAAACAGCAGATATTTGCCTGGCTAATTCAAGAGCCATTTTGCAAAAGCTTAAACGAGTTAATAAAAAAAGTTTTTTTGTAAATCACGGTTACAATGACTTAAACAATAGAGAGGGTCAAATAAAACTTCCTGGTAAAAATAAAATCAAGGTTCTTTATGCTGGTAATTTGGATATAATTTATCTGGACTGGGCTTCAATGGATCTGATTAGCACTAACCATCAAAATGTGGATTTCGTTTTTATGGGTAAATGTGAAAAGCTATCCACCATTTTTAAAAAAGAGAATGTCCACTACATCGGCATAGTGCCAGCTGAACATTTATATAGTTATTACATAAAGGCTGATATTTTATTACTTTGTTATTTGGCGGATGAATATGAGAGTCAACTTTCAAATCCCCATAAGCTAATGGAATACCTTGGGTCGGGGAAACTAATTGTGGCCACTAAGACATTAGAATTTGAACATCTTAAAAATTCCAACTTGTTGCTTATGAGCGATAAAAATTTAACATTTCCTAAATGCTTTACCAAAGCACTGGATAACATTGATTCTTTAAATAGAATAAAATATCAAAAAGAAAGAAGGAATATTGCTTTGAATAATACTTATGCCAGACAGATTGATAAGGTGGAAATGATAATAGAGCAGAATGGAAAATAAAAAGATTGGTATTTACCTTTATAACAGGTTATTCGACCCCTTAATTCAATCTAATTTTTGGTTATACGTTACAGAGCTCATAGAATATGGAGATTACGAATTTTATCTAATAAGTTATGAGAATTCTAAATTTCCTATGTCCAAAGATCAGCAAGCGTTAGTTGATTATTGGAAATCTAAAGGGTTTAAATGGAAATCTTTGAACTGGAGTCCTGGAACATCTGTAAAGTCCAAACTGACGGATGTAATCCAAGGGTTTTTCGCTGTATCTGGATTGCGATTTAAGGGGTACAAGCATTTTGTTTCTCTAGCATCTGTGGCTGCCTCTTTTCTTTATATTTTTCAGGTTATCCTAAGGTATAAAACATACTTGTACCAATTCGAGCCACATAGTGAATATGCCATTGACAATGGCATGTGGCGTAAAGAGAGCCTACAGTATAAAATTTCTCATTTTCTCGAAAGAAAAGCCGCAGAAAAAGCCTCTGTCATCTCATCGGGAACGAAATTTATGGCTTTTAGACTTAAAGAGGAGTGGCAGGTAAAAGCTCACTTTTTTAAGATACCCTCCGTTGTCAATAGTTCAAAGTTTGAGTTTTCAATGGCAAGTCGCACCAAGGTAAGAGCAGCCTTGGGAATAGACGAAAAGACTAAATTATTGTTTTATCCTGGTAAATTTGGAGACCTGTACTACCGAGAAGAGGTTGCCTTTATGTTCAAATATTTGCATGAGCATGATGAAAATTTTCACTTCTTAATTGTCACACCGCACTCAGATCAGGAAATTAAGGAAATATTTGATAGTGCTTCTGTTAGCCCAAATGATTACTCCATCAGACATTCCGACTACAATGAAATCCATCACTATTATTCCGCTGCTGATTTTGCAGTGATAGCAGTGCCTCCTGGCCCCTCAAAAAAATTTATTTCCAACATTAAGGTTGGAGAATATTTAACAGCAGGGTTGCCTTTTTTAATTACAGAGGGTGTATCCGAAGATTATATTTATGCAAGGGAAAAGGGAGTTGGTGTAGTAGTTAAAGATTTTTCGAAATCAGAGGTTAAAGAATCTATAGATAAGATTATGGCTTATTTTGAAACTGATCGTGATATACTCAGAGCACATTGCCGAGCTGTTGGTATAGAATACAGGGGACTTGAAAATCTCAATCCTATTTTTAAGGAAGCACTCAAGTCTTTAGCATCATAAACCTTATCTAAGTGATCGATCTATTATTTATTAGTATTGCTTTTCCACCTAAAAAAGACCCGGAGTGCCTTCAAACGGCTAAGTATTTCAAATACCTTGTGGCAGATAAAGAACTTAGGACTACCGTTATTACCACACAGCAACCTACCTTAAACATGCCCTATGACCCAGAATTATTACCTTATGATTCAGGATACTACAAAAAATTTGATATAAGTATTTTTGAAAATAGGTATGTAAACAAGATCAATCACATTCTGGGTAATCCTCTTAATTTTTTTCCTGATTCGAAATACCTATTTCATAAAAAAATTAATAACAATTTTGGATTAATCCAACAACCTAATTTTATATACTCCCGTTCTTATCCATTGAGCTCTGCCTTTGGAGGATACCGAGCTAAAAAATATTATAAGGTACCATGGTTACTGCACCTAAGTGACCCTTGGACATTATCGCCACTCGTTCACTATAATCGGAAGGATGAAAAAAGGCACAAGTACTTTGAAAAAGAATTAATTGAATCTGCGGATTGGGTTTCTTTTACGTCTGAAGAAACTGTGTCAAGCTATTCAAGGTGCTATCCTAATTTAAAAAATAAGTTTCTGTACTTCCCTAACGTGTATGACCTTATCGACATCCCCAAGGGAAAAAAAAATAAGTTTGGATCAAAATTAAAAATCACCTTTACTGGTGGGTTGGTAGGGAACCGAGGTGCAAAACCAATTTTAAATGCTCTTGCTTTATTGGATGATAGAATAAAAAGTAATTTGGAGATTAATTTTGTGGGTGAGGCAGACCGGATTAATATAGAGTTGTTCAATTCTCATCATGAAAAATGTGTGAATCATATAGGATCTGTAGGTTTCGAAACTTCCAAAAGGCTTCAAGGTGAATCTAACGTTCTTCTATTGATAGATAACGAATTTGACAATGTTGATGATGCTATGTTCTTACCTTCCAAGTTGCTGGATTATATGATTGCTGGACGCGTTATTCTTGCCATCACTACCCAAGGTGGTACAACAGATAGGGTTTTATCTAAGTTGAACGGGCACAGCTTAAGCCACAATAATTCTGAAGGGATAGCCGGTTTTCTTAAACAAGCGGTTGACAATTTCAAGTCACGGAATGAGGAATTTTTTATCAATTCGGTCATTTTGGATGAGTTTGACGCTCAACATAATGCTCAAAGGCTTGTCGAATTCATAAAGTCTAACTCAAAGCAAAAGTGAATATCTTTATCTTATGAAATTTAGATTTATGTGTTACTTATTAGATTAAAAAGTCATTTACAAGGGAATGTATATAATGGTAGCTACTAGGTCTTTTATTTTGATAGTTTTATTAACTGGAATAACACCACTGTATTCTCAGCCTATGGCAGATTTTGAAATTCCTAATTCTGCTTGCAGGGAGACCAACATCTTAGCAACTAGCACTTCTACTAATGCAAATACATTTGAATGGGATTTCTGTTTGGGTGATTTTGAAAGTCTCGCAACATCGAGTGATGTAACTAATATATCTTCAAATACTTTAAAAGGTATCGAACTTATTGAAGATGGAGGTCAGTGGTTTGGATTTGTAGTAGGAAGATCAAAATTGTTTCGTTTAAATTTCGGGAACTCTGTATCCAATACACCTTTAATAGATGATTTGGGAAATCTTAGTGGAGCACTATCAAGCCCGGAGGCCTTTGTCATAAAAAAGAACTTCAATGGAAATTGGATCGCTTTCATTGGCCATCTGGGAGTGAATTTCGGAATCACCAGACTTAATTTCGGTACTGATTTAACCAATACTCCAGTAACTGATAATATTGGCACTCCCAATGGAGGTAGAACAAGGGGGCTGGCATTGGTAGAAGATGATGGCAGCTATTATCTGTTGGCGACAGTTTATAATTCAAGAGGTATTTCTGTGATTGATTTTGCTGGATCCATGGAAGGTTCCGTAGGGCTGGCAAATACATATAATTATGGGACTTTTCCAGATTTGAATTTACCAACAGGTATCACAGCGGTATATCATAATTCTAATTGGATAGTGTATGTTACTTCACAGGGTAATGAAAGCATTACCAGATTTAACTTCGGTAATGATTTCACAAGTATGCCTATTGTAGAAAGTCATCATACTCTTTCAATTGGTTTGGCAAAAAAAATAAGACTATTCAGGGAGGGGAATAATTATTATGGCGTTATTGGATCTGAATCTAATGCAATATCAATCTGGAATTTTCAAGACTTAAATTTAAGTGAGCCAATCGGCATTTCGCAGCCATCCCTGCCAGAAAGTTTCGCATTTTCATTAATTGATCAACTTTCAACTAAATGTCTTTTCACCATAAAAGACGATGTGCTGAAGAAATTTGTACTAAAAGCAGCCTGTGATGTATCATCTACATTTGCCTTAGAAAAGAATCCTCAATTTTTCTATGGTGCACAAGGAGATTATGACATTGAGTTGAAGGTGAAAGACAGCAACGGCAATTATGATTTTTTAGTCAAAAGCATCAATATAGAACCTTCAGTTGCCCCTTCAATCTTTTTTAATTCTCAAAACATCTGCCTAACCTCACCCATCCAATTCAATTCAGAATCTGATGGTACGGGTTTAACTTATGCGTGGGATTTTGGTGATGGAAACAACTCAGTACTAGAAGACCCCTCACATACTTATGCCGCTGTTGGAGAATACGAAGTAACGCTATCTATTGACAATGGTACTTGTGGAAATTTTATGAAACAAACAATAACTATTTATGATGAGCCCGTCCCAGATTTCACATTGCCTGGTGGAGTGATCTGTACCAATCAACAAGTTTTTTTCACTAACGAGACGCCAGGAGACTTCGATGGCCTGATTTCTTATGAATGGAGAGTGGATGATATCATACAATCGACAGAAACTAACTTTACATTTGAGTTTCCTTCAGGCGGTGATAAAGAAGTTAAACTTATAGCCTCTATTCCAGGATGTAATATTGAGATAGCTAAAAACTTATTAGACGTTCGTGAAGGAGCCGTATCTGATTTCAGTTTCAACGATGCGTGTCTTGGTGAGATCGTTCAATTTAATAACCAGTCGACAGGAGCAATCACGGACTATAACTGGGATTTTGGCAATGGTTTTATCTCAAACTTAGAAGAACCATCATTGCAATATCCAGATGAAGGTACATTTGATGTGACTCTGTCCTTGACAAATTCTGATGGGTGTATCACCACGGAAAGTAAGCCTATAACAATTCATCCTCTTCCCGATGTAGCTTTCGAAGCGGAGCTTTCCTGCGAAAACTTACACACTCAGTTTAATGATTTGACGACTATCAATCTGGATAATTTGAGCAGTTGGGAATGGGATTTTAATGAGGGACAAGGCTTTGCAAATGATCAAAATACTCAATTTGTTTTTGATCAATCAGGTAATTTTGATGTGGAGCTGAAAGTTACTTCAACATTTGGTTGCGTAGATTCCCTTACTCAAAATGTAACTGTGTTACCTGCTCCTGAATCCAATTTTGAATTAGATAAGATTTGTGCAGGAGTAGAAGTAAATTTCACAGATACTTCGGTACCTGTAGATGGCCAGTCGATAACCTCATGGGCCTGGAGTCTGGGAGGATCATTTACCAATGAACAAAACCCCAGTTTTACATTTGAAGACCCATTGGATTACAATGTAAGCTTAACAGTAACTTCTGAAAATTTATGTACATCAACTATTGAAGAAGTAGTTTCTATTCCACCAGTTCCTTCGGTCGATTTTACAATACAAAATGATTGTGAAAATGAAATAGCTTTATTAGCTGATAATACTGCAATTGAGGGTGATATTATCAATCAATGGAAGTGGGTATACAATTCCAATGTTATTGGCACAAATCCAGAAGTGGAAAACGATTTTGCTGAGGCTGGAGATTATGAAGTTGAATTGGAGATTTTTACTGAAAATGGATGTGTATACCAAGGGCTAAAGTCAATAACAATAAACTCAATTCCGACCGCCAGCTTTTCTGTATCAGCTTCATTTGGTGCACCACCACTCATTGTTGACTTTACTAACAACTCAATAAATTCAAATGCTTATTTATGGGATTTCGGAGATGGTAATACAAGTGACGATGAAAATCCCTCTAACTCTTTTGATTTTATTAATGAATATGATGTTGAATTGCAGGCCATTAGTGATGATGGCTGCAGAGATACAACAAGTCAGAGAGTTTCAGTACTTGTTCCTGAAGTAAGTTTAGAACTCACCAGCATAGAATTAGTAGAACGACCACAGGGTAGTAGACTGCTTCTTGCAATTAGAAATAATGGTACCGTAACATTGGATAGTGTGAATGTACTTTTGGATTTAGGTGGCGAGGTCATTTTAAATGAGAAAATATACCCTGATCTAGGGCCAAATCAATTTTCTGCGGTTCAATTGGACATTCAATTGACCAATCGAAAACTCGATTATATATGTGGTTTTATAACCTCTTTTCTTGATATAGAAGAAGAGAATATGAATGATAACAATAAGTGTATAAATCTTAATGAGTCATCAATAATAATAAATCAACCATACCCCAACCCATCAAAAGGGGAGGTTACATTTGAAGTGATTACAACAGAAAGTGAGGTACTTACTATCAATATAATTGACAGTAATGGTAGAAGTGTTTTTAAATCTGATATAACGGTTGAAAGTGGTAGCAACAATCTAAATCTAGATCTATCAGGGATTAAAGAAGGTTTGTATCTATTAAGAATTGGCTTTCACGATGAAGTCCGCCTGTATAGAATTGTTATTACTGATTAATTTGTTTTGTTCATAATCAGTTAATATTCTTTTGCAAAAACAAAATGTTTAATATTTATCTTTAAGCCAAATAAAATTTGGTAAGATGATCCTATGAAGTCAAAAATTAAGCTAGATAGTATTGATAGAAAAATACTTGAAATACTACAATCCAATGCTAAGATTACTAATGCCAATTTGGCTGAAAGGATTGGGTTGTCTCCAGCACCCACTTTAGAAAGAGTTAAAAAACTAGAGAACTCCGGAATTATCAAAAGCTATCACGCCAAACTAGACATTGAAACAGTTGGACTTGGGGTTAGCACATTTGTTATGGTTTCTCTTAAGGGGCATAATAAAGATAATATTGATATGTTTATAAGTAGCATCAATAAAATTGAGGAGATAATTGAATGCCATCACATTACTGGTTCAGGGGATTTTATTCTGAAGATTATTTCAAGTGATATAGGTACTTACCAAAGACTTATGCTTGAAAAAGTAAGTAATATTGATGTAGTTGATAATATGCAATCTATGGTAATATTATCTACCTTCAAAGACAGTAAAGTAATGCCGATTCCATAATTATGAGCGAAAAAAGCTTAATACTTAGTAGCAAACAAATTACTCAAAAAACAAAGAGGATTGCCTTTGAGATTTATGAAAATAATTTTTCAGAAAAAGAAGTGGTCTTAGTTGGTGTTTTTGATCAAGGTTATCAATTCGCGAATCTGTTGAAAAAAGAGCTAGAAAGTATTGCATCATTCATGGTACGACTTGTAGGGCTAACTCTGGATAAAGAAGCACCTACCCAAAGTGATATTTCTCTGGATTGTGATATCAATACATTGAAAAACAAATCGCTGGTGCTAATTGACGATGTGTCCAATACAGGGCGAACATTGGCATACAGTTTAAAGCCTTTTTTAGCGATAAAGATCAAAAAAATTGAAACAGCCGTTTTAGTAAATCGAAGTCATACTCAATTTCCAATTCTTATTAATTATTCAGGCTATGAATTGGCGACAACTATCAAAGAACATGTCGAAGTCCGCCTTGAAGGTAAGGAGAATGGGGTCTATTTATTATAATCAGAGAGATTACACATATATTCTAAAACTAAGTTACAGATGATTTTTGAGTAAGATAAAAAACGATAACACTGATGAAATTAGTCGCTTAACGGGTGAAGTAGAATATCTAAAGGCTCGACTTGAAATTTATGAGACGGCTGCAAATGGGGCCAATGATGGGCTTTGGGACTGGGATTTTATGAATGATGAACCGTTCGTATCTAAACCCTGGAAAACAATGCTTGGTTTGGATGAAAATACCGAAGTGGGCCAAATGCACAGTCTTTGGGAGTCATTGTTGCATCCTGATGATCATAAAAGAGCCACTGATTACTTCAATGATTTTGTAAACGGTACATCCAATAGTTATCGTCAAGAGTTTAGAATGAGGCATGCAGATGGCACTTATCGTTGGATTCTGTCAAAGGCTAGTGCATTACGCAATGAAAAAGGTGAGGTAATAAGACTATCCGGATCACATACGGATGTTACGCAAAGAAGAACTTCGGCTGATGCTCTTAAACTAAGTGAGGTCAAGTACCGAACGTTGTTTGAAAATTCTCTTGTGGGAATGTTTAGAACCAATTATGATACAGGAGAACTTCTTGAAACAAATGATAAATTCTGGGAAATTGTTGGAGCAGAAAAAGGTACAGCATCAAGTACGTCTGATTTTTACAAAAGCCCTGTAGATAGAGAATATGTTCTGAGTTTGGTTAATAAGACAGGTAAAGCAGAAGATATGGAGCTTGAAATCAAGAGGATGGATGGCAAAATGATCTGGGTCTCATTCAGTATAAAACATTATCCTGAAGAAAATATTCTCGAAACTATAATGATTGACATTACTGAGACAAAGAAAAATTTGCTGGAGTTACAAAAGGTAAATTTTGAACTCGACAGTTTTGTTTATCATGCGTCTCACGATTTGAGATCCCCTTTAAGGTCAGTTTTAGGACTGATTGATTTGTATCGACTGGAAGAATCCAGTGATGTAAGAGATCAATGTATTGAACGCATTGAAAGTAGTATAAAAAGACTTGATGATCTGGTACAGGAGCTATTGAGCATTTCTAGAAATGATAGGGTTAATGATAAGCACACTGACATTAATCTTTTTAACGAAATCAACAATAGTATTTCAAGTTATTACAATGCGACAGACACATCAGGACTTCAAATTTATACCAAGGTGTTTCATAAAAAGAAGCTGAAAACTGATCCTACTCGGATTAGGATAATACTTAATAATATCATTTCTAATGCTATTAAGTATAGAAGCTTTGATAAAGATGATCCATTCATAAAAATAACTGCTGAGGTAAGAGAAGAGGATGCTGTTATCAAAATCGAGGATAATGGAGAAGGTATTGAGGAATCCAAGCTTCCTCATATATTTGACATGTTTTATCGAGCTACAGAAAATAGTGTTGGCTCAGGGCTGGGACTGTATATTGTCAAAAAGGTAGCTGATAAACTTGAAGCACAAATTGAGGTAACAAGCGAGGAGTTATTGGGAACGACCTTTAATATAACGATTCCAAATACTTACAATGATAAATCTTGACCTATGTCTGTTCATAAAAAGGATATAAAAAAAATAACCACACACCAACTTCAGGAGATGAAGAATAGGGGTGAAAAAATAAGTATGCTCACAGCCTATGATTTCAGCATGGCTCAAATTCTTGATGCTGCTGGAATTGACGTTCTATTAGTTGGTGATTCTGCATCCAATGTAATGGCAGGTCATGAAACCACACTGCCAATTACACTTGATCAAATGATTTATCATGCTTCATCAGTTGTCAAAGCTGTGCAAAGAGCTTTTGTAATTGTGGATATTCCATTTGGGTCTTATCAAGGCAATTCTTCTGAGGCACTTCGTTCTGCTATCAGAATTATGAAAGAGTCGGGAGCCCATGCAGTAAAGATGGAAGGAGGTAGTGAAATTAAGGAATCAGTAGTGCGCATATTGAGCGCTGGTGTACCTGTAATGGGTCATTTGGGTTTGACTCCACAATCGATCTTTAAGTTTGGTACTTATACGGTTCGAGCCAAAGAAGAAGAAGAGGCTAATAAGTTAATAGAAGATGCCAAATTGCTCGAAGAATGTGGCTGTTTTTCAATTGTGCTAGAGAAGATACCTGCAAAACTAGCCAAGAGAGTGGCAGAGACAGTTTCTATTCCTGTTATTGGGATTGGTGCAGGGCCGGAAGTAGATGGTCAGGTATTGGTAATGCAGGATATGTTGGGAATTACCAAAGAATTCAAACCTAGATTTTTAAGACGTTATGCAGACTTATACACTGTTATAAGTGATGCAGTAAGTCACTACATTGAAGATGTAAAAGCGAAGGACTTTCCCAGCGAGGATGAAAAGTATTGATTTGATATTTGTATCATAACTTGATGTTATTGACAATTTACTAAAGTATTTTGGTCATCGGTCAATTCACCAAACCACACAACAGCATATTCTTTGTAAATACCAATTCCAATACCTTCCCAATTAACTTTTTTCCACATACCTGAATTAATCAATAGTGGGTTATGTGAGGGACTTTTCTTCCAGCCCTCTAAGCCTTCTTCTGCACTGGCTCCGGCAGAACTGTAATAAGCTATTTCATATCCAGGGCTATCATAACTTGATATTTCTTTTGGTTTATTCCACATGCATTGAGCTTCTTTATGGTCATTAGTGTAGCAGCAAGATGACCATTGTCCTTCATCAGACCAACTATGGGGATTACATTTATTGTTTGGGTCGAATTTATAATTGTTGGCGAGATCAATGGCATGTTTCTGAGCAACTAAAGTTAACTTAGCTGAGAAGGGAATTGCTTTTAATTGCTTCTTTTTCCGATAAGCATTAATTATTTCATATAATTTCTGCTCTTCGCTACTTAGACAGACATCGACAGCTGCTGTTGGTGGAATACTGAAAAAGGGTAATAATAAATAAAGCACTATGGAATAGATCATAACTATTTTAGTAATGTAAGCTTTTAAAACGTATCATTTTTTCCAGTGTTGCATGATCTTGATAGAAAGCAACTATCGGGTTTTAATACCACCATGGATTTCATTAAATTCGCACTCCTTCAAAATTGTTAGAAAAAGAGAATCAATATGGCTGATACATCTAAAATCATATATACTATTACTGACGAAGCTCCGGCCTTAGCTACGAGATCATTTTTGCCAATCATTCAGTCATTCACAAGTTCGGCTGGAGTTGCTGTAGAAACGAGGGATATATCTTTAGCGGGGCGTGTTCTATCAGCATTTCCAGAATATTTGGAAGAAAATAAAAAGGTTGCAGATGCGTTGGCTGAGCTTGGAGAATTAGTAAAAGAACCTGAAGCTAATATCATCAAACTACCAAATATCAGTGCATCTATTCCGCAATTGATGGCAACAATTAGCGAGTTACAATCTAAAGGATATAAGTTGCCTGACTACCCTGAAGAACCAGAGACAGAGGAAGATAAAAATATAAAAGCCCGCTATGATAAAATTAAAGGCAGCGCGGTAAATCCAGTTTTGCGAGAAGGTAATTCAGATAGAAGAGCCCCGGGAGCGGTGAAGCAGTATGCTAAAAATCATCCGCATAGAATGGGAGCATGGTCATCAGATTCGAGGACACACGTTAGTCACATGACTGAAGGAGACTTTCGATCTAATGAAAAATCAATGACCTTAAAAAGTGCCTATACGGTGCGAATAGAACATACATCTGCTGGAGGTACAAAGACTGTTTTAAAAGATAAGTTAAACCTTCTGGAAGGTGAAGTCATTGATGCGACTGTATTGAGTAAAAAAGCTCTGATTCAATTCCTGGAAGAGCAAGTAGCTGATGCTAAAGCAAAAGGAGTATTGTTTTCATTGCATATGAAAGCTACCATGATGAAGGTTTCTGATCCTATTATCTTTGGTCATGCGGTAGAAGTGTTCTTCAAAGATCTATTTGAAAAGCATGGATCAACATTTAAAGAACTAGGAGTTGACGTTAAAAATGGTTTTGGTGATGTAGTGGCAAAACTTGCAGAACTTCCAGCCGATAAGAGAACGGAAATTGAAGCAGATATTCAAAAAACGCTTGTTAACGGCCCGGATTTGGCCATGGTCAATTCTGACAAAGGAATTACGAATCTGCACGTGCCAAGTGATGTAATCATTGATGCTTCTATGCCTGCAATGATTCGTGAGTCTGGTATGATGTGGAACAAAGAAGGAGCTACCCAAGATACAAAGGCTGTAATACCAGATAGTAGTTATGCAGGAATATACCAGGTGGTGATTGATTTTTGCAAAAAACATGGTGCCTTTGACCCAACTACCATGGGTACCGTACCTAACGTGGGGTTGATGGCCCAAAAGGCTGAAGAATATGGCTCTCACGACAAAACATTCGAAATCACTGAAGCAGGAAAAGTGGGTGTGGTTGATAGCAATGGCAACGTACTTATTGAGCATGAAGTGGAGGAGGGTGATATCTGGAGAATGTGCCAGGCAAAAGATGCGCCTATTCAGGATTGGGTAAAATTGGCGGTAACTAGGGCTAAAGCATCAAGGACCCCAGCAGTATTTTGGTTAGATGAAGATAGAGCTCATGATGCTGAGTTGATCAAAAAAGTAAACAAGTACTTGGGAGATCATGATACTTCAGGATTAGACATAAGAATTATGTCACCTGTAAAGGCTACTGAATTTACTTTGGAGAGAATTATTAAGGGTGAAGACACCATTTCTGTTAGCGGTAATGTCTTACGCGATTACTTAACTGATTTATTTCCAATCCTTGAGGTAGGTACAAGTGCTAAGATGTTATCGATAGTGCCTTTAATGAATGGCGGTGGATTGTTCGAAACGGGCGCTGGCGGATCTGCTCCTAAGCACGTGCAGCAATTTGTAGAAGAAGGACATTTGAGATGGGACTCCTTAGGGGAGTTCTTGGCATTAGCAGCTTCTCTGGAACATATGGCACAGAATAATGACAACCCCCGTGCTCAGGTATTGGCAGATACACTTGATCTGGCTACAGGTAAATTGTTAGAAAATGACAAATCGCCAAAAAGAAAAGTAGGTGAATTGGATAACCGTGGAAGCCACTTTTATTTGGCGCTTTACTGGGCAGAAGCATTGGCAGAACAAAATGAAGATGCAGAGCTCAAGTCCAAATATGCTGGGTTGGCAGGCATGTTAAAAGAGAATGAGGAAGTTATTCTTAAAGAATTGGAAGATGCTCAAGGCGATCCTGTAGATATAGGAGGGTATTACTTGCCAGAAGATGCCAAAGCCGATTCGGCTATGAGAGCGAGTGCTACACTAAATGGGTTGATATAGCTCTTTGATTTGGAAGAAGCTTACTGTTTTATCTTAATACTATGAGACAACTGATTTTAATTACAATGATAAGCTCTTTTGTAGCTTGTAGTAGTAATGAAAGCAAGAAGGAACTAAAAAATGATGAACAGGTTGTTGTGGACCACCCAACAGAGGCCAAGGTCACTAAAAAAAATACTGTTAATGATATAAACACCTTTGATCTTGGGACGAAGTATATTCTCATTGTTACTCCTGATTCAACTGAAATAGAGAATTTAAAAAAAGAATATGGAGAAAAAGATTTTTACGTTTTAGCAGATGATCGAAATGCTGAAGAGGTAGCTGCAATTGACTTTCTAAAGTCAAGATCTATGAGTTTTAGCACAACCAAAAAACGTTTTGTGAAATTGAAAACTAATCACAAATGGAATCATACTGACCATCCTATTCGAGAGATGCTAGTTGATACCGATACCTTAGAATCCCGGTGGATTGTGATCATGAATGGTGGTTATGATCCACCAATCTTCTCGACCCTAGTTGATGTTCCTAAGAATTTTGAACAGATGGAAGAATAAAAAACATAGTGGTTGCCTAGGTATGCTATGTTATGATTATGCCATTTCAGTTTCAACTCTGAATTTAGCAAGTACCTCAGCGACTTCTTGAGCCTCATTTGTTCTTTGAAGCTTTAATAAAGCTTCTCGCTTTCCAATTAAAGCTTTGGCTCTGTTAGTTCTGTTTTTAAGGCTACTGTCATATTGAATAATGGCCTCTTGGTATCTTCCTTTTGCCAACAGCCAATCACCATACTGTTCGAAAGTGGGGTACGCAATAAATGGAGGGCCGGAATCATACGAGCTTTTACTTTCTTGTTCTATGGCTTTTTTAAGAAGCTCTTCTGTCTTGACGTCATCATTTTCTACCTGAGCGGCAAGAGCTTGCATTTGATAAATGACAGCTTGTGTTTTATCTATACCCGTTTGAGAAGGAGCATACCTTGTAGGACCGGCACTGCATAACGCTATTCCCTCATCGGTAACAACTAATTTAGCTGCTTCCAAATGGCTATACAGTGTATCTACTTCTTTATGAATGGCAGAAGCATCACCCTTATCGAATGCTAGCATACTTCTGAAAAAATGCAGCCCAGACTTTTCTTGCAACCCTAGACTTGTATAGTCCACGTTGATAGCTTGCAATGACTCAGGCCACTCACCAGATTCAATGCGTTGTTGGTTCTGCATGGTAATCAAATAAGAATTAGAACCTGTAGCATCATGATGAAAGCGAATCATATCCTTTAATAGATTATTAGCCTGCTCATAATTACCTTGCTGCAGTAAACCATAGTGTAACCAGGCGTATGAATGGTAGCCACGGGCTTTGCCATTTAATTCTTTTCGATTCATCCGGTTTAGACTGGCCTGATATGCATCCTGATTAGAACTTACTACTTCATTCCACATACCTAACGCAACATAGATATGTGAAGGCATGTGTAACGCATGCGAAGCATCAGGTGCAACCCTTGCATACTTGTTGGCTGCATTGATAGCAATCTTTGCATATTTAGGATCATCATTCGCATGGATCATGTAATGCAAAGCTCCCGGATGAGTAGGATTCTCTTCGATAATACTGGCTGCGATAGCTGATGATTTTTTCCAGTTTTCTTCATCTTCATAATCCACCCACATGAGACTCAGAGCATAAAAAGCAGCTATTTCCTGATTTTTAGAATTAGTGTCGTACAATGAAGCCATGTGGTCAGCATACTTTTGGTTTCTTTCCTTAAGCTCTCCTTCTCCAAACAATAATTCTATACCGGTCCAGAAGTCAGCTTCCAACTCGCTTTCGGCTTTGGCCAACCGCTCCTCTTTTGTTTCCCCTAACTCTTGAATCACTTTTCTTCCTGCCTCTAAATTTTGTAATCCCCAAAGTGCTTTATAATGAGTCATTGCTTCACCCCAATAAACCATCAATTCATTTTTGTCTGCTTCTTTGGCTTTTTGGAATGCTTCCCTGGCATCTTCATATTCAAAACTGTGAAGTAATAGCAATCCTTGATCAAAATCCTTTTTAGCCACTGGAGAAATGTTGAAATCATATTTTAAATCTCCAAGGTGAGATTCTGTAGATTGTTCTTCTTTCGGCTGACACCCAATTAGAAGTATAATTGAAAGTAAGATAGGATGTTTCATAGGAAGTAATTTATCCTATTAAGTTAATCATTAATCTTCAAGTTTTGAGAGAGCTTGAATCACCTTCTTCTGAGCTGTTTCTTTTTCAATAACAGAAGGAGGCGCTACTCTGTCCTCACAATCTGTCCAGCCACAACGCTGACAGGTAGTATTTACTATTCTTGATTTGATGGTGGAATCACCGATAAATTTGATTCTTTTCTTAGAATTAGCGTCTACATAAAACCCAATAGTTACGCTAATACTTTCTATAGGATTGGAGATATTGGGAAAGGCCATTGTCAGGCAGAGATACTCGTCTTCCGTATCAAAGTATTGCGATATCTGGGCACCTACCAGCAACTTATTTGAAGAGGTGACTTTGGCTGAAGTTCTTAATTGCTTCAGCAGACGGATAGAAAGCCATCGTCTGCAATAGTCCTCATTTAAGGCATTAGAATGTGGATTATGTGCTTTTGAAAGATGTAGTTCTTTCGTTAACTGATAATTCGTAAAGTCATCAGTGCCTACAAAACGTAAGAAGAAGAGATTCTTCAGCCCAAAGTGCTTCGGCAAAATGTTAGTAAGGCGCTGCATGAGCATTTCAGGAGTAGCCCCATATTTCTCAATGAAACCTGCAAACAATTTCTTATCCCATTTGTCAGATGAGGCCATCTTTTTCACATCTTCAATGACCGACTTCTCAGGCATAATGAGGGCTGCGCTGAAATAAGACGCCCTATAATTGTTTAGTATAGCTTCAAAGGAATAGCTTTTTTGTGGAGGTGTTTCCATAGGCCTCTGATTCAAAGCTAATACCTCGAAACCTAGTTCTCTTCCTAATAAAAATGCCTCTTGTGCTTTTGTGAGACCGGAATGGAGAAGGATTTGTTTTTTACTTTGAATATTAAAACTTCTCAAATCTCGTAGTGATTCGTAGCCAGACAGCTGGGTACGGTCAATTTGATAGCCATATTCATTGACTAATATATTTTCCAGGGTTTCAATTTGTAATGGAAGATCTTCTGATTTTAATGACTTCCTGATTTTATTGGCAGCTTTCTCCAAATCCTGGAAGTAGTTGTCATGAAATTCCTGGTAGGAACGTAGCGCGGCATAATAGAAATGCTCTCCACGCATTTCATAGTTTCTGGCTATTGATATGATGGATTGAATAAAGGCATTAATCTTTTCAGGATTTGCCGAAACCAACTCCATAATCTTTTGTGGATCGAGACCAAACAACTCAAGTGGAAATTCTTTAAAGATATCTGACTGCAACAGGTTGATGATCGGCTCCAATTTCTTGGAAACCTTCATTGACACTAATTGATCATAAGTAACATTCAAAGCCTTAGCCAGAGACATTAACTTATCTCCTTTTGGGTATTTCTTACCTTTTTCAATTTCGCTTAAATACGAAATGGAGAGACCGCTTATCTCGGAAAGCTCTTGAAAAGAAAGATTATTTTGATTTCTAAGGTCATTAACCTTTAATCCTAAAATGTGCTTGAGTGAGAAATTTTCAATACTCATAGCCTCAAAAGTAACAGTTGAGGCCAACATACTGCCACAAGTTATGAAATATTTCTTTTAGCGAAATTTCGCTAATAAATAAATTTCGCTATATTGCATTCATATTGCTCAACTAACTCCTAATTCCAATGGAACAAATTATGACCACTACAACAACAAAACTTACTATAGCGGCTGATGATAAGTTTGAAACGGTACTTACCCCTAAAGCCATTGAGTTTTTGATTGCTCTTCATGAAAATTTCGAAGGGCGCAGACAAGAATTACTTGAAAGACGTGTAGAAAGACAAGCTCAATTCGATGCCGGTATAAGACCTGCGTTTTTGAAAGAAACCGAAGAGATTCGAAGTTCTGAATGGAAAGTAGCTGAGCTACCTGAGGACATTTTAGATCGTAGAGTTGAGATTACTGGTCCGGTAGACCGCAAGATGATTATTAATGCACTTAATTCTGGCGCCAAGGTTTTTATGGCCGATTTTGAGGACAGCAATTCTCCCAATTGGCGTAACGTAATGGAAGGGCAAATAAATCTTCGAGATGCGGTCAATAAAACCATTTCGTTTCAAAACCCTGGAAATGGTAAGTCCTACAATTTGAATGATGAAACTGCTGTACTTTTTGTAAGACCACGGGGATGGCATCTCAATGAAAAGCATCTGCAAATTGGTAATGAAATGATGAGTGGAGGATTGGTTGACTTTGGCTTATACTTCTTCCATAATATTCATGCATTGACCAAGCAAGGCAGTGCGACTTATTTCTATCTTCCTAAGCTAGAAAGTCATGAGGAGGCTCGTCTATGGAATGATGTATTTGTATTTGCTCAGGACTATTTGGGTATTCCACAAGGAACCATCAAAGCAACAGTGCTCATAGAAACAATTACTGCGGCTTTTGAGTTGCATGAAATTCTGTACGTGCTGAAAGAGCATAGTGCGGGGCTTAATTGTGGCAGATGGGATTATATATTTTCATACATCAAAAAATTTAGAAACGAATCTGGTTTTGTAACTCCCGATCGAGCTCAAATTACCATGACAACTCCTTTTATGAATGCCTATGCGCTTGCTGTAGTGAAGGCTTGTCATAAGCGAGGTGTACATGCCATGGGAGGAATGGCAGCACAAATTCCCATCAAATCCGATCCTGAAGCTAATGAGAAAGCCATGGAAAAAGTAATGGCCGATAAAGTTCGTGAAGCGCGGATGGGGCATGATGGTACTTGGGTCGCGCACCCGGGTTTGGTAAGTGTTGCTTTGTCGGCATTTGACCAATATATGCCTACAAAAAATCAAATTCATATTAAACGAAAGGACATTACCATTACCGAAGATCAATTGCTTGAAAAGCCAGAAGGCACCATCACCGAACAAGGTTTCCGAACCAATATTAATGTAGGGATTCTCTATATTGAAAGTTGGCTTAGAGGCAATGGAGCAGCGGCACTTTATCACTTAATGGAAGATGCTGCTACCGCTGAAATATCCAGAACACAAGTTTGGCAGTGGCTTAAAAATGAGGCAACTCTAGATGATGGCAGAGCAATTGACAGCAAGCTTTATAATCAAATAAAGGCCGAGGAGATAGCTAAGATCAAAGAATTAGTTGGAGATGAGAATTTTAAAACCGGAGAATTTCATCGCGCTATTGAACTCTTTGATGAGCTCGTACTCAACGATAATTATGTAGACTTTTTAACAAATCCAGCATATAACTTAATTGACTAAAACTATGAATAAGGCAGATCAAATAGAAAAACTGTACAATGATTGGGTTACTAACCCCAGGTGGAAGAATGTGAAACGTAACTACATCCCTGAAGACGTAGTGAAACTGAGAGGATCAGTTCTGGTAGAGCATACTTTAGCAAGAAATGGAGCAGATAAGCTTTGGGCTAAACTCAATAATCAGGATTTTATAGCTGGTTTAGGAGCCCTTACCGGTAATCAGGCGATACAAGAAGTGATGGCTGGTCTGGAAGCTATTTACTTAAGTGGCTGGCAGGTAGCAGCTGATGCGAATATGGCTGGTGAAATGTATCCTGATCAATCACTTTATCCAGCAGATTCTGTTCCAAAAGTGGTTAAGCGCATTAATAATGCATTGATGCGAAGAGACCAGATTCAAAGTGTGACAGGTGAAACTGATATCGATTGGATGGTACCCATTGTAGCGGACGCAGAAGCTGGTTTCGGTGGAAATTTGAATGCTTTTGAATTGATGAAAATGATGATTGAATCAGGAGCAGCTGGAGTTCACTTTGAAGATCAGCTTTCTTCCGCCAAGAAGTGTGGACACCTTGGAGGGAAGGTACTAGTGCCAACACAAGAAGCTATAAATAAACTACTGGCAGCACGTTTGGCAGCAGATGTTTGTGATGTACCCACGGTTTTAGTGGCAAGGACTGATGCAGAAGCAGCCAATTTGATTACTTCAGATATTGACGATAGAGATCATAAATTTTTAACAGGAAAACGAACTGCAGAGGGATTTTATGAGGTAAAAAACGGTTTGGAGCAAGGTATTGATCGTGCATTGAGTTATGCACCTTACGCTGATCTTGTTTGGATGGAAACTTCAAATCCGGATTTAGGCCTGGCGAGAGAATTTGCAGAAGCAGTGAGAGAAAAATTTCCAGAGCAGATGTTAGCCTATAACTGCTCCCCCTCTTTCAATTGGGCGGCCAAACTATCCGTTAAGGAAATGGAAACCTTCAGAGAAAACATTGCTTCAATGGGTTATAAATTTCAGTTTATCACTTTAGCAGGGTTCCATGCTTTGAACACCTCTATGTTTGAGCTATCAAAGGCGTATAAAGCTAAAGGGATGGCAGGTTACAGCGAACTTCAAGAAAGAGAATTTGCTTTACAAAAAGATGGTTTCAAAGCGGCCAAACATCAGACATTTGTTGGAACTCAGTATTTTGATTCAATTCAAAATATTGTTCAGCAAGGTAACTCGTCCACCACGGCTATGGATGGCAGTACCGAAGAAGATCAGTTCGTAACGGTCAAAAATGTATAGCAGAAGTTAGTTTTTTCAAGTTTGAAGCAGCCAGTTCGTAATTGATCTGGCTGTTTATTTTACCACGACTTTTAGGTAACTTCATTTCAAATGAAAGTTATGTATAGTCTTTTTCTTACTCTTTTACTGATTTCTTGCAGTGACGGTTCTGATGAATCTCGAATGCAGAATGACCAGAAAGGTTTTGCTGATGTCATAGAGGTAGAAGTAAACGGTAGAGCTGGTGCCTATAGATTTGCGGTAACTATCTCCAGTCCTGATACAGGCTGTGACCAATATGCCGACTGGTGGGAGATAATTTCTGAGAATGGAGAACTCATACATCGGAGGATATTACTTCATAGCCATGTGGATGAACAGCCCTTTACGAGAACGGGAGTTGGAATTGATATTACAGAAAACCAAGTGGTTTATATCAGGGCTCACATGAATAATACCGGATATGGTGGGCAAGTTTTGAAGGGTTCAGTGAAAAATGGTTTTGAGATAGTAGAAATTGATGAAGGCTTCGCTTCTGAGTTAGAAAATGCCGAACCCCAACCAGGGAATTGTGCTTTTTAAAGTTATTCATATCGGAGTGAATCAACAGGATTTATACGAGCTGCCTTCATTGATTGGTAACTAACTGTAATCAGAGCCACAACTAATACCGTAAGACCGGCAATCAAAAATACAGAATAGCCAATGTTGATTCTATAGGCAAACTGGCTAATCCATTCAGTCATAACTAAATAGATTAAAGGGCTTGCTACTATCATTG
The DNA here is from genome assembly GCA_947500555.1 of uncultured Fulvivirga sp. Lineage (GTDB taxonomy): Bacteria > Bacteroidota > Bacteroidia > Cytophagales > Cyclobacteriaceae > Fulvivirga. The sequence continues at coordinate 336,318 of CANMSE010000001.1, read as the reverse complement.
ATAACACTATAATCCAAACGTACTCCTTGGACAGCAAAAGAAAAATTTGCACAATAGAAGAACCAAGAACTTTTCGTATACCCACTTCCTTAGTTCGTTGCTGAGTGGTAAAAGCCGATAGTCCAAATAAGCCCAGACATCCAATAATTACCGCTAATGAAGCAAAAACCATAAAAAGATCTCCGAATTTTTGCTCATTTTCATATTGTTGATTGAAGTAGTCATCCAAAAAGAAATACTGAAATGGATTACCTGGAAAAGCTTCATTCCATGCATTCTCCACATGTGTTATAGTATTGGCTAAGTCTTCGGTAGATACTTTTATTGAGAAAAATTCGGCATTGGTAGGACTGCAATTAAATATTGTGGGGTCTACACTTTTTTGTAAGGACTCCTGATTATAATCATTCACAACCCCAGCCACTATAGGGTTCCATCTAAAATTTGGAATAGCAATTGTCTGACCAATGATATTCTCAGGATTAAACCCTAATAATTTTACGGCTGACTCTGAAAGAATAACTGAAGTGTCTGGGTCATTGACGAAATCTTCGGAGAAAGCCCTGCCAGATATTAGCTCCATTTCAAAAGCATCAATAAATTCATAGTCCATACTATTGAAACGTAGCGTTACCAATTTGTCATCACCTGCACCATAAGGTTTTACTGGAACTTTATACTCACGTTTTTTTCCTGGTACTGTAATCGAGCCTGTTACAGATTGGATATTGGGACCTTCTTTAACCTGATTTTTAAAAAACTCAATACTAGCGATCCTGGCCTCCCGATCTTGACTTGTTATTCCAGGACGTTCTACCACTAACATTTGGTCAATGTTCATCCCTATGTCCTGATTTTTCATAAATTTCAACTGGTTGTAGACAATGAAGGTCCCTGTTATTAAGGCTATTGAGGTAGCAAATTGAAAAACAACCAGAGCTCTTCTAAGCCACCCACTTCTATACTTGGAAGCTCCTTTACCTTTGAGCACAGTCACGGGAATAAAACCAGACATCACTACGGCTGGATAAATTCCAGATGAGATAGAACCGAGAAACCATACTACCAGTAAAGCAAGTCCAAACGACCCTGTTAATAAATCAGAAAAATCAAAATTTAGGCCAGATAGCGTATTAAAAGTGGGCAGTGAAAAAATCATTATTAAAGAAGCTATTAGAATCGCCATAAGATTGATCATCCCAGCTTCCATGAGATATTGAATTACAAGCTGATGTCTGCCAGCTCCCATTACCTTTCTTACTCCTACCTCATTGGCGCGTTCCATTGCTTTTGCTGTTGATAAGTTAATATAATTTACCCAAGCAATGACGATGATGAAGAGAGCAATAATAGCCATAAAATCAACAGCTTGCCTGTTGCCATTTACCTCTGGTTCTTCTGCTAAATTGGAGGTTAAGTGAATGTCCCTTAAGGGCTGAAGCGCTAGTATATCCTTTCTATTCTGGTCGGCAAGATCAGGGCTGTATTTATCAATAATTGCTGGTAATTTATCTTCTATAGCTTCAATATCAGATCCATCTATCAATTGTATATAGGTATACATATCCTTCCGTCTCCAACTTTCATTATATCTAGCGGGAGCCCATTCTCCTCTACTATATAGTGTTTTATACGAAAAAAGCACATCAAACTTCAAATGAGTGGTAGCAGGCAAATCTTTGAATACACCGGTAACGGTCGCCAATTCGTCATTGAAATCATCATCTTGGAGGTGTAGGACCTTGCCTATTGGTTCTTCATCTCCAAAATATTTTTTTGCGTAAGTTTCTGAAATAACAGCCGTTAAAGGTTCTGCTAATGCGGTAGCTGCATCACCTTTCATCATTGGATAACCCATCATGGGTAAAAATGCAGAATCAGCATAAAGGAATTTTCTATGCTTGAATTTGATTGGGTCACCTCCGGAAGGATTATCATATGTGATAATCAAATTGTTCTTATAACCCATATTGTAAAGCCGGGCAAAGCTGACAGTTTCAGGGATCTCGCTAAGTAACGCGGGACCTACACCAGGATAATTTTCTGCACTTTCTATTGATAGTTCGTTATTAATGTACTGAGCTAAAGTCACTCGATAAATACTCTTGCTATTATCCAGAAATTTTTCATAGCTCTGCTCCGTATTAACATATAGCATAATAAGCATGAATGCAGCGATGCCCGTTGCAAGACCGAGCACATTGAGGATTGTAAAAAATCGTTGTTTAATTACGTTGCGAAAAGCCGCTTTTAGATAGTTCTGTAGCATAGATTTTAAGTTTTGACCTTCTGGATTATGACACTGATTTTAAAATTGACCGTACGATCAGTTGTCCCAGATGTTTAAACACGGCAGAAGTACTGTAAATGTTACAAAATCAGAGTGTATCTTACTTAAATCTTATATGCTGCCTTTTGGTCATTCTAATTTTTGGTAGAACTTATTTTCTTCTGAATTGTAACCAATGACTTCAGAATCATTCCATTTGAATGTTATCATTTCTCTTCCCACTGTCATAAACTCGTTCTTACCGTTTTGAAATAATGGAAACTTCTTGCCATTAACAAGGGCAATTAAAGAGCTGTTCTTTCCATTAACTCTGATGGTAGCCTTCAAATTATCATCCATTTCATAGGTGCCTTCAAAGACTTTGAGCTCCTCATCTAAGTTGGTGGTATAAGGGTTATCATCTGATAGTATTAAACCTTCACCGGGCTGCCATTTATCATACTCCATATGATAGGCAATCCATTTTGCCTCGGCTAAACTGTTTAGTTTGGCTACTAAATGTAGCGCTCCATCAATACCGGCAGATATACCGGCAGTTGTGATGACTTTTCCATTGTCAACAAATCGGACATCATCCAACACTTTGGCTTTGGGGTAGTTGTTCCTTAGGTTGTCTAGCGCACTATGAAAAGTGGTAACAGTTTTGCCATCTAAGAGCTGACTTTCTGCTAGTATGAACGCTCCGGTGCAAACGGAAAAATGATACTGTATATCCTCTTGACTCTTTACCCAGTTAATTACATCCTCGTCTGAAGAAGCCACATTGGAATTGCCTCCAAAAAAGGCGAGGATATCAGCATTAGGGGCATTTTCGATACTGTAGTCAGGAATGATTTTCAGTATACCTTGTGATATGATCGGATCTGATGTTTTAGATACAGTGAAAACATTATAGCCAGCATAGGCGAATACTTCCAGAGGCCCGGCAAAATCAAGGACTTCAACTCCATTTTGTAAATAGAAGGCTATAGTCATTTGTTCATTCATTTGCATTTCGCGCTCCTTAACAGTCATTTTCTCAAGTGCCATACCGCAATGATCGCAAGTGCCTGGCTTTTCAAATTGCTTCGCATCACAACCGCTATTGCAAGGCACGCAATAGTAGGCGTAGGTCTCATTATCCTGAGCAATTGAGAAAATAGAGACGAGAATAAATAATAGGGTTGTTATTGGTTTCATAAGAACTACTTTGTTCAAAGTTCATGAAACCTGTCAGGTTTTGTACAGACAACCTTACGCACTATTGGGACACCTTTTTCAAGATTGATCTTAATTGATTGGTGCTCTTAAGACCACATTCCATGGCCACATGATCCATTGTTGCGCCTTCTTCTAACAGCTTAGTGGCAGTTTCAAACCTTAACTTTTCGATATATTGACCAATTGTGATACCTGTTGTTTTCTTGAATAGACGAGTGAGGTTTCTCCCACTCATATTGACATTTTCGGCAATATTTTCAATGTTAGAAGCAACTTTTAAATTTTGTGTGAGCCAATTCTGAACTTCATGGATTCTGTTTTCCTGATGATTTCTATAGTTTAGAAATATATTTAGTTGAGGATCAGCCTCTCCTCTTCGATGATATATGACTACTTCCCTGGCAATTTGAGCGGCAAAATAACTCCCATAGGTCTTTTCAAGAATAAATAGAGCCAGGTCTATTCCTGAGCTTACCCCAGCACTTGAATAAATACCGTCACACTCCACAAAAAAGCGATTGCCAAGAAGCTGAACCTCAGGATATTTTTTTCTGAATTGATCCAAATATTTCCAATGGGTCGTACACGTCTTGCCCTTCAGGAGACCTGACTGGGCTATCAGGAATGCACCGGTACAAACAGAACATAGCAATACACCTTTGCTATATTGCTCTTTAAGCCATTGAAAGAATGGAACTAATTTCTTGTTAAAAGTGGGATCGAGTAGTAAATCTGACTCAAGCCCTGGAATAAATAGTAGGTCACCCTTTTTAAGTTTTAGAGTGTAGAAAGGGTCAAGTTTTGAGAAATTTAATCCACTGCTCGTGCGTAATTCTATATTATTATCCAGGCAGATATAATGAAGGCTTATCTCCTGCTTATGTTCAGCTGCTTCATAGAAGATATGAGCCGGACCACTTAGGTCCAATAGATGCACTTGAGGAGTGGCTAGGAAGGCTACTTGCATTTTAGGATATCATTGTAGTCTTACTGACCGGCTTGAACAACCTGATATTTTTCCGGATTCATAGGAAATTTATTCTTGTAACCATCTGGCCATTGAAGGCAAAACATTGCCCACTCTGAAACATAAATTACTTTGCAGACAACATATGAACCTTTATAGTAAAATTTGACAGAGTCACTTTCATGAATTGGGTTTCCATTCATATCGAACATCCCCACAAATTGTTCTTTAAACAATCTCTTTAAATCTTTGCTCATTATGATTCTAAAACTCTATGCTTAACAATCATACTTAGAATTTTATCAATGTTCAAAGCTAGGTGTCAATATTTTCTTCGATGATTTCGCGTTTTTTGTGCACTTGAATTATAGGGTGGAACAGGCATCGTCTATAACTGATTCAACTTAACAATGCCTCTGAGTTTAAGCTTTTCCTTCAGCTTCATAAACAGCAATGCAGTACTATAGGCATCTCCTAAAGCAGAATGACGTTCTAGTGGCTGAATGTTATAGCGATTAAAAAGTGCATCGAGAGTGTAGTCATCAGAATTATAATTGTTCCTATCCATTGGAGCAAGCTCGAGGCGCAGCGCCATTTTTGCGGTATCCAATAGTGGATTCCTAAGTTTCAGTGCTCCATAATACTTTCTAAAAATTGCCTCAAACAAGGCTCTATCAAATGAGATATTGTGAGCAACAAGAACTGCACCTTCTATATATTCTAAAAACAGTTTTATCACTTCTTCAGGAGCCATTCCTTCCTTACTTTGTTGGTTAGTGACTCCATGAATTTCTACATTTTCTGGTTTCTCATCTCCAGCCCATTGGACAAAGCAATCCAAAGAAGATTTTACATCAATACCTTTTTTGGTTAGTGATACCGCTGCTAATGATAAAAGTCTTGCTGTAGACGGATTTAGTAATGTACTTTCCGAATCGAAGCATACAAACTTTAATTCATCAAGAGAGCCATTTTTTTTAATGGCTTGGCACGACTGGAGATATCGCTCTATAAATTCCGGCCATTCCTGTCTCGGCTTGAATAAGCTAAGCCAGCTCATTAGTTAAAATAATTAAGCTGAAACCGTACAGTGATTAGTTTTTGCAATGCATCTATTGGCTCAAAAGTGTTTCTCAAAATGAGCTTATCCATTTTGTTCAGTTGATCTAGTTGAATGTAGCGCGTGCTTTCAGGCCGACTAAATCCATTGAGGGCTCTAAATTTCATTAAGTACTCGTAGGCTTCAGCTGCTTGCAGGTATTCCTTTTTGTTTTTGGAATCTACCAAAGCCATTCTTTTATACCTTTCAGCTGTATTCGTCTCATTGATGTCACCTGACTCTAGTGCTAATAATCTGGCAATATCTACCAATGGCATCATTGCACGAGCCTTAATATCAAATTCATTTTTATGTTCACCACTTCGTTCTACCACAAAATTTTTGAAAAAACTTAATGGAACAGGATTTTTAAGAGCATTCGCTCCTAGAAAATTGAGAAATATCTGACTCTTTTTGATTTCTGATTTTAAATGATCCTGTAATGAGGACACTAATTTTTCGTCTCCATATACCTTTCTGAAATCAAAAAATATAGTAGATAGCATCAGAGACTTTTCTTGAGGTTGTCTGATCCAGCCAGAGAAGTACTTTTTCCATACACTTAATGGCTGACACCATTCTCTATTACTTGCCATCATGTTGGCAGGGCAGTATTCGAAACCTGCCTCAGCCAGGTAGCCGGTTACTTTTTTTGAAAGATTAACAAAGTAAGCCGTTGTTTTCTCAACTTCATTCTCATCTACATCTTCAAAAATGAGCGCATTATCCTGATCAGTTCGAATAAGTTGTTCTTTTCGACCTTCACTGCCTAAGCTAAGCCAGGCAAAAGCAACTGGTGGCTCACCCAATTCGGATATAGCAATTTCTAAAAATCGATTAATAACAGCGTCATTGATGTGAGTAATTAATGATGAAACCAGCTCGATGGAGACATTTTGATTGAGATAGAACTGCATTAAGTCGTCTGCTCTATTTCTCAATTCGACTATTTGCTGAACTTCGGTGGCTTGTTCAATAGAAAACGATAGTGTAAAGGGGTGATTCTGTTGTGATGCGAGTAAGTCGTGCTCACTTATAATTCCAATTGGTTTTTTATCAGTATCAGTTAAGCAGATATGTCTGATACCTCTTCGTAGCATCTCAAGGAGATAATTAGAAAGTGGTTGACCAATAGGCATACTGAAAACACCGGGTGTCATCAATTCAGTGATAGGTTGGTTTGCGGTGACTAATCCAGCACCTAGTTTTGTCCGAAAATCAGTATCGGTAACTATGCCTAGAACCTCTTCGCCTTCACAAATGATCATAGAACCTATCTTTCCCCTAGTCATTCTTTTGGCAATATCTTGAATTGTATCAGTGGTAACTGCTGATATCAGTGTTTTACTAGGTTTTGATAATGGGCGATTCCAATTGAGTAAAGAACCACTCTCCTTTGCCGGCAGAGTCATATTTTCTTCTCTTGTAGAATTCACTTTTTGGCCACTTGCTAAACCTGAGGCAAAGAATAATGCCACCTTAGAGTTAGCTTCTAAATGATGACTGAAAAGACTTATAGGGATTGCGTACAATAAAGTTTCCTCCTCACATCTGGCATGGAAAGCATATGGTTTTCCACTAAGCATGGCACGTACTCCAATCACGTCTCCTTCATCACATACATCGACAAGAGTCTTACTTCCTTTTTCCTCTAACTCCAGATGTATAGCTCCCTCTCTCACAATAAAAAGGAATTCACCTCCTGTATCTCCTTGTTGAAATACATGGTCACTTTTACCATAGTATTTGACTAGAGCAGCGTTAGATAATTCAACTATTTCCTCTATCTCCAAATACTCGAAAGGCGGATATCTTTTGAGGAAATCCGCAATTCGAGTAGCTATGAGGTTGGGCTTAGAGGAAGGCATTTTTACTTTGATAATTAGACTCTTCGGTTTTCATAAAACCTCAGAGTGACGTTTTAACTAAAATCTTAGTGTCAATCTGAGGGTGCAACCCGAAGATTCTCCTGATATCTTGAATTTAAAAACATAAACTATTTCGCACCCTCTTTAATAGCCTCGACAACGTCAGGATTCAGCAAAGTAGATGTATCTCCCAAATTGGAGGTATCTGCAGAAGCAATCTTCCGAAGTATTCTCCTCATTATTTTACCGGAGCGGGTTTTAGGTAATCCAGGGACAATCTGAACCTTATCGGGTTTAGCGATGGGACCAATGATCTTATTCACCGTTTCTCTGATCTCACCGATCAGATTATCTTCTGAACGGCCTTCCATATCGCAAATGACATAGGCATAGATACCCTGTCCTTTGATGTCATGTGGGTAACCAACTACAGCAGATTCTATCACTTTTGGGTGCTCATTAATGGCGTTTTCCACTTCTGCAGTGCCCATTCTATGACCAGATACATTAATTACATCATCTACTCTTCCTAGAATTCTATAGTATCCATCTTCATCGCGTTTCACTCCGTCACCCGTGAAATACATGCCAGGATAGGTCGAGAAATAGGTTTGCTTGCATCGGTCGTGATCACCATAAGTCGTTCTCAACATTGATGGCCATGGGAATTTAACGCATAGATTACCTTCCACACTATTACCAGTTAGCTCATTGCCATCAGCATCGACTATTATCGGTTGTATGCCCGGAAGGGGGAGAGTGGCATAAGAAGGTTTTGTTGGAGTGATTCCGGCTAAAGGAGAAATCATAATTCCGCCCGTTTCTGTTTGCCACCAGGTATCCACAACAGGGCATTTTCCTTTACCTACGTGTGTGTGATACCAGTGCCAGGCCTCTTCATTGATTGGTTCTCCAACCGAACCTATTACCTTTAGCGAATCAAGGGAATAAGGTGCTAAAGGCTCAGTGCCAAAAGCTTGAAGAGCTCTTATTGCGGTAGGGGCAGTATAAAACTGGTTGACTTTATACTTATCAACAATCTCCCAAAAACGACCTGCATCGGGGAAGGTAGGAACACCTTCAAACATGAGTGTGGTGGCTCCTGCCAGTAGCGGACCATAAACAATGTATGAATGACCGGTGATCCAACCCACATCTGCGGTACACCAATACACATCTCCCTGACTGTATTGGAATACATTTTCAAAGGAGTATTTGGTATACACCATATATCCTCCACAAGTGTGCACCACACCTTTTGGTTGCCCTGTTGAACCCGAGGTATAAAGAATAAAAAGCATATCTTCAGAATCCATTTCCTCTGCTTTATTTTCCGTGGACTGCCCTTTAACAGCATTGTGCCACCAAACGTCTCTGTCTTCTTTCATGGTCACATCCTCACCAGTACGTTGGAAGACGATCACTTTTTCAACAGTCGTTGTCTTTTCAAGAGCCTCATCTACCACTGCTTTGACTGGTATTGATTTAGCTCCCCGATAATTTCCATCTGAAGTCAGCACCATTTTGGCACTGCAGTCATTAATTCTATCGGCCAACGCACTTGATGAAAACCCTGCAAATACCACACTATGAATAGCTCCTATTCTAGCACAAGCCAACATAGCTACGGCAGCTTCCGGTACCATAGGCATATATATAATTACTCTATCACCCTTGCCCATTCCGTTCGCTTTCATGGCATTCGAAAATTGATTTACCTTATGATAGAGTTGTTTATAAGTAATGGTTTGACCTTCGTCCTGAGGGTTATTGGGTTCCCAAATAATAGCTGGTTTATCACCAAGGGTGTACAGGTGCCTTTCAAAGATATTTTCAGTAATATTTAGTTTTGCATTTTTAAACCACGTGACATCTGGGCCATCAAAATCCCATTCTACCACCTTATCCCAACGCTTCTGCCAGTGAAAAGAATCTGCCACACGAGACCAGAAATTTTCCGGGTCTTGAATACTCTTTGCGTATTCATGTATGTAGCCGCTTAAGGTTTGTATTTTATTACTCATGATTTGATTATTTATGTTGTTAAACTCATTAATTCATTTACTTTACTCACCAATTTCTTTGTTGAAAACGGTTTAGTCATGTAGAAGTCAGCCCCTGCAGCATAGCCTTTTTCGATATCTGACTCTTTTCCTTTTGCAGATAAAAACACCACTTTGGAGGTCAGTTTTTTGTGTTTCTTAATGTACTCGCAGACTTCATAACCGTCTACCTTGGGCATCATAATATCCAATATGACCACATCAGGAATTTCTTTATCAACAATAGCCAATGCTTCAGATCCATCACGCGCAATAAATGTCTGATAGCCGCTCTTCTTTATCAGAAATTCAAGTGACATGATAATATTAGGCTCATCATCAACAATTAGTACTTTCTTCATGACTCTCAATTTATGGGTAGTTTAAACGCTACCAAGGTACCACTACCTACTTTACTAGACACCCAAATTTCACCCTGATGTTTATCGATAATTTTCTTGCTTATCGTTAACCCCAACCCGCTACCTTCAGGTTTTTTCAATGTCTGATCCTCGGCCTGATAAAATGCTTCAAATATCATTGCCTGACTTTCTTTAGCGATGCCTATACCATTATCAGCCACTGATAGTTCTATATGTTTATCTTTCAGCGCTGTTTTTATTGTTATTTTACCGTTCTCTTTAGTGCAGAATTTCCTGGCATTCGAAACCAGATTTAGAATGACCTGAATCAGACGGTCTTTATTCCCTTCAATGGAAGGAATATTTTTGTCCAGCAGTTTTTCTATTTCGATTCCTTTTTCATTTACGGATTGCTCAACTGAATTTAGAGCTTCCTCCAAAACTTCATTCATATCTAGAGGACTAAGTTCAAACTGAATCTTGCCAGCCTCCATTTTCTCTAAATCCAGCACTTGATTGATGAGCCGTTCCATCCTTTTGGTTTCTTCCACTATAGTTTTGAAAAATTGCTCACGCTGTTCGACCTCAAGATCATCATTGTCATTTAGAATTTCAGAAAATGCTCTGATTGAGGTGATTGGAGTTCTCATCTCATGTGTTACCGTTGAAATGAATTCATCTTTTAACCGATCTAGTTTCGTTAGGTCGGCATTAGCTATCATTAATTTAGTACTAGTTTCTCTAAGTTCTTCTGATTTTTTCTTTAGTTCTTTATTGTCTGAAATATAGCGTTGAGTTTCTTGTAGGATATCAAACACTTCTTGCAGGTTTACTTTTTCTTCTTTCACAACAGAAGACATCATTACCCGTGCCGATGCAGAACCCACTGCTCCGGAAAGTAATTTCTCAGCATAGTTGACCACTCTAAAATCGGCTTCCATTGAACCTTCCTGAATATCGTTGCGAGCATGAAATTTTTTGAAAGCCCTTTCTGTTCGCTCCTTACCTAAAAACATGGTTAGAAGTTTTTTAATGTCATTATAGAAGGCCTTGCCTTTCCAAAGGATGGCGCTTTCATAGTTTGTGGAATACTTGAATATATCTACAAATACTTCTGATTGATTTGTTTCTTGAATTGATCGATTGGATAAAGAAGAAACAATTATGTAAGCTAGCGAATTAAAAAGTAAGCTCCACATGGTCCCTTGAGCTACAAAATTACCAATTTCAAGTCCTAGAAAAGCATGTGGTTTGAATAGTGAAATTCCAAAAAGACCTTCTGTCATGATAGACACCGGAAGTAGATTAGCAGATATAATGGTAGGAATAACAAGAATTACAAACCATATAGTGAATCCAGTCAATATTCCTACGATGGCTCCTTTCTTATTCCCGTTTTTCCAGAATAATCCACCGATTAATGCAGGAGCAAATTGTGCAATTCCTGCAAATGAGATTAGGCCTATAGACACCAGCGAAAACTTTTCTCCAACCAGCTTGAAATACAAATAGGATAACAAGAGCATGAGAATGATCATCACTTGTTTGCCTCTTAGAACGACAGTATTTAGTCGATTGTCAAAAGCGTTTGATAAGGTATTGTTCCTTAAGATTAGTGGTACAAGCAGATGATTGTTGAGCATGATACTCAATGCAGATGTCGATACAATAATCATACTGGTAGCAGCTGAAAACCCCCCCAGATACACCAATAGAGCTAGCAATGGTTTGTTTGTTGCCAATGGCATTGCTAACACATAGGTATCGGCATCTATCGCCTGATCAACGAAGAACAACCTGCCTCCTAAGGCAACCGGTACCACAAATACATTGATCAATAACAAATACAAGGGGAATAACCACATTGCCTTTTTTAAGTGATTCTCATTCCCATTCTCTTTGACAGCGACATGAAACTGTCTTGGCAGCATAACAATGGCAAGCATGGAGAGAAGGTTCAGCCAAAACCAATTGGTGTAGGCACTCTCTTCCCCAAGTGAAGTCAGTTGTTCAAATTCAGGTAGAACTTTTGCGGATTGAAAAATATCACTAAACCCATTGTACATTCCATAGGTTACATAAATACCTAAACCGATGAAGGCAAAGAGTTTAAAGAGCGATTCAAAGGCGATTGCTGATATTAATCCAATATTTCGTTGTGAGGAGTCTACTTTTCTTGATCCGAAAATGATCACAAAGGCACCAATCACCATCGTAATATAGAAAGCAGTATCGTCAAAGAACAATCCCTGACCTACGAGCGATTTGGTGGAAAATATGCTGAAGCTAGCAGAAATAGCTTTTAGCTGAATTGACATGTATGGAATGATGGCCAGTACACTAATTACAGTAACCATTGCTCCAAGTGAAAAACTTTTTCCATAACGTGAGGAGATAAAATCAGCAATTGTTGTGATTCTTAAAGACTTACTTATTCGGATTATTTTTCTAAGAACAAGCCAAAATAGAGGTGCAGCAAGAATAGGCCCGATATAAGTTGTTAGAAAGTCTAACCCTTGATTGGCAGCTCTGCCCACACTGCCATAATATGTCCATGCAGTACAATATACCGCAAGTGAGAGTGCATAAATATAAGGACTTGAAAGCCAACTTTTGTCAGCATTTTTCTCCGCCCACCCAGCTATAAAAAAAAGTAATATTAGGTAGGCAAAAGAAGCGATTATAACTATCCATTCAATCGCCATGGTCACCTCCAGTTTTTTTAACTACCAGATAAATGGAAAATATTAGTAGTGACCAGACAACGAAGAGATAAATAAAAAATACCGGGATGCCATTGATGTATGATGAAACATTAGCAATGGTAATGATAGGAAAATGAAAAAGCAGTAAGAAGACTGTAAACATAACGACCAGTAACTTTGCTAACTGCTTGCTCATTTTTAATTATTTAAGTTAAGTAGTCCCACTCTAAATAAAAGTCCGGGGATTCCTATAAAGGCAATACCTAAAGCCAAAGAAGTAGCTACGTCAATACCAAATTTAGACTCAAAGTAAAATCTTCCTACCAGTGTAATTGTAGCATAAATTGCCAAACAGATAATGGTGAGTTTTCTATTTAATTTCATATTCTTAGAATTAAAAATTAAGAGATAATTATTTGCAAGTCAAGCTTGCTGAAGTCAGGCAGAGCCTGTCGAAATTGGAATAGCATATTTCGACAGACCCATTATGACTTTCATTATCAAGGATGATATCATAAAAACTTTCTAATGATCAACTGCAGCTCCAGCACCTTTTGGAAGCCTGATGTCTTCAACTATATCTTGTACTTCTTGCGGAGGCTCTGCCGTCATGCGAGAGACCACTAAGGAAACAACAATGTTGATGATCATAGCAATCGTACCAAACCCTTCAGGAGATATTCCAAACCACCATTCAGAAGACGGAGGAACGGATTCCACAAACCATCCGAGTTTGTAAACTGCCATGTAAATGAACATGACTACAATCCCTGCGATCATACCGCTGACTGCACCTTCACGATTCATTCGTTTATCAAATATACCTAGTATGATAGCCGGGAAAAACGAAGCAGCTGCAAGACCGAAGGCCAGTGCTACCGTAGCCGCCACAAATCCGGGAGGATTAATACCAAAGTAACCAGCTACACAAACTGCGATAGCAGCACCAATACGAGCCCAAATTAACTCTTCTTTCTCGGTTAGATCGGGTTTAATCTGTTTTTTAATAAGGTCATGGCTCAAACTGGCTGAAATAACGAGCAGTAATCCGGCTGCAGTTGATAATGCTGCTGCAAGTCCTCCGGCAGCGACCAAAGCAATTACCCAATTTGGTAGATTGGCAATTTCAGGATTGGCAAGTACCATGATATCTCTGTCAATGGTAAGCTCGTTTTTTTCCTTGTCACCTACATATTGAATTTTACCATCTCCATTTTTATCATTGAATGTAATAAGGCCTGTTGTTTCCCAATTACTAAACCACTGAGGAACAGAAGCATATTCTTTATCAGATACTGTATTGATTAGGTTTGTTCTTGCGAATGCTCCAATGGCCGGAGCTGTTGTATAAAGTATAGCTATAAATACCAATGCGAAACCAGCTGATTTGCGCGCATCACGAACTTTAGGGACAGTAAAAAACCTTACAATAACGTGTGGTAAGCCTGCTGTACCTGCCATCAAAGCAAAAGTAATAGCAAATACGTCAATCATACTTTTAGATCCTGACGTATACTCAGCAAAACCTAGTTCCCGATGTAGTTGATCAAGTTTATCCAATAAATAAACACCAGAACCATCAGCCATGGTGCTGCCAAAACCCAATTGAGGAATAACATTACCAGTAAGCTGAATAGAGATAAAGAATGCGGGTACCATATACGCAAAAATCAACACACAATATTGCGCCACCTGGGTGTAGGTGATTCCTTTCATGCCGCCAAGAACTGCGTAGAAGAATACGATAGCCATACCAATGTATACCCCGGTGTTAACAGGCACTTCAAGAAAACGGGCGAATACAACCCCTACACCTCGCATTTGTCCCGCCACATAGGTGAATGATACCAGCATAGCGCAGATAACAGCAACAGTCCTGGCCAGATTGGAGTAGTATCTGTCACCGATGAAATCAGGAACGGTGAATTTTCCAAACTTTCTTAAGTAAGGTGCTAAGAGTAGTGCCAGAAGTACATAACCTCCAGTCCAACCCATGAGGTAAACGGCACCATCATAACCAGCAAAGGAAATGATACCTGCCATTGAAATGAATGAGGCCGCTGACATCCAGTCTGCTGCAGTTGCCATACCGTTAGCTAATGGTGATACACCACCACCAGCTACATAAAAATCTTTAGTAGAACCCGCTCTTGACCAGATGGCAATGCCAATGTAAAGTGCGAAGGTGATTCCAACAATTATATAGGTCCAAATTTGAATATCCATAGTTGTAAAGTTTTAGTAGTAATTAATCCTCGTGAACGTCATATTCTTTATCGAGCCCATTCATCCATTTTACATAGACAAATATTAGCGCTACAAAAACATAGATTGAACCTTGTTGTGCGAACCAGAATCCCAGCTTAAAGCCGCCAATCCTGATAGTATCGAGCGCGTCTACAAATAGGATCCCGAATCCGAAAGAAACAAGAAACCATATGCTAAGGAGTATGGTAAGAAACCGTAGGTTCTTTTTCCAATACTCTTTCATTTTATCTTTATCAGACATATTTATGTATTTAGGTTGATTTTATAAGAAGATGTGTGTTTGGAGTACCAAACCATTAACTCGGTCAGGCTCTTCACCAGTATAATTATTGAGTGTAGACCTGTATTCTAAAGAGATTTTTGCGTGATGACCATTTAGAAACCAATTTGCTCCAATTTGTAATGTGTTACCAGCATTTTCAAAGGCTTCATAATCCCGGGTACTGTAAGCTAAATAAGGCATGAATCTTCCTTTTTCTGTGAATTCAGGTAACAGATAGCCAAAGTGAGCGTATAGGGATGACCCAGTTCCATAGGTTGTGCCTAAGGCATAATTTTCACCATAGTCGAAGTTGTAGTAAACGGCATAAGCATTGACTGCACCTTCACCAAGTGGAGCATCATAAAATGCGTCAAGAGCAAAGTGAGTTACGTCATTGGCTGATACATTCCCTGTTGCATCCACCGTTACGGTTCCATCTCCATGATTGAAAAATCCAGCGCCAATATTGAATACTTTTTTCTTACCTAAATAGGTTCCAACACGATAGGGCAGCTTGTTAGATTCCTGATCTAAAAACTGATAGTCAACATAACCGGTGACTATTAATCCGGCATCATCAGGTTCTAAGTCACCAATCGCTGTATTGTTAGCTACAGCTCTGCCTGAGTAGCTTATTGTACCGGGGTCAGGAGCTGCTGATGAACCCAAGCCATTGACTATAGGCTCGTTGACTGCTAAAGTGTAGCGCAACTTATTCAATTTTCCCTTTGCATAAATACCCAAGTGTCTTGCAAATTGATCAGACAAGCCAAGTTGTGCCCAGGCCTGACGATAATTGTCTTGCGTCATAAAATTTAGTGTACTAGCACTGGTAAGACGACTAAGGCCATTCCAGTAATGCAATCCACCGCCCATGTACAAGGCATCATTTTGAGAGACTCTGAACTCCGTCCAGGCTCCATGCATAAATAGTTGCGGGCCATTAATAGTTGGTCGGTCTGTAGCTTGGTTACCTATAGGATCAGCATTAGATCCTGTTAAAGTATTTAATCCAAAATGCGTAAGGATCAAAAATCTCGATGAAATCTGTGCATAAGCCAAAAATCTGGATCTGCGAATACGCATGGTGAAGCCTTGAGGATCCACGTCATTGTCGAGATTTCCATCTTCAGCCCAGATCTGATGCCAGGTAATAAATCGAATATACTTATTACCGGCTTCGTTAAGTTTGAGAGTTAAGGGCTTATAAGACCTGTCCTCTTCGCTATCTTCACTTTGAGCCTTAGCTGAGATACTCAGAAAAAGACCTACAGCAAAAAAAGCTATAGTAGTTAGTTTTTTCATGTGATTGAAATTTTAGTTGTCAGTATTAAAAAGACGGCCGCCTAAAACTTCAGTCACCAAGATTAATTTTTTTATGCAAACGTTTTCCTCAAACTATATAGTTTTGCTAAGAGTATAGTTCAATCTCTGAAACGCTCCCACTTTATCATCATGAATTTATCTCCAAGTTCAGTGATAACCATCCCAGAATCTTTTAAAAAGCCACTTTCAGCAATGAGTAATTGAAGCTCTTCATGGTTTATAATTTTATAAGTAGGACGATAATCATAACGTTCAGGAGCTTTGATATGATATTTTTTTACCCAATTCATTACCGACACATGGCTTATTCCAAGTATTCTTTCGATCTCCCTGTAGCTTACACCTTCTAAATAGAGTTGCAATGCCTTTATGACATAGTAGTCGTCAATCTGTTTACCTAACTTATTGACTGAGAAGTAGTAGTGGCATTTTTTACAATGATATCTTTGCCGTGAATTAACAATTCCACTCTTTATTATTTTTAAATTATCACATTTGGGGCAGGCTGGATGAGGCATAACTATATTAAGTTAGCATAAATATATCTATTTAGCAAAATAGTAATTTCCAACTCAAATTTTACATCAAAACTACCCAAATTGGGTTACTGTATTCAGACAATTGATTCGTTCTTTAATGTAGCTAAATCACCGAATCATGCTCAGAAACTATCTTCTACTGGCGCTGCGTAATTTCAAAAAGAAGCCTATCTATTCGATAGTCAATGTTCTTTGTCTTACTCTGGGGTTGTTATCAGTCTATTTTGTATTAGTCTTCATTAATTATGAACTGTCTTACGATAAGCACTATCAAGGGTCAGAAAATATATACCGTGTTGGAATGACTTATGATATCGGTGGTCAGATAGATTCATTCTGCAATGGACCTCGACCACTAGCTAATGCTTTAAATAACGAGTTTGCAGAAATTTCTGACTTCACACGGGTTTGTGGTGTGAACCAACTAACCGCACATGAGGGAAGGTTGAAGTTTCAAGACAAGGAAGTTGAATCCAAACAGTTGTTTTATGCTGATTCTACTTTTTTTGATGTATTCACTATTCCTTTCATAAAAGGCAATCCGGCTAGTGCTTCAAAAAATACGCAGTCGGTTGTGTTAACGGAGAAGCTTTCAGAGCAAATATTTGGTGGAGTTGAAGCCGTAGGAAAAACCATCAAGCTTGATGATGCCTCAGAATGGACGGTTACAGGTACTATTTCAGATATAAACAAGCCAACACACTTACCGTTTGAAGCTTTATTTTCATGGGATGGTGCTTATCGGCAAGGTGAAGAAGAAGTATGGTTGGGTTGGCATGTGTATTCTTATGTTAAACTGGATGAAGGAGCCAGTGCATCTTTCATCCAGGATAATTTTGACAGGGTTTTTGACAAGTATATGAAGGGTAGGTTTGACCAAATAGGTGGTACCGCTTCATTGATATTACAACCACTCACTTCGATTCACTTGGACTCAAGCCTGACCTGGGAAGCATATGCTAATGGGGATAGGGATTTGATTTATATTTTTTCCATCGTATCTGTGTTCTTAATGGTCATTGCCAGTATCAATTATATCAACCTGTCAATTATTCAATCCATAAGAAGGTCTACAGAAGTAGGGATTAGAAAAGTGTTTGGAGTGCGTAAGATAAATCTGGTATACCAATACATTGCAGAAGCTTTATTCTATTCATTTATTGCCTTGGTTTTAACGGTATTTCTAAGCTATTTGATCCTTCCGAGGTTCAACTACTTTACTGGTTATGACTTTACTTTCCAGGAGTTGATAATGAATATCAATTCAGTTTGGATAATACTTCTGGCCGTCCTCATTGGAATACTATCAGGTATTTACCCGGCCTTTTATGTCTCATCTTTCAAATCAGTAGATATTTTAAAGGGTACCGGGTCACTAACTAATTCTAGATCTACTTTGAGGAAAATACTCGTGACCGTACAGTTTTATGTGTCTATAGTTCTTCTACTTGGAACATTAGTTGTATTCAGACAATTGGATTTCATTAAAAATAAAGACCTCGGTTTCTCTAAAGAAAATGTGATCACTATTAAGGTAGAAGATGAAGAGTCATTTGCCCTGATGCCGATATTAAAGAATAAAATAGAGCAGATTAAGGGAGTTACATTTGCAAGTATGTCTGATAATATACCGGGTGTTGAGCTGAATCAGATACTGTTTGAAATACCTGATGAAAATGGTACCTACACTCCCATAGGAGGTCAGTTTATGAGTGTGGATGATGCATTTATTCAGGCACTAAATATGAAAATTGTTCAGGGTAGAAACTTTGATCCAATGAATTCTGCAGATTTTGATAATAATGTGATTGTTAACGAAACAGCAGTGCAACGCTTCAACCTAGCGCCTGACCCTGTAGGAAAATACATCACCAATGGCACAGACTCACTTAATAATCCTATTAAGTTAACGGTAATCGGTGTTGTAGAGGATTATCATATCGGGTCTTTACATGCTCCAATCGAACCAGTCGTGATGTTTGGGATTAGAGAGTCAAGTGAGTTGCTGATCATAAAATCTGATGGCGATAATATAGAAAAGTTAATGCTTGCAATACAAGACACTTATGAAGCTGTTTTAGTGGATAAGCCTTTTGATTATACATTTTTTGATCAGAGTTTCGAAGTTCTTTATCAGTCGGAAGAGCTTCTTTTTGATGTACTCTTTGTTTTTTTATTTGTTACCCTATTTATCACCTGTGTAGGGCTTATAGGTCTTGTGTCTTATAGCACAGAACAACGGAAAAGAGAAGTGGGGATCAGAAAGGTTCTTGGAAGTGACTCTTTCTCATTGCTAAGAATATTCACTAAAGAATATGTAATTATTACTTTGTTAGCATTTGCTGCGGCATCTGTTACCAGTTGGTATGGTATTAAAAAGTGGTTTGAGACTTTTGCCTATCATACTTCCATACAATGGCTAGACTATGTGCTTGTCCTGGTTATTTTTTTAATGATCATGTTCCTCTCATCAATCTATCAGATTACCAGGGCCATTATGACAAATCCCATTAAGACGATAAGGAGTGAAAATTAAAACCAATACTCTGCACCAACAGCAATTAGCGCACCTATAATAGCCACACCGAGCTTCCGGGCATTAAAATGATGGTCTTCGCTGGTTTCAAAGACGATGGTGGTGGAAATGTGTAAGAAATTGCCACTTACAATGGCAAAAAGGATAATGAAAGTTTCATTAGCGAGAGTAGAGTTTTTTACATAAAAATCACCGAGAATCATACCTAACGGAGAGGCCAATGCAAATAGCACGAGGTAAAAGACTGCCAGCTTTTTATTTTGCAACTGGCAGATGATTATAGACATTAATGCGAAAGCTGCAGGAGCTTTATGCAAAACAATACCGAATAGTATAGAATTTGTGTCATGATGTGCATGTACCGTACTAGGGTGGGCTAATAGGCTTCCTTCTAATATCGCGTGAATGATCATAGCTATTAATACCATAATTGCAGCGGTACCTCCATGTTTATGCTCATGTTCATGCTGATGGATATGACCATGTTCTGCACCTGCTGTAAAATACTCCAGGATTTGTTGCAAAAAGAATCCTAATAAGACATAAACACCAATAGTAGTAGGGTTAGTGGCCTGCATAAATAGCTCAGGCATAATGTGAATAATAGTGATAGAGAATAAATAAGCTCCTGCAAATACTAACATCAACTTATAGTACCGCTTACTAAAAGTTGGTATTTTGAAAGCCAATAGACCAGCGCCTAATGCACTTAAAAATAAAATGAGAATACTCAGAACCATAAAAAAACTGTCAGTGGTAAATATACAACTGTGTTGCATTTATACTATAATTGTAATGGTCTCTTTTATAGGGTTGTTACGGTCTATCATAGTAATATATAATTTTGTGCAGTATATTTAATAAGTTGAATAAGACTAATTATGATTGGGTTATGATGAAAACAGGGTTACAATACATACTTTTTAGTTTTTTAGGAATTGGGTTGATATCCTGTGAAGATGATGATCCAATGGCTTCAAATGAATCACCCGATGGTATTGAAATGCAAATAGAATTTACAAGTGAGGAGGCTTCTTACATAAATTATAATGAGTTGGAGGAATCCTCAATATCATACACTATTACTTCGTCAAATAAGAATATCGATAGAGTGGATATTTATTTAGAATATGTTAATGTGTTTACGGATTTATCGAACGAAGAAATCAAATTTGAGACCTTATCTCAAATAGATTTTAATAGTAATAATGGAGTTATTACCAAGGTTTATACTGCGGATCAGTTGGCTAAAGCTGTAGGAAAAAATAGTTTCCAGGATTTAAATCCAGGTGATTTTTTTATGTTTAGACAACAAACCGAACTAACTAATGGAAATATGTATCCTCCCGATACAGTATCAGATTTTTCAAATAAAGTAATTGGCATTTTTACCACTTCTTTTGTTGCATTTGTGGGTTGTCCTCCTCTGTTAATTCCCGGCACTTATTTAGGATCACCAACAAATGAGGCGGTTCCATGCTCGAATGACCCATTTGGTCAAGCAGATAAGGTTAAGGTTGATTACGAGGTTTCAGTTACTCGAACTGGTTATCTATCTTATTTGTTTTCCGATATAACTGGAGGTTATTATGCTGATTTTCTATTCAGTGACTTCGAACCTCATGAGTTCTTTGACATATGTAATTATTTGGTATCAATAGCGGCAAAAGGTGAATTAAGTATAATTGCCAAAGGCGAACATCGCCCTTCGATCGAAACGATTGATATAATTTGGATGGATAGTGTAAATGTGGGAATAACGTGTGAGAATAGTTACATATATCAAAATTAGAGATGATTAAGCTTTATTTGATATAGGGGTATTTAAAATTATTAAACAGTAATGAAGTCAGTCTCTAATTATATACCCATTATTTTTTGCGTAGTAGGATTAATATGTTGCGAGGAAGAGGATAATCCACCAGATATTGACCTTAGCCTTAATATGCGCGTAGAATTCGATAGGCCAGATGTTTCATATATTAATTATGCTCATTTAGAAAGGGCATCTATATCATACACGGTTTACTCTCCTAATAAGAATATTGATAAGATTGATTTTTTTGTAACCCATGGTAATATCATAACAGAGTTTTATGCTGATGAGATAAAGTTTGAAACACTGACTCAGTCGGATTTTGATGCTGATGAAGGAGCTATCCAAAGAATATATACAGCACAACAGTTAGCTCAAGTACTTGGCAAACAATCAGCACAAGACTTATCTGCAGGTGATATTTTTGATTTTAGAATAGAGACTACATTGACTGATGGAAGAGTTTATCCACCGGATACGCTAACTAATCCTGCTCCTGGTTCTTTTAATTTTGGTGTGGCGAGTAATTACACATCAAATTTTTTCACTTATGTGGGTTGTCCATCAGAGATTATACCAGGAAACTATTTGGGTTCTCCAACAGACCCTGTTTTGCCATGTTCTAATGATGCTTTTGGGCAGGCACCATCAATCAAATTTGATAAATCAATAAAGCTTACAAAAGTGGGTTTTTTAAAGTATAGATTTTCAGATGTAAGTGGTGAATATTATACCGGATTTCCAATAGATTCTAATGTGCCACATATATTCGTTGATATATGCAATACATTATTCCATTTCTCTGCTGAAGGAGGTTTTAATATTATAGCCAACGGCACCCATAACCCTTTGACAAATCAAATTGACATTCAATGGACTGATCTTGGCAATGCCAATATTACCTGCGAGAATACTTATACCCCTAATTTTTAAATAATGCATAGTTAAAACATGAAATTGATTCTACGCTATATCTTTATTGCCTTTCTAGGAACAGTACTATTATTGTCCTGCGAGGAAGAGGATAATACACCAGATATTGACCTTAGCCTGAATATGAGAGTGGAATACGATAGCCCTGAAGATTCGTATATCAATTACAGTAATTTAGAAACAGCATCCATATCATACACGGTTTACTCTACCAATAAGAACATTGAGAGAGTTGATTTTTTTGTAACCTATGGCAATATAATAAAAGAGTCGTATGCTGATGAGATAAAGTTTGAAACGCTAATTCAGTCAGATTTCGATTCTAATCAAGGTGCTGTTCGAAGAATATATACAGCACAACAGTTAGCTCAAGTACTTGGTAAACAACTAGCTCGAGACTTATCTGCAGGAGATATTTTTGATTTTAGAATAGAGACTACATTGACTGATGGAAGAGTTTATCCACCGGATACGGTATCTAATCCTGCTCCAGGATCTTTGAATTTTGGTGAGGCCAGTAATTACACATCCAATTTCTTCACCTATGTTGGTTGCCCATCTGAGATTGTACCAGGAGACTATTTAAATTCTCCAACAAACCCTTCATTACCATGCTCAAATGATCCTTTTGGTCAAGTGCCAAAGCTTCTTTTCGATCAAGATATAGAAGTTACGCAAACAGGGTTTTTGAAATATAGAATATCGGACGTAAGCGCAGGTTATTACATTGGGATTGAAGTAATGGATTATCATCCTCATGATTTCATAGACATTTGTAATACACTTTATCATTATGAACATGTTGGTCCGTTTAACATTGTGGCCAATGGCACCCATAACCCTTCAACCAATCAAATTGACATTCAATGGACTGATGTTCTCAATGCCACTATTACCTGTGAGAATACTTATATCCCTAATTTTTAAATAATGCATAGTTAAAACATGAAATTGATTCTACGCTATATCTTTATTGCCTTTCTAGGAACAGTACTATTATTGTCCTGCGAGGAAGAGGATAATACACCAGATATTGACCTTAGCCTGAATATGAGAGTGGAATACGATAGCCCTGAAGATTCGTATATCAATTACAGTAATTTAGAAACAGCATCCATATCATACACGGTTTACTCTACCAATAAGAACATTGAGAGAGTTGATTTTTTTGTAACCTATGGCAATATAATAAAAGAGTCGTATGCTGATGAGATAAAGTTTGAAACGCTAATTCAGTCAGATTTTGATGCTGATGAAGGAGCTGTCCAAAGAACATATACAGCACAACAGTTAGCTCAAGTACTCGGCAAACAACTAGCTCGAGACTTATCTGCAGGAGATATTTTTGATTTTAGAATAGAGACTACATTGACTGATGGAAGAGTTTATCCACCGGATACGGTATCTAATCCTGCTCCAGGGTCTTTCAATTTTGGTGAGGCCAGTAATTACACATCTAATTTCTTCACCTATGTGGGTTGCCCATCAGAGATTGTACCAGGTGATTATTCAGGATCACCAACAAACCCTTCGTTACCATGTTCAAATGATCCGTTTGGTCAAGTGCCACAGCTTCTTTTTGGTCAAAATATAGAAATTACTCAAACAGGGTTTTTGAAATATAGAATATCGGACATAAGTGCGGGTTATTACGTAGGGGCAGAAATAGATTACGTGCCTCTTGTATTCATTGATATATGCAATACATTTTTTCATGTTGCCACTTGTTGCCGATTTAATATTGTTGCCAACGGAACTCATAATCCCTCAACCAATCAAATTGACATTCAATGGACTGATCTTGTTAATCTGAATGTTACCTGTGAGAATACCTATACCCCTAATTTTTGAAAAGTTAATTTTGGTTTGTCTCTAATTAAAGTAAGTCGTATTTATGAAGCATAAGATGCCCATTTCATATTTACTCATCGTAGGACAAGTTTGTTTAATTGTTGATGTACTTTATATTTTTGCAAATCGCCTAATTAATAAGCAATTTTTATTCAGAGTCACTGAAACTCACTTATGGAATCAGGTCATACTAGCAGCCATATTGCTTTATTCTTTATATCACTTTATCAGGATCAAGAAAGCATCGATTACCATGCGTAAAGCGGCAGGCCAACAGCGTGAAATAAAATCAAAACGAATAGAGATGTTGATTTTTTCGTTAATGGTCAGCCTTATATTTTATTGCCTTTTTTATACCGTGCCAATGCGAAAGTATATTCCGATACTGGCTGAAAGTCTGCTTTATTATGGAAATACATTGCTTCAGCTATTATTACTTATTCGATTGATTTCATCTGATGATGAAGTCAACAAGACTTTCATACAATCAAAGCAAAAGTATGCGGGTGCTGGAGCTTTTACAGGCCTTTTGATTTTCTATATATACTTTGTCTTGACGAACTAATTAATGTCAATGCTTAGTTTTTGATTGTTTTCAGCGTAGTCATTATTAATGACATGACATTTCATTAATGTTAATGACAGCTTAAAATTTCTTGAAATTCTACTTTGGTGGTTTAAAACCAACTAAAAAGATGAACAAGGCAATCAATTTTATTTACCTGCTTTTATTAGTAACTATTATTTCTTGCGGAGACGATGATGGGGACGAAGCGGTACCCGGTGCAGCAGCTACCATATCGCTTGCCGACTTAAAAAGGGGTGAGGGTATGATTAATGTTAGTGGAAACGAAACATTTACACTATCTACTGGTGGCACTTTAGTTGCTTCTCCATTAACAGCTACGATTAACGGAAAAGACTATGAAGTATTTAGGGTAACCTTAAGTGATCTGATAGAATCAAATTCTCTATCTGTTTCCCTTAGTTTTTACATTCCCACTTCTTTAAATAGATCAAGTCCACCCAATGGGACTTTCATTGCCACTACGGAAGGGGCAGCTTTAGATGAAACTTATGTGGAGATATTTGTGATAGGGGCAGATGAAGGCTATAATACGTTTACTGCATCTACCGGAACAGTCACAGTTTCTAATACTACCTCAACAGAATTCCCATACGTTTTTGATATTGAGTTTGATGTTAAAAACTTGACATCATTTGATGATCTGACAGTAGATGTCCAAGGAGCGATGAAGTGGGGCTTGTAAATCATTATTAAGAAAGCGGATATGAAGATAATACTAACTCTTATTGCCCTCCTTTTTTTTACCAATTTGGCCTACTGTCAAGAGTCTGAAAATGTTTTAAAGTTTGTTGGCTATAACAATCAAAGCCCTGTATTTGTGCTTAGTAGTAACCAAGAAGTGAATGAAGAAATAGCCATGGAAGAGGAGGAAGTTGCCTATGACGAGGAAGTGATGGAAGTTAGCACTACATCCGGACTTGAGCTATTGAGACTAAATGAACTTACTAACGAAACCGAGACATTTTATGCTCCTGATGGTGTCAGAGAGGTACTTTGTTATGCCAACGGCAAGTTAGTTGGTATTTCAGATTACGGTGTAGAAGTTTATAATAACGGCAGGGCTCTAGATCTGAGGTTTTTAGAGGATTTTAGCTACAATGGTGATTTGAAAGATCGAATAGCTGAGTTTAATGAAAACTACGGTATGGCTATTCTATCTTTTTCTACAGACGGTAAGGTACTACATTACCCTATTTATAGTGGTCTGAAGATTAGAAGCTATTCATTTGAAACAGAATCCTATTCGGAAATAGACTTGTCTAAAATCGATGAGTATGGCAGATTTATTCTAAAACCTCAAGAAACGAAAGATTATCTATTTTTTCTGGCTTCAATCAAGGGTCCTTACGAATTATTTTTAATGGATAAGTCCAATCAAGAACTCAAGAAAGCTCCATTTTATTTTGGTAGACGGGGAGCCTTTGGATTAAAATATCATCCCTTAAAAGACCAGGTGATTTTCATTTACGATAACATGACTTTCAGCTACCACTTTGGGTCTGACAAGTATCAGCAATTTACAATACCACAAAATAATGGAGCTAAAGGGGAAGAATTAGCCTCAGAGTTCGGTAAAATTTTCTATTCGTCTAATGAAAAAGAATGGAGATACACTGTCTATGAAAATGAGGAGTTAGTTTCTAGGTCTATAGGCTTAAATGATGGAGATGACTCATTTACGCTTGAATGGGCTGAGGTACAAAGTGTTATTGAAAAGGAGAAACTAAAAAATCAGTCTCCAAGTGAAGAACTTACTGGCATACTAAAAAAGCTACTTCAAATACCACAGCCACTTTCTGACCCTTTTAAAGAAGAAATACACAAGGCCTTTGTAGAGTTTGAGCAAAAGTATGCTTCACGCGCATCAGAACCTGAAGTTCAGGATGCGTTTATTAGCTCCAAAATTGCCCAGTTGGATACTGCTTTAGTGACTGAAGTAGTGGTGAATAATAGTAAGAATACGTTGATTGATTGGGTGAAAAATGGTAAGCTCAATTTTGATATTCGCTTGGGGGCACGAATTATTCGGGACTTTGCCACCAATCAGCCACCAGTGCATCCGGCAAGGATTGCCGTGTTAGAAGCGTTGATACTTGACCATCTGGCGGAAAATTTGATCAAGACCTATGAGGAAATAGAGCGATCAGGTCTGAGCCTGTTAGTATTAGCTTATACCGCCAATGATAGTTATGATAACGCCATTTACTACAATAAGACAATCATGGAATTATTGAAAAAAAATGAGTTGGATTCACGATATACTGCAACGTACAATCAGCTCAAGAAAGAGATAGCACAGCTTAAGTCAAAAAAGAATAATTGACAAAAAAGTAGTGAATGCTCAAATATTGAGATATTTTCGGGTAGCCTCAGTCCGGTTCTTAACTTCCAGTTTGGCATAAATTCGTCTGCAGTAAGTGGCGATGGTATTTACCGATAAATGTAGTTCGTCTGCTATTTCTTTATCAGTCTTACCGGCAATCAGTTTTTGCATCACATCATTTTCTCGTTTGCTGAGTAAACTTAAACTTTCAGTTTTTTGAGGGGATTCAAAAAGGGCAGAGTATTTTATTGAAATAAATAATATAGCAGAATAGACAATAAGGAATATTATGGGTGCGACAATAAACTCTACAGTATATCGGTCAAAAACAAAGTATCCTAATTGCAAAATAATAAGAACTACAACCACAACTATTATGGAGGTTTTTATAAAGTAAATCAGGCCTTTTTTGGTTTCACCAGGCCTATTGTGCAGAAGGTACAGGGCTTGCCCTACATGCAGAAGTTGCAAAATTGGGTAGGTTATTGACAAGATATTGTCTTCTTTGAATGTTGCAATAAGTTCATCGGCTCCGTAGCTATTAATTAAGAAAAATCTTACGCTTATAAATCCTATATACAAAAAGACCAAATAGGTAAGTAGGTTAACCCAACTAAGAAAGTTGAATTTTCTTTCCAACTGTAAATGGACAAGATAATTTATAAGAGGGCCAATAAGTCGTAGCAAAATGTACACTAACAGTAGGTAAAAAGGAACATGCTGAAGAAGATCATAAAGTGCAAGAAGTTGTCTGATCTGAGCAAATACCGGAATCAGCAATAAGAAAATCATTATATAAAATGATACGGTACGTCTGTTAAAATTCCCCACTATAACGGCAGCACTGACAATAATGAGTAAAAAGAGTGTTGCCAGATTAAGTGCTATCGTGGGAAACATTTAGTATGCGTTTTTAAGTATAAGTTTAAATTCAATCAAAATAGATTGTAAACCAATGATTGGTTTCATTAATTATGCCAATCGTTCTAAAATTAAAACAGCTAGAATTGTTTATAGTTAAGGGGCAATAATAGAAAATATAGATTTTAGCCTACTTCAGTAGATAACCTAGTATTTCGGTAGTAATTAATGAATCAAAGAAGTTGAATTTAATGACTAGCTATTAAACCATTATTATGGGCTCTGGTTATTCATTCTTTAGTGAGTTAACGGGATTTTGTAAAGCAGCCTTCATCGATTGCCAGCTCATAGTTCCAAATGCAATAAGGGAAATTATGAAAGCGGTCAGAAAATATATACTTATGCTCAAAGGGGCTTGGTATGCAAATCCTTCGAGCCATTTCTGAATAGCAAACCATGAAATGGGAATGGCGATAATAAAGGAGATCACTAGAAGTTTCGATAAATCTTTTGACAGTAGGAGGAGGATTGAACGAAGAGATGCCCCGAGTACTTTACGAATTCCAATTTCTTTAATTCTTTGTGATGTAGTGTAAGTTGTGAGTCCAAACAAACCTAAAAAGGCAATGACTATTGCCAGCCCGGCAAACGAAGAAAATAATTGAGCGAATTTCTCATCGGACCGATACTGTTTATCAAAATTATCGTCAATGAAATAGTAGGTAAATGGTCGCTGAGGGATCAATTCTTTCCATTTTTCTTCAAGGTCTTTGATGGTGGTGTAGACATCTCCTGCACTTAGCTTTAAAGAAAATTTAGCCATACTGTAAGGCTCAAACCGTAAGGTCAGGGGTTCAACCTCTGAATGCAGTGACTGATAATTGAAATCATCTACCACACCAATCACTTCTCCTGTCTTTCCCCACTGATCAAACTTTTTTCCGATAACGTGCTCGGGGTTGGTATAGCCCCAAAGTTTGGCTGCAGCCATATTAATCATAAGAGCTTCTACGGAATCTGAGTAGTGGTCATAAGAAAAACTTCTGCCGGCTAATACCTGGATATCATAAAAAGGAATGAAGTCAGGGTCAATTTCATAAATGGCGGGGCTATGAGGCTCTAATTCACCTTCTAAATTTTCTATTTGAGTACCAGCATTTGGATAAAAATTACCAGGTACTGCTCGCGAGGCACAAACGGAGAGAATATTGGGAGTCTTTTCAAATTCATTCTTCAGAGCTTCAATATTTTCCTGGACTTGTCCATCAAAGCCAAATTCTAATAT
The DNA here is from genome assembly GCA_947500555.1 of uncultured Fulvivirga sp. Taxonomy (GTDB): domain Bacteria; phylum Bacteroidota; class Bacteroidia; order Cytophagales; family Cyclobacteriaceae; genus Fulvivirga. The sequence continues at coordinate 307,196 of CANMSE010000001.1, read as the reverse complement.
CAAAGTTTGATCTTTTTCAAAACCTAACTCATGATTCTGCAAATAGGTTAGCTGGTTATATATAGTCGCTGTTCCGATGATCAAAGTAATGGTCAATATAAATTGAAAAGACACCAGTGCCTTTCTTAGAGCAACCCCACTTTTACCGCTTTTAAAATTACCTTTTAGAACTTTTGCCGGTTGAAATTTTGATAATAAAAAGGCAGGGTAACTTCCTGAAAATAGGCCAACTATTATTAAACCCAGCCCAAAAAAACCGAGAAAAGGAACATTCAGAATATCGTCAGGGGTTATAGATATTCCTGCAAACTCATTTAAATATGGGGCTATAATTATGACCAATACCAACGATAGCACCCCTGAAAAAATGGAAAGCAGGAAGAATTCTGATAAAAATTGATATACTAAAGAAAATTTCCTGGCTCCAACCACCTTTCTTATCCCAATTTCTTTTGCTCGTTCTAAAGACCTAGCCGTTGAAAGGTTGATGAAATTGATGCATGCAATGAGAAGTATGAAAATGCCAATTGCTGTGAATAAAATTATATTGGATTGGCTACCCATTTTTCCTGCTTGCCTGCTTGCTACAGAATTTAGGTAGGCGCCCTTAAGAGGTTCTACATCAACATAGTATCTCGAATTTTCCCAATCAGCAGTATATTTTTTGACCATATCATCAAATCTTGGTTTTATCGATTCTATATTGCTATTTTCTTTTAGTGTGAAGTAGTTATAAAAATCGACATAACCCCATGAATCAAAAATCCAAGAACGCTGATTATAGAAGGTACCCATAGAGATAATGCCTTCAAAGGTGAAGTGAGAGTTAGCAGGCACATCTTTCATAATTCCTGTTACTACACATTCAACAGTCTTATTGTAAGTTACAATTTTGCCCATTGCCTCTTGTTTTCCGAAATACTTTTTTGCTAAGGTTTCTGTGAGTACTATGGTGTTCGGTTGACTAAGAACGGTCTCAGGATTTCCCGAAATGAGATCCCAACTAAACACCTGAAATGCTGTGGAATCTCCAAAAACAACATTTTTTTCATCATAAATTTCATCACCAACTTTAATTAGCTTGCTATGACCAGGTGTGAATCGGCAAAACTGTTCAACCTCAGGGAACTCATCCTTAAATGCAGGACCTACTGGGGCGTTACCCCAAAATTGAAACTCTTCAGATGTCGGCACTACATCTCGTTCAGCACCTGCTTTATATGCCTGAAGTATTCGATAGGTACGATCTAACTTTTCATGATAGTTGTCATATGATAATTCGTTCTTCACAAAAAAGGCAATCAGAATACAGCATGTTAACCCTACTCCTAATCCAACTATATTGATAGTAGAGTAAAATTTTTCTTTGATAATGTGTCGCCATGCTACTTTATAATAATTTTTAAACATATCGAATTGATTTAGTTGTTGTATTTGAGTTATTGGTCGTATAATTCCAGGTCTAAAAAGTCGGATCACGTCTGAAGTAAACCTCCATTTAGCGGATTGAGCAGGTTTTTCTAACCTTTGTTTTTCTAACCTTTCCATGAGGTCACCTTCTAGATCTTCTAAGTAGTCCGGATGGCAGTACCAGCGAAAGAATCGGTGCGGTAGTTTAGGTGGCTGGAGTTCTTTCATTAAAATTTATTCAGCTTTTAAGCTTTTTACCGGATTTACCAATGCAGCCTTTACTGACTGGTAACTCACGGTTGTCAGCGTAACAACTAGTGCCCCGGTAATGGCCAAAGCAAAGATCCACCAACTGATCTCCGTTCGATATTCATAATCATTCAGCCAGTCATTCATAAAATAATATCCTAAGGGCATAGAGATTATAGCAGCTAAAACCACCAAGACAATAAAGTCTTTTGAAAGCAATTTCCAAAGGCTATATACAGAAGCACCAATTACTTTTCTAATACCTATTTCTTTAGCACGTTGCTCAGCCATAAAGGATGCCAGCCCAAATAATCCTAAACAACTGATGAAAATCGCTAAACCCGTGAAAACCCCAACCAAATTGGCAACCTGTTCTTCAAATTCATATTTTTCAGCGAATTCGTCATCAGCAAAGACATACTCAAAAGGTGTCTCAGTATTATGTTTAATGAAAATACTTTCGACTTGTTCAAGTGCTTGACCTACACTTACCTGAGGGGCTAACCTGACGTGTATTAGTTTTAGACGTTGTTCAGGTGCAATTATGAAAGCTGTTTGGTTAGTAGATGAATATGCGGCTTGCGAGAGCATATCTTCTGCCACACCAATTACTTTGTAATCATCACCATAAAATGTCACTATCTGACCGACAGGATTTTCTAGCCCCATATAATCAACGGCTGCCTGATTCAGGATCATGGCCGAGGAGTCAGAAATAACTGCTTCATCAAAATCCCGACCTGCAATAATTTTCCATCCTACTGTTTTACCAAAATCATGACTCACAGCTCCACGATAAATATGTGGTTCCATATTGGGGTCTTTACCTTCCCACTCATAGCCACCATCTGAGGGCCATATATTGGTGACGGAAGTCTCAGAAGAGGAAACTTCTGCTATTAGATTATTGGCTTTTAATTCGTTTCTGAATCGCTCAAAATTCTTCCTTACCTCTGACGTTTTTATGGGTATGTTGATGAGACCATCTAAACTATATCCGATAGGTCGGTCTTTGGCATACTGTATTTGCTGATAAATTACGGTAGTACCAATGATCAAAGTGATAGAAACTGTAAACTGAGCCACCACTAATACCTGACGAGGAAAAGAAGCACTTTTACCTAGTTTAAATGTGCCTTTTAATGCTTTGATAGGTTTAAACCCTGATAGAAATAGTGCCGGATAGCTACTGGAAACTAGTGTGATAAAGATTATTGCCGCTGTAATTGCTATCCAAAAAGGCATACTTGACCATTGTATGTCAATACTCTTTTCAGTGATAGAATTAAACCATGACAAACTCAGGTTGGTCAGTAATAGTCCGGTTATGAAGGCTATGGAAACCACAATAAAAGACTCAGTAAAAAACTGTCCGGCAAGCTGTGCTCTTTTAGACCCGATCGCCTTTCTAATACCAACTTCTTTTGCTCTTTTCTGGGCACGTGCAGTACTGAGGTTCATGAAATTGATGCAGGCTAGTAGCAAAACGAAAATACCAATTGTTCCAAACTGCCAGACATAGGCGATTCTGCCACCTATATTTACTCCGTTCTCAAAGTGAGAATATAATCGCCATTGAGAAATTGGGAATGCAAAAAGCTCAGGCTTAAAATTTGCTCCAAAATCCCCCTCTATAATACTATTGGCCTTTACATCTTTAATCGCTTCGGAGGCTTGATCAAAACTTATGTTGTCAGCTAAGGTGACTAATACTTGAAGCCAATTATTACCCCAACCTAGGTAAGTGCCACCTGCACTATACATGTCCGTTCCCCCACCAGATAAAATGTCCAATGGAGCTATAAATCCCAATTCACCATGAAAACTATCTGTGCTAGGCCTATCTTCATAAACTCCAATTACTTTGAGTTCTCTTCCATTGTCAATTTTTAATATTTTATCTAAAGCTATATTGTCGCCAAAAAGCATCTTAGCTGTTGTTGATGAGAGTAAAACAGAAGTTGCATTGTCAAATGAGGTTCGGTCACCCTCAAGCATATTTAAGGAGAGAAACTCTGGTGCCTGCTCATCCATATAGCAGCCGGTAATATGAATTTTTGTTTCATTTAGGGCTAAAATAGCTTCAGAAGGAAAGGAAGAAGTAACAATATGATCGAAATAGTTGCTATAGTTGGCTTTTAGCTCTCTACCCAATTGATAGGATTGACTACTCCAGGTACCTTTTTCACCATTCATGGTATTGTGCTGAAGTACAGCAGCCATCTTATCATAGTTCTTATAGTGTTTGTCGAAGGAGAATTCATCTACAACCCATAATGAGATTAGTAGGGCTACAGTTATACCGATAGCCAGACCTCCTATATTAAGTGCAGAGTAAACTTTGTGTTTTAAAAGATTTCTCCATCCGATTTTGACATAATTTTTAATCATTCCGTAGTTGTTTAAGTTTTTGTACCCATCTATCGGACGTATTATTTCTGGCTTAAAAAGCCTGATTACGTCTTTTATAAATTTCCATCTGGCTGACCAAGCCCCATTTTCTATTGTATTCACCTCAAAACGTTCTAAAAGGTCCCCTTCTAAATCTTCTAAGTAATCGGGATGGCAGTACCAGCGAAAGAAGCGAAGGGGTAGTTTCGGCAAAAAATTCTTCACTTTTTCACTCTGATTTAATACTATTAACAGGATTCATATTGGCGGCTTTAACTGACCTGAAACTAACAGTGAGCAGTGTAATGGCTAATGCTCCACAAACAGCTGTTGCAAATAGACTCCAATCCAGTGTGGTCTGATAACTGTAGTTTTGTAACCATTTATCTACACCATAATATGCGATAGGCAGGGCTATTATACATGATATTACAACAAGTATTAAAAATTCTTTAGAGAGTAACTGCCAGAGACTTATGACTGAAGCACCTAATACCTTTCTAATTCCAATTTCTTTCGTACGTTTTTCAGTCATGAAGGAGGCCATTCCAAAAAGGCCAATACAACTGATGAATATAGCAAGAACGGCAAATATGGCGGAGAGCTTGCCAATCCGTTCTTCAGCTGAAAATTTCAAGGCGTGTTGCTGGTCTGTGAATTGATATTCGAAAGGAATATTAGGAAGAAATGTCCCAAAGGTTTTTTTAATAATAGATAATGATTGCTGTAAGCTTTTGTCAGGATTCAGTTTAGCCAGGAAAACATTGGCATGATTCTCTTCGCGGTCTATGATATAGATAGTGGGAGCTATAGATTGAAAGGGTGATTCTGTAAGCATATTTTCTGCAACCCCTATTATCTCATGTTCGGGACCTCCAAACCACTGCATGATAGTGCCAACTGGATTTTCTACTCCCATGTACTCAGCGGCAGCTTCATTGATAATGTAAGCACTTCTATCAGAAGCCAACTCTTTTGAATAATCTCTTCCCTTCATAATTTTCCAACCAACTGTATTTCCATATTCCGGAGTAATCCAAACTGTATTGAAGTAAGGTAAAAATTCAGGGTCTTTTCCTTGCCAGGTAAAACCGTCATTTGAATTCCAGTTAGCCGTTAATGGACTAGATGACTGAGTCATATCCACAATGGCATCCTGTGTTATCAACTCTGTTCTAAGTGCTTCAAATTTGCCATAGTATTCAGGGCTTGACATCTCTATCATGATGGTTCCATCTTTATCATAGCCTAAAGGCCTATCTTTTGTATGCTCTACTTGTCTCACAACCGCCAGTGTTCCTATGATTAGCACTACAGAAACAGCAAACTGACCAACAACTAAAATTCTTCGAAATGTACTTGCCAAAGACCCAGATTTGACAACGCCCTTTAGGGTGCTAACAGGTCGTAAGGATGCTAAGTAAAGTGCAGGATAACCTCCTGTAAGAATACTCACGAAAAGGACAGTGGAAAGACTAATCAACCAAAAAGGCCAGTCCGAATACGGAAAAGTAATTTGCTTGCCAGCTAACTGATTAAAAGAGGGAATAGTTACTAAAACCAACAAAATAGATGCAACGAAAGAGCTGATTACCACTAAAAGAGATTCTCCAAAAAACTGCTGAATTAATTGACTTCTGGCTGAACCTAGTGATTTTCTAATACCAACTTCTTTTGCTCTTTGTTCAGATTGAGCAGTGCTTAGATTTATAAAGTTGACGCACGCCAGCATCAACACGAAGAGACCAATGGTACTAAAGAGCCAAACGTAACTTATAGAGCCACCTGTCTTTTGCCCATTCTCCCAATTAGATCGCAAGTGCCAGTCAGCCATAGGGTGGAGGAAGACTTCAGTATTTAGTGATTTCTGATTTTCACGAAGGTTGTCATACTTTACAGACTTGATTTTCTTACTGAGAGCTTCCATAGAACTGTTTTCAGCTGTCAAAGCGAAAACGTTGAATGAATTATCATCCCATTGAGGATTGGCTTTAGCTTGTTGTAGCCATGGTTCTGAAGTGAGATAAAGATTCCAAGATGCTATAAAGTATAATTCACTAAAACTGGAGGTGGTCGGTAAATCTTTATAAACTCCCCGAACTATTACATCAAGTTGATTGCCGATTTTTAGTTCTTTATTTAACGGATTTACCTCCCCGAAAAGTGCCTTCGCAGCCATTTCTGAAAGGAAGATGGACGTAGGGTTTTTTAAAGCATCTCTGGTGCCTGATTTCATTTCTAAGGTTAGTAAATTTGGAGCACCTGCCTCCATAAATCTTCCCGTTTGAGAAATAACAGTTTCATTATTCGACAAAATGTACTTTTCATTCCAGGTACTCATGACCACATGATCAAAATCATCTGAGTATTTGGCTCTCAATTCATCACCTATGGGCAAAGGCATTGACTCTTGTGTGTACATTTGATTATTGATTTTTTGGTGTTGCATCACCTGAGCTATTCTGTCGTAGTTTTGATGCACTTTATTGAAAGTCAATTCATCCTGGACCCAAAGTCCGATTAATATAGTGACCATCATGCCTACAGCTAGTCCACCAATATTAATATAGGAATACCCTTTATTCCGAAGTAGATTTCTACAGGCAACCTTTAAATCATGTACTATCATATCATATTTGTTAAGATTTTGAAATATGAAAACGAACTTTATAATGCCTGGCCGAAACAACCGGATCACATCTTTAGTAAAGTTCCATTTAGCATATTGGAGAGATTTTTCTTCTGTTCGATTTTCAAAACGTTCCATCAGATCACCTTCTAAGTCTTCCAGATAATCTGGATGGCAGTACCAGCGAAAGAACCTAAGCCAGAATTTTGATGGTTGATCGTTCATTAGATTTTAGAAAAAGCAAATTCTGGAATAGCACTCCAAAGGCCCATTCGTTGCTCTTTGGTTTCTGTGAGTACCTTTTTACCATAGGCTGTAAGACTGAAATAGCGTTTGCGTTTTCCACCTCTTACTTTGGTTGCTTCACCAAACTCTGATGATAAGAAACCCTTCTTTTCTAATCTACGAAGTACGGTTTGGAGAGCTCCAATACTGACTGAACGCTTTAAGCGACTTTCCATTTCGTCAATAATGGCTATTCCGTAGGCCTCGTCCTTAAGAATAGCTACTGTAAGCAGCACTAATTCTTCAAATTCTCCTAAATGATACTTTCCCATTACTTTATTTTAACTAAAATGTAGTTTTAATACGGAGGTAATTGTGGAAGGTTACATATTTACCTGTATTGTAGTTTTAATTAGCGATTCAATATCTAAACTTGGATAATAAAGTGGCTAACCATATTACAAAGTTGCACGTAGATAAGACTAATTGTAAATTATGAACTTGAACCCCATCAACGTACTGATCTTTTTTGGAATACTACAAAGTACCATCATAAGTTTACTCATTGCCTCGGGCAAATCATTCAAGAATACACACGCTCGATTACTAATACTTTTACTCTCTGTAGTAAGTCTATCGTTGGTTCCTACTTTTCTTGGTAATAGTGGGCTGGTAGATCAATTTCATATGCTTTTGTTTGTTCCCTTGCATTTGGAGCTATTCATTTTCCCTGTAGTGTATCTCTATCTTCAATCCATTTTTAGAGGCTCATGCAGTTTTAAAGCGAATAGTCTTACGCATTTGATTCTACCAGGTATTTATTGGGTGTATTCGCTGGGCATCTGGTTGACTACTCTTACTCATGCTACAGATAAGGGCCTTATCGCTGGTGAATACTTTTATTTTGAAGTCTATTCACTTTACCCTGTTTTTATGATTTTGGTGGCTGGATTCTATTCTTTTAAGATGTATCATCTAGTAAGCCAATCGTCCAAATCCGGACTAAGCAAAGATCAAAAAAGGTTTTACACATGGTTAAAAGTATTGGCTTTTTTGTTTTCTATAGGCTACACACTCGATGTTACTTCAGTCATAATCGGCCAGATTACTGGCCATTGGAGGGGCACCGCTTTTGACGAATGGTTGGGTATTCCATTTAGCATGTTTGTTAAACTTTATTATGCAGCGCTGGTGTATGTCATTGCCACGGTTGGTTATGCCAAATTCACCCATCGAAAAATTAAACCTTCTAATTCTAATAATTACAAGTCTCTGATAAAGGAATTAACGCGACTTATGGAACAAGAAAAACTGTACTTAGATACTGGGTTTTCACTACCTAAAATGGCCAGAGAGTTGAATACCAATGTCGCATCGGTATCTGCTGCCATTAATAGTCAGCTTAATATTTCATTTAATGATTTTGTAAATAAGTATCGAGTGGAGGAAGTTAAGGCCAAACTTGAAACTAATGTGCTAGACAAATATACTCTGGCCGCTGTGGCAGAGGAGGCTGGGTTCAAATCAAAAACTACTTTTTACAGAGCTTTTCAAAAGTTTACGGGTCAATCTCCAATGTCTTACCTGGAAAGCCCAATTTCAGTATCCAAATAAGTTTCAAATTATAATTTGAGGTAATCTAGCTAGTTTTTAATAAGGAAAAGGGTATACATTAATTCATGTTTGCTCTATGAAAACAATAACAACAATACTCATTATGATTGCCAGCGTTCAGGGATTAAACGCTCAGCAAAAGTCTAAAGCGGTTCATATTCCAGATTTTTATTTGGAATATTCTATTCGGAATTTTCTTGATCAGCCTACAGGTCCAATTACATTGGAAACCTTAGAGAGCCTTACCCGTCTAGTGGCCGTTAATAAAAAGATTACTGATCTCACAGGGTTGGAATATGCAACTAACCTAAAGAGTCTGTATCTAAGTAATAACAAGTTAGTTGATATTTCACCGCTTGCAAAATTGACGAATTTGGAGTTGTTGAATTTGAATGGAAATCAAATAGTAGATGTGAGTCCATTGGCCAAACTTCATAAGTTGGAAAGTTTGTCCATGGATAGGAATAAGGTTAACGATATCTCGCGATTAAACGAGCTTGCTAATTTGAGAACCATAACCTTCAACTGGAATGAGATTTCATCCATTGAAGTGGCTAAGTACTGGAAAAACCTGACTCATTTTAACATGGCTTTTAATTCCTTAACAGACTTAACAGCATTGCAGGATTTAACAGAGTTGTTCGGCATCTGGATACCTGTAAATAATGTAAAGGATATTTCTTGTCTGAGTAAACTAACCAAACTAAACGTGCTGATATTAGAGAGCAATCCTATTGAAGATATTAAAACTATTCCGGCATTAGTTTCGGTAGTCGAATTGAACCTGATGGAAACTAAAATCACGAATTTTAAGCCGTTGTCTTCTTTAAATAATGTTGGGGTGTTGGTATTGAGAAATAATGGTTTATCAGATATTTCATTTCTTAAAAATATGACCAGTATTGAATGGCTTGACTTGAGGGATAATGATATTAAAGACATATCTCCAATCAAGAATCTTACAGAAATGCGAAAACTATTTCTTTCTGGAAACCAAATCGAATCTTTAATTGCAGTAGATGAGATGCACAAGATGAGATGGCTACTTGCTGAAAGCAATAAAATAAATAGTATCTGGCCATTATATCATCTTAAAGGTCTTATAGATGTGATGTTGGCAGGTAACTCTCTAGATAATGAAGAGAGCACCAAAGTGAAGGACCATTTAAAGACTAAAGATGTAAACTTATATCTTGAACCATTGGAGATTCGCTCAATCTTTCAGTTAGAACCAAGTATTCAACAGTATTTAAATAAACCGAACTAATAGAATAAGTAAGCTGTTTGGTTTCAAACGAAGAAATTATGAACAGTTACTGCGATCCAGAAACAGGTATTTGTAATCCATCATCACTGCAAGAATTAGCATCCATTGGGACAGATCCTAAAGGTGATAAAACCGAGATTATTTATGTAGGTGATCCTATGTGCTCCTGGTGCTGGGGGATATCTCCTGATCTGATTAAACTGAGAGATCATTATAGGAAGGAGCAAGTTGCATTCAGAGTGCTTGTAGGAGGTCTAAGACCTGGTGGAGGCGATCCATGGGATGATCAAATGAAGTCATTCTTAAAACATCATTGGGAAGAGGTAAACCAGCGAAGTGGACAGCCATTTGGCTATGAACTTTTTGAAAAAGAGACGTTTAATTATGATACGGAGCCTTCTTGTAGAGCAGTAGTGGCGGCCCGCGCAATGGTGAAAGATCGCGAGATGGAGTTTTTTGAGGCAATCCAACGAAAGTTTTATGTAGAGTCTCAAGACCCATCTAATCCCTCATTTTACGCGAGTATATGCGATGAGTTCGACATCAATTATGCGGACTTCATGAATCGCTTTGAAAGCAACGAAGTAATTCAAGAAACTACAGATGAATTTAATCTGAATCGCTCATGGGGAGTGAGAGGCTATCCATCTGTATTGTTATTGTGGAATGACGAATTGCATCAAATCGCTTATGGCTATAGTACCTTTGATCAAATGCTTTCTCAGATAGATAAGTTGACAAGTTTTGAAAAAAGATGAGGCTTTAATGTAACCCTAATTGAATGGCTTGGTCTAATCTGAAATTAAACTTGACCAAAGCAAGCCTATGTTTTTCAACTTCTTCAAAATTGCCTTTAGAAATCTTCTCAGAAACAAAATCTATGTAACCATCAATACACTGGGAATGGGAATCTCCATGGCATGTTGCCTAACGGCCTATTTGCTCATTGCTTTTAACATTGAATTCAATAGTTACTTCGAGGGAGTAGATACTAAGAATCTGGTCAAGGTTATACATCATCAGGTTGAAGAGGATGGTACCCAGTTCAAAGAGTTAATGGCGCCAGCAGTAATGGCTCCAATGGCTACTGACGAAATTTCTAATATCGAAAGGTACAGTCGCTATACAAGTGCTAGTGTGGCATTGAGTTTTACAAATGAAGCATTCTATGAAATGGTACGTTTCGCTGATGCTGATTTTTTCGATATGGTCGATATAGCTTTGGTAAAAGGTTCCAAAGAAAATTTTAAAGACGCCTACAGTGTATTCATAACAGAGAAAATTGCTGCCAAATTCTTTTCAGATGAGGAACCTGTTGGGAAGACAATGCGAGCCAAATTCGGAGAAGAAGTTCGTGAAGTAGTGATAGGTGGAGTGATTGAAGATATGCCACTAAATACATCATTCAATATAGAAGTGTTGATGCGCATGGAAAATTTGTTAGAATCTTATCAAGTCGGTCTCCAAGATTGGAAGAAGGGTTATAATGTTTCATTACTTTTTGAATTGTCAGACGTGAATCAGATTGCCAGTGTTGAAAAGCAATTGGGCCGATTTGTTGAATTGCATAATCAGCAAGTTGAAGATCATAAATCAAGCCGATACGAATTGATACCGTTTCACGAGAAAATTTCCAGAGAGGAGGTACGTCAATCTGATTTAAGGTTACCCATTCCAGCCATTGCCCTTTATATTTTTGCGGTTTTAGGAGGAGTCATATTATTAATTGCTTGTTTTAACCTTACCAATACTACTATGGCATTGACAGGTAAAAGACTGAAGGAAATTGGGGTGCGGAAAGTGATTGGTTCCAGCCGTTGGCAAATCATTAATCAGTTTTTGCTGGAAATAGTGATTACTATTTTTCTGGCTAATGTAGTAAGTTTTGTGCTAGCTCAATTAATGATCCCTGAGTTTGCTGCAATGTGGGAACTTGATTATGGATTGGATGATCTGAACGGTACTAACATCATCATAGCGATGGTTGGGCTCTTGTTCGTATCAGCCATCTTAGCAGGAATTTATCCTGCATTATTCAATAGTAAGTTTAGTCCTATTATTCTTTTTCGTGGTAATTCTGGAGTAAAAGGCACAAATGCTCTTACAAGAGTTTTACTCGTTTTTCAATTCTCCTTATCCGTCATTATGTTATGTGGTGGAATTATGCTATCACAGAATATGTCCTTTCAAAAAGAAATTAATTTTGGATATGATCATATGAGTCTTACCAGAATAAATATTGATGGAGAAAAGACTTATAACCGATTAAGTAATACCATAGCCAATAATCCAAAAATCAATTCTATTTCAGTGGCCAATAATCCAATTGGGCCTTATACTAGTCATTATATTAAAGCTGAATTAGATACATTAAAAATTACAACTAATAGTCATACTGTGGGTGCAACCTACTTTGAAACGATAGGTCTAGAATTAGTTAATGGGCGATTTTTTGAAGAGGGCAGTAGTGGTGACAGAGAATCTTCAATTATAGTGGATGAGAATTTCGTAAGAAGACATGGTTTAGTAAATCCTATTGGTACTGTTTTGAAACTGGGAGAGAAGATTTATCAGGTCATAGGCGTTGTAAGTAATCACTTGAGTGGTTTAAAGGATGATAAAAACAGTTACTATGTCTATTTCATGGCTAGGCCTGAACAGTATTCATGGATGGTAATCAATACTAATCAAGATAATAGAGAGCAGGTACAAAAAGAGGTGGAGTTGGCATGGAAAGAGCTTTTTCCTGAAGCTCCGTACCAAGCTGATTTTCAAGAGGATATTTTATACAGAGAATCACAGGAAGCCACTGGTAATCTCAAGACCATATTTTTATTTCTTACCGTTTTAGGTAGTCTATTATCAGCATCTGGTATTTATGCATTGGCCAACCTTAATGCCCAAAAAAGAAGCAAGGAAATTGGTGTTAGAAAAGTGTTAGGAGCGTCTATTGGAAATATTATTCGCCTGGTGAATAAAGAGTTTGTCATTATTTTGACTATTTCATTGGTACTAGGTTCAATGGCAAGCTACGTAGTAATTGAAGAGCTTATGAAAAGTTTATATGTTCAGTATCAGTCAGTTAAATTTATATCTGTGGCTTTGGGAGGATTAACTGTATTGATGGTTGGGCTACTGACCACTAGCAGTACTATTTACAAGGCTGCAAGCGTCAATCCAGTGCAAACGCTAAAAGAATAGAGGTCTGAAATTTCAGATTATTTCCAACTTATATCCTCGGCCATGAACATTAGTGATTTTTACTGATGGGTCATGGCTAAGTTTTTTTCTAAGCCGAGAAATAAATACATCCAGACTGCGACTCGTTATTACCCCCTCTTTCTCCCAAACTTCATGGAGTAGATTTTCTCTACTCACTAATTGGTAAATGTTCGACATTAAAATTTTCAACACCTTAACTTCTTTTATGGAAAGACTGATTTTTTCATTATCGTATATTAATAGACCCTGTTCTTCAGCGAACTGATATTTACCTATTTTATTAACAACTCCAATCTCAGTTTTCCGGGATTTTCGTTTTAACATCGGAGAGGCTATCAACGCAATACACCCTAAGCCAAAAAGAGTAAATAGAGATACATAATGCAATGTCGAAAAGGAAGGTTCTTCAGATTTATTGAAGAAAGTAATTTGTATTCGATAGCAAGCTCTAGGTTGAGACCGCCCAAGGCAAGGTTCTATATCTGAGTATTTAGGCCGTATTTCAAACCCATAAACCATTTCATTTGTCTGGCAGTCAAAAACATTGACTAAAAAATTTGAAAGTGAATCTTCGGTAGCAAGATTCTTACGAACTATGTTTACCAGTGTATCAGGTTTGAAAGCAAATTGATTCTCAAACTCAAGTTCATATATATTATCACCAACACTATTTGCAGGCAGCACTCTTGATGTTGAGTCCCCAGCATGTAATAAGAGGTTATGCCCCACAGATCTGACTAAAATTTCCCTATGTTTTTCATCAAGTTCGTCAGGTGTATTTGTATGTTTTGTTAGAACCGCACTAAAGTTCATTAACACAATCGCCAAGGCTACAATTGCCACTATTTTAATACTGGTTTTAGTCATCTATTGCATTGAATTTACACTATGTAACACTCTTTTTACACTTTAAATAAGTGCTTTTTGATATGGCAACATAGGTTTGTATGCATACAAATTTAATCATCTATGAGAATATATATAGCCATACTTACTTGCTTCAGTTCATCATTATTTAGTCAATCAAATGATTGGATAAATGAACCTCATGATCAATGGCCACTCATTGCCCTGATTAACGAAGTATGGTATACTACCGGAGAAAGGTATATCCATCCATCTTTTGAATACGCAGCTACTGGTTTCCTAATCGATACGGGAGAAGATACACTTGCGGTTACCGCTAAGCATGTGTTATGGATAGCCAAGACCACCACTATGAATGCTGTTGATCTTCAAGGGAAACTTGACAGATGGGTTATGCACCCTAAAGGTAGTGTGGAGGATTCTGTTGTTATTGGCAAATTGATCAATGAAGACCCCGAAGAATTTTTAAATGGACCTGAATCTACCATTACTCAACGAGATTGGATTGTATTCACCACATCATACGTATCTCCTAAAGTCCAGCCTTTGAAACCCAGGTATGCTGAGATTGTTCCTGGTGAGAAAGTGTATTATGCCGGATGTCCATACAATGATGAACAATGTATTATTAGTACAGGTACAGTATTAGAAGTAGAAGGAAATAGAATAGTGTTTTCAAAGATGGCTGGAACTAATATTGCCGGAGCGAGTGGCTCACCGATATTTGATGAAAAAGGGATGTTGGTTGGTATTCTAGGCGGAGCTGCCACAGCAAAGTCAACTGGAGAAGACGCCTTGTATGGGACAAGTACTCATTACTTAAAAAGAATACTTACCAATAAAAAGCCTCTAAACGTGCCCTTAATATCCGTAGGTAAGCCGCTCAATGCAGTGTTGGAAAGTAAAGGTTTAGATGCTGCGTTAAGCGAGTTCAAAACTCTTAAAGCAGATGAACGGAATTTTTTCATTTATGATTTCTCTCCGGAGAAAATCAATGTTTTTGCGAAATCACTAGTAGAAAAAGACCAACTGAATAATGCCATTGCTTTTTTTAAACTTAGCCTCAATGAGCTTCCTGTTTCAGGAACATATACAGAAATAGGAAGAGTGTATTTGATGAAAGGAGAAAAAGACAAAGCAAAAGCATCTTTTGAGAAGGCTTTGGAACTATGGCCGGAAAATGAGGAAGCTCAAGCCGCATTAAAAGAAACTGAGAATTGAAACTCTTAGCTTTACGTTATTAAGCAAACACTTCATGATGTACCACCTTCTCCTCAAATTCTAAAAGAAAGTCATTATCTTCAGGATAGTATTTGGCCTTTTCATAATCTTCGCCTGCAAAATTTTTAATCACATCAAGATTCTCCCAGTAGGTGATTAGTGTGAAGTGACCTACATCATCAACTAATCTTCTTAAAAAGGTCAACTTTATGAACCCTTTGGTTTTTTGGTAGTCAGGAACCGCTACTTTGTTTAGAAAGTCAGTATAATCTTCGTATTGGGATTTGGATACTCTTCCATGCCATATTCTTGCTATCATGGTCATAACACTAAAGATATTTTGCCTTTTTGTAACCTTTTAAAAAATTGTGTCATCCTACTGGAAACAAATACAATTTAAAATAAATATCACGAACTTATGTTAAGAAAAATCACAAAAAAAGGAATTTTGACTGTTATGCTATTAGCGTTTTGTATAGGAACTTTAAGTGCTCAAGTATCCAATAAGTCAGACCTATTTCAAGCTATTAAGGCAAAAGATTATGAGATATTCACTTTAGGTTTTAACCAATGTAACGTTGAAAAGGTAGGTAGTTTAACCCATAGAGATTTTGAATTTTACCATGATAAAGATGGTATAACAGGATCAAAAGAGTCATTTGTAGAAATCATTGAAAATGACTTGTGCAGTTCAGGGAAGAATGTTATTTCCAGAGTACTGGATGAAAATAGTTTACAGGTATTTCCTATGTATAAAGATGGAGAGATGTATGGAGCTATTCAGACGGGTAGTCATAGTTTTGGTAACACGAATGCACAGTTTACACATTTATGGTTACTACAAGAGGGTAGCTGGAAACTTTCAAGGGTTATGAGCTTTAACCATCACACTCAAACCACTACACTTAGTGCTGAAGAAGATCTATTATCGCTAACAGCCAATGACCTGAAGAAGTATTTAGGAGGTTATCAATTTTCACCTGAATTTGTATTGTCTATAGTTCAGGAAAATGGCAAATTGTATGGAGATTCTCAGGGAGAGAAAGTCGAAATTAAGCCATATGAAGAACATAAGTTTATAGCGATTGATAACAGCGTTAAACTTCGCTTTGAAGTTGATAGTAGTGGAAATGCCACCGGACTTGTAATGATTACACCTGAGGGAGAGATGCCCGCTCAAAAAATTAATTAAAGAAATTAGAGATTTAAACCAGAAATAAAGTCATGATAGAGTCAATAGTACTTGGAATAATTGCGGTCTCATTTATAGCAGCCCTATTTTTAGCGTGGCACTTTTATCAGCAGGCGAGAAATAAGGAGCGAATGGTATTGATAGAGAAGGGCGAAAGCCTGGAAGAGATCTTTAATATTCAGAAACGGAATAAATTTGAATTCGTATTTCCATGGCTAAAACTTGGGGTAGTAACCACAGGAATGAGTATCTCTTTTTTGGCTATTGCTTTTCTTATTCTCTGGTTAGAGGGTGATCAAGAGCTCTTTAAAGGGTTTCTGATCACTTTTATCATAGGCTTTTGCCTGGGCATATCCCTTTTAATAAATCATTTCATAGGTAAAAGGCAGAAAGAAGAGAATGGATGATCACTACATTGATAGAGTGCTATCAGGTGATGTAGAAGCGTTTAGATACTTTTTGACTACTTATAAAGATATGGCTTTTAACCTTTCTGTTTCTATAATTAAAGATGATCATTATGCGGAGGAGGTAGTACAAGATGCTTTCTTGAAAGCTTTTAACGGGCTTGCATCATTTAATCGAACTGCTAAATTTAAATCATGGTTTTATAGGATAGTGGTGAATGAGTCCTTTCAACGATTAAAGAAGATTAAGCGAAAGGCTTCACAGTTGAAAACTGAAGTAATAGATGAAAAAATTGAGATTTCTAATTTTTCAGATGATAAGGTTGAAGTGGAAGGTATAAATAATGCTATGAAGAAATTGCCTTCGAAAGAAAGCCTTGTACTGAACCTTTTTTATCTGGAGGAAAACAGTTTAAAAGAGGTTGTTGAAATAACAGGGTGGTCATTGGCCAATACCAAAGTATTACTGCATAGGGCTCGAAAGAACTTGCGAACTATATTGAAAAATTAACATAAAAATATTCTAGCATGACTCAGGAATCTGAAGAGTTCAAAGATGATTTTATAAAAGAGATAATAGTAAAAGGTAAAAGACCATTACCCAATACCGACTTTGATAATAAAGTGATGCTGAAAATAGCTTCGGCCAATGCTTATAAAGAGGAAATAGCAGCTAAACTTATGCTTTCCTTAAAGTATTTTATTATGGCGCTTGTAATAGGGCTTGCTTTGGGCTTGTTTTTACTGATCGACAAAGTTAGTCTTGGCCTTGACCTTACCTACATCGGAGTATTAGGTCTCTTCATATTATCTGTTGCGGGAATTCTTAATGTTGATAATTACAAACGCTTATTGAATAAGTATAGCTATAAATCAGGTTGACGGACTTCATTATTCTTTTAAAGCACTTGTCAAGTCGGATCGATTTAATGTAAATGCCTGCCATGTACAAAGTACTATAATGACTATTATGCAATAACCGAGCGGATATGCCGGATCTAGCCAATTCAATTTTGTAGAATACGCAAATGTTCTTAATAGTTCTTTCAGGATAATATAAGTGATGGGTGCGAATAAGAGAACGGCAACTAACAAATTGAAACTGAATTCTTTGATTAATAAGTAGATGATATGAATTAAATCAGCCCCACAAATTTTACGTATTGCTATCTGTTTCAGCTTGTCTCTAACAACGCTTATACTGAGACCATATATAGCAAAACATGATAAAATAGCTGCTATTATTGTCAGTATAATAGAAAAGGAATTAAGCCTCAGTTGATAATCGAGCCAGTTTTCAAAGCGCTGATCGAGGAATTTAATGTTAGCGACTTGCCCGTGATTGCTGAAATAGTACTCTAGAAATTCAACAGTTTTTAAAATATCTACCTCAAGGATTCTAATGCATAAAAAATTATGATTGAAGTAGGTGGCTTTAGTGATTTTTAACGGCTTTTCAGGTTGATTGAATTGATTACTTAGACCACTGAAAACTCCGCGTACATTGGCTAATGTTGACAGTTGGTCTCGGGCAGTTTCATTAATAACTACAATAGAATCACCATCATTTGCCCCAAACCAGGAACCTTCTATTAACTCCAAACCAAAGAACTCATCGAATTCAGCGTCTACAGCTAACGTGTATAATCCAGAGCCCAATTCCTTACTCTGTATTTGATTAGGAAGTTGAGAGGTGGCCATTATATCTACAATATTCGGCTTGGACTTTCTCCAACCATTTCTGAGCCTTCTGAGTTCATCGCCCGTCATGTCCTCTGGATAACTCAAATAAACCACTTGATAATTATTTCTTCCCGGCTCTTTTACTAGAGAATAGGTGACTTGTCTGTTAATTATCAATGCCGAAACTATCAAGAAAATACTAACGCCTAATTGAATTATGATAATCACTTTTTTAAACCTTGGGAAAGTGATAGCTTCTAAGCTTAGTAAACGAATGGCGTTTGCCCGTATAAATTTCCTGATCATTAATATGGGAGTAGTTGACAGCAGTAAGAGAAAGATGACTACTACCAGAATGAGCGGACCAAGATGTGCTTCTATGAGGCTTATTATATCTAGTACTTTGATGGATTCTACGAATAACTGACAAAGCCATATTAGTAAGCAACCCAATAGTAGTGATATGATTGCTATGAAAAATGATTCACCAATGAAGTTCAAAGTCAGTTGTAATTTATTGTGACCTGATAATTTTTTAACCGCTATTTCTTTCACTCTTTTTGGTAGTGCCAGGCTGGTGAGATTGATAAAACTGGTAAGTGCTAAAAAAAGAATGAGGGCAGCTATACTGATCAAAATTATGATACTGTACAAATCACCATGTGCGACATCTTCACCTTCCATTCTCGGACCGAAATATACTTCAGTGATGGGCTGAGCAGTGTAGCTGGCCTCTGCTTTTTCTAATAAATTCCATCCTGAGAATCTAGAAACTTTTTTCTTGCCGTATACTTCCACCACGTTTGGATCGTAACCTAATGTTTTCAGGTCTGCTTTATTAAAATGAAAGAAAGCCTCAAAATTCTGATGAGAATTGATAGGAAAGGTTTCATAAACAGCCGCTACCCTGAAGTGAATAGTATCATTGTAAGTGTATAAGGACAGTGTTTCCCCGCTAGCCTTCGAAGTACTGAAATATTCATTTGCTGACTTTTCCGACAATAGGACACTCCGCTCGGTGGTATTAAAAGAGTTTATGCTGCCATCAATAATCGAGAAAGTGAATACCTCGCTTATGTTTTCGTCTGCTGTGTGAAGCTTTTGATCATACCATGTTCGTTCGCTTGTAATAATATTGAGCTCGTTGAGCACTTTTGTCTTTGATAGTAAGAACTCGTCTGATTTGCTGAGCTCTTCAATTATTTCAGTGGAAATTTTACTGGCGTATTTGTTCCGACCATAAGTCTCAGTACTCTTCTTTTCTATGACACGGAATATATCCTCTGCCTCTTGGTGAAATCGGTCATAGCCAAACTCGTTAAGTGAGAAGGTGCTTACCATAACCAATGCAGCACAAGCAATGGACAGTGTGATGATTTTTAAAAAATAAATTTCAAGGTTTCTAGAAATGAGACGGAGGATGAGTCGAAGCTGCATAAAGAAAGAAGTAAGTGAATGCAGTTGCAACTATCCGACCAAATAAAATCTGCTTATGACGTGTGTTAAGAGGGATAAGTGTCTTATGTTCATTTCAAAATAGCACACTATTAGTCGTAATCGGACAGAGTCATAACTATACTTATTGAGAAACTACTCACTCTCTCAACGTCTCTAAAACATGCACCCTTGCTGCTTTTAGTGTTTGAAAGCCTACTGTTAGCAATGCAATGAAAACTGTCAAAACCGCTGCAGCTACAAAGAACCAAATGCTCAAATCGATCTTAAAGGCAAAGCTACTGAGCCATTGGTGGATCAGGTAGTATCCGAGAGGTAGACCTATTAAATTCGCCACTAGCACCATCTTAGTATAGTCTTTAGATAATAGAACCACTATTTGCGAATTAGCAGAGCCTAGGATTTTTCTAATACCTATTTCCTTTAGTCGGATTTCAGCTGTAAAAGCGGCTAGGCCAAATAGGCCGAGACAAGAGATAATAATGGCTACACCGGCAAAGTACTTGGAGAGCGTAGATACGCGCTGTTCAGCGGCATAAAGTCTGTCATAGGTATCATCCAAAAACTGATAATCAGGAGCGAGGCCATCATTTTGTTCTTTATAGTAGGCCTCAATGGCTTGAACCGCCTCAATGGTTTTCCCATTTTCTATTTTGACTACAGCATTGCCCGGGTTTGTGCCAGCCCTAAAGAAAGCTGGACGCACTTCTTTGTATAGGGATTCCAAATGGAAGTCCTTGACTACACCTACAATCGTCCAATTTTTACCCCACATGTCTATGATTTTGCCTATCGGCTCTTCAAGTCCCATCTGCTCAATAGCCGTTTGATTAAAAATTAAGCTATTTTCTTCACTAATCATGTCGTCACTAAACCCTCTTCCCTCTAGAATTTGAATATTCACAGCGCTAAAAAAGTCAGGATCCACAAGTACATCATCAAAATCAACAATATCGCCCTCTTGCTTCCCTTCCCACTCTAAACTCGTGGTATTATTACGATCGCCACTGGTTAAATCACCACGTATGGCCGACACAGAGACCACCCCAGTTAATGTTTCCAGGTGATTTTTGAAGGTCGTATAATTTGGGATTGATTCATTGAAGAAAATCACATTATCACGATCAAAGCCAAGGTTTTTAGTTTTGATAAATTCAACCTGCCGAGCAACTGTAAAAACCATAAGAATGAGCATGAGCGAAATAGTAAACTGGAAAATCACTAATCCTTTTCTTATAATGAATGCCGAAACTGATTTTATCGGCCCACCTTTAAAAATCTTAATAGGACTTAGTCCGGAAAGATAAAGTGCAGGATAACTTCCGGCTAATAACCCCGTGAAAAATGCGATACCAATTAACGACAGGATCATTTCCGCTGAAAGCACTAAGGCCAATTGCTTACCCGTAATTAAATTGAATTGAGGCATAATTAAATACACGATCAATAAGGCCAGACTCATGGAGAGAAACGAGGTAATGACCGCTTCGAATAAATATTGAATGATCAAATCGCTACGTTTAGCGCCTATGGATTTTTTAACGCCTATTTCCTTTGTCCGCCTGGAGGCACGTGCAGTGGCCAGGTTCATAAAGTTGATACAAGCGATAACCAATAGAAATACCGCAATCATTGAAAAGAGGATAACATACGATATTCGGCCTCCCGTCTGTTTGCCATCTTCAACGTTGCCATACAAGTACTGACTAGAATACTGTCTTAGAAACAGATTCCCTTCAGTTTCAGGGAAATTCTTCTTAAGTAGGCCTGTTATCTTATTTTCAAAAGCATCAGTGTCGGTGCCTTCAGTGAGTGTTACATAGACGCACGGAGAATTATAGTCCCAACGCATAATATCTGGATTGAAACTGGTGTATAAATCGTAGTTAAAAGCGAGGTTAAACTGAATACTGGCATTGGAAGGCATATTCTCAAAAACTCCTGAGATAGTAAACTCTCCACTGTACTTGCCTAATTCATAGCTAAAAGCTTTACCGAGTGCCTCGTCAACTGATCCATATAATTCTGTTGCTAAATCTTCAGAAACTGCACAGGCGTATTTGTCTGAAAGAAGAGTAGATTTATCTCCAGCCAGTAATCTGTATGTAAAAGCATTGAAAAAGTCTTTTTCTACATATTTGGCTCTCACTTTTACTTTCCGGTCTTCCAATTTGATTTTACCAGGATACGCATAGTTACTTGGTGGATATGCAGCAGTTACGTATTCTACTCCTGGCATTTGATTCTTTAGTGCATCACTCAAAGGCATGGGGTTCCAGTCCACGGTCTCTTTAGTATGCCCTAAATCAAAAGTCTGCATGATCTGAAAGAGTCGATCATCATTTTCATGAAACTTATCTATGGAGCGCTCATCCTGTACCCATAGAAAAATGAGTAGGGCACAGGCTAGTCCAGTTGCTAAGCCAAGCAGATTTATAAAAAAAGTATTCTTGTATTTGAGCGAGTTACGATACGCGATTTTAGTGTTGTGTTGAATCATGGTTGTTGAGTTTTGACCTATGTTAAATGCTTTAATAAATTCTGGTCTGAAATATTTTAGTACCGTCCAGATGAATTTTCTTTTTGCCTTAGCAGGAGATTTTTGATAGTGACTTTCATAAACTTCCACCAAATCACCTTCTACCTCTTCCAGGTAGTCTTCGCGGCAGAACCAACGAAGGAATCTAAGAGCTACATTAGGTGGTGCAGGTTTCAATTGAAAGAAATCTTTGGGATCTGTTGATATAAATCGGTACGAATAGAGTATTGCTGATCCAAAGCCTGCTTACCAAAAGCTGTGATAACATAGAATTTTTTTCTGCGGCCACCGCGGTCTGCAGTAATGCCACCGAAACGAGATTTAACAAATCCTTTTTCCTCCATGCGCTTAAGTGCTACATGGATGGCACTGATATTTATTTTTTTGGAGAGCTTAGATTTGAGACTTTCCAAAATAGATACTCCATAGGCCTCGTCATGAAGAGCTGCAACCATGAGCAGTACCAGCTCTTCAAATTCTCCTAATGATGGTGCTTTCATAATTTGACTATTTACTTAACAAACGTGAATCTAATATATTAGTTTCATAATTGTTAAGTAAATATATGAATACCTTGAAGTAAGGAATTTTGACGAGATGAAATATGAGATTGGATAAGAATTTAACGCCTCGATATAAATCTGAAGGATCAAAGGATCTCCTTGACATCTGTAATCTATTAAATATAATATGTGTGTAAAATGAATATAATATGTGTGTAAAATGAATATAATATGTGTGTAAAATGAATATAATATGTGTGTAAAATGAATATATTTTATTACCTTGGTTGCTAATGATCCATAGAATTAACTATAGCGAAATAATAGAAGCTCTTAGTCAATACCCCCTTGTGGCATTAACAGGACCTCGTCAATCTGGAAAGACAACATTATTAAAGTCCATGTTTCGAGACTACAGGTATGTTAATTTGGAGGCGCCTGACATCAGGGATTTTGCACTTAAAGACCCAAGAGCGTTTCTTGCTGAGTATAGTAATAAAGTGATATTTGATGAGGTTCAGCGGGTGCCTGAGTTATTTTCCTATCTACAATCTATTGTTGATGAAAGTGAGTTAATGGGACAGTTTATCCTGTTAGGTTCTCAAAATTTTCAATTGATGGAGCGGATTACACAAAGTTTGGCAGGTCGCGTGGCGATGTTTAAATTATTTCCATTCGAGATAAGTGAAATGAATAGGGCTAATTGGCTTTCCGATAATCTTCCTGAAGTATTTACTAAAGGGTTTTATCCAGCTATTTTTGAAAGAAGATTGAATCAAGACAGGTACTATTCTAATTACATAGATACTTATGTAAAAAGAGATGTTAGTCAGCTGCTTAATGTTCAGGATAACCGCACCTTCAATAATTTTATAAAGCTTTGTGCGGCTCGGTCAGGTCAACTACTTAATTTTAATGATTTAGCACGAGATACAGGAGTAAGTCATACCACTATTCGAAATTGGGTATCTATACTTGAAACCAGCTATATCTTATTCACTATTCAGCCTTATTATTCCAATTTTGGTAAAAGAATAATAAAAAGTCCTAAACTTTATTTTTATGATGTTGGTTTACTTTGTCATTTATTAAATATCAGAAAAGGAAACCTCACACCTCTGCATCCCATGTGGGGGAATGTATTCGAAAATATGATAGTAAGTGAACTGATCAAACAGAACTATCATTCTGGGTTATTACGGGATTATTATTTTTGGAGGGATTCTAAAGGAAATGAAGTTGACTTGCTGTATATGGAAGGCGATTCGCTTATCACGTATGAGATAAAGGCAAGTAAAACGATTAAAGAAGATATGTTTAAAGGGTTAAGATATTTTGATAAAATAACTGCTGGAAAAGTAGCTAAGCAATACTTAATTTATGGAGGCAATACTCCACAAAAGCGTACAAACTTCAATGTATTACCTTGGGTTGAAGTAAGGTAGTCTGTTTTATATGTGTGAAACGTCACTCAGTTTTTAGAATCAGTAACGTTAGGTATATCATTCAGACCTCAACGTATCTACAGGATTTACTAGGGCAGCTTTTATCGTTTGATAACTAATGGTGATAATTGTGATGACCAATGCAATAAGTATTGACAAACCAAAAATCCACCATGTGAGGTCTGTTCTATAGTTATAATCTGCGAGCCAATCTTCCATAACATAATAAGCAATGGGTGTTGAAATTAAGCCTGCCACTAAAATTAATAGTGCAAACTCTTTTGAAAGCAATACCCATATCTTATTGACGCTGGCTCCTAGTATTTTTCTAATACTAATTTCTCTTGATTTCTTCTCAGCAAGAAAGGCAGCCATTGCGAAAATTCCTAATGATGAAATAAGAATAGTAACTATGCTGGATATAGTGGCTAATTGACCTACTTGCTCCTCGTCTCTATATTTATTTGCCAAGCGATCACTTGCAAATGAATATTCGAACGGACTTTCAGGATTGACTGATTTAAATAGCTGCTCTATTTCTGCTAATGCATCAGAGGTATTGATTTTGGGGTTGAGTTTGATGGTTAATACGGATGATCTACCTATAAAGTCATAATAATAAATGGTTTGTTTGATTGGGTCATATGCCCCCTGATTGAGCATATCCTTTATCACACCAATAATGGTCAATTTTCCATCAAAAGCATCAATTGTCTTTCCAATAGGATCGTCAAAGCCAAGATAATCTATAGCTGATTCATTAATGATTATGCTTAATGAATCGCTGGCAAGATTAGGGTCAAAATCACGACCAGCGATGATTTCCCAACTGACTACTTTTCCGAAGTCAAAGTCTACCCCATTGGTTACAAAGGAGTCTTGCATGCCAGGAGTTTTACCTTCCCAATCAAATCCACTGTTAGTTATCCAAGTGCTGTAAACACTACTCTCAGACAATGACATAGCGGATGCTAAATTTCTTTCGAGCACCATATTTTTGAAAGTGGGATAATTTTCTATCTCCGCATTGCTTTGTATGAAGTTCATGACCAGCCCATCTGTATCATAACCTAGAGGTCTATTCTTTGCGTGTTGAATTTGTTTACTAATTACCATCGTGCCGATGATTAATATGATCGAGATTGAAAATTGAAAAACAACCAGTACTCTTCTTAGTATCCCTCTGCCTGCAGAGCTTTCTCTTCGTAAGGATTTGATTGGAGAAAAGGAGGATAGCATCAATGCAGGATAACTTCCTGCCAGCAAAGAAGTGAATAAAATAAATCCCACGCTTGCTAACCAAAACTCTGGAGTTAACCAAGGTATGGAAAGTTCAGTCCCTAGCATACTTTCAAAGTAAGGTAGTGCCAACATGGTAAGTAGAAGAGCAACAAAATAGGAAAGTGTAGTGATAAATAAACTTTCTGAATAGTATTGGCCGATCAGCTGACCTTTCAATGAACCCAGTGACTTTCTGATGCCAATTTCTTTTGCTCTTTTGTCAGCACGAGCGGTACTTAAGTTCATAAAATTGATACAAGCGAGTATTAATACAAACAGTCCTGTGATACCGAATAGCCAAATAGAATCAATTTTACCACCTGTATTTACACCGTTTGTAAATTCCCCATAGAGATGCCACCTGCTCATAGGATGGAGGAAGATTTCTGGCTTAAATCTTTTGTCATCGTCTTCTGTCCTTCTCAGTTTCACATCTTTAATAGCCAATGAAGCAGACTGCATATCTACCCCGTCTTTGAGCTTAATAAATGTTCTAAACCAACTGGCACCCCATGACACATTACCTTCTAGATCGCGCATTTGGTTATAAAACCCCCAAGAACCCAGATAATCGATTTCATCAAATTTTGTATTCCCTTTGATATTTTTAAAGACACCAGCTACTTCTAAGAATTTCTCATTAGACAGCATAACTGATTGACCAACAGGTGATTCATTTTCAAAAAATGCCTCAGCAAAAGATTCTGAAATAAGGATGCTTGCTGGATTTTTTAGTGCATCTATAGAGCCTTCAAGCATTTGGATACCGACAATATCAGCCCCGCCATCTTGTATGAATATTCCTCTTTTTTTTAAGACCTTATCACCTGCCTTGAATACATTGCTATTGTTATATGAAGAGGTGACGGCAATCTCGAATAGGTTTGGATAATCCTCTCGAAGTGCTGGAGCTAGTTGTAATGCTTGCCCTTGCCAAGTTTCGACTTCTGTCTCAAAAGTTTGATTTTGATAGACTTGTGCTATCCGATCATTTTCAGGATGATAAGTATTATAACTGACTTCATATTGAATCCAGATACCTACAATTAGCGCGACTGTCATACCTATGGCTAGACCGGCAATGTTGATGAATGAAAAACCCTTATTGCGAATAAGGTTGCGCCAGTGAATTTTAAAATAGTTTTGGTACATAATAAGGAATTTTGAGTTTGACTTATAGTTTTTGATGGCAAAAGGCCTCACATAGTGAAGAACTTGATACCAGTAGTTGAGCTTGGCTCGAGTTGTTGTTTTTGATTTAAGGGTGGTATTGAATTTTTCATCTAAATCGCCCAGTACCTCTTCTATCAGTTCATCTTTAATGAACCAGCTTAGTAGCTTTTGTGCTAGTTTAGGAGGTGGCATTATTTTGTTTATTTTGAGTAAAAATAACAGAGTTGCTAAGAGCTGTATTAAGAGAATATTTCACCTCTTAATAACCCATTGGGCTGTTCTGTGATCCTTTGTTTTCCCCTTGGTCACAACCCTTATTCCGATCTAATTGCATCTACTGGGTTACTTAATGCTGCTTTAAGGGTACGATAGCTTATCGTGACTAATGTCACTATCATTGCCAGAAATCCGGATAGGATAAAAAATTTATACGAAAGGTTAATTCTATATTCAAATCCTACAAGCCAGCTATCAAGAAGATAATATGCTAATGGACTGGCTACTGCAGTAGATATAATCACCAGCATTATAAACTCATTTGAGAGCTTTTGCCATAGCTGAAGTACATTGGCACCTAAGATTTTCCTGATACCGATTTCTTTGGTACGTTTCTCTGCTACGTAAGAAGCTAGGCCGAATAAACCCAGGCAGCTGATAATAACAGCCAATACTGCAAAGAAAGTAGCGAGAGTGCCTATGCGTTCTTCGCTTCTAAACTTGGCATCGTAAACATCATCAACGAATTTGTAATCAAGTGGAGCATCCGGAGCTATCTCATCAATTATTTTTTCAACCTCTGTTACTGATTCAGAAATACTCAATCTATCATTGAGTCTAAGAAACATCCAGTACAAATGTCGATCTGATAAGAACATGATGGCAGGCTTCGGGTCTTCAAATGGATTGCCCTTAATCATATCTTTCACAACACCTACAATAGTAACACGAGGCTCACTATAATAGTCATTGTTGAAGGTTATCTCTTCACCTACTGCTTCATCAAAACCCATAATTTCTTTGGCAGATTCTGTTATGACCACAGCATTACGTATATCACCAGTGAAATCACGACTGAAATCACGGCCTTCAATAATTTCCCAACCAATCGATTCTCCATAATCATAATTTACCAGTATAGTGTTAAATACCGGATCAAACTCAGGGTCTTTACCGTCCCAGCCAAAGCCACCATTATTACCAAGCGTATTATCTAAAGGATAACTGGCTTCTCCCATTGCAGTCACAGCTCCTGACTTAATAAATTCACTTTTAAAGACATCATACTTACCGTACATATCAGAGGTACGCTTAGTAAGCATCAATAATTTTTGTTGGTTATAACCTACCGGTCTGGATTTAACATGATCAATCTGACTATAGATGACCAGTGTACCCACGATAAGTATTATTGAAATGGAGAATTGAAATATAACCAATAGCTGCCTTGGAAGGACAGCATTGCCGACCTTGTAAGTCCCTTTCAGCGATTTAATTGGACTGATAGAAGAAAGGTAAAAGGCCGGATAACTACCTGCTAATAACCCCGTAAAGGAGGCAATACCTATGGCAAGTAACCAAAAGAATGGATTTTCATGAGGTAAGATCAACTCTTTCCCGGCTATTTGATTGAACAGAGGCATAATCGCGTAGATGATCACTACTGAGGCAAAAAGTGAGATATATGAGAGTAGCAGTGCCTCAGTAAGAAATTGATGAATCAGCTGAATCTTATGCGAGCCGATACTTTTGCGAATACCTATCTCTTTCGCACGCTTTTCAGAACGAGCGGTACTAAGATTTATGAAATTAATACACGCTAACACTAAAACAAATAGGCCTATCGCGCTGAAAATCCAGACAAACTTCATGCGCTGGCTGGTTATCCTAACCCCATTTTCAAAATCCGAATACAGGTGCCAGTTCGCCATTGGTTCAACGAATAATAGTCGCTTGGCCGGACCTTGAATGTGAGGTAAAAGTAGCTCTTCGATTTGTTCGTTTGCTTGTTCAACTGAAACATTATCAGCAAGCTGTACAAATACTTCAGTATAATAATTATCCCATACAGTAACTTCAGACCAACCGTCAATATATAGTTCAAAGGGAGCTAGAAACTCCATTTCTGTAAAACTTGAGTTAGTAGGTAGATTTTTATAAATACCTGTAACGGTCAATTCCCTGCTACCATTATATTTGACAGGTTGCCCCACTACTTCATTGTCACCAAAAAGCTTTTCAGCAAGTGGAGCAGATAGGAGTATCGAGTTTTTATCTTTTGTTCCATCGATGCTACCCTCAATGAGTTCCAGGTTGAACATGGTTAGTGCATCCTTCTGTATAAAAAGTCCAGTAGAAGTAAATTGATCTCTTCCATTACTTAATATAATCTCTTCTGGCCTAGACCTTGCGATGGCTACTTTTTCAAATAAGTTTGAAAAATTGTCTCTTAAACTAGTGCCAAGTCCAGGAGGCATCACCGAACCTGTACCTATGTCCTCTTGTGGGCTATAGTATTGAACCATGATCTTAGCGAGTTTGTCATAGTTCTCAAATGACTTATTGAAGGAAAGCTCATCGTTTACCCACAGACCAGTAAGTATGGCAACTGACAGACCAATAGTCAGACCTACTACATTAATTGTGGAGTAGACTTTATTCTTCTTTATTGACCTAAGACTAATTTTAAAGTTGTGTAAATGCATGTTGTTGTTTATTAAGTTTGACCGATAGTTTTTAATGGCAAAAGGTCTGATATAATTCAAGACTTGATACCAATAGTTGAGCTTAGCTCGTATTGTTGTTTTTGATTTTAATGAGCTGAAAAATTTTTCATCTAAATCACCTAATACCTCCTCAGCTAGCTCATCTTTGATAAACCATTTAATGAATTTTTCAGCTAATCCTGGTGGAGGTATATCTCTGCTATTCATATCTTAAAGCATCAACTGGGTTACTTCTTGAAGCTTTTATAGTGTGGTAACTGATGGTAGCAAGGGCAATAGCAATTGAGATCAACCCACCTAAAACGAATAAAAGAATATTCACATCTATTTTAAATGAAAAGTTCTGAAGCCAGCCTTCCATTACGAAATAGGTAATAGGTGATACAATTGCAAAAGCGATAATAATAAGTGTCAGAAAGTTCTTTGAAAGAAGAAAAACAATCTGGGAAACAGATGCCCCTAAAGTCTTTCTGATACCTACTTCCTTAATTTTTCTTGATATCATTATTGATGATAATCCAAATAGTCCCATGCAGGCTATTAAAATAGCCATTACTGTAATGATGCTCACCACCGAACTCATTTGGCTATCAGATTCATAAAGCGTAGCAAAGTGTTGATCTAAGAATGTATAATCAAATGGCCATTCTTTTACATGTCTATCCCACACATTTTCAATTTGAGTAATAGCCTGTTGTACATTATCACCTTTGATTTTAACCGACATTTCATCGTACCCCCAATCCGAATGGACAGAAATTGCCAGCGTATTTACTCTGTGATGTAGAGAGTTAAAATTGAAATTTTCTGTTACACCTATAATTGACCCTAATGAATCATCAGGAAACCAACTGTGTGCCGCAGGAGTACCCACCGGATTCTTAAGGTTAAGCTCTTCGGCTAACGCTTCATTTATGACATATGCCAGCCCTTCATCAGTACTTACATCTTTCGAAAAACCTCTTCCATCTTTTACAGTTATGCCGTAAACGTCTAAATAATCATGCTCGACAAATACGTTTGAAGGAGTCATACTGTAAATACCGGTATCTGTTTTGACTTTAAATCCCCACTGATGAAAATTATTGCCGAGCCGCTGACCTGAAGCTGTTACGCCTTCAATAGATGCTAACTCCAATAATTCGTTTTTCATCACTTCAAAATTATCATTAGCCTCCCTATTGAGGTCTACGAGAACAATTTTATCTGTAGTAAAGCCAACATCTTTATTCTGCATGAAATTGAGTTGCTGGAGAACAATAAACGTACTGACAATCATAGCTAACGCCAGTCCAAATTGGAGCACTACTAAAGCACTTCTGAAATATGATTTATTGCCCTTAGTTTTATTACCTTTTAGAATGGATACTACGTTAAAGGCAGTCATATATAAAGCCGGGTATAGACCTGTTATAAATCCCAGTAATATAGCTCCTATTATAACAACGAGGATTGAAAGTGGAGATTCAATAAAATAGCCTAATGAAAGTTGGCGGCCTATAGCATCATTTAAAAATGGAAGAAAGGCAAGGTTAATGATAAAGGCTAAAATCAAAGCAAAAACGGAGAAAAGAACAGACTCCATGATGAATTGATTAAACAATTGACCTTTTAGACTGCCAACCGCTTTTCTAACCCCAATTTCTTTCCATCGATGTGATGCTCTTGCCATAGTTAAGTTCATGAAATTGATACTTGCTATCACTAAGATGAATATTCCAACCAGAGCAAATGTGCTTATATACGAGCCATTGAATTTTCGATAGTTATTGTAATCATGCTCGATATCAGAAGAAGCGAGGTGAACTTCAGTTAGTGGCTGCAAGAAAAGTTGATAGTAGTCAAGAACCTCTCTATCATTGCTGTCCTCACCCATATGACGCACCAGGAAATCATCAAACTTTGCCTCAAGAGCTGCGATGTTTACATTATCTTCCAGCAAGAGATATGTGTTCAGGAAGTTGCTACCCCACTGGTCATTAAAGTCTGGGTTTTCATTTGTAACTGAAGTTATACTACCCAATGCGTCAAATTGCATATGTGAGTTTTCTGGAACATCCTTTAGTATACCAGCTATTTTCATACTTCTCTCACCCATATCAATAGTACTGCCTGTTGCTTCTTCATAAGTATTGAAGAATTTCAAAGCAGTCTCCTGTGTAAGAAGAATATTATCAGGTTCATTCAAGGCTGTTGCGCGATCTCCTGTTATTAATTCAAAATCGAATACATCTAAAAAAGTAGAATCAACAAGAAAAACTTTGTCAATTGTCAATCCCATTTCGCCTTTTGAAAAATACCTTTTACCCTGAATGTGGTAGCGACTATAGTTAATAACCTCCGGAAAGTCATTAAGCATTTGAGGGCCCATACCTGGCATAGATAGTGCTACTTTTTGCTCTTTTGTTCCTGTGAAATTCTGAACTTCATCCAGCCTATATATATTGTCTTTTTTTGAGTGAAATTGATCAAAGCTAGTCTCATCCTTAATGAATAAAAAGATGGCCATGCATGCCGCAATACCTATTGTGAGGCTGAAAATATTAATAAATGAATACCCTTTATTCTTTAGTAAATGGCGATATGCAATTTTAATGTTGTGTTTGTACATAATGTATTTATTTGAGTTTGACCTGTAATTTTTGACCGCAAAGGGTCTCATGTAATTTAATACCTGGTACCAATAATTAATTTTTGCGTGTGTTGTTGTTTTTACTTTTTGAGTTGAATAAAACTTTTCATCTAAATCACCCAATACCTCTTCGGCTAGTTCATCTTTTATAAACCATTCTAAGACTCTCACTGCAAGTGTTGGAGGCATGACCTGATTTTTAGAATGCATCTTGACTTACAGAAAATTCAATTTATTTCCCGCAAAGGCTGGAAACTGATTCCATAAAGAAACTTTGAAATCTCTTGATGTTTCCAAAGCTCTTTTACCTGAAGCGGTAATTTCATATATCCTCTTTCTTCGACCGCCTCTTTCAGCACTGGACTCCCCCATTTTCGAATCTAAAAAGCCCTTTTCAGCTAATCT
This sequence comes from uncultured Fulvivirga sp., assembly GCA_947500555.1. GTDB lineage: Bacteria > Bacteroidota > Bacteroidia > Cytophagales > Cyclobacteriaceae > Fulvivirga. The sequence goes on along the minus strand of CANMSE010000001.1, from coordinate 274,663 downwards.
TGTGAGGGTTGAATGAACTGCGCCTATAGACACTGAACGCTTGGTTTGTCCTTCAAACTCTTCGGCAATTTTAAAGGCATAGGCTTCTTTATCAAGTATACCTACCAGCAGTAGAATAACTTCTTCGAACTCTCCTAATCGTGTTTCTTTCATAACTTACTAAATTGTAGAACTAATATACGGAGCGAAAAATTATTTGTTCTACTATTTAGTAACTAATTACTCAGAATATTGGATGTGCTTTAGTTAGAGCTTTTGGCAGGAACAAAGTCGATGACTACTGGTGAAACGGTGAAGCCTTCTTTTCTTAGGAGCTCGACAACACCTTTATCACCTACCAGGTGTGGTACACCCAAAGCGATAAAAGCAGATTTAGATTTTATAAGTTTCTTTATTTTAGGTATCCATGAGATAGTTCTGTCGTCATAGTATACTTTTCTGAAAAGGTCACTTTCATTAGTAGCTTTGAAGGTCACTTTCTTTACGAATTCCAAATCTTGCTCTTTGTGATAACGCCTTACCATCTTCTTGTACTCTTTAATATGATCATCAAAATTATTGATGGTATATTTCAGCGCTTCTACCTGATCCTCAATAGGAAACTGCTTGAAAGCCTCTATTTCATCATCAACATTACTTAAGCTGACCAACTTAAGTTTACTGTCCTTGGCAATATCTTCAAGTTCCATTTCTGGATATACTATGTTATTCTGCAAGGTAAGAGCAGTAGTAGAAGTGACCAGAATGATGGGCTGTAAGTGGCTATAGAAATTATTGTATGCCTGATTTCTACCGCCATAGGTTTCTATTATAGTCTGCAGTTTTTTCTGATCGGTTTCATTTAAGTACTGATCGACAGAGCCATTATTGGGGATTTTTACAGCTTCCGTGAACTTGCGCTGTACTTTAGGCTTTAAAGAGAGTTTTGTAACGTAGACGTCACTGTCTTCTATAGCTTTTTTAACCTCTTCAGGAATAAAAAACCCGAATTGCGGCAGGAAATTAATAGTTCCAAAAATATAAGAAGGTTGTTTTAATCCGTTTCCCTCGACTTTATATAATGCCGATTGTTCTTGAGCCAAAACTTGCGAGGAGACAAAAAATATAATGATTATTGCTCGTATCATTATGTCAGTTTAAAATTAAATATGGAACTAATATACTCCTGCATCGCTTTAAAGCGAAATGTATGCGATAAAACTTGAAAAAAGGCAGCTTCTTTTTATTTAAGTGGTCACAATAAAAATCATCCTTTCGCTTCTTTCTGCAACGTATGGGTTTAGGTTATAGTCACCAAAAAGTTCTGCGACCGTTAGCCCCGCTGTATCGAAATAATCCAGAAAGTCTGCTCTTCGTAATGCTTTTACTCGTTCTTGAAAATGGTGTTGTTCACTTTTATCTTCAAAGCGGATATCTTTCAATATATAGCCGTCATCTGATATGTCACGCGTAATATGAAACTCTATTCCTTCTATTATTTTCACCTCTTCTTCTACCAGATGATTAATAACAGTGTAAGGGTTCAAAAAATCCACTAAAAACTTGCCACCTGGCTTCAGTGCATGAGCTACTGCGCATATGGCATCTTCATGTTCTTGTTTCGTCTCGAAATAGCCAAAACTGGTAAACAAGTTTAGCACATAGTCAAACTTATCCTCTGCATATGGCTCACGCATATCATGCACTCTGAATTTTAGTCTGCTGTTTTCAAACTGCTTGGCATGATCAATATTCTGTTCGGAGAGATCGAGGCCTACTACATCATATCCTTTCTTATTAAGGTAAATACTATGTCTCCCTTTGCCACAAGCCAGATCCATAATGTGATCCTGCGACTGGATGTTCAAGTGAGAAGTGAGATTATCAATAAAAAACTGGGCCTCATTGGCATCTCGATGTCCATAAAGGACATGATAATAAGGTGAGTCAAACCATTCACCAAACCATTCTTTTCTTTTAGGCATTTATTCAACCATTTTTATTTGCCCTATCATATCCTTGGAAATGTATTCTTGAAGTTCTCCATTTTCGTCATTATACACTAGGAAGCCACTGTATTCTTCATTCTTTTTTAAGAAGGAGATGGAAGCCTCAGTTCCCATTACCATGAAGGCTGTGGCTATTGCATCAGCTTCCTGGCATGTAAGTGCAAAAACAGTGGCACTCAATAAATTATGTTCTATCGGATAGCCTGTTTTCGGAGATATGGTATGACCATATTTTTTGCCATCTACTATGTGATAATTGAAATAGTTTCCACTAGTGGCCATTGCCTGATTTTCCAGACCTGCTATTGCGTAAAAAAACTGATTGATTTCATCAGAGTTAGGATGCAAAATGCCAACAGTCCATATTTTATCGTTTGATTTATTTTGACCGGAAGCTTTAACTTCTCCACCTATTTCTACAAAAAAGTCATTAACCCCATTCTTAATAAGATAGTCGGCTACTACATCAACTCCGTATCCCTTAGCAGAGGCACTGAAACTGATATTAGTTCGGGGATCTATTTTTGCAACTGTTTTTTCAGAGAATTTGACTTTATCAAATCCGGTAAATTGTAACACAGAATCTATGTATATTGAGTCAGGAACAAAACCAGTTTCAGGACCGAAACCCCAGGCATTAATCAATGCGCCTATACTAGGGTCAAAGGCACCATCAGTTAGCTCATATATTTTTTTGGAAGAGCTTAAAGCTTCATGAAAATAAGGGAGCTGAAAATCAAATGACTGATTCTTGTTGAATTGACTTATTTCTGAAGTAGGAATATAAGTATTGAGACTTTGATTGAATATGGTTAGAAGCGAATCAATCTGGTATTTGAAATTCCTTTTTTCGTCATCAAAGTATTTGATGTTATAGGATATAGGCCCCATGGTTTTACCAGTTATCCATTGCATTTCTTCTGTTTTCCCTTGGCGGTAGTGCCAAACCAAAAACATAGCAGAAAGTAGGCCGAGAGTGTAGATAATGTTTTTGAGACGAAGACTCATGACTTAAATTTTGCGCCAAATTAATAAATTTAGAATGGCTTATGTTTACTTTAGAGCAGCAATTGATCGAATATGCGAGAAGACTATCTCCAAGCTGATGATGAAAGCTATGGCCCTGAAGAAAAGGAGTTTGAACGTGCACTCCGTCCTTTAAATTTTGAGGACTTTACGGGCCAAAAAAAAGTCGTTGATAACGTTAAGATTTTTGTTCAAGCAGCACAAAAAAGAGGTGAGCCTTTAGACCATGTACTACTACATGGACCTCCCGGATTGGGTAAAACAACATTGTCACACATCATAGCAAATGAGCTCAACACAAATATAAAAGTTACCTCAGGCCCTATTTTAGATAAACCTGGGGATCTAGCTGGATTGTTGACTAACCTGGAGGATAATGATGTATTATTTATTGATGAAATTCATCGACTAAATCCTATTGTAGAGGAGTATTTGTACTCTGCAATGGAAGATTTTAAAATTGATATAATGCTGGATTCGGGTCCCAGTGCTCGTACTGTACAGATTACTTTATCACCCTTTACTCTTATCGGTGCCACTACCCGTTCAGGTTTATTAACCTCACCGTTAAGGGCTCGATTTGGTATCAATGCACGTCTTGAATACTACGATGCAGACTTACTGTCAACTATTGTGAACCGTTCTTGCAAGATTTTGAATACTTCTATAAATAAAGATGCTGCAATTGAAATTGCCAGAAGAAGTCGTGGTACTCCCCGTATTGCTAATAACTTACTCAGAAGAACAAGAGATTTTGCTGAGATCAAAGGAGATGGTACTATCACAATGGATATTGCTCAAATGGCATTGTCGGCTCTTGATGTTGATCAGCATGGACTTGATGATATGGACAATAGAATACTCTCTACTATCATTGAAAAATTTAAAGGGGGGCCAGTTGGTATTTCTACCATTGCAACAGCCTGTGGCGAAGAGGCGGAAACTATTGAAGAAGTTTACGAGCCTTTTTTAATTAAGGAAGGCTATATCAAAAGGACTTCTCGGGGCAGAGAAGCCACAGAGCTGGCGTACAAGCACCTTAAGATTGTGCCACCAAGCCGTACAGGAGGTTTATTTGATTAAAAAGCTCATTTTTTTTAACTTTTTGTAATAATGATCGTCTTATCAGTACTAACTGGTCAAACAACAACATTATGAAAGCGAGAATTAACAGAACTTACGTCATCATTTTGGGAGTTATTGTGGCTGTTAGCCTACTTGCGGCTAATTTCAATCAAACAAATACTGTTGCTTCCACTAAAACGGAAGAAGATATTTTAGCTAAGTATAAATCAACAGTACCTTTAGTTACTACACCTTTGCAAATTTTAGCTAAAGGCTTAAATATTATAAATAAATAATATTTCATCTAAGTGGCTATATTTGATTAGATGCCACTAAAAAGCGATCTCTCAAAAAATACCTATTTAATCAAATCTTTAGCCCACGAGTTGGGCTTTATGTTTTGTGGCATTTCTAAGGCACGATTTCTCGAAGAAGAAGCTAGTCATTTAGAGGAGTGGCTAAAACGAGATATGCATGGTAAGATGGGTTATATGGCCAATCATTTTGACATGCGATTGGATCCTACAAAACTTGTTCCTGGAGCTAAGTCAGTCATTTCATTGGCGTATAACTATTTTCCTAAAAAGGACATAGCTTGTAATGACTCTTATAAAATAGCCAAATACGCCTATGGTAAAGATTATCATTTCGTAATAAAACATAAGTTAAAAACTTTGATTCACAGGATCAATGCTGAGATAGGTGAAATAGATGGGAGGGTATTTGTCGATAGTGCCCCAGTTATGGAACGTCAGTGGGCACAGCAAGGTGGTGTCGGTTGGATTGGTAAAAATAGTCTGTTACTCAATCGAGAGGGAGGAAGCTTTTTCTTCCTTGCAGAAGTTATTATCGATTTAGAGCTAGAATATGACGGCCCCGTTAAAGACTATTGTGGTACTTGTACAGCCTGTATGGATGCTTGTCCTACAGAGGCTATTCCTGAACCTTACCTGGTAGATGGTAGCAAATGTATCTCTTATCTCACCATTGAACTCAAAGATCAGATTCCTGAAAAATTTCAATCAAAAATGAATGATTGGATTTTTGGCTGTGATATCTGTCAGGATGTGTGTCCATGGAATAGATTCAGTACTTCTCATAATGAACCTGACTTTGAACCACACGATCAGTTGGAAAGTGTTGATAAAAAGGAATGGCACGATCTAACTCAGGAGTTATTTGGTGAACTCTTTAGAAAATCTGCGGTAAAAAGAACAAAGTTTGCAGGTCTAAAACGTAATATAGAATTTGCTAAAAAACAAAGTTAGTAGTATTACTTTTGATCTTCTTTAGTATCTTAATTATCAACATTAGATATTGAGGATCAATATTTTATAGATGCGAGCTAGGGGACTGAGAATTTTTTCAAATCAATTTTATCTACTTGTTATACTGAGTGTTTTCTTATGCTCATCGAAACTTAGTGCTCAAGAAATTAACTACAGCCCCGAGGATTTTTTTGATAACAAAGATGGACTATCACAAGGTACAATTAATTGCATAGCTCAAGACAGACATGGTTATTTATGGTTTGGGACACAGGACGGACTCAATAAATTTGATGGAATAACTTTCGAAGTTTTTAAACATGACGAAGAACGAGCAAATAATATCAGTGATAATTTCATCAATGCGCTAGAAGTAGATTTAACAGGTGATTTATGGATTGGAACAAGAAGTGGTGGACTAAATAAATACAATATAGAAACAGGTGTTTTTCAATACTATAATCACGACCCTGATAAAGATAACTCAATAGGAGGCGATTGGGTTAGTTCAATCGCTCAGACGTCTGACGGCACAATCTGGGTAGGTACTATGGGAGGAGGGCTCAATAAATTGAATGTAAACTCAGATTCTTTTGAGAGGTACGTCAATAATCAAGACGACAAGAGTTCAATTTCAAGTGATAATGTAAATTGCTTGTTTGTTGATTTAAATGATATTCTATGGATAGGGACTGATTCAGGGTTGAATAAATTTAATGCAGAGAAAAAAACCTTTCAAAGGTACCAAGGCCATTCAGTCAAGGGTTTTAAAGGCCCTTCAAATGACGTCATTCTTTCTTTATGGTCAAATGATGTAGGCATCTTGTGGGTAGGGACAAATGGTGGTGGGCTGAATCTCATGAATGTTGAAGATGAATCCTTTGAATCTTATCACAATAATTCTCAAACAGGTTCCTCAGTTGTCAACAATCAAATCATGAGTATTTTGGGGAAGGAAGAAAATACCCTTTGGATTGGAACAGATGGAGGAGGTCTTTACACTTTTAATATGGAGTCTAAAAAGTATACGCCTTTTAAGGTGGCATTTCCCAGAGTTAAGTCGATATACAGAGATGCCTCCTCAGATGTTTGGGTAGGACTCAGAGGAGGTCTAAATAGAATTGATCACAATAGTGATATGTTTAAGGTTTTGAGTACTGATCTAAATGATGAATTAATAGCTAAAAATGGAGATATTCATGCACTTTGTGTTGATCAGCATGATTTCATTTGGTCAGGATCCTCCGTTGATGGGTTAAAGAAAATCAACAGAAAAACACTTGAAACTACTACCTATATCCATTCAGAAAAGCCTACATCTCTCAGCAGCACTGGAATCACATTTTTATATGTTGATAAGCAAGAGACCATCTGGGTTGGTACTGATAATGGTTTGAATCGATACAATTCACAAGAAGACACCTTTACCAGATTTATTTCCACCAAAAATGATCCGGAAAGTATTAGTCCTGGACGGATCAACTACATTTATGAAGATTCGAAAGATAATTTTTGGGTATGTACCCGTGGCGGGCTGAATATTTTAAATAGAGGCACGGGTAATTTTAAAGCTTTAGATGATAATATAGCTCTAAGTTCGAATGATGTTTCAGTAATTCTCGAGGATGATCAGGGGGTTTATTGGATAGGATTTTCATCCGCAGGATTTGATCGCTATGATTCTAAAAATAAAGTCTATAAGCACTATTACAATGATATGGATAATCCGAATAGCCTATCCAATGATAGAGTTTCTCATATGTACGATGATGGTAAGAACCTATGGATAGCAACATATGGTGGTGGGCTTAATAAATTCGATAAAGAAAGTGAGACATTCATTCATTATGATGAATCAGATGGGTTAGCCAATAGCTCGTTGTATTGTGTTCTAAGTGATGAATTTGGTAATTTATGGATGAGCCATAATGAAGGGATATCTAAATTTGATACTGAGTCGACCAACTTTAAAAATTACTTCGAAGACGAGGAATTTAATAGTCGAGCATACTACAAAAATGATAAAGGAGAGATTTTTCTAGGGGGTTTTTATATTGTAAGCTTCTTTTCAGAAAATGTGGTGGATAATGATCTTGTGCCCCCTGTACACATCAATGAGTTCAGGCTTTTTAATGAAGTTGTTAACCCTCTTGATGAATACAACTTGCTCACCAGAGTACCTGAGGAAACTGATACTATAATTCTTAACCATGATCAAAACTTTTTTTCTTTTGGTTTAGTGGTACTGAATTACGCTGATGCTGAGAGTAATAAGTTGAAGTATAAACTAGAAAATTTTGATAGTGAATGGAATGATGCTTCCGAATTTAGATATGCGAATTATACAAATGTTCCTCCCGGAGAATATACGTTTAAAGTAGTAGGTTCAAATAACAGTTCGTTATGGAATGAAAGTGGTGATTACATTCATATTGTTATCCTTACTCCCTGGTGGAATAGTCTGGTTTTTAAAATTTCACTACTACTGGTGATTGCTACATTGCTGGTACTATTATATAGATTCAGAATTAGAAGTATTAAGAAGCAGAAGGATGATCTTGAACTCATTGTAAAAGAAAGAACAAGAGAGGTTTTGGAGCATCAACAGGAAATCATTGATCAAAAAGAAAATATCACAGATCAGAATAATAAACTAATTGCTCTGAATGAGGAGAAAAACGAGCTAATTCAAATTGTTGCTCATGACTTAAGAAGCCCTTTGAACCAGATCAAGGGCCTTGCTTCAATAATAAAAATGATCAACCCTGACTTGAATAAAGAGACTGTTAACTCAATTGATCTTATTGATGATTTAGTAGACCGCCAGCGATCTATGATAGGTAAAGTGCTGGACACTAATGCAATTGATGCCAATAAACTGAATATGCAGCTGGTAGTAACTCCAGTAAAAAATATTGTGGATGAAGTGCTGAGTACAATGGCAGTGGTCGCAGATAATAAAAACATTGAGATAAAAACAATCTTTTCAGATGATAAGCTTCAAATCAAAGTGGACAAAAATTATCTGATTCAGATTTTAGAAAACATATTATCCAATGCAATCAAATTTTCCTCAAGAAATAAAGAGGTTATCATAAAAGTGATCTCTGAAGATACTATGGTAAGAATCAGTGTAAAAGATCAGGGGCCAGGAGTAACAAAGAAGGATATGAAATTTTTATTCGACCGATATACAAAACTGACCGCTAAGCCTACTAATAACGAAGATTCCAGCGGCTTAGGCCTCGCAATTGCCAAAAAATATGTAGAGGCTATGAATGGAAAGATATGGTGTGAAAGTGAACCTGGTGACGGAGCTCTGTTTCTAATTGAGTTCGCTCAAATCAATTAAAACATCTCTGAAGTACGGGCTGATATGATGGGCCGAATTGTATGTAGCACCAGTTTTGTAATTCTTCAATCTCTTCTCGGACTAAAGTTTTCAATCCTTTTTTCAGCTCCTTTTCAAACAATTTGACATCAAAACTTACCTTCAAGAGAATGACTTTAACGTAATCTAGCATATTGATCATTTGTTTGAGAGATACTGATTATCAATTTTAACAACCTTTAGCATAGTATTCGTTTACTGCTAATCAGGTTTGGTCTAAATTTGTACGCAAGTTTATTAGATAAAGATTCAAATTACTGGAAAGTAAAATGAAAATTAGATTAAGATTTCTATATGCTACTGTTATGCTGCTTTTTAGTAGCCAGTTGTTTGCTCAAGAGATTAGCATACAATTAGGTCCTAAAGAAATTGGGGAAAACCAGGCGTGGACTATCACGCTTACTGTCTCTAACGAAAGGCTTAAAACTTATGATAATTTTCCTGAGATTAAAGGGTTTCAAATGCGTGGTACCTCTTCTTCTTCAAGTACCCAGATTATTAATGGTCAGGTCTCTTCCTCTCAAAGTATTACTATGACCTATGTGCCTTTAGGTCAGGGGACAGTAAGTATACCTGGTTTTACAATAACCGTCAATGGAAAAAAAGTTAGTTCAAAAGGAACAGTAGTTAAAGTTGGTCCACCGGTTCAGCGGCAACGAAGCAGAGATCCTTTCAGAAGCTTATTTGATCATGATCCGTTTGATAACTTTCGAAATAGAGGTGGAGAAACAGAATTTATTGATGTAGATGAAGATGCTTTTTTAGCCTTAACCACTAATAAAAGTGAAATTTATGTAGGTGAGGGAGTCACAGCATCATTGTCTTTTTATGTTGCAGAAAATAATCAAGCTCCTTTACAATTTCATGAACTGGGAAAGCAACTTTCGAGTATCCTTAAAGATGTGAGACCAGAGAATTGTTGGGAAGAGAATTTTAATATTGAAAATATTAATGGTGAGTCTGTCGAAATAAAAAGGAAGCGCTATACACAATATAAAATTTATCAAGGCACTTTTTATCCGTTGAACGCAGAAGATATTACCTTCCCAAGGGTAGGTTTGAAAATGATAAAGTTTAAAGTGGCAAAGAACCCTTCTTTTTTTGGTCAAAATAGAAAAGAGGATTTCAAAACATTTTATTCAAAGCCTCGAAAAGTGAAAGTTAAGGAACTGCCAGAGCACCCATTAAAGGATTTGGTAGCTGTTGGGGATTATCATTTGGATGAAAATATTAATGCTAAGTCAGTAGAAACAGGTCAGAGTTTTTCATACAATTTCAATGTCTATGGTGAGGGTAATGTTTCAGCAGTAAACAAACCACAAATACCTGACAACGAGAATTTTGATTTCTACGAACCTAACATTACACAAAACATCAACCGCAGGGTAGGTAGAGTTTCAGGCTCAAAGGCTTTTGGCTATTATGGTATACCTAAAGAGCCTGGGACATATAATTTGGGAGACTATTTTCAGTGGGTCTTTTTTAATCCACAAACTGAAAAATACGATACTCTAAAATCAACTCAAGTTATTAATGTTACTGGTGAAAGCAAGAAGAATGAATCTATCCAATCAAATGATTTGGGGTCATTTTACGATCAAATAGAATTCGCAGATAACACACTGGTAAAAACGGATAGATTTGAGTGGATACAACTATTTGTCAACCTTTTAATTTTGGCTATGTTAGTAACCTCAGCAGTCATTCTAATTAAAAAATAAACTCATTTCTTCTTTTGGGAAATTCATTTGGCCATCTTTTCAGAATAACGACTTTTGGTGAATCACATGGCAAGGCTATAGGTGTTATTATTGATGGCTGTCCTGCAGGACTGGCCATTGATGAAAACTTTATTCAAGAGGAATTGGACAGACGAAAGCCTGGGCAGTCTAAAATTACTACTCAACGTAAGGAAGAAGACAAGTTCGAGATTCTTTCAGGGGTATTTGAAGGTATTTCCACGGGCATGCCTATTACAATAATAATTCCCAATAAGGATCAGAAAAGTAAGGACTATTCACATATATCAGACCAATTTAGACCTTCTCATGCCGACTACACTTATCAGCAAAAGTATGGAATAAGGGATTATCGTGGTGGTGGTAGGAGTTCAGCAAGAGAAACGGCAGCGAGAGTCGCAGCAGGTGCTATAGCCAAAATGCTTGTTAATAAGTATCAAATTCATATCGATGCTTTTGTTTCTCAGGTAGGTGAGATAAAAGCACCTGATTACACGGAACTAGATCTGACTAAAACAGAGACTAATATAGTACGCTGTCCAGATACCGACACCGCAAATCAAATGATTGAACTTATTGATACCACTCGAAAAAATAGAGATACTATTGGAGGTGTCGTTACTGGTGTAATTCGAGGTGTTCCAGTTGGTTTAGGCGAACCGGTATTTGATAAACTTCATAGTGAGCTTGGTAAAGCGATGTTGAGCATTAATGCGGTCAAAGGTTTTGAATATGGAAGTGGCTTTGAAGGTGTAAAAATGCTTGGTTCAGAGCACAATGATGAGATAGTAAATGATGGAGAGTCAATTAAGACTAAAACCAATCATTCTGGTGGTATTCAAGGTGGGATATCAAATGGTGAGGACATTTATTTCAATGTAGCTTTCAAGCCAGTGGCTACTATCATGAAAGATCAAGATAGTGTAAATGAAAAGGGTGAAAATGTTAAGGTTTCTGGAAAAGGAAGACACGATCCGTGTGTTGTGCCCAGAGCAGTACCAATAGTTGAGGCAATGGCAGCATTAGTGATTGCTGACTTTTATATGATTAGCCAAACGTCTAAATTACCTTAGTTTTTAATTCTATGAAAAAAGTATCATTAGTCGCTCAGATTGGTATAGCCATGATCCTAGGTGTTATACTTGGGTTAATCGCAATTTTCAGTGGTTTTGGACCGTTCATCATAGATTGGATAAAGCCTTTTGGAACCATTTTCGTCAAAATGCTGAAACTGATCGCTATTCCATTGATATTGGTTTCGCTCATTGATGGGATTTCCAACCTTACGGATATGGCAAAACTATCACGTATTGGGGGTAAAACAGTAGGGTTGTATTTAGTCACAACAGTACTGGCAATTACCTTGGCTTTAGGTATTGCCAATGTCATAAATCCGGGGTCTTATTTGGCTGAAGACAAGCGAGAAGAACTTCGTGAGAAGTTTGCACCCGATGCGCTCTCAAAACAAGAATCTGCTGCTAGTGTTGAAGAATCTGGACCTTTAGATCTATTAGTAGATATTGTTCCAGATAATATTTTTGGTTCAGTTTCTAGTAATGGAAATATGCTGCAGGTTATATTTTTTGCTATACTTTTTGGTATTGCTATGATTATGACTCCCGTAAAAGAAATGACCCCTGTAAAAGCCTTTTTCAGTGGGACCAATTCTGTCATATTACGTATGGTAGAAATTATTATGAAATATTCGCCTATAGGTGTTTTTGCATTGCTCGCAGGTCTTATAGTTGATGTAGCTGGGGAAGACCCTTCCAGTGCCTTCGGGTTGTTTAAAGCATTAGGTGTATACGGTTTAAGCGTACTTTTCGGTCTGGCGTTTATGATTTTTGTTTTTTATCCGACCATCATCACAATTTTCACGAAAGTGAAATACAAAGATTTTTTCAAAGGAATTTTCCCCGCTCAATTGTTGGCATTTTCAACAAGTTCCAGTGCTGCTACCTTGCCTGTAACCATGGACCGAGTACAAAAAAAACTGGGAGTTTCGGAAGAAGTAGCAAGTTTTGTGTTACCCATGGGCGCTACCATCAATATGGATGGAACGAGCATTCACCAGGCGATTTCTGCAGTTTTTATCGCGGTGGCCTTTGGTCATGATCTCAGTTTAGTTGATCAACTAACCATTGTGCTTACTGCAACACTTTCATCAATAGGAGCTGCAGCGGTACCTGGTGCCGGGCTAATAATGTTAGTTATCGTTTTAGGAGCCATTGGAGTTGACCCCGCTGGATTAGCTCTTATAATTGCCTTGGATCGGCCACTTGATATGTGTAGAACGGTTGTAAACGTGACGGGTGACGCAACAGTTTCCATGTTAATAGCTAGTAGTGAAGGCGAATTGAGCTACGGAATAAATGAAGATCAACTCAATTCAGAAGACCATTTAGAAGTAACAGTAAAAGAAAGTGATATTGAACAGTTTCGCTAGGGAACTAAGTGTCACCAGTATTGTTATCTAATTCAAACAATAAGAAATCATGCAAGCGACTAATATAAATTCAACAAGAGCGGTTAACCTATACATGGAGGCTAATCCTAACCCAAACTCCATGAAATTTGTTGCAAACTTCATGTTACTGCCTGATGGTATCAGCCTGGATTTTCCGACTAAAGAAGAGGCAAAAGATTCTCCTTTAGCGCTTCAACTATTTGAATTAGATTATGTTGAGCGCGTATTTTTTATGAGCAATTTTGTTACTGTTACCAAGTCTGATGATCGCGATTGGTTAGAGATAAGAGAAGATATTAAGACGATAATCAAGACCTATTTGGAAGAAGGTAAGATGGTAGTCAACGAAGTAAGTGACAATAACCAGATTGATGAGTCTGATTCCGAATCTGTTAAGAAGATAAAGGAAATTTTGGATGAATATATTCGTCCGGCAGTAGAACAAGATGGCGGAGCTATTACTTTTCATTCGTTCGAAGACGGAGTGCTCAAAGTCCTGCTTCAAGGCTCCTGTAGTGGATGCCCATCCTCTACCGTAACCCTAAAGGCAGGTATTGAAAACCTCATGCAACGTATGCTCCCTGAGGTTAAGTCGGTGGAAGCTGAGGGTGTTTAGAATTTTATAAGGAGAAGTTATAGCCTACAACAATTAATATTGGCCAGGCTTCTGTAAAATCAATTGCAGGATTATTTTTAATGACATCTACATCATCTTGGTAGTCGGAGGAACGAAGAGGAACAATTAGCCCAATATCCCAATAAGATCCTTCCTTACTCAAAGAGTTTATTTTAAAACCTGCACCAAATGACAAACCTGTGTACGATTCTGATAAATCTTCGGTACCTACACCTTCGACCAAAATGACTGCATTTGTGCCATACATTGCGTCTAAATAAAATTCAGATCTTTTTTCTGTAGGAAAAGAGTACAGTAATCCAAAATTATAACCAGCACCATCAAAATTATACCCAACACCACCGAATAAATTAAAATTATCCGCGACATTGTATCCAAGTCTTGCTCCAATTCCTCCATAAGGAAGTCCAAGACCTACCCCAAATGTCGCACTGTTTTTATCGGAAGATTGAGCTACCGATTGATTTATTGTAATTAGAATTACCAGAAGTATGGGAACAACTTTTTTCATTAGTTATGGTGCATCTCTGCTCTTAGTTGTTTAATTTTTTTATTTGAATTCGTTAACTCCTGATGTCTTTTAAGTCCATTTTTAATATAATATTCAAATTTTTTCGAATCTCGTTCTAAGGTCGTGGAATCCATTTTCTTAGCTTCTTTCCTTGATAAAAGCCTGTTTATTTTTTTCATAGCTTTTACATTATCTACTTCAATAGGAATTAGTGATATGCGTGCTTTTATTGCTCCCATCATAGGTCGAGCTTCAATAATATAAACACTATTCTCACGAAGGTCAGCCTCAACAAACTCTCTGTTTTCTGCTGATGCCCAGAATAAATGCTCACCAGGATTGCATTCATAAATGATATAATTGCTCCCATTAAATTTTCCAAGATATTGCTCACCATCAAAATATTTGAAATTAATCAAAGCACCTAAGCCGGAAGGTCTTACAAAATAGACTAAAGATTTTCCTTCTTTAGGAGATTTGTACTCTTGAGCATTACCCAACTGAACTATGAATAAAGTGAGAATTATTATTTTAAATATTGTATAACGCATTTGCATTTTCTTGAAAATGTGAATGTATATGATCTTCTTCATATCTTTATTATACTTCTGTAGAATTTTTCTCAATTGTAAATATTGCCGTTTGTACCTATATTGGCTACCTGTAAAATCACACTCAGGGTAATACAATTTTGATGCATCAAGATAATGCTGTTGATCAGGCACAGTTAAAGCCATTTCATGATAAGGTAAATGAAGAAGCAGATGGAATAGTTAAGTATTTCATCTATGGATTTTTCTTTCTTGGCTTAGTGCTATCCTCATTCAACGACTCCTATATATTGGCCATTGTTATGGGAGGAATATCTGTAGGCACTTATTGGCTAATGAATACCTTTTTCCGAAATACTTTACTGTTTCGGATGGCAGTTAGCTTCTTATTCTGGAATTTCACCGTTCAATTCATACTTCAAATGCATGGAATGTATGAGATGCAGTTCTTCTACTTTGTAGGGTTAACGGTACTTTTATTTTATGAAGATTGGCGAGTTCTAATGCCGCACATAGCTTATGCTATGATTACCTATATATTTCTTTTTTACCTAGACACATCAGATTCTTTTCTTGAAGGTAGGTTAAATGATATGCCTGTTTTAGATTATCAAAACATGATTATTCATATGGGTATATTGTCATTGTATGGGGCCCTCTGCGTTCTTTGGGCCAACCTGCAAAATAAGCAAACCAAGGAATCCGGGATCAATTATCTCAACATGCAGCAGCAGTTGAAGCTGATGGATATTAATATTGACTTTGCCAACAGTATCAGCCAAGGGAACCTTAATGCAGAATATGATGCGTCATCGACAGATCGGCTAGGAGAGTCATTGATGAATATGCGGAATAGCTTGGTGGAAGCAGCTGATAGAGAATCTAAGGAAAAGTTTGTCAACGTAGGACTTGCTTCCATTGGAGATATTTTAAGAAATAATACTGATAATCTGGAAGAACTTTGTGATCAGGTTATTCAAAACCTAGTTAAGTATATGCGCGCTAACCAAGGCGGTATTTTTATTATTCAAAAAGATGAAGGTTCTGATGATCAGTACTTACAACTGATGGCTTGCAGGGCGTACGAGAGAAAAAAATATATTGAAAAAAGGATTGAGTTAGGTCAGGGGCTTGTTGGACAGGTTGCTGTTGAGCGAAAAGCTATTATGATGACTGATGTGCCGGATTCATACATTAACATAACTTCTGGACTTGGTATTGCAAACCCTAATAGTGTATTGGTTGTGCCATTAAAATCAAATGAAGAAATCGTGGGTGTCATCGAACTAGCTTCCTTTGATACTTTCACCAAGAATGACATTGAGTTTATTGAGAAGGTAGGTGAGAGTATAGCATCTACTGTAATTTCGGCACAGACTAACCAGCAAACGAAAGAACTTCTTGAACAGTCAAATCAAATGACAGAAGAGATGCAGTCTCAGGAAGAGGAAATGCGTCAAAATATGGAGGAAATGCAAGCAACTCAAGAGGAGATGGTAAGGACACAGAAGGAGTTGGCAGACAAAGAAGCGAATCTAAATGCACTGATTAATAATACGACAGATTCTATTATTACGATGGATCGAAACTATCGTATTTTAATTATGAATCAGGTGGTGAAGGACAGGTACAAAGGCACTCAGTATGAAAATATGAGTGAAGGAGCTAATGCACTTGATATGCTTGGTGATGTCAGAGATGAATGGAAGGCGTATTATGATAAGGCATTAGATGGAGAGGCCTTGGATTTTGTTCTGAAGAGCTCTGTCCAGGGTGAAGACTCCTACCGTGAATACTTTATTAATCCCATTAGAGAGGACAACGGACAAATTCTTGGAGTTTCAGTATTCTCGAGAGATATAACGGAGAAAAAGCGATTCGAAATGTCTGTTCGTGAGAAAAGCTCGGTCTTGGATGCCATGGTTAATAATACTGATAACACTTACTTCGCCATGAATCGGGAGTTTAAGATAATCTATGCAAATAAAACATTGAAAGATCGGTTTAAAGCCAATGGAATAGAATTGGGTGAAGGGATGGATATTTTAGATGTATTATCTGGCGATGCTTTGAAGACCTGGAAAGAACGTTATGAAAGGACATTAGCTGGGGAAGAATTGAGGTTCAAAGAAGATCGGCCTGTGGGTGATAACGTTCTAAAAATCATCACAGAATGTTTTCCTGTCAAAGATGAAGATGGTGCCGTTATTGGTGCAGCGGTTATTTCAAAAGATATTACCAGAGAAGAAACAGCTATTCAACAAGTGGAAGAATTGTCAGCTGAGATAGCCAAAATCAAAAAGGGTAATTAAACTACTTTGTGGCGATCAGGAATAAATCTAAGGCCTGATCGGCATTTTCTGTCAATAAATAATCTTCATGATGGATGTCATTGACCAATGCATCATTGCTTGTTTTTAAACGATTTCTATTCAGCCTGTTAAGAATATCATACGGTATACGTAGTAAGGAAGCAGGTAGATTATATTGAAGATTAAGAATATCAAATCGTGTTATCTTTTGCACAGATTTTTTATTTTTTTCATAATACTCCTTCACTTTGTCATTCCCGGTTATTCCCAATGTCTTCACATTATCAAAAATATCTGAGGCCAAAGAATCCAACTGTTCCGCAGTATATTCCCGAATATGCCAAGGGTTACGTGTAAGTGTCAGTTTGATGTTTGGTGTAGTAAGTAATGCTTTTCCACCAGGTTTCAATACTCGCTTTATCTCTTCTAAAAAGAGCCTATCCTTTTTGATATGTTCAATCACCTGAAAGCTTATAATGACATCAAAGCTGTTATCTTCAATTTTATTGAATGGAGGGATATTATCTTGAATGAATTTGACATCTGTGTACTCATTACTTAATGAATCAATCACTTGCTGGATTTTGTCTATTGCAGTATATGAAGTTGTTTTATCCTTCAGTAAACCGATGCCGCGCCCTTCACCACAACCTATTTCAAGTAAGTCTCCCTGAATATAATCCTCAGCCAAATAGTAGGCCTTAAGAAGGCGCTGATGTATTGGATTATCAGAGGCAATTTTATCAGAGGCAATTTCGGTGGTGTAAACTCCCATTCGTTCAATTTTTTGACAAAAGTACTTGAATAATGAATAATTTACTTCAGCACCTTTTTTATTTTGACTGAATAGCCAGTAATTTATCACTAGATTCAAAGTCGTGCGAAAAACTATAATTCTTCTTTTACTTTTTACTCTCTCATTTGGGGGAGTAAATGCCCAATGGCATAACCAAGGCTTAATGCCCATTAGAGTTACATCAAGCTTGGTGGAGAAAACAGACACCGTTGCCCTATTTCTTCGTCTCAATATAGATTCAGAAGAGTTAAGGCTGTATAATTTGAAATTCAATTTCTTTTCTCAAGCAACCTATCTTGGTAGTAATGCTACGAACTTACCTTATTTAGATAGTCTCTATCTGGGAGGAGAAAGAAATGTACATTATCTGAAATTTAACTTCAACAAGAAAAAAGTTGGACGTTTGATGAAGATGAAGGTTTTCAACTATCAGCAAGGCGAGAGTTCTAACCGGATAATGGCATTGAATGAAGCTAAGCCATTTATACTTTTTGACGAAGATCAGCTTCCGGTAGTAGGCGCTTATTTACAGTCAGGAGATTACTCTATAATGGATACTACAAAGCTAATAGGGTTCTATTATAATCATGATTTTTCAGTGGCATTGCCTCCTATGGTAACGAGGAGCGAGACTACTTCTAAAGCTATGGAAATAGACTCCACTTTTTCATTTAGCGAGTCTATCATGCTCAATAAAAAGGGACTTTATCTTTTTCAAAAGGATACGACTGATCTTAAGGCATTGGCCCTCAGGCTATTAGGTAAAAGATATCCGAAATTCACTACCGTTGAAGAATTGACGCAACCCCTTATATACATAACCGATGATGAGGAACAACAGAAAATTGATCTTATTCGAGGGGATAAAAAGCGATTCGATAAGTTTTGGATTGATCTGGCGGAAGAGCCCGGCCGTGCATTAAGGATAATCAAGACTTTTTATGGTAGAGTTGAAGAGGCAAATAGAAGATTTACCACATTCAAACAGGGATGGCAAACCGACATGGGGATGATATTTATTGTAATGGGTGCTCCAGATGGGGTTGAAAGAATTGGAAATAAGGAGATATGGAATTATAAGGAAGATAGACATTTGCCCGTGCGCAAGTATCAATTCATTAAAACCAATACCATTTTTTCACCTGCTCATTATGTTTTGATTCGTGAGAAAAAACACTCAGGGCCATGGTTTGAAGCAATAGATTTGTTAAGAAAAGGAATATTCAAGTGAAAAAGGAGAACCTTAATGATGTAGTCTTTGGTATAAGAGCGATCATCGAAACCATAGAATCTGGGAAGGAGATTGACAAGCTGTTAATTCAAAAAGGTCTTTCAAATGATTTGATTAAACAACTGGTTCAACTGGCAAAATCTCATACCATTCCTTTTTCTACAGTCCCGATTGAAAAATTAAATCGAGTAACGCGTAAAAATCATCAGGGTGCCGTAGCTTTTGTTTCTGCAATTCAATATTCATCATTGGATAATGTGATAAATGAAGCGTATCAAAAAGGTAAAGAACCATTGTTACTATTATTAGATAGGGTAACAGATGTGCGAAATTTTGGAGCAATTGCTCGTTCAGCAGAGTGTGCTGGGGTAGATGCTATAGTTATTCCTTCACGAGGGTCAGCTGCTATTAATGCAGATGCCATGAAGACCTCGGCTGGTGCATTGAATTATATTCCGGTTTGCCGTGCAGATAATCTAAAAACTACCATTAAATATCTAAAAGAGAGTGGCATTTCAGTTGTGGCATGCACAGAAAAAACGGAAAAGCTTATTTATGATGTTGATTTCAATAGGCCTATAGCAATAGTCATGGGTTCTGAAGAGGATGGTATCTCACTGGAGTATCTAAAACTTTCTGATGAGGTCATGAAGATACCCATGACGGGAAAGATTGAATCACTTAATGTATCAGTTTCTGCAGCTATTGCATGCTTTGAAGTCGTTCGGCAGCGTGGTTTATAGGTAGTCTTTACCTTTAGCTTTTTTTACGTCAGCAACAAAATCTTTGAACTTCTGTTCATTGTCTCTTCGACAAATCATCAGGACATTATCAGAATCAGCCACTAGATAGTTATCTAAACCTTGCACGATGATCAATTTATCATCCGGTCCTTTAATCAAAGTATTCTTTGTGTCATAAAGAATAGCATCCGCTTGTACAGCATTGTTATTATCATCCTTTGACGCATGATCATAAAGCGCATTCCATGAGCCGAGGTCTGACCATGAAAAGTCCGCTAGTACTACAAAAACCGATGATGATTTTTCCATCACACCATAATCAATGGATATATTTGCGCATTGAGCATATGCTGAAGATATGGCCGATTTCTCATCTTTTGTAGACAATTTAGGAAGAGTCTCTTCGAAAATCTCAGCCATTTCTGGCAATAATTTTTCAATGTTCTTAATTATCGCTTGAACACCCCAAATAAAAATTCCGGAGTTCCAGACAAAATCACCACTCTCTACAAACTTTTCAGCTAATTCGCGCTCTGGCTTTTCAGTAAAAGTCTTCACTTTTTTTACAATACCATCACCCTCCAGAAATTGTATATAGCCGAAACCCGTTTCAGGTTTGTTAGGTTTTAACCCTATCGTAATTAATTTATCCTGATTTTCAGCTGCCGTTAACCCATGTTTCCATGAGGTATAGAAGGCTTCTTCGTTTGTAATAAGATGATCAGCTGGAGCAACTGTAATGATAGCATCGCTATTTAGTTTACCTATTTTATAACTTGCATAAGCTATACATGGTGCAGTATTTCTTCTTAGTGGTTCTAATAATATTTGATCATCAGTTAATTCAGGAAGTTGCTCTTTTACTAATGAATAATAGTCTTCGTGCGTAACGACATAAATATTCTTAATGCTAACCTTATTCTTAAAGCGGTCATAGGTCATTTGAATTAATGACCTTCCAGTGTTTAAAATATCTAGAAATTGTTTTGGTTTGGCATTTCTACTAGCAGGCCAAAAACGACTGCCAATACCACCTGCCATTATTACGACAAAGTTATTACTGTCCATTAAATCGAGTTCAAATGATTCCTTCTTTCAATAGGTCATGCAGATGCACAAACCCAGCAATTTTCTCACCGTCAAGAACAATTACCTGACTGATGCTGTTTTGCTGCATCACGTTTAACGCACTAACAGCAAAATCCCCAACATTTGCATTCTTTGGATCAGGAGACATAAATTCCCTTGCTGTTATTTTATTCAGGTCAATGTCTTTTTCAATAGCTCTTCTCAAATCGCCATCAGTTACAATACCTATGAGCTTATCATTTTGATCAATAACTGCCGCTGCTCCCAATCTTTTTGAAGAAATCTCAAGAATGACTTCTTTAAATCCAGCATTATCCTTCACCATCGGCACCTCATTGTGCTTAATGATATCATCGACTTTTAGATAAAGTTGCTTCCCTAAAGCACCTCCGGGATGATATTTTGCAAAGTCTTCACTCGTAAAATTTTTCAATTCCATCAGGCAAACTGCCACCGCATCTCCAATTGCCATATGTGCAGTAGTACTGGTTGTTGGTGCCAGGCTGTTTGGACATGCTTCATCTGCTATTGTAGCGTTCAGTACATGATCAGCTTGCTGGCCTAAATATGAGTTGACATTGCTAACGAGACCAACCAAAGTGCATCCAGTTCGCTTTATAAGAGGAACGAGAACTTTGATCTCAGGAGTATTACCACTTTTAGATATACATATTACTATATCATCATTTTGAATCATTCCAAGATCTCCATGAATGGCATCAGCGGCATGCATAAATAAGGAAGGTGTACCTGTTGAGTTAAGCGTAGCAACTATCTTATTAGCGACTATTGCACTTTTTCCAATACCTGTGATAACAACTCTACCTTTAGATTCATAGATTTCCTGAATACATTTTTCGAATTTTTCATCAATAAAATTCGACATATTGGCGAGTGCTTCGGACTCATTTAAGAGTACATCTTTAGCTATATTTTGAATATTTTTCACTAACTTCAATATCCTTTGAATGGAAATTTAGAGCGCGTCAAAGATAGTAAAATCGAATCGAATTAATGCTTAATAATTGGCAAGGATGCTCGCAACAGAAACGGACATATTAAGAGGTAAGCTCAAAGAAGTATTCGGCTACAGTCAGTTCCGGGGCAATCAGGAAAATATAATAAAACATATTCTTCAGGGGAAGAATACTTTTGTTATAATGCCAACCGGTGCTGGCAAATCTCTCTGCTACCAACTGCCATCTTTAGTAACCGATGGCTTGGCTATTGTTATTTCACCGCTTATTGCGTTGATGAAGAACCAGGTGGACCAAATGAATGCATTTGGAGTCAATGCGCAGTTTTTAAACTCTACCCTTACCAAAGGGGAAATCAATAGAGTAAAAAAAGAGTCACTGAGTGGGAATATACAATTACTATATGTAGCACCTGAATCACTGACTAAACCTGAAAATGTTGAATTCCTCAAAAAGGTTGATATTGCTTTTGTAGCTGTGGATGAAGCTCACTGTATTTCAGAATGGGGACATGACTTTCGGCCTGAGTATAGAAGAATTAAGGAAATTATAGCACAAATAGGAAATCTTCCAATTATTGCACTAACTGCTACTGCAACTCCAAAGGTCCAGCTGGATATTCAGAAGAATCTGAATATGGAAAATGCTCATCTATTTAAATCTTCATTCAATAGAACTAATCTTTTTTACGAAGTTAAACAAAAAAAACATGCCAAGAAGCAGCTAATTGAATTTCTTAAAAACAGAAAAGGTAAATGTGGAATAATTTACTGCCTCAGCAGAAAAAAAGTTGAAGAGATTGCTGAATTGCTCAGTGTGAATGGTCACAATGCTGTCCCTTATCATGCAGGGCTAGAGGCTTCTATTCGAGAGAAGAATCAGGATGATTTCTTAAATGAAAATGTAGATGTTGTTGTAGCGACTATAGCCTTTGGGATGGGTATCGACAAACCGGATGTGAGGTTTGTAATCCATTATGACGTACCTAAGTCTTTAGAAGGTTACTATCAGGAAACAGGTCGTGCTGGCCGTGATGGACTGGAAGGACATTGCTTGATGCTTTACAGTCATAATGACATTAATAAGTTAGAGAAGTTTAATAAAGATAAACCAGTTCAGGAAAGAGAAAACTCCAGAGTATTACTTCAGGAGATGTCCTTTTATGCAGAGTCTCCCGTTTGTAGAAGGCGACAACTACTACATTATTTTGGAGAGGAATATGAAAAAGATAATTGCGGAGGTTGCGATAACTGTGTTAATCCAAAAGATAAATTTGAAGGTCAAGAATATGTGATTAAAGCTCTTAAAGCAGCAGAGCAAACAGGTGAACGTTTTGGTTTAAATCATCTGCAGCATGTCATTCGAGGAATTGCGAATCAATATACTGAGTCTTATAACCATACAGACCTTGATATTTTTGGCTCTGGAGATGAAGAGGATGAAGATTTTTGGAAATCAGTAATTCGTCAAACTCTAATGCATGAGTTGTTAGAGAAAGATATAGATAACATTGGAGTATTAAAATTATCTGAGAGGGGCAAGGCCTATTTGAAGAGTCCAAATTCTATCATGCTGGCGAAAGATCACGAGTATACTGTAGGTGAAGAAGAAGAGGAAGCCGAAAGAGGCCCTGTGGCTACAAAAGCATATGATGAGGAGTTATTCGGACTTTTAAAAGTACTCAGAAAGAAAGTTGCTGATAAAAAAGATTTACCACCATTCGTAATTTTTCAGGATCCTTCATTGGAAGAGATGGCAACTACTTACCCCACTACTGAAGAAGAGCTTGCTCAAATCAACGGAGTTGGGATGGGTAAAGTGAAAAAATTTGGGGTTGATTTCATCACTTTGATAAACGAGTATGTTAAGGAGAACGATATTGTAACGGCTTCGAATGTAGTGGTAAAGTCGTCAGTAAATAAATCCAAACTAAAAATATTTGTTATTCAGCAAATTGATAGGAAAGTAGATCTTGATGAGATTGCTGAATCAAAAGGAATTTCATTTGATGCACTATTAGATGAAATAGAAAATATTTGCTACTCAGGAACCAGACTCAATCTTGACTATTATATTGATGATATTCTTGATAACGAGAAGCAAGACGATATTTTTGACTATTTCTTAAACGCTGACTCAGATAATATTCAAGATGCGTTGAATGATGAGGACAATGAAGATTATTCTGAAGAAGAACTTCGTCTTATGCGTATTAAATTCATGTCTGAGTACGCTAATTAGTTACCTTCACTTATTTATTTCAGATCACCCTAATTAGTATCATTTGTATAACTTTGAGCTTTTAAAATTTAGCTTATAAACAATGAATATATTAGTCTTAGGAAGTGGTGGGCGAGAGCATACTTTAGCCTGGAAGATTTCACAAAGTTTTAATTGTACAGAAGTGTTCATTGCACCTGGAAATGCTGGCACTGAACTTATAGGTGAGAATGTTGACCTCCAAGTCAATGATTTTGAAGGGATAGCAAATTTTTCTGTAGAGAACGAAATTGACCTTATTGTAGTAGGGCCTGAAGACCCTCTTGTTAATGGTATCCGAGACTATTTTGAAGCAGATGAATCTTTAAAACATATAAAGATGGTGGGGCCCGGAAAGGCAGGAGCACGACTAGAGGGTAGTAAAGATTTTAGTAAGTCTTTTATGCAAAAGCACAGCATACCTACTGCAGCATCTAAAACATTTACCACAGAAAATATTGATGAAGGGCTCACTTATCTTGAGTCTTGTGACATGCCGATTGTGCTGAAAGCTGATGGCCTGGCGGCTGGTAAAGGAGTGGTAATAGCTCAAAACCTTGAAGAGGCGAAAGAGACCCTTAAGTCAATGCTCATTGATAAACAATTTGGCGAGGCAAGTTCCAAAGTTCTCATTGAGCAATTTTTGGATGGCATAGAGCTCTCCGTCTTTGTCCTGACTGATGGTAAAGATTACATTGTGCTTCCTGAGGCTAAAGATTATAAGCGAATTGGTGAAGGTGATACTGGTTTGAATACTGGTGGTATGGGAGCCGTTTCACCAGTGAAATTTGCAGATGCTGCATTTATGTCTAAGGTCGAGGAACAAGTGATTAAGCCTACCGTCAATGGATTAAAATCTGAGGGTATAGATTATAAGGGGTTTATTTTCATTGGACTGATGAATGTTAGCGGTGATCCATATGTAATCGAATACAACGTTCGAATGGGTGATCCTGAAACACAAGTGGTTATACCCAGGATAACCTCTGATGTGGTTGATATGTTAGATGCAGCAGCTACCGGGCAACTTCATGATTATCAATTAGAAATCGGCAGTCATACTGTAGCTGGCGTGGTATTGGTTTCCGGGGGTTATCCGGGAAGCTATGAGAAAGGAAAGTCTATACATGGGCTTGCTGATATCACAACCACCTTAGTGGTTCATGCCGGTACTAAGCAAGAAGATTACGAAACCTTAACCAATGGCGGGAGAGTGCTAACTGTGTTGGGTCGTGGTGATGATTTAGACACCGCCCTTAAATCAGCTTATAGTGCAGTAAATAGCCTTTCATGGGAAGGGATGTACTATCGCAAAGACATCGGAAAAGATATTTTAGCAGCTCGAATAGTTTAGAAATCTGAATTATTTATCTTTATCGATGGACGAAAATTGATATTCAATGGGATGTGGTTCGTGTAGTTCTGGGAATAAAGTATCAGGTTGTAACAATAATGGCGGTTGCCAGACCGGTGGGTGCAACAAAATGAATGTTTTTGACTGGTTGTCAAATATGGATATGCCAGTCATTGATAAGTTTCCAATTATTGAAATAAGGTTTAAGGGTGGACATAAAGGCTATTTCCGAAACGCTGAAGACCTGGAATTATATACTGGTGATGCGGTAGTCGTTGATGTTCCCAACGGACATCATGTAGGCCATGTTTCGCTTCAAGGTGAATTGGTTCGTCTTCAAATGCAGAAGAAAAAGATCAAAGATGATGAGGAAATAAAGCGAATTTATCGTGTAGCGCATGAGAAGGATCTCGAAAAGTATGAAGAGGTAAAAAAACGTGAAATGCCCACGTTATATCGTGCACGTCAGATAATTCAGGATTTGAAATTATCTATGAAACTTTCAGATGTAGAATATCAGGCTGACAATTCCAAAGCTACATTCTATTACTCTGCTGATGATCGGGTTGATTTTCGCGAATTGATCAAGTTGCTTGCCGGGGAGTTTAGAATACGAATAGAAATGAGGCAGATCAGCCTTCGACAAGAGGCAGGGAGACTGGGAGGCATTGGCTCTTGTGGTCGTGAACTGTGCTGTAGTACATGGCTTTCAGATTTCAGGAGTGTAAGTACCAGTGCAGCTCGCTATCAAAATTTGTCACTTAACCCAAGTAAACTCTCTGGTCAATGTGGTCGTCTGAAATGCTGTCTCAACTATGAGTTAGATACTTACATGAATGCTTTGGAGGATATTCCTAAAGTTGATAAACCACTGCAGATAGAAAAAGGTGCAGCTAAACTTCAGAAGACAGATATTTTTAGAAAAATTATGTGGTTTGGCTATGATGACGAAAATACATGGCATCCGATTAATGTAAGTAGAGTCCATGAAATCATTAAACTTAATAAGGAAGGGAAAAAGCCAGCATCATTAATGGAAGATGATGTTCCCGGTAAAGAAGAAATTAACTTGAATAGCGATCTGGAGCGGATGGATAAAAAGTACAAATCAAAGTCTGGTAATCGTAATAAGAAGCGAAGAAATAAGAATAAAAATAGAAATCGGTCCAATAACAAGAATCAAAACAACTCTAGAAATTCGTCATGAGGATAATTATTTTTTTTCTAGCCACATTATTTCTGACTGGTTGTGAGGATAACAGAGTGTTTGAGCAAAACACTGATATTGATAACAAAATTTGGCTGGCAGACTCAGTGGTAGATTTCAAGTTTGAGATAGCCGATATTACTAAACCTTACCATCTTTATTTTAACTTAAGAAATACTGTTTCTTATCCTTATGAGAACATTTATGTGACTTATACTCTTAAGGATACATTGAATAACGAAATCAATAAGGAATTGATCAATTATAATTTGTTTGACCCTAAAACCGGAAAGCCTTTTGGGAGTGGGTTGGGAGATGTTTTTGATCATCAATTTCTAATAATGGAAAATTATAAATTTGAACGACCAGGTTCTTATATTTTTGAAATTCAGCAATACATGCGGATGGACAGCCTTCCGGAAGTACTTTCTGCGGGGGTACGAGTTGAGGAAGTTCAAGTGGAAGAATAGGTTGTAGTACTATGAGAATTATTATAGCAGGTGCGGGAGATGTCGGTTTTCATCTGGCCAAATTATTGGCTCAGGAAGGCCAGGACATTGTTTTGATTGATCAGGATCAAAAACCGTTGAAACAGGCTTCAGGTCATCTTGATGTTGGAATTATAAGAGGTAGCTCCACCTCTTACAGTGTACTAGAAGAAGCAGGGGTTTCTGAAGCAGACCTTTTAATTGCGGTAACTTCTTCAGAAGAAGCAAATTTAGCCACTTGCATTATCGGGAAGCATTTAGGAGCAAAAAAGACGGTCTCAA
The DNA here is from genome assembly GCA_947500555.1 of uncultured Fulvivirga sp. GTDB lineage: Bacteria > Bacteroidota > Bacteroidia > Cytophagales > Cyclobacteriaceae > Fulvivirga. The sequence continues at coordinate 247,282 of CANMSE010000001.1, read as the reverse complement.
GAATCCAGAATGTCGAATTTCTATTGAGCAAGGAGAAGCTCGATCTAAAAGATCTGGGTATTGATGAGATTATATCGCCTGAATCTTTAGCCGCCAAAGAAATAAAACGATTACTCAAAGAAGTAGCCATAACTGATACGTTTGATTTTGATGAAGGAAGGTTATCATTAATAGGTGTTATTATTGATGATACTAGTCCTTTAAATGGAAGAACTCTTGTCGAAATGGCTCACCTCAACCCTGAGCAAAATTTTATTACTGTGGCTATTCTTCGAGATAATGAGACGATCATTCCTCATGGAGACAACCAGTTTAAAGAAGGTGATCATGCGTATTTTATAGCGCAGCCTGATGGAATGGAGGCTGTGTTGAGTCTGGCCGGTAAAGCGAAGCAGGAGATCAAGAATATAATGATTTTAGGTGGAAGTAAAGTAGGCTTCCATGCGGCTAAAAGGCTTAGCAGAAAGTTCAATGTGAAGCTGATCGAAAGTGACAAAGACAAGTGCTTTGAGCTGGCAGATCAACTTAAAAATGTGATGGTTATTCATGGTGATGGTCGTGATGTTGATTTATTAGAGGAAGAAGGTATTGCGGATATGGATACGTTCATAGCCGTTACTGGAAATTCCGAGACCAATATCATTTCATGCCTTGTGGCAAAGAATAGAAATGTAAAAAAAACCATCTCACTGGTAGAAAACATTGACTATATCCACCTTTCTCAAAATATTGGAGTTGATACCATGATCAATAAGAAATTGATCGCAGCAAACTTCATTTTCAGATATATCAGGGAAGGAGATATTATTTCATTGACAAGTATCCACGGTGTTGATGCTGAAGTGCTGGAGTTTATCGTTAAAGCCGGTTCTAAGATCACAGAGCGAGAGATTAAAAATCTTGAATTTCCAAAAGGTGCAATTATTGGCGGGGTAGTACGAAACGGTGTTGGTTATACTACTATGGGTAATTTTCAATTTAGACCCAAGGACCGGGCAGTAGTACTTTGTCGTCCTGGTTGTATCAAAACAGTTGGAGAATTTTTCAAGTAAATCCAAATTACCTACATTGGACAAATTCGGCTAATTAATGAGGTTTAACTATAAGCTAATTTCTGGAATTGCAGGGCTGCTCATTTTGCTCAATGGAGCGTTTATGTTGCTTTGTCTTCCATTTTCTATTTACTATAAAGAATCCATTTATCCGCTTGGGATATCAGGACTCATAGCTTTGAGCATTGGAGGAAGCCTATGGTTTTATGCCAGAAATAATGATAATCGGGATCTTAAGAAAAAGGATGGGTACCTCATAGTGATACTTGGTTGGTTGTCCATGTCATTGTTTGGGACCTTACCCTATCTCCTTTCAGGAGCAATTCCTGATTTCACTGAGGCTTTTTTCGAAACCATTTCCGGCTTCACTACCACTGGCGCTACTATTTTAACAGATATTGAGAGTGTAGAAAAAGGGATTCTTTTCTGGCGTAGTCTTACCCAATGGATAGGAGGAATGGGGATCATTGTACTGGCAGTGGCTATACTTCCAATATTAGGTATCGGGGGAATGCAGCTCTTTGTGGCGGAAGCTCCTGGAATAAGTCCTGATAAGATGAAGCCCCGGATAAAAGATGTAGCGATGAGACTCTGGCTCATTTACCTTGGGCTCACCTTGACAGAAATGGTACTATTGATGTTCGGTGGCATGACATTTTACGATGCCATTAATCACGCTCTCACTACTATGGCCACCGGAGGTTTCTCAACTAAAAACGCAAGTGTTGCGTATTATGACTCCGCATACATTCAGTATGTAATGATCATCTTTATGTTTTTGGCAGGTACCAACTTTGCTATTACCTATTATGGACTAAAAGGAAAGTTTGGAAAGGTATGGGGTAACGAAGAATTCAGAAACTATTTCATTCTGGTAGTAGTACTTGCACTTGGCATTTCTTTTTTTGTTTTTTCAGCAGAGTGGAGTGGCTTTGAAAAATCTTTTCGTGATTCACTGTTTCAGGTTGTATCTGTTATCACGACCACTGGTTACATTACTGCCGATTATACTGCATGGGCACCTTTTGTTACCATCATTTTCTTTTTGATGATGTTCTTAGGCGCTTCTGCCGGCTCTACTTCTGGTGGGATCAAAGTTGTCAGACATACCTTACTTTTCAAGAATAGCTTTTTAGAAATGAAGCGACAACTTCATCCTTCAGCGGTAATACCGGTGCGATTAAATGGTAAAGCTGTAAGCCGTGACATTACGTACAATGTACTCGCATTTGTGATGATCTACTTTCTCATCTTTGCTATTGGAGTATTCTTAATCTCTTTTACCGGGGTGGACTTTGATACAGCTTTAGGTGCAGTGGCGACATGCTTGGGTAATATTGGCCCCGGACTTGGTACAGTAGGACCAGTGAATAACTTTGCTCACATCACACCTTTTGGTAAGTGGTTATTATCTTTTCTAATGCTCTTGGGAAGGTTGGAGCTTTTCACAGTCTTAATGTTGTTCAATCCGAATTTCTGGAAAAGGTATTGATTAATATTCAGTTAAGAATGATTATAGGGAATTTTTAATTTTTCAAGCAACTTTTGATCATTTTGAGCGTCAGTTTTCTTTTCCTACTAAAGATTTCAGATACTCCACTTTATGCCCCAGAGTCTTCACCTGATCTTTTTTACTCAATTCAATTGTTCCATTTTGAATATGAACAACTGAACCAAACTCCATTTCAATCGTAATAATAGCTACTAATTATGACTAAGTTTTGAGAAATTTAACCCGAAACTTACTCTCTTTCTAAGAGACCATTGGTTATTTATTAATCGAAATAACAAAGAAGTAAATAACAAACAAATTATGGAATAAGCCAATTTTATATTATGTCTCAGACTATTAGAATTCTCTTTGTTGTATTGTTGGTATTTGGTATGAAACCGTTGTCTGCACAAATTAAATCATTGAAAGGTGGTCTTCATTTGATTGAAGGTATTGATGATTATACTCTTGAGGTCAAATTTATCTCTGAATGGATATATGATTCAAAAAATGCTAAGATCGAGGGAAAGTTTTCACCCGAAGAAATGGGAAAATATAAAAAAATGCTTGATTCGACAGGCTTAAAATTTAAACCTTTGATTTCGGATGAGCTGAGCCGGATCACAAAAAGTAAGTCGGAACGCCAGGGTACAAATATGAGCACTATATTAGATGGGTTCTCTGGTTTAGTGAAGATAGAGACCAGCCAATATAATAAATATGACCTCCTTGAATTGGGAAAATTTCTTGAATCACTTCCTGTTGTAGAATATGCAGATTTGGTTCCAAAAGACTTTTGTCCTCCACCGGTCACTATAAATGATGGAACTTTAAATAAAGTACATTCTATCACTCCTAGCCTATCGGCTTATCAACATTATTTGGAAGCTGACCCGGGTATCAATGCGAGTTATGCTTGGGGATTAGGCACCTTTGGGCAAGATATTAGAGTAGTCGATATTGAATATGATTGGGATGAATTACACGAGGATATACCTGAATCTTTTTCAGATAATTTTTTACCAGTACAACCTGAATATGAAGATCATGGTACTGCCGTATTAGGCGTAATGACCGGGTCATTAAATGATTTTGGTATTACGGGCGGAGCTCACGAAGCGAGTTACCGTGGGTATGGTGAAAGCTATGGACGAGCTGCTGCGATTCTTACGGCAGCAGAGTGGTTGAGGCCAGGGGATATTATGCTCTTAGAAATGCAAACTTTCGCAACCAATGGACAATTTGGGCCCGCAGATTTAACATTATCTGTTTGGGATGCAGTGCTCGCGGCAACGACAAAAGGCATACATGTTGTTGCAGCAGCGGGAAACGGTGCTGTAGATCTCGATACGGAAATTACCTATATGAATAGGGGTGACAATGGGAGTGTAATTGTAGGAGCAGGTAGTAATACCATAGAACACTATATACTCGGTTTTAGTACATATGGCTCTAGAGTGAATCTACAAGGATGGGGGCAAAACGTGTTTACTAGCGGTTACGGAGATTATGCAGAATATGAAAACGATGAGCATCGTCAATATACAGGGTTTTTCAGTGGTACAAGTTCAGCCTCTGCAATTGTAGCGACAGCCATAATTTTGGTGCAGAGCTGGGCACTCAATGAACTAGATATAGTTATACCACCTCGAGACATGCGAAAGTTATTGATAGATACGGGACAACCACAGCTTAATTTCCCTTTTCCAGGTGTTATAGACTCAATATATCAGATAGGTCCAATACCAAATGTTGAAGCTGCGGTTAATAAATTATTGGAGTACCCGCTAGTTACGGTCAATGAACCAATGACCGTTATCCAAGGTGAAGCTTCTTCTATTACTGCCAATGAATTATATATTGTCGATAACACTGCTAGTAATGTTGAGTTGATATGTACCATTACTACCAAACCCATCAATGGGTATTTGGAGCATAAGGATATTCCTGGAGTAGAATTGAGTTTCTTCAGCCAAGAAAATATTATAAAATCGGATATCATTTACATCCACAATGGATCTGAAACGCTGTCAGATAATTTCACATTTTCTATATCAGATGGTGATAATCAATTTACAAATCAAGTATTTGACATAGAGATTGTTCCTAAAGACAATAACTTCCCATACATAGTCAATAACAAGCAACTTTTATTGAATGAGGGGACTTCAGCTATAATTGATTCAACTCTCCTAAAAGTAGAGGATATAGAAGTAGGAAGTCAGTTAATAAGTTTTCACATTACTGATTCACTTCATCATGGCTATATTGCACATTTAGACAATCCGAGAGAGCCAATATATCAATGGACACAAAATAGTATAGAGAATAACAGAATTATCTATCAACATGATGGGTCAAACAGCATAACTGACAATATGATTCTATCTATTAACGATAGTACCAATACACTTTCGGATATAGGGTTCGAGATAATTATCAATCCAATAAACGATGATGAGCCCCTTTTGATAAGAAATGAAATTGCAACACTAAATGAAGAAGGATTCGTATCGATAACGGAAGACCTATTAAGTGCTTCGGATTATGATACGCCTGAAGACGAAATAGTATTTGTAGTTACGGCTCCGTCATTCTTTGGCCATTTAGAAAAAATTGACAGCAAGGGTATTCCCATTAATCGATTTACGCAAACTGACATTATCAAAGAATCAATAGTATTTTCACCAACTTCAACCTCCTTTGAGATCGATTCTTTTCAATTCGAGTTGTTCGATGGCGAAAATTATAGTATACGCTACGAGTTTAAAATAAAGAATAATATCATAACAAATCTTTTGGAGGTTGGTAAATACCAAATAGAATTTTACCCTAATCCCGTACAAAACGACTTATTGGTGACAAGTGACAAGCGCATACTTGAAATAATCATTTCAGACATTAATGGAAGACCTATAATTGTTGAAAGGATTAACGCTAAAGAGTTCAGACTAAGCACTAAGAAGTTGAAGCCATCCATTTACTACATTTCATTCCGAACCGACAACAACATTTATGTAAAAAAAATAATTAAGAATCCTGAAATTAATTAAACCTAGCTCAGTAGAGCTTTTTTGAATTTTGTTTCAACAGAATTTAATAGAACATTTATACCGCTGAAATCTGGTCAAATAGTGACTATTCAACACTATCTAAGTAGTGTTTTAAATCGGCTCGGAATTCAAAAAGTGCTCCAATCATAATTTTAGAATTTCAATATGTACCTTAGTTTAAGAGAAGATTTTTTTAAACTCTATAGGATAGAAACTCTTTTAGTTCCTCATAATCCTTCCCAACCTCTAAACTCACTTTTTCTTTATCCAAGTAGGCTTTGAGTCTTTCAGGAATTTCAATTTCACCAATGGTCCCTTGGACAGTGTTCAGAAATTTAGCTGGATGAGCCGTTTCTAAAAACACACCAGTAGCCCCTTCATACTTAAGTCCTTCTTGCAGCCCTAAATAGCCTACCGCTCCATGTGGGTCAAGGGTATAATCATACTGGTCAAAAACCTGTTTCATCACTTTCCTGGTTTTATCATCAGTAAAACTAAATCCCTGAATACCTTCAATCATTTTCTCCCATGAATTGCCATAGAGTTCTGTCATTCTACTGAAATTACTCGGGTTTCCTACATCCATCGCATTGGATATGGTTTGAACAGATGATTTAGGTTGAAAATCTCCGGTAGCTAAGTACTTTGGAACGATGTCATTTTTATTAGAGGAGGCAATGAAGCTATCAATATTCAATCCCATGGCTTTGGCCAGAAGCCCAGCCGTGAGGTTTCCATAATTGCCACTCGGCACTGAAAAAATAACCTTTTCATTAGTATTGAGTTGAGCCATTGCCCAGAAGTAATAGAAAGATTGTGGAATCAATCGAGCAATATTGATGGAGTTGGCAGAGGTTAATTTGAGCTTTTGGTTTAATTCCTTATCCAAAAAGGCAGTTTTAACCATTCGCTGACAATCATCAAAAGTGCCATTAACTTCCAGTGCTGTAATATTTTGACCAAGTGTAGTCAACTGTTGCTCCTGCAAATGACTTACTTTATTCTTTGGATAAAGGATTACTACCTCTACATTAGGCACGCCAAGAAATCCATTGGCCACCGCACTACCTGTATCACCTGAAGTCGCTACCAACACCGTTATTTTTTGATCAGAAAAATGACTCAGGCATCGCGCCAGAAATCGAGCACCTACATCTTTGAAAGCGCAGGTAGGCCCATGAAAAAGCTCCAGGCTATAGACGTTGTTATGCACATTGGCTAAAGGAATATCAAAGGCTAAGGTTCCTTCAATCACTTCCTGAATTTGACTTGAAGTCAAATCTTCTTTAATGAAAGGTGTGGCGACTTCAATCCCAATGTCAATTAAAGATTTATTAGACAGGTTATCGAAAAATGTCTTTGAAAGAACTGGTATGGTCTCAGGCATAAAAAGCCCGTTATCTTCCGGCAAACCTTTTACAACTGCCTCTCTAAAAGAGACTGGTTTCACTTTTCTGTTGGTGCTGTAGTACTTCATTTTATTTTGTCATTCAGAGCGAAGCGAAGAATCTCCATCTCTTTAAATTCTAATTTTTCAATAATGGTTGTCTAAAAAGTTCCTCATTTGTCATTCTGAACTTGTTTCAGAATCTCTATAACTGTTCTGCCCCAAAGTATAGGATTCCAAATCAAGTTTTGGAATGACGTGTTAATTTTTATACAGCTGACTTATTTCTTAAATCCTATATCAAATAACCTCACAACCCTCCTTATTAATTTTTGAGATATAAACATTGCTATCAATCGTCAGCTCATCAAATATGTTACTAAAAGCTTCACCTACATTCCTTGCCACTTGCTGGTTATTGCATAAAGCAAATACGGAAGGTCCGGAACCTGAAATACTGCATCCCAGTGCGCCATGTTTTACAGCAGAACTTTTAAGTGATTCAAAACCTGGGATCAGCATAGAACGAGTAGGTTCTACAATCAAATCTTCCAGGGAACGTCCGATCAAACTATAGTCAGCACTTGCTAGCCCTGAAACCAACCCTGCCACATTACCCCATTGTTTTACAGCTAGACCAAGACTGATATCTCGCCTCAAAATCTTTTTGGAGTCTGCGGTCTTCACTTCGATGTGAGGATGAACCGCAACTATTATCAGCTCTTCAGGGTATGCCAGACTGATAATATCCAAAGGCTCATAACTCCTGACAAGGGTAAAACCCCCAAGAAGTGATGGAGCGACATTATCAGCATGAGAAACGCCCGAGGCTGCTTTTTCTCCTTCCATGGCGAATTGCACCAGTTCATTTTTAGTGAAGGGCTTTTCAAGCAATTCATTCAACCCAAATACAGCACCCGCTGAGCTTGAGGCACTGGAACCCAAACCACTTCCAGGGGCGACCTTTTTATGAATTGTCATGTTTAAACCTTGATCAATACCAAGTTTATCTAATAATGATTGAGCCGCTACACCGGCCACATTCAATTTAGGATCAGCTGGTAAATCAGAGCCTGGTATATCAATGGTTATTGACTTTGAGTCGGATAATGACATTTCGATCTCATCACCAATATTTTCCAGTGCCAGGCCAAGTACATCATAGCCCGGGCCTACGTTGGCCACTGTGGCAGGAGCAAAAATTTTGATTGACTTATCCATTGGCTATACGCATTATGTCAGCAAAAATTCCCATGGCCGTTACTTCTGCACCGGCACCAGCTCCTTTAATAACTAAAGGTTGTTCAGGATACCTCTTAGTGGTGAAAAGTACAATATTATCTTTCCCCTCCAGATTATAGAAAGGATGATCGGAATTAAAGTACTTAAGACCCGTGGTGGCTTTTCCTTTATCGAAAGTCGCCACATACTTTATCTTTTGATTTTTAGCACTGGCATCATTGAACATTTTTTGAAAAACTGCTTCTTCCTTAGCCAAGGCGGCAAAAAAGTCATCTACTGACGGAGCTGACACGCATTTTTTCGGAATAAACTGCTCACTTACAATATCTGATAGCTCCATGTTAAAACCACTTTCCCTTACCAGGATAAGAATTTTTCGCATGACATCTACACCACTCAAGTCTTCCCGTGGATCTGGCTCCGTGTAGCCTTCTTCCTTCGCCTGCTTAACAATGTCAACAAACTTTACTTCACTATTGAAATTATTAAATATGAAGTTGAGACTTCCCGATAAAACGGCCTCAATCTTTACCACTTCATCACCACTTCTTATTAAATCATTGAGTGTATTAATGACCGGAAGTCCGGCACCGACATTAGTTTCAAATAAAAATTTGGATCTGTATTTAAGGGCAGTTTCCTTAAGTTGGTGATATTGATCGATGCTTTGGGTGCAAGCTATTTTATTGGGTGTAACGACAGAAATGCTTTCTTTTAAAATAGTCATATAACTATTCGCAACGATAGTATTAGCCGTATTGTCAATGAAGATGCTATTTCGTAGATTCAATTCTGTCATTTGACCAATAAATCCTTTCAGGGTCATTTTACCTCCTTTTTCTGACAAGGCCTCTTTCCAGTCTTTCAAAGAAATACCATCCTGATCAAAGTGCATTTTTTTAGAATTAGCCAATGCTACAACCCTCAAATCAACATGGTGATGCTTTGCCAAATAGGATTTTTGTGCATGCAATTGACTTATCAAAGTGCCTCCGACATTTCCTACACCGACCATGAACAGGTTAAGTCTTTTCTTCTCAGAGAGGAAGAAACTTTCATGTAGCGCATTTAATGCTTTCTTGACTTCAGTGCTTTCGATCACCACGGAGATATTCTTTTCTGAGGAACCCTGAGCAATAGCTTTGATATTCACCCCATTCTGGCCCAATACACTAAACATTTTGCCACTGACTCCAACTTGTTGTTGCATATTAGAGCCAACCAGTGCAATAATTGAAAGTTCTTTTTCGATCGCCAGGCTGTCAATTTTATGTATGGCTAATTCATACTCGAATTCAGCTTCAATGGCTTCTTTAGCGATATTAGAATCTCCCTGATCGATACCAACACAAATGGAGTGCTCAGAAGATGCCTGGGTAATTAAAATGATGTTCACCTTGGCACCCGAGAGTGCTCGAAACAACCTGTGAGAGAAGTTGGGAATCCCAATCATTCCACTACCAGTCAGGTTGAAGAGTGCAATATTTTGCACGCTGGACAATCCCTTGATAATTTGATTTTTGCCATTTCCAGATTTGGAAATAATAGTGCCCGCATCATCTTTACGAAAAGTATTCTTGATATGGATTGGAATATTAGCATCCAATACCGGCTGGATGGTGGGCGGGTAAATCACCTTAGCACCAAAATGAGATAGTTCCATGGCTTCCTCATAACTAATTTCCTGAATTGGATAAGCTGATCTCACCCAGCGAGGGTCAGCGGTCATCATGCCACTTACATCAGTCCAGATTTCCAGCTTTGGACTTTTTAACGCTGCTGCTAAGATGGCTGCTGTGTAATCGGAACCCCCTCGTCCCAAAGTGGTGAACTCTCCTTGTTGATCTGACGCAATGAAACCTGGACATACCCAACTCTTTTTCTCCTTAAAATACTGTTTGATTTCTTTAGTAGAAGCCTTGAAGTCTACATTAGCCCTTCCATATCGACTATCAGTCTTGATAAACGTTCTAGGATCTGCTAAATCAACAGTAAGCCCCGAATTTTGTAGGTAGTCTTTGATCACAAAGGATGAAATGGTCTCGCCAAATCCAACAATTTTATCACTTGTTTTCTCTGTCAGTTCATGAATAAGAAATACACCTCTTAAAATGTCTTCTAATTCATTTAGCAGAATCTTCACTTTACCAAGTGTCTTACCCTGCTCTTTTACTGAAATGAGGTCTTTGATGGTTTTGAGATGTTGTTTCTCAATAGCCTCAACTATTTTCAAATAAGACTCATCACCATTGGCCGCTTTCGTACTACATTCTATGAGTAAGTTGGTCATGCCGCCAAAGGCAGACACTACAACGATGAAGTTTTCTTTTTTCTCTTCCAGAATTTCCTTAACGAGAGAGATATTTTTTGCTGAAGCTACAGAAGTGCCTCCAAATTTTAGAACAAGCATGACTAATTAATTAGCTAAGTGATATTGAAAATGATAATTGGCTGATGCCTTTTGGCGATATGTAGATATTAACCCCAGGAAGGGGTAATAATGATAGTAGAGGTGGTGTAAACCGCCCTGGTCAAATTGGAATCTGCCCTATGGTTTGTTAGTAATTTCAAGCCTCTATAATCTAAAAAGGTAAGTGAATGTAGTAGATTAAATTTTAAGTTCAAATGAAACGACAGATTTCATTAAGGGGCTTTACATATTTTTTTTCATTGCTTATAATTGCAACGGAAAAATTAAAACAAAGGTCAACCTAAGTTAAAATTCTATTTTATGGATATTAAGATTGAACATTTGACAAAGACCTATGGGCCACAGAAGGCGGTCGATGATATTTCTTTTGAAGTGAAAACAGGAGAGATATTGGGCTTTCTAGGGCCTAATGGTGCTGGCAAAACCACCACTATGAAAATGATTACAAACTACATTGCTATAGATCGTGGTGATGTAACTATTGGTGGTGATTCCGTTTTGTCAGAAGGAGATGTGCTCAGAAAGCATATAGGCTATTTGCCAGAGCACAATCCGCTTTATCATGACATGCCTGTCATAGATTATCTTGAATTCTCTGCGGCTCTTCAGGGTGTTGCAAATCATCATATTCCTGCAAGAGTGAAAGAAATGGTGAAATTATGTGGGTTAAATGCCGAAAAGCATAAGAAAATTGGTGAGCTCTCAAAAGGATATAGACAGCGTGTTGGTCTGGCACAGGCAATGATTCATGATCCTGAAATTCTAATTCTTGATGAGCCTACTACCGGGTTGGATCCTAACCAGATTGTAGAGATTAGAAAATTAATCAGAGAGATAGGCAAGGAAAAGACTGTTATACTTTCTACCCATATTCTTTCTGAGGTTGAAGCTACCTGTGATAGAATTCTTATTATCAACAAAGGTAAAATTGTGGCAGATGGTACAGCCGATACTTTGAGAAAGCAATCAAAAGGGCAAGAGCTGCTTTTAGCGCGAATAGAAGATGGAGAAGAAGCAGATATTCTTAAAGTGGTTATGGAATTACCTTCTGTGGCTTCTGTAGAAGGGAAAGGTGACAATCGCTACGAGATTCAAAGTAAGCCTGAGATGTCTACCACAAGGGAGTTGTTTAAAGCCTGCGTCAAAAATAAATGGGTGATCACTGAGATGACCCCTTCTGTCACCAAGTTGGAAGATGTCTTTAGAGACCTTACAGCTTAATATTTATTTACTCTTTAAATCTAAAAATTCATACGATGAGATCGATTTGGATTATAGCTAAGCGTGAGTTGCAATCATTTTTTGATTCACTTATCGCATACATCATGCTGGTGCTCTTTCTGGGCTTCAGCGGGTTTTTTACCTGGATCTATGGAGCCGATGTCTTTCTTGTAGGTCAGGCTAACTTGCAAAGCTTTTTTGACATTGCTTTCTGGACCTTATTTTTCTTTATACCAGCCATCACGATGAGAATGTTGGCTGAAGAGAAAAAAACCGGGACGATTGAACTTCTACTAACTAAAGCAGTTACTGACCGTCAGGTAGTTCTGGGTAAATTCTTTGCCTGCTTTATTCTGGTTAGCATTGCTTTGGTATTTACACTTCCTTATTATATTACGTTAGCTAATATTGGCAACGTAGACCATGGAGCTGTTTGGTGTGGCTATCTCGGTTTACTGCTTATGAGTGCAGCTTATATAAGCATTGGTTTATTCACCAGTAGTATCACTAACAATCAGATTGTTGCCTTTTTAATGGCTCTTTTCATAGGCCTATTCTTTCATATTATTTTTAACGTACTAGCATCTAATATGACCGGTTTCATGGGGCAGCTATTTCATAATTTAAGCCTTTCTGTGCATTACGAATCCCTTAAACGGGGCGTAATCGATTCTAAGGATATTATTTATTTCCTTAGCATTATAGGAATCGGTATTGTATTGGCAGAAGCAAATTTGACAAAACGAAACTTGAGCAATTAATCATGAAGACTAAAAGATCATTTTATACTTCTATCATATTGATCATAGGCATTTTGTTATTGGTCAATGTTATTTCTACAGACTTTTTCTTTCGGCTTGACCTGACTGAAAACCAGCGTTATACGCTGAGTCAGGCAACTGAAGATATAATGGATGAACTGGTGGAACCTGTGACAGTCAAAGCTTATTTTTCCGAAAATTTACCACCTAATATTGCTCAAACACGTCAGGACTTTAAAGATCTGCTAGTAGAGTACTCGAGTTTGTCAGATGGAAATTTAGTCTATGAGTTCATAAATCCTAATGGAGATGAGCAAATAGAGCAGGAGGCAGGACAGGCTGGGATAAGCCCCGTTATGATTAATGTGCGTGAAAAGGATCAGGTAAAACAGCAAAAAGCTTTCTTAGGAGCTGTTATTGAGATGGGTGAGCAAAAGGATGTGATACCATTCATGCAACCTGGGGAAGCAATGGAATACGCTTTGACCACCAGTATCAAAAAATTGTCTGTCGTAGATAAACCGACAGTTGGATTAATTCAGGGGCATGGTGAGCCAACTATTAATGATATGCAACAAGCTGCTCAGGCGTTATCAGTTCTTTACAATTTTGAAAATGTAGCACTTACAGATACAACAGAAATTCCAGGTAAATATAAGGCTCTGGCGCTTGTTGCTCCAAGGGACACTATTCCGCCAATGCAGTTAAGGCAACTAGATGCTTTTATGGCAAGAGGAGGTAAGCTTTTGGTAGCATTAAACAAAGTAGATGGTGATTTACAAAATGCTACAGGAAGTGCTGTAAATACGGGTTTAGCGACCTGGCTAAGTAATAAAGGAGTCACTGTAGAGAATAAATTTCTGACCGATGCAAATTGCGCAGCGGTGAATGTACAGCAACAGCAAGGGTCATTCAGATTTCAAACAAGGGTACAGTTTCCTTTTTTACCTATTATTTCAAATTTTGCAGATCATCCGGTAACCAAGGGATTGGAACAGGTGATATTACCTTTTGCTAGCCCACTAGTTTTTTCTGGGGATACTACTACAAATTTTACTCCGCTCGCCTATTCGTCCGAGCAATCTGGTACTGCTACTGTACCCACTTACTTCAATATTCAACAACAATGGACCGATGCTGACTTTCCATTGAGTTCACAAACTGTAGCGGCAGCTTTGGAAGGTTCTTATGGAAGAATGGTAGTAATTGGAGATGGAGATTTTGCTATCAACTCAAAGGATGGTGGTCAACCTCAAGCTGTTCAGGAAGATAATGTGAGCTTATTTGTTAATTCTATCGACTGGTTATCTGATGATACCGGTCTAATAGAATTGAGAACAAAAGGGGTTTCTTCAAGACCTTTAGATCAACTGGAAGATAGTACCAAAGCCATGTTGAAGTGGTTGAATTTTGGTATTCCAGTATTACTGGCGATACTATACGGATTCTTCAGAGCACAATCAAAACGTCTTCAAAGAATTAAAAGAATGGAGGTGAGTTATGAGTAAGAATAAAATACTATTTGTGGTTTTAGGAGCCCTTGTTCTCATTTATTTAGGTAATAAATTTCTGAGGTCTAATAATGAAAGAAATTTCAAAGATTATGTCGTACAGCTCGATACGGCAGCCGTAACCAGAATGGTGATCAGACCTAAGGCTAACAATCATGAACCTATTTCTGTAGTGAAGGAAGGAAAAGGGTGGTCGGTTTCATCTGGTGATGTCAAAGATGAAGCCGATAAAAACAGCATACGAGGAATGCTCTCTTCTATGATTTCATTAAAACCGATTCGCCTTGTTGCTAATTCGGAAGAAAAATGGAAGCAATATGAGGTAAATGACTCTTTGGGTACACAAGTTCAGATGTATGCTGGTGAGGAGTTGTTGGCTGATGTTATGATCGGAAAATTCAGCTTTAATCAAGCAGCAAGAACTGCAGCTACTTTTGTGAGATTGACTGATGAAGATGAAATCTATACAGTGGATGGTTTTCTTTCATCAACTTACAATCAGGATTTTAATGGATTTAGGAATAAAATTTTCATTAAGACTGTACCAGAGAATATCACATCGATTAGCTTTCAATATCAAGGTGATAGCAGTTTTAGAATGGATAAGTTGGCAGACAAATGGCAGATTAATGGTCAGCAAGTGGATTCGGCAGCTGTACGAAAATACGTTAATGGGCTCCGTATTCTAACTCAGCGTGAGTTTGTAGATGGGTTTACAGCTTCTGGTGATCCAAACTATAAATTAACCATTGATGGGAACAATATGTCAACTGTTAATATTACAGGTTATCAAGATGGTGAAGATATTATACTCCATTCAAGTCTTAATGATAATGCTTATTTTAAGAAGGGCAACTTAAATGTTTTTGAAAAGTTGTTTGTATCATCAACCCTTTTCAAGAAAGAAGGTCTTTAATCAGTAGAGACCGTCCCAAAATGTTGATTAATGTCAGACTGAGCTAGTCGAAGTCGCTTTGGTAAATGGAGCCATATTTCGACAGGCTCAATATGACATTGACCTTCTGGCTTTGACTGGATTCTATTGAATCAAACTCAATTTATAGACCCCATCACACGTTTCATAAAACCGTTTAGGGCTTCCTTCTTTTCGGTTCCTCCTTTTATGTCCTTAGATACTTCCAATGCTCCATAAAGGTTGGACAGGAGTTCACCTATTACTTCCATTTCTTCCTCTTTGATACCTGGGGCTTCTGCCAGGTTTTCTAATAATTCAACAGATTCAACAACCCAATCTTCGTCATGGGTGTCAACAAACTCTACTATGTGTTTTATTAGTGGTAGCCTCATATTCTTCTATTAACTGATGCAAAGAAAACCGCATTTTATATTAACGCAACATCAATTCAATATATAGTTGCAATGAACAGATAGCTTTTTCTTATGAGGAGGTAGTCGGACTTTCTAACAGACTAATCAGTTACTAGGTAAAGAGGTTTCAGCTTTGCCCAGGCCGTAGCATCTAAATGATAGAATAAAGATTGTGAATAGTAGGACAGCCGCAGAATAAAAGGCTACTTGTCCGTAAGAACCAAACAACCAACCACCAATAATCAATCCGCCAATACTGGCAAGGCTACCTGCTCCATTAGCTATACCTTGCACGGCACCTTGTTGTTCATCACCAGCTGTTTTGGCTAGAATCGATAAAAAAGATGGCCACATTAACCCATTACCAAGAGCAAAAAATATTAATGCTGAATAGACTAAAATCACATTTGATGAACCAATCATAGTAAAATTAATCACCAATAAAATACTACCAACAGACACCAATGTCTGATCGGTCACTTTATCACTTAATTTAGATAAAAGAGGCCCTTGTACTAGTATCAATAACCCACTCATAATAGAAAAGAAGATTCCTAATTCAAAAGCATTCCATTCCAATGTTTTTAATGCATGCATGGGAAAAGACACATAAAAAAAGCTAAATCCAAAGAAAGTGAGGAAGTAGATGATGACCAGAAAGGAAATATTAGGGAGTTTTAAAATATCTAGTGTTCCAGTATTTTTGTCCTTTTGTTCTGTATCGTAACACTCCTTTTGCTCAGTAGCAAATAGCTTTCTAAGTTTAAATTGCTTGAGATCAGGTTTGACGATGTTGGTTTTCGATTCCGGCAATCTAAACCAGATTACCGCTAATGCAACTATAGAAATGAGCATTGCGACTCCTACTGGAATAATTTCTCCTAAAACGGTGGCACCTAAAAGCCCAGCAAGTGTAGGCCCCAGAATGAACCCTAAACTTGAAGACATAGCCATCTTTCCATAATTGGCTTTTCTATTTGCATCGCTTGATATATCGGATAGGTAGGCATTAGCAACTGAGATATTACCCCCAGTGATACCATCTAAAGCTCGGGCTACAATCAGGATAATAAGAGGTATTGTCAAAGTAAAATTCCCGATAAAAGTTTGATCAGAAACTTTTAATTCTGTAACCGGTACAATGAGTGCTATCATAAAAATGATCCATGCGAGAAGTGTTCCTGCCTGACTTAGAAAGAGTATTTTTTTTCTGCCATACTTATCTGACCATTTTCCTAGTACAGGAGCTCCAAAAAATTGAAAAGCGGGATAAATTGAGCCTACTACTCCATAAATGAATTCATTACCTCCAAAATCATCAACCAGAAAGACGAGAAAAGGAATAACTATACTATAGCCCAACGTTCCAATGAAATTCACTAGTAAAACAGGAAATAGACGAGGGTTAATAGTTTTGATAATATTGAATTGGAAGTTAGAACAAGAAACCCATTCTAATGTAAAACAATGTTTCTTCTTCCGAAGAACCTACTTCTGCAGAAATAACAGCTAAGTTAAAAGGGGCCAACCATATACCACCCCCCACACCTCGGTGCCATTTATCTGAGTCCTCACCATCAAGCCAAACTCTGCCAACATCATGAAAGCCAAGTAGACCTACAGTAGCAGGAAGAATATATCCTTTGAAACTGAATAGCTTTATACGAGCCTCAAAATTAGAATATAAGCTCTCATCTCCATAAAAACGTGTCTTTCTGTATCCACGGATTTGTTCTGTTCCACCCAATGTTTGGCCTCTGAAGAAGGGATAATCACCAAAATTCTTTCCCCAACCGACTCTTGCTGCAAAGGTTAGTCGAGCAGGTACTTTAAAACTGTGATACACTGAAAAACTACTATTGAATTGATGAAAGTCATCGGTAGCCTTCTCAATTCCGTAAAGCGTATTTATTTTATTGGTCCACAGTACTCCAGATGTTGGGTTTGTAGGGTTTTTACGAGTATCTACATCTAGCCTTAACCCACCTCCCAAGTAAGCCACTGTTGCTTCATTTACAATGTTCGTATTAGGAAGAAATTCATCGGTAATGAATCTTGGATCATCATTATGCTGGTCTAGCTCCCAGCTCACAAAGTCATGTGTAATTCCAAGTTTTCCAAAAGCTCCCAAGGAGCGGAACATTCCTATTTCATAAGATATCTCCTCAAAGCGTAAGCGGTAATAGTTTATAGACCGATCTACATCAACTGTGTTGTCAATATTCGTATCAAAATCACTCTCATTACCCATTCCAAAGAAATTGTTAACAAAATTTGGGACGTTGAAAGTAACATCGGTTTCCAAATCCCATTTGCCAATGACATCGGTAAATTCTCCGAGGTAGGTAAAGTTGTAGGACGAAGTATTAATCGCGTAGCTGCCTAAAACTTTATGTCTGGATTTAAATGGTTCTTTTCTAAACCCATGATTAGTATAAGCGAATCCGCCTCCCAGAAAAACACCATCATCGGGATTAAAATTAGCCGTTACCAGAGGCATCAAAACATTGTATTTAAACGCTTTCCTATTGTAGCTATTGATTTTTGGATCATTTGAGAGCTTATTTTTACTTTCAGAATTCAACTTTAACTTATTACCTTCTTCGGTATCATAGAAGATATTCTGCTTAAACAATCCTTTGACATTTGAATCATCATCCAATTCATCTTCTCCTGCTCCGCCTATCACCCTGATTTTTATTCCCTTTTTACCTTCTCCTTCAATTTCAAATTCATCATCTCCATCAAAGCCGTAGAGTCTTATTTCTTTAGTTTCTCCTCTCTTAAAAGTCCGCTCAAACATGGTGTGTTTTTTATCACCATCTTTTTTCATTTTTCTTACTTTCACCTTTACATCTCCATTAGCCAATCTATCGACTTTAAATTGCTCATGTTTATCACTACCCAGGACATTCACATTTTTGGATAGATATAAATAATGATCTATAGCGTACTCGGTCAATTTTTCTCTTCTGGACTTTAGCTTAGCTATAATTTCTTCCCCATGCAGATCGAATATCGGTTTTGGCCATTTTTTGATTGAGCTTTCAATTACATCATCTGTAAGTTTCCTTTTTAAGTCTTCTGCGGCATCTATCCAGTCCTGCCTCTCCAGTGAGGTAAGAAATGACCTGTCAAAGTAGCGTGCATTAAATGAAAGTCCTGATGGCCAATCAATATCATGGTCGAAACCTTCGAATTTTGGCAGTGCCCATTTGCGCTTCCAGATACCTGGAAAGAAGCCTTCATTAACAAAAAAGGCCTGATCACGATCTCGCGGAATGGGGCGATAACGATTGCCTTTACCTTCATCAATTTCTGCCCAACGCCACTGGTCGTCATGGCGATCCCAATCTCCAATGAACATATCAAATAGGCGTGACCTAAGTACAAAAGGCTGATCTACATAGTGATCGTTATCCTTCTGGAGGTTCTCAATTACTTTTACAGTGTTTTCAATATCTGGTGAGTTGCCAAAATAGTCAGCCTCCGACCAGTCTTTGGCTGGTCTTTCTTCATAAAGTGCTAATGTGTTTGCGAAAGTAATCTGATGTTTTCCAAATCTTGGATCATCAGGAATCAAAACAAGTTTTGGGTTTGTATGATATATATCAGCTGCTTCAGCTAAAAAAGGAACTACAAAAGCACCATAGGGATGTGAGGAAGATATTTGATCTTGCACAAGGTCTTCTGCAAATGTATTTACTAAAAAGGCGGGTATTGCACCTTCAGCGTACTTCTCTATGGAGCGAAGCACATACTGTTTTCCATTATCTGCTTCTAATCGCAACGACTTAGTCTGCTGACCGCCACCCCGTTGCACTATTTTTAAACCACCATGTTCTGATCCTATATCAAAAACGGGCACTTCAAGTTCTTGAGACCACTCCGCTCTATAGTTTTCTCCAAAAAGCCTTTTCTTAGTTGGCCCTGCTTTATACTGTTGGCTTGCTGCTATTCTGTAAGTGCTATCCTTCAGTTCATACTTGCTCTCGAACTGCGAGGCAGTCAAAGTGGGAATATATTTCTCTGTGAAAAGCTCCTTTTCAAAAGCTTTAGTATTATCTGAGCGCCATATTTCCAAGTTCACTTTTCCATCATCATAGAAATCTAGCTTTGCAAATCCGTTTACTGATTCGGCAAACTCTGCATATCCTTTTTTCTTTACATAGGTTGTTTTAGCTCCTGCACCACTGACTATATAGTTTACAGCATCCTTACGAGAATATTGCAGCGAGTGCTCGTGCCCGGCAGCATGAATGATATTCGGGTATTTTTCAAATATACTTACGAGAGCATTACGCATACTCTTGTAAGTTGGATTGGAGTTGTCCTGAATACTTCCGAATAAAGAACGATATAAAGAATATATGCTCCCTAGTATTGGAGGTGTAAAATGATGTTTCGCTTTAAATACTCCTCCATGTTCACCATAGGTAAACATAGGATGATGAGTAGCAACTACCACTTTGCGATGATCATTTCTTGCCAGCATTTCATCCAAAGCCTGTAGTACTTCAATGGGCTTTGAATTATCACATCCACCTACTTCTTCATCTGGTTTATCCCACCGATGCAAAAACCATTGAGTATCGATCAAAATGAGTATCAACTCATCATTCAAATCTACCTGTATGGGCCCTGGGCAGCCACCTGTAGGTAGAAAGACATTAGCACTGTCAAGTTGATTTTCTACGTATTTTTCCTGCCGTTGAATTTGTGACCAGCCAAAATTTCTACCTTGCGCCCAATCGTGATTGCCAGGAATAAAAAAAGCATTGTTATTAAATAGTTCAGCTAATTTTATTTGTGCATCAATAGCTTCCTCTGATTTCTTTCGATCCTCATGACCCAACTCAGGTAGCCCTTGTTGATAGATATTATCTCCTAAAAACACTATGGCCTCATTCTCTCCTCTTACCTGAGATTTAATAACCTCGAAAGTGTTCGTTTGACCTGGAGTTACCTTGCCTGCATCTCCAACAAGATATAGGGTATATATGGGGGCTGTACTTTGGCTATAGCATTGAAAATAACTCAGTACAATAAAGAAAAAGAAAAGTGTTTTTTTCATATAAATCCCTCAACGAGAGCTAACTAATTTAAAAGCTAATTACTTAATGACAAAGGTCTGAAAGTAAATAGTTCCCCGCGATCCTGATCTCCTTCACTCGATATGTAAAGAGTGCCATCAGGAGCAAAGCAGATACCTTCAGGTTGCTGAAATATCTTACGACTTAGCCTAACTACTTCCTTTAGCTTTAAATCTTGACCAAATACTGCTAAAATTCGATCAGCAGAAAGAATATAAATATCTTTATTTAAGGGGTTCACTGCTATAGCAGACGGATCAAAGTCCTTTATTTTATTAAAGTGTTTTCTGCCTTTTACAAATGAGGCTAATTCCCTTTGTCGGACAAATAAATAAGGTATTGGCTCCATTCCATCCATTTTATAAATCCCCTTTCCTTTTCTGTCGATATCTTTTAGGTCTCCATCACCTTTGCACGCTACTAGAAGTTTGCCATCTATTGCTCCTAGTCCTTCCAGGTCATTTTTTGAGGTAAAACCTGATTTATAAACCTTAGGATCAGCGGTTTCGGCATTATCAATGCTGAATGAAAAAAAATGTCCATTGCTTTTCATTACCCAAATATTATTGTCAACAACTTCCACTCCTTCATAATCACCACCTTTACCAAACTTAATTTTCCTAATAATCTTCCCAGTTTCGACATTTATAAAGTAGACCTTTCCTCTTTCGTCTTCCACTAATACTAACTCACCATTTTTATAATAGCTCAAGCCGGACGTTTCTTCTAAATCCCAGTGTAATCTATGAATAACATCGGGCTTAAATAACCTGTAAGGGACTTTGAGGCTGTCATAATCAGAATAGATAGGATCATGGGTGGTTGAAGGTAGGCAACTGATAACTAAAAGGGATATCAAAACATAAGAGGCTATATTCATATCAAACAAAATTGATCAAAAAAGAGGCGTTATAAAAATGGAGTTTATCTTTGCTTATGCCTTTAAAAAATGACCTTATCCTTCGCACTATCAGTGGTGAGAAAACAGAAAGAACTCCAGTATGGCTTATGCGCCAGGCAGGCAGAATATTACCAGAGTACCGAGCTATTAGAAATTCATTAAGTGGGTTTAAAGAATTGGTAGAAACACCTGAGTTAGCAGCTGAGGTTACTATACAACCAGTGGATATTTTAGGGGTAGATGCGGCAATAATCTTTTCTGACATTCTGGTTATTCCAGAGGCTATGGGGTTGAAATATGAAATGGTTGAAAAAAGAGGCCCTCATTTTCCAGAAACTATTAAAACTTCGGCAGATGTAAAAAAATTACAGGTTGCAAGGGCGGGCGATGTTCAATATACCATTGATGCGATCAGTGTAACTAAGAAAGCTTTGAATGGGCGGGTACCAATCATTGGTTTCGCTGGAGCTCCGTGGACAATATTTGCCTATATGATTGAAGGTGGCGGTAGCAAGACATTCTCCAAAGCCAGACGCATGCTTTATGTAGACCCTAAATTATCACATAATCTTTTGCAGATGATTACTGATAGTACCATTAACTACCTGAAGGGACAGATAGCTGCTGGAGCTAATCTGGTTCAGGTATTTGACTCCTGGGCTGGTATTTTGTCCCCGGAATTATATAGGGAGTTTAGCTTACCTTACCTGAAACAAATATGTGATGCTATCGATGAGGTGCCAAAAACGTTGTTTGCTAAAGATGCCTACTTTGCCAGAGCATGGTTTGGAAAACTTAACTGTAACACAGTAGGATTGGATTGGTGTATGGACATTGAGGAATCAATAAGCTTGATAGGTACTGATAAAGCTCTTCAGGGAAACTTGGATCCTTGTGTACTTTATGGTTCAGAAGAGCGTATCAAAAAGGAAACGGAAAATATGTTATCCAAATTTGGAACTACAAAACATATTGCAAATTTAGGTCATGGTGTTTATCCAGATACTGATCCAGGGAAAGTAAAATTCTTTGTAGACTGTGTTAAGAATTACAACCATTGAGATTATTTGAGTAATACTCCGCTTAAGTTGTAATTGTTTCTGGGAAGTGGATCTCCGTTTTTAGTATAGCTAAAAGTGAAGAAGGAAATACCATTCTGATCTTCCGTTCTCTTATTATACCTATCATAAAACTGACCACTTTTTCTTGATGTATTTTTATAATACTCAATTACCGCAAATGCTCTATTGGCATCTGGATATCCGTTTTCATCAATGTAATATACTCTTCTGTATTTTCCGTATTGATCAAATTCTCTGAAGTTGACCCGAGCAAATTTTAGCTTTGGATGAGTTATTAGATTATAGTCTTCATCTCTAAATTCTTCTTCAAAGAAAGTTCCATTTTGATTGCATTGAAAATTCACCTGAGCATAACCCAATGATCCATTTTTTAGTGTTCCGTCAGAGTTGATAAATTTTCTATAAGAAATGTACCCGTCTCTGTTGAAACCGAAATGTACCACTTTGAACCCGTTGACATCTTCTATGGTATCATTAGCTGCATTCAACCTGACTTCCGTATTGAGTCTGTTTAAACTATCTCGCGTAATTATAGAAATTGCAGCTGCCTGAGAATGAAGCTCGTTTGCATTAATAAGATCATTGTTTTTAGTAACTAGTTTTTTACTTATCCAGTAACCTTTTTCATTCAATTGGTAGATGATCTTATAGACTCCTTCAGAGTTTTCTACCTTTTGATTTAATGTGTCCCTGAACGAATCTTCAAATCTCCCATCAAAATATTCTCTTACCATTTCAAAAGCCCCATAAGAAGAATGCTCACTTAGTTTACCTGAATGATAATATTTGACACTTATAAATCTGTTATTATCATCAAGTGATACATAATAACAGTTAATGTTTTGGGCCTCACTTTTGGAAATTGGAATCGTTGGTTTGATCGTTCTACGCGTATGATCAACATTCCAATTAATATAGTAACCAGATGAATTCTGTGCTTTGGAATAGGCTGTAGATAGTACAATCAATACTAATAATGCATATAGCTTCCAGATGGTCTTGTATAGCTTAGACTTCATTTTTTAGAAAGTGAATAAAAGTCCTCTATAATTTCACCTCTATTTTCTTTACCTTCTTTGTATTTTAGAACAGTTCCGCCCCACAAAACGTCTGGTTCGGCCATGACTTGTTTAGTAAAAAGATTTATATGCGGAAAGCTCAAGAGCTTATACGCTTCTTTTAGTGGGAGCCAGCGAACTTCCTCAAGTATATCAGGGTAATACTTTCCCCAACCATCTACTTTTGTAACAAAGTAATTTTTGATTGCCATCACTCCAGTTGCTTTTTGTTGAAGTGTAAAAACTCCTTTTAGTTCCATGTTCGTTAGTGTGATACCATAGGTCGATGCTATACTATCCAAACCCTCCTTAATAGTTTGGTTATGAGTTTGATAAAGACCGGGTGTCACCCAAACATTAGAGTTCTTAATTTTGACAATCATCAATTCATCTGATTGATTCATTATCAACAGTCGATGGAATGTCGGATCAGGTTGTTGAGCAAATGTTGTTTGAAGGTGGAGGGCGAAAGTGAAAAGGATCAATATTATTTTTCTCATCTTTTTTGAACAAATGAGCCATAATAACTGCATGAAATCTACCTAGATCATGATCTTGGCACTAATAATTTCCCACGAGGGATTAACTGCTTCTAACAGAATACTTTTTTCGATACTGCGAGGCAGTTTCACCTTGCAGATTTTTAAATGCAGTATTAAATGATGAAATACTATTAAAGCCACACTCATAAGCAATGGTGGCAATTTTCATTAATTCATACTTTGGTGAACTAAGCAGCTCCTTCGCTTTTTCAATTCTGTAGCGAGTGATGTACTGACTATAGTTTTCCTTTTCAAACTGATTAATAATTTGTGAAAGGTGTTTCGGAGTAACGTCCAATTGTTCACTAAGTATCGCTAAACTGAGTTCAGAATCTAAAAAAGGTTCCTCTATTTGCATTAGCTGTGTTAGCTTACTCATTTGATATTTAGCACTTTCAACAGAAAGTGCTGAATTAGCATATTTTTTATTTTCTTTCTCAAATAATTTAGGGTTGTTCAATCCCCAAATAGATAGCGATACAATTCCTATAGAAAAAACAAATACATTACTTAAATAAGGAATAACATATAAAAAAGAAGCGGTAAAACAGAGTATCATAACGATAGTAATACTGATGAAAAAGAATGCCCATTGAATCTTATTATTTAAATGAACATTCGGTTGATAGTGTTTCTTATAATTCAAAAGCCATATTAAGGTAGCCGAGGTATACACTGCCATATGAATTAAAATCATTGTAAAAATTAATAGTGCATAGAATTTACCATCATTCGGTACAACCGGGAATAAGCAAACCATCAGGATAAATGGGAAATAATGATAAAAAAGAAGCTTTTTCCGGATGACTTTATCGTGTGCTATAAAATCTCGAACATAAAACCACACAGATGGTCCTACCGTTAATAAGAGAGCTAAAAACAGATTTCGAATTTGAGGGTCTATCGGATAATAATTAAAGAAAAGTGCCTTGCAGATTCGTAAGCCCAATGCAATAAGATACGCAGATAGAAATAAATTAGCCTTTGGTCTATTTTTAAATGTGACCAAAAGGAATGTGCCGAAGAACATACTCATTATAACACCTACTGATCCCAGCAGGAGTTCAAGCTGTTGTAGAATTCCTGAATACAAGTTCTAATTTTTAACTCTTAAAAATAAACTAATCCATGACAAGAAGGTTTCATGCTTCTTTAAATTAAAGCTGTTGCTCTGAGGTGTTGCATTACAATTATTGATAATCAAGAAACAGTTGACTCTAGCTATAAAAAGCCAATGTATATCCACACGAAAAGGGTAAGTACTATTGAAACCAGCACTGCAGCTGATCCCTGATCTTTAGCAAATTTGATGAATTCATGATATTCAGTTCCGAATCGGTTTGCCGCGTTTTCTATGGACGAGTTAAGTAACTCTACTATTAAAACAAGCATACCACTTCCAATCAATAGTGTCACCTCTGTTTTAGAATTACCTATAAAAAAAGCCAATGGTACCGCCAATATGAAAATCCACACTTCTTGCTTAAAAGAAGTCTCTGTCTTATAGCAACTAATGATACCAGCCAATGAATAATTTAAAGCCTTAAGAATTCTTTTCATTGAGATTTATTAGAAAGTGAATTAACTGCAATAATCAATCCTACTGTCAAAAGATAGTTGGAATAGCCAATGTTCAGCTTTTAAATAATAAAAGGGGAATAGAATCTACACTTGATTGGCGGTTAATTCAAAAAATTGATTGATATAATTTCATTTATTATCTTGCGAAGAAGGTCATTTGATTAAATCCCATGAAAAATTTACTCTTACTCACGTTATTTAATTTATGTATTGTAACAGGTTTTGCACAGGATAAGGCTATTCACTATTCAGAACTTCAAAAGTATTTGCCCTCTGAGTTAATGGGTTATTCTCATTCATCAGATCCAGATGGAAGTTCTTTTGAAATGAATGGAATGTCCTACTCCACAGCTATTCAGAAGTATGGCAAAGGAGATTCAGAAATGGACATTACTATCATTGACTATCATGGAGCTCTAACCATGTATTCTGCAGCTTCAATGGCTTGGAGTACAGGAATGTCATTTGAAGATGCTGATCAAAAAGCAGAAGGAACAGAGATTGATGGCTTCAAAGGATGGCAGGTCTATGACAAAAAGGATAAAACTACTCAACTGATGATTGGCGTTAAAGACCGTTATCTGGTCACTATAGAAACACAAGGTGATCCTCAGTTCGCACGATCGGTATTTAGTAAGCTTAGTTTAGGTAAGCTTCCAGAGTAAATATCAACGAAACGACCTAACTCATTAAAAGCTCTCTTCAATTGAAGAGAGCTTTTTTGTGGCTATTCATTTTTCAACGATTTGACAGGATTTACCATAGCAGCCTTTAGTGTCTGATAACCAACAGTTAACCATGCAATTGCTAATGCCAATCCTCCTGAAGTAATAAATGTAAGAGCATTAATATTTGTGCGATAGGCGAAATTATCAAGCCATTGATTCATGAAATAATAGCTCAAAGGAACTGCGAGAAGCAAGGCGATTAGTATCAGTTTGGTGAAATCCTTAGAAAGTAAAAACACTACTCCACCAACAGAAGCACCTAAAGTTTTTCTCACGCCAATTTCTTTAGTACGTAAACCTGCCATGTAGGCAGCCAATCCAAACAAACCAACACATGCGATCAATATGCCCAATGCAGCGAAAAGGCCAAATACTTTTCCAGAGTTAGCCTCAGATTTGTATTGTTTGTCAAGTTCGTCATCTAAAAATTTATATTTAAAAGGATCATCGGGAGCAAATAATTTCCATTTCTCTTCTAAAGAAGCAAGTGTGTTTTGAATTTCATTGGCCTTGACTTTAACAGTTACAAAACCTACACCTCCCAGAGCATTATTCTCAGTACTCATAACTACAAAAGGACTTATTTCATCACGAAGGGACATATAATGAAAGTCTTTGACCACACCGATTACCTCATATTCTGAAACCACAGGAGGATTGCCGTTCGTATTTCTCAATTTCATTCCTATAGGATCTTGAATATCGAGTAATTCAACAGTTTTTTCGTTGATTATAATTGAAAGGGAGTCATTAAAATCTTCAGAAAAACCTCTTCCCTGGATAATTTCAAAGCCCATTGTAGCAATGTAATCATCATCTCCTGTCATGGCATTAGTTGTTATGGATTCACTAGCACCTTGTGGCATAAACTGAACACCAAAATATTGATTGACGGGAATAATACCGGATCCACCCGCAGCAGATACTGATGGCAAAGCCTGAACTTCTTTTATAAAAACATCCAATTGCTCGTTAAGTGTATTAACTCTGTTGATAACTATGACTTGTTCTTTATCATAACCCAAGTCAAGCTGACTCATAAAATTGATTTGGTCCTTAACGATCAAGGTACCACAAATGAGTATGATACTTACAGCAAATTGAAATACAACCAGACCGTTCCGTAACCACCCTGTACTCTTGTTAGTTTGCATTTTTCCTTTCATAACAGCCACCGGATTAAAGCCAGATAGGACGAATGCGGGATAACTTCCTGCAAGTAAACCAACTAAAATAGCGTAACAAGCAGTCAGAGGCAGTAGAATTGAATTTTCAATTTTTAATTCCAGTGATTTCTCAACGATGTTATTAAAGAATGGCAAGGAAAGATAAACAAGTCCAAGAGCAATTATTGTAGCTACGGTGCTTAGCAAGACAGATTCCGTCAGGAATTGACCCATAAGATGTTTTTTGGGCGAACCCAAAGTCTTTCTAATTCCAACTTCTTTTGCACGCTCAGTCGATCTGGCTGTAGCAAGATTCATAAAATTGATACAGGCTATCAGGGTGATTAAAAGTGCAATTGAAATGAAAATATATACATCGTTAATATCTCCACCATTTTTAAATGATCCTTGATACTTGATCGGAAAAAGGTGAATGTCTTTTAGAGGAATGAGGGAATAGTTATACCCATTGCCTGCAGCAATATATTCCTCGTAAGAAGTATTAAGATTAGCTTCAATTTGAGGCGCGGCATACGTTTCTACCATTTTAGGAAATTTTTGTTCTAATATCCTGGGATCAGTATTTTCATTGAGCTCCAGGTATAGATGTGTAGAGAAGCTGACGAAGTTTTCATTTTCGAGAAATGGAAAGGTTTTTAGAGCCGCCATAAAGCCAAATTCGAAATGAGAATTTTCTGGAATGTTTTTGCAAACACCTTTTATCAAAAACTCTCCGAAGTCAGTCTGTAAAGTTTTGTTGATAGGGTCTTCCTGCCCAAAGTACTTTATGGCCATTGCTTCCGTAATAACCATGTCTTGAGGGTTGACCAATGCCGTTTCCTTGGTGCCTTTTAATAGGTTGAAATCAAAAATTTGAAAAAGAGTTGAATCAGCGGCCATAAAAGCTGTTTCTTCAAATCTCTTTTCTTCACCTGCTTCATTCACATAACTAATCACTACAGGATTATTGGGAGCATTTCCAAACATCCTTACAGCATTCTTTACCTCAGGAAAGTCTTTGACCATCACATCAGAGAAAGAATGAGGAATAATCGCATAATTCGTTACGTGATCAGGGTAAGATCGCTCTAGAGCTAGCTTGTAAATATTATCCCCATTAGAATGTGATGAATCGTAAGACAACTCATCTTCAACATGTAGTAATATTAGAAGGCTACTGGCTATTCCAATTGAAAGGCCTAAAACATTAATAACAGTATAAATACGATTTTTGAGTAAACTGCGAAACGCAATTTTGATGTAATTCTTAAGCATGATGGTTGTTGATTGATTGAGTAGTTCTTTATACCCTATCAGCTACTAAAAAGTTACATCAATTTGAAAGTGTGCTATCGCAACATCTTCAAAAGGGTAGTTAACTTCCCTTTCAGATTTCTTCTGTCAACAATAAAATCTAGAAAACCATGGTCTAAAACGAATTCGGCACTTTGGAACCCTTTAGGTAGATCTTTACCAATCGTTTCTCGAATCACTCTGGGACCTGCAAAACCTATGAGAGCTCCAGGTTCTGAAATATTGAAATCACCAAGCATGGCATATGAAGCCGTAACCCCTCCAGTAGTGGGATCTGTCAATAACGAAATATATGGAACCTTTGCTTCGCTGAGTAAAGCTAATTTGGCTGAAGTTTTTGCCATTTGCATAAGTGAAAGACCTGCCTCCATCATTCGCGCACCTCCCGACTTAGAGATCATTAAAAAAGGAATCTTATTCTTTAATGAATGATCAATTGCTCGAGCTATCTTTTCACCAACAACACTTCCCATAGAGCCCCCAATGAAGCTGAAATCCATACAGGCTACGGTTATTTCAATACCGTTCATTTTACCATAGGCAGAACGAACAGCGTCCTTAAGCTCAGATTTCTTTTGAGTAGCTTTAATTCTGTCCGGGTAGGGCTTACTATCTATAAAATTTAATGGGTCGGCAGACTCCATATTCTCATCAAGTTCTGTAAACTTGTTACTGTCAAAAAGTATTTCGAAGTATTCTTTAGAACCAATTCTAACATGGTAACCATCCTCTGGGCTAACATAAGAGTTGCTCTTTAGCTCACGTGTGTGAACAATTTTGCCACTAGGAGTTTTTGTCCAGAGCCCGTCAGGAGCTTCTTTCTTAGCCTCAGTCGGTGTTTGAATACCCTTATCTTTTCTTTTAAACCAGCTCATACCCTTATTTTCTAGTGAAAAACGTGGCAAATATCACCAGTATAAACCAGCTTTCAAAAATTACTATTAAGAATGTGTCCTACGTAAATTATTTACTTTCTTTGTATCAGCTCTAAATGGAGCAGTACACGTTTTTCAACTATACAGACTAATAAACTATGTCTTCTTCAAAATTTAAGCCTGGTGTAATCACAGGAAACGAAGTTCAGGAACTATTCAAATATGCTAAAGAAAATAAGTTTGCACTTCCGGCAGTAAATGTGGTAGGTACAAACTCAGTAAATGCTGTAATGGAAACCGCAGCTTCTATTAATGCGCCAATTATGATCCAGTTTTCAAATGGAGGAGGCGTGTTTTATGCTGGAAAAGGACTCTCTAATGATAACCAACAAGCAGCAATTGCTGGATCTGTTTCGGGAGCGCATCACGTGCATCATATGGCTGAGAAGTATGGAGCTACTGTCGTTTTACATACAGATCACGCAGCTAAAAAGCTACTTCCATGGATTGATGGTATGTTAGATGCAGGTGAGGAATTTTACAAAATTCATGGGAAGCCACTTTTTAGCTCCCACATGATCGATTTATCTGAAGAACCTCTAGAAGAGAACATTGATATCTGTAAGAAATATCTTGAGCGAATGAGCAAGATAGATATGACATTGGAGATTGAACTTGGAGTTACCGGTGGTGAAGAGGATGGTGTAGATAATACAGATATAGACAGCTCTAAACTTTATACACAACCGGAAGAGGTAGCTTACGCTTATGAAGAACTAAGTAAAATCAGTCATAGATTTACCATTGCAGCAGCATTTGGGAACGTACATGGTGTATACAAACCCGGTAATGTAAAGCTGACTCCCGTTATACTAAAGAATTCACAAGACCATATTATTGAAAAGTACGGAACTGGACCTAATCCTGTTGATTTTGTTTTCCATGGTGGATCAGGATCTACTGTTGATGAGATAAGAGAGGGTATTTCGTACGGTGTGATAAAAATGAACATAGACACCGATCTGCAATGGGCATATTGGGAAGGAATTAAAAATTACTACCAGACTAATGAAGGGTATTTGCAAGGACAGATTGGTAATCCAGATGGAGACGATGTCCCTAATAAGAAATTCTATGATCCTCGTGTGTGGTTAAGAAAAGGTGAAGAAAGTTTTAAAGCTCGATTAATTAAGGCTTGTGAGGATTTGAATAATATTCAGACACTTTAGGGACTAGTGCATTCAGCATAAAAAAAGGATCGTCAATTTGACGATCCTTTTTTATTAAGTCTCTTTGAGTATTAAAGTTTCTCTTTAATACGAGCAGCTTTACCTTGTCTACCTTTCAAGTAGTACAATCTGGCTCTTCTTACTTTACCTCTTCTCACTACCTCAATTTTGTCCAGGTTTGGCGATAAGATTGGAAATATTCTTTCTATTCCAATTCCGTTGGATACTTTTCTTACTGTAAAAGTCTCTCCATTAGAATTAGGATGTCTTCTTTGGATAACAGTTCCTTGAAACTGCTGAATTCTTTCTTTAGAACCTTCAACGATTCTTACGTGAACATTCACCGTGTCACCAGCTTTGAATTCAGGGTGCGTTTTAGCTTCCTTATTCAATTCAGCTTCAACTTCTTGTATAATATTGCTCATGATAATTACTCTCTAATTCTTTCTTCTCCAAAAAATGGAGTGCAAATATAGTAATTTATTATTTCAATTTTCAAGCTCCTTTTAAAATAAATTACTACTGCATGAAGGTGTTAATCACTATTCTTTTTCCGGCCTACGTTGTTTTGTTCGTTTGACAGATTGTTCGAAACGCCATTCTTCAATCTTCTTTTCATGACCGGACAATAATACTTCAGGAACTTTAAGGCCGTCATATTCTGCTGGGCGAGTATACACTGGCGGAGCAACAAGTCCATCCTGAAAAGAATCTGTTAGTGCAGACGTTTCATCATTAAGCACGCCAGGTATGAGTCGGATGATGGCATCAGCAACAACAGCTGCAGCTAACTCACCACCTGAAAGCACATAATCCCCAATACTTATCTCTCTCGTAATATAGTGTTCCCGTACACGTTCATCCACTCCTTTGTAATGCCCGCATAATAGAATAATATTTTTCTTTAAGGAGAGTTCATTAGCCATTGACTGCGAAAACTGCTGTCCATCAGGGCTCATATAAATGATTTCATCATAAGATTGTGATGATTTCAACTCCCTAATACACCTATCAATGGGCTCAATCATCATAACCATACCAGCACCACCACCGAAAGCGTAGTCATCAATCTTCTTATGTTTATCTGTGGAGTAGTCCCTTAGGTCATGGATATAAACTTCAACCCTGCCCTTATCTTGAGCTCTTTTTAATATAGAGTCATTAAAAGGACTTTCTAAAAGCCTCGGTAAGCAGGTGATAATGTCTATTCGCATTATTCCAAATATACATCTAATAGTCCATCAGGCATATTGACATGCATGACCTTACTTTTATGGTCTGCATCTAACACTATTGAATCATTGATAGGAATAAGGACTTCTTTGTCTTTATGCTCTGTCACAAGCAAATCTTGCATGTTGGTTGTAACTACACTTTTTATGATACCTATTTCTCCTAATTTTTGATCAATTATGTTATAACCCACTATTTGATGATAATAAAATTGATCTTTTTCTAGTTCGGGTAAGGTAGATAGTGGGAGGTATATAGATTTTGCTTTTAATGTTTGAGCGTCATCTTGTGTATCGATGTCCTCAAATTTCACCACCGCCTTTCCATCTCTAATTTGAATGGATTCAATAAAAAAAGGAACCAGCTTTTGATTGATTTCAACAAAAACTGATTCCAATTCTGAATATTCATTGGGTTGGTCGACATCTAAAAAGATACTGACTTCACCACTGGTACCATGTTTTTTGATAACGTAACCTAACTGGTAACACGCATCAATATTCATGGATACTATTTCTCTTTTTTCTCTTCTTCTGAAGCCTCAGGAGCTTTTTCCTCTTTAGCTTCTTCAGCAGAAGCCTCTTCTTTTACTTCAGCCTTTGGTTCTTCCTTAGCTTCTGCAGCAGGCTCTTCTTTTACTTCCGCTTTTGGCTCTTCAGCAGGAGTTTCTTCAACAACCTCTGGTTTAGTTTCTTCAGCTACAGATGCTTCGGCAGCTGGCGCTTCTTCTGTAGTAGCTTCAGCAGCAACTTCTTCTGTCTCTTCAGCAGGTGGAGCGGCAGCAGCTGCAGCTTCTTCAGCTTTTTTCTTCAGTGCTTCAGCTCTTGCTTCTTTCACTTTTGCTTCTGCTTCCAGTCTAGCTTTTGCTTTACCAGCAGTATCTTTTGCCAGCGCATCTTTCTTACTCTCAATAGAAGCTTCCTTCTCAGCTTTCCAAGCTTCAAATTTCTTGTCAGCGTCCTCTTGTGTAATGGCTCCTTTATTAACACCTATTTGTAAGTGCTTTTTGATCATTACTCCTCTATAAGAAAGCATAGCCCTTACTGTGTCAGTAGGTTGAGCTCCTTTCATTACCCAATCAAATGCTTTATTCTCGTCCAACTCAATAAAAGCCGGGTCTGTATTAGGATTGTATCTCCCAATCTTTTCGATAAATCGACCATCTCGTGGTGCACGGGCATCCGCTACGACTACATCGTAAATTGCCTGTTTTTTTCGCCCTCTGCGGGCAAGTCTAATTTTAACTGCCATTTTTTAGTTTAGTTTTAAATAGTCGGATCACGTCCGATTTTAAAAATGAGGTGCAAACGTAAGAATATTTACTGTTTTATCATAGTTAACGCTATTTATATATAGATATATGCGCGTTAATTCATCGGCCATAACTGAATCCCAATTATTGAGTAGAAACTGCAAACCAATTTTAATGTGAGTAAGAAGGAGCACTGTTGTTTGATAAATCCTAATAAGTAATTGATTTTCAATAACATTTGCATAAGCGATTATACGGTTTTTATATCATTATATACTTACATACATTTGTTTAGTAATTGGACAACCAAAACTAATGGATAAATATTCCTACATCGCAAATGCTCACGGAAGTTATATCGATGAGCTTTACAAATCTTACCAATCCGATCCATCATCTGTAGACGAAACATGGCAAAAATTCTTTGAGGGTTTTGAGTTCTCTCTTCAGAAATATGGAGAGGAAGGGCCGGGTCTTGAAGAAGGGGTCACTTCGAAAGATATTAAAGTTAGAAACTTGATTCATGCTTACAGGTCTCGAGCTCATTTAAAAACGGATACAAATCCTGTAAGACAGCGAAGAGATCATAATGTAAAATTGACCTATCAGGAGTTTGGACTAACGGAGGCAGATCTAGAAACCGAATTTGATGTAGGAGCTGGCATTGGTATCGGAAAATCCAAATTAAAGGATATCATCAAAAAGCTGGACAGCATATATCTTGATCATATCGGATATGAGTATATGCACATTCGCGATTCTGATATTCTTGATTGGTTCAAAGCTAAATGTGAGACAGAGGGTGCGGATATTAATCCGGATAAGAAGGTTAAAAAGAGAATACTTGAAAAGCTTAATGAGGCAGTGACCTTTGAGAACTTTCTTCACACCAAATTTTTAGGGCAGAAGAGATTTTCATTGGAAGGCGGAGAAAATACGATTCCAGCATTGGATACCATCATAAATACTGCTTCGGAATTTGATGTAAAAGAGGTTGTAATTGGCATGGCTCATCGAGGTCGATTAAATGTGCTGGCTAACATCATGGGTAAAACCTACGAGGAGATATTTAGTGAATTTGAAGGGACTACGGACCCGGATCTGACCTTTGGTGATGGTGATGTGAAATATCATTTGGGGTATTCAAGTGAAATAAAAACACCTGCCAATAAAGATATATATGTAAAGCTCACACCAAACCCATCTCATCTTGAGGCAGTTGATCCATTGGTACTTGGGTATGTGCGCGGACAGATTGATGACGAATATGCGGGTGATCTTAAAAAAGCCCTATCAGTACTTATTCATGGTGATGCAGCAGTAGCTGGTCAGGGTATAGTTTATGAAATTGTACAGATGTCTCAGTTGCCCGGGTATCGTACTGGTGGTACCATTCATTTTGTAATTAATAATCAAGTTGGTTTTACCACAGACTATGATGATGCAAGATCGAGTATTTACTGTACGGATATTGCTAAAATTATTGACGCACCAATACTCCATGTAAATGGCGATGATCCGGAAGCGGTAATCTTTGCTTCTAAATTGGCTGTAGAATACAATCAGACGTTTGGTAAAGATATTTTCATAGACTTACTATGCTACAGGAGACATGGTCATAATGAAAGTGATGAACCTAAGTTTACTCAGCCCAAGTTATATAATACAATAGCTAAACATCCTAATCCCAGAGACCTGTATGTCAAGACACTTACCGAGCGAGGTGATGTCAATGAAGAAGATGTTAAAAGACTTGACAAAGAATTTCGAGCACTTTTACAAGACCGCTTGAATGAAGTGAAGCAGAAACCCCTTCCGTACAAACCCCAAAAGTTGGAAGAAGAATGGAAACAGCTCGACAAAGCCAATCCGAAAGATTTTGAGAAGTCTCCAAAGACGTCAATAGATCAGAAAACTGTGGACAAGGTTGCTGAAGCATTGACCACTCTGCCCGATGGTTTTAAACCTATAAAGCAGATTGAAAAGCTTATTAAAGACAGGAAGGCTAACTTCTTTGATAAAAAAGAGATCAACTGGGCCGATGCAGAATTATTGGCTTATGGTTCTCTTCTTGTTGATGGAAAGTTGGTTCGTATGTCTGGCCAAGATGTGAAGAGAGGCACCTTCTCTCACCGACATGCCGTAGTAATGGATGCTAATACCAACGAGGCCTATACCAACTTAAATAATATTGAAGAGGGGCAACAGCCTTTTAGAATCTATAACTCTTTGTTATCAGAATTTGGTGTTTTAGGGTTTGAATATGGCTATGCCATGGCCACACCCAATGCCTTGGTTATCTGGGAAGCACAGTTTGGTGATTTTGCCAATGGAGCGCAGGTAATGATTGATCAATTTATTACCAGTGCAGAATCCAAGTGGCAGCGAATGAACGGACTGGTCATTTTATTACCCCATGGTTATGAAGGTCAGGGACCAGAGCATTCCAATGCCCGACCTGAACGCTTCTTACAACTTTCTGCTGAAGAAAATCTCATTGTGACCAACATTACTACACCAGCAAATTTTTTCCACATGCTTAGAAGGCAATTGGAATGGAACTTCAGAAAACCTTTAGTAAATTTTGCTCCTAAATCTTTGTTGCGACATCCACTTGTTGTCTCACCTTTAAAGGATTTTACAAATGGAGCCTTCAAAGAGTTAATTGAAGATTCCTATGCCACTGCTAAGTCAGTGAAGAAAATTCTTTTCTGCTCGGGGAAAGTGTATTTTGATCTGTTGGAGGAACAACAGAATAGCAAGCGAAAAGATATAGCCATTATCAGAATAGAGCAACTACATCCTTTCCCTAAAAAGCAATTTGATGCGGTAGTGAAGAAATACAAAGGTGCTGAGCTTATTTGGGTCCAGGAAGAGCCAGAAAATATGGGGTATTGGACTTACATTTTAAGAACACTTGCTGATACGGATATAAAAGCAATCTCAAGAAAAGCAAGTGCTTCACCAGCAACTGGTTATGCCAAGATTCATAAAAAAGAGCAAGCAGCTATTGTTGCAAAGGCGTTTGAATAAAATAAGATAATATTAAAACTACAGATTGATGAGTTTAGAAATTAAAGTTCCTGAAGTAGGTGAGTCAATCACCGAAGTAACAATTGCCAGCTGGCTAAAAAAAGATGGTGACTATGTGGAGCAAGACGAAATAATAGCTGAATTAGAATCTGATAAGGCGACTTTTGAGTTGCCTGCCGAAGCAGCTGGTGTTCTCAAGATCAAGGTTTCTGATGGTGAAACGATTGACATAGGCACAGTTATTTGTGAGATAGATACATCGGCTAGTGGTGGCGGAAGTTCCGAGAAGAAGGAAGAGTCTGCACCAGCGGCCAAGGAGGATTCGGGCTCATCTGATTCTGAACCTACTAAAACTGGAGAAGTAAAAGAGATGATAGTTCCGGCCGTAGGTGAGTCAATCACTGAGGTTACTATTTCGTCATGGCTCAAGGCAGATGGTGATTTTGTGGAATTGGATGAAATTATTGCCGAAGTCGAATCTGATAAGGCCACTTTTGAGTTACCGGCAGAAGCCAATGGGATTTTGAAGATTGTCGCTCAGGAAGGAGACACCCTTGAGATCGGTGCTACTATTTGTAATATAGAAGTTATGACAGGAGCTCCTGATTCTTCATCGGGTAGTAAATCATCTGATTCGGAGGCTCCAGCCACAGCAAGCTCTCCGACTTCAAGTGAAGACAGTTATGCAGCAGGTCACCCATCTCCGGCAGCAGCGAAAATATTGAGCGAAAAAGGTATTGATGCCAGTAATATTAAGGGAACTGGTGTAGGAGGTCGTATTACCAAAGCTGATGCCGAGGCTGCCCAGAAAAGTGCTGCCAAACCTGCAGCTCAATCTTCAGATACATCAGATGAAGCTCCGGCAATGACAGCTGCTGGCAGCAGAAATGAACGTAGGGAAAAGATGTCTTCATTGCGGAGAACGATTTCTAAACGTTTGGTTTCTGTTAAGAATGAAACTGCTATGTTGACCACATTCAATGAGGTTGATATGAAACCTATTATGGACCTGAGGTCAAAGTATAAGGAGCAATTCAAAGAAAAATATGGTGTAGGTTTAGGCTTCATGTCATTTTTCACCAAAGCATGCTGTGAAGCTTTGAAAGAATGGCCTGCTGTGAATGCTGGCATTGATGGAAATGAAATGGTGTTCCATGATTATTGTGATGTTTCCATTGCGGTGAGTTCCCCCAAAGGGCTGGTAGTACCTGTTATTAGAAATGCAGAATCCCTTGGGTTTAAGGAAATTGAAAGCGAGGTAGTAAGATTGGCTAAGAAAGCACGTGATGGTAAGTTGAGTATAGATGAAATGCAGGGTGGAACATTCACGATTACCAATGGTGGTATTTTTGGTTCTATGCTCTCGACACCCATTATCAATGCTCCTCAATCAGCAATTTTGGGAATGCACAATATAGTACAAAGACCTGTAGCTATAAATGGACAAGTGGAGGTAAGACCCATTATGTATGTGGCTTTATCTTACGATCACAGAATAATTGACGGTCGTGAATCGGTGAGCTTCCTGGTAAGAGTAAAGGAATTACTAGAAGATCCGACAAGGTTGATGTTGGGAGTATAGATAGTACGTAGTACTAAGTAAATAGTATAGAGAAGACTAATGCATAAATATCAAGATCTTATTGCTTGGCAAAAGTCGATGAATCTGGTTGAAAGAGTTTACGACTTGACTAACCAGTTTCCGACTAAAGAACAATATGGCTTGATTTCTCAAATAAATAGATGTGCTGTATCAATTCCTTCTAATATAGCAGAGGGTGCTGGCAGAAATACTAAAGGTGAGTTTAATCAATTCTTAGGAATAGCTACGGGTTCACTTTTTGAATTACAGACTCAATTAATTATTTCTTCAAGGGTCAAATATAGCAGTGAAGCAGAAGTAGAGCCGTTGCTAAGTTTAATTGAAGAAATACAAAAGATGATTTTTGGATTAAAAAAGAAATTGTAAACTCATTGAGCTACATATACAATACTTCTTTGTACTAAGTACTCAATACTAAATACTCACGAAATGCAATACGATGTAACTGTTATAGGATCTGGACCTGGTGGATATGTAGCCGCCATACGATGTGCTCAATTGGGTCTTAAAACCGCCATAATTGAAAAATATGATACACTAGGAGGTACTTGTCTTAATGTAGGATGTATTCCTTCTAAAGCATTACTTGACAGTTCCGAGCATTTTTACAATGCAGTCAACCATTTCAAAGAGCATGGTATTGATATCAATAAACCTAAGGTCAATTTCAAGCAAATGATTGACCGTAAGGCCAGTGTAGTAAAACAGACCTGCGATGGTATAGATTATCTGATGAAGAAGAATAAAATTGATGTCCATCATGGAATGGGATCATTTGTAGATAAGAATACCATAAAAATCACCCCTGCAAAAGGTAAAGCCACAGAGATAACTTCTGATAAGGTAATTATTGCAACTGGCTCGAAGCCGGCCTCACTTCCCTTTGCTGAGATTGATAAAAAGAGAATTATAACAAGTACTGAAGCATTGTCATTATCCGAAATTCCTAAGCACATGATTGTGATTGGTGGTGGGGTGATAGGCATGGAATTAGGTTCAGTGTATGCCAGAATAGGGTCGGCTGTCACTGTGGTGGAATACATGGATCGCATTATTCCGACTATGGATAGTACCATGGGAAAAGAGTTGACTAGAGCGTCTAAGAAAATTGGAATCGATTTCAAAGTGAGCCATAAAGTGACTGCAATTGAAAACAAGGGTAAGGAAGTAATTGTAAAGGCAGAAGATAAGTCAGGCAAAGCGGTTGAATTCAAAGGAGATTATTGTTTAGTAGCCATTGGAAGAAGACCATATACCGATGGATTGAATTTAGAAGCAGCTGGATTGGCTGCTGACGATAGAGGTAGGATTGATGTAGATGATCATTTGAAAACCAAAGTTGATAATATTTATGCTATTGGCGATGTAGTTCGTGGTGCGATGCTGGCTCATAAAGCGGAAGAAGAGGGAACTATGGTAGCAGAACAAATCGTTGGTCAAAAGCCTCATATCAATTATAAGTTGATTCCTGGTGTTGTTTACACCTGGCCTGAAGTCGCCAGTGTAGGATATGCCGAAGAAGAATTGAAAGAAAAAGGCACCGCCTACAAGGTGGGCTCATTCCCATTCAAAGCGTTGGGTAGGGCCAGAGCAAGTATGGATATTGATGGTGTGGTTAAAATATTGGCTGATAAGACAACTGATGAAATTCTTGGTGTTCATATTATAGGAGCCAGAGCCGCTGATATGATAGCCGCAGGAGTAACTGCCATGGAATACAGAGCTTCAGCAGAGGACGTATCAAGAATGTCTCATGCACACCCTACTTATATGGAGGCAGTGAAAGAAGCGTGCCTGGCAGCAACTGAAAATAGACCTATACATATCTAGTCTTGAGTTAAGAGCTTTGAGTAGTAATCTATTCTATGTTTTAGTCGCTCAAAACTCGTAACTCATAACCACAAATAAATGTCTGTCACACTTATTATCATCATCGTTACCGGATTGGTAAGTTTTAATGCTTTCAATAATCCAGGCCTAAAAGCTAAGCTGATATTCAATCCTTATATCATTATTCGGAATAAGGATTACAAACGATTTATAACCTCGGGCTTTATTCATGCAGATTTTCTACACCTGCTTTTCAATATGTTCGTTTTATGGATGTTTGGAAGCTATGTGGAACAGATATTTCAGGCCATTTATGGTGTTGCCGGACAAATACTTTTTGCTTTGATGTACTTGCTCGGAATTATAGTATCTGACATTCCTTCTTTTCTAAAACATAAAGACGCTCCTTATTATAATGCATTGGGTGCTTCAGGAGGAGTGTCATCAATTCTATTCAGCTTCATCATTTTTGATCCCACCCAGGATATTTGTTTATATGGCTTGTTATGTTTCCCCGGATTCATTTGGGGAGCATTGTATATAATTTATACTGTGTATATGGGAAAGCAGCAACGCGATAATATTAATCATGATGCTCACTTATATGGAGGCCTTTTCGGAATA
Organism: uncultured Fulvivirga sp.; assembly: GCA_947500555.1. GTDB lineage: Bacteria > Bacteroidota > Bacteroidia > Cytophagales > Cyclobacteriaceae > Fulvivirga. The sequence goes on along the minus strand of CANMSE010000001.1, from coordinate 206,659 downwards.
GTTTTTACTATTATAGCAGTGCCGGGTGTCCTGCCCAATTTCTTTGAACAACTGAAGAACTTCAGTTTGTTTTAGACATAAAAAAACCTTGACAATAATGTCAAGGTTATAATTTTCTAGTAGTATACGTATTAATTAACTTCTTCTACAGAAACGTAAGATCTATTGTTTCTTCCTTTCTTGAAAGTCACTATACCATCTTTCAATGCAAACAACGTGTGATCTTTCCCCATTCCCACATTAGTACTAGGGTGATGAGTTGTTCCTCTTTGTCTTACTATTATATTTCCAGCGATAGCGCCTTGGCCACCGAATATCTTAACGCCCAATCGTTTACTTTCCGATTCTCTTCCGTTTTTCGAACTACCTGCTCCTTTCTTATGTGCCATGTTATTCTATTATTTAGAGATTCCCTCGATTAATACTTTTGTAAAATCCTGTCTGTGACCATTTTTCTTTTTGTAGCCTTTTCTTCTTTTCTTTTTGAAGACGATTACTTTGTCACCTTTTACATGTCCAAGAATTTTTCCTGAAACTTTGAAGCCCTTCACTAATGGGGCTCCTACTTCGACTTTTCCGTCATTGTCTACCAATAACACTTTGTCGAACTCTACGGAAGCGCCTTCTTCGCCCTCCATCAAAGGAGCGTAAACGAACTGGTCTTGCGTTACTTTGAACTGCTTTCCGGCTATGTCAACTATTGCGTACATTATATTACTTTTTAAAAATAGGACTGCAAAGATAATTCAATTGCATAATATATCAAATACAGGTGCAGAAAAAAGATGTGCCCCCTGTTGTATAGCATTTTGCTTGCTTTTTAAGTGTTACATATTCATTTGCTTGCTTCGCTTGTTTATTTTGCTTGCTTCGCTTGACAAATTGATATAACTTGCTAAAAGTTTCAAAAACGTCTTTAAATTACCTTCTATGAAGTTTAATATTCCTGAGAAATATGCTGACTTGTACATTAAGGCACTGTCTGAAAGAAAGCGTCAAATGGAAAATAAGATTGAAGACTTTAAGCGAGAAATTCTTGAGATTGAAAACCATATCGGCAATTTGACGAGTATGTCAATTTTTAATGAACAGCATGATCTGGGCGACTTCAATAAGAACAGTCTTCCCTACAGCAAAGACTGGCCATGGACACGTAAAATTGCTTATTATCAGGACTTTATAGGTAAACTCGTCACCTCAAACGAAGCTGTAGACTATATTGTAGACAACGAACCAGAGTTGGATAAGATGAAAGTTAGAAGCTCAGTTTCTGCTGCATTATCCAATGGAACACGATCCGGAAAGTATACCAAATTTAACGACCCCACTAGCTCAGCAACCTATTACGCACCTTCCGAATGGTTTGATAAATCGGGTCAACCACTGTTGGAATACCTTCCTCAAGACCTTAAAAGTAGGCTTTTCAATAAAGGAGAATAATGTAAGATTCTATCAACAAAATCTTGTTGATATTGCTTGACTCTGTGGAAAACTTTTCCAAAAAATATTAGCCGCATTTAAAGCTGTTTAAGGGCAAAGTCTTTATTAAAATTAATAATGTAAGTATCTGTAATACAGTTAATTATGTTCAATTTGAATAAATCAAAATCGTTCGCTTGGCTGGCTTTGATATTCGAGGTTCATTCACAATATTTGTATGATCTATTGTTCAAAACATCGAACATGTAGCGACTCACAAGCCCTTGTAACTTTTTGAGTCAAAAACAACAAAAACGAAGAATCGGAGAACCACTCATTAGTACTCTGAATTCTTTTGAAATTTAATAAACGAGTAAACCCAGAGAAAGAAATGAGTGAAACAGCCATTGCAACAGAACCAATCTTACAAGAGAACAACAGTCGATTCGTACTTTTCCCTATTCAGCATGATGATATTTGGGAGTACTATAAGAAAGCCGAAGCTAGTTTTTGGACGGCAGAGGAAATCGACTTAAGTCAAGATTTAAAAGATTGGGAAAATCTGACGGATGGCGAAAGACACTTTATTTCTCATGTACTAGCTTTTTTCGCAGCAAGTGACGGAATCGTTAATGAAAATTTGGCAGAGCACTTTGTAGCTGAGGTACAGTATACTGAGGCTAAATTTTTCTATGGCTTCCAAATAGCAATGGAAAACATTCATTCCGAGACGTATTCTTTACTCATCGACACCTACGTAAAGGATCCGAAAGAAAAAGATAAGCTTTTCAATGCTATCGATACCATGGACTGTGTGAAGAAGAAAGCAGACTGGGCTTTACGTTGGATTGACGAAGGAAACTTCCAGGAAAGGTTAATAGCATTTGCTGCAGTAGAAGGTATTTTCTTCTCGGGTAGCTTCTGCTCTATTTTCTGGTTGAAGAAAAGAGGCTTGATGCCAGGTCTAAGCTTCTCCAATGAGCTGATCTCTAGAGATGAAGGGCTGCACTGTGATTTTGCTTGTTTGTTATATAATGATCATGTTCAAAATAAGTTGGACGATCAGGTTATTCTGGATATGATTCAGGATGCTGTAAATATTGAAAAAGAATTTGTAACGGATGCTCTTCCTGTAAACCTTATCGGGATGAATGCTGAGCTGATGTGTCAATATATAGAGTTTGTTGCTGATAGATTATTAAATGAATTGATCGGAAGAAAGATTTACAATTCTTCTAATCCATTTGATTTTATGGAAATGATCTCGCTTCAGGGCAAAACCAATTTTTTTGAAAAGAGAGTGGGCGATTACCAAAAGGCTGGTGTTATGAAAGGCCATGAAGAGTCGAACAAGTTCTCTTTAGATGAAGACTTTTAGTCGTTGTATTTTTTAAACTTTTTTAATAACCTCCAAATCACCCCATTATGTTAGTTGTAAAAAGAGACGGAAGAAGGGAGTCCGTTAAGTTCGATAAGATCACCTCCCGAATAGAGAAATTATGCTATGGCCTTGATATGAATTATATCGAGCCGATTGATATAGCCAAGAAAGTAATTAATGGTATCTACGATGGTGTTACTACTATTGAGTTAGATAATCTGGCAGCAGAAACCACTGCCTCAATGACCACCAAGCATCCGGACTTTGCTAAGCTGGCTGCAAGAATCGCAATTTCAAATCTGCACAAAGTAACCAGTAAGTCTTTCAGCAACACCATGAAAAGACTTTATACATATGTGGACCCTAAAACAGAGCAAAACGCACCGCTTATTTCCAAAGAGACTTATGGTATTGTAAAGAAAAATGCCGCATTGCTCGATTCTTCAATCATCTATGATAGAGACTTTAGCTATGACTATTTCGGATTTAAGACCCTAGAGCGTTCTTACTTGATGAAAGCAGATGGTCATATCGTTGAGAGACCTCAGCATTTATTGATGCGTGTTGCAGTTGGTATTCATGGGGAGGATATTGAGGCAGCTATAGAGACATACAACTTACTTTCTGAAAAGTGGTTCACACACGCTACACCTACATTGTTTAATGCGGGCACACCTAAGCCACAGCTTTCTTCTTGCTTCTTATTGACAATGCAAGATGATAGTATTGATGGTATTTATGACACGTTGAAGCAATGCGCAAAAATTTCTCAATCTGCTGGAGGTATAGGATTGAGCATTCACAATGTAAGAGCTACAGGTTCTTACATTAAAGGAACAGGTGGAGTTTCTAATGGTATCGTACCGATGTTGAGAAACTTCGACATGACTGCTCGTTATGTTGATCAAGGGGGAGGAAAAAGAAAAGGAAGTTTCGCAATTTACCTTGAGCCATGGCATGCCGACATCTTCCAGTTCCTTGATTTGAAAAAGAATCACGGTAAAGAAGAATTGAGAGCAAGAGATTTATTCTATGCACTTTGGATCTGCGATCTTTTCATGAAGAGAGTGGAGAGCAACGAAATGTGGTCTTTATTTGATCCTAATGAGTGCCCAGGCTTATCTGATGCCTATGGAGATGAGTTTGAAAAGCTTTACGAAAAGTACGAGAAAGAAGGAAAATATAGAAAGCAGGTAAAAGCTCAGGACTTATGGTTTGAGATCTTAGAATCTCAGATCGAGACAGGTACTCCTTACATGTTGTACAAAGACGCTGCTAATAAGAAGTCCAATCAGAAGAACTTAGGTACAATCAAGTCTAGTAACTTATGTACTGAGATCATGGAGTATACTTCTAAAGATGAAGTGGCAGTATGTAACCTTGCTTCTATTGCGCTACCAATGTTTGTAACAGAAGAAGGTGTATTTGATCATCAGAAACTACATGACATTACTAAAGTAATTACCAAGAACCTGAACAAGGTAATTGATATTAACTACTACCCTGTAGAAGAAGCGAGAAACTCTAACATGAGACATCGTCCTATCGGTATCGGAATACAAGGATTGGCAGATACTTTCCTGATGTTGAAAATGCCATTTGAGTCTGAAGAAGCTCGTAGGTTGAATGAAGATATTCACGAAACCATCTACTTTGCAGCTATGACAGCTTCTATGGAGCTAGCGGCTAAAGATGGAGCTTATGAAACATTTAAAGGTTCTCCTGTTTCTAAAGGAATCTTCCAGTTTGATATGTGGGGTGTTACACCGAAATCAGGCCGATGGGATTGGGCTAATCTGAAAAAAGAAGTGAAGAAAAATGGCGTGCGTAACTCTCTATTGTTAGCACCTATGCCAACAGCTTCTACTTCACAGATATTAGGAAATAACGAGTGCTTCGAGCCTTATACTTCTAATATTTATACTAGAAGAACATTGTCAGGGGAGTTCATTATTGTGAATAAGCATTTGATGAATGATCTGATTGCTTTAGGAATCTGGAATGACTCTATGAAGAATAGATTAATAGAAGCCAATGGTTCTGTTCAGAATATTCCTGAGATCCCTGAGAATATTAAGGAATTATATAAAACAGTTTGGGAAATCTCTCAGAAGGCCATCATTGATATGTCTGCTGACAGAGGCGCCTATATCTGTCAAAGCCAGAGCTTGAACATCCATATTCAGGATCCGAACTTCGGTAAGTTGACCTCAATGCATTTCTATGCATGGAAAAAAGGATTGAAAACAGGTATGTATTACCTGAGATCAAAAGCAGCGACAAGTGCTATTCAGTTCACGGTTGATAAAACAGCCAAAGAGCAACCTGTTGCTCAGGCAGTTGCTGCTGGTGTAACAGGAGAAGCAGCGTTAGTGCAGAAACAAGCTGATATGGCATGTTCATTGGATAATCCGGATGAATGTGAAGCTTGTGGAAGCTGATTTATTTTAATTGCTAGTTTAGTTTGTATAAACCCTGATTTAGCGAAAACTGAGTCAGGGTTTTTTTATCATGAATAAAGAAGATTTATTTAACCAATACTCTAAGAATTTAGAGTTGGTATCTGACAAAATTATTGATCAGGATAGAATAATAAAATCTTATATCTGCCCTATTTGCCTAAAATTGTTTACTTCTTGGAAGGACTTAACAATTGAACACATACCTCCAAAGTCAGTAGGGTGGAAAAAAAGAGTACTTACGTGCAAAAGTTGTAACAATACTCAAGGAGGTCAACTTGATAGTCAATTACCATTAGTATTAAACAATAAAGCATTTTTTAAAAAAAAGCCTAATACCAGCATTGATACAACTTTTCATTTGGCAGGATACAGATCAGATGGGGTAACTAAAATTTCATCATCAGGTGAATTAAATTTCCATTTTGATTCTTCAAGAACTTCTCCAAAAAATAATAAACTAATAAAAGGTCTATTAGTATCAAACAATTCCTTTGCCATCAATGCAAAATTAAAACTTGGAAATCGAGGAAAAGCTATTCTTTCGATTATTCGCTCCGGATATCTATGGGCATTTGCTGATTTAGGTTATGCTTTTTTGTTTAATCCAAATCTTAATTCATATCGAAATATGATTTTAAGAAACGATTATAATTCTTTTTTAAAAGGAGCGGTAATCATTGGTGACTTTAATAAAACATTCGAAGGAGTTAATATCATTACAGATGATACATACAAATCTTGGTTAATCATATTTGAAGTTATCACTCCGCATCATAGTGAATTAGTTGGGGTTAACCTTCCTGGAAGTAATTCAAACTCCAATAATAAGGTCACAAGCTTTAGGCAATTCATAAATTCAAGCAAAAGTGAAAAGTATAATATTTCAAATGTTGAAACAAATGGGATGCTTCTAGATGACAATCTATCTTCCATCCCATATACTTGTTGGTTGTTTAATGAATAATACTTCCTACGTTTATAAGTACTAGCTAATGGAAAAACCTATATGTCGGGTAAATGTCGGGTGTATTTCAATCAAATACTTTGGTAGCATTAGTGAGTCCCTCTAACATTGTTCCCATCATCAAACAATGAATACCGTTATGAAACAACCCGCCTTAGGAAAGAAAATCGCTGAACTGCGCCAGCAAAAAAATCTGACACAAGATGAGTTGGTAGAGAAGTGCAATGTCAATGTAAGAACCATACAACGCATAGAAGCTGGAGAGGTGACACCACGAAACTCTACTTTAAAGATCATCACGGAAGCACTAGGTGAAGATTTTAATCAACTGTTTGAAGAAGAAAAATCTACTTTACTAGAATCTGCTTTTGTACTTAATGAAGTAAAGGAAAACAAGCGTACGAAAAACATACTCCAAACCGCCTGGATTGCGGGTATCATTTATTTTGTTCTTGGGTTGGTTGAAGGTGGTATGGAATTTCTTCTTTTTGACGAGACGCTGAATACTAACCAGAAGGTATTTTACGTGTTGGTGAAACTGGCTATTATCATTTGGTACTTCTTCTTCATGAGAGGGTTAGTGGCTGTTGGAAAACTGTACAACAACTATATGCTACGCATCAGTAGTTACTTATCTATTGCCGTGTATGTGATTATAATTGGGATAGACATTTTTCATGTACTTCTCCCTATGGCAGATGAGTTGTACTTATTCATACAAGGCGGGGCCTCCATTACAGTTGGGGCTATAGGTCTTATTTTCGGTGTGGGGCTTCTTAGATTGAATAGAACTATAGGTACTGCTGCACTATTTGCTGGTATACTGGAATTGATGATCGCATTTTTCTTTATTACTGTTGTGCTCTTTTTCTTGTCCCTACTACTACTTATTCCGGCAGTATTACTTGAAGTGGTCATCTTATACAAAGTTGCTGAGCGCTTATCAGAAAATTCAAAATCCGTATAAAATGAAAAAGTATATACTATGTTTAGTAATCGCACTTGTAGGGTTACTGAGTTACTTCCTATTCGAACCTATTTTCGTTTATAACTTCGGATGGGACCGCCTTTCAAACAAGGAAAATGAAGTTATTACCCATCACTATGATACTGCATTTTCTGCAGCTATTGATGCTAGTAAAACTATCGTGCAGGAATTGAATGGACTCAGTACTCCAAGTGTTTCCCTAGCAGTTGGTTTTGAAAATAATATTGTTTGGTCGACTACTTCTGGTTATGCAGATGTCGATAACAAAGTCAAAGCAACTTCTGAAACAGTTTACCGGATAGGCAGTGTTTCCAAAGCAGTTACCAGTGCAGCATTAGGCAAGGCGCTAGAAAATGATTTAATCGACTTGGATGATAAAGTCATCCAATATTTACCGGATTATCCCTTTGAGCAGGTGACCATTCGACAACTGGCGAGTCATACTTCCGGGATTAGGAATTACGGTGTTTGTTTCTGCTTCCCTGTTTGGGAGTATTATAGCAATGATCATTACAGCAATGTAAGTGAGAGCCTAGAGCTATTTATCAATGATCCTTTACTTTTTGAGCCAGGTACAGATTTCAGCTATAGCAGCTATAATTTTAATCTCCTCAGTGCTGTACTGGAAAAGGCTTACGATCTAACCTTCTATGAAATTATGAAAAATGAAATCTTTGAATCTCTTGATATGAGGCATTCGAGTTTTGATTTTAAAGAAATAAATCTTGAAAAGCTGGCTACCTTTTACCAGGTCGAAGTACGGGAATACAAAGAAGCTTATGAGGTAGATAATAGCAATAAGTGGGCTGGTGGAGGTATAATTTCTACACCAAGTGATTTGGTCAGACTCGGTAACGCTTTGTTATCTGGGTCCATAATAAGCGGAGATCAGTTTAAAGAAATCACTACTCCGCAAAAACTTACCAGTGGTGAGATCAACGAACAGAATTATGCTCTGGGTTGGCGAAATGATGAATTTGAATTCTTTAATGGGGAACAGAAAGTTCGAATAATTCACCACGGTGGGAAGGCCATGGGCTCCACTGCTTTGTTATTGCTGATGCCGGATTACCAGCTAACGTTAGCCATAGCTATCAATAGATCCGTTGAAGGGTTTCCGCTTTTTAAGATTGTGCTACCTATTTTGGAAAATTTCGTTGATGACCTTCCTAGGCATAGGGGTCGTTAAGCCACTGCCAGAATCTTTTAAAAGGGTTTTTAGAAGTAAGTTGGGTTCTGTTATTTTTAGATGGCTTCTGAGCTTCAATCTCTTTTTTCTTCTTTTTCTTGCGAACTACTTCAGAAGCCTCTTTTTGTTTAGGCTTAATGTTTTTTTCGAAGTATTCTTTTTTCTTCTCTTTCAGTCTTTTTTCACGCTCTTCTTTCTGGCGTTGTATTTTTCTTTCTTCGCGAGCCTGTTTTTCTTCGAAAGTTAGAGGTTTGCGCTTTTGACGATTATCTCTTCTTTTGCCCCTTTGCTTTCTTGGTTCAGGTTTTTGCTCTGGCTCTTCTTTGGGTTCTTCAACCTTTTTCTCTTTAGGTTCAGGCAAATCTATCTTCCCTAAGACTTTGATGCCATCCAGTTTGATAGTCTTAGCTCTTATAACTTCTACTTCCTCTTCTGGCTCTTCTATTTCTTCAGCAGCAGGTTCCTCTCTTTCAGTTTCTTCCTCAGGTACTTCTACAGTTTCAGGCTCTGCGATGGCAGGCTCTTCTACTTTTGGCACCACTTCTTCTTTTTCATTTTCAGCGGCCTCTTCTTTTAGAGCTTCAGGGTCAGTGAATACTGTAATCTCATACTCCTTGTAAACAATAGTGACTTGTTCCTCACTAAGCTTTGCATTTCCGCCTTTTGGAGCATCAAAGCCCTTACTTTCTAAAAGCTCAATGATGGTAGATTGAGTAACGCCAACTTTTCTTGCTATTTGAGATAATCGCATGCTGATTGATTCCGAATTAATATGCTGCAAAAATGAGCATAAGTATTATTATACCCAATATTCCTCGGGAATAGTAATCGTTATACAGGTGATTTAAACATCAGCCAACCAAATGCGAGAGCAAAAATGACATAATAGACAGTCAACATACCTAATTCAATAGTCGGATTGCTGAAAATTATTTTAAGTAACGAAAAAGAACCTATCATGTAGTGCCACAAATTACCCAGAACTAATGGACGAGCATAAATACCTCCTACAGGTAATTTTCTTGAATACCAATTCATCAACCCAAAGCCTAAATAAAGAGAAGCTACAATCATTACTATGATATTTGGAATCCCTATAAAGCCAATTTTAGGAAGTATTTCATCTCCTAGAAATAACATTACACCTCCTAAAATTAGCTGTACTACTGCATTAATGGTAAGAATGGATCTTGACTTCATGATCTAAAAATAGAGAATGAAGATGGTTGAATTGAATGCAAAATGATAATCGGATAGTACGGATGATGGGTGTTATCATCATAGGTTCCAACTTTATCAAAATAAGTTGTGTCTATTAGATGGACAAAATTTTAAAATTGTGAAAATAAAAATCCTTATTAAGTCACTGATAATCAGCTTATTATTTATTTCTTGTAGTGAAGATGAATCTGGTCCCTCTTCACAAGGGGTTGATCTGGAACTTGATGTAAATCAAAACAGGCTTGATTCGATTATGGTCGGTTTTAATAACTCTGAAATACAGTCTGATAATTTTTCCCTCTATAGTGCAAAAATTGTTGACTCAACTCTCTACATTGGAGTAGGTTATTCAGGTGGTTGTAAGTCTCATCAATTTGAGTTGGTTTGGCCTGAAGTTATAAATGCCATTTTCCCTCCGGATTTTAGCGTTATACTGCTGCATGATGCTAATGGCGATCAATGTGAAGCATTCTTGCAGGAACTAATCGAGTTTGACCTGTCGAAAAATGAATTGGGCTTAAGTACGGAATCTTTGGAAGTAATGAGACTAACAATCATCAATGGAAGTAATCCTGATGAAACTGTCAGTAATCGCTAGCTTATAGGAGCTTAGCATGTGTAGTGATATACCTTTCGGGCACTTCCCCTTTAGTAGCTATTTCGTAATCGGAATAGCTGCAAGGTATAATACAGTTGCGAGCATACTTGTCCTTTCCTTGCGGGTAAGGTACTTCTAACCACCACTTTTCACTCAACTTACTTTTATAAAAATTGAGAGCATCAGGATCACCTGACATGGAAACCACGAATTTTAGATAATCATTGGTTTTAAAGTTTTGCTCATTTTTACGATGATAAAACCCTTCAATAAAATACCATATCATCGTGGCTACCACTGACGCGGTTTTCTTTGTCTCATCGTCTTTATCCGGATTATAATCGTAAAAACCTGCCGAACTCAACTTCTCATTAAGACCAGCGTACCAACATATTTGACAGGCTTCTTCACCGGTGAGTCCAAAGGGTTGTGCATTGGCATTTCCAGGAGCATCACTTGATTTGATAGCAGATATATCGAAACTCAACATATCAGCATTTCTAATTATAGGCTCCATCTCGCTGATATTGGAGCGTAGATGTCCAACGCGATAAGCTTCGAAGTAAAGCTTTTCCAGAACATCTATAGAATTTTGATCAATCAGATAACTCTGATAGGCGAGATGGCTATAGTTGAACAGATAGTTGGGTTCGTGAAGTAGGATTTTGTGAATGTGTCGACTACTTTCAGGCTCACTCACTCCTTCTTCCATATCTAAAAAAGCATCAATGTTTAGCAAGCTGATTAGCTTTTCCATACCCTCATAGGCTTTATACTGGCCAATGTCCAGGTCATGGGAGCCTCCAATAATTATTGGAAGCACATTGTGTTGAATCAGAGTGCTGCATACTTCACTTAAGCGACCATTAGTTTCGTCCAGATCCATCCCATTTCTAAGATTTCCCAGATCAACTATCTTATATTTCCCCGTACCTTTCTTAAGCTGATAAAGCTTTTTGCGAACCTCATCAGCCGCTTTTGATGTTCCTTTATTGGTAAGTGTACCTTTTTCTTCCTGCACACCAATGATGGCTACATCTGCTCCTTCATAAGAAGGCAGTTTATCGATATTGGCATTGATGTTTTTAAGAAAACTTGTTGAGCTTCTGACATGAACGAAGAGTTCTTCGTCAAGAGGAGAGAAAAATATTTTTAGATCCATAGCTGATTCTAAAATACACTTTTGCTAAAGCAATATAAAAACAAAAAACCCTAATCTTGACAATACTAAGATTAGGGTTTTCAAAGTGATCTTTTATTGGCTAACCACCAAAATCATCAAATCTGATATTTTCAGGTGGAATACCCATTTCATCAAGCATTTGTAATACTGCTGCGTTCATCAAAGGAGGGCCGCATAAGTAATACTCTACCTCTTCCGGATCTGGGTGATCTTTCAAATAGTTATCATATAATGCTTTATGAATGAAGCCTAAATAGCCATCAGCTTCTTTGTCTTCCAATGACTTCTTTTCTTTCCAATTATCATCTTCAAGAGGCTCTGAAAGAGCGATATTAAATTGAAAGTTAGGAAACTCTTCTTCTATTTTTCTAAAATGGTTGGTATAGAATAATTCCTTTTTAGATCTACCTCCATACCAGTAGGAAACTTTCCTATCTGTCTTTTCCGTATGAAAAAGGTGGAATATCTGTGCTCTCAAAGGAGCCATTCCAGCACCACCACCAATGTATACCATCTCACGTTCCGTAGGGTTAATCGCAAATTCTCCGTAAGGACCTGAAATCGTTACTTTATCACCAGGTACTCTTGAGAAGACATAAGACGAACAAATACCTGGATTAACATCCATCCATTTGCCTGCATCTCTATCCCATGGCGGAGTAGCAATACGTATGTTCAGCATCACGATATTTCCTTCAGCGGGGTGGTTGGCCATTGAATAAGCTCTGAAGATTTCTTCATCGTTCTTCATCGTCAGATCCCATAATTTGAAATTATCCCAATCTGCCTGAAAGACATCGTCAGGGTGACCAAGCTCGGGCTTAGGGGTAATATCCATTCCTTTAAAATCGACTTCAATTACAGGAACATCAATCTGCACATATCCACCTGCTTCAAACTCTAAAGTTTCACCTTCAGGAAGTTTCATAACAAACTCCTTGATGAAAGTAGATACGTTGTAGTTAGAGACCACTTCGCATTCCCACTTCTTAATTCCAAATATTTCTTCAGGGATACGAATATTCATATCCTCTTTTACCTTAACCTGGCAAGTAAGTCTTACATTTTCTTTTTGTTCTGCTCTACTGAGGTGACCTACTTCAGTAGGAAGCACATCTCCACCACCATCCTCAACCACACACTTACACATGGCACATGTTCCACCACCGCCACAAGCGGATGGTAAGAATATTTTTTGTGCCGAAAGAGTAGATAAAAGGGTAGACCCTGCAGTGGTTACAATCGGGTTTTCAGTATCACCATTGATTACAATGTTAACGGGACCTGATTGTACCAATTTTGATTGTGCAAAAAGCAAAATGAAAACCAGTAGTAGAATAATTGCTGTAAATGCTACGATGGAAGTTATAATGACCGTGCTCATGTATCTATTTTGATTTCTTCCTGATTAAAAAGTTCTTTATTAAAAGGACTACAAATATATTGAGGAATTGTTTTAAAACTATACGGAGAGAGTTAAAATAATCAGGGTGAGTGATCATTGAAAAGCTTTGTAGTTATTCAATTCCGATATAATAAAGGTATCCCACTTTTCTTGCTCTGCCTTATTTTTTGAATGATCAGTTTCTCGATCGTACTTACTTTGTAACTGCTTTCGCTCATTGTTAAATTTGTCGAACATTTTTTCGACATCCTTCCTGGGATCTTTGGAAGGTTTATATTCTGTTAATGCCTGTCTCAGCTTTCTGGCATACAGTTCGCTAATATCAAAATGTAATTGTTCATGCTTGAGTAAGTAGTCTGATCTTTTCTCGACCTTACTCCAAGACATTTCGGGGTTAAAAAAAGAATATACATCAAATGAAAGCTCAGATTTGGGCCCTTCAAAACGATATGAAAGGGAATATTGCATACCTGAATATACCTGTGCATCATAAGGGCTATTAACGTTAGGCTTTGCTTTAAAGTCAGACCATTGAATATTTCGTTGATCTTCCCATTTCAACATTACAGGTTTGTCTTCTACTAACCCAATCAGGAATATAAAAGCTACTGCAAGTGTTATCATAAATAATTATTTGGGGCATTGAATTTAGTTAAAATAGCCCATTAAAAAAATTGTTACCTAGACATAGTTGTATGTGAGTTTAGTTACTAATTGCACTTTAGCATTAGCAGATAAAGTGAGCAAGGATATATCTTCCAAATGGATAATAGTTTTAAGCTTTTGTAGTGAGATCTTACCAATGGCATAAGATTTTTCCTTACCTACGAATTGCTCATAGATTTCTGACATAACGCTAGTCACAAAATGTGACTCCTTATATTGTATGTAGATATCTATAAACTCATCTGGTAACTCTAAAACTGTTTCGGGATTTGGGTGGTCATAATCTATTCCAGAAATAATATTTTCCAGATCAGCATAAACAGCCAGGCCTGTCGGTAGGCTTCCGGCTCCTTTTCCAATAAGTACCTGCTCTCCAGCAAAGGCACTATCTATAATAACCGCATTGTTTTCATCTTCCACAGAATAAAGCCTGTCATTCTTGTTAACGAATTGTGGTGCTACGAGCAGTGATAGTTGCTCATCGTGATTCGATGCACTTGCGACCAGCTTGATTTTAAGCTCATTTTCTAAAGCAAAATCAATATCACTTTGGCGTATTTGATCAATGCCCAAGTTTACCGCTAACTCAGGATTTACATATTTACCAAAAGCATGTTGTGTTAAAATGCTCAGCTTAAATTTCGGATCGAAACCCCCAACATCCAAAGTCGGATCCGTTTCTGCAAAGCCCAATTCTTGAGCTTGCTTTAGTGCGTTATGATAATTCAGACGATCATTAAATATCTTTGATAGAATGTAGTTAGAAGAGCCATTAAAAATTCCACTGATTGATTTAATAATGTCAAATGAGTAATAGTTTTCTAATGATTGAAGAACAGGTATGCTTCCGCAAACAGCTCCTTCATATAGAAGAGGAGTGTCGTATTGTTTTTGTAAACCGATAAGTACTTCCAGGTTTTCTGCAATCATTTTCTTGTTGGCTGAGACTACTGGGATCTTTTTACTTAGTGCCCGCTTTACTACATCAAATGCGGCTGAAGGATCATCAATCAATTCTACAATAATGTCAATCTGATCATCATTTAAAATATCATCTGCATCATAAACGAATAAACCAGCATCAGCTTCGCGCTTCTTCAGTTTATCCTTTACGGCAATCTTAATAATTTCAGCCTTGCTGTCTTGGTCTCTTAATATATTATAAAGGCCTTGCCCAACACAGCCGAAGCCGAAAAGCCCAATTTTTTTCTTTTTCATTTTAAAAATGTTTTAAGTTCTCTTCCTATCTGTTCTTCCTCAATCAAAAAACCATCATGCCCATAAATGGAGTCTATGAGTTTAAATTCTGCTTCAGGGATATTTTTAGCGATAAAGCGTTGTTCAGCAAATGGAAATAAAATGTCGCTTTTGATACCAATGACCAATGATCTGGCTTTTATCTTTTTCAAAGCGTTACGGGTTGACTTTCTTCCACGGCCCACATTGTGGCTATCCATGGCTTTGCTCAGTGTCCAATAGGAGTGTGGGCTAAAGCGTTTGGTTAGTTTTTCGCCCTGATAGTGCTGGTAAGTATCTGCCTTGAAGCCCTCCAGTTTATCTTCGAAATCGCTTTGTGTTTTCCGATAGGTGTTCTGGTTTCTATAAGAAAGCATGGCAATAGCACGGGCTGCTTTCAGGCCTTTCTCTCCCGCTCCTTCATATTTATAATTCAAGGTAGGATCAGCTTCCATGGCTATTCGTTGAGCAGCGTTAAAGGCTATGCCCCAGGCAGAATGATGAGCATTAGTCGCTATGGCACAGACATGATCGAAAAGCTCAGGGGCAGAGATGGCCCATTCTAATAATTGTTGTCCACCCATAGAGCCGCCAATTCCCAAATGGATTTTATCAATTCCCAGGTGGTCACGAAGCAATTCATGAGCTTTGACCATATCTTTTATAGTCACTAAAGGGAATTCGATACCATATTTCTCTTCACTAGTTGAAGGATGAGAGTCAGGGCCAGTACTACCATAGCATGAACCGATCATGTTGGCACAAACAACAAAATACTTAGTAGTGTCGATGGTTTTATTTTCCCCAATTAAGCCTGACCACCATTCTGTGGGATCAGCATTAGCGGTTAAAGCATGAAACACCCATACCACGTTATCCTTGGCATCATTAAGCTTGCCGTGAGTAGTGTAAGCGATCTTCAGTTCGGGGAGAATACTTCCATTCTCTAACCCGAACGTCTGATCATAACTAAAAAACTCAACCTTAGACTTTTGCGTGTTCCGGACTTTCAATTTTACTGAAGGCATTAGCGAGATCATTTTTTATATCGTCTATGTGTTCTATTCCTAGAGAAATTCTTAACAGATTTGGCAATACACCGGAGGCTAGTTGTTCTTCCTCACTCAACTGCTGGTGTGTAGTGGCCGAAGGCTGAATAATCAAAGTCTTGGCATCACCAACATTAGCCAAATGACTTACCAGTTTCAGATTATCAATAAATCCTGAAGCTTGTTCTTTACCTCCTTTGATAACAAAGGAAAGCACGCCTCCAAAACCATTTTTGAGATATTTTTTAGCCAATTCATGATAACTGCTGGTTTTCAATCCAGGGTAATTGACTGACTCTACTAATGGATGCTCGTCAAGCCATTCGGCTAATGCCAATGCATTATCTACCGTACGTTGAACACGAAGTGACAAGGTCTCTAACCCTTGTAATAGAAGGAAAGAATTAAATGGACTTAGTGCAGGCCCGAAATCTCGTAGCCCTTCCACACGTGCTCTTATTGAAAAAGCGATATTGGGTAGTCCTAATGGATTATCAAAACCGAAGGTATCCCAGAACTTCAGACCGTGATAACCTTCTGAAGGTTCTGTGAAATCAGGAAACTTACCATTGCCCCAGTTAAAGTTACCTCCATCTATAATAACCCCACCAATTGAAGTACCATGACCACCTATCCATTTGGTAGCAGAAGCAGTAACCACTGATGCGCCATGTTCTAATGGTCGAAATAAATAACCACCAGCCCCAAAAGTATTATCAACTATTAATGGGATATCATGTGAATTGGCTAACTCGGCCAGCGCTTCAAAATCAGGCACATTGAAGCCTGGGTTTCCAATAGTCTCGAGGTAGAGCGCCTTAGTATTCTCATCAATTAACTTAGCGAAATGCTCGACTTTATCACTTTCTGCAAATCGAGCTTCAATTCCTAACCGCTTAAAGGCAACTTTGAATTGGTTGTATGAACCGCCATATAAAAATGACGTAGAAACGAAGTTATCTCCATTTCTAAGGATGTTATTCAAAGCAATAAATTGAGCAGCTTGTCCTGATCCTACTGCTAATGCAGCTACGCCCCCTTCCAAAGCTGCAATACGTTTCTCAAACACATCAGTAGTAGGGTTCATAATGCGTGTGTAGATGTTGCCAAATTCTTTTAAGGCAAAAAGATTGGCTCCGTGTTCTGCGTTCTTGAAAGTAAAGGAAGTAGTTTGATAAAGAGGTACGGCACGTGCTCTGCTTGTTTCTTCGACATCTTCATAGCCTGCATGTAGCTGTAATGTTTCAAATTTTAATGATGTTGACATGGTTTCTAATTTTTAGTGTTTAATGAAAATTTTATGGGTGTCTTATTACTAAGGTTATCGTTTACAGGGCATCGGTATTCGACTTCTTTGAGCCACTTTACGCGTTGCCCTTTGCTGAGTTTAGAGCTTGTTCTCAAACTCACATTGATGTTTTTGTATCCTGCGCGCTCCGTAAATGAAGTACCAAACAACCTGGCGGGATCAAGGTTGCCGTCTATATCAATCTCAAGGTCTTTGAGTTTTATATTTTGCTCTTTCGCAACGATGTGGGCTACTACATTGATGCAGCCTGCATAACCTGCCAGGATATATTCTACTGGATTTGGAGCCTCATCAGTGCCTCCTAGATTTGTTGGTTCGTCTACAGTAAGATTGAAATCTCTTACGTTAATTGATGTTTTTGCCGGTGATTCACTCCTTGAGCGCACCGAGAAGTTTAATGTCTCTGACATGTTTATTTAAATTTTTGTTGTGGGAAAGTGATAAAGAGCTTTCAGGCCGAGGAGGTTAGGAAATGGATATACCATTACCCGATCTCGTCAGGAGAGTATTAAGCTCGATACCAAAAAAAGATTTCGGTAGTCGCTTAGCAGCAACAACAACAACAGCAACAGCTGTTAGTAATAATTGAAATAGGAGATTGCATCAAAGAATTGAGACTTCTCTGAAATGTGGCAAGTAATCCTGTTTGGTGTTGAATTGATCTTTTCATTTTTATCAATTTATATTCTCCCAATTTTGCCACCTGGCAAACATTCCTGGGATCAGGATTTAGCACCTTTCTATCCGTCAACTGACGGACTGATGGTTGCTAGCGCTTCTCTGAGCCTGTCTCTCCACGCTTCTTTATAAATCGAATTCTCGAGATAGAGAATCGAATTGATGGATCAAACGTAGTGACGGATTTTTATGTTTCCAAATTTTGGAATGAAATTTTTATAAAGTAGTGAGTTTGTCTTTAGGCCGACTTAGTCGTTTAACACACTATCGATCGCAGGAATAAACTCATCGATCAGCTCATTTGGAATTGGTATAGTCAAATTGTAATGAGCTATTTTCCAGCCTGTTACGGTCTTATTGAGCACACCTGTTCCTCTTGAGGGGCCGAGATTGGGAGTATTAAGTTCTTCATCAAACCAAGCTGTCTTGCCGTCTGATGAGAAATAAATAAATCTTTTTGTTGCAGTAAAACTCCAGGCTTTACCTCTATCAAAATAGGGCTTGCTCCAGGGTTTGAATTCAGCTACAGTCCAACGCTCGGTGGCATCAGTGCCCATAAATATGGAGCTATCCGATTCGAAATATCCAAAATACTCTTCGAAATCGGCATTGGATGCAGCCTGATGCCAGGAGTCCATTACCTGATTGATTTCTTCTTCGGAAGGAGCCTCTTCTACTTCAACTTTGGTAGTACAGGATAATAGAACCATTACTATGAAAATTGAACATTTCACAAATTTATAATCAAGGGTCTTCATTTTTGTACAGATATTTGATTTTAGGTAAGGGTTTATAGAATTTGTCTTCTGATTGGTCATAGATATAGTATACCAGCTTCGCTGCCCAGCCTGCAACAGATCTGTCCTCACGTACATTTAACTCTTCTTCATTATATGGAAGTAATAATGATTTAGTCTTAAGTATGTAGAGGTGTTTTGATTCATCTAAATTTCTAATATCGTTTGAATCCGTATATTTTATTGAGTATTTATATTTTCTAATGAGTTGCTTAATTCGCTTGTCATGAAATTTTTCTTGAAACTCCGAATTGGAATTTTGATGAAATCTAACTGATAATAATTCAGTGAATTGCTTTTGGTTGTAATTTTCTACAAAGAGTGTATGCTCGTTCAAATTTTTGGGTAAAAAGTCTTTTGCTTCGGATAGTCTCTTTTGAATGGAATCATTGAGCAAAGCAATACTAGTATGGTTTACCTTTTCAAAAAACTCTCTTTTTTCATCATCATTCAGATAACGAATTTCATCATTGTATAAGCCCAATAAGCCACATGAAGTCATACTAAATGTTAATAAGACTTTTTTTATGAAAAGTTGAAAAGATTCCATTCCTGTTTTAGAGAAGTACTATTCCTTAACCAGTCCCAGCCCTTTATTTATTCCTTTCTCAACTGCAGGAACACCCTTCTTCATCCATTCGGGCATAGGTGCATCTTTTAAGTAATGATCAAAAAATTGATTCATGCGAATGTTGAAATCCCGAATGTTCTCCCATTTAGTTGGCCAATGCGGCTCGCCATTATAATTTAACATCCAGACAGGTTTTCCTAACCTTCTCAACGATACATAATATTCTATTCCTTGATACCATGGTACATGACCATCAGCATCATTGTGCATCATGAGTAAAGGAGTATTGACTTTATCTGCATAAAAGATGGGTGAGTTTTCAATGTATCGATTTGGGTACTCCCAGAGTGTGCCTCCTATTCTACTTTGCGTATGCTCGTACTGGAACATACGACTTAGTCCAGTCCACCAGCGAATTCCACCATAAGCACTGATCATGTTAGAGACCACCGCTCCGGCTTCAGCACAAGCAAATAGATCTGTCTTTGTAATTAAGTAAGCAATCTGATATCCGCCCCAGCTATGCCCCTGAAGGCCTATTTTGTCTTTGTCTACAAAACCTTTTTCGATTAAAGCAGTGGTGCCTGAGACTACACAGTTATAAGCACTTTCCCCTGGATAGCCTTCCTTATAAACCACATCAGGATTAAACACCAGGTACCCTCTGTTGGAGTAGAAAGCAGCATTTACGGTAGACCTACTAGGAAAAACACCCCAATGTCTATGAAGGTCATCAGAATGGGTTTCGTAGAAGTTTACAATCATAGGATACTTCTTATTCGGATCGAAATTAGCTGGTTTGTAAAGTTTCCCTGTTAATGGGATACCATCCAATGAAGTCCAGCTGACTAACTCTACGGTACCCCAAGCATATGCTGCCTGTTGTGGGTTAACCTCACTTATTTTGACCACTTTTTTAAGGGATAAATCGGTAGCCGAGATATCATAGTAAGAGTTATGATTTCCTTTTTGAAAGGTAATAGTGTTTGCCTTTTCAGCCTTATTTAACAGGGTGAATCGAGCAGGTTCATCAATCATTTGCTTTGGGGCACCAAAATTTTTCATCAGCGCATAACCTTCATTTTTATTACCTTCTTTGAAGGTATGTAAGATCATTACATCAGCGTTCAGCGCAGCCTCTTCTTTGTCAAGGTCCTGAACTCTATATTGAGTTTGTGAAGTCCTACCATTGGTAATATTCACAGGAGCTATTTTATTAGTAGGATCCAGTTTCCAGATATCAAACCGGTCGTAAACAAGGAAGTGCTGATCACCTTCTGTCCACCCTGCGGTTCCGTATTGAAAAGGATAATTTGGTTGATCATTTTCCTCATCAGCTAGTGAAGTAACTATAGATTTTGTAAGGGCATAAGTATTTTTTGAATCATTGTCATAACTATACCAGGTTGTATCCTCAGCATTATACCAATACAGGTAATTTCCATCTGCAGAAATATCTCCACTTCCTCGCAGGTCTTCAATAGCCAGTGTGGCTTTTCCAGTCTTAGTATTTACTGAGTAATAGTCATTGCGCATTGGAAATCCTTCCCAAGAAATGTACTTCTGATAAGGCAAGTTCGATATGCCTATGGCATACTCAGAATCGCCATGGTTGGTTAATCGAATTTCAGGCACTTGTAAATTCTCTAACTGTATTACATTCTCATCCAACGTATCAAAATAAGCTGAATAAGCTTTTTTCTTATCATCATCGGCTTCGATATTCTGCTGAGTATGGAGTCGCCCATTTTGATAATTCCATATCTCAACATGTATTATTTCTTCCGGTAAGAGCGTTGTATCTTGAACTAAAGGTTCCGGGTAAGTGCCAAAGAATAATCTCGATCCACTTTGTGAGAAGTGTACCTTTCCATTTTTATTCACCAACCACTTTTCCGGGATACCTCTTGTTGATTGATGAGCAATAACGACAGCGGAATCTTTTCCGGCATTCCAATAACGCAGTTGATAATCGCGAATCAAAGCTTTCGTTGTATCCAGATCGCTCAAAAAGGCCGCTTGCAGCCCATCTTCTGACAGGGTTAACTGTTTAAATTTACCTTTCGATCTGGTCAGAGGTTTATGCTCTTGGCTAGCTGGATTGTAGTAATAAATGCCTTCTTTAACCGTGGAGTCTTTTCCAGAAGTATGATAAATCAATTTATCACTTCGCTTGGCTAACTTATAGTCCGTTGCATAAAAAATGGTATCCTGATTGGCATTTGCTAAATTTCTTATGACTATATGATAGCCATTTTCTTTGTTTACCGATTTAGCAGACTTGGGCTTTTCTTGCTTTATTGAATCTGCTTCAGTGGTATCCTTTTCAACTTTTTCAGGTAACGGCTCTTCCAGTGTGTAAGTGAGAAGGTTTTCAGATTCTTTAGGTATGACGTAGCCTTTTACACGAGCTATTTTTTCTAGTTTATTGTTTGCGACATTGTAAATACCAAGGGAGTCTTTTGGTAGCTTATCATCATCGGTCTTCTTTCTGCGTAGGGCTATAATACTCTCGTATTGAGGCTTTATTTGAAAGATGACAAATTTCGAATCCCATGTAATACTTGACTTTTCACCTCTTGGAATTTGAATTAATTCTTTTCCTGACTTTGAAGCAATATGTAGTGTGCCGTCTCCCTTTCCGGGAGCTACTTCGTAAACTATAAATTCACCATTGGGGGATAATTTGCTTTCTTTAATTGTTTTCCATTTATCAAAATCATCATGCAGCAGGATTTTGTTTTGCGCGAAAGAGGAAAAGGAAATTACTAGGAAAATAAGAAATGCTGAGAGTCTCATAGGCTGATATATTAGAAGCTTCAATGTACTTCGACAAACTTATAAATGCCAATAAAATGATGTAAATGGTTAATGCTTGTTAGGTTAAACTACTTCCCGGGCATTTTTCCTTTTGAAATACAAAATCATAACAATGGCAGTGACAAACATAATTAAGCTATAAATAGCTGGAGGAACTGCCATTTGTGTGTTGTTTAATATTGCCGGGCTAAGCGCTAAAGTAATGGCCAGCGTGCCATTTTGAATACCGGTTTCAATGGAGATAGCAGAGCGTTGTTTTGAACTTAAACTGAACAGTCTTGCCAATTGATAGCCAATGAATA
Organism: uncultured Fulvivirga sp.; assembly: GCA_947500555.1. Classification (GTDB taxonomy): domain Bacteria; phylum Bacteroidota; class Bacteroidia; order Cytophagales; family Cyclobacteriaceae; genus Fulvivirga. The sequence continues at coordinate 184,421 of CANMSE010000001.1, read as the reverse complement.
CCCCACTCAAATTCAACATTATGGCTGCGACTCCTGCTTCCTGAAAATAAGGGATAATGTTAGCGCGTTCTTTTAGAATTGCTGCAAGCAATATAATTACGAAGAAAACGGTTGATACTATATTCATTGTTTTTTGCGACTTAAGGGCAAAATCAGGGAAGCGATTCTTGATTATCATTCCTATAGTCACGGGTAAAACAGTTACACCAAAAATTTGAATAAAGGTTTTTATAATTGGCAATTGAATGGCTTGCTCCCCACCCATATAGTTGAATAGAGCAATATTCAGTAAAATAGGAATTGTAAAATTAGTGACAACACTACTTACTGCTGTAAGACTAATAGAAAGTGCTAAATCGGCCTTGGCAAGATGTGAAATGATATTAGAGGTAGCTCCTCCCGGACATAGGGAAATAAGAATGAACCCAACGGCCAATTCAGGAATATCAAATAAAAGAGCTGCAAGGCTAAATCCAAGTATAGGCAGAATAATTAACTGGCTTGTTAGTCCGATTATGGCCGCCTTTGGGAATAAGGCTATTCGTTTAAAATCACTAAGTGTAAGTGTCATGCCCATCCCTAGCATGATGATTCCCAAGGCAACGGGGAGAAATACTGCCGTCACTATACTTTGTTCCATAGTTTGGCAAGCTGCTCAATTGTAAAGAGTAATGCAAGTGAAAGACAATAACTGTATTTGTTGATAGGGATACCGGAATGCATCCATTGACTATGATATCAAGGCTTTCCAGGTACCCTTGATGCGGTTGTATTTAATTGTACTAGGAAGTGCTTTCCAAAAGTATTTATTGACTTCCACAGCAAAGGAAGGTTGCATATAGCAATTGATAGTACAGCCTTCACACTCAGGCAATCGACCTTCCAATGACACGAGTTTTTGAACTTCTTCGGATCGATAAAGTGCTGTCAGGTCATTATTTATTTTGAAGTTTTTAACTCCTAAATGATAGCAGGGAAGTACTAGTTCATTTTCCGGGGAAATAACTATGGTACTACTTGCTGCTTTGCATACCGGATCAGTGACATGATTACCACCGTCTTTCCGAAGACTAATAAATCCTTCATTCAAATAAACATTTTTCTTTTTACCCCATTTAGAAATTTTTTTCAGGGTGTCATCAGAAAGTGAGTTTCCAGTCTCTACACTATTGTAATCAAAAACAGGGTTTAGAATTAATAACAGTTCATTAAGTCCGCAAATGGAGCGATAGATCTCTTCAATTTCATGAACATTTTTTTCGAATACTGTAAAGATAATATCAGGCCGTTCTCCAAGACTTTTAGCGATTTCGATAGACTCCACTACATGGTCAAAACAATTCACCCCACGGGAGATATTATGAGCTTCCTTATGTGGGGAGTCTAACGAAAAATGCAGCATATCCACCAGTCCCTTAATTTTCTCAGACCATTTTGGATAGAGCAATCCATTAGTCGTTAGGGTAGTTATAAAGCCTAGGTTTTTGGCTATTTGAAGCAACTTGTCCACCTCGCGGTGAAGAAGAGGTTCTCCTCCTGTTAGGTCAATAACTTTGACTCCAAGTCTTTTTAAATGCAGGAGATTCTCTCGGTAGTTATCCAGTGTTATGTAGGGAGATGGTCTTTCCCAGATGTCACAAAACCCGCACTTTGCATTGCATCTGTAAGTCAGATAATAATTGCAAAGGATAGGGTGTGAGATTAACCGCATAGGTTAAAGGTAATAAATAAACTATCCATGGTCGACCTTTGTTTGCTCTCGTTATATTTGGTGGAGCAAATTACATTCATCTATGAAATTCACCTTAGCTGCCGCAATTCTGTTGCTGGGTCAACAGGCATTTTCACAATCTGCTACAAAGAGTGCAGATAGCCTTATCAATTATTTAATACCCAACAATGAGCACGCCATTTCAGTGCTCATAAAAAAGGGTGATGAGATCTTATATGAAAAGGTTCAGGGAAAAGCGGCTCCAAAAAAAACAGTGGATGAAAATACCATCTTTCGAATTGGTTCCGTAACCAAACAATTTACAGCTGTAGCTATTTTGAAACTTGTTGAAGAAGGAAAGATAAAGCTTGATGATACGTTGGATAAATTCATTGCAGATTTTCCAAAAGGAGAAAGTGTTACAATCCATCATTTGCTTACTCATACCAGTGGCATCAAGAGTTATACAGATCAGCAAGGGTTTTTGGAGAAAGTAGAAAAGCCAACTAAAATACTCGAACTTGTTAAAGAGATTAAGGGATTAGGATACGAGTTTGAGCCTGGCGATCAGTGGAAGTACAACAATTCTGGGTATTTCCTTCTGGGTTACATCATTGAGAAGGTATCTGGTAAAAATTATTCTGAATATTTAAGTGAAAACATTTTTCAAACAACTGGCATGGAACGCTCGGGGGTTTATGCTAATGAGGATAAATACATCAACGAAGCCATTGGCTATGGTTTGATGGATGGTAAGGTAAAAAAGGTGTTGGACTGGCAGATGACTTGGGCAGGAGGAGCCGGGAATATTTATTCGACTTGTGAAGATTTGATTACATGGAATGACGCTGTTTTTTCAGGAAAAATTATTGAACAAAAATTACTTGGAAAAGCACTGGAGCCTGTGGAGTTAAATGACGGCACTAACCATCCATATGGTTATGGATGGGCCGTTGATGAACAACGAGGTCAGAAAAAATACCTGCACAGCGGAGGCCTTCATGGGTTTTTGTCATACTTGACTTATTACCCAGAATTGAATGCGTCAATATGTGTTTTGAGTAATGCTTCTCCGGTCTTTAAAGCTGTGCCAGCCACAGTATCGAACCTCATGAGCAACTATTTTTTCAGAGGGGACTTTGAATTTGAACAAGAGTTAGATGTCGATAAATCTAAGTTTTCACTCTATGAAGGTCAATACAGCTATCCCGGGGGAGCTATATTAACAGTTACTCAAGAGGAAGGCCGCTTATATGCACAATTAACAGGACAACAGAAGTTTGAAATTTTCCCTAAAGGCGACCATATGTTTTTTTGGAAAATTGTTCAGGCCCAAATCGAATTCAAACTGAACAATAAGGGTCGTGTAGGTTATGCCATTCATAAACAAAATGGAAGTGAGGCGAAGGTGAATAAGATGGAAGAGCGCAAATCCATTAAGTTCAATAGCAAATTTTTTAAAAGCTACGCAGGTGAATATGAAATGAGTGGCAAATGGGTAAAAGTCTGGGAAGAAAAAGGCGACTATTTTACTCAAATTGAAGGACAACCAGCTTTTAAAATATTACCAAAATCTACTACTCGATTTTTTCTGGAAATAATGGATGTGGAAATTGAATTTGGAGAGCAATCTCTTACGATTTTCCAGTCTGGCAGTGAAATAATAACCAGAAAGAAATAAGGCTTTCAATTAAAAAAGCACTCGTCATTCCAAATTTAGTTTGAAATCTGAGTTTTGCATGCATCTGTAAAATATGTATTAATTGTAAAGGGTAGGGTGTGAGACTAACCGAATAAAGCGAGAACTATTAATTGTGTAGGTTATAGTACTTCACAAGAGTTTTTAGATCACTATATCTGAATTTTTTTGCTCTTAAATAGGCTCTATACTTTTCAAAGTCAAAGAATTGGTCTATATCTTTTTTTATGTTGTTAGATCTTATTAAGCGAATTACATCATAATTATCTTCAATAAAATAAGTTTTAGATGAATTTAGGCCTCCATATTGAGCGGCAGAGTTTATAGTATTGGAATATAATGTAATTGCACCATCTGCCTCTAACTTGAGTTCTATTTTATCATACTGAATTATTTTATTACCAAAGTCTATCTCACAATTGCGAAGTATCCGAATGGTATCCTTCTTTAAGGTATATTCTTTGATTTTATTCAATGGATGACGTTTTGGATTTTTGTCTCTTTTGGTTTCCCAAACCTCCACCTCAAGGTGCTTATCTGAGTAATTTCTTTGATATTTTACATAACCTTTTATCGTATCATTATTTGTAGTAATTGCATACCCATACTGAGCGAAACAAATGTTTCGATAAATAAGGAAAAAGAATATTAAGTGAAATTTTAATAGATTTTTCATTCTCATTTATGTCAACATCCCGCCATCAACCTGGATAGTTTGTCCCGTGATATAGGCTGACATATCGGAGCCAAGGAATACACAGGCGTTGGCTACATCCTCAGGACTTCCTCCTCTTCTTAATGGAATAGCATCTCTCCAGCCTTGAACAGTTTTTTCATCCAGGACTTCTGTCATTTCTGTTTCGATAAAACCGGGAGCAATGGCGTTGGATCGAATGCCCCGTGATCCTAACTCCAGCGCTACAGATTTGGTAAAACCTAGAATACCAGCTTTTGATGCTGCATAGTTTGCTTGCCCCGCATTTCCTTTCAGCCCTACTACAGAAGTCATATTAATGATAGACCCGGCACGTTGTTTCATCATCGTTTTGGTAGCAGCTTTTACTGTATTGAAACACGACTTTAAGTTGATATTGATGACATCATCCCAATCAGATTCATTTAATCTCAATAGAAGGTTATCTTTTGTGATCCCAGCGTTGTTGATCAAAATATCAAGTGAACCAAAGTCAGCGACTACATCTTGAATCAATTGATCAGCAGCAGCAAAATTTGAAGCATCTGATCTGTAACCTTTAGATTTAATACCGGCAGCGGACAGCTCTTTTTCCAGAGCCTCACCTTTTTCAACACTTGATAAGTACGTGAAAGCTACATTCGCTCCTTGTTCAGCAAACTTTTGAGCGATTGCCCGGCCTATTCCTTTTGATGCACCGGTGATTAATGCCGTTTTTCCTTCTAGTAGTTTCATCTTTTGTATGAGATTATTATCAATTTAATTTTAGTCGAATAGTTTATTAACACAGCATTTATAATATCCAATAAAATTGCTATGAAAGCTCAAATAAACTTAAAAGCAAGCTTTAGTCAAAATTAGAATATACATCACGATCTAAAACTTAAAGCTAGGCTATATAATTCATTATGAAGGTCACTACACTAACTGCTAATACAATGAAATAGAGTATGTAAGAAAGAACAACAGCTAAAAATAATTTTAAGTAGTGATGCCATTTGGATAGATCGAGAGCTCTCTTGTAGGTGTACACAAGATAGAAGTGAGCAATTACAAAATATGTTTCAAAACCCCAATTAGTGAATGCAAAGACCGGCAATAATACTATAAAGAAAATATTACTGATCACTAGGTAGTATGTATAAATTATAACATGCTCAAAATAATTAAATGATCTCCTTAATATTAGAAAAAATGCGAGTGCAAATACAGGAATTGAAGACCAAAGGATGATGTTATAATAATCGTTGAAGTAAGCGAATATTTCTGTATCAATCTTCTCTATACCAGCACCAGATTCATTCATACCTTCGATAAATTGGCTTGTAAAGAGGCTGTTTAAATCAAATTGAATTAAAAAAAATAATGAAATGGCAGTTGTTAGAAAAAGTAATTTCCAAGGCGAAGTAGTATAATACCGTCCTTCTCCTAAATAGTATTTTATAAGGTTCCCAGGGTTTAAAAAGAGGCTCTTAAGAGTGTATAGCCACCCCTTTTGCACATTTAAAGCATCCAGAATATATGAAGTTCCATTTTTAAAATTGATACGCTTTATCTCCCTACTTTCTTGATGCAGAATGGGATATTTAATGGGTAACTTTTGGTCTTTCATACAGAGCAGGTGTGATCAGAATTACTAATGTATGAAAAGTACGTTTTTTTCTAAATCCATTTCGACTAAATTTGCGATCCTTAAAAAGGAATAAAACATAAAAACACAAGCATGGCAAATTCATATAATCTTATTGTAGTAGGAACAGGTCCCGGTGGATATGTAGCAGCTATCAGAGCTTCTCAGTTAGGCTTAAAAGTGGCTGTGGTTGAAAAAGAGTCACTTGGTGGTATTTGTTTGAACTGGGGATGTATTCCAACCAAAGCCTTATTGAAAAGTGCCAATGTGTTTGAATATATCCAACATGCAGAAGATTATGGTATCAAGGTCAAAGGCGCTGATGTAGATTTTGCAGAAGTTGTAAAAAGAAGTCGCGGAGTAGCCGATGGCATGAGTAAAGGTGTTCAATTTCTGATGAAGAAGAACAAGATTGATGTTATCATGGGCTATGGCAAACTGAAGGCCGGGAAGAAAGTAGAAGTAACGGATGATAAAGGTAAAGCGGAGATTTATTCAGCAGATAACATTATTATAGCTACTGGAGGAAGATCCAGAGAATTACCTACTATGCCGATTGATAATAAAAAGATTATTGGCTATCGTCAGGCTATGGTGATGGATAAAGCACCAAAGAAAATGGTGATAGTAGGTTCCGGAGCTATAGGTGTTGAGTTTGCCTATTTCTATAATGCTATGGGTACGGAAGTGACCATCGTTGAGTTTATGGATCGTATCGTTCCCGTGGAAGACGCAGATGTTTCCAAACAATTGGAGAGGACCTTCAAGAAGGCTGGAATGACCATTATGACTAACTCTGAGGTAACCAAAGTAGATACCAAAGGAAAAGGTTGTAAAGTAACTGTGAAAACTAAGAAAGGTGATGAAGTTCTCGATTGTGATGTAGTTCTTTCTGCGGTGGGAGTTTCAACTAATCTTGAAAATATCGGATTGGAAGATGTTGGAGTTGCTACTGATAAAGGTAAAGTGATTGTAGATGATTATTACAAAACCAATATATCTGGGGTTTATGCAATAGGTGATATTGTTCATGGCCCAGCTTTGGCACACGTTGCTTCGGCTGAAGGAATTATTTGTGTGGAGAAAATAGCAGGGGAGAATCCTGACCCATTAGATTACAATAACATCCCAGGATGTACTTACTGCAGTCCTGAAATAGCATCTGTAGGTTACACAGAAGCAAAAGCTAAAGAAGCGGGCTATGAAGTGAAAGTAGGTAAGTTCCCATTTTCGGCCTCTGGAAAAGCTAGTGCTGCAGGAGCGAAGGATGGTTTCGTAAAAGTAATTTTCGATGCTAAGTATGGTGAGTTTTTAGGAGCCCATATGATAGGAGCGAATGTTACAGAGATGATCGCTGAAGTGGTGGCTGCTAGAAAGCTGGAAACTACAGGGCATGAAATAATAAAAACAGTTCATCCACACCCTACGATGTCAGAAGCGGTGATGGAAGCGGCTGCTGCAGCTTATGATGAGGTGATACATATCTAAGGCTACTATATTATTCTGCGAAGGCAGAGGTTTAAAAAAGAGCACTCATATTCGGGTGCTCTTTTTTTAATCTGTATCATTTAATAAGAAAAGGCTACTTGAATGACAATCTTTGTACCCGTACTCCAATATTTTAAATAACTTTACTTCCCTTCAAAATCACGGATAATGATGAAAAGCACATTCTACGTACTCTCATTTATACTATTAATATCAGCATCTGTCATAGCACAAGAAGCTGATCAGATGGCTGAACTGTATCAAAAGGCCAATGAGAAATTAGATAAGGAAGATTATCGCAATGCTATTTTAGATTACTCGCAGTTAATCAATTCAAAGTTTGATAACAGTGAGGTGTATGTCAAACGAGGCATGGCCAATTACCACTTGAAGAAGTACAATGAAGCGCAAGATGATTTTGAATCTGCCGCAAAAGCCAAAGTAAATTCAGCTGAATTGTTCGGCTATCTTGGGCTTATAAAATATCAGTCAAAAGATTATCAGGGAGCATCCTCTGACTTGGAGAAAGGCGTTTCTCTTGGATTTAAAAATGCGGATGCACTGTACAACCTAGCTAATTCTAAATTCCGTTTGGAGAGCTATCAGGATGCTATTAAGTATTATGATCAAGCTGAAGGTGTTGGTTTTAGTGAAGCAGCATTGTTTAACAATCGCGGTAAAGCAAAGGCTACTCTCAATAACTTTTCTGCTGCAGTGACAGATTATGATAAGGCATTACAAAAAGATGCCAGCTATGATAAGGCATTAGAGAATAGGGCAGTGGCAAATTTTGAACTGAAGGCCTGGAATAAAGCAGCAGCGGATTACGATGCCCTTATTAAAAAAGGGAAAGTGGATGCTGAAAACTATGCTAGCAAAGGGACAGCGGAATACAATTCTTCAAACTATGAAGCAGCTATTCCAAGTATGGAGAGTGCTTTAAAGAGGGGAAGTGAAAATGATATGCTGAAATATTACCTTGGGGAGGCCTACTTTGCGAAAGAAGACTATAAAAAAGCAGCTCAATATTACGATCAGGCAGCACGAGCCAATGTGGAAGAAGCGACATTACCATCCAAGTTAGGTAAGTCTTATTTTTTGGCGGACGATTACACTGCTACAGAAACAGCCTTAACAGAGGCCATTAATAAAGGTGATAACAATCAGGAGTCATATTTGTATCGTGGACTGGCTCGTTATGAACTTAAAAATGAGGAGGCTGCTCAAGGTGATCTCAAACAAGCTATAAGTAAGGGAGCTAAAGACTATAATGCCTTTTTCTATTATGGAAATCTGGAATTTAAAAGAGAAGAATATCACCTTGCTGTCACTGCTTATGATAATGCGTTAGCTATGCAAGCTGACGACCCTGTGGTTTATAACAATCGAGGGAAGGCACAATTATTTTTAGACCAGTTTCAGCCAGCAGTTACAGATTTTAATAAAGCACTTGAAATAAAACCTGATTATGATAAAGCGCTCACCAATAGGGCAGAAGCTTATTTCGCATTGAAAGACTGGCCAAATGTTTTAAAAGACTATCAAAGAATTAAAACCTCCGGTAAGGTAGATGCTACCGTTTATGAGCGCCTGGGTTTAGCAAAGTATAATACCGGAGATTTGGAAGGTTCTATTGAAGATTTGAAATCGGCCTTGCAAAGAGGTTCAGAAAATCCAGAACTTAATGAGAAATTAGGAACGGCCCTTTATAAAGCTAATGACTTTAAAGGAGCGTATAGCTACTTGTTAAAAGCGACTAATAATGGAACAGCCTCCTCATCCCTTGCTGAGATGACAGGTATTTCAGCCTACCAGACTAAGAATTATGCAAAGGCCGTTGAGTTTTTAGATATCGCTGTTTCAGGAGGTACTACTAATAATACAATTTATACCTACCGGGGGATCTCAAAAGCAAATACCGGTGATAATGAAGGTGCTTTTGAGGATTTAAAGAAAGCCGCCAATTCGGGTACTTCGGAGTATGAGGTGTATCGGTTACTTGGTGATATCTATTTCAAAAATCAGGATTATCAGAACGCTATTTCTACATATGACAAAGGGGTGGCTATCAAGGCTGATGATCACGTAGTATTGAATAATCGTGGTAAGGCTAAAATGACGCTGAAGAATTATCAGGGAGCTATTGCTGATTTCGATCAATCCCTATCGATAAAGTCTGATTACGGACGTGCATTGCTTAATAGGGGAACTTCTAAGTATGAATTAAAAGACTTTGATGGAGCCATTGCTGATCTGGAAAAAGCGAAAGAGTCTGCAGGTAAGAACAGAGATGTTATAAAAATGCTGGCGCTAGCCTATTATGAAACAGGTGATAAAACAAAAGCCAAATCTTATCTTGATGAGGCTTTATCATCAGGCATCAGTGATGGTAAAGTATTTCTTTACAGTGGGCTAATAGCGTATGATGAAAAGGACTTTAAAAAAGCAGCTGAGAATCTTGATAAAGCTGAAAAGGCGGGTGAAACCTCAGCTGAAATATATGAGAAAAGAGGCTTATCCAAGTTTGAGCTAAAAGAATACTCAATGGCATTGGCCGACCTAAATCGCGCGAGTGTATCAGGAGTAGACAATGCTAACTTGTACGCAAAAATCGGGACGAGCCATTATGAGATTAAGAGTTATGCTGAGGCGGTCGAAAATTTGAATAAAGCCATCAGCAAAGGAGCGAATGGACAAGAAGTGTATTACAATCTTGGGAATGCGCAGTATAGAACCGAAGATTATGCAGCTGCAATTAAATCGTATGATCTGGCCATTGCTGCTGGCGCCAATGATGAGCTGGTTTACAACAATCGTGGTAAGGCCAAAATGACTTTAGGACAGATACAAGAATCCATAGCAGATTTTGATAAAGCCCTGCAGATTAAGCCAGATTATCAGGTAGCACAAAAAAATAGGGGAGCCGCCAAGTACGAAACGAATGACTTTCAAGGTGCTATTGGAGACCTTAATAAGATTGTCGCGTCAGGAAAAGGAGATAAAGATACATATCTGTACTTGGGAGTATCAAAATTCAAGACCAATGATTATGACGGTGCCTTAGCCGATTTAGAGCAAGCTCAATCGTTGGGGTCAAATGATAAATTACTTTTTTATGGTATTGGCAATGCACAGTACATCAAAGAGGATTATGAAACCGCTATTCCCAACCTTCAAAAAGCTATTGATATGGAGGCTGGTGACGGTCAAACCTTTTGGCACTTAGGTGATGCTCAATATAGATTAGAAAATTATTCTGCAGCAGCAGGTAATATTCAGAAAGCTGTTGATATGGGTGTTAAAGAGGTAAAGGCCTTTCATAATTTGGGACATGCTTTATATGAAGAAAAGAATTATGATGGAGCCATTTCGGCATTGAGTAGTGCAGTAAGTGCTGATGGAGGTTATGGTTCGGCCTATTTCCATCGAGGTAATGCCAATTTCAGATTAAAAAATTATAAGGAGGCAATTTCGGATTATGATGCAGCGACTAATAACGGTATGAGTGATCCCATTATTTATAATAATCGCGGCAAAGCAAACCAGTTACTTGGTAATACTGGAGTGGCAATAGCTGACTTTGGGAAAGCTATTGATGCGGATGAAAATTATGCAAAGGCCTATCAAAACAGGGGAGAAACGCTTTACCAAATGGGCAACTATGACGAAGCAGTTCGCGATTTAGTAAAAGTGGAGAAGTTGGCGGAGGAAGCTGATCCTGATGTTATCTATTTCATTGCAGAGTCTTACTATGGGATGGAAGAGTATCTAAGATCTCTTTCCTATTATGATCGAGCCGTAGAATCTGGCCGTAAAGATGGTACTACCTATCAACATCGGGCACGAGCATTAATTGCAGCCGAGAATTACACAGATGCTATAAAAGATCTGGATTTAGCTGTAAAGGCAGGTGTTAAAGATGCATCTATTTATATTGACCGTTCTAGAGCTAACTTATACATTGGTAATACACGTGCTGCGCTATTAGATCTCGATGATGCTATTAAGGCTGATCCAAATAATGCAGATGCTTATTTTAACAGAGCTTATTTAAAAGAGGGTAATGATGATTGGGAAGGAGCTATCACCGATTACAATCATGTAATAAAATTGACTCCTGATGATGCAGAGGCATATTATAGTTTGGCAAATGCACGTGTTTCTCAGGAAAACATTGGAGGGGCAGTAGAGCCAATTAATAAGGCTATTGAATTGGATGGTAGTAATGGTACCTATTATAAGGTTCGAGGTAATATTTATTACCGCTTAGAAAATAAGAACGGGGCTTGCGAAGATTGGAAAAAAGCCAAATCACTTGGTGATAAGAAGGTAGATTACTTTATAGGTCAGTATTGTAAGTGATCGACCTTTGCTCAGTTTTATGTCAAGTAGTCTGAAATCTTACATGAGTTTGGAAACAATATTATAAGATAAAATCGACCACTTTCCTTTTGCATTAGTCTGGTATTAAAGACCAGAACTTAACGTAACATGAGAAGAGCTTTCACGGTCACCTTTTTGCTAATATCTACCATCACCTTTGCTCAGGTTTTTACTGGGAAGGTAGTTAATGTCATTGATGGGAATACTTTCGAAATTATTGATGAATATGATGAAGTGGCAACATTCATGCTTGGCGAAGCAGATTGCCCGGAGCTAGGTCAGGAACTTGGTGAAGAGGCCAAGGCATTTTCTCTAAAAATGATTTTGAAAAAGAAAGTTACAGTAGAGCGAATCGGCAAAGATTGGCTTGGTAACAAGTTGGCTATTATAAAGCTTAAAAATGGCAAGGTGCTTCATGAAGAACTGCTAAGAGAAGGTTTAGCCTGGGCTAGTCGCAAATCAACAGATAAATCTGCTTCGCTTCAATCCAGCGCTCAGTCGTCAAATGCCGGGCTTTGGGCTATTGATGAACCTACACCTCCATGGATTTTTCGAAGACAACAGACCATGATGCAGGCCAAAAGCCGATAATTCTTTTACGAATGAGAATTGAACCTTAATTGTTTGCAATATTTCGATTAATTTCGAGTTACTTCATTATGCAAAAAGTACTCATACTTTCTTTCTTGTTGTTAACTCTTGCAGCTGTATCATCTTTTGGTCAGTCTTCTGAAAAGTCTAAAGGAGAAAATTCTTTTGCGCCTGTGGAAGAAGAACAGCCGAGTGCTATTCAGCGCAAGACGATGAAAAAAAGAGGGAAGAAATCAGCTAAGTCCGTATTCAACAAAAAAATGGATCGAAAGATCGAAGAGTTTGATAAGCGTATGGCAGCTAATGCCAAGGCTGATAGAAAGGAAAGAAGATTAATGAGCAAACCCCAGTACTCGGACCCGTCTTACTTTGGTCACAAAAGAAAGCCCAAGAAGCGGGAAGTAGGTAAGCGTAAGTTCTGCAAGGAATGTAGCCTCTGGCATTAATAAAATGATAATTCACTAACATTCGTTAGTCAATTTTTACCAATCACATTTAGTATATTGCTTTGATGAAAAATTTGAATCGTTTCATTGAGCATACCAACCTCAAACCTACAGTTACCGGAAAGGACATTGATAAACTGGTAATGGAGGCAAAAGAAAATGGGTTTGTGGGAGTTTGCGTACCGCCATTTTGGGTAAAGCGAGCTAAAAGAGAAATTGGTGAAGCTGACATTCAACTGGTTACGGTTATAGGTTTTCCTTTAGGTTATAACATGACTGAAACCAAGATTGAAGAAATAAAACTGGCTATGCGAGATGGTGCAGATGAGCTGGATGTGGTAATGAATATTTCGGCTATTAAGGATGGAATGCCCTGGCCAAAAATTGAATTTGCCAAATGCAGCAAGCTCATTCATGAGGAGGATAAAATTTTAAAAGTGATTATAGAAACGGCCTACCTAACTGATGATGAAATTGTACATGCTTGTAAATTGTGTAATGACGCAGGGGTAGATTTTGTAAAAACTTCAACAGGTTTTGCCAATGAAGGAGCCAAAGAGGAGCATGTCAAATTAATGCGCAGCGTGCTGCCATCAAGTGTGGGAATCAAAGCTTCGGGTGGAATAAAGAGCTATGAACAGGCTATTAATTTAATAAAATCGGGAGCTGACCGACTTGGAACATCGAGTGGTGTAGCTATTATAAAAGAGTCAAAAGAATAACTATGATAGAATCTATTTTTAAATCAGAAGAGGATATTCCTAAAGAATATATTCCTACGAAAAATATCATTCAAAAAGAGTATCTCATAAATGGAGAGATGCGAATATGGGATGGGCCTTTGAACGAAGTAATGAGCCCAATATTCGTAAAGGAGAAAGAGGGGCTAAAACAACGTGTTTTAGGTTCTACGCCATTGCTTACAGAGAAAGAATCTATGCAGGCTTTAGATGCTGCGGTAGCTGCCTATGACATGGGTCATGGCTATTGGCCAACACTATCTGTGGGGAGTAGGATCGAATACATCGAGCGCTTTTTGTCTAAAATGAAAGAAAAGCGTAGTAAAGTAGTGAACCTGTTAATGTGGGAGATAGGTAAGAATTTAAAGGACTCCGAAAAGGAATTCGACAGAACTTGTGATTACATAGAGGACACTGTTAAAGGGTTAAAGGAGTTGGACAGACGTTCTTCTGGTTTTGAGGTTGAGCAAGGTGTTATCGGGCAGATAAGACGTGTGCCTTTAGGAGTAGCATTATGTATGGGTCCCTATAACTATCCACTGAATGAGACTTTTTCAACACTCATTCCAGCTTTGATCATGGGGAATACTGTGATTTTTAAACCTGCTAAGTTTGGAGTTTTACTTATTAAACCATTGTTACAAGCCTTTCAGGAATCATTTCCTGCAGGAGTAATTAACATTATTTATGGAAGGGGCCGTGCTACGGTAGGAGCATTGATGGCTTCGGGTAAACTGGATGTTTTTGCATTTATAGGCACAAATAAAGGAGCTAATGATCTCAAAAAACTTCATCCGAAACCGCACCGATTGCGCTCTATTCTGGGGTTAGATGCTAAGAATCCGGCTATAGTTTTACCAGATGCTGATATGGATGTGGCCATTGATGAATGCATAGCAGGATCGCTCTCGTTCAATGGGCAAAGATGTACGGCACTGAAGATACTTTTCCTTCATTCTAGTATTGTAGAAGAGTTTAATCAACGTTTTATTGAAAGAGTAAATGCTTTAAAAGCCGGACTGCCTTGGGAGGATGGTGTCTCTTTAACACCACTGCCTGAACCAGGAAAGGTAGATTACCTAAATGATCTGGTAGAAGATGCAGGGGAACATGGTGCTGCAATAATTAATGAAGGAGGAGGAGCCTCTAATGAAACCTTCTTTTTTCCGGCTGTTCTGTATCCGGTGAATGAGAAGATGAAGGTATACACAGAGGAGCAATTTGGGCCAATAGTTCCTATTGTACCTTATGATGATGAACAAGAAGCTATTGACTATGTAGTGAATTCCAATTTTGGTCAACAACTAAGTATATTTAGTAATGACTCAAAAACCATTGGCAGGTTGGTTGATGTATTCTCCAATCAGGTCGGTCGAATAAATATTAATGCTCAATGTCAAAGAGGTCCGGATACCTTTCCGTTTAATGGGAGAAAAGATTCAGCCGAAGGCACCTTATCTGTTTCAGATGCTTTAAGAGTATTTTCTATCCGTATTCTGGTAGCCGCGAAATACAATGATTCCAGTAAGCAGATAATTAACGATATAGTCAGTAATGGTGAATCAGCCTTCTTAACAAGAGATTACATTTTTTAGAAGTGATTAAACATTTCAATATTACTGTTTCCGGTAAAGTACAAGGTGTCTTTTACAGGGCTTCAACAAAACGTAAGGCCGAAGAGCTTGGTATTGCCGGGTTTATTAGAAATGAACCCAGTGGTTCTGTATACATTGAGGCAGAGGGACAAATGGCTCAATTAAGCTCCCTTATTGACTGGTGTAAAATTGGCCCCAGGCATAGCAATGTAGAAAATGTTCACTTTACCACTGGAGATGTAGTGGATTTTATCGGATTCGAGGTGCGCTATTGAAAGTGTCATTTAGTCTCCAACTCAGAATCTAAATCCATTAAAAACCGATCTATTACTCCCTGGGTTACGTGCTCCATCACAACTATTTTATACCATTTGGCTACACCATCATGCGATTCGGGTACCAGCAAATATTTTTGAGCCAGTGATTGTGAAATATAATCACCTTTTATCGTAATGATGTTCATTTTAGGGTTTCTGAAATACTCAATTTCACGTTCGTCCAAAGCATCACAAAGGCGATCCGATTTTTTTAGAAGGGCTTTGATTTTATTGGTCCAGCCTTCAGAACCGTATGTACGCATGATCATCCAAACGGCAATGGCATTAGCTCCTGAGCGACTACCAATAAGTGTATAATCCTTTCCTTTTACATAATTTGCCTCTTCCGTTAAGGCGTGATGAATGAGCCCTTTACGAACAAGGTAGATGCCAGTTCCATAAGGCGATTGAAGCATCTTATGACCATCTAAACTGAAAGAAACTATCTTTTCATTCTTAAAGGTATAATCATCATTTTCTGCAACGAATGGATAAATGTAACCACCATAAGCACCATCAACATGTACCCGATAATCAATCTTCAATACGTCAAGCCAGTGAGTGATTTCCTTAATATCATCGACCGATCCAAACATGGTGGTGGACATATTCATAATGACTATAAAATGCTTGATTCCATCTTTTTGAGCCTTGCTAATTTCATCCAATACACTCTCTTTCAGTATTCTGCGAGTGTCATGATCAACACTGACAGTTACCTTCTTAAGGCCTAATAGAGAAGCACCTTTGGGCATTGAATAATGAGCATCCTCAGAGTACACCAGCGCTATTTCCTCATCCTTAGCATTGCACTCATTGATGAAATAGTTCTTAAGTACCCACATTCCTTGAATATTTGCCTCTGTACCACCGGAAGCTACATAGCCGTCAAAATGATCATTACCACCACCAAAAATTTGTTGTGCACATAGTTCAATAAGTTCTCTTTCAATTTTGTGGGTACCCTTAAAAGCAGCTTCTGAATCTGTCAATGTATGACAGCCAATATGATTTGGATTGGCGATAAGAGCGGACAGATATGGTGCATCTTTCAGAAATGGCGCATCATGATAAAAAACTTCAGTATCCAGATATGATGCGGGTAATCCTAATACAGGTTTATCACGGTAATCTAGATTTTCTTTCAAACTGCCAAATATGATTTTCTTCATTTTGGCATGTGAGTAACTCTCCCAGTACATAGGCAATTGATTTAATTGCCGCGAATATAGGAAATGAAAAAAGAGAAACTAAAAATTAAAATGAATTGGTTTAATGAATCGACCCTAAGCCAACTTTCTGACAATCCCTTTGTACTTGTAAATCTTAAGTGAGAAATGCTGGTTGATGAAGGTTTTCATTCTGTTTTCTGCCAGCTCAGCTTTTTTTCCTTCAGGATAAAAAACGGTCAGTTCCAATACTGCCCTTAAAAAATTTGGTTTCAGACAAAAATCAATCAACCATTTCTTGAAAGTATTGGACCAATCCTGAACATACTTATCATAATGGTCGTTGCCATCAAACAAAAACTCAAGCTGATTTTGACCAAACTTGTAACGATAAACGCCAGCAAGGTTACGATAAAACTCAACGAGTCTTTCGGTATATTCCGTTTCGTGAGCTTTGATACTTGATATAGTTTCATCTTCAATCCCGAGCGGGTTGTTGTTCTTTAGATAAAATTCTTTACTAAAGGCAATGAGGTAAGTGATTAACTCTTTTTCCAGATCGAGCTGAGCCTTCTCTAGGATGTAATTCTTATCTAAAGGAAAATACTTCTGGATCATTTCGAAGGCAAATATAAGCTTATTGCATAAAATATGCGATTATTTGAAAGGGGAGTCTTCCTCCTTAGCCATCACATTGTAGACCATTTTGTCCATCATACCTGGAAACCACTTGTTTAGAAATACCGTCATTTTTCCCTGAGCAGTCATGATAATGTATTTTCTTCTCTTCACTGTGGCTTTATAGATTAAGGCAGCGCATTCTTCTGCCGTCATCATTTTCTCTTCTTTTCGTGGAGATTCTCCCTGTGAAGATCCATCGGCAGTAAGAGATGTTTTGCGAATGTTAGAAGCCGTAAATCCTGGACATGCAGTAAGGACATGCACTCCCGTTTTAAACATTTCGGTTCTTAAGGATTCTAAAAAACCTTGCAAGGCAAACTTCGAAGCGGAGTAACCTACTCTACCAGGTAAGCCACGAAAACCTGCTATAGAAGAGATACCTATCACCGAACCTTTATTTTTTAAGATTTCAGGTAGGCAATATTTCGTAGCATAGATGGCACCCCAGAAATTGATATCCATCACTTTTCTTATCACATCGAGGTCAACTTCATTGAATGGTGCGCGCATGGATATTCCTGCATTATTGATAAGGATGTCAATCTTTCCAAAAGCATCAAGCGTTTCTTTCACCATTTGCTCATTGTCTTTTTCCAGACTTACATCACCTTTTATCGATATAGCATCTATTCCTTGTTCGGTTAATGTGACCATCGCATTGTCCAATGCAACTTGCTTGCGACCGGTAATAACTATTTTAGAGCCATGTTTACCAAACTCTTCGGCCAGAGCTTTTCCTATCCCAGAGGATCCGCCTGTAATTACAACTACCTTATCCTTCATTAATTCTATTTATAAAGGCCAAATCTAATCAATTATGATTTATACTTTAATTTTGTGCAACACTAGAAAATGATATTCTTAAAGCTACTTTCTCGATTGCCCTTAGGACTGCTTTACATGATTATGGACATGTTTTATGTTCTTATCTACCATGTAATCGCTTACCGAAAAAAAGTAGTGATTACGAACATTCGAAATGCGTTTCCAGAAAAATCAGAGACTGAGGTAAAGCATATAGCCAAAGAGTTTTACAACCGATTCTGCGAGTACATTGCTGAGACCATAAAAGCGGTATCCATCTCAGAAGAGGAAATGAAACGAAGGGTAAAGTTCATCAATATTCACACTGTTCATGAATATGCTGATAAAGGGCAGTCTATCATTTTAGCAGGATGCCATCAATTTAATTGGGAGTGGGCTCTACTTGCGGGATGTTTAGTACTCCCTTTTCCAGTTGATGCGGTTTATCAGCGGCTTTCTAATAAAAAGTTTAATGATCTTATGTTAAAAACAAGATCAAAATTTGGAGGAGAACCGATTAACAAAAAGAACATTATTAGAAGTCTTATGAGATCAAAGGATCGCATGAAGGCCGTTGCAATTATGGCTGACCAGTCGCCTGGAAAAGATGCCGTTAAGTACTGGACCATCTTTATGAATCAGGAAACGGCTTTTTTTACGGGGCCAGAACAAATTGCAACAGCATTCAATTATCCTGTCTTCTTCTATCGCATGGTAAGGAAAAAAAGAGGTTTTTATACTGTTGAGCTAATTAAGCTTTTAGACCCTCCATATCAAAAAGGAGATCACAGTATTCTGGATTCTTATGTGAAAGAGAGTCAAAAACTGATTGAAGAAGATCCTTCTGGGTATTTGTGGTCCCATAAACGCTGGAAACTTAAGAAGCTGCAAAATGATTTATCTGATTGACTTATAATGAATCTGAACAAGCCCATTATCATAAGCCTTTGACTTAATGAGCTCCATATTCTGCTTAGGTACACCTCCTGCAAAAAGTCGCTTTCCGTCTCCTAAAACAATAGGAATTATAGAGATGATATACTCATCGATTAAGTTGTCTTTCATCAACTCCTTAACGATCTCACCACCCCCATCACAGTAAATATTCTTACCACCTTCAGACTTTAACCGATCAATTAGTTCTTTGATATTGCCATTGTAGAATGTCACACCATTCTCAACACCACTTTTTGATCGTGAAATAATATAGCAATCGTACTCTTTGGCTTGCGCGAATTCACCTACCAGATTCATGACTAGATCGTATGTTTTTCTTCCTACTACGTACTTGTCAATTGTACTGCTAAATTTTGTGTAACCGTAATCATTTTCTCCATGATCGATAGTATCTAACCATGAGATGTCATCATCTTTTGTGGCTATGAAGCCATCAAGGCTCATGCTTATATATAAGATAACTTTTGGCATGTTTTAGCTAAGTAACGATTCGATATCTTCTTTTGACAAACTCTTAACGAAACTTGACTCGGTAGTTATTAGATCACTTGCCAGCTTACGTTTATGTTGCTGTAGTGCTAGTATTTTCTCTTCTACCGTATTTTTAGTGATGAATTTGTAAGTAAATACTTTGTTTACCTGACCGATTCTATGTGCCCTGTCAATGGCTTGTGCTTCAGCTGCAGGGTTCCACCATGGGTCAAGTATAAATACATAGTCGGCCTTGGTTAGATTCAACCCTAGTCCACCAGCCTTCAACGATATTAGAAAAACTTTAAGATCTTTATCATTTTGAAAACGTTCAACTTGCTGCTGTCTGTTTTTAGTCGATCCATCCAGGTAGGCATAGTCAATATTCATTGTTTTCAAATGATCACTGATAATGGTTAAATGCTTCACAAATTGACTAAAGACTAATATTTTATGACCCTCAGTTATTGCATTGTCAAGCATAAATGCTACGTCCCATAGTTTACCTGATGTTCCCTCATAACCATCATCTACCATTTTCGGATGATTAGCAATCTGCCGAAGTTTCGTAAGTCCTTGAAGAAGAATGATTTGAGATTTATTCAATCCTTTTTTCTCAATGTTTCCTAAGATCTCATTTCTGTAATGCGACTTAACCTTTTCATATTCAGCCTCTTGGTCAGGTAACATAGCTGAATATTGAATGTTCTCTGTTTTTTCAGGCAGTTCTGTGGCTACCTGAGACTTATGTCTACGAAGTATAAAAGGCTTTATAATCGAATATAACTTTTCAGTCTTTGCCTGATCCCCTTGCTTTTCTATAGGGTTCAAGAATTCATTCTTAAAAAATGACTGCGTACCCAAAAGCCCTGGGTTTATAAAATTCATTTGGGACCAGAGGTCCATCGTACTATTTTCAAGTGGGGTACCTGTTAGAATCAACCTGTTTCTTGAATTTAACTCTCTAACAGCCTTGGCAATGTTAGAGGTTGGATTTTTTATAGCTTGTGATTCGTCAAGAATAACATAGTTGAATCTATACTTCTTTAGTAAATCAATATCTAATCTTACTATTCCATAAGAGGTTATTATTATATCATATTTGGCAAACTTCTCCGGATTCTTTTCCCTGTTGGTTCCTGTATAAGTGAAGGTTTTAAGCTTAGGAGTAAACTTCTTAGCTTCCATTTCCCAGTTATAAACTAATGAGGTAGGCATTACTAAAAGAGTTGCTCCACTTGCCTCACTCTCTTTCTGTGATTGCAAAAGTGCTAAAGTTTGCACCGTTTTACCTAAGCCCATATCATCTGCCAGGCAACCTCCGAATTTAAACTTATTCAAAAATTGCATCCATTCGTAGCCAGCTTTTTGATAAGGCCTTAGAGTTCCCTTAAAATGCTTTGGTGGTTCCGTTTTATCTATACCTTCAAATGAGCGTAACCCCTCTAGTTTATTGCTTATCGTAACTCTTGCCAGATTCCCTTCTTCCAAATCCTTAACAAGTGACAAGTGATGTTTTTTTAATCTAGGGTCGCCATTTTCATCTTCTTCGGAAAAAGCAAATAGCTCAGAATACTCAACGAGCCAAGAGTCCGGAATAACTGCTATTTCCCCATTAGGCAGGACAAACTCCATTTTCTTTTTAAGAATCAGCTTTCTGATTTCTTTAAAGCTAATTTCATAGTCCCCGAACTTTATCAATGCATGTATGTCAAACCAATCTATATTTTCTTTGACTTCAACAGTAATTTTATATTCTCCTATGAAATACTTTTTATCTGACTTGCCTTTTTGATCCAGAATAAACTGTCGATTGATGAGCTCTTCTCTATGATTATCCAGCCATCCGAAAGCCGTTGTCTTAGCAATTGCTACTTTAGAGTTTTTGAGTTGAAGCCCTGATTCGGTCAAAAATTGAATAATCTCTTTTTCATCATTCAATTTGCGCCTCACACGATGAAAAACGTAATCATTATCCTTTTTCTCTACCGAGACACTTACCGGACTTAAGTGGTCTGCCTTAAATTGAAAACTTCCATACTTGAACGAAAGCTCAAATAACATTTTACCTGAATCTTCAGCATTCTGTTTTTTATTGAATAACTCACCATTTGATGAACCCATTAGCTCACTAATAGTCAACACAGGCTGTGGTAAAAAATGCTCACTATTTATTTCAAAGCCTTTGGCATAAACATCAAATGAAGCAATTAGGGGTGCCACAAATTTGTTGTAATATGTTTCTTCTACATTTTTTGGAATAATGATGAATTTCTTATTTAAGAAGGGGCTAAGCTTTTTACCATCTACATTTTTTTCGAAGGAATACAACTTACCACAGCTCACCATCCATGCAGGCTCCTTACACACTATGTAAGATCCTCGATACTGGAAATCAACTTTTTCTCCAGCGTATTTTATTGTAGGAAAATAATGCGTGTTATCTTCGTTTCGTCTAAAATGGAATAATATAGTTGCTTTTTCAGGGAGCACTTCAATTTCTTTCCATGCTGGCTCTCCATCATTACCCATTTCAAAAACCATTTTACCTGTAAGGCGCTCTAGAATATCGGCTCTTTTTCGTTCCAGATAGTTTTCAATTTCCTGTTGGATGAGCTCATTTCCCTTTTCCTTATCATAAATTTTCAGAAAAAAATCATCGGCTTTCATCGGACCTTTGGTATTGAATTTTTTGACCACAGCATCTTGTTGCATCGAATCCATAAGGTCAATCAACTCATAATCAGTTTGATCCAAGCCTTTCGCAAATTCATTTGCGTTCATAGCAGAAATATTCTGATGTTGTAGTGTTAATTTCCCTTTTTCGTCAAGATGAATAACAAATGACTCAAAGAGGTAGCCAAGGTACTCGTGTTGGTACAATGAGTAAACTATTTGGAAGGGCAGAGCAGCCGAAACTTTCATAGATAAAAATTCAACAGAACATGCAAAATACGTAAAAAAATCCAACTATAATTCAGTTGGAAGAGCTTTTATGACCAAAAAAGGTTCTTTTTGTCTAACGTCTGAACATCAAAATAATTGAGATATTATAGAGTTTTTTACAGCTCATTAACCTTTATATATTTTGTGGCGATAACTGCTGGTCTGTATGAAATTAATAACGTAATGATTACCAGGCTAATGAACGTGTATAGAAAGTCCATGAAGTGCATATCAACAGGATAGTTTTCTAGGACAGATGTCTCCATTCCCATGGAAACTAAGCCTAATGATTGTTGTGCCCAACATATTAAGCTGCCAAGAAGCAGTCCAATAAAAGCGCCACCCAGTGATATAATTGCCCCTTCATAAAGGAATATTTTTTTTATCAAAGTATTATCTGCGCCAAAACTGAAGAGAATAGAAATATCTTTCTTCTTATCTATGGCAAGCATTGACAATGAGAAGAAAATATTAATTGACCCTACCAGTAATATGAAGGAGAAAGCAATGAAAACAAAGAGCTTTTCCAGGTTGAGAAGTTTGTATAAATCTGCATGTTGCTCATCATTATTCTGAACGGTGAAAGTATCTCCAAGCAGATTGCGTAATCTAGATTGAACGTTTTGAATGTTAGCAGTTGATGTAGTCTTTATTTCTAAACTTGTTCTTTTATTTCCATAATTAAGCAGGCTTTGAGCAAAGTCTAATGGAACGAAAATATAGTTTTCATCATAATTTTTTTCAATGGCAAAAACGCTTCCAATTAATATATTTTTTTTGCTATAAAGCTTGCTAACATCAAGTTGACCAGGTTTTACATCCTTGGTATAGTGCACTTGAAGTGGATATAAATTATTGCCAGGCACAATGGAAAGAGCATATTGCACCCCTCTACCTATAATTGCATAGTTGATGGAGCCATCTTTAAGCATTAAGTCTCCGGCTACTATAGCTTGATCTATCCTTTTTTGCTCGATAAAATTTTCAGAGACTCCTTTAAGAGTGATCACCATATTTGCTCCACGATAACGAACGTAAGCATAATCTTCGATCACTTCTGTTACTATATCTACACCTTCAATATTTTCTATTGACTCAATAAACTTTTCCGAAACTTCAAATGATTTACCTCTAATAATTTCAACTTTAATTTCAGGATCAAAAGTGCTGTATAATGATCGAAGAAGTCCTTCCAATCCATTAAATACAGATAAAACCACAATAAGAGCTGCAGTACAAATTGCAACAATCGCCATAGATATTAAGGAAATGACGTTTATGAAATTTCGCTTTTTTCCTGAAAAGAAATATTTACGAGCTATAAAAAAAGGTAAGTTCAAAGCCTATTCTTCTTCGTCTGCTGGAGGAATATCCAACGAATCAATTAGCTTGTCCATTTTACTGGCCCGTTCTTCAACTTCATCAAGAAAAAATATTAAATCTGGCACTATACGAACCTGCTTACCAATTTTATTACCCAGAATTTTTCTGATCTCACTTTTTCTGGAGAAAATTGTCTCTAGCAAGCCCTCTTTGTCATTGACCATAAGCATTGACAGATAGATTTTAGCTATACTCAAATCAGGGGTTACTCTTACATCTGCTATAGTAACAAACGAATTGCCAAACAGCCCCATTTTATCTTTTTGGAAAATATCACTAAGATCTTTTTGAATTAGTTTGGCATATTTTTGTTGCCTTGTGCTTTCATTCATACCACAAATATCCTAATCTAATTTTAAAGTTAAGTGAGCCTGACTCCTTTAAGAGTAATATCTTATCAATTTTTTCTTTATTAGCAGTTCACTTTTAGTGGATTGACTAATTTCGTGGTAATAAAACAGACCTCTTGTTAAACTTTTTCAGAATAAATGATCCTTATCGCCTAGTGGTGATTTTTGCTTTGTTAGCAATATTGAGGCTACCAGCTTTTATCAGCTCTTCAATACTCACTATTCCAGAGCTTAACTATATGCTCTTAGGTGAAAAGGTAGCCAATGGTGCCCTAATATATTCTGAGGTTTGGGATAGTATAGCCCCACTTAGTGCGTTGCTGTATTCAATTATCGATTATTTTTTTGGTAGATCTCAAATTGCTTATCAGTTTACTGGGTATCTGTTGATCTGTTTTCAAGTCTTTATTTTTAATCGATTTTTGCTTACAAGCCGAGCATATTCCGAAAATACCTATGTTCCAGGACTTATCTATGGTATCCTGGCGACCGTTTGTTATGATATGGTGACACTAACACCATTTCTTATTGGTCTTACTTTTATACTTCTAGCGCTTAAAAATATTTTCAATCACATTGAAGTAAGGGCTAAGAGAGATGAAGACATTTTGAATATTGGTCTTTACATCGGCCTGGCGACCATTAGTTATTTGCCCTTCTGCGTTTTTGCGCTAGCCACACTAACTATTTTCATTTTTTTTACCGGTACAGTAACGCGTAGATATTTTCTAATGACATTTGGATTTCTTTTGCCCATAATACTTGCATCAGGTTACTTTTATTTAACCAATCGATTGAATGATTTTGTCTACAGCTTTTTTTCTCCATTCACAACTATTGAGCGAGTTTGGTTTGTTTCTTTAAAGGATACACTTAGACTATTTGTTGCGCCATTAGCCTTTTTTGTGTTAGCCCTGACGCGAATTATACGAGGTGCCAGGTTGACCAATTATCAATCGAGATTGACTCAAACAATACTAGTTTGGAGTCTATTTAGCATTCTTTTTATACTTCTGGCTGATCAAAACAGTCCGGCTGTTTATCTTATACTGGCTCCTGGCTTTGCCTTCTATATTTCACATTATTTTTTAATGAAGAAGAGAGGTTTCTTTTCAGAAATGAGCTTTACATTTTTTGCGGGACTATGTATAGCTACCTTTATATTTTCCCTATCTGATTCATGGTTAAAAAAGTATTATAACGATGAAGCTTATTTATTAGAAAATGAAAAGAGAGCTAATGAAATAACAGAACGAATACTGGTCTTAGAGCAGGATTTTAGACCATATTTGAACGCAGAAATAGCAACTCCATTCTTAAACTGGCAACTATCAAAACAGGTATTTACAAACCTCAATTATTATGATAACCTAACTATAGTCTATAATGGTATAAATAATGACAAGCCTGAGGTAATTATTGATCCTAAAAACTTAATGTTTGAAGTCTTTGAGGAGATACCAGCACTACGTAGTTTGTATTTCAAAAGTGCTGACGGGCATTATCACCTCAAAATCAACAACTGATCTTTTGAACTCTTCGGTCATGCCTGCCACCTTCAAATTTGGTAGAGAGGAAGGCTCTTACAATATCTTTAGCGATATCGATAGAAATAAAGCGAGCAGGAATACATACCACATTTGCGTTATTGTGTTGCTTGGCTAACTCTGCTAGTTCTTGCGTCCAACAAATGGCTGCTCTTATATTTTTATGTTTATTGGCAGTCATAGCAACACCATTGGCACTTCCACAAATCAGTATGCCAAGTTCGGCAGATTGATTCTCAACGGAATCAGCTACAGGATGTGCAAAGTCTGGGTAATCTACCGATTCAGGGCCATTTGTACCAAAATCTTCTAATTCATGACCTTGAGACTCAAGCTCAGCTTTAATCAATGATTTATAATCAAAACCTGCATGATCTGATCCTATGGCAATTTTCATGATTCCTGTTGTTTTTTTCTTTCTTTTTCAGCCCTCTTATGAACTCGAGCTGAAATAAATATACTGAATTGGTATAGCCATAACAAAGGCAGAGCTATGAGAATTTGACTTAATGGATCAGGTGGAGTGAACACGGCTCCTAAAATTAATATTACAACTAGGGCATGCTTTCTGTAATGTTTCATCAAAGATGGAGTAACCAATCCAATTTTTGAAAGAAAATAGACAACAACAGGCAGCTGAAATAATAACCCACTGCCAAGAACTAAGGTGGTTAACGTAGAAACGTAAGAGGTAATATCGAATTCATTATTGACTAAATCACTGACCTGATATCCTGCTAAAAAACTGACTGCTAAAGGAGCCATAACATAATACCCAAACAGTACTCCCAATGTAAATAGAAGGGTTACTGAAAAAACTGCTCCTCTGGAAATGGAACGTTCATTCATTCTAAGCCCCGGACTAATGAATCTCCAAAACTCCCAAAACACATATGGGAATGCGACTATAAGCCCTATGGCAAATGACGAAGTAATATGCATGGTAAACTGCCCGGTCATTTGCCTGCTTTGGATTTTAAAATCTAATTCTTGAATGCATAGGGCAGATGAGTTTACTAATTCTCCCAGTTTACATAGCATTGTAAATGTCCAGAAATCTGTTTGCGCAGGTCCAAAAACAATAGTATTGAAGACGAAGTCTACAGAGATGAAAGCTACTATACTAAAAAGTAATATTGCAATAACTGACCTGATAAGATGCCATCTAAGTTCTTCGAGATGGTCAATGAAGGACATCTCTTTTTCTTCTCCTACCTGATCAAGAGGTGTGGCCACTATTTATATAGAGGAAAATTTTTCATCCAACTATTTATTTGACTTTTTATGTCCGCAATCAAATCTTCGTTGTCATGATTCATCAATACCTGGTCAATATAGTTGACGATTTTTCGCATATCGTCTTCTTTCATTCCCCTGGTAGTGATTGCGGCAGTACCGATCCTCATTCCAGATGTTACAAATGGAGATTGGTCATCAAATGGAACCATATTCTTATTGATGGTAATATCTGCTTTAATTAAAGTGTTTTCGGCTAGTTTTCCAGTCAAACCTTTAGATCTCAAATCTATTAGCATTAAATGATTGTCCGTACCACCGGAAATGATTTCATAACCCTTTTCAACAAAAGCCTCTGCCATAGTTTTGGCATTTTTCACTACCTGTAGTATATATTGCATGTACTCATCACTCATTGCTTCACCAAATGCAATGGCTTTTGCTGCTATGATATGTTCAAGTGGTCCTCCTTGAGTACCAGGGAATACACCTGAATCTAATAATGAAGATATCTTTCTTAATTCTCCCTTTGGGGTTTTTAAACCAAAAGGATTGTCAAAATTTTCACCTATCATTATAAGGCCACCCCTTGGTCCACGAAGTGTTTTATGTGTTGTAGTCGTCACAATATGACAATGTTCCAGAGGATCATTTAAAACTCCTCTTGCAATTAATCCAGACGGATGGGAAATGTCAGCTAAAAGTAAAGCACCAACTTCATCTGCCGCGTCTCTTAATTTAGCGTAATCCCAATCTCTGCTGTAAGCCGAAGCACCACATATTATAAGTTTTGGCTTTTCTTTCTTTGCTTGTTCTACTACCCCATCCCAATCTATAAGTCCAGTACTTTTTTCCACCCCGTAAAATGATGGTTGATATAATTTGCCGGAAAAATTAACTGTTGAACCATGTGTCAGATGACCACCGTGAGATAAGTCAAAACCTAAAATTTTATCTCCAGGATTAAGGACAGCCAGCATTACTGCGGCATTAGCCTGTGCTCCCGAGTGTGGCTGCACATTGGCCCATGATGCACCAAAAAGTTCTTTAGCTCTTTCTATAGCTAATGTTTCAATTTCATCAACCACCTCACAACCACCATAGTATCTTTTGCCAGGTAAACCCTCTGCATATTTGTTCGTAAGAACCGTGCCCATACTTTCCATCACCTGTGGTGAAGCAAAGTTTTCTGAAGCGATAAGCTCAATACCTTCTTGTTGTCTTTTCTTTTCTTTGGAAATTAAGTCAAATATTATCTGATCTTTCTGCATAATTAGGATTATGAAACGAGCGGCAAAAATAAGGTAAGCACTACATATAACCAACAATAATTAACAGGTAGAAATTACTTGTCACAGGCCTGTTTCAAATACATTTGAATGGTGTTTTCAAGCCCCAAATAGATAGCATCACAAACAAGTGCGTGCCCTATTGAGACTTCTTGAGTCATCGGTATTTCTTTGACGAAATAATTCAAGTTTTTAAGATCTAGATCATGACCGGCATTAATGCCAATACCCAATGATTCTGCTTTTAATGCAGCCTGTTTGTACAGTTTTATGGCATCTACCTTATTATTAGTATAGTTTCTGGCGTAAGCTTCAGTGTAAAGCTCAATTCTATCCGTTTCAACTTCCTTAGCTCCATCTACCATTTTTTCATCAGGTTCTAAAAATATAGAAGTCCGAATGCCATTACTTTTTAATTCATTTAGAATTTCTCTTAAGAAACCTTTTTTTTCTATGGTGTTCCAACCAGCGTTGGAAGTTAATACATCTGGCGGGTCCGGAACCAAAGTAACCTGTGTTGGTTGAACCTTAATTACTAAATCCATAAATCGCTTATCGGGATAACCTTCAATATTAAATTCGGTGCTGACGACTTTACTTAATTCTAAAACATCATCCTTTCTAATGTGTCTTTCGTCTGGTCTTGGGTGCACAGTAATTCCTTCCGCTCCAAATCGTTCACAGTCTATGGCTGTCTTAATTAGATCTGGATTATTTCCACCTCTGGCATTGCGTAAGGTGGCAAACTTGTTAATATTTACGCTGAGTCTGGCCATACGGATTTTAATATTTTCTAACTTTGAATTTATTATACAAAAGTAAACGAATACATCAATAACTAAACGCAAAACTCTTATGGCTCTAAAGCAGCAAATTGAAGGAGATATTAAACAAGCTATGCTTCAAAAAAAGAAAGAAGAACTAACAGCCTTAAGAGCTATCAAATCGGCAATTCTTTTAGCAGAAACCGAGAAAGGGTCTGGAGGAGAACTTGATGAAACGGCAGAACTAAAGTTGCTAGCAAAACAGGCAAAGCAGAGAAAAGACTCACTTGAAATTTACACAAAAGAGGGTAGAGATGATCTGGCTCAAAAAGAACGTTTTGAAATGGACGTTATAAATAGGTATTTGCCTCAACAGTTGACAGAGGAAGAGATTGGGAAAAGGTTGGAAGTAATCATTAAAGAAACAGGTGCGAGTGGCCCTCAAGATATGGGGAAAGTAATGGGTAGGGCAACCAAAGAGATGTCAGGGCAGGCAGATGGTAAGTTGATTTCACAATTGGTAAAATCATTGTTGGCCAGTTGATTTGAATAAGTTAGATCTAATAATATTAGCCCCTATTTTATTCGGAGCATACCAGGGTTATAAAAAGGGCTTTGTTCTGGAAGTTATAGCTATATTATCTTTCATTTTGGCAATAATTGGTGGCTTTAAACTTATGCACTGGGGAATGGATACCCTGGACGTATACTTTGACATTAGCGGAGACTTGCTTCCATACATTTCATTTATTGTTATTTTCATTCTTATTATTCTGGCAGTCAATTTAATTGGCAAGGGATTCAAAAAAATCATTGACCTAACCCTCTTGGGTTCGTTGGATAATTTGGCAGGAGCAATGCTGGCAATTTTAAAATGGGCCTTTGGTATAAGCATACTGCTATGGTTGTCCGCATCTTTTGGTTTGGAATTAGATGCTTCATGGACAGCTGGATCTTTTCTTTATGAGAAAATAATATCATTTGCCCCAGCACTGGTAGAGTATGTTACCATGGTTATCCCATTTACTCACGATCTTTTTGATCATATTCAGCAATTATTGAGTGGCAATTCTACTTCTTGATAATTATGATTCATTCACTTATAATCTAGTTCATTATATTGAACGAAATGGTACTGAATGCATAGTGGTCCGTAATGACATCTCATTGGGAAAAATAAAATCCCTAGACTTTTCCGGCATTATGATTTCTCCAGGTCCAGAAATACCGAGAAAAGCTGGTTGTTTAATAGAGGTTATAGACTATTATCATGATAAGAAGCCAATACTTGGAGTTTGTCTGGGGCATCAGGCAATAGGAGAATATTTTGGAATGGAACTTATAAAAGCTCCAAAACCTCGTCACGGTAAAGTGACTCAAATACTAACAAAACCTAGTCCTATTTTTACTAATATTCCATCAAAACTAGAGGTTGTCCAATACAACTCACTTGTGTTGACTAATACAAAAGACTGTTCGTTAACTATTATAGCAGAAAGCTATGATCACCAAGTCATGGCCATTAGTCATAAAACCTTGCCTGTTTTCGGTGTACAATTTCACCCTGAAGCCGCACTAACCGAACATGGCTTGACACTAATTAAAAATTGGCTAGATTGCTGTAATATCAATTCATAATTGACCTTTTTTGTTTACTTTGTGTTAATAGGAAATAACCTATCATGATAGCTGAAGAACTAATAAACCATATGATTCCGCCTTTGAAAATGAAAGATGATGCACATAAGGCATTACTTTGGATGGAAGAATTAAGATCAAATGAGCTGCCAGTTGTTGATAATGAACACTTTAAGGGCATTCTCACAGAGGAGATGATTTTGGAGGAAAATGATATCGATAAATTCGTTGCTGATTTTGAACTCGAAAATGAGTTATGTAAAGTTTCAAGATCATCGCATTTATATGATGTATTGAAAGTTGCGGCTGATCAAGAAGCAAAGATGGTAGGAGTGAATGATGATGACGGTAAATATATGGGTGTTATTACCGTACAAGATACCGTGACAGCATTTGCTCAGTCAGCAGCAGTTCAAATTCCAGGAAGTGTTCTAGTTATATCATTAAATTCTTTGGATTATTCCCTGGCAGAGATTGCTAGATTGGTTGAAGAAAATAATGCTAAAATTTTAAGTAGTAGTGTTAAAGAAGATGAGTTTGACAGTGCAATGCTGAGATTAACTCTGAAAATAAATCAATTGGACTTAACAGCTATAATTGCCACTTTAGAAAGGTTTGAGTATCGTATTGTGGCTCATTTTCAAGAAGCAAAAGTCGAGGATGGTCAAAAAGAGCGAATTGATATGCTCTTAAAATTCTTTGATATATAAATACTATGAAAATTGGTATCCACGGCAAGAAGTTTGGAATTAAAACTTCTGAATTTATCCAGCATGTCCTTGCGCAATTTTCAAACTCACATGTCGATGTTTCTGTTTCGGAGTCTTTCAGCGATTCTTTAAAACAACAGAACCTTGATAGTAAGTTAGAAGTTTTTAAGAAAGGTGATAACATCTCAAATTTAGATGCAATTGTCACTCTTGGAGGTGATGGAACTTTACTAGAAGCCGTTACTTATGTAGGTAGCCAAAATGTGCCAATACTAGGAATAAATACTGGCCGGTTAGGCTTCCTGGCTTCCACTGCTAAAGAGAATATTGAAGCTACAATCGCTGAATTGATAAAAGGAGATTTTACTTTTGATGAAAGATCTTTAATTAGTTTGGAAACTAACAATCGTTTATTTAATGGTAATAATTTTGCAATGAACGATTTTGCTATTCTAAAGAAGGACACCTCATCGATGATTGTAGTTAACGCCTATATAGATGGCAATTTTTTGAATTCTTATTGGGCGGATGGAGTAATAGTTTCTACTCCTACTGGCTCCACTGGATATTCAATGAGTTGTGGAGGCCCTTTGGTATTACCGCATTGCGAAAACTTCATTATTACACCCGTGAGCCCTCATAATCTTACAGTTAGGCCAATAGTTGTACCTGATAATTCTCATTTATCATTCACTATTGAAGGTAGAACGAAAAACTATCTTGTTGCCCTGGATAGTCGTCTCGCCACAGTAGATGATACGGTTGAGTTAAATGTTCGAAAAGCAGATTTTAAGGTGAAGTTGATCCAATTAAAGGATAACAACTATTTAAAAACACTTCGGCAGAAGCTAAATTGGGGTTTAGACGTTAGAAATTAATTTTAACTTTGTACTTTAAATGTTTACTTTTGATCTTTAAAACGTATATCAATTGAAGTAATTGGCTTGACCTATGTTTAAAAATACCGGAATCATAACTTTGCTACTTTTGGTTTTCTTAACCGCTGATTTTCAGGCGAATGCCCAGTTAAATAGAAAACGGATAAGAAAAAACAACAAGAGGATTTCCAACTTTAAAGGTAAAAAACAGAACTTCACTCGAGAGAAAAAATATAATTCTATCGGTTTTACCCTCAATGCACTAAATTATTTTGGTGATTTATCACCCAACGCTAAAACAGCAAGTACAGATATTAGCTTTACACGTCCCGGATTCGGTGTGGACTTTGCTCACAGGTTCGGTCCTAGATACACACTTAGAGCATCTTTTTTGTATGGAACAATTAGAGGTGACGACTTTGAATCTGCGGATAAAGGAGATGATGATGCTAAGTTTCGATATGTAAGAAACTTGAGCTTTAGAAATAGAATTAAGGAACTATCTATAGTAGCGGTTTTTGACCTGTTTAAAAACGAAGCCTCTTATATTAGTCGTGTACAATGGACACCTTATGCATATATAGGTGGTACAATATTTCATCATAATCCACAGGCTTATGTTGCTGATGATAGTGGATTACCTGAAGCAGGAACATGGGTTGATTTGCAACCATTGGGAACCGAAGGTCAGAATGCCGAACTTGATCCTGATGATGCCAATGCTGGAATTAGTGCTTACAAGAGAGTGCAGTTTGCTATTCCTTTCGGTATTGGTATAAGGTATCGGTTAAACCAGGTCTTCGATCTTTCATTTGAAATGGGTGTGCGGTATACATTTACAGATTACCTTGATGATGTTAGTCGAAATTACGTTGATTTAGGAGTTTTTGGAGATGACGCACTCGCTCGCTATCTATCTGATAGATCTAACAATCCTTCGGGAGCAGAAGGAGGAGTAAGAAGCCCTTCTGAAATAGGTTTTGAACCAACAACTTATGTCGGTAGAGATGGGAATACTTACACAGTAATTAATGGGTTTGGCAGTGAGTTTTCGGATAATGTCAGAGGAAACGAAAATAATAATGATGTCTATTTCGTTACAACCATAAGATTGTCTTACATCATTGGGGCAACATTTACCAGAGCGAAATTCAGATAAATGCTTACAGGCATCTCCAAGTTTTTAACAGTAACAATCATATCCACCTTATTGATCACATGTGTTTTTAACACCAGCTTTGGTCAACATTCTGAGGTGGGTTTTGGGTTGGGCGGATTTAAATACTTTGGAGACCTCTCAAGAGGTATAAGTTTTAAGTCTATCAAACCTGCTGGCAATGTTTTTTTTCGAAATAATCTCAATAAAGAAGTAAGTTTTAGAGTAGGGATCACTGCGGGAAAACTTGGGGGCAGTGATGCAAGTACTCCCATAGATGCCTTCTCTGACAATAGAGGTGCTAGTTTCGATATTTTCCTTTTTGAAGTTTCAACTGTATTTGAATATCATTTTTTGAAGTGGAGGGAAGAAAATTCTATAATAAGATGGACACCATATTTATTTGGAGGGTTAGCAATCTTTGGAGTCTCAGGTATGGAGGATAAACCTTCCGAATACAGTAATATTCAGCCAGCCATACCGTTTGGAGTTGGATTTAAGTATGTTCTAAATCCAAAATGGTATATTGGTTTTGAAATTGGTTTTAGAAAAACCTTTTTTGATTACCTGGATAATGTCAGCGCGGGTGATGGTGTAATAAAAGACTATGATTATGGCAATAGGTTTGATAATGATCATTATGCCTTTTTAGGATTGTCACTTAACTATGCCTTCTATAATATCCCTTGCCCTACGAACCCTTATAAGAAAAATTACCGAAGGTAGAAATCTACCTGCCTTTTACTTATTTATGAGCAAAAAAGGTAACTTTGCGCCTCTATAATGGACTTTAAATCAAATATTGAAATAGAAAACCTGCCAAGCCACATTGCCGTAATAATGGATGGAAATGGAAGATGGGCGAAAGGGAAAGGAGCTTCAAGGATTTTTGGTCATAAAAATGCCATTAAGGCGGTTAGAGAGGTAACTGAAGGTTGCGCTGAATTAGGAGTAAAGTACCTGACTTTATATGCCTTTTCTACTGAGAATTGGTCTAGACCGCAAAAAGAAGTTAATGGATTAATGCAATTATTGGTTTATACCATTAAAAATGAAATAAATACTTTGCAAAAAAATAATGTTAAACTTCAGGCCATTGGAGATTTATCAGCACTACCGAGTAACTGTCAAGGTGAACTGGAGGAGGCGATGAATCAAACTAAGCAAAATTCAGGTTTAACATTAACGCTTGCCTTAAGCTATAGTGGGCGATGGGAAATTATTGAAGCAGTAAAAAGTGTCGCTAAAACTGTTGCTCAAGGCGAGTTGAGTATTGATGAAATAGATAATGAAATTTTTCGTTCCCATCTAGTGTCGAGTGCTATTCCGGATCCAGAACTTTTGATAAGAACAAGTGGTGAAATGCGTATCAGTAACTTTTTGCTTTGGCAGTTGGCATACACCGAAATTTATATAACACAGAAGCTTTGGCCTGATTTTAGGAGAGAGGATTTACAAGAAGCTATTCTTGCATACCAAAGTCGAGAAAGAAGGTTTGGTCGAATAAGTGAACAAGTGAATTAGTGATGAAGAAAATATTCTGTTTCCTATTTTTTTTCATTTTGGTATTGGATGCGTCTGGCCAGTTCAGAAGACGAAATGCTACTCCAACTCGAAATGATGATAGTCAGTTAAATTATTCTAACCCTCAGAAATATACTATTGCTGAAATAAAGGTTACAGGACTAAAAGTCTTAGATCAAAATGCCCTCGTTTCCTTGACTGGCTTGAAAGTAGGTGATGAAGTGAGTGTGCCTGGTGATGAGATTAGTGGTGCTATTAAGAAGCTTTGGAAACATGGGTTGGTTGGTGATGTATCCATTTCTATAGATAAAATTGAAGGTGATAAAGTTTATTTGAATATAGAATTAGCCGAGCGGCCTAGGTTAACGGGCTTTACATTCGAGGGTGTCAAAAAAGGGCGTGAATCTCAAATAAGAGAAGACCTAAATCTAATTAGAGGGAGAATACTTACTGATGCAATCATTCGAAACACCGAAGTGACCGTTAAAAAACATTATGTCAATAAGGGTTTTTTAAACGCAGATGTCAAAGTAATCAAGCTGGAAGACACTCTAAATACGGATGGGGTTAAACTTAAAATTAAGGTCGACCCTAAGGCAAAGGTGAAAATCAATAAAATTCATATAGTTGGCAATGAAAATATTAAGGATAATAAGCTAAAGTCTAAAATGAAATCGACTAATGAGAATATAAGAATCTCATTATTTAGAAGAGCGGCAGAAATTGTTTTCGGGCTCAAGCCCAAAAAAGTTGTTGAATTTTTTGACTCGACTTATGTCGTAAGTGGTAAAGAAATGAAAGAGTTTTTGAATGATAACGTCAAACTCAACTTCTTCAAGTCATCAAAATTTGTAAAGTCTGACTATGAAACCGACAAATTAGCTTTAGTATCATTTTATAACTCAAAAGGTTTTAGGGATGCAGAAGTCGTATCTGATACAATTTATGATTTTAATGAACGATTTATTGACATCAGCCTAAAAGTTGATGAAGGGAGGAAATATTATTTCAGAAGTATTGAATGGACAGGAAACTATATTCATAATGATGAAATCTTGGATAAAATATTAGCCATTGAAAAAGGAGATGTATATAATCGAGAGCTGATAGATCAGAAGTTATCATTTAACCCGAAAGGCCCAGATATTAGTGGGCTTTACATGGATGATGGATATTTATTTTTTAGAGTTAATCCTGTCGAAGTGGCTGTTGAGGGTGACTCTATCGATATTGACATGCGTATCTACGAAGGTGAACAAGCAACTATTAGGAACGTAATAATCTCTGGTAATGAAAGAACAAGAGATCATGTGGTCAGGAGAGAATTGAGAACTATTCCTGGGGAGAAGTTTAGTAGATCGGATATTATTCAAACACAACAGCGGCTTTCTCAATTGGGTTATTTTGATCCTGAACAAATTACACCGACTCCAATGCCAAATCCAGCTGACGGCACAGTTGATATTGAATGGGAGCTTGTTGAAAGATCAAATGATCAGATAGAACTGTCTGGTGGTTGGGGAGGAGCCTTTGGTTTTGTGGGTACACTAGGTTTGAGTTTGAATAATTTCTCATTAAGAAATATGCTTAAGGGTAAATTTACTCCAATACCGGTAGGTGATGGTCAAAGGTTATCCATAAGAGCTCAGGCTAACGGAAGGCAATTTCAGAGTTATTCTGCCTCGTTTACTGAACCATGGCTGGGAGGGAAAAAGCCTAATTCTTTTACTTTAAGCTATAGCCACTCTGTACAAAGAGCAAGGTTTGGAACAGATGTTGATGGTGATGGAATCAATGAGACATTTCCATCTTTTAATGATTTCGATGCTTCCTTGAAAGTTAATAATATTACTGTAGGACTTGGCCGAAGATTAGAATGGCCAGATAACTATTTTACACTGACAAATTCAGTTTCATACCTCGTTTACACTTTGGAAAATTATCTAGGAGGTGGACTTGGTTTTGCTAATGGTAATGCAAATAGCATCGTTTTAAATTCCACTTTATCTAGGAATAGTATAGATAATCCAATGTATCCGACAAGCGGAGCCTCTATTTCGCTGAGTCTGGCTATGACTCCTCCATGGTCAGCATTTAGGAGCGAAAATTTCTGGGAGCTAGATGCTAATGATATTGAAGATGTCAGAGCATACATTGATAATAAATTTTTTGTTGCGGGTATACCACAACCACTATTGAGTGAACGTAGTCCAGATGATTTTGAGGATAGAGTGAGGGCTGAGACTATTGATAGAGAAAATTCTGAACGTTATAGACTGCTGGAATACCACAAATGGATGTTTGATGCCAGCTATTATACTAAAATAGTGGGGAAACTTGTGCTGGAAACTCGAGCACACTTTGGATTTATAGGTTCATATTCTGATAACCTTGGTGTCGGTCCATTTGAAAGATTTACCATGGGTGGTGATGGTTTAGCTGGCCAAAACTTCCTTTTAGGAACGGAAGTTATTGGACTGAGGGGCTACGAGAATAATAGAATAACACCTCCGAATTATGCGGGAGGAGCCACTCTTGTTACTTCTAATCA
Organism: uncultured Fulvivirga sp.; assembly: GCA_947500555.1. GTDB lineage: Bacteria > Bacteroidota > Bacteroidia > Cytophagales > Cyclobacteriaceae > Fulvivirga. Next base: position 147,073 of record CANMSE010000001.1, on the reverse strand, counting down.
GCTTCGAGGGGGAGTGGTTTATAACAAATACGTAGCAGAACTAAGATATCCTGTGACCACGGGTCAGACTGCTACTATATATGGCTTTGTTTTCGCAGAAGGCGGTAATAACTGGGGAACTTTTGATGAGTTTAATCCATTCGATGTTTACCGATCTGCAGGATTTGGAGCTAGAATATTTATGCCGGCTTTTGGTCTAATAGGTCTGAATTGGGGATATGGATTCGACACTTTACCAGGTACAAACGAGCAGAGCGGAGCACAATTCCATTTTACAATTGGTCAGCAGATTCGATAACATGAAAAAGACACTTTTCTTTTTTTTGGCACTATTTTCGTTTAGTCTGGTACATGGGCAGAAATTCGGTTATGTAGATACTGATTATGTATTGAGTAAAATGTCTGAATACAAAGAAGCTCAGACTGAAATTGATAAGTTATCAGCCGGATGGCAAGAGGAAATCAATGAGATGTCTAGAAATATAGAGTCAATGTATGATGAACTTCAAGCAGAAGAAGTACTTTTGACTGCCGATATGAAAAACGAGCGATTAAACGAAATCGCGAGTAAGGAAACTGAACTGAAAGATTATCAGAAGAAGATATTTGGTTTTGAAGGGCTTTTTTTTCTGAAAAAGAAGGAGCTGATCAAACCTGTTCAGGATCAAGTTTTTGATGCAGTTGAAAAGGTTTGTAAAGAGCAGAGATTGGCAATCATGTTTGATAAGGCAGGTGATCTGGTAATGATATATACTGATCCTAGACATGACTATACTGATTATGTTTTGGAAGCCTTGGGTTTAGGAGACCCGAATGATATAATAAAATAGTAAATAATAGCGTAACAAATAGAAAGATGAAAAACAGATTATTAATTATAGCTTCAGCTATATTATTTTTCGCTGGTGCGGCAAACGCACAAACAGCCACAAAAATTGGCTATGCAGATGTAGATTATATTTTGAGTCAGATGCCAGAATCTAAGCAAGTGGAATCAGAGTTGCAGGCTCATAATACCCAGCTACAGAATCAATTGCAAGCTAAATATCAAGAGTATCAGCAAAAATTGCAGGCTTACCAGCAGGGGGCTGCAAATATGGTGGATGCTGTAAGAACTGAAAAAGAGACTGAGTTAGCTCAATTGGAGCAGCGAATTCAAAAATTTCAGCAAGATGCACAGACTTCTATGCAGAAGAAAACGGGAACTTTAATGGAGCCTCTTTATGCAAAAATTGGATCAAATATTGAAGCTGTAGCCAAAGAAAATGGTTACTCTCATATTTTGAACGGCCAAGTTGGAGGAATTGATGTTGTTCTGTATGCAGATGAAAAATTTGACGTTTCTGATGTGGTTTTGAAGAAGATGGGTATTACGCCAAGTGCGCAATAAGAGATAAGAAATAAATTAATAAGTAAAGGCTTCCAGTATTGGAAGCCTTTTTTGTTATTTGGATTTATGATTAGACCAACCAAACTTAAAAAAGGAGATAAGATAGCGCTGATAGCACCTTCGCGAATGATTGTTGAAAAGCAATTAGATGCTGCTAAGGAGATTTTTAAATCTAAGGGTTTGGAAGTAATACTCGGATCAAAACTTTTCAATACTTATGGTTATTTCGCTGGAAGCGATGAGGAGAGGTTGAGTGATCTTCAGGAAATGATCGATAATCCCAAGATCAGAGCTATCTTTTGCGCTCGTGGTGGCTATGGTATGTCACGAATACTTGATCAATTGAACTTGAATGAGCTAAAGAATAATCCAAAATGGATTATTGGTTTTAGTGATATTACTGCTCTCCATTTGCAGTTAAATCATTTGGGTATTGAAAGTATTCATGGGCTAATGCCAGTTCAATATGAATATATGGGTGTTGAGGAATCCTTGGAAAGTTTATGGCAATTACTTTTTGAAGAAAAGATAAGCTATGAGATTCATGGAAACTCATCCAACAAAGAGGGGTCAGTGAAAGCTCAGATTATTGGTGGGAATCTATCTCTTCTAATTGACAGCTTGGGTACAAAAACTGAAATTGACTCAAATGGCAAAATCTTGTTTATTGAAGAAATTGATGAGTATTTGTACAAAGTTGATCGCATGATTAATCACCTGAAAAGAGCTGGTAAACTGAATAAGATAAAAGGTTTAATAATTGGTAATTTCACAGAACTAAAGGATACTCGAATTCTGTTTGGACAAAACCTAAAAGAGATTATTTTATCTCACTGTCAGAGTTTAGATGTTCCAATATGCTTTAATTTTCCTGTTGGTCACGAGTCTTTGAACCTAGCCATCCCATGTGGTCGAGAGGTTTCTTTGAATGTTTCTAAAGACAAGGTTTCACTCATCTGCTGAACCATACCCTCCACCTCCCGGAGTTTCAATGGTCAATATATCTCCATGATTCACTTGGACTTGATCACAACTATTTAGTGCTAATTTAAGACCATCTTTCTTAGTGATATATTGGACTCCTTTCTTAGCTTCTTCACCACCTTTTAGACCATAAGGAGCAATTTTTCTATGTTGAGTTAGTAGTGTAACTGTCAACTTTCTCTTAAAACAAAATTCTCTAATGATTCCGTCCCCTCCATTATAAAATCCTTTGCCCCCGGAGTTAGCTCTAACAGAAAATCTTCTAAGTGTCACTGGATAACGTAATTCTAATATTTCAGGATCGGTAATTTTTGTGTTAGTCATATGTTGGTGAATGGCATCATGACCATGAAAATTAATACCTGCTCCTGTACCTCCACCAATGGTTTCATAGTACCCAAATTTATCATCACCAAATAGTAGGTTATTCATGGTACCTTGGCTGCAAGCACTAAGTTCTAAAGCCTTTAGAATTGTGTCAGTCAGTCTTTGACTGACCTCAGTATTTCCACCAACAATGGCCGGTGGATATGGCTGGCTAAAATCAGGATTTAACATTCCTTCTGGTAAATGTATGCTCACAGATAGCAATAAACCTTCATTCAAAGGAATGTCTTCACCAACTAATAACCTTAAGACATATAAAACAACACTTTGCACGATGGCATCTGTTGCATTGAGATTGTTTGGATGTATTTGAGAGCTTCCTGAGAAATCGAAACTTAAATGATCTGATTTTACTTCAATAGAAACTTCCAATAGGCTACCATCATCTAACTTTTCACTGGCACAGAATAAGCCTGGTGACATACTACCCAATTTTTGGAGAAGTATACTGTTAGCATGATTTTTTATGCTCGACATGTTACGCAAAACGTTTTCCGAGCCATGAGCCTTACATAAGCTTTTGAGTCCTTGAATACCTGAATTTATCGAAGATATAGAGGCTAGTATGTCTGCCATATTTTCATCTAAGGAGCGAGAAGGATACTTAGCTGAGGTAAACACTTTTTCTACCTCGCCCATTCGACTTTTACCTTTCTTTAAGAGATACATTGGAGGTATTAATACACCCTCTTCTTCCAGTTTGGTAGCATCAACTGGCATTGAACCAGGTGTTTTTCCTCCAATTTCTGAATGGTGTGCTCGATTGGCCACATAGCCTATTAGTTGACCTTGGTAAAATACACCACTTATTAATGTCACGTCAGGTAAATGGGAACCTCCAAAACCTGGATGATTAGTAATGATGATATCGCCCTCATCAATTTTTAACTTTTCTGTTACTTTTCTAACACATAGACCCAAACTGCCCAGATGAACAGGAATATGGGGAGCATTAACTATTAGACTTCCTTGATTGTCTAGTAAGGCACATGAAAAATCAAGGCGTTCTTTGATATTTACTGAGAACGAGGTCCTTTCAAGTGTTGCTCCCATTTGCTCAACAATGTTTTCAAATCTATTTTGAAATAATGTACGATTTGCTTCATTCAAAGCGATACTTCTATCATCAAGCTGGTCTTTGACCATTCGGAGTAGTGCTGTATTAGATTCATTTAGTCTTAAATCCCATCCAGTTTTAATATATACTGTACAATTATCACTTATTAGAATTGCAGGCCCGGATATTTCAGCCCTGGAACGGAGTTTCTCCCACTTGTAAATCGGAGTTTCTATTCGCTTACCATTAACTAAACTCTCTTGAGAATTGATCTTTTCAGGATGGTAATTGTCCATTAAACCATTCTTTTTTAATACTTCAGTATTTGAAAAAATGGCACTAACTAGTTTTATGGATTCAACCTCTATATCTCTATTTTCGATCCAATGACCAAATTGGTTTTGGTATGCTTTTTTAAAAGCTTCCACAATATCATCACAGGTCACTCCGTCAATTTCTAGTGATACGTCTTGCCCTTTGAATCTCACATAATAGTATTTATGCTTAATTTTTACCTGATCTTTTTCAAAATCTGCGATCTTGAAATCATTAAATGCCCGGAATAATAATTCTTGCCAATCTTCATGAAAACTTTGGTGTTTAAGTGGTCTTAATAAAAGTTTGGAATAAATCTTATCAAAATCAGCCATTCCAATGCCATAAGCACTTAGAATACCTGCATCGTACGGAATGATGATTTGATTTATCCCTAAAATTTCAGCTATATCACAAGCATGTTGACCACCTGCTCCACCAAAGGTGGTAAGAGCTAATTCTTTTAATTCAACACCCTTCTTTGTAGCCAATTTATTGATTGCTGAAGCCATTTTTTCATTGGCAATCTTCAATAACGACATTACTATTTCATCACTATCAGTAGTCTCATCTAATTGTGTGATAATTTGTCTAATTACCTCTTCTGAAGAAAAGATATCAACAGGGATTGGTAAAGAATTGGCAACTAGGCGACCAGCTAGCAAATTGATATCTGTTATAGTCAGGGGGCCACCATTTCCATAACATGCAGGTCCTGGATTAGCACCTGCACTTTCAGGTCCAACCTCAAGGTTGTCATTAGATAATGTGCAAATAGATCCACCTCCAGCAGCTATGGTTTCTATGTCTATGGCCGGGCTTTGGATGGTAGCATCTGCCACAACTGTTTCATATGTGTAGCTTATTTTTCCATCATATATGGAAACGTCAGTGCTGGTGCCGCCCATGTCAAAGCTGACTAATTTTGCTACTCCACATTGTTGAGCAATGTTAGCTGCACCAATTATACCTCCAGCTGGCCCACTTAGAAGGCAATCTTTAGGGTAGAATTCATTTGAATTTATAATGGCTCCTGAGCTAGACATTATCTTTAATGAATTTTCAGGCAACAACTTTTCTATACCTCCCAAATACTTTGTCATAACGGGGGCGAGATATGCATTGACTACTGTGGTAGTAGCTCTAGGTACTATTTTGATTACATTAGATATTTCAGTCGAAATACTTGAGTGTCTAGCTCCTAATTTGCTAAGCAGCTCAGACAGTTTTTTTTCATGGACATCATTTTGATAACTATTCAAGAAGGTTACTGCTGGTGAATAACCTTTTTCAATTACCTTTTTGAGATCGATTCGTAATTGCTCTGATTCTATACTTTTTATAACATTTCCCTCTGAATCTATTCTTTCATCTATTTCGATAACACTTTTATACAGAGGCTTAGGTTTATTAATATTTAATGAGAATATATCAGGCCTTTGTTGATTACCAATTTTGAGTAGATCCTTAAAGCCTTTGGTAGTAATGAAAACTACTTCAGCTCCTTTTTTTTCAAGAAGAGCATTAGTGCCTTTTGTAGTACCCAGTCGCATGGCGATTTTAGGTAATCTTAGATGTATTGGTGTTTTTGTTAAAATTCTAGCTGCCAGAATTGGCACCGGCTCATTTGCGGTAATTTCAAATGTTGCAGTACGCTTACTGATTACTACTTTGTCAAGTGTAATTACATCGTCTAAAATGTCAGTGATTCTGTAAACCTCTGGGTTATCGAGTAGTCTAAGTTCATAATCAAGAAAAACAGAGCTGATTTCCCAGCTAGCTTTAATTCTTAGTTTCTTTGATTCTAATTGCTCAATTACTTGACCTCTCAGTACTGAACTGCTCAAAATTTTTAAACGATGAACCTTCTTTTGATCATCAATTCCCATACAATCCGTAAATGTGCCACCTGTGTCAACCCAAATATTCCACATAAGCAGAAAGATACTAAAATGGTGTTAAAGCTATTTCATAAGTAAAAATGATGTGTAAATTGTGCCTATGAAAAGACTTATTCAACTATTACAAATACTACCATGGCTCGGACTAATAGTCGTTATACTTTGGTTATGGAACAAAGATAATTTAGTAGGATCGAAGGAAGTGATCATTACGAATCAGACAATTCTCAAAGAAATAGAAAGTATAGGTAAGCTCGAATTAGTCAAATATAATTTCAAGGAGATTACAGAATTAAAGAAAATAAGTCCTGAGTACCTTAAGATTTTTAAACTGGGACCTGACAGTAAAATTGCTTTAATCAGCATTGGGGAAGCCACTGGCTGTATCGATTTAACTAAAATAGAGGATAAGGATATTGCCTTGAAGGGCGATACATTGTTCATTCAATTACCTAAGCCCGAGCTTTGTTATTACAAACTGGACTTGGCTAAAACAAGAATTTATTCGTTACAAACTAATCCCTTGATAGATGAGAAGGAATTTGTCAGGAAAGCATACGAGGCAGCCGAAAGCGAGATTAAAACTGCCGCTCTTAATTCAGGAATTATTGATAATACAAATACTAATGCAGCGCTTATTCTTTCACCTATTTTGGAAAAGATGACGGGTAAAAAAGTTGTATTTTCTAAAAAACCAGATAATATTGAATTAGATCAACCATTATAAAACAGTTGAAACAGTGCATATAATCCCAAAATATAGAATATAACCGCAGGGATCAATTTGGCAAGACCTTTATTCTGAATTGACCATTTCATTACTCTTGATAAATAGATCAATGTGGCTAGTAAGGCGAAAGTGCCTGCGGATACACCAAGTGCATAAATGAAGATAGTCCAATTGGTATCAATCGATACCCAGCCCATATTTAAAATATAGGCTGTTACACCAATCCAGAATGGAATAGCAAGGGGGTTAAATATACTTATAACAAGTCCGCGTCTAAACCCACTTTTGCTAGGGAGCTCTGAGTAACCCTTACTTTTCGTTTTGAAATATGAGAAGGTGTTTATGATTCCTAAGATTATCATAACGCTTGCTGCTATTAGTTTTATATTGGTAATTATCAACTCTGAGGACAATAACCAGTCGCTAAATATTACTGCAATTATCACGTAAGGAAATTCTACTATTGCGGCTGCCAAACTGAAACGTATGGCACTAATTATCTTATTTTCAGCAGCCAGTTGAGCTACACTTATATTAATAGCGCCAGGTGGGATTGAACCTACATAACTAAATACAAAGGCAATGAAGAAAATGGCAATCATTTTTCGATAGATTTTATTTTCTTATACTCTTTTAAAGCTTCATAAAAAGTCATGTATGGAACTCCTCTTTTATGATTGATAACGCTTATTTTATAAAGTACTTTCCAATGGTGGAATATTACTTTGTATGCACTGATGAGTGAGTGTTTAGGATCGTAGATATGTGCTGGTTCTGAACCTGCTCCATTCAGTTCCATGATTTTTACTTTCCCTGAATACAAATTTTCATGACTACCTACTTTAATATCAAAACGGCCAAAATAGAAGCCATCTATGTGCTGGCTTATTTCATCGAATACTTCGTTTAAATCTTGATTAATCAAGTAATTGCCATTCAGAAACTTGGTGCCTCTAGAGTGATTTCCAATAGCTACTAATTCAATTTGTTGGTTTTTAGATAAGATGGTTTCTAATTGAGAAGAGTATTTATGTTTGAGCACACTCCATTGTAATTTGGACCGGTCATTATTGAGAATAAGTTCTTTTAATGTGGAATGGCCATCCCCAGTAAGAGTGAGCATCTCCTTAACAACAATTGAACTAACAATGCCCTTATTTTCATTAGGATATCTGTAATAGAAAATGCCCATTTCTATTTTTTCTGTTAAAAACTCTTGAATAATATATTCAGTCTTTGAATGAACATGGTATTCCTCAAATTCAGCTTCATTATTGATTTTTTCTACTCTCCAACCTCGCTCACCAATGTCGGGCTTACAAATGAACGGAAACTCAAATTCCTCTTTTGCAAGGTTGGCAACTGATGAAAAGGATTGCTCCGGTTCAATTAGTTTTGATTTTGGTTTCAGACCCTCAGGTATCTTATCAAGAATTTTGATCTTAGATTCACCTAACATTCCCCCATTTTCTATTCCGGGATTAGAAGCGGAGAAGTAAAAGAAAGATTTAGCCCTTATCGATAACCAAATCCAGTAAATAAAGATTGGCCAATAGACAACCAAGAAGGGCCAGTACTCCCAACTACGAAGCTTAATCAGAAAATCACTTCTCCAAATAGATCTCAGAAAATTCATTATTGCTACTTCGTAATAGGTAGCCGTTGTTGATATTTGATCGTAGAAACCGCAATACCAAAATGAGATGGTAGCTTTACATAAGGAGCTATTTCTTTAATACCAATTTTAATAATTGCCATATGGTGGATAGCATGTTCTATATTGTAAGCAAGCTCTCTAAATAAATTAGTCTTAATTACCGTAGAGTCATCATCTTGTAAACTATAACTTGCATCTAAATTCAAAGATACATCTTCTTTCACCTCGTTTAAAAAAACAATTAACTGTTTGACCATAGCACTGGCGATGAACCTGTCAGTTTCAATCACTTTGTCATGATCTCTTTTATCATAGTTGATCTCACCAGTACTAATATTATTCATCAGGCACATAAAAAACTCAAGAGTGTGTCTTATGTGCTGGCCAATTGTTGATTTATTGAGAGAAGGAATAGGCTTCACAAAATCGTCTTCATTGATATCTTTAATTACAGTGTCTAACTGCATCAGAATATCCTTACAAGCTTCATTTAATTTCATTGCGGCAAATATAATTAAATTCTAAATCTGAATTAGTTCAAATAGTCAGACCAGTTGTTGTCTGCTTTTGGTTTTAGAATAACTTCACTCTTATTCCAAAGAGTTAATGTATTGGTCCCCCAAAAATTGTAGAATAGATAGAGCTTGCCATTAATAATTTTGTATGTATCAGGATCAATTTTAACCTTTTCTCCTGTGTCACCCATTGCATATGCACACCAACCACCGTACTTAGGCTCATACTTATCTGGATTTGACCTAAACTCCTCTAAGTTACTCTCACTAGAAAAATAGTAAGTAATACTGTTATGCTCGACTTGCCACTTATTACTGCCTTCTTTGGGGTTATTTTTAAAGTAGCTCACTGGATCGTAGCCTTCAATTGCCACACCCTTTTTGATATTAAAATTTTCGGATATTGCTTTTTGAGCATTAACAATGGTACAGGAAAATGTTAAAATGGAAACTAATAAGTATTTCATAATTAGTGTTTACTTAAAAAGCGCATTTTAAGTTGTTTCAGCTGCTATCAATGTCAGCTAGAATACACTGATATTATTTCTTTAATAATGCCCAAACTATATCGGTTTCAAAACCTTTTTGCATAAGGTACTGTACAACCTTATTGTTACGCCTAAATTCGTTTTCTTCTGAAATGGAGTCGATTTTTTTCTCTATCAACTCAAGTATCGTCTGCTTATATTCTTCATCTTCTATTTGAGCAAACGCCTTATTTAAGCAGTAGTTTGAAACCTTGTGGTATTTCAGGCCATTAAGTATCTTTTTTCTACCCCATTTTTTTAACCTGAATTTACCACCTACATATGCTATCGCAAACCGTTCTTCATTGATGAAATTCTCAGTTATTAACTGACTTATAGTATCTTCTACTTCTGCTTTATGCAAACCATAGGAATACAATTTGTCCCGAACTTCTTGTTGGGAGCGTTCCTGGTAAGCACAGAAATCTGCAGCTTTGAGCTTAGCTGTTTTTTGATCTAATTTCTTTCGGGGTTTCTGATATTCTTCAGAAAACATAAATTATTTAACGAGGCCTTTGCGTTTCATGATACTCTCTACAAATTTTCGTTCATTATCAGAGTTAAAAACTTTAAAAGGAAGGTGAATTATTTGGGCTTTGTTAACAACCAATAACAAGTAGTTTTTACCAATTTTCCCTCTTTTTATTTGATCCCACTTTAAAGGCATGCCTTGCTTGTTATTCAGTTTAATAAGCACTTGCTGGCTGCTTATTTCATAAGCGAGTTTCTCAAACAGCATCTTTGTTTGATCTAGTTGAGTAACACCGGCAAATTGAATAAGCCAGAATAACAAATATAGAACAACACCAATTCCTGCTCCTATGAACCACCAAACATTGTCAATCCAAAGGTAACCAGCACAAATTGCCAATACTATTAGGGATACCCACCACTGTTGCTTCAAAACACTTATTAGTGCCATTTTAATATATGTACTACTTTCTAACTTGTACTTTTTTGTTTTAACAATCATTTGATTGAACTATTCGGGTGAATAAAATTTGAGGTGCAAACTTAAAAGATTAGGTCTACATAAGTTTTATAGATAGTGGAAAATTTAAAGACTCAAAATGCCTTCAAACTCATATCCTTAGAATTGGCAGAATGCGTCAAAGCACCGATGGAGATAAAGTCTACGCCACATTCCGCCACTTCTGCTATATTCATTTCAGTAATGCCACCGCTAGCTTCTACTTTACTCTTCCCATTAATTATTTGCATGGCCTCTCGCATTGTTGATGGCATCATATTATCAAGCATAATAATATCCACGGCAGCCTCAACGGCTTGTTTTACTTCGTCAAGGTTTCGAGTTTCAACTTCTATAGGTAGCTGCTTATCTAACTTCTTTAAATATTTTTTTGTTTCTACCACAGCCTTTTCAATGCCACCAGCATAGTCTATATGATTATCTTTCAACATGATCATATCATAAAGTCCAAAACGATGGTTTTTCCCTCCACCTATTGCTACAGCCCATTTTTCGGCAATTCTAAAATTGGGAGTGGTCTTTCTGGTATCAAGTAGTTTAGCTCCACTATGCTTTATTAATGAACAGAGAAAGTTAGTATAAGTCGCAATACCACTCATACGTTGCATGCAATTGAGTACAAGCCTTTCTGTAGAAAGAATTGATTGAGCGGATCCTGTAACTTCAAAGGCAACATCTCCTACCTGCATTTGGTCTCCATCGTTCATCTTAATTTTTATTTGGAGATCAGGATCAAATTGATTGAATATGTGCTCGGCCATTTTCACTCCAGCTAATATTCCGTCATCCTTTATGAGAAGATGGGCTTGGCTAGTTTTATTTTTTGGTATTGAAGCTAAAGAAGAGTGATCACCATCTCCTATATCTTCATTTAAAGCCGATTTGATAAATGACTTGATAGCCCTATCTGATAAATACCCTAAAGACATGTTATGGAATTAATTATGCAAGAAGTAGTTTCTATTCTTTGATAAATGAAATTTCATGTATTAAGTACCGCTCCCCCGCATTTTTAATACGCATCCAAACCCTATATGTATCTCCATTACTTAAATACTGACCGATAGCATAAGGCAAGCCTCCCTTAGAAGAGCCTTGGTGAACGATAGTAAAACTGGATGGTGGATTATTTTTAAAAAAATCCTTAAAAACGTATTCTGCCTGAGTTCTGCTGTAAGACTGAATACTTTCATCCAAGGTTACGTCAACAGTTGAACTTATGTGTTTTGCCAATTCTTTTGAACTGCCCGTTTTTATAGCATTTCTGACATCTTCAATAGTTTCTTTTTGACCAAAAGCAGAAGATATGGACAATATAAATAAGCCAATTAGCACTATGTATTTGTTTTTTTTCATACTTAAATATGCCGTCATCAATGACCAAAACTATGCCAAAGTACACTTAAAACAGATCAAATTACAATTTAATCATTGCATTGAGATAAAATAGCTACCTATCTGCTTTACGGTTAAGATCTCTTCCAAAAAAGATAGCATTCATAAAAATTTTGTTTGTACCATACCAAATTGCTCGAAAGTTCAGATTATCAGTAAAACCAATAATTTTTCCCTTGCCAAAAGAAGATATGCCCACACCAGATGAATTTTTCAATAAATTCAAATTTTCATTAGAGATATAACCACTCAATAATGGATTGTCTGTGTATACCATAGGATTGGAGTAGCTCCCACTAGCTTTTAACATGAAATCCTCAGTATTTCTAAAAATAGGAATGTTTTCTGATGAGTATCCATAAAACAATGGGTTAGTCAGATCAACTTTAGTATTGAATATAGCTCCCCCTATATTTTGAGCCCCATCATATTCATCAATATCGCCATACGCTCTCACTACAATGGAGTCTTGTTTTTCTCTGGTTACAAATTCAAATTTACCAAGGCCTATTTTTTTTAGATATTTTAAAGCTCCTTGAGAGGCGACTATTGTACCACCATTTTGTACCCAATTCTTTAACTTTTCTGAAAAGGCCGGTCCAAGGTTGGAATAAAAACCATTCACCAATATTAATGTGTTGTATCGCTCTAATGAAATATTGTTTAATCGATTGGTTGGTAACATTGCCATTTCAATATCAAACCTTTGATCAAATAGATGCCATACTTCACCAGCATCATATGAACGAACACCATCGCCAACCAACATTGCTATGGACGGTTTCTCCAGCATTTTGAAAGTAGGACTACCTAAACTATAAGTTTCATAATTAAGACCTGAGTTAAGAGAATAAACGTCTACTCCTGTGTCAGAAATCATTGCTTGAATGCTTTCGGCTATATAATCGGGCGACCATTTCTGGATACTTACTGGAATGAGGATACTGCCTTTAGGAAAACTATGACCAGATGATTTAAAGGCTTCGTGAGCGACTTTAACTTTGAAATCTTTACTTAGTAACTTGTTTAATAATTTAGGGGCATAATAATCTTTCCATTCAAAAGCGTAAGCATAATTAGAGGTTCCTCCGATAAGTTGACCCTTAGGACGATCATTATTTTTAAATGGACTACCTAGGAGCTCTTTTATCTCTCTAACATTTTTCCATTCATACTTGGTGTTAAATGATAAAGGCAGTGTCCATGTAGAAACATCATAGAATAGGCTATCTTGAAAAGTAGTGTTTGTTTCAAACATTGTTTTGATCAACCTACTTTTTTCATTTTCAGAAGGGACAACAAAGATTTCATCACCTTCATAATTTTCACCCTGAATTTTTTGCGGCCCCGAGGCATGAAATACTTCAATTTTATGCCGGTTAAGAATTTCAGCGAGGTGATAATTTCTGGATTTATCTTTTGAGGCAAACACTAAGCCTTTAACAGCGTTGCTTTGAGCTTGACTAAGTGCATCTTGGTAAAATTTTCTTTGATACTTTAAAAAATCTTCACGCAAGACATTAAGGCCTTTGAGTGATGATAATGTGGTATTGAATTGATTACGAATAGCAAAAGGAAAGGTAAGAATACCATGATCGGTTTCTCTGGCATGTCCTCTCGAACTAGCCTGTTCAAATAAAATACCGACACTGCCATTAATATCTGGGTAAGTAGAACCTTTGCCAAAGTAGTAATCATCAAAACTTTCTTGTGTATAGTATAATGATCCAATGCTATCTAATGCTGCCGCATGAAATTTTCCCAGCTTATTTGTAAGACGATATACTTCCTTTGGAGTGTTTGGATTATTCCTCGAAGGAATTCCTGGTTGAAAAAAATAGGTATTGTTGCTGCCCATTTCGTGATGATCAGTGAGAAAGTTGGGCTTCCATTCCTGAAATTGTTTTACTCTGTTCTGAGACTCTGGTAGCTGAGTAAATAACCAATCCCTATTCAAATCAAACCAATAATGATTAGTCCTGCCTCGAGGCCATGGTTCATTTAGTTCAAGATTGTTAGGGTCGTCATATTGATTATTGCTCTTATTAGCGTTGACATAATTAGCGAATCGATTAAGCCCGTCAGGGTTATAGCTTGGATCAAGAAGGATAATGGTTTCCTCGAGAAGTTTTTCTATTTGATTCCCTTGAGCAGCAGCCAAATAGTAAGCCACCAAAAGCGCGGCATTACTTCCACTGGGTTCGTTGCCATGAATACTATATCCCAGATATGCTACAGCCGGCATATTACTCAAATCTAATTCTCCAGATTGAGCTGGGTCAGAAAGTTGTAGATGTTGTTTTTTGAGCGACTCAAGATTCCCATGATTTTTTGGTGACGTTATTATTAAATTGAGTTGAGGCCGATTCTCAAAAGTTCTGCCTATTTCAACAAATTTTATTCTGTCAGAAGCTTCTGACACTTCCTTCATATAGCTAATCAACTTGTCATGGCTTATGTGCCATTCACCAACCTCGTGCCCTATAATGTCTTTAGGAGTAGGCATTTGAGTATCAAATTTAACTCCAGCCGGAAGATAATAAGTGAGGTCTAACTGGCAGTAAGCCTCAGTTGAACACAAAGAAAATAATACTATTAAAAATTTATTCATGGTACAGGCTCGAGGGTTATTAATTCTTAACAATTATGTAACTCATAATTTTCTAGTTAACGAGATAGTTGACTTTAATTTGCCAAAAATTTTCGTACATTATAAACTATTAGCTGATTAACTTTTAAACCAATCTTACACTAATCAATTATGAAACAAATTTTACTGAAATTAATGGCTACTGGGGTGTTTGCATTATTTGCAACAATATCCTTTAGTCAGGGTGTTACTACTGCCGCAATGAATGGCAAAGTAGTAGATGAAAATGGGGTGGCACTTCCTGGTGCTACTATTATTGCTGTTCACCTTCCTTCCGGAACACAATATGGCAATTTATCTGATTTGGATGGCTTTTTTAGAATACCAAACATGAGAGTTGGTGGTCCCTATAAAGTGACTGTTAACTTCGTAGGTTATTCACAGTTCGAAAAGAATGATATCAGGCTTTCTCTCGGGCAGAAATATTATTTGGCTGTAAATATGAGCCAATCTGCTACTGAACTGCAAGAAGTGGTTGTAACTGCGAGTGCATCTGACATTTTTGATGGCAATAGAACAGGAGCTGAAACAGCTCTTTCTACAGAAGATATTAATGCAGCTCCCACCGTTGGACGTTCTTTAGGCGACTTTGCAAGATTCAACCCTCAAACTATCATTAATGAGGGTGATGATGGTCTTGAGATTTCTGTTGGTGGTATGAATAATAGATATAATGCTATATATATTGATGGAGCTGTTAATAACGATGTTTTTGGGTTAGCCGCAAGTGGAACTAATGGTGGTCAAACCGGAGTATCACCAATCTCAATTGATGCTATCGAGCAATTTACTGTTTCAGTAGCTCCTTTTGACGTTCGTCAATCAGGGTTTGCAGGAGGTAGTATCAATGCCGTTACCAGAAGCGGAACAAATGATATTGAAGGATCTGCTTACTATTTCTTAAGAAATGAAAGTTTAGCTGGAAAGACACCATTGGAAGATGGACAAGATGGGGAAAGAGAGAAGCTGGCAGAATTCACTGCTGAAACCTATGGTGTTAGAGTTGGTGGACCAATCATTAAAGACAAGTTATTCTTTTTCGTAAACGCTGAATTTCAAAGAGATGAAACTCCACAACCGTTCAATTTTGCTAACTACAGAGGAGATTTAACACAAGGAGACATCGATAATTTGGTAAACTTTTTGGGTACTCAATATGGATATAACCCAGGTTCTTACTTGAATAATACGGCATTTTTGGAGAGTGATAAAGTGACTGCTAAATTCGACTATAACTTATCTGATAAGCATAAGTTGACTTTTAGACATTCATACACTAAGGCCGAGAATCTAGAAGCCAGAAGATCGGAGAGTGATGCGATAAGATTCTTAAATGGTTCTGAATTCTTTATTTCCGAAACTAATTCAAGTGCACTAGAGGTGCGTTCTTTTATTGGAGACAACATGTCCAACCATTTTACATTTGGTGCAACTTTAGTAAGGGATGACAGAGATCCATTTGGAGATCCATTTCCTGCTGTCTTTATTGATGACTTAGATGGAGGTGTGTCATTTGGTTCTGAAACATTTTCAACTGCTAACCTTTTGGATCAGGATGTTATAACGTTTACTAATAACTTTGAAATCTATAAAGGCCGTCACTCTATACTGATAGGAGCAAATGCGGAATTTTATAAAGTAAAAAACTTATTCATTCCTTTCAACTATGGAGATTATAATTATTCTAATCAGAGGAGGAGTGATGGAACTATTATTTCATCTGTAGGTGCAAACTACTTGGAGGATTTCATAGCAGGGCGACCAGCCAGTCTTTATCAGTTTAGTTATGGTTTAAATAGTGCCACAAATGGAGATGAAACAGTCGGTGCGGCAGCGGAGTTTAATTCATCACAGTTAGGATTCTATGTACAAGATGAGATTCAGGCAAGTGATAAACTAAAATTGACCATTGGTGTAAGAGCAGATATCAATTTCTTTGAAGATACTCCTGTAAACCCATTCTTTAATGATGTAGCAACTTTGGATCAATTTCCTTATAACCTAGAAGGTGCACGAACAGGCGCATTTATTAAACCTCAAGTGTCATGGTCTCCTAGAATTGGTTTTAACTATGATGTCTTGGGCGACAGAACACTTCAAGTTCGGGGTGGAGTAGGCCTATTTACAAGTAGAATTCCATTAGTATGGCCAGGGTCTGCTTATAACAACACTGGATTAAATACGGGTTTTGATTTTGAAAGAATTGATTTCACTACACCTCCATCTTTAGAACCAGACATTAATAACCAACCTCGTAACATAGGGGTTGGAGAGCAAGTGCCTTCTGGAAATGTTGATTTATTTGTTGAGGATTTTAAAATACCTCAGGTACTAAAATTCAATTTGGCAGGAGATAAAATATTTTCCAACGGAATAGTTTGGACTGTGGAAGGTATTTATACTAAGTTTTTGAATAATGTCTATTATCAAAACATTAACGTTAATGTGCCTGTAGATAGAGCAACAGGTACACCTGATAATAGAAGAGTCAATTACGATGATAGAGTTGATGGTACCTATGGGCGTATTATGTTAGCTAGCAATACTAATGAAGGTTATGCTTATAACTTAAGTACTTCATTGTCCAAAAGGTTTGATATGGGACTGAATGCTAGTTTGTCATATTCCTACGGTGATTCATATACAATTTATGATGGAACATCCTCTCAAAATTCTTCTCAATGGAGAGGGTTACATGCTATCAACGGACGAAACTATTGGACAAGAACTCAGAGATCTGATTTTGCTCAGGGTAGCAGATTTCTTGCTAACATAAGTTATAAGAAAGAATACCTTAATCATTTCGGGACTCAAATTTCACTCGTGTGGGAAGGTCAATCTGGTAATCCTTACAGCTATGTTTATGGTAACGGTGATGATATTGGAGGTGAAGATTCTAGAAATAGAGAATTAGTATATGTTCCTCGTAATGCAAGTGAAATTGTATTTGCAGATCCCGCTACAGCTGCTGAACAATGGGAAAGGTTAAATGCATTTATAGAAAATGATGACTACCTAAGTGGAAAAAGAGGAGAATATGCAGAAAGAAATCAGTCTAGAACTCCTTTCGAAAGTATTTTTGATTTAAGAATCCTGCAAGATTTTTATTTGGAGATGGCTAATGGCAAGAGAAATACAATTCAACTTTCATTAGATATTTTCAACTTTGGGAACTTAATCAATAAAGATTGGGGTAAAAGATACAACAGGCAAGAAGCCGGGTATGAGCTTTTACAATTCGAAGGGTTCTTACCTAATTCAAATACACCTACATTTTCATATGAAGGATTTGACGAAGGATTTGATGATGATGAGGCTTGGAACGGAGATCTTGATGATGCAGGAGTGTTGAGTTCAAGGTGGCAAATGCAGGTAGGCGTTCGATATATTTTTGGTAACTAAGCTGTTTAAAAAAATAGATTGTAAAAGAGGCTCATTGTGAGCCTCTTTTTTTTATTAAGCAATCTAAGGTTTGGGTTAATCATTTGATAATCTACTTAGCGAAAAATTCAAATGTGATTAATATAATCTTAATTGACTAATTAAGATTATCAAAGTTTTAACAGGGAATTTAGAGGTAAAATAGTTCAGTACTTTAACATTAATGTTTTAAATCTAAAATGAAAAACCTATCTAAAATTTTATATTCATCACTCCTATTAGCGTTTATATTGTCAAGTTGCTCTGATGACGATGAGTTGAGTGGCACAACCAATTTTTCGAGATTCTCTTTCGAACAAGATTTTTTGACGGTAACATTTACCCCAAGCAACAAAGAAAATATTACTTCATATGCTTGGGATTTCGGTGATGGACAGACTTCCACCGCCTCAGACCCTAGCGTGAATTATGAAAACTTCGGAACTTATATTGTAACTCTTACTATAAATGATGGCGCGGCAGATGTTAGTGGAGAAGTTACAGTAGTGCCACCAACTGAGAATGCATCTTCTTTTACTGAAATAGAAAGTTTGATGATTGGTGGTGAAGGGGCAGCTGAAATATCTGCATATGATTCTGATAACCAGCGTCTTTTTGTTGTAAATAATGATGGAGCATCAAGTATTGATGTTATTAATTTCAGTAACCCAAGCAACTTATCAGTCATTTCATCAATTGACGTATCAAGTCTAGGGGGAGGAGTAAATAGCGTAGCTGTAGGGAATGGCTTATTAGCGGCAGCAATTGAAGCTGACGACAAACAGGCTAATGGTTCAATAGTTATTTGGAAACTAAATGACCTTACTTCTGTTGAGGCTAATTTGACAGTTGGGGCACTGCCAGATATGGTTACTTTTACAAATGATGGAGCTCATATTTTAGTAGCTAATGAAGGTGAACCAGATGATGATTATATAAATGATCCTGAAGGTTCGATATCTATAATTTCTGTCACAACAACGGCAAATGAAAGTGGTGAGACGGAATATAGTTTTTCAGCAGTTACGTTAGATTTTACTGGATTTAACAGTATGAAGAGCTCACTTGAAGCAAATGCCTTCAGAGTTTTTGGGCCCAATGCTTCTTTAGCTCAAGATGTAGAGCCTGAGTACATAGCAATAAGCGCAGATAACTCAACGGCTTATGTTTCTTTACAAGAAAATAACGGTGTGGCCATTGTGGATATAAGTTCACAATCAATAAGTTCAATAGTGGCTTTAGGCTTGAAAGATTATTCAATAATGGGCAATGAAATTGATCCAAGCAACGAAGATGGAGCAGTTACATTTAGGTCTGTACCAGTCTTCGGAATGTATCAACCTGATGCATTAGCAAGCTATGCCGTTGGTGGAACAAATTATATTGTTACTGCCAATGAAGGTGATGCCAGAGAGTACGAAGGAACTCCTGGATTTGTAGGTGAAGATCGAGTAAAAGATGTAGTACTTGACCCCACTGTTTTTTCAGATGCCTCAACACTTCAGGAAGATGAAAATTTAGGAAGATTAAAATTAAGTATCTCTGATGGAGATATTGATAACGATGGAGACTATGACGAAATATGGTCTTACGGAGCAAGATCTTTCTCCATATGGAATGGAACTACTGGCGAATTGGTTTGGGATAGTGGAAATGATTTAGAAGTTCGTGTTAATAATTCAGGATTTTATGATGATGGCAGAAGTGATGATAAGGGAGTTGAGCCTGAGGGAGTTGTAATAGGATATATTAGTGGAAGTCCAGTAGCTTTTATAGGTTTAGAGAGAGTGGATGCAGTTGCAGTTTATGATATTTCTGATCCACGAGCCCCAGAGTTTTTAACGCTACTAGAAGCAGGCGATGCTCCTGAAGGGCTTGTATTTATTAATGCTGCTCAGAGTCCTACTAGAAAGAGTTTGTTAGTAGTGAGTTCAGAAGATGATGGTACTGTTAAAGTCTATGAAACTGCTAATTAAGTTTTAGAATATTCTTATAGAAAGAGACCACTTAGGTCTCTTTTTTGCTTTATTGTAATTATGGAAAATTCTTTTACTTACTTTGATCGTGACCTGTCATGGTTGTCTTTTAATAAAAGAATATTAATGGAAGCAGGTGATGCCAGTGTTCCGTTGTATGACAGGATTAAATTCATGGCGATCTATTCTTCTAATTTGGATGAATTTTTTAGAGTACGTGTAGCCGCAATAAGAAGCATCGTAGACATTGACAAAAGGAAGATCAATAAACGTCTTAAAAATGATCCTAAGATTATTCTGGAAGAAATACTGAATGAGGTCAATTCACAACTCAATGAGTTTGGGAGAATAAAAAGAAATGAGATTATTCCTCAATTAAAGGGTGAAGGTATTTATCTATATAGAAACGAAGAAATAAAGTCTGAACATAAGGAGGCAAGCAATAGATTTTTTAAAAGCAAGATACTTTCTTATCTGCAACCGGAATTACTTTTATCATTAGATAGTAAGGTTTTTCTGGAGAATAAGCAGCTATATTTTGCACTCGAACTAAGAAATATAGCTACTTTCAAAGAGCAATATGCCATTTTAAATATTCCCTCAGCTTTTTTACCTCGATTTATACAATTACCAGCTATTGAGAGTACTTATTACTTTATTGCGATAGATGATATTATTCGCGAGAACTTGGATTTTTTGTTCCCTCAATATAAGATAGAGGGTTGTTATTCAATTAAGTTGAATCGGGATGCAGACTTGAATATTGAGGATGAATATGAAGGCAATCTGGTAAAGAAGATTAGAAAGCAAATCACCAAAAGGAAATTGGGAGTTCCAAGCAGATTTTTATTTGATCAATCAATGCCTGATGAACTCCTTAAGTATCTGAAAGAAGTATTGGATTTGAAGCACGAGGATTTAGTGCCGGGAGGGAGGTATCATAATATGCATGATCTTTTTGGGCTTGATAATCCTAAATCCCCTGATCTTGAGACACCGAAATTAAACCCACTTAATTCTAAATCAATTGATGAATACAATTCTATATTTGAAGCAATTGATAAGGACGATGTTCTATTGCACTTCCCATACCAGTCGTATGATTATGTGCTAAGATTTTTTAATGAGGCTGCACTAAACCCTGAGGTTACCTGTATTAAAGCCACCTTCTATAGAATTGCTCCCGAGTCATTTATTTGCAATGCCTTGATTAGCGCGGCAAAAAATGGCAAAGAGGTGACTGTGTTTGTGGAAATAAAGGCTCGTTTTGATGAGCAAAACAATTTGAAATGGGCTTCCAGAATGGAAGAATCTGGCATTAAAATTATCTATAGTATGCCTGGTTTGAAGGTACATGCCAAAGTAGCTCTAGTGACCAAAGAAGTTGATGGTGAAGATGTGAAGTATGGTTATTTTGGCACAGGAAATTTCAACGAAAGAACTGCAGAAATTTATGCAGATCAGGCGTTGCTCACAACCAACACTGACCTGAACGAGGAGCTAGATCAGTTATTTTCATATCTGGCAAAGGATAATGAAGAGCCACAGTTCAATCATTTACTCATTTCGCAGTTCAATATTGTAGATCGATTTACAGAAATGATTGATAATGAGATTGAATTGGCCAAAAGCGGAAAGAAAGCGCATATCATAATAAAGATCAATAACCTTCAGGATGATTATATGATTGATAAACTATATGAAGCAAGCAATGCCGGAGTTCGTGTTGATCTGATTGTCAGGGCCATATGTTGCCTGGTGCCAGGAGTGAAGGGGCAAAGCGAGAATATACAAATTCATCGTATAGTTGATTCATTTTTAGAGCATTCAAGGGTATTTTATTTCAACAATGATGGAGATATTCGACTTTATCAGGGCTCTTCAGATTGGATGAAAAGAAACTTATATCGTAGGATTGAAGTGGTTTTTCCAATTCTTAGAAACCATTTGAAAATGGAAATCATTAAGATGTTAGAGTTACAACTAGCGGATGGAGTAAAAGGAAAATTGATTGATTCTCAACTTAATAATCTAGAAGTTGACTCTCCTGCAAAAGTAAGATCTCAACGAGATTTTTATGAATGGCTTAAAGTCAAATCTTAAGCACTGCTAGGATAGATAAGTAAAGCAATAACAAAACTGCTAATGGCGAGTATGAAACCAAACATAAAGATGTTATAAGACTTTCTTAGCATTTTATACTTTCGACCCAATACAATTCCTAGAAAATAAATATCTTTAATCATACTACCGTACAAAAATTCGGCATCCTTCATCATTTCTCTCATTCCCCACATGTAATTATCTAATTCCATTTGATGGAAGTTTCCAAAAAACAATAGGTTCGTTTTTTTCTCTCGAATCTCATCTTTGGTAAAAGTGCCTGACGAAACATTAGGCCTTGTAGCAAGAACGGCAAAGACAATAGTTGTCAAACATACTATCACCAAAATAAGAGCTGGAATTATCAATTGAGGATAATCTTCAAATTTTCTGAATAAAACCGATACTAAAACGGACAGAATTATTGAATTGATTGAGATCATTATATTGGCTTTATTATCAGCCATCGCACTCAATTGAAGATGATTTTTCGAAGTCACCCGGAACATAGTTTCTATACCACGATCCGGTTTTTGAATTTTACTTTTAGCAAGCTTATCTTCCAATTTAATAACTTGCTCTTCAAGTTTTTTTATTGATTTTTTCTGTTTCTTTTCTTTTTTTTCGAGCGCCTTAAGATTGGCTTGCTTATTTGGCTCTAGAAACGTTTTGCCGAATCCTGTGAAGTATTGATGACTACCAATAAATTCAAGTGTCTTTTCGACCCACTCTTCATTTGTCAGATCCTTCTTGCATACATTCTGAATCTCCATTCTTAAAGATTCACTCTTGCTTTCAAAAGAATCGGTAGATAAGTGATAGAGGTCAGCATCGCACATAATTTCAGAAAGAGCATTTTTTGGAGTTTGAGGCATTTTAGTGCTCATTATAATTTCGCCAATGACATCAATCTCACTTTGAGAAGCCCCCCATTCGGTAAGCTTTTCTTCCATCATCTTCACGCTTTCTTCTTCGTGATTGTTTTCATCACAGTCATACCCTAAATCATGAAACCATGCAGCAACTTTCAATAATTCAATATCCTGTTCAGAAGTTTTCTCATGTTCACTAATTACTTCAATCGCTTTCACGACCTCTTGAGTATGCATCAAATTATGATATGAAAACTCTTCGGGGAGATTTTGCAAAACGTCTTCTGCAAATTCTTGGGCACTTTCAGAAAGATTAGTTTTTACCATTATACCTTAAAAGTAGCAAATTTTAACTGACTGAATAACGCTTAGACTACTGCTATCGTTTAATTGCCATCAACGTAATTTTGCAAATAGGAGAATTTGTCGGTCAAATTACCATCTTTTGTGATCATGGCTCTTTCAATTACTTTCTCACTATCATTTCCTAGCAAATTAGGTAATACATTATTAAGCAATTCCTTTCCAAAGTCTGTAGAGGCATCTCGAGGTAACTCACAAGGAAGGTTGTCGACTGCCATTACGGTTATGTTAGCTTCATCTTTTAAAGCGGGCTCAACTGAATCCTCAGACGGATTGTAGTCATAAATAGGATCTTCTATGGTACTTGGTTTTTTTGTAGATGGAATAGACCCTTCAATATCACAAGTGATATCTGCTATGACCCTAACCTTAAAGTCTGATGCTAATGCATCTTGCCTTTTAAAAAGTACTGGTGCGGCCGGATCCCAAAATGCACCCGCTATTAATAGGTCAGTAACAGCGGCATATTTACCAAAATCACTTTCGAACAGTTCAGGTGAGGAATAAAACTCCCGAGTACTGAAGTCAGAACCCTTTTTAGACTTGTTGTAATCACGGCTATTCAGTTGCGTATATACTGGCTCATCGAATAGTTTATTGAGGTAGTCAGCTGGGGTGACTTTCCTTATACGCATTCCATTTAATACTTCCATTGCTCCTCTTGCAACACGTCCACCACCAGTAAGAGCAATTTTGATCTTTGGAAGGTCAACCTTTTTATATTCTGTTTTTAAATCTTCAAGATCAAAACACTCGTGAGCAGGCCTCATATTAAATAAGTTGTATCGCTTACCGTATGTTAGAATACCATTATAGGCGCCAACTATTCCGGCATATCTTCCAAAAGCAACAATCCGACTATTATTGCTATCGGTCAACTGCTCATAGTCTATCAAAGTTATTTTCTTATCCAGTATTGCTCGAAGTAGATCACGATTATAAGGCTGCTCTTTTGTAGTATGTGAGAAAAAAAGATACGTTTTGCCTTCCACAAGATTTTCGATTGGCACTTCCTTTACACCTAATAGAATATCGCAATCCGAAACGTCATCTTTTATTGGAATATCACAACCTTTATAATCCGAATCCTTAAAACATCTTATATCACTCTTTTGAACAAGTACGGTTGCATTATCAAACCTTTCATTGATTTCTTGTGCTTGAGATGGAATAATCGGAACCCTTCTATCAATGGGGATCTTACCCTCTTTAAGAATACCTATTTTTACCTTTGTCATATAATTCGGATGTTTCAAATGTCAAATATATCAGATAAAATTTATGGAAGGAGTGTAGTGTTATTCCTCTTCATCATTTGATTTAGTGGTATCAATATCATCTCTATCAATGAGTTTTTTGTCTTCGACATTCTTATTCAGAAACTCGTTGATTTTATCGATATCGTAAGAAGTCTTAAGCTCTCCAAAAGAATCAATTTCTATGTTAAACCCATCCAATTCTGGATTTACGGTAGGTTTCTCTTTTTTAGGCTCAGCATCCTTTTTCTTTCTCTTTTTCACCATGATGAAGTATTTACTGTTCTATTTTTATGGGTATATTATCTATAGCAATTTTTATTCTTTCAGCCGTTTCAGCAGGTCCTAAAATTGACATGACTGCCATTAAATCAGGCCCGGAACCTTTGCCAGTAAGAGCAATGCGTAATGATTGCATCACTTGCCCCATTTTAACCCCCAATTCCTCAAGCACTAGGAAGAATATATCTTTTACTTGATCAGCTGTTACATTAGGAAGTTTATTTAACCTTTCGGCAAACTTAGTTAGTACTTGTACTACGGCCTCATTCCATTTTTTTGAAATGACTTTCTCATCGTACTCTTGTGGTCTAACGAAGAAAAACAGGCCTTCAACCCAAAGTTCTTGAGGAAATTCAACGCGTTCCTTTAGCACGTCACATATTTGACTAAGTTTTTCTTCATTGTACTGAATATGCTCAGCTTTAATATGCTTGGATAAATGGCCTGTAAGTTCGTCTCCTGATCTTGACTTAAGATACTGCTGATTGAACCATTTAGCTTTATCAATGTCAAATTTGGCTCCTGATTTGCCTATGCGTTCTATCGAGAAAGCTTCTATTAATTCGGACATGGAAAATAGTTCTTCATCTGTCCCAGGGTTCCAGCCTAGCAAAGCTAGAAAATTAATAAATGCATCAGCTAAATAGCCAGCCTCTCTAAAACCTGAAAAAAGCTCAGGTGCACCGTCCTTTCCAGGAAATTGACCTGAGATAGGAAATACAGGAAAACCTAATTTGTCACCGTCACGCTTACTTAATTTGCCATTTCCATTAGGTTTCAATAATAAAGGCAGGTGTGCAAATTGGGGCATTGAATCTTCCCAACCTAAGTACCTATAGAGTAGTACATGCAATGGGGCGGAAGGAAGCCATTCTTCACCTCTTATCACATGTGTTATTTTCATCAAATGGTCGTCAACAACGTTGGCGAGATGATAAGTAGGCATCCCATCAGATTTCATCAACACCTTATCATCTATTGCCGAAGAGTGTACCATGACCCAACCTCGTACCATGTCCTTAAGTCTAATCTCCTCTTTTACAGGAACTTTTAACCTTACAACATAGGGGTCTCCGGATTCTAGTCGTTTGCTTACTTCATCCTTTGACAAAGTCAAAGAATTTTGCATCTGCATCCTTGTTATACCATTATACTGAGGAGAATCTACTTTTGCTGCTTGTAGTCGCTCCCGCATAGCAGTAAGTTCTTCAGGTGTATCAAAAGCATAATAAGCATTGTCGTCATCTAATAGCCTTTGAACGTGCTTGGAGTATATGCCTTTTCTTTCTGATTGCTTGTAAGGACCAAACTCACCACCTTTTGAAGGACTTTCGTCTGGTTCAATACCTGACCAGGAGAGTGCTTCAGATATATACTCTTCAGCTCCAGATACAAATCTTGATCTATCTGTATCCTCAATTCTTAGTATAAATTTACCATTATTTTTTTTGGCAAAGAGGTAATTATAAAGTGCTGTTCTTATACCGCCTATATGTAGTGCCCCGGTTGGACTTGGAGCAAACCTTACTCTAACTTCGTTATTCATGCTTTTCGCTTAAGGGCTGCAAAAGTACAAAATGCAATTTTCATGAGCACCTAGATAATGACTTATTGCTTGACTGCAATACATGATATTTCCACATTGACATCTTTAGGAAGACGGCTTACTTCAACAGTTTCTCTTGCGGGAGGGTTTTCAGTAAAGTATTCACCATAAGTCTCATTGATCTTAGCAAAATCATCCATGTTTTTTACAAAAATCGAGCACTTTACTACATTTTTGAAGCTCAAGTCCTCTTCTGATAGGATATGCCCTAAATTGGTCATTACTTGTCGAGTCTCTTTCTCAATATTTTCATTGATCATATCACCACTGGCTCTGTCTATGGCTATCTGACCGGAGACAAAAAGCATATTATTACTAAGTACTGCTTGGCTGTAAGGTCCAATTGGTTCCGGTGCAAGGTCACTGTTTACTATCTTATTCATGGTTGAATTATTAATTTGAATTAGTTTTGCCTCTAATATCGTAGTTTGACAAATTGTATTAAAATTCTGAGTATATGAAAGTTTTGGTTATTGGGCAGGAAAGTTCTTTAAGTGAGTTATCTGAGAGGTTAGGAACTAGTTTTACTTATACATTGACTTTCTTAATAGATCAATCTACTAATCTTAATGATTTTGATTTCATTTTCGATTTTTCGATTCAAGAATTTCCAGATAATTATGAGCTTTATGTAGACCTTTCAAGTACCTATGTTTTTTTAAATACAGTACAGCTAAGTCTTAGCGAACTAGGCTTCACCTTTGGAAGTAGGCCTTCTCATATTTTTGGTTTTAATGGACTGCCTACATTTGTTAAGCGGCCCATTTTAGAAGTCAGTAGATTTCCTGATTCTAACACTACCTTACCGTCAAGTTTGGGATTAGAGTATGAAATAGTCCAGGACAGAGTAGGTATGGTAAGCCCTAGAATTATTCTAATGATCATTAATGAAGCCTATAATACTGTACAGGAAGGAACAGCTTCAAAAGAGGATGTTGATCAAGGGATGAAGCTAGGTACTAATTACCCTTTTGGGCCCTTTGAGTGGACTAGTAAAATTGGCATTTCCAATGTTTATGAAACATTGGAAGCAATTTATGACGATACCAAAGACGAACGATATAAGATATCCCACTTACTTAAGCAGGAATATCTTAATCAATAATTATTCTACCGTGACGGATTTTGCTAAGTTTCTAGGTTGATCTACGTTGCAATCGCGCATTACGGCAATGTGGTACGAAAGTAATTGCAAAGGAATTACTGAGACCATTGGCATTAAAGCCTCATCAGTTTTAGGTACCTCAATGACAAATTCAGCCATTTTAGGTATTAAAACATCACCTTCGGTAACTACTGCTATTACTTTTCCTTTCCTGGCTTTTACCTCTTGAATATTTGATACAACCTTGTCATAAGAGCTATCCCTTGTGGCGATAAATACTACCGGCATTTCCTCATCTATTAAGGCAATTGGGCCATGTTTCATTTCTGCAGCGGGGTAACCTTCGGCATGGATATATGAAATTTCTTTTAGTTTTAGTGCCCCTTCTAATGCAACTGGAAAGTTGAAACCTCTTCCTAAGTACAAAAAGTTTTTAGAGTCTTTAAACAGAGCCGATATTTCTTTGATTTGAGGCTCAAGCTTCAAAGCTTTTTCAACCTTAGCAGGTATATTTTCCAACTCAACTAATAGTTCTCTGTAGCGTCTTTCTGATATAGTTCCCTTTTTATGAGCTACACGAAGTGCAATCATGTTAAGTACAGTTAACTGAGCGGTAAATGCCTTTGTACTTGCCACTCCAATCTCCGGACCTGCGTGAGTATAGGCTCCTTCATGGGAAGTTCGAGCAATGGAAGATCCTACCACGTTACATACTCCAAAAATTATTGCCCCTTTTGACTTCGCTAACTCTATTGCAGCCAGAGTGTCAGCTGTTTCACCAGACTGAGAAATGGCGATTACTACATCACCTTCATTTATTATTGGGTTGCGGTATCTAAATTCTGAAGCATACTCTACTTCAACAGGGATTCTACAAAACTCTTCGAAGAAATACTCAGCTACTAACCCAGCATGCCATGATGTTCCGCAGGCTACAATAACTATTCTGTCAGCAGTAACCAATTTATTGGCATACTCACGTATACCTCCGAGCACAAGTCTGCCAGAATTGGCATCTAAACGACCCCTCATACAATCACTTATCGATTTTGGCTGCTCAAAAATTTCTTTGAGCATGAAATGCTCATACCCTCCCTTTTCGATAGCTTCAAGTTCCATATCTAAAGTCTGGACGTAAGGCGTAAGAGGAATATCCTGAGTATTTTTTATCTTAAGTTCACCATCATCAATAACAGCAATCTCATGCTCATTTAGATAAACTACTTCATTTGTGTATTCAATTATTGGCGTTGCATCGGAAGCAAGAAAAAATTCATTTTCACCGATTCCTATGACCAAAGGGCTTCCTTTCCTAGCAGCAATCAGTTGATCAGGATTCTCCTTATTCATAATTACGATAGCATAGGCGCCTACTACCTGGGTTAATGCCAGTCGAACTGCTTCATCAAGACTACAGTTATTATTAACTTGTATATCTTCAATAAAATGTATAAAAACTTCAGAGTCAGTATCACTTGTAAACGTATGTCCCTTATTAACTAATTCTTGTTTTAACGAACTATAATTTTCAATTATACCATTATGGATAATTGCTAAATTGTTGGATTGTGAATAATGGGGATGTGCGTTTTCATCATTTGGCTCACCATGAGTAGCCCACCTCGTATGGCCTATACCTATTGGGCTATTTAATTTTTCGTTTACAACAAAAGCTTCTAGATCTGCTACTTTCCCCTTCTTCTTATAAACATTCAAATCACCATTTAAAAGAGCAATACCCGCACTGTCATATCCTCGGTATTCGAGCCTTTTTAAACCTTTAATGATTACTTCATGAGCATTTCTATGCCCAACATAAGCTACGATTCCACACATATTTTAATTACTTATTGAATAATAAAAACGGATGGTTATATCTTTTTTTTGCACAAAAAAGTTGTTTAACTGTGCATCTCGTAAGGTTGAGTTGATGTCAAATACCAACTGATCATAAGGAATTGTACCATCTGCAATGCCTTGCAAGTATAAAGGAATTTCTACTTGATAGGTTTCATCATCTTCATTATACTCAAAAGAGCTGGGGAGATCATTAAGAACACTATTATCAGTTAAATTACTTAATATACCATCTGATATATCTGATTGGGTACTCATCAATGCTGATAGGTTAAAAGGTAGGTTTGTAGTAGAGTTTTCTTCAGGTACATTCTTTAAAGATAAAACAGCACGCTGGATAATAGCATTTGGAATCGAATCCTTAAGCGTATTGAATCCAGAAATATCAATAGTAAATAGCATATTTGTACCTGTTTCAAGATATACATATTCAGTATTTGTTACGAAAGGCTCATTCAGGTTAACAACTCCTTGAAAAACGCCATCATTCCAAGGTTCATCTTCATTTGGGGTTATATTGTTAAAAGATTTTAATGAGTTCAGAATGAAGCTAGCCTCTTGATCAACACGATTTGATTCATTATTTTCAATCGTATAATCAAGTTGGAAAGAGTAATTCTCTACATCGTTTATGTTGTAGGTAATAATTGCTGTATTATTTTCATCAGGGATAATGGCCAACCCTTTCAAATTTTGATCAAGAAAATATCCAAGACTATCAATGTCATCCATATCATTGGCATCCGCAACTCCTGTTTCAACGGAGTTAATGAAAGCGTCAATAAATTCATCTTTATAACTGTCGGTCAACTCAAAAGTGGTGAGATAATTGTAAAAGCCATTTGCATCATATCTTGAAGTATCTACAATTCCTTCAAGCTCCAATCCAATTGAATCAGCAAAAAGATTGAATTCTATTTCACCAACCTTTTCACCTAGAGCTATGGTCGAAGAGGTAGTTAAATTTTCTTCATCTTCAATAACATCAGCTAACTTATAAAGGGTGAATTTTTGTAAATCTTGGCTATCAAAATTACCTACTGCATCAGTTATTCTAAGGCTTAGTTCTAGGTCTCTGAGTTCTGCGGTACTTATGGTTGTTAGGTCGAAAGAAGCTAAGCCCACAGAGATATCACAGTAGGCTCTGGCTTTTGTAATTCCGAAAATTGAATCATTGTAAGATCCTGTCAATATCAAACCAGAAAACGAGCTAGGTGCGCTACCCGCCCAAACTTGCTTTATATTATTTTCGAGTGATGATTCAGCAAAAAAAATCCCCAAATTATTTTCGGGGTTCAAATTGAGTTCTCCAACTTCTTCTTCACAAGCAAAGAATGTAAAGGCTACCAGTACTAGTAGCCTTATTCTGCTATCCAACAAGTTCATTATATAGGTTGTAATATGATTCAGAAAAATTATCGTCTTGTTCAATGACTTCAATTTTATTCTTAACATCTTTTAATAGATTTTCGAGTGAATCATTATCTTCAGGCTGGATGGTTAAATCTGAAAATTCCGTACCTAACTTTATGAAGCCATCATAATCAGCGCTTTCCAAATTGGAAAGCATACTATCTTCAATATCCATCATTTTCACTTTCTCAATAAGATCTCCTCCAAATTTATGGCTGAAACTGTTATTATGGACGTTGAAAATTGATTTTGTTTCTTTGAACAAAGGATCATTTTTATACGTGGTCTTCAAGTAAAGCGGTATCAAGCTAGTCATCCAATCATTACAATGAACGATATCAGGAGCCCATCCTAGTTTTTTAACCGTTTCTATAACGCCTTTACAGAAAAATATTGCACGCTCATCATTATCTTCAAAAAACTTATTTTCTTTATCATGAAAAACGGACTTTCTATGAAAGTAATCTTCATTATCTATAAAGTAAACTTGAAGTTTCGCATTTGGAATTGAAGCTACCTTTATCACCAATGGTTTTTCCTCATCACCAACTGAAATATTTATTCCAGAAAGTCTTACAACCTCATGTAACCTGTTTTTTCTCTCGTTTATTAGCCCAAATCTTGGTACCAGTATCCTTATCTCCATACCCCTTTCCTGCATAGCTTGAGGCAATTTTCTAACAAAGTCAGCTACTTCTGATGTCTGTAAAAATGGATTAATTTCACTGGCAACATAAAGAATGCGTAATTTTGACATATTATATAATGATTTGATTTGTGTTGCTGAATGAAAGCACAAAAGTACAAATTTTCTTCAATAATCAAGATTATATATTTTGAAAAACTTAAGTTTGCGACCTTTTTAAGTGATTGAGATGCAAGTTTTCTATGAAATTGATTCTTTGAGACACTTTATATCTCAAAAGAAGTCCAATGGGCTTGGCATAGGTTTGGTCCCGACTATGGGGGCACTTCATGAAGGCCACGCTGCATTAGTCAATCAGTCTATAAAAGATAATGACATCACGATTTGCAGCATTTTCGTGAACCCCAAACAATTTGATAACAATGAGGATCTTGAAAAGTATCCACGAAATATTGAAGAAGATCTTTCCCTTCTGAAAGATTTGGGTTGTGATGTAGTATTTTGTCCACAGGCTGATGAAATTTACTCTGATCCTGTATCCATGAAATTTGATTTTGGAAGATTAGAAAATGTAATGGAAGCAGTTCATCGCCCTGGACACTTTAATGGTGTTGCTTTAGTCGTATGTAAGCTTTTTAATATTGTAGACCCAGATATCGCTTATTTTGGACAAAAAGACTTACAGCAGCTCAGAATCATCGAACTAATCGTTAGAGACTTGTCATTCGGGCTTAGAATAAGAAGTGTACCTATAGTGCGAGAAATTAATGGTTTAGCAATGTCTTCAAGAAATGCCAGATTAACTGAGGAAGGTAGATTAAGAGCGGTTAGGCTTAATCAAACCTTAGAAACAGCAGAAAAACAATTGAAAACGGGCTGCGATTTTCATGAGTTTAAATATGATTTGATCAAAGAGCTCGAAAGTTCTTCAATTAAGGTCGACTATTTTGAATTAGTAGATAATGATACACTCATGAACATAGAGAACAAAAAAGAATCTAAAGGCGTTGCTTTATGTATAGCTGCTTTTATAGATAACGTAAGGCTTATAGATAACAGGATTTTTTAACAACTTTGCAACCGTGAATATAGAAGTACTAAAGTCTAAAATACACAGAGTAAAAGTCACTGAAGCAGAGCTACATTATGTTGGCAGTGTAACGATTGATGCAGAGTTGCTGGAAGCAGCAAATATGATTGAAGGGGAAAAAGTTCAAATTGTTAACATAAATAATGGTGAACGGATTGAGACCTATACTATAAAAGGTGAAAAAGGCAGCGGAGTTGTATGTTTGAATGGCCCAGCAGCGAGAAAGGTTCAGGTTGGAGATGTAATTATTATCATATCTTATGCTTCAATGGATTTTGATGAAGCAAAAGGATTTAAACCTTCAGTGATATTCCCAGATGCTGATAACAAGCTCCCAAAGTAGTTGATGGGAAAAAAAATCAAAAATTTTATTAGGTATACGGTCATGCTTTTGGTGACAGGTTTGCTTTTGTGGTTGTCTTTTGATGGTATACAAGTAAGTGAGGGTGAGAGTAAATCAGATTACTTGTTAACGGTTTGGAAAGGAGCTAATAAACTATTCTTACTTTTCTCCGCAGTCATGGCCATTTTTAGCCACCTTATTCGAGCGCAAAGATGGAAGCTTTTACTGAACCCTATTGGTTATCAGTTAAAACTAAGTGAGGGGTTTCTTTCGGTGATGATAGGTTACTTCATAAACCTAGCTATCCCCAGAGGAGGTGAAGTATCTAGGTGCTATAACCTTTACAGGCTAAACAAGACACCGGTGGATATTTCATTAGGTACAGTTGTAGCAGAACGTGTTATTGACCTTCTATTTCTGGTAATCTTAATATTAGCGTCATTTTTAATTGAGCTTGATAATCTGTTATTATTTTTCGAATCTGAACAGGTTCAAAATTTAAGAAGTCAAAGTAGTTATCGATCATATGTTATGATTCTAGTCGCTGGTTCATTATTCGCCTTGGGACTCTGGATTATATTCAGATACCTACTAAGAAGAAAGAAATATAAAGTTTTAAGATTGTTAATAAAGTCCAGATCTGCTCTCACGGGTGTAAAAGATGGAGTCAAATCTGTATTGAAGCTTGAAAAACGAGGTCTATTTATTGCCTACTCTCTTCTAATATGGGTTTGTTATTATTTAATGATGTATTTCGTCATGCTGGCTTTTCCAGAAACAGAGAGCCTTGGCTTGGGAGCTGCGTTAACTATTTTTGTTATAGGTGGTATAGCTATGGCCATGCCTCTTCCTGGAGGAGCAGGGAGCTTTCACGTACTAGTTTCAACAGGATTGGTCATACTTTATATGCTGCCTCAAGATAAGGCAGTAGCATTTACATTTATATTTCATGGGTGGCAAACGCTAGTAATTATTGTTGTGGGTGCACTATCTTTGATAACAAGCCAAATATTGAAAGGACGAGTTGAAAACAACAGCTGATAAAATATTGTCAATTGAACAACTAAAGAAGAAAATTTCCAATTGGAAGTCTCACGATAAGGATGTTGTATTTACAAATGGATGTTTTGATATACTACATTTGGGTCATGTAGACTATCTTGAGAAGTCAAAAAGACTCGGGAATAAGCTTATAGTAGCGTTGAATACTGATGATTCGGTACAGCGATTAAAAGGACCTGAAAGGCCTTTAAATAATCAAGAGTCTCGGGCTAGATTGATAGCTGCACTTGATTTTGTGGATGCAGTTGCATTCTTTTCTGAAGACACTCCAAAGGAAACTATTGAAGCCCTTTGTCCAGACATTTTGGTCAAGGGGAATGACTATTTGGCAGAAAATATTATTGGTGCAGATTTTGTAATTGCCAATGGCGGAAGGGTGGAGACTATATCTCTAGTTGATGGGTATTCTACCACCAATTTGGTTGAAAAAATAAAGGCTTTAAAAAAGTAAGAGATATGATAATAGTAATAATGATAGTTTTCGGCATAATAAGCTTTGCCGTAAGCTCAAGATTAAAAAGTAAATTTAAAAAGTACTCAAAAATTCCCCTTCAAAGGAATTTGTCTGGTGCTGAGGTTGCAAAACTCATGTTAGCTGATCACGGGCTTGGTGATGTAGAAGTGATTTCTGTCCCAGGAAAATTGACAGATCACTACAACCCAGCGAATAGAACAGTAAACCTAAGCCCTGAAGTTTATAGTGGAAGAAATGCAGCAGCAGCAGCAGTTGCTTCTCATGAGTGTGGGCATGCTGTTCAACATGCTACTGCCTATAGTATGTTGGAATTTAGATCGGCTATGGTGCCAATTCAAAATGCTAGTGCTAAGGTTTTAAATGTAATTTTTATGATGATGCTTTTTGGTGGATTTATGCTGCCAAGTATAATTCCTTGGAATATGGCTCTATTAGTCATCATAGGAGCTTATGGTGTAATGACGCTATTTTCTTTTGTAACTTTACCAGTAGAATTTGATGCCAGCAAAAGAGCGCTAGCGTGGATTGACGAAAGAGGGATTGTAAACAGTGAAGAACATGGAATGGCTAAAGATGCACTTAAATGGGCTGCAATGACCTATGTTGTTGTTGCTTTAGGCTCACTTGTTACTTTATTATATTATGTAAGTCTTTTTTTAGGAAGTAGGGACTAAAATTCAAACGTAAAATATATGTAATTTTGAAAGGTCGGGAATAACATTCCTGACCTTTGTTGTTTATAAAGGAAAAAGTATTTAAGACATATGAATTTTGAATTAACAGAAGAACAAATAGCAGTACGAGATGCAGCAAGAGATTTTGCACAAACAGATTTACTCCCAGGAGTAATTGAAAGAGATGAAAATCAGGAATACCCAAAAGAACAAATAAAAAAAATGGGGGAGCTTGGTTTTATGGGTATGATGACTTCTCCGAAGTATAATGGTGGTGGTATGGATACCATCAGTTATGTGCTCGCCATGGAAGAAATATCTAAAGTTGATGCTTCTTGCTCGGTTGTAATGTCTGTAAACAATTCATTGGTTTGCTGGGGGTTGGAAAAGTATGGTAACGAAGAACAAAAACAGAAATATCTTACCAAACTTACTACTGGGGAGCACATTGGAGCGTTCTGCTTATCAGAGCCTGAGGCAGGTTCTGATGCAACTAGTCAACGTACAACGGCTATTGATATGGGAGATCATTACCTGCTGAATGGTACAAAAAACTGGATTACAAATGGAGGAACCGCCAGCACCTATATTATTATCGCACAAACTGATGCAGATAAAAGACATAAGGGTATAAATGCCCTTATCGTTGAAAAAGGGATGGATGGTTTTGTTGTCGGTAAGAAGGAAAATAAATTAGGTATTAGAGGTTCAGATACCCATTCTCTTATGTTTACAGATGTAAAAGTTCCTAAAGCTAATCGAATAGGAGAAGACGGTTTTGGTTTCAATTTTGCAATGTCTACACTCAATGGCGGCCGTATTGGTATAGCATCACAAGCTCTAGGCATTGCTTCAGGAGCTTACGAGTTGGCACTTAAGTATTCGAAAGAGCGTAAAGCTTTTGGGAAAGAAATATCTCAACATCAGGCGATTCAATTCAAATTATCTGATATGGCAACTCAAATAGAAGCAGCGAGACTTTTATGTTTTCAGGCTGCCAGCTTAAAGGATCAGGGTAAAAACCTGGTGAAAGAAGCGGCTATGGCCAAGTTGTTTGCTTCTAAAGCTGCTATGGATATTACAGTAGAAGCAGTTCAAGTTCATGGAGGTTATGGTTTTGTTAAAGAGTATCATGTTGAACGCTTAATGAGAGATGCTAAAATCACACAGATTTATGAAGGCACTTCAGAAATACAGAAAATAGTGATCGGAAGGGAAATATTAAGAGACTAGTTATTTATCTTCTCTAAAAAGTTATACTTTCCTTAGAAAAGTGCAGATGCTATTTGAAATTAATTTGTAATTTAGAGTTGATTTAATACATCAGTATAATGGAAGATTACAACAAAATTATAGAATCACTCGGCATAAAGTACTTAAAGTCCAATAATATAAAGGTTTCGAACCCCTTTGTGTTGAAAGACTATGAAGAGACAGAAAATGCAATTTTATTTCTAAAGAAGGGGATAATAAGATATGGTAAGGATCAAGAGCAGTTAAAAGAAGGGAATGCAGTTTTTATACCTGCAAATAGAGTCACTACTTTATCCTTTGGAGAGGTAGATGAAAAATCCACCATACTTAATCTTGAAGAGTTTGGTTTCAAACAAGCGGAATACTTCAGATCAGCAGATTCGAATGATATCACAAATGTAGTTGCTGATTTTACTATGATTGTTTTTGAAACGAAAGTTTTTGATACTGTCAATTTCTTCACCACACTTGATATCCCAGCCTTTTCTATTGAAAATACGGCAGTTAATAACTGTATATATGAAATCGTAAAGGAAAGCCATGACATGCGAGTGGGCAATCAGCGAGTAATTAAATTAAAAACTGATTCTTTAGTCATTGAAGTAATAAGGCACATTTTAGAAAAACGTTTGTTTGTTGAGCAAATGGCTACAAATAGTACTTATTTTAAAGATCCTCGATTGATTAAACTCTTTAAACATATTAAAGATAACCTAGGTGGAGAATTGACTAACAAAGCTCTATCAGATATCGCTGATGTATCTGAAGATTATGTTGGGCAATACTTTAAAACTTTAACTGGCATCAACCCTCAAGATTATATAGAATATCAGAGAATGGAGTATGCGGTTAAACTGTTGCGTACCACTAAAATGAGCATAAGGGATATAGGACAAACGTGTGGTTATAAGGATACTGCATATTTTTGCAGAAGATTCAAAATGATGTATGGTATCCCAGCTGGGAAAATGAGAAAGAGAGAAACTCTAATGAACGTTTAGACTTTTGTTGAAGTCATAAATCTTATCAGAAACCTCAATCATAAGATTGGGGTTTTTTTCTATCGCATTGCCTATGACTATGATATCAGCTCCAGCCTCAAGAGCTTGTGTAGCTTTTAAAGCACTATTTATTCCACCTCCAACTATCATTGGTACACTGACTGTCTCCCTTACTTTTCTTATCATTTTTGGAGATATCTCCTGATCGGATCCGCTACCAGCGTCTAAGTAAATAATATCCAAGCCCAACATTTCACCGGCCAACGCTGTTGACGAAGCTATAGAATACTTTTCAGGAGGAATTGGTAACGTATTACTCATATAACTTACGGCAGTGGTAGCTTGAGAGTTTATGATCATATACCCTGTAGGAATAATTTCTAGGCTGCTTTTCTTAAGAAGTGGCGCAGCATTCACATGTTGCCCTATAAGAAAATCAGCATTTCGTCCTGAAATAAGGCTTAAGAAAAGCAGGGCATCAGCATTATTACTTATTTGCATACTATTACCAGGGAAAAGAACCACAGGAATATCACAATTATCCTTTAATTGTTGTATCACTCTTGACAAGTTATCTTGAGTTAAAAGACTTCCTCCTACAAAAAAGAAATCCAGACAGCATTCCTTAGCCAAGGACGTAAGGGCTGATAATTCATTCATGTCAGATACCTTATCTGGATCAACCAGAACTGCTAATGACTTTTTCCTCTTTTCTTTTCTATGCTTTATTTCCTTCAGAAGACTCATCTCTAACATTTAAATATTCTGCAAGTTTTTCCTTAGCCATTCCTAATAAAAACAGAGAAGCTCCCTCAGCTAAAGATTCAACAATATGGCTAAATTTTGTTCCAGATTGATCGGATTTGGTTTTATCCGATGTAACAATATTTTTTTTCTTTTTAGGCTCTTCTGACGTCAAAGCTTTAAATATCATATAAGTCAGTGCCAGTCCTCCTACGACTAAAAATGTATTTGATAATACAGATTTACCCTTTTCGGCAACTAACTCAAGCTCTTCGCGAAGGTCGATTTCTTGTTTTCTGGTTAATTCTTCTAAAGCAGATTTTTTGGACATAAATCAACTATTTATCCGTATTAAAAATACTATTAAGTTGTTTTTCAATTGCTTCTTTAAGCCCGATTTTATCTTTTAATAAGATTAGAAGCACAAGCAAAACCACGTAAAAGCCTGACATAAGAGCAAAACCATAAAAGTAATTGCCAAGTAATCCACCAAAGTAAATGCTAAGTCCGATGCTTAAAAGCAGTAGTGCGAAGAAAAGTAAATTCAATAACACAAAGCTGATTAGAGCATTTGACAATACTTTTGCCAGCTCCTCTTTTATTTCCAGCTTTAATAGCTTCGTACGAGTATCGACCAACGCTTTGATATGATCAATGGCATTGGTCAATCCCAAAAATTTTAAAATCCGACTACTTTCTGGCACTATGATAATTTTTTAAGTTAGGCGAAGATAAATAATCTAAAAGAAACCTTTCAGAAGTAGTCCAAGTAGTGATTAAAACGATAACTCCATTTGAAACCTGTACCTGAAGGTATTATCTTGCTGTACAAAGTCAGAATAAGATAAATCACTCTGTATTTTGAGGCTGTGTCCTACAAAATACTTTGAAATTCCAAAAGTGTATTCTTCCTGATCAACAATACTGGAAAAGTTGCTGTCATCGGCACTTATTGTGGTAAATCGTCCTGCAACCTCAAAATTGTTTTTAAATAAGTAGCCAGACTGTAAGACAAATCCTGTTCCAGTAGCATACAGATCTTCACTTATTAACTGTTTATCTGCAGTTTTATGCGCGTACTCACTCATTACAGACCAGCCATTGTATTTGAACATGGCGTCTATAAAAATGGTAGATAAATCATTTGAGAGTTGATTATTAGTCGAATCTAAAACAAAATCTCCAAGTTGCCCTCTTTGTCGAGCCGCTCCTTTGTTTAGATCAAAAGTGGCACCTATTGATAACTTTGGTTTTTCTTCTCTTTTCAAGTCGGAGCTGAAATAGTCCCCTTTACTTGTGAAGTCTCCAAATGGAAGCCATTCTACCCTGCCTGTGAAATCATAACCACCAGTGTTATTTGAGGTAATATTGCGACCTTCACCCATAGAAATAGAGATTGCTTGCTTTAATGTACCTAGTTTACCTTTGTTTTTATGTCGAAGTTGAACACCGATATCTCGATCAATGTTGAAACGACTGTTAACTAAACTTCTATCTACGAATTGTAATTTTTGAGAAGAAATAACTCGTTCTCTGTTACCCGGCAGTTTTGTTTGGCCGAACCATAGTTGCCAATTTTCTTTAAAATGCCATTTTAGTACAGCATCTAATATGAGTCGTGGAGTATTACTTGTTTGAGCATTTACGCCACTGATATCTCTATTTGACATGCCGAGCTCGATTTTATATTCCAGTTTTGGCGTATAGGCAAATCCATCGAATTTTAGTCTGAAACGTCTCACCAGAATCTTATCCGACCAATCTTCTGTTTCTTCGTTATAGGTACCTTCATATAAGGTTTGAAATCTAGTACTGAATTTCATACTAAATGAGGAGTCTATGGCTACTAGAGAAATACCTTTGCCAAATTTATTTGAAGTTGAATCTTGAGCATTTGAAATGAAAAAACTAAAAACGAAAGCCAGACTGACAAGTGAGAATCTCATGTTAAGATTGTGTTACGAAAATGTTTCGCAAATATTAAAAATCCTTTACAGTAATCCTAGAGCTAAGCTATTGCAGTAGAACTCCAATTATTGATTCAGAAAAATCAATAGGAATGGAATTACAAAGAATATAAGAAGCAAGTATAAGAATATGGTGATTCTATACTTTGAAGCAACTTCACCGAACCAGTTGGAAAGTGCTGTTAGCAACAGCCTCAATACGGGAGAAGAAAGAAAAAACAATACACCAAAGATGTTAAAAAGCAAATGGGCCATTGCAATGTTGGTTGCAGTTTGTGATTTGAATATGACCACTATAAATGCGGTAATAGTAGTTCCAATGTTGGCACCTAGAATGAATGGAATTGCCTTATTCAACGAGATTTTTGAATTGGCAACGAATGGAATGACTAATGAGGTTGTGATAGAGCTAGACTGTATACCAGCAGTCAGTAAAGTCCCCCAGAAAAAGGACTTAGAGTTATTTTTGAAAAAATAATTTTGAAATTTGGATTCTGCATCACCAATTATTAATTGATAAATAAGCTTGGAAATTATTTTTATTGACAAAAACAGTAATATGAAAGAGATTATAAGAGTTACAACTCCGCTTCCAAACAAGCCCGTGAAAGTTGTTGATAACTGAGAAATATCCATCAATTCTAAGGTCACGGTATCTCCAGCACCTGAGATGGTCTCTCCATATATTAAAGAAGTCATATAGTTGGCTGAATTTGTCAAAATACTGTATTTCACCTCAAGTGGAAATAACAAAAGAACAATGATAAGATTGAATAGATTGTGAGCCGACCCGGCTGATATGGCCTTTTTAAATTCTTCTTGTTTTCCTATAAAGCTAATACTAACCAACATGCTGGTAATAGTTGTTCCGATATTGGCGCCAATAATGATTGGAATTGCATTACTTAGGCTTATCGAGCCTGTAGCTACTGCCGTTACTACCATTGTTGTTGTAGTTGAGCTACTTTGGATTAAGGCAGTTATTATTAGGCCAGTAAATAGACCAATATATGGATTGGAAGCAGCAACGATGATGGACTTGAAAGAATCATGACCTATATGCTTGAAGGCATCACCCATTAGATTAAGGGCAAAAAGAAACAGGAACAAGCTTAACATAAAGGCAGTAATCTTGCCTATTGTTCGTCTATTTGCCCCTAAAAATTTGAATGCTAAATCCAATCGTTTGCTTTTTTGCAAAGGTAGATCAAATTAATTCTTTGTAGACTGCGATGGCATTAAGCAATTGTTAAAATTTATATTATAGTTTCCTATTAAAATAATTAATTTAAACGCTTAGATCACTTTGCTATTTAATAAGATAAAAAGGTAACACAATCGTAATATTGAATTAAAACCATCAACTTGATCGAACGGTACTTTTGTAAGTTAAAATAATTAATGGTTTTATGGATTTTGGAATTTTAGATTTAATCAGAATAGTAGGTGCTCTTGGCTTCTTCATTTTTGGAATGAAGGTTATGAGTGAGTCCCTGCAGCAGGTTGCAGGCTCAGGTATGCGAAAGGTGTTGGGTACCATGACAACAAACAGATACACCGGTGTCCTTACTGGTTTTCTAATAACTGCTATTCTACAGTCATCTTCTGCCACAACAGTGATGACCGTAAGTTTTGTAAATGCCGGTTTACTGTCATTGGTAGAATCTGCCGGAGTTATGATGGGAGCTAATATAGGAACAACGATAACGGGTTGGTTAGTATCTTTAATTGGATTTAAAATAAAAATATCCGCCTATGCACTTCCAATAATTGCGGTAGGGTTCCCCATGTTATTTTCTTCAAAAGACAGGAATAAAAAATGGGGCGAAGTGCTAATAGGATTTGCTTTACTCTTCATGGGCCTTGGTGAATTAAAAGCGGCTGTCCCAGATATCAAAAATAATCCTGAGGTATTATCTTTTTTGAATGAGTTTACTTCTCCAGGAATACTAACAAGGTTAATGTTTGTGGGGGTGGGTACTTTGCTGACCGTAATTGTTCAATCGAGTAGCGCAGCAATGACACTGACTATTGTTTTGACTACTCAAGGATTACCCCTAGATATAGCTGCAGCAATGGTACTTGGGGAAAATATAGGTACAACAATTACAGCCGAACTAGCTTCTTTGGTGGCCAATGTTCACGCTAAACGCTCAGCTAGAATTCATTCCCTATTTAATATTGTAGGCGTTACATGGATGGTTATTGTTATGCCCTGGTTTTTAGATGGCCTTCAATGGTTTCTCGGATTATTTTTTTCCAAAGGGTTTGACTCAAGTAATTTTGCACTAGCAGCATTTCATACTTCTTTTAATCTCCTCAATGTTATTTTACTTGTTGGGTTTGTTCCTCAATTAGTGAAACTGGCTACTAGGTCCGTAAAATCTAAAGGAGATGAGGATGAGGAATTCAGGCTAGAATACATTTCACGGGGGGTGTTCTCTTCTTCGGAAATTGCACTAGCAGAAGCTTCCAAAGAAATGTACAATTTTGGCAAGCTCATAAAGAAAATGACAGATCAATTGTTAGACCTATCCAATGAAACTAAAGATAAAAAGGTCACTAAGCTGATGAACAAAATCCAGAAAATGGAAGAACTTACCGATGAAATGGAAGAGCAAATTAATGGATTTATGATTAGGGTATCAGCTGCTAGTTTAAGTGAAAAAAGTTCTATCGAATTGAGAGGTATGCTCAGCATATCCCATGATTTGGAACGAATTGCTGATATAATCTTTAGAATGTCAAAGGATATAGAACGTAAGCATAAGAAAGAAATGAAATTTGAAGATGGACAAATTAATAACCTCAATTCATTAGCAAAGCTGATAGATGAATCTATTCAAATTATGCTTACTAATCTAGAAAAACCTGCACACGAAGTGTCTATTACTGAAGCTCTGCATAAAGAAGATCAAATAAATAAATATAGAAGTAAACTGAGGAAAGAAGATCTTAAAATGGTGGAGAATAAAGGCTACGATATAAAGGCAGGAATCATATATCGTGACTTGTTTAACGGCTATGAGAAAATAGGTGATCATGCAATCAATGTTACTGAAGCAATTCTTGGTCAGGGTATAAAGGATGAAGAGGATTTAGCATCAGCTGGAAAGGAATAACTTTAATTCGAGGATTTGAAAAAGGCATCCATGGGATGCCTTTTTACTTTAATATAGGATGTGTCATTATGACACAAATTGTTGTGTTAAAATGATACAATATAAAATCCTTTATTCATAAATATTAATTACTAATAGACTATTTATCAACGAGTTATAATTAATGGCACGTGCATTGGCTATGTTTCGATAAATCAGAACATTATCAATGAGACCTGTTTTAATTATTGTAATTTTTTTAAATACAATTAGTCTTTATGGCAATCAACTTATTGTATTTACAAACTCAGAAAAAGAAGTCGATAAATCATTTATTGAAAACTATCTTGATCAAATAAAATCTATTAGTATTGATTATAGTTTAGAGTTGATTGAAATTGATATTAAGAATGGTGCTCCGGCAGATATCACCATTACACCTCAAATTGTTTTTCAAAATCATAAAGGGAGGTCTTATTATACTGGTCGATACTCGGAACTATCAAGGCTGAAAATCTTCATAAGAACTACTGCTCAAAACCCTCAGGTATTCCAACCTAACTTAAAGAAAAATATTCTTACATATCAAAATGGTAGGTCTTCAGTGATATTACCCTTGAAAATAACAAAGGTGTCTGGACCATTTGATTTAGATAAGACAGACTTTGATACCACTGTAAAAGAAATGATTCAGAGTTCATTTACCCAATTCAATGTTAAGCAGGAGTTTAAATTTAAAAGAACAAATAGAGCTTTCTATGTAGATGTTCATCCATATGTGGATGATGACGCCAAGCTTTTTTTAAGCTATGAAGTATATAGTCAATTTAATTGTGCTAATCCAGTTATCTCAATGCTTCAGAAGCCTCTAATATATGATTTAAGCAAAAAGAAGGAAGCTTTCAATAAGCTGGCAAATATTATTGAGAAGGAAATATTTAATCTTATTTCTAATGATGAAAAAGGAGACGGGTTCAGCATTATCGAAAATTCCGTTCCCGTGCAAGATTGGAATACAACCTTGCCGGAAACATCTTTTTCAGAATACAAATCAAGCTATAAAAATGTTTTTGAAGGAATCATGCCTTCAAAATGGTCGGTTGAAGGCCCTGTTGATAAAGTAATTCCACTGATTCAGTTTAATTTTTTCACTCCACTTGATAGTTATGCTGGTGAAGTGATCACATTAAGAGGAACATTGATATGGGAAGATGATGAGATAAGTGGTGGTTTTATGGTGAACACCAATGACGTGGATATGGGAGAGGAGTCTTACAATAAAAATGTACACAGGAAATATATTAAAGTACGTAAATTTCCTTCGGCCGAATTTTTATTTCAAGAATTTAAACTGTCTAAAGAATCCTGGAAAAACAATCAGGATAGTACATTGGCAATAAGTGGCTTGTTCTCATTTATGGGTAAAGAAATGCCTGTAACGGCTTATACCAATATTAGTCCTTATTTGTGCTCAGATGGAAGTTTAAAACTGATTATTCAAAGTTTTTTTAATATTAATATTTACGAAAAATTTGGAGTTAAAGGCCCTGATGGGCCTAAGGAAGCTAAAGAAAATATGCATTTCCAGCTCTATTTTGTAATGGCTGATTCAACATCACAATTAATAACTAACTGAAAATAAAGAATTATGACAACATCTAGATTCAGGTTATTTGCGTTCTTTTTGGTATTCATCTGCTTTATCAATTGGGCTTTTT
The DNA here is from genome assembly GCA_947500555.1 of uncultured Fulvivirga sp. Classification (GTDB taxonomy): domain Bacteria; phylum Bacteroidota; class Bacteroidia; order Cytophagales; family Cyclobacteriaceae; genus Fulvivirga. The sequence goes on along the minus strand of CANMSE010000001.1, from coordinate 102,246 downwards.
ATGATCCTTATGGTAATGAACAATATGATAATGTTCCAGGAGTCATTCAAGTGATTGCTCATGCTGGTAATGATCGAACATTCACTTTTGAAAAATGGAAAATATCAAAGCTACAATGGGAAGTAGGGAAGTACGAAGACATTAATATTGAAATTTTGATTGATGCAAAATCTTTGTCAAATAGCTGGAAGGACCTTGAAAAAAACATAAGGAAGAAGAAGGACTATTTCTATGTGAAGAAATTCCCAACAATTGTGGCTAAGATAAATGGTGCTGAAAAAGTAGGTGAAAGTAAGTATCGTTCGGAGATGGAACTTGAGTTAAAGGGAGTTAAGCGATCAGTGCCTATAGAATTTGAGATAGATGATCAAAACTTTTTAAAAGTATCAGGAGATGGTACTTTAAATAGAAGAGACTTTAAATTTAATGGTGATGGTCCTGAAGATGAAGTAGACTTGAAATTTCAAATTAGTCTACCTGACCAAAATATATAGATTATGCTTAGAGATTTTCTCAACAATACTTGGTCAGATCTTGAAGGTAGCGAGAGACAATTCGACCAACACACTTAGGTATGAATAAGAACTTATAGAGATAAGTTATGAATTGCTATCCATGCCATCATACCTGAACCTAATTCTAATGCAGATTCATCAATATTGAATGTAGGTGTATGGACGTAAGAAGTGATACCCCTTTTTTCATTTCTGGTTCCTAACCGATAAAAACAAGCAGGAACTTCATGGGTGTAGTAAGAAAAATCTTCGGCACCCATCCATAATTCAAGATCAACAACATTCTCCTTTCCAACGTACTCTTCTGCAGCTGTTCTGGCTTCTGTCGTACTTAGAGGATCATTTTCTAAATAAGGGTATCCTTTGGATATCTCTACTTCACATTTCCCTCCCATACCTTCAGCGATACTTTCGGCCATTTTTTTGATAATTTGATGGGCTTCAGCCCTCCATTCTTCATTCATGGCCCTGAATGTACCAGCTACATAAACCTCCGAAGGAATTATGTTGGTAGCTCCATCTGCTACTACTTTACCAAAACTGAGTACGGTAGGTGTTTTAGGGCTCGCATTTCTGCTGATCACTTGTTGGAGTGCAACAATGATATGAGAAGTGATGAGTACCGGATCAATGGCTAATTCAGGAATGGCTCCATGGCCTCCCTTGCCTTTTACTGTCAGGTAAATCTCGTCTGCACTTGCCATATACATGCCTGATCGAAAACCAACTTTACCTACGGGAATCAGAGGCATTACATGCTGTCCAAAAATTTTATTTGGTTCAGGATTTTTTAGAACACCATCTTTGATCATTAATGATGCACCACCAGGATTCTTTTCTTCACCTGGTTGAAAAATTAGCTTGATTGAGCCTTCAAAGTCTTTTCTTAGTTCGTGAAGTATTCTGGCTGTCCCTAATAATGAAGCAGTGTGAGCATCATGCCCACATGCGTGCATAACACCCTCATTTTTTGATTTATAAGGAATATCGTTAGCTTCTTTAATCGGTAAGGCATCTAAATCAGCTCTAAGAGCTATCACTTTTTTATCAGGGTTATTACCCTTGATTAAAGCTGTTAAGCCTGTATCAGCCACCTTTTCTTTTGGCTCAATACCAATTTTCCTAAGTTGTTCGGCTACGTATTTAGCGGTATTAAATTCTTGATATGATAATTCAGGGTTGGCATGAATGTGTCTTCTGATGTTGACAACATCTTCTGCATACTCCTTAGCCAGTTTCTTTATTTTATCAATCAATATTTTTCAGATAGATACGTTGAGGAATGATGATGGATTTGGGGAATTTAGACTTCAATTGGGTGTAGGTTTCTTGAGCTTCAATTCTGGTATAAAAACGGCCTACCTTCACCTTAAAGTTAGGTTCATCATACTTTAATGAGGGGGAAGCATTATCCAAAATCGTATACACTTTGCCCCGAGCTATTTTAGCTTCTTCACTATTTGTTCCAGAATAAACCTGTATAGTGTATCCATCCACATAAGTAACATTGGCCTTTATTCTATCAATGCTATCAAGAACATTATTTAGCGTTTCAGTTACATCATATTGGGGATCTGGGTATTGCACATCAGAATCTTGCTGCTCAGAATTATTATCTTTTTCAGTATCTACTGACTCGAATTTGGGACGATGTACAGATAAGTCTTCTGAGTAAGCTTCAACACTGGATGTTTTGCTCATAGTAACTGGCGAACAGGAATATAAAGCGACTGAAACAACTAGACTATATGATAATTTTTTAAGCATTTACTCTTCTACTAAAACACATTTTTTGCTATTGATATCAGCTTCAACAGTTTTAAATTTAACATCTTTCTTCAAAGAACCGTCCATATATTGAACAGTTACTCGATCATTTCTGCCAAAAGTCTTTTCAGATTTTATAGGCATTGTTTTTTCAGCGGGTGGTCGATTAGCTGCAGGTCGACCTCCACCACTGAGTAATGAACGTGATTCTTCCTTATTTTCATTGAGTTTTTGCTTTCTTCCTTGTCTGGCTTCCTGTACCTGACTTGGGTCTTCAACAGGTAAATCTGCTTTCATTAAGAATGAAATAGTATCTTCATTTACCTTAGCAATGAACTGCTTAAATAACTCAAATCCCTCAAACTTGTAAATCAGCAATGGATCTTTTTGTTCGTACGCTGCATTTTGAACACTTTGCTTCAAATCATCCATTTCACGAAGATGATCTTTCCAAAGTTGATCAATAATGGCTAGAGTAATCATCTTCTCCATTGCCTTGATCATCTCTTGATTCTCTGTGTCTACGCACTTTTGCAAGTTGGCAGCTACTCCAATTTGTTTTTTACCATCAGTAAAAGGAATTAAGACATTTTCTATAGTTGCCCCTCGGGTTTCATGAATATTCTTGGTTATGGGAAGTGCCTTGGTAGCTATACTGTTGTTTTTACGCTTGTATTCTTCATAGGCTTTTTCATATAACCTTTGTGCAAGTTCATTATCATCGATAGCAGCAAATTCTTCTTTGGAGATCTCGAAATCGATGCCCAAAACTCCCAATACAGTCAGCTTGAAGCTTTCGTAATTGTCAGCTCCTTTTGTATTAAGAACGATGTCCTCACAGGTATCGAAGAGCATATTCATGATATCAAGTTGAAGCCGCTCACCGTATAAGGCATTTCTCCTTCGTTTGTATATCACTTCTCGTTGAGAGTTCATTACATCATCATACTCCAACAATCGCTTTCTTATGCCAAAGTTATTTTCCTCAACTTTGGTTTGAGCCCTTTCTATAGATTTAGTTACCATAGAATGAGAAATTACTTCACCTTCTTGTAGCCCTAACCTATCCATGATCTTAGCAATGCGCTCAGGCATAAACATTCTCATGAGGTTATCTTCTAAACTCACGAAGAATTGGGAAGATCCTGGATCTCCCTGTCGTCCGGAGCGACCTCTTAACTGCCTATCTACCCGTCTTGATTCATGGCGTTCAGTACCAATGATAGCCAGTCCGCCTGCCGCTTTTGATTCTGGTGTTAGTTTAATGTCAGTACCTCGACCTGCCATGTTAGTAGCTATTGTAACTGTGCCGGGTTTACCTGCAGCAGCTACTACATCAGCTTCTCTGGCATGTTGCTTAGCATTTAGTACCTGATGATCAATTTTTCTCATATTAAGCATTCTACTCACCAATTCAGAAATCTCTACAGAAGTAGTTCCTACCAATACTGGTCGACCTTCTTTGGTAAGAGATACTATCTCATCCACTACTGCATTGAATTTTTCTCTCACAGTTTTATAAACCATGTCCTGACGATCATCACGGGCAATAGGTCTGTGTGTAGGCATTACTACCACATCTAACTTGTAGATTTCCCAGAATTCACCAGCCTCAGTTTCCGCAGTACCTGTCATGCCTGCCAGTTTGTGATACATCCTGAAGTAGTTCTGTAAGGTAATGGTAGCGTAAGTCTGTGTTGCGTCTTCTACCTTTACATTCTCTTTCGCCTCAATAGCTTGATGGAGACCGTCTGAATATCTACGTCCATCCATTACACGGCCTGTTTGCTCGTCTACGATTTTAACTTTTCCGTCAACAAGAATATATTCAGTATCTTTTTCGAAAAGAGTGTACGCCTTTAACAGTTGATTGACTGAATGAATCCGTTGAGATTTGACTGAATAGTCTTTAATCAATTCATCTTTTTTACTGACTTTTTCTTCGTCATTTAGCGCTTCATTCTTTTCCAGGTTGGCAATTTCACCACCAATATCAGGCATAATAAAGAAGTTTGAATCTTCTCCTTCTTTTGTGATAAGGTCAATGCCTTTCTCCGTTAGATCAATACTGTTATGTTTTTCATCGATTGTAAAAAGTAAAGGCTCATCGGCCTCAGGCATCATTTTTTGGTTATCCTGAAGATAGAAATTTTCAGTCTTTTGCAGCTTTTGTCTAATGCCAGGCTCACTTAGGTATTTAATCAAAGGTTTATGCTTTGGTAAACCTCTATATGCTCTGAATAAAGCTAATCCTCCTTCTTTTTCGTCCCCCTCATTAATCAGCTTTTTAGCTTCTATCAAAAATTGCTGAGTTATTTTCTTCTGTGCCTCAACTAGTTTAGCGATACGAGGTTTTAAATCATAGAACTCATGCTCATCACCTTTAGGGATTGGACCTGATATTATCAAAGGTGTTCTGGCTTCATCAATAAGAACAGAATCCACCTCATCGATCATAGCATAGTGGTGCTTTTTTTGAACCAGATCATTCGTCTCACGAGACATGTTATCTCGTAAATAATCGAAACCAAATTCATTATTTGTACCATAAATGATATCACATCCGTAAGCTACTCTTCGTTCTTCGGAGTTTGGTTCATGTTTATCAATACAATCAACGGTTAACTCATGAAACTCGAAAATTGGGGCCATCCACTCACTATCGCGTTTGGCAAGGTAATCGTTTACTGTAACGATATGTACACCTCTTTTCGCTAAGGCATTAAGAAAAGCCGGGAGAGTAGCTACTAAAGTTTTACCTTCTCCTGTTGCCATCTCGGCAATTTTGCCCTCATGAAGTACAACACCACCAATCAGTTGCTCATCATAGTGAAGCATGTCCCAGACTATTTCATTGCCTGCCGCTATCCACTTGTTATGCCAAATGGCCTTATCAAAATTGATTTCGACATTGGATTTTTTCGCTGCTAAGGTTTTGTCGTGCATGGTGGCCTCAACCTGTAAACTATCGTTTTCCTTAAATCTCCGGGCAGTTTCTTTGATGATAGCAAAAGCTTGTGGCAGAACTTTCATCAGGACGTCCTCTAAGTCCTTATTACGCTTTTCTTCCAGGCTGTCAATTTCATTGAATATATCTTCCTTTTCGTTGATATCCAGATCTGGATTATCATTTACTTTTTTATGAAGTTCCGCTATTTCATCATCAATAGATTGAAGGTGTTCATCAATCTGCTGCCGTACACTTCTTGTTTTTTCTCTGAGCTCCTGATCGGTAATTGCACTTAACTTAGCGTATTCGCCATTTACCTCCTCCACAATCGGCATAATCTTCTTTATGTCTTTATCAGACTTTGTGCCGAATACTTTTGCAATTAATTTTAACATTTTTATTTATGCTTTTCAGTCAAATTAGAACGCTCTAAGTTAAAGCGTTTTTTATAATTTATGTCTTCAATTCAGGTCAATAGTACCTTGGTAAACCTCTTTGGCCGGCCCGATTAAATATACGTTTGTGAAGTCATCACCAACTTGATTAAACTCTACTTTTAGGTTCCCACCTTTGGTTTTGATGGCGATTGGACTAGTCAATCCTTTTTGACTAGAAGCAATTGCAGCTGCTGTAACTCCAGTGCCACAAGATAATGTCTCATTCTCTACACCACGCTCGTAAGTGCGCACCAAAATACTATTGTCATTGCCCACTTCAACGAAATTGACGTTAACCCCTTCAGCTTTAAATTGATCATTATATCTTATTGTCTGACCCATGGTCACCACATCCTTTTCTAGTACATTTTCCAGATAAACCATTAAATGTGGTGAACCTGTGTCAACAAACGTACCATCGGCCATTGACCTGACAGAATGTACATCGGCCATTCTGAGGCGTACAATTCCACCTTCTAGAATACTAGCTTCATGAGCACCATCATATGCTAAGAAATTACAATCATCTTCTATTAAGCCCAATTTATGAGTAAAGTTGACTGCGCAACGGCTCCCATTACCACATAAACTCATACTGCCATCAGGATTGTAGAATATCATTTCAAAATCAAATTTTGGATGGTTCTGAATAATGATCAATCCATCTGACCCAATGCCAAATTTCCGATCACATAACCGTTGAGCTAATTCGACAGAGTGATCTACCATCATAGATCGGTTATCTATGAGAATAAAATCATTACCCGTTGCCTGATATTTATGAAATGGTAATTGTGTCATGCCTTAAAACAAATAAAGTCCCACATGAAGTGGGACTTTGCAATAAATTTATCTTCTCAATTAGTCTACTTCTTCAAAATCTACGTATTCTCCGCCTTTGAAATTCTTCTTGTCTGCTTTCGAATCTTTAGGAACATAATTCACATTAACATTTCCATCAGCAGGTTTTCTTTGCGATTGTTGCTGGTTTCCATATTGATTCATGGAAGAGCCTCCTACTATCATTCTGATAATGAATCCGAGGCCTTTGAAAAAGACATATCCAAGAATACCAACGATTAAAAGGAACTTTAACATATTATCACTTTTGATCTATTAAACTATCTACTAAGATATAGGTTTCGTTCTGCATAGATTTTCATAAAATAATCATCCATTAAGTCATCAATAAAATAGATGGCTTCACCGGTAGATTTCATTTCAGGGCCTAACTCTTTATTAACATTCGGGAATTTGTGGAAAGAAAATACAGGTTCTTTGATCGCATATCCTTTTTTTACAGGATTGAAATCAAAGTCTTTCACTTTTTTCTCTCCAAGCATCACCTTAACAGCATAGTTTACATAAGGCTCTTGATAGGCTTTACAAATAAATGGTACTGTTCTCGAAGCTCTTGGGTTTGCTTCGATGATGTATACTTTATCATCTTTAATGGCAAATTGGATATTTATCAAGCCTACAGTTTTGAGTTCTTTAGCTATCTTCTTGGTATATTCCTCAATTTGTTTGATTACTAAATCACCTAAGTTATATGGAGGAAGCACTGCATACGAGTCACCTGAGTGAATACCTGCTGGCTCAATGTGCTGCATAATTCCAATGATATAAACATCTTCACCATCACAGATAGCATCTGCTTCTGCCTCGATAGCGCCATCCAGAAAGTGATCGAGAAGTACTTTGTTCCCTGGAATCTTTTTCAAAATGTCAACTATATGTTCTTCCAATTCGCGCTCATTGATGACAATTTTCATACTCTGACCACCCAACACATAAGAAGGTCTTACAAGAAGAGGGAACCCCAAATCTTTTGAAAGCTCAATGGCAGTTTCAGCATCTTCCGCCACTCCGAATTTTGGATATGGGATGTTATTATCTTTCAGAAGTTGAGAGAAGCTCCCTCTATCTTCGGCAAGATCTAAGGCATCAAACGATGTCCCTAAAATTTTAATATCATACTTTTCAAGCTTTTCAGCAAGCTTAAGAGCCGTTTGACCCCCTAGCTGAACAATTACACCTTCAGGTTTTTCATGCTCGATGATTTCATAGATATGCTCCCAGAAAACCGGCTCAAAGTACAGCTTATCAGCAATATCAAAATCTGTGGAAACTGTTTCAGGATTACAGTTGATCATGATAGTTTCATAACCACACTCTTTTGCAGCTAAAATTCCATGAACACATGAATAATCGAATTCAATACCCTGGCCAATTCTGTTAGGCCCTGAACCAAGAACTATGATTTTCTTGCGATCAGAAACAATGGATTCATTTTCCTGATCAAAGGAAGAATAATAATAGGGTGTTTGTGCTTCGAATTCAGCAGCACAGGTATCAACGAGCTTGTAAACTCTGTTGATTCCGAATTCCCTACGTTTATTGTAAACTTCACTTTCCCAACAGCGCATTAGGTGGCCTAACTGACGATCAGCATAGCCTTTTTCCTTAGCCGTTCGAAGTAAGTCTTCTGGAATTGTATCGACTTTATGAGTTTCAATTTCTTTTTCTAAAAGAATCAACTCTTCGATCTGGTATAAAAACCATTTGTCAATCTTGGTTAGTTTCTGAATGGTTTTAAATGGGATACCTAATTTGAAAGCATCATAAATGTGGAATAATCTATTCCAGCTCGGATGCTCTAAGCTTTCTAAAATATCAGCTTGCTTAGTTAATTCTTTCCCATCAGCTCCCAGACCATTTCGCTTAATTTCCAGTGATTGACATGCTTTTTGAAGTGCCTCCTGGAAGTTTCGACCTATTCCCATGACTTCACCCACAGACTTCATTGATAGTCCAAGTTTTCTATCGGACCCTTGAAATTTATCGAAATTCCATCGAGGTATTTTGACAATGACATAATCGATGGCAGGCTCAAAAAAGGCAGAAGTGGAGCCGGTAATGGCATTACTTAATTCATGTAGGTTATATCCAATTGCAAGCATAGAGGCTATTTTAGCAATTGGATATCCAGTTGCTTTTGAAGCCAATGCAGATGAACGAGAAACTCTTGGGTTAATCTCAATGGCGATAATGTCTTCCTTTTCATCCGGACTAACCGCGAATTGCACATTACAACCGCCAGCGAATTTTCCAATGGACCTCATCATTTTGATTGCCATATTCCTCATTCTTTGGAATGTAGTATCAGACAATGTCATAGCGGGGGCCACAGTAATAGAATCGCCTGTGTGAATCCCCATGGGGTCAAAATTTTCAATAGAACAAATGATAGTGATATTATCATTATTGTCCCTTAACAATTCTAATTCATATTCCTTCCAACCCATCAAAGCTTTATCAATCATCACCTCATGAATAGGGGACATTTCCAGACCTTGTTTTAACAGGTTATCAAATTCCTCTTCTTTCCATACAACAGCTGCCCCTGCTCCTCCTAATGTAAAAGATGAACGGATACAAAGTGGAAAACCATATTCTTGAGCAACTTCCTTCCCTTCTAAGTAGGATTTGGCAGTTGTTTGTGGTGCCATTGGAATACCAATTTTATGCATCAGGTTTTTAAACTGCTCTCTATCCTCCGTGATGTTAATGGCCTCAATGTCAACACCGATAATCCTTACTCCATATTTCTCCCAAATGCCAGCGTTATCACAATCAATAGCAAGGTTCAATGCCGTTTGGCCACCCATAGTGGGTAAAACAGCGTCTATATTATGCTTTTCCAGGATATCTCTTATCGATGCTTTTGTCAGTGGTTTTAGGTATACATGATCTGCCGTAACTGGATCTGTCATGATCGTAGCCGGGTTTGAATTGATCAAAATAACCTCAATTCCTTCTTCTCTTAATGATCTTGCTGCTTGTGAGCCAGAATAATCAAATTCACAGGCTTGGCCTATTACGATGGGTCCACTACCTATGATAAGTACGGTTCGGATACTACGATCTCTCGGCATTTAGAAATGGTTGAAAAGTGAATAAATGACTGATGTACAAATTGGCACAAAGGTATAATATTAGACCTCAGAATCAAAGAATGGCTAGAAGCAAAAAGTGACTTTAGTTCTGCTTATTGTCATGATAAGTCAGTTATTTCATCATGCCTTTGATTGGAAAATTAAGATAGGCTATAAGCTTTAAAAGCTACTGTAATCGATTATTATTATTCCTCTTCTACTTTCTTAACTTTTTGTCGATCACTTGAAGCGTCAATCATTTTTAACCAGCTTACTTTCTCACCTGTTTTTATTGACTCGTAGAAGTAAACATCGTCCACCAAGATCAATTTGCTTGTCCCAAGTTCATAGCGTAATACTTCAACTATATCACCTGGCACGAGCAGCTTATCATCTAAATCGGTGAGCTGCGGGAGCGTATCCTTTTTCTTCTTTTTAAACAAACCAAACATGCGGGCATGAAGCTAGGCATTATTTAAAATTATTGCCATAAATTGGGAAAAGAATAAGATCAATTACTTAGTGAAAGGTGAATCTTAGTTATAAGATACAGTCCTTTATCTACTAAATTACTCTGACCAGGACATTCTTTACTATTGATATTACTATAAACCTTGTCAAGAGTTAAAGAGATTTTTTGCTCAAAATAACTGAGACTTGCTAATAACAATGCCATCATAATAAGGCTGGTAATTTTGTAGTGAAGTCGATAGAATCTCATGACAGCAATATGAACGCTGCGAGCATTATTACGTTTCCATTATGTGCTGAACAGCTCAAAAAAAGAGACAAATGGAGGATTTCCTATGATGACTGATCAGTTCTGGCCTTCGAATACAATCTCAAATTCCACGCGTCTGTTTTGTGCTCTTCCTTCTGCAGTAGCATTATCAGCCACCGGTTTAGTAACGCCATATCCAAGTGCGTCAAGGCGATCTTCGTCTATTCCATGAGATATCAAATAGTTTTTGGTGGATTGAGCCCTATTGTGTGAAAGTATAAGGTTTGCATTATCATTTCCCTGATTGTCAGTATGTCCGGAGATTCGTAGCATATAGTCTTCATTATCTACCATCACTTTCACGACTTTATCCAGGATAGGGTAGGATGCTGCTCTTATGACATCACTCCCTAACTCAAATTCAATACCCACCAAGGCCTCTCTTAAAACTTCTTTAGTCTCCTCTGTGATTTCGGGACATCCATTGTTTTCTTTAACGCCTGGAAGCCTTGGGCAATCATCGAATTTATCCACTATATAATCACCGTCAGTATCGGGACACCCATTTGTTTCAATCCTTCCGGCAAGCATTGGGCATTCATCATCATCATCGATAACGCCATCATCATCACTATCTTTATCAACGGGCACCGTCCAATTGGTCGATAGTATTTTTAATTCTATTCGGTCATTTGGATCAGTATCTGGCTTGAAACTGATTCGCTCACTATTTTTAAAGGGAATGATGCTTCCATAACCTTTAGGGATGAGTCGTAATGGATGAATTCCGCGTTCTGTAAAATAATTAATAACGGAAATAGCTCTTTTTTCTGATAAAATAAGGTTATCTGTCGCTTTCTTCATGGAGGTACAATGACCTCCAATCTCTGCTTGTAATGAAGGGTTTTCAGTAAGTATTCGTGTAAATCTATCAAGTTCCAAATAAGCATCTTCAGAAAATTTATCCGTATTTACTTCAAAAAAGATATTATGTATATCAACTTTTTGCCCTTCTTCAATTGGTACAAGAGCCAAGTCACTTTCTATCTCGACATACTCTGTGACGTTACTCATGTCTTTGTATTGCACGACACCTATAAAGCCATCTTTCTCAGCAAGGTATTCATAGATGTGTTCTCTTGCCAGTACCATTTTATAGCTACCTCTGGCAGCTCCTGATACTGCTCTATCTACCTCTTTACGTTCAGGTAAATCGAGGAATGCTATTTCTGCTTGTTCCGGACCTTTTGTTTTTTTGTTATAAACGGTGCCGGAAATCAGTAAAACAGGATCTGGTCTAAACTGATATGGTAAGGTAATTTTAAAAATATCTTTAGAACCGTCAATGGCATCCTTAGTAGATACAAAATAAGCGAAATTTCCAGATGCAGGAATGCTGTAATAACCTTCAAATTGATCAGAATTTACATCTGGACCGAGGTTGATTGGTTTGGACCAATTTTTCCAGGTATCATCTTGTCGTTTCGAATAATAGATATCACTACTCCCTTCACCTTTGAAGCCCATAGAGGCAAAGAACATGGTTTTATTATCAGCAGCTAGAAAGGGAGCGAACTCAGCATCAGGTGTATTAACATCCGGGCCCAGGTTAATTGGTTCAGCCCAATTCGTTTCATCTACTTTGAAGCTCACATATAAATCCTGATCTCCAAAACCATCATCTCTTTCTACAGCCATTAAGAGGTGATTGCCATTGTTAGAGAGATAATAGTCAACAAAATCATTGTTATTATAGAAGTTGTCGATTTCGAGCTTTTTTGGGTAACCCCATGAATTACCTGTTTTTTTACTTATTGAGACACCTTCGGTAACAGTCCCGTCTGTTTCATAAGCATTGATTATTAGAAGAGTAGTGCCATCAGTAGATACTGAGTTGACACCGTTGGGATATTTGTCATTAAGTGGGAACCCAATATTCACCCCTCTGGACCATTCTCCGTTCAAATTTATTGAATAGTAAATGTCCTGAGCGTCTTTAAATCCCTTGAAATTATCAGGGTAATTTTGCCTGGCAAAAAACAGAACCTTCCCATCTGGAGATATAATGGGTTTTGACTCGTTGTAGATAGTATTGATGTTACTACCAAGATTTTTTTTGACAATCTCCTGCCCTATAAGGGATTGGCATACCGAACATAATATTAAGACAACTATACGACACATATTCCTCTACATAGATGCTATCTCATCTACTTTTTTCCAAACTCTAAACACATTTTTATAGCAGATTTTTTCAATATCTTCCTCAGTATAACCACGATTCAATAATTCTTCAATGAGGTTAGGGTAGGTGGAGACATCTTTAAGGCCTACAGGTAAAGAGTCACCTACACCATCATAGTCAGAACCTATTCCAACATGGTCTATACCTGCAACTTTGACTACATGATCAAAATGGTCAGCGGCCTTTTTCACATCAGTGAAAATTGGGTTGTCAGCGATATACCTCGTAATGTAGTTTTGTGACGCAGTATCAGCAGGATTGGCGTCAACAGATTCTCTATATGACTTGATATGATTCCAAACTTCTCTGGATCGCTCGTCCAGGAATGTTGATCCAAAATTAATTTGAATTACACCGTCTTTTTCTGCCATAAGCTTTATCATATCGTCAGACATGTTTCTTTCAAAGCCTGGTGTAAAATGCCTGCATGAAGAGTGCGAAGCAATTACGGGAGCTTCAGATAGTTGCATGACTTGATAAAACGTACTGTCGGAAATGTGAGATACATCGATCATAATACCAACTTTATTCATTTCTTGGATCACTTCATGTCCAAAAGGACTCAGTCCATTCCAGGTTCTGGTTGTGTCATAGGAAGAGTCACATATTTGATTGTCTTTCGAGTGTGTTAATGTTATGTAACTAATGCCTTGATCATTGAAATAAGCAATATTGGATAAGTCATTTTCTATAGGAGCTCCATTTTCCATTCCCATAGGAAAAGAAATTTTGTTATCAGAAAAATTTGCTTCCACATCTGAGGCTGTATGTGCCATTGCAAATTTGTCAGGAAAGGTAGTGGTGATACTTTTAACCATGTTTATTAAAGAGTCTGCTAATTTTTTGGCACCGCCTGTTATTTGATAGCTTGGGGGAATATAAATTGACATGAACGGGGCATTGAGACCCCCCGCCACGGCTCTTTCATAATCAAAATTGCCATTATCTGTTTTTATGATTTCGTCTTTGTCTGTGTTAATATTGAAACCACTTTCTTTTAACCTATAAGGTAAGTCTACATGGCCATCAAGTATGATAAACTTTTTGGAAAGTTCTTTGGCCAATTGGGCGTTATCGACCTTTTGTGAAGCAGAACTCTCAGTTTTTGTTTTTGATTCACAAGAGACTAAAAAAATAGAGATTAAAAGAGTAAATATTCTCATCAAAGTGGATTTAAAATTATCTAGGAAAGATATATAAATTTGAGTTCATTAAAAATTCAGATATGGGAGAACTCCCAGAGTTTACAATACAACAATTAGCTCTTAGAAATGGGCAGGATAAAGAAGAGGTATGGATTGCTTACAAAGGATTGATTTATGATGTCTCGAAATCAAAATTATGGCAAAATGGAAAGCACTATGAGCACTGGGCCGGGCAAGATCTTACCGAAGAGCTGAAAGATGCACCTCATAATTCTAACGTTTTTGATAAGTTTAGCGTGTTAGGAAAACTGAAATGATATTAATTGCAGATAGCGGTGCTACTAAAACGGATTGGAGAACAATTGATGCCAATGGTAATATTGGTCAGCATGTAACAACAGGCCTTAATCCTTACCATTTGTCAAGAGAAAATATTTCAGAGGTTTTGATCAATGAGCTCATTATTGATGAACCCCCTAGTGCTATTTATTTTTATGGAGCTGGTTGTTCATCTCCTACTAACCAATCAATAATTAGTAAAGAACTAGCAAGGACATTCCCGGATGCACATATTGAAATTCACACTGATATATTAGGTGCTGCCAGATCATTGTGCGGCAATGAGTCGGGGGTAGTATGTATCTTGGGAACAGGAACTAATGCTTGTATCTACGATGGGAAAGTTATTTCACAATCTTTACCATCTCTTGGATATGTGTTAGGAGATGAAGCGAGTGGTTCTTGGCTGGGAAAAAAGTTAATATCAGATTATTTTGGCCAACGGCTTAGTGATATAAATCGAAAGCGGTTTGAGGATTTCGGTGATTATTCCAAAGATTTTATTTTGAATAAAGTTTATCAAGAGCCTTGGCCAGCTGCTTTTTTAGCAAGTTATTCGAAACTGATAAGTGAAAACGTCAATGACCCTTACTTTTATAGATTGGTTTATGAAGGGTTCGAGTTATTCATTGCGAATATTAAAACTCATTTCTTACAAAAGTCTGAACTACCCCTCCATTTCACTGGTTCTGTAGCTTATATTTATTCGGACATACTGAGAAAAGTTGCTTCAGATATGCAGGTATATGTAAAGAATATCAATCAAAGTCCAATTGCTGGTTTAACTTTGTTTCACCAATTAAGTACGTAAAAAGATGAGTATCACTGAATCGCCTTCCAATTATGATCATCTCGAAGAGATGTCCGTAAGAGACATACTTGTCAATATCAATAAAGAAGATAGTTCTGTTCCTAAGGCTGTGATGAGAGTTATGCCTCAGATTGAGGCACTTATTCCAGAAGTAGTAAAACAATTACAAAAGGGTGGACGTCTGTTTTACATTGGTGCTGGCACCAGCGGAAGACTTGGGATTTTAGATGCTTCAGAAATACCACCAACTTTTGGAATGGCTCATGGTATAATTATAGGCTTGATAGCTGGTGGAGATGGGGCTATAAGGAAAGCTGTAGAATTTGCTGAAGATGATGAAGAACAAGCCTGGAAAGACTTACAGGAACATCAAATCAATCATAAGGATGTGGTAATAGGTGTTGCGGCATCAGGTACTACGCCTTATGTAATTGGTGGGGTTAAAAAAGCCAAAGACCAGGGTTTAATTACTGGATGTATTACCTGTAACAGGGATTCGGAACTTGCAAGATCTGTTACTTTTCCCATTGAAGTGGTTGTTGGTCCCGAATTCGTGACAGGCAGTACTCGCATGAAGGCAGGAACAGCACAAAAGCTGGTTCTGAATATGATATCGACTACCGCCATGATAAAGCTAGGTAGAGTAAAAGGAAACAAAATGGTTGATATGCAACTGAGTAATAATAAATTAGTCGATAGAGGAGCGAGAATGTTGATGGAAGAACTTTGCATAGGACGTGATGAAGCTGAGGAATTATTGGCTAAACATGGGTCAGTACGCAAGGTGATAGAATTTATTAGAAGAGATGCACGAGATTGAGCCTTATTATCGTTGGCTTCAATATTACGATTCTGCACAAGATGTAAATTCACCATACTTTGGCAAAGAATATAACTTCGAAACTTACAGCGAAACGATCTACGGGTATTATATAGACCCATCCTGGGATTATATAGGTTCTGAAACACTGTATATAAAGATTCTATTTATTGATTATGACAATGGCTACACAGTTATCGAACTAATTGGTGAATGGAATGATACGCTCAACAATGATATTATGCATCTGAAAAGGAACATCATAGAACATTTGATGAGCTTTGGAGTCAATAAATTCATTTTAATAGGGGAGAGTATTTTTAATTTCCACGGAGCAGGAGATGATTACTATGAAGAATGGTTTGATGAGGTTGAAGATGCTGGTTGGATAGTGGCGGTTAACTTTCCAGAATTTGTAAAAGAAGAGTTCAGTAAATACAACATAGATTCTTTCATTAATATGGGAGGACACCTGGATGTAATGAGCTGGAGGACTATGCAGCCGAAACATTTTTGCCTTCAGGTAAACAATCTGATTCAAAAACGCTTAAATTAGAAAGATTGATTAAAAAATAATTACTTATGAAACTCCGAAACTTTTACTCTGGCTTATTTTACATACTCCTAATATCTTTTGTCACCTTTTCTTGTAGTGATGATGAAGATGCTGCCCCAGTAGTTCAAATTGATCGTTTAAATGAGGCAGATGTAATATTTAGTCGCGGGGCTTCGGAAATGAAGAATTTGGTTGTGTTATCTGGCAGTCAAGAACTGGCAGGTATTGGAGACCTTTTTGAATATGATGTAACGTTTTATGAAGTAACCTATAAGACTACTTACCTTGGAGATGAGATCATTGCTTCAGGCCTTGTATCGTTTCCAGAAACCACAAATGCTGTCCCTATGATCAGTTTCCAGAACGGGACTATAGCGGGAAATTCTCAGGCCCCTACTCAAGATAAAAGTACATTCACAGTTTTAAGTGGAGTTGCTAGTGCAGGGTACATCTTTGTTATTCCCGATTATATTGGCTTTGGTGAGTCTGTAGCAATCACTCCTCCTTATCATCATGCTGGTCTGGCTGGTAGATCAGTTATAGACCTTATGAGGGCAGCTAGAGAGTTAGCATTTCAAGAAGGTTACAACTTTAATGGAGAAGCTTTTTTGGCGGGTTATTCAGAAGGGGGTTAC
This sequence comes from uncultured Fulvivirga sp., assembly GCA_947500555.1. Lineage (GTDB taxonomy): Bacteria > Bacteroidota > Bacteroidia > Cytophagales > Cyclobacteriaceae > Fulvivirga. Next base: position 85,367 of record CANMSE010000001.1, on the reverse strand, counting down.
TCAACCATGGCTGCGCATAAACTAATGGAGGAAGAAAATCCAGAGGGTTTTGAATTGATAGCGTCCGCACCATCTTCTGGAGGATATGATGTCAAAGGTTTTCAGGAATGGTTTTTTGATCAAGATGAGTATGATAACCCTTTCTTTATGGCATTCGTAGCGCTATCCTATAAAACAGTATATGGCTATGAGGAACCGCTCTCTGATCTTTTTCAAGACCCCTTTGCAGACATAATTCCCGATTTATTCGATGGATCAAAAGAGGGGTCTCAAATTAATGCTCAACTGACTACAACCGTTGCTGAATACATTCAACCTGATATTCGATTGAATATTGATACTGACCCGAGATATTCAAATTTTGTTGATGCTTTAAATGACAATACAATTACTGATTGGGTGCCAAAAGCGAGAATGTATATGTTCCATGGAACAATTGACGTAACTGTCCCTTATCAAAATTCAGTAGATTCTTACCAACAACTTTTAGATGCTGGGGCGTCAGCCGATGTGGTTACATTTACAGACTTACCTGGCAAAGACCATGGGACTGGATTTGCTCCATACCTTTTAGAGGCCATCACTATTTTTGAAGACCTTAAATAATAGTGATAGTAGCGGACTTTGAAATCAGATATTGCTTCTTAGAGTGAACATCCTGACATAAATATCTGGTTCTACGGAGAGACCCTTTTTTGAAATGTTTATTTCCAAGAGTAAATGTCTGACCTATTGGTATGTCTGAAAGGAATGTGTTGTCCTTCTCGTCATATTCACTAAGGGTTCTTGACAGATTATGATCATTGCAAGAAGAGGCCTTCGGATTCTTTAAATAAGAGGCAATATGTCGTAAAAGATCGTCAGGAAAGATTGTAGGATTAAGTAAGGGAAGCATTAACTTTTTAAACTCTGTCTTCCACTCTATACCATGTGGACTTACCTTTCTGCCATATTTCTTAAATGTGACTAAATGAGCAACTTCATGAATGTAGGTAAGTAGAAATGAATATGTATTTAGGTCAGCATTAACAGTAATAGAATGCTCTTTGGTTTCAGGATTATACCTATAGTCACCGAGCTTAGTGACACGTTTCCTTTTCACTGTGAACCGGAAGTTTTGATCATACCAGAGCTGGCAGCAATAGTCGAGTGCCTGAGCAGGTACATAAGGCTCAAGTAAGTTTATTATATCCATAGACATAAAAAAAGGCTTCAGTAATACTGAAGCCTTTTTTCTAAGTAATTTTTAATTACCCTTCAGTAGCTTCTTCTTCTACTTCCTCGGCAGCATCTTCAGCAGCCTCTTCGCCTTCTTCTACAGCATCTTCAGCTTCATCCATTGCCTCTTCAGCACCTTCTTCTACTTCTTCAGCAGCCTCTTCAACTTCTTCTACTGCCTCTTCAGCTGTTTCTTCTACTGCTTCAGTAGTGTCAGCTTCTGTGCTAGCACCGCCTCCACAAGCTACAAAAGCAAGTGAAAACATTACAGCAACTAATAGTGTCAATAACTTTTTCATATTTACAGGTTTTGGTTTTGTAAGGGTCAAATATAGTGACAATAACATATTCAGGTCAATATCATGTTATTTTTTTCTAAAAAACAATCGAATTGGTACTCCTTCAAAATCAAAGTGCTTTCGTACTTTATTCTCCAAAAAGCGCTCGTAAGGAGCTTTTATGTACTGTGGGAGGTTGCAAAAGAATGCAAAAGTAGGTGTGTGAACAGGCAGTTGAGTGATGTACTTTATTTTAATATATTTACCTTTTATGGCTGGTGGAGGATTTCTTTCTATCTCTGGAAGTAAAGTATCATTGAGTTTTGAGGTAGATATTTTCATTATTCTGTTCTCATAGATCTCTGTAGCCTTCTCTATTGCTTGAAAAATTCGTTGCTTTTTAAGTACTGACGTGAAGATGATAGGCACATAGTCCAACATACCAAGCTTAGCAATCAATTCCTTCTTGTATTTGTCAGCGGTATTGGTCTCTTTTTCTATAAGGTCCCACTTATTTACCATAATCATCATGCCCTTGTTATATTTCTGGGCAAGACCTATGATATTCATATCCTGAGCTTCTAATCCACGTTCAGCATCCAAGAGAAATATACAAACATCGCTATCTTGGAGTGCTTGAATTGAGCGTAAAACGCTGTAGAATTCTATATCCTCTTTCACGCGTGATTTTCTTCTTATACCTGCGGTGTCTGTAAGAATAAAATCCTTTCCATAGAGCTTATAACGGGTGTTAATTGCGTCCCTAGTCGTACCTGCTTCGTCCGTTACTATAGTTCTCTCTTTACCTAAAAGAGCATTAAGAAATGATGATTTACCAACATTGGGACGGCCAAGAATTGAAATACGTGGAATTCCTTCATCAGGATTTTCAGTCCCCTCTTCTAAGTCTGTGACTACCTCATCAAGTAGCTCACCTGTTCCAGTGCCAGTTGCGGAGGAAACAGGGTAGACCTCACCCATACCCAATTCATAAAATTCCATAGCCATATGGATGCGCTCTGTCGTGTCCGCTTTGTTAGCGACCAGAAAAACAGGTTTTTTTGAAGTTCTGATAACCCTTGCAAAATCTTTATCAAGATCAGTAAGGCCGGCATGACTGTCCACCATAAACAGAATCACTGAAGCTTCATCTATGGCCAATTCCACTTGTTTCCTGATCTCACTTTCAAATTTATCCTCCGAACCGGTAACATACCCACCGGTATCTATGACGGTAAAGAATTTCCCTATCCATTCTGCATGGCCATAGTGTCTATCCCTTGTCACACCACTTTCATCATCCATTATTGCCTTGCGCTGCTCCACCAATCTGTTGAAAAGTGTTGATTTACCTACATTAGGTCTTCCTACTATTGCTACTACGTTTGCCATATCTAAGCTTCAAGCTACGAGCTTTGAGCTACGAGCCAGCTATTTGCGTGAAGCTCGTGACTCGGAACTCGAAGCTAATTTTTATATCCGAATCTTTTTAGATTAATTTCTTTTTTACGCCAATTCTCCGCCACTTTTACGAAAGTTTCTAAGTGCACTTGCTTACCGAAAAATTGCTCTAAGTCTTTTCTGGACTCAATACCTACTTTTTTGAGAGACTCCCCCTTATGACCAATAATAATCCCCTTTTGGCTTTTACGTTCCACAAATATTTCGGCCCTCATCCTGATGATTTTTTCATCTTCCTTAAACTCAGTAATATCTACTTCTGTACTGTAAGGGACTTCTTTTTTATAGTTAAGAAAGATTTTCTCTCGTACTATTTCCGCAGCAAAAAAACGCTCAGGTTTATCTGTTAGCTGATCTTTAGGAAAGTAGGGAGGGTGCTTTGGCAGCGAAGAAACTATGTTATTAAAAACCTGATCGATTCCTAATCCTTCTAATGCCGAAATAGCGATGAAAGCATCTGCCTGAACATTTTCCTTCCAGTAGTTTAATTTATCTTCAGCCTGCGTGCCTTTTGCCTGATCTATTTTGTTAAGAACGAAAACCAGAGGAACATTTATCTTCTTTAATGTCTCTGCAACATTTTCGTCAAAATTCTCATAGATATCAGTGACAAAAACCACAACATCAGCATCCGAAAGTGATGAACTTACAAACTTCATCATAGACTGATGAAGAGCGTATTCAGGTTTTAGTATTCCAGGTGTATCAGAATACACGATCTGAAAATCTGTTCCACTGAGTATGCCCATGATCCTGTGGCGCGTGGTTTGAGCCTTGCTGGTAATAATGGAAAGTTTTTCACCCACTACCTGATTCATCAGGGTAGATTTACCTACATTGGGCTTACCAATGATACTTACAAATCCGGCCTTATGGTCTTTCTTATTTTCCAATAAAAATATATTTATGCAAAGGTACTTGATTTTTCAAGATGCAACTTCTACTTTTGTATTCCTTTTGAAAAAGAGGAAGAAAAATTCTACAGAAGAATAGATTAAAAAGACATAAAATACCAAAATATATCGCGGGGTGGAGCAGTTGGTAGCTCGTTGGGCTCATAACCCAAAGGTCACTGGTTCGAGTCCAGTCCCCGCTACTAGAAACCTGAGTTTAATAGCTCGGGTTTTTTGTTTTAATATAGAAGTAGCCTAAAAGCATATGGACGAGAAAGCTTGTCCCTCACTAGTTCAAGGGCAAAGTCCAGCCTGCCATCACTACTAATCCTTTAACCAGGTTAGGAGAGCCAATTTGGGGAATTCCTTTATATACTTTTGTATTTAAAGAAAAATGCTACCCTTTACTCATCACCAAAACAATCTTATTCCAGTCAGCGGCAGCATTGATTACCTTCCTGAAGGCTTCAAATTTTTCTTTTGGATAGTATATTTCTTCATAACCTTCGTTTACTTGAATATTGAGCTTGTTACCATCCAGAGTATAAAATGATTTGAAGTAAAATATAACTTCTCCATTTTCCTCAACTTTTTCCTCAAAATTCAAATCGTCAAGATTTTCAATTTGATAACCTTCTGGAAGTGTAATTTGAATAGAACGTTGATACTCTCTGTTGAACTCGTTCTGGATTCTGGTTTTTCGCTCATTTTCCTGATAGAGCTCCGTTTGAGGACCTATAAGCTCACCTGCCTTGAGCAAAATAATGTCACCAGCACGTTCAATAAATGAAGGTGATTCAAATTCACTATCAACCACAAGAGGTTTGTCCCAGGTTTTATATTCGAAGTCTGAATTCTCTAAGGCTAAAGTGTTTATTTCTGCATCTGTAGCTAAAAATTTCACTAAACTTTTCAACAGTTCTTGTTTTCTAGCTTCCTCAATTAAGGGGTATACAGCTTTTATAAATGCTGCCTGATAACCATTGAAACTACGCTTCAAATGAACAGTGTTAGAAGATAGGTCACTATTAAAAGTGACAGTTACATCCATTTTGTCCAAATTTTCGCCAGCTGTAAGAGCAGGAATCTCCTGAATTTCGTGGTGAGGTATTGATAGACCATCAACCAGTTCTTCTCTGATGAATAACCCTTTAGTAGCGGTAAATGTGTGAGGAACCATACCGTATCTATACTCTGGATTGTATGGAGCAATAAAGGCTTGATCACCAGGTAAGTAGATCAAATAATCTTGCAGATAATTGTAAGATTCAAAATCACCATCAAATGCTATTTCGTTTCTGTCACTTGTCAATACTAGTTGTGGCTCTACACCAATTGACTTGATACTATTTATCATCAATTTGGTAAGCCCTAGTTTACTTCCAATTCTGTTTTCAATCATAAATGAAATATCGCTCCCATTTGCTGCAGCATTTTCATTTAGATAAAAATTGGTTTTTATATAATCTTCAATGGCCGATATTTTCAGTTTTTCAGTTTTCAATTTCTTCAAGTCCACTTCACCAACGAGCTTTTCAATTAGCTTCTTATCGTCTTTGCTGATGACAAAAGCTCGTTGATATAAAAGTTGAGTGGCATCAGTCCAGCGAAATAACTTTCTATTGGTTGTTTGATTATAACCAAGTTTAAACTCCAATCTCTTACGACTATTGTCATAAGCACTGAATTCCTCTTTTTTCAAGGGGCTAATGTCTCTTTCGACAATAGTATATTTGTTAGTCCCTTCAGCCTTGTTGAAGGTTACATCAGATAGTCCATTGTAACTTTTGAAGTCAAACTCTAGATTATCAGGGCATGTAAGTGAAAAAGAAGCGTTTAAGACAGGCTCTGAGAATTGAAAAAATTCCCTACCGAAATAACTTGCATCAGATCTTTTTGTATAGAAATATTCTATTTCGCTACCAACCTCGGCACCATCAATAGCAAATATCTTGTAACCTGCTCCTGATTCTTCATCTTCAATTTCTTTCATTTCAGCTTGATCGAAAATAATACTTCTTCCATCTGCTGTTATTGTTCGTGCTTTTAGGTTTACAAGTTCTGCATCACGCAATGGTATATAAATCCGATTTGTTCTAGCCAATGCATTGTCGTTGCCGGCCTTCATTATCTGATGTTCTGTCTGATACATTATCAGATCATTATTAGCACCTTCATAGATGTAATCATATTCTTGATGATATTTGAGATAAATAAGTGCCTCATCATTCAAGCTCTCATCTATCTCATAAAGCCCTCTTTCTTCTAACCAATCATATAAGGCAGTTTGAGCAAATAAAGAGGACTGAAGCCCTATTAAGAGACATGATATTACAATCTTCTTCATAATTTAAGTTTTAGTATTTTCAAGGATAATGATATCCCTGTAAGCGTCATTCAGTTCTTTTATTGCCTCGTTCCATTTTTCAAAATCTTCTGGCATTACCAAAAGCGTGTTAACATAGAAAGTTCGATTTAAGAGGACGCTATTTTCTTCCAAGGTATATTCTATATTAAAACCAACTACATCATTTGAAAATGATCTGTTTTTTGGTAGACGATTTACAATGTAATTGTCAGGTAGCTTTAACAATGAAGTACTTGCTTTCAATGTTTTGAAATTGTGTTCAACAGGTTGTTCACGATCTTCTTCTATAAGTCTATCACTAAAGACTTTCTCCATATTCATATTGAAATATACTTTATTACCAATTTCTCGATAGTAGTCTTCAACCCTAAAGTCATAATTAATCTGTATGGGGGAGTCCAGGTTTTCAAGGTTTTTTATAGAATAATTATCAACGAAGAATTTGTTGCTTCCTCGCCCCAGTAACTTGGTGACATACTTATCAGTTGCTATTTTACTGGTCTTATCTAGTTTATAACTATTGTACACTTTTGGATAACCATGAAGGGTAAGGGTGCCAGAACCCTTTACCTGTCCATCCATTAAAGTATAATAGGAAGTATCTTTTCGAAGATTTATCTCTTTGCCAATTTCAGGCACCTGTTTTATCTCAAACTTATCCTTGTCTAACGCTATCAAAGCCTCTTTGCCTTGTATCATGGCAGATGGAAGTTGGAATGAGGAATATTGCGAAGTAGCATCCAGAAAGTAATATTGATCATCATTTATATAGGTTGCTATCATGTGATTGTCAACCATGGGAGAGGCATACTCTGTATAACTGTAAGGAATATCTCTTGTTCCAATCCAGGTATGATAAGCATCGATGCCAGCCTCATGAAGCATGTTAACTACTATGGTTGCCATGTCTTTACAGTCACCGTACCGTTTATCGCAAACATAAGAAGCATTATGTGGGATAAAACCCCTCATTCCATCTTCAAACGCTATATATTTTATATTTTCTTGCACCCAATAAAATACTTTTTTTACTTTTTCAATCTCTGTATCATTCGGTTCAATTAATTCATTTAAAATAGCTTTAATGTTCTCGTGATTAGCTTCTTTTAGTCCATCTATCCAAGTACTATACCATGAATAAAGGTCGGCTGGCGATGACATTACATTTGTAGTTTTACCGTTTGTGGTGAAACTCTTTATGAATGGCATAATATGAGGAGCAGTGTGCCTGATAGGTGGTGCCTTATCCTCAACTTTTAGGTTATCGACTCCAAAAGCTTCGAATGTGTAGATAATTCTATCACCAGTATCAGTTTTACTCTGTCTTACCTGTCCCTCTAAATCGTTTAAAACTTCCAATCGTAATTCAATGCCCTTATCAACTGTTATGCTGTACCTGGAATGCTCAACGGGAAGGTAGTTCTGAACTAAAAAACTGCTCAAAAATCTTGCTTCATTTAGCTTATGTTGATATTTAAGAACTGTACGAGCTCCTGGCTGCACAGCTGGATAGAAAAAGTTTATGTATTTACTGTCATCATAAAAAACGGAGGAGTTTTTATCATAACTCTCTTTGAATTCAGTCACTGGAATGGACTTATATTTTTTCTTTTCTGGCACCAACGTTTTTGCACTGATATTCTGGATTTCATAGAGACTTGAAGAATAGATACCATCCTTTGCATATACATTTGATTGTGTACCCAGATGCAGAGTTTCTCTGGTATAATGAGAGTTTACTTTCAAAGAGTCTCCATCAATCTTTATATCTACATCTTGATAGTATTTAAGGAATATGGCTTGCTCATCGGGATATTTTGCTTTGTAAGCAACAAACTGTTTCTCATCAAATTTTTGAGAAAATCCCAAACTTGATGTAAAAAGAAAAACGACAAGAATTGACCTAATACTTATTCTCATTCTATCTTATCTTTTGCCATTTGATAATTGAAAAACGCCCGTATCATTAATAGCATTACAATTGGAATAAGTGAGTAATGCAGTTGCTGAGGCAAAAATGCCCAAGATACTAATATGCCCAGGTTTAGAACACTTGTAAACAAAAAGTAGTTTTTTAACCAACCTGATTTTTTTGCTTTTATTAACAATAAACCTGCCATTAAATGGGTGGGTAATGCCCATAATATATTCATATTTCCAGCGGCAGCATTATGATCCGTAGCTACCCAGAGTACAAATAGTAACAATCCAATCAAACCGATTAGTGAAAAAAGCACGATATCTAACAGCTTAAAGGGCTTTCTATTCTTAAACCCAAAAACGGTAAATAAAATACCCATTATGAGGATTACACTGAAAACATTGAGTGGTGTCATTATAGAACGATCTATAGTTTCTGCTTCAGCCTCATAAGTATTAATTGTTCGTTTTACCAAGGGAACTACACCAGAGTCAGTTTTTATAGTTGCATGATTAAACGCACTTTCAATATAGTCTGGTAAGAACATATACATATTGGGCGTGGCCTTTTTGTCCATAGGTAGGCCGAGACAAATGTCTATACCTAAGTCACCCCATGGTTGATTTTTCAAATAAAGGTCTGTTAACTCGCGAATGGTGTAGTCTGTTTTTATGTAAGAGCCATCGAACTCAATTTTATCGTCAAAAGTGGAAATTAGAGCATCTCTAACTCGGGTGGCGCAGTTATCATAGAAATAATCATAATAATAGTACTGATTTTCAGGCTTTGAATTCCATTGTAAGAATTCAAAAAATTGCTGCTTTTGACTTTGATTAAAGTTTAAAACCTGCTCATGTATAAATCTATTGTGATAAATATAGTAGTCTCTAAATCGACTATAGTCCATAACCGCCAACTTATAATTGAGAAAACCTCGAGCAAAGTTCAAATAGAAGTTAGGTTGATTGAAATCGAATACTCCATAATTATAGAGTAAATCGAGTCCATTTTCTTTGTCATAAACACGTATGGCGCTATGACCAAACGCAGAGTAAAGTTCGCTTTGATAAGGGCCGCAGGTTAATATATGTATTTGGGCAGTTTCTGATAATTTCAACTCAGCCCGAACCTGTAGGCTCGTCAGTATAAATAATAGGAATACAATCTTATTTTTAATCATCAAGAGGTATTGTCAATTCGGACGGTAATTATAGGCATTTGGCAGACGAAATTCTAAATTTATGGTGATGAATGGTAGACTGATCGATGCATGGAATTTTCTTTCTAAACTAACTCTCCGAAGGAGCTGGAATGCATTGAAAGTAACTGTGAGTTACATGTTATCACGAATTACCAGACAACCTTTCCATAGCGGCCTTCCTATAAGTATATCTTTCGAGCCAACCACATCTTGCAATTTGAGGTGCCCGGAGTGCCCTAGTGGTTTGAGATCTTTTACCCGGCCTACTGGAATGCTGCAAAATAAGCTGTTTGAGAAAATAATTGAGGAGCAGAAGAACACATTAACTTATTTGCTCTTTTATTTCCAGGGTGAGCCATACTTACATCCAAGCTTTCTCCAGTTGGTCAACTTTGCTTCAAGAAAAAGAATATATACGGCTACATCCACAAACGGACATTATCTGAATGATGAGATAGCAAAAAGAACTGTAGAATCAGGGCTAGACAGGCTAATTATTTCTATTGACGGTACTTCGCAAGATACCTATGAATCTTATAGAATTGGAGGTCAATTGAATAAGGTAATTGAAGGAACACAGAATGTGATAAAATGGAAGAAAAGTTTAAAGTCCAGCACACCTCATATTATTTTTCAATTTCTGGTGGTTAAACCAAATGAACATCAGATTGATGAAGTTTATGAGCTAGCCAATGAGCTCAGTGTTGATGAGGTTAAATTAAAAACAGCTCAAATCTATGATTATGAAAATGGGTCTGAATTGATTCCAAGTCAAGATAAATATTCCCGATATAGAAAATTAAAAAGTGGGAAGTATCAGATCAAAAGCAAATTATTGAATCACTGTTGGAAGATGTGGCACAGTTGTGTAATTACCTGGGATGGGAGTGTTGTACCCTGCTGTTTTGATAAAGATGCTCATCATGCGCTTGGTAACATTGAGTCTGTTGGCTTAACTAATGTTTGGAAGAGTTCGACCTACAATCAATTTCGAAAAACACTATTAAAATCCAGAAGTGAAATTGAAATGTGCAGAAATTGCACTGAAGGAACCGCAGTTTGGGCTTAAGCTTTTCTTATACTCTTTGTTGTTTCGCAACCACAATCATCGGAGCACCCGGCCTTACCTTGATAGCTATGGTAAATAGACCGTGCCACATAAAACAAGGCCGCAACAAAAAGTACTGATATGATAATGATCTCCATCATAGTTGGTTAACAACAAAGTTAAATCATTCGTTTCTTTTATTTTTTATTCCAGCGATTTTGAATGGTTTCCAATATTTCACCATGAATTAATCCTGATGCAACAATTTCTCGACCAAAAATATAATCGCCAGTACCTTTGAAATCAGTTACTTTACCACCAGCTTGTTGAACGATAAATGCCCCTGCTGCCACATCCCAAGGGTTAAGGTTATATTCAAAAAAACCTTCAAATCGTCCACAAGCAACATACGCTAAATCAACAGCAGCACTTCCCAGCCTTCTAAGCCCATGAGTTGTTTGCATAAAATCATTTAGAATATTGAGATAGCAAGACATCTGGTCAAAGTCATAATATGGAAATCCAGTAGCTAAAAGGCTATCCGATAAATTTGCTATTGATGACACTTTAATTTCATGATCATTGCAAAAAGCTGGCTGTCCTTCAAGGGCGTAGAATAACTCATCTCTATTGATTTCATAAACTATCCCTAGAACTATTTCAGTACCCCTCATTAGAGCAAGACTAATTGAGTAAACGGGTAGACCGTGACTAAAATTAGTTGTTCCGTCTAGTGGATCAATAATCCAGTTGTATTCTTCCTTTCTTATGCTGTTCGTGCCTTCTTCAGTAATGAAGCCTGCTTCTGGTAAAATTGCCTGGCAACCATCTACTAACTGCTGTTCTGCTTGTTTGTCGACATAAGAAACCAAGTCATTGAACCCTTTTTTCTCAATGAGATCAGCGGAAAATTGATGTGCTTCATGTCTTATAAATTGTCCTGTTTGAATTACTTCAGCCTTTAATTGATCAAATACTTGTTGTAAGACAATCATGACTTTCCTTGTATAACCAATACAATTTCACCTTTCACCACACCATTTTCAAAATGGTTCTTGATTTCTGTAAGAGAGCCATTTATGGTCTCCTCAAAAACTTTGGTCAATTCTCTGGACACTGATGCAGGCCGATCACCACCAAAAGCTTCGATCAGCTGATCTAATGTTTTGATTAGCCGATGCGGTGATTCATATAATATGATGGTTCTATGCTCATCTTTTAAGAGATCAACTCTGGTCTTACGCCCTTTTTTATGTGGAAGAAAGCCTTCAAATACAAACTTATCGGAAGGGAGTCCTGACTTGACCAGAGCAGGAACGAAAGCCGTAGCACCAGGCAAACATTCTAAAATAATATCTTCTTTCAGGCATTCGCGGACCAATAAAAAGCCGGGATCAGAAATAGAAGGCGTTCCTGCATCTGAAATAAGAGCCATGGTCGTTCCTCCTTTTAGCTGGGAGACTAACTTCTCAACTGTCTTGTGTTCATTGAAAATATGATAGCTCTGAAGGGCCTTATTAATATCCAGATGCTTTAATAACTTTCCTGACGTTCTTGTGTCCTCTGCCAGTATAACGTCAACTTCCTTTAGGACATTGATTGCTCTTAATGTGATATCATTTAAATTACCTATTGGGGTTGGAACCAGATAAAGTTGAGTACTAGATTCCATGAATAGCTATACTAGTTTATCGATGGCCTCGGCCAGCTTATGATCTCTTTCTGTCACTATATCTCCTTTGTCATGTGTATTGAGCTCAATAGTCACTTTATTGTAAACATTGGTCCAAAATGGGTGATGGTCCATTTTTTCAGCCACTATTGCTACCTTGGTCATAAAGCCAAAGGCTTCTATAAAATCATTAAATTCAAACGATCTTGTAAGTTTATTATCTTCTTCTTTCCACATAATTATAATGCTATTACACCTTCAATTTTACTGGCTTGCAAATAATAACTAATAATGCTATCACTGGAAGAAGCCATAACCTTACAAGACACACTAACATAGGTGCCTTTACTAGAGGCTTTTTCGCTTGTTTCATGATTTGAGAAAATATTAATTACTTCTTGTTTTTTCTCCTTAGGTACAATGAATTTAAATGTATACAATGAAGGCCATTCGTATTCATTGTCTAACTTTTCTTTGAAAGAGTCTATAGTACCTTGGTTATTCTCTTGCATATACCTTAAAATAACAAAAGCGAGATAAAATCTCGCTTTTTAATTCGTGAATTAATATTTATTGCTAATAAAATCTATAGCGTTCATCCTCTATTTCTGCAGCTTCTTTTATTGCTTCCGAAATACCATAACCCACCTGACCATTGATTTTTTGCTCAAGTTGAGTTTTGTAAATAGAATAGTCAGCTATTTCTGGGGCTACTGTTTTATTTTCCATTTTGATAACAAGCATCCCATTCTCACCATTTATCGGCTTGCTTGTTTCACCAGACTCTAAGGAGAACACAGATCCAACTGCCTTAGGATCATAACCTACGCTCGGTAAAGATGTAGCCGTCATTAATAAATCACTGCTAGTGTATACGTTGGCATCAGCACCATATGCATCAGCAATTTCATCAAGTGAACCAGATAAACCACTTAATTTTTCAGAAATCACCTTTCCTTTCTCATCTCTTAGCAATCGAGTATTGATTTCAGCCTTGACAGTACTAAAAGGTTTATAACCTTCCTCTATTTCATCTGTCATTACTGCTACAACATAAGCCTCATCTAGTTCAAAAACTTCTGAAACATCTCCCTTAGATGCTTTTGAAAAAAGCCACTGGACAATTTGTCTTGCATCTCCCAAAGTGACTACTCTCCTGTCATTTGCTTTTAACTTGTTAGCCGGAACCACTGTCAAGGAATCTTCTGAGGTAAGTTTGTCGAAAGATTTTATATCATCTACACTTGATGCAAACAGATCTGCTTTGGTAAAAGCATTATTGATTGTTTCATCTCCAGGTAGTATTTCTCTTGTAACTGTTGCTACCTTATAAGCCGTATTGGTTTTAACCTCATCAACCTTGATAATATGATACCCAAACTGAGTTTTAACCACGTTATTCAATAAGCCGGGTTCTTTGGCATTGAAAACTGCTTCTTCAAATTCTGCCACCATTTTTCCAGTCTCAAACCAACCTAAATCCCCACCTCTGTTAGCAGTTCCATCAGTTCCGTGCTCTCGTGCCATGGCCGAAAAATCAGCTCCAGCCTTAATTTCATTAAGAATACCCCTGGCTTTTGATCGTGCTTCGTCATCTTCACCCTTTATAAGGATATGACTTGCCTTAGCATAACCGATGGTATCCTCAACTACTTGAGAAAGTTTATACAGTTTAAACCCTTCAGTATCTAAATATGGTCCTCTAACATCTCCCTCACTTAAGTTACTAATGTTAGCCTTGAGTTGTGCTGGTAATGTTCCCGCGTTATACTTACCAAAGAATGTAAGTGCATCACTATTCAAGCTTGCAAATGTTGAATCGTCTTCTGAAGTTTTAAATTCTTCTTTGAGCAATTGAAGTTCTTCACGAACGTAAGCTGTGTCGTCTTTAGACGGTATTATATCAAAAGAAACATATTTCAGCGAACGAGTACCTTCAACTTTATATTGCTCTTTTCTTTCGTTGTAGTAAGATTTCAATTTGCTCTCATCAACACTTACAAGTGAGTCGCTAACTGAATAATAAGGTACATATAGATATTTGATTTCAGCTACATCATTTTGAGCGTTATATTCTCTTGCTGCTTCAGCAGAAGTGACATAGTTGGTTTTAGTGAGTAGGTTTTCATACTTCACTCGTCTTCTACCTTGGATTAGGTCATTTTTAAACAATTCCCATTGCAGTCTTACATTTGGATCTAAAGAAGGTAGCTGCTGTAGATAATTTAAAAATCGCTCCCTATCATATTCTCCTGTTTCAGGATTCGTAAAAGATTGTTTCAAACTCGGGTTGATGTTCTTACCCTGAAGCATGTCCCAAATTTCATCGTCCGTCACATCCGTACCAACAGCAGCATATTGCTTATCGAATGCATACTTCGAAATAAGGTAATCCCAAGCTTGTTGGCGAAGTGTTGGTCGTTCTTGCTCCGTAGGTTGACGATTGAAGTTTAAGATATAACTGCTTTCTCTTTCTTCAACAGCTGCCTGAAACTCTTGGATAGAAATGGTTTTACCCGCTATCTCACCAACTTCAGTCTGGTTTCCGCTAAATATTGATCCATTCTGAAGAAAATCAGCCAACACGAAAGCAAGTATACTGAAGCCAATCACTACTACGAGCAACTTGCCCATCCTATTCCTCAACGTATTTATTAATGCCATTTTGCTTGTTTAATTACAATCTAAAGTCTAAAAGAGGCGCAAATTTAAGGAGTATATTACTAAAATCAAACAGGAGATTTTTATTATAATTTTGGCCGGAATCTGTTATTGTTGAGCTTCTACTATCAATTTCACTGTATCAATACGAATGTCATGCATAGACTGGATCACCAAAGTGTAGTTTTCATGCTTGATTACATGACCCACCTGAGGTAAGTCCTCTGTTAACGATAATATAAGACCACCTAAAGTTTCATAGTCTCCTGTAGGCAAATCCCATTCGTACTTATCATTTAAGTAATCAATTTCATGTCTTGCACTGAAAATGAACATAGTGGGATCTATTTCTTGTTCAATCCAGTCTTCATCGTCATGCTCATCCTGTATTTCTCCGAAAATTTCTTCTATGATATCCTCAATACTTACAATACCTGAAGTACCACCAAATTCATCTACAACAAGGGCAAGGCTTTTATTTTCTGAAATGAATTGAATCATTAATTCATTGGCTAACATGGTTTCAGGCACAATTATGATAGGAGTGAGGATATCTTGAATGGACTGAGGCTTCTTGAAAAGTTCCAAGGAATGGCAATAGCCAATGACATCATCTATTGACTCCTTGTAGATCAGCACTTTAGAATGACCACTATCAATGAAGGATTTTTTTAAATCTTCAATAGAATCTTCAACATCCACTGCTATAATCTCAGTACGAGGTAGCATGCACTCCCGTATGCGAATAGACTTAAACTCCAGTGCGTTGTTGAAGATTTTAGTATCTACGCCTACATTACTTTCCTGATCACTCATCAAAGTATTTTTAATGTAGTTGTTCAAATCAGTAAGCCGAAAGGCCGGCTTATCATCTTCATACTTCTGGCGAAGTACTTTAGTAATTATGAATTTTGATAGCGCTACAATGAACATCACTGGTGCATACATAATTCTGTAAATGACGTCCATCGGTATAGCAAATATGGCCAGCATCCTATTTGGATTGATCATAAAAATGCTCTTCGGTAAGAATTCAGCTGTCAGCAATACTACCATTGTGGATAGAATAGTTTGGCTGATCATAATCACAGGCTCATTCATTAAGATTTCTGGTAAAGAATTTCGGATGATAGGATCCAAAAATTTTGCCATATATATACCATAAAGAACAAGGGCCAATGTATTGCCGATTAATGTGGTACTAATGAATCTAGAGGCGTTTTTAATAAATTTTGCTACAATCTTTCCAGTGAAGATCCCCTTTTGACTTTGTAGCTCAATATGAAGTTTGTCAGCCGAAACGAATGCTATTTCAATTCCTGAGAAAAAAGCTGAAAACATTAATGTAACCAGTATAGGTAAAAATATTGATGCGTCCATTAGCTTTCTGAAGAAGGATCTTTAGGCTTGATGAGTTTATATAAAAATAAAAGACTTATTGTTAACATGAAAATCCAATATGAATAGGACAGACCTAAAGTGATAGTTTGATGAATAGCAATGATAAAAAGAGCTACCACTACTGAAAAAAGTAAGGTGGTAGATAGCTTATTCATCCACGTAAAATTCTCCTTCAGGTTGTTTTATGGTATACTCAGAAAAATCTTGCTTGGCCTCCAGTCCATTCCCATATAGTACTTGATCGGGTAAAGATATTTTAACAAACTTTTCAGTAAACATTCTCTCCTCAGAAGGTTTCCAGAAAAGCTCTTCAGTATTTAGTTGCTGACCGTTTTCGATATTCTTAATTACTACATCGCCCCGTCCTCTCCAATGATCTTCCTCTTTAAAGTATTTGGCTTCATTTGCTTTAAGGGTTGTGGTCATTACTCCTTCCTCATTATAAAACTCCATGTAAATTCCCTCAGGAAATTCCCGGTTTCCACTAGCAAATTCTTTCAATAATGGAGTTACGAGTTTAAGGCGTGTGGTAGCTGACTCGCTTCTATATAGCACCATATTCTGAAGTTCCTGTTCGGGCCCATCGTAAGGTTTCAATTCTTCAATTTCTTTATCTGTGTTGCCACAAGAAAAGATTAGAATAGAAAATAATATGTGATATAGTGGTTTCATTAAGAATACAAAAGCCGTCTCAATAAAGTGATTTTGAGACGGCTTAAGGATTATATTATTTTTAATCTCGTGTTCTAACTGTTGTAGTCTCACCGATCCAACATCCTATAGAAAGGTCATCACCACTAGTGTAGTTGTAGGTAAATACTTCCTCTTTAGAAGGAAACTGCTCTTTGGCAGATTGCATTGCCTTACTATTTCCTGCTTTAGCAAACTTATCATATGCTGCCAAGAAGACTCCCCTATCTTTAACTATATCAGATTTACCTGCGCAGTTTTCAAAACTTTGATAATAAAGGTATCCTATTGCCGTGTATGCATCTTTTTTAGTAGGATCTGCTGCCAGTGCTTTTCGATACATCTCTCTTGCTGCTGATCCGCTTCTCATAGAAGCTAATTGCATGTACATATCAGCTTTATTTTCAGGATCATCAGTTAACTCGATTGCCTGCATAAAATACTGTTCAGCAGTCGCATTATCCTTACCTTTTAACTTAATACCAATATTCTTGGCTAAGCCAAATTCAGGTTCTTTTTCCTGGATCCTTTTACCAGCCTCTAACCACAAAGGATCATCAGTACATTTTCCATTTAACATGAATCCGAAAACCTTCTTAGCAAGTTTTAAATCACTGGGATTATCATTGAATTTTGGTCCCAGATTCTCTCTTACAAAATCACAATCTACATTTACTATTTTCACCAATAAACCATCAACGGTACCTCTGTATTCCGTAAGTTTCTCAACCTTTTTTCCTTGGCCGATCTGATGATCAATGACACCCATTATATTATCATAACGGTTTAAGATTTCTTCTTCAGAAAGATTTTTCAAATATTGAGAGTTATAAACGATAACACTCATATATGGTAGTATGAGATAGTAATCAAGGTCATTACCATTAAGCTCATATGCCTTATCGAAAAGATCAAGAATATTTTTTAATTCATCCTTCTTTTTAACATTCTGTCTGTAAAACTGATATGCTTTCTTTACTATAACGTCAGCTTCTTCACCACAGTATTTTACTCGCATATCATACATTAAGATTAGAGAGTCGAAATAGATATCTTTTTGGGCTTCATCTTTAGTGCTTTCGAGAAGACCTTTGTATATTTTTTCACCATTGATATAAATGGCCGTATTTAGATCAGGTGCATTTTGCAATAACCATTGGTGTGGTTTTTTTGCTGCTTTAAAGTTACTATTCCTTAATGCATCAGTATATAACACGTTATTCTCTTCAGCTTTAGCTCTATTCTCAGGCCACTTCCAATCTGAACACTGAGCATTGGCAAACCCTAAAGGCAGTGCTAAAATTCCTACTATTAAAATGTGTTTGTAAATTGATTTTTTCATAATCACTAAATTAATCATACTTTCTTTTAATGAACCATTGGTCATTGAATGTAATGCCGAGGTATACTTTAAAATAATTTTCTTCAATAATTGTTTCTTCAGCATTACCTCGTTGTCCAAACCGGAAGGCCATATCTAAACTAGAAAACCTACCTGCTGGTAAAGACCATCCAAAGTTAATGCCAAAATCTCTCACTTGGTTTAATTCGCCCTGATTATCAATTAGATAAGGTGTATTTTCATATGAAGCACCTAATCTGAATGTGATTCTTTTAAAATAACTAGTTACAGAAGAAGGATCTGGTGTGAACTCACCGCCAAGAGTAACTTTAAAAGAATCATCGTATGCGTCATTGATTCCATCAAAGTTTTTATAATCAGACCATTTTTGATATTTCATATCCATACCAACCATCCAGCGTATTCCTCTGTTAAACGAGAATCCAACTCCTATCCCATGAGGTATACTTATACGTCCACCCAAATCATTAATTAAAGTATCTGAGTCTATTGGTGGGTTGCCCGCAATAGTTCGATCAAATGTTTGAAACCGTTTAGCTTTTAGGTCTGATCCCAAATCATAGGTCAACCCAGCTTTGAATTTAACACGTGAGTTGAAGATAGAATCTTTGTTGTAAGCTAAGCCGGCAGTAAACAAGAAGTCTGAAATTGAGACCCTGTCTGATATAAGTGGTGTATATACGTTGCCGACATTTTGTATAGTATTGGAAAATTCTTTTTCAACAGCACTGAATATATAAGTCGCTTTAAAACCTACAAAGAGGCGTTGATTTAAGGCCACTCCGTTAGACCAGAAGAATTGATTATAGCCACCAGTTCCGGTTTCTCTTATTTCAACGAGATCGTCACTTCCCGTGACCTGATCTGTATATGTATAATCATAATTTACATTAGTATATGGCATAAGCCCGATGGAAGTGGTCCAGATACCTTTTATAGCAGGAAATGCAGTAACTAGATAGTTGAGATTCCCACCTACATACTTTTCAGATATTTCAGAATTTTGAACGGTTCGATTTGCGCCAACAAATCCTGCAGAAAAAACAGTCAATGAGTTATAAGGAAGAAGCGCAGGGTTAACATTATTAAGGTTCCAATAGGTGCCATTGCTGATCCCCAAACCTGCTGTACCCTGATTGTGCGCAAGATTCAAGTCCACTACATCACCAATACCTCTTGAAGTAAACGGTGATCTCGTTGCCTGGCCAAAAGCAGAAACTCCCACACAAATCAACACTATGGTCAGAAAATGACCCTTTATCTTATGATACATTGTAACGTAAAATCCCGTTTAAACCTTGCAAAACCAATTCTGGGGCTGCAAATATGCTTCCTTTGAGTCTGTTTTCAAAGAAAATATAATCACCTCCGCAAATAAGAACTCTCAATGGACCGAATTTGTCACAATACTTACTTATTATTCCATCAAGTTCGGCCGCTAATCCGTTAACGACACCACTCAATATAGAGCCTTTTGTGCTATCACCAACTAAGGGAGTTTCTTCTTCAATACCAACCAACGGTAAATTAGCGGTAAAATTACTTAATGCTTTAAATCGCATATCCAATCCAGGTGATATACCTCCACCTTTATAGCAATTATCAATTAATAAGTCGTAAGTGATACATGTACCCATGTCTACTATGAGGCAATTTTCATTAGGATACTGAAAATTAGCTCCTGCTGTAGCAGCAATTCTGTCAAGGCCTAGTGTATCAGGTGTGGCGTAAGCTATTTGAAAAGGTAATTGAACTTTTGGAGTTAAAACTATCGACTCAATCTGCACTTTCTCTTTGATAGATAAAGGTGATATGCCAGTCGAGCTTATAATACAATAGGCCGGGCTAAATTCACTTTCAATGGCAGAGATATCCTCTAATCCAACTGGACGAATTAGCTTAATAAGCTGATCTCCATCAAATAAAGCTACCTTACCGGTGGTATTTCCGAAATCTATAACAAGATTCATTCTTGATTTCCCTAAAAAGTGATCTGATAGTTCTGAAAGGAGTGACAAATCTATAAAAAATATTGATGCAAATGAACGATAATGAGTTTCTGTTTGATTATCTCTAACTCTCTTTAGGCGTATTTTTTTGTAGCTTTGCACCAACTTATAACGATATATGAAAGAACTGCTCGATATTTTTGAAAATAAGAAACCTGAAATTGTATTTGAATGGAGTGATCCCGAAACGGAAGCTGAAGGTTGGGTAGTTATTAATTCTCTTCGAGGGGGTGCAGCAGGTGGTGGAACGAGAATGCGTAAGGGGCTTGATAAGCGAGAAGTGGAATCTCTAGCCAAGACCATGGAAGTGAAGTTCACTGTATCTGGTCCATCCATCGGAGGAGCCAAATCAGGAATCAATTTTGACCCTAGTGACCCACGAAAAGAAGGTGTTCTTCAACGTTGGTATGCTGCTGTAAAACCGTTATTAAAGTATTATTATGGAACGGGTGGTGACTTGAATGTTGATGAAATTCACGAAGTCATTCCAATTACTGAAGATGTTGGTGTTTGGCATCCGCAAGAAGGAGTTTTTAACGGTCATTTTCAGCCACGAGAGCCAGAACTTATCAACCGTATAGGACAGTTAAGATTAGGAGTTATAAAAGTTTTAGAAGATGAAAAATATTCTCCTGATGTAACAAAAAAATATACGGTGGCAGATATGATTACTGGTTTCGGAGTTTCTGAAGCCATCAAACACTATTACCACCTATGGGGAGGAAATGTACATACCAAACGAGCTGTAATACAAGGTTGGGGTAATGTAGCTGCGGCTGCAGCATTTTATTTATCGCAAATGGGAGTGAAGATAGTAGGTATTATAGATCGAGATGGTGGAGTTATGAATGAGAAAGGATTCTCTCATCAGGAAATCACTGACCTATTTGTTAATAGAGATGGGAATCAACTTTCTGCAGCTGATATGATACCTTTTGATGAAATTAATGAGAAGATTTGGGATCTGAATTTTGAAATTTTTATACCTGCGGCAGCCTCTCGATTAATCACTAAAGATCAGGTAGAGCGCATGATCGCATCAGATCTTGAAGTATTCTCTTGTGGAGCCAATGTTCCTTTTGCTGATCCGGAAATATTTTTTGGCCCCATTGGACTATATGCCGATAGTAATTTCTCAGTCATTCCCGATTTTATTGCTAACTGTGGAATGGCCAGGGTTTTTGCTTACTTAATGGAAAATGAAGTGGAATTATCAGATAAAGCTATTTTTGAAGATACTTCAAGAATAATAAGAAAAGCTTTAGAGAAGACCTTTAAGGCTAACAGTGCGAAAACGAATATTGCTCGCACCTCTTTTGAAATTGCCCTTAATCAATTGGTATAATCCGTTAATGAAGTATTTAAGAGGGTTTTTACTAATCATTATATTTATCATCGGAGGATTTCTTCTGGGTGGTTGGATATCTTCTCTCAGCGTTCCAAAGGGTAGTGGTCTTGCTGGCCCAGGTATTGTTGCTGGAAGTGGCATACTTGGAGCCGTAGCAGGAATTATCATTTCTATTATTTTGATTCGAACTGTTGTAGCCAGAAGAATTGTATTGTTAAACATCATATTCGGTATTGGTGTCCTTATAACCATAGCGTTGATTACTCTACATAATATCTGGAAAAAAGAAAATAGCCCCTCAGATGATTCAAAGAAAATAACGACAATTCCAATCGTTTTTCAAAAATCAGCACAACTTGGATTGGGAATGGCTTTTCCAGATATGTACGACCAGAAGGTTCTGTATTTCTACTCGCCCAATCTGGAAAAATCCGTTGATGACCATACACCAACAGATAGTTTGGTTTTCACAAAGACTGAATTAGGTATTTCAATAACCTCTGCTCCACCGTGGTTTTATCCTGCTCATATGAAAATGGATTATGAAATTCTTGCTATGAAGGCAATTAGTAAAACCAAAGACTGGATTCAACTGGAAGTAAATAAGCAAACTGGATTAACTCATTGGGTGGATGCAAACAAAGTGGTATTAAAAGACTGGCCAGACTTTTTGTTATCTACATCTTCCATAGAACTCTTTGACCCAGTCTTGAATATGCCTAAAGTACGGCCTTTCGATCATAGTTCTCCAATACAGATTCCAGAAGGAAATATTTTCACTCCAATAGAAATCTCAGATGAGTGGCTAAGAGTTAAAGTATTAGACCATAATTATAAAAAGATAGGCGAGGGTTGGGTGCGTTGGAGGAGGGAAAATCAATTATTAGTACGGTACAACTTACTGAGTTGAGAGAATTGAAAATTAATCTGTAATTAATTTTTGAGCATTAGGGGAATTCATACATTTCTATACCTTTGGAAAATGATCTTCTTTTTGTCTTTTGCAAAGAGCATAAATTCAGCTATTTTGGTATAAACGTCTTTTAGTGATTAAGAAACTTCCCGGATTTATTTTATTATTATTTTCACTGTTTGTGGGCCCGCCCGCCATGGCTACTGATTTGGTAGAGAATGATTCAGTGGCTGTGACAACAGATCACGATCAACTTCAGGGCGAACATGGAATAGTGGAGCATGTTGATGAAGAACATGATAGTCACGCACCACCTGGATGGACAGTTATACCGTTTATTACGTTGCTCTTAATGATAGCGACAGGGCCATTGTTTTACGAACATTTCTGGCACAAAAATTACCCAAAGGTAGCAATGGGATTTGCTGCACTAGTGGTGCTATACTATCTATTTGTTCTAGGCAATACTCATAGTCCAGTACACGCTCTTGCTGAGTACGTACAATTTATTTCATTATTAGCCGCATTATATATTGCCTCAGGTGGTATTATGATCGACATTGATAAAAAGGCTACACCATTGGCCAATGTTATGTTATTGCTTTTGGGTGCTGTGGTAGCAAACTTGATTGGTACGACCGGTGCATCCATGCTTTTAATACGGCCTTTTATGCGTTTGAATAAAACTAGAATAAAGGCGTATCATGTCATTTTCTTTATTTTCATTGTATCCAATATAGGAGGTTCCTTAACTCCTATAGGAGACCCTCCTTTATTTCTAGGTTTTCTAAAGGGCGTACCTTTTTTCTGGACGTTGGTTCATAATGTAGTACCATGGGCAGTGGCAGTAGCCATACTTCTTGTTACATTTTACTGGTTCGATTCTAACAATAAGTCTAATTATGGTTTAGGTGATGAGGAGATAACTTATACTAATAAAATAAGTCTGATAGGGGGTAGAAATTTCTTTTGGCTTGCCTTGGTTATTGCATCGGTGTTTTTGGATCCAAATGTCTTGCCATGGGTACCTGCTATTGTTTTTGAGGGTCAAAAGTTTTCTTTTTTGCGAGAAATTATCATGTTGGGAGTAGCTTTTTTATCGTTCAAGCTTGCGAATAAAAAAGCAATTGACGGAAATGAGTTTAGCTTCGAGCCTATACGTGAGGTGGCATTTATTTTTGTGGGCATTTTCGGCACTATGATGCCTGCTTTGGAATTAGTGGGAGGATTTGCAGCCTCACCTGAAGGAGCTAAAATGATAAGTCATAATACGCTATATTGGGGTACAGGTATCCTATCTGGTTTCTTGGATAATGCACCTACCTACATTAATTTTTTAACTGCAGCTCTTGCCGCACAAGGGGGCTCGATTGGCCAACTTACTGATGTGGTAGCTTTTGCCGAAGGCGGGGTATTTCAAGACTCTGTTTTAGATTTAAAGGCTATTTCCGTTGCGGCAGTTTTCTTTGGGGCGTTCACTTATATCGGTAACGGCCCCAACTTTATGGTTAAGTCCATAGCCGAGCAAATAGGTTTGAAAATGCCTTCCTTCTTTGGTTATATCATCCGGTTTTCCATCCCATTTTTACTGCCATTACTATTCGTTATCTGGCTGATCTTCTTTGCGTTTGTCTGAGAATTTTGTGTTATGACTCGAAAAGTCCATGATTTAACTTCACAAGACTTTTCTTTTTGTATTCTGATTCAATGAGCAGTGAGATGTTGTGCCGGCTTCCTCCATAAGATACCATACGTATAGGAATGTCAGCTAGAGAGTCAAATATCCTTTTTAGCATTCCACTCTTTTGTGAAATCATATTTCCAACAATACAGATGATAGTCTGATTTTCATCTACTTCTACCAGCCCCAATTGCTTTAGCTCATTAGTTATTTCTGGCAAGTATCTGTTATCATCTATAGTTAAAGATACAGCTACTTCTGAGGTTGTAATCATATCTATGGAAGTACTATGCCTACTAAATACCTCAAATATATTCTTCAAGAAGCCGTGTGCTAGTAGCATACGTGACGATTTTATTTTTATTGCAGTAATACCATCTTTGGCGGCAATGGCTTTTATATCAGATTTGTTGGATTCGAGTCCTATCAGTGTACCTGCCGCTTGATGATCAATAGTACTTTTGAGCCTGACAGGAACACTATATTTCTGTGCTGGTAATATGGAAGCAGGATGAAGGATTTTAGCACCAAAATAGGCAAGCTCCGCTGCCTCATCAAAAGTAAGTGCTTCGATAGGCCTGGTGTTGTCAACCACTCTAGGGTCGTTATTGTGCATGCCGTCAATATCTGTCCAAATTTGGATTTCCTTTGCCCGAATGGCAGCACCGATGATAGAGGCAGTATAATCGCTACCACCACGTTTGAGGTTGTCTGTTTGTCCCCGATCATTTTTACAGATGAATCCTTGAGTAATGGTTAGGGAATTCGAGGTTATTAGAGAGTTCAATCGCTCACCTATTTTACCTATTTCTGGCTCGCCTGCTGAGTCAATACTCATAAAGTCTAGCGCAGATACCAGTTGTGATTTTATTTTTTGCTCTTCAAGATATACCTGAAACAGGTTGGTTGAAAGTATTTCTCCAAAAGAGAGTAGTGTTTTGTTATTTCCTTCATTGAAATCAGGGATTTGAGCAAGTACTTTTATTTTGCCAAAGTAGTGGTCAATGATATTCTGCCCTTTGTCAGTTTCCTGAGGGGAACTGTACAAATCACTTACAAGTAATTTGTATTCCATATATAAACTTTCAATGAGCTTCTCAGCAGCTACGGAACTACCTTTCATTAAAAGCTCACCAATTTCAACCAATATATTAGTTGTACCTGACACAGCTGATAGAACCACAATTTTTGACTCAGCATCTTGAGCTATTAGTTGAGCTACTTTTTTCATACGGTCCGCTGAGCCTACGGATGTGCCGCCAAATTTGTAAACAATCATGAAACTTGGGTTTTTTAAAAATGCGAATCTAAGAACTTTATTTATTAAGCATTAGATATAGTTATTGAGTTCAACCTCAGGTGAGAATCCTGGTGGCTACATTCTTATTTAGGGGGCTTGAACCCATGTAGGTTTTGAGAGGCAAAATCCTTGGGAAATTTTTCAACTCCCGGAAAACCCAATTTAATATCTTTTCCATCTTTAGGTATATAATTAGTACCCCAGAGATAATCCCAAAGGCTAAGTGATATCCCAAAATTTACGCCAAATCGATACTTTTCTGGCAAGTCATAAGCATGGTGCCAGATGTGCATCTGCGGGTTATTGAAAAGGTATTTTAATGCCCCCAAGTTTAGCTTGAAGTTTGAATGGTTGAAATGCCCAATAGCTAAAGTGAAAATATGTATAATGAAAAAATCACGTAACCCTATGCCAATAAGAGCCAGGGGAATGTATTCAATAGTACGATAAACTACATTTTCCATCCAATGATATCTTAAATGTGCTGCAAAGCCCATTTGCTCTACGGAGTGATGTACTTTATGAAATTCCCAAAGAAACTTGGAGCGATGTAATAGCCTGTGTGTATTCCACTGAATAAAATCTCTGACAATAAAACCTAATAATAAGTGCGCCCATAATGGCCAGGACATCACTTCAAAAGCAACTAAGTTCTTGATACCTACGGATGCCATGGCATCATTAAAAAAGTTGACAACAACGTCAGAGGCTGCATTATAAATAATAAGAGAAAACAGAAAGAAATTAAAAAACATGTAAAAGAAGTCCAACCAAAAGTCTTTACGCAGTAGCGGCTGATTTTTACGCCATGGACGAACTAATTCCAGCACAAAGAAGAAAAGAGAAACCCCTATCAGCCAATAAAAGTAATTGTGCCAAGAGGGGTTTATAATTTCACCCCACAGATATGAGGCATATCCTTTATAGCCATTTATAAATATTTCGTAATACTTGTCCATTAAGTGCAAATAACGAAAATAATGGGTCAGGCTATGTGATTTTTGTTACACTAGATAGTGATTTATTTGCTGAACAATCCCTTGAAATTCTCTTTATAGGACCATGCAAGGAATAAATTGCCAGCGAAAACGAAAATGGCTATAGGTAGACCTGATGGTTCCATAAAGGCATGCACAAGAAATATATTAAGAGTAATCGGTCCTAAAATGGCCAATGCCAATGGTATATATCTTCCCGCTAGTAATAAGGCACCTGTTACTACTTCCGTACCCTTCAATAAAGGGAAAAAGTACCCGGAGGCCATTAAACCAGCCATAAAAGTTCCTAGATCACCCTCCATTGGTGGTGCAGGTAAAAAGTTCAGGAAACCATTAAGGCCAAAAACGAAAAAGATAAGACCCATTAAATAGCGAATAATTAGAGTAGCGATTTTCATGATAGTTTGATTAGTGTTAATAATTATGAAGTTAAGGTAATACATTTTATCAAATAATAAATGTTTAAACATTGATTATTTGACTAAAGCTTAGAAACATAAATTATACTTTAATTGCAGATTGGATTCAATCTCCTGAAGGACGGCAGGTATTTTTTATGTATTGATCCTTCAGATAATAGGTCTTGACATAATTTAGGGATACTCTACTTGTTGTAAGCGTGCAGTTAAAAGTGATTAGATCACCGTCCTTTATCATATTAAAATCGGGTGAAGGAGTTTTAGCATTTTCGCATGAAATTGGCCTGGAGAAATCCTCCAATCGATTACTTGCTATTCTATTAATATCGCTTTTGATTTTTTCGATTTCTTTGTTTGTCTTTACTGTCCTAGCGATCTCTTCATCAGGACTAATTTCAACATCCCTGCCTATGACTTTACCCTTTCTTATTATGTCATTGTCCACTAGAGTAAATTCATTTCTAAAGAATGTATGAACTGTTGCAACCTTTGTGAAATTACCATCTTCTTCTAGTTTGAGCTGTTTGTAAGCTTCTTTAATGATTCCATCCCTTCTTATGAAAGAATCCACCGGGAACTCCCTTTTGTCATACCATATTTCATGCTTTTGATATTCGTACCCTTCAAACCTATTTCCAGTATTAGGCTCCTCACTCAAACAACGTGCATACATAATTACATCAGTAGCTACATAGTGATAGCCATTTTGCTCCCTGAAAAATGGTATTTTATATTCGTTTGATAACTGCCATTTGCCCTGATATTTATAACAAGGGTAATTACAATCTTCCGGCAAGTCGTTTAAATTAACATATGGTTTTACATAAGACGTCTCAAAACTCCACTTGAGCATATCATATTTGGTGGATGGTTCAGCCTTTTCCGTACTACTGTCATTGTGCCACATGTAGGATGCCAGCAGGCCAATGACAAGTCCGCAAATGAGAAATAATATTCTTTTTTTTGGTGAGGCCAGGGCTTGTTTTGGGTTAACACCCATTTTCTCAATACGCTTTTCCAGTTTTAGAACCGTTAGAATTCTTTCAGCATTCTGATTGGCCCTAACATATTCACCTTCAGTAGCATGTTGATTGATAAGCCTGGAAAACTGTGCGTCACTATAACCAAGTTCCCGTGCTACTTCTGAGTTGGGCGCTTTTGTGAATTTTTTATTGTCCTCATCAAATGGCCCAAAAAGTGTCTCTAGTTTGGAAACTAAATCTTTATAAAGATCAGTCAATTAATTTGCGTTTAATAATGTTTATTAAAATTCGATAAAATTCGTTGAAAGTACGTTGGTTTAGCCTAAAACATTTTAATTGCTTCACATTGCAAACGATTTAAATTAAAAAATTTGTACTTATGAAGCTTTATTTGACTTCCTTTAACTTGCTATTGTTAGTCCTTATCGGACTGATTTCTTTTACCACAACGTCTTGTGATGATGATGATGATCCAGCAATAACAGGACCCTCTGTACCTGCGTTAACATCCCCAGCAGATGCAGCAGTAGATCAACCGCTAACGCCCACTCTGTCTTGGACAGCTGCCGAGGCTACTGCGGGTGTAAAGGAATATGCTGTTTTTTTAGATGCTAATCCAGATCCTCAAACACGGTTAGCAACCGTTACTACTACTGAATTGTCACTTTCTACAGCACTATCTTTTTCAACAGAATACTTTTGGAAAGTCGTAGTTACCGACAACAATGATCAAATTGCCACAAGTGAAATATTTTCTTTTACTACAATCGATGAATCCGAAACAGCGTTTGAAATAGAGGACGCTGAATTTGGGAAAGCTTTAGAAGCTCAAGGATATGCCTCAGAAGATAATGGTGCTTACTTCTTAGATTTAACTGTCGTAACAAGTGTCACAAACCTAGATCTGGGGGGGAGTAGTTCCGCTCCATTGGATATCAAAGATATTGATGGTATTCAATTTTTCACTGGATTGGTAACCTTAGATATCGACTATACGAGTATTTCTGTTTTGGACTTATCTAGTAATGCAAATTTGGATACGCTTCAATATACAAATTCATCAGATAATACTGCCAACTTCCTAACGACTATGGATTTACCTTCAGGAATGAGAAGGATTAGAATTTTCAGACATAACCTAGCCGACTTCGATGCCACTGAATTTCCTGAATTAACCTACTTGAGGTTAGATGGTAACGATATAGCAAATGCCGATGTTAACGGAGTAACAAATATATTAACGTCTTTGACGATTGATGAAAGTATAAATACCAATTTAGTTCACCTGGACATGGGGGGTAACTTGGATGGATCTGGTGCACTTATTACTTATGAGGTAAGTCAGGCGCTCTTCGATCAACTCACGAGTGATGCAAATGGTAATAAAGATGGTGTGGTTCTACCACCAATGTTAACAGTTGAAAGTATTGATCCTATTGATGGTGCGACTGATATTACCACTGCTTCAGAAATAATCATTACTTTTTCAAGTGACATTGAAGAATCAAGTTTGGTCTACACTTTGAAAGAAGGTGATACGGATGTGCCACATGCATCGAGTGTGGCCGGTGCTGTACTTACTTTAACGCCAAATATGAACCTATCTAATTCGGCTGTACATACACTAGAAATTACAGCTGCTCAAGGAACTAACGGTGGGAGTTTAGAATCTACGTTTACATCAAGTTTCACCACTATTGATGCAGGTGCTATTGCTGTGGTGAGTGTTGAGTTATCATCCAACAGTTTGGTTGAAGGGATGATCACTGATCAGGCGGATAGATCAGGTACAATTACAGTTACCTTTACTAGTAGTGTGGAAGCCAGGTTTGGTGATATTAATTATGAGCTGACGTCCGGAGGAAGTCCGGTGGCCTCTAGCTTTTCAGCTTCTGGTACTGTTGCTATGATAACTCCTGATTCTGATCTTGATGAGCTTGCAGATTATATGTTTACATTGCTTTCAGCTGATCCGATTGCAGATAATGATGGAAGTTTAGATGATGATGAAAATTATGAATTCACTACTGCTTTCTTTGGCGGAGGTGATGGAGGATCTAATTTCCCTTATGAAATTAGTTCTGCTGTTGAATTAGACAGTGTACGTAAACATGTTGACGCTAGTTTTACACTAGTGAACAATGTTGACTTAGATAGTTACCTAACAGGTGACGGATGGGATCCTATTGATGATTTCTCAGGATCATTTGAAGGTAACTCAAATGAGATTCAAAACATATGGATAACAAGTGGAACAAGCTTTGCCGGACTCTTTGGTGAGGATACCGGAGGCACAATCAATAATCTCGGACTTGTTATAGATGCAATAGGAATTTTAGGAGCAGATAGAACCGGTGGGATGATCGGTGAACTCGCGAAAAGTGGCGCAGTTAGCAGATGTTATGTCACAGGAGGGCCTGTCGCTACTAATGTAGCTGGATCAGCTTCAAGGACTGGCGGTTTTGTAGGTTACATTACTTCGGGTACAATATCAGAAAGTTTTAGCACTGTGGATGTGGGTGGTTCTACTGTCTCAGGATCAATAATTGCTGACAGGATTGGTGGCTTTGTAGGAGGAATAGGTGCATCATTAGGCGGGATTTCAGATTGTTATGCTACTGGTGATGTATCTGGTGATGCGGATACCGGTGGATTTGTTGGATGGGCGAGTGGTAGTGTCGATGCATCCTTACTGAGTTCCTTATATTCATCCGGTAATGTGACTACAACAGATGCCACTACTTCGGGAATTTTTGCAGGTAATGACTTGGATACGGATACAATAACAAGTGGCTATTTTAATACTGATGCCAGTTTAACTGGTGGAAACGCTGGTATCGTGATAACTAACCTCTCTGGAGTGAGCTTTAGCACAGATGGGTCAAATGCTTCTTCTTTCCCTGCATTGAGCGGCTCTATCTGGTCATTCGGCACTTCCGGAATTAGTGGTTCCAATGGCCCGGTTCTTTTGTGGGAATTATAAAACTAAGATTATAGAGGGGTCAATATTAGGCCCTTCTTCATTTTAAAAATCATAAAGTGAAAAATATCATAATTAGTCTATTTCTTGTGGCAGGTGCATTCATGTCATGTTCGACAGATGATACAGATGCAATTGATCCGGTTGATACCATTGGTGTTGGAGATAACAATGAGATAACCGGATCAGGTACGGATGCAGATCCTTATCGCATATCTACAGTAGAACATTTGGATGTCTTTTTGAGAAACAGATTATCAAGTAGCTACTTGCTAACTGGTGATTTAGACCTATCAGCTTATTTATTGGAAAATTATCCTTCAGAAGGCTGGTTGCCAATTAACAATTTCGAAGGAGTATTTGATGGTGGAGGCTTTACCATTTCAGGACTTACTATTGATCGACCAAATACAGATAATGTCGGTTTTTTTGGAGTACTGGGAAATGACGATAATTCTACGGTGATAACGGTGGAAATCAAAAATCTGACAATTGAGGTAACGGCTTCTGGCGCAATAACAGGAAGTACCCATGTGGGTGCTTTATTGGGTTATGCAAATGATGGTTTGCAAGTGACAAACACACATATTATCGGAGGTGACACAAACTCTATGGTGGCAAGCACGGCTTCAGGATCTGATACTGGTGTAGGTCGATCAGGTGGTTTAATTGGAGAAGCTGATCGTTCAGTTATTACACTATGCTCATCTTCAATAGATGTTACCAGTTCGGCTAACAGAATAGGTGGTTTGGTTGGTATGGTCAATACTACCGTTATTGATCAATCTTATGCCTCTGGAGATGTTACTGGAGCTTCAATAAGAATTGGTGGACTGATTGGTTTCGCGGCTAATGCGGGAACTTCCATATCGAATAGTTATGCGACAGGAAACATTAGTATTACAGCTAACGACTCCGATGACATTGGCGGATTCATAGGCGCATCCAATAGCGCAATTTCATTAATCACTAATTGTTACAGTACAGGAAACCTTATTTTAGATGTGCCCAGTTTTACACCTGGTTTTGCTCCCGGTGTTTCTAATTCCTTTGGTTATTTCTCAGGAGATGGTGATGGCGGGTCTGGCATTTTTGGAAGCACATTACAAACTATTTTGAATGGAACTGGAGCAGACATAAGCGGAGATGCAGAAGATCAGGGTACTGGATTTACGCTAACAAATATTGGCTCATCGTCTTGTTCAGATTTTTCCGCTTTTGACACCTCCATCTGGTCATGTAGTAATGGAAGCTTTCCCACGCTAATTAACAATCCTTGAGAAAGCAAAATCGTCATATTTTTATCAAGCAGATCTTAATGAGAGTGATGTTTTGCCTCATGTTGGTTATGCTGAGTCATTTATGTTTTGGTCAGGATGATCCGGACGCAGAATTTAATGTTGAAGATGAAGGCACGGAATCTACTTTTGACACTGATGCATTGTATGCGCTACCCAACTGGTATACAATAGGCAAAGGGCTGAGGTTTAGTTCGAAGACCAGGGATTATTCTATGCGTATTACAGGCTACATACAACCTTACTACGAGTTGTTCTGGGGTACAGACACATTAGGTAATTCTTACAGAGAAAATCGTTATCGTATTACCAGGGCACGTATAAAAATGAGCGGGGAAAGTAAGAAGCTTAAAATCTCATATCGTATTAGTTTCGATTTAAGCCGGAATAATGAGATAGGTGACAGAAATGACCCCACGGATGATGATAATAATTTCCTTTGGGATGCCTTTATAACTTATCGACCCTTTCGGTATACAAGAGTAAGTCTTGGACAAAAAGCACCAAGAACCAACTATCGAGAATTTTTTATGACTTCCAATACCCTTCAAATGGTAGAAAGAAGTAGAATAACCTCTCTTTTCTCTGTCTTTAGGGATGCCGGTCTCTTTGTTGATCGAAGGGATAAAATCTACAGAGATCTCTATGTCAAATCTTATCTGGAAATAACGACAGGTGAGGGGCAAAATGCCTTTAGTAACTACGGTGGACTCAAGTACGGTGGAAGATTAGACATATTTCCTTTTGGGCTATTCAAAGGTGGAGATTTTAATGGTGTAGATATGCTAAGAGAATGGAAGCCAAAATTGGTTGTAGGAGGTGCATACTCAATTAACAAGGGTCTTACCAATAGAAACGGGAATTTTCGCCCTGAGCCCGATCGATTTCTATATACTGACATAGAAGGCAATGAACTGCTGCCTGAATATGAGAAGTTCATAGCCGATTTTATGCTCAAATATCGAGGTTTTGTAGTCTTAGGAGCGTATGTGAAAACCCAGGCATCAGTACCATCGGCTATTACAGATGATGAAGCAGTGGTAAGAGGACGAATGAATATCGGAGAGATATGGAACATTCAGGCAGGCTATCTTTTCAAGAACGATTGGTCGATAGATGCCAGGTACGAAAAAATAAATGACTTGACTCAATTGGACGAAACCGGAGCCATTATTCCATCTTCTGAAACATTTTTAGATGCTGGTATATACAACAGGCCGGAATATTATACAGTAGGACTGACAAAATACTTGCAGAAGTATGCAGTAAAGATTCAGGGATCATTAACCTATAATTCTGTAGAAACGGCAACAGGAGGAGATACACGTATTTATTCGGCAGCTAATCCTTCCGGAGGGTCCAATATTGATGTAGCCATACCTGATGAATGGACCTTTAGGATGTTACTTTCAATAGCATTTTAATTATGAGAATAGTATTAATTTCTTTGGTGGTAATAATGCATATAGGACTTGTCTCCAATGCGCAGCAACCGGCCAGGCTGACGAATAAGTTTTTTCCTGATTTAGGTGTTTCCTTTAATACGCCTGCCTTTGATAGCAAACATGGATTTACCAACTACAAAGAGCTGATATCATTTTTAGAAGCTATTACCAATAAAAGCGATTATGCTCAATTGCAATATCTTGGAGAGACTCAAAGAGGTAAAAAAATCCCATATGTCAGTATCTCTAAGCCCGGGAGTGAGCGCAAACTAAGAATCTGGATGCAGGGCGGTATTCATGGAAATGAACCTGCAAGTTCTGAAGGAATGTTGGCTGTATTGCAAGATTTACTGACTGATGATACCTATACTTACCTCTTTGATAAGCTCGATATTATCATAGTTCCGATGGTCAATATAGATGGCTATATGCGCCAAAATAGAAGAGCTAAAAATGATCTGGATTTGAATCGAGACCTTATCAAACTTCAAATACCTGAGATTCAGCAATTAAGAGCAACATACGTAAAGTATTCGCCACATGTCTCTGTAGATTTTCATGAGTACAATCCATTCAGAGCTGCTTTTAGACAGTTCGGGAGTATGGGTTATGCTTCATTTTATGATGCCATGTTTTTGTATTCAGGTGAGTTAAATGTAGAGCCGAAAATCAGAGAGTTGACAGAGAATCTTTTTGTGAAAAATGCAAAAGACAAATTCAGTGAAGGGGATTTTAACTATCATGA
Organism: uncultured Fulvivirga sp.; assembly: GCA_947500555.1. Lineage (GTDB taxonomy): Bacteria > Bacteroidota > Bacteroidia > Cytophagales > Cyclobacteriaceae > Fulvivirga. Next base: position 51,073 of record CANMSE010000001.1, on the reverse strand, counting down.
TTATTTTTCTCCACGAGACAACTTAGGGAAATTATATTTTAATGTGGGATCGACCAGCGCAAGGTCGAGTGCTACCTCTTTTGCGTTAGGAAACTCCATTAGCATTTTAATGGAAATAAGGGGTATTCAATTGAACAGAAATTCTTTTGAGAGAAGAGTTTTTATAACGCATACAGCGGCCTTCTCTTATCTGCAAACTGCTTATGATAATCACAAAAAAGTATGGGAAGGTGTTGAGGAAGCCATTCAGTCCACTATTTCAAGAAATCGAGAGGTGATAGTTAAGAGTGAAAAGGCTAATAAAGAGTTGCCTATCAAATTCATTGACATCGGTGAAAATGAAGCAGTAGAAAATGTTTTTCCAGTAGCGAGCTCAAAGGAAATGCAAGCTGTTATTTCAAGAGAAAGACCTCTTGCTTATTTATTACCACCAGATCAAACACAAGCGGTAAAAAACCTCACTATTCTCGGTGTGAAAGTTGATACCCTCACTACCAATAAAAATTTTGAAGTAGAATCTTATCAGGTAAAAGCTCAAGAGATTGAACCATCTAAATACCAGGGCTATTTTCCTAACAATGTATCTACCAGAGTTTCAAAGATTGAAAAGAAATTTCCTCAGGGAACCTATATTATCCGACTAGATCAAAAAAACGCAAACCTCGCAGTGACAGCTTTAGAGCCTGAGAATGACAATAGCTTTGTTAGAGTTCGGGTCATAGAGGCATGCAAAGGTCAGGAAATTCCTATTTACAGATTGATGAAAACAGAAGGAGGTCAAAACCTTTAAATGAATTGATTATGAAGAAACTTATCCTTTTAGCATTCATATATTTCACATTGTCAGAAGCGGCTATAAGTCAGGACAGTACCTATTTCGAATTAGGGCAAGGTGCTAATCTCTCATTGAACGATGGAGATTATTTTTTTAGCCTGGGTGGAAATTTAAAGTCTGCATATACCTACACCAGAGATACTGCTGAAATACTGACCAGCAAGCATGGTTTTGAGATGCAGCGAGCGCAATTCTCACTTCTGGGGAAGGCTAGAAATGAGAAAATGACTTTTTACATCCTGGCAGATTTTGTAGAAGTATGGTCTCTTTTAGAAGCTTGGGTAGGGTTCGATATCGCAAATGAGAAAATATTTATCGCAGTTGGTCAGAAATTAGTAAATACCAATAATAGGGAGCGCAATACACACGAGAACAATTTTCAATTTGTTAATCGTAGTATTTTGAGTTCTAGTTACGCTCGATTGGGAAGAGAATTCGGGTTATTTATTGACGGAAGGTTTGCACTTGGCGAAATGATATTGAAACCATCTCTGGCATTTACTTCAGGAGATGGAATAAACTCTTTTGGTAATGGCACCACTGACAGGTACGATTACGGAGGCGCAAAATTTGGTGGCCGTTTAGAAGTCTTTCCATTTGGCGAATTTTCAATTGGCAACGACTTTTTAGGAGCTGACCTGGCACGAGAGAGTACACCAAAAGTGATGCTCGGTAGTGCTTTTTCAACCAATCAGGGAGCCAGCGAGAGCGTAGGGGAAGGTCATGGTGAATTTGTATTCTTTAGTCAGATTCAATCTGATGGATCTTTCAGAAATGCCTATCCCAATTATCAGAAATTATACGCTGATGTTATTTTTAAGTACAAAGGATTCAATGCTGCTTTAGAATATGTAAATGCTTCCGCAAGTGAAATTGATGGCTTGTTTACGGACACAGATGCAGCTTCACAAACACCGATATTCCAAGGAGACATAGCGCAGTATCTGGCGTTAGGTACTGGATTAAATATTCAAGCCGGATATCTTGCTAAAAACAATTGGTCACTAGACCTGAGATATACCCAGGTCAATCCTGAGTTCGAGAATGAGGTTTTATCCGTTATTACCAATCAGGAAAATGTGACCATTGGTTTATCAAAGTTCTTGAAAGGTCAGGCAATGAAAGTTCAAATTAATGCTGATTTTCTAACCTTTGACCAACTTGAAAATGATGCGTTAGTTGAAAAAGGTGAAATAAGGGGTAGTGTAGCTTTTCAAATCATTTTCTAATGAAGCAAAAGCTCAGGCATATCGTCCTACCACTGAAGGTATATTTCCTTTTAGCGCTCTTGTTGGCTTCGTGTAATTTCAATGATGTAGATCCCATTATTAGAAAAGCTCCGGTTGACCCCAACGAGTTAGTAGAGATTTCTAGTTCTGAAATTACAAGTTCCTTTGGTCCATCATCACGACAGACCATACAATTTACCACAACCAATGACTCTGATAACATTGGAAATTTAAACTTCTATGCTACCCACAATTTAGAGGTTATCAACTCCAATCTCAACAGTGTCATATTTGTCATTCATGGATTAAGCGCACCTGATGCACAGGTTCGGTCTGAATATGATGGTCTTGTAAGTGGGGTAAATAGTTCTTCCTCTTCTACAAGTACGATGGTTATTGCACCCCACTTCTTTCATGAGGGTACAGGTTTAGAAATAGATTGGGATAATGCAGTATGGAGAGCAGGAGGGAAAGCCACTTCGCCTGACGGAACAGCACTAAGTTCATCTCAAATTGTTGATTATTTTCTTACTGACTACTTACTCGATAATCCCAATTTCCCTGACCTCACCAATGTTATTATTGCAGGGCATTCGGCAGGAGGTCAATTTGTGCAGCGCTATGCAGCAATCAATGAAACGGAGCAGCAATTTCCTAACTATACCTTTACTTACCTCGCAGCAAATGCCTCTCATTATGTCTACCCTAATGCTCTACGGTGGAATGGCACAGATACATTTGTGCCTGCTGACTGTGGCACCTATAATAATTACCCCTATGGATTAGATGCCTTGGCTGAAGACAGTAGGTATGCATTTATTTCTTTGATTGGATTGGAGAATATCAGACTTCAGCTCCTAAGCAGAAAATTATATTATGTGTTAGGGGAGTTGGATGTGGCCAATGCCACGAGTGGCTGTGAACCTGAGAGTCAACAGGGTGGCTCTGGCGATAGTAGGTACCAGCGAGGGCAGTTTATGTTGGAGTTTATGAATGATCAGTACCCTACTAATCAGCATGAAATACTTTCGGTGCCAGGAGTCGGTCACAATGCGACAGGCATTTATACATCGCCAGAATTTATTCAATTGCTAAATCAATTATTACAATAGATCAAAGTTCTTTTAGACACTATGAGACTAAGATACCTTCTCACTATAATTTTCTGTTATTGTTTTTTCTGCGCGAGTGCTCAGGAGAATAAATCAATTCGGGTACTGTTTGTAGGCAACAGCTTTATCTACTTTAATAATCTACCACAGGTAGTGAATGCTATGGCTCAAAGTCAGGGAATTAGCATTGAAACCCGTCAATCAACAGTTGGAGGCTCTAATCTGGAACAGCATTGGAAAGAGGAAAACAACACGCAAACTCGAAAATTGCTAAATGAGCAAGCTTGGGATTATGTAGTCTTTAATAATCACAGTCTCAGTGCAATAGAAACCCCGGAAAGTTTTGATTTATATGGGAAAAAGCTTGCAGAGCTCGTCAAAGAAAAGGGAGGAATACCAATTTTTATGTCAACCTGGGGTTACAAATCAAACCCACTTTTGGAAGGAGAAATTACGAAAGCATATCAGAAACTTGCGAGTGAAACAGGTGCTAAAATAGTACCAGCCGGACAACTTTTTACTCAGGCCAGGCAATGGCGACCTGACCTTGAGCTGTATTTTGACGATAAACATCCAAGTCCTATAGGAACCTATTTAATAGGGCTCTCTTTTTATAAGTTTTTCACGGGCAGGTTGACCAGTGAGGTGCCTGAAAGAATAACGACAAAAGATAGAAATGGTGAAAAATTGTACTTACTGTTTCTATCTAAAGCCAATGCCGATTTCCTACAGCTATTGGTTGATGATTTCGAATTTGAATTAGCCAAAAGATGAGAGTAGGACAGAAGGTAGTTCCAATAGTTTTAGGACCGTTAGCATTTGTTATCATGCAGTTGTTGGGTGCGCCTGAAACCATGCCGCCAATGGCATATCAGGTACTTGCAGTCACCGTCTGGGTTGCTATCTGGTGGGTTTCTGAAGCCATTCCCATGGCAGTTACAGCTATGTTGCCCATTTTATTATTTCCGCTAACCGGTGCTGTAGATATAAAGCAAACTACCTCTGCTTTTGGAGACAAATATGTATTTCTCTATTTAGGAGGTTTCTTAATTGCTATTGCAATTGAAAAATGGAATTTACACAAGCGTATAGCGCTCACTATTATCGATTTAATAGGCTCCAATTTTGTAAAAATCATTCTTGGTTTTATGGTGGCGACAGCATTTCTATCCATGTGGATTTCAAATACTGCTACTTCTGTCATGATGCTTCCGATAGCAATAGCGGTAGCAGAGCAGTTTAAAAAGAGCCAGGATGGGTTAAATGGCCGAATGGATGCTATCGGAAAAGCTTTAATGCTTGCTGTTGCTTATAGTGCATCTATTGGCGGCTTTGCTACTTTAATAGGGACACCACCCAATTTGGTTTTGGCAGGAGTGTTGGAAGAAACTTATAATGTCAGAATTAGCTTTTTTGATTGGATGAAATTTGGGCTACCGATTTCAATTGTCCTTATTTTGATTTGTTGGAAATATTTGACCTCTAAGGCATTCCCAATAAAAGACATTCAGTTTCCAGGTGGTCGTGATGCGATCCGAGCAATGAGAAAAGAACTAGGGAATATTAGCAGGCAAGAAAGAAGCGTTCTTTGGGTGTTTATTGCAACGGCTACTCTTTGGGTTACCAGGTCACTTATTCAAAAGGTAATACCAAATATTGATGATACTATCATTGCCATGGCGGGTGGAATGCTGCTTTTTATATTGCCTGCCGGGGAAGGCAAACCACTCTTGGTATGGAAAGATGCTAAGAGACTTCCATGGGACATTATTTTGCTCTTTGGAGGAGGGTTGGCGCTTGCTCGGGGCTTTAATGAAACAGGTTTGGCTGTTTGGATAGCCTCCCAACTAACAGAATTGCAGGGCCTATCTTTAATTCTATTAATCCTGGTGATGGTGGCTTCTGTGAATTTCCTTACTGAGATCACCTCAAATTTGGCGACTACTGCAATGCTTCTTCCAGTACTGGCCCCTATGGCACTGGCCTTTGACCTGCACCCCTATATGATAATGGTTTCTGTAACGATATCTGCCTCGTGCGCATTTATGCTACCGGTGGCAACACCACCAAATGCTGTGGTATTTGGTTCCGGATATTTGCGAATACCTGATATGGTTCGAACGGGTTTTGTCATGAACCTTACGTCAATCATAATAATAACGCTAATGACCTATTATCTACTTCCCTTTATTTGGGACTTTGATCAAAGTGTTTTCCCTGCGGCATTCATCATGAATTCTCCTTAGGCTTACAAAGCGGTAGGATCTCTTCATTAGTCACTGCATGTTTACCAACATTACCACCAACCTAAACAGTACCGAACTTGAAGAACTCTACGGCATTAGCGTCAGAAGTAGAATGTGAGAAATGATGAAGCTCTTTTCATTTGACAGCAGTTCATTTGATAAAAGGAAGTAAACCATTGTTTTTGATAATCAAATCCTTAAATTTACCTTTCGTTAAACTATATGTGGTAATAATGACCACTTTTAATATATAGATAAGTAATGCCAAGGAGATATCTTTCCGTTAATGTATCTGAAGACCAACAGCAATTCATAAAGCTATTGGACGAATATGAAATAGATATCTTTTCCATTGACACCATCGAATCACAGATCCATAAGAAATTCCAGAATCTGAATGAGGTAATAGAAAACCTGATAGACAAAAGTTTCATCTCCAGGATTGAAAGGGGAAAGTACTGTCGGGTAAATTTCAGGGACGAGCTGGTCATTGGCACATACATAACCAAAGAAAGTGCAGTAGCCTACTGGACAGCATTGAACCGGTACGGCCTGACCGAACAGTTTTCAAATACCATATTTATCCAGACCACCCATCTCAAGAAAGACAAAACGATTTTCGGAATCCCTTACAAATTTGTTAAAGTAGCAAAACCCAAAAGAACAGGAGTTGTAAAGCAAGGGTTTGGAAACCGGAGCTATTGCATTACCGATATCGAAAAGACAATAGTAGATTGCTTTGATCTTCCGCAATATTCTGGAGGTTATGCTGAATTATTAAGAGCAGTAGAACAAGCTCAGCTGAATGGCGAAAAAATGATTACCTACTGCAAAGCCATTAACAACAAAGCAGTAACGAAAAGGATAGGATACCTATGTGAACTATTGGATAAGAAAGGAATGAAATCCTTTATCAAATATGCTAAAAGCCAAGTGAATCCCAAATACAATCTTTTCGATCCTCAGTGCTCTGAAAAAGGGGTGTTTGTCCCCCAATGGAGGCTAAGGATGAACATCAGTGAGAATGAAATTTTGGATATTATCAGCAAACAATATTGATCTTACAAAAGGAGATAGCAACAACGGCAGAAGCCATTGGAGTAGCTAAAACCACTATTGACAAAGACTGGGCACTAGGCCATTTCATTGATGCCACCTACTCGATTGATCGATGTAAGGATAGCCTGATTTTCAAAGGTGGAACCTGTTTAAAGAAATGCTATTATCCAGACTACCGCTTTTCTGAGGATTTAGATTTCACTGCTATAGATCCAAACTTCAAGCTTGACAAGAAGTTACTCAATGAGATTACTGATCTGGTCACTCATCGCACAGAGATGCCACTTCATATTCAAGAACTTAAAGAATTGAAGTATAGAGATGAGCTAACAGGTTATAAAGCGATTGTCCAATTCTGGGGAGCAGATCATTCCAGAAATCAAGCACCTCCACCACCGGAGCGGTGGCATTCTTCTATTAAAATCGAGATAATTTTATACTTTTCTTCTGAGCAGAGAGCAATACATCACAGCTACAGTGATAAGCTTTCCGAGGCGGCCAACGGAATACCATGCTACACATTACAGGAAGTAATGGCTGAGAAACTAAGGGCATTGATCCAGCGATCATATACAGCTCCAAGAGATTTTTATGACATCTGGCATTTATCGCAAAATGAAAAAGAGCTTGATTGGAAAGAAATATCAGACGCATTTCATCGTAAGATGAACTTCAAGAGCCTGGAGTTTACAGGTATTGGTCAACTCATCAATGACCAAAACGACAAGCAACTTCAAGCCGCCTGGAAAAACAGTTTAGCCCATCAAATACCAGGAGAAAAACTACCAGACTATCTCGAAATCAAGAAGACTATCAAAAGTGTATTGGAATCGAATTTAATTTTTTGACCTATGTCAATATAGTCGTCACCAACTTAGTATAAGAGTGTAGCTAGTTGTGTAAAGTCATATTAGTGTAGCATATAGAGATTGAGATAAAGTAGTACACCAGCTAGTGAAGAAATTATCACAAAAGAAGACCTAATTAGATCTAATTGAAGGACCTAAGTACTGTTTTAGCAAGTATATAAATTCACTGAAAATTTACAAAAACTGTCATTTTATAAGTAATTTTATTACTAATGTATAACTGGTTATATAAATGTTGGTAAACCTATTTAAAGTATATCTTGTAACAATAATCGTTTTAGTCAGTGCCTCTATTTCATTTGCTCAATATGAGGGAAGCTCAATACTTATTATATCAGATACCAAATCAAGAATTTTAATTGACGGTGATGAATTGGGGGTAATCCTACCTAAGAAACCAACTAGATTTCAAACATCTTCAGGTGAACACTACTTACAAATAGTCTCCTTCTTTTCAAAAGAAGAGAAAAGCGAAATTGTGAATCTTGAAGCAGGTAAACAAAAAGTTTTAAAGTTTACATTTAAGAAGGGGGTTCAGGAAGAAGCTCAAATCAAGATAGTAGTAGCAGATTTGGACTTTAATATTCCAGGGATTGTTTCAGCCAGCGCGCACGAGAATTTTGAATATCCTACATATTTATACGCCTTTGAGAAGGGGGATAAAATTGTCATTAATGTTAATATGACTAATGCTAAGGGTACCAATGTTATAAATGTCTTCAGTCATCCAGACGGAAATGCTATCTATTCTAACGACACTTTTACTGATTTAAGGAATGTTAATATCAATATAAGAGAGAGATCTATATATGGATTCTCATTTGCATCAAATCATGCTTTTGATAGAGATGCAAGATTTTTAATAGAACGGATCCCCAAATCCGATGAAACTAAAAACTTCAATACTAAAGTCAGTTGGCAAGAAACTTACCTTGTAGAATCAATTCAAAAACCTCAAAAATTCTTTATTAATAGTGGAAGTAATTCAACGTTCAAAGGGGGTAAATCAAGAGTTGCAATCCCTATAATACTCCCTGAAAATACTGTTAAATGGTATTATGAGTTCTCGGCTTCTAGAGATGAAGATCAGATTGAAAGTGTTACGAATGCGCTCAGTTTAGTCTCAGAACTCTCAACTCTAGTAGACCAATCCGGACTTCTGGGTTTTGGAATCGATCAGCTCACACAACCTCCAGGCTCCGATTATTGCGATGTTTATTTAATTGATCAAAATAACTATACTCCCTTTCTGAACAAAAATCCTCAATTCCTGCAATATCCTGAAGGGACCAGAGAAAATCTAAAGTCGGGTGTAGTTGAGATAGATTGCTGCCACCAGGGACCAATTTACTTAGGACTTAAAAATCCAGATAACTTTCATGGGATTCATGTAGTTGTGGAGGTAGCTGCTATTGTCAAAGAGGAAAGATGGGTAATGCATCATCAAGATTAACATGGACAATAATTCAATTGAAAAGCTCAGAGTTCTCTTTAATGCTGATCTTACGCTCAAAAATCTTCACATGCTCTTTGTTAAGAAGGGCTTCGTTCGAGAGTATTTTTAGAACTCAACATCTCATTGAAAAATACCCAACCTTGGGTATTTACAATAACAGTTTCCTCTGTTAGCTTTAGATACTAAAGCTCAGCAATATCTATGTCGGATACCACTAATGAATCGGCACCATTTGATGATGAAAATGGATGTGTCAAGAAAAAATCTAATGGTCATGTCTGGAAGTTCGTACATCATGAAAATTTCAACTATCAAACTGATATTTTAAAAGGCAGAAGTTGTGATTTCAATTGGCTCCGAATAGATGAGGATGGTACAATAACAGTTAAAGGTTCACACGATAGAGGTTATGCATGGGATGGCTGTACACCTAAGCTGAACTTCCTTCATATAACTTGGGGTAATTTTGATGGCCTTTTAATAAAACATGGGGAATCAGATTACAAGCCTTATACCTACTATGCTTCAATGGTTCATGATGTGCTATATCAATACAAACGATGTGCACTTATAACCAGAGCAGAAGCGGATAAAATATTTCTCCATATGCTGAGAAAAAGCGGCTTCATGTGGTCTTATATGTACTATTTAGGTGTTCGCTCTTTGGGATGGATGTTTAGAGGTTGGAAGTATAAACGTCTAAAGAAAAAGTAACATGCTGAGCTTTTTAATAATTATATTTTCGGTATCAGTCTTAATGCTCTTGTTCCACTCGGTTTATTCATTTTAATACTTTCACTCAAACTGTCGTTTGGTTTAGTTCTAAAATAAATAAATCCCCCAGCAGATTGCAGGGGGATTTAATTTCTTGTCGGGATGACTGGATTCGAACCAGCGGCCCCCACGTCCCTAACGTGGTGCGCTAACCGGGCTGCGCCACATCCCGAATAAAAAAACTTGGGTTAGCGTGGTGCGCTAATCCCGATTCATCGGGACGTCACATCCCGAATGAAATAATTATTGAATTCTTTTTTGATATAGCTCTTATTTCTAAGAGCTTTTAATTTTGCTTCAAACTTAATTGCTTCACTTCTGGTTTCAAAAGCTCTTTTGAAAATTAGTTTCCATGGACCTTTATTTCTCGTATAAGAGCTTTTACCCTCATTGTGATTTATAATTCTTTGATCAAGATTGCCAGTCTGACCATAATACCACTTTAGATTAGTCTCAGATTCGATAATGTATACAAAATATGACATAATAAATCATGCTTTAATCCCGACTTGTCGGGATCACTCAGCCATTAGGCACCTTAATAGTAAATGTCGAGCCTTTACCAACTTCAGAGTCTAGGGAGATTTCTCCGCCAAGTTTTTCCATGGTCTCCCGAACAATAAAAAGACCCAATCCACTACCACCTACATTCTGGTCAGAACCTTTGTAAAACATATTAAATATGTTGTTTTTAAGATCCGGTGCTATCCCAATACCGTTATCAATCACTCGTATTACAGCTTGTTTTTCTTCTACTTCTGCTTCGACTGTAAGCTTAGGTTGTTTCTGATTTAGATTGCTATAGCGTATGGCATTTGAAATTAAGTTGTTCAATACGATTTCAAGTCTATACTTGTCACAAATCAAATTATAAGGCTGGCTGACGCTAAATGACTTCTCTATAGCTTGAGATCCTATGAAGAACTCATGTATGTCTAGTGATTCTTTAATCAGTTCAGCTAGATTTATGACTTCTCCCTTTACTTCCAAATGAGAATTTCTTGAGAATTGAATAATCTCCTTTAAAAGAGAATCTAATCGGAGCACACTTTTTTCTTGTAAATCCAAATACTCCCTTATTTTATCGAGTTGTTCTTCTTTTTTCGCAAGGTTGATAAGCCCTAGAATTGAGGCCAAAGGAGCCCGTAAATCATGGGAAGATCTGTAAACTAACTCATCTAACTCTTTATTGGTCTTTTTTAGTTGATCAATTAATTGCCTGTTTTCATTCTTAAGGTTGTAAGACTCAAGGGCAAAATCTATGGTCTCTTTTAATTCTTCCTTATCCCAGGGTTTTGTTATGTACCTAAAAATTCTACCCTTATTTATAGCAGATATTATGGCTTCGACATCACTGTAACCAGTGAGTATGATTCTTGTAATTTCAGGGTACAGATTTGAAATTTGTTCTAAGAACTCAACTCCGGTCATACTTGGCATTCGCTGATCGGTGATAACCAGCCTAACTTCATTATTTTCGAGCATTTCAAGCCCCTCATGGGCAGATTTAGCAACTAGAATGTCATATTCTTTCCTGAAGACAATTTTAAAACTGTCGAGATGCTTTTCTTCATCATCAACATAAAGAATGAGCTCCTTACCCGTTTTCGATTTTTTTACGATACTGTCCATTTTATGACTGCTAATTCCAAAAGATAATTATTTATTCTTAGAAATATCTTGTTTAATGGGTAAAGAAACTATGAAGGTGGTACCTTTTTTATCACTTTCAAAGTCTATACTGCCATCATGATCTTGTATAATTCCTAAACTAATTGATAAACCCAATCCTGTACCTTGACCGGGTTCTTTTGTAGAAAAGAAAGGTTCGAAAATTCTACTTTGCATTGTAGTGGGAATTCCTGGTCCATCATCTTTAATAGTTACAATTACACGATCGTTATTCAATTCTGATTTAATCCAGATATTACCCTTTTTCTCAATAGCTTGAATGGCATTATTCACAAGGTTCATGAAGACTTGATTAATCTGCCCCGGAGCACATTCTATCATTGGGATATCTTCATAATCTTTGTGGATTGTTATATCATATTTGTAACTATTATGAAGCATTAGCAATACATTATCTATTGTAGAATGAATATTGTGTTGTTCTATTTTTTCTTTATCCATTCGAGAAAATGTGCGAAGTCCTTTGACTATAGTTGCTGCTTGCGTTGCTCCTGAATTGATGTGAGATGACATCTGGTCAAAGTCTTTTGATAACTCATGGATAACGCTATTATCGTTACCTGCTATTTTCCGAATTTCCTCTTTTAGATCTTCAAGTAAAATCATCAACGCCACAGAGCTTGTCTTTATATAACCAATGGGGTTGTTTAGTTCATGAGCAATACCTGCAACCAGTACACCAAGACTAGCCATTTTTTCAGTGTGTATAAGCTGGTCTTTAGTGTTTTTGAGCTGATAGACAGTATTCTCCAATTCCTTTTTTTGAATTTCAAGGTTTTCATTCAAGGTTTTGAGTTCTTCGCTTTGCTGACGAAGTTCTTCTTCCGATGTACTTAACTCATTATTAGCAGTTTTTAATTTGTCTTCTACCGCCTTTAGTCTTGATATGTCGTTCATGAAAGCAATATTGTAAGCGGTTCCTTCATATTCGATATTGAAGGCACTTATCAACGCAGGTATTTCAGAACCATCTTTTTTTACAAATACTGTTTCCTGATCTTTTACTCCTTTCTTCTTTCTAGTGGTAAAAATGTTTGACCACTCTTTTTTTGATAGATTATGGTCGATGTTATGAATTTTTTGAGCTAAAAATTCTTTTTTGGTATAGCCTGATGTTTTAACAGCTTCTTCATTGACGTAATAAAAAGAGCCATCTTCTTTTATCCATTGTATGATCACAGGGGCCTGATCTATTGTTTCTTGGGCAAGCCTCAATTGTTTTTCCAGCTCTTTTGATTTTGAGGTGTCTATAATGAATCCTTCAAGTGCTTCAAGCTTGCCTTTAGAATCATAAAGTCCAATTCCTCTTTCGGTCACCCACTTCTCGGTTTTGTCCTTACAAACAATAGAGTAACCTACTTCATATGATTCTTTATTCTTTAGCGCTTTTTCAATCACTTTTGAAACGGAGGATTGAAACTCTTTTTTTACAATATAACGCTCAAAGAATTTCTTTTTATTGAGAATTTCTTTTTGACTGTAACCAGTCAGTGACAGACAGCCATCACTTATGTAGCTAACTGTAGATAAATCACTCAGAACTCTGTAGGCCATACCTTGAAGGTTGGTTAGAAGAGCACCATAGCTTTTTTCGCGTTGGCTAATGACCTTATGCTGGCTTACAATTTCCTGCTGAGCCATAAGGAGTTTTTCCTCCTGTAGCTTCTCTCTGGTTACATCAACCATCAGACCTTCTAAAGAAACGAGCTTGCCTTTGGAATTGTAAACTCCAATGCCTCTATCCAATACCCATTTTTCAGCACCTGATTTAGTACGAATAGGGTATTGAATGTGAAATCCTATCTTCTTATCAATACATTTTCGGATCTCCTTCCAAGCGGACTTTTTGAAACTCTTTACTATTATTTGTTCGTCAACCCTGAGGTTTTCGTTCAAAAATAATTTGTTTTCATAACCAGTAAGTTCAAGCGACCCTTTACTTATAAAAGTTGTTTTCCAGTGGCGACCCTTCGGAACGTATTGATAAGCCATCCCCTGAAGGTTTTCAAGAAGAGCTTCGAAAGCTCTCTTCCTTTCTTCCAGCTCGCTGTTTTGTTCCTTTATTTTAGCAGTTCTCTCTTTAACAGTTTTTTCCAGCTCTCTTTGCTGATAGAGTAAGGCCATTTCAGCTTGTTTTCGCTGATGAATATCATTTACAATAAAGATGCCTATGCCTCTTGGAGTCACTTTATTAAGCAGTTCAAGGTATATACCTTCACCACTTTTCTTCACTGCATGAACATCAACGTATTCTCCGGTATTCTTTGACTTCTCCAGAAGGTTAAAAGTCTTCTTATCAACCAGGCTATCGAGATGTAGCCCTATAATCTCATCACTACTATATTCGAAAATTTCCTCTGCTGCATTATTTAAATCTGTAATGACAAGATTTTCATCATATATGATAATACCCTCTTTGGCACACTCTGATAAAAGTTGATAACGAGTTTCAGTTATCATATTTTTATCTTCAACTTGCTTTCTATCACTTATATCTCTTAACGTCCCCGCTATCTTATAAGCTACTCCTATTTCATCTCTAAATAATTTGCCTTTAGAAGCGATCCATCGGTAGTTTTTTTCAAAATCCAAAATTCGGATATAGTACTCATGACATCTAGGATATTTTTCGATGTACTGCATAAAATTCAGTTCGATCAATTCTTTGTCTTCAGGATGTACCCTAGCTTTCAGTTCTTCATAAGAAAATATTGTTCCCTCTTTCTCTCCCAATATTTCTGGGGAACCCCGTCCGACAATCAATTTCTCACTTTCGATATCATATACCCAACTCAGTATAGCAGATGCTGATACTGCATCGCTAAGATCATTCAATTCTTCTCTTTCTTGTTTGATTAGTTGAACTAAATCTTTTTTTGAAAGTGATTCAAGATCTTCTGATTTGGTTAAATTCATAACTTTGGGTTAGATGAATTAAATTAAGTATTTGTTCCTGCAAATCAAATCCGCTCGTTCGCCAAAAGTATATGCGCTCAATCCTTATTTTCATTTCACTTTCTTTTGGCCTTTGTTTCACAACATACTCTCAAATTGGTCAGGTTAAGAAATCTATAAAAAATCAGGAAAAAGGTAGGCTTGATAAATCTGAAAAATCATTACAAAAAGCAATTGAAAAGAATGATACACTTGCTGCGGTGCTCTTTGGTAGATCTTTGCTTTTATTCGATTCAGCCTATGCTGGTTACGATCTCGATAGCGCATATTACTTCCTAATTAAAGCTCGCAGGGCTTTGACAACTCTGGATGAAAAAGAAAGAATAAAGCACTTGAAGATCGGAATGGATCTGGAATCAATTCAGACTTTGAAAGAGCGAATGGAATATGTAGGGTTTGTACGTGCTAATCTTTTGAATACTGAGGATAGCTATATAGAATTTTTATCACAATTTATTAATACCAAACATGAGTTACAGGCCATGGTAAGTCGTGATAGTTTGGCTTTTCAAAAAGCTCGTAGTATAAATACCTATCAGGCCTATGAAAAATTTATGAATAAATATCCTGATGCACGTCAGGTTGGTGAAGCTGAAAGAAGGTATGAAAAATTGTATTTTGATAAAAACACCGCAGATGGAAAATTATCCAGCTATATTAAATTTTTGAGACTTCACCCTACAACCCCTTATCGTGATGAGGCGGAGAGAAACATATTTGAGATTAGTACGGCAGGTAATGAACCTCATCAGTACGCTAATTTCATTAAGAGTTATACAAACAGTTCAAGTGCTAAAAAAGCGAGTCGACTACTGTATCACTTAAATTCTAAAAAGTTTACGTGGATGACCGATTCATTACGAACTGCTTATCAACTAAATGAACAAGGGCCACTCATCTTGATTTTATCAGATGGAAAGTATGGGTTTATGAATATGAAAGGTGAGATGGCTATTCCTGCCAACTACAATACTATCGATAACAGGTATTTGTGTGAAACTCTTGATACAGACTTTTTTTTAATTCAAAAAAGAATCGTAGCCAGAAATCAACAAGTGCTTTTTGAAGGTAATTATGATGAAGCCGAGGACTTAGGATTAGGCATAATCAAAGTGATTACACCCAGAGGGGTAGTGATTATCCATAAATCTGGATGGCAAATTTCAGAATTGATATTTAGCGATGCTAAACTGCTTGGAGATGCATTCATTAGCTATAAAATCAAAGACAAATGGGGTATTATGACCTTTGCTGGTAAAAAGCTGACTAACGATCGATTTGATGATATACAAAAGGTAGGCGAATTCTTTATTTTTAAATTGAAAGAGCAATTTGATGTCTTGAACAAATCAAGCATTGAGAAATTGGCAGATAATAATCCCATCAATTTTCAGGCGCTGTATTCAGATTATGAATTGCTTGAAAATGGCTACCTATGGCTAAAAACTGATTTTGGAGAGACGGTATTTGATCTTCAATTGAATGAAATAGTACCGTATAATCAACAACGGATCATTAAATTATCTAATGGATTTGTAGTTCAAAAGGGTGATGATTATACATTTCTTGATTCCAATTTCAAAACTGTTAAAACAGAAAGGGCAGTTGAAATGAAGAGTAATAAAAGCTATATCAGCCTATTGATTAATGAGTTATACCAACTTGTTGCTCAAACTTCTTATGATTCAATTGGCTCCTATGATTCGTTGCGTCTTATGGGGAGTGATTTGGCTATCGGTATTCGGTCAGATACCAGTTTTATTCACTTCTCAAACGGGTTTGAAAAAACTATGAGTGCTGTAGAAGAATTTGAGTTTCTGACTTCAACCGGGGCAAGGCAGTATCTTGCAATAAAAATTGAAGGGAAAAGAGATTGGATTTATTTCGATGATAAAGGTAAAGAGATATTGACTGGGTTATTTGATTTAGTCACCCCAGTAGGTGATGAATATTTGGTTACATCTTTAAGAAAAAAACAAGGGCTTATATCCACTAATGGAGATGAATTACTGCCCATTGATTATGATGCCGTAGCAAGTTATAACAATGGCTATATTTCATACTTGGGAGATAAGAAATTTGGTATTATCAATTTTAAAAAAGGTATCAATATCTCCAACGAGTTTGATCGGAATATAACACCTTACAATGATTCATTATTGATAGCTGAAAAGAATCAGAAATTGGCACTACTGACCAACGAAGGAGAAGAATTGTCAGAGTTCAGATTCGAAGAAATCTTATATTGGAATGATACGGTGTCAATTGTCAAAGAAAATTTTCAATATCAATTTTTCAAACATTTCACTGGCGATACAGACGAAAATGGTTTTAAATCAATTGATATTTTGGATGGGAATGAAAAATTAATGATTGCCAGAGGAGATATAGGGTATGGAGTTTATAGTAATGTCAGAGGTGAAATTATTCCTCCAACCTTTAATGATATTATAAGTCTGGGTTCGGCTGATAATCCCGTCTTCTTCACTGAGAAGCATGTTGAGGAGGCTGGTTTTTATGTCGTTATATATTACGATGTGAATGGCCAGATCATTCATAAGCAAGTTTATGAATCTGATGATTACATGTTAATTTATTGTGAAGATTGATATTTGTCAAAACATCTTGCTTCTACGTTGTTTATCATTGAAGAAATAATCTAATAGTAATGAGACTGATTGTCATTTTCATTTTTATCGTTTGCTCCACGTCAGCAACAGCTCAAGAAGTAAAACCAAAGCTAGTGATTGGTATTATAGTAGATCAGATGCGCCAGGATTACCTCTTGAGATATGGAAACAGGTTTGTAGAAGGAGGTTTCAATAGGTTTATAAACGAAGGCTTTTCATTCAATAATATCCATTACAATTATATTCCAACTAAAACCGCTCCAGGCCATGCTACAGTTTATACTGGAGCCACACCTTATTTACACGGTATCATTGGAAATCACTGGTATAGTCGAGATTCAAGTCGAGTTTTTTACTGCGTAGAAGATCAAAAAGTTGAAACCGTTGGGACCTCAACTGTACATGGAAAAATGTCTCCCGCTAATTTAAAAACTACCACTATTACAGACGAATTGAGGTTGACTAATCAATTTAGAAGTAAGGTTATCAGTCTTTCAATTAAAGATAGGGGTGCGATCTTACCGGCAGGAAATTCTGGATTAGCCATTTGGATGGATAAGTCGGAAGGTCAGTTTATAACCAGTTCATATTATCAAAAGACACTACCTGATTGGGTAGAAAAATTTAATCAAAAAGGACTAGCTGATGAATATATGAAGTCTACTTGGAATACACTTTATGCCATTGACTCTTACAGAGCTAGTGGTCCGGACAAAGAGGCTGGTGAGCGTACTTTGGATGGTAGAATGAGTGGATTTCCTTATGACCTTTCGAAACTCAATGATGATTATGGAAATATTATTAAAACCCCTTTTGGTAATGAAATACTTACTAAACTAGCTCTGGATGCTATTGAACGCACCGATCTTGGTGAAGATGAGGACACTGATTTTTTAGCCATTAGCTATTCTTCTACTGATTATATAGGGCACGACTCAGGGCCTTATTCAATAGAAGTAGAAGATGCTTATCTCCGCTTAGATCAAAATTTAGCTAAATTGTTCAAGGCGTTGGATAAAAAGTTAGGAAAGGAAAATTACACTATATTTCTAACAGCCGATCATGGAGTTGCCCCCATTCCACAGTATCTATTAGATAGAAAGTTCAGAAGTGGATACTTCGAAAAAAGTAAAATGTTGGAGGAACTTAAATCCCTTGTTAATAAGCACTTCACTCAAGACTCATTAATTGAGCACGAGATTAATAACAATATCTACCTTGATCACGATAAAATAAGAAAGGCAAATCTAGATCTTCAAGAGCTTCGTACTTTTGTCAGCGACTATTTATTGACCTTTCATGGTATAGCCGAATCATATACTGTAGATCAAATCAGTTTATTTTCTCAAAGTGATTCAGGAATCAAAGGCATGTTGGCACGAGGGTATAATTCTAAAAGCTCTGGTGATGTTGTTTATGTGACTGACCCTACGTTATTAGTTTACTGGAAGGGAGATGCCACCAATCATGGTTCTGGTTACACCTATGATACTCATATTCCGCTATTATGGTATGGAGCTGGGATAAGAAAGGGGAAAACTTATAAATACGGTAGCATCACTCAAATAGTACCAACTTTATCCATGATGCTGGGAATTTCTCTTCCAAATGCCGCTTTTGATGAACCTCTTTACGAGCTGCTTCCCACTAAATAAGTATTTTCTTAGTTACTAAAATTTCCCTAACATTAACCTTGTTGATAAAACAGGTTCATGATAAATAAGGAAGAGTTTAGTAGTCGCTGGGGCATTGTTTTAGCGTCACTTGGTATGGCGATTGGAGCAGGTAACCTTTGGCGGTTTCCTCGTTTAGCAGGGCAATATGGTGGAGCCTTTTTAATTCTCTGGATAGTTTTCTTGTTTCTTTGGTCTATCCCAATTTTAATGGCTGAATTTTCAATAGGTAAAAAATTCAAAAAGGGAGTTATTGGTTCTTTTGGCAATGCCGGAGGCAAAGGGATGACATGGGGAGGTTTTTTTATCACTATTTGCACTTTAGGAATAGCCTTCTACTATGCTGTAGTCACGGGTTGGGCGTTGCGCTACCTGGGGTTGGTTACAGATAATTTAATTTCATCCATTTCAGGACGTAAGACTATTGCAAACCATTTAGAGGAGAACCCAACTTACTTACAAGACTTTTGGCTGTCAATATCTTATGGGAGCTGGCTTACGGTCATCCTCTATATTCTAGCCATTATAGCAGGTATATTCCTTTTGATAAAAGGCATCCAAAATGGATTGGAAAAGGCGAATAAAATATTGATCCCGAGCCTTTTTGGTTTATTGGTGATTATAATGGTCATAGCTCTTAATATGAGCAATGGTTATAAGGGATTAGAGTATATGTTCTCTATTGATGTTAGTCACTTTTCTAACCCGACTATATGGATTGAGGCTTTGTCGCAATCGGCCTGGTCTACCGGAGCAGGTTGGGGTCTTATAATGACCATTTCTTCCTACTCAAGAAAGAAAGAGGATGTGGTTTTAAACACTTTTATCAGTGGCTTTGGAAACAATACTGCTTCAATAATGGCTGGAATGGCAATACTTCCTGCCGTGTTTGCCTTAGCAATTAATGAAAATGAAGCCATCACTTTTTTGCAAAGCGGTAATCAGGCGCTAACATTTACAATTATTCCTAAACTGTTTTCTACAGTTACTGGTGGCGCGATCCTTTCCTTCATCTTCTTTTTGGCTTTTTTTATGGCCGCCTTTTCTTCGTTGCTACCAATGTTAGAATTGTTTATCTGCAACTTGAAAGATTTGGGAATGACGAGGCAATCAGCAGCTATTAAAACCGCCATTTTTTGTGTGATTTTTGGCTTCCCATCAGCCTGGTCACTTGACTTTTTTAATAATCAGGATTGGGTTTGGGGTATTGGACTTATTATTAGTGGCTTGCTCATTATTGTGGTTGCATTGAGGTATGGTGTGAAAAAGTTCAAGGAAGAATTTATCGACAGAGATTCTGATATTTCTGTACCGTTGAGTTATTTATCCATTACACTGGTAGTCAATGTGATATTGGCTGTTGTACTCATTTATTGGTGGATGTCCAGAGGTTATTCGGATTATCCATGGTTTGATGCCAATGGAAATTGGAATGTTTTTGATGTTTATAGTAATGCTTCAATTCTAACACAATGGGTAATAGTTATTATTGTTGGCATAGTCTTAAACAAGTTTCTTTACAGAAAATTTGCTAAATCATGAGTGTGGAAGCAATCTTATCAATGATATTCATTCTAACCACGGTGGTAGGTGGATTCCTTTTCTTTCTACGAAAAGCGATTAAAAAAGAGTCTGAAAATAATTAAGCTTTAGCTCCTAGAAGCCTGAATGGTAGTGTTAGTATTGCTTTTATAAATTCCAATATTGCAGACACCAATCCACCAAATATTCTAAACGGAATGGAGATTAACCAGATTAAGGGTAAAAGGAATAAAGCGATAAGTGCAATCGGCCATGAAATGGCAAACAAGATACACCATAAGAAAAATGTGAATATGAACCTCATAATTTCTTCTACGAGAACTTTCACCAATGGGTTGTGAGATGCCTATTTTAAGAAGACCATCTTTTCTTTAAGTCACAAACTTTCGTACTTGATGTATATTTTATTCTCAATTAAGCGTTAAAAACTTAGTTTTGAAGAAATTATTTTTTGAGGTTGGTTCATGCGGTTTTCATTCCCATATTTTTTACTGGTTTTCTTTGCACTTGCTTCTTCTGCTCAGTCAAAAGACTTTAAACTCTTGTATAAAAATGGCAAAGTTGGATTGACGGATGAGTCAGGAACCGTATTGATTCCAGCGACTTATGAAGCACTTGGATGGAGCAATGGACAGGAATCTCCAAAAGATGAACTGATCGGTTTTAAAAAGAATGGAAATTGGGGATTATTATCACTCCAGAATGAGATAATCGTTTCTAATACTTTTTCCAAACTCTATCCTGCAGGACAAGGGTTTTTTATTGCTTCGAAAAAAGGAAAATATAGTCAACAAGACTTCCTGGGACTGATTAACTCTTCAGGAAAAGAGATTATTCCTTTTAAATACTCGGCCATCGAGCTGGTTGGTTCACAAGCCATAGTCGGGGTAAAGTCAGTCAGAAATTATCAATATGGTCTGGTGGAATTCGGAGGGAAAATAATCATACCTATCGAATTCAGAGATATACAGTCTTTAGGTGATGATAAATTTGCCGTTAAAAATACCAAAGGTAAATATTCAATTTACGACTCTGAAGGAAGGCCCACTGTTGGTATGGCTTTAGACAGCATTTCAGCTTACAAAAATGAAAGAGCGATTATTTATACTAATCATTCGCAAGGGATTATTGACAAAAGGGGAAATGTGTTAGCAGCCCCTGATTTCAAGACCGTTCGACTAGAAGACCCTATTGAATTACTACCTTTTGACAGCTGGTCTATTATCAAAGATAAAAAGGAAAGAGTCAGTTGGAATTATGATATAATCTTAACCGATGGTGATGATAGTTATCGTGTTTCAGCCAATACTAAACAATGGGTAGTAGATAGAGATAATATACCCTTGACTTCTAAAACCTATTCAAGAATTACGGAAGAGAAGAATAGTATACGGTTATTTGAAACTAACAATAAATGGGGAGCGCTGAAAAAGGGAGAGATCATTATTAAGCCGAAATTTGACTCTCTGACTTTTTTAAATGATAATATTCATGCCTTTGATGGATCAAACTGGTTTCTCTATGATGTCTTTGGAATTGAAAAATCAAATCGTAGATATGATGAGATGGGCGCTGGAGATAAATACTATATCCCAGTTAAGAAAAATGGCAAATGGGGATTTTTAAATAAAGAGGGAGAGGAGGTTATCCATTGTGTTTATCAAGATATCAGCCAAATGATGTTTAACAAAGTGGTGGTGAAATTCCATGACAACTTCGGTATAATAGATAAATATGGAGACTGGCTAGTGTTACCTCAAAAAGATAAAGTTCAACTGATCAATAATGATTTGTACTTGTCTTATCGTAAGGGCCTCACGGTTTTAAAAAGCTTTGATGATGAAACCATTTATTTTACCGAAAACAAAGTCGAGATAAAAGATGATCATTTATTGGAGTATTTGACCCACGGAGGGTTATGGAAAATTAGTTTCTCAGGGCGTATTGTGAATAGAGAACTTCCTCAACAAAAATTTCAAGAGATAAGGGCTTCGTCAGAGGGGTTATTTGCTGTAAAAGTCAATAACAGATATGGATTTGTAGATGATCAAAATCGCTTGATTGTAGCTAACAGATATGAGGACGTAGGGGATTTTAGTGAAGGTTTGGTCTCTATAAAGCTTTTAGGTAAGTGGGGTTATATTGATAATCAGGAGAATATTGTTGTTCAGCCAAACTATGAGGTGGCATCACCCTTTAAAAACGGTGTAGCTATTGTCAAGTCTGACCAAGGTTTTGGCTTGATAGATAGTGATGGAAAAAAGGTTTCTGCTTTTGGCTATGATGAAATTGTATTAATGCCCGATGGCAAATATAAAGTTCGTGAAAATGGCAAATATGGCCTTTTGAATAGTACTGGAATACGATTAATCAATGCTAAATATGATCAATTGGAAGAATTACCTAATGGCTTTATTAAAGTGAGCTTGTTTCGAAAGTATGGGGTATTGAACCATCAGGGAGTAGACATCATTCCAATCATCTATGATGACATTTTATATGATGCTCGGTTCAATGAGTATCTGGCAATGAAAAAATCTAACTGGGAGAAATTATCCGACCAATAAATTCATTAGTTTAGCCAACGTTTACGCAAGATATGGGAGACTGGATAACCGTAATAGCATTAGTGGCCGCTGGCATTTTACTTCTTATTGCTGAAGTTTTGTTCGTACCAGGAACTACAGTAGTCGGTATTTTGGGAGTTCTGGCTGCAATTCTGGGAGTGTATTTGAGTTTCACGTACTTTGGCCAGGCAACGGGCATCTGGTTTACCCTTGGTTCTGGACTAGCTTTTGGCGTAACCTTGTATTATAGTTTTAAGAGTAGAACCTGGGAGCGTTTTTCCCTCAAAGGAGTTAATGATGGGAAAGTGAATGAAAACTTGACCATAAACTTAAAAACTGGAGACACAGGGACGGCATTATCATCACTTAAACCAGTAGGTAAGGCAGAGTTTAATGATCAGGAATTTGAGGTTAAAACATTAGGCCAATATGTCGATGAAAAGACCGCTTTGAAGATCATAAAAATTGAAAAGAACAATATTATAGTAGAACCAATCAACTAAAATTAAAATGGGAAGCATAGGACCAATTATCGTTATTTTTCTCGGAATAGTAGGCTTTTTTATATTTATCTACTTTATCCCGGTAGGGCTATGGATTACAGCCAGATTTTCGAATGTAAAAGTCGGACTCTTTGAACTTATGTTCATGAGAATAAGGAAGGTTCCACCAAGTGTAATAGTCAACTCATTGATTACTGCTACTAAAGCGGGATTAATCGTTAGTACGAAAGAACTAGAAACACACTATCTTGCTGGCGGTCATGTCCCTTCTGTAATAAAGGCATTAATATCTGCTGATAAGGCAAATATAAATCTGGATTTTAAACAAGCTACCGCCATTGATTTAGCAGGAAGAGATGTGTTTGAAGCGGTGCAGATTTCAGTTAATCCAAAGGTAATCACAACGCCTAAAGTAGCTGCTGTTGCTGCTGATGGTATACAGCTAATTGCGATAGCAAGAGTAACCGTAAGAGCGAATATCCAACAACTTGTTGGAGGAGCAGGAGAGGATACTATATTGGCACGTGTTGGTGAAGGTATTGTAACTTCTATTGGTTCAGCTACGACTCATAAGGAAGTATTAGAAAATCCTGATAAAATCTCTAAGCTTGTGTTGCAACGAGGTCTTGATGCGGGTACAGCTTTTGAAATATTATCTATTGACATTGCCGATGTAGATGTAGGTAAAAATATTGGAGCCGAGCTTCAAACAGATCAAGCTGGAGCTGACTTAAAAGTTGCTGAGGCTAAAGCTGAAGAACGTAGAGCAATGGCCGTAGCTGCAGAGCAGGAAATGAAAGCTAAAGCTCAGGAGGCTAGAGCAAAAGTAATAGAGGCAGAGGCGGAAGTTCCTAAAGCTATGGCAGATGCTTTCCGTCAGGGTAATCTCGGTATCATGGATTATTACAAGATGGGTAATATCCAGGCAGATACTGATATGAGAGAGTCTATTGCTAAGCCAGGTAAAGGCTCATCAAAATCGAAAGGCAAAGAATAAGTTAGAATACTAAGATTAGAGGGGAGTTGTTTTAGTAACAACTCCCTTTTTTATTTAAGGACTTTTGTGAAATTTCATCTGCATTACTGTAGCAATTGAAAGTGCTCGAGTCTTCATCTGTTCCGCATTGGCACCAGCAAAATGTTCATTTACAGATTCGGTAAATAACGTCAACCATTGCTCAAAATGTATTGCTTGCAAAGGTGCTTTGTCATTAAGCTTTCGATGAATATCAAGAACATCTTTTTTATAGCCATATTTTTTAAAAATCACCATTTCCCAAAAATCACAAATTACAGGCAGGTGTGAAGCGAGATCTAACTGAGCTATATCTGTGAATAAATATCCTATCGTTGGATCGATGAGTGCTTTGTTATAAAAAACATTCATCAACAGTTCTATATCTTTTCTTGATGTTAGATCCTTCATTAGTTTTAAAATTACCGATTTGGTTGACAAAGAACTTCGATTCGGCCAATTTGCGACAAACTAAAACGAAAATAAAATGAAGCTTGTCTCCTGGAATGTAAACGGCATAAGAGCAATAATGAAAAAAGAATTTCAAAAGAGTATTGCTGACATGGCTCCTGATGTCATTTGCTTACAAGAGACCAAAGCACAACTGGAAGATGCCCAAAAAGCACTTTCTCTTATGGAAGGTTATCATACTACCATCAACTACTCCAAAGCTCGTAAAGGTTATTCCGGGACAGCAATTCTTTCTAAAAAAGAGCCGATTTCGGTAACGCAGGATATGGGTGTAGAAGAGCATGACCAAGAAGGAAGGGTAGTTACAGCAGAGTTTGAAGAGTTTATACTAGTTGATGTTTATACACCAAATTCAGGATCGGGCCTTAAGAGGCTAGAGTATCGAGGAGAATGGGATAAAGCCTTTTTTGATTACCTTAAAAAATTGGAAGAGAAGAAGCCAGTTATTGTTTGTGGTGATTTAAATGTGGCGCATCAGGAAATCGATATAGCACGTGCAAAATCTAATTATAATAAGTCGGCTGGCTATACGCAGCAGGAAATTGATGCTTTGCAAAGGTATTTAGACAACGGATTTGTAGATAGTTTTAGGTCAATGCATCCAGATGAAGTAAAGTATTCCTACTGGAATCAGATGTTCAAATCTCGTGATAGAAATGTAGGTTGGAGGATTGATTACTTTTTAGTCAATGAACAGCTTATGCCTAAAGTTGAGAAAGCGGAAATATATAATGAGTATCATGGTTCTGACCATTGCCCAGTGAGTATTACGGCTGATTTGAGTTAAAACCTGACCAATTTTATAACGCCTGTCTATACCATATGGCACTGGTATAATTTAAAGCAGGAAAAATCTCTAATTCTTGCAGTGTTAGTAGAAAGAAAGCTGGAAAGTTGAATCTACCATCAAACAATCATTAGCATTGATCTATTGAAAAGACTGCAAAGCCTTGTTAGCTAGTTCCAATTGATTATTTCTAGATTCTTTAGAAATCGGTAGTTTAAGATTTTGAGACTGACCGTCTGGAGTTATCCATCGAATGAGTTTCGTTCCATCAAAATAGAATCGAGATTCCGCCTTCTCTGTTTTGGTTTCGTCATATTCGGGCACTGTGGGAGGAGCGTTGTATTGGTAATCTGTTTTAAAAATAAAGTAGACTTCACCGTTCCTGTAGTAGTATTCTGTCAGAGATTTGCCGATGCTCCCATAATATTCAGTTTTAATCAGTTTTATCCCAAGTTTATTTTCAAATTTGGTAAGCTTACCTCCTTCGGATGAGTTTTCATAATCATCAATGGTAACTGTGTTGAAGTCAGAAAGTGCTGCTTGAGTTTCATTGTAAAGCTTTCTGATTTCAAGTATTCGTTGGTCTTGAGCTATGGCAATGGAGGCCGATAATAGAAAACCAAGTGTTATTATTTCTTTCATAAGAAAGTAGTTGTTTCCAACATTCCGAATAAAAGAACTTCAGTTAAATCTATTATTTTTTTAAACAATCGGCAACCCATTTTCATCAGTTGTCAATACCTCACTGAAGTAATTTAAGTAGGGCCTCATAATTTGAAACTTATCTGATACTTTTTTGGCAAAGTCTCTGTTAAGAGCTTCTTCGTCAGTGAATTTACTCATCACATAAAAACTTTTATACCGTAGCAAATCGATATCCGGGTGTTCCTTGTCAAAACCTTTAGGAGCAGTTTTAAGTTGCTCACCTTCCAGACCGTTAAAGGCTTTTTTGAATTTTGAGTCTTCTATGATGTCTCTTAAAGGTTGAGCGTCTGCCGCAATCTCTTGACGGATTCTTAACAGATCGTCTTTGTTAGGTTGGAAAAACCCACAAGCGATAAGTACGTTTCCTGGTTCCAAGTGAAAATAATAACCTCCTCGGAGCATTTTTCCAGCACGTTTTAACTGCCCGCTGAAATGATTTTTATAGGGCGATTTATCTTTTGAAAATCGAACATCCCTGTAGATTCTGAAAAGAGATTTTTTGCCTGATATAGTTTCAATATCATCGTGCTTTTTCATTTGAGCCAACAACTCATCGGCAAAGCCAATGGCTTTTTCATGAGCAGCGATATAAGTGGATTTATTTTCGTTAAACCACTCCCTATTATTATTCTTTTGAAGTTTTTTTAAAAAGCCGAACACGGATTTATCGAGTGAACTCATCCGTATATCTTATTTAATACTCCAGCTAATCTCACTCCAGCCTGATGCAATCTTTCCTGAATGACCGACCAGTTTTTATACATGTAATCATAACCCAGTTTTTTATCTTCAGGAAGATCATAAACCTGATTTCTAAGGGCCATGGATTCTTCAACCCATACCATTACGTCATCATTCTGCCATTTTGTTTTGATGTTTTGATCTTCAAAGTGATCAACAACTGCAGCTAGTTCAGTATAGCTGAATTGCTTACTATCAATAATTTTTGAATCCCAAACCGTATGTAGATTGGTTCTTTTACCAAACCATTCAACTTTTACATCATTTCCACCTTTATCTTCACCATTACCTACATGCAGTGGCATGTGTATATCACCTATCAGGTGTACCAGCATTTTTATATGAATTATTTCCTGCTCTTTACTTAAACCACCGTTTTCAAGCTCGGTGATTAACCTATTTATAGTTTGTATTACATCCCCTTTGGGATTCTTTTCCATTTCTGCATAGGTCTTACCATTTTCAATAGTAACCCAGTGCCAGTCATAAGTATGATCGTAGGCAGGGTTAGCTCGCTCTTCATCCATCCATACGCTTACAACCGCTAGTGATTCATGCTTAAGTAATTCTCTAAGCTTTTTCTTTGTCTTACCTTTTAAGTGTTTTTGTGCCACCAGGCCAATTGCTCTATGGCCTATTTGTCCCCAGGCAAAGGAATCAACATTTATAACGAAAATTAATAGTAAGATCGCAAGTAGTCTCATAGTGATGAATTTTGCCCAAAAGTATAAAATCAATGGGTAAAACTGCTACATATTAACACCAAAGTACTACTCCGCTATTTTGGGAGTTGTGGCTGTACTAAAAAGTTAAAATAAAATGATTGAGAGCTTACTTAGAAACTTTTGTTTCTTGTTTTTCCAGATCAAAGAGGTCATTCAGAACGTCAATCAGCGTTTCTGCTTCTCCTCTTTTACAAGCAGCTTTCAGTTGTAAAACCGGAAGTTTGATGATCTTTTGCATCATACTTTTAGTCACCTGATCTACTGCTTGAGCTTCCTTAGAATCAATATCTTTTGTAAAACGCTTTAACTCCTCCTGGCGGATACTTTCAAGAGCAGTTTTTAGTTTTTTGATGGTTGGAGAAACTATCATCTCTTTAGACCAATTCTCAAAGTCTGCAATAGACTCGTTGATGATATTTTTAACATCCGGAATAGAAGCCATTCTTTTATCTAAAGCCGCTGAGGCCTTACTTTGAATATCATCTATATTGTAAAGAAGTGCTCCTGTAACATCCTCTATATCCGTCTCAATACTTCTGGGTACTGAGAGGTCAATGAAAAATTTATGAGATAGAATCTCAAACTTTTCAACAACTTCTTTAGTCACAATGGGCTCACTGTATGCAACGGAAGAAACAATAACGTCAAATTGATCTAAATGAGTGATCGCATCATTAAATGTCATCACTTTGAAATCGCATTCCGCTCCTAGCTGTTCAGCTTTTTCGATGGTTCTGTTAGCTATAGTTACTTCCTTACTAGTACCTATGAAATTTCTACAAACATCCTTCCCAATCTCGCCTAATCCTAAAATAAGTATTCTTGGGGTAGCGAATTCTGAAGTTATATCTTCAATCAACTCTTTAGTAGCATAAGATACTGATGCCGCTCCATCTCTGAAGGAAGTTTCCTGGACTACTCTTTTGTTCGCAAAAAATATAGTGTGCATCAATCTATGAAGAAGTGGGCCAGCCGCATTTTCATCAGCACTCCATTGATATGCTTTCTTTACTTGATTAGAAATTTGAATGTCTCCAACAACTTGTGCATCAAGTCCCATTGAGACATCAAATAAGTGATTTACGGCAGCTTTGTCACCACCTATAAATGATAGATGGGAAGCAATCGACTCTTTATCAATTCCTTTGATCAAAGACATAGCCGTAGCTATTTCATTACTAAGATCTTTTTGATGATTATAGTAAATCTCTGTGCGATTGCAAGTGGATAATACCATCGTATCATTAGCTCCAAAATTAGCCGTCAAAAACTGTATTAATTGTTTTGATTCAGCCTCATTTAACGCTAATCTTTCACGCACCTCGATCGGTGTATTCTTAGAAGATAGTCCGGTTACCTTGAAGGATTTATCCATGAGCCACAAATTTAATTAGTAAGCCATTACTTTAAAAACGGCCTCAGCTATTTAGAATTAGTTCAAATTAGGTGTGAAGCCTAGGCTAAAGGAACTTAAAACAGGAATTCTCTTCCAAAAGCAGCATCAAGAGAATAGATGATTTATATCAGTATTTGAACTAATATATAATTAAACATATATTTAATTGTTCTATGGGAATTTACGTTTAATATGAAAAAACTTCGTTATTGGATCCAAGAGGCTTTGGGATTTTCTAAATCAGAAGCTAATGGAATGGTTTTACTTATCTTACTAATGGCTATAATTTTAGTCGCTCCCTATATTTATGGCTACTATGCTATGCGCCAGCATGAAGTAGATGAGCTTGTACTTAATGAGCTTGTACTTGAGTTGAAGCAGAATAGCTTGAGTGACTCTTCTCGCAGATATAATACGGATCGCCTGTTATCAGGAAGAATTAAGAAAGAATATTTCAAAAAAGACTGGTCAAAAAAACGATTTGATGAAATTAAACCTCTCTACAAACCGAAATATATTTTAAAGAAATTTGATTTAAATCTTGCTGATACTATTCAACTTAAACGTATAAAGGGAATAGGAACAGTTTTATCCTCACGAATAATAAAGTATCGCAAATTGCTTGGTGGTTACTCATCAAAAGAGCAATTGAAAGAGGTTTATGGCCTTGAGGATTCTGTATTAGTAAGTCTTGACTCCTTGACTTTTATCTCAGATAACTTCCGGCCCACTTCAATTTTTATCAACCAATGGGATGAGAAGAATTTAAAGAAGCATCCCTATATTTCCTATACTGAAGCCAGGGCCATTTCCAGCTATCGATATCAGCATGGTAATTTTTCTACCATTAAAGATCTTTTGCAAATTCATTTACTGGATACCACAAAGATTAACCGTCTCAGGCCTTATCTTGATTTTACAGCACCATAAACGACTAGTTTTCGTTCTTTTTTATGTTTTTAACTAAAATATGAGTCTAGGTTTAAGAAATTTTGGTTTCTTGCCGAGTTGCTATGCACGATGTATTAAAATCATATTTAAAGAGGCTCACAAACCTTACCTCTAACAATCGCTCTTTACTGCTGCTGAGACTCAATCAATCTCACTTCATTGATGCGTATGATTTTAACTTTTTAATAAAGGGAGGTGCTTTCAAAATTGTTGAATCGATGATTAAAGGTGAACGCATTAGCCTATGTCAACAATTCGATAGTAGAGATGAAGAAACCAATAAAGCAAGTCAGAGATTAAAACGAATTTCCAGGGCGGAAAAATTTGTTTATGAGGAAAAAGGGTCAAAAGATCTGTTTTTTGGCTGGCCCATTGTAAAAGGTAAACTTTCTGATGGGAGTCCTGTGCGATGCCCTTTAGTTTTCTTTCCGGTAGAACTGCAACTTCAGAATGGTAAATGGTTATTGCTTCCAAGAGTTGATGAAGGTGCATTTCTCAATAAATCATTTTTACTGGCCTACTCGCATTACAACAATGTTAAAATAGAAGACGATTTTATTGATCGCAGCTTAGAAGATTTCGATGATGATAGTACCGTTTTTCGCACCTCATTGTATCAATTTTTCAAGGACAGTGATGTAGAATTAAATTTCAATCAGGATAATTTTCAGGATACACTACAGAAGTTTATAGAATATAAGAAAGATGAATTTCTGACTGAATTTGGTGATGGCGAGTTAAAACTATTTCCAGAAGCTGTTTTAGGTCTATTTCCACAGTCAGGATCATACCTGGTCCCCGATTATAATCAGCTTTTAGAAAATCCTGATATACAAGATATTGAGGGATTCTTCTCTTCACATACCGAAG
The DNA here is from genome assembly GCA_947500555.1 of uncultured Fulvivirga sp. Lineage (GTDB taxonomy): Bacteria > Bacteroidota > Bacteroidia > Cytophagales > Cyclobacteriaceae > Fulvivirga. Next base: position 20,270 of record CANMSE010000001.1, on the reverse strand, counting down.
AAGATCATCATCAGTCGAGATACAGTTTTTTGAATAGTGTCGAGGAGGAAAAAACATTTACTCCTTTTAAGATGGATGCGCATCAGGAGAATGCTTTAAAAGCGATAAAAAAAGGTAAATCTATTGTTGTTCAGGGCCCTCCAGGTACAGGAAAATCGCAGCTTATTTGCAATCTGATAGCCGACCATATTGCCACTGGTAAGAAGGTACTTGTCGTCAGTCAAAAAAGAGTGGCTCTCGATGTGGTGTATAACAGGATGAAGGAAAAGGAAATGACACCTTTTCTCGGCCTTGTTCATGATTTCAAAAATGACAGGAAATCACTTTTTGAGAATGTAGCACGTCAAGTTGACCGTATAGATGAATACAGGATGCTCAATAACGGGCTTGATGCAATACAACTAGAACGCAAATTTCTTCAAGTAAGCAGACGTATCGATCAGATTACAGAAGAATTAGAAGAATTCAAGTTTGCGCTATTTGACGAAAGTGAGTGCGGACTATCTGTTAAAGAACTCTACCTCACTTCTAATCAGGAAGCGGCAGCTGTCAATTTCAAACAGGAGTATACTCAATTTAAGTTTGATGAACTTGACCAGTTTATTATTAACCTGACGGATTATGCAGAATATGTCGAAAAATATGAGCGCTCAGATTACGAATGGTTCGACAGACGTTCCTTCAAAAACCATGGAGTAAGTGACTTAAGGACAATAAATGAAATACTGGATGAAATTCCGGCATACCAAGATGAGATAGCTGAAAGAGCGCAGCAGATTGTTGGCTCAAAATTAAGGCTGGAAGATTTTGAAGCCATTCTTAATAAGCGTGATTATATCGTCAGAATGCTTGGAACCATTAAGGATGAAGAGTCTTTTGAATACTTTCAACATCTATCGGCTTACAGCGATGATGAGACCAGCGCGTTATGGCTTTCCAACATGGAGCGTATTATCATGGAGTGCTACAAAGGGGAAGGGCCTGAAAGTTCTGTGCCTTCAGATCAGTTAGGCAAGTTTCAGGAAACGCTACAGCGCAATATGGATGCCCGAAAAAATGTTTTCAGGCTCATCAAATGGCGACTGTTTTCTAAAGATAAATACTGGATCAAACGCGTATTGGTCGAGAATGGATTGAAGAGTAATAAAGAGGGCTTCAATACTCTTGTCGAACGCATTGACAATAGGCTAAATCTTGAGCACAACCTGACCAAGATGCGCGAAAGGGAATGGATTATTGGTATTCCTGAGACCTATGAAAAGGTACAATTCCAAACCTGGTTTCATGTTTATAAGCTATCTATCAAAGCGAAACTGATCTTTAATTCATTAAGAAATTTTAAACAGTACTTCAGCGTTCAAAATATGGCTTATGAAGAGCTGAAGGATAAGATCGAATCGTTATTTGAGATCATCAAAGAGACGCCTATAAGAAAAGAACGATGGCTGATTTACTTAACTGAAAGCCAAATTCTTTCGGTGGAAAATAATCCAGAGTACGGTGCGGTAATGAAGGAGTCGTTAAAAAGTGATTTCGAAGATTTATGTGAATTTGATAAGATAAAAGATGAACTCGCTGCTGGTGAAATAAAAGCTATAAATAAGCTGATTCAAGATGCGGGCACAACGGATCCCAAGGAGTTAGTACAGATTTTTCAAAATAGCCTGCGTCTCGCATGGATAGAGCATATCGAAACCAAGTACCCGATTTTAAGATCAGTCTCGTCCAAGAAATTTCATAAACTGGAGGCCGAGTTACAGAATATTGTAAAAGAAAAACTGTCGGTGACTAACGATATGTTGCTACTGAGGGCGCGAGAAAAAACATATGTAAATGCAGAACACAATCGCCTAAATAATATGGTCACCTATCGTGATCTGTATCATCAGACGACCAAAAAGAGGAGGGTATGGCCCCTACGCAAGCTTATAGCCAACCACCATGATGAGCTGTTCGATCTTATGCCTTGCTGGCTGGCCTCGCCTGAAGCTGTTTCCGCTATTTTCCCCATGCGTGAGATTTTTGATTTGGTAATTTTTGATGAGGCTTCTCAATGTTTTGCAGAACGTGGAATACCTGCTATGTATCGCGGAAGAAAAGTACTTATCGCTGGAGATAGTATGCAGCTTCGTCCTAATGACCTGTATCAGGTTCGATTTGATGATGAATCTGAGGATCCAGATTTGGAAGTGGATTCTTTACTGGAATTGGCTAATCGTTACTTGATGGATATCCAGCTCAATGGACATTACAGAAGTCGTTCGTTGGACTTAATAGACTTTTCGAATAAACATTTTTATGGAGGTAAATTGAAGCTCTTACCTGAGTTTGAAGTGATAAATAGTAAAGAGCCCGGTATTGAATATCTAAAAGTAGATGGTATTTGGGAGAATAATATCAATGAAGTAGAAGCTGATAAAGTGGTGAACCTACTTATTGATATAGCGGGTAGTGCTAACAGAAATGACGTAGGTGTGGTTACTTTCAACGCTCGTCAGCAGCAGCATATCCTTGATAAAATTGATGAACGCTTTATGACGGAAGGCATTACCTGGCCTGAAGGCTGGTTTGTTAAGAACATCGAAAATGTGCAGGGAGATGAAAAGGACATTATAATATTTTCTACAGCCTATGCTCCTGATAGTAGTGGAAAAATGAATATGCAATTTGGTAGTTTAAATGCTGTTCATGGTGAAAATAGACTGAATGTAGCTGTATCGAGGGCTCGTCAAAAGGTAATTATTGTAAGCAGTATTATGCCGCAACAATTGAAAGTTGAAGACAGCAAAAATGAAGGTCCCAAATTGCTGAGACGTTATCTTGAGTATGCCTACCAGGTTTCCGAAGGTAAGTTCGTGCCATCCTTACCGGGTGAGCGGCCCCATAATACCAATTGGTATCTAAAAACTCAATTGATCAATTGGGTCAATGAACATGTGGAGAGTTTTGAACTTTCTGAGGAACTACCTTTCGCAGATATCACCGTTAAAGAAGCGGAATTGTACAAAGCACTCTTGATTACAGATGATGACTTATACTTCCAAAGTCCGTCTATAAAAGACGTTCATGTTTACACCCCATTTACATTAAGTAAAAAGCACTGGCGCTTTCTAGGAGTCTTCAGCCGCGAGTGGTGGAGCCATAAAAATCTGGTGCAGGAAACAGTATTGAGGTTTGTAGATGGAAGCCACTAGGAGTAGTGGTAATTAGTACATTAGAAAATAGCTAAGACCATGGATAAGCTTAAATTAATTCTAAGCATTATGTGAACGGTTGTTCTTAAAGTGACTTTTTCATGGTATAGGAATAAAATAAATATCCATTCATTCCGGCAATTGAACTATTAACCAATGTGTACCCTTCAATATTTAGCTTTACAAGAATGTTTGCTACTTCACTATAGTCTTCTTTCTTATCGACTTTAAGGGTAATAATTTCAGCATCTTGTCCAGATCTGTTGACCGATACTGTTTTTGTCTTGCCTTTGTCTTCAACATATATTAAAACATATTCCTCCGTTTGCTGGACATTTTTGTTGATTATATCAAATGAGAAGAAAGTTCCTGAGACGAAGAGTAGTGATGTTAAAATTAAAATTGTTTTGCTGTTCATTCTGTATTTATTAAGGTACAACTTTAGTTTAATTAACGACTAGCTATGATGAGTTGAATTAGAAAGCACTAACCCTCTCATCTAGCACATAGCCACACCTTGTTTCAGATTTATTACTTGTGGCGGACTTTCCAATATGTGAAAACCTGCTGGCGGGCGGGTATCTTGACCGATGAAACCCATTCATTCATTCATAGGTTTTGTTAGCTACATTTACCGGTTTCCAAGTGGTTCATTATTCTCAGCCAATTCTTCTAAAAGAGGTTCAAGTTCGTTCATTAAATATTTCGGATGACCCATTGTGTTTGTAAAAAGCAAGGCAACCCCTTCAAAGGACTCAATGACTTTGAACTTGCGAATTTTTCCTTCTGCTAGTTCTATTTTGAGAAAAGCCTCCCAGCCATTATTTAGAGGTCGTCCTGGATAATCAGAATCAATCTGGTTTAAGACGTTCACCAGCTGCGTAATATGTGCATTGTCTGTTACGACTATAGGTTCAAGGGTTAGATTAATGTTCCAATCTAGATTCACTGGTTCAATAATTACTGAGTTTACTTCTTCAGCATCCAATTGAGTAAGTTCTGTTTTAATTTCATTTACACTATCAGAGGTTAAGGAAGCATAGATTAACAACCCGAAGAAAATCATTAGGAATACTACTATTGCAATTGGTACAAATTTCTTCATGTTCATTTTTCCAATTGAGGGTAACGTCTATGTATGAGGCGTGTGCCCACACTTGGATTGAAGTAGCAAAATAGTGAAATCTGTTGGTGCATCCAAAGTATCAGAAAGCACTGCGTTTAGAAAGGAGAAAAATCCTGCGAGCAGAAGTCAGTAGAAAGCACTTCAGTTTCTCAGCGGCTGATTCATGGTGAAGTTAGCACTGAAGTCTGTAAAGTGGCAGTTGGCGCATTCTTGCTAGCATATGTTACCACACGTTTTGCTGCGTTCTAAAAATATCCGGGGGCAATATCCGTCATAATTATCCAGCCTCTTGAAGTTTGATATAGTCCTAGAAGTTCAACCTTAAATTCAGTTGAACCGTCTGCGATAACAAAGTAAAAGTTCTGCACGTCTGTTTCGCCAATCTTGGATTGAGTGGATTTTTTTATTTCTATTGAGTCGACCTTAGAAAACTCCTTTATCGTAACTTTGTTGTAAACGAAATCAAATGAGGAATTAAGATTATTTTTGAGCATTCCAATTGCAGGTTCTACACTATCATAAAATCCAGACTTTTCTTTTTTCTTGACTTTATCGGCTTTTTTACCATAGGAAAATTCAAGCAAATCCTCCTTTGTTGGACTGAACCTGTTTAAGAATTCGGTTTTATTGTTTGTTACCAGAAGTTCAGCTAACTCCTTTAAAAGGTCTTCGGGTTTAGAAGATTCTTGAGCAATCGTTAATTGCTGAATTGATAGTGTTAGAATACCAAACAGGATAAATTTATTCATGAGTACGATTTATGTGTGGTAACGCCCCTGTAAGGCGCGTTTGTTCTTTTGTTTTACTGGAGATAAAACTAGCACGATTTGGGTTTAGAACCTAGCCTACCTGCCGGAGGCAGGTCGAGATACAAGCAGCTTGAAACGCCCCGTCATTACAAGTAGTCCACAAGATAAGAGATGAAAGTGGATGTGAAATACTGACCCAAAACGTGCGGCCGAACCGCACTAAAGCATTTTAGGACTTCGCGCGGTGAAGCCCTAATGCGCTTTTACAGCTTGTCAGCAGCTTAATATTTATGTTCAAAATTAACACCTTGCGCTTGAAACATTCTCCTTGTCTTTTCCAGAAGTTCCATAATAACCATTCCCTCATGAGTAATAGTAGCAAGTGTTTCCTTTTCCTTAATATAAAATGAAGGGTCTTCAAGTGGTGAGTTAAGCCAATCATTGAACCCACGACCTCTAACAAATTCCTCTACATTGGGAGAGTTTTTAAAGCGGACATAATTCTTTTCGTAGATTTTTGACTTCTTCTTGTCAAACTCAATTATGTCATCACTTAATGGTTCAATCATTGAATCAAGTTCCTTTGTTCTATAGAGAATATTGAATTCAATAAATTCTGCCTTTGGGAGTATGTAATCTAGCAAGATTGTCCATGATTCAGGTGTGTTTGATTGAAAATCAGTAGCTAAATAGTAGACTTTTCTTGAATTATCAGGAGTCATTTGCTTATTCGAAATTTTGCTACTAACATCCGGCTATCAGCACCTTTTTATTTGTAAATGCTTGTAGGTATTTGTTGTCGCTTGAAAACGGATGAATACTAAAATAGTTAAAAAATTATATAAATAGTTGCAATTTTGGAGATGAAAAGAAGGGCTGCTCACTAGTCTTGATAACCGTTCTGAACCAGTCTTTTTGAAATCCACCAGTAGTTACCACTAGGGTCTACAACACCAGACTGTCGGTCGCCATAATCCATATCTGCGGGGTCAAATTCTACTATTGCTCCATACTCTAACGCCCGTTTATGAATTTCGTCAACATCATCAACAAATAGATAAAAGGCAGCACGCATATTAAGGAATGGCCCGTTGGCCTGACTAATCATAAAACAAGAATCGCCAATCTTTAAAATGCAATTGGCAATGGTTTCATCATTTGGATTGATTGTACGTCCGATCTCTTCGGCATAAAAGGCAGACTTAAGGAAATCAATTTCTTCAACAGGATTTTCCACAAATAAATAACCATTTACGGTGCTAAATCCATCAGGGCGATAGGTTTTGAATATGTCTTTCATGTGGAGGGTGAGCTTATTTTCAATAAAGCTATCTGATACGCACCCACTTTGCAAGTGTAAAAAAAAGAGGCCGCAAAGAGTTGCAACCCCTTAATGAATTCTAATTGATACCTGTCACCTTTTTAATAGGGCGGACTTCCATTCTCCAAATACCTTCTTCAAAGCGTGGGTCGCCTTTAGCAATTTCAATAGCTTCGTCTAAATCTTTGGCTAGTAGATGATAGTACCCAGAGACAATCTCCTTGGTCTCATTGTATGGACCATCAACAATTTGTCCGTTTTTGTACGACAAAATTCTCCCCTCCATTTCCAATGGCTGGGCAGATTTCATTCTCCCTTCTTCAGTTAGTCGCTTAATGAAGCTGCCTACTTTTTCTATATGCTGCTGCAATTGCTCTGGAGATAAATCGGCCTTTGGCTCTTCTTCGCTTTTAATTAATAATAAAAACTCTTTCATGATTTAATATTTTAAATGAATAATATACCCCTACAAAAACTGAGATCAGAGAATAGGGACAACATCCATTAACTTTTTTTGAATTAGCTTTTTGTCACGCTCATTGGTAGTGAGAGAAATGGCCTTTTGATAACTTAAAATAGCTTTTTTATCTTCATTCCCCTCTTTATATAAATAACCCAAAGTGGTGTGAAAAAGATAGTATGAGCCGATATCTGATTGAGTTTCAAGATCTATCAATTCGTCAACGGCCAAATCATTTCCTTTTACTTTGGCCAGAGCTACGGCTCTATTTAACCTGGCAATTGGGGAGTCCTCGATAGCGATAAGGTCGTCATATAAGGATAAGATTTGCACCCAATTCGTCTTGTTGAAACTAGCTGCAACACAGTGATTAGCAGAAATAGTGGCGAGAATAAGGTAGATAGAAGTTCTGTTCCCTTCCATGGCATATTGAAGATATTGAGAACCTTTATTAACAAAGGATTTATTCCATTTACTTCGATCCTGTTGCTCAAGCTCAACAATCATGTTGTCGTCATTCATGCGAGCATCAAAACGAGAGGCATTAAAATACATCAAGGCGAGTAATGAATAACTATCAGCTTTATCAGTGATTAGATCATTGGAAATCAAAAGCTCTCCTAATCTTATGGCTTCCAGGCAAAGATCATATCGTATCAACTCATCTTTTTGTGAAGGGCTGTAGCCTTCAGTAAAGAGGAGGTAAATGGTTTTGAGTACGATAGGAAGGGTATCCTTTATATTTTCCAAGTGCTCGAAAGAAATAGGATTATCGCGTAGTTGTTTACGACCTCTGACCAATCGTTTATTGATGGTTTCTTTGGAAGTAAAAAAGACATTGGCTATTTCTGTAATGCTAAACCCACAGAGAATTTTGAGGATTAAAGTTATTTGTGAATTTTCGGCAATAGATGAATCACAACAGACGAACATCATTCTTAGCTGTTCATCTTTTATCAATTGATCAGTAAACTCAAGCTCAATTGATTTAGCCTCTTTACCTCTAATACTTTTCTTGTAGGTCTCAGCGTACTTTCCTCTTTTTAGACTATTAAGGGTCAGATTTTTGGCTGCAGTATACAACCAGGCTTGTGGATTTTCCGGAATCCCTTTATGTTGCCAGCTATGATAAGCATTGAGAAGAGCCTCCTGTACTATATCTTCGGCTGTCTCAACGTGATCTGTACCAAGATATCCCGTGATGACAGATACTATTTTTCCATATTCCTTTCTGAAAAAGTGATCAGCGAGCTCTTTAAACGATTTCTCTGTATCCATCAATTACAATATACAAATAACTGCTATATCACAGTATAGAGTTTCAGATCATACAAGTATTAGGTAGACTTTACTTCTTATTCATCACAGCATTCTGTTGATCGATGGATTCCTGGTGTACCGCTTTAAGGTATTTTTCAATAAAGGCTTCACTAAGACCTAATTTTCGACCTTTTTTAAAAGCGTTGCCCAGTATTTCTTCCCAGCGTTTAGTCTGCAGAATGGACATGTTATTTTCCTTTTTAAACTCACCAATTTTCTGAGCTACACCCATTCGTTGTGCAAATAAATTCATAATCTCCTGATCATATAAATCGATCTGATTACGAAAAGCGGATAAGCCGGAAGCTTCTCCGTTTTGAGGTAAGTTATTTCGAAGTACCAGATCATTGATCATTTCAGCTACTCTTTCCGGCACTACCTGTTGTTTGGCATCACTCCATGCATTGTCCGGATCAATGTGAGATTCTATCATGACACCATCATAATTGAGATCTAGTGCTTCCTGAGATACTTCTTGTAACATATGTCGATTACCACATATATGACTAGGGTCGCAGATCATGGGTAGATTAGGAAAGCGCCTTTTTAGTTCGATTGGTAACTGCCATTGAGGAGCATTTCGGTACTGTTTTTCACCATATTTTGCAAAACCACGATGTATTGCTCCAATCTGACTAACACCAGCCTGCTGAACTCTTTCGATCGCACCAATCCATAAATCAAGATCTGCATTGATGGGATTTTTAATTAGAACCGGAATATCCACTCCCTTCAGAGCGTCAGCCACTTCCTGAACTGAGAAGGGGTTTACAGTAGTTCTTGCTCCAATCCATAGGACATCTACTCCGTGTTTTAATGCTTCCTGAACATGAGCGGCAGTAGCTACTTCTGTGGTTATAGGTAAACCCGTAGCCACCTTGGCTTTATGAAGCCATTTCAACCCAATGCTACCGATACCTTCGAAGTTGTTGGGCCTCGTTCGTGGTTTCCATATACCTGCACGTAGCATATCAACCGTACCAGTGGCTGCTAATCTTTTGCAAGTTTCCAATACCTGTTCTTCCGTTTCGGCACTACATGGGCCGCTAATTACTATCGGTCTCTTTAGGTCAGGAAACCATTCTGTCATAGGGGGTAAATTTTTAAGTGCTTCCATTACAATGTATTTAAAGTAGCTTCTTTTCCTCTTAGTTCAATACCTTCTAATATTCTTTTTATCTCGTTTGCCGAAGCGATATTAGCATGAGTACCATCTTGTTGTTCATCCTGAATCATCTTTTTGAAGGCCTGCAACTTTTCCATATAGGCATCAATGGCAGTGACAAGGTTCTCTTTATTTTCATGGAAGATTGGAGCCCACATATCAGGTGAACTCTTTGCTAAACGCACGGTGGAGGCAAAACCCGTACTGGCCATATTGAAAATACTTTTTTCATCCTTCTCAATATCCAGGACCGTCAATCCAAGTGTGAAAGAGGTAATATGAGAAAGGTGAGATACATAAGCGATATGGCGATCATGCTCCACGGCATTCATATGAATGCTATTCATTTTCAGTGCATTGAAAACAGTTTCTACTGTGCTGAGAGCATTCTTGCTGCTTTTTTCTGCATCACAGATCACATTGGCCTTACCGTCAAATAGGTAATAATGAGCGGCATCAGGACCTGAGAACTCTGTTCCGGCCATTGGGTGACACGCTACGAATTGTTCTCTTTTAGAATGTAGGTCTGCAGCAGCGCATATATTGGCTTTTATGGACCCAACATCTATGACTGTTGCATCTGGGTTGAGATTATCCAAAATAGTGTTCAACACCTGAGGGGCATGATCTACCGGAATGGCTAATATTACGAGGTCAGAAGTACTTACAGCTTCCTCTAGTTCCCTGGCTTCCTCAATTATGCCCATCTCCAACGCCTTATCCAGGTGGGTTTGATCTTTGTCTACACCAAGCACTTTAGTGGCCACTTTTCGCTTCTTTAGGTCCAATGCCATTGAACCACCAATCAGGCCTGTTCCTATTACCGTAACTATCATATTTTATTTTTATTAATCTTTATTCTATTTAATGCTTCCTTAAAAACTGATTCATCAGCACAAAGTGAAATTCGAATGTATCGATCACCTTGATCACCAAAAATGAACCCTGGTGTAATGAATACTTCTGCCTTGTACATAATGGAGTCTATCCAATCAGCCACATGGCTGATTTTTGAGTTTACTTTTGCCCATACAAACATGCCTACTTGACTTTTATCATAGATGCAATGCAGTTCATCCATAATTTGATAGACAACATTTCTACGTTGCTTATACAACTTATTTTGGTTTTCGTACCAATCTGTAGACAGACCAAGCGCTTCAATAGCAGCTTGCTGTACCGGTAAAAACATACCGGAGTCCATATTACTTTTAAATCGTAATATGTTATCGATATGTTGCTTTTGAGCAGCTATCATTCCCACACGCCAGCCAGCCATATTATGAGATTTACTTAAAGAGTTTAATTCCAATGTATGCGCTGATATTCCAACACTTAAGAAACTTAATGGCTCCTCATTAAGTATAAAGCTGTAAGGATTGTCATTGCAGATCAGAATTTCATGAGCCTCGCCAAATGCTTGCAGTTCTTTAAAAAGAGTGGTAGCGGCATTCGCACCTGTGGGCATATTGGGATAGTTAACCCACATTAATTTCACTTTGGATAAGTCACTTTTCGCAAGCTCTTCCAAATCAGGCTGCCAGTTTTTAGTGGACTGCAACTCGTAATGACGGCAGGTTGCCCCGGTCAATTTAGCTGTGGCCGAGTATGCCGGATAGCCCGGATTGGGAACCAATACTTCATCACCCGCATTTAGATAGGTCATGGAAATGTGCATGATACCTTCCTTCGACCCGATCAGCGGTAAGATTTCATTTTCAGGATCAATTGAAACGTTATAATGCCTATTGTACCAGTTTGAAAATGCTTGTCTTAACTCAGGAATGCCTTTATAGCTTTGGTAGCTATGGACTCCATCATTCTGAGCTGTATTATTCAGTTTATTTATAACAGAAGGATGCGGGGGTAAGTCCGGACTTCCTATTCCAAGATTGATTATATCTTTCCCCTCATTTCTTAATCCAGCGATTTCTCTCAACTTCCTGGAGAAGTAATATTCCTCAACGTTTCCTATTCTATCTGCGACTTGTATCATAGGGTTACACCTTTTTTATAAACACCTAATACTCGCAGCCTGTTGCTGTTGGTTTCTATTGCTTCCAAAACAGCTTTATACTGATTCAATGAATCAAATTCAACATCCAAATGAAAGTAATACTCCCATTCTTTTTTGATAACAGGAAACGACTGAATTTTGGTAACGTTTACATTTGCTTCGGCCATAGCGGTCAGTGCTTTAGCCAAACTGCCAGGTTCATGTTTTACGCCAAAATATAATGAAGCTTTATTAGCAGATCTATCAATATCATTAGGCTCCCTGCCTAATACTAAAAATCGGGTATAATTATTATGAACAGCTTCAATATTCTTTGCTAGAATTTCCAGATTATACAGTTCAGCTGCCTTTTTACTGGCTATGGCTGCTACACCTTTGAGATTTTCTTCACTCACTTGCTTGGCACTCAGTGCAGTGTCTTCAGTTTCTACTACAGAGGCATTTGACATAGTTCTTAAAAACTGACGACATTGATAGATAGCCATTGGGTGTGAGCGGACTTCCTGAATGTCTTCCAATCTCTGACCAGGCAATGTCATAAGGTGTTGACCGATTTGTAGATATATCTCTCCTTGAATATGTAGATTTTCTTCTTGCAGTAATTGGTAATTGGAGAGAATGCTACCTGCAATAGAATTTTCTATGGCCATCATTGCAGCATCTATTTGGTTCGGATCGCTGCACTTATGTGCTAGTTCTGAGAATGACCTGCAAGGAACTATATCAATAGATTCATGGAAATAACCTTCGGCCGCTATCTGATGAAAACTGCCTTCATAACCCTGAATGGCAATTTTATGTTTGACCAATGTATCTATCGTCTTTGTCATCTTCCTTTTTTTGAACTCACCCAAACATTTAGATGCTTCTTTCCCTGCAATACCGAACCGAAAACTGACTCATAAAAAAAGCCTCCAATTAGGAGGCTTTTTATTCTATATCAGATACAACGTGCCTCCCTTTAGTTACTTAAAGTAAAAAAAGTAAAAGCTGAAATAAGTTGTATGAATTGTCGTGTTTTTCATTCGTGGGGTAAATATGCCATATATTTCTTTTTATACAATGGTATTATGAAAAAATGATTGTCAAAAGTCATCTGGTTAGCTCTTTAAACTATAACCATCTGTTAACTCTCATTGTATTGAATGTATTTGTAAGAAGCTCAAAAGTTCCTTTATCGTAAAAAATGTCACTTTATCGCTGATATAGTCACTTTAATTAATTGCTTAGGCGGTTATATAGCGTAATGACAATATTTACCTTACCATCATTGCCTTAAATCATGACTTTAACCTTTCTATCCAAGTATAATCTTGACTTAAAAATAGTTGTAGTAGCTGTCGTTTATTATCTGGCGGCTGTTTTTGGCTACTTTTTGGCATTCGAAGGAACTGATGCACTACCGGCATGGCCCCCTTCTGGAGTGGCTTTTGCACTAATCATATTGCTGGGTCGAAAGTCCTGGCCGGGAATAACCATTGGAGCACTAATTGCAAATGTCATGGCTTTCTGGAATATGCCTGAAGTGCCTGCTCATACGATAATTGCAATTTCATCATTTATTGCTGTCGGAAGCACTCTCGAAGCTGTTATTGGCAACTACCTTGTAAAGACCTGGATAAAGACCTCTTATCCGTTTGAAGAAACTAAAAATGCCTTCAGGTTTTTATTCATTGCTATTCTAATCGCTTTTTTAGGTTCTGGTATTGGGTCTTTTAGTCTTTCGGCCAATGGTGTAATTGGGACAGATGCCTATCTGAAAACATGGCTTTCAATGTGGGTAGGAAATGTTGTTGGTATTCTATTGTTCACCCCTTTTATACTCTCTATTTTCAGAAAGTATCAGGTTAGTTTCTCATTGGAGAAAACGTTGGAAATAGTTCTATTTTGCCTGGCAGCACTTACACTGATTTTTCTTCTTCAGATACAAGTTGTTGATGAGGCATTTATCAGAGCACTTCCATTTATGGTATTGCCATTTCTCTTATGGCTTGCATTTCGTTTTCCATTGGTAGTTTCCATGTCAGCGGTGCTGGTGGTTTCAATATTGGCAATCTACAGTACTACACTTCAGATTGGCCCTTTTGTTTTAGGGGAATCCTATAGTTCTATGCTACTTCTACAAATTTTCATTGGAGTTATAAGCATTACTACTATTATACTAGCTTCGACTGTGCATGAAAGGAGTGTCGCTGAGGATAACTTATTGAAGTTTAATGAAAATCTGGAAGAGATGGTTAAGGCCAGAACCAAAGAATTGGATAGTCAGATTGACACACGGAAGAAGGCCGAAGAGTCATTGCAAAAATCGAATGAAGAACTAAGTAAGCGCAATGTAGAACTTGACAATTTTGTATATAGCGTATCTCATGATTTGCGGGCACCGATTGCTTCTGTTCTCGGAATAATTAATCTAGCTAAAAATGAAAAAGACAATAGCATGAAGGATGTCTATTTTGATATGATAAATAACAGCGCGATGCAGCAGGATGATTTTATCAAAGAAATCCTGGATCAGTCGAGAAATTCAAGACTTGATATAAAGCGTGAACGTATTTCTTTTGAACAGATAATAGATGACACTTTTGAGCAATTAAAATATTCAACCACCACGGGACAGCAGGTAGAACGTGTTGTCAACATAAATCAAGACAAACCATTTTACTGCGATCCTTGGCGTATTAAGGTCATACTCAATAACCTAATTTCAAACGCTATTAGGTACAGAAATGGACGTGATCCAATAATCAACGTAGATGTCAGTATTAAAAATAGAAAGGCAGTATTGACTGTGGAGGATAACGGTCGAGGTATTTCAAAGGAACACCTTGATAAAGTTTGTGATATGTTTTATCGAGCTACCGATGATGGGGCTGGTTCGGGTCTTGGGTTGTATATTGTGAAGGAAACAGTAGATAAATTGCAAGGAGACATTAAAATAGAATCTGTTGAAGGTGAAGGAACGAAGGTGACTTTTGAAATTCCCCAGGTTGCTGTGACCAAGGAATTAGTGGCATAAACTACTCTAACCTATAATTTGTAATACCAATTGATAGCCAGCCAGAAACTGCTGCTTGATTCATTATCGATGAATGAATTGATGCGATAATCAAGTCCTAGTTCAAATTTATTTTTGGCATTCAGCGAATAGCCAATGAATGGAATTAGTCTTATTTCCATATCATACTCATCACCTTGCAATGAATTGAGATATTCGTGATTCACCTTTAGGTAAAACTCTCCTTGATCTACGCTTTGTCCATTTAGTGGAATTTCTCCAGTTAATCTATATCTGAACCTAAACTCGGTTTTCTCATTTTCCTCAAAAGTTTGATCGGTAGACAGTCGATGTGCCAGTCGAAAAGAGGAATATCGTTTGACCACTGCGAACTGCTGAATGGTTCGATAAATGATCTGGTCACCCTCAACACGAATTAAGAAGCCAGCCGCAAAAGAGTTGTTTAATCCAACATTTTTTGACCCCAGAAAGGTAAAGTCGTTGAGAACGTAGTCAAATTTTGATTCAGAAGACTCTTGAAAGGTTCCGGTTTTGTAAACCTGCCTTGACTGCCAATTAGCGTTTACCTTCCATTCATCAGAAAGAGTTTTATTTAAGTTCACGCTTGGCAGGGTCCCAATTCGATAGCTGTCTTGTCCAAAACCTTTAACTACCAAAAAACTGAAAAAGAGGTAAAAATAAAAGGCTACTCTAATATTCAAGATGATCAGAACTCTTAAAAACTATAACTGCTTTTTTTATCATTTCCCCATTTTTATCAAAGGTGATCTCATAGAGTTGAGTTCCACTTTCATTCCTACCTTTGGTTATGATTTCATATTTGGTAGTAAGTGTTGAACTAATTGTTTCTCTTTGAATGGCATCGATAATTACTTGATCAGGACCAGAATACTGCAACTGAATTTTTCTGAATTTATAGTCTAAAAATATAGAATCAAGATGCTTACAAAGGTTAGTAAATACCATTTTCGGTATTTCACTTTCTTCAATTTCTATTTCAACATCTTGTAGGGCGCCTAGTGTATCAAACTCTATACTGAATAATTTACTTTTCTTTATCGTCTTAGCTTCAAAGGATTTACCATCTTGGCTTTCTTCAGCATACCATTTTACTTTTTGTTCTGTACCTAGCTGATCAAGAAATTGTAAGGCTCTCTGCGGAACATCACTTTCTTGCACTTTATACTCACGTTCAAATTTAGATTGTGAAAAAATGCTCGTGGCACAAAAGATAATAATAGAAAATGAAAGAAGACATTTCATTGAAATACTAATTAATGATTCCGCTTAACCATTTTTTGCATAAATACAGAGCTGGGTGTTGACACCAATTCTCCCTTGGTCGTTTTGATAGTAATAAAGAAGATACCTATATCACTTATTTTGCCCTCAATCTCATAATCTTTGTCCATTATCGTGAGGTTGTCCCCTACGGTTATTGGATGATTAAAAAAGATTATAACTGATGAAGTTATATTTGATAAAATCGACCATTGTGCAAAAAAAGCAATACCTAAGACCGTTAGCATAGAGGAAACAAAAACTGTTATCTCCGTCTGTTTGATACCCCAAATGGCAAGTAATATGATCGCCACTAGAATAAGGGCAACTATATTGATTAATTTCTTGATGACTTTAGCTCGAACCTTTTCATAATCAAATTTAATTGCCGCTCTGTCAATGACTTTTGAGGCAATTGACTTGATCAACAGAAAGACTAATAAGATGACGACTGTTTCAATCACTTTTAGGATTTGAATATCGAGAGGAAGACTTTCGGCTAAATTCTTTAGGTCGTTCATATGATTTCTTAAGTAGATATAAAATTAAAGCTTATTCATATTCGGTCAATCCATTCTACTAATTCTTTTTTTAGGCTGAGTGGGATTGATACTTTATCAATTATTCAGAAGGAATCTTAGTGGCCTGCCAATTCACTACTTTCCATTGCCCCTTTCTTTTAGCAAAAGTACCGCTGTTTAGATATTCGGTAAGTGTTCCTTCGGCAGTGAGACTTACTAATTTGAAAGCAACTACAGCTATATTATCAAAAAGCTTTATTTCTATATCTTCGGCAGAATAGGAGGGGGTATTGTCGGTTTCGGAATCATCGTTGGATTTGAAGCCGGACATGATCGTATCTTTCCCAAATCTCTTTCCTGCCGAGCTTGTATAAGTGAGATCTTCGGCCCAAAATCGATCATGCATTTCTTCCGAATCGACTTTATTGAGAAATTCATTTACCATATCAGTAAGCTCTTTTTTAGGATCCCCATTCTGACCCAGGCAATAATTTAAGCTAATAAGGAATACCAGAACTGTAGCAATTAATGATTTCATAGTAAATCTGATTTAGTCTTTAACTTTTGGTTTTAGGAACCTAACCCTAATTTCCCTTATATAAATTTATTAATATAATCTGCAATCTCTTCGCCTTTCTCTTCTTGTAAAAGTGTCCTGCATCCTTAATCATAATTTTTGGATTATCACTAGCCGTTCCTTATATGGAGAATGCTTGAGATTACATGGATACTTTTTTTAGATAAATGAACAAAGTATCTAGCCTCAAATTATCTTGAAATATGGATAATTCTAACTTTAGCAGTTATAAATTTTTATAAACTAGCATATAACAAAATTATGTCCGCACACGTTACATTTTTTTAAAATAATAGTTGGTGGTGTTTTCAATTGTGAATAGGGCTAATAGTACAATCTTCAGGTTCATAATACCATTATTGGTAATGGCACTTTGTTCGGCACCAGTAGTTGCGGAAGAAAGTGTAACTGAAAAGATTGAGACCATTGAAGAATATGTACTGATCTCCGAAGAAGTTCAGGAAAAGAAGGAATCTTTATTCATTACCCAATCAACCTTTAATTACAACCATCAACTACAATTACCTGAAGAAAACTCAAAACTGATTCGAAATGATCAGAAACTTTTTCTTCTTTACCTGTCGCTAAAACTCTGCGACTGATTCTTAATGGACCTTTCGAATACTTTTTATTCAATCATTAAAAATCTTAACAATGCAGGTAAATACTATCACCAGAGTTGATAAATCTCAACTCAATTCAATATCGTTTGGAAGAAATTTAAACTTAGAAAAGGGAAGCCGGTCTGTACTCAGGTACAATCTGCAGCGTGCGCTTAGGCTTGGAAATCTTTATAAAAGCCATGTACTTATTCAGTTTTACAATGAGGACGGTCATTACATGGAAACGGAAGCTACTATTTGGGCAGTATCCGAGAAGTATATCATGATTAAGGGTGGGATGGTTATTCCCATTGAGTCTATAGTGGATGTAAAAATCTAAAGTCGTTTAGATAAGGAAACTTTCTTAAAAAGGCTGTCATCCTGAGGTTACGAAGGATCTCGCGAGTTAATTAGTATTATGTATTAACTGAGTTAGATTCTTCCTACGTCAGAATGACTTGAGTTGTTAATTCAGACTTTTTAAGAAAGTTCCTGTTCAACGTCTAACTCTCTATGCTTTTCTTATTCATTGCTCTTACCGCACGCTCTATTCCTGCGGGAGTTAAGGGAAACATCGGAACAAGTTCTTTAATTACCTGAATGGTGTAGGTATGTGGCCAATAACGTAATGGCTCCGGGTTGAGCCAAACCGACTTTTTAAACTTTTCTACAATGGCTTTTATGTTTTTGATACTGGTAGAATTTAACTCATAAGGTGCCATGGCTGCATCTCCGATAAAGAAAACCCGGTAAGATTTACTGTGCATTAGGAGCTTTTCTATAGAAATTGATTTGGTTCTCCGTTCATCAACATAAACCTTGTTATAAATGGTATTATGGAAGTAGTACACTTCCAAATCATGAGCGAATCGTGTTTTCATTTTCCTGAACAGATTTTGCACACTTCGCACATAAGGTGCCATGGAATAGCCACCATTATCTATAAGTACTATGACCTTTAACTCTTCATTTTTTTCGCTCGACAATTCAGGAATAAAAAGCCCGCCACGTTTAAGCCCTGATTTGATAGTCTGAGGAATATCCAGCTTTTCAGTAGCACTTTCTTCGATCACTCCTTTAATGGAAGCCAATGCTGCATCTACATTATTATCATTTAGTAGTGCATCCCGATCGAATGGGAAGTAGTTTTTATCACCCATAACCTTACGAGCCATTTTTCCACCTCCCTGACCACCAACGCGGATACCATTTTTGGCGGCTCCTCCGTGACCATAGGGTGAAATTCCTCCTGTGCCAATCCAATGACTACCACCACCATGTTTGGTTTTCTGCTGCTGACGAACTTTTTCCATACGCTCTAGCAATTCCTCTAAACTCAAGTCGGAGTAATCAGCCATTTTATCCAACACACGTTCCTGAGGATCAATATCATTATCGACTCCATCATCATCTTCCTGGTCAGGGTTGTCCTTGTCCCATATTTCTTTACCAGAAATCACTTCTTTTATATCATAGCTGGTCAGGTGAACTTCATCAAGGAAAGTGTTGACCAGTTCTTCATCGGTAAAATCGCGATCTGCTTCATCCAGAAACTGGGTCTTCCATTTTGCAAAGGTTTCAGAACGTAGAATAGCATCTTCCAGTGTTTGACCAGGCTTGATAGGGACATGCAGAAAATATTCGTAGTAGGCTTTAGCAAAAGGACCCATATCCGCTGGTTCTTTTACCACTATCCCTTTCAATACATTGTGAATGTCTCCAAGTGTTTTCACTAACCCGCGTTGCATGGCTTTGCGAAGTAAAAGCAATGTGCGAACATCTGCTTTTAGACCATGAGCTCGAAATCGTTCCGGGAGAGAGCTGAGCATATTAGTTTAACCTTGACCCTCCAAAAGTCCCCTCACTTGCTCCAAGTATTCTATTAACTCTTTCCATATCAGTTTGAGTTTTAATCAGTGCTCCTATACCCTCTAACCCTTCAATTTTCTTCATTGCTTTTTTTGGAGCTATATCACTCATATACTTTAACCAGTTAAGTATTTCACGAGTAGTAGGAGCCCTTTCTAGCCCTAACCTTCGTAAGTGATAAAACACATCTAGTGCTACCCGTACTACTTGTTCATCAATTTTAGGATGATGTTTTTCTATGATTTTTTCCATTACTTCTTTGTCAGGAAAGTCGATGTAATGATAAATGCACCTTCCTTTAAAAGCAGTAGGCAATTCCTGCTCACGATTCGAAGTAATAACAATAGCAGGCATGTCCTCTTCTGATATTTCAATCACTTCACCGGACTCCGGCATGATAAATTTCCGATGACTTAAAGCATAGAGTAGATCATTAGGAAATTCTCTTGGTGCTTTATCAATTTCATCAATTAACAATACGGAATTTGGTTTGCTGTAGGCTATGGCTGCAGGACCTTTTACCACATAGTCAGCTAAAGATTCAGGATTCCTATCTCCTGTGCTTAGTTTACTTT
Source organism: uncultured Fulvivirga sp. (assembly GCA_947500555.1). Taxonomy (GTDB): domain Bacteria; phylum Bacteroidota; class Bacteroidia; order Cytophagales; family Cyclobacteriaceae; genus Fulvivirga. Next base: position 474 of record CANMSE010000001.1, on the reverse strand, counting down.
CTAATCCTTTTTCTTCTCGTTGCGCATTTAGAATTTCTATTTGTGAGTCCCTCAAATACTTGACATGATCAAAGCGAGCCACAAATTGCTCCACGTTACTTTTGGAACCTACAGGATATACTTCAAGATCGAGCCCTCTGTCTTCTGCATAGTTAATTGGAAGGTCTGTCTTACCCGTTCCAGGTTCTCCTTCAATCAGTAAGGGCATTCCTAGCGTTCTTGCCATATGAAATGCCTGCGCTAATGCAGGATCACAAAGGTATTTGTCCGATCCTGTCCAATGAGATTTTTCTGCCATAGTTAATTTAAAAACTGAAGGATGCAATAATAGTTCATTATCGAGAATTACTGAAGCTGATTTATTCTTCATAATAATGGAACAACATTAAACGTCATTTCCTTTAGGTTTACCGAGTTGTATTATTTCAATAAGATGGTTTACTTGAGATGAAAAAACTGACAGGGTGAACTATC